>NZ_CP059831.1:325000-2937500 GCF_014117385.1 Pseudoalteromonas sp. MT33b | reverse complement strand
TAATATGCTCTTTAAAAATTTGGAAAGCTGATAATAAAATTCTGATGAATGACAATTGTTATTTATCAAGAGTTTTCAAAAGTAAAAATATGCCAATTAATTGAAAAATTAATCGGTATCTACTTTAGTATTCTCATCATTATTTGATGAATTAACTTCTGGCGAAGTTAACAGCTGTCACTAACAAAGACCCGTTTGGGTTGTATGGTTAAGTGACTAAGCGTACACGGTGGATGCCTTGGCAGTTGGAGGCGATGAAGGACGTATTAACTTGCGATAAGCCTAGTCAAGCTAGTAAAAAGCACTTGAGACTAGGATTTCCGAATGGGGAAACCCACCTGCTTGCAGGTATCTTGCACTGAATACATAGGTGTAAGAGGCGAACGCGGAGAACTGAAACATCTAAGTACCCGTAGGAACAGAAATCAACCGAGATTCCGGAAGTAGCGGCGAGCGAAACCGGACCAGCCCTTAAGCTTATTATGTGTTAGTGGAACATTCTGGAAAGTATGACGATACAGGGTGATAGTCCCGTACACGAAAATGCATCTTAAGTGAAATCGAGTAGGTCGGAGCACGTGAAACTTTGACTGAATATAGGTGGACCATCATCTAAGGCTAAATACTCCCAACTGACCGATAGTGAACCAGTACCGTGAGGGAAAGGCGAAAAGAACCCCTGTGAGGGGAGTGAAATAGAACCTGAAACCGTGTACGTACAAGCAGTAGGAGCCCACTTGTTGGGTGACTGCGTACCTTTTGTATAATGGGTCAGCGACTTATATTTTGTAGCGAGGTTAACCGATTAGGGTAGCCGTAGGGAAACCGAGTCTTAACTGGGCGTTGAGTTGCAAGGTATAGACCCGAAACCCGGTGATCTAGCCATGGGCAGGTTGAAGGTTGAGTAACATCAACTGGAGGACCGAACCCACTAACGTTGAAAAGTTAGGGGATGACCTGTGGCTAGGAGTGAAAGGCTAATCAAACCGGGAGATAGCTGGTTCTCCCCGAAATCTATTTAGGTAGAGCCTCGGACGAATACTTACGGGGGTAGAGCACTGTTAAGGCTAGGGGGTCATCCCGACTTACCAACCCTTTGCAAACTCCGAATACCGTAAAGTACTATCCGGGAGACACACGGCGGGTGCTAACGTCCGTCGTGAAGAGGGAAACAACCCAGACCGCCAGCTAAGGTCCCAAAGTCATAGTTAAGTGGGAAACGATGTGGAAAGGCCCAGACAGCCAGGAGGTTGGCTTAGAAGCAGCCACCCTTTAAAGAAAGCGTAATAGCTCACTGGTCGAGTCGGTCTGCGCGGAAGATGTAACGGGGCTAAACTATGCACCGAAGCTGCGGATTCAAAATTTATTTTGAGTGGTAGGGGAGCGTTCTGTAAGCCGTTGAAGGTGTACCGGGAGGTATGCTGGAGGTATCAGAAGTGCGAATGCTGACATGAGTAACGATAATGCGGGTGAAAAACCCGCACGCCGGAAGACCAAGGGTTCCTATCCCATGTTAATCAGGGTAGGGTAAGTCGACCCCTAAGGCGAGGCCGAAAGGCGTAGTCGATGGGAAACGGGTTAATATTCCCGTACTTGGTATAATTGCGATGGGGGGACGGAGCAGGCTAAGCAAGCATGGCGTTGGTTGTCCATGTGAAAGTGAGTAGGTTGAGAGTTTAGGAAAATCCGGACTCTTAAGACTGAGACACGAGACGAGCCACTAAGGTGGTGAAGTTGTTGATGCCATACTTCCAGGAAAAGCCTCTAAGCTTCAGATTATACCGAATCGTACCCCAAACCGACACAGGTGGTCAGGTAGAGAATACTAAGGCGCTTGAGAGAACTCGGGTGAAGGAACTAGGCAAAATCGTACCGTAACTTCGGGAGAAGGTACGCTCCGATTGGTGATGAGACTTGCTCTTTAAGCTGATTGGAGCCGCAGTGACCAGGTGGCTGGGACTGTTTATTAAAAACACAGCACTGTGCAAAATCGCAAGATGACGTATACGGTGTGACACCTGCCCGGTGCCGGAAGGTTAATTGATGGGGTTAGTTTTCGGACGAAGCTCTTGATCGAAGCCCCGGTAAACGGCGGCCGTAACTATAACGGTCCTAAGGTAGCGAAATTCCTTGTCGGGTAAGTTCCGACCTGCACGAATGGTGTAACCATGGCCACGCTGTCTCCACCCGAGACTCAGTGAAATTGAAATCGCAGTGAAGATGCTGTGTACCCGCGGCTAGACGGAAAGACCCCGTGAACCTTTACTACAGCTTGGCACTGAACATTGAACCTACATGTGTAGGATAGGTGGGAGGCTTTGAAGCAGAGACGCTAGTCTTTGTGGAGCCGTCCTTGAAATACCACCCTTGTAGTTTTGATGTTCTAACGTTGGCCCCTGATCGGGGTTACGGACAGTGCCTGGTGGGTAGTTTGACTGGGGCGGTCTCCTCCCAAAGAGTAACGGAGGAGCACGAAGGTTGGCTAAGTACGGTCGGACATCGTACGGTTAGTGTAATGGTAGAAGCCAGCTTAACTGCGAGACAGACACGTCGAGCAGGTACGAAAGTAGGTCATAGTGATCCGGTGGTTCTGAATGGAAGGGCCATCGCTCAACGGATAAAAGGTACTCCGGGGATAACAGGCTGATACCGCCCAAGAGTTCATATCGACGGCGGTGTTTGGCACCTCGATGTCGGCTCATCACATCCTGGGGCTGAAGTCGGTCCCAAGGGTATGGCTGTTCGCCATTTAAAGTGGTACGCGAGCTGGGTTTAGAACGTCGTGAGACAGTTCGGTCCCTATCTGCCGTGGGCGTTTGAGAATTGAGAGGGGTTGCTCCTAGTACGAGAGGACCGGAGTGAACGAACCGCTGGTGTTCGGGTTGTCATGCCAATGGCATTGCCCGGTAGCTACGTTCGGAACTGATAAGCGCTGAAAGCATCTAAGCGCGAAGCAGGCCTCGAGATGAGTTCTCACTAGACTTTTAAAGTCTCTGAAGGGCCGTTGAAGACTACAACGTTGATAGGCAGGATGTGGAAGTGGTGTGAGCCATTAAGCTAACCTGTACTAATTACCCGTGAGGCTTAACCATACAACGCCAAACGCGTTTTATGACAGCGTAACAGACAGAAGTTAATATACTAAAGTAGATTTTACGATTATCAGATTTCCAGATTTTAGTTAATTGCGAATGCGATTAACGACCAGAATATGCTTGGTGACAATAGCGTTTTGGACCCACCTGACCCCATGCCGAACTCAGTAGTGAAACGAAACAGCGCCGATGATAGTGTGGCATTTGCCATGTGAAAGTAGGACATCGCCAGGCTCCTAATTAAAGAAACCCGTTGCAGCAATGCAGCGGGTTTTTTGCGTTCAGGGCTAAATCGTCCAGTATCATACTGAGATTGCATACAGAGATAAAAGACGTATCAGCGCAAGGTGAAGAGACGTAGGAGGTACTTTAGTGCCGAAAGTGTCTGATATGCCCTTCATACATAACCGCTGACATTCACGGCTAAAGCCGTTCCTACGCTTCTTAATCACAATGACAGAAGTGCTAGAGGCTCTAAAATCGCTCATTTCACTTATGACTCAAATAATTAGGGCGTAGTAGGGGGTACTTTAGTGCCGAAGTATCTCATTATGCCCTTCACACATAACCACTGGCATTCACGGTTAAAGCCATTACTACGCTTTATGATCACGATGTATCGATCAAAGGTGATGTTGTGCGACCTCTGCGTCTATCCTTAATGAAGGAAACTTCGGCATATTTACATCCTATTTGAGTATGTCGCTCTTTCATTCATCATTTGCACGATGCTCAGCTTGCTTTTGCTCTGCTTTAGCTAATTGGATGTATTTGTTTTCAACCAATTGTGAAAGAGGCACAAGCTCAAAACCTTGCTGTTGAAGTTCTGGCAGGGCGTGATGTAAAAACGCGACTGTTTCTGGGTAGGGATGTGCAATAGCGATGGCATAATTAAAATGCGTCGCTTTTAGCTTAAGTTCTTCTAGTTGGTGCTTAAGCTGGCTTTCAGTCACGATATTGTCTAGGAATACATGTCGAGAAACATTGGCAACACCATAAAGATTAGCGACATTTTGTGCTTCACTTTGGCTTGTTGTTCGGCTATCTAAAAAGTATAAACCTCGTTTTTTGAGGAGCTCCATCGTCCACTTCATAGGCTCTGTTAATTGTGTTAACTCAGAGCCCATGTGATTGTTTACGCCTTTGACTTGTGGCAATGATGCGAGTGCGTGCCCCAGTGTGGTTTGCAGCTGTGTTTTGCTCATTGAGTCTGTTAAAGCACCAGGACCTAAAGCTTTTGTTTTATCTAGCGCCTGCATGGGGATATGCAAGAGAAGTTCTTTGTTGGTTTTGCTCGCTCTCTCGGCAAAAATTTGTGAGTAAGGTGTATGGGGCAAGATTGAAAAGGTCACTTGCCCTGGTAAATTCAAGATATCAAGATCGCGTTGGTGGTTGCCTATGTCATCTATAACGATGGCTATTTGCTTTGCTTGGCAAAATAGTGGTAAGCAACACAGCGTCAGTAGTAAGCCTTTGCGTAAATTCACTTTTTGTAATTATTATATCCATTGTGTGTGCTTACTTACTGCATAATAATTAACTGCTTTGCAGTAAGTTGCTTTTTATCTTGTTTATCAAGGAGTGAGCTAAAAAGCGACAACCCTTGTATATTTTTTATTATAACGTCTTGGTCAATTTCTGAAAGCATTGTTTGATTTATACTCACATCGGGTGCGATCCCTTTACCATCAATAGATTGCCCAGCAGGTGTATAATAACGTGCTGTGGTAAGTTTGAGAGCTGTATTTCCATTTCCTAGTGGAATCAAAGACTGTACTGAGCCTTTACCAAACGAGGTCTCTCCAACCAAGGTCGCTCTTTGGTTATCCCTCAACGCTGCGGCTAATATTTCTGCTGCAGATGCTGAGTTTTCATTAATTAATACGGCGATTGGCGCGCCAGAAAGAATATCACCGCTATGTGCTTTATAGTATTGATTTGCCTCATTGAAGCGTCCTTTTGTAGAAACAATCGTACCACTATCTAAAAACAGATCTGCAACTTCAATTGCACCTTGTAGCGTTCCTCCAGGATTATCTCGTAAATCAATAATTAACCCTGATAACGGAAAACCATTATTAATTTGCATTTTAGCCACGGTTCGTGCGACATCATGCAATGTATGGTTATTGAAAGCATTAATACTCAATAGCGCAACGCCTGTATCAGCAAGGTAGCTTTGCACGCTTTCTAGGTTTATCTGTTGTCGCTTTATTGAAAAGTTGAGTTCGGTTACTTGCTCTCGTTTTACGGAAACATCAACGGCAGCTTGGCCACTTTCACGAATAAGCCTTGCAACTTCTTCTATGCTTTTATTGACAATCGGTTGTTGATTTATAGCGGTTAGCTCATCATTTACTTGCAGACCAGCTTGCTCAGCAGGGGAGTTTTTAATCGTATTAACAATATATACGCGACCATCGGTAACTTTAACCTCGATGCCAAGCCCAGTGTAACGCCCATTGGTACTACTAAATATGGCATCGAGCTCAGTTTCGTCTAAATATTTAGAATAGGGGTCTAAACGCTCAAATAATGCTTCTACTTGTTGATTCGTTGGCTGAGATTCAAAGCTATTATGAAGTTGAAGATCGTCAACATAGTAAGTATTTATATTAAACAAAATTTCATTGAGTTGCTGGTGATGTAGTGACTTTAAAGATGGTTTAGCAACCCCATTAAATGATTGCATTAATAAGCATAGTAAGGCTAAGAGTAAAATAACATGTAGCCCAAAGAAACGCTTAGATGGGATGAAATGGATTTTGTCTATGTGATTGATATTTAGCATCAGCTGCTCCTCATAGGGCGCAGCTGATTTAATCAATTAAATACGTCTGCACCATTTTACAGGATTTACTGCGCGTCCTTTGTGGCGTATTTCAAAGTATAGACCAGGATCTGTTTGTCCGCCGCTTTGACCTACTAATGCAATGACTTCACCTTCTCTGACAAGGTCGCCAACATCACGAAGTAGGGTTTGTGCATGCCCATATAAGCTCATAAACCCATCGCCGTGGTCAATAGCAATAACCCAACCAAAGCCATTGAGCCAGTCAGCATAAACGACCTGACCATTTTGTACGCTTTTGACGTTACTCCCTTCCTTCGCGCCAATTAACACGCCTTTCCAATCGATATTTCCATGTTTGCGTTGGCCAAAACTGTGACGGAGTTTTCCTTTGGTCGGCCAATCGAGTTTTCCTTTACTGCTTTGTAGTCCGAGAAGTTCAACTTTTTCGCTTCGTTCTTTTTCTAACTCTTCGATGGCGGTAACGAGGGTTTTCTCGTTCTCTTTTAAATAATCAATCGAACTTTTTGTTTCTTTAAGCGCTGATTGTAATTTGTTGAGATTGCGTTTTCGTTGTTCTTGAGCGGCAATTAAAGCTTGCTGGCGTTTTTTCTGCTCGTTGTGTAATTCAACTAAACGAAGTTTTGTTTGTTCTAGTTCCGCCTGATTTTCAGCAATTTTTATTTGCAACGCTTTCAGCTCTTCGAGTTGCTCAATGCGTGCTTTGTTTAAATAGTTATAGTAACTGAGCGTACGTTCAATTTTGGCCGTGTCTTGTTGGTTCAGCAGCATTTTTGAGTAATCATGGCTACCTGCCATATACGCACTTTTTAATTGTGCTGCGAGGAGGGTTTGACGTTTTGTTTGCTCTGCTTGAAGTTGCTGAGCTTTGGCCTGTTGTTCGCGCTGTTGTTGTTCGTTTTCTTTGACCGATTGTGCTGCTAGGTTTAATGCCTTAGCATTTTTAGCAATATCGAGTTCGTGAGCACGAAGATCTTTGCGCATATCGGCTATCGACTTGCGTTGACCTTCAAGCTCGGCCTTGGTTTTTTGTAGGGCCGATTGAATATCAGATAAGTCTTTTTTGGTTTGAGCTTCATTAGCAACAACCGAAGTTGCTACTAATGAAGTCAGTATTAAACCAGTTTTGAGTAAGTGGTTAATACGTCTGCTCATCGTTTATTTCAGCGTCATAATTGGAGTGCCAGTCATTTCGCTTGGCTGTTCTAAACCCATTAAGTGCAGCATGGTTGGTGCTACGTCACTGAGTGTTTTTCCATCTTGTGGGGTTGCGTCACGGCCTACATAAATGAATGGCACTGGCTCGCTGGTATGTGCGGTGTGTGCTTGGCCTGTTGCTGGGTTAGCCATTTGCTCAGCATTACCATGATCCGCAGTGATGAGTGCTTCGCCACCGTGCTCTTCAAGTGCGTTTATAACACGGCCAATACAGTGGTCGACTGCTTCGCACGCTTTTACAGCGGCTTCAAACACACCTGAGTGACCTACCATATCACCATTAGGGTAGTTACAAATGATTGCGTCGTACTTGCCGCTGGCAATAGCTTCAACGAGCTTATCTGTCAGCATTTCAGAGTTCATCTCAGGTTGTAAATCATAAGTGGCCACTTGCGGAGAAGGGATTAACTCGCGTGTTTCACCCACAAATTCGTCTTCTCTACCACCACTGAAGAAGAATGTGACATGTGCATATTTTTCTGTTTCAGAAATACGTAGTTGTGTTTTGCCTTGCTTTTCTAACCATTCCCCAAACACATTGGTTAGTGGCTCTGGTGCAAAGGCGACAGGGGCTTTAATATCAGCGGCGTATTCTGTCATCATTACAAAGCCGCTCAGTGCTGGAGATTTCTTTTTCTCAAAACCACTAAAATCAGCATCAACAAATGCGCGCGTCATTTCGCGTGCTCTATCGGCCCTGAAGTTAGCGAAAATAACGGTATCGCCATCATTAATTTCAGCTGCCGTTTGTCCCTCAGGTACGAGGGTTGTTGCCGCTACAAATTCATCATTTTCATCACGTTCGTACGCTGCTTCAAGTGCGGTTACGCCGTCTGTGTAAGTGTGCTGCGCGATACCACTTACCATTACATCGTAGGCAAGCTCAACACGGTTCCAGCGATTATCGCGGTCCATTGCATAGTAACGACCAACAAGGCTGGCTAAGCGGCCACAACCTAGTTTTTCAAATAAAGCTTCGATGCGCTCAATAGACGCTTTAGCGCTGCGAGGTGGGGTGTCACGACCGTCTAAGAAACCATGAAAGTAGACGTTTTTTGCGCCACGCTCTGCAGCCAATTCAATGGTCGCTACAATGTGGTCTTCGTGACTGTGTACACCACCTGGGCTTAATAAACCCATAATATGCACTGCTTTTTCTGCCTTAACGGCTTTGTCTATGTTATCAACTAATGCAGGGTTACTCGCGAACTCTCCATCTTCGATTGCTTTTGTGATGCGAGTGAAATCTTGATAAACAATGCGACCTGCGCCTAAGTTTACGTGACCTACTTCAGAGTTACCCATTTGTCCTGCAGGTAGACCTACATCAAGTCCCGAACCTGAAATTAAGGTATGCGGACGTGTTGCCCACAGGTTATCGAGTACGGGTGTATTAGCAGCGAGTATTGCGTTACTTTCTGTGTCTTCACGGTATCCCCAACCGTCTAAGATCATTAATACCAATGGTTTTTTATGCTCTGTCATTATAGCTCCTGAAGATTGGCACTTATATATCACTAGCATACCGTGTTTTAAGGTTTTGATCAGCTATCAATATGTCATATTAAAATATTTCACGCCCTAGCATTTTCGGTTCAAGCACGTATACTTGCGTGGCATATTTTAATAATCCCATGGCTATGCGCTGTGGTACCCAATTTCTTAGTGGAAAACGCATGGATCAATATATTGAATTTATCTCAAATCATCCGGTTTTAAGTATCATCTGGCTGGCATTGGTAGCGATGCTGATCAGCAGTTGGTTTAAAAGTAAATTTTCAGCGATTCGCCAAATTAACCCGCAGCAAGTTACGTTGTTAATTAACCGCGAAGATGGTCAGGTTGTTGATATTCGAGCGCAAAAAGAATTCAACTCAGGTCGTATTGCAGGTGCAACGCACTTAAATCCAGAAAAAGCCAAACAATCTGATTTCTCAAGCCTTGAAAAGTTTAAGAGTAAACCCATTATACTAGTATGTACCACGGGCATGACCGCCTCAGGTATCGCAACGGCTATGCATAAAGCAGGTTTTGAACGTGTTTATGTATTATCTGGTGGTATGGGAGCTTGGCAATCTGCAAGTTTGCCAACAACGACTGGCCGCTAACAACACGTAACAGCCCGATAGAGGAATTATTATGACGAATGTTGTTCTTTACACAAAAGCATACTGTCCATATTGTCAACGCGCTATGGCGTTATTAGATAGTAAAGGTGTAAGTTACACAAACATTGATATTGGTGTGCAGCCTGAGCGTCGTGAAGAAATGATCGATAAAGCTAACGGTGGATATACCGTGCCACAAATCTTTATTAATGATGAGCATATCGGCGGTTGTGACGACATGATGGCAATTGAAGCGCAAGGCCTTTTAGACGCAAAGCTTAACGCTTAATAAATTTAATTATAAAAACGAATACAAGTTAGGAATTACAATGAACGAAGAAAACCAAAACGCAGCAGCAGAACAACAAGCAGGCGCTCAATTCACTATTCAACGCATCTACACGAAAGATGTTTCATTTGAAACGCCAAACTCACCAGCTATCTTTCAAAAAGAGTGGACTCCAGAAGTTAAACTTGATTTAGACACACGTTCTAACAAGTTAGAAGAAGGTGTTTTTGAAGTTATTCTTGCGCTGACAGTGACAGCAACAATTGGTGAAGAAACGGCATTCCTTTGTGAAATTCAGCAAGCTGGTATTTTCACGATTGCGGAAGTAGAAGAAATTCAATTAGCTCATATGCTAGGTGCTTTCTGCCCGAATGTACTTTTCCCATATGCGCGTGAAGCGGTGTCTAACCTTGTTAACCGTGGTACTTTCCCACAGTTAAATTTAGCACCTGTGAATTTTGATGCACTGTTTGCTCAATACATGCAACAGCGTGCAGCGCAAGATCAACAGGTTACTGCAGACGCATAAGTTATGACTACAGCACAGTCAGCTGTTACAGTTTTAGGGGCGGGGTCTTATGGCACCGCCCTTGCTATTTGTTTCGCCAGAAATGGTCACCCCGTTACTTTGTGGGGGCGAAATAGCGATGACGTTGCCACGCTTGCAGCTGAGCGAAAGAACCAACGTTATCTTCCCGATGTCAGTTTTCCTGAAACGCTTCAATTAGAAGCCGATTTAGAAACCGCTGTAAAAGCAAGCCAAATAGTGCTGGTTGTCGTGCCTAGCCATGCTTTTGGGGCAACGCTTCAACAAATTAAGCCTTGGCTGAATGATGATGCAGAAGTGGCGTGGGCAACGAAAGGTTTAGAACCTAATACAGGGCGTTTATTACAAGAAGTGGCGGTGCAAGAGCTTGGGGATGATATTCCTCTTGCTGTGTTGTCTGGTCCGACGTTTGCGAAAGAAATGGCGATGGGCTTACCAACCGCTATTTCGGTCTCTGCCACATCGACAGAGTTTGCCAAACAACTTGCTGAGTTATTGCATTGCGGACGCTCATTTAGGGTGTATAACAATAATGATTTTATTGGTATACAACTGGGTGGAGCCGTAAAAAATGTCATTGCTATCGGCGCGGGGATGTCGGATGGCTTTGGTTTTGGTGCGAATGCTCGTACAGCGCTTATTACCCGAGGCTTAGCTGAGCTTTGCCGTTTAGGTTGTGCACTTGGAGCGCGTTCTGACACCTTTATGGGAATGGCAGGATTAGGTGATTTGATCTTAACCTGTACAGATAACCAATCACGTAACCGTCGATTTGGTTTAGCATTAGGTAAAGGTGAAGGAGTCGAAGCTGCAATTGACTCTATTGGTCAGGTTGTTGAAGGTTATCGAAATACCAAAGAAGTGTATTTACTGGCACAACGAACCGGTATTGAAATGCCCATCACTGAGCAAATTTACAAAGTACTTTATGAAAATAAAGATGTAAAAGAAGCGGCGATGGCTTTACTAGGTCGTGAGCAAAAATCTGAATAGCCACTGCTTGCTGAGTAACTATTTTGAAAGCCTTGTTTGAAACAAGGCTTTTTATTTTACAGATTGTTTATCTACTTCATTTTTATTAATAAAATTGGCTACTTGCTCTGCTTTAAGTGGCTTACAGTAATAATAACCTTGTTGATAATGACACCCCATAATATGGAGCATATACGCTTGCTCTTCGGTTTCAACGCCTTCTGCAACAACATTAATGTCTAGGTATTTAGCCAACCGGACAATGGTGGCGGTGATATTTCTATCTTGCTCATTTTTATCAATATCTTTTACAAACGATTTGTCTATTTTTAATGTGTCGATAGGAAAACGCTTAAGGTAGCTCAGCGAAGAGTGCCCCGTACCAAAGTCATCCAGTGTAATATTGACTCCTAAGGCTTTTATGCGTTTCATTTGCTGCTCTGCAAATTCGGGGTTATTCATCATTGCACTTTCTGTGATTTCTAACTCTAAACAACGAGCAGGTACATTATACTTTGTTAAATAATCAACGAGCATTTCGATTAAGCTATTTTGCTGAAAATGCAACGCAGAGATATTAATGGCAACATTGCCAAAAGGCACATCTTGTTTTTGCCAGCTTGCAAGTTGTTGAAGTAATTGCTTCATTAATAATTGGGTAAGGGGGATGATTGCACCATTCTGCTCTGCAAGCGGAATAAATTCATCTGGGTAAATTAGACTGCCATCATCTTGTGGCCAGCGAACGAGTGCTTCAAAGCCATGTAAGCGATTGTGTTGTACATCGTATTTTGGTTGAAAATACAGTACAAATTCATTGTTGGTGATTGCTTTAAAGAGGGCGCTTTCTTTTGTTAGTTCGGTGGGGTCTAACGTGTGGCGTTCTTTATCAAAAAATTGATAGGTGTTTCGGCCCATTTTTTTGGCGTGATTAAGTGCGCTGTTAGCGCTGCGCATTAAGTTTTCACCGTTGTAAGCATTGTCTGGATAGATGGCAATCCCGCAACACGCTGACAGTGAGGTTTCAATACCATCGAGCATGAATGGAGTCTTAAATTGTTGTAGCACTGTATCTGCAGTCTTTTTAGCAAAGAAAATGGTTTTGCCAGCATAGAGATAAGGCGGCACTAAAATAGCAAATTCATCAGCTCCAAGCCGCGCAATAGTAAAGCCAGAATTAAGTGATGAAGTTAAACGACATGCCACTTCTTTTAATAATACATCGCCTAAAGTATGGCCGAGGGAATCATTTATCTTCTTAAAATTGTCGATGTCGATAAACATAATAAGCAGGCTAGGGTATTCGTCATTACAGGCTTTAATCGCTTTTTCGAGCGATTCAATAAAAATGGCTCTATTTGAGAGCCCAGTTACAGAGTCGCGAGTTGTTAGCGTGAGCATGGTGCGTTCGTTATTCTTACGAGCGGTGACATCACTAAAAAGCCCTACATAGTTAACAGCTCGTTTAGTAAATCGCGGTGTTGAGACTTTTGTGATTGATAAATCAAGTGCATAAGGCTGACCATCCTTGCGCAAGTTCCAGATTTCACCAGACCAATATCCGTCTTGTGCGAGCTCTTGTTGGATCAATGTTTCGAGTTGTCGATCGCGGCCATCTTGTGTGAGTGCTTTAAATTTTTTCCCTATAACATCCCCTCTTTTGTAGCCTGTTATTTCGCTGAAGGCATTGTTGATGTCTAGTATTCTAAATTGTTCATCGCAAACCCATATCGCATCTTTCGATTGTGATAAAAGAGCATCAATTAACATCATTTTTTGATTCTTCTGGTAATAAATAACCGCAATGAACAGTGCAATAATGACAAGTAAAATGAGAAAGAACAGCGGGGTTGGGTTGTGTGGTTGCGCTAAATTAAGGTCAGCTGTTGTTGCAGCGCCCACAGAATGCTGCAACAGTAAAATGAGACTGTATACCAGAGTTAAAAAGCGCATTAATAATCATCATTTAGAACAAAAAGCCATCTATTTAGATTAGTTCATAAAAAAAGGTCGTGCTAAATAATTACAAGTTATTTATTTAATGCGCATTTTCAATGAGTTATTGACCGTTTACAAAACCAAGCTGACGCCATGATTCATAGACAAAAACGGCGACAGAATTTGATAAATTCATGCTTCTGCTGTCTTTTTGCATCGGAATACGCACACGCTGCTCTTTCGGTAATGACTGAATAAGCTCATCGGGTAGGCCGCGTGTTTCAGGGCCAAATACTAAACAATCGCCAGGTTGATATTGTGCTTGATGATGAAACTGGCTGCCTTTGGTCGTACAGGCATAGACTTTTTTGGGCTTACACTTAGCAAGGTAATCTTCGAATGATGCATGACGTTGTACGTGGCTAAATTCATGATAATCAAGCCCTGCACGCTTTACGCGTTTATCATCCCACTCAAATCCTAATGGTTCAATTAGGTGTAAGGCATAGCCTGTATTGGCACATAAGCGAATGATATTACCTGTATTGGGCGGAATCTCTGGTTGGTATAAAACGATATCAAGCATGTTTGTCTCATTGTTAGCATTATGATCTGCGGCAGATTATACACAACTGCAGCGTGAGGATCTTGCAGGATTTAAGTTTGTTTACCGCCGATAGCTGTGCTTTATTTATTCTAAATAGCGCTATGTAACATGGGGTAAAACCCTCTAATATGATGATATACTAAAACCTTGTAATGTCTGAAGGTAAAATGTTGTGCAACATCGCAGTTATGAGTTTTGGGTAAAAACCGCCAGCATAGTCACCATTGCTATGGTGAGTTTAATGATTGCAGCAAAAAGTTGGGCATGGCTTGCTTCAGGCTCTGCATCGATGTTGGGCTCGCTCACCGATTCTTTAATGGATATTACCGCATCTTTAATGAGCTTTTTAGTGTTAGGTTATGCGCTACGCCCTGCTGATGATGACCACCGGTTTGGTCATGGCAAAGCGGAAGCTCTTGCTGGGCTTGCTCAAGCTGCATTTATCGCTGGTTCTGGTTGTTTTTTAGCGTTTCATGGTGTTGAACGTCTTTTTAACCCTGTGATACTTAAGCATTCAGACTTAGGTATTTGGGTGAGTTTATTTGCTATTGTTTGTACTTTGGTGGTGGTGTTTGTGCAAACCAAGGTTATTAATCATACCGAATCAATTGCAATAAAAGCGGATTCAGTTCACTACAAAGGCGACCTTATTTTAAATTTAGCTGTTTTGCTTGCCATCCTATTGGCAAAGTACGGCATGACGTATGCGGATCCTATTTTTGCTATTGGGGTGGCTGTTTACTTATTGTATAACAGTTGGGATATTGCCCGTGATAGTGCCGACCATCTGATGGACAAAGAGCTGCCAGAGGATGAAAAAACAGAAATTTTAACCATCGTTAACAGTCACCAAGATGTCTTTGGGGCCCACGATATCCGCACGCGACAAGGTGGTAAAATTAAGTTTATTCAAATGCACTTGGAACTTGAAGACAGTCTCTCGTTAATTCGTGCCCATCAGGTGGCCGATGAAGTTGAAACAATGATACAAACTCACTTTGCCTGCGAACTGGATATACTGGTGCACTTAGATCCACTTTCGGTGGTTAAAAAGTCTCGTCAGAGTGCCTCAAAAAACTGATATAAGTCACTCAATACTGCCTGCCTGATTTCATCTCGCTCGAAAAATAATTCGTGGCGAGCATCAGGGTAACTTTTTAATTTAGCCTGTGTTTGTTTATGCGCAAGCGCATGTTGCGCCGCATTATCGACAACAGTATCGCGCCCGGCACTGGCGATAAAAAGTGGAATATCTACTTTTCTATCGACCAATGAGGCGATAAATTCAAACGATGCATTGAGCCAGCCATACGTCACACCACCAAGTTGTAAGTCGGGCTCTGCAAGATAAAGCGCTCTAAATTGCTGGTACCTTATCTCACTGCTGGTTAATTCATTAACCGAAAAATCAACGGGCAAGTAGTCTGTTTGACCAAATGCATAACGATGACTTAAGCCTAATTGTGAGGCTATTTTCGCGGCTAGTTTTGCAATTGGTTTTGGTGTGCCTTTGGTATAAATATCAAACATGGGGGCAGATAAAAACGCGCCCGAAAAAGAATGTGTGTAGCGAGACAAGTAATCATAGGCAATTGCACTGCCCATTGAGTGTCCGAGTAATACTCGTTGGCCCTGCCAATGAGCATTGACTACCTGCTCGTTAAAAATGGCAAAGTCATCAGCATAATCAGTGAAACGTGTGACATGGCCTTTATGAGCGTTTTTTAAATGGCGATACGAACGGCCTTGACCTTGGTGATCAACAATAAAAACGGCATAACCATTTTGGTAAAACTCCCACAGTAACTCTTTGTATTTGAATAACGACTCAATTCTGCCACTACTAATAACAATGGCTTTTTTAGCTTGCTCTGGAATGGCAAAGCCATAATACAAGGTACCATGTTCAGTGCTTAAGAAATCTTGTTTTAATTGCTGATTAAAAAATGTATTTATCTGTTTAGCATTTATAGTAAGGTGTGCTTCATCGCTGTAAAACATTTACTCACTCTTTATTGGTAAGCGGATTTTAACGCAGAGTCCGCCATGTTCTTGGTTTTCGAGTGTTAGTGTACCATCATGTGCTGAGATCGCATTCTTTGCAATAGCCAGTCCTAAGCCTGTGCCACCCGAATTTCTATCACGAGCATGCTCTTGACGGAAAAATGGCTCACACAGTCTAGCTAAGTAGGCTTCTTTAACCCCATTTCCATCATCACAAATGGTGATATAGAGCGCATCAGACTCAGCTAAGCTCAAAGAGATATGATGGTGTGCATATTTAATCGCGTTGCGTAGTACATTTTCGAGTGCACTGGCGATTAAACTCTCGTCGCATGGTATATCTGTGTGTAATTGGCCATTAATCGTCAGCTCTTTGTGACATTGTTTGGCCTCAAAGCGAGCATCATTTAATACATGATCAACAATAACTTGAACCGATTGCTTGCTTAAGGATAAAGCTTGGCTTCGGGCTTCAAGCCTTGATAGTTGCAATACATCGGCAATCATTTTATCAAGCTGGTTTGCTTCTTTTTCTATTCGTTCGAGGTATGCCTGCTGACTATCATCAGCTTGCATTTGTGCCAGGCCTGTTGCCATTTTTAAGCGTGTAAGTGGTGAGCGTAGTTCATGAGAAATATCTGCAAGTAAGCGTTTTTGTGCTGTTATAAGCTGCTCAAGCTGGCTCGCCATTGTATTAAAGTCACGTCCTAACACCCCCAGTTCATCTTCGCGAGTCGTTGAGAAAACTGCTCGTGCGGTTAAGTCACCGTGGGAAAGTTTTTTTGCAGTTTCTTTTAAACTATTGATAGGGGCAATTAAGTTTCGGCTAAAGAAAAAGCTCAGCATAAGCGAGGCAATTACGGCAATCAATAACTTGAGCCAAGTAGGCATTAACCACAACCCGACAAAAAAAGGCTTTTTACGTTTTTCGTCAATTTCATATAAGTAAAACTTACCTTCGGGTACGTTAATTTCTACAGGACCATACGCTTGGTATTCATCAGTAAAAATAACTTGTGGGCGCATATGCTTTGTAAAATTTAACAAGCTCAAATCAATCTCTTTCGAGACGGGTTCACTGAGCATTTCGACACCATGAACTTCGCCATTTAAATACAGTAACTTATGTTTAGATAAGCGAGGGTGCGATACAATTTCTTGAGTCGGTTTACCATGCTTTGCCACAATACGTTCTATACTTTTCGCGGTGTATTCTAGGTTTTTAAGCATGGGGCCGCGTAACTCATCATTCCCTACATTGCTGGTTAATTGGCTTAAAAAGACTAGCAGAGTAATGGTTGCTATGACTGTAACCCAAAACCATGCAAAGATTTTTAAGAACAAATAATGATGTGGCTTTTTTATCCAACTCGGAAAGGTCATATTATTCACCTTGAATTAGTACGTAACCGCTACCACGCATGGTTTTGATACGCTCGCTATTTATAAACTCTGCAATTTTCTTTCGAATATTACTCACATGCATGTCAATGGAGCGGTCGAAAGGGGCTAGTCGTCTGCCAAGAACTTGCTCACTAATTTGCTCTTTACTGATCACTTCACCGGCATGGCGGACTAGCATGGCCAGTATTTCATACTCAGTTCCCGTTAAACTTAATATATTGCCACTGACAGACGCTTCACGAGTCGCAAAGTTAATGTGAATACTATTGACACTGAGTGAACTTGTTTGCTGGCTCGATAGACTATTAATATGTTCGATACGACGGGTTATTGCTTTAACTCGCGCCAGTAGTTCTCTGTGATTAAATGGCTTTGGTATGTAGTCATCTGCACCAAGCTCTAAACCAAAAATACGGTCAAAGTCTTCCCCTTTGGCTGTGAGCATAATGACAGGCGTGAGTTTATGTTGTCGAAGTTGCTTGAGTACTTCAAAGCCATCCATCGACGGTAGCATGACATCAAGCAAAATTAATTCGTAGTTGTATTTTAAGGCCTGATTTAGGCCTTGTGCGCCATCATGATAACAATCAACTGTAAAGCCTTGTGCTGTTAAATACTCGCTTAACAGCTCGCACAGCCCTGTATCATCGTCGATCATAAGTAATTTCATTGTGGCACCTATTGCACTGTTTCTTTAAGGCTATTCTACTCAGTAAATTGTGTAAAAGTGAATCTTTACACAACCTTTACACTGGTTTGCGTTCCTTTGCATTGAAGTGAGTATAGTGAATCCATCAGTTAAAAATAACGACAGAACACAACCCAACAAAAGGTAATGACTATGACTATTTCAAATAAGCTTTCTAAATTCGTACTTGTTTGTGGTTTAGCTGCAGCAAGTGTTGGCGCAACATCAGTAATGGCAAAAGGGGATATGCACCGAGGCATGAATCCGCAAGCCGGTTTTTTATTGTCTGAGCGTGGAATTAATAAATTACAATTAACAGAAGCACAGCAAGTCCAGCTTAAAGCGATTTTTGCTGAGCAAACAACGCAAATGAAGGCTCTTCGTGGTGATAAAGGCAGCATGAAAGACAATAGAATAGCCTACAAAGAGAAAATGGATGCACTCTTAGCGACCCACGCATTTGATGAAAATGCAGCACGTGAACTAATTAAAGCCCGCCAAGAAAAAGGTGAGCAATTTGCGTTAATTAAAATGAAATCAGAGCATGCAATCTGGCAAGTTCTTAACGCAGAACAGCGTGAAAGCTATCAAGAAATTAAAAAACAGCTGCGTAAAAAAGGTCACAAAAAGGGGCTACACAGAGTTGATGGTGAGCGTAATAAGGCTGAAAGAACACATAGCTAATATGTTCCGGCGCATTCGTTAAACTAGAAAACGCGGCTAATGAAGCCGCGTTTCTTAATACTTATTCTTTGAAAAATGAATCATCATTCTTAGCGAGCATAGCCTCGATATCTTCAATCATATCTTGGTTAAGTTCGTTTGCGCTGGTGATGGGGGAAGAAATCTTGTTATTTTCAAATGACCACTCACCTAGATCGATCAGCTGACAGCGTTTTGAACAAAAAGGGCGATACGGGCTTTGTTCTGACCATTCTACTTTTTCTTTGCAGGTCGGGCAGTTTACAACGGTTGGCATGGTGTGATCTCTATTAAGCAATTTTAGCTGATCTTACTAAAGCTCAGCCTAAGAATCGAGTCGCGAGTTAAAAACTCGTGACCCGATTTATTTCAGCTAGCGAGGTGACACCATCCGCCGCTTTTTTTAATCCCGATAGACGTAAGTTATTAAATCCTGATTTTAAAGAAACCTCAGCAATTTCGAGTGAATTACCTCCACGCATAATAATTTGCGCAATTTCAGGGGTAATTTGCATGACTTCGTAAATACCTACTCGTCCCTTATAGCCATCGGTACAGCTATCACAGCCTTTTGGAGAAAACAGCGTGAGTTTGCTCAATGTTGCGGGGTCAAAGCCTTGGCGAATAAGTTCTTCATCGGGCAGTTTTTCTGGGGTTTTACATTTCGGACATAAACGTCTGGCCAGTCGCTGTGCAATGATAAGACTAATTGAACTTGCAACGTTGTATGCCGGAACGCCCATGTTTAACAATCGAGTCAGTGTTTCTGGCGCTGAATTTGTGTGCAGTGTCGATAAGACTAGGTGGCCTGTTTGCGCTGCTTTAATGGAAATTTCAGCTGTTTCTAGATCTCGTATCTCACCGACCATGACGACATCGGGATCTTGACGCAAGAACGCTTTTAACGCGTTGGCGAACGTCATATCTGCTTTTGTGTTAATTTGTACTTGGTTAATGCCTTCAAGGTTGATCTCAACCGGATCTTCCGCAGTACTAATATTGCGCTCAGGTTGGTTCAAAATATTCAAGCCGGTGTAAAGAGATACTGTTTTACCAGAGCCTGTAGGACCTGTCACTAATATCATCCCTTGCGGCTGTTCGAGCGCATCCATGTAGAGCTTTTTCTGTTCAGGCTCATAACCCAATACATCGATGCCAAGCATAGCACTTGATGAATCAAGAATACGCATTACAATTTTTTCGCCCCACAGCGTTGGCAGGGTACTGACACGAAAGTCGATACTTTTACGTTCAGTAATTTTTAATTTAATGCGGCCATCTTGTGGTTTACGTTTTTCGGCGATATCTAAGCGTGACATAACTTTTATGCGCGCAGATAATCGACTTGCTAGGCTATTCGGTGGGCTTGCCATTTCGTGTAAAATGCCATCAATCCGAAAGCGCACTCGATAACGATGCTCGTATGGCTCGAAGTGTAAATCTGATGCCCCTTTTTTTATTGCATCCATCAAAATCTTATTGATGTAGACAATAATAGGCGCATCGTCTTTGTCTTCATCATTACTTGGCATATCGCGTGGTTTATCGGTGTCGAGATCGCCAAGCTCTTTAAATTCGTCATCCGTTAAATGTAAGCTACCGGCCGCATCGAGCAGCTGCTCTATTTTATTTTCTAGCTGGTTGTAATCAACCACTACAACTTCACAAGACAGACCTGTACTAAATTCAAAGTTTTCAAACGCACCGTAATCAGTAGGGTCCGATGCCGCTATATAGAGCTTACGGCCTTTCTTTATCAGCGGGAGGATATGATGCTCGCGAATGAGCTTTTCTTTTACTAACTCATCAGAAATAAGTGATACATCGAAGTCTTTGATATCAAAATAGGGAACACGGAACAAGTCAGTGCATTGCTCTGCTAATTCATGCGCGTCTATACCGCAGCTCTTAGAAATGAGCTCAGCTGTGGAGTTATATTCTCGTTGCTTTAATTTGACGGTCTCTGCATCAATGCGACCTAATGTGATAAATTTTCTCAGTAACGGTGAGTTAATATTCATTGCGCACCTTAATTTGATCCTTTCTATGCCAAATCTATCAGAAAAAAGCAGGGTATAACATCAGTCTTGTCGATTTAGGCAAAATTGCAAAATAAATTCACCCTTTAACTCAGGTATTTATAATTTGTATTAATGTTTTTGTATTAGATGGGTGTGTATTTTTTAGCATATAGTTTCAGCATGAGTTAAATATTTTTGATGCAGCTTTTTCACATCAATCGCAACTTCAGATAGAGCGCGATCATTGTCTAAAATATCATCGGCTTTTAGCTGTTTATCGGCACGAGACATTTGTGATGCAATAATTTTTTTCGCTTGAGCCTCAGAGACATTGTCGCGTACGCTGGTCCTAGTAATTTGAGTTGTGACGGGGACATCGATGAGCAACGTATGGTTGCACAATTTTTCTAAACCGTTTTCAAATAATAAGGGCGCAACTAAAATTACGTAGTCGCTGGTGGCTTGTTGCAGTTGCTTAAGCATGGATTCCCTTATTAACGGGTGTAGTAAAGCATTGAGCCATGCTTTTTCTGTTTCATTATCAAAAATAATGCCCCTGAGCTTCGCGCGGTCAAGCACTCCCTCGCTGGTGAGAATAGTTTTGCCAAAATGCTCAACAATTTTTTTAAGACCTACACTGCCTGGCTCGACGACCTCTCTTGCGACGATATCGGCATCAACAACCGTGATCCCTAACTTTTCAAACATCGCACTCACAGCACTTTTGCCAGAGCCAATACCACCCGTTAAGCCTAAAATCCAGTTTGCCATATTTAATGACCTAAATAGCTAAAATAGATAGTTTGAATTTGCTCACCCCACAATAAGGTTACCCAACCGGCTATCGCAAGGTAGGGGCCAAAGGGAATAGGCGTGGTTTTATCTTTGCCTTGAATAATAATTTGCAGCATACCAATAAGAGCGCCAACGACACTCGAAAGCAACACGATAGTTAAAATAGCCTGCCAACCAAGTAACGCTCCAAATACCGCGAGTAATTTAAAATCGCCATACCCCATGCCTTCTTTGCCAGTAGCAAGTTTAAAGAGCCAATACACACTCCATAAACTTAAATAGCCAATTGCAGCGCCAATAATCGCATCAGAAGGGGCGATTGTGATGTTCATCACGGCTGCTATCAATGCAAGCCAAACGAGCGGTAAGGTAAGTTGGTCAGGCAAAAGCATATGATCAATATCAATGAACGTAAGCGCAATGAGCACCCATGTGATTACAATATAAAGTAACGCAAGTTCAGATGCGCCAAATACAACTGCAACCGCGATGCTTAAGCTGGCTGTTAGCATTTCAACAATGGGGTAGCGAACAGAGATTGGCGCCTCACAACTTGCACAGCGGCCTTTGAGTATTAACCAGCTGATAACAGGAATGTTCTGCCAAATCTTAATCGGTGCCTTACATTGTGGGCAGGTTGAATTAGGTGTGACTAAATTAAAGGGAGTAGGCTCTTCAGTATGGTTAATTGTTTGCTCATCGGCCAATAACAGACGGCACTCTGATTGCCATTCTCGTTTCATCATCAGTGGTAACCTGTAAATAACGACATTTAAAAAGCTACCAATACACAGACTCACAAGTCCTACAGTTAACAAATAAAACCACTGTTGAGATTGCATCACGGTGGCTATATCAAGGAAAAAATTTTGCATTAAACTACCTAATTTTTGGCTTTTAGAAACAAGTTTAGGCTTGCAGGCCTGAACGAATTACTCAATGTCTTTTTTATTATTTTAATCAATAGCCATTCAAAATTGTAAATGACTACCTAAGCTGTGATTAGTAAAAGCCTAGACAGCATCAATATACCAACTCAATTTTTACTTATCGATTAAATGACGGAACCTAACTGGAAAATAGGTAAATACATAGCAACGATTAAACCACCGACTAGCACACCAAGTACAGCCATGATCAACGGCTCCAATAAGCTCGAAAGGCCATCGACCGCGTCATCAACCTCTTGCTCATAAATAGTGGCTACTTTAGCAAGCATGCCATCTAATGAGCCTGACTCTTCACCAATTGCGACCATTTGGATCACCATATCAGGAAATATTTTAGAGTTTCGCATTGCCCAGTTCATCAAATTACCTGAGCTCACTTCTGCTTTTATCTCTAAAATAGCGTAACGGTACACTGCATTACCTGAGGCTCCCGCGGCGGAGTCGAGCGCATCAACCAAGGGCACACCCGCAGCAAAGGTTGTTGAAAGAGTGCGTGCATAACGAGCCACTGCTGCTTTATTTAAAATCATGCCAATAACAGGTAACTTTAATATAGCTCTGTCGTTGGCATCTCTGAGTTTTTTGCTTTTAAGCAGCGCTTCTTTATAGGCATAGCCAAATGCAATAACAGCAATCAGCATTATCCACCAATATTCTTGCATAAATTCAGATATACCTATCACCATTAAAGTAAAGGCGGGAAGCTCAGCACCAAAGCCGTTAAAAATCTCTTGGAATTGAGGCACCACAAAAATAAGTAAGATTGAGGTAACGATTAAGGCCACAACTAATACCGCAATCGGGTAAAACATTGCTTTTTTTATTTTAGATTTTAATGCTTCGGCTTTTTCTTTATAAAGAGCGACACGGTCGAAAATTTTATCAAGGGCACCCGATTGTTCACCCGATGCAACAAGGTCGCAATATAAATCATCAAAATAACGGGGGTGTTTGCGTAAAGCTTGCGAGAGTGGCACACCCGCTTTTACTTCGTCACCAATTTCTTCCATCAGCCTAGCAACACTTTTATTTTTAGCACCTGAACCTATCATTTCAATAGATTGAATAAGCGGCACACCAGCCATCAGCATGGTCGCTATTTGGCGTGTAATCAGGGCAATGTCTTTAGGGGGGATTTTTTGTACATGTTTAATGCCAAATAATGGCTTTGCTTTGCGCTTAACTTTAGAAGGAGTAATTCCTTGTTTACGGAGCTGTGCTTTGACCAATGCTATACTCTGACCAGAAAGTTCACCTTCAAGTTTCTTTCCTCTGGCACTTAAACCAACCCATTGAAAAGTATCTAATTTATTTTTTTCTATTTGTTTTGACATTTTCAATCCTATTTGGGAGTTACTGGCAACTTGACAAAAAAACTTGTCCATTTGCCCAGAAATTAGGTCCTGATGGTATATGGCTTTGGCAATTAAAAC
This sequence comes from Pseudoalteromonas sp. MT33b, assembly GCF_014117385.1. Classification (NCBI taxonomy): domain Bacteria; kingdom Pseudomonadati; phylum Pseudomonadota; class Gammaproteobacteria; order Alteromonadales; family Pseudoalteromonadaceae; genus Pseudoalteromonas; species Pseudoalteromonas sp. MT33b. Next base: position 2,913,917 of record NZ_CP059831.1, on the reverse strand, counting down.
TTATCATACTAAGAATAAAATAAATTAGAGCAACTGCATATATAAAGATAACTTTATTAATGCTAATTCTTACACTTTTATTAGTTTTTCGTAACTCTTTTATTATTAAACCTGCTAGTATAAAAAGAAATGTTTGTGGGATCGGCATAATTGTTATACCACTTACAAGTGAAAGTGAAAGTAGCGCTAAAAATGTAAGAAAACAACAATTAAAAGTATTGTTATCTTTTTTAAATTTTAAGTAATCTAGTGATTCACTTATAAGGTTAAAAAGTAAGTAAAGAATTAATAACGTTACTATAGCTCCCCAATCAAAGAGTAAAGATATTACGCTATTGTGAGGATGGCTAACTCCATAACTGTCTGATTTAAATGTACCAGCCCCATTTCCGAATAAAATAGTTTTAAAGTTAAAAGATCTAATTACATCTTCCCATAATGCTAATCTTCCTGAGCTGGTTTCTCGAAAAAGGCTATCCCTTGTAAGTGATACAGGCTCAGTTAAAATGTAGATGATAAATAGAAATAAAGAAAAAATGAAGAGCCAAAATACTTTATTTAAAACTTCCCTATTTATTATTTTCATATAAGCACCAATAAAAATAATAATTATTATTGCTAGAGAAGCTCCCCTAGCTGAACTAATCATTATAATCAAAAAGTTTAAGACTAAAGATATAGCAGTAATGCTTTTGAAGTTTTTATTCATTAATAGGTATAGTGAGAAGCATACGCATATGACTTGGAAATGATTAAAAAAACGAATGTTATAGAATCCGGAAAAAACTCCATCTATAAAAAAATCTGTATTGTTATATAAATAAAAAAAATAGTTTAAAAAAAACATACCAGAAGAGAAAATGCTCAAAATTATTGATGTTATAAATAATGGCAATTCTAAATCTTTTTGGCTTATTCCAAGTTTTATTAGTGCTGTCAGCATAAAGATGTGTAAAAGTATTAAAAGTGAATAAAAAGGATTTTCACTATGAAATACACTGATCAGAGAAAATGTTAATAGTAAATATATTATGTTTTTATTTTTTGAATCACTAATATTGGATGAGATTAGGTATGGGATGCATAGAATTAATAATGCAATTTGAGAGGCTCTTTTTTCATTAAAAAGGCCAAAATATAGAGAATCCCAAAAAGGAGCAATACTAATAATTAAAAAAATTGGTAGGTAAAATTTATGTGGAATATTTTTTATCATAGGATAAAGAAGCTCTAATCAAGAGCTTCAATATTTATAGATTTTATTAAGTTCTACGACAGTTTTGAGGTACAAATTTATTTAATGTATTTGAGCTCACTTCACACTGCCAAAGTATCGAGTTGGCGCTATAGGTAGGCTTGAATGCTATTGAAGCTGTATCAAGAGCTGTGTTCGTACCTTGTATAGTTACTGTTATCAAACCATCAGTACCAACTGAAACTTGCTTTACATATGTTGAAGTGATATCGGTTGCAGCTGCAATTCCTACTTTAGTATTGGTGTTACAGTTTGTTAATGCGCCATTTGAAATTGCACATTCACTTACGGCTGTTTTAGCAGAGCTACCAAATGCAATAACCTCACTAACCTTAGCACGCGTAGTATAGTCTTGATATGCTGGCAGGGCCACTGCAGCTAGAATACCGATGATTGCTACTACAATCATTAATTCAATTAGGGTGAAACCCTGTTGCTTTTGTTGTGTCATTTTGTTCCTCTCCTAAAGGATATGATGTTATGTAAGTTTAGCTGTTAGATCAGCATTGTAAAATCGATGCTAAACATACAGGACTATTCTTACAGTTTTACTTAAAACTTCTGTTAAAAATCGTGATTGTTAACAAGTTGATTTTAAACTTTTGTTCATTAAGTGTTTGTTAATTTACTTTAGCATCAATTAATGTATTTGAAAGCAATTTTCCGGCTAGATAACTGGTTTTTCAGAAGTTTCCTACTTTAGTTTGAGACAGATCAAGCTTAAAAATCCATAATTGAACTATTTATACACATGCATCCTTGCTGGAACTTATTGAATTAATTGTAAACTTACGTAAGTCATTAGGACACAATGATACTAAAGAACTAAAAGCACTGAAAAGTTATTGATTTTTTGTTACCGATTCAGGCTTTTTACGTATTTAATGCTTTTTTTATTTCGTTGTCAACGAATTAGGTAAACATTAAATACGCAAAAATGGGGTGGGGTTACGCGTTAAAGCGCATCGATAGGTCGATTGATTGTAAATTTTTTGTAAGTGCGCCGCTTGAGATAAAATCAACACCTGCTTGCGAATAAGCTTTTAGTGTTTCAAGGGTCATATTGCCAGACACTTCTAATTTTGCTCGCTTATCAGTAAGGATGACGGCTTGCTGTATTTGTTCCACAGTAAAGTTATCAAGCATGATGATATCAGCACCCGCATGAATGGCTTGCTCAAGCTCATTTAAAGATTCAACTTCGACTTCTACAGGTTTTGATGGATGATTAACTTTTGCTTGTGCCACGGCTTTATCAATGCCACCACATGCTGCAATGTGGTTTTCTTTAATTAAGAATGCATCGAATAAACCAATACGATGGTTCGCGCCGCCGCCGCATTTGACTGCGTACTTTTGCAATGCACGTAAGCCCGGAATCGTTTTACGGGTATCAAGTAACTGCGTGGTTGTTCCTGCAAGTTCTTTAACGTAGTGGGCTGTGGTTGTTGCTGTACCCGAAAGCGTTTGCACAAAATTAAGCGCTGTACGCTCTGCGGTTAAAATGGCACGTGCAGAACCAGACGCTGTAAATAAGGTGGCATTTGCAGCGACCTTATCACCATCGTTTACTAATACATCAACTTTTACCGTTGCATCTACTTGCTTGAACACTTCTAAAATAATGTCTTTGCCACAAAATACACAGTCTTCACGAGTAATTACTTTGGCATTCGCTTGCTCGTTTTCAGGGATGAGTTGAGCGGTGATATCACCGTCGTTTGCATTTTGGTAATCCAAATCTTCATCAAGGGCGAGTTTAACCAGTTGGCTAATTAAAGAGTGAGGGACTGACATGTCGAAAGCTCATTGTTTATTAATAAATTGGCTAAATTTTACTATGTTTAACCTTGTATTAGAAGTTAAAGATTTATCGCTAACGTGGATTAAAAGTCCTTGTGGGTGGCTTCACAAATGAATGCAGCTAGACCCTGAGTAGCGAACCATTTACACTGTTTAACTTTATTGTCATTGTTAGTTTTTAATATGCATATAAACGAATTAGGCCAGTTAAACAGTGTGTTACAGCGGCCATGCAGGCATTATGATGCGCGTCCTGATAATGAAGTGTCATTACTTGTGATTCACAATATTTCGCTACCCGCAGGGCAGTTTGGCACGCGATATGTGGATGATTTATTCATGGGTTGCATAGACTGTGAGGCACACGATAGTTTTGTTGACTTAAAGGGGCTTAGAGTATCTGCGCATTGTTTTATTCGTCGCACGGGTGAAGTGATTCAATATGTGCCATTTGAAAAGCGTGCTTGGCATGCTGGTGTGTCTGAGTTTAATGGCCGTCAGCAATGTAATGACTTTAGTGTAGGTATTGAGCTTGAAGGTACTGATACTGAGCCGTATACCCAAGCACAATATAATGCATTACACTTAGTGACAAAGGCACTTATGGATAAATACCCAAAAATAACCCGCTCTCGTATTGTCGGCCACTGCGATATTGCACCCGGTAGAAAAACGGATCCGGGCGAGAGTTTTGATTGGCCATACTTTTTTGATTTAGTGTTTTAATTTAAAGGATATAGGTAACAAGCATGATCTTGATTTCAATTATAGTTGCGCTAGTCATTGAGCGTCTTGGCGCGCGGGCTGATTACTGGCAAATTGGTTTTTATGCCGATCACTACCTAAAGCACTCTAAAAAACACTTATCAGATAAAGGCTTATTTAATTCGCCCGTTGGTTTTCTGATCTGGTTAATGTTACCAGTGATTGCTATTGCCTTAGTTTATAAGTTATCAGATTTTATAGTATGGCAATTAGCGGTTAACACCGTGGTGTTATTAACGTGTTTTGGCTGTGCTAAGCAACGAGCACTGTATAAGTCTTATCTCAATGCCCTAACGCGAAACGATCAAGAAGCTGCGACATTATTTGCATTACAAATGGGCCAAAAGAAAACAGAAGCTGAGCCCCAAGGGGAAACATTCGGGCAAACACTCGCGTGGCTTAATTTCCGCTTTTATTGTGCTGTTATTTTTTGGTTTGTGATATTGGGTGTACCGGGCGCAATACTCTATGCCTTAGTGCGTACTTACGCTGACAAGGTAAGAGAAAACCATAATATGGTGTATGCAAAACGCTTTAAACTAATTCATACCTTATTATTTTGGTTAGATTGGTTACCTGCGCGCATTGCAAGTTTTGGTTATCTTGTTATTGGCAACTTTAATAAAGGAACCAGTTGCTGGTTGAAATACGTGTTGGACTTTTCAGTAAGCAATCGCAAAGTGGTTACTCAAACAGCTTTGGCTGCAGAGCAAATTGAGCAGCAGTATGTTGGTTGCACTTATGAGGCAACCTGTATGATGAAACTCGTAAAACGTAATGTGTTGTTCTTTTTAGTCATTATTGCCGCACTCACTCTATTTGGTGGGTTGGCGTAGTAAAGTTAGCGAGTTGCAAGGGCTGGCTTTAGCCGGGAACGGCTTTTAAAGTCAGCGAGCTGCAAGAGTAAAGCTTGTAGGAATGATTTCAGTCATGAATCATTCTGTTAATGTACGTCGTTTGAGTTTTGATTTTTCAGCACTGTAATGCTTCCTACTTTGCCTTTCTACAAAGCCACTCAAATCAGCTAACATCGAATAGCTGACTTCTAAGAGCGTGCTTGTCAATCTGGTCTGACCATTTATTTTTTATTGTTTTCTTCTTCCGAAATAGCGACTTTCTTCCATACTGTTTAATCTTTATGCAAAATGGAGTACCGTGTCAGTTGGCGCTGAGCGCAGTGAAATTGACAGAAATACCGGTTTTTGATAACGTATGCTACAAATTTGGTATGACCAATTTACCTTTTGGTTGAGTCTTATGGCTAAAAACCCTGTGTTTAGCGGGCTTGGCCGAAACAACGCGGACGTTGATAAATGTCTTTAAAGATAAAAGCAGCAAAATTATCTGATGTAATTTTACAACAACTTGAGAATATGATTCTTGAGGGGTCGTTAGCGCCAGGCGAAAAATTACCTCCAGAACGTGAGTTAGCGAAACAGTTTGAAGTATCGCGTCCATCACTTCGAGAGGCTATTCAAAAGCTGGAAGCTAAAGGCTTAGTCACGCGTCGTCAAGGGGGTGGCACGTTTGTAAAAAATCAGCTTGAAGAGGGGCTTACTGATCCACTCTTTGATTTGATAAGTAAACATCCTGAATCACAATTTGATTTACTTGAATTTCGTCATGCTCTTGAGGGAATCGCAGCTTATTATGCTGCAATGCGTGGTACGACGAATGATTTTAAAAAAGTAAAACAAAGCTTTGACAATATTGCGCTTGTAAATGATGACATTGTGCAAAAAGCAAAAGCAATTAATGCATTTCATTTCAGCGTAGCTGAAGCGTCTCATAATGTCGTGTTGCTGCACTTAGTGCGTGGTATGCAAGCATTGCTTGAGCAAAATGTATTACAAAATTTAACTGTACTGTTAAAAAAGCCGCAAATCAGCCAGCAGCTCGCAGAGCATAGACGACTGTTAATGGATGCGGTTATTGAAGGAAACCCAGAGCAAGCACGCCTTGCTAGTAATGCTCACTTGGCCTTTATCGAAGAAGCCTTACTTGAGGCTGGCAAAGAGCATTCGCGGATTGAACGTAGTTTAAGACGCACCAAACAACATTAAGCAAGTGATTAGCTAAGTTTAGTTAACTACTTAATTTAAGATTTATTAAAATAATTAGTATTTTAAACATAAGGAAACCTCCATATGTCTGAAGTCAATAAAATTGACGTAGACGCGCTAGAAACACAAGAGTGGTTACAAGCCCTTGAGTCTGTTGTGCGTGAAGAAGGTGTAGAACGTGCTCAATTCTTACTTGAGCAAGTGTTAGAGCAAGCCCGTTTAGACGGTGTTGATATGCCTACTGGCACAACTACTAACTACGTTAATACCATTCCAGTAGATCAAGAACCAGCCTACCCAGGTGATGTGAATGTTGAGCGTCGTATTCGTTCAATCATTCGTTGGAATGCGATTATGATCGTATTACGCGCGTCGAAAAAAGATCTCGACTTAGGCGGCCATATGGCGTCTTACCAGTCTTCAGCGGCTTTTTATGAAGTTTGTTTTAATCACTTCTTTAAAGCGCCAAACGATGTAGACGGCGGTGACTTAGTTTATTATCAAGGTCATATTTCTCCAGGTATCTATGCGCGTGCATTCGTTGAGGGTCGTTTAACAGCTGAGCAGCTTGATAACTTCCGTCAAGAAGTTGATGGTAAAGGTCTTCCTTCGTACCCACACCCGAAATTAATGCCTGAATTCTGGCAGTTCCCTACGGTATCGATGGGTCTGGGTCCAATTGCTTCAATTTACCAAGCGCGTTTCTTAAAGTACTTAGATGGTCGCGGCTTAAAAGACACTAAAAACCAACGCGTATATGCTTTCTTAGGCGATGGTGAGATGGATGAGCCAGAATCACGTGGTGCAATCTCATTCGCTGCACGTGAAAAATTAGATAACCTATGTTACCTAATCAACTGTAACTTACAGCGTTTAGATGGCCCAGTAATGGGTAATGGTAAAATCATTCAAGAGCTTGAAGGTCTATTTAAAGGTGCAGGCTGGAACGTGATTAAAGTTGTATGGGGCAGCGGTTGGGATATCTTACTTGCTAAAGATACAACCGGTAAGTTACTACAGTTAATGAACGAAACTATTGACGGTGACTACCAAACATATAAAGCAAAAGACGGTGCCTACGTGCGTGAGCACTTCTTTGGTCGTTATCCAGAAACAGCAGCACTTGTTGCTGATATGACAGACGAAGAAATCTTCGCACTTAAGCGTGGTGGTCATGAGCCATCAAAGCTTTACGCAGCATTCAAAAAAGCGGAAGAAACGAAAGACCGTCCAACTGTTATCCTAGCGAAAACGGTTAAAGGTTACGGCATGGGTGAAGCGGCTGAAGGTAAAAACATCGCACACCAAGTTAAGAAAATGGACATGACACACGTAGCACACTTACGTTCGCGTCTTGGTTTACAAGATCTTGTGTCAGATGATCAATTAGCTGATCTTCCATACTTAACACTTGAAGAAGGCTCAGAAGAGTACAAATACTTACACGCTCGCCGTGAAGCACTTCAAGGTTACACACCGCAGCGTATTGCTAAATTCTCTGAAAAGTTAGTCTTACCAGAAGTAGAGGCATTTAAACCATTACTTGAAGAGCAAAAGCGCGACATTTCTACAACAATGGGCTTTGTTCGTGCACTTAATGTGTTGCTTAAAGACAAAGGTATTGGCAAAAATATTGTGCCTATCATTGCTGACGAAGCACGTACATTTGGTATGGAAGGTTTATTCCGTCAAATCGGTATTTATAACCCACATGGCCAAAATTACACGCCTCAAGACCGTGACATCGTTTCTTACTACAAAGAAGCTACATCAGGTCAAGTATTACAAGAAGGTATTAATGAGTTAGGTGCAATGTCGTCATGGGTTGCTGCTGCAACATCATACAGCACCAACGATTTACCTATGATCCCATTCTATATCTACTACTCTATGTTTGGTTTCCAACGTGTTGGTGATATGGCATGGATGGCGGGTGACCAACAAGCACGTGGTTTCTTATTAGGTGCCACTGCAGGTCGTACAACGTTAAATGGTGAAGGTTTGCAGCACGAAGATGGTCACAGCCATATTCTTGCTAACACAGTGCCTAACTGTATTTCTTATGACCCAACTTACGCTTACGAAGTTGCAGTTATTATGCAAGACGGTATTCGTCGTATGTACGGTGAAGATCAAGAGAACGTGTTCTATTACCTAACACTGATGAACGAAAACTACCATCAACCAGCAATGCCAGAAGGCGCTGAAGAAGGTATTCGTAAAGGTATCTATAAGCTTGAAACCGTGGCTGGCGATAAAGCGAAAGTACAGTTGCTAAGCTCGGGTACTATCATGATTGAAGTACGTAAAGCTGCCCAAATCTTAAGTGAAGAGTACGGTATTGGTTCAGATGTATTCTCAGTGACTTCATTCAATGAATTAACACGTGATGGTCAAGATGTTGAGCGTTTCAATATGCTTAACCCAGATGCAGAGCAAAAGACTGCTTACATCACTGAAGCATTGTCAGACGCTGTAACAGTTGCTGCAACGGATTACATGAAGAACTACGCAGAGCAAGTTCGTTCATTCGTACCAAGCAGTAACTACAAAGTACTTGGTACAGACGGTTTTGGTCGTTCTGATAGCCGTGAAAATTTACGTCGTCACTTTGAAGTTAATGCAGGCTATGTTGTTGTTGCAACATTATCTGAACTTGCTAAACGTGGTGACGTTGAGAAGTCTGTGGTTGCAGAAGCAATCAAGAAGTTCGACATCGACACTAACAAAGTTAACCCGCTATACGCATAAGAGGTTCCAATGAGTATTGAAATTAAAGTACCAGATATCGGTGGCGATGACGTTGAAGTAACCGAAATCCTTGTTAGCGTTGGTGATAAGGTTGAGGTTGATCAGTCGTTATTAACGGTTGAAGGCGATAAAGCATCAATGGAAGTTCCTGCTGCACAAGCAGGAACGGTTAAAGAAATTAAAGTAGCCGAAGGTGACACTGTTACGACGGGTTCACTTATTATGATCTTCGAAGGTGAAGAGCAAGCTTCTGCATCTTCTGAAGCAAAAGAAGAATCAAAGCCAGAGCCTGCTAAGCAATCTTCAGGTTCAGCGACGCAAGACGTAACGGTACCAGATATCGGTGACGACGAAGTTGAAGTGACTGACATCATGGTTGCTGTTGGTGATACAGTTGAAGAAGAGCAATCTTTATTAAGCGTTGAAGGTGACAAAGCGTCAATGGAAGTACCTGCACCATTTGCGGGTACCGTTAAAGAGATCAAAATCGCGACAGGCGATAAAGTTAAAACAGGCTCTTTAATCTTTGTTTTCGAAACAGCATCTAGTGATTCTGACGCTCCGACAGCAGAGTCTGCACCTGCTGACGAAGCGGCCGCTGACACTGCATCAAGCACAAAAGAAGTTAACGTGCCTGATATCGGTGGTGATGAAGTTGAAGTAACCGAAGTCATGGTTGCTGTTGGCGATAGCGTGTCAGAAGATCAATCAATCTTAAACGTTGAAGGTGATAAGGCTTCAATGGAAGTACCAGCACCTTTTGCTGGTACGGTTAAAGAAATCAAAGTTGCTGCAGGCGATAAAGTTTCAACAGGTTCTCTTATCTTTGTATTTGAAGTTGCGGGCAGTGCTAAAGCGTCAGCGCCTAAAGCGAAAACAGAGTCAGCACCTGCGCCAGCAGCAAAAGCAGAGGCAGCCCCTGCGGCTAAGCCTGCTTCAGCACAAGCTAGCAAAGAAGAGTTTGCCGATAACAACGCGTATGCACATGCATCGCCAGTTGTTCGTCGTTTAGCGCGTGAGTTTGGTATTAACTTAGTAAACGTTAAAGGCACGGGTCGTAAAAACCGTGTTGTTAAAGAAGACGTGCAAAACTACGTTAAAGAACTTGTGAAGCAAGTTGAATCTGGCAATGCAGGCAAAGGCAATACAGGCGGTGGTGAGCTGGGTCTTATTCCATGGCCAAAAGTTGACTTTAGCAAGTTTGGTGAGATTGAAGAGAAGAAATTATCACGTATTCAAAAACTGTCAGGTGCTAACTTACACCGTAACTGGGTGCAAATCCCACACGTTACACAGTTTGATGAAGCTGATATCACCAGTCTTGAAGCATTCCGCAAAGAGCAAAATGCACTGGCTGAGAAGAAAAAGCTGGGTGTTAAAATCACGCCACTTGTGTTTGTCATGAAAGCAGCAGCGAAAGCTCTGGCTGAGTTCCCAACATTTAACTCTTCGTTGTCTGAAGACGGTGAAAGTTTAATCTTGAAGAAATACATCAACATTGGTGTTGCAGTCGATACACCTAATGGTTTGGTTGTGCCAGTATTCAAAGATGTTGATAAGAAAGGCATCATTGAGCTTTCTCGCGAGCTAATGGACGTGTCGGCTAAGGCGCGTGATGGCAAACTAACGTCATCTGACATGCAAGGCGGTTGTTTTACAATTTCAAGCCTTGGTGGTATCGGTGGTACCGCATTCACGCCTATCGTAAATGCACCAGAAGTGGCTATTTTAGGTGTCTCTAAATCGGAGATGAAACCTAAATGGAATGGCAAAGAGTTTGAACCTAAGTTAATGGTTCCATTATCAATGTCATACGACCATAGGGTTATTGACGGTGCACTAGCAGCACGCTTTACTGTGACGCTAGCAAGCTATATGAGCGATATTCGCCAATTGGTGATGTAATCGCGTCATAATTTATAAGAATCAAATCCCAGCAAGGTGTTTTTTGCTGGGATTTTTACCATTGGCAATGATACAATCTTTGCCATAGAACAATCTTTGTATAGATATCTGCTCTCACTTTCTGCCTTGCAGAAACATGGCAGTTTAACTTAGGGGCAGTGTTCCCGTTCAAACATTTAAGGTAATAGCATGAGCAACGAATTAAAAACTCAAGTTGTTGTACTAGGCGGTGGTCCTGGTGGTTATTCTGCAGCTTTCCGTGCTGCTGACTTGGGCTTAGAAGTCACATTGGTAGAGTCTCGCAACACATTAGGCGGTGTATGTCTAAACGTGGGTTGTATTCCTTCAAAAGCACTTTTACACGTAGCTAAAGTGATTGATGACGCAGCAGAAATGTCATCTCACGGCGTTACTTTTGGTAAGCCTGAAATTGACCTAGACAAAATCCGTGATTGGAAAGAGTCTGTAATCGGTCAGTTAACTGGCGGCCTAGACGGCATGGCTAAAATGCGTAAAGTGAAAGTGGTTTATGGTTACGGTAAATTCACTGGTAGCAACACCCTGGCTGTTGAAGGTGAAGAAGGTACTACAACAATCACATTCGACAATGCTATTATTGCTGCTGGTTCACAACCAGTAAATCTACCTTTCATCCCTGAAGATGACCGTGTAATTGATTCGACTGGTGCGCTTGAGCTTAAAGACGTTCCTGAGAAACTACTTGTACTAGGTGGTGGTATCATTGGTCTTGAAATGGGTACAGTGTACCGTGCACTGGGTTCTGAAATCGACGTTGTTGAGTTTGCTGATCAATTAGTACCCGCTGCTGATAAAGACGTTATCAAGATTTACCAAAAATACGTTAAGAACAAGTTTAACGTAATGCTATCTACTAAAGTAACTGGCGTTGAAGCAAAAGACGACGGTTTATATGTAACATTTGAAGGTAAAAACGCACCTGCTGAGCCTGTACGTTACGACAAAGTACTTGTTGCTGTTGGCCGTACTCCAAACGGTAAACTACTTGATGCAGATAAAGCGGGCGTTAACGTTGATGAGCGTGGTTTCATTAATGTTGATAAGCAACTTAAAACAAACGTTGATCACATCTTCGCTATCGGTGATATCGTTGGTCAACCAATGCTCGCGCACAAAGCGGTTCATGAAGCACACGTTGCGGCAGAAGTTATTTCTGGTCAGAAGCACTACTTCGATCCTAAGTGTATCCCTTCAATCGCTTACACAGATCCAGAAATTGCATGGGTTGGTGTAACTGAAAAAGAAGCGAAAGAGCAAGGTTTAAGCATCGAAACAGCTGTATTCCCATGGGCTGCGTCTGGTCGTGCAATCGCTTCAGCACGTACTGAAGGTCAAACTAAGCTTATCTTCGATAAAGACTCTGGTCGTGTTATCGGTGGTGCTATGGTTGGTATCAATGCTGGTGAGATGCTAGGCGAAATCGGCTTAGCCGTTGAAATGGGCGCAGACGGTGAAGACCTTGCGTTAACTATTCACGCTCACCCAACGCTAAACGAATCAATCGGTCTAGCTGCTGAAATCTTCGAAGGTTCAATTACTGACCTTCCAAACAAAAAAGCAGTTAAAAAGAAGTAAGTTCTTTTGACTAATCGTTTTAAAAACCCAGCTCCGGCTGGGTTTTTTGTTATTTTTAGGGATTAGACGTTAGAGATTAGAAGTTAGAGATTAGAAGTTAGAAGTTTGATCTGACCCCGATAAAGTAGAAGTTAGATTACACACATAAAAATGTGGGGTTATTTTTTTCTAACCACTAACCACTAACCACTAACCACTAACCACTAACCACTCGCATTGATTTCTATTCCTGCTATTTTTAGCTACAATACGCGCCGTTCAATTTTCTGGTAAACACAGTGGCTACTATCTCAAATAACTCCGTCTTGGTACTTCGTGCTAAACAATTGGGCGAATCTCGCCGAGAATTTAAAGCCCGAGGAGCAAAACTCACACGCTGCGAACGGTGCTTATTAGCAGAACACTACTGCATTTGTGAAGGTGTTCAACAGGCTGAATGTGAAGCCGCTGTATGCCTATTGATGTATCATAACGAGAGTTTTAAACCCTCTAATACAGGGCGCTTAATTGCCGAAATCATTCCCGATAACCACGCATTTAAATGGGATCGAACAAACCCTGATGCCGCGCTTCTAAGTTTATTGGCCGATCCTCAGTATCAGCCGATGGTTATTTTTCCTGCCAGTGATGTTGAGGACGAAAACCGTGTAATTACCGAGGTGATACCTGAACAAGGCAAGCGTCCGCTTTTTATCTTTTTAGATGGCACTTGGCGTGAAGCTAAAAAGATGATCCGTAAAAGTCCCTACTTAGATCACTTACCCGTGCTGTCTATCACGCCTGAAAAGTTGTCTGATTATCGTTTACGTGTCGCTCCCCATGAACATCAGCTAGGAACGGCTGAAGTCGCTATTATGGTTTTGGCACTTGCCGGTGAAGAAGAAGCAACCAGCAGGCTAGAAGAGCACTTTATTAACTTTAGAGATGCCTATTTGCTTGGTAAAAGAAACAAAGGTCGCCCAGAGTAATTCTTGTATCAATTTGATTTATTGAGCGCTCTATTTTGAGGCAATAAAAGTTGAGGCAATAAAAGTCAGAGGTAATAAAGCGCGTTGGTAACAAGGTATCAGTTTTGTGATTAGGTTTTATTAAATGAGAAACTTTTAACGTTGTTTACGTCAGCTTTTAATCCTTCAAAATGATTGAGTATTATTGCGGGTAGGTAGTATGCAAAAGAAAAGCGCGAACTATCTCTAGTCGCGCTTGCGGAATCTTCTTAATTTTCTGCATCCTGCAATTGAATCTAATCAACTCCATAAACTTTGCAAATCCATGCCATTACACTGTACTTAGTTGTTCTGTGTAATAAAGACTCTCCGGGTCTATATCCTGTCCATTCCTTTACATCCGTGCTGGTAAATACTTTACCTTTCCATTACGCATCATCGTGATGCTATCCCTTTATTAGCAATTCCCTTGCGTTGTCCTTACGACCTGTCCTTTATTCCACTTTTTGAACTCCTGTATAACAACACCCTGTTGTTATTCCATTTCACATCATCCTGATGCTGTCCATAAGCTGTCATTCCCTTGCGTTACTCTTCCTGAGCCTGTCCTAATATCCTTACTATCCTAATGAACCTTATCCGAGGTTTGATATGAGTAATGCTTCCCTATCCATCTACTCATAAAGCTTCATGCTTAGCTGATAAGTTAATTATAGAGAAATTGCCAAGCGCGAGTAGGTCAAAATCGTGCTTAAAATAGCGGTCATTTTATTGTCATTTTAATTTAATTGTTTATTTTCAGTTTGTTATGGGTTTTTATGTGGTTTTTGCTGTCTGCTTTTACTCAATAGCTGCCATGTAGGTAAGATATCTCTCACAAGTAACTTCCTAAATGGCAGCTAACATGATTGTTTTATGACTATTAACAGGTGCACTTTGCCTTAAGTGTAGGTAAAATATTTTGAGAATTGTTTTTATTTAGGTGTTAAATAATGAAAAAAACAGCGTTAGTCTTATTCACGGCTTTACTAAGCACACCTGCACTTTCAGCGGATGTCGTTAATATATATTCATTCCGACAACCTTTTTTAATTCAACCAATTTTAGATGATTTCACTCAGCAAACGGGCATAAAAACCAATGTTGTTTTTGCTAAAAAGGGCCTGATTGAACGCGTAAAGCGCGAAGGTAAGCATAGCAAGGCTGATCTCGTTTTGACGTCAAATTTTAGTGCGCTTGTACAGTTAGAAGAGCTTGGTTTAACGCAATCAATTAACAGTGATATTGTTAATGCAAATGTCCCCAGTACTTTTCGTGATGAACAAGGGCAGTGGATTGCACTTACTAAACGAGTGCGCAATGTCTACTCAGCAAAAGAGCGAGTTGGCGCGTTACCCACACTGAGTTATGAAGACTTAGCCGATCCAAAATACAAAGGCAAATTATGTACGCGCCCTGGTAAGCACCCTTATAACTTAGGCCTAGTAGCGTCTATGGTGGCGCATCACGGTGAAGTAAAAACAAAAGAATGGCTTGAAGGCGTAAAATCAAATTTAGCTCGTAAACCACAAGGTAACGACCGTGCACAAGTTAAAGCGGTAAAAGAAGGGCTGTGTGATATTGCCTTAGGTAATAGTTATTACTTTGGTAAAATGTTGCAGGATGAGCAGCAAAAGTCATGGGCTGAAGCGGTGCATATTAACTTCCCTAATCAAACAAACCGAGGCTCACATATTAATGTATCGGGGGTGGTGATGACGAAATATGCCAAAAACCCTGAAAATGCCTTGAAACTGATTGAGTATATGACCGACAATAAAGCGCAAAATATGTATGCCTCAGTCAATATGGAGTACCCAGTAAAACAAGGGGTTGCTTTATCTGATATGGTGGCATCATGGGGCAAATTTAAAGAAGATACTTTGTCGCTTGATGAAATTAGCAAATATCGCCCTGTGGCACTTAAGCTAATTGATGAAGTGAAGTTTGATTTATAACGCACAAAGCGTTATTCCAGCTTAAAAATTTGAAAAAGCTGTTTAAGCGGCATTGCTTAAACAGCTTTTGTTTTATATCGCCCTGTTATTAATGAAGGAATAACAGCCTCGTATGCATGTGAAGTTTTCGTTGTCTCGCTGGCAGTTAATAGCTTGGTTTATCGGGTTATTGCTTGTAACACCTCTTGGCTTTTTATTAGTGGAGTCTCTGCAAGGAGGCTCTGATGTGTTTCAGCACTTGTTTGATACTGTGTTGTGGGATTACACCCGCAATACTCTATTCTTGATTGCTGGAGTCGGGCTTTTAAGTTGCCTCATCGCGCTGCCATTAGCGTGGTTGACTGCGTATTGTGAGTTTCCGGGACGAAAGCAATTTGAGTGGGCGCTCATGCTGCCACTTGCCATGCCGACCTACTTGATTGCTTATGTTTACACGGACTTACTCGATTATGCAGGTCCCGTACAAATTGCGCTACGTGATTGGTTTGGTTGGCAATCGCCGGATGACTATTGGTTTTTCGATATTCGTACCTTAACAGGAGCAATAGTGATGATTGCCCTTGTGTTGTATCCCTACTTGTATTTAATTTTCAAAACAGCACTGAGAGAGCAATCATTTAAACTTGTGCAAGCCAGCCAGTTAATGGGGCTGTCACCTTTGCAAAGCTTCTTACGAGTAAGCTTGCCACTTGGCCGCGGCGCTATTGTGGCGGGTATTACCTTAATTAGCATGGAGGCGATGGCTGACTTTGCAACAGTGAACTATTTTGCTGTGAGTACATTGACGACCGCCGTTTACGATACCTGGTTGGGGTATTACTCTCTCACTGCGGCTGCAAAAATTTCTGGTATTATGCTGCTCATTTTATTCTTAACCCTGATGCTTGAGCGCTACAGCCGAAGAAACCAAGCCGTGTATGAGCGCCAATCAAGTGTTAATAGTGCGACGTTATACAGCTTAAAAGGCAGCGCAGCCTGGGGGGCAACAATAGCCTGTAGCCTTACTTTGGTGCTGGCGTTTTTATTACCCGTGGCAGTGCTTGTGAAGTACGCTATTGTGTATGCGGAAGATGCGTGGAATGGTGCATTTTTTAATTATGCATGGCAAAGCCTCAAGGTTGCTGTCGTCGTGAGTCTGGCGACTATTATACTGAGCTTATGTGTGCTGTTTTATCAACGCATAAGTAAAGACCGTTACCCCCTTATTCCTGGACGTCTAGCGAGTACAGGGTACGCACTACCAGGCACGGTGCTTGCTATCGCCGTTTTACTGCCTTTAACGCAGCTTGATGACTTACTGAATGCATGGTTAGAGCCGCACGGTTTTTCGTTAGGCCTAGTATTAAGTGGTACTCTATTTGCGATGGTTTTTGCTTATATAGTGCGTTTCTATGCAATTGCGCATGGGGCGCTTGAAAGTAGTTTCTTACGTATCAGCCCCTCACTCGATATGGCGAGTCAATCAATGGGCAAAGGGCCTTTTACAACCCTGTATAAAGTTCATTTACCCTTGCTAAAACGCGGTATATTAACCGCAGGATTATTAGTATTTATTGAATGTATGAAAGAGCTACCCGCCGCATTGCTCTTGCGTCCATTTAACTTTGAAACTTTGGCCACGCATGTTTTTCAGTATGTCAGTGATGAACAATTAGAGTTAGCGTCTATTTCGGCCTTGTTTATTGTTTTAGTAGGACTAATTCCTTTGTATTTCGTTAATCGTTCGATGGAGCACAATCACTCATGAGTCATTTGATAATTAAAGACTTAGCCTACCAATATAATGGCACTAAGGTATTGAGTGAGCTTACTCTAAATGTGAAGCAAGACGAAATAGTCTGTTTATTAGGCGCCAGTGGGTGTGGTAAAACCACCACGTTAAAAGCAATTGCAGGTATTTTACAGCCATCGCAAGGATACATGAGTATCGACTCACAAGTGGTCAATGACAATCATCACTTTATTGCGCCAGAAAAACGAAATATCGGCATGATGTTTCAAGATTACGCTTTGTTTCCGCATCTAACAGTAAGCGATAACATTGCCTTTGGTTTGAGCAATATGAGTAAAGCACAAAAACGTGAGCGCGTGAGTGAAATGCTCAGGTTGGTTAAACTAGATGGCTGTGCAAAACGATACCCACATCAACTCTCCGGTGGGCAGCAACAACGTGTCGCAATAGCGAGAGCTTTGGCATATAAACCCAGTTTATTACTACTTGATGAGCCATTTTCGAACATTGATACCCAAGTGCGTTTTGAACTAATTGCTGATATTCGTCGGATTATAAAAGACCAACAAGTTTCCGCTGTTTTTGTGACGCACTCAAAAGAAGAAGCGTTTGCCTTTGCTGATACGCTTGCGGTGATGCACGGTGGAAAAATAGCGCAACAAGGCACTCCTGAGCAGTTATTTAGCCAACCTAACTCAAAGGAGGTTGCAGAGTTTCTTGGTACGGGCATATACTTAACGGCAAAAGTCTTAACGCCAACTGAATATGAAACGACGTATGGTGTCATACATTCGCTAACCGAAAGCAAGCATCAAGGTCAACACGGTGTGGTGTATGTACGACCTCATCATATTAAGTTATGTGAGGCAGAGCACGGCGATGTAAGTAGTCAAGCCATACTCAACAGACGTTTTATCGGTACGCGTTATGTGTATAAGGTACGTATTGCTGGGCAGGAGCTAGAAGTTGCTGCCGAAAATGATCGTGTACTAGCGGTCGAACAACTAGTAAAAATAAAAATAATGCCACATACGGTCAATTTTTTCGAAGATTAAACAGAACGTTATAATCCTGAATTCCTTGTCTGTATGTTTGATAACGAGTAGCTAAGGATTCATTATGGCGCAAGCGCAATCTGGGATTTGTGCTGAAGCAAACTTACACGGTTTGCACCTGTTTTTTAATGTTTATGATGGTCACGATGAGTCATTACGCAAAAAACTTAAACGCGTAAGCGTCATTCAAGACGAGTTTGCAGACCAATTCTCTGAAGCCATGTTGTCATGTGTGGTTGCGCTTGGTGCGCAGTACTGGCCGCATATACTGCCAGAGTTTATTCCAAGCCAATTACAAAGCTTTCCAAATGTGACGCACAGTGAGCACGTCATGAGTGCGCAGCCATTCGATTTGTTTGTGCAAATTCGCTCTGATCGTGAAGATGTAAATCACCTTTTTGCTCTACAAATCATTAAATTATTTACACCTGATGTTGAGCTGGTGGAACAAGTTCGTAACTTTCGCTTTTTAGATGGCCGCGATTTTAATGGCTTTATTTATGCGGGAGACACTCCGCATGGGCGACAAAAGCGAAGCACCGCACTGATTGATAAGCCGGGTCATTTTGAAGATCAGGGAAGTTATATTCATGTGCAGCGTTTTGTGCATGACCTAAGCGTGTGGCAACATTTGTCGTTATCTGAGCAAGAGCAAATCATGGGGCGTACACGTCTTGATAACACGTTAATAATGCCAGCTGTTGAAACGAGTCATGCAGTACGAAATGAATTAAAAGATGAAAAGGGTCAGCCTCTCATACTCAATCAAAGCATGCCGTTTGGTGACGTTCATAAACAGGGCATTTTAATGGTGTCGTGTGCAGCGCAAGGTGATGCGTTTGAACAGGTACTCAAAAGCCGATTAGGGCAGGGCGAATGTTATGACCATTGGCTCGATTTTACACAAGCCGACATGGGGTCTGCATTTTTCGCCCCGTCAGTAAACTTTTTGAAGCAGCTTTAACGTTAAACTGTATCGAATAATGTTCTAACACGGTCTAGCGTGACATCGATTTCAGAAATTTTTGCAGGGGCGATAAAAATAGTGTCGTCGCCTGCAATTGTACCCAGTACACCGTCTGCCTTACCTAATGAATCCAGTAATCGGGCAATCAGCTGTGCAGCCCCTGGGCTGGTACGAATAATAATCATCATTTCGTTGTGCATGATGTCGATAACAAGCTGACGAAGAGGGCTCTTTGCGGTTGGCACACCCATTTCGGCAGGTAAACAATACACCATTTCTTGTTTTGCATTGCGTGTGCGTACAGCGCCAAATTTACTCAACATGCGTGAGACTTTACTTTGGCTAATATTATCAAAGCCTTGGTCTTTTAATGCTTCGACAATCTCCCCTTGTGAGCCAAAGTTTTCTTCTTTTAATAACGATTTAAACGCTTTGATCAGTGCTTCTTGTTTGTCTTGTGGTTGCATGTTGTCGTTTCTTTTATTCATCAAATATGAAGTAATTCTACACAATTCTGCATAGTTATGCAGTATTTGTTTGCATTTGTCGTCCAAATACCGTCACGTTACAGCTAAGTTTACAACTATGGTCGAAATTATACGCGAAATAAGCAGGATAAATTTGTTTTTAGTCGCTAATTTCATTATCTTTAGGGCCACAAATATTTCCTACCTCAAATTACGGAGAATTCCAATGAAAGTTGCTGTTTTAGGCGCAGCTGGCGGTATCGGCCAAGCATTGTCTTTATTATTAAAAACAAGTTTACCTGCAGGTTCTGAATTATCGTTATACGATGTTGCCCCTGTTGTTCCTGGTGTAGCGGTTGATCTTTCTCACATCCCAACTGACGTTAAAGTTGAAGGCTTTGGTGCAGACAGCTTGGACGCTGCATTAGTAGGTTGTGATATCGTTCTTATTCCAGCGGGTATGCCACGTAAGCCGGGCATGGACCGTTCGGACCTTTTCAACGTAAACGCAGGTATCATCAAAACATTAGCTGAAGGCATCGTTAAAAACTGCCCTAAAGCGTTAGTAGGTATCATCACTAACCCAGTAAATGGCACTGTGCCAATCGTTGCTGAAGTATTCAAAAAAGCGGGTACTTACGATGCTAACCGTGTATTCGGTATTACGACTCTTGACGTGATCCGTTCTGAAGCGTTTGTAGCTGAGCTTAAAGGCTTAAGCGCAACTGACGTTAAAGTCCCTGTTATTGGTGGTCACTCTGGTACAACCATTCTGCCACTTCTTTCACAAGTTGAAGGCGTTACTTTCACTGATGAAGAAGTTGCAGCACTTACTCCACGTATCCAAAATGCAGGTACTGAAGTTGTTAACGCTAAAGCTGGTGGCGGTTCAGCAACACTTTCAATGGGTGCCGCAGCGGCTCGTTTTTGTATGTCTTTAGTGAAAGGCTTACAAGGTGAAGACGTGGTAGATTACGCATACGTTGCTGTTGAAAATGGTGATGCTGCTTACTTCGCACACCCAGTACGTTTAGGTAAGAACGGTGTTGAAGAAATTCTTTCTTACGGTGAGTTAAGTGCATTCGAAGAGCAAGCTAAGAACGACATGCTAGCGACACTTAACAAAGACATCCAAGAAGGTGTTGATTTTATCAACGGTTAATCCCGATTGATGCTAAGCGCTTCACATGCATGTTGAAGCGCTTAAAACAAAAAAGCCTGCAATTGCAGGCTTTTTTAATGGCTCGAATAAAGTATCGCTTAGTGAGCGCGGGCGACCGCAATCCGCGCTAAGCTTTCTAACGCTTGTTTGTATGGCGTGTCGGGTAAAAAAGCAATGCATGCAATGGCTTTATCAGCTTCTTGCTCTGCTTTTTGCATTGTAAACTCAAGGGCTTTGGTATCAGCGAGCGTCGCTAGAATGCTGTCTAAGTGATCCATACCATTGCCTAGTTCAATGGCTTCACGAACTAGTTTTACTTGCGCTGGTGTGCCTTTTTGTATCGCGTAAATAAGCGGTAAAGTAGGTTTACCTTCAGCTAAGTCATCACCAATGTTTTTGCCAAGTTGCTGTGCATCAGCATTGTAATCAAGTACATCATCTACTAGTTGAAAAGCAGTCCCTAAATGCATGCCGTATAGGTTTAATGCGTCGAGGACTTTTTCGTCTTGCTCGGTAATGATAGCAGCAAGACCCGTTGCGGCTTCGAAAAGCTTGGCGGTTTTGCTGTAAATAACCTGCATATAGCTTTGTTCGGTGGTGTTAGGGTCATTACAGTTCATAAGCTGCAACACTTCACCTTCAGCAATGACATTGGTCGCATCAGCTAAAATTTGCATGATCGGCATTTTGCCAAGCCCAACCATAAGCTGGAATGAGCGAGTGTAAATAAAATCACCCACGAGCACACTGGCTGCATTGCCAAACTCTGCGTTTGCGGTAGGTGTACCTCGACGCAAATTAGACTCATCAACCACGTCATCATGCAGCAAAGTTGCTGTGTGAATAAACTCAATGATGGTTGCTAGGGTAATGTGATCTTTACCCTCATAGCCTAAAGCTTTAGCTGCTAAAATAGCCAACATGGGGCGAACACGCTTGCCACCACTGTTAACTATGTATAAACCAAGTTGATTAACCAACGCGACATCTGAGCGCATTTGGGCATGTATAAGTTGATTGACGTCATCCATTTCATTTTCGATTAACGCCTGGATAGCTTTTATATCCATTGATCTCCGAGCCAATTTTTATGGGTATACGAGGCTGATTGTACATCAAAAATTGCGCTTGCTCGATATTTTGTGATGATTCAATAAAAAAACACGTTAAAGTTTCTGTTTTCGGCTCAATTATAACGACTTAATTTTATCTGCTTGTTTAATAAGTGAACATTCTAGACTGATTTATTAGCTATATTTGTCTCGGTCATTTAATTGTCACAAGATCGCAAAAACCGCTTGGCAAGCGGTGTTTTTAGGATAAAATAAGGGAAAATATTGAATTGCCCTTAATGCAGCTATTTTTTATTCATTTTATCTAAAAAGAGGCTTGCTAGTTTTTGCGCATTAGCGTAAACTTCGCGCCCTATTGAAGAATATTTTAGTTGCGTCGATTTGAGGGCGCACAGACGGAGTTAATTATGTACGCGGTTTTCCAAAGTGGTGGTAAACAGCACCGTGTGACTGAAGGTCAAACAATTCGTCTTGAGAAATTAGACGTTGAAACTGGTGCAGCAGTTGAATTTGATTCAGTACTTTTAGTTGCTGATGGTGAGAAAATCGAGATCGGTGTACCGTTCGTAAACGGTGGTAAAGTGACAGCTGAGGTTGTTTCACACGGTCGCGGTGAGAAAGTGAAGATTGTTAAATTTAGACGTCGTAAGCATTCTCGTAAGCAAATGGGCCATCGTCAATGGTTCACTGAAGTTAAAATCACTGGCATTAGCGCTTAATTAGAGGTACTTAGAAATGGCACATAAAAAAGCAGCTGGTAGTACTCGTAACGGTCGCGATTCAGAAAGCAAACGCCTAGGTGTTAAGCGTTTTGGTGGCGAATCAGTTCTAGCGGGTAGCATCATTGTTCGTCAACGTGGTACTAAGTTCCACGCTGGTGCAAACGTAGGTATCGGTAAAGACCACACTATCTTCGCAAAAGCAGATGGTAAAGTTCAATTCGAACAGAAAGGTCCTTTAAACCGTAAATACGTAAATATCGTAGCTGAGTAATCATCTCGATATTTGAAAAACCCCGCCTTTGCGGGGTTTTTTGTTTTAAGGCACTCGATTATATAGCTAAGCATCTTCGGCACTGTACGAAGATGCTTAGCTATATAATTAGGTGTATAATACAGTTATTAACAAGCCAATCTTAAAGTGAGTAATCATGAAGTTTGTAGATGAAGTGGAAATTCGTTGTGACGCGGGTGATGGCGGCAGCGGTGTCG
Source organism: Pseudoalteromonas sp. MT33b (assembly GCF_014117385.1). NCBI lineage: Bacteria > Pseudomonadati > Pseudomonadota > Gammaproteobacteria > Alteromonadales > Pseudoalteromonadaceae > Pseudoalteromonas > Pseudoalteromonas sp. MT33b. The sequence goes on along the minus strand of NZ_CP059831.1, from coordinate 2,891,150 downwards.
TATCTTTCCGACGTGAAAAATATGTGCCGGATGGCGGTCCTGATGGCGGCGATGGCGGCGATGGTGGCAGTGTCTATCTACAGGCCGATGAAAACTTAAATACCTTAATTGATTATCAGTTTGAGCGTTTTCATAAAGCAGAGCGTGGCACCAATGGTCACGGTCGCAATATGACCGGTAAGAAGGGCAATGATTTAGTCCTAAAAGTACCTGTTGGAACCCGTATTACAGATGTTGATACTGAAGAGTCATTAGGTGATTTAACAATGCATGGCCAGAAACTGGTTGTTGCAAAAGGAGGCTTCCATGGCTTGGGGAATGCACGCTTTAAATCAAGTACGAACCGTGCTCCGCGCCAAAAAACATTAGGTACGCCTGGCGAAGTAAGAAATTTACGTTTAGAACTGATGTTGCTTGCTGATGTTGGCTTACTGGGGTTACCTAATGCGGGCAAATCAACATTTATTCGCAGTGTATCTGCGGCTAAACCTAAAGTTGCTGACTATCCATTTACAACGCTTATTCCTAATTTAGGGGTTGTGCGTCCTGATGCTAATAAGTCATTTGTCATAGCCGATATTCCAGGATTAATCGAAGGTGCCTCTGATGGAGCGGGTCTTGGTATTCGCTTCTTAAAACACTTAGAGCGTTGTCGTGTGCTGTTACATATCATCGATATTATGCCTGTCGATGGCACTAACCCAGTGGACAATGCGTTTGCGATTGTTAATGAGCTTCATCAGTACAGCCCTAAACTTGCTGATAAACCGCGTTGGTTAGTGTTTAATAAAATAGATTTGCTGCCAGAAGACGAAGCTGAAGCACTTTGCCAACAAATAGCTGAAGAGCTGGGTGAAGAAACCAATGTTTACCGAATTTCTGCCGCAAACAAGCAAAATACCCAAGCACTTTGTCACGATATCATGGCGTTGCTTGATAGTATGCCGAAAGAAAAATTCGCTGAAGAAGAGAAAGAAGAAGTTGAATTTAAATGGGATACATACCATCAAAAAGCAACGTCGAAAGATGACGACGACGATTGGGATGATTGGGACGATGATGACTACGATGTTGAAGTTATCTACCAACGTTAAAGTTTAAAACGGAAAAGGAGCCTCGTGCTCCTTTTTTATTAATAAGAAAAAAGTATTAAAGGTGTAGTGTGAAAATTTCAATGATTGCTGCAATGGCAAATAATCGTATTATTGGTCAAGACAATCAAATGCCTTGGCATTTGCCTGCCGACTTACAGCACTTTAAACAGGTTACTATGGCTAAACCTGTGATTATGGGACGTAAAACCTTTGAGTCTATAGGTCGACCATTACCAGGGCGTCAAAACATAATTATTAGCCGTAATGCTGATTATAAAGCAGAAGGGATTGAGGTTGTAACGTCGCCAGATGCGGCGCTAGCCCTAGTAAAAGAGGCAGATGAAGTGATGATCATCGGTGGAGGAAATATTTATCAGCAGTTTCTTCCTCACGCAGAGCGACTTTATTTAACCTTCATTGATCTTGATGTAGAGGGAGATACGCAGTTCCCAGATTACGAAAGTGTTGCTAACTGGACAGTTGTCGAGCAGGAAGAGAAACTGCCAGATAACAATAATCCACACCCGTATACTTTTGTTACTTTGTATAAAAAACCTTAACAATATTGCGATAAAATGGTTTGATTGGTACAATAATAGTCAAGCTTGGTAAGCTAAAAGTATTACATAAGGGCAAAATATGATGAAGTTACCAAATATGTTATTAGCCGCAGCAGTTGTTACGGCTTCAGTTGCGTACACAGCACCTGTTAAAGCCGACGATCAGCAGTTGGCGCTTTCACTTTGTGAGTACATTGCTGCAGATGATAAGAATCGTTTACGTGATAAACTAAAAAGTTCACGCGTAAAGATCCGTAATATCATCGACGCTTTTAAGTGCAATGACAACAACATGCTTCGTCATGCAATTGTGAGTGGTGCAAACGATACGGGTGAGTATATTGTTAAGCGTTTACCATCTTCTTCATTTGAAGACGGTGCAGACATCGCATGGGCTGAAGCCAATGGCTTTGGTGGCTCGCCAGTTGTTGCTGCTATTAAAGAGCGCGCAGGTCTTTAATAGTAAAGCCAAACAGATTTATAAAAACCGCACTCTGAAGTGACCCCATAAAGTTGGACTCATTTTTAAGCGGCTGCCAAGGCCTGATTTCGATACTGTATCGGACTCAGGCCTTTTAGTTTCAGCTTAATACGCTCATTGTTGTAATAGTGGATATATTCTTTGATGTTTTCAATAAGCTCATTCACGTCTTTAAACGTTTCGTTGTGGTACATCTCACTCTTCAATATGCCGAAGAAGTTCTCAGCAACCGCATTATCTAAACAATTTCCTTTTCTAGACATACTTTGTTGCAACCCTTTTTCCTTGAGATGATTTTGATATTGTTTGTTTTGATATTGCCACCCTTGATCTGAGTGTACAACTGGCTTTTCATTTGGCTTCAACCTAGCAGTTGCTGTTTTAAGCATGTCAGTTACCAAAGGGAGTGCAACGGATTTTCTGACTTCGTAACTGATTACCTCTTGGTTGAATAGGTCAATCATAGGCGATAGATATACCTTCTCATTATCCACTTTAAACTCTGTCACATCCGTCACCCATTTTTGATTTGGCTTCTGCGCACTAAACTCGCGGTTAAGCGTATTTTCTGCGATTTTACCCACTTCACCTTTATAGGATTTATAGCGCTTAGGCCTTACTTTTGACTTGAGGCCTAACTCATTCATCAGCCGTTGAACGCGCTTATGATTAACAAGTACCCCCATTGTTCTCAGAGCACTCGTAATTCTGCGATAGCCATATCGTCCTTTATGCGCGTGATAGATATCACGTATTTTTACCAGTAAATCATTGCTTGTACAGGGTTGCTTACAGGTAGTGCGATGATAATAGTAAACACTCTTTGGCAGCCCTGTAGCCTTTAAAAGGTGTCGTAAGCTATGTTTTGCCTTGAACTCTTCGACGACTATCGTCTTGTCTTTGCTTTTTTCTTTCTGGCTTGAGCCAAGGCTTCTAACTTTTTTAGCACATCATTCTCTGCTCGTAAGTATGCTAATTCTTCTCGTAACTCCTCCTCAGTCATTTGCTCTACTGGTTTTGATGAAGAAGAAGAATTATTAGTCATGACTGGCCTACCTTTTATTTGTGGTTTGAGACGTGATATACCATCACGAGCATAAAGCTTTTGCCATTGAAAAAGAATGCCAGGGGACGATAAATCGAAAAAAGCACTGGTATAACCGAGTGACCAACTGTTTGCTGTCATCGTTTTTAACACTTCTACCTTAAATGCTTGAGAATAAGGTTTGTGAACAGACCTGAAGCTTTCAGCGCCATGAATTCGATAAATAGCGGTCCAATATCGGACCTGCCTATCTGTAACATTAAATCTGTTACTTACCGTCGAAGAGCTTTCAGACAAAGCGAGCTCTGCTATTTTGAGCTTAAAAGCTCGATGATGTTTGGACATAAAAAGACCCCCAGTAATTGGAATGTCCAACTATTGGGGGTCACTTCACTCGTTGCGGTTTTTTTATGTCTGTGAATAATACCAATTCAAAATCATGCTAATACCTATCTGCAATAATTCTTACTCATTTTGAGTGATTACACCAGTCGCTAGCTGCGTTAAAAATGTCTGATTTACGACTGCATGGATGCCGGAGGGAGAGTAATGCAGGAGCAATTGCCGAGCACAACTCAATAACGAAATTTTTGTCTTGTTATCAACGCGGTTTTATTGCCTCAATATAGACCTTTTAATTAAGCGCAGTGGTATGAATGGGGATCATTGAATGAGCTGAAGGGGGAATAAAAAAACCGTGTTTGCAATGCTAAACACGGTTTTTCTATTTAGGTATAGCGAAGGCTATTTAAACTTTAAAGGCATCTACCGACAGTCGTAATTCTTCAGCTAATTTAGCGACTTCTGAGCTTGAGATGTTCGTCTGGTTAGCCCCTTCAGCTGTTTGCTCTGCAATAGCAACGATTGACTCTAAGCGCTCGCTGATCTCTTGCGAGACTTGTTGTTGTTCGTGCGCAGCTGTCGATATTTCTTCACTTACGTTATGTGCTTGGGCAACGGCTGCGGTGATTGAGTCAAGTGCAGTGTTGGCTTGGTCTGATTGCTCAACACATGATTCAGCTTGTTGCTTACCTTTAGACATTGCGGCAACAGCGGCTTCCGCACCAATTTGCAGTGATTCAATCATTGCTTGGATTTCCTGCGTAGACTCTTGAGTTTTGCTCGCAAGAGAGCGTACTTCGTCTGCTACAACAGCAAAGCCACGGCCTTGTTCACCTGCGCGTGCTGCCTCAATAGCGGCATTAAGTGCAAGAAGGTTTGTTTGCTCTGCAATGCCACGTATCACATCTAAGATACCGCCAATTGATGCACTGTCTTTATGCAGCTTATTAATGACTTGAGACGCGTCATCGACTTCACGTGCAAGCTGTTCAATCGTCGCTTTGTTTTGCGATGAGATACCCTTAACACGCTCGGCTTCTTTATCTGCGTTTTTAATTTCACTCAGCGCTTGTTGAGCACTGCTGCTAACCGCTTGAGAGGTACTGCTCATTTCTGTCGTCGCCGTTGCTGCTTGTTCTACTTGTGCTTGCTGGTTACGAATGGCTTGGCTTGACTCTTCGGTAATCGCCGATGTTTCCTCAGACGCAGCGGCAAGTTGCGTAGAACGAGAAATAATACCTTGGATTAGCGTACGTAAGCTTTCTATTAATGTATTACAGCTACGTGAAAGCTCACCAAATTCATCTTTTGCAGTGTCATCTAAACGTTGTGTCATATCACCACTGGCAACGATATCTAGAATACGGTTTACTTCAGAAAGTGGCTTAGTGATACGGTTTACAGTCATGGCTGCAACAACGATTGCAATGAGCGTTGCAATAATCATAGCGACCCAAGTCCAAAGTGTCGCTGTCGTCACGTTACCACTGACGTCTTGCTGTAAATCAAAGGCAAGCACTGTGGCATGATCAACGAGTTCACGCAGTTGTGTTAATGCTTCTGTTGTCGAGTTTTCGGCATTAGCAAGCTCCGCTTCAGTTTGAGCAATGGCATCAATTAAACGTTTTTTGTTTGCCGACAAGCTATTTGAACCTTTTACATTGTTGGCAAGTGTTTCAAAGTAGCCGTTTAAATCATTGTATAGGCTTGCATTCGACTCAATAACAGCGGGGCGAATTAAGCTTAAGCTGCGCTCAATTTCTTCAAGGTAATATATTTGCTCTTTTTTTATGATTTCTAGCGTATTCAGTGTTTTCACTGTGAGCATATCAGTGCTGTTAGTCACTAATGATTGAAAATGATTTTCTAAGTTATTTGCCGCTTGATAAGCACGTGAGTGATTCTCTTCTAAGCCATCAATATCAATAATATCGAGTACCACAGAGTTTGCATCTTCAGCGCTAAGCTCAATACTTTCAAGTTGAGTACTGAGAGTTTTGTTAAGTTCAAGCTGCGTTTTTTTATCTTTAAACAGGTTATCAACCGATTTAGCAAAACGTTTATAGGTTTGTTCTACTTGTTGACTACTTTGTTTTAGTTTTGGGTCATCACTAACCACGTTTTGTAAATCTTGATAAGAATTATCATAACGTTTTTTCTGTTCATTAAAGCTGCTACGTGTCGCTGCTAGCTCATCTTGTGATGCTGTGTAAAAGCTCGCTTGTGCGGATTTACTCATTAAGATGAATTCGACCTGTAGCTCATAGCTTTTATCGAGAGCAGGGAGTGACAGCTGATTAACTCGCTGTGTAGATTGATCAATATTGGTAATTCTGATCAATGAGTTACCACCAATAAATAGCAAGAGTAGGGTAATGACAATAAAGCCGCCCCAAATACGCTGTCTAACGGTCAAGTTCATATGTAATTCCACTAATAGTACTAATCAGTATTTATCGGCAGGGTTGCTGATAAGTTAAGTATTTAAATTAAATTGGCTTTTATTTAAATTTACTTTAATTGATATAAATCTAACAGATGTTCAGTTATTTTTCAGTTAATTTAGATAAAAGAGTGAGAACTTTCGACAAAACGCTCTTTTTTACTGAGTTCCATGAGAGTCATTTCTCCTCCCCACACACAGCCTGTATCAAGGCCATGTATATTTGCTCGTTGGGTTTTTCCTTCAATTGCCGCCCAGTGACCAAAAACAATCTGCTGCGTTAATTGCGTTATATTCGGGTGTTCAAACCACGGTATTGTTGAGCTATTTGCACTGGTACTGGTTTTGTTTGTGAGGTCTAAATGGGCCTCTTTGTCTACAAAACGCATGCGTGTGAAGTAATTTACAATGTAGCGAAACTTAGCTTCATTACTGAGTGTTGACTGCCATTTAGGCGGATGAGTATCGTACATATGGCTAAAAAAATGTCGAGCATCAGCACCTTGATAGCAATTCTTTGCAAAGTGAGCGCGTTTCAATGCTTTCTTAATCGACCAATTGGGGTTTAAACCGGCATGACTTATGAACATGTCGTACTTTTCAAGCCATAGAGCAAGTGGTTGTTGCTGTAAAAATTGAATATAGTCAGTGAGTTTAGAGCTGCTAAAAACAGCACTGAGCTTATCTTTTGGGTTGTGTGGTTTATTTAAATGATAACACGCGATCATGTGCAGGTCATGATTGCCAAGCGTAATGCTGACACTGCCTTGCATTGCATAGAGTCGCTCAAGGCACCCAAGAGAATCTGGGCCTCGAGCAACTATGTCACCAACTAGGTATAGGTGGTCTTTGCTAGGATTAAAATTAACGCGCTTGAGTAGTGCGTCAAATTCACTGTAGCACCCTTGCAAATCCCCTATCGCGTAGTCAGCCATCGATACTTAATGCAGTATGTTAGGGCGTGCTAGACGAAACACGTCAATCGGGGCTTCAAATTCAGTGCCGAATTCGTTACGCATGGTGTAATAACCTTGCATTGTCCCTACAGGGGTGTCGAGCACTGCGCCGCTGGTGTATTTATAACTTTCACCTGGGGCAATAGTGGGGGTTTCACCAACGACACCTTCGCCTTGAACTTCGACTTCCTTGCCATTGGCATCAGTAATTAACCAGTAGCGACTTAATAGCTTAGCACTGCACAAACTATGATTTTTAATCGTGATAGAGTAAGCAAAAACGTATTTATCTTGTTCAGGCTCCGATTGACCTTCAACGTAGAAGGTCTCAACAGAGACCTTAATTGGCGAACCTAAATTACTGCTTGTTGTCATAAATCCAATTAGCTATATCAATAAATTGTTGTAAAGACAGACTTTCTGCACGAAGTGTAATATCAATACCAATGCCTGTAAGCTCTTCAGCAGTCAGAAGGTTTGATAAACTGTTGCGCAGTGTTTTACGACGTTGGTTAAACGCTTCTAAGCACACAGTGTTTAAAAGCTTGGTACATTTAGCTGTACGTTGCTCAGGCTTCTTAGGGATCAAACGAATGACCGCTGAATCAACTTTAGGTGCAGGTTTAAAGCACTCTGGGGGCACATCAATCACTGGCATTGCATGGCAGTAATACTGTGTCATGACAGTTAAGCGGCCAAAAGCTTTGCTACCAGGGCTTGCTACCATGCGCTTAACAACCTCTTTTTGAAGCATAAAGTGCATATGCTCAACGTTGTCAGCAAATTCAAATAAATGAAACAGCAGAGGAGTCGAAACATTGTATGGCAAGTTACCAAAAATCTTTAGTTTTTCGTCTTCTTTAATCAGGGTGCTAAAATCAAACTTCATTGCATCACCTTGATGCACTGTTAGTTTTGGCCCTAAAAAAGGATGACTTACTAAACGCTCTGCTAAGTCTTTATCTAGCTCAACAACAGTTAGATGGCCACTTAAGTCTGCAACGGGTTCGGTGATAGCACCAAGACCTGGGCCGATTTCTACTAAATTGTCTTCGGGTTTAGGATCGATAGCCGTCACAATTTTATCGATGATCATGTCATCATTTAAAAAGTTTTGGCCAAAACGCTTTCTGGCGCGGTGTCCTAAATGTACTTTATCAGTCATTAATTTTGTGCTTTTTCATGGGCGAGCTTAATTGCTTCGCGGATCGCTAATTCAAAACTACCCACATCGGCGGTCCCTGTGCCGGCTAAATCAAGTGCCGTACCGTGATCCACTGATGTGCGAATAAATGGCAAGCCAAGGGTGATGTTCACCGAGTTGCCGAAACCTTTGTATTTTAGCACAGGTAATCCCTGATCGTGATACATAGCAAGCACGGCGTCGGCCTGTGACAGGTATTTATCTTGAAATAATGTATCAGCGGGCAGCGGACCAATTAAATTCATACCCTGATTATTTAATAATTCGAGGGTGGGGGCTATCGTATCTATTTCTTCGCGGCCTAGATGACCATCTTCACCAGCATGTGGGTTTAAACCACACACCAAAATACGTGGTTTTTCGATACCAAATTTAGTCTGTAGATCGTGGTTTAAAATCGTTGCCACCTTGCTTAGGCGCTCAACGGTGATAGCACGTGACACATAAGCTAATGGAATATGTGTAGTGACAAGGGCAACACGTAATCCCTCGGTTGCAAGCAGCATCACTACATCTGCTGTATTAGATTGCTGCGCAAAGTACTCGGTATGACCGCTAAACGAAATACCCGCTTTGTTGATAATGCCTTTGTGCACAGGGCCTGTGACTACTGCCGCAAAGGTGCCATCCATATTTTTTTCACTGGCGATACGAAGCGTATCTAAGACATATTGACCGTTTGCATCATTTAAGACACCCACTTCAACTTCTTCAGCTAGGTCAACCTGATGCAAATAGACACTGCCTGCCGGTGCAATTGCTGGAGCTTGGTCTTCATCAAATTTGATCAGGTCGATGTTTAAACCAAGCTGTTTGGCGCGTTGTTTTAATAACGCACCATCAGCAATTACGACAAGTTGGGCATCCCACGCGTGTTGCGCTAACTTAATTAATAAATCAGGGCCTATACCTGCGGGTTCACCTGGGGTGATTGCTACTCTTATTGTCATAATGATTATTCTACAGGGAAGATATCAACATGAGCTTGCTCACGCATTTCTTGCTGCCAGTTGAAGCTTTCTTCTTTAAACTTACGATTAAACAGCAGTTGATGCGCACGGTTACGTTTAGCAAGTTCAGTCTTATCTGCGACACGTTTATCAAGCAACTGCACAATATGCCAGCCAAATTGCGTTCTAAATGGCTCACTGATCTCGTTTTTATCAAGTGACAACAAGGTGTTTTTGAACTCAGGCACATAGGTGCTTGGGTCTGTCCAATCGTATTCGCCGCCTTTTAGCGCAGAACCTGGATCTTCAGAGTACTCTTTTGCAAGTTCAGCAAAGTCGGCGTTACCTTCACGCAAGTCTTTCGCAAAGCCTTTAAGCATCTCGCGCGCTTTTTCTTCGCTTAAAATGATAGACGGTTTAATAAGGATGTGACGAGAGCGAACTTCTGTGGTTTCAACTACTTGGCGACCACGTACATCTTGTACTTTAATAATGTGGAAACCTGCGCCTGAGCGAAGTGGACCAACGATATCGTCTTTTTTCTGACCTTTTACAGCCTCTGCAAAGAGTGAAGGCATTTCATTAATACCCATCCAGCCTAACTGACCACCTTCAAGCGCTTTTGAGCCACTTGATGATGAAATTGCAATGCGCTTGAACTCTTTACCTTCTTTTAAAAATTCAATGACTTTGTCAGCACGTGTTTTAGCGCTGGCAATTTCATCGGGTGTTGCATCACTTGGAATATCAATCAAGATGTGGCCGATATTGTACTCTTCGGCATTTTTACCTTGTGTTTCCATTATTTTTAAAAGGTTATCAATTTCTTGTGGGCTGATGTAAATACGGCGATCGACGTTAGCACGTGTAACTTGCTGGGTGGTGATCTCTTTACGTATTTCTTCGCGGTAAGCGGGAAAACTTTCACCAGCCGCTTCAATCGTGCGACGCAAATCAGCAATCGTGCCACCTTGCTCGCGCGCCATGTTTTCTAGCGTTTGGTCAAGCTGTGAATCCGAAATCTCAAGGCCCATACGCTCTGCAAGTTGCATCATAAGAGTTTGGCTTACAAGTCGTTCAATCGCTTGAATGCGCAACGTATCATCCGATGGGAGCTCTTGGCCTTGCTCGGCTGCTTGTGCTTTTACGCGATTAATAATTGTGTCGACTTCGCTTTGTAAGATAACACCTTGGTTAACGATGCCGACGACTTTGTCTATTTCGACAGGTTTTGCGAAAACGCTTTGGCATAAGCCAACTGTTAATAATGCTGATGCAAATAATTTTTTTAAATTCATACTTTTTCTAATACTCTTGCTAATAGTACTGCGGTACTAGTTATTAAGAAAATACGGTCTACGATAGCCAAAAATACCTTGTTGTAATAATTTTTGTGCATCATAACGGCTTTTACTACCAAGTCCTTTTAACACGATATTGAAGCCAATACTGGTATCAAAAGTGGCTTGCTCTTGGCCAATCGCTTGATTCAAATCGGTTTCGATTTGACGACGGCCAGTGATTTGAAACGCCCAGCAGCACGATTCATACTGCAGGCCGCTGAAAACCTCAATGCTACGACCACTTTCTAAATCGCGGTGATAGCTGCCAACAAACTGCCAATCATGTGTTAGCGGAATGCTGGTAAATAGACCAACTTGCTCGATTGTATTGCCTGAGACATCATTTGCATAGCGATGGTTCAATTGTACGAGCTGTTTATCGTCACCTTTATAATCTAAAGTGATATTTGACTGGATTATTTCTTTACCATCGGTGTCATATTGAATCCCCCCAGATAAATACCAGCGACGGTGCCAATGTAACATGGTTTGCGCGGCAAACAAGGCATTGTAGTTTGTATCAGACTGAATCCCTTGCGAAGTCGGTTTGGCATCATCGCTTAAATAAAAGATTTGCCCAGCACTGAAATTAAACACTTCTTCATTGTCGCTGCTAAATAAGCGCGTTGTTGCACCTAAAGTAAATTGATTTGCGGTTGCTATGCGGTCGATGCTCGAAAAGCGACGATCTCTAAACAAACCAAAAAAGTCATCTTGTAACTTGGTGGTATCGTAAAGGCCAATATTCGACTGGTCTTTATTGGGTGTATACAAATACTGAATTTGAGGTTCTAACGTTTGAATGCCTTCTTTGAAGAAAAAAGCGGTTTCACGTTCAAAGTTTAGTTGGCTGTATAAACGTACTTTTGGCAGTGTACGTGTGACTTTTTCTTCAAAGTCAGTGCCCGTTAGATCACCGTGTTGATTATAAGTGGTGTGTAATAGGCTTACTTCAGATAAAAAAGACCACGCATACTCTTGATACCCCAAACTGGCTTTTGGTTCAATGTGAAGGCGGCTTGCTTCATCAATCACTGCATTGTTATTGGTAAAGTAGCTAAGTTCACCGTCGAGTGTTAAATCGACACCATAAAAGTCGTATGGGTTAGTTTGTGAAAAACTAATTTGTGGTAATGCTGCATAAGATTCACGGTGATCACCGAGCACTTCAAAGCTTTGAAGTTTGATGTCGGTACGCCACGTATCACCTAAATGCGTTAGTGAGCCTGTACGATATAACTGGGTATCTGTGCGAGTGGCATAATTCGAGTTTAAATCGGTTAAGTAGTTATCATCGCTCACATTGGTAATATCAATGTTGCCGCGCCAGTTCTCACCAAAATAACTTTGCTGTTGCCAGTGAAATAAATAGCGCGAGTCAACACTTGGCTCTTCGTCGTCTTTATCAAGGTACTCTACAGCGATTAAACCGTTATTTTGCTCTGTTAAATAACGAAACTCACCAATCATTTGTAAGCCACGCTTAGACATATAGCGTGGCGTAATTGTTGCGTCGTAATTTGGCGCTATATTCCAATAATACGGCGTGATAGTTTCAAGACCGTAGCGACCAGAGCTTGAGAAATTAGGTGTTAATAATCCTGACTTACGGCGGTCATCTAATGGAAAAGTGAAATAAGGGATATACAACACGGGCGTATCGAATACGCGTAATACGGTATTGTGAGTTTCACCCCAGCCATCTTCACTCGATAAATCAATTTCATCTGCTTCAATTGCCCATACCGGTGTTTCGCCCGGACAGGTAGTAAAGCTTGCGTTCATAAGGTTTAGGCCAGACTCATTGACTGTCAGTTTTTCTGCGCCACCATGACCGAGTTGGTCGGTGAGCTTATAGTCAGCGCCAAGTAGGCTTAATTCAGAGTTATTTAAATCTGCGTTGAGCCCAGAGCTATTAATTTGGCTAACTTTATCGCGATAAACGATAGGGCCGGTTGCATTAAGTAGACCACGTTGTTTGTCAATCAGTGCACTTTGTGCGGACAAATTCATCGTTAGGGTGTTAATATCTACATTACCGGTAAATTCTGCGCTTTGGGTACCCAATAGTTCAATATCATCGGATTTGATATCGATCATATTAAGTTCAAGGCCAGGGAGCGGTTGCCAAGCTCTGGTTTGCATTGAAGTGCCACAAAAGTTGTGTGCCAGTTCAGTTTCGGCGAACGATGGTGCGCTAAGTACGCTTAGCATCATTATGCCCCAGGTTTTGCTCATTTAATGACCTTAATGCTCTTTGGTTGGATATAAGCTAGACATAATAAAGGAAAACAATGGCAAATACAGTAATTGACTTAGTGAAAAATAGATATCTTACTAAATGAATCGTTATAAAAGTTTACAGCAGTTTTTAAATCCTCATTTTAAGGAGGATGAATATCAATTAGCAGCCATCACTGGCGATGCGAGTTTTCGTCGGTATTTTCGTATTAATACCGCAGAACAAAGCTTCATTGTGATGGATTCTGATCCTGATAAATTAGATAACACGCCCTATATCGAACTAAACAAAGTGTTCTCTAAACATGGTTTTAAATTACCAAAAATTCTTCAGGCTGATGAAAAGAAAGGCTTCTTTTTACTGAGTGATTTAGGCAATACACATTTAGCTGACTTACTTGGCGATGAAGACCGCACGCTACATTATAAGCATCTCATAAAGCTCAGTGCACAATGGGCGCAAACACCGCCTGCTCAATATATGAAAGTGTTTGATGATGACTTTTTGCAATTTGAATTGAGCATTTTTAGCGAATGGCTTGTTGATGCGTTTATTGATTGTTCGTTGTCGGATGAGCAAACACAGATGTGGCAAGATGCCTGTCAACTGCTGGTCAATAATGCGCTGGCGCAACCTATTGTGACCGTACACCGTGATTTTCATAGTAGAAATATTATGCGTACAGGACAGCAGTGGGCGATTATTGACTACCAAGATGCAGTGCAGGGGCCAGTGTGTTATGACTTAGTGTCGTTACTTCGAGATTGCTACTTTCAACTTCCTGAACATGAACTCGACTATTTACTGCATTTTGCCTATGACGAATTTACCAAGCAGCAGTTAATTCACGGTATTACGTTTGAGGAATTCAAACGGTGGTTTGATTTAACAGGAATACAGCGTCACTTGAAAGCGGCCGGTATTTTTTGCCGTTTAAAATTACGCGATGGAAAATCTGGCTATTTAAATAATGTGCTGCCAACGCTTCAGTATATTAGTAATGTAAGTAAAGATTACCCAGAGTTAAGTGCACTCAGTGAGTGGATTGAACACACTATCATTGTGCAGACTAAAAAGCGGTTAGACAAAGAGATTAAATGAAAGCAATGATTTTAGCGGCAGGCCGTGGAAAACGCATGATGCCGTTGACTAGTACGCTGCCTAAACCGATGTTAAAAGTGGCAGGTAAACCATTATTAGCACACCACATTATTAACTTACGCCAAGCAGGCATTGTTGATATTGTCATAAACCTTGCGTGGCAAGGAGATAAAATAAAGCAGTATTTTGGCAATGGCGAAGCGTTTGGTGTCACCATACAGTACAGCCAAGAGTGCGAAGGTGGGCTTGAAACAGCCGGTGGCATACTTCACGCTTTGCCTTTGCTTGGCGAGCACTTTGTGGTGATTAACGGGGATGTATTTACTGATTACGATATGACGTCACTCACACAACTGCATTTAGAACCCGGCGAAGCGCACCTTGTTTTGGTTGAAAACCCGGCCCACAATCCTGACGGTGATTTTGCGTTACGCCATTTAGGTCCCGATAGTCAAAAGTACACGTTTTCAGGTATCAGCCGTTTTCATGCTGACTTTTTTAAAGGCCTAACACCGGGTGTGCTTGCACTAGGGCCTATCCTGCGTGAGAAGCTGGCAGAGTATCAAGTATCCACTGAGCTGTACCTTGGTCAGTGGGACGACATAGGCACACCAGCCAGACTCGACGAACTAAACCAGCGCTTAGCTGTAAAATAACAACGAGGGTTTATCATTATGTGGGGAAAAGTACTGGGGTTCTGTTTTGGCTTTATGTTTGGCCGGTTTGTTGGCGCTTTGCTGGGGTTGTACCTTGGTCACATGTTTGATCGCAGCTTAAAACAAGACTTTGATAAAGCGGGCGGTTTCTCCGGCCTGTTTAAAGGTGATGATATTAATGAACGTCAAGCGCTGTTTTTTTCAAGCTGCTTTGCGGTTATGGGTCATATTGCCAAATCAAATGGTCGAGTCAGTGAAACGCACATTAAAGCTGCGAGTGTCTTTATGAATGAAATGGGCTTGTCGGGTGATGAGCGCCGTGAAGCACAAGATGCATTTCGAAGCGGTAAAGAAGCCGATTTTTCACTAAAAGAAACGGTTCATGATTTTAAAGAACGTTTTGCCCGTCGTCATGACTTGCTGCAATTGTTTCTAGAAATTCAAATACAAATGGCATTCTCTGATGGTCATCTTGCAGAACAAGAAAAACAATTATTGCACGAGGTGAGTAAACAGTTAGGAATTTCGCGCACACAATTTTCATTCTTACTAAAACGTTACCAAGCTGAATTTGCATTTCGTCAGCAGCAACAGCGCTTTTATGAGCAACAAAACCAACAACACAGTACTCATAATGAGCAACATGGTCATCGAGTCCCGCCAAACAATAGCATGAACCGTGCTCAGGCACTTGCGTTACTTGGCTTAAGTAAGGATGCGTCTGCGCGTGATATTAAAGTAGCTTATCGTAAGCTCATGGCACAGCATCACCCTGATAAGCTGGTATCGCAAGGGCTACCTAAGCACATGATGGAAGTCGCGGTGAAGAAAAGCCAAGATATTCAAGCCGCTTATGAATATTTAAAGAAGGCGGCGTAAAAAGCCGTCGACTTCTTTGAGCAACCGCTCGTGTTGCTCAGGTTCTGTGGGGGTTCCGAACAATTCTCGTTGTCGATAATCATATTTAGCGTTGCGCCTAACCCAGCGTTTTCTATCGTCGACGCTTTGAAGTGTGTCTGGGTTACCTTCACTGTAGAAAATATCTAATAGTGGTGGGCTAATGGTCGACAACGTGGCATTGAGATGCTGGTTTCGAATACTGTTTGGAAGGTAGCTTCCTAAACTAATAAAGGCATTCAACTCGTTATTGGGAAAGCTTGCATAGTGCTCAATAAGTAGCCCAGCACTGGCACCCTGTGCCAGTACTATAATGTTGCCACCTTCATCCATCGCGCTGTTATACAAAGCATTGAATCTAGCAATTAACTTTAGTTTGTAATCATCAAGTATCGCTTCACTTATGTTTGGCTTCGCTGAGACAAAGTGAGGCGCTTGTTGTGTTTGGGCTGGTGGAGCTGAGTCAGCTTGCTGATTATTTTGCGTTGTTGACTCAGTTTCAGAGTTATCAGTGGGCTCTGGCATCGCCATATCGGCAGGGTGCCAGTCAATATCAGGCATTGTCATAGCGAGTGTCGAATAGCCAATATCATTTAATTGCTTACGTAAAAAGTTGATCCCCGCATTATTGGTAGGCACGTCTTGCCAGTCTGGAATAATTAACACGATGCCACGTTGTGTTGGCGCCATAGATTGACGATATAAACTAATGAACTCATCTTCACCGGCCAGTAAAGTACGCACTTCATCGCTGGGTAAAAAACGTTGAATATCGTTTGTAACGAGGCTTGACCAAGGCGAAGGTTTAATAAAATCAGCCCCATTCACTGTGCTAACTAGCGCAAAACTGGCTGCGAAAAGTAACGTCTGTAAAGGGGATAAAGTCATGCCGATATCACTTAATTAAGGTCTAGGTATGTATCGGCAAGTCGGCGTAAATATTTAGTTTAAAATTCTGGAGCAGCTTCAAACACCATTTTTTCATCACTGGCAGGGTGAGTTAAACTCAGCATTTCTGCATGAAGTTGCAAACGAGGAGCCAGCGCTAATGCTTCTGAGTGGGCATACAGTCTATCCCCTAAAATTGGGTGACCTAAAGACAGCATGTGCACACGTAGTTGGTGAGAGCGCCCTGTAATTGGGGTCAGCTCAACGCGCGTTGCCTGAGCTTCATGCTCAAGTACTTTAAAGTGTGTTAATGAAGGCTTGCCTTTGTCGTGATCAACCATTTGTTTAGGGCGGTTAGGCCAATCACAAATAAGCGGTAAATCGACGGAACCTGTTTGCTGTTCAAGCTTACCAAATACACGCGCAACATAGCGTTTGGCGGTTTTTCTATCTTGAAACTGAATACTTAGATTGCGATGTGCTTCTTTATGCATCGCTAAACAAATAATCCCTGAGGTTGCCATATCTAAGCGATGAACAATTTTAGCGTTAGGAAATACGCGGTTAACGCGTGCAATAAGGCAATCGGCATGTTTTGGGTCCTTACCCGGCACCGTAAGTAAACCACTTGGTTTATTGACGATCAGTAAATCATCATCTTGATAAACAATGCTCAAATAGGGGGTCATTGGGGGATTATAATTGAGTAACACAGCCAGCCTCGATGATATGCAAGGGCGTTATTTTAAAGGAGTATCAATGCTTACACAATGCTAGGAGTGGTTTTGAATTGTTATCCGATATACAGTTGCTTACTTAGCGAATTTGCAAAACAGGAGTCATTGAATGTTTTTTTTGGGCCGTATTCGCAGTAAGCCTTGCACACGATGCGGATTACACGTTAACGACCGCGAACCTGAGTGTTGGCACTGCAAAGACCTTACTGACTTACAAGCTGTGTATTTAAAAAAAGCTTAAACAGAAGATGTCATTAAGAAAAATAAAGGCTTAGCCGCTCTCTTTTGCAAATTAGCCGCCGTCGCGTTGGTGATAAGCCTCGCTGCGTTTTTAATATAAAAAACGCGATGTGGGATGACATCGCGTTGCTTATTTATACGTTTTACGTCACTCGCTCTAGTGCGACACAACAATCAAACGAATCGCATCTAATTTAACTTGGGCTTTTTCAATATAGGTCGTCAGGTCACTGCGTTGTTTATCAAAGAAGCTAAGCTCTTCATCACGAATATTCGGATTAATTTGTTTAAGCGCGGTTAAACGGGCTTGCTCTTCACCTAATGCGGTATGCATTTTTTCTAATGACTCAACACGCAATGCGTCGAGTTTTGTTTGGGCTAACCCCTGAGCGCTGGTGATCATTGGGTGAATGGCACTTTGTAGCGCACTGGCTAACTTGCTTGCCGTTTGACGACCAACCGCAGAAAGCTGTTGGTTAAAGGCATCAAAGGCAACATTATCGGCTAAGTTATTGCTGCTTTTATCAAGTAAAACACGAATAGGAGTCGGCGGTAAGAAACGACCTACCTGTAATGACTTCGGTGCCATGGCTTCTGCAATGAAGATAAGCTCAACAAAAAATGTACCCGCAGGGAGTTTTTTGTTTTTCAGCAGGGCAACCGATGCTGTACCAAAGTCATCATCGCAAATCATGTCTAAACTGCCTTGCACCATCGGGTGATCCCAGCTGATAAAATGCGCATCTTCTTGCGATAGTGCAGTTGCACGGTCAAAGGTCACGGTAATACCGTCATCTTTTAAGCAAGGGAAAGAGGGATTCAACATATGCTCGGTTGGTTTTAAGATAATGGTATTTTCACCTTTATCTTCTTGGCTTACACCAAAAGTGTCGAACACATTGATCATGTAACTTGGCAATGTAAACTGGTCATCTAGCTCTTCGATATCAGCGACTAAGCTTTCAGCACGGCCTTGACCACTTGAGTGCAGCTCTAATAAACGGTCACGACCACTTTCCATTTGTTTGCGCAGTTTTGCATTTTGGCTAGCAACTTGTTCGAGTAGTGGGTCTAGCTCTTCTTCATCACAATTATGTGTACCAATGAATTCAAGCAGCTCTTCACCGAATTCTTTATACAACATTTGCCCTGTGGTTGATGTTGTTTCAAACGCATCTAGGCCTTCGTTATACCAGCGTAGCAAGACTTCTTGTGCTGTATTTTCAAAGTAAGGCACATGAATGTTTACATCTTGCGTTTGACCAATACGGTCAAGGCGACCAATACGTTGCTCTAACAAATCAGGGTTCAAAGGTAAATCAAAGAGCACTAAATGATGTGAGAACTGGAAGTTACGGCCTTCTGAACCAATCTCTGAACACAGAAGGATTTGTGCGCTGTCGTATTCATCAGCAAAAAATGCCGCAGCACGGTCACGCTCAACAATCGACATACCTTCATGGAACACAGATGCTTTAATGGCTTCGCGCTCTCGTAAAATTTGTTCAAGGCTAATCGCTGTTTCAGCTTTAGCACAAATTAGCAGGACTTTTTCGTGTTTTAGTGTTTTTAATGTTTCAATTAACCAGTCAACACGTGGGTCGAAGGCGCCCCAACTGGCGTTTTCACCTTCAAATTCTTGAAATATTTTTTCTGGGAATAACGCGCGCAGGGCGCTTAGTTCAGCACTTTGAATGCCGCCTATATTCCCTAATACCGACATTGCGGTTTTATATTGCTTTGGCATCGCCATTGGGTAAGCGTGGAGTTTACGGCTAGGGTAACCATCAATACCGCTGCGGCTATTTCTGAACAAAATACGGCCGGTACCATGGCGGTCCAGTAGCATTGATAAAATTTCGTTGCGCGCGGTTTCATCACCTTGCTCAGCTTTAGCAAGCACCTCAGTGATATCGGTTTCTTTTAATAAGGCTTTTAATGTCTCGCGAGCCGTGTCATCTAAGCGTTGCTCACTGAGTAGTTGATTAGCAGCTTCTGCGACATCTTTGTAGTTACTTTCTTCTTCAACAAAAGCATCGTAATCATAAAAACGATCAGGGTCGAGTAATTGCAAACGCGCAAAGTGGCTGCGGTGGCCTAATTGATCGGGTGTAGCTGTTAGTAAAATAAGGCCTGGAATATCTTGGCTAAGTTCAGCCATGCGTTGATATTCTGTGCTTGGTTTACCATTTGTAATACTCAAATGGTGCGCTTCATCAACCACGAGTAAATCCCAATCGGCTAATGTTGCTTGTTCAAACCAGCGTTTTTTCTTGCTTAAAAATTCAAGGCTAGTAAGTACTAACTGTTCTGTTTCGAATACATTCGGTGAGTCTGCGAATGCTTCATCACAACGTTCCTCATCAAAAATAGAGAAACGTAAATTAAAGCGACGAAGCATCTCAACGAGCCATTGGTGTTGCAGGTTTTCAGGCACCACAATTAATACACGGCTAGCTCGGGCACTAATGATTTGTTGATGTAAAATCATCCCCGCTTCAATGGTTTTACCAAGGCCCACTTCATCTGACAATAAAACACGCGGCGCGAAACGTTTACCCACTTCTTGTGCAATATAAAGCTGGTGAGGTATTAGGTTGGCACGTTGACCAATTAAGCCTTTTAAAGGTGATTGCTGACGCTCAAACTGGTGCTGCCAAGTTTGATAGCGAAGGGTGTAACGATCAAAACGGTCTACTTGGCCTGCAAATAAGCGGTCTTGCGGTTTATTAAATTTAATAAAGTGATCTAAAAAGGTCTCTTTTAACTGAACTTTTTCACCGTTATCAACACGTGTACCGTGGTAGCATAAAAGCTCACCTTGTTCTTCAACTGACTCTACTTCAAGTTCCCACTCTTCAACGCTGCGAATAACATCGCCTGGATTAAATGCGACACGAGTAACAGGTGCTTCTGTTAAAGAATAAACTCTGTTTTCACCACTGGCTGGAAATAAAATGCTGACCTGACGGCCTTCAAGGGCAACTACGGTGCCTAATCCTAAATCTGACTCAGTATCACTGATCCAACGCTGACCTAAGGAAAAATTCATGTATGTCTCGTCTATGAAGAAAAAGGCGGCTATGTTACCTGTAACATCAGGCTACTTCAAGGCAGTAAACTCGCCGCACACAATTAAATTTAGTCAACCTTTTTAAGTCAATATTACAGGTAAATTTTGTATGTATTTTAACCACTTAAATAATTGTAATTTTGGCTGTCATAAAAAGGACTTTTGCTGCAAATAGACTAAACTGAGTATATACCTAACAAATAAATAACCGCTTTAATCGCTGCTTGTTTAGTTAATTGGGTATAGCATAAAAATCATAAAACGTAAGGAAAGTGCTATGGAAAAAGCTTCGAACCTTGATAGTAAAATGTATGTGCTCGATACCAATGTCTTACTCCACGAACCCCTCGCTTATTTATCTTTTCAAGAACACGATGTTGTTGTCCCGATGACCGTATTAGAAGAGCTCGATCATATAAAGGATAGAAAACATGATGTTAGCCGTGATGCTCGTGTTGCAATTCGTGGTTTGGATGAAATACTCAAAGACGCCTCACCAGAGCAAATGTTGCAAGGTGTCGCGTTGCCAAGTAATAAAAAGGCGAAAACAGAGTCTCGCGGTCGTTTAATTATTGTCAATGACCATTTATTTGCCGATAGCATTTCAGGGTTACCAGGCAACGAAAATGATCACCGCATAATTAACTGCGCGGTACATTTACAAAAACAGCACAGTGATAGCAAAGTTGTGCTAGTTACCAAAGACATCAACATGCGCCTTAAAGCGAAAGGAGCAGGGCTGAAGTTTGTTGAAGACTATCGCACAGACCAATTAATTGATGATATTGCGCTATTAACCAGCGGCTACAAAAAAATAGAAGGTGATTTTTGGCAACATGTCGGTGAGTGTGAAACTGAGCAACAAGGACGCGACACTTACCATCATATAGCAAAGAGTACCATAAGTGATGTGTTTTATAACGAGTATATACTTGATAGCAGCGACCATTTTGCGGCACGAGTAAAAAGCTACGACGATAAAACCATTACTTTAAAAGACATTAGTGTCGAACGTCTAATGAACCAAACTGCGTGGGGCGTTAAGCCAAAAAATGTGTACCAAGGCATGGCGCTTGATGCTTTACTAGACCCAACTATTGAACTGGTTATTTTAACCGGCCCTGCAGGCTGTGGTAAAACTCTACTTGCCCTTGCCAGCGCACTTGAAATGATTATTGAAAAAGGCATTTACGATAAAGTTATCGTAACCCGAAATACCCCCGAAATAGCTGAATCAATAGGCTTTTTACCTGGTACCGAAGAAGAGAAAATGGCCCCTTGGCTTGCTGCCATAACCGATACCCTAGAAGTGTTACACAAAGGCGATGAAAACCCGGTATCTAGTCGCAACTACATTATGGAAAAAGCCAACATGCAGTTTAAGTCGGTTAACTTTATGCGAGGAAGAAGTATTCAAAATGCCGTGGTGATTTTACAACCCCGAATTGGGGGTATTTTAAAGTTTTTACCCCCTTGTTTTTATTGGCCTGTAGAAAAAGTAAAAAGAATTTCCAAAAAAATTGATTACCTTAGCTACTCTGAGCAGTCTCTCAACAATAAACCTTTACTCAAAATTTGTAATTTACAAGAAAAGTACAACACAAAGCCTAGCAACGATTCAATCTTTTGGGAGGCTGCGTAATGAAAAGCTCTATTGATAATCGAAATCCTCGTGTACTAGACACATCTGCATTAGTACATGATCCAAAATCTATTTTTAGCTACAAAGATGATATTTACATCTGTCTAACTGTCCTTGAAGAGCTTGATAACCTGAAAGAAAGAACTAATAAATCGGTAAGTGCCGATGCCCGTATGTGCATTAGAATGCTTGAAGACATTATAAATGGACATACAGCCGAGGAAATGGAAATAGGTATTCCTTTACCATCTACCGAAACAGCCCAGAGAGGAAAGCTTTTCATTGGAATTGACACTCAATTGGATCTGGCTAAGGAGTTAAAGCACGGGATAGGAAGTGATGCTGATAACAGAATAATTAATTATGCTTTATATCTTCAAAAAGAACTCAATAAAGACGTAACAATTGTTAGCCGTGATATTAATATGCGATTGAAAGCTCGAACAGTTGGGGTTAGGGCTGAGGACGTTGCCGTAGATAATCAAATATCAGATATTGATCTTTTATACACAGGAGTACAGGCTTTTGAAGGCGATCTTTTTGATCGAATTGAATCAGATAAAGATTTCAAAGTCTCAGGAGAGGTTTATACATTCCCAATAAGCTTGTTCAACGATGAAGTTCAGCCAAACATGTATTGGTACGATGAAGCCGGACACATTGGTCGGATTTCAGAAGTAACAGATACTGAGGTATACACAAAATTATTGCCGCGTAAGCAAGAAAAGATATGGGGCATATTGCCTAAAAACCAGCGTCAGGCGGTAGCTTTAAGCCAATTAACAGACCCTTACTATGATTTAAATATCATCCTTGGTCCTGCTGGCTCCGGAAAAACTTTTTTGGCAGTTGCTTCGGCGCTGCATCAAGTATTGGAGTTGAAAAAGTACAAAAAAATCGTTGTGGTGCGCTCCAGAGACTTTATGGACGACGATCCGGGATTCTTACCGGGGGATTTAACTGAAAAATCAATGCCTCTTCTGGCAGGTATTACTGACGCATTAATTTCGATGCACTCGGATGATAATCATGAAGGAAATATTCACGCTACAGTTGAACATGTGATCGAAAGAGCTAATATAGAATTTACCAGTATGGCTTATTTTCGTGGCCGTTCAATAGACGATGCTGTTTTAATAATTGATGAAGCACAAAATATGACCCGTGCTCAAATTAAAGGAATGCTTAGTCGCGGTGGCAAAAATTGTCGGACAATCGTATTGGGCAACCTAGCCCAGATTGACGATAAGTTTGTAACACCTGCTTCTTCTGGTGCAAGTGCGGCTGTTAATGTGTTTCGTCATTATGAAAAAGGATCAGTGCTGATTTTTGATGAAGTAGAGCGTAGTAGCTTGGCTGAATTCACTGAAAAGAATATGTAGGCATCAAACTACCATTCACATTTCCTTATAATATTGCGACAATGGCCACTGCTTTTTGCAGTGGCTTTTCAGAGAAGCCCGTTCCCACGAAAACAGGACGAAATGGATTTACTCTGAACTAAAAGATTAAATATTCACATAAAAACTGAGTGACATAGGTGCGTGGCCTAGCGTTGCCGTTTTTTGGTGTATTGATGTCTTTTAAAAAAGAAGACCTGCTAGTAAATATAAAAAGGCAGGCAAAACGATTATCTAAATTATTAACTATTCCCCTTGGACAAGCCCAAGAAGGGGCAGCTATTTGTCTATATGGCTGTGACAGTTACAGCGATTTACTAGTAAAAATAAAAGCTGAATCCTTTGACAACCCATTGATAGCACTGTCTGCACTCTCACCAAACTCGGAAATATTTTTAGTAAAAATATTAGCTAGCCACCTAGATAGCATTATTGGAAATTTTGAAAAAAAATTTCCCGGCTCCAATATAAATGAAGAGATGGTCGTATCCTTGTTTGGGCTTAGCTTTTCAGAGTTCAAACTCAAAATATCTACCTAAAGTTGTACAAATACGTAAGTTGTCATTTTGTTTTTTGGCGATATTATAATAAGAAGGCTGAACGGACAGCCTACGCCTACACATGTTTTTCGCCTTGAAAAACGTGAACAGTGAAGCGGAGCATCCGTAAAAATTTGGTTATTTGAACAATAAATAAAGCAATGTGTTGGTAGGCCATTGTTTATTAGAAAGTTGTTTGGAGAACTAAATGATCTCACTTTATCAATTAAAGAATAAACTCAATAAACAAGCAAAAGAGTTTGCTGAGTTATTAGAGTTTCCTGATCTTTACGCCCAAGGCCTGTGGGCTAGAGGTGTTTATAACTGCCCTCATTTTTCTGATACCCATAATAGCCTCACTGAAGCATTTGAACAGAAAAAACTGGATTCAATTCTAAAGCACGATTCCCTGAAATACTTAATGATCAATGAATACGATGATCAAGAAATTATTGAATCGCTTCATAAAGAAATTGAGTCAATGGCAAACCGTATTGAAAGCCTGATGCTGGTAGATATCGAAACATTAGAGTTAGTTTCAGTGATATACCAAGTATTAGGGTTGCCAGAAGATGCCAAGTTTATTGTAAACACTGGTGCTGACTTTAGGCTGGAGTGGCGACCATATTTCGATGCTTTTGATGATCCGTTGATAGTTCAATATGCAGATTTAAAAGTTCATGGTTGTTATTTCAGGCTCATAGCTTCAAAGTTTCCGGTTGAAAAGCTTTCCTTGAATGACATTAAAAAATACATGTACATCAATCATGTAAACCATGATAGTGAGTTCGAAGGCTGTATTTCTGAAGGAAATACATTTTCTAAGCATGAGCACTGGCTGGTGTTGACACTTGAATTATTCCGTAGCGGCAAAGTAAATAAGGCTCAGTTCAATCCAACAACCTTCAAAATCGAAGGTATGCGCTATTTGGTATATGGCTTCCCACTGATTCCTTCCTTTGTATCTGATTGGCACAAACCTGATTTATGTCTACAGGTTAAAAATCTAGATGGTGATCAAAAGTTCATTGTTCGTATCGATCAGCAAGCTCTTGTTTTCCATGCACGACGTGTCGATACCAATTTTTTTAACACCATCGATTATGAAAAATATATTTCGTTGTATCAGTCTAGCGTTCTGTCACATTTTGATGCTGACAACAATTTACTAAAAGTTAATGGAGTTAAGTACCTTAGTTTTTTCCGCCCGTTTTGCCTAGAAGATAAGAAGGAAGCAAAAGCATGAGACCAAGAGTAAAACTAACTAACGCAACACTTATCTCAATTAAATCTGACTTAGAAGATAAGGTTGAACAGGTGCTTTACGCTACTTTTGCTGAGGATAGTAAGAACGGTAAAAAAGGTGAGGCTTTGTTTTCCACGAAAGTCATGGAAGTAAACGGTCTTGAATATAGAACTTTTGGTGCTGACTTTTATATCTTAGATGCAGAACCCCAAAAGTTTGATGTAGATGTATTTGAGTTCAATTTAATGCATGAGTGTATGTACTCTCCAAATGAGCTATTAGAGTTGCGAGAAATGCTCCCTGCTGGCTATTAGTAGGGAGTAACAAATGGACAAAACATATTTAAAGGATGCTTACATACTCTCGGTCTATGACTATAAAGACTTTGAAAAATCATTTCTTGGGGAGTTTTTGTCAGGGGTTGTTATTGACGATGAAACATTCAGATTTCGGCCATTTGAGCAAATGGTAACTTCAAAGATTGTTAGCAAATCTGCTGATGAGGATAAGTTAGAAATATACACACATAGTGAGAGTTGTTATGTGATTGATGCTGACCATAAGTTAATTGATATTTCGTTTGTTGAACTGGTTGTTATGAGGGCGGGAGCTTATTCGGTAGATCGAGTTTTAGAAATGAGAGAGCAACTTAAGTCTCAAAATAAAAGCCATTGAATAACGAAGATAAGAAGTCTGATGAGATTATTATTTGTCACTTACCTCTTTGAAAAAGTTGACGTTAGTCAAATATTCATAAATGTTTACATGACATCAATTTACTTATTCGAAAATTTGTATTAGCATAGACATGTATATTTTTATGAGAATTTTATGTCTAAAGCATTTTCAAAAGTCTTAGTGATAACGCTTATGCTGTTTGCCTTTGTAGGGCAAGCATTTGCGTATTCTGCTATGCCTTGCGAAATGCCATCAGGTTCTCATGAATCACACATGAACATGAACATGAACATGGATCATGGTGATATGAATAAAAGCAGTAATGGTCAATCAGAAGATTGTTGTGACGTTGAATGTATTTGTCCTGCAAATGCTTGCTCATCTACGACAGTCCTAAATTCCAGTGTTGACTCGACAGATATTCAAATATTGAGTGAATCTGTAGCTGCTATGCAATCTAAACAACCTCATTCAATTTCCACTTCCCTTTATCGTCCACCAATTTTTGCCTAATACAGGATTAGTGCGTCCAAATTTCGCACACATGTAATTAATTTTTCTGTTAGTCAATATAGCGTCGTAGCGCTATAGCTATTTTCCAGCGACGTCTGGGGGCAAAAATGATCAATAAGTATTTAAAAATAGCAGTTGTAATGCTGCTTTCACCTGCGTTTGCAAACGCTAATGAACATAAGCATGCACACAATAACGACGTAACACCTTTGGAGTTAATCGTTTATAAAACCCCAACTTGTGGGTGTTGTAAAAAATGGATAACTCATATTGAAGACAAAGGGATCGTTGCGCATTCCAAAGATTTCCGAAACATCGGCAACATCAAAACTAAGTATGGTATCAAACCTAATTACCGTTCATGCCACACGGCAGTGAGTAGAAATGGGTTTGCCTTTGAAGGTCATGTACCGGC
The DNA here is from genome assembly GCF_014117385.1 of Pseudoalteromonas sp. MT33b. NCBI lineage: Bacteria > Pseudomonadati > Pseudomonadota > Gammaproteobacteria > Alteromonadales > Pseudoalteromonadaceae > Pseudoalteromonas > Pseudoalteromonas sp. MT33b. Next base: position 2,864,465 of record NZ_CP059831.1, on the reverse strand, counting down.
TAAGTTTATTCAGCAGTTCTTGTCAGAAGAGCACCCCAATGCGATTGGATTATCTGTCCCAGCAATGCCTGTTGGCTCTCCGGGTATGGAAGTCGGCGACCGCTTTATGTCATATAACGTATTAATTTTATTTAAAGATGGAACGAGTAAAGTATATGCAGAAGTTAAGGCTTATGAGGAGCAATTCTAATGAGATTAAATGTTTCAAGCCTTACTCTACTTTCAACTTCGCTAATTCTCGGCTTGTCTGTATTCTCAGCTCAAGCTGAGAAAGTAGTGTCACTTGAACAAGCTATCACCTTGGCTCAGCAAAATGATCCTTGGCTTCATGGGAGTCGGTTAAAACAAAGCGCGGTTGAAAATAGAAGTATCGCTTCAGGTACTTTGCCTGACCCCAAAGTATCACTAGGGATAATGAATTTACCAACAGATACTTGGGACTTAGATCAGGAAGGAATGACTCAACTAAAGGTTGGTGTTTCTCAAATGTTTCCTAGAGGTGATAGTTTAAAGATTAAACAAGAGCAATTAAAAATTGAGTCAACGAAATTTCCACTGCTACGAGAGGATCGTAAGGCTAAACTGATAAGCCAAGTATCACAGTTATGGTTAGATGCTTACTTAGCCCAACAAACCATTAAATTGATTGAAGCGGATTGGGCGCTCTTTGAGCAGATGGCGGAAGTTACTAAAGCTAGCTACTCAAATGTTGTTGGTAAAACCAGACAACAAGATGTTATTCGTGCTCAATTGGAAATCGTGCAGTTAGATGACCGATTAACTTCGCAAAAGCAGAAACTAGAAACAACAATCGCTCGCCTTAATGAGTGGCTTCATATCTACGATGCTGCTGGCTTGAATGAATCATTCAACTTTGATACGCAACCATTAGAGTTTAGGGTTTCTAAAAAGTTGCCTACAATTCATTTGAACAATTCAACAGTCCTAAAAGCATCTAATTACTCAAGAAATCTATTGGCTCAGGAGCTTTCGAATCACCCAGCCATACTTGCAATTGATATAAAACGCAAAGCTTCAGAAAAAGCAGTTGAGTTAGCTAAACAGCAATATGAACCGCAATGGGGTGTTAATGCTAGTTATGCCTATCGGGACAATATGCCCTCTGGTGATAGCCGAGCTGATTTATTTTCTGTTGGAGTAACGTTTGATTTACCCTTGTTCACCGAGAACAGACAAGATAAGCAAGTTGCAGCTTCTATTGCAGATTCAGAGACTATTAAAACCGAGAAACTATTACTGACAAAGCAAATGATCAGTATGGTGGAAAAGGAGCTTAGACAGCTTAAGCGTTTATCTGATAGGCAATCTATCTATCAAGAACAACTCCTTAAACAAACTCATGACCAAGCAGAAGCGTCATTGACAGCTTACACAAATGATGATGGCGATTTTGCCGAAGTTGTTCGAGCAAGAATCGCAGAATTAAATGCCAGAATATCAGCCTTAAGAATTGATGTTGACGCACTTAAAACAGTTGCTCGTATCAACTATTTCTTTGCACGTTCTCAATCTAACTCAAATGCTGAACATAAGTCGATGCAAACTTCACACAAAACTAATCAGCACTTATCCAATCAGCAATTTGGAGAAAAATAATGTCAACGAATACTAAAACAATTATTGCCATCATCATTGGTGCTGCGCTAGGCGCAGGAGTATTGAGCTTATATCAAGGTGCAGGGTCAAACAGTAATACAGATGAAACAACATCAGCAGAGAAAAAGCCTCTGTATTGGGTTGCACCGATGGATTCTAATTACCGCCGGGACAAGCCCGGTAAGTCGCCTATGGGGATGGATTTAATTCCTGTGTATGAGGAAGAATCATCTGGTGATGATTTTGGTCCCGGAGCAGTAAAAATTGCGCCTCATGTAGTGAATAACCTAGGGGTTCGCACTGCACCTGTTGAGCTGAAAAATATGCATACTGAAATATCAACGGTTGGTTACGTTCAATATGATGAAGATAAGCTAATTCATATCCACCCACGTGTTGATGGTTGGATTGAAAAACTCTATGTCAAAGCGGCAGGTAACCCTGTAGAGAAAGGGCAGCCTCTTTATACACTGTATTCTCCTCAGTTAGTTAACGCGCAAGAAGAACTTTTAATAGCTTTAAAGCGCGACAATAGTTCCTTAATTTCGGCGGCGAAAGATCGCCTTAAAGCGTTACAGCTTTCAGCAGATTTCATTCAAAAGCTAGAAAAGACTAGAAAAGTTCAGCAAACCATCACCTTTTATTCACCACAAGCAGGTGTTGTTGACGGTTTGAAGATTAGAGAAGGCTTTTATGTCAAGCCGGGAAACACTTTATTAAGCATTGGTCAACTAGATCAAGTTTGGGTTGAAGCAGAAGTGTTTGAACGTGACGCAGCCTTAATTAAAGAAGGACTGCCTGTATCAATGACACTGGATTATTTACCCGGAGAGGACTGGGCTGGTGTCGTTGATTATGTTTATCCAACATTGAATAGTAAAACACGCACACTCAGAGTGAGACTGAAGTTTGACAACCCAGACTATCAATTAAAACCAAACATGTTTGCACAAGTCTCTATTCACGCTAATCAAGCTGATAGCACGATACTCGTACCTAAAGAAGCCGTCATTCGCACAGGTAAACAAGACAGAGTTGTACTTGCCTTGGGGGATGGGCAATTTAAGTCTATCGAAGTGACAATTGGCCGGGTTGATATCGATAGTATCGAAATCTTAGAGGGTCTTAATGAAGATGATGTTGTGGTGACATCTGCTCAATTCTTGATTGATTCTGAATCAAGTAAAAACTCTGATTTTAAACGAATGACTCATGACGAAGTGCCTAGCTCTGTTTGGATGGAAGGCGAAATCAACAGCGTCATGGCGGGACATCGTATGGTTAATATTACTCATGGTCCTGCTGAGGCTTGGGATTGGCCTGAAATGACAATGGACTTCGATGTAGGTGAAAAGGTAGATATTGATTCACTGAAGTCTGGTCAATCTTTGCACTTTGAAGTGAGCAAAACCGAAGAGGGTGGATATGAAGTTACTGGAATTCATATCATGAGTGAGCCTGCTGATATGAGTGAAGAAGTATCATCAGCAACAGTATCAGGTTTAATTAATGCGATTGATATTGATACACGGATTCTAAATATTAGCCGAGGCCCAATAGAGAAGTGGGATAGACCTGCTGCGACGATGGATTTTATCGTCGCGGACAATATAGAAATAGTTGATTTCAATGTTGGTGATAATGTCACTTTCACTTTTGAGGTTAGGGATGACTTAGTTATCACTGAAATCTCTCTTGAATCAGATGAACAACACGGCAAGGAAAATAAAGCTGCTGTTGATCATTCTAATCATTAAGTGGGAGAAAAATAATGATTGAATCAATTATTAGATGGTCTATCGGCAATCGTTTCTTTGTTTTGTTGATTACCTTAATTATCGCGTTTGGTGGTTTGTATTCATTACAAAAAACGCCAGTAGATGCACTCCCAGATCTTTCTGATGTGCAGGTGATAATTAAGACGAGTTATCCGGGACAGGCACCACAAGTTGTGCAGGATCAAGTGACATTTCCACTTACTACAGCGATGCTATCAGTGCCGGGGGCGCAAACTGTTCGTGGTTACTCATTCTTTGGTGATTCCTACGTCTACATTATTTTTGATGATGATACTGATTTGTATTGGGCTAGAAGCCGAGTACTTGAATACTTAAGCCAAGTAGCATCAAGCCTGCCTGATTCGGCAAAACCTCAATTAGGACCTGATGCAACAGGTGTGGGTTGGGTATACATTTACGCTTTAACAGATAAGTCTGGAAACCATGATCTAAGCCAATTAAGAAGCATTCAAGACTGGTTCTTAAAGTATGAACTACAAACTGTTCCGGGCGTGTCCGAAGTTGCCGCCGTTGGTGGTATGGTTAAGCAGTATCAAGTGCAAGTAGATCCTGACAAATTGAGAGCTTACGATATTCCTCTAAGTTTAATACAAATAGCCTTACAAAAAGGGAACAAAGAAACTGGCGCATCCGTTGTGGAAATGGCTGAAGCTGAATATATGGTTACCGCAACGGGGTATATTCAATCAGTTAGTGATATAGAGAAAATTCCACTTGGTATTAACGAACAAGGCACGCCGTTGCGTATTGGTGATGTTGCCAACGTTAACCTTGGTCCTCAAATGCGCCGTGGTATCGCAGAACTTAATGGCGAAGGCGAAGTTGTTGGTGGTGTTGTCGTTATGCGCTTTGGTGAAAACGCTCAACAAACCATAAATGGGGTAAAAGAAAAGCTTGAGTCGCTCAAATCTTCTTTACCAGAGGGGGTGGAGGTTGTCCCTGTCTATGACAGATCGAAGTTAATAGATCGTGCTGTTGATAACCTTTGGAGCAAGTTGCTAGAGGAGCTTGCGGTCGTGGCTATTGTCTGTGTTGCTTTCCTATTTCATCTTCGCTCATCAATTGTGGCAGTTGTTACTCTACCATTAGGTATATTGGTGTCATTCATCATCATGTATATGCAAGGCATCAATGCCAATATTATGTCTTTAGGCGGTATCGCTATTGCTATTGGTGCGATGACTGATGGTGCAATAGTGATGATTGAAAATATGCATAAACATATGGAGAAAACACCACTAACAGATGAAAACCGTTGGCAAATTGTAGCTAAGGCTGCGAGTGAGGTAGGCCCTGCATTATTTTTTAGCTTGCTGATCATAACTGTCTCATTCTTACCTGTGTTTATCTTAGAAGCGCAAGAAGGAAGAATGTTTTCACCGCTCGCCTATACAAAAACCTATGCAATGGCTGCATCAGCAGGCTTGGCAATAACATTGGTGCCTGTTTTGATGGGCTACTTTATTCGAGGCAAAGTCGTCTCTGAAAAGAAAAACCCATTAAATCGATTATTGATTGCTATCTACATGCCTGTTTTAAAGCAAGTCATGAAGTTTCCAAAATTGACAATAGTCGCAGCAGTATTAGTGACTATCGTTGGTTTTTGGCCTGTCGATAAAATTGGTAGTGAATTCATTCCGCCATTGGATGAAGGCGACCTTATGTATATGCCTACTACATATCCCGGCATTTCAATCGGTAAAGCAAGAGAGTTATTGCAGCAAACGGACAAGCTTATTCGCACTGTGCCAGAAGTTGAAAATGTATTCGGTAAAGTAGGACGAGCTGAAACCGCAACTGACCCTGCGCCTCTAACCATGATTGAAACCTTTATTCAATTGAAGCCACGGGAGGAGTGGCGAGAAGGCGTGACAACTGAGTCGTTAAAAGCTGAGTTTGATAAGTTGGTTAAATTTCCGGGCTTAACCAATGCTTGGGTCATGCCAATCAAGACCCGCATTGACATGTTAGCTACAGGTATAAAAACGCCTGTCGGTATTAAAGTCGCCGGACCAGAACTTGATGTAATTCAGGATATCGGCCAACAAATAGAACAACTCTTGCCAGAAGTGACAGGCACAGCGTCAGTTTACTCTGAACGAGTTGCAGGTGGACGATATATCAAGGTTGATATTTCACGAGATAAATCAAGTCGCTTTGGGTTAAATATCGAAGATGTCCAACAAGTAGTTTCTACTGCGATTGGCGGTATGAATGTGACACAAACGATAGAAGGTCAAGAGCGTTACCCTGTTAATCTGCGCTATCCGCAAGATTATCGAGATTCTCCTGAGCAGCTAGCACGATTACCTGTTGTAACACCAAGTGGTCAACGCATTGCACTAGGTGATGTTGCTGATATTCGAGTAGAGAATGGCCCACCGGGTATTAAAAGTGAGAATGCCAGAATCAATGGTTGGACTTTCATTGATATTGATAGCGTTGATGTAGGTACTTATGTTGAAAATGCTAAAGAACACTTAGCAAATAACCTGACATTACCAGCAGGCTATTCAATTACTTGGGCTGGACAATACGAATATATGGAAAGAGCGAAAGAAAAGCTCACCTATGTATTGCCTTTAACACTCGCCATTATTGTTATTCTGCTTTACCTGAATTTCAGAGCGTTTAGTGAAGTGGCTATCATTATCGTTACCTTGCCGATGGCAATGATCGGTGGGTTATGGTTGATGTATCTAGAAGGGTTTAATTTCTCAGTAGCTGTTGGTGTGGGCTTTATCGCTCTAGCTGGTGTTGCGGTTGAGATTGGCGTGATAATGCTGGTTTATCTTAATCAAGCACTTGCTGAGCTTAAGGAAAAAGCGGTGGAGCGAGCAGAACTCATCTCAGATGATGCATATCAAGATGCATTATTGCACGGTGCTGGCTTACGAGTTCGTCCAGTAATGATGACGGTAGCTACAATCATTATAGGTTTAATGCCTATTTTATATGGTACTGGTACAGGTTCTGAGGTCATGAGCCGCATTGCTGCTCCTATGGTAGGCGGAATGACAAGTGCTGTGCTGCTCACGCTTATTGTACTCCCTGCAATTTACTCAATCATTAAAAAGCCTGAAGTAAATGCCTTTAACAAAGAGCTTTCTAACGTGGAGCCTGAGAATAATGCTTAGCACGGCTAGAAAATATCACAAATGGCTAATGGCATTTGTCGGAATACAATTCCTCTTCTGGTCTATTACAGGCGTGTATATGGTGACTATGGATATTCACTATATACACGGCGAAACCTTGGCTAAGAGTGAGGAAGCCAAAATAGATTTAGCAAGTATGGATTACTCCATTGTAAAGCTAGCTGCGGATTATCCTAAAGCTAGCCAAGTTACACTTACTCAAAGTATGGGCCGTCCTTTGTATTCTTTTATTAATGGAGAAAATGGAAAAGTAGCAATAGATGCTAAAACTGGAGCTGTTCAGGCCCTTGTAGATGAAACCAAGGCTAAAGAAATCGCACAATACCATTATGCGCTGAATCATCAAATCGACAGCATAAGGTTGATTAAGTCAGCGACAAACTTGCCTGCTGAGTTGTCCCCAAGGCATTTACCTGTTTGGAGAGTGACGTTTGAGCAATTCTCCACACCGACATTTTATATAAGTCAACAAACAGGATCACTTGTTGCCAAGCGTCATGATTACTGGCGATTGTTTGATTGGATGTGGCGGTTCCACATTATGGATTACTATGATGGAGAAAACGTATCAAACTGGTTTTTGTTCTTGGTCGCAACTCTAGGTCTAATGGGAGCAATTACTGGCGCAGTATTGACTTATTACCGAGTGCTTTCCCCAAATAAAAAGAGAGTCATTTGATGCGACTATTTAAGTTAAATACAACGATACACAAGTGGCTTTCTTTATTTGTTGGTTTACAACTGCTTATTTGGTTGGGAACGGGCCTTTACTTCAATTTGATGGATCACAGTAAAGCCAGTGGTAATGAACTTAGAGTTCATTCTCATCATGAAGGTAGCATTACAGGCTTTGACCTATTCCCTATTAAAGACATTACTAGTAATGCTCCGCAGGAAGTAAACCTTATATGGGTTTTACATCAGCCTTACTATCATTTTGTGTTCGATAAGGGGCAGCATAGCTATCAAGAGCGCCACTCAAAGCTATTTGATGCTGTAACAGGAAAGCCATTTAATTTGTCTGAAGAACAAGTACTAACTTTGGCAAAAAACTCCTACTCAGGACAGGGTAAGTTAACTACTCCAGTGTTATCTCAACCTCCGTTTTCTGATCACGTAAGGCAGCAAAATCCTATGTGGCAAGTTGCCGTTGAGGATGAGAACAATACAACTATTTATTTAGATAGTATTACAGGTCAAGTACTTCGCCATGCCAATGATGATTTCAGATTGAAAGATCTGATGATGAAGCTTCACTTTATGGACTATGGCAATTCTGGAGGATTTAACCATTGGTTGATCATTGCATTTGCTTTTGCAACGCTATTCCTTTCAATTACTGGTGTTACTTGGCTGATACAACAGTATAGAAGTGGTTTACTGAAGCTAGGTTGGGGCACTAACAGGCAAAAAGTGGCAGTGACGTTTTCCAATGAAAATACTATTACTGACATCTCAGCAGTTGGTCGCTCAACTGTATTAGAAGGGCTAGCTAGTTCACATGTATACCTTCCTTCAGGTTGCGGTGGTGGCGGTACTTGTGGCAAATGCGTGTTCTTAAGTTCAACTAAATTACCTATCACACTATCTGAACAGGAACATTTATCTCAGGAGCAACTTAAGGAAGGTTATCGGCTTGGATGTCAGCATAGGTTCTCTGAAATTAGTTCGATTGAAGTTAATACTGATCGCAATATTGAAAATCATGAGCTAGTTGTGGTTGCGACTAATTTCATTACTCCTTTTATCAAGGAAGTGAAATTTAAGCTGAAATCAGGCAAACAGTTGGCATTTAAAGCTGGTGCATATATGCAATTTGATGTGCCAGCAGGGATGAATAGCTTACGTCCAGATGATATGCCAGAGTGCTATGAAAAATACTGGGATAGCTACTATCATGGAAAATTTTCTCATAACGGTGTAACTCGCCACTACTCATTAGTTAACTTTGACGAGGAGTCTGATGAGTTAATGTTTAATATCCGTTGGCAGACCGCAAAGAATGGTTTTAAAGCAGGAATAGGTTCAAGTTATTTAGGTTCACTCCAAGTAGGTGAAACGATAACTGCAAGAGGCCCTTTTTCTGATTTTTATGCCACTTCAAATAAAAAAGTTAGTCGCGTGTTTATAGGTGCGGGTTCAGGACTTGCACCACTGAGGTCTATTATTTTTGAACAGTTGAAAAAGCATAAAGATAAAAGTGGTTTGACTCTTATCTATGGTGCGCGAACTGAAGATGACTTGCTATACCATAATGAATTGAAGTCACTGAGTGAGAAGCATAAAAACTTCTCTTATATTCCTACTCTTTCTAATCCTTCAGAAGAATGGCAAGGGCACTCAGGCTATGTTCAAAAAGTACTTCTGCCGTATATGAACCAAAAAGCAGAACTGCATTTGGCTGAGTTTTACTTGTGCGGTCCAGAAGCAATGATGAGTGAAGTGGAAAAAATAATTACAGATGCTGGGATTCCAAGTAATCAAATTTTCAAAGATAAATTTAGTCGTTAATCCATTAAATAAATAGAGGTATATATGAAAACATTAATTAAACTTTTAACCATAATCAGTGTTGTTTTTAGTAGTGCAGTATTTGCACATGTGCATCTTGAAAAAAGCGTGCCTGCTGATAATGCAATGCTAATGAATACTCCAGAAAAATTGACATTGGGATTTAGCAAAGAGGTACGTGTAGTTAAAGTTACGTTGAAAAATAAAAAAGGTGAAAATATTAAATTTGACTTTAAACCATCAAAAGAAGCTTCCAGAGAGTTTTCATGGGAACTACCTAAATTAGCTCCAACAAACTATATCGTTGATGTGACCTATTTAGGTAAAGATGGACATAAAATGAAAGATAGCTTCGGCTTTATGGTTCATTAGTAAGGCTGTGTGATTGATATGGAAATGTATATCTGGAATACAGTCATTGTACTGTCAAAAATTGTATTTTACGTCGGCTTTGCCTGTATTGCCGGCTATACATTTTTCAGACAAATTTTTGAGCATAATGAATCTCATAGTAATGCTGTAATAGCGAATTTAACGTGGACAAGAACTTATATAGTTATGGCTTTGATCGCTAATATTACTTGGTTCTTTGCCAGTACTGGTGCAATGGCAGAAGAGGGAATTCAGGGGGCGATAGACGCTGATATATTGGCTATTATGTGGGACTCCTCTGTCGGCACTGGAGCTTTGCTTCGAGCGCTTGGGCTAGTTACCGCAATAATCGCTTTAGCTTTAAGGTTCAAACTCGCTGTGAACTCGTACTTAAAACAAAGCGCTTTAATGTTGAGTTTATTAATCCTTGCATACTCATTCACGTTACTGGGTCATATTTCTGAGTTAGGCACAATTGAAAAAGGCTTGCTTATTTTGCATGTGCTCGTTATGGCATGGTGGTTTGGGGCGTTATTGCCACTAAAACAGGCTTGCCATCAGCTAAGTTATGCAGAACTTCATTTGCTGATGGAAAGCTTTGGCAAACAAGCAAGTTTTACATTGAGCCTATTGTTGGTAGCAGGCCTCTGGCTCGTGATTCAATTGGTCGGAAGTCTTGATGCACTAATAAGCTCAAGTTACGGACAAACACTGTTGTTTAAATTGGCCCTTGTAGTGTCTATTTTGGCACTTGCTGCTAAACATAAACTAATACTCGTTCCACAACTTAAAAATAGTCAAGGCAGAGAGGCTTTATCTAAATCTATCTCGATAGAAATGGTAGTAGCTTTTGCCATTTTATCTGTAACGGCTGGGCTTACTAGTGTTGTTGGCCCTGCAAATTAAAACCTAAAAGAGAGAATGAAAATGAAAACAATAAATATATTACTCGTTTTATTAATGACGTTTAGTTTCGCAGCAAACGCTCATGGTGATAAGAACAAAGACAAAGGTTTGTTTAAAGGTATAGATACCCCAGCCGCAAAAGTTGTTTTGGCATTTCATCAAGCACTTGAAACTGGCAATCAAAAACAGGCTAGAGCGCAGTTAGCGGATGATGTCACCATTTTCGAGGGAGGCCGCGTTGAAAGGAGCGCTGATGAATATGCTCATCATCATATGTTGTCGGATATGAAGTATTTAGCAGCGATGAAGAGCGACACACTTGAACATCAAGTGACGATACTTGGAAATACCGCTATCTCTGCGTCGCGCAGTCAAACTACAGGTACTCATAAAGGTGTTGAACGCGATTATCAAGGCATGGAAACGATGGTGCTGGAAAAACAAAATGGTGAATGGAAGATTAAGCACATTCATTGGTCACATTAATTTATTGTTCAAACAACGGAGAGTAAAATGAGAAATAACAATCCATTACATCAAGTTTCTACGCCACGTAGACGCTTTGTACAAGGATTAGCTGCTGGCGGTGTATTAGCTGCTTTTCCAAGTGTTCTTCATGCAGCTTCATCTTTGCTTGCTGGAACTTCAACAGGTACTGCGCCCGAACTAAGTGGGGAAGTCATAGATCTGGTGATAGATGAGTCACCAGTAAACTTCACAGGTGTTGTAAGAATGGCTACAACAATCAATGGCTCAATACCAGCTCCTACCTTGCGCCTCAGAGAAGGTGATGACGTTACTATCAGGGTAACGAATAAATTATCAGTGCCGAGTTCAATTCATTGGCATGGGATCATTCTTCCGTATCAAATGGATGGCGTACCGGGTATTAGCTTTAAAGGTATAATGCCGGGTGAAACCTTTGTTTATAAATTTAAGCTGCAACAAAGCGGCACATATTGGTATCACTCACACAGTGGTTTTCAAGAAATGACAGGTATGTACGGCGCATTAATTATTGAGCCAAGAGAAAAGGATATTATTAGTGCTGACAATGAGCATGTCATCCAATTGTCTGATTGGACTGATGATGACCCAATGGATTTGTTTCGCAAGTTAAAAGTACAGAGCGATGTATTTAACTTTAATCAACCTACTGTTCCAGAGTTTTTTGATGACATTTCAAATAGCAGCGTTTCAAATGCGCTACAACGCCGGGAAATGTGGAATAAAATGAGAATGAACCCTACAGATCTTGCAGACTTATCAGCATCTGCAATGACTTTTTTAATGAATGGTTGTGCGCCTTTGACAAATTGGCGTGGAATGTTTAAAGCTGGCGAAAAGGTTAGGCTTAGATTTATTAACGGTTCTAGCAATACGTTTTTTGATGTAAGAATACCTGAGCTGAAGTTAACAGTTGTACAAGCTGATGGACAAAATGTTGAACCTGTGACAGTAGATGAATTTAGATTTGGTCCCGGTGAAACTTATGATGTACTTGTCGAGCCAAAAAATGACGCATATACGATTTTTGCACAAAGCATGGATCGCTCAGGTTATGCTAAAGGTACTTTATCAATGGCACCTAACGTTGATGCACCAGTACCTTCTTTAGACCCCGTTGAGTGGTTAACGATGACAGATATGATGGGCAATATGACCCATGATAGTGTGCATTCTACAATGGCTGATACGGCAGGTATGTCGGGCATGAATTCTAATAAAATGGATCATAGTGCAATGGGTCATGGAGCGATGGCAATGGATCATAGTAAACATGGAATGACTAAAAACCCATTAGCTGTTGCTAGCACTAAAGTGCGTCATGCAAAAACAGAGTATGGAGCTTCTGTTGATATGCGTGTTGATATGCCTAGAACAAACCTTGATGATCCCGGTATAGGTTTACGTAAAAATGGACGCCGTGTTTTAACACTTGCAGATTTACATTCTCTTGAGGGAATTACAAGCCAGCAAGAGCCTGAGGCTGAAATTGAATTACATTTAACTGGAAACATGGAGCGTTATAGCTGGTCATTTGATGGCTTGGAATTTGGAAAAAGCACGCCAGTTCACATGAAGCATAATCAACGTTTAAGAGTTATTTTACAAAACGATACAATGATGACACATCCAATGCACCTGCATGGTATGTGGAGCGATTTGGAGAATGAAAAAGGTGATGTACAGGTTCGTCGCCATACTATCCCTGTACAACCAGCGCAAAGAATTAGTTTTTTAACAACACCTCATGACGTAGGTCGCTGGGCATGGCATTGCCATTTATTATTCCACATGGATGCAGGTATGTTTAGAGAGGTAGTTGTATCATGAGAAAATTAATACTAACCAATACGTTAAAACTATTATTAATAGGTTTGCCCCTTATAAGTGTATCTGTATCTGCAAAAGATGAGATGACTGAGATGGGTGATTCTAAAATGCAAGCACAAGGTGGAGATGCACCTAAAGATGCTAGAGACCCTCATGCTTATGCCGCAGGTACAACATTGACTGAAGGTCCTTATGCACTCAATAGCGACAAACGACTGACTTTGGCAGATGAGCATTCATTTTACGCGCTACTAGGGGATCGTCTTGAATATAATGAGCAAACAAACGCAGGTGTTTTTGACTTTCAGGCATGGTATGGCACTACTTTTGATAGATTAGTCATCAAAACTGAGGGAGATTTTAGCGAAGGTAATTTAGAGGAGAACCAAACAGATTTTCTATGGGGCCACGCAATATCTGCTTATTGGGATACACAAGTCGGTATTCGACTTGATTACAATAACGAAGGTGAAAACCGCAAATGGCTAGCTTTTGGTTTACAAGGTCTAGCCCCTTACTGGTTTGAAATTGATATGACTGCGTATTTAGGAGAGCAAGGTAATAGTGCATTTTCGATCGAAGCTGAGTATGAGCTATTACTTACTCAAAAGTTAATTGTTCAACCACGAGCAGAGTTGACGCTTTACGGTAAGGATGACGTCCAAAATAACCTTGGTAGTGGCTTATCTAGCAGTGCTATTGGTTTTCGGGTTCGTTATGAGTTTACCCGCCAGTTTGCTCCCTATGTTGGCGTTGAGTGGACAAATAAATTTGGTAATACAGCCGAATTTGCGAAGTTAAATGGGCAAAGTACTCGTGATACTGCTTTTGTTGCAGGTATCAAGTTCTGGCTCTGATGTGAAGAAATACTATATTGACTTGATGAGAGCTACCGCAACTATATTGATGGTAGCTTTTGTTTTTTGGGATTTAAACCATTTTAGTTATGTTAGGAAAGGCCTAGCTAATAGTTTTTTTGGAAAGAACTAAGAGCAGTAATAGTAAGCTACTTCTTGTTTTCAGTCTGTGCCAGTCTGGTGTATACCTATCAAGGTGGAATATCAGCTAAGAAGTAAAGTTGGCGAATGGTAAAGGTTAAAGAGTCAAGCCAAAAAACATCGCCATTGAAAGACGTACAATAGACTATTTTATCACTTTTGATGAACGGGAATTGGGTGTGCTCGGGATAGAACCGATTGTTGCAAAGTACTGCGCTTAAAGCTGAACAATTGGAAAAATGATCCCTTACTCAATACCTAGTTATGAGCGTAGGGTTTTTATTTTTTTTATGGTGCTCATGCTTGGCTTCAATCTCATGAGTATAAATCAGACACCCCTTTTATACTTGTTAAGTTTAAGCTGTTTAAAAAAGTAAAAAGTTTAGGTTTTAGTTCAAAGGTTGATCAAGATCATAAAATTATTTTTATAAAGTGGCTAATATTGTAGGAGCTAAAGAAGGAATGATAATGTTTGGACTTTTCAGGTGGTTTAAAATAGTGATAATAACTGTGTTGCTTACGCAGCATAGTTTTGCTACAGCTAAGCCAATGAATTGTGAAGAACATCAAAATGGATCTTCCGACACGCATATTATGCAACGAAGCAAAAATATTCACCATCAATCAATGAATGACAATAGTCACTATCACACTGTAAACTCGCAAGACTCTAAACACCGTCATGGTGATGAAGTCTGTGAAAAATGTAAAGCTAGTGATTGTGTTTGTTGTGAGGGGGGATTTTGTTCAAGCTTTCATTTAAATCCCTATCTTGTGCAAGCGCAAGAGGAAGGTATTTGCAATATTTACTCTGAGCTATTTCTACAGCGTACACCTCTACCAAAATCTGGTATCCATCTCTTACTTTATCGTCCACCAATTATTGGCTAATCACGGGATCAGTGCGTCTTTTTTTCGCCACTCCCATCAAAAATAGAATGACTTATTCATTGATTTAAATAATCAATTGTTTTGAACGATTAGTACGATATTTTGAAGGCACTATGAAAATTCTCAAACTATTGCCATTTACAGTACTTAATGCTGTCGATTTTGGCCGAGATTTCTCTTTTACCAAAAAATTATTTTTTAGCTTATTCACTAGAATTAGTACTTGACCTGTGTCTTAGACACAGGTCTAAGCTGTAGGTGAGAGTACAAACTTAGGTGAAAAACTAAGGAGTAAATATGAAAGTAGCAGAACTGTCAAAAAGCCTTGGAACGACTGCTGATACGGTGCGCTATTACACGCGATTGGGACTGTTAAAACCTGCTAAGTCAGTGAACGGCTACAAGTCATACTCGAATAAAGAAGTATCGAGACTTAAGTTCATTTTAAGTGCCAGAAATCTTGGTTTTTCCGTTGCTGATATCAAGCAAATTCTTAATGAATCTGAAGATGGTACAAGTGCGTGCCCATTAGTCAGAAGCCTCATCAAAGAGCGGCTTGAAGAAACAGAAAAACAGTTTCAAGCAATGTTGGCACTTCGAGGGAAAATGTCTTCAGCGCTTTCTCAATGGGAAGAAATGGAAGACAAAGCGCCGACTGCAAACATGGTTTGTCATCTCATCGAAAACTTTGAACAAATTAAAAAGGCATAGGAGGAAAAATGGTAACTACTAATACAAATATAGAAACCGAATCAGGCTGTTGCTGTCAGGCAAAAACTCAATCCTCTTCGTGTAAAAGTAAGGAGAATACGTTGGAAAAAACATCACAAAGCCAACAGCTCATCATTGAAGGCGCTGGGTGTGCTAGCTGTGTAGGCAAAATTGAAGGGGCGTTAAAGGCAACTCATGGAGTCGTCAGTGCAGAAATGAATTTTGCTGATAGGACTGTAACAGTTTCTGGGACAGCTAAGACAGAAGAATTGATCAAAGCTGTTGAGTCAGTGGGGTATAACGCGAAGCCAATTGATGATAGCTCAGCAACAGATGCGCTTGACGAGAAAGAGGCGGCGGATTGGGCATATTACAAAAAGCTAATGCGCGATACGTTTATTGCCCTTTCACTCGGCGTTCCTTTGATGATCTACAGCATTGTAGTTGGAGAAATGACAGTTGAAACAAACCTTGAACGCATGTCTTGGCTGGTTGTCGGTATTTTAACTTTTGGTGTTATGTATTTTTCAGGTAAGCATTTTTATGTTGGCGCTTGGAAAAGCTTTAAAAACCACTCCGCTAATATGGACACACTAATAGCTTTGGGAACAGGTACAGCTTGGGTGTACTCAATGGTTGTTGTGTTTGCACCTGACGCCGTTCCATTGATGGCACGACATGTCTATTTTGAAGCTACCGCCATGATCATTGGCTTAATTGATTTAGGTCTAGCATTAGAAATAAAAGCCAGAGGTAAAACCTCTGAGGCCATTAAACGTCTTATCGGCTTGCAGGCCAAAACGGCAACTGTAGTTCGTGATAATAAAGAGGTTCAGATAGGTATCGAACAGGTTTTGCTTCATGATGTTGTGAAAGTAAAGCCGGGTGAAAAAATTCCCGTAGATGGCGTTGTATTGGAAGGACACACCTCTATTGATGAGTCCATGCTGACAGGCGAACCTATGCCTGTTGAAAAAGCCGAAGAAGATGAGGTTGTCGCTGGTACTTTGAACAAATCAGGCATGATTTTATTTAGAGCGACACGCGTTGGTAAAGACACGGCGCTTGCACAGATCATCAATATGGTGAAACGAGCGCAAAATTCAAAACCGCCGATTGGCCGCTTGGCCGATGTTATTTCCGCCTATTTCGTTCCTGTAGTCATGATCATCTCGGTGTTAAGTGCGTTAGCATGGCTTAACTTTGGCCCTGAGCCAGCAATTGCTTTTGCTATCGTATCAGCAACTACTGTGCTTATTATTGCCTGCCCGTGTGCTTTAGGCTTGGCAACGCCTATGTCTGTCATGGTGGGAGTAGGAAAAGCAGCAGAAGCCGGAGTACTTATTCGCAACGGTGAGGCACTGCAAACCGCCTCTAAAATCACTGCCATGATTTTAGATAAAACGGGCACTATTACTGAAGGGGCACCTAAGGTAACCGATATTGTTTTAGCAAAAGCTACTGACGAAAAAGACGTACTACAGCTTGCAGCAAGTTTAGAAAGCGGCTCAGAGCACCCTTTAGCGCAAGCGATTGTTGAAAGTGCTTTAGATAAGGATATTGAGTTACTAAAAATTGAATCGTTTAATGCTATTACGGGTTTTGGTGTAGAAGCAAACTGTAACAATAAAGTCCTGCTTTTTGGTAACGATAAACTAATGAAGTTAAAAGGCATAGACCTCACAGGCTTTGTTGGAAAAGCCCAGTCTTTAGCCAAAGAAGCCAAAACACCTATGTACTTTGCTGTAGATGGTGAACTTGCCGCAATCATTGCTGTCGCAGATCCCATTAAGTCAGACTCAATCTCTGCTATCAAACGGCTTCAGGCTAATGGTATACGCGTCATCATGTTAACAGGTGATAACAAGGAAACCGCTGCCGCTGTTGCCAAAAAAGCAGGTATTAGCGAATTTCTTGCTGAGGTGCTGCCAGAAGATAAAGCCAACAAGGTGAAAGAGCTACAAGGCAGTGGCGAAATTGTTGGTATGACAGGAGATGGCATCAACGATGCTCCTGCGCTAGCGTTAGCCGATGTTGGCTTCGCCATAGGCACAGGGACTGATGTAGCTATCGAAAGTGCTGACATTACCCTAATGCGTGGTTCACTTCATGGCCTTGCCGATGCCATAGCGGTAAGCAAAGCTACTTTACGAAATATCAAACAAAACTTGTTTGGCGCGTTTGTCTATAACGTAGCTGGGATTCCTTTTGCTGCGGGGGTTCTATATCCCTTCTTTGGCATTCTGCTTAGCCCTGTAATTGCAGGTGCTGCAATGGCGTTTTCGTCATTGACTGTGGTGTCAAATGCAAATCGACTTCGCTTTTTTAAAGCAAAAGAGCATTAAGGAGAAGAGCGATGATGTTAATTAACTTATTAGGCTTAATGTTAATCGCGCTGATTGTTTGGTGGTTTTGGCTATATAAACCCAATAAAACAATCGTTCAAGGTAATGAAGTACTCATTGAAGTGAGGGATGGCGTGTATTCCCCATCCTCAATTCAGGTGTCTGCTAGCCAACCTGTTACCTTGAAGTTTATACGCAAAGATCAATCCCCCTGCGCTGAAACAATGCTTATTCCTTCATTGGATATAAGCGAACAGCTTAAGTTAAATGAAATTACTCAAATTACCTTATTAAACTTGTCACCGGGAGAGCATGAGTTTCACTGTCAGATGCAAATGTATCGCGGTGTCTTAAAAGTCGTTTAGGAGGGCAATATGAAAAATCAACACCCTAATTTTTGGTCAACACCTACAGGCTGGGCTGCACTGGCACTTATTGCCGCAGTGACCTACTTCTTAGTGCTTGAGCATGGTCAACATACGCTGCAATTTCTTCCCTACTTGATTTTATTGCTATGCCCCTTGATGCACGTATTTATGCATGGCAGTCATGGTAAACATGGTCACGATCATTCACATGCGCCTGATGAAAAAAAGGAAGAGAGCTTTCAAGAACTCACGGATAAAAATGCAGCCTATCGCGATGGCTACATACAAGGCTTAGAAAAGGCACGTAAGGAATCACATAAAAAGGAGAGCAGTGATGAATGAAACATATGATTATGGCTTATGGTCAATGGTGATACTGAACTCAGCAATTTTTATCTTTTTTGCCTTTAGTTTTGTCAAACCAAAAACATCAACTGATTGGAGAAGTCTAAGCGCGTTCTCTGCCTTTATTGTTGCCCTATTTACTGAAATGTATGGCTTTCCTTTAACTATCTATTTTCTGTCGGGGTGGCTGACGGAGACCTATCCAGAAGTAAATTTCTTTGCGCATGAAAATGGGCATTTATTACATACTTTCTTTGGATTTCAAGGTGATGCCCATTGGGACCCATTTCATATAGTGAGTATGGTGTTTATTGTTGCAGGTTTCTTTATGTTGTCTTCAGCATGGAATGTATTGCATCACGCGCAAAAACATCATCAATTGGCTACAACTGGATGGTATGCAAGATGTCGCCACCCACAGTATGTAGCTTTCATTCTAATCATGTTCGGCTTTTTATTGCAGTGGCCGACAATCCCAACACTTGCGATGTTTCCGATCTTAGTCGTTGTTTACGTCAAGCTAGCGAAACGCGAAGAAGCACAGGCGATTGCTGAATTTGGTTCGGAGTACCACAGGTATATGGAATCGACACCAAGTTGGATCCCAAGTTTTAATAAAAGTGTAGAAGGTAAAAATCATGAAAACGTTAACTAAATCAATTTTATTTATTAGTTCACTACTGATAACCACTAGCTCATTTGCCCAAAACAATGAGCATAAACATGAAGGTGCGAACAAAGCTGATATGCATCAAGGCATGACAATACCACATGAGAACATGGGAGAAATGCATAAAAAAATGATGGAAATGAAAAAGGAAGTCCATGCCATTAAAACTGAAAAAGATCCTGACAAGCAACAGCAGATGATGGTTGAACATCACCGTTCAATGATGAAGATGATGCAATCCATGCACAAAAATATGGAAGAAATGCCAATGCATCAACAAATCAAGATGACTGAACATCATTTAGAAATGATGGAGAACATGATGCCGCAGATGAACCGGAAAATGGAAGAAATGAAAGATAGCAATCAACAGCATTCACACAAACATTAGGAGAAAAATTATGAGCGATTTAGATCATAGAGTTGGCGTTAGAGAGCAAAATTTAGTTGTTCGAAATCTAAAGCTTAGCAATGTCACAGAAGAAAGCTGTGACGAGTTAGTAAAAGAAATAGATCAGCTTTTTGGTATAGATGAAGTTAGTTACAACATCAAAGAAGGTGAAATACACCTTGCCTATGATGCCGCAAACGTAAGCCTTGATGGGATTGAGGAGGTAATCCGTAAGTATGGCGCAGATGTTCATGATGATTGGTGGACACATACTAAAGAAAGTTACTATAAATTTGTTGATCAGAACATCAAAGATAACTCTGTTCATAAGCCTTGGAGTTGTCATCAAGCACCTTCGGGGGCTGGCCGGAAAAACAAATGAATTCATAAAAAAGTGTATAGATAATTAGTTAGTCAAATGAGGTAACAGTGATGAAAACACCCTATATAAAAGCTCTTTTATTGCTTACATTCGGTTTATATTTAGTGGGTTGTTCTAATACCACTTTTTATCATAAATACATGATGAGAGGTCAGGTAGTAGAAAGTTCTGATAATCGAACTCTAATCTGTATTGGTGCTAAGCATGGCGCAGAGGTTGGGCAAAAATACAGTGTTATTAGATTCCATGAAAGAATAGTATTGAGTGAAGGTGACGATCCCTACACTATCGAAAAGGTAGGAACGGTACAAATTACTAAAATTGTGAATGATCATTTCGCAACTGTAAAGCTAGTGTCTGGTGACATTGCAGCGAAAGATATGGTGGAACTTGAAAACTAATAAAGTGGTGGCGAAAGCCACCACAAGAGCATAACAATAAAACTTAATGAAAAAGCTTTAGTGTTATTTTGTACAACCTTTGAGATTGTTTGCTCAGTTCTGGTTATCTTGATGCCAGTACGACAGAAAAAATGTTACATATGGATTAGAAAGGTGTGGGCTGGCATCCTAGGTCTAATCTTAACAGTTAAGGAGCCGCCGAATAGAGCTATACCTTTACATCAGCAGCATAATCAATGCTCCCGCGATCATAAATAAGTTTTCAGATAGCGATACAAATCCAAGTGGCACACTACTATCGCCGCCTACACAGGCACACTTTAACTGGCGTTTGTCAATGTAAACGGCTTTGAAAACTGAAATTGCTCCAACTGTGCCGATAAACAATGAAAATGGTGCCACTGCGAGAGGCTGTAGTTGGGCAACCATACCAATACCTGCATATGCTTCAATGAAGGGATAAATATAACCATATCTTATCCATCTCATCGCTAGTAAATCATAAGTAATAAACGAATTTGTGAAACTGTATAGGTCTTTCAGTTTTTGCACCGCTAAGAGCGTCATTGAAAAAGCTATAAATAGCATCAGTGTTCTGATGGAGATAAATGAGCCGGAAGCAAAATGTTGAGATGCGACAGCAAGAAGTGCAGCTATCGAGAAAATGGCTACAACTGGCGTGTAGGTTGTGCCAGTTTGACCTGCTTCATCTTTACCAAAATACTCTCTTAAGTCATCGTATCCTCCGACACGCTTTCCTTCAATAAAGGTTTGTGGCGTAGTTTTGACATCATGCTTATCTTTGAAGTCATCAGCTTGTTGTCTTGACGTGAGCTTATGATCTTCTACATCATACCCTTGCCTCTCCAGCAAATCTTTCGACCTTAAACCATAGGGGCAGATATGTTCGTCAGTGACCATTCTGTACAGGGTAGCTGTCTTAGTCATCTTAGTCTCCTTTGTTCAGTGTGCCTTCAAACTTTGGGAGCGGTCGTTGCTCAGCCTGAGCTTGTGAGCTGACCTTTCCATTTTCAGAAATATCCTTAATCAGCCATTCCATTTCTTTTATTTCTTTTCGTTGGGCTTTAATAATACCATTTGCCAATTCACGCACGCGTACATCCTCCAAAGTTGAATGCTCACTAGTAAGAATAGCAATGGAGTGATGAGGAATCATCGCTTTCATGTAGGCAGTGTCAGAAATTGTGCTTTGAGAGCGAACAAGATAAAGACATATGGCGAACAGTATTGTCGCCAATAGAAAAATAGCCATGTTGAGCTTCTTGTTACTGTACATGCCAAGCATAAAGGCCAGCATGATCATTGCCATACCTGCTCCCATATACAACGCCATATAGATACGCGTTTCACTAAACCATATATGTGATACTGCGTAAGTGTTGAGATACATCATGACAAACATAGCAATGGTTGAGGTGATGATCATTGCAGCAAATCTTGAGTATTTCATAAGTAATCCTTACATTGATAGTGTAAATATTTCCCACTGTTAGCCTATTATTCTCTACATGTGGTCATGTTCTCGAAAAATTGCAAGTAATGAGCCAGTATCAATAAGAGTATTTGTAATACGATTGACTCAATTTCAGCGCAATTATTGTGAATCAGTACTAATCTACACATTTCGGTGTAAGAGTTTATGGGCAAAAAATCTTCTTTGAAGGAGATCAAATCAGCTTATATTTAGAGTTTGAGTTTTGAACTTGTGATAGACACAGGCGGAATTGGCTTTAGTTAACAATCTAATGTGGGAACTCAAAGTACTACAAGCTGAGCTTCAACAAATGTAAGCTCGTGTACAAGTGAAGACACAGTTAAAGCATGTGGAAGAATTAATCTTGATAGTTAGAGTTGTCATTTATTTCACTTTTTAAATGAACGAATATTGATCTTTTATCTCGTTCATGTCCGAAAGCTAAAAGTTTCCTACACATGAAAGTGGTTTTGCAAGAGTATCTACTAGAGAACAAGATTTGAATGCTCAACTGTTCAGTTGGGCTATTATGGTTGTAAAAAAATATTATAAGGCAATGTGTCTGGTACTTCGGTTAGAAATGAAAAAAGTTAAAGAAGCTAATCGATTTCATCAGGTAGGGTGATGAGGTAATAGTTACTCGCCTTGATCGGCTAGGCCGATCATTAAAGTCTATTCTTGAGGACATTGAAAGTACTCACAAACGGGGCGATTGTTCAAAGATTATTAATGGTTCTGTCAGTACAAAAAATGATAATCCGTTTACCAGTTTCATTCATAATCTGCGCAATTAGCAATAATGACGTGCGTTCATAACGGTCATAAAGAGCAATCCCCCTGCGCTGAAATAATGCTTATTCCTTCATTGGATATAAGCGAACAGCTTAAGTTAAATGAAATTACTCAAATTACCTTATTAAACTTGTCACAGGGAGAGCATGAGTTTCATTGTCAGATACAAATGTATCGCGGCGTCTTAAAAGTAATTTAGTTTTAAATAGGTCTTTTTACACACCTGAACGAGCAAAAGTAACTTAACAAAAGGCTTCTCGAAAACATTACGAGAAGCCTCTAAATTAAAGTTAAGATTTGTATTTACTGTAAACAATTCTATATAGAACAGGCAAAACAACTAAAGTAAGTAAAGTAGAGGAAATAATCCCTCCAATTACCACCGTTGCTAATGGCCTCTGAACTTCAGCCCCAGTTCCGACGTTTAATGCCATAGGAATGAAACCTAAGCTAGCAACCAAAGCGGTCATTAATACAGGGCGAAGCCTGATAGTTGCACCTTCGATAATTGAGTTTATTAGCTCTCCTGTTTCAAGTAATCGCTGTTTAATGAATGACAGCATCACCAGTCCATTTAATACAGCTATCCCTGAAAGAGCGATAAATCCAACAGCAGCAGAAATTGAAAGAGGCATGTCTCTTAACCACAAAGCCAATACGCCGCCTGTAAGTGCTAAAGGCACACCACTAAATATGATCAGGGCATCTTTTATTGAACTAAATGCTATGACAAGCAGTGTCAAAATTACAAACAATGTGGCAGGTACTACGATGGATAATCTTTGCGTTGCACTCTCAAGTTGCTCAAATGTTCCGCCGTACTCAAGCCAATAACCAGCAGGCAATTCAACATTTTGTTGAATTTTTTGCTGTGCCTCTTGTACGAATGAGCCTAGATCTCGGTTTCTAACATTTGCTGTAATTACAATTCGTCGCTTACCATTTTCTCGGCTTATTTGACTTGGAACTGTCGTATAATTTAACTCTGCAACTTCGCTTACAGGTACAAACTCACCACTTTCTGTCGCGATTGGCAAATTACCTAGCTGATCAAGGTTGGCTCTCAACAGCTCAGGATATCTAACTACAATTTCAAATCGACGATCACCTTCGAATATTAACCCTGCGCCTTCACCTGACACGACTGTTTTTAACCAAGACTGTAAGTCGCTTGCATCCAACCCGTATAGCGCTAATGCTTCAGGCTTGGGGTTAACGGTAAAGATAGGCACGTCATCAACTTGTTCGAGCCGCGCATCAGCAACACCTGAAATTGTATTGAGTGTAGCCAAAACTTCTTGTGCAGAAATGACAAGTTGGGATAGATCATCACCGTAGAGCTTAATCCCTAAATCAGCTCTTACTCCGCTAATTAATTCGTTAAATCGCATCTGAATTGGTTGAGTAAACTCATAATTATTGCCGGGAATAGAGCTGAGATCTTTTTCCAGCCTTTCAACAAAATCCTCTTTCGTTAAATTAGGGTCGGGCCATTGCTCTCTCGGCTTTAATATCAGAAAAGTATCA
Organism: Pseudoalteromonas sp. MT33b; assembly: GCF_014117385.1. Lineage (NCBI taxonomy): Bacteria > Pseudomonadati > Pseudomonadota > Gammaproteobacteria > Alteromonadales > Pseudoalteromonadaceae > Pseudoalteromonas > Pseudoalteromonas sp. MT33b. The sequence continues at coordinate 2,840,449 of NZ_CP059831.1, read as the reverse complement.
GTCACATTTGGCGGCATCGCGTCTGTCGCAACTTCTGCTGTGCCCGTTTTTGAAAACACCGTAACAACTTCATCATATTTCATAATTTGTTGTTCAAGTACCTTCTGCATTTCTACAGCTTGGTCAATACCCGTGCCCGGAATACGCATCGCGTGCAGTGCAATGTCACCTTCATTAAGTTGAGGAACAAATTCAGATCCTAATTTACTACCAAGTAATATGCTAAATGTCACAAGTAAAGCAGCGCCGCAAACAACTAGCCAACGTAGTTTTAAAGCCCACTTCAAAACAGGACTATAAACTGACTTAGCGCCGACAATTACTGGACTTTCTTTTTCGCTGATTTTGCCTTTCAAGAATAAAGCAACCGCAGCGGGGACTAGCGTGAAGGTAAATACCATTGCAGACAATAGAGCGATTATCACCGTTGCGGCCATCGGATGAAACATTTTGCCCTCGACACCCGATAAGGTAAACAAAGGTAAATAGACAATCGTTATGATCAATACGCCAAAAACACTAGGTCGTATAACCTCATTGGTAGCAGAATAAACAATGTCTAGGCGTTCTTTCAGGGAAATGACAGAACTATTTCGTTTTTGGCTTTCTGCTAACCGCCTAATGCAGTTCTCAACGATTATTACCGCGCCATCGACAATCAATCCAAAATCTAAGGCTCCCAGACTCATTAAATTCGCAGAGACTTTGCTTTGAACCATGCCCGTGATTGTTGCCAACATTGCCAAAGGAATTACTGCGGCGGTAATCAAAGCGGCGCGTATGTTACCCAGTAATAGGAACAATACGAAGATAACCAGTAATGCACCTTCAATAAGATTTTTCTGTACGGTGCTAATTGCTTTATCAACCAGAGTTGTCCTGTCATATAAGGGAACTATGGACACGCCTTGAGGTAAACTGTTTTGGATTTCACTAAGCTTGTCACCAACAGCCAATGCCACCGAGCGTGAATTTTCTCCTACCAGCATCATTGCGGTGCCAATCACACTTTCCTTGCCTTCCAGTGATGCAGCTCCTGTCCTTAGCTCTTTTCCTATCGCAACTTCGGCGACATCTTTAACTTTTACAAGTGTGCCGTCGTCGCTTTTTATAATGACGTTTTGGATGTCTTGAATAGATTGCAACTGAGCTTGTGAACGAACAAGAATTTGCTGTCCGCTTCTTTCGATGAATCCAGCCCCTTGATTTGCATTATTTCGCATTATTGCATTTGATAGTGCTTCACTGGTAATACCGAAGTGCAACATCCTTAACGGATCGGGATTGATATGGTATTGCTTTTTATAGCCACCAATTGCATTGATTTCCGTAATCCCTTTAACCAATGCAAGTTGTGGTTTCACTACCCAGTCATGGATCTCCCTTAACGCCATCGCATCATAGGGTAAGCCATTATTCTGCTTTGCACTTTCGTCGGCAGTTATACTGTACATGTATATTTCACCGAGGCCCGTAGCAATTGGTCCCATTTCTGGTTCAATGCCAAACGGTAGTTGCTCCTTAATTGCGCTAAGTCGCTCATTGATTAGGTTTCTGGCAAAATACAAATCTGTGCCTTCTTCAAACACAACAGTCACTTGCGACAGGCCATATCGAGAAAGTGAACGGGTATAATCCAGCTTAGGTAAACCTGCCAAGCCCGTTTCGACGATAAACGTAATCCGTTGCTCTGTTTCCAAAGGTGAATAACCTTGAGCCTGCGTGTTTATTTGTACCTGTACATTGGTTATATCTGGCACAGCGTCAATAGGTAGCTTCTGATAGTTCCATATTCCTAAAGCGATGATAAACAAGGCCATAAGCAACATAGTACCACGTCTACGGATAGATAATTCTAGTATCCAAGCGATCATATTTTCACCTCGATAATACTGAAGCCAATATGTAGAGGACAAAAAGGTCGGAGATTAGTGTTCATGTCCAGCCTCCGATTTTTTTAGATCAGCAACTAGCAGATAACTGTTCTTTACAACCACACTTTCGCCGACGTTCAAACCGTCGATGATAGCAATATTGATAGCGTCTGAAGCGCCAGTTTTTACGGCGCTAGGGTGGTATTCATTGCCTTCTTTAATAAAAACAACATCTTTGCCTTCAAACTCTTGAATGGCTCCTTTTGGCACAACAACTGGAGCAGAGTGTTGACTGGTCGTAACCGCACCTTTAATTACAGTGCCAAGCGGCCACTTGTTGGTTTTGTTATCCAATTTTACAAATGCCAATGAGTATGGCTTGTCGTTTAGTGATGGTGTTAAATAGCTAATTTGCGCACTTTGATTAAATTCAGTGCTATGAATTAGCACCTGCTGGTTAGCGTTAACCTTACTTAGCTGAGTAGGAAACACTGATAGTTGTGCCCAAACCACGTCAAAATTGGCTATTGTCAGCAAGTTTTCACCATTTGTAAGCTCGCCAATATTGGCTTGCCTAGCGACTATACGCCCAGACATTGGTGCTTTTATCGAATATTGATTTAAGCTCTCATTGGATTCAATCACTACCAACGTTTCACCTTTTTTGACCTCTTCGCCGAGATTGACTTTTACTTCCTTAATAACACCATCGAATCTAGCGTTAACGTGCGCAAGTGAGGCAGGATCGGCAACGATTTTTCCATATACAACTTCTTCGTTATGAATAACACCGCTAGTTGCTGCTACTGTTTCAATGCTGTTTTGTTTAGCCATCTCAACAGACATAGAGACTATTTCATCTTTGTGTTCTTCACTGGCTGAGGTCGTGATGGAGGTGAAACCAATTACAGCAACAAGCATTAATTTGAAAAGGCTGATTGGTGAATTTAATATATTTTTCTTTTTCATGATTAATTCTCAATAAAGCTTGAAAGTTGGCTTTCTGTATTGCCGGAAGAAATTAATGGAATGCCTGATAAGGACTCAATGGAGGCGCTTTGTTTGTGAACCTCACTTGCGGCAAAAATAAGCGCATATTGCATCTCAATAAGCTCTTTTTGAACTGAAACTAGCTCTAAATAACTAAAGCGCCCGTCCGAATAGGCTTTTTGCACTAATGACAAAGCACTTTCTTGAGGCGGAATAATACTGGTTTGTAAGGTTTCAACCGTAAGGCGAGCCTCTTCCTGAGCCGCATAAAATGTCGCTAATTGGCTGTAAATTGCTCGCTCACTGGCTTTCCGTTGCTGCTCAACTTCATCGAGTTTTGCTTTTTGAGATTGATAGCTGCCTCTATTTCTATCACTCGTAAACAGAGGGACGCTAATTCCTGCAACCAACGCAGTCTCATTGCTACCTTCAAGTCTTTTCACACCTGCGCTCCACGTTATATTAGCGTGGCTTTGTGCGTTGATTGATTGTAATTGAGCTTGCTGAATTCTCGATTGCTCTGCATAAGCTAATATATGAGGACTTTGAGAAAGTTGAGCCATGATGTATTCGAGTGATATTGTTTTGGGAAGTGCAAATAAATCGCCTGATACACGAGAGAATTGCGGTGATTGTTCTCCCCACATAATAGCTAACTTACGAACACTGGCCTCTAACTGCTTGGAAATGGTTAGCGTCTTTAGTCGAGCTGTTGCTAAAGCTGCATCAGCTCGTTTTTGCTCTGATGACGGTGCCGAACCAACACGAACTTTTTTGGAGACAGTTTGATAGGTTTCTCGTGCTAGCTTTTCTGCATTTTCATTGACGAGCATGATTTGCTGTAACGTCAAAACATCGATATAGCGAGCTGCTACTTCACCCAAAATATCGAGTGTTTGTATTCTTTTTTCAACAGCTATTGCTTGCTGTTGGGCATTAACATAAAGCTTTCTGCTATTTACCTTATCTCCCAATTCCACCACGGAAGATATTGATAAGGTAAGTTCAGCGTCGCTGAATCCAGATACATCACCTGTACCTGCAAAGTTTTCCAATTCAGCGCTGACGTTATATTCAGGTTTTAACCCTGCGGTAGCTAACTCGCCGTCTAAACGCTTTTGTTTGTATTTAAAAGCTGTTAGCTGTGGGTTGTTTGCAAGTGTTCGTTGTATTGCCTCTGACAATGAAACTGAATCAACAGTTAAGTCATTTGCAAATACATTATTAGTTGTCACTAAAAACGACAACAGAAGCAACCGTTTTACTTTCTTCCAAGCAAGTACGGGGGCCTTAAAATAAGACATATTCATATTTTGTCCTGTTTATTTTATGAAACGAGCGTTGGCTTCACCGCCTAACGCGCCAATTAAATAAAAGGACTAACTTTTGGGAGGTCGAAGTAATCTGGAAGGGGGAGCTTCAATGACTACTTTTAAATAATCAAATACCTGACTTGATTTGAAATCAATGTCTCTACTGATGTAAACATGCGTAGCAAACTGTACATGCGAGCCATTGCAGTGTCCGCAATGATGACAATCAGCGGGGTTGTGTTGGTCATTATCTGCTGATGATTGTATTAATTTTTCAGAAGAAATGTGGTCATCTAAAGCATGAACATGCTCGGTTTTTATATGCTCGGAATCAACAATATGAACATCAGCAACTTTTGCCACAGCAGAAAATGACTGAAGTAATATCAGCACTATCATGATGTATGCAGGGAATTGTTTAATATTCATTTCGTTTCAACTATCTCTTAGTTATGCCAATGTTAACACTATCGTTTAGCTTGCGTCACGACATTGCTCGTCTATGAACTCTATTTCAATTGTTGTATGAGCAAAATCAAACTCTTTAAGCTCCTGTCGCAACTCTAGCTTGTACGATTTCAGCTCTTCGTTAGATATTTCAGTGTTTAAAACAATATGGGCGGTTAAAACGTTGTGTTCACCATCAAGTGACCAGATGTGTAAGTGATGTACTTCACCCACAATGGCTTTAGAAACTATTTTCGATTTAATATTTTCAATAAGATCAATATCTGGTGTCGCTTGCAAGAAGAGCATAAGTGTCGTTTTCAGTGTTCTTACAACATTAAATAAAATAAAAAGGGTAAACCCAATTGATAAAATAGGATCGAGTATGGGCCATTCAACAAACATCAATACGATTGATACAATAAATATAGCTATCCAACCTAAAACGTCTTCAAGCAAGTGCCAGTTTAAAACTCGTTCATTTAAGGTCTTTCCATGACTTAGCTTATAGGCAGCGTAACCGTTTACCACCATGCCAAAAATAGCTAATAAAAGCATTCCTTCGACTTGAGGCATTTCGGGGTTAGCTAATCTTGGTATGGCCTCAATTAGTATAAAAACAGAACCAACAGTTAATACCAAACCGTTAATCAATGCGCCAAGCAATGAAAAGCGCTTGTAACCATATGAAAACTGGCTAGAGGCAGGCTTGTTACTGAGCTTATTTAATCCCCATGCGGTGCCTATGGAGATGCTATCTCCTAAATCATGGATAGCATCTGCCATGATTGCCGTACTATTGGTTAACCAACCTCCGATAAATTCGATGATGGTAAACGTGAGGTTTAGAAAAAAAGCCCAGCCAATGCGTCTCGAAGCGTCCTCATCATTGTGAGGGTGATCATGACCGTGAGAGTGGTTATGCATGTTGAGCCTCGGCGGTTACATTTTTTCTTCTAAGCCTTTGTACATTCCAATTAATGATATGACGGATAAAGTTTTGGTACGCCCAACGTTTAATACCCGTTAGATTGGTTCCCTGCTCAGCATAGAATTCATCGGGTGAGTCATAAAAGCCAAAGTCGTCGTGTATGCCTTCTTTTTGAATATAAGTATCTTTACCAACCCAGTTCGTCTCTGGGTTACTTATGCAGGTAGTAGCTATTCCATAACCACAAAAATTATCTTTAGCTTGACTGAATTTGGATTGAATTGAACTTAGGTAAGCTTCGTCGAGAATGAAGCCTTCTAAATTGATCCACTTACCTTCATAGAGCACTTCTACCCAGCTATGGATAATGGATTTTGGGGCAAGCCAAAATACATAAGAAGGAATAGCGCCTTTCTGAAGCTGTTGGTCAATCGTGAAACCATGAAATCGGCACTGAATACCAAGCGCTCGGAATAGAGCCATTAACAAGTTTCCCTTGGTATTGCACTGTCCATAGCCATCCGCTAAAACTTCACTCGCAGATATATCATCGCTGCGGTTGTAACCAAACTGAATCTCATCTTTAACAAAGGTGTAAGCAGCTCCTATTGTGTTGTATTCATCCATTGTATTCCAATTCCGATCTGCTATTAGAGATTGGATGCTGTGATCATCTAAGTCTAATATTTGTGTTTTCTCTAAATAATTAGCACTCATTATCCATCTCCTTTAAGAACATGATTTTGATTTACTTCCACTACAGCTATTGTTTTCGCTTGTTAACTCTGCGTTGCTCAGCTCTTTCTTCGCATCAGTAATAATCAGGTAAGCCCCTCTTAAAATTAGGGTTGCAATCACACTACCAATCACAATGTCAGGCCAGCGAGAATCAAGTAGCATCACTAAAACACCAGCAGCAATGACCCCCAAGTTTGCGATCACATCGTTGGCTGAAAATATCCAGCTTGCACGCATATGGACTTCACCATTGCTTTGCATTCTGATTAAAACTAAACAAATGACGTTTGCTATTAATGCTACAAAACCAAAGCCGATCATGAACCAAGAGTGAGGCTCACCTTCTCCGAGTCTTCTTACTATGTCAAAGATTACCAGTATTCCGAGTGTCAGCTGAAAGTAACCGCTGATAAGGGCTGCATTGGCTTTATGCTTTAAAGATCGGCTCACGGCATATAGAGCAATACCATAGACAATTGCGTCAGCCAGCATATCCATTGAATCTGCTATCAAAGCCGTTGAGTTTGCATATAGGCCCACAGTAATCTCAACGCAGAACATAACCGCATTAATACCTAGCAACCAATACAGCACATGTTTTTGTTTCGCATCTTTTAGTTCGACTTCGCAACCACAACCACTCATTGCACGGCCTTAGTTATTTGCTTGATAACTTAACTATAAAGTCTATAGTGACTATAGAGTCAAGATTTAGGACTAAAGTTTTATGAAGATAGGTGAACTTTCAAAAACGACAGGGTGTTCGATACAAACAATTCGGTATTACGAGAAAGAAGGGTTGCTTTCAACTCCTGAACGTACTGAAGGGAATTACAGGTTATACGGTGAACGGGCTTTAAAAGAATTAGAGTTTATAAAGCATTGCCGAAGTTTGGATATCCCTCTAACAGATGTTAAACGCCTTATGGAACTGAAAAATAAGCCAGAAGAAAGCTGTGCAAGTGTTAATAAGCTCATTGCTCAACAATTGGCCTTAGTTAACAATCGAATGAGAGAACTCAAAGCACTAAAAGCTGAGCTTCAACAAATGGCAAGTTTGTGTACAACTGAAAACACCATTGAAGCGTGTGGAATAATTAAGTCACTTGATAGTTAGAATTGTCATTCATTTTCTATCCGTGTTGTGTACGAATAACTATATTTTATTACGTTCATGTACGAAATTTATTTAATGTACTTTCGTTCACTTGATTGTTAAGATGTACGAAAGTTACAGGTTTCGTACATATGAAAGTTGGTTTTGCAAGAGTCTCAACTAAAGAGCAAGATTTAAATATTCAACTGTCCAAGTTGGACGCTCATGGCTGTGAAAAAATATTTCAAGGAAAACAGTCAGGTGCTTCCATTAGAAATGAAGAAAAGCTAAAGGAACTCATCGATTTTATCAGGGAGGGTGATGAGGTAATTGTTACTCGCCTTGATCGGCTAGGCCGATCATTAAAGTCTATTCTTGAGGCTATTGAAAGTATCCACAAAAAGGGGGCTTGTTTAAATATTATCGACGGCTCTCTCAATACTAAAAATGATAATCCGTTTGCCACCGCCATGATCAACCTATGTGGAGTATTCGCTCAACTTGAGCGGGATCTTATAAAAGCCAGAACCGCAGAAGGTCGCGAAGAAGCGAAGGCTAAAGGCAAACATATGGGTAGGTTGCCTGCTTTATCAGACAAACAAGCGAAAGAATTATATAAAGATAAATTAAATGGTGAATCGATCTCTGCATTAGCGAAGAAATATTCTGTTAGCCGCCCGACGGTTCATCGAACTATTGAAAGAATGGAACAAAAAAATAATAAATAAAAGGAGATGTTATGTGGTCTGATAAAGAGTCAAAAATTGACTTCTTAAACTTTAATGAAACGGCTGAGTCGATTAAAGATCTTATCACTGAAAAGGAATTAATGCCTATTAGTATAGGTGTCTTTGGTGATTGGGGCGCTGGAAAATCCACGATTCTTGAACTTACCAAAGCATCTTTGGAAACTGATGAACAAGAATATATACAAGTGCATTTCGATGCATGGACTTTCCAAGGATACGATGACGCTAAAGCAGCGCTATTAGAAACAATTGCATCTACTTTAGTAAAAAAAGCAGCAGACGATAAAAATCTAAGTGCAAAAGCAATAGAGTTTGCTGGACGAATAGATAAGATCAGACTGATGGGACTGCTAATGGATGGTGGTGCAGCATTAGCTGGTATACCGACTATGGGTGGTATACAGAAGATCATGGGACTATTCAGTGGTGGTGACGATGGTGAACTTGATGTTGATGATGTAAAAGGTGCTGTCGATGGCGCTAAGGATGTTGCGAAGAAAAACAAAGGTTTGATCAAAGATAAGAAATCATTCTCACCTCCTAAAGAAATTAAAGAATTCCGAAAAGCATATTCTGATCTGTTAAAGGAGTTTGATAAGCCACTTATTGTCTATGTCGATAATTTAGATCGCTGCTCTCCATTTAATGCCATTTCAACACTTGAGGCGATCAGATTATTTCTATTTTTACCAAATACCGCATTTGTCATTGCCGCCGATGAAGACATGATCCGTTTGGCAGTACCTGAATATCACAAAGGTGCATCTCAACGACATCAAACTGATTATTTAGACAAGCTTATTCAAATTCCTGTGCATGTACCAAGGCCCGGTGTTCTTGAGATAAGGGCATATTTAATGATGCTCACCGCTCAAGACCACGGAGTGACAGATGCTCAGTTAGAAGCGATAAGATGTGCCCTTGAAGAATCATTAAGGCTTTCTTGGAAACAACCACAAATTACCGTTGATGAGCTTCTTCAGGATCACGATATCGAAAAGCATTCAGGACTCAGAAGCAAATTTGTAGTTGCTGAACAGTTAGCTCCACTATTAGCTGAATCCACAAACATTAACGGTAACCCTCGCATAGTTAAGCGATTACTCAATCAAGTTAAGATGAGAAAGAAAACGGCTCACCGTCGAGGAATGCAGCTTGACGAGAAAACTATCACTAAGCTGGTAATTTTTGAGAGGTGCTTAGGCACTCAGGCTACTAACAAGCTTTATGAATTAATTGATAAGGAAAACGGATATCCAAAAGTTTTAGCGGATCTCGAAAATTCAGAAGTTGAATTTGATGAAATAAAGTTACCTGAAGAGTGGAAACTCGACCTAGCTTTTATTGATAAATGGTCAAAATTACCTCCAATGTTTACTGAGATGGATTTGACCCCAGCGGCATACCTTAGCCGAGAAAGCATTCCAATGGGTGCTGTTAATGCGGTAATGTCGGGAGCTGCTCAAAAACTTGTAGAAGAATTAATGAAGCAAAAGGTAAGGGTCAGTGGCGTTAACTCTACTGCGATTACCACAACTCCGAAGGAAGAGTACATGTCAGTCATGGATGGTTTGATTGAAAACTTTAAGTTGATTGGTGATTGGACCGAAAAACCAACAGGCATCTATGGAGCCGTGTTACTTGCCAAGCAGGATGATAAATGTTGCTTAAGTCTTCTTACATTCTTAAAAAGCTTGCCTCGTCAAAGGTGGCTCAATCCAATCTTAAAAGAACTAGAGGGAATTAAGTAATATGGGTACGTCCGCATCGTCTACAGGACCGAATAACAAGAGTCCGCTAATTCCATCTTGGGCAGAGCAAGGAGATCCCGTCACAATAGAGCCTGCATCAGGTACTGATGGGGATGATCAAACTGGTTCTGATAACAATCAATCTGATGATCAGAATGACCATACCAACGATATTGACAATGACAAGGTTCAACAAGAAATCGGTGGTTCGCCAACAGCAACGCCACCTCCAAATAGGTTTGCCAGCGCCAGAAGAGCATTTGGTAAATATGCACAAACAGGTGGCTCAACCTCAGATCTAAGGCGTTCATTAAAAAGTTACTCTAGAAAAGGCTCTGGCGGAGGTAAAAGCACAAGCCGGAGACTAGCAAGCGGTATAACGGCTGGTTCTGGATTGCTTGGTGTCATGCGTGGCGACACCGTAACGGTTAATAATCAAAGCTTATCATTAGGTGATCTAACTGGGTTATCGACTGACCAAGCAATTGACAAAATTGCTAGTCATTTGGCACCTGATAATGCCGATTCGGATGCTGTAAGAGTTGCGTTGGATTACGCACTAGAGGAAGCATTACCCGATACAGAAGAATTTGACCCAAACAGTTTTACTGACGAAGTTATTCAAGAAGCCATAGGCTGTTATTTAACAGATCTTATTTTTCAGGATGTGGTTGAAGGCATGGGCAGAGCTTGGTTTCATGTTGAGCCTGCAAGTAAGCATCATCAAATGGAAGTAGAATTAAGGGAATTAATAAAAGTGATCACACAAGAGCAGTTAGACAAAGTAACTAATGGCAACCCTAGTACTATTAGCAAGGAAAATATTACTAAAATTCAAGCTGATGCAATTGCAATGACAGTGGATGAATGGGAGAGTTTTGATGACTAATTTTTATTTTAACCATGACCCAGCTAACTTGCCTGATTTTTCTGAAGACTGTCATCCTGTCCAAATGTTTCACACGCATCAAAATGACATCACTAAGCACAGCTTAGTGTCAAAACAACTACTACAAACAGTTCGTGATTTAGGATTGCATGTAGATGCTGATGCAATAGATCTGATAACAATTGCAACCGCCGTTACCGCCGCTGATACATTTGAATTGAGGGATAATGCAGAAAATGCATGGGCTAGAAAAATGCACTTGCATGTTCCTGTTACCGATGAGGATATGTGGAATACTGTTGAGCCTGAACTAAGTTCTTTGCTCAACTTTCTAACGGGCGATCAATGGCAGTTTACTTTTGAAAAAACAACTATGCCGATGCCGACTCCTAAAACAAGTGAGCAAGCGAAAGCAAAAGCAAAATCATTAATTGGACTCAACTCAGTCTGCCTTTTTTCAGGAGGTCTTGATAGCGCAGTTGGTGCAATTGACATTTTAAACGGAGAGTCAGCCTTAAAACCGCTTTTGGTTAGTCACGCTTATCGTGGTGATGGCGCAAAACAGGAAGATATTAAGCAATTATTGTCCCCGCCATTCGGCGAATTGTCCTATTCAATGTCTCCTCATATTATCAAGCAGTTAGAAGGTAAAACTGACATTAGCATGAGGGGAAGAAGCTTCAACTTCCTAGCTATGGCGGTACTTGGTATATCAGCCTTAAGAAATGCTAATTGCGATAGCAGTATTGAAACTATTGTCGTCCCTGAGAATGGCTATATTTCTATAAATCCACCGCTTACCAGAAGACGGATTGGTAGCCATAGTACTAGAACTACTCATCCTAATTTTCTAAGCAGGCTTGAATCTTTGCTTAGAGACACTGGGTTTCATGTCAAATTTGTAAACCCCTATCAATTCAAAACTAAAGGTGAAATGTTAGCGGAATGTGTTGATCAAGACGCAATTAGAAAAGCAGTTCCTCTGAGTGTTTCTTGTAGTCATTGGCACAGAGAGCATAAACAGTGTGGGCATTGTGTACCTTGCCTTATTCGAAGAGCGTCAGTTTTTCATGCTGGTTTTACACAAGATGCGCCATACAAGACAAAGCGGTTGAGAGGTCTTATTAAAGAAAAAGATACTCGCGATGATCTCCAAGCGGTTCAAACTGCCATTATTAGATTGAAACAATCAGATAACTATCGTTCTTGGCTTCGAAAGTCAGGACCAATACCACAAGAAAAAGATATACGAGAAAAATTAGAATCAACTATTAAGCGAGGATTGGCAGAGGTTGAATTATTTCTCCAAGCGGATAAATCATCATGATGGATCTTCATTGCCATGTTGATTTATATCCAGATTATCAAGAGGTATTGAACGACATAAAAAGCAGTAATTATTACGTGCTATCAGTAACTACGGTGCCGTCAGCTTTTGAAGGTACTGTCCAGTTAACAAGTGACATAAAACACTGTAAAACGGCTTTGGGTCTGCACCCTCAACTTGCTCATTTAAGGAAAAATGAACTACCTCTATTCGATAAGCTAGTTGATAGAACTAGATATATTGGAGAAATTGGGCTGGATGGCTCAAAAGGTTATGCTGATTACTTTGATGATCAATTAGAGGTTTTTACGCATATTTTGAAAAAATGTGAAGGCTTTGATAACAAAATATTAACTATCCATAGTCTTAATGCGACAGGTGAAGTACTTGAACAACTTAAGTTATACCCCGATGCTGGTACTTCTATTCTTCATTGGTTTTTAGGTACTAAGAAGCAAGTTCTAGAAGCCGTCGAGCTAGGCTGTTTCTTTTCTATTGGGCCAGCCATGCTTACTTCAGCCAGAGCTAAAAAAGTAATATCGTGGATACCTCAAGATAGGATTTTACTCGAAACTGATGGCCCTTTCGCCAAAGTGGCGGGGAATATTCTGTTTCCTTCAAGTGTTGGCACTGTTACTGAATATCTGGCTGAAATTTGGTGTAAAAATAAGGCTTCGATAATTGAGCAACTGTCAGCAAACCTTAGGTGTTTAACATCAGTCAAGTAACTAATTATACGTCACGTAATCTTATAACAATTTTATTCAGGTTTAATCGATTTGTTTGAAGTATTTGTATTAGCTATAGCACTCAGTATGGACGTGTTTGCAGTATCCATAGGCTTAGGTTCTAAAAAAGTAGCAAATGCTGAAAAACTCTTTATTAAAGCCGTTGCTTATTTTGGATTTTTCCAAGGCTTTATACCTCTTTTAGGCTATTACAGCGGTAAAGGATGATCATCTTGGATTGAAGATTATGCACCTTGGATAGCTTTTATTTTGCTATTATTTATCGGTGGCAAAAATGATTTATGAGTCCCAATCTGAAGGAATTGAAGAAGATATTGCTAATGTTACTCATCGTGTGCTATTTGTTCTTGCTATTGCCGCCAGTATTGATGCAATGGCGGCAGGTTATGCAATCACATTGCTTGAGGTAGACATAGCCGTAGCTTGCTTGATAATAGGCGTCACGACGTTTGCCTTTAGCTAGATTGGTGTGAATATCGGCGAAAGAAGTGGCGTATGGCTGGAGTCTAAAGCTGAACTATTTGGTGGTTTAGTGTTAATCGCAATCGCATTTAAGATATTACTTGGTTGGCACAGAACCACCGAATACTAGGCTACTTACCTGAGCAACATGCATTGCCTTCTTGAATAGGAGGACACTTAACTGTTCCATAAGAGCAGTAAACGCAACAATCACCTTTGAACGGTTTAAGTAGTGCTTTACAGCTTTCGCATTCGTAATACCATTGGCAAGCGTTTGTAGGCATGGTTTCAACTTTGCTAAATCCACATTCAGGGCAAGTTATCTTAGATTTTAATTCTATACCTTGCATACTGGTTCCTTAATGGGCTTAACAATATCTAAAATAGACATTACGACCATCCAAATGATCCCAAAGTAAAATAAGTAAGTGCTCCAGTCGTATTGCCATAAAGGATAAAGGGTCAGCAATACTGCAATTGGGCCAATGACACTTAAAATGCCTCTTAATGACTCTCGATGTTGATACCAATTATAGAAATTAACTAACAACGCTAGTGAAGCAAATAATGGCAATAAGGTGTTCACCGCTATCCCTTCAAAATGTGAAAGAAAACCTAACCCAAGCGCAGATGCCAATGAGCCGAGCGCAGGAAAACATGCTGTGCAACTAAGGGCGGCTAGCCAAACGCCACCAGAACCTACTTTATCTAGAATTTTATTGATCATAACTATCTACCTCAATTTTTAAGGTAGTATAAACTCCGTACATAAGTACGGGGTCAATAGCTATTTAAGTGAATTTATTACCGGGCAGGATTGAGGGTCTTGATTGGCCTTGCAAGAATCTGTCATATCTTGAATTACTTTCTCTAACCGCTGTAAATCAGCAATTTTATTACGGATGAGATTAAGTTTTTGCAATCCCATCGATTCTATATCAGCGCAACTGCTACTTAGTGACATCAGTGATTCAATTTCTTTCAGCGTAAACCCTAATGCTTTAGCTTTCAGAATAAATTTGAGTTGATTAGCGTGTGTCTCGTCATACTTTCGATAACCTGATTCGGGTTTTGGAGGCTGCTCTATTAAACCTTGGCGCTCATAAAAGCGGATCGTTTCAACATTGATATCTAAATCTTTTGCCAGTTTTCCAATGGTTCTCATAAACATACTCTTTAGAAGCAGAGACATCATTATACAATTAATGCGGATTGCCTAAACTCAATTTTATTGCATGAACGGGGTCGCTAAGCGTCCGCTTTGTAGAATTAAGTTCACATATCCAGATCACTCTGACCGTCTCTTGTTCGCTCTTGCTGCCTGTCAGGTGAAGTCTAAACCTAATCAACAAAACTGTAAGATGAGATATGAGCTACTACATCTAATCTATTGTTTCGTTGAAACTAATTCAATAATTTCACCAGTAGACGTATCCACTCTTATTTCTGTATGTTGCCCTGAGTGCTGAAGTTGATTTTTTAAATCAGCATTAATCAGTTTGAGCTTATCTATTTCAGCGTACATTTCTTGTAATCGCACCAGTAGCTTTTCAAAATCCTTATCGATTTCCTTAGGGTCAATCTCGTTTTTTTGCTTTTCTTTAGCAAGCTTGCTTTTTAGTTCGGCTACCTTTGTTCTGAGTTGTTTTATTAAATTATCTTTATTTTTTTCTTCCCAAGTTAATTGAGCTTTTTCAATATTTTCTCGTAACTTTACCCATTTTTCTTCTTCTTTAGATAGATTTGCAATATTTCTTTTAGCTCTCGTTGCTACTGCATTTTTGGTTATCTTGCTGCCATCAGATTTCATCTCTTCAAAAGCACGTTTTATATCATCGTATGCGCTACTCATGCTTGTTCTCCTTGGTTTGTATGCGCTTTGCCTTCATCTAATACATAGTCAGCTGCTGCTATATTATTTTTCCAGTGAATAGCAAATAGCTCGTAATCTTCTTGCTCTTCTTTGGTTAATGCCGCATATGCCTCTAGTTTCTGCGTTGCTTCTTTTTTTATTATTTGCCAATTGACCTTGTGGCGTTTGGTAATGATTTTACTACCACAATACACACAGCCACTAGGGATTCCTGCTCCTTTTATCTTGCAAGCTTCTCCCGCAGTGCAGTACCCCGTAGGTAAGCCACGTATGTTTTTAATATTTTTGACGAGAAATTTTTTCAGTTCTTCAATTGAACTGAAATGGATCTGCTTAATCACAGTCGAATCTTTACTTTGACTATCAGTAATACCTATTATCAGATCTTTAGATGTTTTATTAATTTGCTCACCAGCACCACCTTTAAGTGATTGTGACTCGGCTTCATCTATTAACTCTTCTGCAACACGGTCAATTAAAATCTCATTAAACTCTTCAGTAGTTTTAATTAAAGTTGTTGAGGCCAAAAATGCTCTTCGAGTATAAACAAACGTCATTAGGCTAGTTAAATGTTTAAATTGATATCTAATATCATCAAGCTCACCTAATTTATTGGCAATGACAAAGTAGGCCAACGTATGTCGAAACATGTGAGCGGTTAATCTAAACGTATCGCCTTCTTCGTATGGGACACCTCTATTCTCTCCTCTAACTTCTTTGTAGTTAGATTCAAGGCGTTCAAGCTCTGCTATATCATCATCGTCTAGAGTTAAGTCAAAAAGCTCAATGTTTTCACTGTTTTTAACCTCAAATTTTGTGAATCGCCCAGCATCGCTAAAACTAACACTACAGCTACTATGTGAAACCCCGAAAAGACGGTTTCTTTCTAACCCTTCTTTCAAATTGTGTGCTTGACTACTTGTTATATTGGCTCTGCATGAAGAAAGTACAGCTTTTGCCCTTTCTTGCATACCGATCACATATTTTTCGTAAATACCAACACACTCATGTACTTCAGCGTTTGAAAACCATTCCATCTCAACCTTACTGTTGTCGGTTTTGGTCATAATTGCCGTAATGTAATAAATATCATCTTTGTAATTGGCACAGCCAACCTTGCATGTAAGTACTTCGTTATATCTCATACCTGTATAGGCCAAGATATTAATGTATGTGGCTAATTTTAAATCTTCTAATTCTTCGGATAATTGAATGAATTCCTCTTCATTGGGTAAGTTTCTTACATGTTTTGCTATTAGCTCACCTGTATTCATTTTGGGCGGTGGTTCAATGGAGCCTTCATGTAAACTATCTATTAAGCGTGCATTTAATTCTAGCCATCGTTCTATCTTATCCTTAGAGTTTTCAACTATTTTTTCTGCAAACTTCAGAATTTTTTTCATTACTTTAGTAGGAATGACAGGGTGCGAATAAGTGACTGGTCTCGGATGGTGTAACTCGTTTAGTTGGTTAAGCACATCAATAAAAACACTACACACCTTAGGGCCAAAAAGACGAAAGCTTCGTTGCACGTCAAATAGTTTAGTAAATGAGTGTGATTGTCTGTAAATAGCTATTTTCCCGACTTCATATAAATAGTCTTTTATGAGATTCCTAATAACTAAGTCAGATTTGAACTCCAACTCATGAAATGAGTGATAACCTCTTTGTCTTAAGAAGGCTGCAATTAAATTTAGATACGTTACATCATTTTGAAGTGTAGAGATTTTTAGAGGTTTACCGCCTACAACATCACCATGTGTGAGTTTAATTAGTGAATAAATTCGAATTTGATATGCTAATTCATCAACACCTTTAAAATTCACATTTCTTTGCGTTTCTTCATAGCTTATCCAAGTGTCATCGCCAAAGTGAATAGTGCCATGTTTAGCAATATTCAATGCTCTGTTTTCCCACAAAGCAATCGAATTAAAAGCGCTAGTATCATCAACTTTAAAATCTTCTAACACCTGAACCAAAGGTTTTATAGTGATTTGACCTGTATGTGTTTTTACAACAGCGATATCAAGTAGTTTTGTTTTAGTTATCTCTTTGGTCATAGCAAACCTGTGTTTTTCCAATGAGGATGAATACCCTCTGTTCTCAATAATTCTTTTCCATCAATCACAGCTTGAGCATTAAGCTTGGCAATATCAGTTAATATTTCGTTAACTCTATTTTTCAACTGCTCTATGTTTTCCAGTTGCTCTGTTACAGAGTCAAATGTTGCGGCTGAGTTTTCCATATCAGCAACAACAAAATCCCGGTATGACAAAAGTTTCCAAACATGCAATGCGTCAGCAACACAGCGATAGAACGGACACCACAAGCATGCGTTAAAGTCGGCACATGCATGCTCGTTTGTATCTCGCTGGTCTAATAATTTCCTGTTTTGAGATTCGAATGCCACTACTGCGGATTTATCTTTTGAGTTAATGCATGTGCCATTCGGGACTTTTTTACCGTCTTCTGGTGGAGTCTGCAAAATGATTACTTTGTCGGTAACATCGCGAACAAAATAGTCTGCCATTGTTTTTGTCGCTCTGTTGATTGTCATTGCAACATCTTTGTTATCTTGCATTAAATAATGACGCAAGAACGTTTCATAAGAGTGCTTGCCAGCTTTTTGATACCACTTAAATTCTTTGGCAACTTTTCGGTAAATGTAGTTAAGCCCTGATTTTCTGATCTTTTGCGAATTAAATACGATATCACACCCAAGCTCAGTCAATATCCTATCTATAGAGGTCTTGAAACGTGATGCTGTTAATAATTGAATCTTTACTTCTCCAATACTATTTACTTTGGGAAAAACAAAAATTCTTTTTGATAGGTTCTCAATAGAAGGGCGGTAAATAGACGTAAGTCTAGTCGCAGCCTTAATATCAAATATTACTGGTTCGACAACGTCGCCGTATAAGACGCCTTCTTTTTCTAGATCTTCGGCTTTAATTTCAAATTTATGCCATTGAGTTTGATAATTAGCTCGGCGTTTAAATAAACGAAGAGCAGGAGTTTTACTTGAATGTAATGGCGTGTTAAAGAAAAATAAGTCGTCAGTATCAAGCTCTAGCGTAGGAGTTGAATTCCAACCAGTTTTCAATATGACTTTTGCTGCATAAAGTGTAACTTTGTCTTTAATTGTGAGTAAGGTCTCAGAAAGCCCTTTTTCTATGTAATATGCTAATTCTACTACTTCTCTATATGAGTAGAGTTTATCTTGATTCTGAGATAGTTGCTCTTGATGTTGTGCAGTTAATTCGGTGTTGACCGGAAAGCTTTTAATAGTATCTAGACCATAAAACGATAGTAATTTGTCGATAGCGCTCTGATATTGATTACCAACAAAAACCGACAAATCGCCTTGTTTTGATTTTAGTTGAATTGCCTCTCTTATAGCCTTTAGTATCTCACAGTTATTTTCAACAAAAGCATGAACCCCATGACTGGCAATAAGCTTCATTTGTTCATCTGTTAATGATGATGCATTTTCTTTCAATGCTCTAGCCATACTACCTATGTAACCTTTGAGAGTGACGATACCTATGCTCTCGCCATCAATTCGCTTTGTAAAAACTTTATGGTATTCGACTAGGTTTTGATAAAATTTATAGGCATTGTCATATACCCACTCATGCTTCTGCCATTCGGTAGTGTCACTTTCTTTAAGGTAATAGCCCAATGAGTAGGGTAATAAACTTTCCTTTGCGATTTTTTCACCCGTAACAAAGTGGTAAAGGTCCAATGCAGCGTTTAGTAGCAGTAAAAACTGCTGGTTATTTTGAGTTTCTTCTTGGTAATGCTTATAAAGGTATTTAAATCCCTGAAGGCCATTTTCTGCAAACCCTTGAATTCCACGCTCACTAAGCAGCTTAATTATTGGTGATGCTACGCTACCAGCACTATTCAACCACCTTGGAAATGATAAAGTTGAGGATCTAACTCTTGTTGTATTAGCTTCCGAAGCGCTTGCTATCTGATTTTTCAAAAAAGCATCAACTTCATTGCCAAATTTGGATGATATGCTTTGTGCATACCCTATTACTTCGGCTTCAGTTTTAAATTGATTGACTCTAGCTTTACCCCACACATCGGGTAGTATAAATTTTAAAAAAGTACGGAAGTTGTGATTGCATATAAATGATGAAACGAATTCCCTATCCTGTAATGTTGCCAATAATGGCAGTTTGACGCGTTCAGTATTCTTAAAAGTATCATGTAGACAAAGATTTATAATAGCTGTCGCAGTTTTGAGGATATTGTCCCTAATAGAAGAATCTTTGAGGCTTAATTCTGGAAGGACGAGATAGTCCAGATATTTATTTAGTAATTTACGAATCTCTTTTACTTGATGGAATTCAAGTTCGAATAATTTAGTTATGTCGATTGAAGTAGCCCCATTTACTAGCCTAAAAGGAGCGTTGATAGCGTTATCATAAAAATGAAACTTAGCTAAGTTTTCTAAGGCTTCTTCTATACGAGTAGCATAACTAGGTAGCTTGACATCATTTATTTCATTAATGCAAAAGTATTCCAGTTCTTGCCAAATTTCAAAGTCTGATAGAGCATTTAATCCCGAAGTTTGAATTGATGTCGCAGTATCTGTACTAACCTTATTAAGGGCTAGAGGAAGAGTATGTTGTAAACTGACACAAGCATTCCGCAAGCGACTCATTGAAATAGCAGTGTCGTCATCTGCGCTAATATTGTTTTCTTTGTCATATGCCCTGTTAAATAAAACGTCTAACTGTTTGGCTAGAACAATTGAATGAGGTTTAAATCTAGCAGGAATACGATTGGACTTCCGCGTTTTAACTTGCTGCTGCATCTTCAGCCTCACGCATCAGTAATTCGTCAACATCACCGTAGATATCTTTCACCCACTCTGACATTGCTCCGTATGCATCCACTGCTACACTTTTGGCAAAGTCGATGTAACGTTTGGTTGTTTTAAAACTTTCGTGACTCATCAAGGTCATTAGTGTCTGTCTGATGGAACTCTCCGATTCACCTTTGTCAATTAGGTATTTAGCGACATAAGTAGCAAAGGTAGCGCGTAAGTCATGGAATGTGCGTAATAGTATTTCTAATCCCTGCTTCCTTTGTTCTTTTCTAACTATGGAAATAGTATTCCCCGGTGTATCTTCGCTTATCCGCGATCCTGAACTATTCATAAACAAAGGAAGCGGATGTTCACTATTGTCCATACCATGATTAGTCTCATGTTTGGTACGTCGCTTCATATTTTGAATTGTCAAAGTGTGATTGTACAAAAGCTTCATTAGAACTCGCGCTATTGTTAATCTCACTGGCTTATGTCCTTTTCGTACAATGTTCAATTTTGGAATACGTTTCTCGTTTTCTTTTTCATCAGGATCAAAAAGGTCTTTCTGGTCGATGGCTGAAATCTCAAAAGAACGAAGTCCACCTAGCAAAGCACATTGCAAATAAAGCTTATAAGTCTCTTTTTGAGCCGTATCCGTCTCCAGCAACTGTTTAAGTTCTTTTGGAGAATATGGTTGTAGATCTTTTTCGGGTGAGTCTTCCTTTTGTTTCAATGTATTTGGAATGCTCAAATTACTAACCCACTTCCATAAGCCTCCAGAACGTGTGTTGCTAGTAGGTAATTGAAACAATGAACTTACACTTGATTTAGCTTTCGATTTAATACGTACCTGTTTGTATTCAAGTGAGAAGGGGAGGCTATCTATAGCCCCGCGCTTATGGCTCCATATATAGAATGCTTTAACAGCTCTAATTCGTTCTTGAGCGCTGTTAAAGCTTATGCGTTTAGACTTATCTTTGGTTTCGACTCTTTCACATAAATGTTTGTGATATCTCCACACAGGTAACCTAGAAATATCATCATCTACAGATTGTTTTGAAAGTGGTGCAGCTATTACTTCAAAATAGGATGCATCATCTTTATCCAACCAATCTAAGAAAGCTTTTAAGTGCTTAGCTATACTGCAAACAGACTTAACATCTAATGGCTTTCCCGGTTGGCTGGCATGATAAGCGTCACTAAAAGCCTCATTGTCTATTTGATTCTTTTTGAGACTGAAATGACCTTCAAAGCGGTGCATTAAAAATAAGTTCATTTCTTGGCATTCGGTGAAGCGAGTCGGGTGATATAGCACTGGAAAATTAGGTTCTATTTTATCGTGCCTATATGAGTGAGTTCTGATGCCTTTTTCAGTCTTAATAGGTTGCCCTGATTTATCGAGATGAAAAGACATTCCTTTTCCAAAGTTGACTGATGTTTTAATTATTTTAGTTTTTGTTGTATTTCGAAGTATCATTTTCGTTCACCTTTGATTCTTAGCTAGAGTATGTGTGTAAAAGCTTTTTTGTTCAAGTTTATTAAGGGTATGATAGTATTATATCAATTCGGGGGTGATATTAGATGAAAGTCAAAATTTAACCGCCTCTCAATTGAAGACCATAATCACCCGCTGTGGTGAGGGCACGAAGTTAATTTGCTCAGGAAACTTAGCGCAAATCGATAGTAACTATTTAACCCCTGTTACCTCAGGTTTAACCTATATTGTTGAACGATTTAAAAATTTTGAAGGAAGTGCAACCGTTAACTTGAATGGTGTTGTTCGTAGTCGCTTGGCAAGCTTCGCTGAAGAAAATTTATAACTTGCCAGTGAATCTTTGCCTCGTTAATCTAGGTGTTACCGAGGCAAGGTACTTAAAATCGAGTGAATTTTTTACCACTAAAGCATTATTATCGTTCTCTGGCCGTGGCGCTTATTGTGCCATTGCTGGTGGCGTTTATTCTGTGTTTACACTTATATAATCTAAAGTTAGAACGCTCACAAGAAAGCCGACAAAGTAGTTTTAATAATATCTCTGCTCAGCTTGGTCATGCAATGCATGCGGCTGATGGATTGATTGATACGATGTTTAAGTTGTATGAGCAGCCATTATCATATGACTTCGACCCCAACTGGGCCCGCAATGTAAATCAGTTTGATCACTACTATTATCAACCCATAAAGGGAGGAGTGGGTGAAATTGTGGGGCAAGGTAAATTTGCATCCACTGCCTTTGCTCTTACTCAGTGGCGTCAAGTGCTTGCATTAGGGCCCTCGTTCAACACAACGCTGGCATTGATTCAATCGTTGCAAGGTGTTGCCTATGTTAACGAACAGGGTTTTGTTTATATAAAGCGCCGTTCAACAGCTGAAAGTGAATTGCTGACGAGTGTGTTGGATAATAAATTTCGACCGTCGCGTTTAAATGATAAAGCGCTGGCCTCAAGTGCTGTTATTACTGTTAATGGCCACGCGTACTTTGCAATAGGAAAAAGACGAGCGTTACAAAGCGACGACTACATCATTTTAATTTATGACTTAGAGGCAATCTCTAAGTGGTTAATGAAAATTGCCCCGAGTAACGGCGAATATATTTTCATTAATCAAGATAACCAAGTAATAGCCAGCTCAAGTAAAGTATTAAAAACAGCGATTAATGCCGATGATTATTGGCCCGAAAGTGAGATAAACAAAAACACAAAAAGTCACAGTCACTTAGTGCAACCATCGTCTGATTTACCAATTTATACCCGTTACTTTGAATCTCAAAAAGCACTCAGTGGGCCTGTCCGCTACGACATGTTTATAGAATTTGTGTTCTTAAGTGTTTTTTTAGTCATGATGTTCAGCGCGGTATTTTGGTTGAGTCAGCGCATATTTGTAAAGCCAATGACTCACTTGATGAATTACCTAGAAAAACATGATGAAGGCCAACATACACTGGTAAATTATCGTATTCCTGCTGATTGGCAACCTTGGTTTAGCCGAGTTAAGCGGGTTTTTACCCGTAATGAAGAGCTTGTTCAATCATTGCAAGAGGCGAACAAAGCGCTTGATTCACAAGTGCAAGTTAAATCAAAACAATTGCGCCGCAGTATTGATGCCAAAGAACGTCATTTAGCCTTACTGAACACCATGCTTAATAATGTGCCAGATCTTATTTATTTTAAAAATATTGATGGTTCATTTTTAGGCTGTAACAAGGCGTATGAGAGTTATATCGGTTTACCGCAAGAAAAACTCGTTGGCCAGCAGTTATGTGATATCAGTGATGATAACGGCGAGCTAAGTGAACTTGAGCGACAAGTATTACAAGACCGCCAAGTGTATCAAAAACGTTTAGTAACCAATGATAAAACCTATCATTTGAGTATTGCGCCTTTTTATAACGAGCATCAACAATTATTGGGAACTATGGCGATAGGCCGTGATATTACTGAGCAGCACGCGGCATTAAACGCATTACAAAGCTCTGAAGCCAAATTACGCAGTGCAATGGAGTACGCTGCCAATGGGGTTATATTACTGTCTCTTGATTACCGCGTACTGCAAATGAATAAAGCGGCGCGTAAAATATTTTCACTAGAACGCAGTGACACCTTGAGCAGCCAATATAGGTTGGATGATTTGTTTGGCGAGCAATCACTAGACACGTTAAAAGGTACCTTACTTGAATTGCTCAGCGAAAAGAAAAAAGTGTATCACTTTAGTTTGCCCCAGCAAGAACAAAAATGTTGGCTACAAATTAGTGTTTCATTGGTATGGAATGGTGAAAAAAATCCAGATTACTTTGTTGTCCATGTCCAAGATATCACTGACTTAATACAAGCTAAAAATGACGCCGAGCGTGCCACATTAGCTAAAAGCCGCTTTATTGCCAATTTAAGTCATGAGATACGCACCCCACTTAATGCCGTACTGGGCCTAATAGATGTCATTGCGTTGCAAGGCTTGTCGTTGGAGCAGCGCACACATGCTGAGCAAGCGAAGTCAGCAGCCAACAGCTTATTGTCTTTATTAAACCGTATGCTCGATTTTGCCCGAGCCGAAAGTTCGCAAGTTAAATTAACTAAAGCCCCCTTTAGCTTGTCTGATTTAATTAATTATTGCGAAGGAATCGTCGCGCCACTGTGTAAAACGAAGGGGTTAGAATTCAGCGTTGAGTGCGATGAAAAGATCAATTCTAACCTAAGGGGCGATCAAATCTGTTTACAACAGGTGTTAGGTAATTTACTGACTAATGCCGCTAAATTCACAGAGCAAGGAAGCGTTAAATTAAGTTTAAACTTAGTCGAACAAACCTCTGAACAACAACTAATATGCTTTGCTGTAAAAGACACCGGTATTGGGATTAGCGATGCGGATCAAAGTCGCTTATTTGATGCCTTTACACAAGGTGATGAGTCACTAACGCGTTCACATCAAGGCGTTGGGCTTGGGCTTGCAATTGTAAAGTACGAAGTGGCGTTAATGGGCGGCGAAATAAAACTAGCAAGTCAACGAGGCAAAGGCAGTGAATTTAGTTTCTGCTTACAGCTAGATAAAACCAGCGAAACGGCGAAAAAGGCGGTTGTATCCCTCCCTTCAAGTGCCGATTTATCGGGTCTATTAGTGTTAGCCTTAGATGACAACCCACTTAATCTAAGCATTATTAAAAGTATTTTAGAGCAAGCCGATATCACCGTTGTGTGTGCAGACAGTGGTGAAAAGGGCATTGAGCTTGCTAATTGTCTCAGACCTGACTTGATCTTTATGGATATTCAAATGCCCCAGATGGATGGCTGCCAAGCTACGCGTATAATTCGCCAGTCATTCACGAAAGAGCAAATGCCGATTTATGCATTAACAGCACACAGCGAAGCGGCTGACATAGAGCAATCCGTTGCGGCGGGCATGAATAAACACCTCACTAAACCCATTGTTGCCAGTACACTGTTTTTGGCGATGAGTGAGCTTGAAGTACAGAAACAGGCTTTTTTTGACCGTACGTTTGTTTTCACTCAGTTTTCAAATAATACAGAATTAGTATTAACTATGCTGTCAAAGTTTGCGACCATGGCAGCACAACAGCTATTACAAATTTCAACATTAAAGACCACCGATGAGTTGATCAGAGTTGTCCATAATGTGAAAGGGTCGGCCGGTAATCTAGGCTTTAAACGTTTGTCAGCCTGCGCTCAGCAATGTGAGGCTAAGCTTAAAGCACAAGGCGAACTCCCTGAGTTATTAAACGATGAGTTGCAGTGGCAGATTAAACAAGTCATTGCATTTATCATCGAACAAGGATCTACAGATGCTAAAAAGAGCCAAGGTACTGATTGTTGATGACGATCCGTTGAACCGTTTGGTATTAGAAAAAACATTACAGCAAGATTATGATGTTTTTTGTGTTGAAAGTGGTGAAAAGGCACTGACGTTTTTAAAAACACAGTCCGTTGATTTACTGATTCTGGATATTGTTATGCCCGGTATTGATGGGTATGAGGTACTGAGCAAAATAAAAGAAAATACCGTCACAAATATGCTGCCTGTTATTTTTATTTCTGCTAATTCGAGCCATGACGACGAAGCAAAAGGCCTCGAGTTGGGGGCGATGGATTATATAACTAAACCCTTTAGTGCTGCGATTGTTCGTGCGCGTGTGCGTAATCAGTTATTAATCAAACAAAAAAATGACTTGCTCGAAATGCTAGCGTCAATCGATGGCCTGACTGAAATTCCTAATAGACGTTATCTAGATGAAAACCTTGCCCGAGAATGGCGTCGCTGTCGTCGCGATCAAACCCCTTTGTCTGTACTACTCATGGATGTGGATCATTTTAAACGGTTTAATGATTGCTATGGCCACCGAGCGGGTGATGATTGCTTAAAACGAATTGCTCATGCGCTTGTTGGGGCCTGCGAGCGAGGCAGTGACTTTGTGGCGCGCTATGGGGGGGAAGAGTTTGCGGCCGTTTTGCCTAATACAACGGCAACACAAGCAATCGCATTTGCTAATAAATTACGACATGCAGTGAGTAATTTAGGTATTCCCCATACCGCTTCGTTAAATTCGGATCATGTGACAATTAGTATCGGCATTGCGACCACAGAAACAGGCCAAGTATACGCTGAACAAACGCTGCTTGAAGAAGCTGACTTAGGGTTATATCAGGCTAAAGATGGCGGACGTGACCAAGTTGTGTCGCGATTAGTGAATGTGAGTGGGTAAAGAGTAGGCAAGGCCTACTCTGCCATTTTCGGCTAATTAGCCATTGCTCAGTGATTTATAAATGGTATCACCAACGCCAATTAGCTTATCGTTTTTAAATACCAGTGGTGTGCACTCATCTTTTGTCATTTTACCATCAGAGTGAATGCTATGAGTGGCATAAAACAATACTTGGTAAACATCGTCACCTTGTTTTAGTAATTCAGTGAAGTTAGGGGTGTGAAGTTTATTAAGTACCACTTGGTAGTTAGTATCAAGCGCAAGAGTCGAAATGATTTCGCGGTTATTTTTGTGCTGCTTTTGCCAGCTCGTCGATGAATCACCTGCCCAATGTGTTTCAGCTTCACCATCAGATACTGCAATGACACAGCCAGTTAAAAATGGTGCAGTAAGCGCTGCAATTAAAAGTGCTTTTTTCATTTTTTTATCCCTAGAATTTAATGTTTACGTTGCTCTTAATTAGCAATCAGCTTGCCACATTTTAAAAAGTAAATTAAATCAAGTGATTAGCTTTTAATTGGTCAATTGGCTAGGAGCTTTTTTGCAAACCATTTCGCTCAATTGACCAAAAAATTGCAATTTAGACCAACCTATTGCGCTCATTTCCTTGGTTAAATGCTTTGATATTTAACGCGATTTCTTTCACTAAGCGAATAATAGACTCTTTACTTGCCCAGGCAATGTGCGGCGTAAGTAATAAATTGTCGCCAGTGTATCGGGCAAGTGGGTTATCTGCCTCGGCGGGTTCTTTACTGAGTACATCAACACCCGCGCCAGCAATCACATTATTAGCAAGCGCAGATGCTAAATCAGCCTCATTAATAATCCCTCCACGGGCAGTATTAATAAGGATGGCAGAGGGTTTCATCATGTTCAGCTCATGAGCCGCAATTTGGTCGCGAGTTTCTTCTGTTAACGGGCAGTGAACACTGATTATATCAGCCGATTTTAATGCTTGCTCAAAACTAACGCGACCTTCACGCGGTGTATGTCCTTTACGTTCACTGATAATTACATGGGCACCAAATGCGGTTGCAACTTCAGCAACCGCTTTGCCCAACGAGCCGTAGCCAATAATTGCTAAGGTTTTCCCCGCTATTTCATTAAAGCTGTAATCTAAGCGACAAAACATCGGACTCTGCTGCCATAAACCTTGCTGGCAATCACGAATGTACTTGTGTGTGTTACCAAGCAGATTGGTGATCAATGTAAACGTGTGTTGAACCACTGAAGGTGTTGAATATCCGGCCACATTGGTCACGGCGATGTTATGGGCTTTTGCTGCTGGTAAATCAATATTATTGGTGCCTGTTGCAGCAACGCAAATTAATTTTAATTGAGGTAACTGCGCCATTGCTTGTTGATTTATAACTACTTTATTCGTTACTACTACATCAGCGTCTTGGCAGCGTTCAATTAATTCGTGCTGATTAGTTAGGTTATAGCAAGTGAGTGAACCTAATTGTGCCAGCTCATCTAACGAAGTGTCTGCTAATGTGGCGGCATCAAGGACGACGATATTCATATACTTTCCTTATTAATTTTTGCTTGACCTTAGGGTGTACTCCAAGGTTTATAGTGAGCATAATAAATAAACGCTTCACAATGGAGACAGTGATGAAAATAGGTGAGTTTGCCCGTCAATTAGGCGTCTCAACAGATACGTTAAGGTACTACGAAAAACATGGTTTGTTAACGCCAAGTTCGCGTTCTGAGGTGGGATATCGGTTTTACTCTGATGCAGATTACAAGCAAATGTCGTTCATTTTGCGGGCAAAAAACGTTGGTTTTAGTCTGTCTGAAATAAAAGAGTTATTGCAAATTAAGTTTCATAAAAATCAGCATTCATGCCATGAGGTTAAAGCAATGACATTACAAAAACGTGATTTAGTGGCCGCACGCATTGCTGAACTCACGCGTTTTTATGACTCTCTTTCATTATTAGCAGATAAATGTTGTGGTGGTGAAGAGCCCGCTGAGAACTGCTCGATACTGACGACACTGGAGGATATTGATGGACTTACTCAATAATTTTTGGCAGTTATTCTTATTATCTGCCCCATGGCTAATGTTAGGTTTATTGATTGCTGGTTTATTAAATGTGTATTTACCGGCCAATTTTCTCAATCGTCACTTAGGAAAAGAAGGGCTTTGGACAACCATTAAGGCTGCTTTTATTGGTGCGCCTATGCCATTGTGTTCGTGTGGTGTTATTCCAGCAGCAATTGGGCTTAGAAGAGCGGGAGCATCGAAAAGTGCGACGACGGCATTTTTAGTTTCAACACCCGAAACGGGCGTTGATTCAGTGTCAGTTTCGTATGTTTTATTGGGGCCATTTATGGCCATTATACGCCCAATCGCAGCGGTGTGCAGTGCGATAGCTGCGGGTGTCTTGGTTGGGAAAGACCATGAAATTCATTCTCAGCATAAGCATCAAGCCGCCACTGCAGATGATAATAGTGCAGGCTGTTGCAGCAGTAATACCGCAGCTGAAGTTAAAAAAGAGCCCAGCTGTTGCAGCAGTAATACCTCGGCTGAAATTAAAAAAGAGCCGAGCTGTTGCAGTAGTAATACTTCGGCTGAAGTTAAAAAAGAGCCGAGCGGCTTTAGCACTGAAGATTCTGCATCGATAAAAGCAGACCGTTGCTGTAAAAGCGAAAAGCCCAGTCTTTCGATAGAGAGCCGTGTTGCTAAATTTAAACGCGCTATTCGTTTTAGCTGCAATAAACTGTTAGAAGACACCATGGTGTGGCTGGTGATTGGTCTCTTTTTCGCAGCGCTAGTGCAAACGTATGTTCCTGAGTCTTATTTAAGTCAATGGGGAAGCGGTATTTTTGCGATGCTGGTGGTGATACTGATTAGTATACCAATGTACATTTGTGCGACTGCCTCGACCCCGATAGCAGCAGGGTTACTGTTAAGTGGCGTATCCCCTGGTGCGGTATTGGTGTTTATGCTTGCAGGTCCTGCGACGAATATCGCCACCTTGGGAGTGGTGGGTAAGGAGTTAGGTAAACGTGCGGTGTTTGCTTATTTAACTGGGGTAATCGGAATGGCTTTACTGTTTGGCTTTTTAACGGATTACTTAGTGGATGAATTTGGCTTTGTAGTGGCTCCCATGATGGGCACTGAACACGAGGTTCTACCGCATTGGTTAAGCCTTGCTTCGGGTATCATTTTGGCTATTTTAATGCTGAGATTAGTGCTCAAAATGGCATTAAAAAAGTTCGTTGATACTGGTAAGAGCATTGCCTAATTAATTGTTGTAAAAATAAAATTTTATCAATATAGGGAAATATTTAGGTTAACTATCGCGTCTCGGTTCGCATTTAAAATTGCCTGAGTTATAATCCGCCAACTATTTAAACGGTACGCCATGCGTGCCGTTTTTTAACTTAAGCAGTTTTTATGAGTGAATGTGTGGATAAATACGCCGATATTAGACCTTACAATGATGACGAAGTCGCTGATTCAGTCGCCCGATTAATTGCTGATAATGCCTTTGTGGATGTTATCGCCAAGTATAATCTGCCGCGCTTTTTATCTTATTTTCCATTTATAACTCGCCCATTAGTGCGCCAGCAATTAAGAAAAAAGTGGGGAAATACGCAATCTGTTGAGCAAGTTCAACAAGAGGTGGCCAGCTATTTAAATAAACTGATCACCCGTACCACATCTGAAGTGACATTTTCGGGTCTAGATAAACTGGATCCAAAACAAGCGTATTTGTTCATTTCAAATCACCGCGATATTGTCTTGGATCCAGCGTTAGTTAACTGGGGTTTGTTTAAACACAACATGCCGACAGTGCGCATCGCCATTGGTGATAATTTGCTGCAAATTCCGTATATCACAGAGTTAATGCGCTTAAATAAAAGCTTTATAGTGAAACGTTCAGCAAAAGCACCCAAAGAAATGCTCAAAGCGTTATCACAACTCTCAGCCTATATTTATGATTCATTGTCAGAGGGTCATTCAATTTGGATTGCACAAAAAGAAGGGCGTGCAAAAGATGGTTTTGATCAAACGGATCCTGCACTGCTTAAAATGTTGCAGCTACAAGGTCGTAAACAGAAAAAAGAATTTGCTGATTACGTTCGCGAATTAAAAATAGTGCCAGTCTCTATCTCGTATCAATATGAACCGTGTGCGATTGCGAAAGCGAAAGAGCTTTATCACAAACAGCATCACGGCCAATATGTAAAGCAACAAGGTGAAGACATTGCCAGCATTGTTGAGGGCTTTAGCACAGCAAAAGGGCATGTACATTTAGCGTTTGGTGAGCCAATTGAATCTGGCTGCGAGTCACCAGAAGAGCTTGCAAAAACGATTGACCAGCAAATTGTTGATTCGTTTTTCTTACACCCAGGTAACTATATTGCGGGGGGGTGTAAGCAGGCCGTGATTGATAAAAAAGATGCTGAAGCGTTTAATGCGCGTTTAGCTAAAGTACCTGAAGAGTTAAAGCCACTGGTTTTAGCAATGTACGCGAAACCTTTTCATCGCAAAGCAGAACTTTCTACGAGCGAATCAGATTAAATAATCTAAAGTTGATAGAATGCGTTCGCATTTAAATCAATGTGCTAATTACTTTTTTAAGCAATGTTTTGATTCGTTAAATGAGCCACTTTTTGAAGTGGCTTTTTTTATGATTAATTTTCGGGCTATACTTCTAAGATGATTAATTAACTGGCAATTGTGATGCAACAAATTGAAATATTTGAGATCCCAAGCCCTTGCAAAGGGATTTGTCAGGTTAATAATCGGGGCTATTGTAAAGGCTGTTATCGCAGTCGCGATGAACGGTTTTACTGGAATCAGCTGAGTAATGCTGAAAAACGCAAAGTAATCAGCTTATGTCAGCAGCGTTATAAGCGTTATTTACAGAAAAAACAGTTGGCAGAAAATAACCAACCGACACCTGAACAAGGCGGATTTGATTTTTAAAACTCGGTGAGATTGTATTTCGTTTTTAGCGTGCGCACCGTGCCATCGGCTTCAAGCTTTTTAAGAATATTTGTCAGTTGCGGAATAAGTGCTGCGTGGCGTTTATGCACAAAGTGAAAGCTTTGCATCGACATTAAAATCTCTTTATTAAAAGCCGCTTGGTTAAAGTCAGGGTGTTTTGTAGAGAGTAAAAAGTCTAATAAAATGGTGCCTTCAACGCGTTTTTGAGTCAATAAATTCAATTGAGCCGTGACGTTTCTTACCTTTATCACATCACCTTTAATGGGATTTTCTTCTATGTAGCTCTGTGCTGCGGGATAACTTGACTGAATAGCGAGTGACTTAAGATCACGATAATTGCATTGCTTGCAGTTTTTTAATAATACAAGGTTAAATTCGAACAGGGGAAAGTCGACCTTTAATAAATTTGGATAATCGCGGGTAACAAAATCAATACGCCCTAACTGTCCATCAAGCACACCTTGGTTTGCAGCTGCTAACGAACCTTGATGATTAAAATCAATAACGTGAAGCTCATAACCTATCTCTTTATAAGCGGTGCTCAATAAGTCAACCACATAACGTGCTTGCGGTGTGTCGGCTGGGCGATTAAAAATTAAAATATGAGAATTTGCGCTGCTAGGAAAGCAAAAAAACAGCAGAATAATGGTCAAACTAGGTATCAGAAATTTTGGCAACGTGCGTTCCTTGCGAGCATGTATTCGGCGTTAATTTACTGTTATGTGTTTCCAAAATCAAGGTTTAAAATAGGCGATTAATTTGAAGCAACTTTGTTATACTTCATAAATCAATACACTGTTGCTGAGAAAGTATGAGCTTTAATTTATGTAAATTGCCTCGAGAGCTAAAATATCAAATTCAATTAGACTACGAAGCCTCTTTTTGGGCCTACCAGATTAAGCGTGGAAAAAATACCCGCGAAGGGGTGTATACAGCAATTAATAATCGTCCTATGTCAGAGCAAGCCTTTTTAAAACAACAGTTTGAGCATTATTTATCCTTAATGAGTTAATCATGACGGAGCTGAAATTTTGTTTACTTGACGCAATCAAAACCCCGTTGGTAAATAAGTTTTACGATAAACACAATGCGCGGGGGCGTGCCACTAAAGCTGATCAAGTGTGGGTGGCGTACCATGGTTTGGATATCGTTGCGGCATGTCGGGTTCAAAATAAAGCGGGCTTTTTATTTTTATCAACTCTGTATGTTGATGCTGCATGGCGAGGTAAAAAAGTAGCCTCACAGTTACTCACCACGCTTATTGCTGAACAAAAAGGGACAGTTTTTACCTTTGCCTATGAAAATCTGATTGATTTCTATCTAGTAAATGGGTTTAACTATACATTAACATTACCCAATTCTTTGCAATCGTTGTTTGAGGTATATGCGCATCGCAATATCGTCGCGATGCACTTTACGTGTGACACCGCGCCAAGTTAGTAATTTGGAACGTCAATGACTAAGTTCTTTTCTTTATCAGCTCTGCTCATTATTGTGATTTGTGGTTTGTTTAGTCATTCCAGTTTTGCGCAAGTGAAACGCTTATCAACCAGCGAAGGGTTGTCGCAAAGTTATGTCAATACGATGCTTATCGATAACAGTGGCTATTTATGGTTATCCACTGAGGGCGGTTTAAATCGTTATGATGGCTATGAGGTTGTGCATATCAAAGGCCCTAATGGAGAGCTTGAAGACGCCATCATTGACCGCATTTATCAAGACCCCCAAGGTTATATTTGGATAGCATCTTTGCAAGCAGGGCTATTCCGTTATGATCCGAGTACTGACAGCTACCAACAATTTATTGCAAAGCCCACCACCGAAGAGCAAATTTTTATAGAATCTGTGTTTAGTATGGTTGCGGTTGATGACAAAACGCTCTGGCTAGGCCGAGGCTGGGATTTTGCAAAACTCGACTTAGAAACGCAGCAAGTCACGTCTATTTTTGAAATACCTGATCGTGTAAAAAGCAGCGTTATTCGTGAGTTGTATCCTTATCAAGGTTACATATTTATGGGCACGAGTAATGGGGCATTTGTTTATGAAATCGCATCGGGCCAGGTAAGAAAGCTTGAACATCTAAGCCAAGCGCCAACACACATGTATCAAAACTATGTGAAGTCGTTTGCCGTAATAGATGAGCATACTTTGTTGGTCGGGGCTGTTCGGGGTTTATACGAAGTCGATATTAGCAACTTACCAGAGATGTTTAACACGCCTGAGGTTCAGTTTAAAAATAAGACCCTAATTAGCGACTTAAATATTTGGGAAATTATTCCACAAAATTCAACGATTACCTTGGGAACCGATAAAGGCTTATTTAACTTTACCCGGGCAACCGGCGACTTGGTTAAAAGTACACGCTTAAAAGACAACGGTTACACCCTTGCTGATACAAGTATCATTGATATCGTAAAAGATCGCTCCGGAGGCATGTGGTTAGCCACCAAGAACGATGGCGCTTTTTATCTCTCGTATGATAATTATAACTTTGTAAATGTGGTGGCCAATTCGATTAAAGGTGACGGTTTATCGCATCATTCAATTTGGGGTATTGCAGAGTTTCAGGGCAGGCTGTGGCTTGCGACCCACAATGGTCTAACGGCCGTTGACTTAGACACGTATGAAAGCGAAGTCTTTTTAAAAGACTACCAAATAGATTTAATCACGACCGAATTCACTGTTTACCAAATAATGCCTTATAAAGCGCAACTTTGGTTGCACACGAATCGGGGAATTTTTAGCTTTAATCCAAAGACGGGTGAAGTGACTCCCGTTAAAACGGCAGACCCTAAACAGCAAGAACTCATTAACGATTGGGTGCATGGGGTTCTATTAATGCCGTCGGGCGATTTGTATTACGTTCACCCCGATTTCGGTATGTTTGTTTACAATATTGATAGCCAAGAGGTGACACGTTTAGGCGGTAAATTTGATGAATTTGAACCTTTCTTAGCCTATGGGTTCTTGCCTGCCTTATCAAGCAAGCCCGATGCACCGTTATTTTATAATGCGGGGATCTTATATCAGGTTGATCCTCACAGTTATGAACTGACCACCATTTATACGGTGCCTGAGCAGCATGAAAATGTTGCTGTGAATGTGATGTCTTACATTATTGATAACAATAATGTCTTGTGGTTATCGTTATCGAATTTTGGCTTGATTGGCCTAGATGCCACAACGTACGAGCATATCTACACCATTGATCTTGAAAAAAATAAGCTAGGCACTTTATTGTACGATATGGTGCTTGATGAAGCCGGAATGATTTGGATGAGTAGTCATAAAGGGCTGTGGCGACTCAACCCCGATAATATGCACTTTCAACAGTTTACTGGTTCAGAGGGGCTTTTTTCTACCGAGTTTAATAGTGGCGCATTTACCAAATTAAAGTCTGGGCAAATTGTTTATGGCACCCTTAAAGGCTTTACCTATTTTTACCCGATGGATAACCACTATCAGCAAGCTTTGATTGATCACGTTAATATCACCAACTTGGATTTAATGTCTCGTGACTTACCTGCTGAGCTTAAACAGCCAATAGACAGTGTGGTACTTGAGCATGATGACATCGGTCTCGAGGTTGCTTTCTCAGCCATGGCGTTCAATTACCAAGAGCGTATTATTTATGAGTATCAACTTGGCGATGGGCAAAAAACCTACACGCGAAATAATAACCGTGTTCTTTTTCCAAAATTAAGTGCAGGCAAGTACCACCTTAAAGTGTGGGCAAAAGACCCCTTAACGGGAGATTTAACCCCGCCGGCAACATTAAACATCGAAGTAAAATACCCACCATGGCGTGCGCCACATTTTATTTTGCTTTACCTTATATTAGCGGCGCTACTTGTAGCTGCTTGGCTCTTTAGACGTAATCGTATGCAGCAAATTTTGCTTGCCGCACACAAAGAAAGTAAAGAAAGTGAGGCGCGACTAAAACTTGCATTAGAGGGAAGTCATTCTGGTGTTTGGGATTGGTCGTCGCAAAGCCCGATTATTTATCAGCCTAGGCTGAAAAATGAACTGGGCTATGACAGTGACAGTGTTAATCTAGATGACTATTTGGCAAAGATTCACCCACATGATAAACAAACCTTTCGCTTAGAGTGGCTGGAGTTTTTATCTACTCAAAAAGGCTATTTTAACTGCACGTATCGTTTACGACACGCCGATGGTCAATGGCGTTGGTATAAAGATTTCGGCAAGGTGGTTGAATGGCAAGACAACACGCCTGAGAAAGTGGCTGGCACCTACACGAATATGACCCGAGAACTGGTATTTGAAGAAAACGCCCGTTTATTTGGTGCGGCGTTTGAACAAACCCGAGACTGGGTGTTTATTATGGATAAAAACTTGCGTATTCGTGCTACCAATCAGTCGTTCCAAAGTGCCTTTGGCTTTCCTGCTGATCCGCGTTCGAGTCGTTCTTTAACTCTCGGGTTGTCTATTCCGGCACGTATTCACTATTTACGAGTAATGCAAAAACTGCAATCAGGTGAACACTTTTCAGCAGAAGATGTTGTTGAAGTTGCCAACGGCGAAAAGCGTCAAGTGCTCATTAAAATAAGTGCTGTTGCGGGGAGTAATCGTCAACTCGACAGTTATGTGATTATTGTCACTGATATCAGCGCGCAAAAGCTGGCTGAGAATGAACTGCACTTATTAGCCAATTACGACACGCTCACCGGGTTGCCGAACAAAACATTATTCAGTGACCGTGTAAGCCATGCTATCGAGCAAGCTGATTACCATCAAACGAAAGTAGCCTTGTTAAATGTAAATATTAAGCGATTTAAATACTTTAATGATTCATTGGGTCACGAAGAGTCTGATGAGCTTATCAAGCGAGTTGCAAAGCGATTGAAACAAGTGCTGCGCCCGCAAGATAGTTTGGCAAGGTTTGAAGGTGATGAGTTTGTGATCCTCGCTGAAGATCTCAAACAGGTCGATGAGCTATTATCGCTGTGCGCGAAAGTTATGGACTGTGTTGAAAGCCATATTGAGCTTAATCAACAAGCGGTTAAAGTGAACTTAAGTGTTGGGGTTGCTGTGTATCCCGACGATGCCCTCGATACAAAAGCGCTGTTAAAAGCGGCGAATGTTGCCCTCTACCATGCTAAGCGGTCTGTGGAGGGACGTTATCAGTTCTATAAGCAAGAGATGAATTTACAAGTGCAGCGGACTCTGCATTTAGAGTCACAATTAAGCAAAGCGTATCAAGAGCATGAATTTTGTAATTACTATCAACCCATTGTTAGTTCAAAAACACGTCAAGTTGTAGGGTTAGAGGTGTTATTACGCTGGCCTAGTAATGATGATTATCAGCCTGAAGATTTTGCCAATGCTGCTGAAAGCTCAGGGCTTATCACTAAAATTATGCTGCAAACTTTATCGCGTGCATTAATCGAGTTACGACAATGGCGCGTGTCGCACCCCGATTTATATATCTCTATTAACTTATCGGCATTTGATTTTGAAAGTACTCATTTAGTCGAAAATATTCATCAAGCTTTAACACTCAGCCATGTACCCGCCAGTGCTGTTGTATTCGAAATTACTGAATCAGTGATGATGCGAGATTCAGAGAAAGCCCAATTAAGCATGAATAAATTAAAAGCATTAGGCTGTAAAATTTATATGGATGACTTTGGCACGGGCTACGCTTCTCTAACGTATTTAAAACGGTTCCCGGTTGATGTTTTAAAAATAGATAAAAGCTTTGTGCACGATATCGGGGTTGATAAAGATGACGAAGCTATTATTAATTCAACACTCACATTGGCGAAAAGCCTAGGCAAGGAGTGTGTTGCTGAAGGGGTTGAAAATACCACCCAGCTTCGCTTCTTACACGCTCGTGGTTGTGAATACTTACAAGGTTATTTGTTTAGTAAAGCTGTTCCTGGGGATGAAGTAAGCCCCTTGTTAAATGCGCAGTGGCATGCAGAATTTGATGACTAAAACAGATAAAGCCGCGGACTTTATCTGTTTTACTGTTAATCTTGGCGTTTACCGCAGTGACGGCAATAAAGATTACTGTGGCGATTTTTAAGTTCGTTATGAATCGCCTTGTTTGCTTCTTGCTTACTTAAACCGAGCTTGTAACGCAGATTCTCAAGGTGTTCTTCTTGAATCGCTGATAAATGACCATCTTCCATTGCTTCATGCACCGCATCAGTAAACAACAAACGGCGCTTACGAAGTTGCTCAGAAAAGCTGGATGCTAATAAACCGGTAGGAATTGCCACCATTCCCATACTGACTAAGGTAATGGCACCCCCAAATAATCGTCCAAGCGGAGTAACAGGCACCACATCCCCATAACCTACAGTCGTCAGAGTGACCATGGCCCACCACATAGCCGATGGAATAGAGCCAAACTTGTCGGGTTGCACATCGTGCTCAATTAAATAAATTCCGCATGATGCAATGATCAGCACAACCGCCATAATGAAAAAAGCGGCAAGCAAAGAGCTACTTTCATCGCGAAATGACTGTAACAACAGCTGCATAGCTCGAGAATAGCGGGTGAGTTTAAAGATACGCATTAAACGTAGTACCCGCAAAAAGCGCAAATCAACACTGACGAAAACCATTAGCAAGGTCGGTAAAATGGCAATAAGGTCGATGAGTGCTAAGGGAGAAAAAAAGTATTTAATACGAATTTTTGAGTTGGTTAGCGGGCTCTCTTTATGGGCACTTTTATCGACACATGACCAAAGGCGCAAAATGTATTCGAGCGTAAAAATACCGACAGAAATAAGCTCGAGCATTAAAAACTCATGCTTATACTGTTTAGCGAGGTGACTTACAGACTCTAAAACAATGGCCACCACATTGATCATGATAAGTGACATTAAGAACACATCGAGTGCTCGTCCTAGGCGTCGGTACTTGCCGTTTCCTTCAAAAACACGGGCGGTATAAGTTCTTAAGCGATGCAACGTTCTAATCCGTTTTTAAGTTAAATTTAACAGCATATTGATGCTGCCTTCTTCAAAGTCGCGGGTAATTTTAAAGCCCAGTTTACGCGCAAGTTCGATCATGCCGGTGTTTTCGGGTAATGTTATTCCGGCAATGCGTTTAACCCCTTGGCTTTTGCAATGTTCAATAGCGGCATTCATGAGTATAGTGCCAAGCCCTAAACCTTGACAGTCAGAGCGTACCACAATTGCAAATTCGGCTTCTTGTTTATCAGGATCCATTAATACGCGAGACACGCCTAGCGTGCATGCAGAGCCATTTTGCTCTTGGCTAACAATGAACGCCATTTCACGGTCGTAATCAATTTGTGTCATTTTTGCCAGTTGGTCGTGATTAAACTGTGGCAGTTCGCCAAAAAAGCGTTTGTAGCGATCTTCTTTTGTTAACGATTGATCAAACTCAAGGTGCGCCTGTTCATCTTCGGGTTTTATTGGTCTAAGTTGAGCTTGAGTATTGTTTTTTAAAGTTACTTCTTTGACCAACTCAATGGGATAAGGGCGTATACACAAGCGCTTGCGGTTTGCTTTTGCTTTGTAGCGGCTTAAGCTTATTGTGGCATCAAGAACTAAAAATTGCCCGTTGCTAGCAAGGATAGGGTTGAGCTCTACGCTGGTAATATCAGGCTGGTCTATTACCAATTGCGAGATACGAGTGAGTAGGGCACATAAACGGTATTTATCGACTTTTTCCGGTAATACGCGGTCTTTTAACACGCCTTTGTCGTGGGCTGCTGCAATTAAATATTTCGCAAGATTCATATTAAGAGGAGGAAGCGCGACCGCCGCTTGCCCAAACTCAAGGCCTGTGCCTGCTTCGCCAAGTAAAATAACAGGGCCAAAGTTTGGCTCTGTTTTAATGGCGATACGCAGTTCATTTGCGCCGGCACGGGGGGCCATTTTTTGCAGTGAAAATCCTTCTATATGCGCATCAGGATAGGTGTTTTTAATTCTAAGCAGCATCGCAAAGGCGGTTTGCTCTACTTCTTGTGCATCGTTTAAGTTAAGTACCACACCGCCTACTTCTGATTTAGACGGAATACTGGGGCTAATTAGTTTTAACGCCACTGGAAAACCAAGCTCAATGGCTTGTTCTTTCGCCTCTGTAGGCGTGTAAGCAACTTCGGTTTGAATACAGTCAATACCATAGTGGGTTAAAATTTGGCTTGCCTGATGTGTTGATAAGTAGCTTTGCTCATCGAGCAGAAACTCATTGACCAACGCCTTGGCAGCTTCTTTATTTATTTTCGCATCATCTGTATTTGATTCGGGTGTCTGTGTTAAATGTTTTTGATTTCGACGATAACTTACTAAGTGCATAAATGCCCCCACCGCGCCTTCAGGAGTACGGTACGTAGGAATCGCATTATTGGCACACACTCGACGCGCAGCGTAAGCAGCATCTTCTCCCATAAAATTGGTCATCACATAAGGGCGCGCCATTTTGGGAATTTTTTGCAGTGTTTCAACAATAATTTCAGCGTAATCTTCGCTAGGGGCAAGGGCCGAAGGAGTATGAATAATCAAAAGATTTTTAACTTCTTTTGCTTGCAGCAATATCTCTAGAGCTTGTTGATAACGTTTAGGTGCTGAATCGCCAAAAATATCCACTGGGTTTGAGGTCATCTCTGATTGTGGAATAACTTTATTAAGCGCTGCGCGTGTTTCATCGCTAAGCTCTGCTAACTTACCTGAACTTTGTAATAAGGTATCAACGGCCATCACACCAGGCCCACCGCCATTGGTGAGAATAGTGAGTTGCTCAACTTTTAGAAGTTTTGGGTGCATTGCC
This sequence comes from Pseudoalteromonas sp. MT33b, assembly GCF_014117385.1. Lineage (NCBI taxonomy): Bacteria > Pseudomonadati > Pseudomonadota > Gammaproteobacteria > Alteromonadales > Pseudoalteromonadaceae > Pseudoalteromonas > Pseudoalteromonas sp. MT33b. The sequence goes on along the minus strand of NZ_CP059831.1, from coordinate 2,800,486 downwards.
AGCGTTTGTGTGGCTGCAAATAGCTCCCGCAAATCGTTAACGCGAAGCATCCCCGCACGTTGAAAGAGTGCATCATACACAGCATCTGAACTTTGTGTTCCACCGGTGTGGATTTCGGCGGCCAGTGCCCCTGCGCTAGTTTTACCTGTTTTTATGGCAATAACAGGTTTGCTGAATGCTGCAGCACGGGCTGCTGAAATAAAATTGCGAATATCTTCAATGTTATCAATATATAAAAGAATGGCTTTGGTTTTAGCATCACGGCCTAAAAAGTCGAGCAGCTCATCAAAGTCAATATCCAGACAGTCACCAACAGAGACAAAATACGAAAAGCCAATTTCTTTGTTTTTAGCCCAATCAAGTATGGTTGAACACACCGCGGCTGATTGCGAAACAAAAGCGAGCTTACCTGGGCTTGCAATTGTGTGCGAAAAGCTTGCATTTAAGCCAATATGCGGAATTAATAAGCCAAGGCAATTAGGCCCAAGTAAAGATACATTTGCCGTTAAAGCGGCTTCTTTTAGAGCCAGCTTTTGCTCAGGGTTAAGCCCCGCAGCAATCACCACCGCGTGTTTACAGCCTATTTCACCCAGCTCATTAATAATATTTATTAAGGTATTTTTGTTAGTACAAATAACAGCAAGGTCTGGTATTTTTGGTAACTCGGCAATACTTGGGTAGGCAAGTACACCATGCACCGCCGTGTGATTTAGACTCACGGGCATGATTGGACCTTTAAAGCCTCCTTGCAAAAGGTTACGCATTACCACAAAACCGGCTCGGTTAGGGGAATTAGAGGCGCCAATAACAGCGACTGACGTTGGATTAAAGAATTGGCTAATGCGTTTAACGCTCATGCTGTGTCCTTTGCTTGCGCATTGTTGTAAACATTTCAGGGTCTGTTAAGTTTATATACATAAGATAACCCTTTTATACATATAAGATAACCTGTTTACTGTGACTTTTCGAGTCGAAAACAGTGACCTATATCAAGGAGAAAGGCATGAGTAAAGCACAGCCATTTAATATTGTTATTGCTGCTGTGGCATTGGCAATAGGTTTACTGGGACTTGGCTTTATATTGAAAAGTGCGGCACTTGATGTCAAAGCAATGGAGCGCACCGTCAATGTTAAAGGGCTTGCTGAAATGGAAGTGGCTGCAGACACCGTAATTTGGCCATTACAATTTTCAGATGCCGATAATAACCTAGAGAAGCTTGTTGCACGCATTGAGAATAAAAATGATGCGGTGGTGGCATTTTTAAAATTACACGGCTTTAATGACGAAGAAATTAGCAATGGCAGCCAATCAATTATTGATAAACAAGCCCGAGAGTATGGGGGAGAAAATCAGCAATTTCGCTACATTGCTCGCTCAAATGTGATTGTATATTCTAGCGATATTGAAAAAGTTCAGCATGCTTTGGGTCAAGTTAGTCAATTAGCCAAGCAGGGCATTGCCGTGGTACAAGATAATTACGAAACACGCATTCAATATTTGTTTAATGGTTTAAACGAAATTAAACCAAAAATGGTCCAAGAAGCGACCGAGAAAGCACGTGAAGTCGCCATGAAATTTGCCAAAGACTCACAGTCTAAATTGGGCAAGATAAAAACGGCGCATCAAGGCCAGTTTTCGATTAATGATAGAGATTCAAACACACCACAACTTAAAAAAGTACGCGTGGTGACCAGTATTGAATATTATTTATCTGACTAAGCCAAATACAACAGCAAGAGGCAGTCGCATGTGAGTGCACACTATCACCATGCGGCTCAGTGCACCTAATATAAACCCGCCACTGAATGCGACAGCAACTCCCAGCAAACCCCACTGATCTTTTAAAATGAATGCCATTAAAATTGTCACGCTGGTCGCCGCTAATAATACGTATAAATTAATCAGCGGATTGCCTTTTAATTTTATAAGACTGCTTGCGAGTATGCGTGCAGGCAGAAAAAGTTGCCCGAGTAACATGAGCATAAGCACCCAAAAACCTTGTTGTAATTGTGTTTCGCCATACAGGCTCAGCAGTGGCTTTGCTAATAGTGCTAGGATAATGATTGCGCCAAAATTAAATCGCCACAGTACACTCATTAATTCTCTAACGGCTTTTGAATTATCGTTTTCGGCCATTAATATCGGTTTTAAATACTGGTTGGCGGCATTGCCTAAAATAGTCAGCAAGCCTGCAATCACAACCGCAGGAAAAAACACACTTACGCCCTGCGCGCCAAACCAATGATGAACAAGAAGTACATCGAGCTTGGCAACCAGCACTGTGCCAGCACCGCTTGCTAACATGATTAAGGAATCTTTACACCACTGTTTCGTTTGATAGCGTGCGATACGTGGTTCAATTATGCCTTTGATGAGCCAGTATTGATAACACACTACGCAGAGCATACTGCAAAACAACAACACACAAATACTGACTAGTGATAATTCGCCATAGCTAAAATAAAGCAAAAGACATAAAAGTGCGCTGAGCAGTTCAAAAATGCATTGCTGGGTGATAAGGCCGATTTTAGGTTTATTTAAAGCCACTAAAAAAGCAGACTGACTTTGCATAATGGCACCAATCGGGACTAGTAGCAGTAAATAAATAACGTGTTCTTTGGCACTTTGATGCGGTGAAATTGCTTGAAAGCTAATAACGATAGAGGCCACAAAAAGCACCCCAAAAATAGCCGACGCTGCTAAATAAACATGCCTTAAACCACGTAATAAGTCATGTTGTTGGTGTGTGTATAGCGGGTAGCTAATGCGCATTAATGATGAGGAAAAACCCATGCTGGCTGGCAGTAGAAGAATTTCACACAGCGCTAATAAAGCAGCAAAAGTACCAAATTCATCAGTGGTAAGTAACCGTGCCAAGCACAAGGTAAGAATGATACGGCTGCCATGGTTAAGGGCCGTAAAACTACTTAAAGACAAAAAGCCTTTGACGACATCTTTGCTCATATTACGACTGTTTAAGTGCCGTGATTAATTGACTCGTTGATACTTGTAAATAGGCTGCACACAGCAAAACTTTACAGTCTGCATTTGTTGGCAAATGCGGCGCGTAAAACGCTTTTAGTTGAGAGATTAATGCATTTACGGCGGAAGGACTGTGGCGTTGGTCAACTTCCATCATGGCCAGCAGAGCTGAAAACTCATGCTTTGCCAGCATCTGGGTATTTTTATTACACGCGATAAAGCAGCCAATTGGCGCTAACTGATCATGGTTTAGGGTTGTTAGAGCATCAGCTAAACTTTCGTTACTTTCAAAGAGCATGAGTGAGCGCAGGTAGTTAAATGGTAGCGCGTCTGCTCTACATTGACTAAAAAGGTGATGTAACAGGGTATTGCCTTGCTGATCGGTGATACTAAACGCGTTTTGAAATTTCAGACCGGGCGTGAAAAAGCTAAGCTTATCAATATCATCGATAAAGCTCACCGCTTCGCGAGGCAAAGGGCTTGCCTCAAGTAAGTGCGCTGCAACATTTTGTAAAAACAGGTATTTTACTTCACTACAGCACGCTAGTTGATAGAGGTGTTGTAATTGCGCTGCCTGCAAAACCCCCGATAAACGTTGGTAATCGCTAAGCAGTTCTTTTAATTGATGATGCTGAAGTCGGCTGTTCAATTGATCAATAGCGCTTTGCATGAAAATACTCGTTTTTTATTATTTATACATTTATAGCTCAACGACTTGTTTAAATAAATAAAAAAGGCCGCTGAGCGGCCTTTTTAAAGTCTATTTAGTTTAAGCAGCTTGTTTTTTTGCAACCCACTGGTCAACAAATTTCTCAAGTACATTTAATGGTACTGCACCATTTTTAAGTACAACATCGTGGAACTCACGAATATCGAATTTATCACCCAGCTGTTCTTTTGCAGCTTCACGCAGCTCTAATATCTTTAACATACCCACTTTGTAAGCGGTTGCTTGAGACGGCATTACAATGTGACGCTCAACCATTTTAACGCCATCAGACGTTGCGTTTGGTGTGTTATTAACGTAATAGTCAATACCCTGTTGGCGTGTCCATTTCATCGCATGGATACCGGTATCAACAACTAAGCGACACGCACGCCATAATTCCATTGCAAGGCGACCGAAGTCTGAATATGGGTCTTCATATAAGCCCATTTCTTTTGGTACTAGCTCAGAGTATAAGCCCCAGCCTTCAACATACGCAGTGTAACCACCAAACTTACGGAACTTAGGCACGCCTTCAAGTTCTTGTGCGATGGCGATTTGCATGTGGTGGCCCGGAATACCTTCGTGATAAGCAAGTGCTTCCATTTGGTAAGTTGGCATTGCTTCCATATCGTAAAGGTTTGCGTAGTAAATACCTGGGCGAGAGCCGTCTGGCGCAGGTTGTTGATAGAACGCTTTACCTGCTGCTTTTTCGCGGAATGCTTCAACAGCTTTTACTTTTAAATCGGCTTTTGGTTTAACAATGAAAAGCTCATCTAAGCGAGATTTCATGTTATCAATGAGGGCTGTCGCTTCATCAAGGTAGCGCTGTTTACCTTCCGCTGTATTTGGGTAGTAGAACTGCTTATCAGTTTTCATGAATTGCATGAATGCTTTTAAGTCACCGTCAAAGCCTACTTTTTCTTTAATCGCGCGCATTTCGTCGTGAATACGTGCAACCTCAGCTAAACCAATTGAGTGGATTTCTTTTGCCGTTAAGTCGGTTGTTGTTGTGCGTGCAAGGGCATTGTTGTAGAACGTTTCACCATCTGGGAATTTCCACGCACCATCACGCTCGTCAGCGCGTTTTTCTAACTGCGCTAAATAGTTAATTAACTTCGTGTAAGAAGGCTTAACAGCCGCTTTTAGTGCTTTTTCTGCATCGTTGATAAGCGCTGATTTTTCGCTTTCACTAATTTCTAATGCGGCAACTTTACGTTTAAAGTCAGCTAAAAGAGTTGAGTCTTCACCTGTATCAAATGGTGCACCATGTAGAATGTTCTTACTTGAATCAATGACATGTGGGAATACAAATTTAGGTGCGATGATACCTTTATCAGCACGCACGTCGAGGTCTTTGATTAGCTGATCAATAACCATCGTTACGCCGTTTAAGCGAGAGATATACGCTTTCGCATCTGAGACATCAGCAATTTGATGTTGGTTAATTAAAAATGCAGGGATCATCGAATGAACACCAAACATTTGATTTACAGGGTAGTTGTAATGACGCCATTTGAAATCTGCAATTTCATTTTCAAGTGCTTGTTTTTTTAGGTCGTAGCTTACTTTTGTAGCGTCATCTAATAGTTCGCGGTTAATTGCTTTTAAAGCGACAAGATCAGCTTTGGTTTGCTCAAAGTCTGCAAGAACGCGTTCTTCGCTACCATCATCCCATTTATCGTAATCTTTTTTGATACCCATGTATGTTTGATAAACAGGGCTTTTCATTACATCACGGTTAAACGTGTCTTCAAAAAACGCATTCGCTTTATCGATTTCACTTTGTACAGGTTGGGTTTGTACAGTGGGCGCTGGGGTTGGTTGTTCTTGCATTTGTTGGCAACCGCCAAGTAATGCAACACTTACCGCTGCAGCGATGAAGGTCAGTTTACGCATTATCGTTCCTTTCTTGTTAGAAATTTAATTATTAATAGAATTCTTAAACGAACAATTCTAGCAGGTCATTTAAAAAGCGCTGGCCTTTTGCACTGACTTGCCAATTGTTTTTATTATCTGTTAGTAAGCCTTTTTTAATTGCTTCGTTCAAGGCTTGTTCTTGGCTTTGCAGTGACAAATTTGTAAGCAAAGATAAATCACCTTTTGGGCAAGGCTCAACTAAACGAAAACGATTCATAAAAAATTCAAACGCTAAATCATCGTCAGCAACCTGCCATTGTTCGTACAAATAAGGCTTTGCGAGATCCATATAACCACGCGGATGTTTTACTTTTACTGTACGCGTGATGATCTTCGTATTTGCGTCAGTCACCTTACCATGGGCCCCACAGCCAATACCGAGATAATCGCCAAATCGCCAATAATTTAAGTTATGTTGACATTGGTAGCCGGGTTTCGCATAGCCAGAAATCTCGTATTGCTGATAACCTGCATCTGCAAGGAGTGCTTGTCCCTGTTCTTGAATATCCCACAATATATCGTCGTGCGGTAACGTGGGGGGTTTTGAGGCAAACTGAGTATTAGGTTCAATTGTTAATTGATACCACGAAATATGCGGGGGATTTAATGCGATGATTTTTTCAAGGTCACTAAGTGCATCTTCAAGAGATTGCCCAGGTAAACCATGCATTAAATCTAAATTAAAACTGTTGAGCCCAGCTTGGTGTGCTTGTTTTGCTGCATAGCTTGCTTCATCCGCGCCATGTATACGGCCGAGGGCTTTCAGCTTGTCGTTCTGCATGCTTTGCACACCAATCGAAATTCGGTTTATGCCAGCCGCGACATACTCTTTAAAGCGGCCTGTTTCTACAGTGCCTGGGTTGGCCTCTAAAGTGATTTCGCAGTTTTCACTCAGGCCAATTAATCTATCGACCTCGCCAAGTAAGCGGGTGTATGCCTCACCTGTGAGTAAACTTGGCGTGCCGCCACCTATAAAAATACTGTGGATTTTACGCCCTTGTACTAAATGTAAATCCGCTTTTAAGTCATCAATTAGGTGTTGAACATACTCTTTCTCGGGGATCGTACCTTTTTGACCATGGCTGTTAAAGTCGCAGTAAGGACACTTTTGCACGCACCACGGTACGTGCACATATAAACTTAACGGGGGTAAACTCACAGGCCGCCTTTTTGCTGCAATTGCGCAAGTAGTTGCTTAAGTGCTTGGCCGCGGTGGCTCAGGGCATTTTTTTGCTCTTTTGTCAGCTGTGCGCTGGTGCATTGTTCTGAAGGCACATAAAAGATGGGGTCATAACCAAAACCGCCTTGGCCATCTTGGCTGTGCGTGATTTCACCTTCCCAGCTCGCACTGCAAATAAGCGGTGTCGGGTCACCAGCATGGCGCATTAAAACCAGAACACACCAAAAACGAGCGCTACGTACAGGGTTATCAGCCAGCTCGCTTAAAAGTTTATCAATGTTGTCTTGGTCACTGGCATTTTCGCCAGCAAAACGTGCAGAATAAACACCTGGTGCGCCATGTAAGCCATCGACTTCGAGGCCAGAATCATCTGCAATTGCAGGCAGCCCAGTAATCTTTGCTGCATGACGCGCTTTTATTATCGCGTTTTCAACAAATGTAGTGCCTGTTTCTGGCACGTCAGGAACCTGAAAATCGCTTTGTGGAACCACATTAATGTTAAGCGGGCTAAGCATGCTCGCCAGCTCTTTTACTTTGCCAGGGTTACCCGTGGCTAAAACTAAAGTGTTGTTCATAGGGGCATTAATCTACGTAAAATTTTTGCTGAAATGTCAGAGTTTGTACTTTGCCGTTTTTATTAATCTCGATATTAAAACGGTAAATTTCTTCATTGCTGTAGTCGATTTGTGCAAGGTAATAAATCGCATCGCCTTCAACAACTTCTTTAAATTCAAGTTGTTTACTATTGCCGAGTAGGTTACGTGCCGTGCCTGTTAGTGTGGCAGTTTGCGCCGTTTTATCGCTGTTTTTTAGCACCGAAATATTAATAATTCCTTTGCTTGGGCTGCGCACTAAATCGTAGTTTTTGGCAATGTCGGGTTGTATAAAGGTTGAAGGAAAAGCGATGTAATGTACTTCAAATGGACCAAGTATTTTATATTGTGCGCCGGCTTGTTGTTCAGCCTTCGCTGCTGTTGTGAATAAACTGAGGGCAAGTAAGGTAAAAAGAATAATCTGTTTCATGGTATTTCTCACTTAATAAAAGAGGCCTTACGGCCTCTAAATTAGATACTCAATGTTTAGCCAATCAAATCAATTAATAAAAATTGTAAGAACTGCAAGGCAATGATCAGTACTAAAATTGACAAGTCTAAACCACCCAGTGGTGGAATAACTTTACGAATAGGGCGTAACATAGGTTCAGTTAGCTGGTGGAAAACCGCTTCAATAGGGTTGTAGCCTTGGCTTACCCAGCTTAATAAAGCACGAATAATTAACACCCAAAATAGTAAGTTTAACCCTTCTTTTATGACCGTGATTAACGCAGTCACAAAGACAGGCGCGGCAGCCCAACCACCATAAAACAGTAAAAAGACGGCACTAAGCTTTGCCACTGCGACTAAATACGCAAGGACTAACGACGCGATGTCAAAGCCACCCAACCCTGGAATGATTTTACGTAATGGGTTTACTGCAAACGATGTGGCTTTTACCACAAACTGGCTAATTGGATTATAAAAGTCAGCTTTTGCCGCTTGTAACCAAAAGCGTAAAAGGACCACCATTAAAAAGAGATCAAAAATAATCTCAACGAGGAATTGCATGGCTTGCATAGTTTTACCTTCAACAAAGTAAGCTTAAAGTTCTTTTTCCATTTCTTCTGCGCGGGCAATACAGGCATCCATTGCATCGGCAACGGTACCAACAAGGCCTTGTGCTTTCAGGTGCTCAACGGCTGCGTGAGTTGTACCGCCTTTTGATGTGACGTTTGCACGCAGCTGTGAAATACTAATGTCTTGCTGAGAAAGCGCCATTTCAGCTGCACCTAGCGCCGTTTGTTGTACTAAGCGGCGTGCATCTTCATCACTAAAGCCAAGTGCTTTTGCCTTTTCTTCGATGGCTTCCATAAATAAGAAAAAGTAAGCGGGCGAAGAGCCGGTAACGGCGATGATATCGTTTATTTGCGACTCTTGCTCGACCCATACAACAATACCTGTACATTCAAAAACTTGCTGTACAAACTCATGCTCTTCTGCGGTTTCGTCAGCGCCAAATAGACCCGACACGCCACGACCAAGTAATGACGGTGTATTTGGCATACAACGAACCATTTTTACTTTTTGGCCCAGCATTTCACGTAAACGATTTACGGTTAAACCTGCCGCGACAGAGATAAATAGCTTGTCGCTAAAATCAACGCCTGAATCTTGGAATGATTGGCATAAATCGCCCATCATTTGTGGTTTAACAGACAATACAATCACATCTGCATCACGAAGTGCCGCGTTGTTATCCGCGGTGGTTTGCACCCCGAAATCAGCAGCAACCTTAGCTAATTTCTCTTGGTTGCGATTGGTTGCAATGATGTTTTTTGCTGCAAAACCGTTCTTTACCATGCCGCCAATAATGGCGTAGCTCATGTTACCCGTGCCTATAAATGCGATTTTTTTATCTGACATATGTCTGTTATCACCTTTTAATTTCGTTGGCCAAATATATCCGTGCCAATGCGTACCATGGTTGAACCAGCTGCAATTGCTGCTTCAACATCGTTACTCATACCCATCGACAAGGTGTCTACTTGGGGATATTGGGCCTTTAGTTTATCAAAGCAAGCGCTTAATTGCTCAAAATATTGTAATTGTTGCTGTGCATCGTCGGTTTTGGCTGGGATAGCCATCACGCCACGCAAACATAAATTATCGCAGCCACTAATAAATTCTGCCAGTGACATTAGCTCATCAGGGTGGCAGCCTGACTTAGCCTCTTCTAAACTGATATTAACTTGGATTAATACGTTCAGTGGTGTTTTGTCTTTTGGTCTTTGCTCGTTAAGACGTTTGGCTATTTTTGTACGGTCGACACTTTGTACCCAGTCAAAATGTGTGGCCACTTGGGCGCTTTTATTGGACTGAATGGGACCAATAAAGTGCCAAACTATGTCTGTTAAGTGGGCAAGTTCAGTGACTTTTGTCACGGCTTCTTGCACGTAAGACTCACCAAATTGGCGTTGGCCGTGCTGGTAGGCAGCCACAATATCTTCGACTGGTTTAGTCTTTGAAACTGCTAACAAGCTAATAGCGTGTTCATCGCGTTGATTATTTTTTGCAGCTAGGGCAATTCTTGCGTAGGCGGATTTGAGTCGTTCTGCTATTGTAACCATATAATTATCAGTTGGTTGTGGAGTCATAAATGGATATTACCGAATTATTGGCCTTTAGTGTGCAACACAAAGCCTCGGATTTACACTTATCATCGGGTGTGTCACCTATGATACGCGTTGATGGCGATGTGCGTCGTATTAATATTCCAGCATTAGAACAAAAAGATGTAAATAGTCTGGTTTACGATATTATGAACGATAATCAGCGTAAGGACTATGAACAAAACCTAGAAGTGGATTTTTCATTTGAAGTCCCTAATCTTGCGCGTTTTCGTGTTAATGCATTTAATTCAAACCGTGGTCCTGCGGCGGTATTCCGTACTATCCCCAGCGAAGTATTAACGCTTGATGATTTAGGTGCGCCAGATATTTTTAAAACCATTTCCGATAACCCGCGTGGTTTAGTGTTGGTTACTGGGCCTACGGGTTCGGGTAAATCAACTACCTTAGCGGCAATGGTTGATTACATTAATCAAACTAAGCATCATCATATTCTCACGATTGAAGATCCTATCGAATTTGTTCACGATAACAAACTGAGTCTGATTAACCAACGTGAAGTGCACCGTGATACTCACAGTTTCTCGAATGCGCTGCGCAGTGCGTTGCGTGAAGACCCAGATGTTATCTTGGTTGGTGAGCTACGTGACTTAGAAACTATCCGTCTTGCTATGACCGCGGCCGAAACGGGTCACTTGGTTTTTGGCACCTTGCATACGACCTCGGCACCAAAAACAATCGACCGTATTATTGACGTTTTCCCAGGTGAAGAAAAAGACATGGTGCGCTCAATGTTGTCTGAATCATTACGGGCTGTTATCTCGCAAACACTGCTTAAAAAAGTAGGGGGCGGGCGAGTGGCTGCACATGAAATCATGATTGGTGTGCCTGCAATACGAAACCTGATCCGTGAAGATAAAATTGCGCAGATGTACTCATCGATTCAAACGGGAGCATCTCATGGCATGCAAACCATGGATCAATGTTTAGCAAATCTAGTGAACTATGGGATTGTTACAAACGCGGATGCGCGTGCGAAGGCGCAAGATAAAACCCAATTTGGTGGCTAACGGAGAAAGTTGACATGTCTTTACCTTTAAATCATTACTTAAAAGTGATGATTACTAAAAACGGCTCTGACTTATTTGTTTCAAGTGAGCTGCCAGTAAGTGCGAAAATTAATGGTGAACTCATCCCGTTAAGTGACGAGAAACTTTCTGATGAAAGCGCACTTGCTATGGTTGAGTCAGCGATGAACGAGAAGCAGCGCAAAGAGTTTCACGACACCAAAGAGTGTAACTTTGCGATTGCTAACGATGAAGGCCGTTTCCGTGTTTCGGCATTTTGGCAGCGCGATCGGGCTGGCATGGTTATTCGTCGAATCGTGACAACCATCCCTGATGTTACTGATTTAGGCTTACCCTCTATTCTTACCGATGTGATCATGGCGAAACGGGGTTTAGTTCTGTTTGTCGGTGGCACGGGAACGGGTAAGTCAACCTCGCTTGCGGCACTGCTTGGTTATCGTAATCGAAACCAGCGCGGGCACATTTTAACTATTGAAGACCCGATTGAATTTGTCCATGAACATCGTAAAAGTATCATTACTCAACGTGAAGTGGGCCTTGATACCGAGAGTTTCGAATCGGCGTTGAAAAGCTCACTGCGTCAGGCGCCTGATGTCATTTTGATTGGTGAGATTCGCTCGCAAGAAACCATGGAATACGCATTAAGCTTTGCTGAAACAGGGCATTTATGTGTGGCAACACTGCATGCTAATAATGCTAACCAAGCCATTGACCGTATCATGCATTTAGTGCCAAAAGAAAAGCACGATAAGCTTAAGTATGACTTAGCACTTAACTTACGTGCCATCGTCGCGCAGCAATTAGTGCCGACCTCTGATGGGGAAGGGCGCGTTGCTGCCATTGAAATTTTACTTAATTCTCCTATGGTTGCGGAGCTTATTAAGCGCGGCGATATTGGCTCAATAAAAGAGACCATGGCAAAATCGAAAGAAATGGGAATGCAGACCTTCGACCAAGCTTTGTTCGAACTTTACAAGCAACATCGCATCAATTATGCCGATGCCTTGCATCATGCTGATTCACCAAACGACTTACGCTTGATGATTAAGCTGCAAAATAATGAACAAAAGGGCGCTGGATTCTTACAGGGCGTCACCATTGATGGCCTTGATGGTAAGAGTGAGGACTGATGTTGTTGCGAATAAATTTAATCGCTGTGTTATTGCTGTTGAGTTGTGCGCTGCCCGCGCACAGTATTGATGCAAATGAAGTGGTTATTTTTATTCGCGATGATGTGTTTGATGATTACAGCCGGTTTTTAAAAGGGCGAGAGCCTATTGAAGTAAAAGACTTTAGCGGCGCGTATATTCGTCGTGATGTGGTTGATATGATCATTGCCCAGCAAGCTTTGATATTGGGGGGATTTACCAAGCCTTTTCGATATCACAAAGGCAATATCAATTACCGAAACACCAAACTGTTAGAAAATGGTAAGTTGCTTATTAGTTTTGACAGTGTGTGGTCACTCGATGCAAATAAGTTGACACGGGATGTGTATGTGTCCGCCCCGGTGATCCGCGAAGGGGAGTATTTTGCGGGGGTATATACTTCGCCTCGTAATGAAAAAGTATTTAAGATAAACCAGCTGTCTGACTTTTCTCAGTTAACGGCGGTTTCTACACCACGCTGGCAAACCGATTGGCAGACACTGTCTGCGTTACCGCTAAAAGAATTACTGCGCGAAGATGAGTGGCTGAGCCAAGTCCGAATGGTATCAATGCAATGGGTTGATTTTGTGATGATGCCCTTAATGCCAAGTTTAAATAATCGCTATATTCTGGAAGATATTAACCTTGTCGCGGTGCCTGATGTGCTACTGCAGCTAAATGATAGTCGTCATTTTATTATTTCGAAGAAACACCCCGATGGCAAAGCAGCGTATACGGCTTTGCAAAAAGGCTTGCAGCAATTACGCGAGGCGGGTGCAATAGAAAAAGCCTACCGCGAGGCAGGCTTTATTCCTGATTTAACACACTATACGGTTATTAATAAACAACCTTAGTCGCCATAAAACTGTTCAAAGAAACTTTCAAGAATAATCACCGCAGACATATTATCCACGTTACCCTTACCTAGATTTCTGTAACCGCCTTGTTCAAATAAGCGCGCTTTGGCATCTGCCGTGGTGAGTCTTTCATCCTGGGTTTCAACCGGAATCGCAAAGTGATTGTGTAGTCGGTTTGCAAACTTTTTGGCTTTGAATGTGACATCTTGCGTGGTGCCATCCATATTGAGTGGCAAGCCAACAACCATCAAATCAGGTTGCCACTCATCGACCTGTTTTTTAATAAGTTGCCAGTCTGGGATACCGTCTTTTGCTTTCACTGCTTGTAAGCTAGAGGCTGTCCCTGTTAACTCTTGACCTATGGCGATACCAATGCTTTTGGTACCAAAGTCAAAGCCCATTACAGTGCGTTCACCGATGGGCTTAAAAGTGCGTTTTGTCATAGTTGCCGTTTAATTAGTGCGTTTAGGTTAAGCGTGACCGGCTTCAGAGCTTAGTTGACTGACATCAAAACCCAGCATAGAAACCGCTTTTTCCCAGCGTTTTTCTACGGGGGTATTAAAAATAATCTCAGGGTCAGCTTTAATGATTAGCCACGCATTTTCAAGTAGTTCTTGTTCAAGTTGTCCTTGATCCCACCCGGCATAACCTAAGGTGATAATAAACTGCTCGGGTGCTTGCGCTGTGGTGAGAGTTGCGAGCACATCTTTTGAGGTGGTGATCATAATATCACTACTGAGCTTTTGACTCGCCGTGTAGCCCGGCTTAGGCGAGTGCAGTACAAAGCCGCGATCCGTTTTCACGGGGCCGCCGGCGAACACTGCGCGGCCTGCGGCTTGTTGCGTCTTGTCGTTATCAATCTCGATTTTATCGAGTAACTCACCCACCGTGATATTGATAGGCTGGTTAATCACCAAGCCCATCGCACCATCTTGATTATGCTCACAAATATAAGTAACAGCACGCTTGAAAAAAGGGTCTTGCATGCTTGGCATCGCGATTAAGAAATGGTTCTCTAATGACTGCATAGGTCGCCCCTTTTGTTAGGTTTAATTAAGTATGGCTCAGTTTTCTCTCAATGGCATCAAATAAGTGACCAGTAATTGAAATGTCGTAAGCGGCTTCAATTTCTTTGACACAGGTTGGTGCCGTCACATTGATTTCTGTTAGGCGATCGCCAATAATATCTAAACCAACAAAAATAAGCCCTTTCGCTTTTAGTGTCGGTGCGACAGCTTCAGCAATTTTACGGTCTGAATCACTAATTGGACGTGCTTCGCCACGCCCGCCAGCCGCAAGATTGCCGCGCGTTTCGCCATTTTGAGGAATGCGAGCAAGGCAGTATGGCATGACTTCACCATCAACGACTAATACGCGTTTATCGCCTTGTTTTATTTCTGGAATATAGTTTTGTGCCATGGCAAAACGGCTACCATGTTCAGTCAACGTTTCGCAAATAACACCAATATTCGCGTCATCTTCTTTAACGCGGAAAATTGACGCTCCCCCCATACCGTCCAATGGCTTTAAGATAATGTCTTTATGCTCAGCTAAAAATGCACGAATATCGGCTTGGCTTCGTGTTACGAGCGTATCTGGAGTGTGCTCACTAAACCAAGCGGTGAACAGTTTTTCATTGGCATCACGTAAACTCTGTGGTTTGTTGATAACCAACGTGCCTGCTTGTTCTGCACGCTCTAAAATATAAGTTGCGTAAATATATTCGGTATCAAAAGGAGGATCTTTACGCATTAAAATTACGTCTAAATCAGCAAGGGCAATGGAGGCTTTTTCTTCAAGCTCATACCAATGATTTACATCATCAAATACACGGGCTTTTGCTGCTGTGGCATAGCCTTGACCTTGGCGCAGTGACAGGTCGTCCATTTCCATGTAGTAAAGTTCGTAACCGCGTTTTTGTGCTTCCATCATCATTGCGAAGCCAGTGTCTTTTTTAATATTAAAGCCACTAATAGGATCAGAGATTATGCCTAACTTAATTGCCATGTTTTTGCCTTTCAATGGTATTGCCATACTGTGGTTAGTGATCTTGATATATGGGTGTTTTTACGATTTTCAATTCGCTAAATCACCAAACTGTAATTGCAATGCACTCAGTACCGTTAATGCCGCGGTTTCGGTGCGCAGTACACGTGGGCCTAAACGAATATCAACGAACGCTTGTTGTTTCGCAATCTCAAGCTCTTCATCGGTAAATCCTCCTTCAGGGCCCACTAAGAACCGCACGCCTGACGAAGGAACTTGAATGGTCTTAATGCTGTGCTCTGCACGTGGGTGCAAGGTTAACTTTATGGCATCGCTGCTTTGTTCTAACCACTCTTTGATATCAATTGGAGGGTGCACCACAGGGACAAAATTTCGTCCAGACTGCTCAGCAGCTGCGATGGCTATTTTTTGCCATTGTTGGTGTTTTTTAGCTAAACGTTCACCGCTGAGTTTGACACCACATCGTTGACTAAAAATAGGAGTGATTTCAGTGATCCCCAGCTCCACTGATTTTTGAATAGTAAAGTCCATTTTGTCACCTCGTGAAACCCCCTGACCTAGGTGGATTTTAAGTGGAGACTCTACGTCATGATCAATAAACTCGAGTGGTTGTACAACGACGTTCTTTTTACTTACTTCAATGATTTCACTGAGGTATTCGCCACCTTCACCATTAAATATTGACACCTGCTCACCGACTTTCATACGAAGTACGCGACCAATATGGCCTGCAGCATCTTCATCAAGGGTGACGGGGTTATCTAATATGATAACGGAAGGTTGATAAATATGAGGAACTCGCATGGGCTGTCACTTATAAAATAATTTAGCGATATGGTAAGTAAGCAGCGGCTTAGGTGCAATTATTTATTTAAATCTTCGCTTAAAGTGAGGAGGTCAGCGCTTGTTTCGGCAATATCTGTTTGGCAAGATAGGTGGTTAATATGTGCGGGATCAGGGCAGGGAATGAAATCAAAGCCTTGCTCGTCTTGGTTTACTAAAAAGCGTATTTTATGCAGTGAGTTATAAATAAATTTTTGCGCGTCGTCTGCTAATTGGTAATCGGTTTGATTAATTAAAACACCTTGAATGTTATGGTGTTCATGTAAATAGCTGGCAAGCTCAGAGACACTTATTTCATTACTAAAATCACAGTAGCAATAATCTTTAATGAGTTGTTCGAACATCAGTTTGACCATATGACGGCTATTCGCACCTGCTACCACAAGGGTAGACCCTTGTGCGTTGGCAAAGTAATGTTGCGTAAATGCGCGACTAAAGTCACTGTCTACATCAACAAGTAAGTAATTGTTTACTTTAAATGGCATGGTGCCTCACGATGTACGTACTTCCGTATCAAATTGAAAACATACTAATAAGTAAATAGCCTATCGCGCCGAAAACGGCAAACTCTATGCATGCAATACCTATGTTATCTTGGTGATCCACTTCTAATGATGTATCTATATTGGGTAGTGAAATATATTTAATTATGTAGCTTAGCACATATAACAATACCCACATCGCACCACAGTGAGACACTAAAGTAAATAAGTTTTCAACCATCTTACCACTTATAAATGAAGCACTGGCAAGACCAGCGTAACCCGCCAATGCAAGGCCAATAGACTTACCCGCATAGCGAATACCAATAGAGGTGTTTTCTAAATTAAAGTTACTTTGTAATGAGGCACCTTGATTTGCTTTAGCAAAGCGGTATTCACGAATTTTACTGTCCAGCGCAAACATCCCTTGTAATACAAAGAAGCTGACCGTTGCGATTAATAAACTACTGTATCCTTGAGTATGGCACCAGTTGTAAAGTCCTAAACTGATAATACAGTTTGCGATTAACATACCGGAGTCTACAAGCGCGGCACACACGTTTTGCTTGAGAATGGCGGCCTCTTCGTTAAAGCGATATAGAATCCATTTGCGATGAATTAAGTGGCCGACTTTAATAAAGGCAAATAATAACACTATTAAAATAACCACCTTGAGTGGGTTAGACTGGGCTGCACTTAAACTAATTTCATCAAAAATGTACGCGATAGTCGCGATCACTACTAAGATTTCACTGGCAAAGCTGATCCCCATTGCAAAGTTATCATGCTGGGCTAGTTCTTCCTTAAGCGCTTGTTTTGCTTTGATTTGCGTTAGGATGCGTAGGAGCACGATGGTGACGCAAATTACAGCGAAACTAATGGCAATCGCAAGTAAACTAGTGTTAGATAGTGATAAATATTGCATGCAGATCCCTGCTAAAAAGATTCTTTGATAATCATTCTAGTACGGTTACAGGTAAGTTAAAAGAGAGTATTTAATGAGTAATTTACACCCGCTTCCAGAAGCGCTTCAGCAGCTAGGTCAGACACGCTTTGCTGATTTGTATCCAGGCCAAGATGTTGAACCAAGTATTGTTAACTTATTGTCTTTAAGTGACTTTGCCTGGAGCTGCTTACAATCGCAACCAACATTAAAAGCGTGGTTGTTAGATACCAATGAACTTGCTAATCGCACCACAGAACCGCCCCTCAATAGCAATGAACTCTCAACCCTTGATGATGCGGCGGCAATGGCAAAATTGCGTGTATACCGAGAAAAATATTGGCTAAAAGTCGCCTATTTAGACTTATGTTGCCAAAACCCGATTGATGACAGCATTGCTTATATCTCCGAGCTTTCAGATCAACTTATCGACAGTGCGAATCAGTGGGCATTTGCACAAGTAGCAAACGTGAGTGGCACACCGCTGAACAGTGCTGGAGAGGCCATTCCTATGATGGTACTTGGCATGGGGAAATTAGGGGGCAAAGAGCTTAATTATTCGTCTGATATTGATTTGATTTTTTCATACCCGCGAGATGTCGCAACCCAAGGTGGACGTCGCTCTGTCGAAGCACAGGTTTTTTACACAAAGGTTGCCCAAAAGCTTATTATGGCGCTAAATCAAACCACCGTTAATGGCCAAGTTTTTCGTGTTGATATGCGTCTGCGCCCATTTGGCGAAAGTGGCCCTCTGGTCATGAGCTTTCAAGCACTTGAAGATTATTACCAAGAACAAGGGCGTGAGTGGGAGCGCTACGCCATGCTTAAAGGGCGTTTAATTGGCGCTGAAAATGGTTACTGGAAAGAGTTTTATGAGCTACTAAGGCCCTTTGTATACCGACGTTATATCGATTTTTCGGTGATTGAATCTTTACGAAAAATGAAACAAATGATCGCACAAGAAGTACGCCGAAAACGTTTAACTAATAACATAAAACTTGGCGCAGGCGGAATTCGTGAGGTGGAATTTGTGGTGCAAGCACTGCAAATGGTTCGCGGCGGGCGCGAAGCTAACTTGCAAACTCAGTCGCTCTTATTAGCTTTGCAAGAGCTTGTTAATAATCAAGTGATTGAGAAAAAAGAAGCTGATTTACTTAAGCATAATTACTTAGCGCTTCGTCGTATTGAACAGTACTTACAAATTTTCGCAGACAAACAAACACAAACATTGCCAGATGACGCGCAAAATCAGCAGCGTTTATGCTACTTACTTAAGCAGCCCGATTTTGATAGCTGTCTTGTGGCTATTAATAAAATAATGGCCGACGTGCACGGTGAGTTTGAGCAGGTGATAGGCTTTGAAAGTGACAGTGCAGACCCATGTGAAAGTGAATTTATCAGTGCATGGGAAATGACCGACGTCAGTTTGATGTGCGAGCCTAATCTAGATTGGCAGACTGCGCTTGATGATTTTAAAGCACGCTTAACAAAAGCCAAAATAGGCACCCGTGGTCGTGATATTCTCGATAAACTCATGCCACTATTGCTTAAGCAACTTACGGTAACGAAAGCGAGTAGCGATGCCTTTACCATGATTTGCCAAGTGCTGAATAAAATTATCTCGCGAACGGCTTACCTAGAGCTTTTATATGAAAACCCAGGTGCACTTAATCAATTGGTTGCACTGTGCTGTCATAGTAAATGGATTGGCGAACATATTTCTCGTTATCCAATTTTGCTTGATGAATTAATTGATCCCCAGGTGCTATACAAACCAACGCCGTTATCTGCTTACAAAGATGAAATTAGGCAGTATTTTCTACGCATTGAGCATGGCGATCTTGAGTTACAAATGGAAGCTTTACGCCAGTTTAAGCAAACTCATCAATTGCGGATTGCCGCGGCCGATGCCACAGGTGTTCTTGATGTCATGAAAGTAAGCGATCACTTAACTGCGCTTGCAGAAGCGATTGTAGAGCAAGCGGTTAATATTGCATGGCATGCTTGTGTTGAGCGTTTTGGCCGACCAACAAATACCTCGGAGCAAGAAAAAGGATTTGCAGTTATTGCTTATGGAAAAACGGGGGGATTTGAAGTGGGCTACGACTCTGATCTCGATTTAGTGTTTGTTCACAACCACGATGGCAGTAGCTACACCGATGGCGACAAGTCGATTGATTCGCGTCAATTTTATTTAAAACTCGCTCAGCGATTAATGCACTTATTTAATACTCGTACAGCATCAGGCATTTTGTATGAGCTGGATACGCGTCTGCGCCCTGAAGGGGCGTCGGGGTTACTCGCAATTAATCTTGAAAGCTACTACCACTACCAGCAAACGCAGGCCTGGACATGGGAGCATCAAGCCCTTGTACGCTCGCGTATGATCTACGGTCAGGCATCGTTGAGTGAACGTTTTGCAGAAATTCGTCAAGATGTATTGTGCCAAGCGCGTGAAGCAGACAAATTACAAAAAGACGTGGTTGAAATGCGCGAAAAAATGCGTGCCCATCTTGCCAAGGGGACCGAAGAGTTATTTGATTTAAAGCAAGACCAAGGCGGTATAACCGATATCGAATTTATCACTCAATATGTTGTGCTCAAAAATGCGCATCAGCACCGTGCGCTGACATGTTGGTCTGATAATGTGCGCATTTTGGCTGATGCCGCTCGTTTTGGGTGTATTTCAGAACGTATGCAGCGCGATTTAGTCGCTGCATACATTGAGTATCGCTCGCGTTATCATATGATGAGTTTAAATCAGCAAGGCCGTTGTGCCCCTCGTGCTGAGCTAACTCAGCACATAGCACTTGTAAAGCAGGTGTGGCAGCAAGTATTAGCTTTTTAAACGACGGCAGTTTTCACGTACATAAGCAGAGGGCAGTTCAGTGATCACCGCTGCTCTTTGCTTAAAGCAGAAAAATGTATACACCTCGCTTTCAAAGTCGTCGTTAATTGCCCTGCCTACTTGGTACAGGGCAGAGACAAAATTACTATCAACACGAAAGTGATCTTTAACAACGTAATCTTTGCTTAAATACCAATACAACACAATGTCTTCGTTACGTGCGTAATCGGACAACACATCCTTGAGGGTTGTGCCGTTTTCAAAGCGACGCGGTTGCACATCACCCGTCCAGTTAGGTGAAGAGGGCTCAACGACTTTTTCTCGTTCAAACAACGCCATATCAAGGCTTGTTTCAGGTGCGGGCAACTTGAGCACGTATTTATCACGCTCGTTGTCTTTACTGTTCACTTGATTTCTAAGGGCAGCGTAAAAACGGGATAGTCCCTGTGCTGCAGCATTCTGAGTATCCTTGATATCAAGAACTGGCCCGCTGCCAAATAAAAAATAAATCGCAGCAGCAATTAAAATTACAGCTAATGATAAATGCTTAACCCAAAACCACATTTCTAATTCTCTTGTTGTTTACTCGTTTAATAAAACCATACAAATTAAAAATTGTCACTCTACTTATAATAAGAAGGGGCATTCTCATCAGGGCGTGTTTTAAAACGGCGGTGTAACCACATGTATTGTTCGGGCGCTAAGTCGATTGCCTGTTCCATACGTTGGTTAACACGCGTCACATCTGTCAGGTTATCGCCAGATGGAAAATTTTCAAGAGCCGGCAGTACCGTTAAATGATAACGCCCTTGCTCATCTCTGCGACTAGTCAAGCTCACCGTTTCACAATATTTACTGCTTGAAAAAAGTAATGTTCCCGTGGTGGTTGCTGCATCTTGAACAGCATAAAAGGGCGCAAACTCACAACGGTTACGGCCATAATCTTGATCAGGTAAGTAGTAGCATACTTTTTTGTTTTTAAGCGCTTGTAGTAAGCCTTTTACATCGCGTTTGCCAATTAGGTATTCGTTAGAACGCAACCGCCCGTTGGTGGTGAAGTATTCCATCAATGGGTTATTGTGTGGGCGATAAAAGCCTATGCCTTGGTGCTTTATTCCCATGATTCGACTGGCCATTTCTAAATGTAAAAAATGTGGAACCAGTAACAAAACTCCTTTACCCGATTGCTGCGCTTTTTCAAAGTGTTCAAGTCCTGTTACTGAACCAAACACTTTTTTAATTCGCCACTCTGGCCACCACCAAGCCATGCCTGTTTCCATCATGGCTATGCCGGTGTTTTCCATGTTTTTTAGTACCAACTCACGTTGCTCGTGTTCAGGCATATTAGGAAAACATAACCGAATATTTACTTCTGCAATATGGCGGCGGCGCTTCATAAAGCGATGCACTAAACGGCCGATGAGTTTGCCGAGAAATAATTGGAATTTATGTGGTAACCAAGAAATTAAATACAGAAAAAATACGCCAACCCAAGTAAGCCAATAACGAGGGCCTAAAAAAGACGCTTTAAAGGGAGATGAACTAACCACAAAAATTATCTCTAAAAATAAAAAAGCTAGTTTAACTGTAAGTGTTTAAAAATACAAAAAGCCAGCAATAGCTGGCTTATAGAATCGTCAAGAATGATAAGAAATACTTAGATTTCTTTTAATCCTTGATTAATCGCGACGAGGTCTTCACCTGTTAATGTACCCGCAGCTTGCTTCAAGCGTAATGTAGAAACAACATAACGGTAACGTACGTTGGCAAGGTTACTTTTCGCGTTATAAAGATTTTGTGTGCTGATCAGTACGTCAACAATGGTACGTGTACCGACTTCAAAACCTGCTTCAGTCGCTTTTAATGCACTTTCGGCTGACACAACCGCTTGTTGAAGTGCTTTGTATGTAGCGATATCTGAAACCACTTGGTTATAAGACGTAATAACAGAACGTGTAACTGCACGTAAGCTTGCTTCTAAATCTTCGCTTGCTGCAACGTAGAATGCACGCGCTTGATCTGTCGCAGCTACGGTTGCTCCGCCAGAGTAAATTGGTACACTGAAATTAACGCCCACTCTGGCCGTATCTGTGCGTGGCTCATGTGAGTTTTTATTTAAATCTTCTAGGCCGTCACTGTACGATGCGTTGAGTGTCAGCTTAGGGTAGTGTCCTGCTTTTGCTAAGTCGATTTGATCTTTTGCAATATCGACAGTCACTTTTGACACTTGCAGATTTAAGTTTTTCTCTTCAGCGATTTTTATGTAATCAGTTGACTGTTTACTAGGTGCAACCGTTGAAAAAGTGTCCGTGTTCAACATGTCTAATTTAGCATGATATTTACCCGTGATTTCACGCAGTTGCTCACGCGCTGTTTCGACACTGTTCTTAGCAACAATTTCTTTTGCGACTGAGTTATCAAACTGAGCTTGAGCTTCATGAACGTCAGTTATCGCGGTTAAACCCACTGCATACCGCTCTTTTGTTTGTTGAAGTTGGCGCTCAATGGCACGTTTCTCAGCTTGCACAAACTCTAAGTTATCAATCGCGCTCAATACATTGAAATAGCCTTCTGCCACACGCACGATAAGATCTTGTTTTGCAAAGTCGTATTGTGCAGATGCTTGTAAAGCCTGTTTATCAGCAATACCTAGGGTATTCCAAGCACCTAAATCAAATAATGTTTGGCTTAAGCTGATGCCACGGCTGAATACATCTGTATCGCGACTAAACTCAGCATAACCTGTCGCATCAGTGCCTTCGTATAATGTTGAATCTGTTGATTCATAGCCAAGGCTAAGACCAATTTGCGGTAATAGTGCACTTAACGCGCGATCGCTCTCATAAGCTTGCGCATCTGCTTGGGCTTTTGCTTTAAGTACGGTAGGATCGTTTGCTGTTGCAATCTCGTAAACTTGAAGTAGGTCTTCAGCGTAACTTGCTGTTGCAGTCAATGCGCTTGAAAAACCGATAAGCGCAGCGAGTAGTGTTTTTTTCATTGTTCGTTCAGTCCTTAGACAATTTTCGTACTGTCACCATGGTACTCTTTTTTAATGAATAACCAAAAAAAAAATACGTAAATCTGCATGTCCAAGTGTAACAGAATATAATTGGCCGTATTTTTTACGCATAATGTATAGGAAATAGAGAATGAAAATAACCGCAATCTCACAATTTAGCCATGACGACATAGAGTTAAAGCCTATTGAACGTGTTTATGATGGTTTTTTTAAGATCAATTTATATTGCTTTCGTCATGCACTGTTTGCCGGTGGACAGTCTGTCGAAGTAAAGCGTGAAATATTAGAACGAGGCCATGCGGTTGCCGTACTTCCTTATGATCCGGTGACTGATCAGGTGTTGTTAATTGAGCAAATACGCATTGGGGCATTGGCCTCAAAACACTCTCCTTGGTTACTTGAATGCATAGCGGGTATGGCTGATGGCAGTACTGACTATGAAGAAGTCGCCAAACGCGAAGCGTTTGAAGAGGCGGGGATTGAGCTTGATAAACTTGAATTCATGATGTCGTATCTTTCAAGTCCGGGTGGAACAACAGAGCGTTTGTTCTTGTATTTAGCCTATACTGACCTATCTCAATACCAAGGTGGTATTTTTGGTCTTGATAACGAAGATGAAGACATCAAAACACATATAATGTCATATGATGAAGCCATGCTGCGATTGGAGCAAGGTGAAATAGACAATGCTGCAACGGTTATTTCGCTACAATGGTTAGCACTGAACAGGCAACGTATAGTGTCTGATTTGCAAAACGACTAACGAGTAGGGGGCATTTTGACGTACGTCACGGCTGAACAACGTTACATTCAGAGCTTACCTAAGTACTTAACTTTGTGTGAGCACAATTATGTGCGTGCATTAAAGTTACTTCCTCAAGAGCGTCAAGTTGACCAAGAACGTAAAGTTCAGTTGGGAAGTAGTACTTTTGTGGTCAAAATTGACAATACAGCAAAGTACACCATGGATATCTCGATTAGCCAGGAAGCGGGGCACGTACATTCGGTTAAACCGCTGTATTTAACCGTTCGTATGTACCATGATGCGAAAGTCGCCGAAATAATTCATCATGATTTTCATCAGCGCATTAAACCTTCGTATGCTTATCCTAATCCAAATATGCATCAAAAAGACGAGAAATATCAGCTGAATGCTTTTTTATATGACTGGTTAGTGGCTTGTGTTGAAAATGGTCGCGCAGTATTAAATTGGGATGTTAACAATGGCTTGGTTTAGCGACGCTTACCATTTTGAAAAATCGCAGTTAACGGTTGCCCATATTACAGATTGCCACTTATTTAAAGATCAAAGTGGCGAGTACTTTGGGGTTAATACCGCAGAGTATTTTGCACGTTGTTTAGCCGCAATTGCAGAGCATCAAGTCGACTGCGTTGTATTTGGTGGTGACTTAACGCAAGATCATAGCAGCGATTCATACCAGTTATTCGCTAAACTAATTGCGGATTCACCGTTGTTGTGTCCCGTATTTTGGTTGCCGGGTAATCACGATGAATTACAGGAATACCATGCGATTGCGGGTTCTCACATTTTAAGCCATAAGCGAATTACTTTTCAGGGTGGGCAATTATTGTTGGCTAACTCGAAAGGCGCAACACCTGCGGGGTGGGTAAAGCAGGCGCATTTAGAGGAGCTTAGTAAGGGAGTGGATGACATACCTAGTGTGGTGTTTTGTCATCATAACCCATTACCTATAAACGGTTATCTCGATAAACACCTCCTTGAAAATGGCCCGCAATTGTTAAATGCGTTGGTGAACACTCATCACTGCATCGCGTTGTTTCATGGTCACGTTCATCATGATTATAAGTATGCATTTCGCGGCTTGAATATATACGCGACACCCGCAAGCTCCATCCAGTTTACCAAGCAAACTACACAGTGGCAGCAAGAGGATTTAGGGCCTGCTTTTCGTTTAATTACCCTAAACTTTGATGATACGCATAGCGTGCAGTTAACAACGGATGTAGTATGGCTAAACGGGTAATTTATATTCATGGCTTTAACAGCTCTGAAAAGTCCTATAAAGCGGTGCGTTTTGGTGAGCATATGGCGCAATTTGATGTTGACTATCAAGTGCCTCGTTTAACCCATGAGCCATTGCATGCCATGCTACAGCTAGAACAGCTCATCACGGCAGATACCGTGTTGTTAGGCAGTTCGCTTGGTGGGTTTTATGCGACGTATTTGTCGCAGCGTTATGGCCTCCCTGCTGTTCTCATTAATCCCGCGGTTCGTCCTTTTGAGCTGCTTGATAATCTCTTGGGGCCAAACTATAACCCGTATCAAAATGTTCATTATGAGCTTGATAAGCGGCATATGGATGCATTGCGCAGCTTGTATTTAGCGCAAATAAAAACGCCGTCATTACTCTATTTGTTACAGCAAACAGGCGACGAAGTACTGCCTTATCAAGAGGCGGTTAAATATTATTCTCAGTGTAAGCAACGCGTTGAATTTGGAGGCGATCATAGTTTTATCGGCTTCGAACAAACCTTTGCAAGTATTGTAGATTTTCTTAAAATCACGTAAAACATAGCTAAGCGCATAAAAGATATAAAAACTATGAGTCAGCAAAATTATAACGCCGAAGCAATTGAAGTCTTAAACGGGTTAGAACCTGTTAAACGCCGCCCTGGTATGTATACCGACACGGTGCGTCCTAATCATTTAGGCCAAGAGGTTATCGATAACAGTGTCGATGAAGCAATGGCAGGCCATGCAACAAAAATAGATGTCATTCTTCATGAAGATAACTCATTAGAAGTCATTGATGATGGCCGAGGGATGCCAATCGATATTCACCCTGAAGAAGGAATTCCTGGGGTAGAGCTTATTTTTACCAAGCTACATGCAGGCGGTAAGTTCTCAAATAAGAACTATCAATTCTCAGGTGGTTTGCACGGCGTAGGTATTTCGGTTGTGAATGCGCTATCTACTCGTGTTGAAGTGACTGTTCGCCGCGATGCGCAGCAATTTAGAATGGCCTTTGAACACGGCGATAAAGTCGAAGACTTAAACGTAATTGGCACGGTTGGTAAGCGTAATACCGGGACAACGGTTCGTTTTTGGCCTGATGCCAGCTATTTTGACTCAGCGAACTTTTCGATCACCAAGCTTAATCACTTATTAAAAGCCAAAGCCGTATTATGCCCAGGTTTGCGCATCAAATTTACCAATAAGCAAACTAAAGAAACACTCGAGTGGTACTACGAAACAGGCCTAAAAGACTATTTAAATGAGGCTGTAAAAGGCTTTGATGTCTTGCCTAAAGAGCCGTTTATAGGTGAGTTTGCCAGCTCAACAGAAGGCGCTGATTGGGCAGTTGTGTGGTTACCTGATGGTGGTGAATCGATTGCCGAGAGCTATGTAAACTTAATTCCAACCGCACAGGGCGGAACCCATGTAAACGGCTTGCGCCAAGGGCTTTTAGAGGCGATGCGTGAGTTTTGTGAGTTTAGAAACTTACTGCCACGTGGTGTAAAACTGACCCCAGATGATATTTGGGAGCGTTGTAGTTATGTGCTGTCAGTTAAAATGCAAGACCCGCAATTTGCAGGTCAAACAAAAGAAAAGCTGTCTTCGCGTTCATGTGCTGCATTTGTGTCTGGTGTGGTGAAAGACTCATTTAGTTTATGGTTAAACGAGCATACCGAAACTGCCGAGTTACTTGCCGATTTATGTATTTCTAATGCGCAACGTCGTTTACGTGCAGCCAAAAAAGTAGTGCGTAAACGCATTACCTCAGGCCCTGCATTACCTGGTAAGTTAACAGATTGCAGCGCGCAAGATAATGACCGCACTGAACTGTTTTTAGTTGAGGGTGACTCGGCGGGTGGTTCGGCTAAACAAGCACGTGATCGCGAGTTCCAAGCGATTATGCCGCTGCGAGGTAAAATCTTAAATACGTGGGAAGTAGAGTCTGGGCAAATTTTGGCATCGCAAGAAGTTCACGATATTTCGGTGGCACTCGGCATTGACCCTGATTCAAGTGACCTATCAGGTCTGCGCTACAATAAAATCTGTATCTTAGCGGATGCTGACTCGGATGGATTACACATTGCCACCTTGTTGTGTGCATTGTTTGTGCGTCACTTTCCTGCGCTTATCAAAAAAGGCCATGTGTACGTGGCAATGCCCCCTTTATTTCGAATCGACATTGGTAAGGATGTGTATTACGCCCTTGATGAAGACGAAAAAAATGGCATTTTAGCCCGGATAGAAGCAGAGAAAAAACGCGGTAAAGTTAATGTACAACGCTTCAAAGGTCTTGGTGAGATGAATCCGCTGCAATTACGCGAAACCACCATGGATCCTAATACACGTCGCTTAGTGCAGCTAACACTTGATGAGGAAGAGCAAACCATGGAAATGATGGACATGTTGCTTGCTAAAAAGCGTTCTTCAGACCGTCGTCAGTGGCTAGAAGATCACGGTAATCGTGCACAAGTTTAAATATAGAGCTGCAACTTAGTTGCTGAAAATGAATTAAAAGGCAAGAAAAATGAAAAAAATACTGACTTCATTATTATCACTGAGCTTGTTGTCAGCGCCAGTGATGGCAAAAGATATTTTAGATAAACTAACGGTTGCTGATGGCTTCAACGTTAGTTTATTTGCAGATGATGTTGAGAATGCGCGTCAAATTGCCGTTTCTAAAAAAGGCATTGTGTATGTCGGCTCGCGAAAAGCGGGCAATGTTTATGCGCTTATCGATCATAACAGTGATGGTGTAGCAGATAAGAAAATTGTGATTGCCAAAGGGCTCGAAATGCCGTCGGGTTTAGCAATAAAAGACGGCGATTTATACGTTGCTGAAGTGTCACGTATTATTCGTTTTAAAGAAATTGATAAACATTTAAAAGCACCCAAATTTGAGGTGGTTTACGATAAGTTCCCAACCGATCGTCACCATGGCTGGAAGTTTATTAGCTTTGCGCCAACGGGGGAGTTAATTGTTCCTGTTGGTGTACCGTGTAATATTTGTGCAGAAGATGACAAGTACGGCCGTATTTTCTCTTTGGATGTTGATACCAAAGAAATTAAAACGATTGCCAAAGGTGTACGTAATTCAGTGGGCTTTGATTATCACCCAACTACCCATGCTTTTTGGTTCAGTGACAATGGCCGTGACATGATGGGCGATGACATGCCTCCATGCGAGATTAACCGAGTAGGTGAAGGAGAAGAAGGCGCTCATTACGGTTTCCCTTATGTGCATGCAGGGGCTATTTTAGACCCTGAATTTGGCAAAGGTAAGCGTATTGCTGATTACAAATCACCTGCACTGGCGCTGGGGGCGCATGTTGCACCATTAGGTATTCATTTCTACAACGGTAAGCAATTTCCGGCCAACTACAAAGAACAGTTATTTGTTGCTGAGCATGGTTCGTGGAATCGTTCGAAAAAGTCGGGTTATAGAGTCATGCTAGCCAATGTTGAACAAGGCCGTATTACAAAGTACACCCCATTCATTACTGGCTTTATGCAAAATGAAGAAACATTTGGTCGCCCAGTTGCATTTGCAGAACTTGCAGATGGCAGCTTATTGATCTCAGACGATTACGCTAATGCGATTTACCGCGTTAGCGCTAAGAAAAAATAGGTAAGCGTTAATGAGTGATACAGATACCTTGCTGATGCAGGGCATAGAACAACAAACAATGGGGCGCTTTACTGAAGACGCCTATTTAAATTATTCGATGTACGTCATTATGGACCGCGCCTTACCGCATGTAGGCGATGGTCTAAAACCTGTACAGCGCCGTATTATTTATGCGATGAGTGAGTTGGGCTTATCGGCACAAGCAAAATATAAAAAATCAGCGCGTACCGTGGGTGATGTTTTAGGTAAATACCATCCACATGGTGACAGCGCATGTTACGAAGCCATGGTCTTAATGGCGCAGCCGTTTTCTTACCGTTATCCGCTGGTGGATGGGCAAGGTAACTGGGGGGCCGCTGATGACCCTAAGTCATTTGCTGCCATGCGTTATACCGAAGCACGTTTATCAAAGTTCTCAGAAGTTTTACTTAAAGAGCTTGGGCAGGGAACTGTTGATTGGACGGCTAACTTTGATGGCACATTAGATGAGCCGATGGTGCTGCCTGCTCGTTTACCGCATATTTTACTTAATGGTGTGACGGGTATCGCGGTGGGGATGGCAACCGATATTCCACCACACAATGTGCGTGAAGTGGCGAGTGCATGTTGTTTATTACTCGATAAACCAAAAACTGAAATCGAAGAACTGCTGGAATTAGTGCATGCGCCTGATTACCCAACAGAAGCTGAGATCATCACACCAAAAGACGATATTCGTAAAATTTATCAAACTGGTCGTGGTTCAATTAAAATGCGTGCAATCTACACCGAAGAACATGGTGATATTGTTATTACGGCGCTACCGCACCAATGTTCAGGTGCTAAGGTACTTGAACAAATAGCTGCGCAAATGAATGCGAAAAAGCTGCCAATGGTGGCAGATTTACGTGATGAATCTGATCACGAAAACCCAACGCGTATCGTTATTGTACCGCGCTCAAATCGCATTAAAGCAGAGCCATTAATGGCTCACTTATTTGCGACAACCGATTTAGAAAAGAACTACCGCGTAAACTTAAATATGCTGGGTTTAGATGGACGCCCACAAGTAAAAGATTTACTCAGCATTTTAACTGAATGGTTAACGTTCCGC
This sequence comes from Pseudoalteromonas sp. MT33b, assembly GCF_014117385.1. Classification (NCBI taxonomy): domain Bacteria; kingdom Pseudomonadati; phylum Pseudomonadota; class Gammaproteobacteria; order Alteromonadales; family Pseudoalteromonadaceae; genus Pseudoalteromonas; species Pseudoalteromonas sp. MT33b. The sequence continues at coordinate 2,770,582 of NZ_CP059831.1, read as the reverse complement.
CGTGAAACAGTACGTCGTCGTTTACAGTACCGTTTAGATAAAGTACTTGCGCGCTTACATATTTTAGAAGGTTTATTAACTGCTTTCTTAAATATTGATGAAGTGATTGAAATCATCCGTACTGAAGATAAGCCAAAGCCAGTGCTGATGGAGCGTTTCGCAATAACAGACACGCAAGCCGAAGCGATTTTAGAATTAAAACTACGTCACTTAGCAAAACTTGAAGAGTTTAAAATTAAAGGCGAGCAGGATGAGCTTGCCAAAGAGCGTGATAAATTAGAGCAAACGCTAGGCTCAGATCGTCGTATGTCGACGTTAATGAAGAAAGAAATTCAAGAAGCTGCTGAAATGTACGGAGATGATCGTCGTTCGCCTGTTGTTGAGCGTGTTGAAGCAAAAGCGTTGAGCGAGAAAGATCTTATTCCATCAGAATCAGTCACTGTTGTGCTGTCTGAAAAAGGCTGGGCACGTGTCGGTAAAGGCCATGATTTAGATGTGGAAGGACTCAGTTATAAATCAGGCGATAACTACAAAGCATCGGCGCGAGGTAAGAGCAACCAGCCTGCGGTGTTCCTTGACTCAAGTGGTCGAGCATTTGCCACGGATGCGCACAGCTTACCGTCAGCGCGAAGCCAAGGTGAGCCAATGACAGGGCGCTTTAATTTAAGCTCTGGGGCTAACTTTGAACATGTGGTGATGGCAGAAGACAATCAAGTATTATTGATGGCTTCAGATGCAGGTTATGGCTTTATTAGCGACTTTAAAGATCTTGTTAGTAAGAACAAGAATGGTAAAGCGTTGGTTAGTGTGCCTAAAGGCGGAGAACTACTTGCTCCTATCCGTGTGAGTGATGTTGCGACAGATTACTGTATGGCGATTTCAAATGAAGGCCGTATGCTGTTATTCCCATTACGTGATTTACCTAAGCTAAGCAAAGGCAAGGGAAACAAGATTATTTCTATTCCTAGTGCAAAAGTACAAGCCCGTGAAGAGTTTGTAAAAGTACTTGCGGTGGTGCCAGAGGGCAGCAGTGTGACACTTCATGCAGGCAAGCGTAAATTAACCTTAAAACCAAGTGATCTTGAGCATTATCATGGTGAGCGCGGTCGACGAGGTAATAAGCTACCACGAGGGTTACAGCGTGTAGATGAAGCGGTGGTAGAAATAACACACACCGATGAACCAGACGAATCCTCAACAGATTTGAGTGAATAAATTAAGAAGGCCTGCTAAGCAGGCCTTTTTTATTGCAACGAAAAGAGATTAATATCTTAGCGCACACATGTACGCCAAAAGCTATGGTAATGACATATTTCACGTTATAATGCGCGCTGATTTACTCGAGGAGAATCCGTTTGTTAGCTGTTTTTCGTATTATTATCATGGCGTTATTTATTGTTCTAAGCTGTGTGTTTGGTTTGCTTTTATGCATTTTTAAACCATTTCACAATAATAATGTGCACATTGTTTCAGGTTGGTTTAGTAAAATGGCGGTGTTGCTAGGCGTTAAGCTTGAGCTGACTTATCACCCTGACGCTAAAAATGTGGGTCCAGCAGTGTATGTAGCAAATCATCAAAACAACTACGACATATTCACCTTACCCGCGATGGTGCCAGAAAATTGCGTCAGCCTTGGTAAAAAAAGCTTAAAGTGGATTCCGTTTTTTGGTCAGCTATACTGGCTTTCAGGTAATATTTTAATTGACCGTGCAAACCGCTCAAAAGCAGCGGGTACCATTTCTAAATCAGCCGAAAAAATAAAGCAAAAAGGTCTGTCTGTGTGGATGTTCCCAGAGGGAACTCGGAGTTATGGTCGCGGTTTACTGCCTTTTAAAACGGGGGCATTTCATACCGCAATGAGTGCAGATGTTCCCATTGTGCCTGTTTGTATGAGTACCACGCATAAAACTATTAAGCTAAACCGCTTAGACAATGGTACAATTTACCTTGAAATGTTAGCGCCGATTTATCTTGATAAAGACGTAACTGCACGTGAGCATGCGTCGCATGTTCATAATATTATGGCTGCTAAAATAACTGAATTAGATGCTCAAGTGAGAAATAAATAATGGAAAATTGGCGCGAAATTAGTGAAGACATTGTTACTTCACTCCTTGAAGATGGCTCAGATCCTGAAGTACTGTATGAAGTTGAACATCACTTCGTAAGTGAAAACTTCGAAAAATTAGAGCAAGCTGCGCTAGCCGCATTTAAACTTGGCTACGATGTTGAAGAACCTGCAGAACTTGAGCTAGAAGATGGCCAAAAAGTATGGAGCTTTGACGTCGTTGTTGAAGCTGAGCTTGACGTTGAAGTCATAATGGAAGATGTTGATAAATTAGAAGCTCTTGCACAGCAATGTGACGTTGAGTATGACGGTTGGGGCACATACTTTCAGGAATAAAATGTAGCAGCGGGTTTACCCCGCGTTACTGTCTGAATTATGGCGCGATATACAATCGCGCTTATAATTTCCTAACCTCTAACCTCTAACCTCTAACCTCTAACCTCTAACCTCTAAAATTAACTCATACCTATTTCGTATTCGAGACTTGATCTATAGACATTTTTTTCGGTTGGGCGATAATGAAAACTCGATTTTTTATGCACTAACCTTTTTATGTTAATCACCTTACCGATTGCCGAACTTGTACCAGGGATGTTTGTTGACAGTGTCAGTAAGCAACAAGAACACATAAACAGCATTAAAATAAAAACGCGTGGTTTAGTGCGTGATAAAACCATTATTAAGCGTTTAATTTCTGAGGGCGTTGAAGAACTCCTTATCGATTTTGCTCAGAGTGATGTTGCGCTTCCTAAAAAATACCAACCAGTTGCAGAACCAAGCAAACCAATTGTAGAGCAAACTGACGCCCTTAATACTAAGTCGCACGCTGTAACGGTTGAGCAGGAGTTTCTTAAGGCGAGTGTTCACTACGAACAGTACAGCCGTAAATTACAAGCACTTTACTCAGACATCACCGCGGGTCTGAAAATGAATATGAGTTTATTAGATGATATTGCGGTTGATATTGTCGGCTCTGTGTTTCGAAATCACAATGCGCTGACGATATTAACGCGTCTTAAAGACAAGCATATCTATAATTGGCGTCATATGATTAATACCGCAATTTTAGTTAGTGTGTTTGCTAAGTATCTAGGCTACAAAGAAAAAACGATAAAAGAGCTTGCTATGGGGGCGCTTTTGCATGATATAGGGCAAGCAAAAATGCCGCAAGGAGTGCTATCAAAGCCCAGTGCATTGAATGACACAGAAATGCAGGTTGTTAGAAAACATGTCGCACAAAGCTTAGGTGTGATTAAAGGTGAAAAGGGAATTAGCCCTTTAATGCTTGATATGGTCGTTAATCATCATGAACGCTTAGATGGCAGTGGCTACCCGCGTGGCATTGGCGCTGAAAAGCTGAGTCGGCCAGCGCGAATGATGGCCATTGTCGATGTGTATGATGCAATGACAGCAGACCGCCCTCATCAATTAGGCGAAGAGCCTATCTCGGCATTACGTTACTTGTTGGCTAATAAGCACCTGTTTGACTCAGAACTTGTACAGCGGTTTATTAAGTGCTTGGGAGTACATCCAGTTGGCACAATTGTTAAGCTTAACAATGAACGCCTTGCGTTAGTGATGGAAGGGAATCACGAGAACCCTATAAAGCCTAAAGTAAAAATATTTTATAATGCTAAACACAAGCACCATATTACCGCTAAAGATGTTAATTTAAGCGAAAACCATGAATTAAAGATTGTTGCTAGTATCAAACCGCTTGATTATCAGCTTAATTTGGCTCGTTTGTTAAAAGAGCATTTGCTTGTTTAGCTTTAGTGCAGCGCTTTTTGGCATTACGTTTAGCTGAAATAAATGCACCACTAAAACAACTTACCATTAATACCAGCCACAATAATGTGCCTTTTTCGACATGCAAAGCAACACAACACAACAATAACGACATAACCGCGCTGCACATCGCACCTAACCAATACTGATTAACGGGGTTATCGCACTCACCGGCTTTGGTGCAAGCACAGTAGTTTGCTTTACAGAAGTAGTAAACACTGACTCCACATAAGAGCAATGCAGTAAAAATAAAAGCGATTTCCATAACCATGCCTGATCCATTAACACACTGTTTTTAGTCTAAAGCGATGCTAAAAAGATGTCAATGCAAATGATAATTGATATCAATTGCTGTTTGTTACCAGAGATCTGATGAGTTTTAATAAGTTGTTATCTTGTTGTTAAAATGTGGGTTTTTTACCTATTTCTAACGAAAAATTACAGTTTTTTGATCTTAATTAAGGTAATGTTCGAAAGTTTGTAATTATTAGAATAAAACATCTAATACCAACATCTAGCGCTAACTTTAAAAGCTAACTAGCTGGTTGCACTATAAATTGGTATCGCTAACGCATTAGATTGCAAGAGGACACAGATTTATGAAGTTCACTAAAACATTAATTGCAGCATCACTTGCTGTTGTTTCTGCTGACAGCTTTGCTGCAGCTTTCCAATTAGCAGAGCAAAATGTATCGGGTTTAGGCCGTGCATACGCAGGTGAAGCAGCCGTTGCTGATGATGCTTCAGTTGTAGCTCGTAACCCTGCACTTATGTCTTTATTCAAAGACAAGCAAATTTCAGTGGCAGGCATTGCTGTTATTCCAGACGTAAGCTTAAAAGGCCAGAGCGCTGCATATGGTTTAGATGCAAACTCAATTGATGATGATAGCATCGCTCCATCTGCATTTATTCCTGCGGGTTACTTCACCATGCCATTAAATGACAAAGTGTCGTTAGGTTTTGGTGCTTTTTCTAACTTTGGTCTTTCAACTGAGTTTAATGACGACTATGCGGCAGGCTCGATTGCGGGTGAAACTGAAATCGTAACTGTTAACATGAATGCCAGTGCATCGTACAAAATCAACGAGCAGTTCAGCGTAGGTCTTGGCTTAAACTATGTTTACGCTGATGCAAAAGTAGTTCGTAATGCCGGTGCTAACCCATTTGGTATCCCTGCGAATACGCAAATTGCTCACCTTGAAGGTGACGATTATGGTTTTGGTTGGAACGTGGGTGCAATGTACCAACTTGATGAAAATAACCGCTTTGGCTTTAGCTACCGCAGCGAAACAGATATCGATTTTGAAGGTGAGTACTCAAACCAATTACCTGCAGCTGTGGGTGGTTTAGCGGGCATGACTGTACCTGGCGAGCTAAAATTAACATTACCAGCGATTGCTGAGTTCTCTGGTTCACACCAATTAGACAAAAAGCTAGGCGTACACTACAGCATTTTATGGACTGGTTGGGATAGCTTCCAGAAATTAGAAGCGTATACACCAAGCCGTGAAACGCCTGTTTTCTCTAAAGAAGAGAATTTCTCTGATTCAATGCGTTACTCAATTGGTACTGACTATCAGTACAGCGATGCGTTATTACTTCGTGCAGGTATTGCTTACGATGAATCGCCAGCTGATCAATCACACCTTTCAATCTCTATTCCTGATACAGACCGTTTCTGGTTCTCGTTCGGTGGTAATTACGCATTCAGCGAAAACTCAAATATCGACTTAGGTGTGAGTATTCTTCGTGGTAAAACACAAAACTTCACTGAAAAAGATAGTTTAGCAGCGTCACTTGGCCAAAATGTTTCATGGGAATATGAATCAAAAGGTCATGCTGTACTATTAGGTGCTCAGTATAACTACACATTTTAATATTTAAGGCGGTTTTTATACTGTGTAAAAATCGCTGATACTTATTAGAAATTAAAAAAGCCGCATCATGAAATACCATGATGCGGCTTTTTTGTAAGCGCGAATTAATCGCGCTTAGTGTATGGCGTTATAGGCTTTCTATTTTCGCCTTTTGCGCTAATAGTTTGTCTTTTGCATCTGTAAACTCAGCAAGCTTAGCGTGCTCTTTAGCAAGAACTGCTTCAGGTGCGTTGTTCACAAACTTTTCGTTGGCAAGTTTATTTTGTACTTGCGCTAAGCCTTTTTCAGCTTTTTCTAGCTGCTTAGCAATACGACCAAGCTCAGCTTCAACATCAATTAAACCAGCCATTGGGATCATGATTTCCAAGTTGCCAACATACGATGTTGCACACGCTGGCGCATCGTCTTTATTTTCAAGCAGCGTGAACGCTTCAAGCTTAGCAAGTGATGCTAAGAATGCTTCGTTATCAGCTAAACGGCGCGTGTCTTCATCTGATGCATTAGCCAGTAAAACCGACAATGGTTTACTTGGGCTAATATCCATTTCACCACGGATATTACGGATAGCTAGAATGAACTGTTTAACCCACTCTAGGTCGTCCATTGCTTGGCTGTCGACGTTTGCAGCTGTGTATACAGGGAAAGCTTGCACCATAATACTGGTGTTTGCAGTTTCAATACCCGCCAGCGGAGCAACACGTTGCCAGATTGTTTCTGTGATATAAGGCATCATTGGGTGCATTAAGCGCAGTAAGCTTTCTAATACCGTGATAAGAGTATGACGCGTACCACGTTGTTGTGCTTCGTTGCCTTTGAATAATACCGGCTTAGTAAGCTCTAAATACCAATCACAGAACTGGTTCCATGTGAACTCGTAGATAGTGTTTGCAGCAAGGTCAAAACGGTAGTTTTCTAGGTGCTCTGTGTAGGTTTTAACCGTGGCTTCAAATTGACCTAAAATCCAACGGTCAGCCAGTGAATACTGCTTTTCAGCCTCAGTATTAAAACCACAATCTTGCTCTTCCGTATTCATTAATACGTAACGGCTCGCATTCCATAGTTTATTACAGAAGTTACGATAACCTTCAAGGCGGTTCATATCCCAGTTTATGTCACGGCCTGTTGAAGCCATTGCCGCTAATGTGAAACGTAGGGCATCTGTACCGTGTGCTTCAATACCATTTTCGAATGTTTTACGGGTATTCTTTTCAATCTTCTTCGCAAGCTGTGGCTGCATCATGTTGCCAGTGCGCTTTTCAACGAGACTTTCAAGGTCGATACCGTCAATCATATCGATTGGGTCAAGTACGTTACCTTTTGATTTAGACATTTTGTCGCCGTTTTCATCACGGATAAGACCGGTGACATAAACGGTTTTAAATGGAACTTGTGGCTTGCCGTCTTCATCTTTGATGAAGTGCATGGTCATCATGATCATACGCGCAACCCAGAAGAAGATAATGTCGAAACCGGTTACCAATACATCTGAAGGGTGGAAGGTTTTTAAATCATCTGTGTTTGCAGGCCAACCCTGTGTTGAGAAGGTCCACAGTGCTGATGAAAACCATGTATCAAGTACGTCTTCGTCTTGTTTAAGCGCCACGTTATCAGCAATGTTATTGTCGCGGCGAACTTCTGCTTCGTCACGGCCAACATACACGTTACCTTCGTTGTCGTACCAAGCTGGAATACGATGACCCCACCAAAGTTGACGTGAAATACACCAATCTTGTACGTCGTTCATCCACGAGAAGTACATGTTCTCATATTGTTGTGGTACAAATTTAATGTCGCCGTTTTTAACGGCTTCTTTGGCTGGTTCTGCAAGCGGTGCTACACGCACGTACCATTGGTCTGTTAGTAGAGGCTCAATTACCACACCAGAGCGGTCACCGTAAGGAACCGTTAGGCTGTGGTCTTCAATTTTTTCTAATAAACCCAGTTCTTCAAATTCGCTAACAATTGCCTTGCGTGCATCAAAACGGTCAAGACCGTGCAAGCGTTCAGGAATAGGTGCATCAAGCGCCAGCTCTTTACCGTCGAAAGTATAGCTTTCGCCTTGGCTTAATACTGCCGCATCTTTGTTGAAGATGTTGATCATAGGCAGTTGATGACGTTTGCCTACTTCGTTATCGTTAAAGTCGTGCGCTGGCGTGATTTTCACACACCCCGTGCCTTTTTCCATGTCGGCATGTTCATCGGCAACAATAGGAATACGACGATTGACGATAGGCAGTAAAATTTCTTTGCCGATCAGGTCTTGGTAACGCTCATCATCAGGGTTAACAGCCACGCCAGTATCACCTAACATGGTTTCTGGACGCGTTGTTGCTACGATGATGTAGTCTTTACCGTCTTGTGTTTTTACGCCATCAGCGAGTGGATAGCGAAGGTTCCACATATGGCCTTGCTTGTCTTTATTTTCAACTTCAAGATCAGAGATGGCTGTGTGTAACTTAGGATCCCAGTTTACTAGACGCTTACCACGGTAGATTAAATCGTCTTTATGAAGACGTACGAACACTTCTTTTACGGCTTCAGATAGACCTTCGTCCATAGTGAAACGTTCACGGTCCCAATCGACTGACGCACCTAAGCGACGTAATTGTTTGGTAATTGTGCCGCCAGAGTGATTTTTCCACTCCCAAATTTTGTCGATAAATGCATCACGACCTAAGTCATGGCGTGTTTTACCTTCTTCGGCAGCAAGCTTACGCTCAACCAGCATTTGTGTTGCGATACCTGCGTGGTCGGTACCTACTTGCCATAATGTGTTGTTGCCTTGCATACGCTTTAAACGTGTTAGCGTATCCATGATAGTGTCTTGGAATGCGTGGCCCATGTGTAAGCTACCCGTGACGTTTGGTGGCGGGATCATGATTGAGTATGCGTCACCTTGGCCAGATGGTTTAAAGTAGCCTTTTTCTTCCCAGTCTTGATATAAAGACTGTTCAATATCTTGCGGATTGTAGGTTTTATCCATTACACAGAACCTTAAATAAATGCTTAAATGTCAATTTCTTGCGTTGCAATATGGGCGCCCAGTTGGCGAAGCTTTTTAAACCGCTCACGGGCAGCTTGTTTAGCGGTTGGCTCAACGGGAACAAAGTCAAAAACTTGCTGAAAACGGCGAATAAAATCCGGCAGGTGTTCAGCTAAGTTGATTAATATCTTTCTGTTGCCGACAGGTGGCGTCATACCAATTTCTACTGGAGCGCCGCCTTTAGGGCCTTCACCTTGTAGGTTGTGTGGTATGAAACTATCTGGTTCAAATGACCAAATGATGTCGTCGATTGTGTGGGCCGTGTCGATGTTATCGGCGTAAATAAATACGCGATGACCAAGACGATACTGATCCGCAGCGATTTTAGCGGCAAGATCAAAACACGCTTTATCAGCTTGCTGGCTGTTATCATCTTGTTTTAGAACGTAAAATTGTGCGTTCATGCTCATTGTGACGGGCGTCCCCACAGATACACAGATCAAAGCAGAGATTTTGACATAGAACGCGTATTGCTTCAATTAATAAGGCGCCATTTGGCGCCTTATTTAGCGTTACTTACTCTGTAAATAACGTGCTTAGTCGTGGCTTGCTTCGCTAATGCCAGCACGGTTTAGTAAATACTGTGTCAACATTGGCACCGGACGACCCGTTGCACCTTTGTTTTTACCACCACTGCGCCATGCTGTACCAGCGATATCTAAATGCGCCCAATTGTATTTTTTGGTGAATTTAGACAAGAAACACGCAGCAGTAATTGTCCCAGCTGCACGGCCACCTAAGTTGGTGAAATCAGCAAATGGGCTTTCAAGTTGTTCTTGATAATCATCCCACAGTGGCAACTGCCATGCGCGGTCGCCACTTTGCTCAGATGCTTTAAGTAAGTCATGGGCAAGCGGGTTATGATTTGAAAGTAACCCCGTTGCATGCGAACCAAGCGCAATAATACAGGCACCCGTTAAGGTGGCTACATCGACCACGGTATCGGGTTCAAAGCGCTCAACATAGGTGAGTGCATCACACAGCACTAAACGGCCTTCTGCATCGGTATTTAATACTTCAACAGTTTGACCTGACATTGTCGTTAAAATATCACCCGGACGATAAGCATTTGAACCAGGCATGTTTTCACAACCAGCAAGCACACCAACCACATTAATAGGTAACTGCATTTGAGCCAATGCGCGCATTGTGCCAATAACCCCAGCGGCACCGCCCATGTCGTATTTCATTTCATCCATGGCTTCGCCTGGTTTGATTGAAATACCGCCAGAGTCAAAGGTTAAACCTTTACCAACGAGTACGATAGGGGCTTGGTCTTTGTCGGCACCTTGGTATTTAATTACCGACATCACAGACTCGTTCGCACTACCACGGCCGACAGCAAGGTATGAATTCATGCCAAGCTCAGCCATTTTTTCTTCACCAATAATTTCAACCGTGACATTGTCAAAGTTGTCGGCAAGCTCTTGTGCTTGCTCACCTAAATACGCTGGGTTACAGATATTAGGTGGCATATTGGCAACGTCTTTACATAATTTACTACCGGCTGCGATAGCTAAACCATGCTCAATTGCACTTTCGCCAATCGTGAGTTCACGGCGTGTCGGTACATTGAAGACAATTTTGCGTAATGGTCGACGAGGGTCGCTTTTTTTACTTTTAAGCTGATTAAATGTGTATAAACAATCTTGTGTCGTTTCAACGGCTTGACGTACTTTCCAATAAGTATCACGGCTTTTAACGTGCTGCTCTGTTAAAAAGCATACCGCTTCCATAGAGCCTGTCTCGTTCAGCGTGTTAATGGTTTTAGAGATGATTTGTTTATATTGTTTGTCGTCCAACTCTCGCTCTTTACCACAGCCTACAAGTAAAACGCGTTCGCTCAGTACATTGGGTACATGATGCAACAACAATACTTGACCAGGCTTACCCTCAAGGTCGCCACGGCGCAGTAAATTTGAAATATAACCATCGCTGATTTTATCTAGCTGTTCACCAATGGGCGATAAACGACGTGGCTCATAAACGCCAACTACAATACATGCGCTACGTTGTTTTTCTGGACTACCACTTTTTACGCTAAATTCCATTGTCACTCCTGATTTTGAGTCGTATAACCTTAGTAAATAAGGGTAAGAAATTCATTTTCGAGTCCTTTCTTACATTTTTTAGTTTATTAACACTAATATTAGCTCATAAACTATGACTCTATTTACGTGTTTTTGAACTTTATCTTATTGTGAATATCAATATCACATAATAGATGCCATCTGTACTATAAATGCAAGATTATATGTTCTTGCTAGGTATGATATTTAATTGTGATGGCATATAATAAAGTGAGTAAAATAACTAGTTTACTCAAAATTTCTTACTATTCCAGTGAAACACGATGTTTAACAGGGGCGAGCATTGCTAATTTTCCGTTATTTGACCACTGAAGTCTTAAAGTCGCAGGTCGCCGTATTTTTAACTTTAATGACCATTTTTGTGTCGCAAAAGTTTGTGGTGATTTTAGGTGATGCCTCAGATGGAGGACTTCCTGCAAAGCTTGTGCTTTCGATGATCGCGTTAAAACTACCGCAGCTTGCGTCGCTTATTCTCCCTTTGAGTATCTTTTTAGGTATTATTTTGGCCTATAGTCGTATTTATGCCGATAGCGAAATGACGGTGTTTAGAGCCTGTGGCGTCAGTGAATGGTATGTTGTGCGCGTCACGCTTATTTCAAGTACAGCGATGGCCATTCTTGCGGGTGCCTTAACACTGTACATTGCACCATGGGCGAGTGAGCAAGAGTATCAATTAAAAGAACAAGCAAAAGCCGATGCTGGTTTGTCTGCACTTCGAGCGGGTCGTTTTCAGCAAACAGGCAACGAAAAAGCCGTTGTCTTTATTCATAATATTGAAAACGGTGGTAAAGAACTTCACAAAGTTTTTGTTGCCCAGTTACCTGACCGTGAGAAAGGTGATTTGGCACGGTTAGTCTACGCAGAGCGTGGTGTCGTGATTGAACAAGATAACGGTGAGCAACAACTTATTTTGAATGATGGTAAGCGTTATGAAACAGACGGTGAATCTGCGGCGCTTAACCTGACAGAGTTTGATGGTTATAGCGTACAAATCCAAGACCAAGAAATTGAACATCAACGCCGTAAATTAGAAGCCGTACCAACGTTTGATTTATTTAAAATGAAAAGTGTAGAAGCGGTTGCTCAGTGGCAGTGGCGTATTGCAATACCGCTTTCGATTCCACTGCTTACTTTACTGGCCGTTCCGCTTAGTGTGGTTAACCCACGACAAGGTAAATTTGCTAAATTAGTGCCTGCAATCAGCTTGTATTTAGGGTATTTCATCCTTCTTAATGCCGCTAAATTTGCTGTTGAAGATGGTAAAATACCACCTTCAATTGGGCTGTGGTGGATTCATTTATCTGCCTTGTTTATTGGTGGTTTATTGATTATTAAAGGCCGCCCGCTCGGCGCATGGTTAAAAGCAGTGGTGACTAAGCGGGAGTTAAGCGCATGATGAAAACACTCGACTGGTATTTAGGCCGCAGCATTATTCAAACTACAGGATTTGCATTAATGGTGCTGGTTGGTATCAGTACCCTTATTAAATTTATTGAACAGTTAAAATCGGTAGGGCGTGGCAGTTATGATATTGCGACAGCACTGATTTACACTGTGTACAGCATGCCGGGAGACTTGGTTATTTTCTTTCCGATGGCAGCGCTCATTGGTGGCTTAACGGGACTCGGTGCTTTAGCATCAAACAGTGAGTTGGTGGTGATGCAGGCCGCGGGCATGTCGCGTTTACAGATTATTGCCTCGGTAATGAAAACAGCCATGTTTATGGCTATCTGTATGATGGCGCTTGGTGAGTGGGGAGCGCCCGAAGCACAGCTTAAAGCGAAAGAAATACGCAACCACGCTATTAACGGGGGCGATGTCTTTAATGCCAAACAAGGTGTATGGGCAAAAGATGGCAGCAACTTTATAAATATAGAAGATGTTGATCAGCAAGGCGTATTGCGTGGTGTACATATGTATCATTTTGATAAGTCATTGCAATTAACTCAAATAACGAAAGCAAAAGAAGCCGTAAACCGAAAAGATGGTTGGCTGTTGCGTGGCGTTAATAAAGTTAAAATCACGCCAGAACAGATTAGCACTGAACAGCAAACTGAAGAGTTTTACGATTCACAGTTAACAGCAGAAAAATTAGGGGTTGTATCGGTAAAACCAGAAGCGTTATCGTTTACTGGGCTTTGGTCATATTTGAGTTACCTAAAACAAAATGAACAAGATACCAGCACCTATGAGTTAGCACTGTGGCGCAAAGTAATGCAGCCTGTGTCTATCGCGGTGATGTTATTAGTGGCGTTGTCGTTTATATTTGGCCCACTGCGAACCGTTACAATGGGCGCTCGAATCATTATGGGGGTTATAACCGGCATTACCTTCCACTTAACCAATGAAATATTTGGCCCTGTGGTGATGGTATATCAAATTCCAGCGGTTGTCGGTGCGGTGTTGCCAAGCATTCTATTTATTGGTTTTGCGACCTACTTGCTAAATAAGCGTGTGTAGTAAACGTACTTAATTACAAAAAAAGCGTGACTATCTAGTCACGCTTTTTTGTATCTACTGTATCGCTTTACCAATCAGTGATTACACCAATAAGCTTAATTAAGCGAACTGCGCCTAATCCAATGAGCGATAAATGCGTTTATTTTCTTCTTTTGTGAGCGTAATTACTTCTGTTTTAGCTATGTAATCTTGCAGTGCACGTTTGTTTTTAAAATCAATCAGCACCACTAAATTACCCAAACCTAATAAAGCACATATTGCTCTTAGCGCACCTTGTTGCCAGCTAATCAGCTTACCATCGAGGGTTTGTACTTTTAAGCGCCATGCGCGCATGCCTATGGTTTGCCCGCTTTTAGCCCAAAAGTAACTAAAAAATGCCACGCTCACTAACACCAGTAATCCACTACGGATGCCATAAAGCAAAGGGGAGTTTTGAATATACGCTGAGACATCCTCAGCATTGCCAATACTCAACACATCAAGTGAAATAAGTCCCTGAACAGCCAGTAGGTATAGCACAGTTGTGAGCATTGCAAAGGCAATCACAACCAAGGTGTCGTAAATTAACGAGGCAAAACGGCGCCAAAAATCGGCACGAGGAAACTCAGCTGACATAAACACTCTCATCCTATTAAATTGCGCTGTAGTTTAGCAAAGTCCTTAGCAAACAAGAAATACTTAGCGAGGGTTTCGCTTGTCGACAAACAGGTCTGACCTGCTATAGTTGAAAAAATAATAAAAAAGAGAGCCCTTCTATGTCTGTTTCTTCGAGTGAAACCCACGTGGTATTTAATCAACCCAAACCGCTTGAAAACTATAACGCGTACGAGGCTGACGACGTGTTGCAGTATTGGCAAAATTGTTTTGCGGGACAATGGGGAACAGCGCATCTTTCTGCTTTTGGGCAACAGGTGGGAGGGGAACTGTTACAAGCTGGGTTCTTGGCAAATAAGCATTTGCCTGAACTTAATACACATAACCGCTTTGGTGAGCGTATTGACCATGTTGATTACCATCCAAGTTATCATCAGCTTATGCAGCATGCCATAGCGCAAGGACACTGTGCCTTACCTTGGCAGCAAAAAAAGCAAGGCAGTCATGTTGTACGCGCGGTGATGGCTGTACTACATAATCATGCTGACCCAGGGTCAGGTTGCCCGCTAACGATGACCTTTTCGAGTGTGCCCGCTATTGCCAGTCAAGCCAATATCGCTGAAGTTTGGCTGCCAAAAATACTGGCCAATCATTATGATGGCGACAACAAGCCGTGGTTTGAAAAACAAGGTGTTACGATTGGTATGGCCATGACCGAAAAGCAAGGAGGCACCGATGTACGAGCAAATACCACCAAAGCAACACCATTAAATGAAGGCGGTGCAGGGCAGCTTTACGTGCTTGAAGGACACAAATGGTTTTGTTCAGCCCCCATGAGCGATGCTTTTTTAGTGCTCGCCTATGCCCCTAATTCACAATTGTCGTGCTTTTTAGTGCCGCGCTGGCTTGAAAGTGGTGAAAAAAATGCCGTCTATATTCAGCGTTTAAAAAATAAATTAGGAAATCAGTCAAATGCCAGTTCTGAAATCGAGTTTAGATCAGCGCATGGCTGGATGTTGGGCGAACCAGGCAGTGGTATTAAGACGATTATTCAAATGGTCGCACTCACACGGTATGACTGTATGCTCGGCTCAAGTTCATTGATGATGCAAGCAGTAAAAGAAGCGGTATGGCACACATCAGAGCGCGCTGTTTTTGGAAAAAAACTGCATCAACAGCCATTAATGCTGAATGTCTTAGCTGATTTAGCATTGGAAGCAGAGGCCGCGTTGGCAATCTCGATGCGGATTGCCCACGCACTTGATAAACAAGACGATGATAGCGAAGCTGCACTCGTTCGCAGTGCGACTGCGATTGGAAAGTACTGGATTTGCAAGCGTGCAGTTCAGCACACCTTCGAGGCGATGGAATGCATTGGTGGAGTAGGTTATGTGCAAGACAATATTGCCAGTCGCCTTTATAAAGAAGCCCCTGTTAATTCAATTTGGGAAGGGTCAGGTAACGTGCAATGCTTAGATTTAATGCGCGTGTTTAACCGCGAGCCAGAATCGTTAACGGCGCTTATGAAGGAGCTTGAAAAAGCACGTGCACTAAACAGTGATTACGCCGATAAGCTTGATGAATTGCAGGCATTACTAACCGATACGTCACATTTAGAAATACAGGCTCGGCGGATCATTGAGCGCTTAGCACAGCTTTGGCAAGCCGCAACGCTCTTGCAGTTTGGTGAACCCATTATCGCACACGCATTTGTAACAAGCCGTTTGAAAGGTCCTCACTTTTCGCAGTATGGTTGTTTAAGCCATGAAATAGACTGTCAGGCCATTGTTTCTCGAATGATGCCAAAGCACACTGGTTAACAACTTGTTTAATAATTGTGCGGTTGATTCATCAGGCCGCATAAAACGCTTGCTGCCTCACCCATTCTTTGTATAATGCTTGGCATAGAGACAAAAGCAGTTAAAAAGCTTATTGCTCTAAAGTGGTTTTTCTTTATCTTCTCGTGTTTAGAAGGTTAAAGAAAAATGAAGCCAGTGTGATGGAATTGGTAGACATGACGGATTCAAAATCCGTTGCCTTCGGGCGTGGCGGTTCAAGTCCGCCCACTGGTACCACTTTTTAACCTCAGCACCTTTTGCTGGGGTTTTTTTATGTCTGAAATAAATCAGTTATGTGTCTTATGTTGTGTGTTCGCGTTTTTGAGTAACACACGGGGCGTGGCAATTAGGCAAGTAAAGTCTGCGCACCGTGTCTTTTTGCCACCGTACCTTTTAACCACTGTATCTTTTAGCCATCGTATCTTTTAACCACCGCAACTTTAAACATTCGTGCCTTTTGCAAGAGGGGGCATAAAGACAGCTTTCAGTATAATGCCATGGCTAACCTTTCATTCATTTTCTTCTGGCATGCTCTGATTGCCCCTATAAAATCCTTTTTGTTCTATTATTAATCACAGGTGTTCAAACAATGTTGAGTAATTAAATAACCCCTGATTTTGTGTGTCTACTTGATTGAAAATTAATCATAATGGACTAGAGTAGCATGGTATTTATAGGCTTCATGTAATACAATTTGAAACCTTAACTTTAAGTTAAGTCAAACACTTAGTGCATATAAGATAAGGCGGGAAGCGTGGGTACATTCGACCTAAAACGTATTGTTGAAAGTATATCTAATCTTAAAAGTGAAAACTTTTATAATGCTATATGCCTCTCTTTGTCAGAAGTGGTGGGTGCGTCACACGTTTTTTTAGCTCATGTTGATGAAGACACCATGCAGGCAACAACGCTAACGTTGGTGGCCAATGACGAAATCGTTGAAAACATTAGTTATGATATTCGCTGCACGCCTTGCAACGATGTAAGTTGCGGCGGTATCTCGAGCTATAGCTCAGGCGTACAGCAATTATTTCCAGACGATAAATTACTCGTTGATATGGGTATTGAAGCGTATGTCGGGGTGCCCTTGCAGAGTATGTCTGGTAAAACAGATACCATTCTCGTTGCACTTTTTCAGCATGCAATCAGTGATGCCATGCAAATTGAGTCTTTCTTTTCCTTATTTACAGGCCTTATTCAACGAGAGATTGAAAAAGATCGCTTTATTGCCAAGTTAGATTTTGCCAATCAATTGATAGAACAAAGTCACGAAGCTATTTTTATCTGCAATGAAAATGTCGAGATCATATACGCAAATACTGCATTTACGAATATGACTGGCTATTCGTTCGACGAGATTATAGGAAAAAATCCTAAAATATTGAGTTCGAATAAGCATGCATCGCATTTTTATCGTGCCATGTGGCATCACATTGATACCGAAGGTAAATGGTCTGGTGAGATCATGAATAAGAACAAGCAAGGGGACTTATACACCCAGTTTTTATCAATTACTAAAATGGTTAACAATGGTGAGGTGTGTTACGTCGCCTTCATTCTCGATATCACAGAGAAAAAAGAAGCTGAGCGGAAAATTTATTTTCATGCAAATCATGACCAACTGACGGGCCTCACAAATCGCTTTTATTTTAAAGAACGTATTTGTGATTTAATTTCGGCACCGTCGCATCAAAATGATGTTAATACGCACTTGGCAGTGATTTATTTTGATGTTGATCGATTTCAAGATATTAACACCGTATATGGCTTAACCTTCGGGGATAAACTGCTATGTGAAATAGCAAATCGGCTGGCATATACCTTTAAAGAGTGTGCATTTTCACGCATCGATGGTGACAGCTTTGCAATATTACAGACCTATCAGGATAGCCATGAGCTTGAACTTGTCTGTAAACAAATTAATGCTTTATTAATTGAGCCTTTTTCTATTGGCGGTATTCGTCAGCATGTAACAGTGACACTGGGTATCAGTCATTATGAATATAATAATGTACTGACATCGCAGGTTAAAATTGAAAAAATAGCCCGTCGTCTTATTAGGCAAGCTGAGCTGGCTAGCTTAAACGCAAAACAAACAGCGGATCCATATTTACACTTTTGTACTGAAATGGACGACAAGGTTAAAAAACACAATTTACTGGTAGAGCAACTGACACAGGCTGTTAAGAACAACGAGATAGAGGTTTATTTTCAACCAATTATTGATATTGAAAATAACACAGTTGCTAAATTCGAGAGCTTAGTCAGGTGGCAAAACCAAGGGCAGTGGGTGTCGCCTGTAGAGTTTATACCATTAGCGGAAGAGTCGCGTGTCATAATTCCACTCGGTGAATTGGTGTTAATAAAAACGTGTCAGCAAATTAAGGCACTTGAAGCACAAGGGTATGATCAACTGGTATTTAATGTTAACCGTTCATTATTTGAGTTTGCAGAGTACAACCCTGAACGCAATGTGTGGATTGACATCATAAAGAGTCAAGGTGTTAAGCCTTCGCAAATATCGTTTGAATTAACTGAAAGTGTACTTGCCCCCGAAAATACCAATCACCTCGACGTGCTTACTCAACTTAAAGCAGCAGGGTGTTTAATTTCGTTAGACGACTTTGGTACTGGTTACTCATCGTTAAGTTACCTGCGTCGTTTTCCGGTTGATGTGCTCAAGCTCGACAAGTCGTTTATTGATGAAATACATGTTGATTTAGCTGACGAAGCCTTAGTTAGATCAATCATTCAAATGAGTCGTGTACTGGGTATTAAAGTGGTTGCTGAAGGGGTTGAAGAATACGCTCAACTTGAAGTGTTAACGGATGCTGGTTGTGACTATATTCAAGGTTATTACTTTTCAAAACCTTTGCCACCCAGTCAGATACTTCCTTTTTTAGAGCAATTTGCTAGAGACCGCTGAGTATTCGCGGTATGATTTTGGTATACACAAACGAGCAAACGTAACTATGCCAAAATTAACCGCTAAGCAAAATATTCAGGCGATTGTCAGTGCTATTAAAACAGAAGAACAAGCACTGAGAGCGAAATACCCTGTTCTTAATCAACAAAATAGTATTGCTTTGGTTATTTTGTTGTTGTCACTATTGTCATTAATTGGTGTCGCGTCACTTTATTATATGAGCCTCATTCCCGCGTGGTTGTGTATTATTTTAGCGGCTGTGATTACGTCTATTTCTCACGAACTTGAACATGACCTTATTCATAAGCAATATTTTAGTAAACGTCCTTGGCTTCATAATTTTATGATGCTGGTTGTGTGGTTAATGCGACCAAATACGGTGAACCCGTGGTATCGACGTAAAATTCATTTGCACCATCATAAGGTCTCAGGAACCAATCAAGACTTAGAAGAACGTTTGGTCGGTAATGGCATAAAAAACCCGCTTGTTAGGGCTGTGGTGATTGTTGATGGTTTGTTGGGATTAGTAATCAGCAGTAAGCGCTTTAATAAAGAAATTAAAGGCTTTAAGTTTTTGACCGTATTTAACGCGGGGTTTCCAATTGCGACCGCCTATTTCGTTATTTTATATGGGGTAATCGCGTACTACTTACTGCAGTTATTTATGCCGTTAGAATCTATGTTACCTAGTTGGGGGGTAGATGTGCTGGCGGTTGCTGAGTTTTTGATGGTGGTGTTAATAATACCAAATATTATTCGTTCATCATCGCTCAATTTTATTACTTCATCGATGCATTACTACGGTGGTGTAAACAATGTGATTGAGCAAACTCACGTGATTAATAGTCGCTGGTTTATACCTTTTCAATTATTTTGTTTTGACTTTGGTCGTACCCATACTATTCATCATTTTGTGCCAAATCAGCCGTTTTATATTCGCCAACTTATTAGTCAAAAAATACTGCCTATTATGGCGCAGCACGGGGTAAGATTTAATGACTTACGCAGTATCAAGCGTGCGAATCTATACGAAACTAAACAAGAAGGAGTTTAATATGCAAATCACGGGTCGTTGTCACTGTGGTGAGGTAACTTACCAAGCGCAAGTTGATGAAAATAAAGTATTTAACTGTCATTGTACCGACTGTCAAATAATTTCAGGGGCACCATTTCGTACCGTTGTTATGTCAATGCCCGATGCTGTTACATTCACGGGTGCTACACCAAAAGAATATATAAAAATCGCTGAAAGCGGTAATCAAAGAGCACAGGGGTTTTGTGCTAATTGTGGTACTGCTTTGTACGCGACCTCAGTCGGTGAAGGCGAGCGCATTTATGGCTTACGTTTAGGGGCTGTTGAGCAAGCCGCTGAGCTTATCCCAAACACACATATTTGGTATCGTTCTCATAAACCATGGCTTGATAACTTAGCGGATATGAGCACATTTGAAATCACGGCAGCCAGTCAATAAGGGGCTGTACTATTTATTGTTGATAGTCACGTCATTGATAGTCACGTTTCGGCCACTCAAGTAACCAAATAGCGCGCATAACAGGCTTGATACAATACATAGCCATAGCGCGCCAGCCCAATTATTAAAAAAGCTATGTAATGTACCGGCCAAGATTGGCCCTGTTGCGGCCAGTAAATAGCCGATACATTGCGCCATACCTGATAAAGCAGCAGCTTGCTGCGCATTATGAGTACGTAAACTCACAAACGATAAACCTAAAATAAAACAAGCACCTGAGCAAAATCCTAAGGTGACAGACCAAAGCATAGCGAAGCTTGGGGCGTACAATAATCCAAATGAACATAGCGCACCTAATAAGGCCAAGCTAAAAGTGAGTATTCGCTGATCATTTAGTTTTGCTAATAAGGGAATAAGCACGATACCGGGTAATGCTGAGGCAACTTGAAACGCACCTTGCAAGGCTCCAGCGTGTTCAGCTGTATGACCAAACTCAATCAAAATACTCGGCAGCCAACCAAGCATAATGTAAGTAAAAAATGAGTTAAAACCGAGTAATAGTGTTATTTGCCATGCTAATGGTGAATGCCAAACTTTCGCCTGAGTGGTGTGCGATACCTGTGCTTTGCCAGGCATCGTATGCTGTTTTAACTGAGGAAGCCAAACAACAATGGCCAGTAACACCAGTAATGAGTAACTGGCTAAAGCCACTTGCCAGCCTATTTCTTTGTATTCTGCAAGGGGAGTGATCAGTGCTGAATAACTCCCGCCAAATATACCCATTGCAAGTACGTAGCTTGACGTCATTACCGCCACTTTATGCGAAAAATCACGCTTAATAAGACTTGGCAATAATACATTACCAATCGCAATACCAACGCCAATCACGGCGGTGCCAATAAATAAAACACTTGCAGAATCAATCAGGCGAGACAAAACACCCACGCCAATCAGGAGCAGAGCGATAAACAACGACAGTTCCAGACCATATTTTTTAGCCAAGCTTGCTGCCATGGGGGAGGCAATGGCAAAGGCTATCAGGGGTAAAGTGGTCAACATACCGGCTTGCGATGCTGTGAGCTTAAATTGCTCAATAATCTGTTCTAGTACTGGCGCAATGCCTGTGATGGGCGCGCGTAAGCTGGCTGCAATAAGAAAAATGCCAAGCACTAATAAAAGGGTGCGAATTGCGTTTTGAGAAGATGGCACGCTGTTTAGACACTTAAGTAAGAGATAAAACTATCATACCTAAATACTAAACAGCGTGGGTGAACTATGAGATAGCTCACCAAATAATGCGGTCACTTAAAACTGATAACGTGCTGATAACATTGCGTTGCGGGGTCTTCCTGGAAAATAGCGATCGCCGTTAAAGCTCGTGTAGTCTGCTCGTTCAGCATAGTGCTCATCGGTTAAGTTGTTCACGCGCAGAGTGACAGCAAACGTAGGGGTAAGCTGCCAAGCTGCTGTTAAATTAACCAGCGAGTGGCCTTCGTAACGATGAAGATTTTCAGGGTCGGTAAAATAGCCGCTGGTGCTGTAGAGCTCAAGCGCTACCCGTGTCATATCATTAGCCTGCCAAAGTAACTGTAAGTTAGCGATATTACGCGGGGCGGTATCAACCTCATTGCCATTGATATTAACCTCACCTAATAGTTGGTCATAGCTGTAGGTATGCTTAGCGTGCGTTGCAGCTAATTGCATTGAGATAGTGGGCGTAATGGCGTAGGCGAGTTCAAGCTCAATGCCGCGATGCTGGGTTTGCCCGTCATTGACATAGAAAAAGTCACTGTCGCGGAAAATCGTATTTTCTTTATTCATAGCATAAGCACTTATCACGTAATGGAGTTGTGCTTGCTGACCTTTGAAGCCAAATTCTAGATTTTTTGCAATTTCTGATTTTAACTCAGCAACGCTTTGTTCACGCTGAAGCTGATAAAGCTCAGCCGCTTGCGGCGCTCGAAAGCCTTCAGACGCATTGGCATAAATAAAGTGATTATTGGTAAATTGGTAGCTTATGCCAAGTTTAGGTGAGAAATTAGCAAAGCTATTAATACCGCTTTCTGGGCGAGAATAGCGACAGCCACCCATTCCGCACGGGGTGCCATCTTCTTTCGTGCGCCCTGCGAGCATATGGTTCGTGTAATCATAACGCATGTGTTCGTATCGGCCCCCTACAGTGACTAATAGTTCATCATATTGCCAGTCTAGGTTTATAAATGGTGCCAGTAAGCGACTCGTAACCTGATAATCATAATGTTTACCCTGAGGGACTGTTGCGACCAAAAAAGCAGAACCCTCTGTTGGCTTATCTTGGTATTGTAAAAAATCGGCATCGGTAAGCTCACCATCAAAGCCCACGGTAAGCGTACTTGCGTTTGCAAATTGGTGCTGCCACATTGATTGTATACCTACGCCTTGTTGCGCGTTTTCTTCCAAAGGTGTGCCGGGTAAAAAGTGTTTAAAAAAGGTCATGCTTTGGTCGCGCAGGTAAGGGGTTAGCGTGAAACTATTGTTGTCGTCTTTTGTCCAATTTAACTTGGACCACACACGCATCGATTGTGCTTTTCTAAAGGCATCGGGGTTTGGATTTGACTGTGCAATGTCTTCATCTTTGTAGCTTTCAAAGCCTTCAATATAGCCTGCGGTTTGTTGATCTAAATGCGTATAAGTAAGGCCGCTATTGAGCGTGAAATTGTCAGCATCATAACGATAACGCATGGTCACTTTTTCTTGGTCAACCCCTTCATCATCACGGTAGCCTGTGTCGCGAGTGATACTCACATTAATACCAAGGCCTTGTTTGCCAAAGTCGTGACCTTGCCCCAATTTATAGCGGCTATAGCCAAAAGAACCATAGTCTAAACCAAGTGTGGTGTGATCATAGGTTGTATCGGGCGTAATAACGTTAATAACCCCATGGACTGCATTGGAACCATAAAGAGCTGAGCCTGGGCCTTTTAATACCTCAATGCGCTCAGCCATTTCTGTGTGCGCTTCAAATAATTCGTTGATATTACAAAAACCAGCGGCACGCAGGGGAATACCATCTTCTGCTGTGAGTATCCCACCGCAGGCCCCAGCGCCCGATAGCACTGGCGAGCGAAGAGCGGGTAAGTACTCTTGTCCATTACCATGTTGTAAGTTTGCACCTGCAACCTGTTTAAGGGCTTGTTGAATATGCGTGGGCGCAATGAGTGATAATTGTTGTTTAGAAATACTGCTTACAACCACAGGAAGTGGATCAGCAAGCACTTCAGTACGAGAGGCGGTGGTAGTGATATGCTCAAGTTCATTTGTTGCGGCAAATGTATGGCAGCTAATTGAAAGAGAGCCAATAAGCGCTGAGATTAATGACAACTTCATGAAAACCCTTTGATTAAACAACGACAACGAGAATCAAAGGGTAACTGCTTTTAACGGTGTGTAAAAGCTTTCGCGATTAATGAATTGCTTTTCGTCGCAGACACACAGTCCCCAAAAGTAAAGCGATAAGCCAAAATAGGCTACTGCCACTGTGCCCCTTTTTATGGCTGACATTGGCAATTTTCTCGTCTTTAACGCGAATTTTAAATTGACCTAATTCGGTATCTAGATTTCCTATCATGTCGTCAACAGCAGCATTAAAACTTGCTAGCGATTGCTGTTTCGCGACCTCATCGATACCTATTGCTGTACTTCGTTTCTCTGCTTTATGGATACCTGGCGCACGGAACAACATTTTTCGGCTTTTAATATCAAATACCGCGGTATCGACGAATGTTTGCACCGTGTTTTCATTACCCGGAATGACATAGAGACCAACAATGGTGAGGTATAAGAAGGCTGCATTATTTTCTAAACTTTGTGACACTTGGTCATAAGACACCAGCGCCATAATGTCCACATCGTATAAACGTGATACCTGCTCTAAAGTAGTAAACCCCTCGCCTCCCTTTAAGTAGGTACTTGGGATGACTTCGATACGGTCAATATAGTCATACTGCATAAATTGTTTTTTAACTTTGTTGAGTAGTGCTATTTCGTCACTATGATGGAGGCCGTTGTTGTATTTGTTAGGAATAAAGGCAATACCCACTGTGGCGGGTAAGTTTAGAGTGGGCACACTGATTTGTTCGGCTGCTCGTTGTTGTTGATCTGGGTATAAATAGTCAACCAATGAGCTAGATTGAGTTTGCTGATTACCGTGTTGACTCAACATGGTACTGCAGCCAGTTAGCGTAAATATCACAATGATCAAACACCACTTTAATGAATTCATAAACGATCCTTTTTTATAACGTGTTCGAAAACAATGGGTGTAATTTTGGTTTTTTAATCACAGTCATTGTTCCTAATTGAAGCTTTCATTCAGACAGAGAAAGTCATGAAAAGTGCCAAAGAAGTTTAAAGAAATGTAAAGATTGTTTTTATAACGTATTGTTATTTATGATCTTGTTATTTTTAATTGTAACCCTTCATCTATGATTCAGGCTTGCTTGATAGGCTTTTCAACAAGAGCAAATGCAGAGGGTCTCTATTATGAATAAAATAATTACTATCTCGTTAGCCGTGCTAGGTTTGAGTTTGGTGCCTATAGAAGCGAGTGCTAAACATGATCGTGACCATGACAGATACGAGTACAAACACGAACGTAAAAAGCACCATAAACATAAAAAGCATCATAAGCATCATCGCCATGACCGTGATTGTCATCACGATAGGTATGACCGCTATAGCTACCGTGATTTACCACCCGGTTTATACAAAAAAGTAGGTTATGGCGGTGGATTACCGCCAGGTTGGTACAAACGCTATCATCATGGTGATATTCTCGACAGAGATATTTATCGCCACGGCCGAGTAATAAAGCGTCGCGATAGAAATGGCATTATTGCCATTGAAATTGATGACCGCTTAATACACTTAGTACATGACACACGAGAAATTTTATCCATCGTGTCGCGTCATCGTTAATCCTGTTTAAAGCCGCTTTGCGGCTTTTTTATACTCTTTCATTCCCAGTTCAGAAATAGTTGCTACGCTTAGTAGAATACATAAAAAGGAGAGTTCGTATGAAAACATTTTTAACAGTGGCTGTTTTAGGGCTTAGTATTGTTGCGACAGGCGCTTTAGCAAAAGACAAAGATAAGGACAAAGACAAAGGAAAAAGCTTACCGCCTGGTCTAGAGAAAAAACTTGAAAATGGTGGAGATCTTCCGCCTGGTTGGCAAAAGAAATACCGAAAAGGTGACATACTTGACCGTGATATTTATCGTCGAGGTAAGGTGATTAAATCGCGTAATAACGACGGGTTAATTTCAATTCAGGTTGATGGCACCATTGTTCGTTTGGTAGAGGATACCCGCGAAATAGTCTCGATTCTGAGCCGATAAATTGTGCCAATGAGTTATATGAGCCATGCATTGAGTGTACTGTCTGTACTTTTGCTTATTGTCTCACTATTGCCATTTTCGTACTCCCAGCATTATTTAATTCGAAGTTGTGATTTTGTGCGGCTGCAAGTAGCGTATCTTGCAGTTGCATGTTTGCTGGGAGCAAGCGTGTTATTTTACCTCTCCAACAGCCATTATTTACTCGGTTGTATTGTTATAAGCTTTGTGGTTTTGCTACTGCAAGCGAACTGGATTTACCCCTACACATGGTTCGCTAAGAAAGAAGTTGTCTCAAGTAGTAAAGATGATGCTCACAGTATTCGCATAATGTCTGCGAATGTGCTGATGTCGAATACGCACTACGGCAAACTTATTAAACTGGTAAAAAACCACCAACCAGATTTACTCATCACGCTTGAATCTAATGAAACGTGGCAACAGCAGCTCAGTTGTCTAGAAGCAGATTACCCATATCGTATCTATTGCCCTAAAGATAATCGTTACGGTATGCATTTATACAGTAAGTTTGAAATTAAACACCAACAGGTATGTGAATTAATCGAAGCGGATATTCCTTCGATTCATATCGTATTTGAAGATGCCAATAACACAGAAGTCGAGGCGCACTTTATTCACCCAGCTCCTCCAAGTCCCACCGAAAAAGACACCTCGCGTCCTCGTGATACCGAGCTTATTATTCTGGCCAAAGCCCTTAAAAATAGAACGCGCCCTTGCATCGTTGCAGGCGATCTGAATGATGTTGCTTGGTCACGGAGCACGCGTTTGTTTATGCGAGTTTCTAAGTTGTTAGACCCGCGTAAAGGACGCGGCTTTTTTAATACATTTCATGCGGGTTACTTTTTTATGCGTTGGCCGCTTGATCATTTATTCCACAGTGATGAGTTCAGTGTAAAACGAATTGAACGCCTTGCTAAGTATGGCTCTGATCATTTTGCACTATTAACCGAATTGACTTATGACCCCGCTGCTTCAAATCAAAAACAACATGAAGATATTGATAAAGATAAGGCGATTAAAGAGTTAAAAATGCCTATGGCATCTAAGCAGCAAGTTCCGACCTTTGATGAATGAGAAAGGGCTCAATGAGCCCTTTCAGTGTGTATTATTGGTTGATCATAATGGTTTTAATATTTACAAATTCGCGTAAGCCAAAACCACCATGCTCTCGGCCATAGCCACTGTCTTTCACTCCACCAAACGGCAAGTTTGGCTGAGCGAGTCCATAGCCATTTATATTTACCATTCCTGTATCAAAATGCAGCCTAGCCAGTTCAACAGCCTGTTTCTCGTTGCTAGAAAAAATACCTCCTCCTAATCCATAACGCGAGTCGTTGGCTATACGCATCGCGTCGTCATTATCTTTGGCGCGGATCAGAGAGGCCACGGGACCAAATAGCTCATCATCGTAGGCTGGCATTCCTGGTTTTACATTTTCAAGTAAGGTCGCTGGGTAGTAAAAACCAGTGCCTGTTGGCATGCTGCCACCGACAATCGCCTTCGCTCCAGCATCAATAGAGTCACTTACTTGTTGGTGAAGCTGTGCGCGTAAATCTTCACGTGCCATTGGCCCAAGCCCTGTGTTTTCATCATTAGGGTCACCCAGTTTTACTTGCTCAAACTGTTCTTTAATACGTGCTTTAAAGTCATTATATACTGCGTCAACCACCACAAAGCGTTTCGCCGCGACACATGTTTGGCCATTATTGATAAGACGACCTTGGGTACATGCTTCAATGGCGGTATTAAGGTCGGCATCATCAAGGACAACGTAAGCATCATTACTGCCAAGCTCAAGCACGGTTTTCTTGACATGCTTACCGGCACGCTCTGCCACTTTTTTACCCGTGCTGTCACTGCCAGTAAATGTGACCCCTCGAATAGCGGTATGCTCAATTAATTCGCTGGCTGTTTTACCGTCGATTAATAAGTTTTTAAAGCAATGGGTTGGAAAACCAGCTTCATTAAATAACTGCTCAATTTTTTCAGCCATTCCAAATACGTTACCGGCGTGTTTTAGCACGGTTGTGTTACCAGCCATAACATTAGCACAGGCATAACGAATAACCTGATAAAGAGGGAAGTTCCAAGGTTGAATACCTAAGATAACACCGATAGGTTGGTAGCTAATGATGGCGCGGCCACCTTGCATATCGCGTTTTTCTTCGGCGAGGACCTCAGGGCCTTGGTCGGCTGTGTAGCGACATATAGCAGCACAAAGTTCCGTTTCTTGTAAGCCTTGTTGATAAAGCTTGCCCATTTCGTCAGTCATTAACTGTGCTAATTCATGTTTATTATCGTCAATCAATTTTGCAAGTTGATTAAGGTATTTAGCTCGCTCTAATAAAGATGTCTCGCGCCATGATAAAAAGGTTTTATGGCATTTATCTATTTCAGCCTTAGCTTCTTGTAAAGACAAGAGAGTGTAGGTATTTAAAGTTTGCTCGTTTGTTGGATTGATTGTAGTTACTGTATCAGTCATCATTATCTCCTTACAAAATGTACATGACCTTGTGCAAAGCTAACACCAGCTTTTCAAATGTTTTTTAGATTTTTGTTTTTATTGGCTTTTATTTGTTTTTATCTGGTTTCTGTGTGTGTGGAAATATGTAAAAACTGCAAGAGGCTGCAAAACTTACAAGGATAGGCTATGAGTAATACATTGTTTAATACAGAGCTTGCGATTATCCAAGCGCCCATGGCAGGGGGGCAAAATGCACAACTGGCGGTTGCTGTGTGTGAAGCGGGAGGTTTGGGGTCGTTACCTTGTGCCATGCTCTCGAAAGAGCAACTGATTAACGAGTTGGACTATTTAACACACCATACTAATAAGCCATATAATTTAAACTTCTTTTGTCATCAAGTCAGCCCGTACAGCGAAGCTGAGCAACAGCAGTGGCATGAACTATTAAGCCCATATTTTGCTGAGTTTGAAATAGATGCATCGCAATTCAGTCGCAAAGCCTCACGACAGCCTGTTGATCAGCAGGTAATTGATACAATTGCGACTTATAAACCTCCCGTGGTTAGTTTTCATTTTGGCTTACCTAATCAAGAAATTATCGCGCAAATCAAAGCATGGGGTGGCAAGGTTTTGTCATCAGCAACGACTTTAGACGAAGCTCGTTGGTTAAAAGAGCGTGGTGTTGATGCAATCATTGCACAGGGCAAAGAAGCGGGTGGACATCGAGGATGCTTTCTATCGATGGATTTATCGTCACAGCCCAGCACAGAACAGCTCGTTCATGATTGTTTATGTTTGGATATACCGATAATTGCGGCTGGGGGCATTAGTACGCCAGAACAGGTAAAAATGTTTAAAGAGCTCAACGTGGCGGCAGTACAAGTTGGCAGTGCCTACTTGTTATGTGAAGAAGCAACGACAAGCGCATTACACCGTGAAGCATTAAAAACGACAGCGGCAAATAATACTGAGCTCACCACTCTTTTCTCGGGTCGTCCTGCGCGCGGGATACGAAACAGAATTATGCAAGAGCTTGGCGCAATGCCAACGCAAGCGCCTGCTTTTCCTTATGCCTCGATAGCCTTAACAGCCTTGCGCTTAAAAGCAGAAGCACAAGGAAGCAGTGGTTTTTCACCGCTGTGGTGTGGTGAGCATTTCAAAGCCAGAGAAGGCATTAACGCCAAACAAATAACCGCGCTATTAATGCAAGGGTGGCAATCTTGACGGATACTCAGTTACTGCCCTTGGGTGATAGTTACCATTACCTTGCTAATGAGTTTCGTAATAAGCTTGCGGGCATGATTGCACTCAAGCGATACGCTAAAGAGCATGTGCTGCTACAGCAAGGTGAGCAACAACAAGCGGGGTATTTAATTGTATCTGGAGTACTTGGTGCATTACATGTATCAGAGCAGGGCGCTCAAAAGTGCAAAGAGTTTTACTTTCAGGATGAGTTTGCACTGCTTTATGGCAACTGGCTAACCGAAACTAATGCGTTTTACCAACTTAAAGTAATGCGGGACGCTGAGCTTATCAAAGTGCCACTGACTTTATTTGATAACCCAGATTGGCAAGCAATGAAGCATAAATTAATCACTCAACAGCTATTATTTAAAGAGGCAAAAGAAGCCTTTTTATTACTGAATACGCCAGAGCAAAGGTATAAATATTTGCTGGATAACAAACCGCATTGGCTCGCACAATTGAGTTTAAATGAGGTCGCAATGTATTTAGGTATTTCAGCTATTTCATTATCGCGAATTAGAGGGCGTCTTAACTTAAGTTAATGTGCGCGATTTTAAGGAACATTACACTGCTGATTTTTCAGGAGTTGGTATGTTTATTTTATCGCAATGCTTGGTCGCTATTGCCACATTACTCGATTTAGCGTCATTTCAATTTAAGCAAAGGCAGTTTATTTTAGCCTGTTTGTTTAGTTCAGTGTTGCTCACTTCTGTGCACTTTTTGCTACTTGATAACTTAAGTGCCGCAAGCTTAATGCTCATAGCCGCAGTGCGCTACGTATATTGTATTTTTGCCCGTAAAACCAGGATGATGGTTGTTTTCATGTTGCTGAGTATCACTGCTGTAAGCCTGACTTGGTATAACTGGGTGAGTGTTATAGCCCTCGCCGCAACCTTAATTCAGACTTATGCTTCGTTCCAAAGTAAAGACTTATCATTACGGCTGATGATGGTGGTAGGTACGCTATGTTGGATAACACATAACGCGCTCTTGTTTTCGCCAGTCGCAGTGGTGATGGAAACGGTATTTTTATTGAGTAATTTAGTCGGAATATGGCGCTATTATGCGCCGCCTAAAGCTGTATGAGTATCAGTAAGGTATTAGCACGGCATTATAGGCATACCGTGCTTTTCCATCGAAAAAACCTCAAAGCGTGTTAGCAATCAGCTTGAGTAAGTAGGTTTCTCGTTGAATAGATAAACCTTGTTTTTCGCTCATAGCCAAGGTGGTCTCGTTATGAGCGATGGCGTCATAAATATTAATCCACTTTGGTTGCATGCCATTTTGTACTTCGTAGTGCTCCATTTTGGGCGCGGCTAGCTCACCGTTGATCTCGCAAAAGTAGCAGTAAGATTTAATATGCACACAATCAAAATCATCTTTATACCACGGCCTAATTTCTTCGTATAAGCCTAGTGGGTGCGTTATGTTTATCTGTTGTGCACCGGTTTCTTCTGAAAGCTCTCTGTACAGGCCTTGTTCAATACTTTCACCGTTATCGACCCCACCACCCGGTAGACTATAGTCATCATAGCGTGCGGTGTATAAAAGCAGTATGTGTTCACCTTTTAGCACGATTGCACGCGCGGTGTTGCGAATAAATACCGAACCATAATCATTACTGAGGCTTGGATGAATAACTTTTCTTAATAATTTCATTTAATTACAACGTAGCAACTTCGCTAAAGTACAGCTTAGCTTAATATTTGGTGAGTTATGATAACGTGTTATGAATATTCAATTCATTATAATTACCCCAAATTGAAACTTAATGCGATAATATAGTTGTAATTAATAATAACTTAGCTACCTAACGCTCGTTGTTTTATTTTCGGAAAAACTGTGCGTAGAATGGTAAAAAAAGGCTTAGGGAAAGAATATGTTAAATGTGCTTTTAGTTGATGATGACAGTGAGTTTAGTGATGTCGTGTGTCACATTGTAGAATTCCTCGGGCATAATATAAATACAGCTGCAAACCTTGCAGAAGCAGAGCAATGGTTCGAAAACAATACATTCGACCACGTCTTTTTAGATTTTATGTTACCAGATGGCAGTGGTCTGCACCTACTTGAACACCTTAAAAAAATTGGTCAATCCCCGCGAGTGACTCTCATTTCTGGCCACCCTTCGGTGAAGGGGAAATTAGCAGAAATGTGTGAGGCGAATGTAGGGCACTTAGTTAAACCCCTTCAGCGCGAAGACATCGAAAGGGTTCTCAACCCTAAAAAAGCAAATACAAAGAAAAAGTCAGCACCGAGTATTAAACGTCATTTTGGCACGCTCATTGGTGAATCTGATGTTATGCATAAGCTTTACACCATGATTGAACGTGTCGCAGCAACCTCTGCCAATGTCATGCTCATGGGGGAAAGTGGTGCCGGTAAAGAAGTCGTCGCACAAGCGATTCACAATGCGACAGCCTGCGATGGCCCGCTTGTTGCTACAAACTGTGGTGCATTTTCTAAAGAGTTGATTGGCAGCGAATTATTTGGCCACGAAAAAGGCGCTTTCACAGGGGCTGTTGCACGCAAAGAAGGGGTGTTTGAGCAAGCTGCTGGTGGTACGTTATTTTTAGACGAAGTCACCGAAATGCCCATTGATATGCAACCAAATTTATTGCGTGTCCTCGAAAATAAACGAGTGACCCGTGTCGGGGGGACAAAAGAGCAAGCGGTGAACTGCCGTGTTATTTCAGCAACCAACAGGACGTTGGATGACCTTGCGCAGAACAACGTGATCCGTGAAGATATCTATTTTCGCTTAGCTGTTTTTCCGATTGATATTCCTGCGCTACGTGAGCGTAAAGAAGATATCCCGCTACTTGCGAACGCATTTTTAGAGCAACTAAACGAAGAAAATGGCACAGACTTTAAATGGCAAGCAAGTCAGCTAAAAGAACTTGAAAGTCATGATTGGCCCGGTAATGTGCGAGAGCTTCGCCATGCTATTCACCGTGCTTTTATAATGAGCGACCCTAAAGGCAGTGCTATTACTTTACCTGAATCGCTCGAATCACCATTTTCTCGCGTCAATAAAGAAACACAGACCAGCCAGGTTATGGCTGGACAAACCATAGAAGAAGTCGAAAAAGAGCTGATCCACGCAACCTTGGATAAAGTACAAGGTAATAAAACCATCGCAGCACAAATGCTGGGGATCAGTACTAAAACACTCTATAACCGTTTAAATGCTTATGGCGGCATCGGAGAATACAAATAAAAAAAGGATAAAAAATGAATAATCACGAGTCTTTACGTCAGTTGGTACACGATGCTCGCGCACCACTTAACCGTATTTCAATGAATGCAGAGTTAGTTAAGCTCGTATTAGAAAACGATATGCCTAAAGAAAAAGCATTGGCCGCGCTTGATAAGATTATCGCCAATTGCCAGCAATGTAGTGAGCAACTTCAGCAAATTAGTGATACGCATACCAGCGATTAACGAATAAGCCATTGGGAAGAAAATGCATAAACAAAAGGGAAAAATCACATTAAATTGGGCAGGCTTTATAGCAATTGTGCTGTGTATTGTGATAGCCAATGCCATTTTGGCAGTAAACACGATTCGCTCACTGACAGAGACACAAAATAGTCTTGATAACACCAATTCGCTAAATACTGCCATTGAACGATTACATTTATCGGTGGTGCAAGCTGAGTCGGGTCAACGAGGTTATTTACTGACAGACCGTGAAGATTATTTGCTGCCATACAATGATGCGATTGCGTCTATGCAAGCGCAAATTATGCTGGTTAAAAGTTTACATTCAGAGATACCCGGTCAGGCTGAGCGTATTGCGCGGTTTATTTTTTTAGTGAATGACAAAATCGCAATAATGAGCCAAATTACGGATCTTGCTTTGGCCGATAAAAACGTGAAAGCTCGGCGTTTGCTTTTAACAGATAAAGGGCGCGAACTTTACAAAGACATTCGCGCTGCTGTTGATGAAATTCATATGCGCGAACTTAATTTTAAAGTCGAACAGTTTGCTAAATTATCGCAAATCAAAAACGACGCAAAACTGACTTTTGTGATCACTGCGGTGACCAGTACGCTATTGATCATTGGCATGTTTATTTTGACGCGGATCAACTCACTTAATGCAGCAAAATACCGTGCAGATTTAGAAGTGCAAAATGAAACATTGGCCGCTAAAGTGTCAGAACGTACCCAAGAGTTAACCATTTATTCAGACGAATTAAGTCGCTCGAACCGAGAGCTAGAAGAGTTTGCGTTTGTTGCCAGCCATGATTTACAAGAGCCTCTGAGGAAAATTCAGGCGTTTAGTGATCGGCTCGAAAGTATGTTCAAAGACGATTTGGGTGAAAAAGGCCTCGATTATATTAATCGTATGAAAAATGCGGCGCAGCGCATGTCTAATTTGATTAATGACTTATTAGAGTTTTCGCGAGTTACAACCCGTGGCAAAGACTTTATTGATACAGACCTTAACGAGGTCGTTCATGAAGTGTTAGATGACCTTGAGATTGCCATTAAAGAGTCAGAGGCAACGGTAAACTTAGATACGTTACCGCATATTCAAGCTGATCCGAGTCAGATGCTGCAACTGTTTTTAAATATTCTTTCTAATGCCGTTAAATTTAGACGTGAAAATGTGCCACCTATCATTACCATTTCCTATCAACGAACTGAAGAGTTTAGCCCTGCACACAACAGCGATGTTGCGTGGGAAATTATTACTATTTCAGATAACGGTATTGGCTTCTCTGAAGAGTACCTAGAAAAAATATTTGTTCCATTTCAGCGCCTTCATGGTCGTTCGCAATACAAAGGCACTGGAATTGGCTTGTCTGTATGCCGACGAATCGTAGAACGCCACGGTGGTGAAATTACAGCAACCAGTCAAGTGGGTGAGGGTGCAAGCTTCACTATTAAACTACCTGTGGAAACATCACTTTTCACATTGCAAGGAGAGGCTTAGATGCCACTTAATAAAGTAAAACCCATAACCATTTTAATGGCAGATGACGATGAAGACGATCGTTTATTAACCCAAGACGCTTTAGCTGAAAGTCGCGTACTCAATGAGCTGTTTTTTGTTGAAGATGGTGTTGAGCTACTTGAATACCTTGAACGAAAAGGCAAGTTCAGTGAGAAAGAAAACTCGCCGCGTCCAGGGCTAATATTGCTTGATTTAAATATGCCTCGCATGGATGGACGTGAAGCGTTACAAGCGATTAAGTCTAACCCTAATTTAAAAGGGATTCCGGTTGTTATTCTTACTACATCAAAGCAAGAGGAAGATATGATCAAAGGCTACGACTTAGGTGCAGCCTCTTATATCACCAAACCGGTTACTTTTGATGGATTAGTCGAGCTCATGAAAACCTTAGGAAAATACTGGGTCGAGTTTGTTGAACTACCGCCATCAAATAATGATTAAAGGATAAGCAATGTTAGATAAGGTAACCCGATTACTGTTAGTAGAAGACGATGAAGATGATTATATTCTGACCTGTGATTACTTAGAGCAACTGGGTTCCCATACATTTGATGTTGAATGGTTAAGCTGCCCTGAGCAGGCGATTGGTGTACTGAGTGAGAACAAACATGATATTTGTTTGTTAGATTATCGCTTAGGGGCATCGGACGGATTAGAAGTGCTAAAACGGGCTGTTGCGAATGGTTTTCGCGGCCCGATAATTATGCTTACGGGGCAGTCTGACGAAATGCTTGATTCCGCAGCGCTCGATGCGGGAGCTGTTGACTACTTAGTCAAAAGCGAAATGAGCTCAGGGCGTTTTGCGCGCGCGATACGTTACGCACTAGCGCGACGAGAAGTCGAAGATGAGCGTGTTGAGCGTTTAAAAGCCGAAGCTGAAAACCGCTCGAAAGACCGTTTTTTAGCGCACTTAAGTCATGAGTTACGCACCCCTTTGTCGTCAATTCTTGGCTACACTGAGCTATTAATGCAAAGTGAAAAAAACCAGCATGCGCAGAATGAGCTCGGGGTAATTTACAGAAACGGTAAACATCTTTTGAGTTTGTTAAACGATGTACTTGATTTGTCTAAAATTGCTGCAGATAAACTTGAGTTGAACTGCAGTGATGTAAACCTTGATAGCTTGATGGCTGATGTGTACACGCTGATGCGGGTATCTGCGATTGATAAGGGGTTATCATTGCGATTTGAATCGCAGCAAGCCCTGCCTTTGATCATTAATTCAGACGCCACGCGCTTACGACAGATTTTAATTAATATTATTAATAACGCGATTAAGTTTACGAACCACGGTGAAATTGTCGTGCGCGCATGGACTGCGTGGGTTAATGAGCGCGAAATGCTGTTTTTTAGTATTAAAGATACAGGGCTTGGTATTGCACCAGAAAAGCAAGCTATTATCTTTAAACCGTTTGAACAAATTGCCGATGTTGAATCACGCGATGTGGGCGGAGCAGGCCTAGGCCTTGCTATTTGTTCTGAGCTGTTAACGCGTATGCAGGGGTCAATCAGTTTGGAGTCAACTCAGGGAGTCGGGTCTGAGTTCACCTTGTCGATTTACCCTGGCAATATTCGCGATGTTGAACGCCAACGACTTCGCTTTGATTCGAATCCAGATTACCAACAAAAGTTAACGACCTTGACCACCCATGGCCGTGTGTTAGTTGTAGATGATTTAAAAGATTTGCGTATTTTAGTGGGCCATATGATCGCCAGCACTGGGGCTGATGTTGAATACGCTGAAAACGGCAAACAAGCGATTGAAAAAGTGGCCGCTGCTGAAAAAAATGGTAAGACGTTTGATATTGTTTTTATCGATTTGCACATGCCTGTTATGGGCGGCAAAGAAGCAACCATAGAGCTCAGAAAAATGGGTTACCAAGGTCCTATTATTGCGTTAACGGCCGCCACAATGAAAGGCGTAAAAAGCGAACTTACCGCGCTTGGCTTTAATGACATGATAGCGAAACCCCTTGATTCAGGTCTACTTTACCATGTGCTTAACCATTATATTTGCCAAGGAAAAACCGACCCCGTCGTGGCACGTGATGATTGCCCCGCCATAACACAACAAAGTACGCGCTACTTGCTGGTGGAAGATGATAGTGATGCCGCGCAAATTACGCAGCTATTGTTAGAAAGCTTGGGTGTCGAAACGGTGATTGCAGCCAGTTATAAGGCGTGCCTACAAACCTTACACACGGACCAACACTTCGATAAAGTGTTACTTGATATGCACCTACCTGATGGTGAAGGACTTGATTTAGCACGCGAAGTTAAACAGCTTTACCCCAACTTAACGTTAGTTATTGTCAGTGGGGCTGAGCCTGAACCAGAAAAAATTGAACAGTTAGATATTGATCAAGTGCTGTTAAAGCCGATTAACTTAGGCTTGTTAACCCAGCTTATTGAGGGTTAGTGGTTATCGACTGCCTTACAACCAGCTCAGGTTCAAATACGGTTTGCAAAGGAGCCGTTTGCTTTTGATAAACGTGGCTCAACACCCAATCTGCCGCCATTTTGCCCATTTCGTTAATAGGGTAGTTTATGGTACTGAGAGGGGGGTAAACATGGCGTGTAAAAAACACATTATCGTAACCCATTATAGAAAGTTGATCAGGGAGTGTGAGACCGAGCTCTCTGGCGCTCGCCATAGCACCGGTTGCCATCTCGTCATTGGCACAAATAACCGCACTAAACGGCTTAGCGTGTTGATAAAGCGTTTTTAGGCCTGTAAACCCGCTGGCTTCCATAAAGTCACCTTGATAAAGTAATTGTTCATCAAAGGGTAACCCATACTCTGCGAGTGCTTTTTTATGGCCTTCAAGACGGTCTTGCGCGTCTTTTTTCCAAAGTGGACCACTAATATATGCAATCTGTTTATGGCCTTGTTCAAGCACATGTTTCGTTGCAAGGTAGCCACCTTTAATATTGTTTAAAATAATGCACCGATCGCTTAATTCACTAATAAAGCGATTGATTAGCACAAAGGGCACTTGGCTTTTACTGAGTTTTATAAGGTAGTCATCACTTACGGCTTCAACATGTAAAATAAGCCCGTCACAATTACGACTAATAAGGAATTCAATACCTTGTTTTTCACGCTCTTCATTACTGTGGCCTGCGGCGATAATTAAGTGCTTTTTTTGATTGCGAAAAGTATTTTCTATACCGCTCATCATCGGTCCATAAAAGGGACCATGTAATTCAGATACCAAAAGGCCAACACTGTTTGAGCAATTCGACGCTAATGATTGGGCGATTGAGTTAGGTCTATAACCAAGTTCATCCATCGCTGCGGTAACTTTTTTGCGAGTGGCATCACTAACATTAGCGTTGTTATTCATTACTCTTGAAACAGTCGCAAGTGATACACCCGCTAGTTTCGACACCTCGTAAATGGTGGCCATGTTATTCCTTTTTAAAATCCAAATTATGGATGATTTTTCAGTGACAAGTCAGCACTGATCTGCTCAACTGTTTTATTATCGAGAATATACCTTTTCATGATTAAGGCGACAAGCACGCTGCCAATTGCAGGGTATAGCGTAAATGAAATCAAAATTCCCGACAGTGTTTGATTACTCAGCGTTGTGTTTGCTTCGTAACCGTAAAATGCGAGTAACCAGCCAGCAATAGCCCCACCCAAAGCAAGGCCAAGCTTAATGAAAAACACCACACTGGCATACACTAGGCCGGTTAATCGCTCACCGGTTTTCCATTGACCATAGTCAATCGTGTCGGCCATTTTGGCCCACAGTAACGGGGTGGCCATTTGGGTGAAAAAGCACCATAAAAAGTAAATAATAAAGGCAAGTGCTAACTGTTCGCTCGGTAACCAAAATGCCACGCAACTAATGATGGCCGAGATGTATTGTAAGCGAATATAGGCCGTTTTTTTATCGACACGTTTACTGAGTGGTTGCGCACAAGCACAGCCTAAAATATTACCTATCATGCCAATTGTAATAAAGTAAGTGACCAGTTCAGCTTCGCCAAGAACATACTTGACGTAATAAATTGCCAAGGTGGTACGAAGTACCATACTGGTTAAAAGCATAACGGCGGCAAAACAAAGTACCTTAAACGGGCCGTTTTGCAATAAGGTGCTCATGCGGCTTTTCCAGCTCAGAGAGCTGTTATGCTCGGCTATAACACGCTCTTTGGTAAAGCGAAAACAGATTAAAAATAACACCACACCCAGGCCACTCATCAGTGCCATAGTAAGCTGATAACCTAGGGCGTTATCACCTTTACCTAACCAATTTACCAGCGGTAAAGTACAGGCACTGACAATCAATCCTCCTAACATACCGAATACAAAGCGATAAGACTGTATAGATACGCGTTGCTTAGGGTCTGGGCTTAATACGCCCCCTAAAGCAGAGTAAGGGATATTGATAGCGGTATACACAAGCATAAGGAGTGTGTAGGTGATAAAGGCGTAAATGACCTTGCCCGACTCGGGTAAATCGGGGGTTGTGAAGGTGATCATACTAATCACCCCAAATGGCACAGCCAGCCACAGCAAATAAGGCCGGTAACTGCCATATTTAGTGCGTGTCGAGTCGGTTAATGCGCCCATAAGTGGATCGGTAATCGCATCAACGACTCTTACCACTAAGAACAAGGTGCCGACAACTGCTGGCGAGATACCAAAAATATCGGTATAGAAAAAAGTTAAAAATAACATCACCGTTTGAAAGATAATGTTACTCGCTGTATCTCCTAAGCCATAAGCTATCTTTTCTTTTGTTGTCAGCATGTGTGTTCTCGTTTGTTATTATTTTTTTCGCTGCTTTAACAGTGCGCGATACTGCTTTGCACTTTCTTTTAAAATGCGTTGTTGGCTTTGATAGTCGATATAAACTAACCCAAAACGTTTTTCATAACCATATGCCCATTCAAAGTTATCCATTAAGCTCCATGCAAAATAGCCTTGAATATTAACGCCTTGGCGAATTGCATTACACACAGCATTTAAATGAGTGTGATAATAATCAACGCGTTCAATATCGTATACTTCACCATCTACTAAACTATCAGCCATGGCTGCACCATTTTCGGTGATATACATTTTGGGTAAATTATAGTGCTGATGTAATGAAACAAGCAGCTCAGTCAGGCCTTCTGGGTATACTTCCCAGCCCATATCTGTGACACGCACATCGGTCAGCGGGGCTTCTTCAAACCAGCCATCAGGCGTGTTTTTGTAGTGTATGCGGGTATAGTAATTAACGCCAATAAAGTCGACAGATTGACTAATAATTGCCATATCATCGGCTTCGATAATGGGTTTTACATCCGCCGCTAAGTCATCAAAAAGCGGGGGATAGCATCCCTCTAAAACCGCTTTAATGTACCACTGATTATGGTATTGGTCAGCAAGCTTTGCTGCGTTGCAATCATTCTCTGTCAGTGGGTAGGTTGGACTGAAGTTTAATACGATACCTGCCTCGGTATTAGGGCAGTTTTTGCGTAATACTTGCATAGCCAAACCATGAGCCAGTAATAGATGATGAGCCGCTTGACGACCTGCTTGCTGGCTTTTTATGCCAGGTGCATGCACACCAATTTCGTAGCCTAAATACGCACTACAAAACGGTTCGTTCAACGTGGCAAAAGAGTCAACCAAGTCACCTAAGTGACGACTGACTTTGTCGGCATAGTCTTGGAACTTGTAGGCTGTTTCGCGATTCAGCCAGCCCCCTTTGTCTTCAAGGTGCTGGGGTAAATCCCAGTGGTATAAGGTGACATATGTTTTGATATTGCGTGCTTTAAGTGCGCTGAGTAACTCAGTATAAAATGCCATGCCTTGTGAGTTTACAGAGCCATCCTCGTTGATTACCCGAGGCCATGAAATAGATAAACGATAGGCATCAACGGCTAAATCAGCAATCATCTCAATATCGTGTCGCCAATGTGTAACATGATCGCACGCTACATCACCGTTACTGTTATCGGCAATGGCGGAAGGTTTTTCGCAAAAAGAGTCCCAAATACACGCTAAGCGTGTATCCCGTGCGCCTTCAATTTGAAATGAGGCAGTAGCAACACCAAAGGTAAACTCGGGCTTAAGTAAATACGAGTCGGGCAAAAGAGAAATAGTTTTAAACACAGTGGATAGTCTTCCTTCGCATTGATTGTGTAAGGCGGCTGGCATACAGCATAGTAGTCAGTTGTAAGCGCTTACAGTTTTTCTGCAAATAAATTGCTTAATATGATTTATATGTTATAAATGTAAGCGCTTACATTTTATGTTGCAACACTTTTTTGTTTTTTCTTTAACCATGAAAAAGCACTATATTTGCTGTAACAAACTGATAAATATAAATAACTAGAGAATAAAATTATGGCTCATGTTTCAACGCCTGTTGCGGCAACATCAAGTCAAGTGGCGATGCCCAAGCAAACTTTTGCACTGGCATCATTAACCACTTTGTTTTTTATGTGGGGATTCATCACGTGTTTAAACGACATTCTGATCCCGTATCTAAAAGGCATGTTTTCACTTAACTACACGCAAGCGATGCTGATTCAGTTTTGCTTTTTTGGCGCGTACTTTGTGATGTCTATTCCCGCCGGTAAGCTTGTAAGTCGTATTGGTTATCAGTTTGGTATTGTTGTAGGGCTGGTTGTAGCAGCAATTGGATGCGCACTGTTTTACCCTGCGGCTGTCGCACATGTGTATGAGTTGTTTTTACTTGCCTTGTTTGTGCTTGCATCAGGCATCACTATTTTACAAGTCTCTGCTAATCCGTATGTCAGTGTACTTGGACCACAAAAAACCGCGTCTTCACGTTTAACAATGACCCAGGCATTTAACTCGCTAGGCACCACGGTTGCACCTATTTTTGGTGGGTGGTTAATTTTAACGGAAGTGAGTCATGCGACTGCGGAACAAGTGAAGTTTCCTTATTTAATGTTGTCTGCCAGTTTGCTTGTTCTTGCCCTCATTTTTGCATTCTTAAAATTACCTAAGTTAGGCAGAGAAGCTGATAACGAAGCGGAGCATCAAGACCTTGAAGACTTTGTTGATTTAGGCAGCGTTTGGCAGTATCGCCATTTGATTCTTGGTGCTGTGGGTATTTTTGTTTATGTCGGTGCTGAAGTCGCCATTGGTAGCTTTTTAGTCGGCTTTTTAACCCTTGATAACATTGCAGGCTTAACTGATAAAGAAGCCGCTCATTACATTAGCTACTATTTTGCTGGCGCCATGATCGGCCGCTTTATCGGCGCGCTGGTAATGCAAAAGTTCAATGCAGGTAAAGTGCTTGCGTGTCATGGATTACTGGCTGTTGTATTGATTATTGTTGCAATGACCGGCGAGGGCAGCCTTGCAATGTGGGCGATTTTACTGGTTGGGTTATGTAATTCAATTATGTTTCCAACCATTTTTAGCTTGGCACTGCATGGCCTGGGTAAATACACCTCAAAGGGGTCAGGTATTTTATGTTTAGCGATTGTTGGCGGCGCCATTATACCGCTTATGCAAGGTATGCTGGCTGATTCAATCGGTGTACAGCTCGCGTTACTACTGCCAATCGCTTGTTATTTATATATTACTTACTTTGCGCTTTCTGGCTCAAAAGTAGTGTCTCAGAACCGTCATTCTTAAAGGTGCAGACTATGACAATAAAAAAACCATTAACGCTGTGTTCG
The DNA here is from genome assembly GCF_014117385.1 of Pseudoalteromonas sp. MT33b. Classification (NCBI taxonomy): domain Bacteria; kingdom Pseudomonadati; phylum Pseudomonadota; class Gammaproteobacteria; order Alteromonadales; family Pseudoalteromonadaceae; genus Pseudoalteromonas; species Pseudoalteromonas sp. MT33b. The sequence goes on along the minus strand of NZ_CP059831.1, from coordinate 2,728,696 downwards.
ATAATGATTGCCAGCATCAGCATTCTTGGCTGTACAGGGCAAGATAAGGTGGCAAAAATGAACGCTGAGAATGAAATCTGGCCTCGTATCGAAACGGGCATTAACGCAGACCCAGAAATGGAAGCGCAAATAGCTGCTCTTTTGGCAGACATGACGCTTGAGCAAAAAGTGGCGCAGATGATTCAACCTGAAATTCGAGATATCACGGTTGAAGATATGCGTAAATACGGGTTTGGTTCTTACCTAAATGGTGGAGGCGCATTCCCTAATAATGATAAACATGCCAGCGCCGCTGATTGGATAGACTTGGCTGAAAAAATGTATCAAGCATCAATTGACGATTCACTTGATGGCAGCAAAATCCCTACTATGTGGGGCACCGATGCTGTGCATGGTCACAATAACGTAATTGGGGCGACCTTATTCCCACACAACATTGGCTTAGGGGCGACAAATAACCCCGCCTTAATTGAGAAAATTGCAGCGGCAACCGCACAAGAAGTGATGGTAACGGGTATCGACTGGGTGTTTGCACCGACCGTTGCCGTGGTTCGTGATGATCGCTGGGGACGCACATATGAAGGCTATTCTGAAGACCCTGAAATCGTTAAAGCTTACTCAGCAGCAATTGTAAAAGGATTACAAGGCGCAGTTGATGAAGACTTTTTATCGGATAAGCGCGTGATCAGTACCGTTAAGCACTTTTTAGGTGATGGAGGGACTGAAGGGGGTGACGATCAAGGTAATAACACGGCATCTGAGCAAGAGTTATTTGATATTCATGCCCAAGGCTATGTCGGTGGACTAGGTGCCGGCGCACAAACGGTGATGGCGTCGTTTAATAGCTGGCATGGAGAGAAAATTCACGGCAGTAAGTACCTACTTACCGATGTGTTAAAAGGTAAAATGGGCTTTGATGGCTTTGTTGTTGGAGACTGGAATGGTCACGGCCAAATTCCGGGTTGTACAAATGGTAATTGTGCACAAGCTGCGAATGCGGGTCTTGATGTTTACATGGTACCAACAGATGCGTGGAAGCCATTGTATGAAAATTTAATCAAACAAGTTAACAGTGGCGACATAGCCCAAAGCCGAATTGATGATGCAGTAACGCGTATTCTGCGCGTTAAAATGCGTGCCGGTTTATTCGATAAACCAAGCCCGGCAAACCGTCCGCTTTCAGGCAAAACAGACATCATTGGCAGTGCTGAGCATCGTGCAATTGCCAAGCAAGCGGTGCGTGAATCGTTAGTGTTATTAAAGAATAAGCAACAGCTGTTGCCATTATCGCCTAAAGCAAATGTGCTTGTCGCGGGTCTGGGTGCTGACAACATTGGTATGCAGTCGGGTGGCTGGACAATTACGTGGCAAGGCACTGGTAATGAAAACAGTGATTTTCCGGGTGGATCATCAATTTACGATGGTATTAAACACACGGTTGAGCAAGCTGGTGGACAGGTTCAATACGATTTAAACGGTGAATATACAACAAAACCTGATGTGGCCATTGTGGTGTTTGGTGAACAACCATATGCAGAAGGCAATGGTGACCTAGATAACCTTGAATATCAGCGTGGTAATAAATCAGATTTAGCCTTACTTAAAAAGTTGAAACAAGCCGGAATTCCAGTGGTATCTCTGTTTATTAGTGGTCGCCCAATGTGGGTGAATGCTGAGCTTAATGCCAGTGATGCGTTTGTAGCAACTTGGCTTGTAGGCAGTGAAGGTGATGCCATTAGCGATGTCATCTTTAAACAGGCTGACGGTTCAATTAATCATGATTTTAAAGGGAAATTATCGTTCTCTTGGCCAAATAATCCGGTAGAAAATTATAATCGTGGCGATAAAAACTACGCACCTCTGCTGCCGTATGGCTTTGGCTTAACCTACCAAGATGCCAATACCTTAACTGATGAACTAAACGAGGTATCTGACGTGGCCACTAAATTAGAAGATTTAGTGTTATTTGAACGCGCAGTAAAAGCCCCTTGGTCATTGCAACTGCAAAGCGGCAATGAGCAACAAACAATGACAAGTAGCCGTGCATCACTCAATGCGGTAAGCGTAAAAACCTTTGATAAAGACGTACAAGAAGACGCGCGTGCGATTACCTTTAATGGTAAAGAGCCTGCTGCGGTACGTTTAATGGCTGCGTTCCCGTCAGATTTGCGTTCATATGTTGAAAAAGCGGGTCAGCTTGAAATGCAAATTAAGATAGACCAAGCAGCAGATGCACCATTGATGTTAGGGATGCAGTGTGGTGAAAATTGTGACGGTCAATTTGATATTAGCAAACAGCTAACACGCACGTCTGAGTGGCAAACACTCACGGTTGATTTGAACTGTTTTGTTGAGCAAGGCGTTAACCTTGGACAAATATTCTCACCATGGCAGCTTGCAACTGACGGTGCGTGGCATGTATCTGTTGCTAAACTTAGTGTGAGCAGTTCACACGCACAGGACTCAACAATTTCATGTCAGTAAAAACCTATGCTGTTATTTTGCTAACAGGCGCATTGAGTGCCTGTCAGCAAACAGCAGAACCCATTAAAGCCAGCCTAGGTGAAGGCTGGCAGCTTGTTTGGCACGATGAGTTTGAACAAAACACCATTGACCCAACTAAGTGGCAGCACGAAGTTAATTGCCGTGGTGGTGGTAATGATGAGCAGCAATGCTATACCGCCAGAAGCGAAAACAGCTTTGTTGAATCTGGCTTGTTGCATACTGTTGCGCGTAAAGAGCAATACACTGGGCCTTTACATAACGCAGATGAAGTTACTCGCGATGCTGAAAGGGCGTTGGTGGCTACTCAGCCTTTTACGTCGGCACGGCTTCGTACTAAGCACTTAGGTGATTGGCGTTATGGACGCTTTGAAGTTCGCGCTAAATTGCCAGCAGGACAAGGGGCGTGGCCTGCTATTTGGATGCTGCCTACGGATTGGCACTATGGTCGCTGGGCGTCATCAGGCGAAATTGACATTATGGAAGCGGTTAATTTAAACACTCAAACTGATGATAAAACAGCCCCAGCTGGTAGCTTAGAAACACGCGTGCATGGCACCTTGCATTACGGTGGACCTGCTCCTGAAAATGTTTACAGTGGCACGCCTTATCGTTTTAGTGATGCAGATAACCCCGCTGATAATTTTCATGTTTATGCGCTTGAATGGCAGCAAGATGAAATTCGTTGGTATGTTGATAATGTGCACTATGCAACGTTTCGCCATGACCAGTGGTATTCAACATCACAGCAAGCCGATGGCTCATTTGTAGAAAATAGCGGTTTTGCCCCTTTTGATCAGCGTTTTCATTTATTACTCAACTTTGCAGTTGGGGGTAATTGGCCCGCCAATGTGAATGATAAAGGGGTTGATATGAGTGGTTATCCAAAGCAAATGCTAGTGGATTATGTGCGTGTTTTTCAGTGTAGTCAAAACAGTGAAACGGGCAAGGGGTGCGCTTCTGTGCAGCCATCAGCAGTGCACATAAAAGGCAAACGTCAGTGAATTATGAGCCAAGAGCCTGCAGGTGTTTCGCCGAACTCGTTGCATCTGCTGGCTTTTGGCTCATTCTATCGGTTGAGCTTTTGTAGTAATAATTGTCTTATTTTTCTTGCGGTTAATTCATCAATATCAGCCAAAATACCGTGTGCAGGCTGTGCAATATGGCTGGTTAAATCGAGCTCATCATCAAATACATAGTGATTAAACAATTGCTGCCATTTTTGTTTATGCTCTTTTGGTAAGTCCTTTATCGCCAACATGCTATGCAACATAGCATCAAAGGGGTTGGCCAAATACTCCGGAGCTTGTCGCCACCAATAATTAACTAACACATTAAATGGCTGGGTTGCACTGACTTGGTGCCACCAAAGTGCAGGAATATAAATAGCATCCCCAGGTGTTAATGTCGCTGTTTGCGACTTTTCTGTTGCTTCTTTGAAACGTGGAAAACGCGTGAAATCAGGGTTATTAAAATCAACTAAGCTAATAGCCTGACCCGCGGGTGTAAACTCAAGAGGCCCAACATATAAATTATTTACCTGCTCAGTGGGTAGTAAGGTAAAGGTGCGCTTACCCGCAGCAACACACGCCAAGTTATCGGCATTGTCGTAATGAGCCGCAATATGACTGTGATTTCCGACCCAGAGACTTGTTAGGCAGTTATAATCGGTCACCTCTAATGGGTTGTCGAGGCTAAAGCCCGGCGCGCAGTATTCCACAGCGGTTGACCCCATATACAACGAGTCAGCCTGTGTGTGCGCTAATTTATCGACTAACTTGTCTAGCACGCTTTTAAGTGAGTCGGCGTGTTGTGAAAAATTAAGTCCCGATAAATCAGCATTATAAAAATAGCGGCCTTGATGCATAGCATCGGCACTAAAACTGCGAACAGGCGCATTATTGGCCAGCTCTAAAAGGTAGCTCAATGCCTGTTTTTCGCCTTTTTTGGCTGCTGCAACCTGAGGCCAGTGAGCACACAGCTCTCTTATCACCAAAGGCTCAGTTAAGTCGGCTAAAAACGCTTTGAGGTTGGTAATCTCTGAGGCATTGCACTCATTAATTGGCGCTGCGCTAAACATTACTGCTGCGCCCACTTCTTATTCAGTAAGTGTGGGATCTGTTCCATTGATGCAAGTACCATATAAATGGCTTGTAAGTCGCCTTGCTGTTGCAACTGCTTTAACTGTTGCGGTGTTAAATCATTTAGTGCGTGTTGATTAATGGTATAAAAACCTGTCACTGTGACTTTTTCGCCATTCTTTTGGGCATATTCGATACTGAATGCTTCCAGTAGGTTGGCGGCAAGTAGGCGCTCAAAAAAACCATTAATTGTTTGATGCTCTTGATGTAGGGTATTCAGTACTTGAGCAATGTGATTTAAGTAATCACTGTTACCGCCATGCTCAAGGAAAATGGCTTCCCCCTGACTTGTACTAACACGAGGGCTGTCTAAATCAATATGCACCACTAATGATTGCTCAGGAATTCCATTGTTATATTGCGTCTGTTGGCCTATTAAAAACGGTTGGCGCAGCATGCTAAGCGGTAAGTAACTTAGTTTTAATTCGCCTTTTTCATCAAGCAGTAGGTTTTCACCATTTTCAAAACCAAATAATGCCAATGCTTCAAACTGACCTGTTTGTGGTTGCTTACGAAATACGATAGGTTGGTTTGCTTGTATTTTTGCAAACTCGCTTGGGAAAATAGTGGCGCAGCTAATTTTATCGCCCCAGTCGGCACCGCGTGCGGTGATCACTTTCAGGTCTTTATGGCTAATATTATCAAGTAAAACGTGATTGGCCATTGGGCCTCCTAATGCTGATATTAAATAGGTTGAATACCAAATTGCTGAATATGGTTTAGCAGCTCACGATTTGTTGGTAGCTGCTGTAAAGCATGTTTGGCATGTTGTTGATTAGCAGTAAAGTGCTCAACAATTGCAGCAGGCATTGCCATGCTTGGAAATTTAGGCAGCTGTTTCATGCCATAGAGCACATACTGATAACTGGCCGCAGAGAATACCTCTTGGGCACGATCAAAATCGTTGAGCCATGGACTTTGATACTGCCACAGCGCTAAATTCTCTTGCAGTTGCGCCGGTACACTTGCGGCTTCTTTATGTGCTTGCCAGTATGGACTGGTCCGTTTTGATAACACGTAATGCAGTTTTAAAAATTCGATTATGCGCTGCCAGCGATAATGGCATTGGTCATCAAAGCGTTTGGCAAGCGTAGGCATCGCTGCACGGTGTGTGGGGAAATTAGCCAGTAAATTATTAAGACCAAGCTCCACCATCACGAGTGCAGAGGCTTCTAGCGGTTCAATAAAGCCAGCTGACATTCCGATTGCTAAACAGTTTTTATGCCAAAAAGTGCGCCTGTAGCCGGGTGTAAAACGAATCTCGCGAAATGTTAATTGGCTTTGGTCTGTGCCTGGCTGGGTGCTTTCAATGTAGCGGCCAAGCGCTTGTTTGGCATCATCACTGTTGGCAAAACGACTTGAGTAAACCATACCAAGCCCACGACGACTTTGTAGGCCAATATCCCAAATCCAGCCCGCATCTTGAGCGGTGGCTTTGGTATAAGACAAAATGTCTTGTTGTGGGCTTGCATAAGGTACTTGCACTGCCACTGCGCGGTCGTTAAATAGCACATCTTGTTGCTCGATTAATTCAACGCCGTAATGTTGATGTAAGAGCTTTGCGTGTGTCCCCGAGCAGTCAATAAACAAGTCGCCGGTAATTATTCCATGATCGCGTGTTTCTAATGAGCTGATGTAGCCTTCATCATCGTTATTAATGCTTTCAACATGGCTTACAATATGCTCGACATTAAGTTGAGTGGTGCAGTGAGTTTGCAATAACATCGCAAACTTTCCAGCATCTAAATGATAACCATAGTTTGCTTCGCCTTGGTAGGCGCTGTGTAGGTGGTTTTTTGGGGCTTTGTGGTGATCGCATAAGTAGGTTTGACTTGCGACGGCATGGCTAAAACTTACGGCCTCTTTATTGGCGAACCAATAGGGAGCAATGTTTAGCTGCTGATAGGCAACAGGTAAACTAAACGGGTGGTAATAATGGGTGCTGCCATCATCTTCGCACCAGCCATCAAAGCGTGAACCTTGTTTAAATGAAGCATCGCAGGTTTGAATAAAGTCACTTTCACTAATGCCGATGGTTTTCAGTGTTTGGCGCATTGTCGGCCAGGTACCTTCACCAACACCAATGGTGGCAATATCAGGGGATTCAATGAGGGTGATCTGTGCGTTATGGGTTAAATGTGGCTGTGCGGCAATTAAACCCGCGGTTAACCAACCGGCAGTTCCCCCTCCTAAAATGACCACTTTTTTTACATTATTCTGTTGCATGTTCAAAGCTACCTTAAACGCTATAAAGACAAACTAGCATATTTGTGAAAAAAAAAGCCGCTGTTGAGCGGCTTTTTTGACAACAAAATGCTAGAACGAGTAGCGGAAGCCGATGTTGTAGCGCGCACCGTACTGGTTTGCACGTAACAGCTGCTCAGAGTAACGAACGTAGGTACGCTGCGTTTCATCTGTCAGGTTTAGACCTTCAACAAACACCGTTAGCTTTTCGTTCACGGCGTAGTTCACGTTGATATCCCACTGGCCATAAGACTCAGTAAAAACAGGTGATGAGTGTTGATCAAAGCCTGTTAAGAATTCATCGCGCCAATTATATGAAATACGCGCCGATAAGCCGTTTAAATCATAAATAGCTGAGAAGTTTGCTGAATCACTTAAGCCCGGTAAGGCAAATTGATAACCGATAGCATCTCTGTCTGCTTCAACATCACCAAATACAAACGTTGCGTTGGCTGCGATACCAAATCCAGTTTCACCAAACATGTGCTGTGCAGCAAGCTCCCAACCCCAAAGGTTAGCGGTCTCAACGTTGTTATCACGAGATACAAAGAAGTTTGCCAGTGGGTCAGTGCTATTGCCCACAATCGGTGTGCCTTCTTCAGTGCCTTGGTTTTCGTTGATTTTATCGTGAATTGCTTGGTCAGACGGTTGCTCACCTGCCGCAGCTAGATCTTCACGCGCTTGCTCAGCACGGTCACCAATGAATGGGTCTGTGATGCCGTCAATTGTTTCTTCTGTGGTGATGTTCACTAAGAAGTTATCAACTTGCTTACGGTAGTAACCAGCAGAAACATAGCTGCCTTCACCGTAGTAGTACTCAAGTGATAAGTCGATGTTATCGGCTGTATAAGGTTTTAAGTTCGGGTTACCTACCGCAACTTTACGTTGACCCACTTTGGGGTTACCCAAGAAAGACGTTGTTGAACGCAGTGCGCCAACAGGTGGGCGAGCTAGGGTACGACTATATGAGAAACGAGCAATCACATCTTCAACCACTTCGATGTTCATATCGATATTTGGTAAAAATTCTTTCGTGCTGCCTTCACCGTTTGAGAATGTACGCTCATCAGCATAAATGTATGACCATTCGTTGCCGTTTACCCATTCCATTGCAACAGCAGGGCGCTCTAGGCTGTTTGCTGTAACATCTGTTGATTCGTAGCGTAAGCCTGCGGTAATGTTAATTGGCATGCCGTTGAATTCTGTTTCGAAGTTAGCTTGTGCATAAAATGCCGTCGTTTCTTCGCTAACACGGTGGTCATCATCAATTGGACCCGCTTGCACCTTGCCGTTTACATCCGCTGGCCAACTACATGCACCAATGCCGCCATCTGGGTGGTCACAGTCAATGCTTTCGGCGATTGCAACGATTTCATCAAAGTCAGCATCGTAGTAGTAGTTTAATAGCTTGTCGCTACCGCCACCTGAGAAGCCATCAAGTAAACCAGAGCTGTCAACACGCGTAAACATGCTGTCATCATACCAATCAGCAGAATTTAGCCACCAACCAGCCGCTAACTGACCTGAATAAGCCGTGGTAGTACGGAAATCAACTTTTGTATGTGATACACCAAAGTTAATGCTTGAAAGCGCGCCTGTGTTTTCATTGTACCAAGTACCTTTTAACTGGTACTGGTCTAGATCGTTAGTGTTCGTGTCTTTATTAACACCAGCGAATAGGGTTCCCATATCGCTTGGTAATAGCTCTGCTTGACCGTTGGTCAATGTCATATCGATCAGTGGGATTTCGCCTTGGCTGAAGTCAGCCATTTTCTCATCAATATTCACTGTTGGGTTTTCACACCATGAACACGATGTATTACCAATGATCATAAATGCATCATGGCCAAGACCAACCCCAGCACTTTCTGCTGATGAGTTGTGAGCATCAAACTCGATGTTTAAGTTATCAGTTACTTGCCAATCAATGTTTAAACCCAGTGATTTGTTTTCGTTTTCTGTGGCACCACGATTAAGGTTTGTCGAATAATCACCACCAATTTCAGTAACTTTTGTGTAAGTGCCATTTTCGTTGATGTTCGCTGAACTTACGTTACCACCATTATTGAACCACACACCGAAACTACGACCGTCTTTTTCAAATTCAAGTTTTGAGTAGGTGTAATCGAGTGTTGCTGTAATACGGTCTGTTGGCGCGTATTGCAATACAAGTTGACCGTTAGTACGTTTACGTGTGTTGTCCGAGAAGGCATAACCGGCATTTTGTGGATACCATGTTGCCCCATCGGCACGTTGATTGTTGTCTGTTAACGCTAAATCTGGAGATGACGAAATATCAACATTCGGGATCCAGTTATCAACCGCCATTGATTGCTCGCGGTTGTTACGCTCTTGCACTGAACCTGAAATTAAAACACCAAAACGGTCATCATTGAAAGTGTTACTGTAAATGCCAGAAACTTCAGGTGTAATATTATCGCCAGTTTCGTTTGATGTATCATGAACCGCTTTTGCACCAATTGATGCCTTAAGACCTGGGTTCGATAATGGTTTTGCTGTAGTGATATTAACGGTTGCACCGATACCACCACTAGGTATGTCTGAACGAGCTGTTTTGTAGACTTCAACACCGCTGACGCTTTCAGTCGCGATATCACCAAAATCAAATGAGCGGCCGCCCGTTGTTGGCATTTGGCGGTTGTTTAACGTGACTAAGTTAAACTCAGGACCAAAACCACGTACAGTGATTTTACTGCCTTCACCGTTACTGCGGTCTATAGACACACCTGTAATACGTTGCAGAGATTCTGCTAAGTTTGTGTCTGGAAACTTACCGATATCTTCTGACGTGATTGCATCAACAACACCTGCAGATTGACGTTTGATATCCATTGATTTTACAAGGCTACCGCGGATCCCCGATACTTGTATTACTTCAATATCACTCGCTTTCTCGGATTTTTCTTCGGCAGCAGCTGAGTGAGGAACTAGCGTGCTTAATCCCATTGCCATGGAAAGGCTAATGGCAAGCTGCTTTTTCTTGAATAGTGTGTGGTTCATGCAAATCTCCAGATTTGGTTTTATTTTTCGTGTTTGTTGTCTAAATGTAAGCGCTTACATTCTATTGCAAAAAAAATCGCCGAACCCGATTTTTATAAATGTAACCGCTTACAATAAGTTATTAGAAAGTTAAACAATGGTCAATATAAATCACTTTTTAGTTGGCAATTAATATGTATGTTCATGTTATTATAAGGAATAATTAAGTGTAACTTTTTGGCTTTTTAACGGGTTTTGCAGCTGTTTTAGGTAAAATTAGATAATTCAATTAATGTTAATATAGTACAAAAGGTGTTGTAGATTATAAGGAACCCACAATGCACTCAGTCAAATTTGTTAACGAAATAGTGACACCAAGTAAAGTGGTGTGTGTTGGTCGAAACTATGCCGCTCATATCGCAGAGCTCAATAACGAAACACCGACCAGTATGGTGTTATTTGTAAAACCGAACAGCGCATTAACGCAGTCGCTGTATGCTAAGCACGGTTCTGAGCAATTACATTACGAAGCAGAGTTGTGTTTTTTAGTTAAAAATAAACAGCTTGCTGGTGTTGGCCTTGGACTTGACTTAACCAAACGCGATTTACAAACTCAGCTAAAACAAAAAAGCTTACCCTGGGAGCGTGCTAAAGCCTTTGATGGAGCGGCACTTTTTACAGAATTTGTGCCAGTCAATGAGTCAGGGCAGTATCAATTTAGTCTACACATTGATGGTAAATTAGCCCAGCTTGGCGACACTCAGTTGATGATCCACACTGCTCAGCAGATTTTAGCTGAGATCAATGAATTTATGAGTTTACAGGATGGTGACATCATTATGACAGGCACCCCTGAGGGAGTGGGTAAAGTTATTTCAGGTGCCACTTTTAATGTGGCGCTAAAAGATGGCTCTACTCAAGTTCTAACCCATCAATGGCAGGCGATTTAAGTGGCGCTAAGATAAATCGTTGGTAGTAATTTAAAAAATCAGGAAAACTTTCCTCTAACCAAGCTCGTTGGTTTTGTTGATATTTTTCACTTGGTAATACGGTGTTTTTAAGCGCGTTATTAATGTCGACTAACACGCGTTGTGCATAATTATTGGGGGCGCTGGTTGAGCAGCCAATCGCACCCAGCACAACATGCTGTTCAGGGTCACCGATGGCGAGTTTTTTTATATCTTGCTGGTATTTATTATTGTAATAGTCTGCCACAAATGGGTAATCAATGGTGTAGTCAATATAGCCGTGATCAAGCTGCGTGAGTAGTGCATAACTTGCTTGACTGCCGGTACTGCTCAGTGCTGCATAGTCATAAAGCTTAATGTTTTTTGCAATGTTATCCAGTGTGTTGCCAAACTTGCGTGCATCATTTTGACCATACATAAAGTGTGCATCCGTTAACAGCGAAATTAATGACACGGGATTACCGTGAGCTTTATAAATTTTTTCAGCTTGCTCGCTATTACTTAAGATAGTAAACGGTGGGTAAACCGTGGTCGGAATAGAGTAAGTAACGCGATGTGTTTTTTGTTCACGATGAATCATACACGCATAACAAGCCATGTGGCCTTCATCTAAATATTTACTTGCTCGCTTTTGTGGGATTGTCACCTTGGTATGTTTTATGTGTGGCAGGGCGGTGATGAGTAAATCGGTTATTTCGTTACATAAACCCGCGTGAGGAGTTGTTTCATTTTTTTCGATATAAAAAGGCCCGCTATCGTTTTCGAGCCATGTAATTGATAGTTGTTCAGAAGCATGCACATACGAGCCAAGTAATAAGCTAGAAATAACATAGAATGCTTTTTTTAGATGTTTTCTCATCGTTTACCTTACAACTCAATAACGATGATTAACTATACACCAAAGTATTGAAAATAAAATAAACAGCAATTAAAAATGGTTATATAGTATTGGTTTTGGCGGGATTAAAGCCTATCAAACGATAGGCTTTACAGCATTAAAATGGCATTGGGTAGCGATTAAATACCTGTGCTATTTTTTCAAGTGCCTCATCGGTGAGCGTCACTGAGAAAGCATCAATATTTTCTTTTAACTGCGACATTGACGTGGCACCGATGATGGTTGAACTGACACCATCGACCTGATCACACCATGCAAGCGCAAGTTGTGAAGGGGTTAGATTAAAGGCATTCGCTATCTCTACATACTCTGCGATAGCTTGTTGCGACTGAGGCGTGTCTCTAAATAGGCCATTGCGTTGTACCAGTGTCCAGCGGCTACCTTCAGGGCGCGCACCATTAAGGTATTTACCACTTAACATACCACCACCAAGGGGTGACCAAGGTAAATACGCAATATCTTCGTGAATACATTGCTCGATTAAGTAAGGCCAGTCTTTGGCATGCAGTAGACTAAATTCGTTTTGAATAGACACCATGCGCGGCAAATTATGTTGCTCACTTAAACGCAAGTATTGGCTAATACCCCATGGACTATCATCAGAAAGACCACAGTGTTTAATTTTACCGGCTTTAACACAGTCATTCAGGCCTTCAAGAATATCGAGCATACCTGCAATATTTTGCTCGGTGTCGGCATCTGAAAAACGCACAATGCCGGGCCATTGTTTACCAAAATGCGGCGAGGTGCGGTTAGGCCAATGAAGCTGATATAAGTCGATAACATCAGTGTGTAATCGTTTTAATGAGGCATCAACGGCGTTAACCACCGCTTGACGAGTGATATCTTCGCCTTCACGAACCCAAGGTAAACCATTACCGGCAATTTTAGTCGCAATAACGAGGTTTTCACGTTTATCTTTATTACGTGCAAGCCAATGACCAATAATCTCTTCGGTCTTACCATAGGTGTCGGGCGAGGGCGGTACGGCATACATTTCTGCCGTGTCGATAAAATTAACGCCTTTATCTAACGCATAGGCAATTTGTTCATCGGCATCAGCTTGGTTATTTTGCATACCCCATGTCATGCTTCCTAAGCAAACACGGGAGACGTCAATACCACTTCGGCCAAGTGGGCTATAAAGCATATTAGTTCCTTGTTAATCGTTAGAGTGGGCTTTAAGTGCAGCTAAAAGCTCATCGCTTAGTTCTGCTTTTTTACCCGTAGTAAAGTTAAACATGACAACGTGTGATGAGCCAACAGTGGTAACTGCCTTTTGGCTCTCACTGAATACGGTGTAGTGCATCATAAAGCGATCTTTTTCAATGTCACTTATGGTTACACCAACATGCACGGAATCTGGAAACGTCACGGGGCGTTTATAGCGAGCATTGTTTTCGCTGATCACCGGACCCACGCCTGTTGCTTGTAAATCTTTAAGAAAGCCTAATTGTGTAAAAAAGTCGATACGAGCGGTTTCAAAGTAACGAAAATAGACCACATTATTCACATGCTGAAGGGCGTCCATTTCACCCCATGCTACATTAATTTTTGTTCTGATAGGGTGTTGTTCTATAAACGATTGCATAGCAAATCCAGGTTAATTGTGAGAAAAGCTAGGTTAGCAACATGCTGCTTTTAGCTCAAGAAAATTAGAAAACTAAGTATATTGTGCTAACTTTATAAGTTCACGCTTACGTAAAGTGTGAGTAAATCGAACACACATGAAGGACCTAGTTATGCAGCAACTAACAGCGAAAATGATAAAGTGGGCAGTATTATTCATCTTACTGGCTCTGGCTCTACTGTGCTACAGTATGGGCACAATGTCTGGGTTTATCGTACTAATTGTCTTGGGACTTTTTCTCGAAGCCGCCTTTTGGTTATTTGGAGCACGGCTGTTTAATCGCAAAAAAACACGCGAGCAAACACGTCAAACCTCTTAGTATGTTCGCTTGCACTATCAGGTAGATTAAACAATAATAACTGTATAAATGAACAGTTGTTGTATGCCTGATGAAAAAATTCATTCATATTGATATGGATTGCTTTTTTGCTGCAGTAGAGATGCGTGACAATCCTGCACTTGCCAGTGTGCCTCTTGCGATTGGTGGGAACAGTCGCCGTGGTGTGCTTTCTACGGCCAACTATATTGCGCGCCAATATGGCGTTCGTTCAGCTATGTCTAACTACCATGCTAAACAATTGTGTCCTGATTTAGTCATTGTGCCCGGACGAATGCATGTATACAAAGAAGTCTCTCAACAAATCCGTGAAATTTTCGCTAAATACACTGACCTGATTGAACCCTTATCGCTTGATGAAGCTTATTTAGATGTTACCCAAAGCAGTGCATGCAGAGGCAGTGCGACTCTAATGGCTGAGCAAATTCGACAAGAAATTTTTACCACAACAGGCCTAACTGCATCGGCGGGTATCGCACCGATTAAATTTATTGCCAAAATAGCCAGTGATGAGAATAAACCCAATGGTCAGTGCGTGGTACTGCCTGAGCAAGTGGATAGCTTTTTAGCCAAGTTGCCGCTAGGCAAGATCCCAGGTGTAGGGAAGGTGACGCTTGAAAAATTGCAACTTAAAGGCTTATACACGGGAGCTGATGTTCGCGAAAAAGGGGTTAATTGGATGCAGCAACACGTGGGGAACTTTGGTGTTTCGCTTTATCAAAAATGCGCAGGAGAATACGTAGGTAAAGTGTCTACGGAACGCGTACGTAAATCGCTGAGTGTGGAACACACTTATGAATTCAACAAAAATAGCTTAGCTGAATGTTTATCTGAGTTACCCCGTTTAATGACAGAGTTAGTACGCCGTTTAGAAAGGCAGCAACTGAGTAACAGAATCAACAAATTATCAGTTAAAGTGAAGTTCGCAAATTTCACAGTGACCAGTGCCGACCAAAGTCATCATCAGTTAGATGACAGCATTTTTACAGAGTTAATGAGTAAAGCGTATGAACGCGGAAATAATAAACCCGTCAGACTCTTGGGCATTGGTGTGGGAATAAAGAGTGAAGCCCACGAGCATTTTCAGTTAAGTATATTAGACTAAAGGTTAACACCTAGGTTGTTTAAAGTTTGTTAGTGTTCAGTGTGGGGTGTTGAACCATTCGTGTTCACGGCCTCTAGACAACATTATAACTACATAAGAGAGATGACTATGCAATCGGTCGTGATCGTGCTGCTCGGAATAGTCGGTATGTTATTCGGATGGTTTGTTTATTCGAAATTCATCGCCGAAAAAATCTTTAAAATGGATGATAACTTCGTCACACCTGCTCATGAGCTTGAGGATGGTGTGGATTATGTACCCACCAATAAGGTCGTGTTGTGGGGCCACCATTTCACGTCTGTAGCAGGTGCGGCACCGATAGTCGGTCCTGCTATTGCTGTTTATTGGGGCTGGGTGCCTGCCGTGTTATGGGTCGTATTTGGAACAATCTTTTTTGCTGGCGTCCATGATATGGGGGCTCTTTGGGCCAGTGCTCGCAACAAAGGTAAGTCGATGGGGGCTTTGTCTGAAAGCGTCATCGGTAAGCGTACCCGTGCGTTATTTATGATTGTGGTATTTTTAGTGCTACTGATGGTGAATGCGGTGTTTGGGGTTGTTATTGCTAAATCATTTGTATCCCAGCCAAATGCGGTTTTTCCTGCTTGGTCAGCCATTGTTGTGGCCCTTGTTATAGGCCAGTTACTGCGCCGTAAAGTTTCTTTAATTCCTCTGTGTTTAATTGGTGTCGGTATCCTTTATTACACCATTTATCTTGGCAGTAGTATGCCCATTGCGTTGCCAGATGAGATGTTTGGCTTAAGTGCAAACGCAAACTGGATCATTATCTTGTTCATCTACGCTGCAATTGCTTCTTTACTGCCTGTGTGGATGTTATTACAACCTCGCGATTTTATTAATGGTATGCAGTTGCTGGTTGGTTTAGTGCTTTTATATGGCGCGGTCTTTATTTCAATGCCAGATATCACCGCACCTGCATTTAATACACAAACGGCAGTGGATACGCCGAGTATTATTCCGCTGTTGTTTGTCACCATAGCCTGTGGTGCGGTATCGGGTTTCCATGGAATCGTGTCATCGGGTACCAGCTCTAAACAGTTAAACAAAGAAACTGACGGTCGCTTTGTTGGGTATTTAGGTGCTGTGGGTGAAGGCATGCTTGCACTTATTACGCTGGTGGCGGTAAGTGGTGTCGCATTGGCTGTATCACCTGAAGAATGGCATGAAATTTACAGCCACTTAGGAGCGGGGAGCGTGAGTGCCTTTATCAATGGGGGTGCAAACTTAATCGAAAGTGGTTGGGGTATTTCACAAGAAGTCGCGTCGACCTTACTTGCGGTAATGGTGGTGCTATTTGCAGGCACGACAATGGACTCTGGCGTTCGTTTACAACGCTACATTATTCAAGAGTGGGGTGATATTTATAATATCAGTATTATTCGCAATGGGATTGTCGCAACGCTTGTCGCTGTACTGTGCTGCTTGCTACTTGCCTTTGGTGCAGGTGGTGCCGATGGCAGCGGCGGAATGATTATTTGGCCGCTGTTTGGCTCTACCAACCAAATCCTTGCAAGTTTAACGTTACTGGTTATTTCGGTAATGTTAATCAAAGCGAATCGTCCTGCGAAGTACACGTTAATACCGATGAGCTTTGTACTGGTAATGGCATTCTTCGCGGGTGTGATTAAGCTAGGTGAATATTACCAACAAGGCAACTGGTTACTTGTAACGCTCGATTTACTGGTACTGGTGATCAGTGTGCTGGTGATGCTAGAAGCATGGTCTGTCATTGTGAAACATCGCAAAGACAACCAATCTGTGTCTGAGCAGTAAACTTTGCTTGCCAGCCGCTCATTTGCACGGCTGGCAATAGCGCGTTAAATCAATGATAATAAGGTCCTATGTTTCTAACAGCAGGACCTTTTTTTATGGCATACCCTCATGCAGTTGTCGCCTCTCAATTAGCTGATGCAGATCACGATGCATTGATTATTATCGGTGATAATTTTTCGTCTTTAGCCGATGCAAGCTTAAGCCACGCTATCAGTGCTCAACAAGCCATTGATGCACGTATCTCTAAGCAAGTCACATTACTTGTGATTGACTCAAAGCGCGTTATTTTAGCGCCTACAGGTCCGCTTAATCGCGATTATGACGATGTACGTCGTTATTTTGATGCTGCTAAATTAGCCGTGCTAGAAGCAAAAGCTTCGGGCAGCACCAAGCCTGCTATTTTACTTGCGAGTGCACACCACGATGCGCGTTACAAACATGCACTTGAAGTTGCCTTTTTAGGTGCTTGCCAAGCATTATGGCAGCCACTTGAAGCGCGTGAGTTTCATGGCCAAGCGATTGAGCCAATCAGTCAAATTAGCTTAGTGGGTGCTGATGAGGCCATGGTTAAAGCATTGAATGCAATTGCCGCAGGCCAATATGCTGCGCGTGACTTATGCGGTACAGAGCCTGAGCGCATGGCACCGCCACGTTTTGCCGATTATTGTGTTGAGTTATTTGCGGGCAGTAAAGTGTCTGTTGATGTGATTTCAGATATCGACACTATCGATAAAGATTACCCAATGATGAGCACTGTAGCGCGTGCATCATACGCTGTTGAGCGTCATCATCCACGTGTTGTTAAGCTTGAATATGTTCCTGAGGGTGACATTGAGCGTACGTTAATGTTCGTTGGTAAGGGGCTTGTTTATGATACCGGTGGTGCCGACCTTAAAGTGGGTGGCTTTATGGCGGGTATGAGCCGCGATAAAGGTGGCGCAGCATCGGTCGCTGGTTTTATGAAGTCAGTGGCTGATTATGCACCTAAAGGTGTCAAAGTGATTGCTTACTTAGCCGTGGTTCGAAACTCAATTGGTTCTGATTGTTTCGTGCCTGACGAAATCATTACGTGCCGTGAAGGCGTTCGTGTACGCATCGGTAATACCGACGCAGAGGGGCGTTTAGCAATGGGTGATTTACTCAGTGAAATGAAAGACCGCGCATTAAATGAAGTAAATCCAGAGCTATTCACTGTTGCAACGCTAACAGGTCACGCAGCACGTGCGATGGGTCCTTACAGCGCTTATGTTGAAAATGGACCCGCTCGTCAAGCGCAGGTTTCACGTAAAATTGCTGATTTAGGTGATTTATGGGCTGATGGCGCAGAGGTCTCTCGCAGCCGTCGTGAAGACTACGACTTTGTTAAGCCTCGTACATTAGCCGATGATGTACTTTCGAGTAACAATGCACCGTCAGCAGTGACTGCACGTGGCCACCAGTTCCCAATGGCATTCTTAGCGATTGTAGGTGGTTTAGATAAGCATGGCACTGAATCAGCACACCCATTACCGTATGTTCACATGGACATCGCGGGCAGTGGTGTAGAAGGCGGTGATTGGCAACATGGTAAGCCAACCGCAGCAGCTGTCAGCAGTTTATTTGCACGTTATTGCTTGTAATATTTAAGCATTAAAAAAGCCCCGCAAAAATGAAGCGGGGCTTTTTTTCGTTAAAATTTAGCTCAATCAAGTCTAAAGCGATTTACCACATCGCTCAGTGCTTGTGAGCTTTGCTTTAAGCTTTCACTGGCATCTGATAGCCCTTGGGTATTAGATAGTGACTGTTCGGTTGATTGTGACAGCTCATTGATACGTAAGTTAACTTCATCTGCCGCACTCGTTTGTTGTTCTGTGGCGCGGGCTATTTGGCTATTCATATCTTTAATAATTGTGACCAAACGCTCAATTTCACTGAGTGAGCTGCTTGCTTCACCTGCTTGTAAGACGGTTTCGCTCGACAGTTGTTGACTGGCAGATACCGCATCAACCGCAGCTTTAGCACCTGCTTGTAACTTACTGATCATGGCCTGAATTTCATCAGTACTTTTACCGGTACGGCTAGCCAGTGTACGCACTTCATCGGCTACGACAGCAAAGCCGCGCCCTTGCTCTCCCGCGCGAGCCGCTTCAATCGCGGCATTAAGCGCAAGTAAGTTTGTTTGCTCTGCTATGCTGCGAATAACATCCAGTACAGAGCCTATATTGTTACTCTCTGCAGCAAGGTCGGTGGTTACCTTACTAACCTGCTCAATATTATGCGACAGAGTTTCAATAGCGGTAATGGTTTTGTTGAGCACCTGTTTACCGGTTGAAGCATTTTGCGCCGCGTCGTTTGCGGCATGCTCAGCTTGATCTGCATTTTGGCTAACATCATGAATTTGATGAGTCATTTCTTCCATTGCGGTGGCAACTTGTGTTGAGCTGTCGTTTTGCAGTTCAATAAAAGAATGATTGGTTTTAGTGGCATCATCCACATTGTGGGCGTACTGATTGACCTGTTGAGCATTTTGCGCGACTTGCTTGAGTGACTCTCGCATTTTTGCTGTGTATAGGTTGAAGTAACGCGATAGCCGAGAGACCTCATCATTGCCGTTTTCATCAAGTTGTTGGGTTAAATCACCTTCACCTTGCGAAATGTCTTTCATCATATCAGCAGCCAATTGAGTTGGTCGTAATATGCTATTTGCAATTAAATAACTGAGCGCAATTAACAGACTAATAATAACCACCGCAGTGATAATGACGTGATTTCGTAGTGAAGCAAATGCATCTTCAATGGTGTCAATGTAGACACCCGAACCAATAATCCATTGCCATGGTGTGAAACCCTTAACATAGGCAATTTTATCAACGGGTTGATCCTTTCCAGGCTTAGGCCATTTGTATGGAACAAACCCTTCGCCTTGTCGTTTAACCACGTTCACCATGTCAACAAACAGGTGTACCCCGTCGGGGTCTTTATTGTTGGCAAGTGATTTACCTTCAAGCTCTGGTTTGAATGGGTGCATAACCATCGCAGGTTGATAGTCGTTTATCCAAAAGTAATTGCTTTTGTCATAGCGAAGTGCAGCGATAGTATCCAGCGCAGCTTGTTTTGCTTGCTGTTCACTGAGTTTACCTTGTTGGAATAAAGCATAATTGTGTTCAATAATGCTGTGAGCTGACTCCACTAGGTTTTGAGTTTTGGTGTATTGTTCTTGTTCTAAAGAATCATATTGCTTCATTAAGCTTGAGATACTTAAAAAGATCAATCCAACCACCACTACACTAACCAACATGGCAAGGCGTTGTAAGATTGTAAAACGGCGTAAGTAGTTCATGTGTATTCCTTGGTCATGCTTGTCTAAAAGCAATATGTTAAGTGTAGTTAAAACAGGTATTAAATCTAGTTGTGGATGGAATACATTGAGACAAAAAAAAGGCTGATTGGACAATCAGCCTTTAGTCTAAGTTACCGAATTTAAAGTCAACTATTGTACGTTAAAGTGACGGTTGAAAAAGCTTGTGATAGTTTGGTGCAAGTGTGTTTGCACACTCTTACCACGTAAACTGTGCTTAGAACCTGGGTACGTCATCATCTCAAACTGCTTTTCTTGATCTTGCAGTTGCTTAAATAACTTCGTGGCGTGAGTAAATAACACGTTGTCATCAGCCATGCCGTGGTAAATCATTAGCGGTCCTTTTAAGCCTTCAGCATAAGGGAAAACGGCACTTGCTTCGTAGCCTTTTGCATTTGTTGCAGGGTGGCCTACGTAGCGTTCTGTGTAGTGTGTGTCGTAAAGTGCCCAGTCGGTTACTGGCGCGCCCGATACACCCGCTTTGAAATAATCACCGGCTTTAAACATGGTCATTAGTGCCATATAGCCACCGTAACTGTGACCGTAAATACCTATGCGCTCAGGATCAACGTAATCAAGAGTGCGTAAGAACTCAACCCCTTTAATTTGGTCAGCGACTTCAGCAACCCCTAAGTGTTTATAGATAACGTCTTCAAACTTTTTACCACGGTTGTAAGAACCACGGTTATCGAGTTGAAAAATAACGTAGCCTTGCTGTGCCATGTATTGGAAATACAAGTTTTTGCTGCGCCAGCTATTTGTCACTCGTTGGGCATGTGGGCCGCCGTATACGTTTACAATAACAGGGTGCTTTTTACCATCTTGATAGTTAGTCGGCTTGAATAAACGGTAATGCATTATTTGGCCGTCTTCAGCTGTTAATGTACCGTATTCAGGAGTGATTAAATCGTCTAAGTACGGTGTAAGTGGATGCGACTTATCGAGTTTGTTTTCTTCAAGCCAGGTAATAAACTCGCCGTTAATTTTACGAAGTGCGGCTGAACCTGGTTTATTAACCGATGAGCTGTTGTCGATAAAGGTTTTATTATCTTTGGCGATAACCACATTATGATAAGCACCGAGCTCTGTTATGCGCTTAATATCCCCTTTTTTGAATAACGGTGCACTGTATAAATGGCTTTCAAGATCGGTGTCTTTACGCGCTGCAAAATACACAATGCCTTTTTTCTCATCGATTCCTTTTAAGCTATCAACCACCCAGTCACCTTGCGTGATTTGGCGGATCATTTCGCCATTTGTGCGGTACAAATAAAGGTGTTTAAAGCCGTCACGTTCAGAGGCCCACACGAAGTGTTTTTTATCGTTTAGGAACTGTAGATCAAAGTGTAAGTTAATCCATGTATCGCTTGTTTCTGTTAGGGCGACCTTTTGCTTTTTCGTTTCACTGTTGTAAAAACGCAGCTCTAACGTTTGCTGTGAGCGGTCTTGCCATTGATAAGATAACGTTTTGTTATCTTTTAACCAGTTGGCGCGAGCAATGTAGATATCTTCGTCTTCGCCTAAATCAACCCAATCAGTTTGTTGGTTGTTAATGCTAACAACACCGAGTTTAATTTTAACGTTGTCTGTACCCGTGAACGGGTAACGCTGGTTGAAAAGCTTTACTTCATCAGCGTAAATTTCGTTTCGAATCGCTTCTTTTACAGGGCTTTCATCGACACGCGTATAGGCAATTTTTGTTTCATCACCTGACCACCAGTAGCCCGTCATGCGGCCCATTTCTTCTTGAGCCACGAATTCAGCCATGCCGTTTTTAATAACGCCACCGCCGTCTTTACTTAACTGGATTTCTTGACCCGTTTTTAAGTTCAGTGCGTAAAGGTTTTGCTCGCGAATAAACGATACAAAATGACCTTTCGGTGAAAAACGTGCATCGGTTTCGAATGCTTCGGTATCGGTCAGTTTGCGGCTTTTAGCTGAGGCAAGTTCGTAGTAATAAAGGTCGCCATTCAGTGGGAAAAGCAGTGCTTTACCATCTTTTGACCATTTATACTCTAAAATCCCTTTACCAAAGATACGCTGACGCTCACGTCGTGCTTTTTCTTCATCTGATAGGTTTTCTGGGCCTGAGAATAGTGCCGCAGAGTCAACTAATAAGCGGTTTTTGTTATCTTTTAAATTGTATTCCCACAAGTCATAACGGTTGTAGTCGTCGGTTTTACCTTGTAAGTAGGTAACGCGGCTACCATCGGGTGAGAATTTAAGTTGTACAGGTGCTTTACCTGCTAAACTAGGATCGTCAAAAATACGCTCTAGTGATAGTGGTTCAGCATTCACACTCAGTGCTGTTGCCACTATTGGTAAGGCAAGTGAGAGAGATTTAATTTTTTTTAGCACAGGGGTACCTTCGCTCGAATAAAAACTGCCACGATGTTAATGGTAAGCTTAGGCAACTGCAACTAAATGCTATAAAGTAGCAGGGGTACAACTTAGATTTAAGGACTTATTGATGAAAAATGCTGATATGCCATTTTCCTTGGCACCTGAATTACAGCGTGATTGTATTGAATTAGCAGATTGGCCACTGTGTAAAGTATTGTTAATGAATGACAGCCAATATCCGTGGTTTATTTTAGTCCCGAGAGAAGCAGGTTTAAAAGAAATTATCGACCTTTGTGAAGCGCAGCAAGTGACACTTTTACGCGAGTCGGCCAAACTAAGTAAATTATTACAGCAGGTTTTTAATCCAGACAAGCTCAATGTGGCTGCTTTGGGAAATATGGTGCCACAACTGCATATTCATCATATCGCACGCTTTAAAACAGATGCTGCTTGGCCTGCACCTGTGTGGGGTAAGTTACCGGCGGTTCCGTATTCTGATGAGCAGATTACTTCGCTTAAAGCGTATTTTTAAACGGTGAATATCGAAAATATAGTCCAGCAAATATGAAAAAGTGGCACGTTAGCGCGGCAATAATAACACGTTGTTTTTTTGTGACGATGTTATCTTTGAGTGCCTTTGAGAGTGTGGCAAAAAGTTATTATTTTGTAGGAAGTCATTTTCCTGCCATTTTAGAACAGGATCAGCACGGTTCTCCAACAGGACTCGGGGCTGACATCGTTTATGAAATAGGCAAGCGATTGGGGCATACTATTGTGATTGATATTATGCCGCTTAAACGGGCTTTAAAAATGGTTGAGCAAGGTGATGCCGATGCCATTATTGGCCCTTATAAATCGTTTCAGCGTAACCAATACATGCTCTTTAGTGCATTACCCTTTTATGAAGACCCTATTGTTTTTTATACCAAACCGAATAATGAAGTTACTTGGCGAGGAAACTTCGCCAGTTTAAAAAAAGATGTAATAGGGGTTATTCGTGGCTGGGATTATGGGGTTGAATTTAAGCGCCATGAATCGAGTTTACTGTTATCGGAAGTCGCCAATGTGCGGGCAAGTTTTTTACAATTAATGTATGACAGGGTTGATTTAATTCTAACTCACCCCCGCGCAGCAAGGCCGGTGATAGAAAGTTTGGGTATTGCCGATAAGGTGATCATACTTTCTCCTATTTTAACGGTTAATCAAGGTTATTTTGGTTTTACTAAGCAGCGAGATTTAGCGCAATTTATTGATGAGTTTAATGCTGAGTTTCAAAAAATGTTGCTAAATGGGGAAATCGTAAAACTAAACAATAAATATGGGCTGAGCTTTGTGGCGCATTAATGACAGTTGTTTAAGCATAAAAAACGCTGCTCTAAAGCAGCGTTTTTTGTTTAAACTGGTTATTACTCAAATGAGAGTGCGTTTAGTTTAAACCTAATACCTCTTTACCTTGTTTAAAGGTCACATCAACAGGGATGTTTGCTTGGCTTAGCTTTTCTAAATCTTTAGCAAGCTCGGCTTTAATTTCACCATGAGTCGCGATTAATTGGTCGACTTTTTGATAATCGCCGTCACCTTGAATCGTTAAGATAAGGCGCGATAGTTTTGCCATCGCTAAGCTCATTTTTTCCATATTTACGCTGTATAAGCCATCTGCATTTTTAGAAAATGCACCTTCTTCGGCAAAAAAGTTAAAACGGATCATGTTTGCTTTACCATGTGCACTTGATGCACCAAAACGCACTGAGCGGAATATACCAGCCATAAAGGTGATGTAGTAATCTTCTAGCGTACCGTCAGTGATTTCACCTTTTTTAAGTAACTGCTCAACCATGTAAAGACCAAGGATATCTGCTTTACCTTCTTCAAGCGCGCTGGCATGCTCTTGCAGTGATTGACGCACAGTCCCTTTGTTGGTGATAGTGTTTTTAATTCCTAAGCCATGTGCGACTTCGTGGAACATGGTGTTTGCAAAAAACGCATCAAAGGTGATGTGTTTACGCTGCTCAGGCACAATTAATTGCTCTGAAATTGGCACTAAGATTTTGTCGAATTTAGCGCGCATCGCGTTTTTAAGCTGTAAACGGCGGGTGCCTTTTTCAAGCTGTACTTGCTCATCATTAGGCAAGTTAATAGCAATTGTTTTGCTGCCGGCATTTGAGTGGCCCGCATAGTAAACAACATCATATGCATTAAGGTCAGCGTCTGAACCCGGTACTTCTTGCTTGTACTTATCGTCTACGGGTAAGCCTTTTTGTAGCTCTGGTAAGAAAGCTGCAAACTTAGCTAAACGCTCACTCCACGCAAGGTCTTTAATTAACACGTAAGACTCGTAAGCGGCACGGTAACCAAAGAGTTGATCTTCGTAGGTTTCGATTGGACCAATAACAACATCAATTGGGTTGTTTTTCATGTCCATCCATGCGAAGTCAGAGGGTTGGAAGTTATCACTAACAAGTGCATCAGCACGCATGCTTAAGTAGTTTGCAAATTCTTTGTCATCGGCGAGTTTACTTGCTTCACGGAGTAAGTTTGCCGCTTTTTCTAGTTCCTGTGCGTATTCTACTGAGTAAGCCACGCTGTATAGTTTGCCATTTTCATCACGTTTAATAACTGAATAAAGGCCTGTTTTATCTTCAACTGTTGCGTTGTTTAACTCTTCTTTAGTGATATCGCTTGGGTAAAACTCTGCGCCAAGTGGTTTTTCTTCATAGCCAGATAAGAACACCTGATCGCCGTTTAAACGGTCCCATGGGCCGTAGTTGATATCTGCAAATTTTTGCACTTTTTCGTCATTAATTTTTGCCAAAAATGCTTCTTTGTTTTCACCAAATGCTTGACGCCAAAATAATGCATCCATGATTTTTGATGCGTCAATAAGTTTGCCAACCATTTGCTTTTGGTTATCGCTTAAGTGGCTCAAGTCTGAGGTTAATGTAAAGTCTGTATAGATATCTAAGCGGTTTCTGTCTGCATTGATTAGTTGCGGATTATTTTCTTCAGTATTTTGAGTCGTTTGCTCTGCAGCAGGCTTTGTTTGAGAAGGGGTCGCTTGTTGGTCAGAACATGCACCTAGAAAAACTGCACCAGATAAGATAAGTGCGTGGCTAATTTTATTTAATGTCATTTTTTTGCCCGTTAAAAAGAGAGAGTCGTTGCTTTGAAAATAAATGTGTAAGCATTAAAGCAAACCTAACATATAAATGGCAAGTTTACTGCGCAGTATGTGATTTTAAGCAATTAAATCGGTGTCTTAAAATATAAAAGTAGATTATTACTGTGAATTTCTTAACTTTAGCGCTAACTTAGACAATACTAAAACAATAATTAATCTAACAATGTCAGTCATTAGTTTGATTTTATAAAAGCAAGCTAATTCAAGAGGATGGCAAAGATATGTCAACAGAAAATGCACTACTGACCATTTTGGTCGACCGAATTAATAATGACACCCTAGTGTTGCCTACTTTACCTGAAGTGGCTGTAAAAGTCAGACAAGCTGCAGACAATCCTAATGTCAATTTGATGCAAATGGCCGATGTGATTTCACACGACCCCGCGCTTTCAGCCCGCATGATTAAGGTGGCGAACAGTGCCTTTATGGGGCGCTCGGTTAAGGTGACAAACCTACACCAAGCTGTAACGCGGATAGGTTTACGGCAAATTAAAAACATTGCAACGGCCATGGCAATGGAGCAACTGTTTGTATCGCACAATGAGTTAATTAAAGGCTACATGGACAAAGCGTGGCAAAAAACGCTGAAGGTGGCTTGCCACTCAATTACCTTAATGGATTTTTTCTTACGTGATAATAAGAAGACGTCATTAAATCGCGACACCATTACGCTAGCGGCTTTAGTGTATAACATTGGCGTGTTACCCATTTTAACGGAAGCCGAAAAACACCCCGAAGTATTTGCGAACCCCAGCTTTCTTGCGCATGCAATTCAAAAATTGGGAGGCAAAGTAGGGGGAGCGATTATGCGAGCGTGGGGCTTCACTGATGAATTTGTTGAAGTTGCTGAGAGCTGGGCAAACCCTAACTATCGTCCTGAGCATATTTGCTATGTTGACTTTATTCGCATAGGCGCGATCTTAGAGGGCATCCTGCAAGTATCAGATAAGTCTTCAGCATTACAGACCTATTTAGATAAAGGTGTTATTTCGTCACTTGATATGTTTAATTCAGATGAATATCACGACATGTTAAATGATGTAAAAGCGGTGTTTACTGAATAACGCATTAAAAAGCGCAGATTACGACTAATCTGCGCTTTTAGTGTCAACAAGCTGATTATAAATCGCTTGCATCTCCTAATCCTTGAGTTAGTTCTTCAAGTAATTGCTTAATTTCTTCTGATGCTAAAATGAAGTCTGCATCTAGTTTTACGGCCATATCTTCTTTAGGGATATCGGCGTTTTCTTCTTTAAGTGTTTCTGAGTAGCTTAGTCGTTTTATTGACCCATCGTTTTGCAGCATGAACTTAACTCGCTCTTGCCAATCAAGTGCAAGCTTAGTCACGCGCTTGCCATTTTCTAGATGCGATTTCACTTCATCACACGATAAATCATGGCCTTTAAGTTTAACCTGTGCGCCACTATCGTCTGCTTCTTCAAGTTCTGCATCGTTGCCAATAGCGAACCCCTCAGGCGCATTAAATTGTGTTAGCCAATCGGTTAGAAACACATCCAGATCATAGTTTGCAAATGCGGGCACTACAGGTAACGACCCTAACGATTTACGTAACAAGGCAAGAAGTTCTTCGGCTTTGTTAAAACTACCACTGTTAACAACCACCCAGCCATTCTTTTGGTCAATAAATGCAAACTGTAAGCTCGACTTTTTGAATGCTTGAGGAAGTAGGGTATGCAGAATATTTTCTTTTAGTTCGTCTTTTTCTTTTTTCTTAACTGGGCGGTTTTCTTCCGCTTCAATCTGCTCTACTTTTTCAGCAACCAGTTCGTTAATAACCGCTGCGGGTAATACTTTTTCTTCACGTTTTGCGCACACTAAAATGCTATCTTGAGAAAAGTGCGATAGGGTTTGACCATGTTTACCAAAGGCTTTGGTCCAACCAAACGTTGATAACTCTTGACCACCACATGAGCGAAACAGATCTTGTTCTAGGGCTTTATCGAAGTCTTCTTGGTTGTATGATACGTCTTGTTTAAAACGGTAACAGATAAGGTTACTAAACCACATAATTAGGCTAATCCTTTCATTAAATTTGCCCAATCATAGCAATAAAAAAGTGATGCCGAAATGAATGATTTCGGCATCAGGGGGTTTTGTTTATGTATTAAACATTGAAAGTGGCTTTGGCATGTTTTTAGGGAAACTAATGTGGTAATGCAAGCCTTGTCCAGGCTCGCTTGTTACTTCTATATCGCCACTGAGCGTTTGTTTTACTAAGTTAAAAGTAATGTGTGTGCCTAAACCGCTGCCGCCTTGGTCGCGCTTGGTAGTAAAAAATGGGTCAAATAGCTTTTCTAACTGCTCTTGAGTTACACCATTACCGTTATCTTTAAAGTCGATGATAACCTCATCGTCTTCTTCTTTTATAACAATTTCTATGATGCCGCTTTCTATGCCTTCGAAACCGTGAATGAGTGAATTCATGATTAAGTTAGTGAAAATTTGACTAATTGCCCCCGCAGGTAAATTGAGTGTTAAGTCTTCAGGGCAATCTAGGTTTATATGGTGCGATGTTTTTTTAAGTTTAGGGTGTAACGAGCGGATCACCTCGCCTAAATACTCTTTAAAATTAATTGTACGCACCGCTTCACTGGCTTGGTCTACCGCGATTTGTTTGAAGCTGGCGACCAGCTCAGAAGCACGGTCTAAATTACTGGTTAATAAGCTGGTGCTTTGTTTTGCGTCGTTTATAAACTCTTCTAATGCTTTCGGCGAAAGGGTTTTGTCTTTATAGGCTGCTTCAATTTGATTCAGGCGCTCTTGTAAAAAAGAGGTCGCTGTAACACCAATACCAATCGGGGTGTTTACATCATGAGTAATACCGGCAACAAGCCCGCCTAATGCGGCCATTTTCTCTGAGCCTACTAACCGCTCTTGGGCCATGTTCAGTTCATCAAGGTAACGCTGTAGTTCAGTTTGCTTTGTTATGAGCTCTTGTTCGGTTTGTTTACGTAAATCGATTTCTTCAGTTAAGGTGAACTTTTGTTTTTCTAGCTCGTATTTTTGTTGCTGTAAGTCCATCATTGCTTGGCTCAAGTTTGATGTCTTACGAGCGACTTCCTGCTCTAATTGCAGGTTTTGTTGATCCAGTTTTTCGTTGCTTATCAGTAATTCTTTTTGTGTATGTTCAAGCTCTTCTCGGTACAGTACCACTTTATCAATCAGGCGATTAAATGACTCTTCCATCACTTTTAATTCGTTATGCTCACTGGTTTGAATGTCGATATGGCGACCTTCTAAATCATTGAGTTCAAGATCTTCTATTTGTTCTGTGAGCTGGGCTAAGGGTTCTGTTAACTGTTTTCTAAAGGCAATTAAGAATAGGATGATCAAAAATGTTGTTTTGATCATCGCATTACCGATTAAGAAATAAATCGAGATCATAATACGGCTAAATACGACGTCTCTGCTTGAAAATAGGGTGACATCACCCACTTGGGTGGCTCTGCCTGAAAACTCAAAAATCAGCGGGAAAGTGTAACCAAATAAACCTGACGGGGTGTCTTCAATAATCGCCTCTTCTTGCACTAGCTGCTGACTGTATAACTCATGTATGTCTAAAGAGCGCCCTAATTGTGATAACACTTCACCACTGTCATCTCGCACAATAATGCCTTCAATCATAGGGATCGCAAGTAACCCCTCAGCTGTGGTGATCGTTTGCTTAGTGTTCAGCTCCCAAATGGCGCGTGTGAGGCTGCGACTGAATGTTTTTTGCAACGTGGTTAATTCATCGCGAATGTAATCTTTGGTATTAACGTACTCAGCAATAACCTGCCCACACGTAACGACAAACGTTAATAAAAAATAAACCGAGAGCACACTGGTTAATAATTTTTTTGACAGGCTTTTTTGTAGCATGGATTATCCATAGCTCCTTGGTGAGATTTGTAATACATTCAGCTAAATCTAAAGTTAGCTAATAAATGATTAAAAATAAATAAATATATCCTTTTTTACGGGATCATTTACAGATTGTAACTAAATCATGAAAAAACTTGACCTTACTGCCTTTTAAAAAGTGTGATATAAAATTAGTCATCTTTAATTTATCCTCTATTAACGCTGTGTTTGCAACAGCGAAGATGTATATTTCATGAGTAATTCTAATTTTTCAGTGCTTGTCTGTGATGATTCAAACGTTGCCCGAAAACAGGTCGTACGCTGTTTAGGTGACTGCATCAGTGCCGACATTAAACAAGCCAGTAACGGCCGTGAGGCACTTGCTTTATTGCGGCAGCAAAACTTTGATTTGCTTTGCCTCGACTTAACCATGCCAGAAGTTGATGGTGTTGCTGTACTTGAAACGATTAAAGCCGAAAAAATAGAGTGTTTTGTGTTGGTTATTTCGGCGGATATTCAAACAGAAATGAAGCAACGAGTCGCAAAACTTGGTGCCATTGATTTTATTGATAAGCCGATAGAACTTGTCCGCTTAAGAACAACCTTGCATAAATTTGGTATTCATTAAGTCTTTATATAACCTAATTGCATAATTTATCTTTTTATTAAGGGTTGACAGACTGGCTGTTTTTAAGGCAGTCTAGGGGCTATGAAAACATTTAATCACGCAACGACCATTATTATTACAACCATCATCCTTACGGGATAGTGGCATAGGTCGGTGCAACAAAATTAAAGGCCTGTGTTCACTAGAACACGGGCCTTTTTTCGTTTATGGGATGAGGAAACATAAATAATGCGAGTATTAAAATTTGGCGGGTCGTCCTTGGCTGACTTCGCATGTTTGCAACAGGTAGCTCAGTTAGTCAAACAAGAACTTAAAGATGAAATGCTATTAGTGCTTTCTGCACCGGGCGGCATGACTGATTCACTCGTTGCGCTAGCGAGTGCAGCAGAGGAGGGGC
This sequence comes from Pseudoalteromonas sp. MT33b, assembly GCF_014117385.1. Classification (NCBI taxonomy): domain Bacteria; kingdom Pseudomonadati; phylum Pseudomonadota; class Gammaproteobacteria; order Alteromonadales; family Pseudoalteromonadaceae; genus Pseudoalteromonas; species Pseudoalteromonas sp. MT33b. Next base: position 2,698,333 of record NZ_CP059831.1, on the reverse strand, counting down.
GTGATTATAGTGAGTTATGGCATGCACTGGTTAATCGTTGTGAGCAGTTAAAGGCGGATGTAGAAGCAGAGTTTGGCGCAGTTGATAATTGGCCTAATTTAAATGACCTAAAAAATAAATTGGATGGTGTTGCATTATTAACGTGCTGCCCAGACCAAGTTAAAGCTTATGTTATTAGCTTTGGTGAGCGAGTGAGTGTAGCGCTCATGCAGCGTATGTTAAAAGAGAGTAATGCGCACTACCTTGAGGCAACCGATTGTATTGCTTCTGTTGGTGGATATATTGATGCAGAAGCAGACTTAGCCGCGAGTAAGCTGCGTTTTCGTGAAGCATTAAAAGCAGCACCAAGTACCATTTACATCATGCCTGGTTTTACTGCGGCTAATGAGCAAGGCGAGCTTACAACACTCGGCCGTAATGGCTCTGATTATTCGGCAGCAATTGCTGCAGCCTGCTTAGAAGCCGATGTTTGTCAAATTTGGACCGATGTTGACGGTGTTTACAATGCGGACCCGCGTTATATCAAAAAAGCCTCTAAAGTAGATTCGCTGTCTTATAAAGAAGCGATGGAACTTTCTTACTTTGGTGCCAAGGTGTTACACCCAAAAACAATTTTGCCATGTGCTAAAGCTGGCGTACCTTGCGAGATCAAAAATACTCATAACCCTCGCGCTGAAGGCTCTGTGATCAGTAACGATAGCGTATCATCAGAACCGGTTAAAGCGTTATCAAGCTTACAAAACCTTGCAATGTTAACGGTCTCAGGACCCGGCATGAAAGGTAAAGTGGGTATGGCATCTAAGGTGTTTAATGCCCTTGCTCATGACAATGTATCGATTGTGTTAATTACACAATCGTCGTGTGAATTTAGTATCAGTTTTTGTGTTCACGAAAGTGATTTAGCGCTGGCTCTAGAAGCGTTGCAAACGGCTTTCGAACTTGAGTCGCAAGCTGGGCTTATTGAACCCGTTCAAGTACAACGTAATTTAGCGATTGTTACTTTAGTGGGCGACAATATGCGAGCGCATAAGGGTCTTGCAGCAAAATTCTTTGCTTCATTAGCACAAGCGCAAGTCAACATTGTGGCGATTGCCCAAGATTCAACAGAGAGTGCTATTTCTGCGGTTATTGATGGTGAGCTGTGCAATGATGCTGTGAAAGTGTGTCACGAGAACTTTTTTACACATATTCCATCAATCGATATGTTCTTATTAGGCTGTGGTTTAGTTGGTCAAGAGCTTATCCAGCAACTTGAGCGCCAGCAAGCATGGCTTGAAAAGCGCAATATTAAGCTTAATTTGTACGGTGTTGCTAACTCAAAACAACTCTATCTCGACAGTGACGGTATTGCCTTTAGTGATTGGCAAGAAAAATTAGCGGTATCGGAGCAAGGTTTTGACTTAAAACTCGTTGAGCAATTTGTGAAACAAAACCATTTAATCAACCCTGTTATTGTTGATTGTAGCTCAGCCGATAAACTCGCCGCGCAGTATGTTGATTTCTTAAATGCTGGTTTCCATGTTGTGGCTGCGAATAAAAAAGCAAATACCAGCTCATTTGCGTACTATCAAGATTTGATTTCTGCGACACAAAAGAATAACCGTAAGTTTTTATACGAAACCAACGTAGGGGCAGGTTTACCAGTCCTTGATAATTTAAAGTCATTATTTGGCGCGGGTGATGAACTTATTAAGTTCAGCGGCATATTATCAGGCTCATTGTCGTACATGTTTGGTGCTTTGCAAGATGGCCTCTCGTTGAGCGAAGCAACTGTAAAGGCAAAAGAAAGTGGCTTCACTGAGCCAGACCCACGTGATGACTTATCAGGTACCGATGTTGCTAGAAAGCTGCTGATCATTGCGCGTGAGTCTGGACTTGAACTTGAGTTAAGCGATATTGAAGTTGAATCTGTATTACCAACAGGGTTTGCAGAGGGAGATTCGGTTGCTGAGTTTATGGAAAAACTGCCCAGTCTTGATGCTGCTTTTAATGACCGTATCCAAAGTGCAGCAAGCGAAGGTAAAGTGCTGCGTTATGTTGGCACTATTGAAAATGGTCACTGCAAAGTAGGTATTGAAGCGGTTGATAGTAAGCATGCACTTTATGATATTCGTGATGGTGAAAATGCACTGGCGATTCTTAGCCAATATTATCAGCCTCGTCCGTTTGTTATCCGTGGCTATGGTGCGGGTGCAGAAGTGACTGCCGCAGGTGTATTTGCTGATATCTTAAAAACATTATCACGCTAGGAGAAGGTTATGATCCGTATTTACGCACCGGCTTCTATCGGTAACTTTGCGGTTGGATTTGATGCTTTAGGTGCCGCATTGGCACCTATTGATGGCAGCCTACTTGGTGATGTGGTTGAGGTATCTGCAGCTGAGCAAGACACATTTGTGTGCTCAGGAGAGTATGCCAGTAAGTTACCAGCTAACGCAGAAGAAAATCTTGCCTATCAGTGCCTTATTCATTTTAAAGCGCATGTTGCACCGGCCATGCCCACCGTGAAACTAGAGCTTAAAAAGAACTTACCAATCGGTTCTGGGCTTGGTTCAAGTGCATGCTCGGTGGTTGCCACATTTGCTGCGCTTGATCAGTTTGCTAAAACTGACTTATCGCAAGAGCAGTTGATTGAACTAATGGCTGATTTTGAGGCGATTGTGAGTGGTGGTCGTCATTACGATAACATCACGCCATGTTACCTAGGTGGTTTACAGTTAACAGGCGATCTTATTCCCAATAAATCCATTGCGTTACCGGTTGATGAGCGCTGGTATTACGTGGCAGCTTTTCCTGGCTTTTCTCTTAATACGGCAAAAGCTCGCTCGGTTTTACCCACGCAACTATCAATGCATGACAGTGTCGAGTTCGCACAAAGATTGTCTGCATTTAGTAGCTTGTTACTGACAGGGCGTTTTGATGATGCCTTATCAATTATGCGTGATGAAATTGCTGAGCCACACCGAGCGCCACTTATAAACGGGTTTAGCGAGGCGAAGCATGCTTTACCAGAACTTGGCGCTGAGATTGTGAGTATTTCGGGTGCTGGACCGACTCTTTTTACAGTGTGTAAAAGTCTAGAAGCCGCTAAGCAATGCGCAGCGTGGCTTAATGATAATTACATTAATGAACATGGTTTTTGCCATATTTGCCAGCTTGATCAGCTTGGCACACGACAGCTATAAAGAATTTAAGGAACTACAATGCAATTACATAATTTAAAAGATGCAACACAACAGGTGTCGTTTATTGAAGCTGTAAAAACGGGTTTGGGTCGTAACCAAGGCGTTTTCTTTCCAGATAGCTTGGCGCCTATTGCTGATATTGATGCTTTATTGGATTTGGACTTTGTTACTCGCAGTAGCAAAATCTTATCCCATTTGATTGGGGATGAATTACCCGCAGACACCGTTGCTGAGATGGTACAAAATGCGTTTAACTTTGATGTAAAACTTGTTGAAGTCGAAAAGGATATTTACTGTTTAGAGCTTTTTCACGGGCCAACATTAGCGTTTAAAGATTTTGGTGGGCGTTTCATGGCAGAGTGTCTTGCACAATTTAGCCAAGGAGAAAAAGTTACCATTCTAACCGCAACGTCGGGTGACACAGGTGCTGCGGTTGCGCATGCCTTTTACAACAAACCGAATATTGATGTGGTTATTCTATATCCGAAAGGCAAAATTTCGCTAGCACAGCAAAAACTATTCACTACGTTAGGCAACAACATTCATTGCTATGCGGTTGATGGCAGCTTTGATGATTGCCAAAGCATGGTAAAACAAGCGTTCCTCGATGATGAAGTAAAAGAAAAGCTAGGGTTAAACTCAGCGAATTCAATCAACATCAGTCGTTTAGTTGCACAGGTGTGTTACTACTTTGAAGCAATAGCGCAATTGCCAAAAGCGCAACGTGCTAAAGCGCACATCTCTGTACCAAGTGGAAACTTTGGTAACGTGTGTGCTGCGATGATTGGCGCTGTACTAGGGATGCCAGTGGCAAAACTCAGTGCAACAACCAACCAAAACGATACGGTACCTCGTTTCTTGCAAAATAAAGAGTGGGCTCCTAACGCAACGATTGAATCGTTATCGAACGCGATGGATGTGAGTAAACCAAACAATTGGCCGCGTGTTCAGCACATGTTAGATAATGCATGGTTTAGTTATGATGACTTTTATTCAAGCTGTGTCGATGAAGAGACAACCAAAGAGGTGATGAAAAAAATTCATCAAACAGGGTATGTTGCAGAGCCTCATACTGCGATTGCATACCAAGGCTTAAAAGAAAACATTGCACCGGGCAGTACGGGTATCTTTTTAGCGACAGCACACCCCGCTAAATTTAAAGAAAGCGTGGAAGAAATACTCGAGATTGAGTTACCGATGCCAAAGCCTTTAGCAGATGCATTAGCAAAGCAATGTCTTGCAGAAGATATTGTGTGTGATTACCAGCTTTTGCGTACTGAGCTGTTAAAAAAACTGGCGTAAAAAACCATAAAAAAGAGCGGCTGAGCCGCTCTTTTTTAATGCAATATTGAATGACTATGCCGGTTTAAAATCCGCATCACAAGAATCACCACAGCGGTAATACACAGTAACACGCCAATCACTGAAACAAGTTCATTTTGTGTCCATTGGATCAAGGTATATGCCGCAATAAAAACAATAAATGGTTTAAATTCATAGTAATAATAGAGCTTTCTTTGATTTACTCGTTGACTTGAATGATCTGTGCGTCTTGCATTTGAGCGCATTCGCCAAATATTTGCACCCAGTAAAAAGAGTACGATACCGATGACTGTAGGCACCACATTATTTGCTAATGTGATGCAACTAATGCCGAGGATAAAGTAGCCATAGGGGGCGGCTTCGTAAAGAGGTTTTGCTAACATGAGATTTTATACCATCCTTGATATTTATTAAGACTATTAGGGTAGTTTGAAAATAGTAAAAAGCAATGCCTGTGTGCTATTTTTTTATGCAAATGACATTTTAAAAACCTATGTAATATTTTAAATTCATAAATTTTCGTTATGTATCAATAAAAAAATATCATTATTAAAACACTGTGAAATAAATTCAATCCCTGTTTAAATATGTTCATCTTTACACGATAGGCAAATGTGCGTTTTCAGCGTACAATATAGCCTTCAAAAAAACACCATACACGTTGCCTTAGGAGACCCCATGTTAGAACGTAGCATGAATATTTCGGATTTCGATCCAGAGTTATTTGCAGCCATCACTAAAGAGACGGCTCGTCAAGAAGAGCACATCGAACTGATCGCGTCTGAAAACTACTGTAGCCCACGCGTGCTAGAAGCACAGGGTTCTCAGCTTACAAACAAATATGCTGAAGGTTATCCAGGCAAACGTTACTATGGCGGTTGTGAGCACGTTGACGTTGTTGAACAATTAGCAATTGACCGTGCAAACGAGTTATTCGGCACAGACTACGCAAACGTACAACCGCACGCTGGTTCACAAGCTAATGCGGCTGTTTTCCAAGCGCTTCTTCAGCCACATGACACCGTACTAGGTATGAGCTTAGCTCATGGTGGCCACTTAACGCATGGTTCACACGTTAACTTTTCTGGTAAAACGTATAACGCAATTCAATATGGCCTAAATGAAGAAACGGGCGAAATTGATTACGCTCAAGTTGAAGCGCTAGCACTAGAGCACAAACCAAAAATGATCATTGCGGGTTTCTCTGCATACTCAGGTATCGTTGATTGGGCTAAGTTCCGTGAAATCGCTGATAAAGTGGATGCGTACTTATTCGTAGATATGGCACACGTTGCAGGTCTTATTGCGGCTGGTGTATACCCAAGCCCAATCCCTCACGCGCATGTTGTTACAACAACAACTCATAAAACATTAGCGGGCCCTCGTGGCGGTCTAATTGTTTCTGCGTGTGGTGATGAAGAGATCTATAAAAAGCTTAACAGCGCCGTATTCCCGGGTGGCCAAGGTGGTCCTTTATGTCACATCATCGCTGCTAAAGCGGTTGCGTTTAAAGAAGCATTACAGCCTGAATTCAAAACATACCAAGCGCAAGTGGTTAAAAACGCACAAGCAATGGTTGAAGTGTTACAAGAGCGTGGCTATAAAGTTGTTTCTGGTAAAACAGACAACCATTTATTCCTTCTAGACCTAATTGATAAAGATATCACAGGTAAAGATGCTGACGCTGCCCTTGGTAATGCAAACATCACAGTAAACAAAAACTCAGTACCAAATGACCCACGTTCACCGTTTGTAACGTCGGGTCTTCGTATTGGTTCTCCGGCAATTACGCGCCGTGGTTTCAAAGAAGCTGAGTCTAAAGAACTTGCTGGCTGGATCTGTGACGTACTAGACAACATCAACGATGCATCAGTACAAGCAGAAGTAAAAGAGAAAGTTAAAGCAATCTGTAAAAAACTACCTGTTTACGCTTAATTGCTGGTTAAACCGTAATTAAGATAACAATAGTGTTGTTTTTTGCTATTATAAAGGCCGCTTATTAAGCGGTCTTTTTTTGTTTTTTATAAACGGAAGTTTAACCTTATGCATTGCCCTTTTTGCACAGCAAAAGATACTAAAGTAATCGATTCACGACTTGTTGGCGGTGGTCACCAAGTTAGACGCCGTCGCGAATGCAACGAATGTCACGAGCGTTTTACCACCTTTGAAGGTGCTGAACTTGTTATGCCAAGGGTGATAAAGCAAGACGGTAGTCGAGAACCTTTTAACGAAGACAAATTATTAAATGGCCTGCACCGCGCATTAGAAAAACGCCCAGTGAGTACAGAGCAAATCGAAGAAGTCGTTAACGTGATTAAATCACAGCTACGTGCCACCGGAGAGCGTGAAATCTCAAGCCATTTAATCGGCGAGTGTATTATGGAATCGCTCAAAAAGCTTGATAAAGTAGCTTATGTTAGGTTTGCCTCAGTATATCGCTCATTTGAAGATATTCGTGAGTTTGGCGAAGAAATTGCCCGTTTAGGTGATTAAGCATGTCGTTCACTGAACTTGATAGCATTTATATGGCACGCGCTATTGAGCTTGCCAAACAGGGCCGTTTTACCACGACGCCAAACCCTAATGTGGGTTGTGTACTTGTTAAAGACGGCCATATAGTTGGTGAGGGTTTTCATCAACTTGCCGGGCAGGGTCATGCCGAGGTGAATGCACTGGCCGTTGCTGGCGATAATGCCAAAGGGGCAACAGCCTATGTGACGCTTGAACCTTGCAGTCATTATGGTCGTACTCCGCCCTGTGCTGAAGGTCTAAAAGCGGCCGGTGTGAGTAAAGTGATTGCTGCAATGGTAGACCCAAATCCAGCAGTCAGTGGCCGTGGCTTACAAATATTGGCTGATGCAGGTATTGACGTTGCCTCTGGGTTACTTGAGCAACAGGCGCGCGATTTAAACAAAGGCTTTTTGAAGCGAATGGAAACAGGGTTGCCTTTTGTTACCTGTAAAATGGCCTGTAGTTTAGATGGAAAAACGGCACTTAATAACGGCCAAAGTAAATGGATCACGGGTCCGCAAGCACGCCAAGACGTTCAAGCATTTCGCGCACAAAGCTGCGCAATTTTGAGTGGTGCAGATACCGTTATCAGTGATAACGCCAAATTAAATGTGCGTACTGAAGAGCTGCCATTTGCAATGCCAACATCATTGCCGATACGTCAGCCAACACGTGTGATTATCGATTCGCAAAACAGACTCACCCCAGATCTCGCTTTATTTAGTATTGAGAGTCCGGTGATTATTTTCACAACACAGCTTGATAATCAGCAGCAATGGCCACATTTTGTAAAACACGAAGTGGTGGCAGCTAACAAGAATAAAGTTGATTTATCGGCCGTTTTAGCACGGTTAGCCGAATTACAATTTAATCATATTTGGCTTGAAGCAGGAGCAACCCTAGCGGGCGCTTTTGCACAGCAAGACCTAATAGACGAATACATTGTTTATATTGCCCCAAAGTTAATAGGTGATATGGGCAAAAGCTTACTAAACTTTGCAGAAGTAACAGCCATGGGTGATGTCACTCAATTAACGTTTACCGACACACAGATAATTGGCGACGATATCCGCTTAACAGCGTACAAAGCAAAGCAAGCCACACACACTGAAGATAAAGAGTAGCATTATGTTTACTGGAATAATTGAAGCAACAGGTAAAATTGTTGAATTAACACAAAAACAAGGTGATCTCGCTATTCGTATTCAAAGTAATGATTTGGATATGAAAGACGTAAAACTAGGCGACAGTATTGCAACAAATGGTGTGTGCTTAACAGTGGTTACTAAACATAGCGATGGCTTCAGTGCTGATTTATCAAATGAAACCATTAGCCTGACAGGGTTTGCGCACTATAAAAAAGGCCAAACCGTGAATCTAGAAAAGGCCATGCAGCCAATTTCTCGCCTTGGTGGGCATTTAGTGTCAGGCCATGTTGATGGCATCGCGACAGTTGAAAGCATTACCGCCAATGCTAGAGCAACAGAGTACTGGCTAAGTACCGACCATAATTTAATGAAATACATTCCGTATAAAGGGTCGGTATGTATTGATGGAATTAGTTTAACGGTGAATGAGGTCGAGCAAAATCGCTTCAAGCTGACCATTGTTCCACACACCGCTGAGCAAACGACGATTGCAGAATTTCAAGTGGGCACGCAGGTTAACTTAGAAGTTGATCAAATTGCTCGCTACTTAGAGCGCCTGATCAAAGGGGCTGAACAACCTTCCCGTTCAGACATATCTATGAGCTTGTTAGCGCAAGCTGGTTTTATTAAATAAGCGAAGATACGTCATTATTAATCATACTCTCATGGGCACATTATGAATTTACACAGCGCGCAAGAAATTATCGATGACATTAAAGCCGGTAAAATGGTTATTTTAATGGACGATGAAGATAGAGAAAATGAAGGCGATTTAATTATCGCAGCAGAGCACATAAGTGCAGATGCTATTAATTTTATGGCAACGCATGGTCGTGGTTTAATTTGTTTAACCATGACTCAAGAGCGTTGTCAGCAGTTAGAATTACCGTTAATGGTTAAAAATAACGGAGCGGCTTTCTCAACAAACTTCACAATGTCGATTGAAGCTGCAAAAGGCGTAACAACCGGTATTTCAGCTGCTGACCGTGCACGCACAGTGCAAGCGGCCATTGCGAAAGGAGCTGTGCCAAGCGATATCGTACAGCCGGGTCATATTTTCCCAATTATGGCACAACCTGGCGGCGTTCTTACCCGTGCGGGTCACACTGAAGCAGGCTGTGATTTAGCGCGCTTGGCTGGTCTTGAGCCTTCTTCTGTTATTGTTGAAATTCTCAATGCCGATGGCACCATGGCCCGTCGTCCCGACCTTGAAGTGTTTGCTAAAGAGCATGGTCTGAAGATTGGTACAATTGCTGATTTAATCGAGTACAGAAATCTAAACGAAACCACCATTGAGCGTGTTGCAAAATGTAAGTTGCCAACCGATCACGGTGAATTCGATTTAGTCACGTATAAAGACACCATTGATGGTCAGCTCCACTATGCATTGCAAAAAGGCGACGTATCGAAAGATGACGCTACGTTAGTACGTGTTCACTTACAAAGTACGTTTAACGATATTTTATTGTCAGACCGCAGCGCAGATCGTAGCTGGAGTTTATCAGATGCAATGGCCTATATTGCTGAGCATAACGGCGTATTGGTTATCTTAGGTAAACAAGAATCAACCGAAGATCTTGAAGCAACGGTCAAAGCATTTGCAGCAGAAGATGCGGGTGAAAATGTCAGTCATCGTAAATTCCAAGGCACGTCACGCACAGTGGGTGTGGGATCACAAATTTTAGCAGACCTTGGCATTGAGAAAATGCGCTTGATGAGTCGTCCGAAGAAGTATCATGCATTGTCTGGTTTCCACTTAGAAGTGGTTGATTACGTTGAGCCGCAGTCTTAATTAACGCACAGCTTAGTTAACAAATTTTACTAGCAAGCTAATTTTAAGGCCAAGGTATTCTTGGCCTATTGCATGTAAATTCAAGGCAGTAAGCGTTGAAAGTAACCGCTGGAGATAGATTTATTATCCAGAGTTCAGGTTAACTAGGCGACTTTTATATTTTTGTGGTATTATGCGCCGTAATTTTTGCGCAATCGCAACCGCTTAAACTTATTTTTTAGGGTTATTAAATGAAAATTATTGAAGGTAACAAATACGCACCGGGCAAAAAATTTGCCATTGTCATTTCACGCTTTAATGACTTTATTGGTAGCAGCCTTTTAGCAGGTGCTGTTGATGAGCTTAAGCGCACAGGTGGTGTATCTGACGACGACATTACTGTTGTTTACGTACCAGGTGCCGTTGAATTACCTTTAGCAGCGAAACGCGTTGCAGCAAAGAAAGAACATGATGCAATCATCGCCCTCGGTGTCGTGATCAGAGGTGGTACACCACACTTTGATTTAGTCGCTGGCGAATCAAACAAAGGTCTTGCACAAGTATCACTTGAGTACGATATCCCGGTTGCATTTGGCGTATTAACCACTGAAAGCATTGAACAAGCAATCGAACGCGCAGGCACCAAAATGGGCAATAAAGGCGGCGAAGCTGCTTTAGGCGCGCTCGAAATGGTTAATGTGTTAGACAAAATTTAAGTTTAAGGAATCTCTGTGAAACCAGCAGCAAGACGTAAAGCACGCATCTTAGCACTTCAGGCCGTATATTCTTGGCAGTTAAGTGCCAACCCAATTGCTGATATCGAACAGCAAATGTTAATTGAAAATGATGTGACTAAAATCGACGTCGAATATTTCAAAGACCTAGCACGTGGTGTTGTTGTTAACTGTAAGCAACTTGATGAGATTGTTGCACCACATTTAGCACGCCCTGCTGATGAGTTAGATATGGTCGAAAAAGCAATTTTACGTCTGTCTGCCTATGAGCTTAAGTTCCGTGAAGACGTACCCTATAAAGTAGCAATCAATGAAGGTATTGAGCTTGCGAAAATGTTTGGTGCTGAAGACAGTCATAAATTTGTCAACGGTGTACTTGATAAAGCAGTTAAAGAACTGCGTAAGTAAGTAACCCCGTAGAGGAGAGCCGGCTTGGGCCGGCTTTTTTGTGTATGAAGGAATTTGAATTAATCAATCGTTACTTTAAAGGTCGCGGTATTATCCGCCGTGATGTAAACCTTGGAATAGGTGACGATTGCGCGTTGGTCACCGTGCCTGAAAACTGTCAGTTAGCCGTGACAACTGATACCCTCGTTGCAGGAGTTCACTTTTTTGATGATATCTCTCCTCGTGCACTTGGACATCGAGCACTGGCCGTCAACTTAAGTGATTTAGCGGCGATGGGTGCAGAGCCTACGTGGATTTCGGTTGGTTTAACTTTGCCAGAAGCAAACGTTGAATGGCTTGAAGAGTTCACTGAAGGGATGCATGAAATTGCCGAATACTTTAATGTGCAAATTATAGGGGGAGACACCACGCAAGGGCCTCTCACCATTACTATTTGTGCAAAAGGTATCGTACCGCAAGGCAAAGCTCTGCGTCGCAGTGGTGCAAAAGTGGGTGACTGGATTTACGTGACAGGCCCCTTAGGTGATGCAGGTGTGGCGATTGAAGCGCGCAAGCAAGGTTTCAATATCGCACCAGAGCATTTATCGTATTTAAATAATCGCTTTGATTACCCCGCTCCTCGTGTTGCCGCAGGACAAGTATTGCGTGGTGCAGCATCTGCTGCAATCGATATCTCCGATGGCTTGTTGGCTGACTTAGGGCATATTTTAGCGCTTTCTCAAGTAAGCGCGGTTATACATGTTGATAAAGTTCCGGTGTCTGACGCCGTGAATGCGTCAATTCCGCGTGCTGAGCAGTTTGATTATATTTTAAATTATGGTGACGATTACGAACTACTTTTCACTGTGCCAGAAAGTAACAAAAGCATGGTGGATATGAAGCTTCGTCAGTATGGCGTTGAAGCCAGTTGTATTGGACAAATCAAAAATGGCGTAGGCGAAATTGAACTTTTACTTGATGGTGAAAAATTTAACTATCAAGGTAAAGGATTTCAGCATTTTACGAAGGAGCCGGTTTGAGCAGTAACCGTTTATTCAATTTAAAACGTCCACATCAATTTTTTGGTTTGGGTTTCGGTTTAGGTTTAGCGCCTAAAGCGCCGGGTACATTTGGTACTTTTGCTGCGTTGCCACTAATTTTTACTACAATGTACTTTCCACTGTGGTTGCAAATTGTGTTTGCTGTGGTGATTAGTGTGTTTGGTATTTGGGCATGCGGTAAAACAGCTGATGACTTAGGGGTACATGATCATCCTGCCATTGTATGGGACGAAGTAGCTGGTTATTATATCACCATGATTGGTGCTGCTCTCAGTTGGCAGTCACTGTTAGTTGGTTTTTTATTGTTCCGTTTTTTTGATATCGCTAAACCAGGCCCAATACGTATTCTTGATAGACGTTTACATGGTGGTCTGGGCATCATGGCTGATGATATTCTAGCAGGTGTATTTTCATTGATTTGTGTTCAAGCTTTGTTTAAAAGTGGCCTTTTACCTTTTTAAGCAATGAATTAAGGTTTTCTTGGTGGCAAAGGTATGATGCGATTTCTAGTGGTTTGTTTGTTGATGTTTTGTAGCACGTCGGTGTTTGCATCTATCACTGAGTACGTTGTCAAACAATGGAATATCCAAAATGGCTTGCCATCACAATCATTAAAAAGCATTGCGCAAGACGAACAGGGTTATATGTGGCTAGGCACCCAGTTTGGTCTTAGTCGTTTTGACGGTAATACATTTACTAACTTTAATACACAAAATAGCGATTTTTTACCAAGCAATGGTATCAACAAGCTATTAGTTGATAGTGATGGTTTGCTGTGGGTTGGCACCAAAAATGGGTTAGTCACACTCGACCCCGAAACCATGATGTCGCAAACTTTCAATGTGAAAGGCCCCGTGCGGGACATTTTAGAAGACTCAAAGGGCAGTATTTGGATTGCTGCGAATGGTCTTTATTATGTCGCTCGTAATCAGGTAGCACTGCAACAGAACTCAGCGTTAAGTGTTCCGGTGTCTAACGCAACCGCAATCACGCAAATTGTGGGTTCTGTCAGTCAAATGGCGCTCTCTCCTGAAGGAATTTGGCTGGTAAATGAACGTCACTTACTGCGCTTAACCAATACCTCATCTGATTTTGCGAAACTGCGCTTAGAGTTAACCGCAAAAGTCTCACTTCCCGAGCGTTTAGCACAAACGATTATCCATGATATGGCTTGGCTTGAAGGTAACTTGTATCTTGCTTCTGAGCTGGGTGCTTACTTTCTTGATTTAGACGATGAACTACGCCCATTTCCTTTGCCTAATGCGAGTAACTCGGCGGTGTATAAATTCATGAGTGACTCCGATGGGGCATTGTGGATCTCAACCTATGGGCGACTCTTGTTCCGTGATAACTCGGGTGACTGGCAATGGGTAGAGCCGAGCCAACTTGATCAAAGTATTTGGTTTGCAGATATCTTCCGCGATAACCAAAATAATATTTGGTTAGCAAGCTTTAGTGAAGGTTTATGGCTTGCACATGAAGGGCGTATTGAGCGCCACTCAGCAATTTCTAACATGACCGAGGCGGTAATGGCGATAAGCCAAGCCCCCGACGGCAAGCTGTGGGTTGCTAACCGAAGTGGTGTTGGCTATTTCGATTACAATAAAAACTTTGTTAACAAAATCCCTAGTAATCAATTTGGCCGTGCCGCCGTGCACGATTTGCAGTTTGATGGTGATCGCCTTTATATCGCAACAGGTCGTGGCGTTTTTTATTACGAGAACCAAAGTTTATATACGGTGCCCGGCCGTGCATTACGAGACAACCCAGTGTTTGCTATTAGTCGCTCCAATAAAGGAGGATTTTGGTTAGGGACTGGGCGCGGTATGTATCGTTTAAGTTACGGGGGGCTTACTCCATTTGCCTATAACGCGTTCCTTGGTAGTAAATTTATTACTTATGTACTTGATGAACAGAACTTTGGTCTTATCGGAACCAGTAAAGGAGCTTACTACTTTACCGACCGCGGTATTGAAAAAATAGGCGACCAAACAAGCTTAGAAAGTGCCTACGTCACCAGTATTTTAAACATTGAAGGGGTTGGCATTTTAATAGGCTCATTAAATGACGGCTTATTTTATCGCAGTACAAAAGGGCAGTGGCGGCAGCTTGATGCCACCGATGGTTTACCTTATGGCTCTATTTTTAGTCTAGTGTATGACAAGCAGTTGAAGCGTATTTGGGTTAGTACCATGAAAGGCGTATACCGTATGCCGGTTGAACAGTTTGGTACTGATATTGAAAGCTTGAAAGTGGAGCAGGTTATCTCATCGTTTGATCGTCAACTCGATGGTAAAGCGAGTCAATGTTGTGCGGGGCTTGGCCATGATGCGGTTGCAGATACAGGAAATTCAATTTGGTATCCAAGCTTGCAAGGTGTTGTTGAGATTCCGAAAAGTGTAGAGCTTTTTGGAGTGAAAGCATTAAAGCCACGCATTGAAAATATTGTTACTCCATTGCGCCATTTGAGCACCGCAACATTAGGTAACAAACCTGAGCTGCAAATAGATGAGCGTGACATAACGATTAAGTACACAGCGATTGATTACTATGCGCCTTCGAGTATTGAATTTCGTTATCGATTAAGCGGATTAGACAATGATTGGCGATACGCGAATACGCGACGTGAAGCTATTTATACTAACTTACCCCCAGGTTCTTTCTTATTTCAACTTGAAGCAAAACGCCGGGGTGAAGATTGGAAAAAAGCACGCCGAACAGAGTATTCATTTATTGTACCGCGCCGCTTTGATGAGACTATTTACTTTAGGTTGCTGATCACCAGCAGCTTTATTCTATTGTTTTATCTTGTATTCTGGGTGTTTAGAGCGCAAGAGAAGCGTAAGCAATTGGCGCTGGAAAGTTTAGTTACTGAGCGTACCGTAGAGCTTCGTGAGGCTAACGATAAACTTAACCAAGTGAACTCGCAGCTTAAGTTAGTCAGCCACTCTGATGAGCTAACGGGGCTTCGTAGTCGTCGCTTCTTATTTGATCAATTACCGAAAGACATTGAACACTTTCAGCGAAATTCACAGTCATTGCAGGCACAAGGTAAATCGTTGGTACTGTTAATTATTAATTTTGATAATTTTAGCCGTATTAATGACGCGTATGGTCCGCTTGCAGGCGACAGCTGTTTACAACAAATGGCTACGTTGCTTAATAGCCGTACTCAAGGTTCCGACTACGTGGCTCGATGGAGCGGCGATGAGTTTTTACTCTTACTGCGCGATTTTAAACGCACCGCGATAGATGATTATGTTGCAGAATTATGTGAAGCAGTGGCGAGTAACTCATTTAGGTTACCAAATGGTGAGTCGACAACAATCACCGCATCAATCGGTTGGTCGTTTTATCCATTGCCTTTATTAGGCGGCCAAGTAATTGGCTGGGAAACGTCTGTCAATTTAGCTGATATTGCACTGCATCAGGTTAAAAAGCGCGGGGGTGATGGTGTGGCTAATATTACCTTTGATGAGCAGCTAGATGCATTTGAGTTTGAACAAACCAATAATGTTGATCAGCAACTCAGTGTTTTACAAGAGAATGGCCTAGCAGACATCAAGATTTGGATGCGTTAAAAATGCCTTGTCTATTACTAGAGAAGGCATTGTGAGGCTAACCAGGGCGCTTGTTACCTAAGCCCCCTTTTTAGTTTTAATGGTTAAGCCAAGCCGGTAAAATAGCCACTGACTCTGGTGCCGTGAATGAGTAACTCACAGTCGCGGCAATATCACCACTTGGGCTATTTAAAATATTATCGAAGCGCATTACCAAACCATTCGACTTTTCAGCGACATATAAATGGTTGCCTGTATACATAATATCAACGGGGTTACCAAGCTGACTAGCTGGCCCTGCAATGTTGACGCTTACATTGGTTAAGCCGCTTGCTTTTGATGCGTTATTTAACACGTAAATTTTACCGTCGGTAGCATCGGCTGCACTGCCTACATCTGACACTATCAATGAATCACTTAGAGGATCATAATCAATACCATGAAGGTTAGTTGGCGCTGCAAACGCCGTACCGCCGGATGCTGGTGTGATCAAACGGTCTTCTCCAGTGATGGTTGTCATGCCTGCCATTAATTTGCTTTTCACTTCGTCAAATACTGCAACTGTGCCATTAGTCAGGGCAACAAATGCTTTGTCTGTTGCAGGGTCATAATCAACATCCCATGGGCGAGCACCGCCGTTGGCTGTTAAAGTCATGAGTGGGCTAACATTGCCCGTTGCACAGCTCGAAAAGATTAAAATACCAGGGGTTGTGGCATTAAATTCAGCCACAAATACCATGCCATTATCAGAGGCCACATCGATACCTTTAGGTGAAATGATACCTGTATTTGCTCCAGTGATTAGCCTGTCTTGGCTGGTTGTAAATGTGTCGCCATCACGATGGGTTGCTACTTTGTTCGAGACAACGAGACCGCCTATTGATGTCGTTGCATTATCGTACGTGGCATAGCTTGTCCCTGATTTGTCGAAGGCGACACTTTCAATGGTTTGACTTGCATTATAGCTGGCAAGCTCTGCAGTCAAGGGGGCATTAATGCGGCTAATTTGACCGGTTGTAGCGCCTAGTACAGCTGGGTTGCTACTGACAGCAACGCCCAATAATGGCATGTTAATCATGACGCTGTCAGAGCTATCTTGCATACCATTGTGCATGACTGTAGGTGTGATTGATTCAGGCTTTGTGGTTGCTGTCACTAAGTTAGGAGCAATATCACCGCTGTCACCAGCGAAAATATTGCTAAACACGAGTACGGCATCATTTGATTTTTCGGCAACACGTAAATCACTGCCTGTCAGACTAATATCAACCGGATTGCCAAGCATAGACATTGGGCCTGCGATATGGCGGTCAACTGTGACCATGCCATCAGCCTGTGATGCATTTGAAATAACAAAGAGCGCACCGTCGGTTGCATCAGATGCACTTCCTACATCAGAGAGCACTAATTTATTAGTATGTGATTCAAGCGAGATGCCATGAAGGTTCACTGATATTTTGGCGCCGGTTTCATCGCTAGGGGTAATTGTCCGCGCGGGTGTAGCTGCAAAGCCGCCCATCACATAGTTATCATATACGGCCACATCACCATTAGTGAGTGCAACGTATAATCGGTCGTTAATTTCATCGTAGGTTAAATCCCACGGTTTTGCGTCTGTCACTGTGCTGGCCAGTGGTGCAACATCTCCTGCGGCTTCTTTACCGAACACCGTTACTTGCATACCATTAAAGTCAGCAGCAAAAATTAGCCCGTGCTTGTTCGAAATAGTGATGCCTTTGGGGTTGACTAAGGTGCTGTTTGTACCTGATATCATTCTATCAACGTCACTGTTATACATCCCGCCATCACCTCGGCTGAGAATCTGACACACTGTGCTGATTGCCCCATTGCCCGAATCGGCTGCTTGTACAAGGTTACCTAAACTGTCGAATACGACACCTTCATTTGCCCCAGTGTTAAAACTTGAAAGCTTAGCGGCATTTTGATTGATAACATTGACTGTTCCCGCATTTTCTTGGCCATTATTAGCGAGAATAAAGGTGGCAGCTGCAAAACCGGGTGCACCATCGTTACCATCCATACCGTCTGAACCATCAGTGCCATTTGTACCATCTTGACCGTCAACGCCATTGGCTCCGTCAGCACCATCTTGACCTGCAACACCCTGAGCACCCATCGCACCGTCTTTACCGTCGTCACCACTACATCCACTTACGCCGAGCAACACGGCTAGTGTTAATGTACAAAGAGTAAATTTTGTTAGTGTTGAATCTGTGTGAGTATGTAGTGCTATTTCATCATTTTTAAACGCTTTCATTTGTTCATACCTTATTTAATAATCCATCAAAAAGTGAACAGACAACGTGTAGTGCTCAGAACCGCTTTCAAAAGCATAACCCTTGCTCACGAGTTAACCTCATTGAGTAAACGGGGAAGGAGGGAGATTGGATGCAGGAAAAAATAACTTTTTTAGTGTTTGTTTTTATATTATTGATTTTAAAATTAAAAAAAGGAGCATTATGCTCCTTTTTATTTGAACTGATTGTGTAAGTTAAGCAATAAAGGCTTTAATGCTGGCTAAAATACCGTTTGCATCTAGGCCCATTTCGGCATGCATTTCTTCCTGCGTACCGTGCTTTATAAACTCATCAGGGATACCCAAATTCAAGATAGATGCATTGGCTTTAATGGTAGCAAGGTATTCATTAACTGCAGAACCTGCACCGCCAGCAATCGCGTTGTCCTCGAGAGTGACAATCACATCGTGCTCGCTTAGTAAGTCGCTAATTGCCTGTGTATCGAGTGGCTTAATAAAGCGCATATCAAGCAGAGTTGCATTTAATGCTTCTGCGGCAAGCTGTGCATTATCTAACAAGGTTCCAAATGATAATATGGCCACCTTGTTTCCTTGTTTTATTGTACGGGCTTTACCAAGTTCAATTGCATGCATCTGTGCTTGCACTTCACAATGGCCAGCGCTACCGCGCGGATAACGTACCGCAACTGGTTGATTACATTGATAGCCAGTATAAAGCATTTGGCGGCATTCATTGGTGTCACTCGGTGCCATGATGATCATGTTTGGTATACAGCGCATAAAGCTTAAATCGTAAGCACCTTGGTGTGTTTCACCGTCGGCGCCAACAATACCTGCACGGTCAATGGCAAATAAAACAGGGAGGTTTTGCAGTGCAACATCATGAATTAGTTGGTCATAGGCACGTTGTAAGAAACTAGAGTAAATAGCAACGACAGGCTTTAAGCCTTCGCACGCAAAACCTGCAGCGAGTGTCACGGCGTGTTGTTCTGCAATGGCAACATCGAAGTACTGTTTAGGAAACTCTTTTGAAAAGCGTACCATGCCCGAGCCTTCTCGCATTGCAGGGGTAATTGCCATGAGTTTGTCGTCTTGTTTTGCCATGTCACAAAGCCAATCACCAAACACATTCGAGAATGTGGCTGCGCCCAGTTTTGATTTAGGCAATTTTGACATGCTAGGGTCAAATTTCGGTACCCCATGGTAGCCAATAGGATCCGCTTCAGCAGGTTTATAACCTTTGCCTTTTTGCGTTTTTATATGCAGTAATTGCGGCCCTTTAAGGTTACGCATATTACGCAGGGTATCAACCAACATATTCACGTCGTGGCCATCTATTGGGCCGATATAGTTTAAACCTAACTCTTCAAAGAAAGTGCCTGGAATGACCATGCCTTTCAAGTGCTCTTCCATTCGGCTGGCAAGTTCTTTTACGGGCGGTAAACCCGAAAGTAGCTTTTTACTGCCTTCTCGGATATTGGTATAGAAACTACCTGATAAAATGCGAGCGAAGTGGTTGTTTAATGCGCCCACGTTTTCTGAAATCGACATTTCGTTATCATTTAAGATAATCAGCACATTTGGGTTTACATCACCCATGTGGTTCATCGCTTCAAATGCCATACCCGCAGTAATGGCACCATCACCAATTACGGCAACTGTTTTTCGATCTTTACCTTCTTTTTCTGCCGCAATTGCCATGCCTAGGGCTGCAGAAATAGAGGTGCTAGAGTGACCTACACTGAATGTATCGTATTTACTTTCTTCACGGAATGGGAAAGGGTGTAAGCCATCCTTTTGACGAATCGTATGCATTTGGTCACGACGACCCGTTAAGATTTTGTGTGGGTATGCTTGGTGACCCACATCCCATACTAAACGATCTTCAGGGGTGTTATAGACATAATGCAGCGCAACAGTTAACTCAACAGTGCCTAATCCTGATGCTAAATGACCACTACTTTGCGAAACTGAGTTCAAAAGGTATTCACGTAACTCTTTACTAAACGCAGGTAATTTGTCTTGCGCTAAATCACGCAGTTGTGCTGGTTCGTCAACCAAACTTAATAATGGATACTTGCTACTATCAAGTGTCATGTTTTTTATACATCCTTCGCTAACCAGAGTGCATTATAGCCCATAGCGGCTCTGATTTTTTAGTTATTTTGTCTTTCTTTTATAGGCACTAATATTTACGTTCAACTATATAGCTGGCAAGGTTTGCCAACTCATTTGTGTCGTAATCTATTGCCTCAAGAGCCTGATGAGCTTGGGCAAGTAAATCTTGCGCTTTTTGTTTAGCACCTGCCATGCCTAATAAAGCAGGGTAGGTTGCTTTATTAGCCGCAATATCTGACCCTTGAGGCTTTCCTAATGTTTCAGTATCAGCTTCAACGTCTAGGATATCGTCTTGTACCTGAAAAGCCAGACCTATCGCTTGACCAAATAGATTTAGTTGCTGCAATGTATGCTGATCACAGTGAGTCGCGCACAAAGCTCCCAGTGTAATTGCACAATTTAAAAGCGCTCCAGTTTTCAGTTGGTGGATACGTTCCAATTGCTCAACACTGATCACTTGATCGGTATAGACAATATCCAGTGCTTGTCCCCCAACCATACCTTCAATACCTGAGGCTTTGCTTAATGAGGCTATCATTTTAACCTGTTGTGTCGCTGGCACCGTAAATTGATGATTAGCAATTAAATCAAATGCAAGCGTTTGCAGTGCATCGCCGGCTAAAATTGCCTGTGCTTCGCCATAAACAATGTGGCAAGTTGGTCGGCCTCGGCGTAAATCATCATCGTCCATTGCCGGCAAATCATCGTGTACAAGTGAGTAACTATGGATACACTCAATGGCTGCTGCAAGTACATCTAAATCGGCTTTGTTTGCTCCCATCATACGACCGGTTGCGTAAACAAGGTACGGGCGTAAACGCTTCCCCCCATTTAAAACACCATAATGGGTTGCGTCTTTAATTGTTTGTTCGGTATTAAGTGGCTGGTCAAAATAGCGATTTAACATGGCTTCAACATCGTGTTGAGCACGTTGTAGTTGTTCTTTTAATTGCACTGAATTAGTCCAGGTTTGAATCAAAGTTGCTCAGAGGAGCTTGGCTATCGTTGCCCATTAAAATGGCCACTTTTTGTTCTGCTTGCTGTAATTTACCTGATGAGGCATTTGCCAGTGCAATACCACGTTCAAACTGTTTAAGTGACTGTTCTAAAGACAGTTCACCTTGCTCCATTTGCACAACTATTTGAGATAATTCATCCAGCGCTTCTTCAAAGCTTAAGTTTTCTGGTTTCTTTGCCGCCATTGTGGCCTCGATAGCTATTAGAAAGTGAGGCCAATTTTAGGGGGAATGCTAAACTAGGTCAAAGAATGATGTGTTTTTTTACGCATAAAGCGATTTCGATATGCTATTTTTACGCTTTTAGATACAGCTTAAACTTGTAGCTTAAAAATCTTACATTAAAATAAAATTAATTCATTTAATGATTTAAGTAATTCAATTGCTTGCCGATAAGCAGTTAATAATAAAAATTTGATGCCTGAGGGTGTCGTGTTATTTTCCTCTGGAGGGGTATGTGGATTTAGCAACCATAATAGGTATTCTTGGTGCCATAGGCTTAATTGCTATGTCGATGGTGTTAAGTAGTGACGGCCAAGTTGCAATGTTTTACAACACACCTTCGGTGGTCATTGTATTCGGTGGCTCGATTTTTATTGTGTTATCAAACTTCACCATGGGACAGTTTTTGGGGATAGGGAAGGTTGCAGCTAAAGCCTTCATGTTCAAAATTGAATCTCCAGAAGAGTTAATTGAAAAAGCAGTTGAACTAGCTGACTCTGCACGTAAAGGTGGCTTTCTCGCGCTGGAAGAGGCTGATATCCCCAATGCGTTCATGCGAAAAGGGGTTGATATGCTGGTTGATGGTCATGATGCCGATGTTGTGAGGGCTACGCTACAAAAAGATATTTCTTTGACATCTGCACGTCATGAACATGGTGCCACTTTATTTAAATCGCTTGCTGATATCGCCCCGGCAATGGGTATGATTGGTACGCTGATAGGGTTGGTTGCGATGTTATCAAACATGGATGACCCTAAAGCGATTGGTCCTGCTATGGCGGTGGCCTTACTTACCACCTTATACGGTGCATTTTTAGCGAATGTTATTGCTATTCCTATTCAGGTAAAGCTTGAGCTTCGTAAAGACGAAGAAGCACTAAACCAGCGCCTCATTTTGGATGCGGTTTTAGGCATACAAGATGGTCAAAACCCGAAAGTAATTGAAGGGATTTTGAAAAACTATTTAGCCGAATCTAAACGTAAAGTAGATACTGAGGAGTAGGCATGTCTGATCAAGAGTGCAAATGTCCGCCCCCTGGCCTGCCAGCTTGGATGGGCACGTTTGCTGACTTAATGTCGTTATTAATGTGCTTCTTTGTACTCTTACTTGCTTTCTCAGAAATGGATGTACTTAAGTTTAAGCAAATAGCAGGCTCGATGAAGTTTGCTTTTGGTGTGCAAAATAAGATTGAAGTAAAAGATATTCCCAAAGGAACCTCGGTGATTGCAATGGAGTTCACGCCAGGTAAACCTGAGCCCACGCCGATTGAAACGATTCAACAACAAACCGTCGAAATGACTCAGCAAATGTTAGAGTTTCAAGCGGGTGATGAAAGCTCTGCTGGTGGTCGCCAAGAGCAACGAGGTAACAAGCGCGGTGGTGAATCGCAAAGTACTGCGCAAGAGCAAGCGATGGAGCAGTCAATTTCAGCGGCTGATCAAGAGCAAACTAATGAGCTTGTGAAAAAAATTGCTCAGCAATTAGAGCAACAGATTATGGATGGGGCGATTGAGCTTGAGTCGCTTGGTCAGCAAATTATTATCCGTATTCGTGAAAATGGCTCGTTCCCATCGGGCAGCGCATTTTTACAGCCTAAATTTAAACCTATCATTCGTGATATAGCGACCTTACTTAAAGACGTACCTGGTGAAATTACGGTGTCTGGCCATACTGATGATTTTCAGGTTTCTAATGAGCTATACACCAATAACTGGGATTTATCTTCGAAAAGAGCGGTGGCGGTTGCCAGTGAAATGGAAAAAGCCTCAGGTTTCGATAAGTCGCGCATGGTGGTTGTCGGGCATGCTGAAACACGGCCGCTTGTTCCCAATGTGACCGATGAAGATCGCCGACGTAATCGACGTGTCGAGATCTCTATAATGCAGGGTAAAGCGCACGAGTCAGACCCTATTGATGTGAGACCATAAATCCATTACAGTAAAACTTCGTTAACAGATGTAATGGAGTATACAAATGAAAAAAATAGATAAGTACTGCTACATGCCAGGTAATGGTAGTGGTGATGATGATGATAAAACTGATTAAGGTAGGTAATTTTGCCTGATTGGTTTGGCTCCATCATATCAATATTAAATAATAGCTGGGTATTCATGTTGAGCCCAGCTATTTTCGTTTTCTATCTACAAAAAGACTGGTTTGCCTTTCGGTTTGCACTAATCACAGCCTGCTTCTTTTTATACGGCACGTTGATTCATGACCATTTACGTGGTTTTGATGATATTTATGTCTGGCGCTATGTAGTGTGGGCTTTCAATGATATTGCTTGGATGGCTGTAATTGCGTATTTAGGGATCAAAGATAAAGTTTATTTGTGGCAGAGTGTGTTGGGTCAACTTGTTGTTATTATGGCCCCTATTTTACAACTCTTTCGTTTAGTCGATCGTCACCTTTGGGACTTATCGTACAGCACATATATGTATAAGACGCTGCTGCCTCTCATTAATATTGCTACTGTTATTGTGTGTTATTTACCACTGATTTACTTACTAACACGGCGAGCAAAGCACGCTTAACTTATTCCTAAGTTAAAAACCCTATGCTAGACTACTGTTCATATAAACAGTATCTAGTGTTGCTTTATGAAACTTTACATTGCCGAAAAACCTTCTTTAGCACGCGCTATAGCAGATGCGCTGCCAAAACCTCAAAAAAAGCAGGATGGTTTTATTGAACTTGCCAATGGTGATTGTGTTTCATGGTGTATAGGTCATTTACTTGAGCAAGCTGAACCTGATGAGTACGATGAACGCTTTAAAAAATGGCGTTTCGAACATTTACCTATCGTGCCAGAGCAATGGCAACTAAAGCCAAAACCAAAAACGCGCAAACAACTTACCGTTTTAAAAAAGTTAATCAAACAGGCTACTCAGATTGTACACGCAGGCGATCCTGACCGCGAAGGGCAATTACTTGTCGATCAAGTGATCGATCAAGTTAAACTTAGCCAAGCAAAAAAACAGCAAATACAACGTTTACTAATCAGCGATTTAAACTTAAATGCAGTAAAAAAAGCACTCAATAATTTGCGGTCTAATCGCGAGTTTATTCCTTTAAGTGTCTCTGCTTTGGCTCGTTCACGCGCTGATTGGTTATTTGGCATGAATTTGACTCGTGCTTATACATTAGCCGGTCAAAAAGCTGGATTTGGTAATGTGTTATCTGTTGGCCGTGTGCAAACGCCTATTTTAGGTTTAGTCGTCAACCGTGATAATGAAATTGCTAATTTTACAGCCAAGCCTTTTTATGAAGTATTGGCCCATCTAAAAACCCAAAACCAGCAAACATTTACAGCTAAGTGGCAACCGAGTAAAGCGTGTGAGCCGTATCAAGATGACGAAGGTCGCGTGTTGCACCGAGGACTTGCAGAAAATGTTGTATCGCGAATAACTGACCAGCCTGCAACGGTATCAGAACTTGAGCAAAAGCAAAAAAAACAACAAGCACCTTTGCCCTATAACTTATCCGCTTTACAAATAGATGCAGCAAAAGCGTTTTCGATGCCAGCACAAAGTGTGCTCGATATCTGCCAAAATTTATACGAGCGCTATAAATTAATTACTTATCCTCGTTCAGATAATCGTTACTTACCAAAAGATCATCACCGTGAGGCTGCGGGCATTATTGCTGCAATTGCGCATAATGATGGACAACCTAATGAAGCATGCAATAAAGCCGATAGCAGTAAGCGAAGTAAATGTTTTAATGATAGCAAGGTCGCTGCGCATCATGCGATAGTGCCAACAGTTAAACAATTACGTACTGCAGCCTTAAATGCCGATGAGCAAAAGGTTTATAGACTTATTTGTCGCCAATATTTAGCTCAGTTTTATCCAGATTATATTTTTAATGAAACCAAAGTGAGTGTGATGATTGCGGGCGGGCTTTTTAAAACAACAGCTAAGCAAGATGTTAGTCTGGGCTTTAAAGCATTAATGGGTAAAACAGAATTAAAGGACGAACAAACACTTCCTCCATTGGAAAAAGGCCAGCAACTGCATTGTTACGAAGCTCAGCTCGTTGACAAAATGACGTCACCGCCCGCGCATTTCACAGACGCCACTCTATTAAGTGCTATGACGGGCATTAGTCGTTATGTAAAAGATTCAGAAATCAAAAAAATACTGAAAGAAACTGATGGACTTGGAACAGAGGCCACGCGAGCGGGCATTATTGAGTTACTCTTTAAACGACGTTTTCTAAAACGCCAAGGTAAAAGTATTATTGCTACAGAAACAGGGCAAGCGCTTATAAGTGCCTTACCTCTTGCGTTAGCGAGTCCTGATTTAACAGCGAAGTGGGAAGCTTCTTTGAGTAACATTGCTGAACAGCAAATGAGTTATCAGCAATTTTTAACACCGCTACTTGATGAATTGCAGCAACTTGTTGAACAAGCCAAACACTGCGATAGCCAGGTATTCGCGCAACTACCAAAAACGCCACCTAAGCGGCGTTTTAAAAGAAAAGCAAAATTTAAGGCTAAGCCAGCTTAGCCTTAAAACGGTTATTGATTGAATAATGCGACAGCGGCGTTGCTCATCGCAGTTATTCCTGTAGGTAGGGCTTTTTTATAATCTGGCGCAAATTTACTGGAGTGCAGTGAAGGTAAAGTGCTACCCGATTTTATTGCATCATTGTACTGGTTAGGCTCGACACCCCCTAACCAAAATAGCGTGATAGGGACATGGTGCTCTGTACGACCATACAAACCAAAATCTTCACCTGCCATTACTGCATCTGCATCAAGTACATTTTCTTCACCAAGTGCACTGGAAATCGCATTACGTACAACATTTGTTTGTGCGGGATTATTATAAGTTGATGGAATAGACTCATCTTCATGAACGTATACCTCTGGGATTAAGCTTTCATCCAAACCAGCACTCAGTGCAATACCTTTACTAATTCGTTTAATCGCCGCAATTTGCTGCAAACGTACTTCGGGATTATAGCTGCGAAGTGTTAATTGCAGTTTCACTTCATCAGAAATGACATTATGTTTAGAACCACCATGAATAGAGCCAACAGTAATGACCGAGGGTTCTAATGGAGAAAGCTCGCGACTGGTTATTGTTTGTAATGCTAAAACAATGCGCGAAGCGATAACAACGGGGTCAATTGTTGTATGTGGGTAAGCACCATGGCCCCCTTTGCCTTTTACAGTGATATCTACAGAGTCAACACTGGCCATGGTATATTCATTTTTCATACTCACTTTCCCCGCAGGGACGCTCGCACTAACATGCAGCGCAATGACATGATCTGGGGTCGGATATTGAGAGAAAAGTCCTTCTTTTAGCATGGCTTTTGCACCGCCACCAACTTCTTCAGCGGGCTGTGCTACCATCATTAGCGTGCCTTGCCATTGTCTTTGTGAGATATTAATTGCTCTGCGGTCCCAATAAAAGAGCTCATATGGATATCATGGCCACAACCATGCATCACACCAACAGTCGCACCGCTGTCATTTTTCACAGTGACTTTAGAGGCGTAAGGCTTTCCCGTTTGTTCAACAATAGGTAATCCGTCAGTATCTGTGCGGATCATGATAGTTGGGCCTTCACCATTTTTATAAAGGCCTACAACCCCGTAACCACCCACATTATCAGTCACAGTAAAACCAAGCTTTTTAAGTTCTTTTGCTAGTTTTTGACCTGTTTGCTTTTCGTGATAAGACAATTCGGGTGTTTGATGTAAATCTAAATAAAGCTTTTCGATATTTGGCATTGATTGCGTTAGATTTAAATCCAATGATGCGGCGTGAGCAAGTGGACTAAGGAGTATTAATGCAGCACATATGCGCGATAATTTCATAATGACCTCGACTGAGTGGGCTTGTAATTGTTATGTTCGTCACCATATAAAAACCTAAATGAATATATAGTGCAATCGATCACATGAACAATATGATAAATCTTACACCGCAGAATCTGCAGCAAGCATTGGGTGAAACATCTTCAGAAAAACTAGTGCTACTTAGTTTTTATTCTGCACAAAACCCAGAATGTCATCAGCAAGCTGCAATTTTAGAGAAAATAGCCAGCGAATATGGTGAGCATTTATTAGTAGCAACACTAGACTGTGATGTGGAGCAAGCGCTGGCGTCGCAATTGGCACAACAAATTGGCTTGCAAGCTTTGCCTACATTAGTATTGCTAAAAGATGCTGCTCCTGTTGATATGTTGCCAGGCGCACAGTCTGAGCAGCAAATTCGTGATGCACTTGCAAAGCATTTACCTGCACAACATGAGTTATTACTTGAACAAGCTAAACAAGCCTTAATTAATCAAGATCTAAACAATGCTTTTAATTATGCCAAGAAAGCGTATGAGCTAGACCCAAGTCATACGCGCGTAAAATTAGTGCTCGCGGATATTTGTATTCAAATTCATAAATTAGATGATGCGCAAGCTTTATTAGATTCAGTTGATGAAAGCGAGCGCGATGCTTATTTTACAAACATTAAAGCTAAATGTGAGCAGGCATTGGCAGCAACAGACTCACCAGAGATAAAAGCGTTACAAGTAAAAGTAGAAAAGTACCCGAACGATTTAGAAATAAAGCTGGAATTAAGTAATGCATTTAATGGAGCAGGGCGCAAAGAAGAAGCATTAGAGTTATTGTTTAATGTACTTAAGAAAGATCTAAACTTTGCAGATGCAAAACCAACATACCTAGAAATTATTGCTTCATTACCAGATGGTGATGCGTTAGCTTCAAAGTATCGTCGTAAACTCTACAGTATCTTGTATTAATATTTAGAAAATGAAAGAAAGCGTCATTTAAATAAGGGCGCTTTTTTTATTTTTAAAACTTGCTTATTACCTAATTTCGATAATACTTAAGATCCTCTCGAGAAAAGTTGGCTGTATTTTGTACAGTAAACTGTGTTTTTTACTGCCTTTAGCTTGTTTTTTGCGCGAAAGGTAAGTTTTTAGTAGTTTTCTGCAAAAAAGTGCTTGCGTAAAAAATCCATCTCCCTATAATGCGCATCCACTGACACGGCGGGCAGCAACGAAAGACGCTGAACAACGTAGCAGAGAGTTAAGTAAAACTTCGGTTTTAAGTCTTCGAAAGAAAGTTTAAAATTAAGTGTTGACTCGAAAAATTAAGGATGTATTATACGCATCCCTCGAGACGCGAAAGCAACTCGAAACGTTCTTTAACAATATAAAGCAATCATCTGTGTGGGCACTCGTACAGATTGAGTTCTAACAGTCGAGCTACTTAGGTAGTAAGACAAACAAATTTAGAGTCTCAATTTAAACTGAGTGACCAACGGAAATAAGTTTACTTATTTCAGCACAGTCAATTCAACATCGAAAGATGTTAAATAAATTCAGAATTCATTGAGCATGTCCGCTCCCTTAATGGGAAGGACAGAAAAAACTTTTAATTGAAGAGTTTGATCATGGCTCAGATTGAACGCTGGCGGCAGGCCTAACACATGCAAGTCGAGCGGTAACAGAGAGTAGCTTGCTACTCTGCTGACGAGCGGCGGACGGGTGAGTAATGCTTGGGGATGTACCTTATGGTGGGGGACAACAGTTGGAAACGACTGCTAATACCGCATAATGTCTTCGGACCAAAGCGGGGGACCTTCGGGCCTCGCGCCATAAGATCAGCCCAAGTGGGATTAGCTAGTTGGTGAGGTAACGGCTCACCAAGGCGACGATCCCTAGCTGGTTTGAGAGGATGATCAGCCACACTGGGACTGAGACACGGCCCAGACTCCTACGGGAGGCAGCAGTGGGGAATATTGCACAATGGGCGCAAGCCTGATGCAGCCATGCCGCGTGTGTGAAGAAGGCCTTCGGGTTGTAAAGCACTTTCAGTAAGGAGGAAAGGTTGGATGTTAATAGCATTCAGCTGTGACGTTACTTACAGAAGAAGCACCGGCTAACTCCGTGCCAGCAGCCGCGGTAATACGGAGGGTGCGAGCGTTAATCGGAATTACTGGGCGTAAAGCGTACGCAGGCGGTTTGTTAAGCGAGATGTGAAAGCCCCGGGCTCAACCTGGGAACTGCATTTCGAACTGGCAAACTAGAGTGTGATAGAGGGTGGTAGAATTTCAGGTGTAGCGGTGAAATGCGTAGAGATCTGAAGGAATACCGATGGCGAAGGCAGCCACCTGGGTCAACACTGACGCTCATGTACGAAAGCGTGGGGAGCAAACAGGATTAGATACCCTGGTAGTCCACGCCGTAAACGATGTCTACTAGAAGCTCGGTTCCTCGGAACTGTTTTTCAAAGCTAACGCATTAAGTAGACCGCCTGGGGAGTACGGCCGCAAGGTTAAAACTCAAATGAATTGACGGGGGCCCGCACAAGCGGTGGAGCATGTGGTTTAATTCGATGCAACGCGAAGAACCTTACCTACACTTGACATACAGAGAACTTACCAGAGATGGTTTGGTGCCTTCGGGAACTCTGATACAGGTGCTGCATGGCTGTCGTCAGCTCGTGTTGTGAGATGTTGGGTTAAGTCCCGCAACGAGCGCAACCCCTATCCTTAGTTGCCAGCGATTCGGTCGGGAACTCTAAGGAGACTGCCGGTGATAAACCGGAGGAAGGTGGGGACGACGTCAAGTCATCATGGCCCTTACGTGTAGGGCTACACACGTGCTACAATGGCGCATACAGAGTGCTGCGAACCTGCGAGGGTAAGCGAATCACTTAAAGTGCGTCGTAGTCCGGATTGGAGTCTGCAACTCGACTCCATGAAGTCGGAATCGCTAGTAATCGCGTATCAGAATGACGCGGTGAATACGTTCCCGGGCCTTGTACACACCGCCCGTCACACCATGGGAGTGGGTTGCTCCAGAAGTGGATAGTCTAACCTTCGGGAGGACGTTCACCACGGAGTGATTCATGACTGGGGTGAAGTCGTAACAAGGTAGCCCTAGGGGAACCTGGGGCTGGATCACCTCCTTATACGATTTAGAACTTATTTGTTCGTAGTGTCCACACAGATGATTGTTAGTTAGTAAAGCCGTTGGCTTCACTAATTAATATGCTCTTTAAAAATTTGGAAAGCTGATAATAAAATTCTGATGAATGACAATTGTTATTTATCAAGAGTTTTCAAAAGTAAAAATATGCCAATTAATTGAAAAATTAATCGGTATCTACTTTAGTATTCTCATCATTATTTGATGAATTAACTTCTGGCGAAGTTAACAGCTGTCACTAACAAAGACTCGTTTGGGTTGTATGGTTAAGTGACTAAGCGTACACGGTGGATGCCTTGGCAGTTGGAGGCGATGAAGGACGTATTAACTTGCGATAAGCCTAGTCAAGCTAGTAAAAAGCGCTTGAGACTAGGATTTCCGAATGGGGAAACCCACCTGCTTGCAGGTATCTTACACTGAATACATAGGTGTAAGAGGCGAACGCGGAGAACTGAAACATCTAAGTACCCGTAGGAACAGAAATCAACCGAGATTCCGGAAGTAGCGGCGAGCGAAACCGGACCAGCCCTTAAGCTTATTATGTGTTAGTGAAACATTCTGGAAAGTATGACGATACAGGGTGATAGTCCCGTACACGAAAATGCATCTTAAGTGAAATCGAGTAGGTCGGAGCACGTGAAACTTTGACTGAATATAGGTGGACCATCATCTAAGGCTAAATACTCCCAACTGACCGATAGTGAACCAGTACCGTGAGGGAAAGGCGAAAAGAACCCCTGTGAGGGGAGTGAAATAGAACCTGAAACCGTGTACGTACAAGCAGTAGGAGCCCACTTGTTGGGTGACTGCGTACCTTTTGTATAATGGGTCAGCGACTTATATTTTGTAGCGAGGTTAACCGATTAGGGTAGCCGTAGGGAAACCGAGTCTTAACTGGGCGTTGAGTTGCAAGGTATAGACCCGAAACCCGGTGATCTAGCCATGGGCAGGTTGAAGGTTGAGTAACATCAACTGGAGGACCGAACCCACTAACGTTGAAAAGTTAGGGGATGACCTGTGGCTAGGAGTGAAAGGCTAATCAAACCGGGAGATAGCTGGTTCTCCCCGAAATCTATTTAGGTAGAGCCTCGGACGAATACTTACGGGGGTAGAGCACTGTTAAGGCTAGGGGGTCATCCCGACTTACCAACCCTTTGCAAACTCCGAATACCGTAAAGTACTATCCGGGAGACACACGGCGGGTGCTAACGTCCGTCGTGAAGAGGGAAACAACCCAGACCGCCAGCTAAGGTCCCAAAGTCATAGTTAAGTGGGAAACGATGTGGAAAGGCCCAGACAGCCAGGAGGTTGGCTTAGAAGCAGCCACCCTTTAAAGAAAGCGTAATAGCTCACTGGTCGAGTCGGTCTGCGCGGAAGATGTAACGGGGCTAAACTATGCACCGAAGCTGCGGATTCAAAATTTATTTTGAGTGGTAGGGGAGCGTTCTGTAAGCCGTTGAAGGTGTACCGGGAGGTATGCTGGAGGTATCAGAAGTGCGAATGCTGACATGAGTAACGATAATGCGGGTGAAAAACCCGCACGCCGGAAGACCAAGGGTTCCTATCCCATGTTAATCAGGGTAGGGTAAGTCGACCCCTAAGGCGAGGCCGAAAGGCGTAGTCGATGGGAAACGGGTTAATATTCCCGTACTTGGTATAATTGCGATGGGGGGACGGAGCAGGCTAAGCAAGCATGGCGTTGGTTGTCCATGTGAAAGTGAGTAGGTTGAGAGTTTAGGAAAATCCGGACTCTTAAGACTGAGACACGAGACGAGCCACTAAGGTGGTGAAGTTGTTGATGCCATACTTCCAGGAAAAGCCTCTAAGCTTCAGATTATACCGAATCGTACCCCAAACCGACACAGGTGGTCAGGTAGAGAATACTAAGGCGCTTGAGAGAACTCGGGTGAAGGAACTAGGCAAAATCGTACCGTAACTTCGGGAGAAGGTACGCTCCGATTGGTGATGAGACTTGCTCTTTAAGCTGATTGGAGCCGCAGTGACCAGGTGGCTGGGACTGTTTATTAAAAACACAGCACTGTGCAAAATCGCAAGATGACGTATACGGTGTGACACCTGCCCGGTGCCGGAAGGTTAATTGATGGGGTTAGTTTTCGGACGAAGCTCTTGATCGAAGCCCCGGTAAACGGCGGCCGTAACTATAACGGTCCTAAGGTAGCGAAATTCCTTGTCGGGTAAGTTCCGACCTGCACGAATGGTGTAACCATGGCCACGCTGTCTCCACCCGAGACTCAGTGAAATTGAAATCGCAGTGAAGATGCTGTGTACCCGCGGCTAGACGGAAAGACCCCGTGAACCTTTACTACAGCTTGGCACTGAACATTGAACCTACATGTGTAGGATAGGTGGGAGGCTTTGAAGCAGAGACGCTAGTCTTTGTGGAGCCGTCCTTGAAATACCACCCTTGTAGTTTTGATGTTCTAACGTTGGCCCCTAATCGGGGTTACGGACAGTGCCTGGTGGGTAGTTTGACTGGGGCGGTCTCCTCCCAAAGAGTAACGGAGGAGCACGAAGGTTGGCTAAGTACGGTCGGACATCGTACGGTTAGTGTAATGGTAGAAGCCAGCTTAACTGCGAGACAGACACGTCGAGCAGGTACGAAAGTAGGTCATAGTGATCCGGTGGTTCTGAATGGAAGGGCCATCGCTCAACGGATAAAAGGTACTCCGGGGATAACAGGCTGATACCGCCCAAGAGTTCATATCGACGGCGGTGTTTGGCACCTCGATGTCGGCTCATCACATCCTGGGGCTGAAGTCGGTCCCAAGGGTATGGCTGTTCGCCATTTAAAGTGGTACGCGAGCTGGGTTTAGAACGTCGTGAGACAGTTCGGTCCCTATCTGCCGTGGGCGTTTGAGAATTGAGAGGGGTTGCTCCTAGTACGAGAGGACCGGAGTGAACGAACCGCTGGTGTTCGGGTTGTCATGCCAATGGCATTGCCCGGTAGCTACGTTCGGAACTGATAAGCGCTGAAAGCATCTAAGCGCGAAGCAGGCCTCGAGATGAGTTCTCACTAGACTTTTAAAGTCTCTGAAGGGCCGTTGAAGACTACAACGTTGATAGGCAGGATGTGGAAGTGGTGTGAGCCATTAAGCTAACCTGTACTAATTACCCGTGAGGCTTAACCATACAACGCCAAACGCGTTTTATGACAGCGTAACAGACAGAAGTTAGTATACTAAAGTAGATTTACGATTATCAGATTTCCGAATTTTATGTAGGGTGAACCGCAGCGCTTAATGCGAAATCAGTTCACCTTGCGCAAAGGACTCGTAAGCGCGATGCGCTTTGTCGAGAATCCTTTCCACGCATTTTGCTTGGTGACAATAGCGTTTTGGACCCACCTGACTCCATGCCGAACTCAGTAGTGAAACGAAACAGCGCCGATGATAGTGTGGCATTTGCCATGTGAAAGTAGGACATCGCCAGGCTCCTAATTCAGTCGAAAGACTTTAAATTTAAAAATTAATAATAAGAAAATTGAAAAGAATTTTCTTGGTGACAATAGCGTTTTGGACCCACCTGACCCCATGCCGAACTCAGTAGTGAAACGAAACAGCGCCGATGATAGTGTGGCATTTGCCATGTGAAAGTAGGACATCGCCAGGATCCTAATTAAAGAAAGCCCGATTCGAAAGAATCGGGCTTTTTTGTGTTTAATGCTTTCTACTATATCGGATGTCAGAAAATAGATGTCTGATACCATTCCGCTTAATTAAGTGGTCTATTTTGAGGCAATAAAACCGCGTTGATAACAAGGCAAAAATTTAGTTATTTAGTTGTTCTAAATCAGAAATTTTTAACGCAGGTAGCGACTGGTTTGATCACTCAAAATGATTAAGTATTTTTGCGGATTGGTATGATCACACAGATTGAAAGGTTCTCTTAAATTGCTTATTTCACCTCACGCTGAGATAATTAGGACGTAAAAGGCACTTTAGTGCTGAAAAGTCTCTGAATTACCACTGTAGTGTATCTTTCAGGTTAGGACATTGTTGAGTTTTTAGCGCTTGCTACTCTACTTTAAACTCCTTGCTTCCCTATCTTTGTTATGCGATAAAGCGCTTTATATTTGTAATACAATTAAGGTGTTTTGTGTCTCGTAAGAAAACAACAAAATCGAAAGGCTCATCAGGTTTAAACCGTAAGAATAGTGAAGCATTTATCAGCAAATTTTCAGCTCATCCAGATACACAAGTGTGCCCATCGGGTTTGATGTATAAAGTTGTAGAGGATGCGGCAGGTGACAAGCTCACAGAGTTTGATACTGTTGTTATTAATCAACGAATTATGCTCGCTGACGGTCATGTTATTGCCGATAGCTATAAAGCGGGTATGCCGGAGGTGTTTGCTTTATCGGAAGCGATTGAAGGCCTAAGAGAGGGACTTTTGTTGATGAATATAGGATCTCGCTATGAATTTGTGATCCCTCCTGCGCTTGCGTGGGGTAAAAAGGGGAATGGTGGTAAAATTGGTGCAAATGCAGTGCTGCATTTTGATGTTCGCTTAATTCGTTTAGCCTAACTCGACACTGAGCTAGAAACGCGTTACCGTCTTGTATGGCTGATTAAGGATATTTATGGACGCATTTACTTCACGGGTTTACTTACTACGGCATGGCGAAATTGCAACTCCGGGCATTCTTTGTGGGCACGTTGATGTTGCTTTGTCAGATGTAGGCTATGAACAGATGCGTCTAGCAAGCGCAAAATTATCTCGCTTCGATGCTATTTATAGCTCTCCGCTAAAACGTTGTTCAACGCATGCAGAATTCTTAGCTCGTCAGCATACAATCAATGTGCAATATAACAATGCATTGAAAGAGTTTAATTTTGGTGATTGGGATGGCCAAGATTACCAACAACTTTGGCAACAAAATGGTAAACCTCATGTCGGTGATTTTTGGCAACATCCGTGGCAGGTTAAAGTGCCAAATGGTGAATTAATGGCTGACTTTTACGCGCGAGTCGAAGCATGGTGGCAGGCATTTTTAGTTTCGCTTACAGAGTCCAAACATACGCAATCATTAGTGATTAGCCACGCCGGTGTAATTAAACAAATCCTCGCTATTATTTGTCATATGCCTAAACAAACGAATACTCACCTTAATGTTTTTCATTTACCTTATGCAGGGCTAATAACGTTAGATGTATATATAGATGAACAAGGGCAAGCGTGGCCTAAAATAGTTTTTTAGCCATCTAGAGTGATATTCATTGAATTATTTACTTAGCCCGCCATAATATACCGAACTACCTCAAAATTTAGATTTCGGCGTTTTACAGGGGCTTTATATCAAGGCGTTACTTTGCAGCACGTTTATAAGTAACAACTTAGAAAGTAAGTTTTTGAACAACGTTCTGCGGGTTGGTTTAAAGCGATTAATTCCGCGTTATTGATTTTAGGAAAGGAATAACCATTCTGTGTAATCAATTTCTTGCCTATATTGCTTTAATTCCAACAGAAACTCGCATCATGAGGTCGTTTAGGTATATCTATATGCTATGGAATGGGGTGAGATTCTCCAGCTGTTCCCGCAACTGTAATCCATGATGAACATGGTCAGCCAGATACTTAGCAACAACAATTAGTCTTATTATGCTAATACAGTAGAGTGTTTATCGATTTGAGCGATTTAATATTCAAACTAATTAGTATCATTGAGCGGGTCAACTCACGTTATCTACTGATATAGGTCAGTGCTTTCTGGTGCGTTGATAAAACTCGCCAAGAGAGTGTAATTTGCAATTAAAAAGCCAAGGCACAACCCCTTTAATTTCAGTATCTGATTTAAGCTGGGGAATTGCTGATAAAACAATTCTTAAATCAATCAATTTGCAGTTAAATGCAGGTCAATTTATTGGTTTGCTGGGACCTAATGGCGCCGGTAAATCAAGTTTATTGCGTTGCTTATATCGCTATTTAAAACCACAACAAGGTGCAGTCTTTTTAGCTGGCGATAATATTTGGCAAATCAGTGCTGATGAATTCGCTAAAAATGTTGCTGTGGTTTTACAAGAGTCTCCTTCGCAATTTAATTTATCTGTTTTCGATGTAGTTAGTTTAGGTCTCACCCCACATAAAACCCTGTTTAGTGCGACTAATGCCGATGATAAAAAGCGTATTTATCAAGCAATCGAGCAGGTTGGTTTAAGTCATCATACACAGCAAAGCTTTGATTCACTTTCGGGTGGAGAAAAACAGCGTGCACTTATAGCCCGCTCAATTGTTCAGCAACCAAAGTTATTGATTATGGATGAGCCAACCAGCCATCTTGACGTTAAGTATCAAATTCAAATTATGGAGCTTGCTAAGTCACTTGATGTCACTGTGCTCGCTTCATTTCATGATTTAAATCTAGCTGCTAGCGTATGTGATGAGTTACTTGTTATCGATGAAGGTCAATTAATTACGCAAGGCACACCAAAAGAGGTGCTTACCGAGCAGCTGTTAAGTGATGTTTTTGGTGTTTGTGCAAGAGTGTCTGCTCATCCTCAGTCAACCTCGTTTGATGAGTTCGTGCCACATATTACCTACTATTACGGCTATAACAGACAGGAGCATCAAGATGACTGATAGGGTGCGTTTTAGTCTCTGTGTATGCGTTGCACTTGTCAGTTGCTTTTTAGCACTCAGTTTTGGTGCCGCGAGTACATCAATGAGTGATGTGCTGCATAGTTTAATCAGCCAGGGCAGTGATGAATTTATCCAACGTATTATTTTGCAACTGCGCATGCCACGTATGATATTGGCGTTTTTAGCTGGAGCTGGGCTCGCGCTTGCTGGGCTTATATTACAAACCGTAACGCGAAACCCGTTGGCAGACCCTTACTTATTTGGTATTTCTTCAGGTGCCTCATTTGGTGTGGTTTGCTTTATATCGCTTACCGGTGTGAGTTTTGGCTTTAGTATGTCGATTGCTGCATTTTTGGGCAGCTTACTCTCTATGTTTTTGTTGATTGGCATTGCTGGGCGTCGCCATGTAGGGCAAGTTGAAGCGATGTTATTGGCGGGGGTCGCACTGTCATTTCTGTTTAGTGCTTTAACCAGTTTATTACTTTATTTTAGCGATCCTCAAGCGATTACAGCTATCTTATTTTGGACTATGGGAAGTTTTTCACGTGCTGAGTGGGGAACGCTCTGGATCCCGCTCACCGTAATCATTGCGTGTATGACGTTAATAATCGCTTTTCGTCGTCAGTTAAACGCTATGTTGCTTGGTGATGAAAGCGCGGCAACACTGGGGATTCATGCTCAACGTTTCCGTATTTTAATGTTACTGCTTAGTTCGTTAATTACTGCTGTTTTGGTCGCTATGTGTGGGGGGGTTGGCTTTGTTGGGCTTATGATCCCGCATATTGTCCGCTACTTTACGTCGCAAGGCTCAAGCCACAACCTTTTAATGACGAGCCTTGTTGGTGGTACATTTATGGTATGGGTTGATGTGCTTTGTCGTACTTTACTGACTAATCAAGAATTGCCTGTGGGT
The DNA here is from genome assembly GCF_014117385.1 of Pseudoalteromonas sp. MT33b. Taxonomy (NCBI): domain Bacteria; kingdom Pseudomonadati; phylum Pseudomonadota; class Gammaproteobacteria; order Alteromonadales; family Pseudoalteromonadaceae; genus Pseudoalteromonas; species Pseudoalteromonas sp. MT33b. The sequence continues at coordinate 2,660,539 of NZ_CP059831.1, read as the reverse complement.
GTGATCACTGCGGCTATAGGCAGTGTGTTCTTTTTATCTTTACTTTATTTTCGTAAACAGCGCAGGTAGCCCATGTTTAATATCGCACCTCTTAACTCGCAGTATGCATCTGTAATTCAACAAAAAATAGATCTTAAAACCAAACCCTTAGGAGCGCTTGGTCAATTAGAAGAGTGCGCAAAAACGTTGACACTCATTTTAAGTCAATCTCTTAACTCAGAGCACGCTGTAGATGAATTTAAACCCGTTATTAACGCGCCGACACTCGTCGTTTTTGCAGGTGATCATGGTGTTGCTAGCCAAGGGGTTTCGATTGCGCCAAGCAGTGTGACTTCACAAATGATTGCGAATTTTGCGCATGGTGGAGCGGCAATTAATGTATTTTGCCGTCAACTTGGATGGCAGCTTGAGGTCGTTGATGCAGGCACTTTGTCAGAACAGCATCATATTAGTGTTCATAATCAACGTTTAGGGCATATTACTGAGTCAATAAATACCTCAATGGCGATGTCGCCAGCGCAAGTTGAACAAGGCTTTAAGTTTGCTAAGCAGCGTGTGAATGCAATAAAAAATATAGGGTGTAATACCGTAGCATTCGGTGAAATGGGGATTGGTAACACAACCAGTGCGGCAGCATTAATGGCTGCTCTATTATCATTACCTGCCGCTCAATGTGTGGGTAAGGGCACGGGCGTAACGGATGAGGTGGTAGCTAAAAAAATTGCGGTTGTTGAACAAGCCGTTAATTTGCATCGGGCGCATCTAAACGATCCATTAATGACATTAGCGGCGCTGGGTGGCTTTGAAATAGTTCAAATAACAGGTGCTATTTTAGCCGCGGCAGAATTAGGCATGGTGGTGGTTATTGATGGCTTTATTTGCAGTGCCGCAGCATTGGTTGCGACACGTATAAACGCGCATGCACGTGATTATATGATTTTTGCTCACGCCTCAGATGAGCAAGGACATAAAGCCATGCTGGCAGCGTTAGACGCATCGCCATTATTAAACCTTAATTTGCGCTTAGGAGAGGGCAGTGGTGCCGCCTTGGCGTTACCATTATTACAATCATCGCTTGCATTTTATAACGCAATGGCAAGTTTTGCAGATGCACATGTTGAGCAGGTTGTTTAAGCAATGAATACACACAACCCATCGCCTTCTCAAAAGCAGCTATTATTGCTAGCTGTTAGTTTTTTAACACGTATACCTGTGACGCTCAATTTTGAGGTATCAACGACGGCATTGAACCAAGCCAGTCGCTATTTTGCTTTGGTAGGGGTTCTACTTGCGGGGATTTTAAGTTTAGGTTATCTCGTGTTTAGTTACTTTTTTCCTGCTTCAATTTCCGTGGCACTTGTTATGGCCTTAGGGTTAATTTTGACGGGGGCATTTCATGAAGATGGGTTAGCAGATGTGTGGGATGGCTTTGGTGGTGGCTGGAAAGTTGAAGATAAGCTGACCATTATGAAAGACAGCCGTTTAGGAACCTACGGAGCGGCTGCGCTTATTATTGTGCTGCTTATTAAGTTTCAAAGTTTAGTTGTGTTGTCTGAGTCACTAAATTTGCTACTCATTGCGTTGCTATTAGGGCAGAGTTTAAGCCGAATTGTCGCAACGAGTTTAATTGCTGACATGGATTATGTTAGTCACGATGCAACCAGCAAAGTAAAACCCGTTGCGATGTATTTAAGCACCGAAAGTTACCAAATACTGCTTGCGACAGGCGGGGCAGTGATACTTTTCGCATGGTTATTTTCAGTGCTCAGTATTTGGCACATCTTCACTGTAATCCTTGTACTTATTATAACGCGTTTTATATTGATTCACTGGTTCAAAAAACAGTTATCAGGTTATACCGGAGACTGCCTAGGTGCCGCACAACAAATTGCTGAGCTGGCTGTATATTTAACCTTAGTGAGCATGTTATGAAGCAACCACATACCTTGATTTTAGGTGGCGCACGCAGTGGTAAAAGCCGCTTTGCAGAGCAACTAGCTAGCAATTCAGGCAAATCGATTATTTATCTTGCGACAGCCAATGCGGGTGATAGTGAAATGGCTGAACGCATTGCACGTCATCAATTAGAGCGCGATGGTCGTTGGCAAGTTATCGAAGAGCCACTGCAATTGGCTAAAGTGCTCAAAGAGCATGGCAAAGCAGACCGCTGTATTTTGGTTGATTGCTTAACACTTTGGCTGAGTAATTGTTTATGTCAGCACGGTGAAGCATATTGGCTAGAGCAAAAAGCAGCACTACTTGATGTGCTTAAAGAGCTTCCCTGCGAGGTTATTTTTGTTAGCAATGAAGTAGGCCATGGTATTGTGCCATTGGGTGAATTGAGCCGCCAGTTTGTTGATCATTCGGGTTGGTTACACCAATCACTTGCCAAGCAGGTTGCTCGGGTTGAGTTTATTATTGCTGGCCTTGCACAAACATTAAAGAGGGAGCAATGATGAAAACCCTTATGGTGCAAGGCACGACATCTGATGCAGGTAAAAGCACTTTAGTGGCGGCATTGTGTCGCATTTTTGCTAAACGCGGCATTAAGGTTGCGCCTTTTAAGCCGCAAAACATGGCACTTAATAGTGCTGTAACCGCCGATGGAGGCGAGATAGGGCGTGCACAAGCACTGCAAGCAGTGGCAGCTAATGTGCCCGCTGAGGTTGATTTTAACCCTATTTTACTAAAACCAAATAGCGATACGGGTGCACAAGTTATTGTGCATGGAAAAGCGCTTTCGAATATGGAAGCCGGCAGTTACCACGATTATAAAAAGGTCGCTATGGACGCTGTACTCACCTCTCAAAAGCGCTTAAGCGAACGGTTTGAGCTATTAGTTGTTGAAGGCGCAGGCAGTCCAGCAGAAATTAACCTCAGAGAAAATGATATTGCTAACATGGGTTATGCTGAGGCTGTCGATTGCCCAGTGATCATTATTGCTGATATTGATAAAGGCGGGGTTTTTGCTCACCTGGTTGGGACGTTATCGTTGTTATCTGAATCAGAGCAAGCGCGCGTAAAAGGGTTTGTAATAAATCGTTTTCGTGGTGATATAGCACTGTTACAAAGTGGTTTAGATTGGCTTGAGCAATACACGAATAAACCTGTATTGGGGGTTTTGCCATACTTACATGATTTAGCCTTAGATGCCGAAGATGCCGTGGCTATTGCTAATAAAGTTGCTGAGCCACAGTTACACATTGCTGTTCTTCTTTTACCTCATATTAGTAATCACACTGATTTCGATGTCCTCAGACTGCAACCAGAAATAGACCTTCACTATGTCCGTCATACACAATCGATTCCTGATGTTGATCTAATTATTATTCCAGGTAGTAAGAATGTGTTAAGCGATTTAGCCTTTCTAAAAAATGAAGGGTGGGACAAACAAATACACCGCCATCTTCGTTATTCAGGCAAAGTGCTGGGGATTTGTGGTGGCCTACAAATGTTAGGGATGCGAATTGCCGATCCTCATTCTGTTGAGTCTAGACTAGGGGAAGCAAAAGGGTTGGGAATCGCTAATTTTGAAACTCAGTTAGGCCAACAAAAAGTGCTGACACAAGTAACTGGAATATTGCATTTAAACAGCAGCGAACAGCTAGTTTGTGGTTATGAAATACATGCCGGAATAAGTGAGGGGCCAGCGCTTGAACAGCCTTTTATAACGTTTGAACAGCATCCGAATGGCTTTACCCATGACGGCTTTATTAGCGATGATAACCAAGTAGCAGGTACTTACTTACATGGGCTTTTTGATACACCTGATGCAGTAAATCAGTTGGTCAGATGGCTAGAGCCTGAGACGAAATTGACACCTATCGATCTTAATCAACACCGCGAACAGCAGTTAAATAGACTCGCAGACGTAGTGGAAAAACATATGGATATTGAGCAAATTATCAATATTTATGACACCTTTAGTAAGGAAAAATAATGAGCGAAAACAACCAAGATAAGCACCAACAGCGCCAACAAAAAGTAAAACAAAAAGTAGACGAGCGCATCGCCGCGGCTCAAAAAGAGCAAGGTATTTTTCAGGTCATTACAGGTAACGGGAAAGGAAAATCAACCTCAGGCTTTGGTACTGTAGCGCGTGCTGTGGGTCATGGCATGAAAGCAGCTGTTTGTCAGTTTATTAAAGGCACTTGGGAGTGCGGTGAACGTAATTTACTCGAAAAAGCAGGCGTCGAATTTGTCATTATGAATACGGGTTTCACTTGGGAGACTCAAAATAAAGACTCTGACACAGCGGCAGCGCAAGTGACATGGCAAGAAGCAAAACGAATGCTAAAAGATGAGTCTATTAATTTAGTGATGCTCGATGAAATCACTTATATGATTACCTATGGCTACATTGATTTAGATGAAGTCATTGCTGCAATTAGTTCGCGACCTGCAATGCAATCAGTGATTATTACAGGGCGAGGCGCGCACCGAAAACTCACAGAACTTGCAGACACCGTGAGTGAAGTACGTAACGTGAAGCATGCATTTGATGCTGGCATAAAGGCACAAAAAGGGTTTGATTACTAATATGAAAGCACTGACCTTTAGTTGCTTATGGGCATTGATGTGGTTGGCTCAGTTTTCTTACGCACATGAAATTAAAGAGCCTCAGCGTATCGTTGCTTTGGCTCCGCATATAGTCGAAAACCTGTTTGCAATTGGTGCTGGAGATCGGATCGTTGGAACCGTCGATTATGCCGATTACCCTGCACAAGCCAATGAAATTGAACGAGTGGGAGGTTACTATGGCATCAATATGGAAAGGCTCTTATCGCTGAAACCTGATCTTGTTCTTGCATGGAAGACCGGTAATAAAGCTGAAGATCTTGCTTACATTGAGAAATTAGGTATTCCGGTTGCTTACAGTAACCCAGACCAAGTGGATAATGTGGCTGATGAGTTACGTAAATTAGGTGAGTTAACCCATTTAAAAACGCGAGCCGATAGAGTCGCCACTGAGTTTGAAGTAAAGCTTGCTGCCATCCGTGCTTCACAGCAGGATAAACCCCCAGTGAGTGTGTTTTATCAGTTATGGCCAGAGCCGATGATGACGGTGGGTGGTAACACATGGATTAATCAGTTACTAACGATTTGCCATGCTGACAATGTATTTGCAAACAGTGAAACCGATTATCCGCGTATCAGCATTGAAAATGTGCTGGTAAGTAAACCCGAGGTGATTATTATCCCCGATGAAAAATCGAAAAAGCCGCAACCTCAAATAGATTGGCGACAATGGCCTGAATTACCGGCCGTTCAGCATAACCAATTTATTAGTGTTAACGCTGATTTATTACATCGCTTTACAACCCGCATGCTTGATGGCTTGAGCGAGATGTGTGGTAAAATAGACATTTCAAGAAAGCAAATACAGGCTTCAAAATGACCAACTGGCAAGATTTTTTAAAGGCTGAATTAGCCAAGCCCTATATGCAAGACACACTAACCTATGTTGCTGATAAACGCGCTGCGGGTGTTGTTGTATTCCCACCTGAAGAACAGGTTTTCTCAGCCTTTAACGCCACTCCTTTAAACGATGTGAAAGTGGTTATTTTAGGGCAAGACCCTTATCACGGTGAAGGGCAGGCACATGGATTATGCTTTTCAGTGCAACCTGAGGTTAAAAAACTGCCACCTTCACTTAAAAACATCTATAAAGAACTGGCCACAGATATCGACGGATTCGAAATACCTGAGCATGGTTACTTACAAAGCTGGGCAGAGCAGGGCGTGTTTTTATTGAATACAGTACTGACCGTTGAGCAGGGAAACGCGCATTCACATAAGCACTTGGGATGGGAGCAGTTTACAGACCAAGTTATCGCACTGATCAATCAGCAATGTGAGGGAGTCGTGTTTGTTTTGTGGGGGGCACATGCACAAAAGAAAGGTAAACACATCGATACATCGCGTCATCACGTGATCCAAGGCCCACATCCTTCACCTTTGTCTGCACATCGAGGTTTTTTTGGGTGTAAGCACTTTTCAACGATTAATCAGCGACTGAGCGAACAGCATAAAACACCGATTAATTGGCACCTTCCTAAAATTTAATGCAAACAAAAGGCCCTTGCGGGCCTTGGTTTAAAAGTCTAGCTCATCAATCGCTATACTGTCTGTAAAGTAGTCTAACTCCTGTAGTTCTTTACGTAATCTGTGCTTGTCTTTCAAAGCTTCGATTTCGCGCCATTTTCTCTTTTTATTTTTTGTAGAGGTCTTTTTTGTTGTACTAGGACCTTCTAATATTTCTAAAATATCGTCTAGGCTATCCATGAACTTCTCCTATTGATTATTTTGAACCTCGGAAATACCTATACCACAGGCTAGACAAAAATAGAATAAAAAAGTGACGATATTGTTACAGAAATGTGATTGCTAGATGAATAGATCAAAATTTTGTATGGTATATAAACAAAAACGCCACCGAGAGCGGTGGCGTTCATTTACAATGATTTTTGCAGATTACATTGCTTTAAAGCGTGCTTCTAATTCAAGCTGCGCTTCGGCAAAAGAGCGAATGCCCTCAGCTAGTTTTTCTGTCGCCATGGCATCTTGATTATGTAACCAACGGAACTCACTTTCAGTCAGTGGTGCTGGTTTTGGTTCAACGGTAAAGTCGCTTTCAAGTAAGTACTCTTGTGCGTCTGTAAGCTCACCAAGCTCTTCAAGTAATGCAGGGCTGATTGTTAATTTATCACAACCAGTAAGCGCGATGATTTCACCTGTGTTACGGAAGCTTGCACCCATCACGACTGTTTTATAGTCATGGCGTTTGTAGAATTCATAAATACTACGAACAGACTGTACACCAGGATCTTGCATTGGATCAGTCGGTTTTTCCATACCATTCGCTACATGCCAGTCAAGAATACGGCCAACAAACGGTGAAATTAGAAATACATTTGCGTCGGCACAGGCACGTGCTTGTGCTTCTGAGAATAACAGCGTTAAGTTACACTTAGTGCCTTCTTTTTCTAATTGCTCGGCAGCTTTGATGCCTTCCCACGTTGATGCAACTTTAATAAGAATTTTATCTTTGCTTACCCCTTCTTTTTCGTAAAGGCTAAGTAAAGTATGTGCTTTATCAATCGTCGCTTGTGTATCGAAAGATAAACGCGCATCGACTTCTGTCGAGATATAACCCGGTACAATTTCGCTAATTTCTTTACCAATTAATACGGCAAAATAATCGCAAGCAAGTTCAAGTTGCTTGGCTGCATCTTGCTCTGTTTCTTTTGCGTATTGCCATGCCTTGTCTAGATAAGGTTTATACGCTTCAATTTCACTGGCTTTTAAAAGTAAAGATGGGTTAGTTGTTGCATCTTCTGGTTGGTGCTTTTTGATAGCTTCAATATCACCTGTATCTGCAACAATAGATGAATGCTGTTTAAGCCTTTGTAGTGCTGAAGTCATTTGCTTTCCTCATTCCAAGCAAGTTAAAAGAAAATCCATTATAGCCACCTTAATGCTGCAACACTATGACAGTGTTTAATAGGTCAAATGTCCTTAACTAAGAAAACTAAGGCATTAGATGTGAAAATGCAGCGAATTAAGGCGGGGCGAAACAAAACGTGCATTTTGATTCATTTAATGTTGAAATTGACATCAAACAAATTACAAGTCAATAGCTATCTATGATCACAGTTATTTCACCTGCAAAAAATTTAGATTATGAAACACCAGCCACGACCGACAAATTCACTCAGCCTGAATTACTCGAGCACAGCGAAGAGTTAATGTCAGTTTGCCGTGATTTAACCCCTGCTCAAATTGGCAGTTTAATGAAAATCAGCGATAAACTAGCCGGTTTAAATGCAGCGCGATTCGCACAGTGGTCACAGCCGTTTACAACAGAAAACGCAAAACAAGCCGTCCTTGCATTTAATGGAGATGTGTATGGTGGTTTAGATGCACAGTCGTTAACACACTCTGACTTAGATTATGCACAGTCTCACTTACGAATTTTATCTGGCCTTTACGGTGTACTTAAGCCGCTCGATTTAATGCAAGCTTACCGCCTAGAAATGGGCACTAAGCTTGAAAATCCACGCGGTAAAAACTTGTATGAGTTTTGGGGGAGTGTGATAGCCGAAAAACTCAATACAGTCTTGGCAGAGCAAGACAGTAAGTACTTAGTAAACCTTGCTTCAAATGAGTACTTTAAAGCAGTTGATAAAAAAGCCTTGAATGCACAAATTATTACACCTCATTTTAAAGATTGTAAAAACGGCCAGTATAAAGTGATCAGCTTTTACGCGAAAAAAGCCCGCGGCATGATGGCGCGTTACATTATTGAGAATAAAATTACTCAATTGAGTGATTTAAAAGATTTCACAGTAGCGGGTTATTACTTCAGTAGCGATGCAACCGCGAAAGAGCTCGAACCTGTTTTTCTGCGAGAAGAACAGCACTAGAAAAAGAGCCTACTTTAGTGTGTTAAAAGCCGTGCGATGCACGGCTTTTTTTATGGTTTTTATTTGTCTGATTAAACATGGCGTTCATTTTGCAAATTACCGAGTTAGTTAATATAAGATAACAAGGTATAAACATGCTAAAAATTCCATCCGTTAGTGAAGCTGAAAAGCTCATTGAAGAGAAGCTTGGTGGTTGGATTGATATTGTTATAAGTCATATTCCTAACTTCATCGTCGCAATCATAATAACCATTTTATTTTCGCTTTTAGCGCGAGTGTGTGGCTCAATGCTGCGTAAAATCTTACGTCGCTCTTTGGAATCAACGCAAATTGCTGATTTGATGTCGTCTATTGCAAAAGTGGTTATTCTTTGTGTAGGGCTGTTTGTTGCGCTCGATTTTTTAGGCCTCAGAGGCACCGTGACTTCATTACTCGCAGGTGCTGGTATTGTTGGTCTTGCTATCGGTTTTGCTTTTCAGGATATGACCGAAAACTTAATAGCAGGTATTGCCATGGGTATTCGTAAACCCTTTAAAGCAGGTGATGTCATTCGAACGGAAAGTGTATTTGGTACAGTGCGCGCGATTAACCTCAGAAACACCCTTATCGAGAATTTTTATGGGCAACTAATTCTCGTACCGAATAAAATTTTATTTAGAAACATACTTAGTAATTACAGTACGTTAGGCGTTCGCCGTATTGAGGTGCCTGTGGGTATTTCGTATGCCGATGACCCAGAGCAAGCTGCAGAGGTTATCGTTAAAAAAATCAATGAATTTGATTTTGTGATCAAGCAAGAAGAGACCGCCGTGTACGCCGAAAGCTTTGGCGATAGCAGCATTAATTTACTGGTGTGGTTTTGGATTAAGTACCCCGGTGAAGCTGACTTTATGACTGTACGCCACAAAGCTGTTGTGGCTGTTAGAAACGCCCTAAGCGAAGCTGATATGACCATTCCATTCCCAATCCGCACGTTAGATTTTGGTATCAAAGGCGGCGAGAAATTAAACACCATGATCAGCGAAAAACAGCCAGATAAGGCCGCGGATGCAAAGCCAGCCGATAAGTAAAATTTACTGACTCACCGGCGTGATTTACACAGGGAAGTGTACGTGAGCGGGTGGTTGTTAGGTTTTATTATGGGTGAAGGAAATCTAGTCGTTCTGTGTGGTTTATTTAAGTCATTGAGGGGGGGACCCGTTTTTCTTGTTCGCTTAACCAAAGCAAACTGTTTTTGCCCAAAGACGAGTTAACGTAAATGCTCTAAGGGCGGCTCTGAGCGAATATCGGAAGTTCAGATTTTGTCTAATAATGATAAAATGATGCTAGTTGTATAAGAGAACCTGCTTATGAAAACCATAGGAAAGCTGGCTAAAGAACTAGACGTTAACGTAGAAACAATCCGATTCTATGAGCGTAAAGGGCTAATAGTACAGCCACTAAAACCTGATAGTGGTTACCGCATGTATGACGAAACCCATGTCAGTCAACTTAAATTCATATTAAAAGCTAAAGCGTTAGGCTTTACACTTGATGAAGTCGCTTCGCTTATGTCGATGAGTGGAAACTGCTCTGATGTAGAATCAATGGGTTTACAAAAACTTAAGTTAATACGAGAGAAAATTGCTGACTTGCAGCGGTTAGAACATGTGATTCAAGATATGACAAACTCTTGTAAAGCCAACCAAGACCCTAATTCCTGTCCAATTATAAATTCGCTCAATTAGCTATTGACTCCGTACCTATATACGGAGTTTAAACTACCTCAAAAGTAGAGGTAATTATGATTAATAAAATTCTAGATAAAGTAGGCTCTGGTGGCGTTTGGCTAGCCGCACTTAGCTGCACTGCATGTTTTCCTGCACTCGGCTCACTAGCATCAGCCCTAGGGCTTGGTTTTCTGTCTCATTTTGAAGGAATTGCGGTTAATACTCTATTACCATTGTTTGCTGCGCTCGCTTTATTGGTCAACTCGTATAACTGGTATCAACATAAGCATATGGTAAGAGGCATATTAAGTGTAATTGGCCCAATTGCAGTATTGCTGACTCTTTATCCGTTGTGGCAATACGACTGGAGCACTTACTTATTTTACTTTGGGATCACATGGATGGTATTTATGTCAGTGTTGGATATCGTTAAGCCTGTTAAGGAACCTGTATGCAAGATATAGAATTAGAATCTAAGATTACTTGTCCCGAATGTGGATATAGTAAGGTCGAGACTATGCCAACAAATGCCTGCCAGTGGTATTACGAATGTGAAGGGTGTAAAGCGTTACTCAGGCCATTAAAAGGTGATTGTTGCGTTTATTGCTCTTACGGGACTGTAAAATGCCCACCTATTCAAGAAGGAAGCAGTTGCTGTAACAAACCTTAAGGGCTGCTATTGGCACAAAGCTGTCCTTAGTCTCTAACGTGTTTTTGTCCAAAATTGGCTTGAAATACCATCTGCTGTTTACTCAAGAATGGTTGGTATTTATTACTTATAAGTAACCGCCTCGCGCGAAATAAATTTACGTCTATGCTGAGCTATTTTTGACTTGGCGCTTAAAACTTAAAACTATCGGCTTACAGCGTGGCTTACTTTGCTGGGTTTCGCTCCGCTCTTATCTTCACACAAAATCAACTGAGAGAGGGCGGCTTAAGTTCAAGATCAAAAAAGCGCAATCAGTCAAACTGGTTGCGCTTTTTGCTTATTCGCTGTGTGAGCGATTAGTGTAAGATACGAGCTCTGATTGTACCTTCAACTGCACTTAGTTCTTTAAGTGCGACTTCTGAATGGTCTGTGTCTACATCAATTACTACGTAACCAATCGCTTCGTCAGTTTGTAAGTACTGTGCTGCGATATTGATACCGTGCTGTGCAAACGCTTGGTTAATTTGCGTTAACACGCCGGGTCTATTTTGGTGTACGTGCAATAAGCGACTGCGGTTAGCGAGTTCAGGCAGTGATACTTCAGGGAAGTTCACGGCTGTAATTGTTGACCCATTATCTGAATATTTAGCAAGTTTACCCGCAACTTCAATACCAATGTTCTCTTGTGCTTCTTGCGTTGAGCCACCAATGTGTGGGGTCAAAATAACGTTATCAAAACCACGCAGAGGTGAAACAAATTCTTCGTCATTCGATTTTGGTTCAACAGGGAATACGTCGATGGCAGCACCGCTTAGCTTTTTCTCGCGCAGTGCTTCTGCAAGCGCATCAATATCAACCACTGTACCGCGTGATGCATTGATTAAAATCGCGCCTTGCTTCATGACTTCAAGCTCAGCCATGCCAATTAGATTTTTAGTTTGCGGCGTTTCTGGTACGTGTAAGCTAATTACATCGGCACGTTGCAATAACTGGGTAAGGTTATGTACTTGTGTCGCATTACCAAGCGATAGTTTGTCTTCGATATCAAAGAACTCAACGTTCATACCGATGTTTTCAGCCATGATACCGAGTTGTGTACCAATGTGGCCGTAACCAACAATACCTAACGTTTTACCACGGGCTTCAAATGAACCGTTGGCTGATTTTAACCAACCACCGCGATGAGCGAGGGCGTTACGCTGTGGAATACCACGAAGAAGTAATAAGATTTCACCAAGCACTAACTCTGCAACAGAGCGCGTGTTTGAGAATGGTGCGTTGAATACAGCAATACCACGCTCACGCGCAGCTTGCAGATCAACTTGGTTTGTACCGATACAGAAGCAGCCTACTGCAACAAGCTTTTCAGCTGCTTCTAATACCGCTTGATTAATATGAGTACGAGAACGAAGGCCAACAAAGTGCACATCTTTAATGCGCTCAATGAGCTCGTCTTCAGGTAAGGACGTTTTCACGTAGTCAATGTTACTGTAACCATTACGCTTTAGCGTTTCTACAGCACTTTGGTGCACGCCTTCCAGCAAGAGAATTTTAATTTTGTCTTTTGCTAACGATACCTTACTCATATCCTCATTCCTATTTACTTGATTTGCGGCCCATTTTTGGTGCCGATAATAACTTTGTCTGCACCGCGATGGGCAAACAAGCCGTTTGTGACTACCCCAACAATCTGATTGATTGTTAGCTCTAATTCTTTGGCATTGCTGATATCAAGGTTATGCACATCTAAAATGATGTTGCCGTTGTCTGTCACTACACCTTGGCGGTACACTGGATCACCCCCAAGTTTTACGAGTTCACGAGCAACGTAGCTGCGAGCCATTGGGATTACTTCAACTGGCAGTGGGAATGCCCCTAATGTCTCAACTTCTTTTGATTCATCAACAATACATACAAATTGTTTTGCTACCGCAGAGACTATTTTCTCGCGTGTTAGCGCTGCGCCACCGCCTTTAATCATTTCGTTGTGTGGGTTGATTTCATCAGCGCCATCAACATAAACATCAAGGCTTTGCACATCATTAAGCTCAAATACTTCAATACCAAGTGCTTTTAACTTTTCAGTTGAAGCTTCTGAACTTGAAACAGCACCCACAAGGGTGTCTTTTACCGTGTCTAGTGCATCAATAAAATGATTTACTGTTGAACCTGTGCCAACACCAACAATGGTGTTTTCTTTTACAAATTCGAGTGCTGCCCAGGCAGCGGCTTTTTTTAATTCATCTTGCGTCATAATTATGTGCTCAGTTGGCTGTCAGAGAGATACTTATTCAAGTGTTCATAGTATACAGAGAGAAGTGCTACCATTGGTAGATTTTCTCTGGGGTGATGATGTGTTTTAGCGGAACATCCCAAGATTCTATTGGTAAAGAAGGCACATGCTGACATTGATGCGCCAGACCGATTAATATCGGCTTTTGCCAGTTCTCTTGGTAGTATCGTGCTAATGTTTTGTCATAAAACCCACCGCCCATACCTAAACGGTTACCTTGATCATCAAATGCCACGAGTGGCATTAATAAAATATCAAGCTTGTCTAAAGGACATATTTGACTGCAATTCAACTTGGGCTCCAAGATACCATAGCGATTTGCAGTCATGGGTGAATTTTCTTCATACCTTTGAAAGTACAAAGTAGTGCCATTAAACGGGTGGATTATAGGCAAGTAAAGGGGCGCTTTTTTGTGCCATAATTCTTTAATTAACAATGAGGTATCTAGTTCTCCATCATTGCTAAAATAAATGCCTATACGGGGATTTTGGGATGTATTTAATGATTTTAGGTGTTGAGTAAAATTCATTTTCAGCGCAATTGCTGCATTTTTTTGTTGCTCTTTGCTAAGAGAATTACGCTTTTTGCGAATAGATTGTCTTATTTCTGCTCGTATGTTGCTCATGTCAATATGTATATTAACTTTCTAAAAATGAGAATAGGTCAGGAAACAGTTCCACAATACCCAGCGCAATTAACAACACAACCACCATGGCAATCAATGAATAGAGCAGGGTGTTTGGACGCTTTTTAACAGGTTCGCAATATGCTTCTTCATCAAGCAAATCTTCTTCTTGCCAGTTATCGGTGCTGCTTAGTTCACTGCTGTTTTCAAGTTCAGGGAGCCGTTGTTCAAGGTCGTCTAGCTTTTCTTCTAAGCGAATAAGACTACTGGTTATGTAGTCAAGCGCATCAAAAATACGCTCATCACGTTGCTTTGCGTCAAGGCCAATACTCGCAGGCTGCTGACTAACTGGTTGTAATTTAGCTTTTATGCCAACACTGGCCAGTAGTTTAGCTTGCTTAAGTGCTTTTTCTTGATCGCTCGGAGCAAACAAAGGTTTGTGCTCAAAAAGCCCTGCAACTTTGTCTGTGCTGGTTTTTAATTTTGCGGCAAGTTGCTCAGTCGCTTGTGTTTGATCTATGCCTGATTCAAGCCCGGCAAACATCACACGAAATTTTTCTGCCATGCTGTGATTTCCAAATCTCTAGAGTGTATGGCTGAAAGTATAAACCTAAATAGATCAATGGATAAACAAAAGCCCGTAAAAACGGGCTTTTTTCTTTTTGGAATTTACTTTGCGTGATTAGTATTTGGCGGCTTTGCCTTCTGCTGGCAGCGATTTCAAAATAAATTCACGTAAGTCATTGTTTGATGATTCAAGGTCGGCATGACGTAAATACATCATGTGACCACTGCGGTAGCCTTTAAAGCTTAAGCGATCTTTCATTTTGCCACTTGGATCTAACTGCCACATTGTGTATTTAGCGTCAAAGTAGTTTGTTGCACCATCATAGTAACCAGATTGGATCATGACATTCAGGTACGGGTTTTGTGCCATTGCTAAACGCAGGTTTTCGCCAGTGTTATTACCTGAGCGGTCCCAAGGGTGAACATTACCAAATAAGTTGTATTTGATATCAGTTTTGTAATTTAACTCTTCACGTAGGTAGTAGTTAATTGCGGGTGTGAATGAGTGTAACCATGACGTGAGCTCTGCCCAGTAGTCTGGTGATTCACCCGCATCGCGTTTATCGATACCTAAGTAGCGTGAATCTAAACGACCCACCGTTTGACCGCGGTCACGTAGCAGCTCTTTCCAGAAAAAATCAGTTGGAATATCAAGGTTGTTTTGCTCAACAAATTTCTCTGATAAGCCAGCGTATTTAGCTGCTTGCTTGATAATAGCGCGTTTTTCATCAGCCGCTAAAAAGCCCCCTTTAGCAATCGCTGGAAGGAACTTATTTACCGTGAAGTCTTCAACTTCTGGTAGTAGCTCATCTAAGTCTTTAGCTTGTAAATCAGCACTTAAAGCTTTGTGATACCACGCGGTTGCTGCAAAGTAAGGTAAGCGGTTAGCGGCTTCTACAGGGCCTTCGCGCTTAATGCCAATTTCAGTTGGTGAGACTAAAATAACGCCGTTGATATACATCCATTGACGGTTTTGTAATTCGTGAGCTAGGCCTGAAACACGGGTTGTACCATAGCTTTCACCAATTAAGAATTTGGGTGAGCGCCAGCGTTCATTGCGCGATACAAAGGTGTTTAACCACTCCGCTAAGTATTTTATGTCGGCATTAACACCAAAGAACATTTTTTGTTGATCAGATTTACTTGGCAGTTCGCCTTTTTCGTTCTCTAATACGCGAGAGTACCCTGTATTCACGGGATTGATGTAAACAATATCTGCAACATCTAAAATTGAATATGGGTTATCTTTAACGCCATAAGGTTGCACAGGGTAACCTTCGTCATCAATTTTTAATACGCGTGGTCCAGTATAAGCAAGGTGCATCCACACTGACGCAGAGCCCGGTCCACCATTAAACGAAAACACCAGCGGGCGCTTTGTACGATCGTCTACTTTATCGCGCTGATAATAGGTGTATTGTAACGTGGCGACGGCATTTCCTTGTTCATCCCAAACAGGCTGGGTCCCAGTGGTTGCAGTGTAAGAGAAGCGCTCACCGTTTATACGTGCTTTGTGTTCAGTCACGACATTGCTGTCTACGTCGATACGACGTTCGTTCTCAGCAAAACTAGGCGTACTAAAGGTCAATGTTAGGGCGGTCACAGACAAACCAATAAAACTAACGAGTTTCATGTTGATTCCTTATTATTCGAATTGCAGTCATTAGAAAGAAAAGCGCGCGCGATGACAAACTATTGAGACTAGTCACCAATATTAGTCGTTAAACAGAGAAATAATGAGAATGGCTGAGAAAATACCAAAAAGCGCGTTTTTTTATTAAAGATAGTTTGGTTAAATATTTAGCTAAATTGAAAAATAACGTATATTTAGCAAGTTTTATGATTTGTAATACATGCTTATAAAAGAGAAGTTGCGATGCAAAGAGTGTTAGTGGTTGAAGACAGTAAAGTAGTACAGCAGGTGTTACGTCACTTGGCTGCCCACTATTTAGATGTGGATGTCGACTTTGCGTGGTCTCTAAAAGAAGGCATTTCCTTAATTGCTAAGCATGAATATACCTTGGCGCTGGTCGATTTAACCTTGCCCGACGCGATGAATGGTGAGGTGGCTAAATACACACTATCAAAAAATATCCCAACAGTGGTTTTAACCTCAAAGATTGACGAATACATTCGCCAACAAATGTTAGAGCTGGGTGTGGTTGATTACGTTGTGAAAGATAATAGAGACTCTTATCACTACGCTATTAAACTCGTTGCGCAGTTACTGCGTAATCATGGTTGTAAGGCGTTGGTTGCTGATGACTCTGTACTTAGCCGCACGTTAATGAAACAAATGCTCGAAAAACAGTTGTTTGAAGTGAGTGATGCCCACGACGGTGAACAAGCATTGCAAATGCTCAAAGACGATCCTGAAATTAAATTGTTGCTCACAGATTATGCCATGCCAACAATGGACGGTTTTGAGCTTGTTAAAGCGGTACGTAACTTTAGAGGCCGTGATGATTTAGCCATTATTGGGTTATCGGGGGCGGGCAAACACGGCTTATCTGCACGCTTTATCAAATATGGTGCAAATGACTTCTTAACAAAACCTTTTATGAACGAAGAGTTCCATTGCCGTGTTATGCAAACTATGGAGCAGCTCGCTTTAATTGCCGACATAAAAGAAAGCGCATACCGAGATCACTTAACGGGTTTGTATAATCGTCGTTATTTTTATCAATATGCAGAAAAAGTACTGAAACATGTTGAGCAAGACAATGTGCTTGCCTTATTAGACATCGACTTTTTCAAAAATATTAATGATCAGTTTGGTCATGAGGCGGGCGACCAAGCATTAAAACAGGTCACTTCATTCTTAAAAACAAAATTTGATGATTTTACGATTGCACGTATTGGCGGCGAAGAATTTGCGGTTGTGCTGGACAATATGGGGCTTGAAAAAGCAGAGCTGAGGTTGAATACCTTTAGAGAGCAACTGGCCGAGCACGCGTTTTCTATCAATGGCGAGCCTTATTCATTAACCATGAGTATAGGGATTACGCCATTTTCTAAAGTATCACTGACTGGTGCTATGCGCTTAGCAGATAAAGCGTTATATCAGGCAAAACAGCAACAACGTAATTGCGTGGTTAGCTTACAGTCCAATTAAGTGCACCAGTGCTGGTAAATTGTTAAAAAAATGCACCATGAGGGTGCATTTTTTTTGTTTGAACGTCGTGGTTATCTCTTAACTTATTGAAATTAATTAATAAAAAATAGTGGCACAAAGGTTGGATTACATAAACCAACAGGATAACAATAAGCGTCCGAAGGGGGCCACTATGAAAATGATTAGTGCAATAATAAAGCCATTCAAACTTGATGATGTACGTGAAGCGTTGGCTGATTTAGGCATTGAGGGGATGACAGTTGTCGACGTTAAAGGCTTTGGCCGTCAACGTGGTCATACTGAACTATATCGTGGAGCTGAATACCAAGTCGATTTTATTCCAAAGATCAAACTTGAAATTGCAACGCGTAGCGAAAATTGTCAACGCGTCGTTGATACCATCACAAAAATTGCTTCAACAGGCAAAATCGGTGACGGCAAAATTTTCGTTTACGACCTAGACCAAATTGTTCGTATCCGAACGGGCGAACTAGACGAAGAAGCAATTTAAGGGGGATTTATGGAAAACACGATAGTAGAGTTGAAGTTCTCGCTCGACACATTTTACTTTTTAATGTCGGGTGTATTAGTCATGTGGATGGCAGCTGGTTTTGCCATGTTAGAAGCAGGTTTAGTTCGTGCAAAAAATACAACAGAAATACTAACTAAAAACGTTGCACTGTTCTCTATTGCTTGCACTATGTTCTTACTGGTGGGTTACAACATTATGTATGTTGATAACGCAGAAGGGGGTTTTGTTCCTTCGTTTGGTGCTTTAATTGGCACGCAAGCGTCAGATGCTAATCACTCTTTAGAGTCTGATTTTTTCTTTCAAGTGGTATTTGTTGCAACGGCGATGTCTATTGTATCGGGTGCCGTAGCTGAGCGTATGAAGCTATGGGCATTCTTAATCTTCGCGGTTATTTTAACTGGTTTTATCTACCCAATTGAAGGTTATTGGACATGGGGTGCCGGGTTCTTATCAGAAATGGGCTTTGTTGATTTCGCAGGTTCGGCCATTGTACATGGTGCAGGCGCTGCAGCAGCATTAGCAGGGGTTCTTTTCTTAGGCGCTCGTAAAGGTAAATACGGTAAAAACGGTGAAATTTACCCAATTCCAGGTTCAAACCTACCACTGGCAACACTGGGTACATTAATTCTGTGGATGGGGTGGTTTGGTTTTAACGGTGGTTCACAACTGCTGATCTCTGATGCTGAAAACGCCACCGCTGTAGGTAAAATTTTCCTTAATACAAATGCTGCCGCTGCCTGTGGTGCAATTGCCGCATTGGTTGTCTGTAAAGTGTTATGGGGTAAAGCCGATTTAACAATGGTGCTAAATGGTGCATTAGCAGGTCTTGTAACGATTACAGCTGAGCCAGCGTCACCTTCTCCATTGCTAGCATGTTTACTTGGTTTATTAGGTGGCTCACTTGTGGTGTTTAGCATTGTTGCACTTGATAAAGCGAAAATTGATGACCCAGTTGGCGCTATCTCGGTTCATGGTGTGTGTGGTGCATTAGGTATCATGTTAGTGCCTTTATCAAACTCAGATGCAACCTTTGTTAATCAGTTAATTGGTTTAGTGTGTATCTTAGGTTTTGTGTTCATTACGTCATCAATCGTATGGGCAATTCTGAAAAATACCATGGGTATCCGTGTTACCGAAGAAGAAGAATTAAGCGGTATGGATCAACATGACTGTGGTATTGATGCTTACCCTGAGTTTGTATCAGTTCGCAGTAACTAATTTTAATGCGTGTGCCCAGCGCACACGCTAAATAATATCATTGTGTGTTCAAATCAAAGCTCTACTATTGGTAGAGCTTTTTTGCGTTAAAAATAAGTGTTTTCTTATAGGCGAGAGGTGGTTTTATTGACTATGCTAATAACACTTAACTAAAAAGGGAAAAACATGGATAACAAACTGTTACTAATCATTTTATCGTTATTTTTACCGCCTGTTGCGGTATTTCTGAAAGCGGGCGTAGGTAAAGATTTAATCATCAATATTATTTTGTGTTTTATCTTTTTCATCCCCGCTGTCATTCACTCACTTTGGTTGTGTACACGCTAACCGAGTTTAAGTGACTGTTAATTTTGCAGGTGTTAGTATTGCGCTGTTATGCAAAATATAACCCTGTAAAATTAACTGACCAATAGCGAACTCAATGGCTGATAAAAAAACTCCTGCAAAAAAGTCGTCAGGTAAAAAAACGACGGCAACGAAACGTTCAACTGCAAAGCGTTCAAACGCATCTCAACCGACAACTAAAGTACGCGTGCTTCGAAAAATGTGGTCAATTTTTTGGAAGCTTTCGTTGGCTGTGGTCATTACCATGGTGCTTTATCTTATTTATTTAGATGCCAAAATTACCCGTCAGTTTGAAGGCAACAAATGGCAACTTCCCGCCCAAGTCTATGCGCGCGCAATGAGCTTTTACCCAGGACAGTTCTTGTCTCAACAAGAGGTTGTTTGGGAGTTAAATCGTTTAAATTATTCGTCAGTAAATAAACTAAGTCGTACAGGTCAGTATGTAAAATCTGCTAACACCATTAAAGTATATCGCCGTGAATTTG
Organism: Pseudoalteromonas sp. MT33b; assembly: GCF_014117385.1. NCBI lineage: Bacteria > Pseudomonadati > Pseudomonadota > Gammaproteobacteria > Alteromonadales > Pseudoalteromonadaceae > Pseudoalteromonas > Pseudoalteromonas sp. MT33b. Next base: position 2,640,575 of record NZ_CP059831.1, on the reverse strand, counting down.
AGTTTTACGATGGCCTTGAAGAGGCTCATGTTATTGAGCTGCGTTTTTCTGGGCAAAAGTTAGCAACCATTAAAGATAAATTCGGTCGTCGTTTAAACACCGCGCGCCTAGAGCCGGTGCAAATTGCGCGCATTGGTAACGACTCAAAACAAGACCGTGAATTTGTCCCGCTAGATAAGTTTCCTGCGATGTTAAAAGACACGCTGCTGGTGGTCGAAGATCGTAATTTTTATCAACATCACGGTGTGTCTGTTTGGTCAATAATGCGCGCTTTATACAGTAATATTAAAGCGGGTAGAACCGTGCAGGGTGGCAGTACGCTGACTCAGCAATTAGCAAAAAATATATATTTAACGCGTGAGCGTTCATTAGTGCGTAAATTTAATGAAGCATTAATAGCACTGATTTTAGATTACCGTTACAGCAAAGATGAAATCCTCGAAGCGTATTTAAACGAAGTGTACTTAGGTCAGTCCTATAACCAAGGTGTACACGGTATGGGGCTTGCCGCTGATTTTTATTTTTCAAAGCCTGTCGATGAACTTGAGTACGACCAAATAGCGCTACTTGTTGCCATGGTAAAAGGCCCATCGTATTACAACCCTCGTCGTTACAGTGAACGCGCCATGGAAAGACGAGATTTAGTATTGCGCTTAATGGTGGAGAACAAACTCATTGATACGCGTGAATATCGCGCCGCTTTAAAGCGTCCAATCGACATTGCACCTATGAAAGACAGCCTGCAAAAGTCGTATCCAGGTTATTTAGAACTGGTTAATCGTGAACTAAAACGATTACTGCCCGATCAACAGGTATTAGATGCGGGTGTGCGAGTTTTTACCTATTTTGACCTTCAAAAACAAACGGCGATGGAAGAGTCGATAGAAGCAAGTCTGCCTTACTTAGAAAAACGCCCTAAAACAGAAGAACTTGAAGCTGCCATGATCTCTGTAAATGTTGAGAAGGGGGGAGTATCGGCACTCGTAGCAGGCCGAGATGTGCGTTACTTTGGCTTTAACCGTGTACTTGATACAAAACGTAATATTGGCTCGTTAGTGAAACCCGCCGTTTATTTAACGGCCTTTGAAAGCGGAAAATTTAATGTAGCAACCTTAGTGGATGATTCACCACTACAAGTAACAAATGAACAAGGGAAAGTGTGGCAGCCTGAAAACTTCGATAAGCAATTCCGAGGCCCAATGCCACTCTATAAAGCGTTTAGTAACAGTGTAAATATCCCAGCGGTCAATACGGGGTTAGATGTAGGTGTTGATAAAGTGGCTGACACACTGAAGCGCTTAGGCGTTGATGAACGTATCGAACAATATCCGTCACTGTTATTAGGGGCGTTAGAGCTTTCAAGTTTTGAAGTGGCTCAGCTTTACACAACGCTTGCGGCAGATGGGCAATATCGTGAGCTTACGTCTATCTCAGCGTTAACAGACTCGGTTGGTAAAGTACTTTATAAACATGATGTTGAATCGCAGAAGCGTTTTGATGATGCCTCTGTATACATGACAAAATATGCCATGAAGCGGGTAACAAAAGATGGCACTGCTAAACGTTTGAATGCCCACTTTCCATCTATTCAACTGGCTGGTAAAACGGGTACAAGTAACGATTTACGTGATAGCTGGTTTGCAGGCTTCGATCAAAATACAGTGACGGTGGCATGGATTGGTCGCGATGATAACAAGAGCACGGGGTTAACGGGCAGTGTTGGCGCACTTGAAGCCTATATTCGTTATCTTAAACCGCTCAATCCTGAAGCGATAGCTGACACGCGTCCAGCATCAGTTCGCTGGGCATTCATTAATGAAGAAACCGGACTACAAGCACCGCCAGGCTGCGGCAAAGTAGTGCAGTTACCAATTCGCGCCAGTGAGTTTGAACCACGGCCGAACTGCCAGCGTTAAAAGTTTTTCATTGGTGGCTAAATGGAGGCAGAGCAACTGCCAAGAGTAACTAATTACTGGAACTTGGCTTAAAATAGCTCTTTTAATTAAGCAAATTGGTATACAGCATTTTAAAGAGTACTTGCAGAGTTTTAAGAGTTTCGTATGATTGCTGTTTTACCTAAATTAGTTTTTAAAGACGAGTAATTTGAAGTAGAGAAAAGTTTAATAGAGTTAAATAGTTAAACTTAGATACGCTTATCACCAGCCTCTTTGTAAAAGTACTAGCTTAAAACTATATAGAGTAGTTAATTCATACTCATAATAGAGAGGGAAAATCATATTTTTATTGAATACAGAGTCACTTAAAACATTAAAAATGAAATAAAAGCCTCATTGAGAGGCTTTTAGGTTATCTACTTATCTTGTTCAATTAACTGAGGTTAAAAGTCGTAAGAAGCAGATATTTGGACTCGACGAGGAGATTGATAACTTTGCGGTAGACCGAATGTTGCACTGTCATCACCAGCCGCTATTTCAGCGACTTCGTCGTAACGAGTTGCTGTAGCTGCATCAAATACATTGAAAATATCTAATGCGAAGCGCACTTTTTGGTCATTGAAATGCAAGTTGTACGTAAAGTTAAGATCTAATCGAGCTGTCCAGGGAGTTGTTCCCATGCTGCCGCGAGGGTAGCGTTTATCACCTACATAATAGGTATCGCCATAATCATATAAGTCTGGGTTTGGTGTATAGCCCGCACCTAATGCTGTCCAAGGGCGACCAGAAGAAACATTTAAGTTTGCGCCTACTAAGAAGTCTTCAGTAACTGCGAATGCACCGTAAACTTTAATATTGTGACGACGGTCTGCAGGTAAGTTACCGTTAGCACCATCCATAAGGTAAGGGTAATCCCAATCTTGTGTTAAACCAGCATCATCTTGACCATTATCAGATTTAACAAAACCTTCAGTGTTACCGTAGTTATGTGACCAAGTGTATAGTGCTTTTAAAGACCAAACACTGTCCCAGCTTTTCTCAATAGATAGGTCAACGGCAGCGTATCGACGTTTAGCTTCAGGATAACCTAGCTCTTCGGCGGTGAAACTGTATTCTTCAGTTACTCCATCACCATCTAGGTCAAAGTTAAATGTTGCACCATTTCCTGGGTTAAATAAGAACCAATTTTCACCAAGTTTTTCACCATCTTCATCAGTGAAGATATATGAGCCATCATCAATTTGATTGCCAAGTGTGCGGTATGTCCCTTTGATGCTCCAAGACCAGTCATCATTTATAGCCGCTTGATAACCTACAATAATTTCATCATTGTACATTGGCTCAAGATCTTTATCTGCTAAGGTATTTGATGGTTTTGCAGTACCATCACCCCCGTTTGAAATCGCAGGTTCACCTAACTGGTTACTTAGACCAATTGGAGTACCGTCAGCATTTAAACCTTCATATTCATACCAAGTTTGAATATAGGTTTCTGCGCCAGCTAAACGAATGTTCGTGTTTGCTGCAACAGGTAAATAATAACGTCCAGCAGTAATAAATAACTTACTGTCACCATCACCGTTGATATCCCAAGATGCACCTAATCTTGGTGCAATTTGGTTATCAATAGAAACAAACTCGTCACCATCAGCATTATAGTTTGTGAAGCTGTCATTACGAAGCCCTAAGGTAAGCGTTAAGTTTTCAGTAACGGCCCATTGATCTTCAAGGTAAATAGCCCAGTTTTCAACTTCAAATTCACCGCCATTACTATAATTACGTACGCGGGTTGTCTTCATATCCTCAGTAAGAACATAACCATTTGGGAGACGAGCACCTTCTTCGTATGTTCTGTAGTAGTAGTAAATACCGCCTGAGTTGATTGTCGTTGCATTCGATGAATTGGTTTCTGAGTCATAACCAAATCTTAGCGTATGCTCATCATTTAAGTACCAATCAAAGTCGACGCGCAATTGCTCGCGCTTATCTTCGTTAGCACCAACAGTGAAGTTTACATAACAAGTAGTATCAACACCTAAGTCTGCATCATAGCCAGTAGGGCAGTCATCAAAATCTGAATAATCAGTTTCTGAAAATTTAACTTCACCGTACATTGCAGACATGCTTAAGTCATCAGTCAAGTTACCTGTATAACGTACTGCAAAACTTTCACCACCGCGCTTGTGATAAGCTGTACCGCCGTCTAAAGTGTAGTTACCAGTGCCATTAGGATCTTCGATTGTGCTTTCTGAGTATGTGCGTTCATCACTAAATCCCCAGAGCATTAATTGATGATCCTCATTAATGTTCCAGTCAATACGCGCTAGATAATAAGGGTCATCATCTTTCTCTTTTGTTAGAGAGGTTTGAGAAGCGTTACCGTACTCTGTTTCATTATCACGGAATGTATAAATACCATAGAAGAAAAGTGTATCTTCAATCAACGCACCTGATGCATAAATATTTGTTTCAAATGAGTTTGCATAGTCATCTTGGTTGTTAACAAATAAGTCACCGATACAGTGGCCATCAGCATCCTCACAACGCTCATTTTGTAAGTAAACCGAATTTGGTGCTTGTTCTCTTAATGAATCAGGCGAATAAATTGATTCAACACCAAAGTGAAAGTCATTAGTACCTGATTTTGTAACTGCAGAGATTAAGCCACCCGTTGTTCGACCAAATTCAGAAGAATAGCCGCCAGTTTTTATCTGAAAACTATCGTAGGCTGAGAATGGGATGGTTGCACCGCCTAAGCCATTACGAAAGTTAGTCATGTTCAAGCCATTTACGTAATAAGCATTTTCGGCGACAGATGAGCCACCAAATGATGCTTGATCACCAAAGCGACTATCACCTTCAGTTGCTCCTGGCGCTAGTAAAGCAACCGATGTTAATGAGCGAGCAACTGGTAATAATTCAAGTTCTTCTGAGCTAATGTTTAATGATGATTCAGTAACAGAAACATCAACGGCACGAACTGCACCACCTACAACGGCGATACGTTCAATATTACCTTCGACTAATGGAATTTCGAGAAGGGCTGTTTTACCTACACCGATGATTACATCATTTATCTGTGCTTTTTCAAACCCAGCTTGTGACACCACTACATCATATTTACCAACAGGTACTTGGTTAAGGTTAAACTGGCCATTTGCATCTGCAGTAAGTGTTTTTTCATAACCTTTGCTTTTATCACTAATAGTAATTGTTGCGCCAGCTAAAGAAACACCTGATTGAGTTGTAATATTACCTTTTATTGCCCCATTAACATTATCAGCCATAGCAGGCATAGCTGCACTTAAGGTCATCGCAACGGCTGCAGCCGTGAACGAACGCTTAAATGTTTTTGAAAAGTTGTTTTTCATTGAGATTTCCCTGTGAAAATTTAATTGTAAATTGTTGTTATTTGTTAATAACTTTCACGCCTTGTATTTTTTTATTTGTGTTTTTCACTTTAAATAAAAGGGTGAAACAAATTGGTAACATGGCGGGAACATACAGATCAATCTTTTATATTATAAATACGATAAACCAACAAAAAAACGCCTTGGAACGATCTAATTTTTATTTATAATGTTTATTTACACATAAAATAAACATATGTAACTATATGTAATTGCTTTAATTTTTTCTTAATTATACTTTAAGTTATTTTAAAGTAAGGTTTTAGGTTCAAGTTTGCGAGTAGATTCTTTTATAAAGATAACAATCGGGAAGGAGAAGGTTTTTATGTATAAAATATGTTTTATTTGTAATTTATAATGTGTTTTTATCTGATTTTTTTGTATTGCTTATCTGATTATTAAGCGGATCATGATGTGACAAAAGAGATGAAGTTACTATTAGGATTAAGACCACCTTAAATAAGGTGGTCTGTTCAGATATTATAATTTAGCGAAAGCTCGCTCTGCTGCTGCAATGGTGTCTGCAATTTCTTTTTCAGAATGCTCTGCACATACAAAGCCTGCCTCAAATGCAGAAGGTGCTAGGTATATGCCTTCATCAAGCATTAAGTGGAAGAACTTTTTAAAGCGCTCTAAATCACACTCTGTTGCTTGTTGGTAGCTGGTTACTTTCTCTTTATCAGTAAAGAAGAAACCATACATGCCGCCAGCATAATTGGTTGTTAGGGGAATGCCTGCTTTTTTCGCTGCTGCTTCAAAGCCGTCACATAACGCTTTGCTCTTAGCTTCAAGTTCATCATGTAAACCATCAACACTTAATAGCTCAAGTGATTTTAAGCCGGCAGCCATGGCTATTGGGTTACCTGATAAAGTACCTGCTTGGTAAACCGGACCAACGGGCGCGATATAATCCATGATTTCTTTTTTACCGCCAAAAGCACCCACTGGCATACCGCCACCAATAACTTTACCAAGGCAAGTAAGGTCTGGTTTGATGTTGTAATATGCTTGTGCGCCCCCTAAAGCAACACGGAAACCTGTCATCACTTCATCAAAAATAAGCACTGACTTGTACTCATCACACACCTCACGTAGACCTTCTAAAAAGCCTGGTACTGGTGGGATACAGTTCATGTTGCCAGCAACTGGTTCAACGATGATACAGGCAATCTCGTCGGCGTATTTGGCAAAAATGGCTTTTACTTCGTCTAAGTTATTAAACGACACCGTTAATGTGTGTTTAGCAAAATCTTCTGGAATGCCCGGTGAGTTAGGCACGCCCATAGTCAATGCACCTGAACCTGCTTTAACAAGCAGTGAATCAGCGTGACCGTGGTAACAGCCTTCAAACTTTAATATTTTGTCACGGCCAGTGAAGCCACGAGCAAGGCGAATCGCACTCATTGTTGCTTCAGTGCCTGAGCTCACCATACGTACTTTTTCGATTGATGGAACAAGCTCTTTTACTTTTTCGGCCATTAAAATTTCGGCTTCAGTGGGGGCACCATAGCTTAAGCCATTTTCAACTGCGTCGAGTACTGCCTGTTTAATCGCTGGGTGATTATGCCCCATGATCATTGGGCCCCAAGAACCGACATAGTCAATGTAGCGGTTACCATCGGCGTCGAACGTAAACGGACCTTTGGCTTTGGTGATAAAAAGAGGGGTGCCGCCTACGCCATTAAATGCACGAACGGGTGAGTTAACACCGCCTGGGATTGATTCTTGCGCGCGATTAAAAAGATCTTGGCTAATTGTCATGAATAGTCCTATTTGGTTGTCACGTTAAATGAGAGGTTTGCAAGGGCTCAAGCGAGCCCTAAACGTAGATTATTAGCTGTTACGTTTACGGCTAAACCACGGTACGTTGACTTCATATTGCTCAACTTTGTCAGCAACATCTAAGGTCAGAGCAAACAAGGCCATGCGAATTAATACGCCGTTTTGAACTTGGCGGAAAATTGCAAGGTTATCGTTGCTGTTTAAATCGTTATCAAGCTCGTTTGCTTCTAAACGGCTGTCACGTGGAAGTGGGTGCATCAGTACTGAATTTGGCTTACAGTGTGTGTTGTAAATTGCTTGGCTGATACGGAAACCACCACGGTATTTGTTTGCTTCTTCTTGCGAAGGAAAGCGTTCTTCTTGGATGCGGGTTTGATAAACAATATCTGCCGCAAGGTTGCCTTCCATTTTGTCAACCAGTTGAATTTTATGACCCGCATTATCAACAGCATCTAAAACATAGTCTGGCATTTGTAAGCCGTCAGGCGCGACCATTGAAAATTTAATGTCTTTATAGTGGCACAGTAATTTAGATAACGAGTGAACAGTACGGCCATATTTTAAATCACCAACAAGGGCAATGTGCATACCGTCTATTGGTTGATTAAAACGCCCCAGTTCACGTTCGATAGTTAATAAATCGAGTAGTGCTTGAGTGGGGTGTTCATTAGGACCGTCACCGCCGTTAATGACAGGTACATCACAGCCTGTTGCAAACTCGGCTACCGAGCCTGCGTCTGGGTGACGCATTGCAACGGCATCAGCATAAGCTGAAATAACACGTGCTGTGTCGTACAGTGATTCACCTTTGGCTAACGCTGAGCTTTGCATGCCCGTAGTTTCACGCACTAAACCACCGAGTAGGTTAAAGGCGGTGCCAAAGCTGACACGTGTTCGCGTGCTTGGCTCGAAGAATAAATTAGCTAATATAGCGCCTTCTAACACATTGGTGCGCTTTTGCTTTTTAGCATAGGGCTCCATTTTCTTAGCAACTGCAAAAATACGTTCAATACAATCGCGATCAAGTTGATTGACCGACAGGATATTTTCACCTTGGAAACTTAACATGGGGCTTGTTCCTAATCACATTTATAAAGGCGCTGACACTCTGTATGGGAGGCCGCATAAATTTGCGCCGTACTATAGCAAATTTTTAGCGTACACAGCAGCAAATTATAAGCTAGGTTTAATAATTGCTAATGCGACAATCGCCAATAGAATCAGCACCGGAATTTCATTAAAAATGCGATAAAAACGATCGCTACGTGTGTTGCGATCATGCTTAAAATCAGCCAATAACTTAAAACAGTAGGCATGGTAGATATATAAGATAATAACGAGCACTAACTTATAGTGCAGCCACATGCTGTATTTGAACCATTCACGGCCATATTCAACAATTGTCAGTACCCCAAAAACCAGTGTTAATACCGCAAAAGGGGTAACGAATAACAGTAAGCGTCGCTCCATTACTTTTAACATTGAGTTACAGGCTTTTTCTTCGCTCATGGCGTGGTAAACAAATAATCGTGGTAAGTAGAAAATACCAGCGAACCAAGCAATCATAAAAAATACATGAAACGTTTTGTAAATTAATAGCGCACTCATTTATTGATCCATTTTAATTGTTATAACAGGCTATTGCGTATGGTCAGAATATGTCTAATTTGGTCCCAACGCAAAAGCCCCATAATTTGCTGATTATCAAGTAAGTTATATATATACACCGCACCGCTTCGTTTATCTTTAAGCAAGTCAAAGGCATCCGCGAGTGTGGCTTGGCTACTTAAACCTGCGAGACTGACATATTTAATATTACTGTTTTGATCTGACATCAAGCTCAAGTCATATTCTGCTAGGCGATAGCCATTTTCGTCATCGTGAACAATTAATGGTGTTTGACTGTCAATGGCATCGAGAGATGCTTTTATTTGTTCTTTATCATCGCTGTATAGCAGTTTGAAATGCTCATCCATTTCTTCCATCACACCCACTTTTTGCAACGCCTCGGTTGCTGGCGAAATTTGATATTCAAGTCCTTGGAAATCCAGTTGTTGCATAAAGATAGAGCGGTTACCAAAGAATTGCAGCGCGGTAACATACGCTGTTGAGATAACGAGCATGGCAGGCACAATAATCTCAGGACTTGAAGTTAGCTCCATCACGGTTGTAAGTGCGGCAAGCGGCGCATGTAAGGTGGCCGCAAGTAAGCCTGCCATTCCAAGCATGCTGTAAGTACCTGCAATATCAACCCCTGGGCTAATAAACTGCGCAAAAAATGCCATTAACGTGCCCATAAGTACGCCTAATCCAATCACGGGGCCAATAATACCGCCGGGTATCCCCAAGCCAATAGCAAATAAAGTTGCTAATAGCTTGGCAATTAAAATGGTCGTCAAAAACTGCACATCATCGGGTGATTCAATGGCAATGGTAATTGCACTCATACCAGAGCCCATCGCATGCGGCACCATGTAGGCAATTAAACCTGCAATTAACCCTGCAAGTAATAAACGTGGAAACATGCTTAATGGTTTAAAAGTGCGAATGATCAACATTAAGTTTTGATTAAACGCATACGCAACTGCTCCCAGCGCCATACCAAATAAGATTAAAAATGGGTAATGCCAGCCACTGAGTGGGTTCATGGTAATAAGCGCCAGTTCAGATGCATCACCAAACACAAATTGGGTGGCGAGTGCGCCTGTCACCGCGGCAAGCATAATTGGTACAAATATGTGTACTTTGTATTCCCTAAGTACGACTTCCATTACAAAGATTACTGCAGCAAGTGGGGTATTGAATGAGGCTGCGATACCTGCTGCAACACCGCAGCCAGTCAGGGTTCTCATGGCATTGTGGGGTAAATGCAATTTATCGGCAAGCAAACTTGCACCCGTTGCTCCCATGTGGACAGAAGGACCTTCACGACCCACCGAAAAACCACTAATTAACGCCAACGCTCCACCAACAAATTGGTTAACGGTGTTGTACAGTGGCATTTGGCCATAATGCTTTTTGATTCGGTGAATTACAAAGGGGATCCCTAAACGGTAGTGTTTAAAACCCGTTAATGCGGCAAATAAAGCAATTAATAAGGCGGCGCCGACAGGGAGTAATACACGTTCAAGTGTGGGAAGAGTCGTAAAGTCGTCAGGTTTTTCTAAAAATAAGCTTTGGAAAAACATGATCGTGAGGCGAAATAATATGATCAACACTGCCGCAATTAGTCCCGCACTTACACCAAGTAAGCACAATTGCACAGATGTTTTAGGCTTTGCTAATCGACGCCTTAGCCTTTCAAGCCACATGCATTCTTCCTCACAGCACTTTTGAGCCTGAAGTTTAGCAAATCAAACTCGCTAAGTCGTTGGGATTTTATAAATTTATCTAGTTTTTGGGTAAATTTGGCTGTTCTATGTTGTCTTTGTCTAGTTGCCTTTTTAATTCGGGTAGCCGTGCTTTAATTGCTTTTGAGAGTTCAGGTATCAGCGCTGCGTGTTTTTTATTTATCACGGTATTGACTGCTAACTGACGTAATACGATTACGTGAAATTCTTTTTTTAAAGAGGCAAGTTCATTTTCAAGTGCGGGATACAGAATATAATTTATTCGTTTTTTTCTTAATAAATCAAGGCTGTGATTGAGCGCTTCGTTGTGCGTAATACGCGCTTGAATATCAAACTCACTTAAAAGCTCAGTATTGCCAGTGGTGCTGATAATATTCTTGCTAGGATCGTACAATATTTCTCGACTGCAAGGTAACGCTTGTCGGCATAATAATACAATGTTTATCACGCTGAGACTTGGCTCTACTACAACGACATTTTCAAACTCTTTAATAATACTTTTAGCTCTGACAACGTCTGCATCAATGATCCCCGCGTTTAGCAACAAAAGCCCTCTTCGTGCTGGGGTTGCTTGTATTTGGGTTTTAATGCCAATGTCATCATATATTTGACTAATGAACTCATTAAACGGTGAGATACTCGGTATGTCTATATAGGTTAATAGCAGCTTTTTTGGTTTTGTGTAGACCATCGTTTCGAGGTTATTGATGTTAAATAACGATTGTAAACGCGTGGCTTTTTCGCGGTTTTCAGGCGCATTACGAATGCCTATCACTAAAGGGGAATCGACAAACTGGCTAACAATATGGGGTTTAGACACATTTTGCTGCGTGGCAAAGTAGTTGAATACTTCAGGGGCTGCAATGGCAAAGTTTATTTGGTTTGTCTGAAGTAAGTGAAAAAGCTCTTCATCATTTGCGGCGCGAATAATACTGCTTTCGTAAGCTTGGATGACTTTTTCAACTTCATCAGGGTAAATATAAGCACCAACGATACCCACTTTACTTTTACTAAATAGTTGCTCAATGCTTTCAAAGTGTTGCACGCTACTTTGGCTGGTCATCACAGCAAGTTGTGAAGTTAAAATGGGGGATGAAGCAATAAACCCTGCTTGTATCTCAGAAAGCCACGCGGGATAGTAACCTAGATACCCCGGTTGCTCTGCTTTTTTTAGTGCATCTTGCCACGGTAAATATTCCACGCTTAGCGCTATCCCTTCTGCGGCAAGTGAGTCTCTTAATAAGGCGATTGCATCTCCGCCATTGGCCATTTTACTGCTCGCATAAGGTGGCCATTCTAACGAGATTATTTTCCATGCTTGTTGCTCATTAGCGCTCGTGAAAGCAGCATGAAATATGCAAAGCAGAAATAGAGTGACGGATAAATAGGGTGCGCGCATGGAAAATATTTTTTATTAATCGTTTAATAAGTATACGCAAAAAAACATGTTGCAGACATTTTATCTTTTTAATTATTCATTTGTACTGGGGTATGCTTTCATGGCTACTGCGTTTTTGTTTATACATGCGCTCATCGGCTTTATGAAGTAGTTCATCAAGTGATTTAGCATCATCAGGATAGATGGCATAGCCAACGCTCGTGGCAATATTTAAATAGCCAACTTCAGAGGCGATAGGAGCCGAAATAGCATTGATAAACCGCGTAAGTGCCCGTTTCACTTGGCTAAGGTTTTCGATATCGGTTATGACAACAACAAACTCATCGCCACCAATACGCGCGACACAATCTGTTTTACGAGCCGTATCTTGTAATCGTTTGGCTACTTCAACAAGAACAAAGTCACCCATTAAATGGCCGTGGGTATCATTAATAGGTTTAAACTTATCTAAGTCAAAGTATAAACATCCCACCTTTGCCCCGGTGCGTTCACTGCGATCAAATTCGTGTTTTATGAACTTACTGAGAGCATTTCGATTAGCAAGGCCTGTTAAATGATCTGTTTGTGCTAACTGCCTTATTTTCTTCTCTGCCATTACCCGTTTAGTAATGTCAAAGTTAACCCCAATCATACGGTTGCCATAAATACGTCCATCGGCATTTAGGTAACGAGTTTGCCCAGAGGGTAATACTATTTGAAATTCAGCATGAAACTCTTCGTTGTTTAATAGAGCAAGCTTGAGTTTATTGGTAACTCGCTCATATTCATCAGGGTGCAGAGTATTAGCCCATGTTGCGTAATCGCCTTTAAACTGTGACTTGGGTATTTCGAACAGGGTATGCATCCAGTCATCCCAAATTAATTCGTTGGTTTCAAAGTTCCACTCCCAAATACCAATGTGCGCTGCATCGGCAGCCATCGACATGCGTTGATGCAAGTTTTCAAGTTCTGTTTTGGCTTGTTTTAGCTCTGTCACGTCTTCTGATACATCGAGTAAATATCGTGCTTTTCCATTACTGTCTTTAATAGCCAGTTTACGAGTACGTAAGTAATGTGTTTTACCGTCAACCGTTACTGGCTTTTCATCTAATGTGATTATTCCGTCTTTATTAAGCACGTCTCGGTCTGTTTGGGCAAAGTTTGCAGCTTCGTCATTACTAAAAATATCAAAATCATTCAGACCTATTAATTGCTCTTTACGTCTGCCAAGCAGTTCTTCGCCAGCTTTATTTACATGGCTAAAACTTAAATGCTCAGCTTCTTTTACAAACAGCATGATGGGCAAGTTATCAAAAATGGTTTGTGTGAATGCTTCCTGATTTTGGATGTCACTTAAATCTTTAATCGTGGCGACATAGGGGCCTTTTTCTTGTTTGCCTATCGAGCTGATTGTGAGTGTGATGGGAAACAACTGTTTATTTGCTCTTTGTCCTTTTAACAGTCGACTTTTACTTTTTTTTGCGTTTGGTATGTTAAGTTGAGAGCCGTTAAATATATCGCTGAGTTCAGCTGATTTTTCAGGGATAAGAAGGTGAATATGTTTACCAATTAAATCATCGGACCGGTAGCCAAATACAGGTAACACGGCTGGATTCGCAAATTCTATAATTCCCGTGCTATTAAAGCTTATAACGACATCTTGAACAGTGTTAAGCACGGCTTTGAGTTTGGCGGATAATAAACTTCGGGCTCTTAATTCAACAATCCCCAGCACAAGAAGGCTCAGCGCCAATAAAACAGTCATCACAAGTTGTGCAAGGGTGGAGTTGTCGTGTGTGTTTATATATACGGTGTGCTCTGTTTCAAATACAGACATCGAAATCATACCAATATAATGCATGCCCGATATAGCACTGCCCATTATAATTGCGCCAAGCAGATTAATGCGGGTGTGATGAATGCCTCGAGATTGTCTCAAATCGTTAATTTTTAACGCAATACCCGAAAGAACAATGGCAACCAAAATAGACAAAGAGAATAACCAAGGCTCATAAGCCATATGAGCTGGCATCATCATGGCCATCATGCCAACAAAATGCATACAGCCGATCCCAGCCCCCATTAAAATACTTCTGAATATGAGTCTTCGACCGTGGCTAAGTGCCGGTGACAATACAATGTAGCTTGCAAATACACTGGGTAGTACCGAGAGTAAAGTAATGGTGGTGTTGTATTCAATGGCAATGGGGAGGGTATAAGCCAGCATACCAACAAAGTGCATGCCCCAAATGCCAATCCCTAAAAAGCAGGAAGCCAGTATTGTCCATATTAAGCTTTCGTTTTTTAAGTGTGAGCTTTTAATGCGACTAGATAGTAAAAAAGACACATACGATGCGAACACCGCAGTAAGTATCGAGGCAAAAACCAATAAACCATCATAGCTTGCGGGGATAACCGGTGCGCTATCTATATTGGCATTAATAAAATGGAGCCTTAAATGATCTATCACTATGATGATCCCTCATCGTTAAATTTTGCTTAATTCAAAAGTAGTACAAATAAACATTAGCTCAATGCTAATGGGTTGGCCAATTCGGTCTCGTAAAATATGATGACTTTGTGGCGATACTTGATTAAAACACTCGGGTATTAGATAATCGTCATATCATAGGTTTTGAGGGTTTTGGTATGTCGGATGAGTTGCCAATAAAGTTCAGCGATGCAGCAGCTGTTCGTGTTAAACAGTTAATCGAAGAAGAAGAGAATCCAGATCTAAAATTACGTGTTTATGTAACAGGTGGTGGTTGTTCAGGTTTCCAATATGGTTTTACTTTTGATGAAAAAGCCAACCCTGGCGATTTAGAAATTGTAAAAAACGGGGTGACCTTAGTTGTTGATCCAATGAGTATTCAATACCTTGTCGATGGCACAGTGGATTACACTGAAGGCCTTGAAGGAGCACGCTTTTTTGTCAACAACCCCAACGCAACAACAACCTGCGGTTGCGGCGCTAGCTTCAGCGTTTAAAAAATAATTTGAAAAAAGCCACTTGATGTGGCTTTTTTATTGCTTACACTTCCTAATTATCCCAGCCTAACTATACTTACGCATCATTAGAAGGAATTTTGCGTTGCTAAATCTAAGAACAGCACTCGAAAAGAAACCTTATATTTTAGCTATTTTTATTGTACTCGTGATTGTACTTTGGATGCTTTCTGGCATGACTGAGTCACCGGAAGTCGATGATGAAAATAATCACCAAGTTACAAATTCAGACCGAATTGCCAAAGTACAGGTGGTGCGGTTAACCGCACAAAATATAAATAAAAACCTTACTTTTTATGGTAAATCAGAGCCAGATAAAACCGCCAATATTAGTGCCAGACAAGCAGGCCAAGTAACTGAAATTTTGGTTGAAGAGGGGCAGTTTGTAAAACAAAATGAGATTATCTTACGGCTTGATAAATCAGATTTAAAAGCTCAAATAACCTCGGCCAAAGCGCTGGTTGCTCAATATGAAACTGAATATGAAGGCGCATTAAAACTGAATCAGCAAGGGCTGCAAAATAAAGTACAAACGATGCGTGCTCAAGCATTATTGCAACAAGCTAAAGCGGCGCTTGCGAGTTTAGAGCTGATGTATCAGCGCACAGATATTCGAGCGGCATTTGATGGTGTGATCAACAAACGCTTAGTACAAATCGGTGATTATGTTGGCATTGGTGACCCAATTCTGCAATTGGTTGACCTAGACCCTCTGATAGTGAGAGCCGATGCGACACAAAAAGAAATTCAAGGTTTACAGGTTGGTCAAGCCACGTTTGCCCATGTTCTTAATGATAAAACCTACCCAGGAAAAATTCGTTACATCGCCTCCGTCGCAGATGAAAGCACAAATACATTCAGAGTGGAGGCTGCATTTGCGAACCCAGGTATGCACTACAAAGCCGGGTTTTCGACACAATTAAATATCGAGTTACCCGCAGAACCTGCCATGCTTTTAAGCCCTGCTTTTATGGCATTGGATGAGCAAGGCAATATCGGGGTAAAAATAGTCAATGATGATAATAGGGTAGAATTTAAATCGGTAAATTTAGCAAAAACTACCGAAGAAGGTGTGTGGTTGTGGGGCCTAGGTGAGCAAGCAAATGTGATAACTTTAGGGCAGGGCTTTGTCAGAGCAGGAGATAAAGTTGAGCCAGTATTTGCTGAGGTAGCGAGCAAGTAAGTATGAAAAACTTAATTGAGGCGTCGTTAACTCATACCCGCACGGTATTATCTATTTTTATTCTATTGTTGATATCGGGATGGGTGACTTATCAAACCATTCCAAAAGAAGCCAATCCAGATGTCACCATTCCTTTTATATATGTTTCGATTATTCATGATGGCATTTCGCCAGAAGATGCCGAGCGTCTGCTTGTAAGGCCTATGGAGATAGAGCTTCGCTCAATCGAAGGGGTCAAAGAGATGACAGCCGTGGCAAGCGAAGGCCATGCTTCGGTCACACTGGAGTTTCTTGCCGGTATGGACCCTAAAGAAGCGTTGGCAGATGTACGCGATAAAGTGAGTTTGGCAAAAGCGAAGTTACCCTCTGAATCAGAAGAGCCAGAAGTACATGAAATACTGATGGAAGATCAGCAACCAACCATTACTTTAACGTTGTCAGGTAATTCGCCAGAGCGAGGGTTACTCACATTAGCGCGAAACCTTAAAGATGAGCTTGAAAGTATTTCTAGTGTCCTTGAGGTCGATGTCGGTGGTGACCGAGAAGACATGGTTGAAATTGAAGTTGACCCATTAGCCATGATTTCATATGGGCTAGAACCAAGCGATATAATTCAACTGCTGTCGAATAATAACCGTTTGGTCGCAGCAGGAACCCTCGATACAGGCAAAGGTCGCTTTGCGGTAAAAATACCGTCGGTTTTCGAAACGATTCAAGATGTAATGGAACAACCTGTCAAAGTCGTGGGTGACCGCGTTGTGCGTTTTATGGATGTCGCAAAAATTCGCAGAGCCTATAAAGATCCAACCTCAATAGCGCGGATTAATGGTCAACAGGCTGTTTCGTTAGAAGTTAAAAAGCGCGCAGGTGAAAATATTATTGATACCGTTGAGCAGGTTAAACATGTGGTTAATGAAGCTCAAAAGCGTTGGCCTGAGCATGTTCGTGTGGACTACACCGGTGATATGTCGAAAGACGTTAAAATGATGCTGTCAGATTTGCAAAACAACGTGCTTTCGGCCGTTTTGCTGGTGGTGATTGTTATTGTGGCTGTACTAGGTGCTCGTACCGCTTTTTTAGTTGGCATTGCTATCCCCGGTTCATTCCTCACCGGGATTTTGGTCATCTCCATGTTTGGCTTAACGGTAAATATTGTGGTGCTATTTGCACTTATTATGGCCGTGGGGATGCTGGTTGATGGTGCGATTGTGGTTAGTGAGTTTGCTGATCGGGAAATGAGTGAAGGAAAACCTCGCAAAATAGCCTACCGTCATGCAGCCGAGCGAATGGCTTGGCCTATTATCGCGTCAACAGCCACAACCTTAGCTGCATTTGCGCCATTGATTTTCTGGCCGGGAATGATGGGCGAGTTTATGAAATACTTACCAATTACATTAATTGCTACGTTATCGGCATCACTGTTAATGGCCCTTGTATTTGTTCCTACTATTGGCGGCTTAATTGGTAAAACGAGGCCATTATCTGCACAGCAAAAACTTGACTTGGCACTGGCTGAGTCGGGCGATTTAACGCAAATAAAAGGTTTGCTTGGGCGTTATATCCGAATGCTTGACTTTGCTACGCAGCGACCGTGGTGGAGCTTAACTGCTGCGATTATATTCTCTGTTTTGGTGTTTTTTACTTTTGCCGTATCAAAATTAGGGGTTGAGTTTTTCCCCGATGTTGAACCTAATGGCGTCAATATTAAGGTGCGTTCGTACAGCGATTTATCTATTTATGAAAAAGATGTGATCATGAAAGAGATAGAATCAAGGATCTTAGAAGTCCCAGGTATAAAAACCTTGTATGCAAGGACAGGGGGCAAAGATCAGGTGGGAACGTTCAGAATGAATCTTAAAGAGTGGGATGAACGACCGCCAGCCGAGAATATTATTAGCCAAGTAACGGAAATAACAGCCGGTTTCGCAGGTGTTGAAATTGAACTACGCAAGGATGAAAACGGGCCCGGTGGCGGCAAAGCACTGAGTATTGAGCTAAGTTCAAAGTTTGTAGACGTATTAAATAGCGAAGCAAAAAGAGTGCGGCAAGCGATTGAAGATGACGGGGCGTTTCGTAATGTAGACGATACAGCGTCTAAGCCGGGGATTGAGTGGCAGCTTAAGCTTAATCGCTCAGATGCAGCGCGTTTTGGTGCCGATGCAAGTATGTTAGGTGCGAATGTGCAGCTTATTACAAATGGCTTGAAGCTCGGCGAGTACCGACCAGATGATGTCGATGATGAAATTGATATTCGAGTTCGTTTTCCTCACGATAAACGAGATTTAGGCCGCTTAGAAACGTTACGTGTCAAAACCATACACGGACAAGTGCCGATTAGTCATTTTGTTGAGCGCCAAGCCGCTCCTAAAGTTGATACAATTCGCCGTGTTGATTCACAGCGTGTAGTTACCGTTAATGCCGACATGAAGCCAGGTGAGCAGCTTGCCAAAGCGCTGCCACGCTTACAGGCGCAATTAGAAGAGCAAGGTCTCGACCCGCGAGTAAAAATTAAAGTGCGGGGTGAAACTGAAGATCAAGATGAGTCAGAGCTTTTTCTTGAGCAAGCATTTGTAGTTGCCTTGTTCGTGATGGGGATTATATTGGTTACTCAGTTCAATAGTTTCTATCAGGCATTTTTAATTTTAAGTGCCGTGTTATTCTCAACTGTTGGTGTATTCTTAGGTTTAATTGTACTTCAACAGCCCTTTGGTATTGTTATGTCGGGTATTGGCGTAATTTCACTGGCAGGGATTGTCGTTAATAATAATATTGTGCTGATTGACACTTATAACGTGTTGCGTCAGCAGGGCTTGGCTGCAAAAGATGCAATCCTCAGAACAGGGGCACAGCGTTTACGGCCCGTACTGCTTACTACCGTTACGACAATTCTTGGCTTAATGCCGATGGTGCTACAGGTCAACATTGACTTATTTAATCGCCAAATCGACTTTGGGGCACCTTCTACGCAGTGGTGGGTGCAATTAGCAACGGCCGTAGCGGGCGGGTTAACATTTGCAACAGTTTTAACGCTGGTGTTAACACCCTGCTTGCTTATGCTACGAGATCGCGCGCGCTAGTTAATAGAAAGTGACCCTAGTGTTGGGTCACTTTAATCATTAGTAAGAAAAAGCCTAAAACCACTCCAGATATGATCAAAATATAGACGAACCCTTTTTTGCCTTGCTTAATTGGTACACGATTTTGTTTTAAAAAAAGGTACCACGCTACACAGAGTACAATTGGCAACAAAAATAATATACGAAACATTTCCTAGCCTTTTTCAGTATTTACATACACTTTAAGCATAAGTATGCAATTTTTAAAGTTATATTTTCAATTTTACAAGGTTCCAATTGATCGATTTTTTGGTACAGTTAAGCAACTAACAATAGAGCTTGTGCTTTAATTTTAGCTTAAACTTAGACTTGTTCACAAAAACGGTCTATACCTAAAAAATGGACATTTGTATAATTAACCGTTCACAGAAAAAGTT
Organism: Pseudoalteromonas sp. MT33b; assembly: GCF_014117385.1. Classification (NCBI taxonomy): domain Bacteria; kingdom Pseudomonadati; phylum Pseudomonadota; class Gammaproteobacteria; order Alteromonadales; family Pseudoalteromonadaceae; genus Pseudoalteromonas; species Pseudoalteromonas sp. MT33b. Next base: position 2,621,078 of record NZ_CP059831.1, on the reverse strand, counting down.
ATTAGTATATAATGTGTCCAAGAGTGAGACGGGCAAAATTTCGCTCTAAATTTATTAACTTGAATCATCTAGTAGGAGATGTATTTTATGATGGGTAAAACAGTTTCTTCTGAAGAAAACTCAAAATTAACAAAATGGTTAAAAACTAAACGCCATGAGAAAGGCCATACAATGCGCAGCCTAGCACAGGTTTTAGGTACGCCGCATTCGTTCATTGGTAAAATTGAAAACCAAGAACGTCGTTTAGATGTAATCGAATTTATGCGCTATTGTGATGCGCTAGAAGTGGACCCATACGAAGGTCTTAACTTACTTAAAGAAGCTTAATTATTCATTACACGCAGGCAGCCCTTAGCGTGCGTGGTAATGCAAATAGTGCATGGATGCACTATTTAAGACCCCTCTAAATACTGGTTACATTTAATCACATACGTTCTTATTTTGTTAATTGCTCTTATGATAGTTGCTTTCTAATGCATAAAGTTTGTGGCGTATTAAGAATAAAAATACCAGCGACGGAATAACCATAACGGCAGTAAGCACAAAAAACAGTGCCCAATTCCCTGATAACCAGTCATCAATCACCACACCACTGTAGCTTGAGAGTAGAGTTCGGCCTAAATTTCCTAATGAGGCAAGTAAGGCGTAGTGCGTTGCACTGAAGGCTCGGTCACAGAGCATTGATATAAACGCCACCATGGCAACGAGTGACCAAGCTTGTGTAAAGCCATCAACAATAATAGCAAACGCGTATAGGCTTAATTTAGGGCCTGCCACGGCAATCCACGCAAAGGCTAGGTTAGAAGCAGCCATTGCAATACCACTGATAAATAAGCCTTTTACAATGCCGTAGCGCTGATTGAATAGACTACCTACGAAAGTAAAAGCGATAGTAAGAAAAGCGGTACCCACTTTTGAGAAGGTAGCGATGTCGCTATTGCTAAAGCCAATCTCTTTGTAAAACACGATAGACATGCGCCCTAAAAATGCTTCCCCTATTTTAAATAAGAAGATAAACGCTAGTAGCGCGAGCGCGGTTTTTACCCCGTTGCGTGCAAAGAAGGTTCTAAATGGATCAAAAACGGTTACCGCTAACCATGCAAGTACTTTGGCCAATCGCGTTTGCTGTCCCCCAGCGAGTTTTTGCTGGTAGGTGTGCTCAAGTTCAGCTTGGACAACTTCACGGTTTGATTCAGGCTCTTTTGCCCAAAACACACTGCTCATTAATAGCAGCATGACAACGGATAAGAAAAAATAAACTTGGGGCCAGTCAATGGATGGAATATCTGCCATATAAAAGGGCAGGGCACCTAATAGTGCGTAGCCACTCCACCAACCTGATGTCGCCATAGCGGCGGCTGCCGTCGCTTTATGGCTTTCATTCTCGCTTAACGTATCAATACGAAACGCATCAATGGCTATATCTTGAGTGGCAGAGGCAATGGCGATAACTAAACACAGTGCAGCAGCAAACCAAAGGTTCGCTTTGATATCTAGTCCTGCCAGTGAAAAGGTGCCTATAAAAATCACTGACTGACAAAGCAAAATCCAGCTGCGACGCTGGCCAAGCCATTTAAATAATACTGGCAACTTTACGCGGTCGACCAACGGAGACCATAAAAAGTTAATACTGTATGCACCAAACACAATGCCAAATAAGCCAATCATGCTGCGGCTTAACCCTTCATCTTTCAGCCATGCTGACATCACCGAGCCAATCAGTACCCAAGGAAAGCCACTGCTAATGCCGAAGATAAAAATATTGATCAGACGTTTGTCTTTGAAGTACGAAAAGTACTCTGAGATTGAAAGGGTTTTTGTCATAGTGTTGCCGTGTTTGTGGGGGCGCCAAGCCCCCTAATTATTATTGATTAGCTTCGAGTACTTTTACATTTAAAATAACGACAGGGGTTTTAGGCACAAAGCTGTAACCTATTTTTTCATTGAATGCAGTTTCAACACGCATGATCTTGTCTAAGGTCTCATAACCATCCATAACCATACCAAACACAGCAAATCCCCAATCACGGCCCGGATTCAAGTGATCGTTGTCATCCATGTTAAAGAAGAATTGACGTGTACCTGAGTGCGGTTTACGGTCTTGATAGGCCATGGCGATACTGTACATGTCATTTTTTAGACCGTTACCGCTCTCGTTGAAGATAGGGTCGTTCTCGTGCAGACCGTCGTAGTCTTTATCGTAACCCCCCCCTTGAATTACAAAGTCGCGTTCATTATCTTCATCACGTTCAACGCGATGAAACACGCTTCCTTGATAGCTGCCGTCGGCCACATAAGTTAAGAAGTTATTGACCGTTATAGGGGCGCGAGAGCGATCCATTTCAACAACAATACTTCCCAACGTGGTCACTATTTCGACCCGTGGAAACATGTTGTCTTTTTGAATAAATTTACCTTCAGTTGCCGCGAATGAACTGTGAGCAAATAATAAAATAAAACTAAGTAATAAAATGCGCTTCATAGTTAACCTTCTAAATAGGCGATTAATTCTGGGTCAGATACAATGCGGGTAATTAATTGTTCAGTCAACTTATTCAGCTGACTCTCAATTTTGGCTCGGTCATGGCTTAGAGGGCCTTCAAGGTTCGCATTGCCATGGTAGACTTTACTGAAGCTACTGTCGTTTCTGATAACTCGCACACCAAACTCGATGCTTGCGGCGCTGGTGTGAGTCATCATTTTTTCAGTGACCACTGCTTGTAATTTATGGATATCAATTTCGAAACGCGTGGTGGCAAGATTAGAAATACTGACACCATTGCGGCTCAACGCGCTATCAAGTGCACTTTTAACAGAGTCGGTAATACCTGGGCTTGCAAGCGTTTTGGTTTTATCTGATTCAATAATTTTTAACGTCACATTGTCACCACGTAAATCAATGACACTGGTGCTCACATTACTATTAATTTGAGTGATTTTACCGCTTTGATATACGGGGTTTAAAATTAACTGATTTGGTTGATTGCTGCACGCAGCCAGCAAAAGCACCGCACATAAAGGAAGTATTTTTCTCATTTATATTGCTCCATTAATTATTTTTAATCGCACTAAGCACGACAAACTTTTTATTAGAACCTAATAACTTACAGTTGCCGAACATACGCTTTAATTTTTCATGATAGTCTAAATGACGATTACCAATTATTCTTAACTCGCCGCCAGGTTTAAGCGTCTGTTTAGCTTGTTTAAACATCTGCCAAGCAATGTGGTCTGTGACAGCTTGCGCCTGATGAAAAGGTGGGTTGCATAACACCAGGTCAACACTATTCGCTGCAAAATCGGTTAAGCAGTCGTTTTGCACAAACTCACAGTGTGCTAATTGTTCGGGTAAATTAGTTTCAACATTGAGTCGTGCTGACTCAACCGCCATATACGATTCATCAACAAACGTAAGCTGTGCTTTAGGGCAACGTTTTAAAGCCATTAAACCCACCACACCATTGCCACAACCTAAATCGATGATACTGCGCGCTTTACTGGTTTGTGGTAAATAGTTAAAGAAAAAGCGGGCGCCGATATCTAATGAATCGCGCGAGAAAACATTTGCGTGATTTTGAATTTCAAATTCGCTGCCCTCCAGTGGCCAGCTAACCGGAAATGCAGCGTGTTTATCTAATCCACTTGTTTTACTTATGACTAAGCGTGATTTTTTTACGGCTAAGCTGGTTGTTGTTTCACCGATAAACTGGCTAAACGCTTTTATTGTCGAGTTATGAATCTCTTTAGTTTTTCCCGCGGCTATTACATCAATACCAGCAGGTAATGCTGCACTAATCGCTGCTAATTGATGTTGCAAATAGCCTAAATTTCGTGGCACTTTTAAGATCACTAAATCAACGTGGTTTGGTAAACTCTCAAGTGAGTTTAAGCGCGTTAACGAATCCGCTTTTAACTCATTGGCGTTTAAATTATAAAGGGTGGCCTGATGGGCAATATACGAATCATTAACTGAATAAACGGTTAACTGGTTAAATGCACATGCCAATGCCCCAAAGCTGTCATTGAGAATAAGGACAGAATTTGCGTGTGGATGGTGTTCATGTACATAATCAATTAGGTACTCATCACCAGAGTCCCAGGCTTGGAGGCTACGATTTTTTTGATCTAAAGGAAAACGTTCAAGGGTATAGGTGCTATCACCGAGCTGTGCTTGGGTGGTCATCATGTTTTTACGATAAGTATTTAAGTATAGGTAAATTCTAACATGCAACAGCCAAACGCCAACCCTAATCATCTACCAAATGGCTTTTCTTATCAGGCCCAAGCTCTTAGTGCCCAAAAAAGCCTCGACTTATTTTATTACTTAGAGCAAAACCTACATTGGCAACAGCCCGAAATTACGGTGTATGGCAAACGTCATGTTATCCCACGCTTGCAGTGTTTTATTGCTGATGAAAACGTTAATTACGCTTACTCAGGATCAACATTGATTGTTGAACCTTGGCCTGATGTGCTGGATGCTATGCGAAAACGTTTAACGGCGCAGTTACAGATACCTTTTAATGCTTTATTGGTTAATTTGTATCGAGATGGCCACGACTGTATGGGGTGGCACAGTGATGATGAACCCGAACTTGGCAAGCAACCGACGATTGCGTCTATTTCGCTGGGGGCTGAGCGTGTGTTCAAAATAAAACATAAACACACCAATGAGCAACAGAGTATCGTGCTACAAAGTGGCAGTTGCTTAGTAATGAATGGCACAAGCCAACGGGATTATCTGCATAGTTTACCTAAGCAGCAAAAGCTTAAGCACCCACGAATTAACCTGACCTTTAGATCAATAATGTAAAATCATTGGAAAAATGAACCATCCCCTTGATATAGTAACGCTCAATTATTTTGCTAAAAGGTTTATGACAGATGTCAATGCAACAACAAATTGAGCAAAAGCTCGCCGCGGGTATTCAGTGCAAGCACCTGAATGTTGTTAATGAAAGTCATATGCATAGTCGCGGCACTGATTCACATTTTAAAGTGATTGTAGTGAGTGAAGAGTTCGCAGGTAAGCGCTTACTAGCCCGTCATCGTCAAATAAATGAGTTATTAAAAGATGAGCTTGCTAATCATATTCATGCTTTAGCGATACACACGTTTACGCCTGATGAATTTGCACAACATCAAGGGCAAGCGCCTGAATCACCTGCGTGTATGGGCGGTTCTAAGTTTGATTAATTGGATGGTGTGATCAGTTATATATTTTATATGACTGATCAGACCTGTATTTTTACTATTAGCCTTTAAACTAGCGCTAATTTTTATTGTGATAGATATAGGATGATCAATGGTCATTAAGCCTAAAATTCGTGGATTTATCTGCACTAACGCGCATCCAGTAGGGTGTGCTGAGCACGTACAAGAACAAATTAATTATGTGAAAGCGCAAGGACCACTAAGCAATGCACCTAAAAATGTATTAGTCATTGGTGCGTCAACAGGTTACGGCCTAGCATCACGTATTACGGCTGCATTTGGTGGCGGCGCAAACACCTTAGGTATCTTCTTCGAAAAAGAAGGGGCAGAACGTAAAACAGGGTCTGCTGGCTGGTACAACACCGCTGCATTCCAAGCCGCTGCGGAAGAAGCTGGTCTGTGGTCTAAAAACATCAATGGCGATGCGTTTTCAAATGAAATCAAGCAAAAAGCAATTGAGACTATCAAAGCAGACTTAGGTAAAGTTGATTTAGTTATCTACAGCTTAGCGTCACCACGTCGTACAGACCCAAATACGGGTGAGACATATTCGTCTACATTAAAGCCAATCGGTTCAGATATCACGACTAAAAACTTAAATACGTCTAAGCGTGTGATTGATGAAGTAACGGTTGAAGCGGCAAGCCAAGAAGACATCGACAATACAATTAAAGTAATGGGCGGTGAAGATTGGGAAATGTGGATTGATGCATTAAAAGAAGCCGATGTACTTGCTGATAACTTCAAAACAACAGCGTATACCTATATTGGTAAAGAGTTAACGTGGCCAATTTACGGTCATGCGACAATTGGTAAAGCAAAAGAAGACCTTGACCGTGCAACGCAAGCGATTAAAGAGTCAACAAAAGACTTAAATGGCGAAGCGTATGTGTCTTCTTTAAATGCTGTGGTAACGCAGGCAAGCTCGGCAATTCCAATTATGCCACTTTATATCTCTGCATTATTCAAAGTAATGAAAGCAGATGGTACGTACGAAGGCACCATTGAGCAAATTCACGCGCTATTTACTGAAAACCTTTACGGCGACACGCCTCGTTTTGATGACGGTGGTCATTTATTCCAAAACTACAAAGAGTTGGAAGACGATGTGCAAGCACGTGTACAACATGTTTGGGATACCGTTGATACAGAAACGATTGACGAATTAACCGATTACGTGGGTTACCATAATGAGTTTTTACGTTTATTCGGTTTTGGTATCGACAGCGTTGATTACGAGCAAGATGTGAATCCTGTTGTTGAAATTTCTCAGTTGATCGATTAATCGATAAAAAACGTTAAATTTATAAAAGTCGCTTTTTTAAGCGACTTTTTTGTTTTTTCTCTAAAATAAAACGGCATCAATAGCACTTTGGTCTATATTGAATTTTATTCAAATGGATTTTGTAGTCTAAATAATCACATCAGTCGTATAAATTTAATATTTGCTCTCGCATAGTCACCCTGATTGATGTTAAAATTCGGGCAATATATGTGAGGAGTTTACTGCGTTGCTTGTTTGGGGTGTTAAACAAGCTGTTCTTAGATACTAAGAATTTGACTTGAGCATATCAAAGAGCGACGTAGTTGGTACGATTTTTCAGTTTCTTTCCGTTAATGTAATGCAAGTGCGTATGATCAACATAAAAAAAGGTCTGGATTTACCGATAGAGGGCGCACCTCAGCAAGTTATTCATGATGGCTCTGCCGTCAAACGTGTAGCTGTGCTAGGTGAAGAATATATTGGTATGCGTCCAACCATGCATGTCCGCGTGGATGACCAAGTCAAAAAAGGCCAGGTACTTTTTGAAGACAAAAAGAACCCAGGCGTATTATTTACTGCACCAGCTTCTGGGGTAGTTAAAGAAATTAATCGTGGTGCTAAACGTGTGCTGCAATCTGTTGTTATTGAAGTTAATGGCAGTGAGCAAATCACCTTTGACTCTTTCAAGGCCGACGAGCTTTCGAGCTTAGACCGTGAAAAAGTGAAAGAAGTACTTGTTCAGTCAGGCCAATGGACAGCACTTCGTGCTCGCCCATTCAGCAGAATAGCTGCGTTGGATGCAAATCCTAGCTCTATTTTTGTAACGGCTATCGACACTAACCCGTTAGCTGCAGATCCTGCAGTTATTATTGCTGAGAATTCTGCAGCATTTGAAGCGGGTTTAGCGGTGGTATCTCGTTTAACTGACGGCAAAGTATTTGTTTGTAAACACGCTGGTAGCCAAGTGCCTAGTTCATCAATCCCTCAAGTAGAAGTACATGAGTTTGGTGGCAAACACCCGGCAGGCCTAGTGGGTACACACATTCATCACTTAGACCCAGTTTCTGCTAGCAAGCAGGTTTGGCACTTAGGTTACCAAGACGTTATTGCCTTTGGTAATTTATTCCTAACAGGTGAAATCTTCACAGATCGTGTTGTTTCGCTTGCAGGTCCTCGTGTTAAAAACCCACGCTTAGTGAAAACTCAGTTAGGTGCTTCTTTAGATGATTTAGTCGCTGGTGAATTAGAAGACGGTGATAACCGTGTTATTTCTGGTTCTGTTTTATCAGGTTCTATTTCACAAGGTCCACATGCGTTCTTAGGTCGTTACCATGTTCAAGTATCTGTATTACTTGAAGGTCGCGAAAAAGAATTGTTTGGTTGGATTGCGCCAGGTTCTGACAAGTTCTCAGTAACACGTACCTTCTTATCTCACCTAACGCCAAGCCGTCTATTCAACATGACGACTTCGACAGGTGGTTCTAAGCGTGCCATGGTTCCAATTGGTAGCTATGAGCGTGTTATGCCTTTAGACATCTTACCTACATTATTACTACGTGACTTAATTGCACGTGACCTTGATAGTGCTATAACGTTAGGTGCTCTAGAGCTTGATGAAGAAGATTTAGCGTTATGTACCTTCGTTTGTCCAGGTAAATACGAGTACGGTTCAATCCTACGCGATTGCTTGACTACGATCGAGAAGGAAGGCTAGAGAGATGGGTTTAAAGAAATTTCTAGAAGATATTGAGCCGCATTTTGAACCGGGTGGTAAACACGAAAAATGGTATGCGCTTTACGAAGCTGCAGCGACTATTTTTTACACGCCTGGTTACGTAAATAAAGGCAAAACACACGTTCGCGATAACATCGACCTAAAACGTATGATGATTTTAGTGTGGATGGCGACGTTCCCTGCTATGTTCTTTGGTATGTTCAACATCGGTCATCAGGCCGCAGGTGCGCTTGCACAAGGTTTTGAACTAGCAAACTCATGGCAAGTTGGTCTGTTCCAATTGTTTGGCGGTGAATTATCTGCTGAATCAGGTTGGGGCGCGAAAATGTTTTACGGTGCCTGCTTCTTCCTACCAATCTACGCGACAACATTTATTGTCGGTGGTTTCTGGGAAGTATTATTTGCTTCAGTGCGTAAGCACGAAGTAAATGAAGGTTTCTTCGTAACGTCTGTATTATTTGCACTAATCCTGCCTGCAACGATTCCACTATGGCAAGTTGCGCTAGGTATTACGTTTGGTGTTGTAATCGCTAAAGAGATCTTTGGTGGTACAGGTCGTAACTTCCTAAACCCTGCGCTTGCTGGTCGTGCGTTCTTATTCTTCGCATACCCTGCACAAATTTCAGGTGACACAGTATGGACAGCAGTAGATTCATTCTCTGGTGCAACTATGCTAGGTCAGGCAGTTGTTGGCTCACTTGATTACAGCAACATGGAACTATGGTGGAATGCATTCTACGGTTTCATTCAAGGTTCTGTTGGTGAAACATCAACACTTGCACTATTAATCGGTGGTTTATTCCTGATTTATGTGCGTATTGCTTCATGGCGTATCGTGCTAGGTGTTTTCCTAGGTATGGTTGCAACGTCATTCTTACTAAACACGGTTGGTTCTGAAACGAACGCTGTATTTGCTATGCCTTGGCACTGGCACTTAGTATTGGGTGGTTTTGCATTTGGTATGTTCTTCATGGCAACAGACCCAGTATCTGCATCATTCACAGACAAAGGTAAGTTCGCTTACGGTGCGTTAATCGGCTTTATGGTTGTAATGATCCGTGTTGTTAACCCGGCATTCCCAGAAGGTATGATGCTAGCAATCTTATTTGCTAACTTATTTGCGCCATTATTCGATCACTTTGTAGTGCAAGCTAATATCAAGCGGAGGTTGGCACGTAATGTCTAGTAATAACGAATCAATCGGCAAAACGCTAACCGTTGTTGTTGCACTATGTTTAGTGTGTGCAATCATCGTATCGTTTGCTTCAGTTCAGCTTCGTCCTTTACAGCAAGCTAACAAAACACAAGATATTCAGCGTAATATCTTAGCGGCTGCAGACATTGAAGTTTCGGGTACTGTTTCAGATACCTTCAACTCAAAAATTGAAGCACGCGTAGTAGACATGAGCACAGGTGAGTTTGTTGAAGGTGTTGATCCTAACTCATTTGATTTCGAGAAATCTAAATTCGACCAAGCGCGTAGCTTTGCGTTGAAAGCAGAAGGAATTAAAGACATCGCGGGTATCCAGCGTATGACGAAAAATTCACCTGTTTATATCTCGAAAAAAGCAGATGGTTCTACAGATGCAATCATTCTTCCTATCCAAGGTTACGGCCTTTGGGGTGTAATGTATGGCTTCTTAGCGCTTGAGAGCGATGGTGAAACTGTTAAGAACATCAATTTCTTCAAGCACAATGAAACGCCTGGTCTTGGTGGTGAGATTCAAAACCCACAATGGACTGCTAAATGGCAAGGTAAAGAGTTACCAATCAATATCATGAAGAGCGGTGCGAGCAATGAACATCAAATCGATGGTCTTTCAGGTGCAACGTTAACGTCAAACGGTGTTGATCATACAGTTGACTTCTGGACTGGCGAGCATGGCTTTGGTCCATTCCTTGCGAAAGTACGTGAAGGAGCGTTGAAATAATGGCTGATACTAAAGAAATGAAGTCGGTCCTATTTGGCCCGGTATTCGCAAATAACCCAATCGCACTTCAAGTACTTGGTATTTGTTCTGCGCTAGCGGTTACATCAAGCTTAAAAAATGCACTAATCATGTCAATCGCATTGACACTTGTAACTGCGTTTTCTAGCTTCTTTATCTCATGTATTCGTAACCAGATCCCATCATCTGTACGTATTATCGTGCAAATGACGATCATTGCGTCACTGGTAATCGTTGTTGACCAAGTTTTACAGGCATTCTCTTACGCAACTGCAAAAGAGCTATCTGTATTCGTTGGTCTAATCATTACTAACTGTATCGTAATGGGTCGTGCGGAAGCATACGCAATGAAATCACCACCACTGATGTCTTTCTTAGACGGTATCGGTAATGGTTTAGGCTACTCAGTCGTGCTATTGACGGTTGGTTTCATCCGTGAGTTATTCGGTAAAGGTTCACTATTCGGTGTTGATATTATCCCACTTGTACAAAATGGTGGCTGGTATCAACCAATGGGTCTATTGATTTTACCACCGAGTGCATTCTTCATTATTGGTTTATTCATTTGGGTACTTCGTACCGTTAAGAAAGACCAAGTAGAAGCAAAAGCGTAAGGGGCGAGCAGTGGAACATTATATTAGTTTATTTGTAAAAGCGGTTTTCATTGAAAACTTAGCTTTAGCCTTCTTCCTAGGTATGTGTACTTTCCTTGCAGTATCAAAGAAAGTAACTACATCAATCGGCCTAGGTGTGGCAGTTATCGTGGTATTGGGTATTTCAGTACCAGTAAATAACTTGGTTTACCACGCTGTTCTTGCACCGGGTGCATTAGAGTGGCTTGGCTACCCAGAAGCAGACCTTAGCTTCTTACGTTTCTTGACATTTATTGGTGTTATTGCAGCACTTGTACAAATTCTTGAAATGGCATTAGATAAGTTCTTCCCTGCACTATACAACGCGTTAGGTATCTTCTTACCTTTGATCACAGTTAACTGTGCAATCTTCGGTGCGGTATCTTTCATGGTTGAACGTAACTATAACTTCGGCGAGTCTGTTGTTTATGGTATCGGTTCAGGTGTGGGCTGGGCACTAGCAATTACATTACTTGCTGGTATCCGTGAAAAAATGAAGTACTCAGACGTTCCTGATGGCTTACGTGGTTTAGGTATTACTTTCATCACTGTTGGTCTTATGGGTCTTGGCTTTATGTCATTCTCTGGTATTTCACTTTAAGGTAGCGAGGATAAATCATGAATGAGATTTTCTTAGGTGTTGGTGTTTTCATCGCTATCGTTGTACTACTAGTTTTAGTCATCATTGGTGCTAAATCTAAGTTAGTTGCAAGCGGCGATATCATCATCGGTATTAATGGCGACCCAGAAAAAGCTATTAAAACATCTGCAGGTAGCAAGCTATTAGGCGCGCTGTCTGATTCAGGTATTTTCGTATCATCTGCATGTGGTGGCGGTGGCTCATGTGGCCAGTGTCGTGTACACATTAAAGAAGGTGGCGGCGATATCTTACCAACAGAACTTGATCACATCTCTAAAGGTGAAGCCCGTGAAGGCTGCCGTTTAGCGTGTCAGGTTAATGTTAAAAACGACATGGAAATTGAACTTGAAGAGTCAATTTTCGGTGTTAAGAAGTGGGATTGTGAAGTTATCTCAAACGATAACAAAGCAACGTTTATCAAGGAACTTAAGTTACAAATTCCTGATGGCGAATCAGTTCCGTTCCGTGCCGGTGGTTATATTCAAATCGAAGCCCCTGCGCACCACGTTAAATACGCTGACTTCGATATTCCTGAAGAATATCGTGGCGACTGGAACCACTTTGGTTTCTTCGATCTGGAGTCTAAAGTAGACGACGAAACAATTCGTGCTTACTCAATGGCTAACTACCCAGAAGAAGAAGGCATTATTATGCTTAACGTGCGTATCGCTACGCCGCCGCCAAGAGACCTAAGCCTTCCATGTGGTAAAATGTCGTCGTACATTTGGTCACTTAAAGCAGGCGATAAGGTTACTATTTCTGGTCCATTCGGTGAATTCTTCGCGAAAGACACTGATGCAGAAATGGTATTCGTAGGTGGTGGTGCAGGTATGGCACCAATGCGTTCACATATCTTTGACCAACTTAAGCGCTTAAAATCTAAGCGTAAGATGAGTTTCTGGTATGGTGCGCGTTCTAAGCGTGAAATGTTCTATGTTGAAGATTTCGACGGCTTAGCAGCAGAAAATGATAACTTTGTATGGCATACAGCACTGTCTGATCCACAACCAGAAGATAACTGGGAAGGTTACACAGGCTTCATCCATAACGTACTTTATGAAAACTACTTGAAAGATCATGAAGCGCCAGAAGATTGTGAGTTCTACATGTGTGGTCCTCCAATGATGAATGCAGCTGTTATCAACATGCTTAAAGACTTAGGTGTAGAAGACGAAAACATCTTATTAGATGACTTCGGTGGCTAACACCCATACACAAAACAATTAGTTTTGGTTAGAATACAAGCCTCGTAGCACACCGTGTTACGAGGCTTTTTTATTTCTATACCACTGTCGATTGGTATCCAAAAGGTGAGTTGCTATGAATAAAGTGTTTTATCGCCAAGGCTTTGTGGCCTTTTTCCTACTAACTGTTACTTTACTCATGGCTGGTTGCAGCCAAGCAGATAAAGCCCAAGAGCTCTACCTTGAAGGTAAGACCATGGGAACGACATACCACATTAAAGTATTTGCTGAACCTTCTAAGCTAGAAGGGATTGATTTGCACCCTGAAATTAAGCAAGTGCTGAAAGAGGTTAATCAATCTATGTCGACGTATATTCCAGACTCAGAAATTAATCAATTTAATCGTTTGCCTGCAGGGCAGGTTATGCCGATCAGTGATGATTTTCGTCAGGTCGTTGCGGAGTCTATTCGTTTGGGTGAATCTACAAAAACCCTTGATGTGACGATGGGTCCACTAATTGATTTATGGGGCTTTGGTCCAGATAAAAAACCGACTAAACGCCCAAGCGATGAAGCGCTGGCTGATATGGTCGCGAAAATTGGTGTTGATAAGCTTCAGTTAAGCGATGCTGGTCTTCTGAAGACGGTGGATGGCTTAGAATTGTCATTTTCAGCAACAGCAAAAGGCTACGGTATTGATAAGGTTGCGCAAGTAATTGAAAGCCATGGCTTAGAAAATTATATGGTCGAAATTGGCGGCGAGCTTCGTGTGTCAGGTATCAAGCCAGATAATATCACCTGGAAAATCGCTATCGAACAACCCGACGCTGAGCCGGGTGTGCGCAAAGTACATAAAGTGATTGAGCCGGGCACGAATGGCATTGCAACGTCGGGTGATTATCGCATTTTCTACGAGATGGATGGGGTAACCTATAGCCACTTAATCGACCCTGTGACGGGGATGCCAAGCCGCCATGATTTGGTGTCTGTTACCGTATTGCACCCTTCGGCAATGACGGCTGATGGTTTAGCAACAGCACTGACGGTAATGGGAATGGAGCGGGCACAAAAATACGCTGAACAACATGACCTGCCAGTGTATTTAATTGCTAAGTCAGACAATGGCTTGGTCACTTATTCTAGCCCTGCCTTTAAACCATATTTGTAGCAGAGCAAGAAGCAGTTTATAATACGTGCAGCCCAGTCGACTGGGCTTGATTTAATTGCTGACGATAGGGGCAAAGCAATGTCACTTTTTCTTCTTACTTTTGGTCTACTTATTTTAATTGTGGCAGCGATGGCTGTGGGCATGATTGTGCAAAAGAAATCAATGGCCAGTAGCTGTGGTGGCTTAGGTGCCGTGGGTATCGATAAAGCCTGTGACTGTGATGATCCATGTGACAAGCGTAAAAAGCGCATGGCAAAAGAACAAGCGTGGAAAGAGAATCAAATTCTGTAACCACACAAAAAAGCGCCTAAGGGGCGCTTTTTTAATGCCCGCGATTTTTTATTCTCGAATAGGCACCTAGTTCAACCCAATTAATTTAGCACCCAGGACTGCATATTGATTTGCATGGTTTGCTGTTAGCAAAAAGGCTGCAGGAGCATGAAGTGTTGGAATCGAGGTGAACACTCTTGGACACGTATATATAGGCCATTGTGAGTTATTCGTGAGTTTATGCACCTGACCTGAGAAACAGCTATAGCCTTCTTTTAATAACGCCTTATAAGTGCTGTCAGTCAATGTGATTGGTTTCGTAATAATGTAGCTGTTGCCTATATTAAAGCTCAATTTGCTGGCATCTAATGTCTGGTAACCTTGGCGAATACTACTTATATCGCCGAGTTCTTTGATGGTAGGCAATCTACCCTTATCATTTATGGCAATATCAATCTGATAGTCACCCATCTCACTGTTTACCATCACATCATCAATGAGTAGGTCGACCCAATTATCTTTAGCATTAAATGGGATTGCATGATACTGCGCTACAGTGGCTTTTTTCCAATCACCCGTTACTAAAGAATCAATCGCCTTTTTATAAAGAACACGGTTAACTTTTCGCGCTACTTGACGGTTTGGATCCTGAGGGTAAGCACCCGATTCAATTAAAATAGTGCGAATCCCTTTTTCAGAAAACGTATCACCAAAACTGCGGTATGAGTAGCTGTCGTTGTATTTGCCTAAGTGGCCGGGGATCATGTTTTCTACCGTGGCTGCTAAATGGGCCGTAAACTGCATCGCTTCTGCACGCGTGGTATTAATTTCACGAGCTTCATTATAAGCCGGTGCGAGCACAGAGATGGTTGCTTGTTTGCCTTTTTTGCCAGCCCCATAATAGGCATTTTGATCGTGTAAGTTAAAGCCAAAATCAGGCTTAAATTGCGTTGCAGCCGCCATTAAAATTTGCCCTTCTTGGGTGCGCAGAGCTTTCGCATCACGATTAAGATCGATCCCTTGTGCATTGTGGCGCGTTTGAATGGCGGCACCGTCAGGGTTAACCATAGGAATAATGCGCAGTGTAAGCTTTGTTTGCCACTCTTTTAACCATGCCGCGTTTTCAGGCGCTGTGATAAAGGTTAAAAAATCCATTAGTGCTGCTGTTGCGGTGTTTTCGTCGCCATGCATTTGGCTCCACATCATTACTTTAATAGCGCCAGAGCCAATATCAAGTGCATTTATGGGTTGCCCTTGGTATGAGCTACCTAGCTGTTGCAAAGTAATTGCAGGGTGCATAGCAGCTTTTTTTAGTTGGGGTTCTATATCGCTGTAATAAATTGCTGGCTTATCGAATCCATGAACTCTGGTGTCTTCAATGCTGTTTGCAAATGTATGTGAACTGCTAAGTAATAAGGCGGTGGTAAGTGCATACTGGTACATATATAACTCTATTATTCTTAATCGTGTTTTAATGAAGAATATTATATTTTATCTCTCTTGGCTAACCCTTGTTCAGTAACACAATACAAGTAGATACTGAGTAGGTATGTGTTTAAACGCCATTTTTATGCAATTTTCTTTTTAGGCATTGCTTTTTGCTATATTAAATACTCTAGCTTTTTTAGATGCTTAGCTTCATATTCTGGGGTTGTTTACATTTATTTATCAGTTGAATAAACAATGCTTAACGCAGTGCTGTTAAATTCTACTTGTACCGTACGTTGACTTTGTTATACTCCACATCGAAATTTCAGTAATTACTGAAACTTTATTGATGAAGATCAAGTTGCCGCGCTTAATTATAGGGTAGAGCGTCTACCTTTATTGCGGCCAAAGTTATAAAAAGGCATGTGTTTTGCGAGTAATTAATCCGTCACAAGGTGTTAAACAATCTAGTTTCGCTAGATTGCAATTAGCTGCGCGTGCGTTTTTTGCTGGCAAAGAACTGTTGTCTGTTTTAGCCTTGCTGATCATTAATTCAGCCATGCTAATTAACGGTGCGGTAGAAGATGCACATGAGTTAAGAAGTTTATTAAGCGAAGGTGCTTTGTATGAAACACCGTTACTTAATGTATTGAGCTTTTTAGCTTACCCCGTGGTGTCTTGCCAATTATTAATTGGCTTATGCTGGTTGGTCTTCCATTTCTTTCCTGCGCGTCGTGCAGGTGTCATTTTACGTAAAGCGGCCTTCGCTGCACGTGAAACGATAAAGTCTTTAGTAGTACACAGCGCACATGGCTGTCGTGCTCCTCCTCGTGTAAGTGGTTGTCTGTAAATAAGCTTTGTTGCTTAAGTTCAGCCATTTTAGTCGTTTTCTAAGTTGTCTTTACTAAGCACCTAGTGGGCTTTCTACGTCCAAATTTCAGTCAGCTAACCTAACTATTCCCTCTCTTAACGTGGCGATAAATTGTGCTCGTTATGTGGCTAGGGATATCTGTGGCCGTTCGTTGCTACAGAAAAGCGTCGTGTACTTATCGACAAGTGTTAACTTTTAGGTTGTAGGATATTCCTTTGTCAATTCGTAACCTTTGTAATATTGCTCTAGCGTCTTTAGTGCTGGTTTTGACTGGCTGTGAAGGCGGGGTACTTGATCCAAAAGGTCAAATTGGGGCCGACGAAAAGTATTTAATCATCGTAGCAACGGTATTAATGCTGATTGTTGTAATCCCAGTGATTGCCATGACAATTTATTTTGCATGGAAATACCGTGATGGACGAGACCAAGAAATTTATGCTCCTAAGTGGGCTCACTCTAACAAGATTGAAGCGGTGGTGTGGGCTATTCCTATTATCATCGTGGTTATTTTAGGTGTGATCACATGGCAGTCAACGCAAGAGCTTGACCCTTATAAACCGCTAGAAGGTAAAGGTGAGCATCTCACTGTTGAAGTGGTGTCTTTAAATTGGAAATGGTTATTTATCTACCCTGAGCAAGGCATTGCGACAGTCAACGAGTTGGTGTTTCCCGCTAACGTGCCTGTTCAATACAAGATTACCTCAGAAAGCACCATGAACTCGTTTTTCATACCTCAGCTTGGTAGCCAAATTTATTCAATGGCAGGCATGGAAACCAAACTGCATCTAATAGCTGATGAACCGGGTACTTTTAAAGGTTTCTCTGCTAACTACAGTGGGGCAGGTTTCACAGGCATGAAGTTTAATGCTATCGCCACGCCAACCCAAGCAGACTTTGATGCATGGGTAAATAAGGTGAAAAATTCAGGGTCTGCGCTTACTAAAAAGACCTATGTTGAACTAGCTAAGCCAAGTGAATACGACCCAGTTAAATACTATGCCAGTGTAGACAAAGATATGTTTCATTCAATTGTAATGAAGTATATGCAAGCGCATGGCTCACACGGTGCAATGCAACACGCAATGCCTGAGCACTCTGCTCATAAAGGGCACGGCGAGGACGAGGAATAATCATGTCGTTGTTAGGTAAATTAACATTAGACGCAATCCCGTTTCATGAACCAATTATCATGGTTACCATGACGGTGGTTGCTGTCTTAGGCTTGCTAGTTGCAGGCTTAGTAACAAAATATAAAAAATGGGGCGTGCTTTGGCACGACTGGATCACGTCAATTGATCATAAGCGCTTAGGGGTTATGTACATCATTCTTGCGCTTATTATGTTATTCCGCGGCTTTGCTGATGCCATTATGATGCGATTACAATTAGCAATGGCTACGGGCGGTGCAAGTGGTTACTTACCACCTGAACATTACGACCAAATTTTTACGGCGCATGGGGTGATCATGATCATCTTTATGGCGATGCCGTTCATGATTGGTCTAATGAACATTATTTTGCCACTGCAAATTGGTGCGCGTGATGTTGCTTTCCCATTCTTAAATAATTTAAGTTTTTGGCTAACTGCTGGCGGTGCGATACTAATTAATATTTCACTGTTTTTCGGTGAGTTTGCAAAAACAGGCTGGGTTGCCTATCCACCATTATCCGAGTTGTCGTTTAGTCCGGGCGTGGGGGTCGATTATTATATCTGGGCCTTGCAAATATCCGGCTTAGGTACCTTGCTAACGTCGGTTAACTTCTTAGTGACAGTTTTCAAGATGCGTGCACCCGGCATGACCTTAATGAAAATGCCTATTTTTACGTGGGCATGTACGTGGGCAAATATCTTAATTGCAGCCTCGTTCCCAATTTTGACTGCTGTGCTTGCAATGCTGACACTTGACCGTTATCTCGATTTCCACTTTTTCACCAATGAATTAGGTGGTAACGCGATGATGTACATCAACTTATTCTGGGCGTGGGGTCACCCTGAAGTTTACATTCTAATTTTACCTGCGTTTGGTATTTTCTCAGAGGTTATCTCTACTTTCGCTGGTAAACGTTTGTTTGGCTACAAGTCGATGGTTTATGCAAGTGGTGCGATTTCTATTTTAGGTTTCATCGTATGGCTTCACCACTTCTTCACTATGGGGTCAAGTGCAAACGTTAATGCCTTCTTTGGTGTCATGACCATGGTGATTGCAGTGCCGACGGGTGTAAAACTCTTTAATTGGTTATTCACTATGTACCGTGGTCGTTTACGAATCACAGTGCCCGTACTTTGGACTCTGGGTTTCATGGTGACATTCACCATTGGTGGTATGACCGGTGTATTACTTGCAATCCCTGGTGCTGACTATGTATTACACAACAGCTTATTTTTAATCGCTCACTTTCATAACACCATTATTGGTGGTGCAGTGTTCGGTTACTTAGCAGGTTTCGCATTTTGGTTCCCTAAAGCAATGGGCTTCAAACTTGACGAACGCTGGGGAAGAAGATCTTTCTGGTGCTGGTTAATTGGTTTCTTTGTGGCATTCATGCCGTTATACGTGCTTGGTTTCTTAGGTATGACTCGTCGTTTAAACCACACAAATAACCCAGATTGGAACATGTGGTTATACATTGCAGCAGGCGGTGCGGTGATCATCATGTTCGGTATCTTGTTCCAAGTAGTACAACTTGTTGTGAGTTTTAAAAACCGCGAGCAATTAGATGATACAACAGGTGATCCATGGAATGGTCATACGCTTGAATGGGCGTCTGCATCACCTCCGCAGTACTACAACTTTGCAAAAATTCCCCATGTTGATGACATTGATGCATGGACTGACATGAAAGAAAAAGGCTTAGCTTACAAACAAGAAGCATCTTATAGCCCAATTCACATGCCAAAAAATACGCCAGCGGGTGTATTGATGAGCGGAGCATTAACAACGTTCTGTTTTGCCATGATTTGGCATATATGGTGGCTTGCAGCCTTTGGTTTACTGGGTGCTATCGCGATATTTATTAAACGTTGTTATACAACTGATGTTGATTATTACGTGCAACCAGATGAAATTGTTGAACTTGAAACGGCGCACAATACCGCCGCGACTAAAGGGGTGAATGCATGAGTACTATCACTGCAGATTTAAACACCTTAAGTAATGCTCAAGGTCATGTTGAAGCACATGATAGTGAGCATCACGACACAGGTGGCAACACGGTATTCGGTTTTTGGCTTTATTTAATGACCGACTGCTTATTATTTGCTTCTTTCTTTGCAACTTATGCCGTGCTGTTTATGAACACAGCCGGCGGTGTGTCAGGCAAAGACATTTTTGAACTTGATTTTGTCGCGGTTGAAACCGCGGCACTCCTACTAAGTAGTATTACATTTGGCTTTGCGATGATTTCTGCACATTCGCAGAAAAAGGCAGCAACATTGACCTGGTTACTTGTCACTTTTGCTTTTGGTGCTGTGTTTATTGGTATGGAAGTGTATGAGTTTCATCACCTAATTGCGCACGGTAATGGCCCGCAACACAGTGCCTTTTTAACGTCGTTTTTCTCTTTAGTCGGTTTACATGGTCTGCATGTAACAGCGGGTTTAATTTGGATGACAATCATGATGATCGAAGTTGTTCGTCGTGGTTTAAACCCGCAAACAGTGACACGCTTAAGTTGTTTAAGTTTGTTCTGGCACTTTTTAGATGTGGTGTGGATCTGTGTGTTTACCGTTGTTTATTTAATGGGAGCAATGTAATGAGTCACAGTGAATCGCATGTCATTAATAACTTAGAAGTACACGCACACGACACACAATCACATGGCAGTATGAAAGACTATTTTATTGGCTTTGTGTTGTCAGTGATTTTAACGGCTATTCCATTTTGGGCTGTGATGAGTGGGTCGTTTTCAAAACCAGCCACCGTCTGGTGCATTGTGACGATGGCGGTTGTGCAAATTTGGGTGCATTTAAAGTACTTCTTGCATTTAAGCTTTAAAACTGAAGACGGCAAAGCCAGCTCATTGTCATTTATCTTCAGCGCCATAATTATCGTGATGGTGGTTGGTTTGTCGGTGTGGATCATCTACGAATCGAACGCCATGATGATGTATTAAATAACAATTATTTTTATGTAATTGATATAAAGATTTACGAAAGGAGCTGGTTAGTTTGAGATTGTGTCTCCAGTTCTTACAGTCTGTTATTAGCTAGTTTCTTTCGTAATTTTGCGTTTGTGCAGAATATTAGAGGAGTCGAGGAAGTGTTTCGACGTTATTTAAATGTCACTAAACCTGGCATTATCATGGGCAATTTAATCTCTGTTGCGGGGGGATTCTTGCTAGCCTCTCGTGGCGATGTTGACCCATGGTTAATGGTCGCAACTTTGCTTGGGTTATCTTTAGTTGTGGCATCTGGATGCGCTATCAATAATGTGATTGATCGTGATATTGATGTTGCAATGGCGCGCACTCGCAAACGCGTCACAGTCACTGGCGAAATGTCAGCAAAGGCCGCTATGGCACATGGCATCGTGCTGGGTGTTTTTGGTTTCACATTATTAGCCGTTTATACCAACGTGGTGGCACTCTTATTTGCTACGTTTGGTTACGTCATTTACGTCGGTGTATACAGCTTATATATGAAACGTCGTTCTGTGTATGGCACCTTTGTCGGTAGTTTATCGGGCGCAGTTCCACCTGTGGTGGGCTATTGTGCGGTAACGGGACAGTTTGATGCCGGTGCTGTGATTTTATTGGTAATGTTTAGTTTATGGCAAATGCCTCATTCATATGCAATTGCAATCTTTCGTTATAACGACTACCAAGCGGCCAGAATTCCCGTGTTACCCGTAGCGCAAGGGATCGAAAAGGCAAAGCATCACATTGTTTTATATATCGCCGTGTATGCGTTGGTTGTGATGTTATTAACCATTAGTGGTTATACAGGTTTAGCTTTCATGGCTGTAGCTTGTACAACGAGTTTTTGGTGGTTGCTTATGGCGCTCAGAGGTTATCGTCGCAATATTGATGTAAGCGGTTGGGCGCGCCAAGTGTTTGCTTTTTCGATAGTAAATATTACGGTTTTGAGCATAGCGATGGCTTTAGATTACCACTCAGTAGCTCCTCAGCTACTGGTTTTAACTTAGAGAAAAGTTGCTAACATATCCCAATGTTACAGTAGCAAAGGCCCGGTTTTTTCTCCACCGGGCCTTTTTTCGTTAGTTAAAAAACGAGTTAGACCAATTTTTTAACTAATCCCTCACTATCATTCCGAGTAATTACAAGTGGTATCACTAAAACTGAGCAGCTTGCTCTACCACTATGCCGTGACGAGCGGCTAAGCGGCGATGATCTTTATCATAGCCACCACCAATGACCGTTGCGACAGGCACATTATGTTCAAGGCAGCGTTTAAGTACTAAATGGTCGCGTTGTTCAATGCCTTGCCAGCTTATATCAAGTTTTCCTAAGCCATCTTGCTGCCATACATCAACACCTGCATCGTAAAGTACTAAATCTGGATTAAGGGTTTTTAGTAAGTAACTTAGCGTCTCATCAACGATGCCAATGTACTCTTTATCGCTAACACCCGGGTTTAAGCCAATATCGAGATCGCTGGCTGATTTGCGAAATGGAAAGTTTTTCTCACAATGAATCGAACACGTATACGCATAGGGTTGATGGGTGAGCATGGCTGCAGTGCCATCGCCTTGGTGAACATCTAAGTCAAAAATCAGCACATTGGTCACTTCGCCACTCTTTATCAGTGTTTCACTGGTGAACGCTAAATCGTTTACCATGCAATAACCCGAACCAAAATCATAATGGGCATGATGAGTGCCGCCGGCTAAGTGGCAGGCAAGCCCATGTTTTAAAGCGAGGCGTGCGGTTTGTAAGGTGCCAAGTGGGGCTGTGAATGTTCGTGCCATCAATTGTTCAGACCAAGGTAAACCAATTCGGCGCATGGCTTTTTCATCCAAGCGGTTATGCCACAGGTCATTAATATAGTCATCGCAATGCACCAGTTCTAGTGGTGCGGGGCTGCCTAATATCGGCTGTACTAAATTATCACTGATCAGGCCAAGGCTATGAACATGGTCATATAAATAAGCAAATTTACTCATTACAAAACGATGGTTAGGATCGAAGCTAAAGGAATAATTAGGGTGATATACCAAGGGTAAGTGTGGGTTTAAGTACATAACTCATTTAATAACGGGATTTGCTACAGCATAGCGAATTTATTCGCCGTTGTTTACTCTGGTACGTGAATTAAGTGTGCTAACTCACGATGTAATAGGCCTTCATCGCCTAAGTTCAGCTCAATCAGGCGCTTCAAATGACTGATACTGTCGATATCAATATGTTCGCAAATAAGTCCGGCATGCTGCTGTTCTACATGGCACAACTCGACTTGCATTTTAATCTCTACAGTTGAGTCGGGTAGGGTAAACGATAAAACGGCTTTACTGTGGATAGGAACTAAAAATGAATCGCTTTTGGTTATAAGCGCACCATGCAAGGATAAATCAAGCAGTTGACATTGATACTTATACTCATCAATACAAAGCGTTGCAGGGCAAGAAAATAATACCCGAGAAAACTGTCTACGCTCATTCATGGTGTGATCCCCAAGTCATTGTCGTTTCATTAACTTAATTCGCTAAAATCAGTATAGTTCAATATGCAAGGTGTGAGTGAAACGATAGCTGGTAAACGTTATCGGCCACAAAAAAGCCCCAAGAAGGGGCTTTCGAATAAGACGGTAAATTAACCAATCTTTTTATATTTAATACGCTTAGGTTGTGCGGCTTCTGCGCCTAAGGTTTTCTTCAACCACTCTTCGTATTCTGTGTAGTTACCATCGAAGAAGTTAATTTGGCCTTCGTCACGGTAATCAAGAATATGCGTAGCGATACGGTCAAGGAACCAACGGTCATGCGAGATACACATTACACAGCCTGGGAACTCTAGAATCGCGTTCTCAAGTGCACGAAGTGTTTCAACATCAAGATCGTTAGTCGGCTCATCCAGTAGTAATACGTTACCACCCGCTTTTAATAGCTTTGCAAGGTGTAAACGGTTGCGCTCACCGCCTGATAAGTCTTTAACGAATTTTTGTTGGTCGTTACCTTTGAAGTTAAAGCGACCAACATAGGCGCGGCTTTGGAATTCAAAGTTACCAATTTTTAATACGTCTTGACCGTTAGAGATCTCTTGGAAAACGGTGTTGCTTTCATCCATGTCGCCACGGAACTGATCAACGGTAGCAAGCTCAACAGTTTCACCCACAAGGATTTCACCACTGTCTGGCTTTTCTTCACCGCTTAACATTTTGAATAAGGTTGATTTACCCGCACCATTGGCACCGATAATACCTACGATTGCACCTTTTGGCATCGCAAAGTTTAAGTCGTCGATTAAAACACGATCGCCAAAGCTTTTCTTAAGACCTTTTACTTCAATAACTTGGTCGCCTAAGCGTGGACCCGGTGGAATGAATAGCTCATTCGTTTCGTTACGTTTTTGGTAATCGTTCTGTTGTAGCTCAGAGAACTGTGCCATACGCGCTTTAGACTTAGCTTGACGGCCTTTCGGGTTTGAACGAACCCATTCAAGTTCTTGTGCAATTGACTTTTGACGAGCTTTTTCAGATTTTTGTTCTTGTTGTAAACGTAAATCTTTTTGCTCAAGCCATGATGAGTAGTTACCTTCCCACGGAATACCTTCACCACGGTCAAGTTCTAAAATCCACCCAGCAACGTTATCTAAGAAGTAACGGTCGTGGGTTACAGCGACCACAGTACCTTCGTAGTCGTGTAAGAAACGCTCTAACCATGCCACAGACTCTGCGTCTAAGTGGTTGGTTGGTTCGTCAAGAATCAGCATGTCTGGTTTTTCAAGCAGTAAACGACAGATGGCAACACGGCGACGTTCACCACCCGAAAGGTGTTCAATTTTAGCATCCCACGGTGGTAAACGAAGAGCATCTGCTGCGCGCTCTAATACGTTATCGATATTGTGACCGTCGTGTGCTTGGATAATTGCTTCAAGCTCGCCTTGCTCTTTTGCAAGTGCATCAAAGTCAGCATCTTCCATAGCATACTCGTTGTATACTTCATCAAGACGGTTTAGCGCATTTTTAACTTCGCTTACGGCTTCTTCAACGGTTTCGCGTACTGTTTTGTTTTCGTCTAAAACAGGCTCTTGCGGTAAGTAACCTATTTTTGTGCCAGGTTGTGGACGAGCTTCACCTTCAAAGTCTTGGTCAACACCTGCCATAATACGAAGTAACGTCGATTTACCTGCGCCATTTAGACCAAGCACACCAATTTTTGCGCCCGGGAAAAAGTGTAAAGAGATATCTTTTAAGATAGTGCGCTTAGGCGGCACAACTTTAGAAACTCGACTCATCGAGAATATAAACTTATCTGGTAACACCATGAAAAGAGCCTTCAATTTATAAGAAAAATTAACAGCCACTATTGTATACCCAAACCACCTCAAAATACAGAATTCAGCGTTTATCAGGGGCTTAATATCATGGTACTGCTTTGCAAAAATAGCGCACGCATTTAAGGAGCATAAATGCAGAGTAAGCGCCTTGTAAGCATTGCACAAAGGCTTAAAACTCATTTTTACAGCGGTGTTGGCTTAAACACAGTAACAAGCCACTTTTTGAGATGCTTGCTCTTTTATCGTGATTAAACACAACCGTCATTCGTAGAGGCACTGCTTTTGGCAATTTAAGGGCCTGCGCATCAACGAAACTGGCTTCCTAAGAGGTTGCTTTAGCACAAATAAAAAAATCATTTGGACATCTAAACATCTAGAGGTTGAAATTTCTAACTATCCGTTCATAATTAGCAGTCTAATAAGTATGCTCGGAGCCCACTATGCCCATTACAGTCAAAGATGAATTGCCCGCAATTGTAAAATTACGTCAAGAGAACGTATTTGTAATGCCTAAAAGTCGTGCGAAAACGCAAGAAATTCGTCCAATGCGTTTGGCCATCTTAAACTTAATGCCGAATAAAGTGGAAACCGAAGTGCAGTTTATTCGGTTGTTGGCTAATTCACCGTTGCAAGTGAATGTTGAGCTGCTGCGTTTAGACACCCACCGAAGTAGCAGTACCTCAGAGCAACACCTCGATACGTTTTATCGTTACTTTTCTGAAGTAAAAGACAATAACTACGATGCCATGATCATCACAGGCGCGCCGCTTGCACATTTAGAGTATGACGACGTTGCTTACTGGGATGAGCTAAAAGTGATTTTAGACTGGGCTGAGCACCACGTTACGTCAACATTATTTTCATGTTGGGCGGCTCACGCAGGGCTTTATCATCACTATGGTTTAAAACGAGAGTTAATGCCTAATAAGCTCAGTGGCGTGTTTACGCACAAAAGTTATTTTGAGCATGCCGCGTTAACGCGCGGTTTTGATGATACCTTTTTAGTTCCGCACTCGCGCTATGGCCACATTGATATTGAAAAAATTAACAGCTGTGATGATTTAGTAGTATTAGCAGGGTCTGAGCGTGTTGGGGCGTATTTAATTAAGAATAAATCAGGCAGCCAAGTATATATAACGGGCCATCCTGAGTATGATGCGCATACATTAAAAGGGGAATATTTACGCGACTGCGAAAAGTCAGACGATGCGCCAAAACCAGAAAACTATTTCCCTGACGATAACCCAGATAACGAACCGTCGAAAACATGGCAAAGTCACGCCTTTTTATTGTTTTCGAATTGGTTAAACTACTACGTGTACCAAACAACACCGTATGATATTAACCTAGTTAGCCAAGACGTAAGGACTAACAACTATGCCGAGTAATGCAGTGAATAAACGCGAACAATTAACCGAGGCGCTCAAGCAGCGAATTTTGATCCTCGATGGCGCGATGGGCACCATGATCCAAGAACATAAATTAGAAGAACAAGACTATCGCGGTGAGCGTTTTAAAGACTGGCATGTCCTTATTAAAGGCAATAATGATTTATTAAGCCTTACTCAGCCAAAGATTATTGCTGATATTCACCGCGCATACCTTAATGCAGGTGCCGACATTATCGAAACCAATACGTTTAATGCCACCACTATTTCGATGGAAGATTATGACATGGCAAACTTAAGCCGTGAAATAAACCTTGAGTCGGCCAAGCTTGCGCGTGCAGCGTGTGACGAATTTACAGCAAAAACACCTGCAAAACCGCGCTATGTTGCAGGGGTCTTAGGGCCAACTTCAAAAACCTGTTCTATTTCACCTGATGTCAATGACCCTGGGTATCGTAATATCAACTTTGATAAATTGGTAAATGCGTATGTTGAATCGACCCTTGCCTTAATGGAGGGGGGGGTAGACATCATTTTAATCGAAACTATCTTTGATACGCTCAACGCAAAAGCCGCTTCGTTTGCTGTAGAAGAAGCGTTTGAACAAGCAGGACGAACTTTGCCAGTCATGATTTCTGGCACCATTACCGACGCCTCAGGACGAACGTTGTCGGGGCAAACAACCGAAGCTTTTTACAATTCAATCCGTCACATTAAACCACTTTCAATTGGTTTAAACTGTGCGCTTGGGCCAGATTTGTTACGTCAATACGTAGAAGAGTTATCGCGTGTATGCGAAACCTTTACCTCGGCTCATCCTAATGCGGGCTTACCTAATGAGTTTGGCGAGTACGACTTGGAAGCGCCTGAAATGGCGAAAGAAATTATTGATTGGGGACAATCGGGATTCATTAATATCGTGGGCGGTTGTTGTGGTACAACCCCTGCACACATTAAAGCCTTTGCCAAAGGCCTTGCAGGAGTTAAGCCTCGTCCATTGCCTGAGCTTGAAGTGCGTATGCGCTTATCGGGCCTTGAAGCGTGTAACTTAAACTAAGGTAGCCGAAATGACACAACAAATAGCAGTATTTACTAACGTCGGCGAACGTACCAATGTGACCGGTTCAGCCATGTTCAAGCGATTGATCATGGAAGAAGATTACGAAACCGCTCTTAATGTTGCCCGTGAACAAGTCGAAAATGGTGCACAGATCATTGATATCAACATGGATGAAGCCATGTTGGATTCAAAAGCCGCGATGGTGAAGTTTCTGAACTTGATTGCCTCTGAGCCAGATATTTCTAAAGTACCGATCATGATCGACTCATCAAAATGGGAAGTTATTGAAGCCGGCTTAAAATGTATTCAAGGCAAGGCGATTGTAAACTCAATTTCACTGAAAGAAGGTGAAGAGCCTTTTATTCGTCAGGCAAAGTTAATTAAACGTTTTGGTGCTGCTGCAGTCGTCATGGCGTTTGACACCGACGGACAAGCAGAAACCGCAGATCGTAAATTTGAAATTTGTGAGCGGAGTTACCGTATTCTAGTGGACGAGATTGGTTTTCCACCAGAAGACATTATCTTCGACCCGAATATATTTGCAGTAGCAACCGGGATTGAAGAGCACGACAACTATGCTGTTGAATTTATTGAAGGCACGCGCCGAATAAAGCAAAACCTACCGTACTGTAAAGTGTCGGGCGGGGTGTCAAACGTGTCGTTCTCGTTCCGTGGTAACAACCCCGTACGTGAAGCGATCCACTCAGTATTTTTATACCATGCCATTAAAGCGGGCATGGATATGGGGATTGTGAATGCAGGCCAGTTGGCTGTGTATGACGATATTCCGGCTGAGCTTAGAAAAGCCGTTGAAGACGTTATACTGAATACCGACCCCGGTGCGGGTGAGCGCCTTGTAGAGCTGGCTCCAAAATACTCAGGGATGGCGCAAGCTGAGCGAGTTGAAGATTTAGAGTGGCGTACATGGTCCGTTGAAAAGCGCCTAGAACATGCGCTTGTAAAAGGCATTACTGAGTATATCGACGAAGACACTGAAGAGTGCCGAGCTGCAGCTGATAAGCCTATTCATGTGATTGAAGGCCCGCTGATGGATGGCATGAATGTGGTGGGTGATTTATTTGGTGCAGGTAAAATGTTCTTACCGCAGGTGGTTAAATCGGCGCGCGTAATGAAACGCGCAGTGGCTTACCTAGACCCCTATATCGAAGCAGAAAAAGAAGAAGGTGCCACGAACGGTAAAGTGGTTATGGCGACCGTTAAAGGCGATGTACATGATATTGGTAAAAACATTGTTGGCGTAGTACTGCAATGTAATAACTACGACGTGATCGATTTAGGTGTGATGGTGCCTGCGGAAAAAATTCTACAAACCGCGATTGACGAAAAAGCCGATATTATCGGTTTATCAGGCCTTATTACGCCCTCATTAGATGAAATGGTGCATGTTGCTAAAGAAATGACTCGTCGTGGTTTCGACTTACCCTTATTAATTGGGGGTGCTACTACCTCGAAAGCCCATACCGCAGTGAAAATTGAGCCACAGTACGATAAAGGTGTGGTGTAT
Source organism: Pseudoalteromonas sp. MT33b (assembly GCF_014117385.1). Taxonomy (NCBI): domain Bacteria; kingdom Pseudomonadati; phylum Pseudomonadota; class Gammaproteobacteria; order Alteromonadales; family Pseudoalteromonadaceae; genus Pseudoalteromonas; species Pseudoalteromonas sp. MT33b. The sequence goes on along the minus strand of NZ_CP059831.1, from coordinate 2,592,297 downwards.
GTAAATAATGCCAGTCGTGCTGTTGGTGTGGTCTCTAACCTATTGTCTAAAGAGTTAAAACCTGCGTTTTTAGAAAAAACCAAAGCGGAGTACGAAAAAGTACGTGAACAGCAATCGCGTAAAAAACCACGCTCGAAGCCTGTCACCATTCAACGTGCTCGCGATAATGCCGCACAACTTGACTGGGATAACTACACCCCACCCGTGCCTAAAAAGCTCGGAGTGACAGAGTTTAAAAATGTGTCGATTGCCACGTTAAGACAGTACATCGATTGGACACCGTATTTCATGACATGGTCAATCGCAGGGAAGTATCCGCGTATTCTTAACGATGAAATTGTGGGTGAGCAAGCGCAAAGCTTATTTGCTGATGCCAATGCGATGCTCGACGATTTAGAACAGTCAGGTGCGCTACAACCACTGGGCGTGATTGGTTTATTCCCGGCAAACCGAGTGGGTGATGACATTGAAATTTACACCGATGAAACGCGTACAGACGTGTTAACAACCTCGTGCCATCTGCGCCAGCAAACAGAAAAAACCGATTTTGCGAATTATTGTTTAGCGGATTACATCGCACCTAAAGGAGTCCCCGACTACTTTGGTGCCTTTGCCGTAACCGGAGGGCTTGAAGAAGACGACCTTGCTGATGCCTTCGATGCGAAACAAGATGACTATAACAAAATTATGGTTAAAGCCGTTGCAGACCGTTTAGCTGAGGCTTTTGCGGAGTATTTGCATGAGCAGGTGCGTAAAGAGTATTGGGGCTATGCAAGCGATGAAAACTTATCGAATGATGAGCTTATTCGCGAAAATTACCAAGGTATTCGTCCTGCGCCGGGTTACCCTGCGTGCCCTGAGCACACAGAGAAAAAGAAAATCTGGCAGCTACTCGATACTGAAAATCGCATAGGTATGAAGTTGACGAGCTCTTACGCAATGTGGCCGGGAGCGGCGGTGTCTGGTTGGTACTTTTCTCACCCGGATTCTAAATACTATGCTGTGGCGCAGATTCAAAAAGATCAGGTTGAAGACTACGCTAAGCGCACCAACATGACGCTTGAAGAAGCAGAGCGTTGGTTATCGCCTAATTTAGGTTATGAGCCAGAGTAAAAAATAATAATGTGCTATTCAAAAGCACCGTAAGTACTTAACTTACGGTGCTTTTTTGTTTTTATTTAAGGAAAATTGCATTTATATCTCCGTTAAAACGCGCTTTAAAATCATACTTTCTTCCTTTTAAGCAGCATTTAGCATGTGAAATGAGGCCAATATCCTTCAAATTTAAATATTTGTGTTAAAGTTATTAGTGTAAAGCAAGGTAATTAGGGTAAAGGTGTGATTGATTCAAGCAGCGCAAGTGACAAAGATAAAGCGCTATTTTTACGCGTATTTGCATTTATTGGTGCCATTACTTCTTTTGTAATGTCGGTTACAAGCTACCAAGATGGCTACATAACACTCAGTTTTTTACTGGTTATTGGCGGCTTTGTTTTTGTATCGCCCTTTGTCCTTAAAAATCGCGACCGAACTATTGCTGTGTTAATGCTTTATGCCTTGTACTCGATGATGTGCTTTTTGATTGTGTCGGGTGGTAATAATGGAACTGGGCCTTTGTGGTTATTTATTGTATCGCCTGTTACCTTTTTTATACGAGGTTTAAAACGCGGCGCATTTGACTTAATCATACTGGCTATTGTGATTTCAGTGCTGTTTTACTTCACCGATAAGCTTGGGTATTACAGCTATCCGAATCATTATTTTACGACCCGTGTCATGCTGTGTTTTTCGATTCTTTGTATTCTTGGTGGTTTCTACGAGTATTACCGTAATAAGTACAGTCGAGAGCTTATTGAGCAACTAAAAATAAATCAAAAATTAGCCCGTATTGATGCCATGACCGATTTGTTTAATCGCCGTTATGCTACTGAATGCTTGCAAGATGCGCGTTTTAACGAAGGGGCTGTCTTTTTGTTGATTGATGTAGATAACTTTAAACAAGTGAATGACACCTATGGTCATCAAATTGGTGATGATGTGCTCACTTTCATTGCTTCAATCCTCAAAAGTGTGAGTGGCGAAGAAGACATTGTTGCTCGCTGGGGCGGAGAAGAGTTCCTTATTGTGACCCCGCAAGGACATGAGCGTAGAGCAAGACAATTAGCTGAAAACATTCACCAGCAATTGGCGCAACATGCATTCCAACAAGGGGTTCATAATTTTAAAGTGACGCTGAGCATAGGGCTTCATCAGCGGGCTTCTAACGAGAGCATTGATCACTGTTTAAGTGTGGCAGATAAGTGTTTATACCTTGCTAAATCACACGGTAAAAACCAAACCGTTGCTGAGCTAGATAGTGAAACACATTCACCTGCTTAGGTAATAAAAAACCGCCAAAATGAAGTGACCCCCAATAGTTGGACATTCCAATTACTGGGGGTCTTTTTATGTGCAAAATTAGTGACTATTTTCAAAGTCACTGACTTCGCTCTCAGCTTCTTCTTTCGATTTGCCGTATTTTTGTTGGATTTTACCAACAAGCTCTTTACGGCTACCTTCAATTTTATCTAAATCGCCATCGGTAAGTTCACCCCATTTACGTTGTGCTTTACCTTTTAACTCTTTCCAATTGCCTTCTAAACGATCGCTGTTCATCATAATCTCCTTACTTTGTTAAACATTCACTTTAATAAAAGCAATCGTTATGCCATTCATGGTTTATATATAACCAACTGAATTACATCGTTTTTATTATTATGATTAGACATAGAGTGTTACATGCCTGCAATTTGTACTGGGTTTTAAGGAAAACCTTGTAATTCTTTCATTCAATGAGAGGCTGTTCATCGTTTTTTGATACAATGGGCAAAAAGAAAGTAAGAGATGCCAGACGTGCTGCCAGTTGAAGATATTTATCAATCCCTGCTAACAACAATAAAAAATAACCCTATGGCCTTATTACAAGCACCACCGGGCGCAGGTAAATCAACATGGCTGCCACTCACATTAATGCGTGAAGGGCACTTTAAACACATTGTCATGTTAGAGCCAAGACGTCTGGCTGCACGTAATATTGCCCAGTATTTGGCGAGCCAACAAAACGAAAAAGTCGGTGAAAGTGTCGGTTTGCGTATTCGAGGGGAGTCAAAAGTGAGCCCCGCCACTCGGCTTGAGATTGTCACCGAAGGTATGCTGACCCGTATGCTGCAAAACGATCCTGAGCTAAGTGGCGTTGATTTACTTATTTTTGATGAGTTTCATGAGCGTTCAATTGCTGCAGATACCGCGCTTGCCTTTGCCCTTGAAACGCAAGCGGCATTGAGAGACGACTTAACAATATTACTGATGTCGGCCACCTTAGACGGTGAGCGGTACAGTGAGTTTTTTGACTGCCCAATAATATCCTCTGAAGGGCGAAGTTACCCGATTGATGAAGTGTATATTCCACTCAAAGACGAAAGCCGATGGCTCGATGGTATACCCGCAATTATTAAACAAGCGCTCAATGAGCAAGCTGGCAGCGCATTAGTTTTTTTACCCGGACAGCGCGAAATATTACGGGTGCAGCAAGCACTAAGCGACCTTGCAGATCAGTGCGAGGTGTTTACTTTATTTGGTGAACAAAACAAAGCAGAACAACAAGCTGCAATCGCCCCTGCAACGAAAGGGAAGCGTAAAGTTGTGTTGACCACCAATGTAGCTGAAACCAGTTTAACCATCGAAGGTATACGTATTGTAATTGACAGTGGTAAGCGCCGTGCAGCCAGCTTTAATTTAAAAACCGGTGTTACAGAGCTTATAACGCAAAATATTTCGCGCTCATCGGCGGTGCAGCGAGCCGGTCGCGCAGGGCGTATTGAACCGGGCGTGGTGTATCGCTTAGGGAGTAAGCAAACCTTTGAGCGTCGCAATAATCACGACGCACCTGAAATTCTCACCAGTGATATTAGCCAGTTATTACTTGAGGCAAAGCAATGGGGCGCTTCACTTGAAGAGCTAAGCCTGCTTGATGTACCAAGCACGCAACAAATTAAGCAAGCAACAGCGCTGTTGAAAATGCTGGAAGCCATAGATGAAAATGACAAGCTGACACCGCTTGGCAGTCAAATGCTCAGCTTTGGTGCCGATATTCGGTTGTCACATATGCTGATTAAAGCACAAAAATTACAAGTAACGATGCCAGGCATATATGAGCTAGCGGCGTATTTAATCGCCTTACTCGAAAGCCGCATAACGATGCCTGCCGATCTTAATTTGGCGCTGCATAGCCAGCATACAAAGCCGCATCCCGTGTTTAAACAGCAATTAAACTATTGGTTATCACGTTTGCAATTAAAAGCAGCCTTTGAGCTTAAAACGCAATACCTTGCCTTGCTGGTGGCGTTTGCATTTCCTGATCGATTGGCGAAAAAACGCGGTAATGGTTACTTACTTGCCAATGGCGCAGGTGCTGATTTAAGTGAAGAGTTTTGGCATAACGATGACTACATTGCCATTGCCAGCATGGGCGGCCATAAAGGGAGTCGCGTATTTGCTGGCGTGGCGTTTGTGCCCAGTGAACTTGAAGATGAACTCGGCCATTTATTCACATCGCAGACGCGATGTGAATACGACGAAAAAACAGGACGTTTCATCCATCAAGATGAAGTAAAACTAGGGGCTATCACAGTATCAAGTCAGCCAAGTAAACAGCCGCTTGATAAAGCTCAGCGCACTCAAGCGTGGTTAAACTTATTTAGCAAGCATGGTTTTCAGTTATTTAATGAGCAAACTGACAATGAACAGTTACTCACTCGTATGAGTTTGGCAAGCACGCTGTTGCCAGAGTCATTCCCGACCATTAATCGAGATGAACTACGTGCACATAGCCAATGGCTAGCGCCTTACCTGAGTGATATTAAAAATCTTGAGCAGTTAAAAAAGTTTAATTACGGCGAAGCACTAAAAAATTGTTTCGATTGGCAGCAACAAAATGCATTAAATGAGTTACTGCCATTGCGTTTAACTGTGCCAAGTGGCTCTAATGTAAGAATTACCTACCAGCTCGATGGCCCTGCAAAGCTGAGTGTGCGTATGCAAGAAGTGTATGGCATGACCAGCACACCTTTGCTTGCACAAGGTAAGTTACCGTTATTAATGGAGCTTTTATCACCTGCAAAACGGCCTCTGCAGCTTACTCAAGATTTAGCGAATTTTTGGCAAACCAGTTACCGCGACGTACAAAAAGAGATGAAAGGGCGTTACCCAAAACACTTTTGGCCAGACAACCCAGCTACGAGCCAAGCAACAAATAAAGTAAAAAGTAAAATGTGAAGTAAATAGCAAACCAAGCGAGTAGCGGGGCTTTATAGTGACCCATCAAATTAAGTTTGCCATGGTCATAACCCGTTACAATTTCCTGCATTGTATAGGTTTCGTTTTTACTGTCTCTTTAGTAGTCTGATAAGGTCAATATCAAAAGAGAATGCCAGTGTCTACGCCTATAACCCTTGCTCAATACGTTAAAAAACGCACCGGTGTGCCGCTGGGGCATAAAGACTCGATGCGTAATATGCTGAGTCGTTCGTTAGGTGCAAGTTCGTTTTATTTATTTTGGCGTTATTGGAATCCCATTTGGAGCTACTACTTATCGCGCTACGTGATGAAACCCAGTAATGAGGTGCTGCCAGTTTGGTGTGCTGTACTGGTAACCTTTGCCGTTAGCGGCGCTTTACATGATTTAGCGGTGAGTATAGTAAAGTTAAAACCGGTGTTCTTTTTTACTCCCTGGTTTAGTGTCATGGCTGTGGTGGTGCTTATTACTCAATTTAGTCAATTACAGTTTAGCTTTGCCCCCTGGTGGGTAAGGGCGCTCGCCAACATTAGTTTTGTGGTGCTGAGCTATTGGTTGACGAGCTTACTGTTTTAAATGCTTTAAATATAATGTGGTTATTTTAATACTCAGCCGCAGTGTCTTTAACTAAGTAATTGCTAATTACAGTCTTTGTCGTTATTTTAGGTTTAAGATTAATAGAATAACGAACAAGGAATAACAATGAAGCATCTTTATTTTTTAGCTATTTGCCTGCTTAGCGCATTTAGCAGCCAAGCAAAGCAAGCTAACCCGGAGCTCGCAGCGCTGGCACAGCAATACTTTAATACCATGGTCGCAACGCAAGCGCCTAACGCCACTAAAAAAGAATTAGAGGCCTTTTTAGCTTTATTAACAGACGATGTAGCAAACCAACATTTACCTTATCAAACTGATGATTCAAGAGAGCCAGATGGTAAAGCGATGATGCGCAAAGGGATGACTTTTTACCTTGGTGCACACACTGAATATCAAGCCAACTTACTAGATACCTTCATTTTTAATGACTCAGCCATTGCGTTGCGTTACACCCATCACGCAAAAGGTATCCACCCGCAAAATCAGCAAGCCATTGAGTACACGCAAACCATCATGGATGTACTCGAAATAGAAAATGGCAAGATAGCCGTTATTCGAAAATACCATGAATGATCTTAGCTGTATTTTTAACGTATCGTGAGCGCTTGAATAAGCGCTTTTTTAATAAAAACAACCCGCAAAAAATAACCTCCGTTTCCTACTTATTTGCCTAAATTCATACTTTTTAGACTTTATTTTGCATAAATTTAAAACTTTTTTATATCTCGAATAATAAACTGAATAACAGAGGCTTAGCTAAACTTTAGTGGGTCGGTTTTCGGATGTTTACAATTTGTCAACCTTGAATTGGCAAATTGATTACCTTACCATTTATTTTAATTGAACGTTCAATCAATAAAAAATTATGCCGAAAGTTGGAATGGAACCTGTTCGCCGTCAGCAGTTAATTGACGCCACAATTGAGTCGGTTGCAGAGCTTGGTTTGCAAGGCACCACCATAAATAGCATTAGTAAAAAGGCCGGCTTATCGTCGGGTATTATCAGTCATTATTTTGGTGGTAAGCAGGGCTTGATTGAAGCCACTGTGCGTTATTTATTGTCGAGCTTAAAGAGTGCTTTATTGAATCGAGTAACGCAACAAACCAGCCCTGAGCAACGACTGATGTTTATCGTTGAAGCAAACTTTTCGCGTACTCAGCAGCAAAGCAATAACACCAAAACCTGGTTGAGCTTTTGGGCGCATTCAATGCACGACGCTCAATTGCATCGCTTACAAAACGTTAATAGTAAACGTTTGTTTAGTAATTTATTGAGCTCATTCAAACAGTTAATGAGCGATAGCGATGCTAATTTAGCTGCTGAGTTAAGTGCAGCCATGATCGATGGTTTATGGTTAAGAGCCGTATTAAGTAAGTCAGACCAAGATCAATTTGAACATTGTGAGCAATTAGTAAAAGACTACATTCGTTCACTAATAAAACAGTATGGAGCCTAAAATGACCACACCTGTTTACGAAAATTTTATAAATGGCCACTTTTTGAAGAATCAAAGTGGCGATACCTTTGCGGTAAAGAACCCAGCGACAGACGAGGTGATTTATCACGTTGAAGTGGCCGATGAGTTTATTCAAAACGCCGCTATTAAAAGTGCGAAGCAAGGCTTTGCTGCTTGGTCTGCAATGACCCCGATTGAGCGTAGTCGAATTTTATTAAAAGCGGTGTCTATTTTGCGTGAACGTAATGATGAACTAGCAAAAGTTGAAGTGCTTGATACGGGTAAACCATGGCAAGAAGCTGAGTGTGTTGATGTAGAAACTGGCGCAGACGTGATTGAGTATTTTGCTGGCCTTGCGCCTGCTCAAGTAGGTCAGCAGCAAATGGTCGGTAATGACTTTTATTACACGCGTAAAGAACCTTTAGGTATTTGTGCGGGCATTGGCGCATGGAACTACCCACTGCAAATTGCGTGTTGGAAATCAGGCCCCGCACTCGCTGCAGGTAATGCGGTGATTTTTAAACCATCAGAAGAAACCCCACTGGGTGCCATTAAACTTGCTGAAATATTTATCGAAGCAGGTGTACCAGCAGGTGTATTCAATGTTGTACAAGGGGCTGGTGAAGTAGGTCAATGGCTAACAGCAAACCCAGACATCGAAAAAGTGTCGTTTACGGGTGAAGTAGGCACAGGTAAAAAAGTGATGGCAAGTGCTGCGGGTTCACTAAAAGACGTGACCATGGAGCTTGGCGGTAAGTCACCGCTGTTAGTGTTTGATGATGCCGATGTTTCACAAGCGGTAAGTGCCGCAATGCTAGGTAACTTTTATACTCAAGGCGAAGTTTGTACTAACTGTACACGAATTTATGTGCACAAAAATGTGTATCAGCAGTTTATTGATGAGCTGAAAACACGCACTGAGCAAAATATTATTGCTGGCGACCCAATGGATCCTGAGGTGAATTTAGGGGCGCTGATCTCTAAAAAACACCAAGAGTTGGTGCTTAGCTATATCGATAAAGGTATTTCAGAAGGGGCGACGTTATTAACCGGTGGTAAGGCTTTATCACCTGCCTCAGCACCGAACGGCTATTTTGTAGAACCGACCATTTTCGTTGATTGTAAAGACGACATGACCATTGTTAAAGAAGAAATCTTTGGTCCGGTAATGAGCGTATTAGTCTTTGATGACGAAGACGATGTGATTCGCCGTGCGAACGATACTCACCTCGGTTTAGCTGCGGGCGTGTTTACGAAAGATATCCAACGTGCCCACCGTGTTATTCATCAATTACAAGCGGGTATTTGTTGGATTAATAGCTATGGTAACTCACCAGCAGAAATGCCTGTAGGCGGTTATAAGCAATCGGGAATTGGTCGCGAAAACGGCATTGAAACACTTGATCACTACACCCAAACAAAATCGATTTACGTGGGTATGAGCAATATAGAGAGTCCATTTTAATGAGTACACAGAACTATGATTACATCATAGTCGGTGCAGGCTCAGCAGGCTGCGTGTTGGCTAACCGACTATCAGCAGACCCTTCAAACAAGGTGTTATTACTTGAAACGGGTGGTAGCGATAAAAGCATCTTTATTAAGATGCCTACAGCGCTGTCAATTCCAATGAATACTGATAAATATGCATGGCAGTTTCACACTGAGCCAGAGCCTTATTTAGATAACCGCCAAATGCACTGTCCTCGCGGGAAAGTACTAGGTGGTTCGTCATCTATTAACGGCATGGTGTATGTCCGAGGCCATGCAAAAGATTTTGATGAGTGGCAGCAGCATGGCGCTGAAGGTTGGGATTACCAAGCCTGTTTGCCTTACTTTAAACGCGCTGAATCGTTTTATTTAGGGGGAGATAGTTACCGTGGTGATAACGGCCCATTAGGGGTTAATAACGGTAATGAAATGGCGAACCCTTTATACAAAGCGTTTATCAAAGCGGGCCAACAAGCAGGGTATGCTCACACCGATGATTATAACGGTGCACAGCAAGAAGGTTTTGGGCCAATGCACATGACTGTGAAAAATGGTGTGCGCAGTTCGGCAAGTCGTGAGTATTTAGACCCCGTTAAGTCACGTAAAAACTTAACCGTGGTAACCGGCGCATTAGCTGAAAAAGTATTGCTTGAAGGTAAAAAAGCAACCGGTGTTGAATTTTCTTTATCGGGTACTAAACAGCAAGCGTTTGCCACAAAAGACGTTATTTTAAGTGCCGGTCCAATTGGCTCGCCGCATATTCTTCAGTTGTCTGGCATTGGCGATAAAGAGGCACTCGCTAAAGCGGGTGTAGAGGTTAAACACCACTTACCAGGTGTGGGCAAAAACTTACAAGATCATTTGGAGTTTTACTTTCAATATAAGTGTAAGCAGCCAATTACTTTAAATGGCAAGTTAGGGCTTATTTCGAAAGGACTCATTGGTGCGCGTTGGTTATTAAACCGCTCAGGTTTAGGGGCGACGAACCACTTTGAATCGTGTGCGTTTATTCGCTCAAAACCCGGTGTCGAATGGCCAGATATTCAATATCACTTTTTACCAGCAGCGATTCGCTACGATGGTAAAAGTGCCTTTGATGGGCATGGCTTCCAAGTGCATGTTGGTCATAACAAACCTAAAAGCCGTGGTGAGGTGACGATTAAGTCGGCTGATCCTAGGGTTGCACCTAAAATACAATTTAATTATTTACAACACAAAGATGACATTGAAGGCTTTAGAGCTTGTGTTCGATTAACCCGTGAAATCATTGAACAAAACGCTTTTGATGCGTATCGCGATGATGAAATTCAACCGGGTAAAAATGTGCAAAGCGACGAAGAAATCGATGCATTTGTTCGTCAAGCGGTCGAAAGTGCTTATCATCCTTCGTGTTCGTGCAAGATGGGTGAAGACGAGATGGCAGTCGTTAACTCGCAAACTCAAGTACACGGCATTGAAGGTTTAAGGGTTGTAGATTCGTCTATCTTCCCAACCGTTCCAAACGGAAATTTAAATGCGCCTACCATTATGGTGGCAGAAAAAGCGGCAGATCTAATTTTAGGTAAGCCTTTATTAACGGCATCAAGCGCAGATGTTGCTATGGAAAAACAATGGCAATCAACGCAGCGTAGTTCGGAGATTTAATAAGGCCACCCGCAGTGTCGGCTGTGGGGCTTGCAGTGGCGCGCATCATAAGTTGTTTGTGATGCGTTAATGCGAGGGAAAAAAATGGGAGAAACAATGAAGTATTATTACTTATTTTGGGGGGGTAACTATGACCTTATGGCTTAGTGCTGGCATCATTTTTACCCTATTAGCAATTGCGGTTATTTTATTTAAATGGGGTACTGTAAGGTGTGTAGGTGTCACACCGGTGAGAACATTTACGTTCATAGCAATTTTATTTACATCAGGCCTAGACGTTGGCTTGATTATGTTTCCACTGACAGAGTTTGCAGGTTATGCAGACATAAAAGCAAGCCCAGAGTATGCGTTTGCCAATCCATTAGCCATTGAGTTTGGTTTTTGGGGCTTCTTGATCTGGGGATTTTATTTCCTTACGTGCTTTTATTTCTGTGTAATAGAACCCAAAGTGAAGTTTTTTGAAATCGCTTGGGTAAAACTAATTAATAACATCGTTATTATTGGTACATGCGCATTTACTGCATTTTTACTACTGTCGAACTTACCGTGGTATTTACCTTCATTAGGTGATGGTGAGTCAATTATTCCGACTTTCTACTTACTGGTGTTTGCAGCAATCTGTTTTGCGGTGTACTCAAGTACTGACATTAAATATGTCCGCTTTTTAAGTATTTCTACAACGTGGTTATTTATCGCATTAATTGCGTTTATGTGGGTCGGTGCATTTGTTGGCTCAGAAGCGCAAACATCTGCGTTTGTCGATAACTTAACCCTCATAGGTGGCTATTTTGGCAACATCGATGAGTTTGTATTACCTCTGAACGATTACCATGCTTTTTATCTATTTTGGTGGTTTGCGTGGAGCATAATGATTGGTCAATTTACGTCGCGTTTTGTGGGCGGGTTAAAAACTTATCACGTGCTGGCAGCCATGTTAATTTTTCCGTCTATTCCTATTGCTATTTGGTTTAGTGTTTTATACCAGTACCACGAAGCGGGTATTGCCACTGCGGGCCTTAAAAACATAGCGATGGTATTTGTTGGTGTGGTGTTTGTGATTAACTCACTCGATTCTTTGATCCGTTTATACACAGATAATCTAAACTTAACGGTGAAGCGATTAGGCAAACTTAATTATATTGCCTTAAATGTGGTTGCGCTTTCATTACTGACTCTGCTGTTTAAGTTCGACTTTTTACAGATCCAATGGGTTGGTGCGTTAGTTATCGCGTTATTTTTCGGCTGCGCCGTGTTTATTGGCTATAGCAAATATAAAACCGTGAAAAACATCGAAGGCTCGCCAAAAGACAACAAATTAGATTTTACAAAAATAGAAACAGTTAGCTAAGGGAAACCAACATGACAACAAGACAAACAGTATTAGCAACAGCGTTGCCATTGGCACTACTTTCGACATCAGCGATGGCTGACTTATCTACCACCGTTACACTTGCATCTGACTATACCTTCAACGGTGTTAGTCAAACGATGAACGACCCTGCTATTCAGGGCAGCCTAGATTATGCCTTTGCAGATTCAGGCATGTATGTCGGTACGTGGGCCTCAAATGTTGATTTTGGTGAAGGCACCGACATTGAATGGGATGCTTACTTAGGTCATTTTGTTGAGCTCAATGAGGCCCTCAGTGTTGATTATGGTATTGCATATTACTCGTACCACGGTGAAGATTATTCTAGCGATGGTAACTACTTTGAAACCTACGCTAAATTTGGTTATACCAACAGCTTAGGTTTCACAGAGTTGAACTTTTGGTATGCATGGGATTATTTTGGTACCGATGCAGGCCATGTGATTTCTATGATTGCCCACACGGTTGAAATTGCGCCGAATCATGCGATACGCGCAAGCTTTGATATTTCTAACTCGTTAGATGGTAATAAATTTGCGTGGGATGGCAACGATAAATCTTATAACCATTATCGTTTGGCGTACCAAACTAGTTTTGCAGGTTTTGACTTTGAGCTTGCAGGTGAAAACACCAGTCTAGACTGGGATACTGCCGATGAGCGTATCGTCGCGTCTATTTCGCGCAGTTTTGATCTGTAAAAAGAAACCCTCTATTTATCAAAACGGCTAACCTAGGTTAGCCGTTTTTTAATGCTGAAAATTAAAACTCTATGCCTTCGTGTTGCATGGCCAAGTCATCAAGCTCGGCTAAGGTATAATCAAACCCTGAGTTATCCGCTTCATAGCGAATCTTCACGCCAAAACCGCCTTGGCATAGGCTGGCTTTAACATTAGCCACAGACCAGTGTCTGAGTTTATTTAAAAAGCGGTTAGCGGTTTGTTGAGAGTCAAAGCGATAACGAACCTCTGATTCCATGTACTTATTAGCCTTTAAATTTTTTCGAGAGTGTATGTAATTGCTCCGCTTAAATCAATTGCTCGTTAAAAAATGCGAGTGTGCGTTGCCAAGAAAGCTCTGCCTGCTTTTCATCATAGCGTGATGTTGAATCGTTATGAAAACCATGGTTTGCCTTCTCGTACATATGCATCGTGTAGGGGACTTGGTGAGCTTTTAAATCAGCCTCATAATCTGGCCAAGTCTCATTCACACGTGTATCGAATTCAGCTAAATGTACCAATAACGGTGCTTTGATGTTTTTTCTAAGCTCTTTAACCGCGGGAGTACCATAGTAAGGCACGCCTGCATTAATTAACGTGCTATCGACGGCGGCTAAGTAATTCACCATATAACCCCCAAAGCAAAAGCCCACAGCGCCAAGTTTGCCATTGCTGTTTGGGTGTTGTTTTAAGTACTCTGCTGCGGCGACAAAGTCTTGCTGAATTTTTTCTTTATCCATTGAACGCTGCATTGCGCGGCCTTCATCATCGTTACCAGGGTAGCCACCTAACGGGTGCAACGCATCTGGGGCAAACGCAATAAATCCTGCTTTGGCAAGGCGGCGAGCGACATCTTTAATATAAGGATTAAGCCCACGATTTTCGTGAATAACGAGTACAATAGGGCGCTTAGAGGTTAAATTTGTCGGTTCGACTAAATAGCCTTTACCCTCGCCATGCCCTTTAAAGGAGTCGAAGGTTTTATAGCTGGCTTTTATGTCTGGGTCGTTAAAGGATACTTGCTCTGCTAAGGCGTAATTAGGCAGTAGAGCACTACTTAATACTGCCATCGAATAACCAAGAGCAACAAGACCACCGAGTTTTTTCATAAAAGTACGACGGTCTATCAAGCCATGGGCATATTCGTCGTACCAATCGAAGGCTTCTTGGGGAATGTGGTTGTGGCGTTGCTCAGTCATACTTATATCCTTTAAAAATGAATTCAGTTTATAACTTTAGACTAATTATCAGTGATTAAAAGCCTGTTCTTTTGTTTGCTTTATGACATCGATAAAACGGCGCTGCCAAATAGCGTTGAATGCTTTATTGAACAAGTATAAGAATATTAAAGGCATTAATAGCAGCTTTAAAATAAGCAACGACAAAATATTTAAAAAGTCGATAAACAAGTCTTCAACGGTGGCCACCATATTACTAATGCCCGAGGTGACGGTGTCGATAATTTTACTCACTTGTGATGATGAATCGTGGTTAAGCGACGCATTCAGGGTATCAAGTTGCTCGTTTAAGGCGTCTTTTTCTTGATTAAGCGCCATTTGTTGTTCAAGCACAGCATTAAACTTGCCGGTGAGTTGCTGCTTTTGATCGAGTAATGGTTTTGCTTTGGCTAGTTCTTTAAAAGTGATTACCTCAGATAAACTGCGAGTGGCTTGAATCGCTTCTATTTTTTTGTCGAGTTCAGCCATTTGTAGTTTGAGCTCGGTCGCTTGCTGGTGGTTTTTAATTTGTTGATCATTAAGTAACGATAGCTTGTCGAAAAGGGTCTGTTTTTGACTGTCTACTTCGGCTTTTAGCTTTGCTGACAGTGCCGACGTTGTGCTGGCATTATTATTTACGGTAGCCACTTTTTCGCTGACTTGTTCACTTTGTTGGTTTATTTGCTCGTCTAAAAATACTTGGCTTACCAACCCCGTCGTTAGCACCACCGCAGGAACTAAAAAGCGAATAAGGATCAGGCTCGCCATTAATTTATGGCGAAGCGTTGGGTAAAAATCACGCCACTCACAAATAAGGTATGCAATTACTGATACTGTAAAAACACTGCTAAATATGACGCCGGATGAAATCGTGTATAAAATTCGCTGTAAAAATAGTGAGCCAATGGCAAGACGCATCGCATCCGACATGTACTCCGCTAAATCGTTGACGGGGTCAAGTAGCTGAGCTGGTTGAATACTGGCTATACCAATACCGACTTCGGCGGATTGTAATAAAGAAATTGCTGCATTGACGGTACGTGAAGACGCATACACAAGAGTCGATTGCAGCAGGGCGCTGTCAATAAAGCTCATAATATACTGTTGAAACTGTTCTAACCAACACAGTAGTAACAGTACTATGAGGCTTAAATACTTGATAATATGTTGTTTACTTAGCATAACGCCCTCTGAAATTTGTACGCTTACCTACGCTACACTAATCATAGGCGTTGAAGCAATGAACTCAGATTGAATTATTTTAGTGGTTAACGGTCTATGAATGACGATTAACTGCGGTGAGGAACTATGAAAGAACCTGTATCTATTGGGCAATGCCGTATTGAAGACTTAGATCCCGTTCAAGATCTCGGGCGATTGGTGTCGTATTTGCGCTCTAATTTAGTGACTCACCTAGACTGTGCTCTAAAAAGTAAAGAACTGACTTCGGCACAATACATTGTGGTGGTACTGCTTGCTCGAGGAAAAGTAACAACGTTGGCTGAACTGTGCGAGCACATGGTGTATGACCGTGGTGCCATGAGTCGCCTATTAAGCCGTTTAGAAGATAAAGGGTTAGTAGCTAAACAGCAGTCAATAGAAGATCGCCGTTCAACCATTTTATGCCTTACAGAAAAGGGCAAACAGCTTTATCCTGAGATACTGCCCACCGTTAATGATATTTACCGTGAGGCACTAGCGGGCTTTTCTGAGGATGAGAAAAACCAACTTGCCAGCTTACTCTTTAGAGCGATTCATAATTTAAAAGCATAAATTTCTCTAAGCGGTACATTGTCGCTGCCGTGTCGTTTTGATAATATAGTTGCCTAGGCATTTAATTTAATAAATACTGGGTTGTTATGTTTGAATCATCGTTACTCGCTCAGCTTCAAGCTCAGTTTCCATCACATCAATTTAGTCGTGAAGGCTTGTCTGTATTGCACACAGGGCGCTTTGCCAATGCAATTGTGTATCGTTATAAAGACGCACAACACGATTTAATCATTAAAGATTTTCAGCATAGCCCGTGGTGGGTTAGAAAAACCATTGCTCCACTGTTTATAAATCAAGAGTACAAGGGATTGTCACGGCTTAAAGGTGTTGACGGTGTGGTAGACCACTTTTGTCGTTTATCGCCTATTGCCATTGCCTATGATTTTATTGAAGGTACACCACTAAGGGAGCTTGCATTGCAACAGCAGCAATTACCGCGCGACTTTTTTAAAGAGTTTGAGCGTTTAGTCGCAAAAATGCATCGCCACGGTGTGGTGCACTTAGACCTGCGTAATCTGGGTAATGTGATTTGTTCACAAGATGGTAAGCCTTATATCATTGATTTTCAGTCGGCAATTCGGTTTGCTCGTTTTCCGCGTTGGTTGCAGCGCTTTATGCGAGGGGCTGATATGAGTGGGGTTTATAAAGCATGGCAAAAACTAGCAAACGACTCATTACCGCAAGCAAAAGCGGCGTATTTGCATGACTTTAATCATGTTCGTAAACGCTGGATTTTTAAAGGATACCCGCTACAGCGAGCATATGTGTGGGGCAGTGGCGTTGTCACACAAATTTTAAACTCTGACTTTATTCGCAGTATTTTTGAAAGGTTCTAAAAAGCGCGTTTGCACGCGCTTCATGAAAGAAAACTAGTATTTAGGCCACCCATTCGCATCCCAATTAAGTGTGCTAATAAGCAGCTTTGGTCTGCCATTGTCACCCGCATCATATGCATGGCGCACAATCACATCGGTATTAAGGATATCTTGTCCACCTGGACCGACCCATTGGCTGTTACCTGCATCAAGGATACTACCGCCCCCTGATAGCATGTTGTTGCCATTTTTATCAAGGTAAGGGCCACGGATATCAGTTGAACGACCGTATGCAATTCGATAGGTACTGTTAGTGCCTTCACAACACTTACCCATAGAAACGAATAAGTAGTAGTAACCTTGGCGATAGATAATAGTAGGGGCTTCAATACCACCAGAGCGACTCGCTAATGAGTAAATTTCGCCAAAGGGTTTCATGGTCATTGGGTTAATGCGCGTAAGCTTGATCCCTGAATTCCATGAGCCAAATGTAAGCCAAGGCGCACCATCTTTAGCCACGATTAAATCGGGATCAATCGCGTTGTAATTATTGCTATTTGTGGTGTTGATCACTAAGCCATCATCACGCCAATTGCCTGCGGCCACGCTACTGGCTGATGCTAAACCGATGGCACTGACTCGTGAACCAAATGTCGAAATAGCGTAGTATAACCAGCTGCGATTATTGTAACGTTTTAATTCAGGCGCCCACACATCTATTCCATCATGATCAGGTACATAGTTGCCCCACCAAGCAAGTCCGTTTGGAAAAACAGGTAAAGCATCATTCCAATCTACGCCATCACTTGAGTATTTGCCGTAAATACCGGGACCTGTTTGAAAAATCCACCATGTGCCATTTTCGTAACCAATCGTCGGATCATGGGTCACTAAACTGCCTGTTAATGGCCAGTGATTGGCTGCACCATTGGTGGTCGATGGGTCAAAAGGAGTGGATTCTACATTGGCGAGTTTAGTAAGCTGCCATTGCTGAGCATCACTGCCGTTGTAACTCCACTGACTAATATTCGCGCCATCATTCCCATTAAATTCATATAAGTCGAGTGCTTTACCGCTGTGATCATTGATAAAGCTATAATAGCCACTGCCTTCTTCATTGATTTGCCAGTGCTGACTGGCAATGTTTGCATACTCATATTGTACAACGTTGCCTCCATCGTCAGTCGAGAAATCAAATACTTCGAGAGCTTTACCACTGTTCAAGTTAATGACCGAATAATTACTGCCGCCAATGTTGGTAATTAGCCAGCGCTGTGTATCGTGGTTCGTATTCCCCCATTGACTCACGTTTGCGCCATCATTGGTTTGGGCGTTAGCAACTTCGACAAGTTTTTCACTGTATTTCGATTTAATCGTATAAACGCCGTTATCAATGGCATAGGCACTCGGTAACAGCAAACTGGCGGCTAATCCGATAACGCCGACTGTATTTTTAGAAAGTATCATTGTGTCTCCAAATCATTGTTTTTGAGCTTTCCTTGGTGTGTTCTGATCCTTGGATTAGTTTGAAGAAATCAAACTATTTATAATACTTTATTATATTATTATTTTTGTAAAGGTTTTGGTGAAGTAAATTAACAAATAATTTACTTGGTGGCGGTTAGAGAGAGAAGTTATAAAAAAGCCACTCAGTGAGTGGCTTTAAAAATTATTGACTAATAAACTGATTAGGAATGTCCCATTGTAGGGTGTGTAATTGACCCTGCCATGTCTGAATTGTGACCCACAATTTGTCATCGGCCGAAATAGCTTTCGGGGCTATTGCATGTGCGTGTTGACCATGTGCCGTTCCATGCATAAGGCCTTCTTCATCTTTTGCAAATTCAGTGAGTGGCAGCGGCGCTTCACCTATATTTAAATAGGCTTGACGTATATTGCTAATATCACCTTGATTAAAGGCGATAAAGAAATCTTTTACATACTCGTTATGATGCGAATAGGGGGCATCTTCATTAAGTGGCATTGGTGCAATTTTAAACTCACCAGCTTGTTGCTCTTGCCAAAGAGCAGGGAATTGTGGGTTGAGCGATTGGTAAATAAACCACACCGGTAAGGCGAGCACAATTGCATGTAACAGGTACTTTTTACGTTGCCACCACGTTGCGTTTAAACGTGCCATTAGTTTGCCTCCTGAATGTTATTAACGGGCGCAGCTTGGCGTGCTTTTTCAGGTTTATTTTTTACCAATTTAGAGGTGTACATCATAAACCCTGTGACCGACATACCACTTAAAATTAAGCCAAAGATAAACCAGATAACTTTGGTCCAAAGGCCACCAATATTACCGTAATGAAGGGGGTCGGTAATGTGCGATAGAGTTTGTAATCCTGTCATTGTTTCTGGACTTTTGCTGGCTGCTATCTCACCGGTCCATGGATTAACAGAGGTTGAGTACGCATAGTTATCATAAAAAATCGTATCACCACTGCCCATAATGTTGAACATACCGCGATTATGCTCAGGTAGCATCACATAGCTCGGTTTAAAGTCGGGATACTTTGCTTTTGTGGCTGCTAATGCGGCTTTTAAATCAGTTGGTGGTGTTTGTTTTGTGGCGGGCAATGTCGACACCGCCACTAACGGGGCGTGCTCTTCAATATCAATTTCGTTGTGCCACATAAAGGCTTGTACAAAATACCATAAGCCAGTCAACGCCATGATTGCCATAAACCAAATTGACCATACTCCGCTGAGTGTATGTAAGTCCTTGAGGAAGGTTTTACGGCCTTGATTAAAGCGCAATTTTGGTTGCGTAAATGCACGCCAGAAATTCTTATAAATAACTAAGCCAGTGATTAGGGCACCCAGAATAACAAATGCCATTGCGCTTACTAAGTAATAACCAATGCTGTAGCCTTCTTGCCAAGGGAAAAATAACCAACCATGCAGGGTACGCATAAACTCAATAAACGAAATGGTGCTGTTTACAGCCTGCACTTCGCCAGTGTATTGATTGACGTAAGCAACAGCATAAGGTTTGTCTGTGTCGGTAAAAATGACTGCGTTTACAAGGTAAGGCTCATAAGTAAGTACACTCATAACATCGGCACTTGGGTAAGCACTTTCTACGCTTTCAATAACCTGATCAACAGGCATCGCCGGTAAATTATTAGGGTTAGTTGCGCGTGCTTCGCTGTTGGTTAACCACGTCAGTTCATGGCTTATTACTGAAATTGTGCCCGTAACACAGATAAAGCAGAATAACACCCAGATAGGCAGCGAAAACCAACCGTGTAGCTGGAACCAAAGACGTTTACTCATGAAAAATAGCCCGACATTTAATTGATGATAGTAATTGTTATCATTCAAATTGTACTACAAAGCTTTAATGAAACACAATCTCTGTCGTCGCGAGGTAAAAAAGGTGCTATTCAGCACCTTTCTCATGTGTATGATTAAGTGTAACGATCCGCTGTGGGAAGGGAATGTCGATATCTGCACCCTGAATAGCGCTGAATACTTTGCGGTTAACCGAGAGCTTGGTTTCAATAATTTTGGTCGTCGGCACCCAATAACGATAACTTAATGTCACGCCGCTGTCTGCAAAGCGCTCGATACCCACTTGTGAATGAGGCTCGTCGGCAACTAATTCGTGCTCTTTTAATACTGTTTCGATGAGTTCAATTGCTAAGTCTGCGTTGGCATCGTAGGCAATATCAATTTCACCTTTTACCAGTGAATAACTAAACGAATTATGTAAAATTTCACCAACAATGTGTTTGTTTGGGATAGTGATTTCGACTTTTTCTTCGTTAATCAAAATAGTATACCCAAGTTCAATAGTTTTAACTTGTCCGCTAACGCCCTTTACTTCAATCGTGTCGCCAACAACAAAAGGGCGCGTGGCAATGATTGCAAGACCAGCCCCATAATTTGACAGCATACCTTGCAGTGCTAAACCAGCCCCTAACGATGCAGCACCGATTGCTGCAACAAATGGCGTAACACTGATGCCTATTTTACCCAGTGCGATAACCAAAAACATAATAATAAGCAGTACTTTAACAACGTTACTGACAAAGTTAGTTAAGGTTATGTCAATGTTGTGCCGTTGCATTAATCCAGCAATCATTTTTGATACTTTTTGTGCGACCCATAAACCAAAGAACAGGATTAAGATGGCACCAAAAATTTGCATGCTGTAGGTAACGAGGTATTCGGTAATCAAGTGGTAGTATTTTTCAACTTGTTGTAATTCAGAATCGATCATGTGTTTTCCTAACAAGGTTACTGCTTGCCCTGACTATACCAGAGCATGTTGTAAAACAGGATAGAGTAAGGGCACTATTATAGCGCTTAAAAGCGCACTCAGTGCCATTGCGACCGATGCAAATGCGCCGGCTTTTGCCTCTTCAGTAATAAGTGAGGCGGTGCCAATAGCATGACACGCGGTGCCGATGGCAACACCTTTAGCTTGTGCATTACGGATGTTTAATAGCGAAAAAATTAAATTGCCAAAAATCCCACCCAGTACACCAATAAAAATAACCATTGCAGCAGCAAGAGAAGGAATACCGCCCAGTGCATCCGTGACAATTAACGTGATGGGCGTTGTAACAGAAAGGCTGGCAAGCGATGCACTAAGCTCAGCGGGGGCAGCAAAAAAATAGCAAATGAGTGAGGCAACAACAGTGGCGTTAATCACCCCTAAGCTACAGCTAATCACGATGAGTAATAGGTTTCTTCTTACGTGCACAAACTGCTGATACAGCGGCAAAGCGAGGGCGACTATCGCCGGTTCTAATAACCAGCTGAGTATTTTGCTGTGCTCAGCAAACGGCGCATAAGGTAAGTCGAGTGTTACAAGTAACGCAGCAATAATCAAAATAGCCCAGCAAACAGGGTTGCTAAGTGCTTTAGAAACACCGTGAGTTGTTTTGTTGTTGAGGACTCTTAGTAACAAAAAAAGGCAAATAATGACTGGAACGCTTAACCACCATAAATTAGTCGTCATTTTCACGCCCCTTAAAATAGGCGATAACGCCACCAATGAGCAATACGCTGCTCAAAGGCACAATAATAAATACAGTGAGCAGAAGCGACCAATGTTGACCAATTAAACCAAGGTGCTCAACGATGCCAACGCCCGCTGGAATAAAAAATAATGGCATGTAATTTAACAGAGGGCTGGCTGTCGGTTTTAGCTGATGCTCTTTAACAACCCCCGTTAATAGCAGTAAAAGTAACATGACCATAGCGAGCAATGGCGCAGGAAAAGAGCTGTTAAGTAACAGGCTTAAATACTTAGCGACCGCTAAGCACGCAAGAATAATGGCACTACTGAACAGGTATTTCATGATAGATGGAAAATGGCTTGTGAAAGTTCAACTACATCATACCCTTGTCAGTAGTACTATGCGACTTTAGCTTACCATGACTTGGCGTTGTTAAACTCAATATCATCTGCTCCTTTTGCTTTAGCAATGGCTTTTTTGGTATTTGGGTTCATTAATAAGCGAATTTGGCTCCAGGTTTCTTTTGCTAAGATTTTACGTTGCTGCGAGCGATAGCTCTGTTGAGTAAGCCGCTTAATTGCTGCCAATGTATCTGGTGAACGCGCCATGAGGGTTTCGAGCATTGCCGCGGTGTGTTTATCAACATCATCTGTAAGCTGGGTAACAAGCCCATAGTCTTTAGCGTCTTCAGCAGATACGGGACCGGCATGACTTGCCAGCCAGAGTGCTTGGTCACGTTTCATTAATCCTGCAAGCACCACATTTGCTCCCATATCGGGGCATAACCCCCAGCGTGCTTCCATAATGGCCAGTTTGGCGTGTTTATCTACAATTCGGTAATCGGCACCGAGTGCTATTTGCATCCCTCCGCCAAAGCAATGCCCCGAAATTTTTGCGATTACAGGAATACTTAAATCTTGCCAGCCTAAGACCACTTTTTGCGCAAGGTTCTGATTGCCCGGCAGCCACTTAAAAAGCAGCTTCATGATGTTACTGGGCTTTTTCATAACGGCTGCGACATCGAGCCCAGAGCAAAAGTGTTCACCTTCACCACTAATCACCACAGCGCGTAAGCGAGGGTCACGTTTAATTTTTTTGATGACGCGTGACAGCTCGACAAACATATCAAAACTAAGCGCATTTTGCTTTTCTGGACGAGCAAGGTAAACCCAAGCGACGTGTTGTTTTATTTCTAGCTTTATCATGGCAACTCCTCTGACCTGTGTGTTAGAGCTTACGAGCTAATGACAAGTATGTAAAGAAATGCTGATGTGTCGCAAAGAAACGTTAATTTTTTCAAAAAACGGTAACTCTGTCATATGCTTGATTACAAATTGATGTATATTTTTAAAACAAAGAAGCAGGTTTTCAACTAGCTCAATTTTGCTATCGGTAAGATACTGGCTCAAACTTTCGCAAAATACCACGACACGACTAGACTTAGCGTTAAGTCGCGCTACAAGGAGTATACATATGCTGATGCGCAAAACAGCTCGCATAAAGAATCAATCATCATCTTTTATAACAACCGCCTTATTTACCGTGGCTTTTAGCTCGGCTTTAGTAGGCTGTTCCGATGATAAATCAACGAAACAGGCTACGCCGCCACCGGCGGTATCTGTTTTTAATGTTGTTACCCAAGAAGTCGGAGATTATCGAGAGTTTGTCGCCCGCACTGAAGCGTTTCAAGAAGTTAAAATTAGAGCCCGTGTTGAGGGGGAGCTCATTGAGCGTCACTTTGACGAAGGATCTGCGGTTGAAAAAGATCAGTTATTATTGCGTATAGACCCGTCTGAATACCGCTCCACGGTGGCCGAGGTTGAAGCCGATCTTAAAAGTAAAAAGGCTGCTGCAAGTGCTGCTCAAAGAGACTTAAAACGGGGTCGAGATGTTGCCTCTCAAGGGTTTATTTCGCAGTCCGATTTAGACAAGTTATTAACTAACTTTGAACAAGCGACAGCCGCGGTGAAAGCAGCCGAAGCTGAGCTTGAAAAGGCAAAGCTGAATTTAAGCTACACTGAAATTCGAGCCCCATTCGCGGGTCGTATAGGTAAAGTGAACTACGATGTGGGCAACATTATTGGGCCCTCATCGAATGAACTGGCAGAGCTGACTGATGTAGACCCCATTTATGTGAGCTTTCAAGTTGAAGAGGCTGACTACATAAGCTACCGACAGCAACATCAAACCCCAGATCGCGACCCACGTGATGTACCTATTGATTTAAGTTTACGATTACCAAATAACTCCGTTTTTCCAGGCAAGGGAGTCCTTGATTTTGCGGATACTAAAATAAATCGAAACACGGGGACCGTTGAATTAAGGGCTTCGTTCGACAACCCCGACGGCATGGTTATGCCTGGCTTGTTTGTTACATTAATAGTCGAGAGCACCAACAAAAAAGAATTAGCCTTGATTCCACAAGTTGCAGTACAAGAAAATCAACAAGGTAAGTTTGTACTTGTTGTTAATGATGAAAACACAGTATCGATGCGCGTTGTGAAACTTGGTCGTCGTATTAACGCGATGTGGGTGGTTGAATCAGGCCTTGAAGCAGGCGAAAAGGTGATTATTGAAGGCTTACAAAAAGTCCGCCAAGGTGCAGAAGTCAAAGCCGTTGAAAAAAATGTTGATGCAACAACGGGCACTATTACTAGCAAAGCCAACTCTTAGGGGGCAGAGATGATTAGTAAAACGTTTATATCTCGCCCTAAATTTGCGCTGGTAATATCGATAGTCATTACGATTGCGGGTTTAATCTCAATGACATTATTGCCGGTGAATATGTACCCGCAGATCACGCCACCGCAAGTACAAATTTCGACAAGTTACCCCGGAGCCAGTGCTCAAATAGTGGAAGAGTCGGTGATCAGGCCCATTGAAGAGCAAGTCAATGGGGTTGAAGACATGATGTACATAGAATCGACTTCGACAAATAACGGCACGGCAAATATTACTGTTTATTTTAAGGTTGGTACTGACACAGACATAGCACAAGTGAACGTGCAAAATCGTGTTGCGCTCGCTGAAGCGGGATTACCTGAAGAAGTAAAGCGCCAAGGGGTATCGGTTAAGAAAAAGTCGAGCTCTATGTTGTTAGGGATTAACCTTTACTCAAGTAAAGATAATATCGACGCTATTTTTCTAAGTAACTATGCAACAAACTATTTAACGGAGCCACTTGGTCGTATAAATGGGGTTGCTTCTGCGGAGGTGATGGGTGAGCAAACCTATTCGATGCGTTTATGGCTTCGCCCAGATCGAATGGCATCATTAGGCTTAACGGTGGCCGATGTTCGAAGCGCATTGCAAGAGCAAAATACCATTGTTGCAGCAGGTAAGTTAGGCGCGGCTCCTACGGGGCCCAGTCAGCAATTTGAATATTCGATTCAAGCAAAAGGGCGCTTAAAAACCCCAGAGGAATTTGGCCAAACCATTATTCGTTCGAGTAAAGACGGTAATTTTGTTCGTTTACATGATATTGCCCGTATCGAAATGGGGGCGGCAAGCTACAGCACCTCCGCTAAATTGAATCAGCAAGATACAGCATTTATCGTTATTTATCAGTTAACAGAAGCCAATGCCACGCAGGTTGCAGAGGATGTTAAAGCCCGTATGGCTGAGCTGGCAAAGCAGTTACCCGATGGCATCGAGTATTCTATTCCTTACGATACAACCGAATTCATTAATCGTTCTATTGAAGAAGTAGTGGTAACCCTTTTACAAGCGGTTGGTTTGGTTATTTTAGTGGTATTTTTGTTTTTACAAAATTGGCGCGCAACCCTGATTCCCACTGTTGCTATTCCGGTGTCTTTGGTGGGGACGTTTGCTTTTATGATGATGATGGATTACTCCATTAACTTAATCACCTTATTTGGTTTAGTACTGGCAATCGGTATTGTGGTGGATGATGCGATTATCGTTATAGAAAATGTTGAGCGTATTTTAAAAGAAGAGAAACTACCAATAAAAGAAGCCGTTACTAAAGCAATGGAACAAGTGTCTGGGCCTATTGTTGCAACCACACTGGTGTTGCTAGCGGTGTTTGTACCGGTTGGATTTATGCCTGGCATCACCGGAGAGTTATATAAACAGTTCTCGGTGACTATTTCATTTGCAGTGCTAATTTCCTCAGTGAATGCATTAACCTTGAGTCCGGCGCTTTGTACGCTATTACTCAATGAAAAAGCGATGAAACCGATTAAGTGGCTAGCCCCATTTGAAAATATTATTACGCGCTCGACCAGTGGCTACAGTAAAGTCGTTAACTTTATTCTAAAGCGTAGCGCACGAATGGCGTTGTTTGCGGTTATCATTTTTGCGGCCGCGGGATGGTTAGTTAAAGCTGTCCCCACCGGATTCGTGCCAGCCGAAGACCAAGGTTTTCTATTTGTTGATGTGCAACTGCCAGATGCTGCGGCAAGTAACCGCACCAAAGAAGTCATGCATAAATTGGGTGATATTATTAAAAATGAACCCGCAGCAACTGATTTTATCGCCGTTTCAGGTTTTTCATTATTAGGCGGTGCAGGTTCAAATAATGCCTTGGGTATTGTGGTACTAAAAGATTGGGAAGAGCGCACAGACGCTAATTTAGGTCTGCGAGCGGTGTTAGGTCGTTTGATGGGGCAGTTTTGGGCGATGCCAGACGCACAGATAATGGCATTTAACCCGCCATCAATACCGGGGCTTGGCACCAGTGCCGGTTTTGAATTTAGACTGCAAGACAGTGAAGGGCGTGAACCCGCTGCGCTTTCTCAGGTGCTTAACGGCTTAGTATACGAGGCTAATCAACGGCCTGAACTGTCAAATGTGTACAGTACATTCAGAGCAAATGTTCCGCAGTACTTTTTAGAAATTGACCGTAATAAAGCCAAAGCACAAGGAGTTGCGTTGAGTGATATCTTCTTAACACTGCAAGCACAGCTAGGTTCTTTGTACGTTAATGACTTTAATCAATTTAGCCGAACGTATCGGGTCATAATGCAAGCCGAAAGTCAGTATCGTCAAAACCCCGCAGACTTACAGTACTATTACGTGCGTAACGACGAAGGGGTAATGGTTCCTTTAACAACACTGGCCAAACTTGAGCCGATTCTTGGCCCGACAAGTTTAACGCACTTTAATTTGTACCGAAGTGCCAGTATCAGTGGCCAGCCAGCGCAAGGGTATTCAAGTGGGGATGCGATTGCTGTTATGCAAGAATTGGCCGCTAAGCTACCCTCTGGGTACGTGTATGAGTGGGCAGGGCAATCTAAGCAAGAAATTGAAGCAGGCAACGTCGCGCCAATTTTATTTGGTTTAGCGGTCGTATTTGTTTACTTGTTCTTAGTTGCGCAGTACGAAAGCTGGACGATTCCATTTTCAGTTATTGCAGCTGTTCCTTTAGCTTTGTTTGGTGCCATGCTTGCACTGTACGTGATTGGGATGGAAAACAATATTTATGCGCAAGTTGGTTTAGTGTTGCTGATAGGTCTGTCGACGAAAACGGCCATATTAATTGTTGAATTTGCGATGGAAGAGCGTGCCGCCGGAAAAGGCATCGTTGAGGCAGCACTCAACGCAGCAAAATTGCGTTTTAGAGCGG
This sequence comes from Pseudoalteromonas sp. MT33b, assembly GCF_014117385.1. Taxonomy (NCBI): domain Bacteria; kingdom Pseudomonadati; phylum Pseudomonadota; class Gammaproteobacteria; order Alteromonadales; family Pseudoalteromonadaceae; genus Pseudoalteromonas; species Pseudoalteromonas sp. MT33b. The sequence goes on along the minus strand of NZ_CP059831.1, from coordinate 2,565,324 downwards.
TATTAATGACGGCCTTGTCATTCGTGCTTGGCGTATTACCGCTTGTGTTTGCGAGTGGGGCTGGGGCAGGCAGCCGAATATCATTAGGTGTGACTGTGCTCTTTGGTATGCTAGCGGCCACTATTTTTGGCACGTTGCTTGTTCCGCTATTTTATACGTTAGTGCAAGCTATGCGTGAAAAAGTGAAAGGCCAAAGGGTCGAAAACTAAAAAAGAGACACTAACGATAAAAAAGTCAGGGTAACCTGGCTTTTTTTTTGGCAAAACAGAAAAGAGGTTTGTTATCATACCTAAAATAACGCAGTTTGCATGTGCAGAGGGTTTAAGGAATGGCTGGTCCACGCTTATATAGTGAAGAAGAAGTAACACATCAGGCGTATGATATCTTTTTAGAGTTAGCACCCGATAACTTAAGCGAACAAGATATTAATGATTTTAACGAGCACAGAGAAGAGTTAGGTTTTATCGAAGAAAGTGAGCCTGACGATCAATGGCAAGATTTTGTTGCATTAGAAATTGAACCTGAGCTGTTTGTACAAGTCTTAGTAGGGCTTGAGTTTGATAACCAAGATATTTTATTTGCCAAGATTTTAATTAGCCGAGATAAAGATGCACCGTTTTGCCACATTCTCTGGAAAGATAGCGAATAACTCTCCAGCCGATGTTTGACTCTACTTTTTGTTGTCTTAGTACAATTAAACGTGTTTTTCTAGCCGCCTTACTGCTTAGCAGTTGGCAGGCTATTGCTGTTGATCCATTTGAAGATTTTCATGAATACGGGCAGTTGTCAGAAGAAGAAATCCATAAAATCCATAAAGGCGAAATGCTGTATGGTGATTTGGAGTTCGGTTTTATGGTAAGTAGAGGCAATACCAATTCAACGAGTTTCAAGTTCAAAGGTAACCTTTATCAAGACTTTGAAAAGTGGCGTAATCAATTCAAAATAGACACGCTTTACAAACGCGATCGCAATGAAGAAACCGGCGATGAAGAAGTATCAGCAGATCGTATTTTTGTCTCGGGGCAAGGAAACTATAAGCTGAACGTGAAAAATGAGTCTTTTTTCATTTACGGAGATTACGAAGAAGATAAATTTAGTGGTCTTGAGTTTAAGAGTACGGTTGCAACAGGGTATGGCAATCGTATTTATCAAGGCAGTAAAAATAAAGTCGATATAGACGTTGGACCGGGCCTTTATCGTTCAGTTGCCGATCAAGAAATTGCAACGGAAGAAGACGAAACAAAAACCGGTTATCTGCTCCGTTTAGCGTTGCAATGGGAGCGTACCGTTTCTGAGCGCACACGCTTTAATCAAGATGTGAGTTACGAGCAATCTTTGTCAGGTCTTAACTCGCGATTAAAGTCAGAAACATCATTGATCAGTAAGATTATGGGCGATGTGTCACTTAAATTTACCTATATGTATCGCTACAACTCAAAACCAGAGGAAGACAAGCTTAAGTATGACTCAGAGCTAAGTGCGACCTTTGTTTATAGCTTCTAATTAGAGAATTCTTTATGTATCAACATAAGCAATACGCAGTGTTTATTTTTGTTGTTTTGGGCTGGATAGGTGGTTTTCTTGCCTTGGCGTGGAACTTAATCGGCGCAGATGTGCCATTAATGGGGTTTTGCGCCATTTTAGTGTTAGTGGCTTTTTTATTTCATAGCTTAACTATTAAAGTAACCGATAAAACAGTGAGCTGGGCATTTGGGCCGGGTGTATTTGGTAAAACGGTGAGCTTTGACGACATTGAATCAGTCAGAGCGGTCAGTAATTCATTTCGCCATGGAATTGGTTTACGTATAACCCACGATGGCTGGGTTTACAGTGTATCAGGGTTTAAAGCTGTAGAATTAGCAATGAAAGATGGCACTCACTATCGTTTAGGCACCAACGACCAAGAAGGCTTGCTAGCGGCATTGCAGGCACACATAACTGAACCTGAATCTAAGCCAGAGCCGGAACATAAACCAGAACCAGAGCAAGTGGATGATTAATTAAGCTAATTGGTATAAAAAAAGCGCCTCAGGCGCTTTTTTTATACTGCGAGTTTAGTGGCTGTGACCACAACCGCCTTCACCGTGCACATGACCATGTGCTAACTCTTCTTCTGTTGCATCACGTACTTCAAGTACTTCAACATCAAAGTGTAAAGTAATCCCTGATAATGGGTGATTACCATCAACAATCACTTCTTCATCTTGGATATCGATGATCATCACTGATTGATCGCCTGCATCGGTTGTTGCACGAAACTGCATACCCACTTCAATGTCCATCCCTTCAAACATTGACTTAGGTACAGCTTGCATTAAGTCGTCGTGACGCTCGCCATAGCCTTGGTCTGGTTCAACGGTAACACTGAAAGTATCGCCAGCTTCTTTACCTAGTAGTGCGTTTTCTAGGCCTGGGATCAAGTAACCTGTGCCAACGATAAACACCAGTGGTTCACCATCAAACGAGTTGTCGATGGTGTTTTTGTTATTATCCAATACTGAATAATGCATTTTTACCACTTTGTTTTCTGCTGCGATCATAGTCATTCCTATTTATTCATCTTCGAGAGAGTAAGGCAGAGCTTGAATCGATAGCTCAACCTGAGGGAGGTGTTTAGCACGTAATAATTGGCCTGTTTCATTGTCATTCGGTAACACAACGAGTCCCATTAAAGTGCGCGTTTCTTGATTATAACTTTGACTGATAAGCTTGCCAGCGCGACGCCAGTTTTCACCCATTTGTGTTTCGAGTTCAAGCTCATCGAGTAAACCATCTGCTTCACCCGCAACGATATACATGGCGCGCTTGTTTTTGCCAAGATACTTCATACGGGCAACGGTTTCTTGGCCTGTGTAACAGCCTTTTCTAAAGCTGATACCGCCAATCGCGTGTAGGTTAACCATTTGCGGCACATATTCGCCAATGGCCTCACTGTTAAGTGAAGGCTCACCCGCGGCAATCGCTGCTTGTTGCCATTGGGCATCGTTATCGAGTGCGATAACGTTTTCGGGTAAACTAAAGTCACTATTGACCATGAGTAACACGCGGTTTTCTGCAAGCTTAAGGGCTTTTCCGTCGGCAAAATCGACAGCCGTTTGCTCATCATTAAATTGAATATTAAGTGCCTCTAGCACCTCTGAGAGGTCATCACCCATCAAACCAATTAATGGCTTTTCACAGGGGTCTATTTCAACAGCAGAAAAGACCGCATATTTTTTTAACTCAACCAGAGACTGCTCAACTTCGGCTTTAGAACCAACAAGGTAGTAACTGTCTTGGTAGGTAAACAAGCGAAAAACGCCCCAAAGCTTACCTTTGGCATTACAGTGACCCGCCCACAAGAACGTATCATTAGTGAGCTTATTGATATCCTGTGTAATTTGTCCGTGAAGGTAAGACAACTTATCTTTACCTGTTAGGCTGATAAGCGTATGAGATAATGGACTTGCGTAAACAGTCGACATAAAAACCTTCTTTACGATATAAATGAGTGCTAATGATAACTTAGTTAGGGTGGCAATTTAAATAGCTGTTTATTCGATAGCAATTTGTTAAACTGCTGACAAATAAGTACGAGGTTTAAAATGACTGAAATTCACAGTAAAGAACGTATTCGTTGGGCATGCCGTCGTGGCATGTTAGAACTTGATGTTTTATTTATGCCATTCGTTGAAGAAGCGTTTGACTCGTTAAGCAAAGAGCAACATGCCACATTTCAACGCTTACTAGAATGCGATGATCCAGACTTGTTTGCATGGTTCATGGGTCACGAAACGTGTAAAGATCCCGAGCTTAATAGCATGGTCTCATTAATTTTAGACCGAGTTCGTGTATAGATTTAGCGTTAAACAGAACACACCAGACCACAAACCCTTTGTGGTCTTTTTTTGCTTTGTAGCCATCATACTTAGCTTTGCGTATCAGCAACTCTTTTCTCAATGTCTTGTTTTCGTCTCAAGCTTTATTATTGGGGTGATTAGCTATAAAAAAGTAACGCAATTACAGCCAGCACATGGCGCTATTATTTTAGAACAGTCACAGCTTCGTTTTTTAAATAATCGTGTGCAAATGCAAGGTGCGATAAGCCCTAAGAGTAAGATCTTTTCGAGTTTTGTGGTTATAAAACTAGCGGGATTTTATAAATCACACTGGCTGATTATAACGGCAGCCAGTGTTGATGAGGTAAGCTTTTCACGCTTAAAACGGGCAATTATTGCTGTGCAGCAACCGACTTCGGTGTAAGTACCGTAGGCGTTGGGTTTTCATTTTGCGCTGGGTAATCAATGGTGTAATGCAAGCCTCGGCTTTCTTTACGTTCCAGCGCACTGCGAATAATCAGTTCAGCGACTTGCACTAAGTTACGTAGCTCTAATAAGTTGTTAGAAACTCTAAAGTTAGCGTAGTAGTCGTGAATTTCCTGTTGCAGTAATTCAACACGATGCAATGCACGTTCTAAACGTTTAGTTGAACGCACGATGCCAACGTAATCCCACATAAATAACCGTAGTTCATGCCAGTTATGCGTGATAACAATTTCTTCGTCAGAGTTCGTAACGCGGCTTTCATCCCACAGCGGTAGTGTTTCAAGTGCAGGACTTGCATCAATTTTACTCAGAATATCCTGTGCTGCTGCGTGGGCAAAAACAATGCATTCGAGCAATGAGTTGCTTGCCATTCGGTTTGCACCATGCAGACCTGTATAAGCAACTTCACCAACTGCATACAAGTTATCTAAATCAGTACGTCCATTAAAGTCAGTCATGACACCCCCACAAGTATAATGGGCTGCAGGGACGACAGGAATAGCTTCTTTGGTGATATCTAAACCAACACTTAAGCATTTTGCGTAAATTGTCGGGAAATGCTCAATAATAAAATCTTTATCTTTGTGGCTAATATCTAAATAAACACAATTAGCGCCTAAGCGTTTCATTTCAAAATCAATCGCGCGGGCAACAATATCGCGGGGAGCCAGTTCTTCACGTTCATCAAAGTCTTTCATAAAGCGTGTGCCATCGGGGCGTTTTAAGTACGCACCTTCACCACGCATTGCTTCGGTAATTAAAAAGTTTTGCAGCTCAGGGTGGTACAAGCTCGTAGGGTGGAATTGATTAAATTCCATATTGGCAACACGGCAGCCCGCTCGCCATGCCATGGCAATACCATCGCCACTCGATACATCGGGGTTAGAGGTATATAAATACACTTTACTCGCACCGCCTGTCGCTAGCGCAACAAACTTGGCTGCAATTGTTTCTACTTTTTTGTCTTCACAATTCCACACATACAGACCGTGGATGTGTTTACCTTTTCGGCCTAAGCTTTTATCACCAATTAAATCAATGGCATTGTAGTTTTCTAATAAAGTGATATTTGGGTGGGCTTGCACTTGGCTGATAAGCGTAGTTTGAACGGCGCGACCTGTCGCATCGGCAGCATGTAAAATGCGGCGATGACTGTGACCACCTTCGCGCGTTAAATGAAAACGTTCTTTACCTTTTGAATCAAACTCCATATCAAAAGGCACACCTTGCTCAATTAACCATTTTAAACATTTTTTGGCATTACTGGCAGTGTAGTGCACAGCGTCGCGGTCACATAAACCACCGCCAGCATCGAGCGTATCTTGAACATGTGACTCAATACTGTCATTTTTTTTATCAAAAACCGCGGCAATACCACCTTGTGCATATAAAGTAGAGCCTTCAGTTAATGCGCCTTTGCTAAGCACGGTGACGTTACAGTGATTAGCAAGTGATAAAGCAAGCGAGAGGCCAGCGGCGCCGCTGCCGATAATAGCGACATCAGTAATGTGATGTTTATTTTGGTTCATGTCTGTGGTCTTTGCAGTTACAATGCTCTGGAAATAGTGCTAAAAGTATGAGCAAAAAAAATTGTATATGATATACGTATATGTACCATATTTGCCGTAACACTATTAGTCATTTTAATACGTTATACCAATATTATTAGGTTTATCGTCACTTAAACAGCGAATTTTTAACTGTTTAGCATTGTGAATCAAACTGACTATGAATAGAGATAACCGTTGAATTATCAGCAGTTACTAGGATTGTCGAGTAATAAGATTGGTATAACTCACATTATTTGCGTGCTATTTTATAAAAAAATTATTTTAAACTGAACTTTTATATTCATGGTGCAGTCATAGTTTGTGTAAACAATGGCGAGTATATGAATAGCAAGCAAGAATCAAACAGAGGAGTACCGGCTCGAATGAGCGAGCAGGATTTGGATTTAGCGCTAGTAAAAAGGGTCCAGCAAGGAGATAAAAACGCCTTCAACCTATTAGTTAGAAAATATCAGAATAAAATTGCAGGTTTGATCTCACGTTATGTTTCAAACCAAGGTGATGTTGCTGATGTCGCACAAGAAGCCTTTATTAAAGCTTATCGTGCTTTGCCTAACTTTAGAGGTGATAGCGCCTTTTATACTTGGTTGTACCGTATCGCCGTAAATTGTGCTAAAAATTACTTAGTTGCTCAGGGGCGTAAGCCGCCAGCTAACGATGTTGATGCCGAAGAAGCAGAATTTTATGACAGTGCAGACGCAATGCGTTCAAACGCATCGCCAGAAAACCTGTTATTAAGTGACGAAGTACGTGCTGTAATTTTTAATACGATTGATAGTTTGCCTGAAGATCTTAAAACTGCGATTACCCTTCGTGAAATCGAAGGTATGAGCTATGAAGAAATAGCCGTGGTTATGGATTGCCCCGTGGGGACGGTACGTTCGCGTATTTTCCGTGCCCGTGAAGCGATTGACAATAAATTAAATCCATTAATAGGTGAGTCTTAGTATGACAAAAGCAGACGTTAACAAGTTGGATAATGAGCAGTTATCCGCATTACTTGACGGCGAGCAGCAGTTAACTGATGAAGCGATTACAAACGACGATGTAACTACATTTGGTCGTTATGCAATGATCGGTGACGTAATGCGTGCTGAGGCAAATAACAGCGCCTTCAATTTTGACATTGCTGATGCAGTGGCAGATGCACTCGAACATGAACCTGTGTACGCAGATTTCGCGAATAAAACAACGGCACCAAAAAGCGAAGAAATCGTGGCGGCAACAGGCACCGACAATGTCGTTGCATTTAATTGGCGTCGACCCTTTGCCCAAGTAGCGATTGCTGCAAGTGTGGCTATGTTTGCGATTGTTGGTGTACAAACCCTGCCGCAAAACAGCGAATCACCGCAGAGCGAAATTCCTTTATTACAAACAACACCACTAACCGGTGTGGCATCACCTGTCAGTTACTCATCTGAGCAACCTGCACTTGAAAATGCCCAACAAGGTTTACGCGAATTACAACAGCAACGTATTGGTGCGCTTGTACTTGAACACCAACGCCAAGCACGTGTTGCATATTCGCTTGAAAAGTCACAAACTGCGGCTAACGCAGATGAGGAAAAAAACTAATTAAATGAAAGTGTTTACTTTTATTTTGTCGCTGGTGTTAATAGCTCCCGCTTTTGCCAGCGACGAAAACCCCGCCAAAGCATTATTACTCGATATGGCTGAAGCCGTTCATACCCGCAATTTCGACGCATCGTTTGTCGTCGTTAAAGGCCAAGCAATGGAACCTTATCGCTGGCTGCATGCCAAGCAAGGTAATGTAGAGCTTGAACATTTAAGTTTACTAAATGGCGCAGGGCTTGAAATGGCTCGCGTAAACGATCAAGTGACTTATTTTGAGCCCCATTTAGAGCCATATTCTGTGCAAACTGATTCAATTGCAGGGCCTATTCCTGAAGTACTTTTTAAAGATATAGAGCGTTTAAGTGCGCAGTACGATTTTGTACTAGGCGGAAAAGGTCGTATAGCAGGGCGCTCAGCGCAGCTTGTGCGTATTGAGTCAAAAGATGAGTACAAATTCAATTATTGGATATGGTTAGATTTAGAATCATCACTGTTATTGAAATCAGCGTATGTGAACCACAAAGGTGAAATGCTTGAGCAATTACAGTTGACCCACATTAGTGTGACAGAGCAACCTGCACAGATGCTGTTAGAAATGCAAAATCGTGATTTTCCTCCTCCGCTTCCGGTCAGTGAAATTGATAACGAAAGCACAGGCAGTGCGGTTAATAATTGGAAAATTGGCTGGTTGCCAGCAGGCTTTAAATTATTAAAGTCAGACCGTCACAAGTTAGATTTAAATAACGAACTAACCGATTACTACTTGTACTCTGATGGTTTTGTTGAGGTTTCTGTGTTCGTACAAAGACCACTGCCTGGTAAACGACCCAGTGGGGCGCTGTCATCGGGTGCGACAACTGTGTATGTTCACAATGGTGGTAGCTTTGACGTGTCGGTTGTTGGTAATATCCCCGCTATGACAGCCAAAGCCATTGCAGAGTCGGTAGCGCGACCTCTTTAAATAATGATAGAACAAACACTCACTGTCGTGTCGGTAAAAGGCACGACAGCCGATTTAGAAGCCGAGCAAAAACAAGCCTGCGCAGGATGCAATGGTCGTTGTGGCTCGCAAATCTTTGCCAAGTTATTTGGTACTGCCAAAAAAACATTCCCATACACTTTCGACAGTGAGCTAAAAGTCGGACAAAAAGTCACCTTAGCATTAGACGATAGCCACCTTGTAAAACACGCAATGGCCGTGTACATGTTGCCGTTATTATTTAGTTTAGGGTTTGCTTTGGCTGCTTTTTCAGTGTTTTCGCTTGCTGAGGGGTGGCAAATTTTAGCTGCTGTATTAGGGGGCTTAACTGGCTATGCGATAGCTAAATCAAGGGTTAAGAGCCTAAAACATGATATTAAAGTAATAAAAATTCACCCAATTACTATTCCTTTCACTCAAATAGATGGTGATTAAAGCCAATTAAATGTAAAATTGCCGCTTTATACACTTAGTCCATTTTATATAGAAGTTTAGAATCCAGTTTATGAAGCATATCCGTAATTTTTCGATCATCGCCCATATCGACCATGGTAAATCGACTCTCTCTGACCGTCTTATCCAAGTTTGTGGTGGTTTAACAGACCGTGAAATGCAGCAGCAGGTGTTAGACTCAATGGACATCGAGCGTGAGCGTGGTATTACCATCAAAGCGCAAAGTGTAACACTTAATTATACAGCCAAAGATGGCGAGACCTACCAATTAAACTTTATCGACACACCAGGACACGTTGACTTCACTTACGAAGTATCACGTTCGCTTGCTGCCTGTGAAGGTGCGCTTTTAGTTGTTGATGCTGGTCAAGGTGTAGAAGCGCAAACACTTGCGAACTGTTACACAGCGATTGAAATGGATTTAGAAGTTATTCCAGTACTGAATAAAATCGACTTACCGCAAGCGGACCCACTTCGTGTTGCAGAAGAAATCGAAGACATTATTGGTATTGATGCGCTTGAAGCCGTGCGTTGCAGTGCAAAAACAGGCGTGGGTATTGAAGACGTACTCGAAGTTATTGTTAAAGATATTCCGCCACCAGTTGGCGACAAAGATAAGCCATTACAAGCGCTTATTATTGATTCATGGTTTGACCCATACCAAGGCGTTGTATCACTTGTGCGTATTAAACACGGTGAATTACGCGCGGGCGATAAAATTAAGATCATGTCGAACGAACAAGTTCATATCGCAGATAAAGTGGGTATTTTCACACCAAAACAAACTAACACGGGTTTATTAAAAACCGGTGAAGTAGGCTTTGTTATTGCTGGTATTAAAGAGATTCATGGTGCCCCTGTTGGCGATACAATTACGTTACAGCGCAACTCTGCACCAGAGCGTCTACCGGGTTTCCAACGCATTAAACCACAGGTTTATGCGGGTATGTTCCCAATTTCATCGGATGATTATGAATCATTCCGTGATGCGCTAGATAAACTTAGCTTGAACGATGCATCGTTATTCTTCGAACCAGAAAACTCAACTGCACTTGGTTTTGGTTTCCGTTGTGGCTTCTTAGGTATGCTACACATGGAGATTATTCAAGAGCGTCTTGAGCGTGAATACGACATTGATCTTATTACTACGGCACCTACGGTAATCTACGAAGTAGAAACCAAAGAGGGCGTTAAACAGATTGATAATCCATCTGATCTTCCGCCGGTAAACAACATTCTTGAAATCCGTGAGCCAATTGTTGAAGCTAACATATTAGTTCCGCAAGAGTTTTTAGGTAACGTTATTACGCTTTGTGTTGAAAAGCGTGGTGTACAAACTAAAATGAACTATCACGGCAAGCAAGTTGCGGTAACGTATGAATTACCGATGGCTGAAGTGGTTATGGATTTCTTTGATAAGTTAAAATCAACAAGCCGTGGTTTTGCTTCGCTTGATTATAACTTTAAGCATTTCCAAGCATCAGACATGGTACGTGTTGACGTACTTATTAATGGTGAGCGTGTAGATGCATTAGCTATTATTGTACACCGTGATATTGCACAATCGCGTGGTCGTCAGTTAGCTGAAGCGCTTAAAGAGCTCATTCCGCGTCAACAATTTGATATTGCAATTCAAGCGGCAATTGGTCAGCATGTTATAGCGCGTACAACGGTTAAACAATTACGTAAAAACGTAATTGCAAAATGTTACGGTGGTGACGTGAGCCGTAAGAAAAAGCTTCTTCAGAAGCAAAAAGAAGGTAAAAAGCGAATGAAGCAACTAGGTAACGTTGAAGTACCGCAAGATGCATTCTTAGCTATCCTCAAAGTTGGTAAATAATTAGAAGTAAATAAAGGAATTAATGCATGGCGGGTTACTTTTCGATTTTTTTAGTGTTGTTAACGCTAGGCTCAGGCTTAATCTGGTTAATTGACCACTTTATGTTTGCGCCTAAACGTCAACAGCGTATCGCCCTTGCTCAAAACGCGGCGGGCGGTGAATTAGACGAAGAAACCGCTGCATTAATTGCACCAGAGCCAAGTATTACTGAAACGGCTAAATCAATCTTTCCGATGATTGCGGCTATTACTATTTTCCGTTCATTTATTTTTGAACCGTTTCAAATTCCATCAGGCTCAATGATGCCAACATTACTTGTTGGTGACTTTATTTTGGTACAAAAGTACTCATACGGCATTAAAGACCCAATTTGGCGCACCCAACTAGTGGATGTGGATGAGCCAGAACGCGGTGATATTGTGGTATTTAAATACCCATTAGATGAGCGTATTGATTACATTAAACGTGCCATTGGTTTACCTGGCGATAAAATTGTTTATCGCAATAAGCACCTTTATATTCAGCCAAAATGTGAAGAAGGTGTCGAACAGCAAGGTGATTTGCTGTGTAATGAATACAATAAAATAGATATGGAAATTCTCAATAGTGACGAGTTCAAGCAAGGGTCAATGAATTTAGTGCGTTTAGAAGAAAACCTAAGCCCATTGAATCACAACATTTTGATTAACCCAGAGGCGCTTGAAATGAAAGGCCGTTATTATCAACAACCGGGTACACGCTCTGACGAGTGGGTTGTTCCTGCCGATCATTATTTTATGATGGGTGATAACCGTGATAACAGCCAAGACAGTCGCTTTTGGGGCTTTGTGCCAAAAGAAAACTTGGTAGGTAAAGCCGTCTTTATATGGATGAGTTTTGAATTTGAAAATGGCCCAGATGACTTTTTACCAGGCTGGGTTCCAACTGGTGTTCGTTTTGAACGCCTAGGTAATATTCAGTAACGATGAAAAAAAACGTAACAGAGTTATACAACAAAATAGGTTATACATTTACTGATCAAGCTTTGCTTGAACAGGCAATGACGCACCGCAGCCACAAAGGTCAACATAACGAGCGTTTAGAGTTTTTAGGCGATTCGATTTTGAGCTTCGTGATTGCGAATGCGCTTTATACTAAATTTCCAAAAGCACGTGAAGGCGACTTAAGCCGCATGCGCTCAACCTTAGTACGTGGTCAAACACTGGCTGAGTTTGGCCTTGAATTTGGTCTGGGCGATTACTTACGCTTAGGGCCTGGCGAGCTGAAAAGTGGTGGCTTCCGTCGTGAATCGACTCTTGCCGATGCAGTAGAAGCCATTATTGGTGCCGTGTTCCTAGACTCAAGCATTGAACAATGTGGTGAGTTAATCTTAGATTGGTATGAATCACGCCTTGATGCAATTTCTCCTGGCTTAAACCAAAAAGATCCAAAAACATTACTTCAAGAGTACTTACAAGCGCGCAAATTATCGTTACCGGGCTACACTGTCATTGATACAAAAGGCCAAGCGCACAATCAAACATTCACGGTTGAATGTATTGTTGAAGGGATGGATAGCATTATCTCAGTAGGAAGCTCGCGTCGTAAAGCCGAGCAAAAAGCTGCTGAAAAAGCCTTAAAGATACTTAAAAATGAATCTTGATGATTTAATTAGCAAAGAACCTGCAGAGCTTGATACGCACTGTGGGATGGTGGCCATTGTTGGTCGTCCAAATGTGGGTAAATCGACCTTACTTAACTACATTGTTGAGCAAAAGGTGAGTATTACCTCGCGCAAACCACAGACCACGCGTCACCGTATTATGGGTATTCATACCGAAGGTAAATACCAAGCAGTCTACGTTGATACACCGGGTCTACATGTTGAAGAAAAGCGTGCCATTAACCGTTTAATGAACCGTGCTGCATCCAGTTCGATTGGTGATGTAGAGCTGATTATTTTTGTGGTTGAAGGCACTCACTGGAATGAAGATGACGAGATGGTACTGAATAAAGTCCGTCAAAGTGGTCGTCCAGTGCTATTGGTTATGAATAAAATTGACCAAGTAAAAGACCGCGACTTAGTGCTTCCGCACATGCAGTTTTTAGGCAATAAATTTGATTTTGTTGGTATTATTCCTGTCTCAGCAAAACAGGGTAAAAACATTGAGCTTATAAAAGCAGAAGTAACTAAGCGTCTTCCGCTGTGTGAGTTTTACTTCCCTGAAGATTATGTGACAGACCGTTCGATGCGTTTTATGTCGGCAGAGGTTATCCGTGAAAAGCTAATGCGTTTTATGGGTGATGAATTACCGTATTCTGTTACCGTTGAAATAGAGCAGTTTAAATGGCTCGATAACGGCGTGTGGCAAATTAATGGCCTGATCTTAGTTGAGCGTGAAACGCAAAAACGCATGGTTATTGGCAATAAAGGCGAAAAGCTAAAAGTTATTGGCCGTGAAGCACGTAAAGACCTTGAAGAGATGCTTGATAACAAAGTATTTTTAGAACTTTGGGTTAAAGTGAAGTCTGGCTGGGCTGATGATGAGCGTGCGCTACGCAGCTTAGGCTATGGTGAAGATTAAGCTTAGCTTGAGACGCCATGGATAGCGATTTCTACACAGCATACTTGTTGCACCGACGTCCATTTAGTGACTCACAAGTAATGCTTGATATGCTGGTAGAAGGCGTGGGTCAGCTTAGAATGCTGGCCCGAATTAGTGGTCGCCAGGCCACTAAACATAAAGCACAACTGCAACCTTTCCAATCACTGCTGGTACAATACAGCGGTAAATCAGATTTAAAATACATTAATCGTTTTGAACCCCATGGCACGCAAACCATGCTCACGGGGACTGAGTTGTATTGTGGATTTTATTTAAACGAATTAACGAATCGTATCGTACCTATCAATGAACCTATGGAAAGTGTTTACCATTTGTATAAACAGCACTTGAGTGATTTATCGGGTACTCAACATTTGCAAGCAGTGTTACGTTCGTATGAATTTCAGTTACTCGAATTGCTCGGTTATGGGGTTGATTTTAGTGTCGACGCGCACGGTGATGAGATCATTGGCAGTGCCAGTTACCAGTACTTTGCTGAATATGGCTTTTTGCTGCATGACGACCCGCACAGTGGTTTTTCAGGTGCGCAATTAAATGCCATTGCTGCCCATGACTTCAGCGCGCCTGATGTGTTATATATGGCAAAGCAGTTAAGTCGTTACTTACTCAAGCCTTTACTCGGTAAAAAGCCATTAAAAAGTCGTGAGTTATTTATTAAGTAGGCTGAATAGCAGCCGTTAATCGTTGTTTTAAACAGGTAAAAAAATGAAAGATATTCTTCTTGGTGTAAACGTTGATCATATTGCCACTTTACGCCAAGCGCGTGGCACAAGTTACCCAGATCCTGCTCATGCAGCCAGTGTTGCAGAGCATGCCGGTGCAGATGGTATCACCATTCATTTGCGTGAAGACCGTCGTCATATTCAAGACCGTGACGTGTATGTAATGGCTAAAACCATTCAAACGCGTATGAATCTTGAGGTTGCCGTGACTGATGAAATGATTGATATTGCGCTTGAAGTAAAACCCGCTTATGTGTGTTTAGTGCCTGAAAAACGCGAAGAGCTAACAACAGAAGGCGGCCTAGACGTAGTGGGTAACTTTGAAAAAGTAAAAGCGGCGACTGAAAAATTAACGGCAGCGGGTATTAAAGTATCGTTATTTATTGATGCTGATAACGCGCAACTTGATGCTGCTAAAGCCTGTAACGCACCGTATGTAGAAATTCATACTGGCGCGTATGCTGATGCAGAAAACGACGAAGAGCTACATACAGAGCTTGAGCGTATTCGCAGCGGTGTACAATACGCCCACGGTCTTGGTTTAATTGTAAATGCTGGTCATGGCCTGCACTACCACAACGTAAAACCAATTGCTGCAATGCCAGAAATTTACGAGTTAAACATTGGTCATGCGATTATTGCGCGTGCCGCGATTGACGGCCTAGACAAAGCAGTACGTGATATGAAACGCCTGATGATTGAGGCGCGTTTGTAAATATAAGCTTCAAGCACTTTTAAGCAAGTATTGAATTGAGAGCGCGGTGGATGTTGTATCCAGCGCGCTTTTTATTTCATCAAATACGCAATAAATTGTGCAAGCAATGATGATAACAAAGGTGAAATACAGAGTAGGGTAACTATGTACTGATGCTTTTTCTTAAAGCTTTTTAAAACACCATCATCAATGGCCGACAATTCGCCTTGTTTAATTGAATGAAACACAATTGAGTTGGGTGTTGCTCTCATTAAGCGGGCTTTACTTTCGTATGTTTGCCACTGCTCAGCGTAATTGATTTTTACGTAGTTATTAGCTTCTTTACTTAGTTTTTTATAGCGAAGGAAAAACCACGTGAGTGAAATAGCGCTAAAGAGAATAAGTAAGATAAAATACAAAGCAGGCTCCCTTTAATACTTCACAATTCGCGTACCCGTAGAATAAATAATATCGCGACTAGGGCATGAATAATTAGGTTTTAGTGTTCTACAAGATTGCTCGGGTGTGTCAAAACAAAAATCAAAGCGAGTTTGGGTTTTCACCGCTTTATCAGTAATATTTTGCGGCAGCTCATTCCAGTGCCAATGCGTGATTACTTCTTTTGCTGCATCGGCAAATACAGGGTGAGTAGAGGCAACTACCTGAATATCTTTAATCTCATTGTGTGGCGTAATAACATACTCAATGGTCGCGCACCCTTCTGTTGCTTGGATAACTGCTTTTTTTGGGTATCTGGCAGGAAAGCGCTCAAGTTGCTGCCATTTTGGTGTTTTCAATTCATCATAGCTAACTGATAAATCCGCATACTCTAGTGTCATCGGTTTATCTGCAGTTGAAGCACAGCCAAAGGCAAGTAAACTGCCCGCTAGAATTAAATAACTTTTCATTTATATATTCCTTTATATCGTTTTATTGAGCGGCTTTTATCGTTGCTGCTCTACCATGCCTGCATCACTTAACAAATTATTCAGCTCGTCAATAAGCTCAAATAATTCAGGTTCAATATAATTTAAATCACAATCGCCTTTTAGTGACGTTTCAAGGGTTTCGGCAAGCGATTTTAGCTTTGGTACGCCGGTGTAACAACACGCGCCATGGAACTTATGCACGATGCTAAGTACATGCTCGCAATCTTCATTTTCTATTGCTTCATTGAGTAGACGCAAGGTCTCAGGCACGCTGAGTAACAGCATATTGAGCATTTCAAGAGCGAGTTCTTCTTTGCCGCCTGCGCGCTGTAGCGCAAGCTGCCAATCTAGGCGTGTGCTCTCAAATGGAGGTTCAGATTGAACGGCAACTGTTTTGCTTCGCTCTCGGTTAATAGGGGATTGTGGGCTATGATCACTAATGATCTGCTTTAGCATATCTTCGTCAATCGGTTTGGTTAAATAACCTTTAAAGCCATCTTTTAGCAGCTGCTCTTTTTCACCAGCCAACGCATGCGCTGTTACCGCAATAATTGGGGTGTCTTCATTAAGTGATGACTCACGAATAAGCTTACACGCTGTAATGCCATCCATAATAGGCATTTGAATATCCATAAATATTAAGTCGTATTTATGGCTTTTACTTAAGCTATAGGCTTGTGAACCATTATGGGCGGTATCAATAAGCTCAATTTGTTCATCTAATAGCGTACAAATAAGTTTTAGATTTGCGTCATTATCATCAACAACCAGCACTTTTAATGGCAGTAGTTTTTCATCGCCTTGCTCAATATTGTGTACCGGATGGTCAAGGCGATACGGGGCTGCTAATACTTCACATAATTTACGATGATTAAGTGGTTTACTTAAACAGGCATCAGCACCACTACCCACAAAGGCTTCACGCATATTATGCGACACCGTATTGAGCATAATGTATAAATAGTCAGTGACGGGTCTTACCGCTTTAACGTAGCCTTTAAGCTGCTGCATATCATCGATTGTTGCGGTGTGACCGATAATACAAATATCGTAACTAAAGTCTTTGTTTATCTCGTTTAAGAAACTTTCTTCATCAGTACAGGCGGTAACTTGTGTTTGCCACTCATTCAACAATGACAAGGTTGCTTGGTGCGTATGTTCGTGCGGTTCTAAGTATAGAATGCGTTTATTAATCAGTGATTGAGTTGGTAAGTCACTGGTGATTGAATTAGACGGCGTTCTAAACACCGCATTAAACGTAAAGCAGGTGCCATTACCGGGGGCTGAGTTTAAGGTAATGCGGCCATTCATGGCTTCAACAATATGCTTGGTAATAATTAACCCTAAGCCTGTGCCGCCAAATTTGCGGGTAATACTTGAATCGGCTTGGCCAAATGGTGTGAATAAAGCATCTTGCTTATCCATAGGTATACCCACACCGGTATCGGTTACCGACACCAAAATAGAGGCTCGCTCTTCATCAAGCAAACGATAACCGACATCGACTTTAATAGACCCTTTTTCGGTGAACTTTATCGCATTACTGAGTAAGTTAATTAAAATTTGCTTAAAGCGAGTCGGGTCGCCAGTTAAGTTATCGGGCACTTGCGGGTGAATAAATATAGATAGCTCGAGTTGTTTTTCGTGGGCGCTAGGAGCAAGCAATGTTAATACTTCATTGATGGTATCGCGCAGTTGAAACTGCATCGATTCGAGTTCCATCGCACCGGCTTCTAATTTCGAGAAATCTAAAATATCGCTGATAATGGTCATTAAACTGTTAGCAGACAACTCAATCGTATCGAGGTAATCCTTTTGGTGTTTATTCAGAGGCGTTTTATATAGCTGACGCGTAAAGCCAATAACCCCATTTAAAGGAGTACGTAATTCGTGACTCATTTTCGCTAAGAAATCTGATTTAACACGGTTGGCATCTTGAGCATCTTTTTTTGCAATACTCAGCTGAATATTTTGTGTTTCGTACTGTTCGAGTGTTTCTCGGTAATCTGCAGTGGCTTGGTCAATGTGCTTTTGCATTTCATCGCGTTGCATCACCATGGTGTCTGAAATCGTATTAAGTCCTTCACGAAGGAGCTCAAATTCGCCAAACATTTTTTGATCAAGGCCTGTATCGACTTTACCCTCATTAAGTTTATCTGTAGCAAGTACTAACTTATTAAGAGGTTGAATAAACATACGCGATAATCTAAACGCCAGCACGGTTGCTAAAACAAGCGCCAGTAAAATAACTACACCACTCACTAATAACGCACGTTGTTGACCAATAATGGCTTGCTGCTTATTGAGCATGATCACCACAGTGCCTAAAGAAGCCTGATAACTATGGTGATTCCATATCATGTCTTGGCGGCTATGATTAATAATAGCCGTTGAAAAGGTTAAATAATGTTCTGAGCTTTGCATATGAACACCGTCTAATATCGGTTTGTTCGTGTTCATCAGCTCTCTAAATTCACTTTGGTATTTACTGAAAATAACCAGCTCGTTATTTTCATCAAAAATAGCAATAGACTGAATAGCAGGCGAGTGTTTGTTGTGAGTATGACTAACTAAACGAGTTAACAGCGCTTTATTTCGTTTAAGTAAAGGTTGCTCTACAGCGATAGCAAGGGGCTCAATGATGGTCTCGCCTTGTTGATACAAAATTTCATCGAGCTCAATGTAACGATTTATTGTAAAATAACCGCCCAGCAACAAGCCTATGATCACAGTCGGTATAAGTGTGAGGGTTAAGACTGAGTCACGTAAGCCAAATTTAGTCATAAAAGATGTTGTTATCATTATTATCGTAGTTTAAGAGTATATACTTACTCCCGCTTTATCAATAATTAAGGTGTTGCCCGATGGCACAGATTTTCAAAGCTAAAAAGAAATCCGTCTCACAAAAAATGCTCACACTCACCGTTTCGGCCATGGATCACCAAGGACGAGGTGTTGCAAAGCAAGGCAGTAAAGTGTGCTTTGTGAACGGTGCGCTGCCCGGCGAGGAAGTTAAAGCACAGCTCATTGACGATAAGGCACGTTTTGCCAGTGCTGATTGCAAAAAAGTATTGCGCGCGTCAGCGCATCGAGTAACGCCTTTTTGTCAGCATTATCAAGTATGTGGTGGTTGTCAGTTACAACACCTCGATGCATCGCAGCAATTAGTTGAAAAGCAAGCAGCTGTGAGCCAGCTATTCAGTAAATTTGCCAAAGCAGAGAATTTAAATTGGCAAGCGCCGCTTGTTAGTGAAGCGCGTCATTACAGACGATCGGCACGTGTTGCCGTAATGCATGATAAAGCCGCGAAAAAAATGCGCGTTGGTTATCGTGCTCAAGGGTCAAAGCAGCTCGTGAGTATTGAGCGTTGTGATGTGCTTTCAACTAAATTTAGCGCGTTATTTACGGTCTTTGATGAACTGATAAATAACCATGCAGGGCTAAGCTGTATTAGTCACTTACAACTGTGCGAGGCAGACAATGCCGCTTATGTTGTCATTCGCCATACAAAACCAATTAGCAATGCGCTTAAAACGGTTGTTGAGAAAGCCTGTGATGAGTATCAATGGTGCCTAGTATGGCAATCACACAGTGGTGAGATTGATCACACTCATCATCCAATGCCGTACTACACTATACCAGAGTACGACTTAACCTTTGAGTTTGGCTTAGAGAACTTTGTGCAAGTAAATCCGCATGTTAATCAAGCCATGTTACATCAAGCAAAAGAGTGGCTTGATTTACAGGGTCATGAACAGGTATTAGATTTATTTTGTGGTATTGGTAATTTTTCATTATTGATTGCAAAGTATGCAAAACACGTTATTGGTGTCGAAGGAGTGGATTCTGCGGTTGCATTAGCGAAACAAAATGCGCAAACTAACTCATTATCGAATACCGATTTTTATTGCTTTGATTTAACTCAATCAATGCAATCAGCTGCGTGGTTCAGCAAAGACATTGATGTATTGGTGCTTGACCCGTCACGAACTGGCGCTATGGCTATTTTAGAGCAGTTACCACTTACTCAGTTTAAAACGATTTTATATGTCTCTTGTGATCCTGTTACTTTAGCCCGTGACAGTGCAATTATTTTACAAGCAGGCTTCAGCATTGAAAAAATGGGGCTTATGAATATGTTCCCGCATACAGGGCATATTGAAACGATGGCGTTATTTCACAGGAGGTAAAGCGCACTATGGTAGCCACTAGACAGTCACATCAGCTTACTAAGCCGAGTGATTTTACCAGCCGTATAGAGCTGTTAGCGCTAACAGAAGATAAATCTACCTTATTAGAACAGGCGCATCAATTGTGCCTGCATTGCGATGATGTTAAACGCCAGAATATGGCCATTGAAATGGTGGAGATTTTAGCTGAGCTAAATTTAGATGCTGATTCATTGGCAACCGCCTTTTTAACGCCGTATTTTTTAGCTGAAAAAATTTCTATCGACACAGTAACAGATAAGCTTGGTAACCACGTTGCCTTGCTGCTTACTGGTGTGAGCCAAATGGCAACCATCAGCACCTTAGCACATCAGGGTAAAGGCACCGTTCAAATTGATAATATTCGCCGTATGCTTTTGGCAATGGTTGAAGATGTGCGTGCAGTGGTTATTAAACTGGCTGAACAAGTGTGTTACCTACGCGAAGTGAAAAATGGCAGTGAAGAAGAGCGCGTAATAGCAGCAAAAGAAACGCGCGATATTTTTGCGCCACTCGCCAATCGTTTAGGGATAGGTCAGCTTAAGTGGGAGCTAGAAGACTTATCTTTTCGTTATTTGCACCCAGACACCTACAAAAATATTGCCAAGCAATTAGACGATAAACGGCTTGCCCGTGAAGCCTACATGGAAAATATGGTGGCACTGGTTAAAGCACGCCTCCAAGAGGCGGGTATTGCTGGCGAGGTGTATGGTCGCCCGAAACATATTTTTAGCATTTATAAAAAAATGGCGCAGAAGAACTACGAGTTCGATCAATTATTTGATATTCGTGCCATGCGTATTGTGGTTGAGCGTTTGCAAGATTGCTACGCGGCCTTGGGGATTGTTCACACAAACTGGCGTCATTTAAATAAAGAGTTTGATGACTACATTGCAACGCCAAAACAAAATGGTTATCAATCGATTCATACCGTGGTGTTTGGTCCTGAAGGTAAAACCGTCGAAATTCAAATTCGTACCAGCGAGATGCACCAAGATGCCGAGCTCGGTGTCGCGGCTCACTGGATGTACAAAGAAGGCGCATTACCGGGGCGTGGCTCAGGTTATGAGCAAAAAATTAGCTGGTTGCGTAAGTTACTGCAATGGCAAGAAGAAGTTGTTGATGGCAGCGACTTAGCCGAAGAGCTTAAAAATCAGGTGGTGGAAGACCGTGTTTACGTGTTTACACCGAAAGGCGATATTTTTGATTTACCACTCGGTGCGACGCCGCTCGATTTTGCCTACTACATTCACTCTAATGTAGGGCACCGGTGTATTGGCGCAAAAGTATTTGGCAAAATTGTGCCTTTTACGTACCAACTAAGTACGGGCGATCAGGTTGAGATTTTAACGCAAAAGCAAGCGAACCCGAGCCGAGATTGGTTAAATCCGTCGTTAGGCTATATTAAATCGTCGCGAGCACGTTCGAAAATTCATCATTGGTTTAAGCAGCTCGACCGCGATAAAAACTTAAGTGCCGGTAAAGAAATTCTAGAAACAGAACTACACAAGCTCGATCTTACAACCAAAGATCTTACCCCCGCGATAGAGCGCTTTAACTTACGGGGTCTTGAAGATTTAATGGTCGCTGTTGGCGCAGGTGATGTGCGTCTTAACCAGTTGCTTAACTTTATTAGTGACCGTGATGACGACGAGCCACAAATCAGGTTTAAAAAACCAAAAAGTGTCAACGGTGATAAAAATGGCATTGTGGTTGATGGCGTCGGCAGTTTATTGAGCCACGTGGCTAAATGTTGTCGCCCTGTTCCCGGCGATGAAATTATTGGGTATATCACGCAAGGGCGGGGGATTGCCGTTCACCGTGAAGACTGTGATTCATTTGAAAAACTGCGAGAAAAGCACCCAGAGCGTGTGATCTCAGTAAGTTGGTCAGACGATGTAAATGGCTCTTACACGCTAACCATTAAAGTAGAGGCAACCGATAGATCAGGGCTTATTCGTGATATTAGCTCTGTACTTGCCAATGAAAAAGTAAATGTGCTGAACATGAACGTCAACACAGTCGAAGACAAGCAATTAGCACTTTTCTCAATGCAGGTAGAAGTTCACGACTTATCAAGCACAAACCGCTTGTTATCTAAACTTCACCAAATTGAAGGGGTCCATGAAGCAAAACGTGGGCATGCGTAATGACAGATAAACACAGTATTGATGACTCATTAGCGATCATGGAAAAACTACGGGACCCAGATACTGGGTGCCCGTGGGATTTAAAACAAAATTTTAAATCGATAGTGCCTCATACCATTGAAGAGGCTTACGAAGTTGCTGACTGCATTGAAAAGGGCGAGTTGAGTGAGCTTAAAAGTGAACTGGGTGACTTACTCTTTCAGGTTGTGTTTTACGCGCAGCTTGCAAAAGAGCAGGGGCTATTTGATTTTAATGACGTTGTCAGCACATTAAACGAAAAACTAGTGCGCAGGCACCCTCATGTGTTCGCTGAAAAAACAACACTCACAGAGGCCGAATTATCACAGCAGTGGCAAGCAATAAAAGCACAAGAGCGGGCGCAAAAAGCACCCACACAGCAACTGAGTTTATGGCAAGACATTCCCGATGCGATGCCAGGGCTTACTAAGGCGAAAAAGATTCAGCAGCGGGTGGCAAGTCTTGGCTTCGATTGGCCAAGCTATCAGGGGGCACTTGATAAAGTGGCCGAAGAAGTCGGGGAAGTGAAAGAAGCGCTTGCACATGATCCGTACTCAGAACACAGCGCAGAAGAGCTGGGCGATTTGTTATTTGCAACGGTCAATGTGGCCCGTCATATGAAACGCGACCCTGAGCAATTATTACGCAGTGCTAACGCTAAGTTTATGGCACGCTTTGAAAAAGTGGCCGCTTATTTAAGTGAGCGCGGGCAATGTTTAGAGACCGCCAGTTTAGAAGAGATGGACAGCGCGTGGGAAGCCATTAAAAAGCACCCACAATGACACAGCATAGGGACAGGAATGCCGCGCTCGTTTTTTGTGCACTTATTTGCTAATTTTATCTGGATTGATAGCAGTGCCTTTGCTATAATATCGCCCCGTCTTGATTCTATATTATTCCTTTTAATTCCTGATATTCTAGGGTTCGCATGAGTACAAAATTTATCTTCGTTACTGGCGGGGTTGTTTCTTCGTTGGGTAAAGGTATTGCAGCAGCGTCGTTAGCCGCAATTTTAGAAGCACGTGGTTTAAACGTGACTATTTTAAAGCTGGATCCTTACATCAACGTTGACCCAGGCACTATGAGCCCAATTCAGCACGGTGAAGTATATGTTACTGAAGACGGTGCAGAAACTGACCTTGATTTAGGTCACTATGAGCGTTTCATCCGTACTAAGATGAGTAGCCGCAACAACTTCACACAAGGCCGTGTTTATGAAGATGTTTTACGACGTGAGCGTCGCGGTGAATACCTTGGTGCAACAATTCAGGTTATTCCACATATCACAAACGACATTAAGCAACGTGTATACGACGGTGCCGAAGGTCGTGATGTAGCCATCGTTGAAATTGGTGGTACAGTGGGTGACATTGAGTCACAACCGTTCTTAGAAGCAATTCGTCAGCTTGGCACAGAAATCGGCCGTGAGCGCGCATTGTTTATTCACCTAACGCTTGTGCCATTCTTAGGCCCTGCAGGTGAAGTTAAAACTAAACCAACACAACATTCAGTAAAAGAATTACGTTCGATTGGTATCCAACCAGATATCTTAATTTGTCGTTCTGATCGTAAATTACCTAATAACGAGCGCGCAAAAATCGCACTTTTCACTAACGTGGAAGAAAAAGCCGTTATTTCATTACCAGACGTAGAAAGCATCTACAAGATCCCAGCGTTACTTAAGTCACAAGAACTTGATAACTTTGTGTGTCGTCGTTTTTACCTTGAGTGCCCAGAAGCAGATTTATCTGAGTGGGAGCAAGTATTATATCAAGAGTCTAACCCAACGGGTGAAGTGACAATTGGTATGGTAGGTAAGTACATTGAACTACCAGACGCTTACAAGTCAGTAAACGAAGCATTAAAGCATGCGGGTCTTAAAAACCGTTTAACAGTGAACATCGAATACGTTGATTCACAAGACTTAGAAAGCAAAGGCACTGAGATGCTTTCTCACCTTGACGCTATTTTAGTACCAGGTGGTTTTGGTGGTCGTGGTGTTGAAGGTAAGATTTTAGCGGCTAAATACGCACGTGAAAACAAAGTACCTTACCTAGGCATTTGTTTAGGTATGCAAGTGGCACTTATTGAGTATGCGCGTAACGTTGCAGGCCTTGCAGATGCAAACTCAACGGAATTCAATGCAAAATCAGCACACCCAGTGGTTGGCTTAATCACCGAGTGGCAAGATGCCGACGGTAACGTTGAAGTACGTGATGAGCAGTCTGACCTTGGTGGCACAATGCGTTTAGGCGCACAAAAATGTCACTTAACGCCAGGCTCTAAAGTAAGTGAAGTATACGGTAGTGACGAAATTGTTGAACGTCACCGTCATCGCTACGAAGTAAATAACCACTACGTAGAACAGCTTGAAAAAGCAGGTTTAAGTTTCACTGGTTTATCTGAAGATAAGAAACTAGTCGAAATTATCGAAAATAAAGATCACCCTTGGTTTATTGCCGCGCAATTCCACCCGGAATTCACGTCAACACCACGTGATGGTCACCCGCTATTTGAAGGGTTTGTTGCAGCTGCACACACTCACCAAAAAGCGTCATCGTAATTTAAATAGGCCGTGCTATATGCACGGCTTATTTGTTTTAAAAAGCCAACGAATTAACAAAGTTGGCATAAACTCACCATTTTCGGGAAAAGAGGAATCAAGATGTCAGAAATCGTAAAAGTGATTGGTCGCGAAATCATGGACTCGCGTGGTAACCCAACTGTTGAAGCTGATGTACATTTAGCTGATGGTTCATGGGGCCGTGCTGCAGCACCTTCTGGTGCATCAACAGGTACTCGCGAAGCGCTTGAATTACGTGATGGTGATAAAGCACGTTACTTAGGTAAAGGTGTTTTAAAAGCGGTAGGTTATATCAATAACGAAATCGCAGCGGCTCTTAAAGGCCAAAGCGCACTTGATCAACAAGCTGTTGACCAAGTAATGCTAGATTTAGACGGCACTGAAAATAAAGAAAAATTAGGTGCTAACGCAATCTTAGCGGTATCTTTAGCAACAGCGAAAGCAGCTGCAAACTCTAAAGGTGTTGAGCTTTATGAGCACATCGCTGACTTAAATGGTACGCCGGGCGTTTACTCTATGCCATTACCAATGATGAACATCATCAACGGTGGTGAGCACGCAGATAACTCTGTTGATATCCAAGAGTTCATGATCCAGCCAGTTGGCGCTACAAACTTCCGTGAAGCACTGCGCATGGGCGCAGAAGTATTCCACAGTCTTGCAAAAGTACTTAAAGCAGACGGTCACTCTACATCAGTAGGTGATGAAGGTGGTTTTGCACCAAACCTTGAATCAAATGAAGCGGCACTTGCTGCAATTAAAGTGGCTGTTGCAAATGCAGGTTACGAGCTAGGTAAAGACATTACTTTAGCGCTAGACTGTGCTGCATCTGAGTTCTACGACAAAGAAGCAAACATCTACGACCTGAAAGGCGAAGGTAAAAAATTCACGTCAGAAGAATTTAACTATTTCCTTAAAGACCTAACAGAGCAGTACCCAATTGTTTCAATTGAAGACGGCCTAGATGAGTCTGATTGGGACGGTTTCGCACACCAAACAAAACTAATTGGCGATAAAGTTCAATTAGTAGGTGACGACCTTTTCGTAACAAACACGAAAATCTTAAAGCGTGGTATTGATAACGGTATTGCTAACTCAATCCTAATCAAGTTCAACCAAATCGGTTCATTAACTGAAACGCTTGCTGCGATTAAAATGGCAAAAGATGCTGGTTTCACTGCTGTTATCTCTCACCGTTCAGGTGAAACAGAAGATGCAACAATTGCAGATCTTGCTGTTGGTACAGCGGCTGGTCAAATTAAAACAGGTTCATTAAGCCGTTCTGACCGTGTTGCTAAATACAACCAACTTCTTCGTATTGAAGAAGCGTTAGGTGAAAAAGCACCTTTCAATGGTCTTAAAGAAGTGAAAGGTCAATAATAAACACACCGTTTATTTATACTGATAAAAACCTCCTGCGGGAGGTTTTTTTATGTGTGAAAAGTTAAGCTTGAAAAAAGCAAAATAAAAAGCCGCGTGACTTTCATCACGCGGCTTTCTTATTAGTACGCTTGGGTATTAAAAAGAGTAGCTGTAACCTACTTGAAGGGTACGTGGCTTACCAGGTTGAATACCTCCGTTTGCACGGTTTGCAACGTAGGTTTTGTCAAACAGGTTGTCGACCGTTAGGTATACTTTTTGTTTGTCGTCGATAAGGTATTTAGCGGCTAAATCCCACACTACACGGCTGTCAATTGCGTTACGACCTGAAGTTGATAAGTCAGCGTGTGCATCAGACACATAACGCATTTGCGTATCAAACACAAAGCTTGAGAACTCGGCACCAAACGAAAGCGCTAGCTGGTTTTCTGGTACATATGGCATAGCATCACCACTTTTAACGCTGCCCCAAAGATCTGATTCAAAGTCATTTTCAAACTCAGAGTTTGTGTAGGTATACGTTAAACGCACAGGGAATGAGGCTGTATCTGTTGCAAACACTTTACCGGCGCTCACTTCAAAACCAGATACCGACACTTCACCGTAGTTGTACTGGTCGCCAATGTTATTGTCGTTACAGCCTACAGCAGCAGTACAGTTACCGTGCATGTTCGTGTAGTCAGAGTTAAAGTAAATCACTTCACCATTAAAGCCTGCATAGTCGTAACGACCTCCAAGCTCAATGTTAACACTCTCTTCTTCTTCTTGATCCGCATTACCTGGTGCTGCTGGCGCATACCCTTTTTGAATACCAGCAAGTAGCGTTAAGCTATCGCTAACAGTGTATGTTGCGCCCAGTGACGGCACTAAAATTTCAGTGTCGTTGCTGATATTTTTAGTTAAACCGTTTGCACGTGTTGGATCTGATTTTGCCCATTCTTCACGTTTAATCGTGATATCTTCATAACGCAGACCCGCGCTAATTACTAATGCGTCTAATGACCACTCATCTTGAATGAATAGCGTTGTAGCTTCAGCGCTATCTACACGGTTGCTATCTGAACCTGGTACGCCTTTTTCAGTTAGCGTCATTGAAAGGTCTTGATTAAGCGTGTATTTGTCTTGCCATTGGAAGCGATCCATTTCGTCTTCGTGATAACGCGCACCCACTGTAATGTAGTGGTTACCCGCAGGAATATGGAACTCTGTTTGTAAACCTTTCGCTTGGTAGTCACGGTTATTTGCTTTAACAGCAACCCCTTCGATACCTTCGCTGGTTGGGTTTGCTTCAAATTCGCTGTACTGTTCAAGGTAGCTTGAGCTTACTTTGCTCGCTTTATACCAGTTACGGTGGAAGTCATTTAAGTAAGCAGTTGCAAGTAACTCGTAACCTTTACCAAAGCGATATGCATAGTTAACTTGGTATGCATTGTGTTGCGTGTTCATTTCATCATTTTGCGAGGCAGCATAACGACGATATGGGTTTTCTTGGTAGTCTGCATCGGTTAAGCCCATGTAAGTTTCATCAGAGCGCTCGTCTGAGTATTTAACTTTCATTTCAAGGCTGTGAGCTTCGTTATCACCAAAATCAAAACCAAACTTTAATAAGAAGTCGTTCTTTTCAAAACCAGAGTTATCGCTACCAACCGGTAATTCTTTAAAGCCATCTGCGCCGTAAGTGAATACTTCAACTAAGCCTGCTGCATTGTTTTTCTTTTTACCGAAGTATGCGTGGCCTTTGTAAAAACCATCGCTACCTAGTTCAGCGTTTAATAAACCTTTAGAACCTTCGGTCGGTAAGCTGCGTGATACTAAGTTTAAAACACCGCCCGTTGTACGTGGACCATATTTAACCGATGCAGCACCTTTAAGTACTTCGATAGACTCCATGCGGCCCATAGTAGGGAAGTAGTAAGCCGATGGTGCAGAGTAAGGAGCAGGAGCAACAAGAACGCCGTCTTCCATTACAGAGATTTTATCGTTACGGCCAGTACCTGTACCACGCATACCAATGTTAGGGCGTAGACCATAGCCATCTTCTTCTTGAACGTATACACCGGGTACCGCACTTAAAACACGTGAGATGTCGGTGTATTCAAACTTTTCAAGATCTTGCTCGCTGATGAAAGTAGCAGAACCCGGAATATCGTTAATAGCAGATGCAGAGCCAATGACAGTAATTTGCTCGAAGTTCTTTTCTTCTTTAGTTACATCTTTAGCAAAAGCATTAGCGCTAAGTGATAACGCTATGGCAGTAGAAAGAGTTGAAACAATAAACGTAGGTTTCATTGTGCGTCCTGTGTATGTTTAGATTTTTTTAACCGGCGCAATTTAAACATGTAAAGTAATACGAATCAATCCTATTTGTAATAAAATTGATATAAAGCATAAGTTCATGAATTAAAATGAAAATAATAAATACAGTAGTATTGTAGTATTATTTGTGTGCGAGACCTCGTTAAGTAATACTTAACGATGTGCTGATTGGGTGAGTATGATGCAAAGGTAATATGTGTTGCTGCATAACACGCTAACCCCTTGCAGGTTATAAGTTTAAACCTGCACGGCGAAAACGTGCCCACAAGTAGGGTATTGCAGAGGGGGGGATTAGGTGTCAGCGTGCAATTTATTTTGCTAGAAACGCCTTAATACGAAACATAGAAGGCGTTTTAATGCCGAAAAAAGACTTTCAAGGTGAAATAAAACAACACTCATCGAAATACTCATCCATCGAAACGCACAACGAAACACTCACATCCACATCGAAATACTCAATCAATGAATTAATCGCCACTCGCTTACGTTAAACGCAGCGCAATAAACTCGGCAAGTTTATCAACTGCATTGCCCGGTTCGTCAGCTCGCTTAATTAAACTAATTCCTATTTGGCCTAATTCAGGCAGATCCTTGGTGTGTAGTTGATAGTTTAGCTCATTCGGTACGGTGCTTTTTGCTAAAACAGTAATACCTAACCCTTCTTTTAATGCCGCAGTAAGGCCTGTTAAATCGGCATTACTGTACGCAATACGGTATTTAATCCCTGCGTGCTGCAATGCCTCAATCGCGCGGCGACGATAAATACAGCCCTCGGGAGCGGTAACAAGGGTAACTACATCGTTTTGTGCTAGGTTTAAATCACCTACCCACACCAGTTGATCTTGCATAAAAATAGGGAACTTGGCCGACTCGAGTTCTTCGTTTAGAGCAAGCACCAAATCAAACTGATCTTGGCGCGATACCGACAATAAATGTTTACTTAAGCGCGAGCGAACCTCTAGCGATACATCAGGGTAGAGCGCCACAAAGTCGCCAATAATAGAAGGCAAGATACGCGCAGCAAATTCGCTGGGAATACCTAAGCGCACTTTACCGGTTACGTTTTCGCTGGTGAACTGCTGCAAAATGGCATCGTTTTGTTGCAACATTTGTTTTGCCAAAGGCAGCAATAACTCACCGTATTGATTGAGTACTTGGCGTTGCCCTTGCTTTTTAAATAGCTTGTGGCCAAGCATATCTTCAAGCCGTTTTATTTGCAGACTAACCGCCGGTTGCGACAGCCCTAATAACTCGCCAGCTTTGGCAAAGCCACCTACTTCAACAACCGCAACGAGGGTGCGTAAACTATCGGTAGAAATATTTTTCATTTAAAAATTCTATTTATAGGGCTGCATATATAAGTATTATTTATCAATTGATAAATAATTACAATTTGTTGTTGCAAGCACGGGGCAATATACTTCAAGCATTAAAGATTGATAGGTGTCACATATGACTTTTACGCCAATAATGTTTGCTCGTCACAGCCAAGCTAATACGCCAGCAAACAACGTGCTACAAGCAAATAGCGATACTGCCATTATGGATTTTAGTGGCACTGAAGCAATCCCATTTTTAACGACTATTTTAGGTCTTGATATTAATAAGCTAACCGCCAGCGGTTTAGGCTTACGCAGCTCATTAGACGATGACCTAACAAGCAGCTACGCTTATGCGTTGTATTACTTTAACGAGACCGCTTTTCGTTTTGTACTCGCCAAAGACGCCAGCGTGCAGCTACAGTCGCTAATAAACGAGCAACAACTGCGTTACGATATTGATTATGTTATGCGTAACGACTTAAGCGCGTTAACCTTAAGTGGTGAGCAAGCGTTTGATGCCTTGGTAGATAACTTTAAGCTAACACCAGGCCTGCGTTTATCTGACATGCGCAGCTGTTATGGTGCACAAAGCGGTGAGGTATTTATTACCGCGATTGATAACCAAGATCAGCAGCAGTTTCAACTGGTAGCGCGCCAAGCAGAGCTTGATAAATGGCAAGCGCACTTACAGCAGCTCGGGTTTGATTTAACCTTAGCGGATGTTGCTTAAAGTATAAATTTTAAAAACAGCTACACACTTGGGTGTTTAGCTGTTTTTTGTAGTTACAAATCGCAATTTGGGTGTGACAACTGTGCAACTAATGTATAATCGCCGCCCATGTTATTCCCCCTCATTAAATTGAGGCCACGCCCACTCAGTGGGTTAATTTAAAAGTGAAGGAATATTATGACTTCTAAAACAGTTTTACATGCTAAGCACCTTGAAGCTGGCGCAAAAATGGTTGATTTTCACGGCTGGGAAATGCCAATCAACTACGGCTCACAAATCGAAGAGCATAATGCGGTTCGCACAGATGCAGGTATGTTTGACGTATCGCACATGACAATTGTTGATGTGCAAGGCGAACAAGCACAAGCGTTCTTACGTAAGCTAGTAGCAAACGACGTTGCTAAGTTAACGGTACCGGGTAAAGCACTTTACACAGGTATGCTTAACGAAGAAGGCGGCGTAATCGACGACCTTATCATCTACTTCTTCTCAGAAACTGACTACCGTTTAGTTGTTAACTCAGCAACCCGTGAAAAAGATTTAGCGCATTTAGCTAAAGTTTCGGCTGATTTCGCCGTAACGGTTACTGAGCGTCCTGAATTTGCAATGATTGCCGTTCAAGGCCCTAATGCACGTGCTAAAACGGCCACTGTACTTACTGCAGAGCAACAAGCTGCTGTTGAAGGTATGAAGCCGTTTTTTGGTGTGCAAGCTGGTGATTTATTTATTGCAACAACAGGCTATACTGGCGAAGATGGTTATGAGATCGTAGTACCTAACGATCAAGCTGCTGATTTGTGGCAACAACTTCTAGATGCAGGCGTAGCGCCAGCGGGTCTAGGAGCACGTGACACACTTCGTCTAGAAGCAGGTATGAACCTTTACGGCCTAGATATGGACGAAAGCGTATCACCACTTGCTGCTAACATGGCGTGGACGATTGCGTGGGAGCCAGAAGATCGTAAGTTTATCGGTCGTGAAGTATTAGAACAGCAACGCGCTGACAAAAGCACAGACAAACTAGTTGGTTTAGTGCTTGAAGAAAAAGGCGTATTGCGTAGCGGTTTAAAAGTCATCGTTGAAGGTGGTGAAGGGGTGATTACCTCTGGTACATTCTCACCAACACTTGGTCACAGTGTCGCTCTTGCACGCGTTCCGCGTTCAACTGGCGAAACAGCTCAAGTAGAGATGCGTAAAAAACTGGTTAACGTTAAGGTTGTTAAACCTTGCTTTGTACGTAACGGTAAATCAGTTATCTAAGTAATATAAAAAATTTGGTGTTATCACCCAATATAAACCAAAGGAACAAAAAAATGAGCAATATCCCAAGCGAATTAAAATATGCTACTTCACACGAGTGGGTTCGCGACGAAGGTGACGGTACGTTTACTGTAGGTATCACTGAGCACGCACAAGAACTTCTTGGCGACATGGTATTCGTAGAATTACCAGAAGTTGGTGATGAAGTTGACGCGGGTGAAGACTGCGCAGTAGCAGAGTCTGTTAAAGCAGCATCTGACATCTACGCACCAATCAGCGGTGAAATCGTTGCAATCAACGAAGATCTTGAAGATTCGCCTGAAACAGTAAATAACGACCCGTACATCGACGGTTGGTTATTCCGTATCAAAGCATCTGACACATCAGAGCTTGATAACCTGTTAGACGCTGAAGGCTACGCTAACACGATCGACGAAGACTAATTAATTAGTCACGCCGACTAAAAGCCCCGTCTAGATCCCCAGCTAATTAAATGCGTAGCTTGGGTTTCATAGGGGCTTTTATGATTTTATAGCTTACCTTTCCATACGCTGTAAGTTATTGAATCACCCTGTTTTTAAGTTATTGCCAGTTACCCATTGGCAGTAACCACTTTTTTTTGGATCATAGGAATCTGGACAAATGTCAAACGCCAAATCTCTTGAACAATTAGAGCAGAAGCAAGATTTTATTCGCCGTCACATTGGGCCAAGCCCAGCGCAAGTAAGCGACATGCTGAGCGCTCTTGGAGTATCGAGTGTTGAAGAGCTGATCGGTCAAACGGTACCTGCAAGCATTCGCTTAGAGCAAGGTTTATCAATTGGCGAAAGCCGCACTGAAGTTGAAACACTAAGCTACTTAAAATCTGTAGCAAGCAAAAATAAAGTGTTCAAATCTTACATTGGTCAAGGCTACCACCCAACTCACGTACCACACGTAATTTTACGTAACGTACTAGAGAACCCAGGCTGGTACACGGCGTATACACCATACCAACCAGAGATTGCACAAGGTCGTTTAGAATCATTATTAAACTTCCAGACTATGACCCTAGACCTAACTGGTCTTGACCTTGCAAGCGCATCGTTACTTGACGAATCTACAGCTGCGGCTGAAGCAATGGGCCTTGCAAAGCGTGTTGCTAAATCAAAATCAAATGCATTCTTCATCGCTGATGACGTACACACACAAACAATCGACGTTGTTGCGACACGTGCAGAGCAGTTCGGTTTTGACGTTATCGTAGGTAAAGCGGCAGAAGCGCTAGACCACGACATTTTTGGTGCGTTATTCCAATACCCATCAACAACGGGTGAAATTACAGACGTAACTGATTTAATCGCTGGTGTTCAAAGCAAAAAAGCAATTGCCTGTGTTGCCGCAGACATCATGAGCTTATTACTACTTAAAGCACCGGGTAAACTTGGCGCAGACGTAGTACTTGGTTCAGCACAGCGTTTTGGTGTACCTATGGGTTACGGTGGTCCACACGCTGCATTCTTTGCAACACGCGACAAGTACAAGCGTTCATTACCGGGTCGTATTATCGGTGTATCTAAAGACCGTTTAGGTAACGACGCACTACGTATGGCAATGCAAACACGTGAACAACACATTCGTCGTGAAAAAGCCAACTCAAACATTTGTACAGCGCAAGTATTACTCGCGAACATGGCTGCGTTCTACGCGGTTTACCATGGTCCAGAAGGCCTTAAAACAATCGCTCAGCGTATTCACCGTTTTGCTGATATTTTAGCGACTGGCTTAAAAGCGAAAGGCGTAAACCTTAAGCACGACACATGGTTCGACACCATTACCGTTGTTGCAGACAACAAAGACGACGTTGTTGCACGCGCAGTAGCAAATGGCGTTAACTTTGCGTCAAACCGTGCGGGTGAATACTCAATTTCTGTATCAGAAACAACAACGCGTGCAGACGTAGCAGAGCTATTCGACATCATTTTAGGTGACGACCACGGCCTAAGCGTTGACGCACTTGCGAACGAAATCGAAGTAAATGGCAGCAACTCAATTCCTGCAAGCCTAGTACGCGATGACGAAATTCTAACGCACCCTAACTTCAACTCGTACCACAGCGAGACTGAAATGTTGCGTTATATCAAGCGTCTAGAAAACAAAGATTTAGCGCTTAACCACTCAATGATCTCATTAGGTTCATGTACCATGAAACTTAATGCGACAGCAGAGATGATCCCAATCACTTGGCCTGAGTTTGCAAACCTACACCCATTCTGCCCACTTGATCAGGCAGCGGGTTACCAAATCATGATGACTGAGTTACATGATTGGTTAGTAAACATCACAGGTTACGATGCCGTTTCACTGCAACCTAACTCAGGTGCACAAGGTGAATACGCAGGCTTAATCGCTATTCGTAAATACCACGAGTCACGCGGTGAAGGTCACCGTAACGTATGTTTGATCCCAAGTTCAGCGCACGGTACAAACCCAGCGTCTGCACAAATGGCAAGCATGAAAATCGTGGTTGTTGACTGTGATAAAAACGGTAACGTTGATATGGCAGACCTTAAAGCGAAAGCCGAAGAGGTATCTGAAAACCTATCGTGTATCATGATCACATACCCATCTACACACGGCGTTTACGAAGAAACAATTCGTGAAATCTGTGACATCGTGCATCAGCACGGCGGTCAAGTGTACATGGACGGCGCAAACATGAACGCGCAAGTAGGTGTTACAAGCCCAGGTTCAATCGGTTCTGACGTATCGCACCTTAACCTACACAAAACATTCTGTATTCCACACGGTGGTGGTGGTCCAGGTGTTGGCCCAATCGGTGTTAAATCTCACCTAGCGCCATTTATGCCTAACCACAGCGTAATTAACGTTGCTGGCACAAACATTGGTAACGGCGCGGTTTCTGCAGCCCCTTACGGCTCAGCAGCAATTTTACCAATCTCGTGGGCATACATTGCCATGATGGGCTCTGAAGGCTTAAAACAAGCAACAGAAATGGCTATCGTGAACGCTAACTACTTATCAGAGAAGCTAAGCGAGCACTACCCAATTTTATACCGTGGCCGTAACAACCGCGTTGCGCACGAGTGTATTGTTGACTTACGCCCACTTAAAGAGCAAACAGGCGTGACAGAAATGGACGTAGCTAAACGTCTTCAAGACTACGGCTTCCATTCACCAACTATGTCATTCCCAGTAGCTGGCACACTGATGATTGAGCCAACTGAGTCTGAGTCTAAAGTTGAGATCGACCGTTTCATCGAAGCCATGGTGTCAATCAAGTCAGAAATCGACCGTATCGCATCTGGCGAATGGTCAATTGAAAACAACCCGCTAGTGTTTGCACCGCACACACAAGCTGACGTACTAGGCAATGAGTGGGACCGTGCATACGACCGTTTCTACGCAGCATTCCCAGTACCAAGCGTAGCAAAAGACAAATTCTGGCCTACAGTAACGCGTATCGATGACGTATACGGCGACCGTAACCTAGTTTGTTCATGCCCTGCGGTTGAGACATACCGTGACTAAGTTTTGATTAAATTCAAATGCCAAAAAGCCGTTGCAGCAATGCAACGGCTTTTTTGTTGGAGAAAGTTAGCGAGTTGCGAGGGGAAAGTTACGAGGAACGAGTTTCGAGATGTGAGTTGTAGGAGGCGTTTTAACGCCGAAAAAAGAGTTATTAGATATCAGTCGTCAGAAGTCAGATTAAGAATATAAGTTAGCGAGGGGAAAGCGTAAAGAAGCTAGTTTGTGCCTACACATAGCTAAGGCTAAACACGCTACCGTAGGCGTGAAATTTATTTCGCGCGAAGTTTTTTGATCGCAGAGAATTATGGTAAGTCGAGTAAAGTCAAAAAGAAAGACCTGACCCCAAACATTCTCGGGTCAGCGCTTCTTAGACAAAGTCATCAACCTCAATATTCCTGATGTTTATCAGTACGGTGAGTCTGCTTTGATAGAACAACTTGAAAAACGCAGAAAGGCAATGCAATTTGAAGAGTTGTTTGCTCGTATTGAATCGCCATCTTCTACTCGTGCGGCACTACGTCTTTTTAATGTTAGCAATGAAGAGCTTGCGGCAACTTTTAAGCCTAGCCCAACTGAAAGCTAATCTTAAAAATTAGTAACTAGTAGCCGAAATTACTCGTCGAAAAGAAGTTTATAAAAAATCTCTCGCTGATATGATCATCTTCAATGAGTTGGAGCTTACGATTTCTCAATAGTGCTTTTTTCCATTATTAATGACATAAACACGATACTACAGTGAAAAAAAACATTATTGTGTGTCTGGTTATTTGAGGAAAGATCAAACAAAAGGCATTGCTGCCGTAAAATTTTTCCGTTGCGCTCCAAAATTGCCGCAGTGTGTGGTGTTAGGACTTTGGTTAATAGAAAATAGAGGATTGTCTTGAAATATATTTCAATTGATGGAGATGACGTAGGCCGTAAGATTACGTCACTATATTTAAGTAACAATGAAAAAGGTCTTTCTCAGCTAAGCCAATTGCTAAAGGACTCCACAAAAGAAATTGCTGAGTTATTAGATGGGAATGAATTTAAGGTGATTTTTTGTGCTGCTGATGGAGTTGTAGCATCTATTGATAAAGATGTTGATATATCTAAGATCTTTGACGAGATACAAAAATTAGCTCCTCAAGGAATAACTTTTTCAGCTGGATTGGGAGCAAGTTTAAGGGAGTCATACATGGCCCTAACATTTGCTAAATGTAACGGAAAGAATTGCCTTCATGACTATTCTGTATTGTCAGCAGGTGAAGGCGGAGTTGAATGTGTTTAGGATAGTAAGATTTGATCTCCTTCTTAAATATATAGCTTTTGCAACCGTTGTGTTGAGCATGGGTATATATTCACTTATTCAAACATATTGGTTTCCACAGTTTTCTCTGTTTAAGGTTGTAACCATATCATCAATTGTAAGTACCGTTTTAGTGATGTTATTACTGACATCATTTGTGTCTAGAAAGGTATGGGCAGTTCTATCATGGTTTGACAAGTCAATGTATCCTGATTTAAATGGAACATGGGAGGGTGAGATAACTTTAGAAGATGGTAGTAATCTAGTCGCAAGAGCTGTTATTCGACAATCCTTACTTGCAACACAAGTTGATATGCATGGTGAAACTACAAAATCAATAACCTTAGAGACAACACCAACAATTGAGCAAGGCCAAAGAAAGCTATATTACGTATATCGTTCAACCCCTAAAAATCCTGAATGGCATTCCTATAATGGATCTACGTTGTTCGATATCCGAACAGTTGGCGATAAAAAAAATAAGAAATACGAGTTATCCGGAATTTATTATACAGATAGAAAAACAATTGGAAGGATTCGATTGACCCAAGTATGTACAAACTCAAACAAAGATGTTTCCTTTTATTGAAATGAGCCTGATAGAGGGTTTCAGGCTCGCGTCTTGCGCTGTGCATGAATTATCTGGCACAAAACACGCTTTCGCTATAACCTGCAATTAGTCACTCCAGAAGAAAGCTAAATGAAAAGCTGAATTCCGTTCGGGCTATTAAGTCAAAATATGGCTACTTAATTCACACATTAGATAGCCATTTTATCAATTGCTTATGCATTCAGCACATCATAATCTCCGCTATAAAAACGTCAAAGAGTACCAAAATCACTCTACTTTTAGCCCATTAACCTTCCTCGTAAAATTATTGCAATTAACCTCTTGAAAAACATATGGTTCGCTCAAATATTGATCAAATGATATTTGGAACAAAGGGATAATATGCACGATTACGCAGTATTTGGTCACAGTAGAGCCACTATAGGTAGGTGGTTAGGAGTTTCCTCGGTTGTTATTACTGGGGCAATTTCGAGTCTTATTAGTTACTTGCATCAATTAACGGGATTTCAGGCGGTAACAAGCGTTGCTATCACGACAGGTATTGTCTACTTCGCATTACACTGGTTGTTCAATAAGTATGCTTGGAAAATTCCGTTTTTTAGTATCCCTGACCTAACAGGCGTTTGGAAGGTCAAAGGAACAACTCTTGATGAGGATGGAAACAGTAAGTATGAATGGGAAGCAGAGATAGATGTTGAGCAAACTTGGGAAAAAATGGTTATCTGTTTAAAGACCAGTAAAAGTTCCAGTGAGAGCTATACCGCAACATTAGCAAAAGCTAATGGTAGTCGAGGTGGTTGGTTACTGAGTTATAGCTACAACAATAATCCAAATATAGATCAATTTCACGAGCTTAATTCACACAAAGGTTATTGTGAAATTTTGCTTAACAAAGAGCTAACTAGCGGTACTGCGGCTTATTTCAACAGCAATGGCAGACGTACTTTCGGTAAGATGGATTTAAGTAGAGAGCAACATGATTAATTTTGACAATAGACTAAAAAGCTTAAAAGACCGCAGACAAGGAACCCGTGAACGGATATTGCTTGAAAATAACCTTTCTCAGTATGACAGTCGTGATTTTAGGACTAGAGAGAGTTATGAACAATTAACTGAAAGCGCCTCAATAAAATACGCAATAGGAGCTATGGCAGCAGTTGACAATAATTCAACCCGAATTTCAATTCAGGAGGGTGAGCGTGTCGCGGATACTTTAATTTCCATGTTAGCTAGTGCAGGAATCCAAGCCGTGAAGGAAGTTCAAGGCTCTGTAGCTCTTGATATACATATTGAAGGCCATTCTGACGTAGACATGCTCATCTTAAAAGATGATATTGTATTAGTTCAAACTCCGAAGCTTGACGGTTCACAATGTGTTGCGTCTGATCAACGGCCCATGAAAGAGATAATAAAAGAACTAAGACTAAAATCAGAGGAAAAGTTAACATCACGGTATTATGAAGCCACGGTTGATTGTTCGGGAAATAAATCCATCGCTCTAAGCGGTGGTAGCCTTAAGAGAAAAGTAGATATTGTTCCTGCATGTTGGTATCACACACATGATTATCAACGCGGTAGACAAAAGCATGATAAAGAAGTCCAAGTTTATCATAAGGCAGACCATGCATTGATTGGCAATAAGCCATTTATGCATATTAAAAAAGTAAATGATAAAGATTCGCTATATTCTGGAAATCTAAAAAAAGTAACTCGGTTAATGAAGAACTTAGTAGCCGATATGCCAGATTATAAAAAGAACAAGGCTAAGCGTTTATCCAGTTATGACTTAACTGCGATTGCATATGCAATGAATGAACAACTTAGCTGTCCATCTTACATGTCGCTGGCGTTAGTAGAGCGCTTACGATCACATTTATCATTGCTTGTAGCATCAGAAGTGCTCAGAGATCAAATTATGGTTCCAGATGGTAGCCGCAAAGTTTTCAATGAGGAAGGTAAATTAGAAGCCTTGCAAATTTTATATAGCGAAGTTGATGATTTAGCTAAGACTATTTTTAATAGCTTGAGGCCGTTTGCCACAACTCATTATGATTCTAATGCACTAACGCAAAAGCATGTTTATCTATAATGCAATATCACTGATATGTGATGGTAATTATGGATATCTTTATCGGTGCTAATGCGCTTCATATAGCTCCTTAAACGAGGAGAGAGCGCTCTCCCCATTTTTTCGTCATAGGTGTTTTTGGCTTAGATATGGGATCTCCTGATGTCTGTTAAATGGATATCTGATAATAGGAAATGAGCCTTTTAAGGTAAGCAGGGTAATTGGAGAGAAAATTTTTAATTGATTTTCAGCGTTCAAGTCGTCACTAATTCAAAGCATGCAGCTGATAGTGGGGATGTAATTATGCAGTCTTTAGTTATGGAGTAATACTTTGATTTATCACGGATTAGATGACGAACACATAAATTTTGCTTTAGATCCTATTAAGCACAAGAGTGTTCTCGGTGTCTCCTCTAGCCCTTTTTTAAGAGCCATTGATTTTTGTCGAAATCTTTTGTTCCAGAACAAGACAGATGTGGAGGAATTCGAAGAATTCCTGTTCGATATACTCGTTCAAGCTGAACAGCAAATATGCTCTCTCTTAAAAAATCCGCCTAACCAACAGTACGATGGTGATGATGCTCGATTTCTCAGTAAGCTTAAGGACTATTTGCGTATCATCGTTGCAGTAAGCAATGAGGATGCTTCTAATCAGACGTATAAGCACGCAATCTTGAAATACATTGATGATCAAATAGTTGTCTCTTTCAGTTACCAAGTCGATAGGCTTTCTGAGCGCTATAAAATTAAGAGAGAGCACTTTTTGTTGGTTGATAGCTCTTTAGTGGTTTCAGCCATGATACTTAGTGAGATATATGCATTCATTAAAGCTGGTTATTTATGTGTTCAAAAGCTAAAAGGTGGTTTCCAACTCGAATTAAATGATGCCGCACATCATTATCGTGAAGCACATGGAATTTCAGAGCTGCTAGAAGATAAATCCAATAAGTCAGACTGTTTTAATCTGTATCAGGCTACGTCATGGATGAACCTCCGCTATACACCGCCAGAATTAGCCAGTCATCTGATAGATGAAGTATTCGATAAGGTTTTGTCCATTAAGACGAGATACATATCTGATGAAGTCAAGTCATCCAAGCACTACAGGTTTATGAGGGAGTGTGTCGCCATTCTTACATTTGCCGAATGTTTTAAGCTGAGAGATTTTGATGTACCGGCTACGTTTTTTATTGAGAACAAGCTCTGCCGTTCTGACTCAATGTCAATTATCATCAATAACTTAAGGGAGCTGAATACACTAGAAGGCAAACATTTTAGTGCGTTAACTTTTGATGGTAAATCTTTTAAATCCGGCAATTTAGAGTTCAAACTAGCAACTCGACATGTTGCCTATAATTCTTCCAAGCTGCTCACTAGAGATGCCGATGTGAAGAAGGACCTAATAAAGTTTGGGGATATCTTTGAAAAGGATTACATCTTTCGATATGTGCAAAGTCTCGATCCAGCTAGATATCATGTATATCCCAGTATAAGCCCTAATAATAATGCCGAAGTTAAAGGTTACGATATTGACTTGGTTATAGAAGATAAATCCTTTAATCAGTTTTATTTTGTACAGGTAAAGTATCGAACCAAATGGTTGCCTAAGTTTTACTCAGAACGTTACTGGGAGCTGAATACTGGCATACTAAAAGACTACGAACGTCAATTAAGGATTTTTAAGGATAATTTCAATCATCCGAGTATCCGACAAAAGCTAAATCATCAGAAATATAAAGGGTTGGAGAGAGCCACGAAAGAAAACTCTCACTTTGTATTTTTGCATAATCTACCATTCTTGAATTTTTACGAATTCGACGGAATTTATTTCTATGAGTGGAACTTGTTCCGCAACCTAATGCAGGGTGCAAAAACATACTGGAAGCAGGGAGCAACAAATGGAGTCGAAAATCGTAAATCATTCATGCTTCATGACACTGTAGCTGCAATTGCAGCCTATTCAGGCAATGATGAGGAGAAAACATCTATTGGGCCAGACCTTGGTGCTTACATTAACTCAGTGATGCAACTGAAAGTAAAACATCGTGGTACTACTACCCATGTAGACATGCCTTTGATTTAGAATTTCATGCTTGATTTTATGTTCTGCTGTAATCAAACAGGATACTTTGATCTAGGGAATCCCCTGATAATTCCTTTTACAATCAATTAGTAGATACGCATGGTGTTGTTTGATCTAATCAATTTCGCCAAAAACAAACTAGAACAACACCATGCGTGACATTACGATACTACATGACTCTCTTAACAATCAATGCGCTTCCATCCACAAAAAACGTCTTAATTCTCTTATG
This sequence comes from Pseudoalteromonas sp. MT33b, assembly GCF_014117385.1. Taxonomy (NCBI): domain Bacteria; kingdom Pseudomonadati; phylum Pseudomonadota; class Gammaproteobacteria; order Alteromonadales; family Pseudoalteromonadaceae; genus Pseudoalteromonas; species Pseudoalteromonas sp. MT33b. The sequence goes on along the minus strand of NZ_CP059831.1, from coordinate 2,523,913 downwards.
GTTGCCACTAAATCATTACTAGATGGTGCTCAACTCTCTTTGACCCAACTGGGCCGTAATATCTTTGGCATTGTTGCGCCTAAACACACTATCAAACGCATTGACCTCTTGCTTGGTAATTGCCACATCAATAACGACCGATTGACGATATATCGATGGCATGCAATGCACCTTTGCGGTGCTAACCCTATACCTATTGTGCTTGTCGATTGGGCCGATGTGAGAGAGCACTAAGTTTAATGATATTGCGTGCCTCCATTAGTGTTCAAGGACGCAGCGTGACCCTTTATGAGCGTACTTTTGAGTTCAAAGATTACAATGCACCTCGCAGCCACAATACTTTTCTGGCTGAATTGGCAAAGGTGCTTCCGAATAGCTGCTGCCCGCTAATCGTCACCGATGCTGGTTATCGCAATACTTGGTTCGCCCAAGTCGCTAGTCACGGCTGGTTTTGGTTAGGGCGTGTTCGTAGTGACATCAGTTATCAGCATGTTGGAACGCCTCAATGGCACTCCAATAAGTCGCTTTACCTAACAGCGACAAACAAAGCCAAATATATCGGCCGTGTTAACCTCGCCAAGAAAAGCCCATTGCCCTGTCATTTACACCTGTACAAAGCGAAAGAAAAAGGTCGTAAAGACCGCCGTTCATCTAAAGCAGGAAGAAACCATACCGCTCAAGCAAGATATGGAAGAAGCAGTAAAAGCTGTGGTTATTGGCAACCAACTTACCGCCTAACCATTTCAACTCAGTCCAAATCACAAAGCTCTACGCTAAGCGAATGCAAATTGAAGAGACTTTTCGAGACTTGAAGAGTCCACAATACGGCATAGGGTTGAGGCACTGCAAAAGCCGTTGTCCGAAGCAGCTAGATGTGTTGCTGCTCATCGCTATGCTGGCAGAAATTACCTTATGGCTCATTGGTATCATCGCCTTGCATCTAGGCTTGCAAAAAGCACTTCCAGGCCAACACCATTCGGCACCGGCCATTGATGTCAATTGTTATGTTGGGGAAAGAGGTACGGCGAAGAGAAAACTATCAAATAACAACGCAACATTTACGCTGGGCAATGCATGAATACATCAAGTTAGTTCACACTGCTGGGAGACCTGAATTATTAGGGTTTTCTAGATTAGGTGTGGTGAGTAACAGTTCGGTTTCCAACATGATTGGCTTTTGGAGCTAGAAAGTTATTCTCAAATTAGGCAGAAGTTTCCAACTTTATCTGTTCGATTTACTTTATTAACTCATTGATTTAGAGATATTGAAATTGCTGAATAGTTTCCAACTAGATTTGATGTGATCATGATTAAATTCAAATGCCAAAAAGCCGTTGCAGCAATGCAACGGCTTTTTTGTTGGAGAAAGTTAGCGAGTTGCGAGGGGAAAGTTACGAGGAACGAGTTTCGAGATGTGAGTTGTAGGAGGCGTTTTAACGCCGAAAAAAGAGTTATTAGATATCAGTCGTCAGAAGTCAGATTAAGAACACAAGTTAGCGAGTTAGCAAGGGGAAAGCGTATATAAGCTAGTTTGTGCCTGCATATAGCTTAGGCTAAACACGATACCGTAGGCGTGAAATTTATTTCGCGAGTAAATTAGAGTAAAGTCAAAAAGCAAGACCTGACCCCATTTCTTTTGACCCCATTTCTTTCCCCAGAGTAAAGCGCAACTCAACGGGCTATTCAGTATTTTGTTTTAAGTTATAAAAACGATTAAATATCAAAATACTAGGTAGACAAATTAGGATAGGTGTCTAACATCAATTTTAAGTGAAGATAGGGAAGTCCTAAAACACACTGTTTTTATACGGTAGTGAATAAACCGACCTTCAATGAACATGAGTTAGCTTTATAAAATATGCTGGGTAAAACGCCATAACTCGAATGGCGAGCTACTGTAACTAGGGAGTGTAAGTATGGGAATCTTTGAGCGCTATTTATCTGTGTGGGTCGCGATATCTATTGCCGCTGGGGTTGCGTTAGGCATTGTTTATCCGCCTTTGTTTGAAGCGATTGCAAAGCTCGAAGTTGCACATGTCAACGTGGTTGTTGCTGTTTTTATTTGGGTGATGATTTACCCAATGATGGTGCAGGTCGACTTTTCAACCATTAAAGAGGTCGGTAAAAACCCGCAAGGCCTAGTATTAACTTTAGTGATTAATTGGCTTATTAAGCCGTTCTCTATGGCTGCATTAGGGTGGCTGTTTTTCGAAGGATTGTTTGCCGACTTTGTTTCACCGGAAACGGCTCAAGAATATATTGCGGGTATGATTTTACTGGGGGTAGCCCCTTGTACGGCAATGGTGTTTGTGTGGTCGCAATTAACAAAGGGCGATGCTAATTACACCTTAGTACAAGTGTCGGTAAACGATATCATCATGATTTTTGCTTTTGCTCCTATTGCTGGTTTATTACTCGGTGTGACAGATATTCATGTACCGTGGGGCACCTTGTTTATATCTGTCGTGTTGTACGTGTTATTGCCTTTAATCGCGGGTGTACTTACACGAAAAAGTATTAATCGTTCAGGGCGAGACGAAGCGTCTATTGCTGGCTTATTGGATAAGTTAAAGCCGTTTTCTGTTATTGGCTTGTTGGCAACCGTGGTACTTTTATTTGGTTTTCAGGCGAATACAATTATTGAGCAACCTTTAAATATTGTATTAATTGCTATTCCATTAATTCTTCAAACCTACGGCATTTTCATTATTGCTTACTTTATTGCGGTAAAACTTAAGCTTAAACACAACATTGCAGCACCCGCTTGTTTAATTGGCACTTCAAATTTCTTTGAGTTGGCGGTAGCCGTGGCTATTTCTCTTTTTGGCTTACATTCTGGTGCGGCATTAGCAACGGTGGTTGGCGTGCTTGTTGAAGTACCCGTTATGCTTTCTCTTGTAGCTATTGTGAATAAAACTAAACATTGGTTTACCGAATAATAGAGATTTAGCGCCTAAACTAGACTGTAAACGTGAAATTTATTTTGAGCGAAATTTTATACTACAGAGAATTATAGTGGTTAGAGTAAAGTCAAAAAGATAGACCTGACCCCTTTGGATTTGTACATTAAACAAAAAACAACTTGTTATCATGTAAATCGTAAAGATATGATTTAACTAGAGGCTCTACAAAACTGAGCTCCTGTTATATAGGGCTTACGCATACATAAAGGGATATTATTTCATGGATGAGAACCTTTTGGCTTTTCCAATTAATTACAAAGCAACATTAAAACATCTCCGTCAAGATCTTAAAGATGATTGGTTTTTTGATACCGTTAGATATGAAGATTTACTTTCGAATACTCTAGATTTACATGAGATCTTGTCTAAAAACTTGGTAGTAAATCAAGGTGAATATAAGCCTGGCCATCGAACTATGTACGATGTACCGAAAAGATCTTTAGGCCTTCGGTATTCACTGGAAACAGACTTCTACGATAGATTTCTTTACCAAGCTATTTGCACTTATCTGATCCCATTTTTTGATCCAATTTTGTCACATAGAGTGTTTAGCCATCGTTATAATAAGCATGGTAGAGAAAAGTATCTTTTTAAACACAGAATTGAGCTTTGGAATACGTTTGAAAATATCAGTTACACAGCTCTTGAAGACGATAAAACGCTACTCATAACTGATCTGTTAAATTATTTTGAACAAATATCAATTGAAGCTATTGAGCATGCGTTTATTGAAATGATGTCTGAAATTGATGCCTCTGGGGCTGAGAAAAACAATATTAGAAGTGCCATTAATACCTTGAAAGTGTTGTTGCAAAAATGGTGCTACAACGACAGGCATGGTTTACCACAAAACCGCGATGCTTCATCTTTTATAGCAAATGTTGTTTTAGATGCCGTCGATAAAAGCATGGTCAATAAAGGATATGACTACTTTAGGTATGTCGACGATATTAGGATCATTTGTAGCGATGAATTTGAGGCAAAAAGAGCTCTTAATGATCTTATTTTTGAACTGAGAAAATTAGGCTTAAACATTAATTCCAAGAAAACGGAAATACTAAGCAATAACAGTAAAAATATAGAAGAGTTTTTCCCAAGTTCTGATGAAACGATGATCCTTATTGATACCATGTGGCGCTCAAAGAGTAAAAAAGTAATTACTCGTTCCATTCCTATATTGTTTCAATTTCTGCAAAAGCAAATCCAGGATGGTGAAACGCAAAGTAGGCCTTTTAGATACTGCATAAATCGATTTAAGACATTAATCAGTTCAAATATTTTTGATTCAAAATCAATTCTAGCCGGTGAAATTGCTGATGCTTTGATAGCAGAGCTACCGCATCAAGCGGTATCTTCAGATCAGTTCAGTAAATTATTGATGGATTTAGAACTATCTAATCTACAGTGTGAAAATATCGTAGATTTTATTAAAAACAAAGATGTAGCAATACATGGGTGGCAGAATTATCACTTGATTATGCTTCTAGCTTACAAAAAGTTTAAGTCATTAGCATTGGTTGAGCACTGTAAAAATCTAGTAAATTTAGACGCTAAAAGTCCAGAATCTCCAGCATGTTTTATTTATCTTGCATCAATTGGCCTTGAGCAAGAAGTTGAAAGCTTTATCCCACTATTTAATGAGTCATGGCCTTATCAACATCAAAGGTATTTCTTTATAGCATTACAGGAGACTGAACCTAAGAAGTTTAGGCCTATATTTGACAAAATTGGTTATCGTACAAAAGGAACAGTTAAAAGAATGAAGAAAAATAAGCACTTCTCAGGAGAAACTGTTTATCTTAAAGACTTTAATACTACAGTTATTACTGAGGTCTATAACGAGTTATCGCCTTATGAGTAACCTGAAAACGCACTTTTTACTTTATCAAAAAGATTTCTCTGAAAAGGGCGGAGATCGTTATTTTCTTTACGATGGTATTGATTTCTCTGAGGTGTCGTCAGAAGAGATCATTTTGATAGAGGGGGTTATTGTTACACATGATTATTGGTTGATTTCTAGTTCGATTTACAAAAAGCATCAATCTCTTCCGAATAAAGTAATAGATGTCGTTTTATTGTCGAGAATAGTTGCTGGACACAAATCTACTCAAGGAGATGTGCAGGCTTGGGATATTTCTCAAACAATAAAGCCGTTGTTTAATGATGTTGCTGACTTTGATAAATACCTGGAAATTTTCTACAGGCGTAAAAATTTAGAATTAGATGCGTATATGCTATTTGCTCACAAGTTGGCAGATTTTTTTGGTTTAGTTTCAGATAAAGCCTTAAATGCTGGAGAAAGCACGCGTTTTTATCAGTTGGAATTGCCTATTTATAATAAGTTGACGTTAGCATCTTGTAGAGGAATTAAAATTGATAACGACCGTTTAAGAGAACATAAATGTACTTTAAAGTATGACTTTTATAGGAATCTAAAGTTATTTGCAGAGAAGCATAATGTCATGTATGCGATTCCAAATGATGGTGAAATTAAAGAAAAATTAGCAAGTTTAGGGTTTAATGTTCAAGATTATAGTACTGAATATCTACTAGATTTTTTGCCAACTAAGACAGGATATGGCAAAGATTTACGCACGCTTCAAAAGTTAAATAAGAGTTATAGGATTTTTAATTCAATTTCATCAGGGAGCAATCGTTTGAGGCCAATAGTTGAAACCTATTGGACTACAACCTCAAGAATTTATCATCGTTCTCCGAATTTACAGAATATTTCTAAAAAATACAGAGATATATTCATCGCAGATGAAGAGTTTCAGCTTTGTTATGTTGACTATGATCAGTTTGAAGTAGGTATTATGGCAGCATTATCTTCTGATCCGAAGATGATGGAAATTTATGAAAACAAAGATGCTTATGCTGATTGTGCTAAAACTATTTTTGGTGATGAGGGTAAAAGGAAAAAAGCGAAAGTTTTATTTTTATCTTATACATATGGGATGACTTTGGAGAATATTCTTAAGTCAGTTGAAGTTAATGGCGGAGACAAGAAAGCTGCTCAAAAATATTTTGCAGATTTCACGGTGTATGAGGAATGGAAAGAGAGTATATATCGGGAATATTTTGATAATGGTCGTATTTCTTCAATCTCAGGCAATTTCTTAAATAGGGGTTCTGAGGGTGAATTAACTGAGAAAGAAAAAAGATCGGCCGTAAATCATGTAATTCAAGGTACAGCAACTTTCATCTTTAAAAAAGCTTTGCTGGAGCTTTCAAATTTAAGTGGAGCTCAAATACTTATTCCTATGCATGACGCCGTACTTTTTCAATATAATAATACAGTTGATCCTAAATCTGTAATTGATATTTTTGAACTAACTATGACTGAAGTTTTGGAGAACAAAGTCAATGGAAAAGCTTCTCAAGAACCGTTTTATTTAGAGTAACTTAGTTTGTTTGATAAAGTTTTTTATCCAAAACCGACTTCAGGGTAGGGCGGCGCTGCAGAATTAACGGGTTCATGCTCTTTTCCCTCCCCCTTACCAATCCAAAACCTAGCACCTAGCACTATAGGCGTGAAATTTATTTCGCGCGATGTCTAATTTATCGGGGTCAGATCAATTCATCTGACTTCTAACGACTGATATCTAATATCTCCTTTTTTGTTCGGCGTTAAAACGCCTCCTACGACTCGAATCTCATTCCTCGCAGCTCGCCCCTAAAGCCAGTTAGTTTGTTTTCGATCATTGCGCTATAAGGTACTCAAATCTATACTTTTTTGTATCGATGTTGATTAATAATATCAGTACTTTATAAGCGAATGGAAAATCTTACTATAGCCATGGCTGGGCTTACCGCCATTATTCTTTTTATTTTTGGTCTCGAGAACTTTTCTCGGGAGATCGAGAATATATCTGGCGAGCACTTTCGTAAGTCGTTAAGTCGCGCAACGAATATTCCTATTTTTGGGGTGTTAATTGGTGCGGTGGTGACGGCTTTTATTCAATCGAGCTCTGCAACCTCGGTGATCACTATTAGCCTGGTAAATGCCGGGGTGTTAACGTTTAAAAACAGTGTTGGTATTATCTTCGGTTCGAACGTGGGCACCACCATCACGGCACAGCTGGTGGCTTTTAAGCTAACTGTGTTTGCCCCTGTGATCATTATTATTGGCTTTTTTCTGTCGCTGACTCGTAACCGTTTTTCAATATTTGGAAAGGCTATTTTCTATTTCGGCTTTGTGTTTTTTAGCCTTAATCTGATTTCTTCGTCACTTGCGCCGCTGCAAAATAACCCCGCATTAATTGAAATTTTAACGCAGCCGCAAAATCCGCTTATCGCGATTTTAGTGGGCTGTGTATTTACTGCTATGGTGCAGTCGAGCTCGGTAACAACGGGGTTGGCAATCGTATTTACACAACAAGGTATTTTGGGGCTTGAGAATGCCGTGCCACTTATTATGGGCGCGAACATTGGCACCACGGCTACAGCCATGATTGCGGTGTTTGGCATGGATATCGCCGCGAAAAAAGCCGCGCTTAGTCACTTTTTGTTTAATGTGGGTGGGGTGCTGTTGTTTCTGCCTTTCATTTTACTGTTTGGTAATAAGTTAAGTGAAATCACCATGGAGCCAGCAATTGCGTTGGCGAATATTCATTTTATTTTTAATGTGGTTGCCAGCTTGGTTTTTATTCTTTTTCTTAATCCTTTTACGCGATTTGTGGATTTTCTGCTTGGCGAAGGCAAAATGGATTTTGAACGTCTTGAGTTACCTACCTACCAAGAAGATGAAGAGTTTCAGCACGTTGTTGATAAACTAGAGTCGGGGAACCAACAACTGCTTAAGTTTTTGAAAGAGAATTACAACCAAGTCACGCTTAGCCTTGAGACAAACTTTAAGGGTATTCAAGACACCGCGCAAAAGCGCTTGGAATATGCCAGTTTTGTTGAAAAGGAATACATTACTTATTTCACGACTATTGTTAGTAAAATCAATGATGAAGAGCAGTCACGAGAATTAATGCTGCAAATTAATCGCTTTGATTATTTGTTTCAAATTCACGACTCCATCATCGATCTGTTTGAAAGCAAACGCATTATGAATGAGCAATTTATTGAGCTAAAAAGCGATATATTGATTTTGATCCGCGAACTTTCGAGCGATACGCTTACCCTGTTTACCCATACGAGTGAGCACCTTGATCAACCTAAAAATGATGAAATAGAAAAAGCAGCGAAGTCACTGCAATTGCACCTTAATCAAGCGCAGCGAAAGTTGTTAATGCTGCTCGCCGATACCAATAGAAAAGACGCTGGCGCGCTGACAAATTTTGTGACTTACTCGCAACGACTTAAAGATAAACTATTGAACTTACATAAAATGTATTCACATAAAAATGCCGAATTATAGTGTAAACATGACTCTAGCTGTGTTGAGTGAATTGATAAATGACATATGTTTGGGTATGTATTAACTGCTTTAGGTGTTTTGATTAGTAAGCTGACAGTGCGGGTATTCAAGCGTACGGAGCGCATATTCTGTACGCTTGAATCTGGCTTTATTGAATTAAGCTTACTTGTTTTACATAGGTGTCGGTTTGCAAACCAAAATGCCCTAAAACATAAGTGTAAGTGGCGTTTTCATTCCATAAACGGCTACTGTGTATACCGTACACATAACATGTGCCCGTTGAGCATACGATTTGATCAGAGTAACTCTTTATAGAATACACTTTGTCGCCCAATGCCTCGCCATAAATACTGTTGAGTAAGGGGCTACCCACCGACAAACCATAGTAACCACATGTACTATTCCACACGTTGTACGGGTAAACGCCGCAGCTTAATAAGCCGCGAGCTGCACCGGCTACACCAACGAAGGTATCAACGTATGCTGCCATGCCTAATTTATAAATTTGTTGTGCGGCCAGTGTGACTCCCATTGAATGGCCAATAATATCAATCTGACCTGTGCATGATTGGTTAATAGCCGTAAGAATGGCGTTGCGTACTGGTGTTTCTTCACTGCCATTGTGATCATTGCAACTAGCGCAAGATTTTGAGCCCCAATCTGGGGTGAAAATTTCACTACTAGCATACCCTTTTCGTTTTAATTCATTGATGGTGTTGTTCCAGCTAGAGGGGGATGCAGTGTTGCCATGCACCAGTACCACATTATCTCGACATGCTGCAAAAGCAGTTGTACACATACCCAAGCAGAGGGTAAATAAAGTGAGTAGGCGTTTCATTGAGTGTTCTCCTGTTTAACAATTACTTTACAACGTATGAAATTTAAACAGGGCTGGATATAGTACTTTCGTGCAGCAGCACTATTTCATAATATGCAATGCATGATTTTTTATTTTGCTAACCGCTAACCGCTAACCTCCCTCCCAAAACCTAATAATTTGTACTTAAAAACAACACTAAAGTTAAATAATTGTAAATATTTTCTTGCAATCGTACCTGTTTAGTCTATTTTCTGATCGGAGGTCACTCCTCCAACCTGATAGATATAATTACAATCAACAGGAACACACATGAAAATAAAAACACTCTCACTAGTGCCGGCATTAGTACTGGCCGCGGGTATGAGCCACAGCGCGTTTGCGGCGCAAGGGGTTGCATTTGTTCACGGCACAGGCCAGCAAACAGATGCATATAACGACTATTGGACAGGCAGTTTTGTTAATACGGTACGCCAAGGTTTACCAAACACCAGTAACTACACGGTGATCAATTGTGACTTTGAGCAGTATATGTGGGCCGATGGAGCCGCGGGCTGTTTAGCTGGGCAGCTAACCACATTTATAAATAATAAAAATATTACTGACTTAACACTGATCACTCATTCTAACGGTGGCAATGTGGTGCGTTGGATTTTATCAAACCCGACATGGGACAGCCGTTTTCCAAATATTATAAATAAAGTAACGCGCACTATTGCACTGGCTCCATCAAGTGGTGGTACGCCGTTGGCTGATGCGGTTGTTGCGGGCAACTCGTTTGAGCAAAGCTTAGGCTGGTTACTGGGCTATGGCAACGATGCAGTAAAACAACAACAAGTATCGTGGATGGCATCGTATAACGCTCAGTGGTTGTACGGCACACCAAACCGCCCAAGTTTACCATCTCGTTTTGAAACGGTTGTCGGCAGTGATGTTGATTCGGCTGTGTGGGATAGCGATAGTTATTGCGGCGGATACCAAAATCAAGTGGCACTTGAAGTGACACAAAATTGGTTAGACAGCTGTTCAGATGGTTTTTTAAATTGTAGCTCTCAGTCGCTAGCTGGGACGGTGTGGTTTACAGATAAATCACGCACGAAAGGCAGTGAGCCTTTAAGCCACCAGCAAAGTCGTCGCAATTGTTTTGGCTTGCCAGACATGATTAAAAATCGAATTTAGGAGCCAGACAATGATCAATAATTTAAGCAAAATATGTGCTGCAATACTGCTTGTGAGCTCTGCGGCAAATGCAAATGAGCAAACCGTTTATCAATTTCCTGAGGTTCAATCGGCGTCTGTAGCGCAGTTACAAATGCTTGAAAAAGACAGCGTAGAGTATTGGCAACGCGTGTCAGGCAAAGAGCTAAAGCGCGGTGTACCGGTGTTTGTGAACCAAGCGGAACATTTTATTCGTATCGCCCCTAAAGCGCGTTTTGAGAGCGGTGAAGTGTTTAAACCGCGCGACTTGCAGCTCGATAAGTTTTCAGTGAGTGATGCCAATGCGCAACAGCTGCCAATGCACGCTATTGCGGCGCGGGAGCAAATGCAAAATGCCGGTTTTACTGATGGCAGTGTTGGCCTTAAGCTTGGCCAAGTTAACGCTAAGGCAATGTTAAAAACAAGCCAAGCGCTTAACGACAACGACACCTACTTAGTACATGTTATTGAAAAAGGCTCGCGTAACGCCTTACATGCCAAAACGCAATTTAAAGTAAACGACCAGCAGCAGCGCGTAGGCATGCAGTTGAGTATGGGGCAAAAGCGCGTTAAAGATAACGAGGTGCAACTTAGCTTATACAGCCCTGAAGGCGAGCAACTTGATGTACGCTATGAAAATGGTGAGGCAGTTTTCACATACCCGCTTGAAACCCTCGGTGCAGCAAATGGCTATTATGAGCTTGAGGCGAATGTCGAAACAAAAGTAAATGGGCAAACTGTAAAACGCTCTATAAAAATGCCGTTTGTGAACAGTTCGCAAACCATTACTATGGATAAGGCTAAAGTTACGGCACTTGGCAACAACCAGTACCAAGCATGGGTGCCTGTGCAAGTTACTGACTCTGGACGTTACGCTATTCGTGCCACTTTAACCGGTAAAGGCGATAAGGGCGAACGCGTAAAACTAGCAACAGTAGAAGTGGCTAAGCAAATAGACAATTATGATCAATTTTTGATGCCATTTTCTGTTTCAAAAGCTGCTAAAGCCCCGTTTGAGCTGGTGGATATTGAACTTACCGACCAAACGCGAATGTTAAAGTTTGCACAGGGGCAATAAACACAACTAACCAATTTGTAAGCCGGTGCATAAACCGGCTTTTTTGTGCCTTAAGGCTGAGCTATAAAGCAAATGACCCCCCTAAGTAAGTTGATTACACCTCTTAATCACTAAAGCCATTTCAGCTGTATCAAAGTGTTTTAAGTTATTTGAAGCCGTGAAATTTATTTCGCACTAAAGGGCTAAATATCTGTTTAATAATGCGCCTTTTATGTTTAAGATAAAATTTGGACATAAAAATGTGGGACTGACAATTTTACTAAGGAAAGGGAATGCCAGGTATTTATTTAGCAGTATTGGCCAATATTGGCTTTATAGCTTTCATTGTTTTGCTCTTAACGTTACTTAAAAAAGTGACCATTAGCCCTCGTTGGTTATGCATATCATTAGTCATTTTTATCTGTTATTGCTTCGCCTTATTTAATGGTAAAGCGATTATTCCACTCGACGTATTGTTCTCAGATCTTAGGTGGAATTGGTCAGGAAAAATAGCCGCCATTATCCTATGGGGGGGTGTATTACTTGCTTTAATTCGCTTTAAAAAAGACTTTAAAATTAAAGAGGCTGGTTTTACCTTTAAGCAAAATGAAGGCTCTATTGAACCTGCGTTTATGATGATGGGTTTGTTTATTATTTTGCAGGTAGTTATCACCCTGATTTTAGGAAGCGATCCTAACTATGATCTTGAAACATTACTGTATCAAGCAGTCATCCCCGGATTTGATGAAGAGCCTATGTTTAGAGGGGTATTATTGTTTTGTTTTTCTTTAGCAGTCATATCAACGCGTTTTAACTTGCTGGGTGCGCCAATAAATGTTGCTGGTTTACTGTTGGTTTTACTATTTGGTTTAGCGCATGGGGTCATGTATAGCGAGGGAGAATGGTTTTTTTCTACCTTTAGAATCGCATTAACGAGCACCTATGGTTTTATTTTACTGTGGTTAAGAGAGCGTACAGGCAGCCTTGTATTTCCTATTTTGGCGCATAATTCGGTGAATTTAGTTGGGCAGTTAGTGTAGCCGCAACGAGATTACTGTGTTTATAGGCGCTGGGCGCGTTATTTTAACTATTCACGGTTAAGCCTCTTTTAGGGTTAACCGTGATTTGGGATGCTTTTTGTAGCCGTGAAATTTATTTAGCGCTAAAGAGTCTTAATCCGCATTTTGTGGCTTTAACGTTTAGCCTTCACCCTAGATTCTACAGCCTGTTATCTTTTAAACTGTCATAAACACATTATCTTAGAGAATACGTTGAATTACTTGGCTCATCTTTATTTAGCAAAACCAACAGCTGATTCGCATTTTGGCAATTTGCTGGGAGATTTTGGTGGGCGTAGGCATTTGGCGCAGTTACCTAAGCCCGTTAAGTTTGGCCTTGAAAATCACTACCTCGTTGATAAATTTACTGATACGCATCCACTCGTTAAAGAGGCCAAGCAGTACTTTTCACCTGCACGTAAACGCTTTGCCAGTGTTGCACTTGATGTGGCGTTTGATCATTTTTTAATTCAACATTGGTCGCGTTTTAATAGCCAACCATTGCATGACTTTAAACACATGAGTTATTCGCTTTTAAATGCGCGACGCGCCATGATGCCTTTGCGTATGCAGCATGTTGTAAAAAGCATGACTGAAAACGACTGGTTTAAAGAGTACGAAACTCTCGATGGAGTAGGTCTTGCGCTCGATAACATTGCACGACGCATTCGCTTTGCTAATAACTTTGCGGGTGCAGCTGAAGACATTGCCCGTCATTACCATGATTTAGACGCCGTGTTTTTAGCTTTCTTCCCTGAATTGGTTGAACATGTTAAACAGCAGGCGATTGAAAAGCTGTAAGCAACTATAAATACCGAATTACAACCCCCACGACGAAAGCCCTTTATACCTAGATAACAATGGCCTGCTGCTTAATCGTCGCTTTAAAATTGCGATGTGCGCAAGGTTTTTAAAAATTCACTCGTTAGTCCTCACAGCCTCCCTTAATTTAGTCATTCAATACTTTTGTAATATTTATATGGAAGGGGGGTGGCGCTTTTTATTATGTTTAGTTATTATCTATCTAAATGATAATGGTTGTTGTTTTCATGCTCATAAACATACCTTTGCCTGTAAGTTTACCTTCACTCAACGCAGTATCTTATGGGTTTTATTGACACTATTTGAGTAAGAACCTAACCGATTAAGCTGTATTTATACCCAAGAGATAGAATGACTATAATTAACCGATACCACTTGTCAGCCCTTTCAGTTGCTATTAGCACGCTTTTAACTCCTACTGTTTATGCAACAACAGCGTCACCGAATATAGAGAAAATATCTGTATCGGGTGTTAGGCAAGCGTTCCGTGGGGACATTCCTCTGAACGAACAACCACAAAGTGTTGAATTTATTTCTACTGAAAGTCTTGATGATGCGGGTGTGAACACGCTCACCGATATCTTTGATTTAACCCCAAGTATTGCTGAGCAAAATGATTTTGGCGGTTTATGGGAAAGCTTTGCTATTCGTGGATTAGTCGGTGATGAGAGTATTCCGTCAGGCTTTTTAATTAATGGTTATTCATCTGGGAGAAGCTTCAGCGGTACGCGTGATACGAGTAATATTGATTACGTAGAAGTAATGAAAGGACCGGGTTCTGAGCTTTATGGTCGTTCTGAGCCTGGCGGTACAATTAATATTATTACTAAAAAGCCACAGTTTGCACAGCATGGTTATGTAAAAGTAACGGGGGGAAGCTGGCAAAATTACCGTGCAGAAGCCGACTATACTAACGCGCTTTCAGAGCACGTTGCTTTTAGAATAAATGGGGCTGTCGAAGATGGTGAAAGTTTCCGAGACTACCATGAGTCAAGTAAAAGGGTGGTTACTCCTTCAATATTATGGTTAATTTCAGACACATCAAAGTTAAATTATGAACTTGAGTATGTCGATCAAAGCACAACCTTTGACCGCGGTATTGTTGCCATTGATGGAAAAATTGATTCATTACCCATTGAGACTTTTTTAGGTGAACCCAGTGACAAGCCAACAGAGGTCGATGCTATTTCTCATCAACTTACTTTTGAACACCAAATTGGACAGTGGTCTCTTTTGAATGGTTTTAGTTACAGTGATTCGAAATTTTTAAGTGAATCAAGTGATGCCGAACTGGCACCCAGTAGACAAGTTTATTTTAAAGATGGCGAAACATTAAGTCGGCAGCATAATCAGCGCGACTTTCAAACAGCGTATCTTTCTGCGCGAACAGAGCTTAGCGGGAGTGTTGAGCTCGCTGGTTTTACACACCATTTATTAATTGGCGCAGATGCCAGCAAGTTCGACTTTGATAAACTGTGGTATCGATACCGTCCTACACTGGAAGATACCCGTTATGCCATTAACATGTACAACCCTGTGTATGGAAAAACAGCGCCAGAAGGGTCACTTTTATATAACAGCACTGAAGTACAGCATAGCTATGGGATTTATATTCAAGATCAAATAGATGTCAGTGAGCAATGGAAAGTACAAGTAGGTGGTCGTTTTGATTGGTTTGATCAGCAAATAGATAATCATATTAATCTAAAGCAGTCTAAAAGTGATCAAAGTACATTTAGCCCGCGTGTAGGTTTAGTGTATGCCCACTCAGACAACCTGCAGTACTACACAAGTTATTCTGAAGGCTTCAGACCCAACAGTGGTTACGACAGTAACGGCGATGCATTTGAGCCTGAAGAAACCGCTTCTTTCGAGGCCGGTATCAAGTTTAATACCGATAGTGTCAGTGGTAGTTTTACAGTCTTTAGTGCTGAAAAAAGCAATATGTTAACAACAGACTTGCAAGCAGGTGTATCAACGGCGTTAGGTGAAGTGACAAGTGATGGTGTTGAGCTTGATTTACATGGTGACATGACAGACAGTATGTCATTCGATTTTGCCTATACCTACACAGATGCCAAAACAGCAAACGACACTGTTAATCCTGACTGGTGGGTAAAACTGCCAAAGGGGAGTCCGTTACTTAATATTCCTAAACACAGTGCTAATGCTCAAATAAAAAGAGATTTAAACGACTTAGTCGATTTAAATGCAACGGTTGGACTCGCTGTACAATATGTTGGTGAGAGGTTAGGTGAAACCATTGATCCTACTTATTATTTACCTTCTTACACTTTAGTAAATATGTTTGCCAAATATCATGTGAACAATGATGTAAGCATACAATTTAATGTAAATAACTTATTGGATAAAAAATATTACGCCAACTCTTATTCTGCTATTTGGACTCAGCCAGGCGAGCCAATAAATTATAAATTAAGCTTAAAATATACCTTTTAACGAGGTTGGCGCTAAGCTAAGCCCTTTACGGCTAAAGTTACGCCTACGATTATTGCAACACGTTGCTATTTAATCGTAGGCGTGAATTTACTCTGCTTACAAGGACTAATAGGCTTACCCCTTGTAACCGGTATTATATTTTAACGATTAATCATCAGGCCCTTTAAGGGTAAATACTAAGTGCCTGCGCATGTCTTTTAAAATCACGCCTTTTTTTAGCATTGCGCCACTTAGGCGCTTTTGCCACGTTAATAATTCTGGGGTTGCAGCATCGAGTGTTTGTTGGTTTTCGAACTGAAAACAAAGCAATAATGAGCCAGGAAATAAGTGATATTCAACATCAAACCAGCATTGCACCATACCTTCAAGCTCTGCGCGGCCTTGAATTTCAAGGGCATCGGCAACGTTTAATACAAGCGCTTGTTGTTTTTGTTGTACTTTAGAAAGCTTTTTCATTTAAAAACCAAAATTCAGTCGAAAAAGAGATTATACCTAAGCTTTAACGAGGCCAACAATATTTTGCAGGATTAATTCGTTTTCAGAATAAGTGCAACTAATGGTTTGTTGCTTATTCAGCAAAGACGTTACTATGCTATTTATGTAGTTAAAGGTGTGCGCAGAGTCGAGAGTCGGTCATGCTTGTATCATTTATGAGGTCGGTCGCTTATCGACAATTCTTTTCACTGTTTGTTAAAAATGATGTTATATTTGTTTTCTTACTTAAAAGTAATAAAATAATACAAATTAAATTTAACGATCAGGTTTCAAGATGACATTAAAAACAAATAGCCCGTTAGTCGAGCAGCGTGCCGACCCGTTTGTACATAAGCACAATGATGGTTTTTATTATTTTACTGGCTCTGTACCAACCTACGACCGTATTGAACTTAGAAAATCACAGACTCTCGAAGGGTTAAAAGACGCAGAAACGTTTGATATTTGGTTCAAGCACGACAGCGGCCCTATGAGCCGTCATATTTGGGCACCTGAAATCCATTATCTTGATGGAAAATGGTATATCTATTTTGCAGCCAGCCAAGAAGACGATATTTGGGCATTACGTCCTTATGTTCTTGAATGTAAAGGCCAAGATCCATTAAATGATGAATGGGTTGAGCTAGGTATGATGCAAGCAGCAGATGGCGACGATAAGTCATTTACCGATTTTTCATTAGATGCCACAATTTTTGAAAACAACGGCAAGCGTTACTGCTGTTGGGCAGAAAAAACGGGTGGTCAATTTGCTGCATCAAACTTGTATTTAGCGGAAATGGAATCGCCAATAAAACTAAAAACAACACAGTTTATGCTGACCACGCCTGACTATGATTGGGAGCGTGTTGATTTTTGGGTTAACGAAGGTCCTGCCGTACTTAAGAATAACGGTAAAATCTTCATTGCTTTTTCTGCAAGTGCAACAGGTGCATGCTACTGCATGGGTTACATGGAAGCCGATGAAAACAGCGATCTGTTAGACCGCAATTCATGGACAAAAACGCGTATGCCGGTGCTTGAGACAAGTGTTGAAAAGAGAATATTTGGTCCGGGTCATAACTGTTTTACGGTGGCCGAAGACGATAAAACACCTCTGTGTATTTACCATGCTCGTGATTACGAACACGCAGTGGGTGAACCAAGTGTTGTGCCAAAAACCGATACACGTCCGCTTGAAGAGATTGTTAAAGATCCACTCTATGATCCAAATCGACATGCGCGTGTTATGGAAGTTAACTATGACGAAAATGGCAGACCGTTATTTGCGTTGTATTAATGAGCATTACGCTAAATTCAAAGCCACCTAATTAGGTGGCTTTGTTGTCTTTATATTAAGCAACGATAGCGGGATACCAGCTTGCAAGGACTACGCCGAATAAACCGGTCAAAAATATCGCAGATATCAGTAACATTAAGCAGGCACAAGTGAGTGTTATTATTGTATGTGAGGTTTTTTTAGCTGCATATCTCACTAACTCGGCAATTAAAATAGGGAACACGTAGGAGCATAAACTAATAAAGATGACCGTTGGTCCGGTGAAAGTGGCGGTATCTATTCCCAGTGAACCAAATACGATAAACCATGCAAAAATCATCAGCCTAAAAAATAACACGCCGTTAGCAGCAAGGTATAAACGAATAGCCCATATTTGATGAGCATTGATATTACACGCTCTAGCCGTTTTTACTGCAAATATGCTCGATACAATGACCAATAAGCCTCCAAACATGGTGAGCGCATGCATCAGTGTATTACCAACAGTTCCCCTTACTATAATTAAGTACAATCCTGCGAGTGAAATACAACACGCCAATATAACAAACACATAGCCATTATAGCGGTGAAATGTTTTATATTTTGCTCTTAATGTGGGGATTAATTGCAAACTCCCGCCGATGATCATAATAACAGCCAGTAAAACATGAGCAGCGTACATGACGTTACCGGTCATATCATTTGCTATGTACGCTGTATTATTCAGGCGAGTCCACTGTGATAAACCATGAGTAATACCTGTTACTGCATAACCGAGGATGAGGTAAGTTACAAAGCAGACTTGTGCAAGGAGTAAGCAAATAAACCAGAGTTTTTTACTTGTTTCGAGTAGGTTAATAGGGGTGTGTGTTGTTGTATGGGGAGCCATGTCTCTTTCCATTTCACTTTTATAATGCCTCAAATATAAAGGGCTGCAGCTTAATTTCTTCTCAAATTCGAAATTTGAGCAATGAAATCGTGTTAATTTTTTCCTGTGTGTTGAATTAATTAGACACATTCACTAACAAAGTCTTTTTGCTAAGATGAAAGTTAGTTTGTAAGATACGTGTAACGCTCGATAATTGAATAAGCACACTCTTTTTAAAGGCATAAATGGCTATGCAAAATAATTCCTCCTATTACTTCCTTGTGATTGTTTGTATGGTGCTCATGCTGGTTAATGCATTAAAAAACGATAAGCAGCTTATTCATTATTTATTTGCGATATTTTGCGGCTCGCTGTGTATGGTGGGGGTGCAAAAGCTCAGCGCTCCTACGATTGGCGTCTATCACTATTTAATTGGGTTATTTACGTGTGCAACGTGTAATGTTTCTTGGCTAGTATCACGAACATTATTTCGTAAAAGTAAGCCTATATCAGGTGTTCATATTGCAGTTGCAGTGTCTATTGCAGGGCTGATTATGTTCAACCAAACGTGGCATTACTTAGTCAGTATCGACGCTCAACCTTTCCCCGATAGCCAGCAAATGTGGCGTTTAAAGCAAGGCATGAATGAAATAACAGTTTTACTGTCATCCAGTATTCTTGTGCTGTCATTTTGGGAAGCATTGAGGGGCTATAAACAAAAAAATGAAAGCCAAAAATTACAGGCAATTATTTTTGCTAGTAGTTACGCTTTTGCCGTTTTTAATGCCAGCATTCTGCCTAAATTCCTGTTTAGTGAAGCCGATATCAAAGCATACGAGCCGTTTATCATTACTTCTTCTGCCTTATTAATTGTGTTAGCAATGCAGGTTGTCATGGTTTTACAAAGTAGAGATAAAACGCATTGCTGTAATCAAACTGAAAGCGAAACAAGCGATGAAGTGAATCGTGTTAAAGTTGATGAGCCATTTGAGGAAATGGATATATCACCAAAGCTCATTAAAGGGATAAACCAATTGATTAATGAGCAGCAATTATACCTACAAAGTAACTTAAAAATTTCAGATCTTGCGCAAGCCCTTTCAGTGCCAGAGTACAAAATAAGTCGCGCAATTCGACATTATTACAAAGTAGCTAACTTTAATTTATTTATTAATCAGTATCGGGTTAAGCATGCTCAGGCCTTATTACTAAAAGATGAAGCACGGCACTGGAGCATTTTGAGTATTGCATTGGAAAGTGGTTTTTCTTCTTTGGCTACGTTTAATCGTGTGTTCAAAAGCATCGTGGGCGTGATCCCAAATGAGTTTAGAAAACAAAATGATAAGGTGCAAAATTCAAGTTTACCTGAGCTTGCTGAGTAGATGAGTGAGTTTTTCCTCCTTTTATTTTTGTTGATTTTTTTTGCAATTATTTAATGCAAACGTGTGTATCCATTTAAAAAATACCCCTCAAGTGTTCACCTAAAGGGCACTCATACAAGGCACTCATACAGGGCTTTTTAGTGCATTTAACTACGTCTATTGCAGTGTATTAACAGCTTTACGACGATTGTTTTTGTATGTTTAAGGCCAAAAAACTCCACGATTGATTACCTAGTTTCAATTGTTACGTTCCCTTTTTCAAGGTCAAACCTTGATGGTTTGAGCTCGTTTAATTTACTGATTTATTGCAACTTGATAAGCAAACACACGAAACAGCGTTATACTTTTTAATACTAATTTCGTTTTTTACAATTTGGCATACTATTTTATGGTGATAGGCACAAAACTCAGAAAGCAATTATTACTGGCTTTTACAGCAGCCTGCATCGCTATTCTTAGTGCGCAAACGATTATTCGGCATTTTTGGATATTGCCTACCTTTGAAATGATGGCTAAACAAAATGATCGGATAGACATCCAGCGAGTTGAATCTCAGCTTCAACAGCAAATAGATGCGTTATCGAAAATGGTATTCGATAGTGCAGCATGGGATAGCATGTACGATGCAGCCAAAAACCGCCGTACAGCGTGGTTCAACAATGATTATGTAATAGCGGATGCACTTGAGCGTTTAGACGTTAATGGTTGGTATCTTTACGACACCAACGCGACGATCATTGGCGGAGGAAGCTTTGATAATAATTATCAACCTTACTCACCAGACATACTCGAAGTACCTCAACACCTTTTAGACAATGATTTAATTATTTTACCTGAAGAGATCATCGCAGATTCAAAAGCCATGACCTCTAAAATTCACTTTTTAAAAATTAATGAGTTACCTGCAGTGACGGTTGCTTATAACGTGACTAAATCAGATGGAACAGGTTCTCCTGTTGGTACGCTATTATTGTGGAGCTTTATTGATAAAGAATTTATTGAAAACCTCACCCCTGGCTTAGCTGACGATATTACGTATTACCAAGGTGAAAAAGCACAGGCTTTAAATGCGTACATCACGTCGTTTTTTGGCCATGAAAATACCGTTAATACGCCGATAGAGCATGACAAAAAGCTTTATATAGGAGTGCAAGATAAACACGCTAACTTGCTATTTGTTTTGTCTATTCCAATGCGTGAACGCACCTATGATAGAAGTTTATTTGACAGTTCTTTGATCACGGGGCTGCTTATATCGGGCTCGGTATTTATGTTGTTTTATTTATATATTAATCAGCAGTTACTGCGGCCATTGTCAGAAATGTTTGTGTCGGTGAGCAGTGCGCTTAATCATAAAGATTTCACTGTGCGCGCAGAATATAAAGGCGACAATGAGCTTCATCAGTTAGGTCGGGGGATGAATGAGCTATTTATGCTAATTGAAACTCAGCGAGCAGAAATTATAGAGCGACACGAAAAGTTAAGGCATATAAGCAACACCGATGCGATGACAAGCTTGGCAAATCGTCGTGCGCTGGATACTCACTTAGAAACGCTTGCGAATGACCCTGAGAATATAAACGAAAACGTGTCGTTGATCGTTGCTGATATCGATCACTTTAAACTTTATAATGATTATTACGGCCATGACCAAGGTGATAAAGCGCTTTGTAAAGTGGCTCAAGTTCTAAAAGCATTTACAAAACGAGGAACTGACTTTGTTGCACGTTATGGCGGCGAAGAGTTTGTTATTGTGCTTAGTAACACTGATGCGCAAGCAGCACTCGCTGTCGCTGAAACACTTCGTAAAGCAATAGAGTCTGCTGCCATTGTGCATGAGGGGCGAAAGGACGTTAAATTTGTAACATTATCGATTGGCATTGCTAGTAAACCTGTATCACAGCAGTTTGACTCAAATACACTGTTTAAGCAGGCTGATGAAGCGCTATACCAGGCAAAAGCCCAAGGCCGAAATTGTTGTGTGTTAAGTCGCTAATTTTATAATATTTATTGCTGTAATATAATTATAAAAACACGCCTTTTTGTAGTGGTAGGCTCTCCCTATTTATACATCTGTTTACAGAGCTTATACATTTTTGTTTTTAATTTTTTACATGTGAATTAATCTTAATGCTCAAATATGTAATTTAATAATACTATTAGAGAAGGGATTTGTTTTATGTATAAAGTGACACAAAAATCTAAAAAAACTTCACTACTGCAGTGGGGGTTTGCTTTGTTAGGAGCGCTATCCTGTTATTCAGTGCAGGCTGAAGATTGCAATGCTATGCCTGAATCGGGTCAATTGTATTCTGTTATTAACCGAGGCTCTGGCTTAGCGTTAGATATTAATACGACTGATTCGGGAGCTGCACCTAATGTCATAACGTATGACTATTGGGGGGGCAATAATCAAAAGTTTCAATTTATTAAAGAGAGTGATGGCTATTGGATTATCCGCTCTAAGTACAACAATAAAGTGTTAGATGTGCTTGATTCGTCTCAGTCTAATGGAGCAAACGTTATTGTTTATGATGATTGGCAGGGCGCAAATCAACGCTGGCAACTTAAAGCATCGTCATCAGGCGGATTTAATATTACGAATAAGCTAACGAATAAGTCATTGACTGTGGCAGGGTCAAGCAATGCGGCTAATGTTTATCAAAATGATGACGCAGGTGTCAGTTCTCAAAGATGGTTCATAAACCCTGTTGATGCAACATGTGGCAGCAGCAGTGGCGGCGGCAGCCAACCAACGCCAAGTAATTTAGTGGGATTTGCTGCACAACCAGGCCAAGATGGCTTATCAACAACGACGGGTGGCGGTAATGCAACACCTATTACGGTAACAAGCTGTAACGCGTTAAATACGGCGTTAAGCTCGACATCTCCTGCGGTGATCCACATACCTGATAACACGACGATTAACTGCCAGACCAGTAATAGAACTGTGCAGGCATGTCCCTTAGACTGTGGTCAATGGAACGATTACGGTAAAACATGGTACCGAGTGCCTGTTGGGAATCAAAGCTGTAGTGAATTGGGCAGCTCTTCAAATTCACCGGTTAATGTGACGCGTAATGAACGCCGTATTATTGTTCAGTCTAATAAAACGTTACAAGGTTTAGGTAAAAACTCAAAAATAGTGGGTGCCAGCCTCGTTATAAGCAAGCAACGAAATATTATTATTAAAAACGTCATGCTCGAAAACATTAATCCTGCACTTGTAGAAGCGGGCGATGGTATTTCAATTGATGATAGTAGCCATGTTTGGATTGATCATATGGCCTTTAACAAAATAAGTGATGGCTATATCGATATTGATAATAGTCAGAATATTACCCTGAGTTGGAATCGCTTCTATGGTTATAACACCCAAGTTTGCGCTAATCAGCATTGGTACACTCATTTATTCAGAAACTCTCAGGTGACTGCTCATCACAATTTTTGGGATACAGCAGCAGGGCGAAACCCTAAAATAGATGGCTATAATTCACGCGTTCATATGTTTAATAATTACTGGAAAAACATTACTTATTTTGCAATTAGTGCGAGTGATGGTGCTGAAGTACTTGTTGAGAACAATTATTTTGAAAACTCAGCAAAGCCTCATTGGAATCAAGGCTCTGGATATTTTAGTGCCTCAGGAAACATTTACACAGGACGTTCAGCAACAGATCAATATCGTGATAGTGGTGCAACGGTCTTTAGTGATGTGCAGCTTTACCCATATCGATTAGACAGTGCAAATACTTTGGGCAGCCAAGTAGATGGAGGAACGGGCCCTCAATAGATTCAGAGCCCGTTTTATTGCTCAGTGAATGTTTTTAACATGCGCTGAGCAAGTTTATTACAGTGCGACTAAGCTCTGTTCAAGCATGGCTTTTATTTGTGCAACGATTTTGGCTTCTGTTTCGGGCTCAAATTGTGCGATACGTGGCGTATGAATATGACCCGTTGGAATGTCTGAATTAAGCTCATCGCGTAGGCGAATACTCCGGTACGAAATTTCGTTTGATAGGTAGCCACCACCGCCACCTTTAACCGCAATTGCACCTTCAAGCTCTTTCAGTGATTGTGGTTCAAATGCTTTTTCAAGAGTGACCACTTTATGATTGTCGTTGATTGTGAATGGGCCTTTCGCTTTTTGCATATGCTCTACAGGTAGGCTGAAAGTCACAAATTCATTACCCGGCAATGGGCGGTCGTGAAGGTGTGATATTTTTGGTGCAGTTGCAGTACCGCCATACACTATATTCGCATTGTCTGGCGCAGTGACGCTACGGCGTTTACCCGGAAAGCGTTCAAGATCAAAATCTTTACTGCCCATGCTGATCGTAGCAATCATATCAACATTATTCAGCGCATAATATGGTGCAAGTAATGATTCAATAATACCTTGATCAAAGTCTTCATAGCGTACCGGCACCATTACCGTGTTTATTTCGGCACTAATACCTTGATAGCTAATCACTTGACCATCTAACAAAAGCGCTGCCACACCCGATGGGTTACTTTGGTTAATGTTTTTATCAAGTAAAAAGGGATCAAAGCCGGTAATTAAGATCTTTTTGTCGGTTTTTTTGCTGTAATCAAGATCGGTGCGACCACGGCTGCCATTTTCAAGCATGATTAATAATGCGGTTTGTTCGCTGTCTGTGATGGCAAACTGTGGTTTGCTGGTACGCATCACTTTGCTTGAAAGGAGGCGTGCCCAATATAGTTCGCGGTCATCAAAGCTATTTGTTTTGCTGATACGTGCTTTTGCATTGCGCCAAAGTTGTTTTGAATAATCATCTATAAGATCACTTGCTTGCTGGTAGCTCGACACCGCCTGCCAGTCTTTTTCAAATTGCGCGACCTCTTTCGAAAAAGCAGCTAACACTGTTGGCATGGCTTTTGTCGCTTTTTCGATACGAAGCTCTTCAACAGTTAGCTCTGCTGCAAACGCAGTAAATGATGAGGCAATAAGGCTGGTTGCAAGTAAAACGTTTTTCATAGTTATCCTGTTAAGTTACAGCAAGTTTTTAGACTAAGTTAACTATCCTATGGATAAAAGCCCAGCGCAAATAAAATCGTTCAGTGCCGCTATTGCCTACATTCAGACAAAAAAGCGTGCGTGCAACTATCTTAGGATCAGTTTTGTTTGTTTACTCTGTGAGTCTGAAAGCAGCTTTCGGTACTTGGCAGGTGTAATGTGCATAATCGCTTTGAACTCTTTAATAAAATGCGGCTGATCGGTAAAGCCACACGCTTGCGCTATATCGGCAAAACTCATAGAAGGGTGATCTTTTATGGCTTGTTTGGCCATTTTTACGCGATAAATGCGTTCAAAATACTTAGGTGTTACTCCGCACTGGTTTTTAACTTGTCGTTCAAGTTGTCTTTGACTGAGTGGTGCTCGCTGATAGGCGGTTTCGAGTGGGGTTAAATTAATTAGGTTACGAATTAAGTGCTTAGAGTGCTCAGTTCCGCGATTAATCACTTTGGGTAGGGTTAAGTACTCGCTTAAAAGAGCCACAAAAGCACTAAGGCTTGGGTCTTTTTTAAGGCCTGTTGCTATTGTATTGAGTGACTCAACGTTAACTAAAGAATGTGTTGTGGCGTGCAGCTGCGGCAGTATTGTGGGATTAAAACGTATGCCGCAAAATCGTGCCTCTTTTGAAAAACTCAATTTTGATGCATGTGTCGATGTTTGCTGAAAAGCATAGGGTGGGGCGACTGGCTGATCATCAAGAAAAAGCTCACCAGCCACAGGAAAAATAACCCCAGTTGCCCCATCGCACGCGAGCCATTGGTCACCCTCTGAATGCGCCGAAGCACACCAGATAGCTTGAATAATTTCGGCTATGTCACCTTGTGGCGTCATGAGCTCAAGTGTTAAATGATTATTCATTAAACTCGACATCAGGTTTAAATGTTTTCACTATACGATTCCAGCTATTAATTGCATTAATGGCAACCGTTAATGCAACAAGCCCTTGCGCTGAAAATGCGTCAGTCAGTGTTTGATAGAAAGTATCATCAATTGGTTGTGCTTGTGTCAATTTTTCGCACAGTTTTAACGCAAGGCGCTCATGCTCAGTATAAAGCGGCATGTCTTGCCAAGCACTTAAACCAATAATGCGATTAGGTAATTCGCCATACTCGCGTGCTTGTTTAGTATGCATTGCAATACAAAAAGCACATTGATTAAGCTGCGATACCCTCAGTTTTATTAGCTCCCATATTGTTAAGCCGAAAGTCGCTTCGGCAGCATTTTTAATTAATGATTCTTGGTTAATAAGGTGCTTTATAAGCACGGGGCATGAAGAAAGATAATTAGCACGTTTCATAACGGTTCCTTTTTGAATGTTATTTGTCTACAGTCATTCGCACCCGATTTTTAATCCTGTTATGCTAGCTTTATTAGCAATCACTGAGTGTTTAAGATGATTAATGATAATGATGTAATCGAAACATTAGATGAATTAGAGACATTTTTACGTCTTGTCGAAAATGGTGGCTTAGGCCTTGAAAATGTAGCAGGGGTCGCCTTGGCTACAAATAACAGTGATGGTCGCCCATTTGTCGCTGTTCTTGATGATAATCATCAACTATTACTGGGTCGGTATGTTAGTCATGACGTATACGAGAATGGTAAAGATATGGTGCGATATGGCGTGAAAAAACCGCATTAAAAACGGGTTTTGTACCTATAATGTTGTGCTTTTATGCCTGTAGTATAATAATATGTTCTTATCGAGCGCTAAATTAATTAAAAAAAGGGAAGTATATGAAGTTTTTAAGTGTTGCTTTTTTAGCCGTGTTAATGACCGGTTGTGCGAGTTCAAGTGATGAACAAGCAAGTAATGATGGTTTAATTTGTAAAATGGAAAAGCCAACGGGTAGCAATATACCTAAGCGTGTTTGTCGTACTCCAGAACAAATTGCAGCAATGGAAAAAGAAGGCCGAGATGGCATTCGTGATATTCAACGAAATAGCACAAATACAGTGAGACTATAATCGCTGAATAGATTTTTCTGAATCGAATTAATAAGGGCCACGTGTAAATACGTGGCCCTTTTTTGTTATAGTGCGGTGCGTATACCGAGGGCAATACTGCGACCTGGCTGCGGGGCTAAATATCGTAAATAGCTTTGATGTGGGCGTATTTCTTGGTTTGTTAGGTTGTCTATAGTTATAAACAGCTCATTATCAAATCCCAAAAGTGAATTTGCGTAACGCATGTTCATGCCCATACTGTAGTAGCTTGGTGATGCGTGTTCAAACTTTGCAAGCTGCTCTTGCGCTTTGCTGTGTTGGTAATCAATCGTGGTTTTTATATTTTCAAATTGCCAATGAATTGCTGCGCCATAGCTGTCGGCAGGTGTGCGAGGAATGCTATCTCCTTCGAGTCGACGGCGAAAATACTCAGCCTCTTGGGCTTCATCAGGGTTAAAAAAAGCCTCTGGTGTAAAAGGGTCATAGCTTCCGTCAAATTGATATACCGGTGTGTTTTTTGTTTCGTCAGCATACGCAGTAAAGGTGAAATCGCCTAAATTTTGCGTGTTGAGTGTATAGTTGAGCTCAACTTCGAAGCCTTTATTTAAGGTATCTGCTTGACGCCATTCTTTAACATACACACCTCCTCTGTATACTCCTGTGCTGCCTAGGTAAATATAATTATCGTAGTTATTTTCGTACCAACTCGCAGTCAGGCTTAGGTTGTCGAAGTGAAAACCTGTGCCAATTTCGTGCGCTTTATTCACTTCTTTTTCGAGGCTTGAATTACCTTGCTCTTCAATTAACAGTGCGTAATGTGGGTTACTTGCATACAGTTCATTGATACCGGGGGCGCGCTCGGCATGGGTCGTACTTGCATCGACATACCAAAACGAAGAAATATCCCAATTTGCAGACAATGAATGATTAAACAGCTCAAACTCATTATCTTTTATGGCTGCTCCTTGACCTCGTCCGGGCTGATAGTGGTCGTTAATAGTTGGCGTGTAATTGACTTTTTCGTAGCGTGCTCCAATTTGCAACGAAACAGGCCCAAGTGCTGCATCTTGCAGTATGTATGCACCTTGGCGTTTAGCGTTAATGTCGGGTAGGTAATTGTTTTTGCCACTGCCTTGTTTTTCACTTCTACCGACAACGAGTCCGAATGCACCAGCGAATTGTTCTGTAAATTGATAATTTAACGTTGGACTAAGTTGCCAGTTTTTTAAAACGAATGTGTTCACGCTGCTCTCGTCGAGATTTTCGTCGTCTAGCTGTTTTGAGTACACCGCTTTTATATTGAACTCATTTAAGTATGGATTAGCTGAAAAATGTTTTTGGTAAAGTGCATCAATACGATATTGAGATGAGTAAATACGAATATTTCCCGACTGTTCAGTCTGTTGTGCATCGTGTGAATGCACTGCTGGACGGGCTATGTGAACAAACCCCGGTATTGCCCTATTTGCGGAGTTGTAATTCACAGACATGCCAAATAACTGCTCATCGTCAAATCGCTGACTGCCACCAAAAGTTAAGTTTGTTTGGTAATAACTTGAATTGACTACTTTATTTTTAGAGTTAGCGAGTTGATGAGTAATTATTTGCTGCTCAATAGGGGTGACATCAACAAACTGAGTGCCATCATGCTCCCATGTTGGTCTTGCCAAAGAAACTTGGCATTGGCTTACCTGTTGGCTATTTAAAACCAGCGAGTCCCAATTTGAGCAGTCTGCTGCTTTGCTAGTATGAGGAACTTTATAATCACTCTGCTCGCGATAAAGAAGGTTAACGTTATACGCAAAGTCGTGTTCTTGACCGCTTGCGGTGCCAAGCACAGAAGACGGGGCATTGTAGCCCGTTTGAATTTCAAGTTTGTCTTCTTCTTCAATACCTTGTTGTAAGGGAATACGGCCATCATTTATATCAACAATCCCAGCCATGGCTTCACCACCAAAAGGAATTGTTGCACGAGCGCCTTTAAGTACCGTGATCGATTCTGCAAAAAAAGGCTCAATAGGTATGAGTTGATCGTCGCTCACAGCTGACATATCACGAATAGGCATGCCATTACTGGTGATCAGTACTCGTTGGCCTCCTTGACCACGAATTTGTGGCCGACTTGCCGAAGAGCCGAAAAAACTGGCACTAACACTGGGTATTTGTGAAAGCGTATCACCCAATGTTGTTGCTTTTTGTTGCTCTAAAAGATCACCAGACAATACAGACTTACCTACAGCAACCTGGTTTATGGGGGAATAGTCTTTTATGTCGCTTTTTATCTCTATGTGTTCGATTTCATTTGCGTGCATAGATGAAGAGATACCTAAGCATAAAAGGGAGATTTTAAATTTCATTACTTTCTCTTTGTTATGTTACATCATAACAATTGTATTCTGTATCTAAATACGGTTCAAACAATTACGTTCATTATTAACTTAATTTTTAAGTGGGCTTAAGTAGGGTCGGTTAGAGTGCTCCACTTACTAGGGAGCACTGCGACGCTGAAAAACCTTGCTAAGAAACTGTTGATGGATATTTTCTACGTGCTTTTTTCAAGGCACGATTGATTCGCCAATGCTTCTAAGTAAAGCACAGAGAATCAGATAAATGGTACAAAACACACCACGTCGCTATTAATTTAAGTCGACTTTTGCTTGCTTAAAATATCGTCATTACTATAAATTAAAGTGCCGATTAGTTTTACTATAAGTTGTCTTAAAATAAGGATAATCATATGACAGATAATTACACACCACCTGAAGCAAGCCTTGAAATTCCCACAGAGAATAACTCAGGACAAGGTAAGGTGGGCGAGTTACCAGAAGGCGTAAAGGGGTTTAGTTGGGGAGCGTTCTTTTTAAGCTGGATTTGGGCAATTGGCAACAGTACGTGGATAGGCCTATTAGCTTTAGTTCCTTATATTGGTTTTATTGTGTCTATTTACTTGGGCTTTAAAGGCCGAGAGATGGCGTGGCAAAACAAACGATGGGACAGTGTTGAGCATTTCCAACGTGTGCAAAAACAATGGTCATTTTGGGGTGTACTGATTGTTGGTGGCTTATTTATACTGGGTATCGTGGCAGCTATTTTACTTCCTGCGATGCAATCAAGTAGCTATTAAGCTTTATACTGACAAGTTTTGTTAATGCCAGTTTTTACTGGCTCAATATACCATCAGGATATTCGCTTTTTATAAAATACCACAGTGAACGGCGTCGATAATATAGAAGACTTTGTCAGTACAAATAAAAATGAAGTAGAACAAATGCAACAGCTCGGTGCATAGCAATACTGCCATTATAAAGTTTAAAGCCCCTTTGTTGGGGCTTTTTTTTAGCCTTAACAAATTGAGCATTGTTCATTATGACGAACAACTATAGTATTTCAGTAATTTGATTAATTAGGGCAGGGCGTATGTTACGATTTTTTTCTATTAACCAAGGTGTGATCACCGAAACTGAGCCAGCCCCCGATACACCTTTAGCAACCGCTATTAAAAATGCGCATTGGATAGACACCATTAATCCAAGTGAAGAAGAGCGCCAAGCACTTGCAAGCACATTAAATATTACGCTTCCTGCGGCGGATGATGTAGACGAAATTGAAGCATCATCGCGGTGTTTTATCGACCACGAAGGCTTGCATGTGCATGCATTGTTTATGTCGCCTAACGAAGGGCGTTTTAATACGGTGACGGTCGCATGTTTACTGCAAGATAACTGCTTACTAACGATTCGCGATGATGAATTAGCCGATTTTCGTTTATTGCGTTTACGTGCTCGCAAAGGGCAAGTGGCATGTGATAACCCTAAACAATTACTCGTGACTTTATTCGATCAAAAGGTCGAAAACCATGCAGATATGCTTGAAGATATGCATCATCAACTCGAAAAACTCAGTGCGTATGTACTCGAAGAGGATGACTCAGATCTTGAGGAAGCAGTGAGCCGAATTTCTCGCCTTGAGGACAACAACGGTAAAGTACGTTTATGTTTAATGGATACGCGACGAAACATTTCTTTTTTACTGCGTAATTTGGGAGCGCCCAGCGAAGACCGCGAGTCTCTGCGTGAAATTGTCCTCGATATCGATACCTTGATGTCTCATTGCACCTTTTTGTTTGATAAGGTGAACTTTTTAATGGATTCGACTCAGGGCTTTATTAATATTGAGCAAAACCAAATAATTAAGACTTTCTCAATCGCCTCAGTGGTGTTTTTACCTCCCACCGTGGTTGCCAGTATTTATGGTATGAACTTTAACTCTATGCCTGAGCTTAACTGGGCATGGGGATACCCGTTCGCGATTGGCGTGATGTTGTTGTCGGGTTTTGCCCCTTATTTATTTTTTAAACACAAAGGCTGGTTATAACGTTGTTTTAAAGAATAAAAAAGCCCAGCAGATGCTGGGCAAGGGGTCTTCGGATAGAAGGGAGGGTTTAACTTTTCAGTTCGCCCGTTGACGATTCGATGTGCGCACGAACAAACCACTGAAATTGCTCTAAGTCTGCTAATTGACCTGTGATCATATCTTCAGAAACAGGGTCAAGCTCGGCTAACTTTTCAATGGCTTGGCGGTGATCTTTATTCACCCCGTTATACACTTTATCAAGGGCTGACAAGTGGTCGGTTACGAGCCCTTTGCCAATTGAATAATCTTTCCAATTACGACGGTCGACAATCGATTGCGGTGTGCCTACGGGCACACCACCCATAGTTGCAATACGCTCTGCGATAGTGTCGGTCATTTCTTGTACGGCACTTACTTGTGGATCGAGCATTTCGTGCACACCAATAAAGTTAGGGCCGACTACATTCCAATGAATGTGTTTTAAAGTGAGGTGTAAATCGATTAAAGCGACCATACGTTGGTCTAAAATAGCAATCGTGTCAGCGGCTGATTGGTTATTAACACCGGGTGCTGTGAATTCTGCGACTTTCGATGATGTGTTACTCATTACTCCTCCGAGTTTCTTTAAAAAGTTGTTCCATGATGCTTTCTGTATGACCAGAAAGCGAAGTTATTTAAAGAGGAGCAAGCGTTGTACCAAAATTAATGATATTTATAAGTTGTTGTTTTTATTTGTTTGTTTTTTATTTTGAGGTGTGCCGTGAGGTTTGCGGGTTTAGCTCATTATGAAAACTCTGCACACTGAATGTAAAAAATTCAGTGTGCAGTGGTAGAAATAATTACTCGTTTATATATCAAGATAACAATGCAGCTGCTAAACGAACAAAGTCAGACGAGGTTAAAATACCTACTAGGTTATTGTCTTCGTCGACAACGGGCATACAACCATGACGATTCTCGACAAAGAATTTAGCCACCTCATGCAGTGGCTGCTTTGCAGAAATACTGGTGAAATCGGTTGCCATGATATCGGCTACTTTGGTTTGCTTTTCTTTTCGCTCGAGTGCGCTGGCGCTAAAGTTGGCCATAATGTTCATTACTTGGGCAATCATTATTTTCTGCGTGAGCATGCCTACTAAGCCACCGTGCTCGTTAATAACGGGAATGTGGCGGATGTTTTTTTCTTTCATTAAATTGTGGGCATCATGCAAGGTGTTGTGCGCACTAATCGCAAATGGGTCTGGAGTCATTAAGTCGGCGACGAGGTGTGTCATGGTTTATTCCCTACAAAGTAATTAATAAGGTATAAGTTTAGCTTTAATTGGGCTGAATACACTTTGTTCAGATCAAAGTTTTATTGATCGATGAAATTTTTTAGATCAGCAGTGACAGCCTGCCATTGTTACTTTCATTGCTTTTTAAATATAACTAAAAGTACTTTTTAACACGGCTGTATATTTGCTACTTTCTTAGAGCTTAAAAGGAGAAAGTTATGGCAATAAATAAATTATGGCGGCATCTCACTGAGCCTTGGCAGCGCGCAGCAGGTGCGTGGTTTGCTTTTTTTCTGTTATTCAATGCCTATTGCTTTTTTTGGCGTCACTATATTGGTGGCGGTCATTACCAATTTTTTGATTCACAATTATTTTGGTTAAAAGAGTGGGGAAGCTTATGCGTGCTTAGCATAGGAGTTGTTGCATTTTTTAATTTAAAAGCGCGCGTTAAAAGTAGAATTTACTTTTATCCTACGATGTTATTGATGAGCATCTCATTGATCATTAGCTTACGTATTTTAATAGATTTTGATTTTTATGGTTATGCGCTCGCAGCCTCGGTTACTCAGCTTTTTCCAAAATACTTCATTGCGAGCACTCTAGTATTAATACTGTGGCATGTTTTCACGGTACAAGCAGAGTCAACACCTGCGACGGTCCGACCTGAACACTCTGAGCATCTTGAAAAGACTGACTATATTGAAGTGAACCATAAAGGAGTCGCTAAAAAGCTGCCGTTAGCGTCAGTGGTTTTTATAAAGTCAGCAGGTAATTACTTAGAGATACAGACCGTTGAGAATCGTTACTTAAAGCGAGATACCATTAAACATCTATATTCTGAACTACCGTCTGACACATTTTGCCAAGTACACCGTAGTTATATTGTTAATGTTGCCCAGATTGCTGATTTTAATCTAGCGCTCAATAAGCGAAAATTGACGATGGCTGCAGGTTTTAGTGTGCCAGTGAGTAAGTCGTTTAAAGCCCGTGTATCTGATTTGCTCAGCGTCGAAGATTCATTCATCACAAAATAGGTGATTTCGTCACAGTTCTATATAAATCATAAGGTTAATCATTATTCTTGAACACATGAAAATCATTGTTTAAGGATTAATTAAATGAAAAACACCAAGCAAACTACGCATAAGTTCTTGCACTGGTTGAGTGCGCTATTGGTTTTGACTGTGATTGTAATGGGTTACTACATAACCTGGGTTACCGATTACAGCTTATACCACTGGCATAAGTCGATAGCGGTTATGATTGCGATGCTATGGGTAGCCAGAATTATCTATCGAATACGAAATCCGTTTCAATCAGCTGTGCAAAATCGCCTTACCAAATGGTTGCATGTTTATCATTGGGGGCTGTTAACTTTATTAGCTATCATGCTTGTTTCTGGCGCATTTTATAGTGGGTTTGGCGGCTTTGGTATTGGCTTGTTTTCGTGGCAACTCATTGCTAGTAACTACAATGAGGCAGGCGAGGCGGTTGCCTCTATTGCTTGGTTAAGTGAGGCAGGATGGCAAGTTCACATTTTGTGTGGTTATTTATTATCAGCCGCGCTGTCGTTACATATCTTAGCGGCACTTAAGCATCACTTTATTGATAAAGATATGACTTTAAAAGCCATGCTTTAAAGGTTTATTTCAACCCGGTTTCTGCCCTTATTTTTAGCCGAGTAGAGCGCTTTATCTGCTCGGTTAATTAGGTTATCGAATGTGTCATCTTGTTGCCAACGGGTTAGCCCGAAACTGGCAGTGAGTGTGATGTTATTTTCATGAAAAACAATTTCGCTGGTTTCAACAATAGTCCGAAGCGTCTCTAGCTTTTGTTGAGCAGCATTTTCGCTGGGCTCAAAACTCAGAATGAGGAATTCCTCTCCGCCCAAACGGCAACATAAGTCTTGCTTGGCTAAATGGTGATTTAACAGTTCAGAGAATACTTCAAGTACGAGATCTCCCCCTTCATGGCCATAACTATCATTGATACGTTTAAAGTAGTCTATATCTACCACGCTGGCATACAGTTTTGAGTTGTGTTTTGAGGTTAATAAACGCTGTTGTTCAAGTATAAACTGTAACCCTCGGCGGTTGTATAAATTGGTGAGGGGATCTTTTAAAGAAAGGTCTAAGTAACGTTTTTTCTCGTCGATAAGTAACGTTGTTATGAGGCCTAGTCCTATCATCACAAACACAGTGGCATGCCCAACAACCGTTAGCGAATAAAGCACCGCAACAGTTAGGTTCCCAGAGACTACAATGGCTAATTGGCTTATTGCGATGATCAATAAAATACACAGGGCAGTGGCGAGTACCCCATTGCCTATATTACTTTTTAGTATGGCGCGTTTGAAACTGACATAAATAAGAACGGGCAGAGTTATAAATGTATAACTTAGCTGCGCGATAGCTAATTGGTTTATGGTTTTCATAAAAAATATAAACACGGCGCATACGAGACTAAAGGCTATTACTTGCAGGTTGAAGCGAGACTTTTCGTCGTAATTAAAAATAGCTAACTGAAGCAACATAATAGAGAGCACGTACATGGCGACACCTGAGCGAAAGTCAGGTGTGAGCTCAAAAATATTCTGTATCCATAACCACGAAAAGCCCGCCATTCCTAAATAGAAATACAGGTTAAATAGTGAGATTGATCGACTGTTAAACCCACTGGTCATTAATTTTGTGGCAATAACCGAGCAGGTAATAACGGTGATCATTAAGAAAATATAGAACCCGTGATAAAAATAGTTCTCGATGCTACCAGTCATGAGTCACACTGAAATGCGCTGTATTAGTAAAGAGTAGCACAGAAAGTTTCCCCGCGAGAAAGAGATATATCCCTGATTATTCAGGGTGATGAATATGTGAATAAGCATCTATTGCATCAATACTGGGTTTGATCCCCTTTCCCAAAACAATGATTAACTGTGTTGTAATTTCACGCTTTGCAATGTGGGGTGGCGACTCACTAGGGTAAGGTGAAGCTTGCCTTGAACAGGTAAGTAAACCACAGCGTGTTGTATAAGTTGCAGTTTGTCTGTGCGAGTTAAGCGCTGTATTGTTGTGCGATATGTGTGTATCTTGCGTGGTGACAACGAACCAGTCGTAACCTTGTTTTAGAGTTAGTTTGGCGGCGTGATGCAAACTAGCATCAAGCACGCCTTGCTTTGATAGCCTATTACTTTTATAGCGAAGCACATATTGGTTTTCTGCGAGCGGCTTAATTGTCAGTCCAACATGATTATCAATGTCATTATGCTGATCTGTGCTGCTGCAGCCACTGAGAATAAGGGTTATTAATAGTGTGATTAAAAACTTCATGGTTATTTTGCCTATTGCCACTTATTCTCGCGTGCTTGCTGTTCTAGAGTGCGGTCGAGCGGCTGCCCCTTAATTGTATTATCGATAAAGGTGTCGAGCGCTGACGTGTTACTCGCGAGGCTATATGTTTGTTGATCATAGGGCTTTTGCTCAGTAGAGACTTTAAGTTGCCAAGTACCGTGTTCTTTACAGGCAATATGAGACTGCTGTGTTTGTTGTTGGTAAAGGGTGTACTGTCGACAAAAGTCCCCCGTCGAATTAATAAAACTTAATTGTGCTGTAAGTGAGCGTGCACTATCTATATTTGTTTTGTCACCGCTTAGTTGCTGCTCTAATGCATTTGCTATGGGCTGTTCAATATTTAATTGCTGTTGTTGCGTTAAACTGGCAACGCCCACAGTAAATAGCACTGCAATACCTGCTGCGACAGCGAGTTGCTTACGGCTGGCTTGTTTTATTTTTTGCCACTTCGACAGTGAAACAACCGTGTCGTTTGTTTGCTTGCCAAGGGTTTTTTCTAGCGATTTAGACAGTGGCATTGCATCAATTTGCTCAGCATGTTGCTTCACTAGTAAATCAACTTCGCTTAATTCGGCAAGGCGCATAGCAAGGTCTTCATTTTGCGCTATGGCGCTGCGAACTCGCTCCATTTCTTGCGCTGATAATTCATTGTCTAAAAAGGCACTGAGAGTTTGGTCGTCAATCATTAGGCGTTTTCCTTAGTGAAGTCAGGCTTTATTAATTGATACAAGGCACTTCGAGCTCGCGATAACTTACTCATAACGGTTCCAACAGGAATATCTAGCGTGTGTGCAACGTCTTTATAAGCCATGCCTTGTACTGCAACTAACGAGATGATTGCACGCTGCTCATCGGGCAGGGTAGTTAAAGCGTGGTTGACGCGTTTAAGAGTTTGCGAGGTCGCCAGGTGTTGCTGCCCATCATCGCATGTGGGTTCTTGTAAATCGGTATTTTGAACCGCTTTTAACCTTACTTTTTGCGAGCGATATTCATCAATCCATACATTACGGCATACTTTAAACGCCCACTTTAGTGGCTCAATATCGTCAGGAATTCCTTTTACCAACAGCTTTTCGATGGTAATTTGCACAACGTCATCTGCATCAGCTTGGTTGCCGGTTAGCGAAAATGCAAAACGCCTAAGTGCAGGTAATAAACTGGTTAGTGTATTAGTCATGTTTTCCCTTATTTGTTAGGGCGTGCGGCCTTATAAATTAAGTGACTCATGAATGATTCAGCCTACACGCACTACTATAACGAGTAGAAACTGTTTTTATTCCCTAAATATGCAATTTATTTTTATTTCAAACGTTATACCTTTAACCTTAGTCAAAAGAGAAGTGACTGTAACATGAAAATAAAAGATGTTGCCCTTGGCACGTTATTGCTCATGTCGAGTAATTTATATGCCACGGTTATAAAACCGATCAGCCCTATTATAGAGCAGATAGACCCAGCTATTGAACGTATTGAAGATAGGCTCGATATTCCACGTCGCGCATTGCCTAGCATTGATTCTATTCAACAACTTGCGACTGATATAAGCGCATTACCCAGCCGGTTGGCCATTTTGAATACGGTAGGAAAACCAGCATTCATAGAAATCGAAACAGAGCAGGGTTTTAGAGCCGTCGAACGACAATGGATTTTGTTAGCCAATGAGCAGCATAGAGCGAAGCTAGAGCACATTGGTGCACAGATAGTCAGTCGTCAATCATACGATGCTTTGGGAATGGTTTTACTACGATTTGTGGTGCCTGAACAGTTTGATTCAAAAGCTCAATTACAACGTCTTTTGTCGATAGATGATGCGGCCTTATTAGGACGTAATCACATTTATCAAGCGCAGCAAGGTCCTTTGCAAGGTGTTAACACACATAAAAACCTGCCCGTTTGCGACTTGCCTGTGCGGGTAGGCATGATCGACAGCGCACTTAACTTGGCGCACCCTGGTTTTGTGGGGAGCACCATTGAGACTCGGTCATTTCTACCCAATTCCGTGGCATCACCTGACTTACATGGCACTGCGGTCGCCGGTGTTATGATTGGTAAAACGGCCAAGTTATCGCCATTATTAAACCAAGCAACGTTATACAGCGCGGCGGTTTTTTATCGTCAATCAGACTTGTCACAGGGTGCCACATTGGCTGCTATTGTTGATGCCTTAAATTGGCTGGTGGCTGCGCAAGTTCCAGTGATTAACCTGAGTTTTACTGGGCCAGATAATGCTATTTTAGCGGCAGCAATTAAGGCGACAATTGCGCAGCAAGTGACTCTTGTTGCAGCAGCCGGTAATGATGGCCCCGCTGCATTGCCGCTTTATCCCGCGGCGTATGAAAATGTTATTGCAGTGAGTGCGGTTGATAAAAATGGGCAAATATACCGTTGGTCAAATAAAGGTGACTACATTGATTTTGCAGCCTTAGGTGTCAACGTATTAACACTAAACTCGGGCGGTGGTGCAGGGGTTGAATCAGGGACTTCAATGGCGGCGCCGCAGGTGACTGCGGCTGCGGCATGTTTGGCGGCGAATTCCGATTACACACCCCATTCTATCTATAAAAAGTTAGTTGAGCGTGCAGTCGATAGAGGAAAACCCGGAAAAGATAGCGTGTTTGGGCATGGCTCAATCACTTATTAAGGCTTAAAATTCAGCACGCAAAGAAATGGACGCAATGCTTTGTGTGTACGTATTTGCCTCTAATTGAGATTGATAATCCCCATACTCAGCCTCGGTAATTAAACTTAACGAATCAAGCAGCGATAGTTGCCAATGCGCGGTTAAAATATGGCGGCTTTCATCACGTGATGGGGTTGGCTCAGTGAGCATATCGTTTGGATTCTCTTGATAGTCTTTATCTTGATATCGCCAACCAATGCTCGCTTTATTTGTGTTGCCGAAAGCGGTGAACGTGTGTGAAACGCGCGTATTTAAAGTCCAGCCAGAAAAGTCATATTGTTGCTCAGTTGCCTCTTCTTTGTCGAGACTCGCACCCAGTAGCAACATGGTATTACCTTGATTTATAAAATAAAAAAGACTGGTGTTAAGGCCAAGGCTTTGTGCATCACGTGCAGGTTGAGTGGTAAATTGTTTTTCACCCGCTTTCAATGCTGCTCTTAAATATGTGGTGTTATTGACAAAGTGGCCTATGTAAAGACTTCCTTGGTCGAGCGTTAAAAATGTTTTGTTAGCCACTTGGGCTGTTGCACCATCATAACGAAAGCCAATGTCAGTGTGTGTTAGCTTATAATTTGTGTCTAACCCGTATTGATGGAGCGATAAGTCGTATTGATCCAAGGTATGGTAATTGGTGTTTTCATAACGATAACTGGGTGTGAACTTGAGCGCATCGGTTGCTTTAAATTCTGCACTTAGACCCGCAGACAGCAAGGTGCCAGTGTCACTTTGCGATGAAATGACATCGAGCTCTTTTATTGCTAAATCTGAGTTGCTCGTTAAACCAATCTGAGCATGTGTATTAAACGTTGCATCGGCTGCGGTTGCATGAATGCTTAACGTCATTGCACTCATTACAGCAAGTGTTGTTAGTGTACGCATAGCGACCTCCTTAAAAGTGCGCCGGGTAATAACCCGGCACAATACGACTTTAAAGGCCTAAATTAAGGCTATTTTGGATACTGTTAACCACTTCTGTTGTTGTGGTCGCGGTGACTTGATCAGCAACTTGTTGGCTGACACTATTACTCACTGTAGAAGTTACCGTTTGCTCAACACTACTTTGCACAGAGTCGATAGCGACTTGTTGCACATTCCCTGACAGGCTTGATTGTAGGTTGTTGCTAATAGCAGATACTTGGTTCACATCAAGCAGTGGGAGCTCGGTTATGTTCGCTTGAGTTAATGAACTTGTTTGCTGATCTAACTGATTTTGCAAGGTCAGTGCAGTAGGGTTAATCGCATTACTTGTGGTCATTGCATTAACCATCGATATGCTGTTATCAATAGTTGCACCTGCTTGGTTTGATATCGCTGTTACATTCACTGAGTTTGCAGACTCATTAATGCTATTAAGTGAGCTTGCGGTAGTTGCAGTGGGCGTTTGTTCTGCATTTTGAGCCGTGTTTGTTGTGTCTGTTTCAGTACTGGTTTGTGCACTGTTGCTCGTAGTCGTGTTTGTTTCTGTGGCTGAGTTTTGAGTTGTCGCAGAGCCTGAAACTTGGCTATTTTGCATCAATGATGTCGTGCTTGTTTGGCTTGCATTAGCCGGTGCAAGAGATGTTTGCATATTACTTGAAGCTTGTTGGTCGGTTGATACCGATAATTGCACATCTGCTGCGTAGCTCGCCGTTGTTAAACCTGCTGAAGTTACTACACACATTGCGATTAAAGTTTGTTTAAAGTGAGTCATTGTCTCGTCCTCTTTTTTACGAATTGACATAGAGGTAACGAACAGACGAGATATTTATTCCCAATTTTTTAGCAGATGCTAAAATTGTAATTTTGGTCTCATTTTTAAATAAGGCCCGTTACTAAAGCAAACTAAACAAGACCGACACGACTAAAAGTAGTGCCATTAAGTAGTTAAATAGTTTTAAACGAGTGGGGCTTGAAAGCCAGTGTTGTAGTTTTTCGCCTACTAAGGTCCACGAGCTCACGCAAGGTAAATTAATTAAACCAAATACGGCACTGACAATTAATACCGCTGATACGTTTTTGTTTGGAGCGTATAAGCTTATCGCACTAAGCGCCATTGCCCATGCTTTAGGGTTCACCCATTGGAAAAGGGCCGCTTGAATAAAAGTAAAAGGCTTACCTTTATTTTGTGTGTTGTTGTCCGTTGCTGGTGGCTATTTTATAAGCGAGATATAACAAATAAACAACACAAAACACTTTTAGAATGAGGTAGCTTAGCGGAAATAAGTCAAACAGCTGCATAATGCCGAGGCCAACTAAAAATAGCATCAACATAAAGCCTAACGTTACACCAAACATATGCGGTGTGGTCCTTTTAAAACCAAAATTGGCACCTGAGCTCATCAATATTAAGTTATTGGGCCCAGGGGTAATTGACGAAACGAGGGCGAATAACGCCAGTGCTGTCATCATCTCAAAACTCATCATAGTCTCTCCCTGTTTGTTAAGTTGCAATTATAGATTGAAATGCACGCAATTATCGCGCTTAATGTTGTTTTTGGTAGTTTGAAATCACAATTTAAAATGAAGAAAGATAGAATTAACGACAGAATATTGCATGAGTTAAGGCGTGATGGCCGTTTAGCAAATACTGAGCTGGCAGAGAAAGTGGGGTTGTCGCCATCGGCATGCCTAAGAAGGGTTCAAGAACTTGAGCGGCTCGGGGTGATTTCGGGGTACCGCGCAGTGATTAATCATCACGCTGTTGGTTTAGGTTTTATCGCTTATGTAGGCGTGGGTTTAAACGACCACTCAACAAGCTCGCAGCTCGCATTTGAGCAAGCACTCGCGTTTATTGATGAAGTTAAAGAGTGTCATAACGTGACCGGTGCGTTTGAATATTTACTGCGGGTAGAAACGGCAGATTTAAAATCATATAAAGCATTTCATGCTGATGTGCTCGGTTCAATTCCTCAGGTAAGAACCATTACGTCACATGTGGTGATGGGGTCTCCTAAAGATGAGCGAGCATAATAGGAGAGATTAAAAGAGTGATAAATGACTCTTAAGCATTTTAATAATCATGTTAATCACTCTATGAATACAGCAGACTGCTCATACGTTTAATCAATACGTTGAGAATGTACCTGTTAAATAAGGTTACTTATAAAGTCCAGAAATCCCCTGTTTTGTTAGGCATTTTTTGGCCGATACAGCATGGCGTTACTTTCTAAACTCATTTTTTTCAATGTGTTAAATGTAAAGTTGCTGTTTTTTTAGAGGCGGTTTTTATGAGAGGGCTTTTGTCTATAGGTAAAAATAACAAGTTATTTTTAAGTTATGGAAAAATATATTCAATTTTATATCTTTACGCTATAGAACAAATAATAGTCAATTCGAGGATTATATTCTAAGTTTGGCTATTGAACTTGCCTTAATTGTTGGTTTATTATCCACCCCCTAATTCTAATTAAGGGATAATAATAAGAATGGATCTCCACACATTGCTCGTTTGTACGGCACTGGTTAGCTTTATAATGATGTTAACAATGGCTGCTTTGTACATTGCGAGTCGTAACGAAAGTTATTTAATTGATTGGCTGGTGTGTGGTGCATTATTTTTCGCTTCCAATTTATCGGGTATTCTCGCGACTAATGTCGATTTTCCTTCGTTTTTCCATCCTGCTTTTGCGAATGCTTGCTATTTAGCTGGGCATGCAGCGCTTTTCAGTGGCGTATCTAAATGCTTATATAATCGTTCGATGTGGGGGGTTGTGCTGATCGTTTTTGTTGGCATTTTTGTTATGCATTTTGTGCCAGCAATGAATGAGTCAATTGAACTGCGTATTGTTGTTTTGTATCCGATGATTGCTGCACTTGATATTTCGGCGATGCTAGCACTTTGGAAGCACCGAAAAGAAGAGGCGGGTAAAGCGTATTACTTGCTCATTATTTTGTTGTTTATTTTCTCGGCGCAACAGTTATTTAGAGGCTATTTGTTACTGACAGGTATTGAAAATACGCCATGGATTGAAAAGCATCAACTTTTAAACATAGGTAGTTTAGCGGTTATCGCTTTTTACTTTTTACTGACGATAGCATTTTCTGTTGTGGTGACTTGGCGTAAAGAACTCGCGTTAAGAGAGTATTCTTTAACGGATCATTTAACAGGGTGGTATAACCGTAAAGCGCTTGAGGTATTTGCTAATAAAGAGCTAAAGCGATGTATACGCAATGACACCCAGTTAGCCTTTATAGTGTTTGATATTGACCACTTTAAATCAGTGAACGATCAGTTTGGACATATACTTGGCGATAAAGCTATCGCACATGTAACCGCAATTGCTAAACAGCAACTCAGGGAATATGACCAATATTTTCGCTTAGGAGGCGAAGAGTTTGCTGTGTTAGTGAGCCACATAAGCGGCCAAGACGTTGAATTATTGGCACAGCGTATTCGAAAATCTGTTGCAAAAACACCGCTTATTTTAGACGATGAAACTGTGTATCTGACAGTAAGTGTCGGAGTTGCAATGTTGAACCCACAAGAAACAAGTTGGCAAACAGTACTAAAACGTGCAGATGATGCGTTGTATCGTTCAAAGCATCAAGGTCGTAATCAAGTAACGAGTTGTGGCGACTTAGCAAAAATATAAGCATCTCGAAAATAATTGCTTATTCCGAGTTTGAAACACTCCACTAGAGAGAACATTAACTTTTCACAATACTGTGATGATGACTTTTAAGCGCATTCATAAAATGGCTAGTCTGGTTATGTGAATGGTTAGTTTTGCAGTTTGGAATATCAC
Organism: Pseudoalteromonas sp. MT33b; assembly: GCF_014117385.1. Classification (NCBI taxonomy): domain Bacteria; kingdom Pseudomonadati; phylum Pseudomonadota; class Gammaproteobacteria; order Alteromonadales; family Pseudoalteromonadaceae; genus Pseudoalteromonas; species Pseudoalteromonas sp. MT33b. The sequence goes on along the minus strand of NZ_CP059831.1, from coordinate 2,480,805 downwards.
CGTTATTTAATTTTATTGTGCCTAATCAACAACTCGTAGTGGTTAAAGCGTCGTTATTAGGTGCTTTATGACATTTTCGTGAAGATTGTGATACTGTAACTTTTTATGATTTCTTTGCTTTATAATGCTCTTTTTATTTGTATGATAAAGCTGGTTTCAGCTTGGAGTTAGCATGGTTTCACGTCGAGAATTTTTGGTAGGGGCGGGTACGTTAGCCTTTTTAGGGTTATCAAAAAGTGCCATTGGCAAAGTGTCGCTTAATGATTTGCAAACAACGATCAAAGGGTTTGGTCCTTTATTGTCTGACCCTGATGCGCTATTAGATTTACCCGCAGGTTTTAGTTATCAGATTATTTCGAGCTTAGGTGAGAAAATGTCAGATGGCTTCACTGTTCCCGACAAAGCCGATGGTATGGGCTGTCTTGCCCTTGGCAATGACCGTGTTGCTTTGGTGCGTAACCACGAATTAAAACCAACAGATTTAACTAAAGCCGAAACCAGTATCGCACAGCATAAAACACCATTCGCCTTCGATACTAACCGCGAAGGTGTCGCACTTCCTGGTGGTACTAGCCACATTATTTATAATTTAAAAACCCATCAAAAAGAGCAAGAGTATCTTTCGTTAGTGGGCACTATTCGTAACTGTTCTGGTGGTATTACGCCTTGGGGCTCGTGGCTGACTTGTGAAGAAACAACCGACACCAAAGCCGATGGATTCAATCAAGATCATGGTTATATTTTTGAGGTGCCTGCCAATAGTAAAGGCCTCATTAAACCTGAGCCATTGAAAGCCATGGGACGCTTTAATCATGAAGCGGCCGCTGTCGACCCTCGCACTGGTATTGTGTATTTAACCGAAGATAAGGGTGACAGCGTTTTTTACCGTTTCATTCCTAACGAATATGGCAAGCTGCACAAAGGCGGCCAATTACAAGCAATGGTCGTTAAAGGGAAACCACAGTTCGATAGCCGTAACTGGCATAGTAAGACCATGCCACTGCATCAAGAGTTGGATGTTGAGTGGATTGACTTAGATAACCCAGAAAGCCCGAAAGATGACTTACGCTTACGTGGCTTTAAGCAAGGCGCTGCTTTGTTTGCGCGAGGTGAAGGCATTCACTGGGGTGATAAAGAGCTTTATTTTTGTTGTACTAATGGCGGTAAAAAGCAACTTGGTCAGGTAATGAAATACCAGCCATCAGAATTTGAAGGCACTAATAAAGAAGCTGAGCAACCTGGCAAGATATCGTTGTTTGTTGAGAGTACCAGCAAAACACTCTATAACTTTGGCGATAACTTAACAGTGTCACCAAATGGCCATTTAATTGTTTGTGAAGATCAATACACCGATGTGGTTGATAATCACTTACGTGGTGTGACTCCTGAAGGACAGGTTTATAATTTTGCGCGTTTGGTTGCGCAAACAGAACTTGCTGGAGCCTGTTTTTCGCCCGATGGCAGTACCTTGTTTGTAAATGTTTACTCACCAGCAAAAACACTCGCCATAACAGGTCCTTGGCATCAGTTTAGTGGTTGATTAAAGCGCGCTCATAACGTTTTTCATTCGTAATGAGTATGCGTTATTTAACGGAGCTTTTTTGATGCTCTACGGGCATGCTTTGCTATCCATTTAGTCATCTTTTTCATTAAAGCGGGTGGAAAATCATGCCCCATGCCGGGCACCACTTTTAATTTACTGCGTTTGATTATAAGTGCGGTATTAATGCCAGCTTCAAGAGGGATGACAGGGTCGGCACTGCCGTGAATAATCAAGGTCGGGGCTTTAATTTTTTTCAATAGTTTTTCGCGATAAGGGGTTGCTGCAATGGCTGCTAGTTGGCGTTTGAAACCCTGTTGATTATGAGCGGCACGCTTACTATAACGGTTTGCGTTTTCATACAAAGCGCATTCATCTTGCGGGTAAGCAGGGCTGCCAATTAATTGATTAAGGCGTACGTTGTATTTTATTTCGGCTTCTTTAGTTCGGTTTCGTGGCTGTATTTTAGCTAGTTTTATGAGTAAATTAATGTTCGAGCCTGAAAACGACCAAGGTGAACTACTCGACATAATGGTGGTTAAACTGAGTACGCGCTTTTTGTATTTTGCAGCAGCTATTTGTGCAATCATGCCCCCCATTGATGCCCCCACTAAATGCGCTTGTTTGATAGAAAGTGCATTCATCAACTCTTTTACATCACGGGCCATGTCATCTAATGAATAGGGGAGGTGGGTGCGTAGCGGTAAACGGCGGCTCAGCCAATGTTTTATAAGGCTTGGTTTGCCTAATTCATCGAGCGATGATGACAGCCCTGCATCGCGATTATCAAAGCGAATTACTCTAAACCCTTTTTCTACTAAACCACTATACAAGGCCTCTGGCCACACGGTAAATTGTGCGCCTAAGCCAATAATCAATATGATCACAGGTGCATCAAGGTCACCTTTATCTTGGTAACTAATAGATATACCGCTGGCTGTGAGAATATTTTCCATTCTTTAACTAACAGGCTTACGCAGGTTAATGAAGTATAAATGGCATTGTTGGCAGTTTAGTGACAGTCGGATGACCTGCTCGAAGTAGGCAGCACAACAGTGAGTGCTGCCTATATTCAGGGAGAAAAATATTAGAAGTAAGCGGTAACGCCAATCCAGAAATTACGGCTTTTATCTTTTACGTTGTAGTCATCAGTGAAAGTGACTTCACTCACTACGCCACGACCTGTTAGGTACTCGTACTCTCCATCCCCATTTAAGTCGGTATAGCTCGTACTATAAGAGGTGAAATCTTCGTCGAGTAAATTGTTTACGCGAGCGTTAATTTGCACGTACTCATTAACATAGAACTGTGCACCTAGATTAAGTAGGTTGTAGTTTTTGTAATACAGCGCTTTATCGTGCACGTTATCCCAGCCACGGTAACGATCTGAGCGATACACACCTTGTAAATAAAGGTTGATTGAGTCGGTGGCTTCCCAGTTTAGCGTTAAGTTGGCCATGTGCTCAGCACTGTTAGTTAATGGTTTGCCTTGTTCTGGTCCGCTCTTTTGTTCGCTGTCAGTCCATGTGTAGTTACCATTGATTGACACCGTGTTGGTTAGTGTATATTGGCCTGCAATTTCAACACCTTGTAGATCAACTTCATCAATATTAATTTTTTGGCTGTAGCTGTCATAGCCCAGTTGATCGTATTGGCCTAAGTTAACACACGGGCGCACACCATTGGTTTGCTCACAGCTTAAAATGGTATCGCCGCGGGCTATTTTATCTTCGAACTTAGTGTTGTAATAAGTGACATTGATGTTGTGATCACCTTCAAGTGATGTCCAATAAAGCGCGATTTCTGAGTTAACACTGGTTTCTGGTTCTAAGTCTGGGTTACCAGCAAATGGGCTGGTGCCTTGACCACCAAAACCAGTAATACCGTCGTATAGGTCGGTTGTTTGTGGGGTTTTATAGCCAGTGCTAACACCGCCTTTTAAAGTCCAAGTGTCGGATAAGTTGTACACAGCGTACACACGGGGTGATACTTGGCTGCCAAATACATCATGGTCGTCGTAACGGGCACCCAAAGTGAAAGTAAAGTTATCGGTTGCCATCCAGTTATCTTCGGCAAACACCGAGTACATGTTTTGTTCTTGAACTTGACCGGCTTGGTCACTTTCAAGACCAAATACACCATCTTTTAACTCACCATCAATTAACTGACCACCAATCGCTAAATTGTGGCTGCCAAAACCGCCAGTGATTGGAATATCAAAGCGTAAATCATACGTGTACTGACTGCTTTCGAGTGGGCGAGCTGGGCGGGGTAAGAAGGTGTCTTCGGCTAAATCTTTACGTGCTTGCTCATCCATACCTTCATATTCGCCAGTGCCATCGTACATAGCTTGCAGCTCTATACGCTCACTAACGCTTAGAGGCAAAGTGCGGCCGTTATTTTGCGTATCAACATACGATACCGACGCTTTAATAGTGGCCCATTCAAGCTCACCATCATAACTAAATGACCACCACTCACGGTCAAACTCTTGATCGGCGGCATAACCTGCACGTGGATTAACCTGACCGCGGCTGTCTTGCCAAATAGATTCAATATTATCTTTAGTGCCTAAAGGGTAAGTAATAGTGCCTGATTCAATATCGTAGCTTGGCGTGTTGTCATACACTTGGCTTGAGTTGTCATAATCAAACCGTAAATGATGAGAATCAAAAGGTGTGTAAGTTAAAGTAAAGCCGTATTGTTCGTTGGTATTATCAACAGTACGACCACCACTACCAAAGCCAAGTGAGCGAGTATGCACTACACCATTAGGATCGACCGCAGGTTCAAATGTTGGCGAGGAGGCTTGTTGCTCATAAATACTGCCGCGCACACCTAAGCTTAAAACATCTTTGATAAGCGGACCCATCACGCTAAAGTCGGTGGTTATGTCATCACCAAAGTCGTCGTTTTGCTGTAATGAACGGCTAAATGACACTGCACCGCTCCAGTTATCAGTGTGCTTTTTAGTGATGATATTAATAACACCACCAAGTGCGTCTGCTCCATAAAGTGTCGATGCAGGGCCGCGAATAACCTCAACACGTTCAATAGCGTCAACCGGCGGCACGTGATTAAAGGCGTTACCACCAAAGTTATTAGGGTATATATCACCGTGGTTGTTTTGACGTTTACCATCGATCAATAGCAGGGTGTATTCACCTGTTAAACCACGCATACTCACACTGCCTTGGCCTGTTTTGTCGCGGGTTGTACCAATGTCGATGCCTTCTAAATACTGCACTGCATCGAGCACTGAAGTAAAGGCGTGAGATTTAATATCTTCATTTGTGATAATTGAAATACTTGCAGGTGCTTCAGTTACTTTTTGCTCAAAACCAGTGGCTGTAATAACTAAATGTTCCATGTCTTGCTTAGGCTTTGCATCATCTGCTATTGCTGAAAATTGTGCGGTAATTGCCAGAGTTAATAAGCTAAGTCTTATTGATTTCATTGTTGATCCCAATTTTTTTTGTTAGTCCATATAAGATGGCGGTTATAGTATATAAAACACAAATAAGATCAAGAATAATTCGCATTTGAGTGTTTGTTTTAAAGCCAGCTTTCCACGGCGCTTATTTAAAAAGGGGCTGATAGCGGGTAATTAACTATCATTACTTTTATTGCAGAAAAGTAATGGCAGAAAAGTAATTGAAAAAGTGAAGTGGGGGAATAAGCTTACGAAACGCTGTTTAAACGTTTAAATTTTAATGAGTTATAAATTTTAATGAGTTATAAATTCCTTTATAAATTGTTTTATAAAAACATGAGATGCCAAAGCCTGCCAAAAACATACTGAACTCGGCACGTGCTTGCGCTTACACGAACAACCGAGAGCCATATTTGCACGGTAACGCTTTTAGCCGCTTTGTTTTAAGTGGCTAAAATTATAAGTTCAAATGGTTAGGCATTATTGCTGGTTATAGCGATGACTCAACGCGTGTAGTCGATGTCTTTGAAGGCATCATAAACCGCTAAATGCAATGTGTCGCCGTGCTCATGTTCGGAGAAAAACTGGAATTTCACTTGGCTTTTGTCTTTAAGTGAATGAGCAAGTTGTTTGTATAATTCTTTCGCAACTCGCTCCATTACATGGCCTTCTTTGCCAACTGCAATGTACACCGATTTAGGAGGGTGATTTGGTTTAAATTGGCTTTTTAATAACGCCTCATCGTCCCACCACAAGCTTGGGCTTATGATTAGGTAATGATCGAATAACGCACTGTGATTATACAATATTTCAGTTGCAAGCAAGCCCCCTAAAGATTGACCTATTAGGGTCTCTGTGCCGTTAGTACGGTACTCTTTGGCGATTAATGGTTTTAATTCATGCTGTAAAAAATGGATAAATTGTTCAGCCCCCCCATGGCTTGGAAGTTCTTGCTGGTCAAAGTGGTTGTTACTTTTTGTGGTGAAGTCGTGCTTTCTATCAATATTACTTATCCCGACAACAATGGTGTCGGGGATCATTTTGATCCATGAAAAATTCGCAAATTGCACCAGGCCCGCTATATGAATAAAGTCTTCATTTTTAGAACCATCTAATAAGTAAATGACCGGATAATATTTGCCTGTATTTTTTTCATAGCTTTGCGGCAAATACACATTTATAGAGCGAACTTGATGCAACACTTCAGAGTTAAAGCTTAGGGTTGTGGCAAAGTCAAAAGGGGTGGCGTTTATAGCAATGTCAGCTTTTGTGGGATAGCTGGTTATTAAAAAGAATAAAGTGATACATATCACGCTAATAGATTTCATGGTTTTCCAAATTCAAATTGCTCGTTTATTCCTTCATTAATACTAGCCCTAGTAAGGTTATTTTAATACATGACGCACACTCAGAAAATTCAGAACTTACTTGAGTCGGCTATTTTTTGAAAATGTTTTGATAGCGTTGTCAATTTACGTCTTTCGTGCGAGTTAATAGTGTGGCTCATCCCCTTATAATGTTAAAAAAATGTATACATCGAATATAAGATTAATGAGCAAACCTTTTTCTTCATACCAGCATGCGCTTTTAAGCACAGCAATACTCGCTTTAGTAACGGCGTGTGGCGGTGGTTCAGAGCCACAAGAAACGCCCGTTACACCTCCGGTCACTGAAACACCGCAAAATCAAGCACCTCAAATCAGTGGGCAGTCACAAACGTTAAAGGTCGGCGATACGCTAAACTTTAACCCACAAGTGTCTGATCCAGATAATGATCCACTCACAATTTCGGTGAGCAACTTACCTAATTGGGTCAATTTTGATAAAGCAACGGGGGCGATAAGCGGTATACCTGAGCAGGCAGGCGTGTTTTCAAACATAGAGTTTAATGTATCGGATGGGCAGTTATCAGCACAGCTGTTGATTGATATTACGGTGGAGAAAGCGCGGGAAGAAAACACATCGCCAACGCTTACTTCAACGCCAGCTAATGCGAATGAAGGCCAAGCCTACGCTTATCAGCTCACATTTAGCGATGCACAAAACGATACGATTATAGTGAGTGACGTTGCACAGCCTGATTGGTTAATTTTTGATAATAACACTCAGCGCTTTTCGGGGACTCCTGCATTTACTGACCGTGGCGAGCAGCTCATTCGTTTTCGTTATTCAGATGGTGAAGTATCGCAGCTTGCTGAGCAAATATTTACTGTGACCCCTCGCGCTAATTCATTGCCTAACATTAGCCCACTCGCTGCAGAGGCGCGTGCAGAAAACGCATTTAGTTTAACGCTTACCCATAATGACACTGACAATGATGAGGTAAGCCTAACGGTGGCAGGTTTACCTGCATGGCTTAGCTTTAATGCGCAAACAAATACCTTATCGGGCACGCCTAGCGATGAGGATGTAGGTGAACTTCGGTTCACTATCACAGCCAGTGACTCACGTGAACACGCGAACTATGAATTTGTGTTAAACATAGTGCAAAGTTATGTGGCACAAGCTCTTGCATCGGGAAACGCCCTTGATGTGCCAAACAGTGATTTATTACTTGATGCGGCACTGAATGAAATTGACACTCACAAAGCGCGCTTTCAAACGATTAAAAATCGTTTATTTGGTTTAGACACACAGTCACCCTTGGATGCACTAAGCTGGTATCCAACATGGGATGCAACGCTGTTAAGGGCCACTTATCCATTTAATGAGCCCGTACTGTTAACCAATAATAGCTGGCAAGAAGGTTATGAAGCAAAAGTAAGAAACCTTGCCGTGGTGGGTAGCAGTGATGCACAGCGCGGCCGCTACCTCGTATTCGGCAGTAACCCGTATCGCAATACGATTAATGAGCAAATGCTCAGCTTTTTGAAAAACAGCCATAGCTGGCTTGCAGGCAGAGAAGCAACTGAAGAGCAGCCTCTTAACCTTGTAATGGCACAGCTTGATCAGAGCTATTATTTTCAAGACCGCATTCTCACTAGAGAATGGTTCGATACGCATTACAAGGACCGAGTTCGTTATAACGAGAAAGCCAGCTGTGATAACGATGCCTTGGCGGGATGTTTAACTGATGACACTGATATATTAATTATATCTCAGCATGAACGCGAAGGATTAAATATTGATAATGTGGTTGCAGCAGTAAAGCAGGCGCTAGCGAATGATATTGCCGTGATTTATGTTCAGCGCGATGGTAGTCAAACAGCGTTGGGTAACGCCTTGTTTGAGTTATTCCATGTCAGTGTTGCTGGTGATAACTATTGGCACCGATTAGAACTCGCAGAATGGAACCCAAGTGTAATCAGCAACAGCCTACCGAGTGATGTGCTCACCATTAAAGCCCTATTGAACCGCTTTAAAACAGGTGAATTCACTGTAGATTTAAGCACCTGTGATAACCGTAGTTGTCCGAGTGATAGTCAATACCAGCAACAATTCAGCGATGCAGCCACTAAAGTTAACTCATTATTTAGAGGCTTTGACCAAGCAAAAACCGATATTTTTGCAGAGCAAGGCTATCGCTTTTATCAATTATTAGCGCTGCTTGGCGATCATTATCGCCAAGATGTGCGTTTTCCGATGGATAAGCTCAGTACTGATAATAATGCTTTTTTTCGTTCGTTATTTGCTGATCATGCGGTATTAAATGTGCGTAAAGTGAACCCAACCCAAAGTGATATGGGAAATTTTAGCCGCAGTGACTTTAGCCATGTAACGCCAAAAAGCGTGACAGTAAACATGCAAAGTAAAGCGCATTTTCGCTCAACAGGTGTGTATGCGCTGCCCGGGCAAACATTCTCGATAAAGCGCACCGACAACCAAGCCGTTAACACCAAGGTGTTTGTAAATACCTTACGTGATGGCGCAACGCACTATATGAGCAGTAATGGTTATAATCGTCCTGCTAAATTGCAGTCGGTGCATGTGCCAGTGACAAGCAATGAAACCGTGTACTTTACCTCACCCTATGGTGGGCCAATTCAAATTGCGTTCGATCAAAATGATTTAGACGTCAGCTTTGAATTTAACAATGTTGGTGAGCATCCGTATTGGCGAAGCAGCAGCGATGATACACGTTTTGCTGAGCTACTTGAAAAAGGCGACTACGATTGGGCCGAAGTAGCAACTGGCGGTTTTGAAGTACACTCAAAGCTTGAGAAAATGCGTATTTCGATCAACGAAGGTTACTGGTCAATTGCCTCTGACTTTGCCCATGCCGTGGAGCGTTATACTCATAACTACCCGCATGTATTAGCGGGTTTTAAAGGCCCAGGTATTGATGTAGTTACCGAAATTCATGACTTTGCTAGTGCACGCAATCTTGAAATACAGACCATTGATATTGTTAAGCACATGAATGCCGACCAACCCACATGCGGCTGGGGCTGCTCGGGTAACCCGTATGACGCGGGGTGGAATTTTAATCCGACTGGGCATGGCGATATTCATGAGTTAGGCCATGGTCTTGAAAAAGACCGATTCCGTATCGAAGGCTTTGGTGGTCACTCCAATACCAATTTTTACTCTTATTACAGTAAGTCTAAATTTGAAGATGAAACGGGATTCTCGGCGTCGTGTCAAAACTTGCCATTTGAAGGTTTATTTAATCACTTACAGGCCAGTCAGCAAACGGCTAATCCCTATGCTTATATGCAAGAGTTGGCAATGTCAGAGTGGTCACAAAGCCATGCAATTTACTTACAAATTATGATGGCGGCACAGGCATACAATACGCTTGAAAACGGCTGGCATCTGTATCCGCGTTTACACATTATTGAACGGGCTTTTAATCTAGCTGATAACAGTGATGCTAATTGGCAGGCACAAAAAGATGGGCTTGGTTTTTCGAACTACAGTTTGTCGGAGGCACAGAGCATAGGTAACAATGATTGGCTATTAATAGCGTTGTCAGAAGTAACAGAGCTCGATTTGAGCGACTACTTCAGCATGTGGGGCATGGCAACCTCAGATAAAGCACAGCAGCAAGTGAAATCCAAAGGCTACACGGTGTTGGGTGATGTTTATTTTGCTTCTTCTGCGACAGGCTATTGCACAACGCTTAGTCATCCTATGCTTACTGTTGACGGGGAGCAAAGCTGGCCTGAATAACCAATAAACCTTGCTAAAAAACGCCTGCGATCATGAATGTTCGTGGGCGTTTTTGTACATAAGCTAGTGATTTTGTGAACAACTGCTACCTTTAGAGAAGACATGTTCCAACACGAGGTTCAATATGGCTATATCTGCAATACCTAAAGGTTACCATGCGGTAACGCCTTATTTGATTATTGAAGGTGCCACGAAGGCAATAGAGTTCTATAAGCAAGCGTTTGCTGCTGAACTGGTGATGCAAATGCCTTTACCAGACGGTGGCGTGGCACATGCCGAAATTAAAATTGCCGATTCCTACATCATGCTTTCAGATATGTGCCCCGATGTGCAGTTTAAGTCTCCACATCAGCTTGGTGGTACACCTGTGAGTATTATGCTGTATGTTGAAGACGTTGACGCTGTATTTGCCAACGCGTTGTCGCTGGGTGCAAAAGAGCTGCGCCCAGTTCACGATCAGTTTTATGGCGACAGAGCTGGGACCTTAGAAGACCCTTTTGGTCATATTTGGACCATAGGCACACACAAAGAAGACCTCAGTGAGCAAGAGTTGATGCAGCGTATGAGCGAGTTGATGAGTAAAGAGCAGGATGCTTAAAAAGTTGTTTCAACCGACATTCCTATTTGCCATGAATCAACCTCTTGGTAACTGCCAAGTGGCGTACTAAAGTCGATATGTATAACGTTGTCGTTACTTGAGCGCGATGAATATAGGCGAATACCAAGACCTGCACTGGTTAGCATTGAATCTGATATATTCGCAGTTTCAGTGCTGCCAAATGCTTGGCCTACATCAACAAAGCCAACAAAGCCTACATCTACGAACTGATACAAATTAATATTAGGGTACATTCTTAGTTCCGCCGTTGCTTGTATGCTTGAAGTACCATGTTGATAACTTTCTGGGAAACCACGCATGCCTTCTTCACCGCCAACAGCCAGCGGTTTATCAGCAAATTCATGGTTTTGCCAATGACCATTTACATGCGCATAAAAAGCAAATGAGTCTGACCAGCGATAGTTCATTTGTGCTTTTGAATAAAGCGCTAAGCGGTCATCAAGCTCTGTACCAATATTGCCTTTGACCCCTGTGGCAAACCGATACAAGGCATTATTGTTAAACCACGCTTTGGTGAGGTTAGTATCAAATAAAAAGCCTTGCCCCAAATTAACCGTATCGATGGCAAACTTTGAGTTTAACTCCCAGCCTAGGTTAACGTCTTCATTGTGGTTTATTAGGTCAATATCGTGCAACACAGCGTAATTGTCTTCTAACCAATGCAATCCTAGCCAAGGTGCAGCAATGCTGTAATCGTTGAGACCTGCAAGTAAAGGTTCTGTTTGAAAAGGGCGGTAGCTGACATCTTGGTAGTCAATCCCTGCAAGCCAGTGGAAGGTTTGCTGACTGTCTTGCGATAAAATACCACCATAGGCAAACTGGGCGATTAATTCATCAGTAAAAAACTCTGAACGAGTTATACCATTTTGATAGATATAACTTTTTTTCTTTTGAGATTGTGCAAAGTAGCGCATTAGTGCGTCACTGCTGCGTTGATAAAAAGGCTGATGATAATCCACTAAAAAGACTTGCCCGTCATCGTAATCATCAGCTTGTAAAGTGAGGGTCGCATGAGGCTGCCAAGGTACTGGCATTTGCAGTACTGAATGGAAGCCCGAACGTTCGTGATCAGATTTATACTTTAATGATGCGCGAATACCGTACCCTAAAAAGTTTTCTTCTTTAAAGCCCAAGCTGTATTTATTGTTGCCACTACTTCGCCCAAAATTAACGGTTGGTAATAAACTCCAGGTATCCCAGGTATCTATTTGTACAACTTTAGGCTCATCCACAAGGCAATCTTTTGTATAGCTAACTTTGGCATCTCTTAAGTATTTTTTATTGCGCAGAATACGCTCTGCTTCTTGTAACTGACGCTCACTTACTTGCTCACCTTCTTTAAAGGTAATTTGCTCACTGATAACTTTGTTTTTGGTATCTATGTGTAACCAGTTAATAAAGCGGTGTAGGGCGGTCGTTTCAGGATCGTTTGGATCAAAAATAGTATGTGTATCAATGTTGAGTTTATCAACAGTGATGTCTTTGTCTTCGCTTAACTCAGCAGTGGGTTTGCTTTTTACCTCACAGACGACATCTAAGCTTAAAGGCTCGTTTGCATAAGCTGTCCCTGTAGCAGTGCATGTGAATAATAAAACAGGTGTTATTTTATACATTTGGAACTATGCCTACTTAATACTTAGCGATGAGGTTGTCATGCTACATCAACCTAAGTCGTTAAAAACGCTTCATTTTGAAAGCATAAAAGAACTAACTTAAGAAAAACTTAACTAAAACTGAAACTTAGTTGAAGATTGTAAGAGCTTGATAACTTTTGATTTAGATAATGCGTTAGCGTGAAATTAATCGGTAAAAGGCTGGCTTGCGTATGATTTATTAAGATTTCTAATAGAGTAAACAATGAAAAAGCGCGTTTTATATTGGCTGCAAAATGACTTAAGAATGAGTGATAACGTCATACTATCTGAACTTGAACACTTTAACGGTGAACTTGACCTTGTTTATGTGATTGAGCCTAGGTGGTTTAAACAAAGCAATTATCAGCAACGGCCTGTTGGTAAGCATCGATATCGTTTTTTAATACAGAGCCTACAGGCTTTTTCTAACGCTGTGGAGGCGCTTGGGCAAACCTTACATGTGGTCACAGGTGAGCCCGAAGTGGTTATTCACGGACGTATAAAAAAACATGGTATTTCAACGCTTGTCTGTACAGAGCAAGTGGGCTATTACGAGCAAAAACAGCTTAAAAAAATAACTGAGTTATGCCCAGAACTTGACATTAAAACCTACCAGCAAGACACTTTATTTACAGCACCTGATTTACCGTTCTCAGTTGCCGATTTACCAAAAAATTTCACGGCTTTTCGTAAAAAAGTTGAAGCAGAACCTGCGGCTATTGCTGCACCGCGTGATGCAGTTTCGCGTTTGCCACAACCAGTGCAGCTTTGCCCAGCTCAACCAATCCCAGATGCAGTGACAGAGCCTGAAAGTGTGTCTGGTGGCTTGTTTGCTGCTCAACAACATTGCCAGCACTATTTTTCATCGCCCGCACCGGCCTGCTACAAAGAAACACGTAATGAATTAGACGGCTTCAGTAACACGACTAAGTTTAGTTTGTGGCTTGCGGATGGGTCTATTAGTGCAAAACAAGTGTATGCTGAGGTTGAACATTATGAGCATATAAATGGTGCGAATGAGTCAACGTATTGGATTAAATTTGAATTACTCTGGCGTGAGTATTTTAAGTGGCATGCTAAGCATGTTGGCAGACAGCTATTTCGCTTTAAAGGCCAGAAAAAAACAGCGCCGCTAACAACATTTAATAGTCAACGTTTTGCATCTTGGCGCCAAGGAACCACACCTTTTCCACTGGTCAATGCAATAATGCATGAGCTCAATGAGACGGGCTATATTTCGAATCGTTCGCGGCAAATTGCAGCCAGTTGTTTGGTCAATGAGTTTGCGGTTGACTGGCGTTTTGGAGCGGCTTACTTTGAGCAACAGCTCATTGACTATGATGTCGCTGCGAACTGGGGTAACTGGCAATATATTGCAGGAGTTGGCGTGGATCCGCGAGGTGGGCGTCATTTCCACATTAATAAGCAAACGGCATTATATGACCCAACAGGGTGTTATATTCGCAAATGGCAGGGTGATAAAACAGTGAGTCGTGTTGTTGATATATACGATGCTGCAGATTGGCCCTTAAATGAGTAATTTTAATTTAAATCAAAAATCTAAATGTCATTTTTAGTCTTTTTTTATTTTGTTATCTAAAATAGAAATAAAGGCTTACTTTTTCACCGTGATCCAACTCAAAAGGTTAACTATGGCATTTAGTAAAGGATACGAGGGGATCCAGTCGAAGCTCGGAATAGACATCGCCCAGCTTATACTTGATAGTAGCGATGCGGGGATATGGCTATGGAATATAAAAACAGGTGAAACCATTTTTAATGAAAAATGGGCGGCAATTATTGGTTATAGTTTAGCTGACTTACAGCCGGTATCTATTGATACGTGGCTTGCGCATGCACACCCTGATGATCTCGAAAAATCGCATCGACACCTTCAAGCCCATTTTAGTGGCGAAACTGAGCGCTATATATGCGAAGTCAGAATGAAGCACAAAAAAGGGCACTGGATTAAAGTACTCGACAAAGGCCAAGTGCAAACATGGGATGAAGAGGGGGATCCTGAATGGATGTTTGGCGTTCACATAGATATAACCAATCAGTGGCGAAAAGAGTGCGAAATAGAGTCTTTACATAACAAACTGCAAAAATTTACTGATAACTTACCGGGCCTTGTTTTTCAGTACGTAATAGATAAAAAAGGTCACGGTTCATTTCCTTTCACAACGTCAAAAGTAATAGAAATTTATGGCTGTACGTCAGACCAATTGAAAGAGTCTGATGCTTTTGCCATGCAGGTAATACACCCTGATGATCTGCCTCGTGTGCTGACAAGTATTGAGCGTTCGCGAGTTGAATTATGTGACTGGCATCAAATCTATCGGGTAAATCACCCAAAAAAAGGGCTCATATGGGTTGAAGGTAAATCGTCGCCTATTGCGCGCCATGATGGTTGTTTTGAGTGGAATGGTTACTTAGAAGATGTCAGTGAAGAAGTGACGAGTAATGAAAAAATAAAATTGTTAACCGCCGTCTTTTCAACCACCAGTCGAGGAATTTTAATTACAACCCCAGAGCCACGCATTGTCGATGTTAACCCCGCATTTGAACAAATAACCGGATACAGTAAATCTGAAGTGGTAGGCCAAAGTCCAGCAATACTTTCAGCTAAAAAACAAGGAAAAGAAGTGTACCAACAAATGTGGGCAACACTACTGAGTAAAGGTCGCTGGCAGGGGGAGGTGTGGAACAAGCGTAAATCGGGCGAAATTTTCCCAGAGCTGCTTTCTATCGATGCTTTATATGATGAAAAAGGATGTGTAAGTCATTACATAGGTGCCTTTGATGATATTTCGCTGGCAGTTGAAAAACGTCAATTATTAACTGAGCTGGTTAATCAAGACCCGCTTACTAAGTTACTTAATCGGCGAGGGTTAGATATTCAGTTACGTGCAATCACGCAAAGTACAACGGCAAATAACCCTAAGTTTGCGTTAATTTACCTTGATCTTGATAATTTTAAATTGGTTAACGACACCTTTGGGCATGAACAAGGCGATAGTTTATTGCTTACGATTAGCCAGCAGATAGCGTTACAGCTACGTGAGCAAGATATTCTTGCACGCATAGGAGGTGATGAATTTGTGATTGTACTACCTAGTTTAGCAAAGCCTGAAGTATGCGAAGAAATTGCATTGCGTTGTCAAAAAGCGGTGGAAGTAATTGCAAAAAACTATGCCACTGCCCAGCCTGTCAGCGCAAGTTTTGGTATTGCGCTGTATCCGCATCATGGCAAAAATGTGAAAGAGTTGCTTACCATGGCTGATAAGCAAATGTATAAGATGAAATCGATACCAAAATCGTTACCATTCGGTTGATATTTCAACACTGGGCAGTTTATTGAGTAGCGGCAATAGCGCCCGTTCTTTGCGCAAGTCATTACGTTCATCTTCTAAACTTTTACGCTCATGGTAGAGGTTTTTACGCTGTTGATTATCGAGCTGATTACTGTTTAGTTCAGCACGAATAGTATGTAGCCGACGATCAATTTCTTCTATACGATCATCGATATCAATAAGCCGTTGCTGTACTTGGTAGCGGTCGTTACCTTCTTGCCATGCTTTACGAAACGCAGTGCTGTTACACACGCCGTTATAAGGCATGCCTTGCATGGCCAACGTAAAGCCGTTTTCGGGTTCACAATACACATTGAGACCTTGATCATAACCCGATTTATATTCGCTTATGTCTGCACGTACGCCAAACTCACTGCATTGTGCTAACGCATTTACGCCATCTTGGTATTGGGTGCCATTAACACCATGTTGATAGCCAATGCCATACCAATTTGCTTGCAAACATTCATCTTTACTCAGTGATGTACAACCCGTTAAAACAACCAAAGGCAAAAGAGGGTAAAGCCATTTTTTCATGTGTTTAAGGCTCATAAAAATACGAAATAAGTTCAATAAGTTTAGCGTGTTATTCGTTTTTTGGGTACGTTTAGTTTTATTTTAAAGCAGCTTATTCTCGGTAGGGTAAATAATACATAGCGTGGCTTTCAATAAAGTATAAAGGCCTTATTAAAAGGCCTTTGGTAACATTACAAAAGCATTTAGCGATTGTTTAGTTGTTGGTTGATCTCGTCAAAAATAGAGGCGTCATCAATCGTTGATGGAATGTTTAATTCTTCCCCATCGACTAATTGACGAAGGTTTTTTCTAAGAATTTTCCCTGAACGTGTTTTAGGTAATCGTTCAACATGCAGAATATTTTTCAAACAGGCGATTGCGCCAATTTGATGTCTAACAGCGTGGATTAACTCTTTTTCAACCTCTTTGCTATCACCGAGGTAATCATCTTTTAGAACGATCATCGCCATTGGCAATTGCCCTTTTAGTGAATCACTTACACCAAAAACGGCACATTCAGCAACGGCAGGGTGAGCCGCGACAATTTCTTCCATTTCCCCCGTGGATAGGCGATGACCCGCAACATTAATCACATCATCGGTTCGGCCCATAATGAATAAATAGCCATCGTCATCAATATAACCCCCATCACCAGAGAGGTAATAACCAGGGTACTCACTCAAGTAACCCGCTTTAAAACGCGCGTCATTTTGCCAGATAGTGGGTAAACAACCCGGAGGTAAAGGCAGTTTTATTACAACTGCACCGTTTTCATTTGGTGCGCAACGCTCACCATTCATATCTAAAATTTGCACATCGAAGCCCGGTGTGGGCACCGTTGAACTGCCAGGTTTTGTGCCTAGCTGCTCAATGCCAATTGGATTACAAGCAATGGCCCAGCCTGTTTCTGTTTGCCACCAATGATCTAGCACCGGTAATCCCGTGTGCTCTTTAAGCCACTCATACGTCGGAGGGTCAAGGCGTTCACCGGCTAAAAATAAGCGTTCTAACGAGGAGGTATCGTATTTTTTAAAGCCTTCGGCTGTTGGATCTTCTTTTTTGATAGCCCTAAATGCGGTAGGTGCACTGAATAACGCGGTTACCTTGTGCTCTTCTACCACACGCCAAAATGCGCTGGCATCGGGCGTTCTAATGGGTTTGCCTTCATATAAAACGGTGGTACAGCGATAAATAAGAGGTGCATAGACGATGTATGAATGACCGACTACCCACCCGATATCGGAAGCCGCCCAAAATACCTCGCCCGGCTTCATGCCATAAACCGTCTCCATGCTGTAATGCATTGCAACTGCATGCCCCCCGTTTTCTCTCACCACGCCTTTTGGCGTGCCTGTGGTACCTGAGGTATAAAGGATATAAAGCGGGTCATCCCCATTTACTGCGACAGGCTCTATAGGATCGGCTGCATCGCTGGCCGATTGCCAGTCAATATCGCGACCTGCTTGCATATCGGCTTTTGCTTGTTCACGCTGGTAAATAATGCAGTGTTCAACATGATGCTTTGCGGTTTCAAGGGCTTCATCAAGCAGTGGCTTATATTCAATGACATGATTGATTTCGACCCCACATGATGCGCTAAGCACAAGTTTAGGTTTTGCATCATCGATACGCACGGCAAGTTCGTGGGGTGCAAAACCACCAAAAACCATCGAGTGAATAGCCCCTAGTCGTGCACACGCTAACATGCCAATAACCGCTTCGGGGATCATCGGCATATAAATAACCACGCGATCGCCCTTACTAACGCCCAATGAATGCATTAGGCCTGCAAATGTTGCAACGCGACTTTGCAATTCTGAGTAGCTGATTTTTTGTTTTGTGTTTGTAACGGGTGAGTCGTAAATTAATGCTGTTTGTTCGCCGAAACCGGCATCTACATGCTGATCAAGTGCTAAATAACAGGTATTAAGCGTGCCATCGGCAAACCAATGATAAAAATTGTTTTCATCGTTTTGATACGGTGCGCTGGGGGCTTTAAACCACGCAATACGTTTACTTTGCTCAAGCCAAAACTGACCGGGATCGCGCTGAAACTGTTGATATTGTTGTTGATATTCGCCCGACATAAAGAGGCTCCTATACTTTATTTGTGAGAGATTTATATCCGCTCCCCTTGAAGATGCAATGTTAAGTGCTATCACGTGGGAGCGTGGATATTTAAAATGTAGGCGCTTTTTTGGTTAAATAATATGCGACCTTGGTCTGCACTTAATCAAGGCCTGAGAGGCGATAACAGGGTTGTTAGCAGTGTTTTAATCTTAATAATTTTTTAATTAATAAGGTTAAAGTGTTGGTGTGAATGTGTGTAAGAATAAGCGTGCTTGTTGCAGCATAAAGTAAAAAACTAATGTGGTTTTTTACTGCGTGGAGCACCCAGCAATATACCAATATGGCATAGACACACGGCGAGAAATGCACTGATCCCCAAAGCCCCACCATAGCCATTTAAAAGTGGGACAAGATACTCAAAAAGAAGAGAAAAAAGTAAGGCTGCAATGGTAATGGTAAAAATACCAAAGCGTTTAGGGGCACTCATGCCAATAAAAGTGCCGCCAAAAAATGCCACACTGTATAAATCTGCGTGAGGGGTGATATAAACCATCACACAGTAAGCAATAATTGTTAACGAGGCCGAGGCGCGGATGCCGTCAAAGCGATTTTGTTGTGCAAGAAGATAGGTGCCAAATGCGGCAAATATTGACAGTAAAGTAATCGCGAGGTTCATAAAAACGCACTTTTCGTAAACATGTAAAGAGCCACACTGGCAAATGCGACACTGCCTAAGCGACCACCAAAACCAGCAAAAAGATTCATTGTCATGACATATAAGCTCGCACCAAAAAATGAAATTAAACCCAGTTCCCAGTAATTATTAATTAAACTTGATGAGCACATACCCGCAAAGCTGCCCGCATAAATAGCTGCATAGGGGTGAGACTTATACACGCGTGAAAAAGGAATAAAAGTGCCAATTAACCCAGTGCCAGCTGCGGCCACTACAATGGGAACATTGAATTTATCGTGCAAAATAAAGCTTAAAAAGCAGCCACAAAAGAAACAAATATACTTAACTAAAAAAAAGCTGAAATGATATGAAATGCGCTGAGTGCACAGTTTAGACATGTGGGGTTGTAAAGCGGACTTAAGCGATTTCATACTTACTTTTAGGTAGTTATAAAGGCGCTAATTTTCACATTTTATACTCATAAAGTACAATACGATAAGGCACTGATTTACGCTCAGCGCCTTATTTTTTATATCGTATTGTTACTACTTATTCGTGTTTACGTGTATTTTTGGTGCCCCGAGTATGGTGGCCATAAAGAGAGACAATTAAAAAGCACAGAAGAGGAATAATAAATGAGCTGGCCGTATCCAATGTATCAATTAATGTTGCTTGGAGTAACGGTAAAAATGCACCCCCTAGAATCGCCATTACTAATCCTGCAGCGCCAATTTTTGCATCATCGCCGAGTCCCTCGAGTGCCGTGCCATAAATAGTCGGAAACATAAGCGATAAGCAGCCAGAAATACTCACAAGTGCCACCACTCCCAGTAAATTAACTTGAGTGATAACCAAAACACACAGTGCTGCTGCGACTAAGGCCATAATCCGCAGTAATTTAGCACCACTCAAAAAACGCATGAGCCACGTCATAATAAACCTAGAAATTAAAAAGACGAGCATCGAATACTGTAGCACCTGACCCCCAGTGACTTCATTTGTTGTGAGTGCCTCCATGGTGTAACCAATAGTGTAGGTCCAGACACATGTTTGCGCTCCAACGTTAAAAAACTGCGCAACAACACCAAAACGATAATGCTTATTTTGATATAAGGTTTTAAAAGCGCTTGTTAAATTGCGTGATGGGGTGTGGGAGTGCGTTATTGTTTTAGGAGATTTACTAAAAAAGATACACAGCCATAATAAGATTAAACAACCCGCCATCCCCACGTAAGGCACCATCACTGCACTGAGCTCACTGCTCACAATCGCCTTTAATTGGCTTTCACTCATGAGTGCTCGGTGTGCATTATCGGCCTGATTTAAACTGGGTAAAATTAACGTGGCGGCCAGAAATACACCGATATTGGTGCCCACTGGGTTGAATGCTTGCGCCAAATTTAGGCGGCGAGTGGCCGATTTTTCGCACCCTAGCTGCATTACATAAGGATTTGCAGAGGTTTCTAAAATAGATAACCCGCCAGCCAGAATAAATAAAGCAAGTAAAAAGTGGCTGTATAGCATTGTTTGGCTCGCCGGATAAAACAACAACGCGCCACATGCGGCCATGGCTAAACCAACCAGCAGACCTGTTTTGTAATTAAAACGACGATTAATTAGAGCCGCAGGCAACGCTAAGCAAAAATAAGCGCCATAGTAACTAAATTGCACCAATGCTGATTGCAGCGCACTCATCGAAAACGTTTTACTGAAAACCTTTACTAAAGGATCGGTCATGTTTGCTGCTGTACCCCATGCAGCGAAACAGGTGGCGAGCAAGATAAATGGCCATAGCATTTGGCGCGATACAATAGCTGATTGTGTTGGCATAGATCACCAGATTGTTGTGTTCATATTGTTGTGGCCGATAGTATTCACGACTCCAGATAATAAATCAACATAGTTGATTTATTATTTTAACTAGCGGATAGTATGGCAAAAAGGTCTAATAGGTGGGTCTTTAACCGTATTAAGAAGGATGCTATGAAGCGTAGTTTATTGCCGACAAGGCGAAGTAATAATGAACGAGCTATTTTGAGCTTGATTAGGCAATGTGAAACGCTGCCCAAAGCACAAATAGCGAAAGCGCTCTCGTTATCTGCACAAGCTGCTACGGTGAATATTAATAAGTTGGAAGAAGATAAATTATTGCTTCGTGATGCCCCTGTAAAAGGGCGAGTAGGGCAGCCAAGTGTGCCTTTTCGGCTGAATCCTGATGGCGCTTTTAGCTTTGGTTTAAAGATTGGACGCCGACGTTTTGATTTGATTGTAATTGATTTACAAAGCACGCAAAGAGCCAGTGTATCCGTTGAGGTCAATGTGCCTAACATTGACGAACTCAAGGCTTTTTTGAAAACCAATATCCCACAGCTATTGCGAGAGTTAGGCTGTGACTTAAGCACGCGAGTATGTGGTTTAGGAGTGGCAATGCCTTTTGATATTTGGCATTGGCATGCTGAGAATCCTGAGCAACAAGCGCAATTACTTGAATGGCAACATTTCGATTTAAAAACGTATCTAGAAACTGAATTTGAGCTACCCGTTTACATCAGTAATGACAATAATGCGGCGTGCTGCGCAGAGCTTAGCCTAGGTAATCGTCAAAATTACAGTGATTTTTTATATGTTTATTTGGGTGCGTTTTTAGGTGGCGCGGTCGTGATTAACCGCCAGCTTCTTGAGGGTAAAAGTGGCAACGCGGGCGCAATCGGTTCAATGTTAAATGCTCAGCATGAACAGTTGCTTACGTTATGCTCGTTGCTAGAATTACAAAAACAGTTTGACGCTGCACAGTTAAATTTATCGGTGTATCAGCTTACAGATAGTCAATTTAAAGAACATTATGCCCTGATACTACCTTGGCTTAAAAAGGCGGCTGAGGCGATAAGTGTGGCAATGCATCACAGTTTAAGTTTATTAGATATGCAGGCTGTTGTTATCGACTCACCGTTACCAAAAGACGCATTGGATGTTGTAAGGCAATTAACACTTGAAGCATTTGCACGCTTAGACAGCAGAGGGCTGCGTCTGTGTGACGTTAGTGTTGGGGTCTGTGGTGAAAAAGCGCAGTCAATAGGCAGTGCTCAACTTGCGCTTAGTCATCATTATTTTTGAGCAGCAATGAGTCACCCCATTACTGCTCAAAATGATTATTTCTTATATTGATTAAACCACGCAAGCGTGTATTCAATTTTAGAAATCATCCGTGATGGACGACCCGCAATACCATGCGGTGAACCCGGAACACGTATTAGTACTGTATCGACCTTACGTAGTTTTAAAGCTTGATAGAATTGCTCCGATTCAGAAATCGGTGTACGGCGGTCTTCTTCGCCAGTCATGATCAGTGAAGGTGTTGTCACATTTCCCACTAAAGACAGAGGCGAGCGTTGCCAATAGTGTTCAACATTATCCCACGGCATTCCTGGGAATTGGTTACGAATTTGACCAATGTAGCTGTCGGCTGTTAGCGTTTTACTTAACCAGTTGATAACCGGTTTTGTGATAGCAGCCGCATTAAAGCGATTTGTTAAACCCACCGCATACGCCGTTGCAATGCCGCCTGCTGAACCACCAGCAATGAACAAGTTGTCTTTATCAATAAAGCCTTTTTCAATCATGGCATCCACGGCGGTATTATGATCGGCAAAGTCTTCTTTTGAGCTGTATTTACCATCAAGAAGTAAGGCAAAGTCTTTACCGTAACTAGTTGAACCACGGTAATTTACATACACAACCACATAACCTTCAGCAGCATAGCGTTGCAGTTCGGCTGTAAAACTTGGGCCATAGGCTAAATGAGGACCACCGTGAATTTCAACCATCAGTGGGTACTGTTTGCTTTCGTCAAAGTCGGGCGGTGTGATGTACCAGCCTTGAATTGCTTGACCATCAAATTGTGATTTCACATTCAGTTCGTGCACTTTGCCCAGTTTTTTGTGGCCTAAAACATCTTCGTTTAACGAGGTTAACGTTTTGTTTTTGCCTTTGTACAAGTAACCTAAATCAGCAGGGCGGTATTCACTGCCGGTCGTGTAGGCAATGGCACCATTGCGTGCCATGCTAAAGCTACCACTGACATACGGGCGACCTATCGAGGTGCCTGAGACCGTGTCGGTTAAATCGGTGACTTTACCGCGGCTTGATACTTTAGCAAGCTTGCGCTTACCGAAGTCATCATACTGAATAACAAAATCGCCATCACCAAACCATTTGAAGTCAGCCACTGAACGATCCAGCTTTTCTGTTAGGTGTTTTACTGACTTATCATCTAAGTCAAGCACCGACAGTGTCGAGTTTATGTAAGGCACGGGGGCGTTATCACGGGCAATAAAGGCCAGCTCGTCTGCATCTTTAGCGTAATGAGGGTTACTTTCACGACCCGGAAGGTCTGTTAATTGCGTAAGTTCACCCGTTTTTACATTTATTTCGTATAAATCAGATTCAGTGGTGCGGTACTCCCACTCGTCATGGCGGTCTGAAGAAAAGACGACTTTGGTATTGGTTGGATCCCATGCTAATGGACCGCGGTGTTGGTAGTTGCCCGACGTTAATTGGCGGGGTGTACCACCCGAAACAGGAATCACAAATACATGGCGATAAGCGGGTTCTAAGAAACCAGCACCATCGGCTTGGTAACGCGCTTTTTCAATGACTTTGACCGGTTTTGACCAATCGGCACCTTTCGGTTTTTTTGGTAACTTAACCGATTTCGCAAACGCCGATTTACCTTCAGGAATGCTCATTGTAAAAGCAATGTGCTCAGCGTCATGTGACCACGTTAAGTCGCCTACTGATTTTGGTAATTGCGTTAACAGTGCTTGTTTGTCTTGTGCTAACCAGTAAACGTGTAATTGGTTTGAGCCACTTTTATTACTGGTGAACGCAATTTTTTGGCTGTCTGGCGACCACGTTGGCTGACTGTAATTGTGCTCATCAGAAAAAAGTGGAGTGTGTTGCCCTGATTTTAAATCGTAAAGCCAAAAGCTGCGTTTGTTACCATCTTTCATGATGTCGTAGCCACTTCGCACATAAACGATTTTTTTACCGTCAGGGCTTATTTGCGGGTCGCCCGCGTATTCAAGTTGGAAAATATCCTCAGAAACAAATTTGTCGTTCGCGTAAACCTGCGCTGTTGTTGCAGCACACAGCAAACTGGCCCCAATAATGAAGTGTTTTTTTAATTGCATGTTAGCGTCTTTTTTTAGCCGTAAAATTTCATCCTAAAAGCTGACCATAAATCACGCAAGGACAATGAGATAAAGCAGCACTAACTGAAGTTGAAAAACGCATCCCAGCGTTTATCTAAGCGTTGTTTTGCTGTTCTTAAATCAACGGCAAGGTATTGACCCTTGTTTTCACTGACCAATTCAAGATTGACCAGTTTATTAATTGCATCGTCTATTTCAAAATCAACAGTGCAGTGGTGATTGTTGCTAAACCAAGTTTCAATGGTGTCATCGAGTTGCTTGGCAGTCATGGCTGCGTTTGCGTGCAGTAAAAAGGTGTAGGCTAGGAGTGCTTCTTTTACGTCTTCTTCTTCGGCCGCATCGACCAAAGTATGAAACACGCCTGCATTATTATCGAGGTTTTTAAAGTACAGGTTATCGGCTAAGGCTTTCATAAAGCGAATTTTACGGTTTTTAAATTTACTCCACTCTTTAAAGATAAAACTGCCGAACACCCCCATACCAATGGCAAAGGTGATAAAGTGCTGTTGGCTCATATGCACTTCTTCGCTGCGCCAGCCACCCCAAAATGCAAGCATGGCAATTAACAGTAAAATTGATGCGCCAAGCTTAGTAACAAGCACCACCGCTCCCCCGATAAGGGCTGATGAGCCAATAATGAGTTTATCAATGGGGCGCATTTTTACTTCGCTGTTTGGAAACAGCATTTCTAAATCGGCTTTGGGGACGTTTTGAAACAATTTGACGATTGTTGAACTAGGCTCAAAACCCACCGGCATGCGGCCTTTATCGATAAAGTATTGTTGGTCTTTAAAGCGGATAAAAACCGCAACCCGATCGTAATTAGTAAACGATATGTGCTTTTTTTTCAGCCCCCACCAGGTACGTAACGTTTCGGTTTTTTGTGATTCGCCTCGGCGATAAAACACCACTTCAGCGAAGTCATCAAACTCGACTTCTAAACGCACTTTAAACAAAGACTCTTCGGTTAATGCCTCTTGTAAGTCTTGAGTCGTGATGGTTTCAAAATTAGCGGCATTGAGCACTGTGGCAAAGTGCTTAGCAAATTCGTTTTGGTACTTTCTGCGCGCCTCTTCATTAATCGACGTGAGTGAGCGAGTGTCTGAGTTAGGATCAAATGGCGCATAGCTATTTTTTAATGACTCAAGTAAGCCGTGATACTGATAATGAATAACACTTTGCAATAAGCTGCAAAACTCTAGAAATGAGGCACGGTGTTGCGCATCTAAATAATCATTGCATAGGGTGATAATGTCGTGCTTTCGAAAGGGAATAAAACGTGCGTTAGTCATTACATTGGGTATGAGTCGTTAGTGATGGCACAGATAATAAGAAAATATCGGCTTGAATGCGACACCTTATATCCTATGGTACTAATTTGGGTAATTTTATTACCCCTTATGTCTTGTTTTTAGATTAATTACTCCAGCCCAAATGCTGGTTTTTAGGTGAACAGAGTGTAATTTTCTGTACATCTATTTACCCTTTGATACTGTTTGTTCACTTGCTGTAAATTGTAGTTATGCCTATGAATGAGACGATGATTCCTCTTGAGGGGAGTGCTAATTCTGCTCCTGCCCCGATACTTTTGAAGCAATTATTTATTAGCTTCTTTATTGTAACTCTGTTGTGTATTGTGGTGGGTTATTTATCAATTTTTAATCGTCTAGAAGTCAATATTTATATAAATGGCGTACTCTCTGATGTGATTAATTTATTGATCCTAATTTTTATCTTTTCATTTGTACAAACGTCGGCGGTTGCTAAGTTAAGTTACTTATTTTTGAGCAGTGGGATCTATTTATGGAGTATTGGCTTAACCTTCGACTTTCTTGATGAGCTGGTTTATCAACCGGTATGGATTGGTATTTATATCGAAGACATGTTTAGAACAATTGGCATGTTAGTCACCAGCTTTGGGTTGTTTTTGGCTTTGTCAGACTTAGCAAAAGCGCACAAAAACTTAGCCGAAGAGCTTAAAACAGATGTACTCACCAAAGCCTATAACCGCCGCTATTTTTACCATTTTGTTCAGTTAAACCAAACCAAAACACACAGCTTAGTTATTATCGATATTGATCACTTTAAAGCAATTAATGATGAACACGGTCATGATGTGGGCGATCAAGTCTTGATCGACTTTGTTTATCAGTGCCGACAACAGCTTGATCCGAGTATTTTATTTGCCCGCATAGGGGGAGAAGAGTTTGCGCTTTATATTCCCACAGATGATCTCAATGTCGTGCAAACGATATGTGAGCAGTTATTAGGTTTAGCAAATAATGTGATGATTTCACCCGGTAAAACGCTCAGTGTGAGTGCGGGATCAGCGATAAAAAGAGCAACCGAAACCTTTAGCAGCACCATGAAACGAGCCGATCAGGCGTTGTATCAAGCTAAAAATCAAGGACGTAGCCGCTATATCCACGCACCGTAAGCGACGGTTAATCATTTTTGCTGTAACCTTAAAAGCAACACGATTGTTAAGGATAAATGATGGGTATAGCAAAAAAGCTTAAGCAAAAAACACGGCAGTTTGTTGATTCTAAACATATGCTGAGATCAATCACGATCGCCTCGTTTTTAGAATCGACTATTGTGCCCATACCTCTTGAAGCGGTGCTTGTGCCACTTATGCAAGCACGCCGCGAAAAGTTGTGGTTAATTGCGCTGATGGCGACAGTCGGGTGTATTATCGGTGCTGTATTTGGCTATGCGTTAGGGTATTACTTATTTGATGTAGTTGGGGATTGGGTTATCAATACCTTTTCAAACCCTGAGCAATTCGAGCAAGTAAAACAAAAGATGCAAGGGCAAGGATTTTGGTTTGTGTTGAGTCTTGGCATTATCCCCATTCCGTTTCAAATTGCGATGTTAGCCGCGGGGGCAACAAAGTTTTCGTTGGTGCTGTTTTTACTTGCGACCGTGATAGCACGCTCTATTCGATATTTTGGTTTAGCGCTTGTGGTGTATTACGCAGGTAATCATGCTGAACGCATTATTCAAAAGCATAAAACCAAAGCATTGGTAGGGCTGTCGATTTTAGTGTTACTACTTTGGTGGTTAAGTACGCTGATTTAATTTATTTCGTGCCTATAAATTTAGTTATTCTGTCTATACTTAGCGGGTTATGGACGCTAATTATAGACAGGATATATCATGAATACCTTTGTGGCTGCGTTGCCCATTTTTTTACTCATATGGATGATGGTTAAGCGCAGTCCCGTGCCTTCTTATGTTGCACTCCCTGTGTCGGCATTGGCTGGTGTGCTGCTTCAGTTACTTTATTTTCAAGCCGATCCTCGTTTACTCCTCGCCAACTCCTTTATGGGCATGTTGTCGGTACTGACTCCTATTTCAATTATCGCCGGGGCAATTTTACTTAATCGAATGTTAGCGGTGTCGGGTGGTGAAACCACGATTAAGCATTGGTTAGAGTCGATTAGCGGTAATCACGTTGCGCAGTTAATGATTATAGGGTGGGCGTTTGCATTTATGCTCGAAGGCGCGTCGGGGTTTGGCACCCCCGCGGCAATTGCGGCACCTATTTTAGTCGGGCTTGGCTTTTCGCCTTTTAAAGTGATTGTGTTTACGCTTATTTTAAACTCGATTCCTGTGTCGTTTGGGGCTGTGGGAACGCCAACGTGGTTTGGTTTTTCGGCACTTTCGTTAAACGAGCAACAGGTGTTGGCTATCTCTCAGTGGACAGCGCTGTGTCATGTGGTTGCCGCTTTGGTGATACCCATGATTGCGCTGTGTTTAGTATTGCCTTTTCACACGGTGCGCAAAAACAGCGTTTTTGTTTATTTAAGTGTGCTGTCATGTGTTTTACCTTATTGGTTGTTTGCGCAGTGGAATTACGAGTTTCCATCACTCATTGGCGGAGCAGTGGGGTTATTGGTGACTATATTTTTGGCAAAAAAGGGCATTGGACTGGTTAAGTCACAACAGCCCCCCGTCTCTAATAAGCCAATAGATGGCAAGGCGTTATTCTTGGCTTTTTTTCCGCTTGTGTTATTGATTTTGGTGCTTGTGCTGACGCGTATTCATCAGTTAGGTATTAAAGCACTTTTAAATGATGAAACCGTTTGGTTGAGTATTCATTTAGGATTTGCCCAATTTGAGCTCAGTAAAGCACTGATAATATCGTTGCATGAGCTGTTCGGTACAGCCGTTAGTTGGTCATATAAAACCTTGTTTGTGCCAGCACTGATCCCGTTTGTGTTGGTGGTATTGGTGAGTGTTCCGCTGCTTAAGATGAATAAAAAGCAGGTGTCGCACATGGTTCATGACACCTTAAGCCGAATTGCATTGCCTTGTGTGGCATTAATTGGCGCGTTAGTGATGGTGAATGTGTTAATGCAAGGAGGGCATAAGGCGCCGATATTTTATATCGCCAATACGTTTGCTAATTTAACCGGTGAGCATTGGGTGTTATTTGCATCATACCTTGGTGCGCTAGGTACGTTTTTTTCGGGGTCTGCGACAGTTTCTAATCTTACTTTTGGGGGGATTCAATATGGTATTGCCCAACAGGTTGGGTTATCAGAAACCTTAGTGCTGGCTCTTCAATCGACAGGAGCGGCAATGGGCAACATGATTTGTATCAGCAACATTATTGCTGTGGCCAGTATTGTTGGGGTGAACAATCAAGAAGGCCCCGTGCTTAAAAAAACCTTTTTCCCAATGCTGATTTATGGGGCGCTGGTGGGCTGTTTTAGTTACCTGTTTTATCGCTAAGGTAATGCCACAGGTCGCCTTACTTAATAAAAAAGGTGTTGAGATAAGCCCAACACCTTAGCGGAGTCACTTTAGCGGTTATTTCAGCGCTTTTTTCACTTCACGCCAGTCAATAATCTTAAAGTTTTGCGGTGCTTGTGGCATGCGGTTATAGCCATCTTGCACAATTAACACTCCTTCAGGATAGCCCGGCAGAGGGGTTGCTGTGACCGTTAATCCGTCGGTTTCTGAAACGCCGTCAATGGCACGTTCAAGGTTATTACTAATTGCGAATTTACCAGCAAATTCAAGGCGTGGCACGTTGCCGTCGATGATTTTATACAGCACATAGCTGTTATCTCCTTGACTAGACACGACTAAATAACGCGTATCTGTGGCGTGATAAATTTCCATGCCTTCTATGTCATCAACCAACATGTCGTTGATTGTTTGTAACATCACGGGCTGTGTGCCTGCTGTTGGTTCAGCGCCAATAAACCAAATACCTTCGTCTTCTTCACCTAAAAAGAGTTCCCCGGTTTTATCATCCGCGCTGCAACCCTCTGGTTGGCTCGGTACATTAAATTCTCGCACCAGCTTGGCATTAACTGAGGTGGCGTTACCGGTTAATTTGTACTGTTGAAATAGCCCCGATTTATCATTCATGAACACGTAGTTACCCGTGGATGATGAATACATACACATACCGTAAATCTCAGTCAGTGTGGTTGGCAATTCGGCTAAGTGTTGCACCTTGTTTTGTGTATCAACGGTATACACACTGATACTGTTATGAGTGCGGTTACTGCCGGTGATCCACGTATGGGCTGGGTTATCAATGCTATTATTCTGGCGTACATCAACGTTATTTAAACGGCCCGTTTCTAATGCTTGAAGCTCGTTCCCTGCAAGGTTATACACCATTAAACCGCGGCGTTTATCAGTGCCAAGAATTAAGCTGTGCGCTTTATCATGTGTGTTGATCCATATTGCAGGATCGTCAGCGGCGTCTCCAAAAGCTCGCACAGCATCTGTTTGCGCTTGTGCGGTAATGTAAGTGACCGCCTGTTTGGTAGGTTTTACCTGTTCTTGATACGGCGTGTTGATGAAGCCTTTTACATAATGCCCCGATTCATCATCGTAAAAAACAATATCAGCTTTGGTGTTGTTAAAGTGGACCGCTGCTGATTCGAGTGCTAAGTCACCTGCAAATTGCCAGCTGCTGAAGCGTTTATCTTTGCTCTCATAGCGATGTAGCGTGTTATCTTCAGTGGTTGTAAACCACAGGCTGCCATCGCTTGTCATGCTTAAGCCGCCAATCTCAGGAACCAAGTTGCCAAATGGGGCCATAAGTGCGACAGGCGTTTTATCTGCACGCGACTCGGCATCGGCATTAATTCGCCAAATACCCACCTCTCCCTCACTTAAGTAAAGGGTTTTATTGTGATCGTCGACCGCACAGCCAGATGTGTCACTTATTCCTGCAAATTCACGTAATTCAAGGTTTAAAGGGTGATTGTTTTTGACATCATAAACCAAGGTTTCGCGAATAAGGCCGCGCGCATCACTCACAAACGCCGACACCGCGTGTGTGGTTGAGTTTGAAAATAAACACACCGCTTCGGGTTTCGCTTTTGGTGGCGTAATTCTGCTTAACGTTTTTAATTGCCATTGGGCATCTTTTTGAAGTTTAAATATAACGGCTTGGTCTGTTTCATTGTCAATACTTGCGACAAGGTAGTGGCCGTTATCAAGCGCCTTCACCGACAAGGTTTCAAAGTTACCGCTTTGTAAAGTATGGCTGTTGCCCATTTCATCAATGAGTTGTAACCCTTGGCTTTCTGAGCTTATTAACCATGTGTTATTGGTGAGTGCTGCTGCTTGTGAACCTTGTACATTTTCAGTGGGTCCAAATGCGCGAACCTGATTAGCACTGTCGACAGGGGCGTTTGTTTGGCTACAAGCCGCCACTGTACTGAGCAAAATAGCACTGGCGATAAGGTTAAATGATTGTGTGATATTCATGTGATTTCCCAAGATAAAACAAGGCAGCAATGAGCTGCCTTAAAACGGTCTATTAAAATTAAAATGCGTAACGCAGCATTAATTGAATAACAGGCCCTGCTTCTTCAGACTCCAGCTCATACTCGTCAAAGTCACGGTTGACTTGATCATCAAGCGTATCGAATTTGTTGAACGTTTCGTCTTTGCTTGCATCGAGCAAATTTGAGCCGACTAATCGTAGGGTGATGTCTTGCCAGCGTTTTTCTACGAATACCTCAAGGTCGGCTCCGTAGTGTGTTGTTACTTCTTCACCCACTATGCGGCCATACGCATCGCCTTGTTTACGGTATGTGGCACCAAATGAAGCGCCCAGATCTGGTAAGTCTTGAATAAAGCCAACGTTAAATACGTAGTCAGATTGGTCATTAAACTTACGTGAACCAAAATTGTCATTAACGTCAGAGTCAAGCCATGAATAGTTAAAGAAAATCCCTGTATTTGGCATACTTAAGGCTGTTAAAGGTGTTGATAAATCAAGCTCAATCCCTTTTACATTACCATCACCGGTGTTGCGCGGTTGCAAAATATAGGTGCCTTCGCCTTCAGAACCTTGTTGGCTGGTATTGGCAACTTCAATTAAGTCACTTACATCACGGTAGAACACGTTAACACCCACTACACCGCTTTTACCTAACCGGTATTCGTAGCCAAGATCCATCCCCCACGATGATTCGGGTTGTAGGTCTGGATTACCTAAAAAGTCGTTATCACCCAGCTCTTTTTCAAGCAGAGCAGGGGTAATGTAGTCAAAATCTGGGCGACGTAAGCTACGAGCCACAGAGGCGCTAACACGGCCGTTTTCAGAAACGTTGTAGCGTAAGTGGGCCGATGGTAAGAAAAAATCGTAATCATTTTTCGCCGTCACATCATTGACATTATCAGTGATGGTTGAGTCGGTTGTTTCGTAGCGTACCCCCATTTCCCACGAGAAATCTTGGTCTTCGTGTTTGATGAGTGCGAATACATCTAGACGGTCTTCTTTAAGCTTATTAACACCCCCCGCGGCGGCTTCAAATTCATTGTTAAAGCCGGCAAGTGACAGTGGGTTTTGACTAAATTGATCCCAACTTGCAAAACTTTGCTCATTTTCATCTTCTGCTTGATAAACCGCTGTATCACGCTCTTTACCTTGCACAAATGCACCAAACTGAATGGTTTTATTTTCACCAGCAAATAGGCTATGTTGCCATTGCAGTGACCACTCTTTATCGTCGATATCAACGGTTTCTTCCTCTTCTTCGAACACCATTGGGAGTTCTGAGGTATCAATTTCGACCTCTTGCTCGTAGACCGACTCTTCGAAGCGGGCATAACCTACTTTAAATTTACTGGTGCCACCAAATAGCGGTAACTCGTACCCAGAGTTAATGTTGTAGTTAGTTTGATCAATGAAAGACACATTGGCGTTATCGGTTTCGAGGTTTCCGCCTTCTACAATTGCGTTACTTGTTGCTGTTGGGTCATCGTATTCAAATGAGCGTTCATCTTCAGTCCGGTCGGTATCAACCCAAATGGCACTGATGTCAAACTTGCTGCCATTATCAAAGGCAATTTCGTAACTGGCATTCAGTGATGTGTCGTCGCCATCGCGAATATCAGATTGATCTTCGCGGTTATCAAATTCTTCAGTTTTGTAATTTTCGTTGTTTTCAGGGCTGTCGCCATACCGCAAGCTAGATTTTTGTTTTGGGTTATAGCGTCCTTGTAAGTTTGCGCCAAGTAACAAACGCCCACCGGCAAATTCAGTACCGTACACACCTGCAAAGCTTTCTTTTAATTCGCCGTCGTCGTAACGCAGGCCGCCAGCACGAATATAACCACCGTCTAAGCTGTAGCCATCACGCAGAACAATATTAAGGGTTCCTGCAATTGCATCGGCAGAACGATTAGCACTCGAAGCGCGAATGATTTCTACACGCTCGATCAGTTCAGCAGGAATGCGGTCAACAAAGAATGAGCGATCAGCGCCTGCCCCTGGTACTTCTTCACCATTAATAAGTACTTTAGTGTAAGCCGGGCTCAAGCCACGCATACGGGCGCCATCTGACTCTAATACGTCAGATAAAAATGTCACACTAGGAACACGTTTTAAAGCATCACCAGCGGTAAGTGGCTCAAAACGTTGAAAATACTCTTGTGAGTATTCAAGGGTTGGGGCCAGCTCTTGTGAACGGTTGCGATAACCTATTTCACCATACACAACGAGCTCTTCTGATACTTTTACTTTCTTTTCATTGTTGGTGTCTGACTCTTGTGCAAAGGCACCGAATTGACATAAGGCGAGGGCGCTTACAAGTGCCTTCGTTTTAAACTGTTTCATGGATTTGCTCCTACTTGTCCTTGGTTTGGTGAGCAAAGTACCCAGCTTAAATGACGCAAATGTGACAGAAAACCGCTGGCAGCCTTTAAAAACAAGCTATTAGAGGCGTTTATAAAGCATTTTGAGCTGTAATCACCCCGCTTAATCAAGGTAAATACAGCGATTAAAGTCATCAAAAAGGGGGGAGTGTCGTTTTGCTGTCACATCATTGAGCTAATATGACCCTGCTGCTAAAAATGCGAACGGGTTAGCATGGCAGCACGATTCATAGTTAGGTGTCTTTCATGCGATTTAATCCTTTTATTCATCACCGGTTTTTAACAAATGCGGTTATAGCGCTATTTGTGAGCGCTTTTATCCTCAGTGCATATGACGGAGAGCGAAAAGCGCTGGCCGACATATCATGGCTGGATATTGTCGGCGAGGGCGGCATTGTGATGATGACGCTAACATGGATATTTGCACTGCTCATTTCCAGACCCCCCGGAAAAGTCACCTGCTTTTTAGTGTTAGGGCTTGGTCTTTTTATGTTTTCGGCCTCGCTGGACTTATTTGATGAATGGTTACATCAGCCAACAAATACATGGCTAAGTCTGATTGAGTCTTTACCTGCCCCCATTGGTATGGTTTTCACAAGCCTAGGTTTGTATCAATGGCACCAAGAGCAGTTTGTGCTTAATCGTCAGTTAAAGCGCCGTGAAGCAATGCACCGTGAGCATGAATTAGTGTGCTCAATTACTGGGCTTTATAAAGCCGATTATTTACAAACGGTGTTAAAAGAGCAGTTGAATGAGTCGCAGCCGTTGCAACTTGCGGCCATTGATATTCGTGGATTTGCCGATTTTAATGCCGAGTTTGGTTTTATCGAAGGTGACAGGTTACTGCGAGAAGTCAGTGAGCTTATGATAATGAATTGTCGTCTTACGGATGTGGTATGTCGCTATGCGGGTGATTGTTTTATGGTGCTAATGCCAAACACCACCGCGTTACAAGGCAAAGAGCTGGTGGCACAAATATCTTCGGCACTGAGTCACTGCGCATTTAAGGTTGAGGGCGAAAAACACGCGAAGTTTCAGCATGCAACCGTTGCGTTAGTGAGCAGTGAGCAAGGAGATACAGCGCACTGTTTGAGCGCGCGTTTACACGCCGCATTACAACAACAAAAACAACACAGAGTCAGCCATTGTGAAGCAGTATCTTAATCAAGATGATAAGTATTTAACCGCGCAAGGTCTGATTACGACTCTGGTAGAGCTTGCTCTAAGTCGCGGTATTGGTTTACATAAATTACTCAGAGGCACGGGGGTATTTGAGCAAGACTTAATGAGTGTACAGCATCAGTTTAGTCTCTCTCAGCAATTGCGTTTATTGATGCAGTTTAAGCTGTTAATGAAATCGGCCGACAGTGGCTTTTTGTTAGGTAGCCAACTTGCTAATGACACCTCGGTTGTGGCACAAGGTGTTTTGCAAAGTTTGAGCATTGGTCAAGCTCTAAAGCAACTAAACGCCTTGCGTATGCAACTTGCACCGCTGTTATTTAGCCACAGTTATGTGCATAACGAGCAGTATTATATTGAGTTGCAAAATGCTGTGGGTCTTGATGATGAAATGAGCCAATATGTGCTCGAAATTTACAGTGCTGCATTTTATCAAACGCTTAAAAAAGTGGCTGGCGAGCGGGTGCCTTGTCAGTTTGATTTCGCTTATAAACGGGCAAGGCACAGCCAAGAGTATGAGCAACATTTAGGGCTAAACGTTGCGTTTGAACAGCCCATTACTCGCTGGGTATTAAGCAAACAAGCATTAAGGCTTACAAACCCTACCTTTAGTAGTTTTCGCTTTTCACAAGTTAACTCTCAATTGGCAACATTAAACACAGCAAACAGCACCTTTGTTGAAGCGGTGAGCAGAGTCATTTATCAAAACCCAGCGCTTAATTTAGAACAAGTCGCAAGCCAGTTTGCAATGAGCTCAGCGACGTTTAAGCGAAAGTTAAAAGCTCACGGTGTACGTTTTTCAGCGTTGTATGAAGAACAAAGTAAACGCAAAGCCATATACTTACTGACTATGCGTGAACAATGTAATGAGCAGGTCGCAATGCGCTTATCGTTTTATGATATTGCTAATTTCAGGCGCGCGTTTAAGCGCTGGACTGGGCTTACCCCAAGTCAGTTGAAGGTATAAGCCGGTATTTCGTTATAAAGATTAATAAGGTATACAGCGAAAAGTTAATGCACATGACTGAGATGATACAAGGAAAAATAAATCAATGATGGGGCAGTTATTTTAATAAAGCTGCGTTAGACTGTTGTTATTGATGTATTTAACCGAGCTCTTAGATGATTGAGTATCCTGTTGATCAACTTCCACAACTCATTGATGAGTTGCTTCAGTGTGACACCACAACGCGAAAAAATAAGTTACTTGCCGACGCCAAAGAAAAACTGTCGACAGAACATCTCTCGCTGCTGTTTGAAGCATTACCCAAAGAACAACGATTAGAAATTTGGCAACTGCTTGACGAAGACACACAGCATGAAATCTTCATTAATTTGGGGGGAGACAGCTGTCGGTGGTTATTACAAAGTTTAGACGAAGCGCAAGGGTTTAAATTACTTGATGAAGTGAGCGTAGAAGAGCTACTCGAACTTGAAGAAATTATTCCAGAGCGTTTTGTTGATTATGCGCGTCGCCAGCTTGATGAAGTACAAACAAAGCGTTACGAACTTGCTCAGCAGTATAACCCTGAGCAACTAGGACACTGGTTAGACTTTGATGCGTTAAAAGTGTCAGAAAAGCAGACGGTGGCGGGCGCTCGTAAAATTTTACAAAAAGGCTTGCCGCAATACACCGAAGTAATTTATTTGGTAAGTCGTAAAGGCACATTGATTGGTGAAGTCCCTGTAAACGCCTTATTCAAAGCCAATGATGCCGATACCTTATTAGAGCATGCGAACCTAGATACATCAGCCTTACATGCTGATGATGACTTATATGAAGCGGCAGAGGTGGTGATCCACAGTGAAAAAATGGCAATGCCAGTGGTGAATGCCGACAATAAGTTATTAGGGCGTCTAGCGGTGTCATCGGCCTATGAATTACGCCAAGAAGTAACCGACGAAGCCGCTGCGAAAGCGGGTGGTCTACGTGAAGACGAAGACCTGTTCTCAAGTGTCACCAAATCAGCGAAAAACCGCGGTATTTGGCTAGGCATTAACTTAGCGACTGCATTTTTAGCATCTTGGTTTATTGGTTTGTTTGGTGCCACCATTGAGCAAGTCGTGGCACTTGCGGTATTGATGCCAGTGGTTGCGTCGATGGGAGGCATTGCAGGTAGCCAAACATTGACCGTGATTGTGCGCGGTTTAGCGCTTGGACAGGTTACCGACTCTAACCGCAGAGCTTTATTGCAAAAGGAGCTTAGGGTAGGGGCATTAAATGGCTGTGTATGGGCATTGGTGATTGGTGTACTCACTTATTTTTGGTTTAACGACGGGATGTTAAGTGTGACTATCACTATTGCCATTTTACTTAATTTAGTGGCTGCCTCGCTGTCTGGCGTTGTGATACCGTCTATTCTAGATAAGCTTAAAATTGATCCTGCATTGTCTGGTTCTGTAATTTTAACCACGGTGACAGATATTGTTGGTTTTGTGACCTTTCTCGGGTTAGGAAGCCTGTTGCTACTATAAATCACAGTGAAGCCAATAGTTCTTCATACTTATTGGCTTCTATTTAACAGTATCAATGGATACGTTGTTTACTTATCTTGTGTAAAACTAAAAATTGATACTAATAATTTTTGTATATAAAACGGATACTTAGGGTTAGAGCAGTCTACAATAATACGCAATTTAGCCAATGGGTATAATAAACACGCGATTGCACGTTAAAATTATCAAACACGTCAAAAAGAACTGTCATAAAGTATTACTTTTTGTTATTTTTTTGGTTGTGTTCTCACTGAGATGTTAGTGAATGAAGAAAACGTTAACCTTATTGTTAGGCTTCGGCTGTTTTTATGCAGCCGCGTCTGAAAATTTTAGCGATCACGAGGTATATTGCGCTCAGCAGTCGCAGGTAAGCTGCTTAGACTTCATTGATCAGCAATTAGCCAGTGCGCAGCTTTATTCTGATAAATGGTATGAGATAAAGTCATACCAATTTGATTATTATTACGACAAACTGGCTTATCAAACGTTAAAAGACAGTACCGAACCTTTTATTGAAAAATCCGATTTACCCATCGTATTTCAAGTCCAAGTGTATTTTTACTATGCTAAATCAATGCACTATTTAGGTGACTATGAAACGGGTCGTAAATACGCAACGAAAGCCTTTGATAAACTACAAGCCATTTATGACTCGTTTGGTAACCCTATGCGTATGGTCGAATTGGCTAACTTACAGCATGTGTTTGGCAACAAAGAAACTGCTTTGCATATTCTTGATAGAGCTGAGCGTCGTTTTGGTAAAAGTAAAGATCCTATTTTTCATTTTGAGCTGGCGTCAAACAAAGCAAATGTGTTCCATTCGTTAGGCGATATTGAGCGCGCTTTGGTTAGTCGGGTTTCTGCGGTTGAATGGATTTTGAAAACTGACCATAGCCGAAAAATATCAGTGGCAATGGGGAATCTAGCCCGCACTCATCAATTATTGTCACAATACGATAAAGCAAATCACTTTTATGTCGAGTCGCTAAACTACATGGACGCGAAGTCAGACCGACTTGTAATAGCAATCTATAAACTTCGTTTGGCACAAATTCACTGGCAAGCGGGTAACCGAGCTCAAGCTGCACATTGGTTTAAGCAAGTGCATAAAGAAGACATTCGCCCATCTCATGCCAAACTTTATACACAGCTCAAAACGCAGCTTTAGGCTTTATATAGTGTAAAAACACCCCGATTTTTCAGTTTCACCCGGCGCTAAAATTTGCAAATGGGTCGTCTCACCTTGCTCCATCATTGGTTTCATAGCCTCATCAAATAACGTGGCAGCTTTTTCCATGTGCTTAGCTTGTTCATCTAACGCTTTGAAGTCGGCATCATGCGAGGCGATTAATTCATCAAGCTGTTTAGTTAGTTTATCTTGTTCTTTTAACAGACTTTTATTTATTCTAAGGTGGTTTTCATCTTCGACCACAGCTTTTTTTGTAATCGCTTCTATTTGCTGTGAATAGGCCGTGACTTGCTCTTCCATGTCGCTTAGTGGCAACTCCAGTGATTCAAGCTTTTCTTGTTCACGTTTTAATTGTTGATAGGCGGCAATTTGCTCGTTGTTTAACGTGCCTTCATGAACTTTTTTACAGTCTTTAAACGTGATAACACGGTAGTTGTTATCGTCAATAGTCGTGCTTGCGCTTGAAAGGCCAATACAGGCTGTGGTGGCTGCGGCTAATAGAGCTGATGTCGTAATGCGTACTAAATTCATGATGCTGTCCTAATGGGTTAAGTTATTAAGTTAGTCGCAGCAGGTCTGAAAAAAGTTGGTTACAAGCGAGATATTTTTACTCGCGGGCTTTACTTACAAAGTAGGACGCGGTGCCAGCCTAAGCCAGCACCGCTTATTTTTAGAAGCTATAGGTGATGTTTCCGTAGATAAAACGGCCATCTAAGCTATAAGGTGTGAATGCACTGTAGGTGAAAATTTGATTAAAGTCGCTGTAGCCTATATTGCTTACAGTATCTTGTGGATACTGATCAAATAAGTTGTTTGCGCCAACAGCAAATTTCCACTGTTCAGATGGGCGGTACGCGACTTCTAAGTCCGTGATCCATTTTGCATCAATGACTTCATCACCTTCTGGTGTGCTTGATGTATCCACAACTTCACCATAACGCGTAGCACGTAATGTTGTTTGAAAGTTTTCAAAGTCCCAGGTTGCCGACAAGTTCCACTTATCTGCTGGCGTGCCATCTTCAAAGCGGGTGATTTCACGGCGTGCAAAGTACTCGTAGCTGTCACCAAGCGCTTCCAGCTCAGTGGGGTTTTCTTTGACATGAGTCACTTCAGTATCATTAAAGTTAACAGCCGCACTTAAGCGTAAATCGCCGTAGCTTTCTAAGCCTAATGAATAGGTTGCAACAATATCGACACCTTGCGTACGTGAATCAATGGCATTGGTAAAGTAGCGAACACTTTGAGTATTAACTTCGCCTGCTTCGGCTAAAATAGCTTCTACTTCTGGGCCGCTTAAGTTTTCAGACAAGACGATACGGTCATCAATGTCAATGCGATACGCATCAAGTGTTAAACTAAAACCGCCTTGCGTAAAGATAAAGCCTGCAGTCATGTTGACTGATTCTTCTGCATCAAGGTCACGAGCACCCAGTGCTTTTGCGGCAGGTTCATCAACAGGGAACAAACCAACTTCACTTGGAATACCATTTTCAAACACTGTGCTTACCGATTTGTAAGACGTTTGTGCAAGTGATGGTGCTCTAAACCCTGTGCTGATTGCACCGCGTAGCGACAATGATTCATTAATGCTGTAACGCGAAGCCAGTTTCGATGTAAAGGTACTGCCAAAGTCACTGTAATCTTCAAAGCGACCCGCAAGAACCACATTCCAGTCGGTTGTTAGGTACGTATCAAACTCAGCAAATACCGCGACATTATGGCGGCTCTTGTCGGTGGCACTTTCTGGTGAAAAGCCCGCTAAAACTTGTGCGCCACCCGCCGCAACAGGGTTGCCTTCTTCATCAAGTACAGTGATGTAAGAGGCTTTTTCACCTGCTTTGATTTGGTAGTTTTCGTGGCGATACTCTGCACCAATTGTCACAAATACATCGTCGGGTAAACCTAAATCAAGGGTATTGCTGGCATCCATGTTAACGAGGTATTGCTCGTAGACAAGCGCACCGTTATCAAACTCAGTTGGGCTATTTACACCCATTGAGGTGTTCAAGCTATTGCTTACCCCTAACGCAAAGTCATTACGACCATAATTGCTGCTTATATCCCATGCCCAGTCATTGGTTTCGCCGTTAAGGCCAATAGCAAATGAGTAGTCATCTACGTCGGTATCAATTTCTGGTAAGAAACCGTCTGGGTAAACCTCAGTTAAGTTACGAGAGTCTTTGGCACGACGGTAAAAACCTGCTGAGTTACCTTTACGGTTTGAGTAACTGGCAAATGAGTAAAGTGATAGCGAGTTATCAAACTCGTAACCTAGGTTATAAAACACAGCAATATCTTCGATATCAGCTTTACCAAAACGGTGGTTGTAGCGGTCAAAGTCAAACTCACGTGGGTCTAGGTTACCGTTTGCATCGCGGCTATATTGCTCGCGCTGGTCAATACCTGAGCGGTTAGTTGGCTCGTTATTACGTGATTCAACTGAGATATTAATAAAGCCATTATCTGCAAATGAAAAACCCGCATTAGCGCTTGCGGTGCGCGAAATACCATCGTTTAATTTACGGTTAGCGCCTTTTGCAAAGCTTAAGTTGCCTTCGCTGTCTGCGCCTGTGCTTAATAACTGTGGCGAGCCTGCCATTTGCGTGTCGTACTCACCATAGGTGTAGCTTACACTACCGCCTTCATCGGCATCTTTTAGTACAATGTTAATTACACCAGCAATGGCATCGGAGCCATACTGTGCCGCTGCGCCATCACGCAGTACTTCTACGCGCTTAATCGCAGAGGTAGGAATATTATTTAAATCAACTGCCGTTGAACCACGACCCACTGTGCCACCTAAATTCAATAGCGCACCTGCATGACGGCGTTTGCCGTTAACAAGTACTAAGGTGTGATCAGGAGCGAGGCCACGTAATACAGCAGGTTTAGCGTGGTCGGTACCATCAGCAAGGGTCGCACTTGGGTAGTTGAAGCTTGGTAATTGAGAGGCAAGTACTTGGCTAATTTCAAGCTGACCTGTGCTTGCTAAGTCGCGGCTTGTTAATAAATCAACCGGTACTGTACTTTCAGACAGGCTACGTAAACTACGACGTGTGCCCGTCACTGAAATAACTTCAATGTCTTTTGCTGTATTTTCAGCAGGTTGCTCAGCAGCGATTGCAGTCACTGATGCAGCAAGCGTACTTGCAATTGCAAGTTGCAAAGGTAATT
The DNA here is from genome assembly GCF_014117385.1 of Pseudoalteromonas sp. MT33b. NCBI lineage: Bacteria > Pseudomonadati > Pseudomonadota > Gammaproteobacteria > Alteromonadales > Pseudoalteromonadaceae > Pseudoalteromonas > Pseudoalteromonas sp. MT33b. The sequence goes on along the minus strand of NZ_CP059831.1, from coordinate 2,439,463 downwards.
TGTTGAATAATGCCATTGTTGATTCCCATCTGACTTATCTATTTTAGCGCAGTGTAAAATGCAAAGTGGGAACAAACAAATAATATTAAAGTATAGTATATGCGTAACTAATACGACTTGTTAATTAGGTTTTTGGTTTGTTAATTAAGTGTTTATAGGCTCGTGCTGATTTTATTTCTGCCTTCTGTCTTTGCTCGATATAACGCGGTGTCGGCTGCACAAATTAGCGCTTCTGATGTGCGATATTGATTATTATATTCACATGCAATACCTTGGCTTACACTTATTCTAAAGTCGCTCGGTAAACCAATGTCGGTAAATAGCGTATTATTTATTTTAATTTGAATATGTTTAGCGATGGCCTCTGCGGTGTCTTTTTGGCAGCGAGGTAATATAATGGCGAATTCTTCGCCACCATAACGCGCAGCTAAACAATCGCGAGAAGGCAATGATTCGGCAATTATACTCGCGACTTTTTGTAAGCATTTATCGCCTTTAACATGACCGAATCGGTCATTAAATAATTTAAAATAATCAATGTCGATTAATATAGTGCTAATCGCTTGATTAGTTTGTACGCTTTCTTGCCAATGTTTTTTTAATGACTCTTCTAATGTAAGGCGGTTTGCAAGACCGGTTAAATGGTCAGTGGTGGCTTGTTTAACTAAGCGATTATATTGCTCTTTGTGTGATGATAAATCATGTAATACACAAATAAATAAGTTTTCTGCAATAGCTATATTTTTTGGCAAGCTTGAAATACATAAATCCGCTTCAAGGGTTTTACTATCGGCACGGTTAATTTTAACTTCGTTTGGCCCAAGGCTAATGGGCGAGTCTTTATGGTCTAACCAACTGAGTAGGGTATACATGTATTTGTCACGGTCGGTGTCGTGTAGGTAATGTAACAGGTTTTGACCGATTAACGCTTCTTGGTTGTCACCTAAAAGTTGTGCCGCCATCGGGTTTGCAAATTCAAACGTGCCTTGACCATTAATGATAAACACTCCCTCAGGAATGTTCTGAAACATTTGTACAATTAGTGCAAGTTGCTCTGAATTGATAGACTGCGACAGTGCATTTTTCACTTCTGATTTAGCAGTGCTTGGTTGTTCATTTTTGTTAGTAGACACGTTCGTTTCCTTTTTGCCGATGCAAACGATTTTGGTGTCTATAAAGTTACTTAAAAAAGTGCAAATTAACCTTCCGGTAATCTTCTGGTTTTAAGTTATTGTTTATAAGTAGTAAAAGGCTCCTTGATGGAGCCTTATGTGGGTGTTGTTTAGTTTTCTTTTTCATTGTTTACTTGCGGATCGGCACTTTCATAACTTATGCCATTGCACTCTACAGTGAAAACCATACATGCTTTACCGCTATTCTCATCAGAATCTGAAATCTGAATCGTTTGGCCATTATCAGTAACAGAGTGGCTAAAGTCTTGCGCACATTCGCCCTCAATATTTGAAAAGTTAGCACCTGTAAATACAAATCCTGCTGCACTCGTTGCTTCATCTAATGTATAGATACCTAGGCTGTTTCTTTGGTTAACAGTACCGCCACCAGAAACTTGCTGACCGTCTTGGAAGTATGTAAATACAGCTTCATTTTCAGTGTTAAGTGAAACATTCACTGTAAAATTGTAAGTTTGATTTTCGCTCATGTTTTTCCCTTTAATTTTTATAGTTCAAAGTTAGTGATACCTAACTCAATCAGTTTGTTTTTTAGTGTATTGATTTCACTTTCTTTATTTAAGCAAGTATATGCTTGAATTAGGGGGTAGGTCATTTTAATGCTTTTACTACCATTATTGTTTTCTTCGATTGTATTAATAGTTTCTTGGCATGCTTGTTGTTTTGATATTTTGTCTTTAGCGAGCTTTGCTTTAATTAAATTAGCTTTTATTAGTGCAGAGTTGTTTTCTATTTTGCTAGTGTCAGATATTCTCTCAATAAAATCTGAGTTGCTTTCTAGTTTTAATAGTAGTTCTTCAGCTTCATTTAAAAGGTTTCGATTTATTAAATAATGAATAACACCTATTTGAACGTTTATTAAAGTCGTATCTGAAAATCCCTGTTCATCAATGTAACTTAAAACTTCTGGTACTCTGTCACTTGTTTTACTTTTATCTAATAGCATTAATTGATATGCAAGCGTTCTATAAAAAGTGCGTTGAAACTTTTGATTTTTTGGATCTTGGATCCTAGCTCTATTAATCGCATTAGTTGCTTTTTCTGCTTTTAAAAATGCCGCTCTCTTATTTGGGAAGTAGCTCAATAAAAAGCTTTGTTGCATATAAGTGTTTGCTAAATAATTATGTAAGCTTGCATCATTCGGTGACGTTTCAAGCATGTTGACTAGTTCTTGAGTGGCTTGTTCAAGCAGTTCGAGAGCTGCGTTTAAATTACCTAGCCTTTCTTCTGTGGTTGCAATCCAACTTATGGTGTCTGTTTTATCGCGTAATAAATTTTTGTTATTAGGTTTTAGCTCAAGGGCTTGGTTTTTAAGTTTTAAAGACTCAGTAAAGCTCTGCTTTGCGAGTGCGTAATTAAACTGCTTTAAATACAGTGAACCCAGTGAATTGTGTGAGTAAGATAGCTCCATAATCGAATTAAAGTCATTAGGGGCAAGCTGATACATTTTTTCGCTGTAAGCCAAGTAACGTTTAAACATTGGTTCAGTAGCTAGGTAATTACTTTGCTCATAAGTTAAGTTACCAAGCCAGAAAGCATTGGCCCCTGCAAGCATTAAAACATCAAGGTTGTTGGGTTGAATTTTTAGTAAAGATTCTAGGCGCGTTCGCGCATTTTCAAAGGCGGTGAAGGCTTCGTCGGTTTTGCCGCGCGAATAGGCGACTTCGCCCATGGCCTCTAAGGTTTGAGCGTATTGAAAGCGGTTATTAAACTGAGCTTGTTTATCGCTAAAGTCAAACAACGAGGCAGCTTCTTCGTCTTGATTGGAAAAATATTCAAGAGCCTTATTGCTAATACCATCCAGTAAATCCATACGCTTAACGCTTCTGAGTTTGTCGGCAAATTCACCGACCATAAAACCCAATAAACTCTCAGCTTCTTGGCGTTTTTGTTTTGCTACTTGCTCTGCATGGTAGCTGCGCACGCTCATAAATGTAGCAATAAAGGTTAAGCAAACAAGTGCAGCCACCGTTATTTGTAATACGCGTTTTTTACGTTTGGCTTTATTGTTAGAAGCTTTAATTAACGCTTGTTCGTCGCTTGATAAGCTAAACATAGGGTTTTTAACTAGGCTGTGTGCTTCTTGCAGCGGTTTGCCTTGGGCTAATAAAAAGTCGCTATGTTTTTGTTCAAGCAGCCAACGCTCGGTAGCTATTTGCACGCGGCTTTGAATTGCTAAGCTTTGTTGGTGTTCTTGCACCCAATCGATAGCGCGTTGCCAATGGCGCAGCAACGCTTCGTGGGCAAGACTAAAGCAGGCTTGCTCATTTTTAAGGTGCGATACAAACAAGCGGCTGTCGACCATAGCCTGAACAAGTTTGGTTGCAGCTGGGCTGGTTAATTCGCTCCAGCGAGCAGCGCGGCTGGTGAGTGTTTCGCCATCTGGGTTTAGCGTGATCAGCTTTGAAAGGACTGCGGCAAGTTCTGCTTGTTGGTCTTTGGGTAATTGGCAAAATACCTGTTCGGCTTTTTGACCGATGGCTCCTTCGATGGTGCCTAGGGCTTGGTATTCAGTAAACAGCAGTTCGTTGTCTGGGCTGCGCTGCAAGTAAAGCTGTTGCAACGTGTATTGCAGCATCGGCAGTGCATCAGGGTTATTGGCGGTGTCGTTACAAAGTTGTTCATCAAGCGGTGTGTGATGCTCTGGGTGATGTTGCCAACTTAAGCCTGCTGCCAGTGCTGGCAAACGGATCATTTGCTTAAGCTCTGAGCGCGTTGGCGCTAATAAGTCAAAGTGTGCGCCATTGGCTTTGCCCGCCATTAAACTTGGTTGGCTCACTACTTGCGGGTAAAAGTCATTACGACAGGCACTAAAAATGATCATGCAGTCACTTGTCGCTAAGCATTCTATGAGTTTTAAAAACTGACTGCGCTCGTCGTCGCTAAATACCGGTGATGACAATAGCACTTCGAGCCTGTCGATAAATAAAAATAAATAGGGCGTAGTGTGCTCTGTATTTAGCGTTGCAAGGGCTGCTTTACAGCGGGTAATAACCTGTTCTGGATCTGTTAATAACAATTCAGCCAGTGTATCGGCGCTTATATCGCGAAGTACAGGTGCGTCGTTTATTTCTAAATCGAGCAAGGTTGAGGCTAAATCAAGCAGTAAGCGCTCTTTGCTGACATCGGCAAAGTCGAGTTGGCAGTAACTGTGTACTCTAATGCCATCGTAGCCATTACTCGACATTAAAGCGGGCAATACACCTGCGTTAACTAACGACGATTTACCTGAACCACTGGCGCCTAAAATTAAGCAAAATGCGCGACCAAACTCAATTTGAGCTGACACTCGCTGTAACAAGGTGGCAATTTGTTTGTTACGGCCAAAAAACACATCGGCTTGCTCAGGTGCAAACGCACTTAAGCCAACAAAAGGTGAGTCACCTTGCCAACTGGTTTGGCTGGCTTTTTGTTCTTCGTTGAGCACAAAGTTGATTTCGGCAATAACGCGGTAACCGCGTTTACGAATGGTCTCGATGTACTGCGGGTTACTTGCTTTATCGTCAAATGCTTTGCGTAGCTGCGTGATGACTTTATGTAGCGGGTTATCGCCAAGCGCTACATTTGGCCAACAGTGATTGATAATTTCATCGCTGGTTAACAGTTCACCTTGTTTTTCGCATAGCAGCAATAATACATCCATTGCTTTTGGTTCGATGTGTTTTACTTGCTCGCCACGTCGTATTGAATTTGTGCTGGGGGTAACTTGCCACTCACCAACGAAAAACAGCGCCGTACTCATAGTGTTATCTTCTTTTTATTAAAATTAATCGCCTGGACCGATTTTGTTCATGCCACGCACACTCTTGATTAATACTATATTATGAGATTGACGGCAAGTGTGTTGCCTTTTTTGAAACAAAAAAGTCAACATATCGAGTGTATATACGTTTTTATAAAGTGTATTTAACGTAAGAATCGAAGAGGTATTACGGGATCAATAAAAAGAGAGTAGCAAGTTGAAGGAGGCGTTTTAACGCCGAATGGTAAGCCATTCTTGGTTAAACGCCACTCCTTCTACGCGATATGAAATCGCGGCTACAAATTTGACTAACTGGTTAACTTTCAACGCGTATTTTTTTCATTTGTATTGCGCTTAATGACCACATCATAAAGCCGCCTAAAAAGAGGGCTGCCGAGACATAACCCGTTTGACTGGGCAATGCACCTTGGGCAATGGCCATACCACCAAGCCAAGGGCCAATGGCATTGGCTGTATTAAATGCGCATTGTACGAGTGCACCTATCATGGCATGGCCTTGTGGTGATACATCCATTAATAGTGATTGAATAACAGTACCCAAACCAACACTAAAACCAATAAAGAAAATCACCGTATAAAGTAGCCAAATATTGTGGCTGGCACTGACATAACTTGCTGCAAATACGACGGCACCTATAAGTGCTGCCCCTGTGGTTTTTAGTGGTGAATGGTCGGCTGCCTTTCCTAACACATAGTTGCCTAAGGTGCAGCCAATACCAAACATGATCATAGCGATTGATATCGTGTAAGCGGGCGTATGAGTCACAATTAAAATAGTGTCGGCAATGTAAGTGTAAACACAAAATACGCCGCCAAAACCAATAATAATGATGCCTAAAATAGTCCATACTAGCTTGTTTTTCAGCACACTTAATTCATCTAGAATTGAAGTGGGTGATGAGTTCTTAACGTTTGGTACGTATTTTACAATTAGCACTAAAGCAACAAGAGCAAGCACTGCGGTGCCAGCTAAACAATAGCGCCAACTAAAGTTCTGTCCCACTAACGTCACCATTGGTACACCCACGATGGTCGCCACGGTTAAGCCCATAAATACTTTTGACATAAAGCTGGCACGTTTGTCGGCAGGGGCAATGTCGGCGGCCAGTAAAATAGCGGCGGCAAAATAGGCTCCATGGGGCAAGCCACTTAAAAAGCGAAATAAAATCAATTGATCAAGAGAATGTGAAAAAGCACTTAAGCCATTGAATAAAAACATCATAGTAACAAACAGAAGTAGGGCATTACGTTTTCGCATATTGGCTGTGGTGATCATAAAAAGTGGCGCACCCACCACCACACCAATAGCATAGGCGCTAATGGCATACCCACTTTGTGCCGGAGTTGATGAAAATGTTTCGCTAATAAGCGGCAGCATTGGCATCATTGAAAACTCAGAGAGGCCAAGAATAAATGTTCCTAAGGCTAATACGATTAAGATTGTAAAGGTGCTTTCGCGGCCTTGAGTTTTGGTGACGTTAGTCATGTAACTCCTTTAAAACATGTTTTAAGAGAAATAGAAAATGCCAGAACCATGTTGCGTTCTGATGATAAGAGGTGCGATGCGCTATTGTAATACAAATAAAATAGAGTAAACCAGCACTTTTTGGAACGTTCTATATTAGTTAGCTATAACGAATAAAGTTGAACTTCTTAAGGCTGAGCATTTCAAAATAAATACAAATATAAATCCCAACTATACTGTGTATATAGACTTGGCTTTGGAGGGAGTGGCAATGGAAAAGATATTCGCCTGTATTGATGGTTCAACTATCACCAGTGCAGTGACAGAGGCTGCTATTTGGATAGCCAAACGTACTTCGCACCCCATACGTTTTTTACATGCGCTAGAGCCTCCTTTGCAACAGGGTAGTGATGACCTAACGGCGATTATTGGCTTAGGTTCGCAAACATCATTACTTGAACAGCTTGCCAAACTTGAACAAGAGCGCAATAAAGTCGCTTCTCAACATGGCCATTTACTGTTAGAGGAAGCTGTAAAGAAAGCTGAGCATGCAGGGCTGACCGCTGTTGAAAAACAACAGCTTTCAATGAGTTTAGTCGATGCGTTACTGACACATGAAGACAGTGCCAGAGTAATGATTATTGGCCGTGCAGGAAAAGGACACGGTGATAATTTTAAGATGCTAGGGTCGCATATCGAAACCTTAATTCGTCAAGTTCATACTCCTGTGGCAATTGTGCCGCCGCAGTTTCATGCTCCCACTAATTTTATGCTGGCTTACGATGGCAGTGACAGTACTGACCAAGCAATAAGCCAAATTATTAAAGGGGGGATTTTAAAAGGCTTAGGTTGTCATTTAGTCATGGTCGATAAGCATGATGGTCATTGTCAAGATAAGCTGGACACCGCATCGGCACGCTTAGCAGAGCATGGGTTTAATGTGAGAGCACGCATGCTCGATGGCGATGTATATGAGGCGTTATGGCGTTACAAAAGCGACCATGCCGTTGATCTTATGGTGATGGGGGCATTTGGTCACTCTAAATGGCGACAATTCTTTTTGGGCAGCACCACATTAAAAATGCTTGAAGATAGCCGTATTCCGTTGGTGGTATTACGCTAGTATTTTACGTATTTTTTGTATTCTGTAAGTTTTGACTGCGCAGCGGGTGCGACAATATGTCACGTGTTCAGCCAAATTAATGCGTTTTATAATCGGTTTATAAATTAACTTTTTGTTTTATAGACTTATGAACACGCATTTAACTCCCCCTCGTTTTTTAGTTACTAAAGTTGCTGCATTGATTTGCGCTATTTTAAGTGTCTCTGCTGTTGCTGATGATTCGATTGAAGTGATCGAAGTGCAAGGTCATGCCCAAAATAGTCATCAATTGCTTGGCTCTGCCGATTCACTGTTATCTGATTTAGGCGTTGATTTTTCAGCGGCGGGTGGTGTATCAAGCTTACCTGTATTAAATGGCATGATGGGAGACAGGGTTAAAGTATTAGTGGATGGTGCGGATGTCACTGCGGCGTGCGCTAATCAAATGAACCCACCCTTGTCCTATGTCTCTGCTAATCAAGTAACATCGTACAGTGTTGTTGCGGGGGTATCACCGGTTAGCAGCGGGGGCGATAATATTGCCGGGGTTATTCGTGTGAATACTATTGCGCCCGAGTTTAGCGATTCGGAACAGCTCACTTGGCGCTCAGGTTATACCACCGCACAATATAAAAGCGTTAGCGACAGCCAAGCCTATGGGCTAGGTATGGGTATTGCGAGCAACAATGTAAGCGTGTCTTATCAAGGCAGCTTTGAAGAGGCTAACAGTTATAACGATGGTCATGGGGAGCGTGTACTCGACACGTTATATCGTGTGCAAAATCATGCATTAACAGGTGCTATTCGTGATGATAAACAGCAGGTTATAGTAAAATTTAGTCATCAAAAAATTCCCTATCAGGGTTTTCCAAATCAATACATGGATATGACCGATAACACCAGCTATGGCTTAGTTGCTCAGTATAAACGAGAGCTTGAAAATGGTGATTTGCAGGTGCAAGTGAATGCGCATGATGTAAAACACAAAATGGGTTTTTTTAGTACAGAGAAACCCGGCATGATGCCTATGAATACCGACGCACAAGACTACAGTTATCAGTTGCACTGGCGTTTAGACTTATCTGCAGAATCGTCACTTTTGTTTGGGCACGAATATTACAGTTATCGTATCGATGATTGGTGGCCTGCTGTTGAAGGGTCAATGATGATGGGGCCGAACGAATACGTAAATATTAATGATGGTAAACGTAATCGTCTGGGTGCATTCGCAGAGTATGAAAGTCAAGTTAATCAAGCATGGTGGCTGTCGGCAGGCATGCGTATTGAACAGGTAACAACAAATACAGGCGACGTACAAGCCTATAACAAAGGGGCTATGGGCGGTGTGGGTCATATGAACTCAATGATGGACATGTCAAAAACCGATGCACAGGCTGCGATGGAATTTAATCAGCGGGATCGCAAACGTGACGATACTTTAGTTGATATTAGTCTGCTTGCACGCTACCAAATAAGTCGCAATGATGAGCTGCAATTTGGTTTTGCTCGTAAAAACCGAGCCCCTAATTTATATGAGCGTTACAGCTGGGGTGTTGGCACTATGGCAAGTACCATGATTGGCTGGTTTGGTGATGGTAATGGCTACATTGGTAATCCTGATTTAAAAGCCGAAACCGCTCATACGCTAAGCGCTAGCTACACTAAGCTGGCAAAAGATGATAGCTGGCAAATAACGGCGAATGCCTGGTACACGCAGGTAAATGACTATATTGATGCTGAAGTGACGCAAAGCTTTAACCGCACTGACAGTGCTCATACCAAGCGACATATTCTTACTTTTACTAATTTAGATGCGACGTTGTATGGGCTAAAATTAGCAGGCCTTATTGAGCTGTATAATTCGAAGCAAGCAGGTAAATGGCAGTTAAAAGGAGCGTTTACCAGCAATTATGGCGAGCGCGATGACAGCCACGAAGATTTATACCAAATTATGCCATGGCACACAGAGCTAAGCCTTGAACACGCATACAAAGGCTGGGAAAGTACCCTGAGTTGGCAATGGGTTGACAGTAAAGACAAGGTGGATGAGCGCCGATTAGAAAATCAAACCGATAGCTACAATTTATTAGCTATCTCAAGTAAAAAAACATGGCAAAATTTAACCTTTAAGTTAGCAATTACCAACTTACTTGATGCGTATTATCAGCAGCCACTTGGCGGAGTGAATATTGCTAATTATAAGCACGATATACGCACTGGCTTTGAGCAGCTAGCAGGACAAGGTCGCTCCTATAATGCCAGTATCAGTTATCGGTTTTAGGCAAGGGGTTTTGTATTTGTAGGCGCGATGTCAAATCGCGCCTACAACCTGCTTACACGCTTCGTGTCACTTAATCGGCAAATAAATATCAGTTTGCAAATCACATTCATCCACCTCATGAATTAAATTGAGGTAATGAAAGAAACACGGAAAATCACGCACTTCTTCACCACTTTGTGGTAGCCACTCGCGGTATAAATAATACACTGTATCGCTAATCGTATCGTGTGAACCATTATGGCGCACTACGGCACAGCGTCCCGCTGGGATCTCGCCATTTCTGACTCCTTGTGGGTTATCAGGAATTGGCTTTGTAATGCTGCCGGCAAAGTCAAAACGAAAGGCATGATCTTCAGTTGTTGCAGGGTCACTGTATGGAATACCATAGGTGTTGCTGGTTTTAACCGGTGATAATCCTGAGCTTTTTCGCCAATCAATAAAATGTGCGGCGGTATTCATAAGGGTATTTGCAGCGCCTTGATGGGTTAATAAAGCAACGGGCTGGGCTTTTAAGTCGACAATGTTTACATTCATAAAACAGTCCTTTTTATCAGGTAAAGAAAATTCAAACTGAGAGTGCCAGTTAGGCCAGTTTGGTTTGCTTCTGAATTCACTAGGAGACTGTGTAAAAGTGCGTTTAAAGGCGCGGCTAAATGCCTCTGGGCTATCAAACTGTGCTTCGAGTGCAATATCAATCACTTTGACTTGATGCTCAAATGCTAGTCGAAATGATGCACGTTTTAAGCGAGCAAGTTGCGTGTACTTAGTCACACTGACTCCCACTGAAGCGGCAAATAAACGGTGAAAATGATATTTTGAACAACAGGCTACATCACTCAAGGTGTCGAGTGATAAAGAGTCATTGAGATGCTGACTAATATAATCACAAACATGCTCAATACGTTGTTGTTGCTTCGTTTTCATGATGACTCGTTAATGCTTATTCAGAAGTGTGTTAAGTGTGTCATGACCCTTAAATGGTTACCTGATTGAAATTGCGCATTTTGAGTTTAATTGATATTGAGTAAATAGGTAGCGTGCTAGCAGGTGTTGCTTTAGGGCAAAATAAAGACGCGCTAAAGCACGACCTAAAAATAGCGGGGATGAGATGTGCCCCAGGTTTATGCTAAAAAATTATGTGATGTAAAATCGCGGCTACATCTCATTTTCTTGTTGCGCTAGTTTTTCACGCTCAGCTTTTGAAACATACGCAGGCTTACTGCTTTTGTGTAATTTAGCATTGGCGCGTTTGTCTTTTTGTTTCAGTTTAGTGAAGATCTTTTTTCTACGGTTCATGGTACTTTGTAAGTTATGGGATAGGCCAGTCAGTATTGTACAGAGCAATTGCTCAGAAGCCGAGCAGTTTTCGTCGCACAAGAGATATCATGTCGCGATTATAACCGTTACAATCAAGGTCTACTTGCGAAAACCTTCTAAAACTCTGGAGCTTATCTTGAAACATTCATTACTTGCTGCATTCTTATTTAGTGCCTTTTCTGGTCAGGCTGCCATCGCTGAACAAAGTGAACAACTGGCTAACTATGCGGTCGAGCGCTATCAACAAGCACAAATTCATACCCTCGAAAATCTAGTTTCGTATCCAACGGTCAATAAAGAGGGCCTAGCTACGCCCGATAATCCAGACTTTATTGGCTTTAAATCATTTTTAAAAATGAAAGCGGCGCAGTTTGGTTTTGATTATCAAGATTTAGGCTACACAGTATTAATAGGCATGGGCAACCAAGCTGAGAAAGTAACGATTGTTACGCACGGGGATGTTCAACCTGCTGATGCCAGTAAATGGCAACAAAGCCCGTTTAAAATGGATAAAACCTCTGAACCTGGAAAGCTGATTGCCCGTGGTACTGAGGATGATAAAGGCGCAATTGCCACAGCACTCCATGCAATGAAAGCCATTAAAGATAAAGGGGTTACTCTAAATAACCGTATTGAACTGATGGTATACCTTGCTGAAGAGTCGGATTGGGCGCCACTTAAAGAGTTTATGAAAACCTACCAGCAACCTAAGTATGCGGTGACGATTGATGCGTCGTATCCGGTCGTAGTGGCAGAAAAAGGCTGGAGTTTAATTGCGCCAACATTTTCAGCCACTTCAGCGCAAACAGGCTTATATGTCACTGATTTAAAAGGCGGTGCTTTTGTAAGTCAAATACCAGAAGATGCCAGTGTGTTAGTGCATAATGCGGATGCCGCGACTGTGGCAAAATTACACGATAACGTTGGTAAACTTAAAAACGTGAAAGTGGCGATAAAAGAACAAGAAGAAGGTTTATTGGTGCAAGTAAAAGGGACCTCAGCTCACTCGTCTGAGCCGGAGTCGGGCGAAAATGCCATAGCGCATCTTGCTGAAATATTTAAAGGACTAGACCTTGAAAACAACAGCGACGGTCAAGCAATCGAGTTTATTAACCAGTTAATTGGCCTTGACTTATATGGCGCTCAGTTTGGTGAAATTGCTTATCAACATGATTTTATGGGGCCTATGACTGTGTCGCCAACATTGTTATCACGTGATGGGAATGAAATTAAGCTGTCGGTTAATATGCGTCGCCCTGTCGGAAAGCAAGAAGACGTATTAAAGCAGCAAATTAATAATGCGCTGACTGCGTGGCAAACACGTAATAACGTGACATTAAAAGACACTGATATTGTTATTGGCACGCCTATGCTGTTAGACAGCGCACCGCATGCACAAGCTTTATTGGATATTTTTAAGCACTTTACGGGTGATGAAGACGCGGGGTTTGTGTCGATTGGCGGGGGCACAAATGCAAAGCTGTTTGATAATGCTGTATCGTTTGGGCCATCAATGCCAGGTAAAAAATACACGGGTCACTCAGAACATGAGTTTATTACTGAACAGCAATTAGCGCTGAATTTAAAAATGTACACCGCGATGATGATAAAGCTCGGAAATATGTAATCATTTGCAAACGTAAAAACGCCACTTCAATGAAGTGGCGTTTTTGTTTAGTTAATTTAATTTTTGGCTAAGGGAAATTTCTGCATTCATGAGTTTTGATATAGGGCAACCTTGTTTAGTTTGCTGGCACAGCTCGTTAAACGTCTCTTCAGAGATATCAGCTATTTTTGCTGTTACCTCAAGAGCGATGTGGCTGACCTCAAAACCATCATCGACTTCATCAAGACTGACGGTGGCTTTGGTTGTAATGTCATCGGCAGTATACCCTGCTTCTGTTAATGCCAGCGACAGTGCCATACTGAAGCAACCACTGTGTGCTGCTGCAACTAATTCTTCGGGGTTCGTACCAGCCTTGCCCTCAAAGCGGGTATTAAACCCATACGGTTGTTTATCTAAAGCACCGCTTTGGGTACTAATACTTCCTTTACCTGATTTAATGTCGCCAGACCAGCTTGAATGTGCGGTTTTTTTAATCGTCATAGTCATCTCCTTTGTAATTATTTCGGCGAGTGTGAAATGCTTTCATGGTTTTCGCCAAAAAAAGTGTCACTTACACGATACGTTGCAACTTAAAGGCCAAGGTGACTGTGCACAAGCCGTTCGCTATGAACAAGTTAGTATGGCGTTAGCTGATTGGTAAGACGTTATTTTGCTGTTTGCGTTCAACTTAAGTTGGGGCAATTAACACCACATAAAAATAACGTCGATTTATTTTGTAAATTTAGAGGACCTGATAGGGCGATGTTAACTGGCGGTTTTGGAATGACAAAATAGCCTTATTTTTTACTATTCCGTTTTCAATATTGATGGCGCGTCGAATTGTTTCATCTTTTTGCCATTGCGCTCTTCCCGCTAACACGCTGGGTAGATAAACAATTAACGCAGCAGAGATTGAACGTGTTGCACTTTCCCATAAATAGCTAGGCGTGTGGTCAACAGCGTAATAATCAATGGTTTTATAACGAAACATTGGTTCGGCAAATGACGTGGGTTTAGCAAAAAAGAACCCCATACCTTCATCGCAACTTACATCTATAATTAAGCTATTCGGTTTAAGGCAGTCAGCCTCTGACTCAATCACAAAATGCACTGGGTTCGCTGTTTCTTGAAAAGTGCCATTAACAATAATATCGGCTTCACTAATGAGGTCGATTAAGGGTCTGTGTGTTCCGTCGTGTTCTACGACCATCATTCGGGCTTCTCCCTCAGAGCCTTGACGTACTTTAACGTAATGACAGTTTAAAACCTCTTCACGAACTTCATGATCAGGGCGTTGAATACAAATTGTAATGTCTCTAAAACCATGAGCTTGTAACGCATAAATTGCCCCACGACTAACAGCACCAAAACTAAAAATAACGGTTTTGCGTTGATTTCCGTAATGACCGTCAACCCCTTTTAATTGCAATGCATGGATAACGGCGCAGTAACCAGCCATTTCGTTGTTTTTATAAAAAGTGTGACGACCCGCATGCCCATTTGGTGACCAAACAAACATATCTTCAAAGGCTATTAAGGTTAATTTTCTATCTAATGCTGCTTGGGTAATATCGCGTTGTTGAACACAGTGAGCATACCCCCACAGAGTCCCGCCTTCTTTTAATTCGTTTAAATCGGCAAGAACGGGTTTAGCGATAATCACTGTACCAAGGTCTTTTAAAAGTGCGCTGCGAGAGGCGATACCACCTGTAAGCGCTGCGATTTCATCATCTGTTATATTAAAGTCTTTTCCGTAGCCTTGTTCAAAAATAAGCTGCTTTCTGTGTTCTTCAGGAATCCGTTTTAAGTGCTCTGGGTGAATAGGGTAACGTCGTTCATCTGTTTTGCGTGAAGTGCCAATGACGCCGATCTTTAATTTATTCATGCTACAACCTTGATTATATGTTCATTAACGCATGTGTTAATAAACTCGAAAAGGACTCACAGGCAAGCGAAAGCCTACGCTGTAAAGTGATGCATAGTAAAAGGTGTTAATAAGTGCTGAATGTTAAGCAGTGATAAATCAGGATTTTAACGTGCTATGAGTAACACGTTGGTTGTGCTGTAGTGTGCGCACACCGTGAGTATAACAGGATAACTGTTTGCTTTGTGAGCTTTAAGCCTCCTTTTAAATTGTTTTATTCCGCTTTGTTTTTAGTGTATTTACAACGTTCTGAGCAGTATTTAACGTGTTGCCAGTCTCGTTGCCATTTTTTACGCCATGCAAAAGGGCGCTGGCATACAGGGCATATTTTTGTCGGTAAGTTCACTTTTTTATGTGCCATTGTGCTGCCTTTGTAAACTGAGGATGTGCTTTTTGAGTACCGCTCTGGCACCATGTTTTACATCATCACGCTCTCTAAACGCCCACAACCTTTCGCGGGCTTCCTTTGCTGCTTGCGTTAAATCAACCATGGGCTCAGGGTAATCTTCACCCAATTTAAAATTATTAAATAACGCTTCCATTGGTGGCTGTTGCCATGGCTGGTGGATATATTCGATGGGTAAATTACTAAGCTCTGGGCACCATGTTTTAATAAATATGCCGTCTGCGTCTTTATCTTCAGATTGTTTTATGGGGTTGTACAGTCGAATCGTATTAGTGCCAGTGACAGAGGCTTGCATTTGTATTTGAGGATAGTGAATCCCGGGCTCAAAATCTAAAAAGTAGCGCGACAATATAAGACTGACACAATGCCAGTGAATATTTAAATGATGGGTCATAAAGCTGACTAACATCGCCCGCATTCTAAAGTTAATATAGCCTGTAGCTGCAAGACATCGCATACAGGCGTCAATAAGCGGGATGCCTGTGTTGCCGTGTTCAAACCGTGATAGGTGCTCGCTAACCTTGTCGTCATTTCGATAGGGGTAGTGTTGATACGCAGGATTTTGCGGTGCGAACTCCATGCTGCATTGAGTTTCAAACTTTTGCATAAAATGACAGTGCCAATGCAATCGTGATTCGAATGCATGCAGCGAACGGCGCCAACTCGAAGGGCGTTTGGGTAAGTAGTATCTGAGAGTTTGATACACTTGACGAAGGCTTAAGTTTCCCCATGCTAAATAGGGTGAAAGACGTGAGCACGACTCTTTGCTTTTTGATGGGCTCGAAATACCTTGTTGATAGCTCTGAGCTCTTGTCTCTATAAAGCTTTTTAATACGGCTCTGGCTGCGTGGGGTCCTCCGTGCTGAAACTGCTCATCATTTGTTTGATACTGTTTTACATGCTCGCAAGCACTGTAGCCCGAAGGTAAAATAGCATTAAAAGAATGCCAGTTAGGCGTGATTAAAGGTTGCTGCATCACGGTTTGCCAATGCTGCTGCCAATCAAATTGTGCTGGTCGTGCCCTTACGACTGCGCCTAAGGGCGTTTCATGCCAAACAATAGCTTTTTCTTTGAGCCATTTATGCACTGCTTTATCACGTTCAAAGGTATTGAGTAAGCCAATTTCTTGATGACTGTATATGGCCTTAATATCAAACTCATTAGATAAAGATTTAAGCAAGGAGATCATGTCTTGATTGTAAATTGCAATTTCGGCTTGTTGTTTTTTTAGCTGTGCATTGAGATCGCATAATGACTGATAAACAAATCGCCAGTGACGGTGGCTATAATGAGGATCATCTAACAAAATTGGCTCAAAATTATAGATAAGCAAACAGGGTAAAGGTGAATCGGCGGCCTGTGCGAGTGGTGCATGATCAGAAAGCCGTAAATCACGTTTAAACCATACTATATTGATTTTTTGTTTCCCTGCAGTGGGCATAGCTTGATAGTTAATTGCTTGAACACGTGATTGATACGTATGAGAACGCAGATATGATTATTCAAGGAGAGAAATAGTTGATTATGAGGAGGCGTACGATTGAATGGCTTTTACTAAAAGTAAAAGCGGCCACTGTCATCGTGGCCGCTCCATTTTTTACAGGTTATCTGTAAATGAACTAATTTGTTGCTCTGCAGCTTGCAAGCTTTGCTCTGCTCCCGGCATTGCTAAGCCTTCGGCATAGATAAAGTTAATATCTGAGATACCCACAAAACCAAGTACATCTTTTAAGTATTTAGTTTGTGTATCCATGTCGGTGCCTTGATATATACCGCCACGAGCAGCGAGTACAACGACTTTTTTGTTTTCAAGCAAACCGACAGCGCCTTGCTCTGTGTATTTAAACGTAATACCAGCGCGTGCGATACGGTCAATCCATGCTTTGAATGTTGATGGAATACCAAAGTTATACATAGGCATACCAATAACAATTAATTCGTTATCAGTAAGTTCTGCAATTAACTCGTCAGAGATAGCCGCCAGTGCTTTTTGCTCGTCGCTACGTTCGTTAGCGTCAGTCATCCATGCTGCCATTTCTGTTTGCGTTAAGTGAGCAATAGCATCATTGCTTAAATCGCGAGTGGTGACAGCAATTTGTTGTTTGCTTGATAGTTGCTCAACAAATAGCTGGCTAAGTTTAGTCGAATTACCTTGTTCACCATTTAAAGATGAATTTAACACAAGTACTTTTTTCATCATGTCACCTAAGAAACTGAATTGATGTAACGATTATAATGAGGGTATGAATGAAATAATAATGGTAAAAATTGAGTGATACGTTCGCTTTAATAGAACGGTTGCAACGCTGCTATAATTTCTGTTCGCATTTTTTAAATGCTTAATGTTATGCTCATTTAACAATTTTAAAAAAGGACTTTTATATGAAATACTTAATGCTAAGTATTTTTGTAGTACTGTGCTTGACTGCTCGCGCAGAAGAAAAGCCGTCACTGTCTGTTGAATCATTTGCTTCATTAAGAGCTACCAGCCAGGTTAAATTGTCACCAAGTGGCACGCACTTATCCTTTATTCGTAATATAAAAGGTGAGCTGGTGTTAATGGTGTATAACCGCAAAACACAAGAAGCTGTTCCCATTATTCGCGCTGATAATCATACGATTTTCTTTGATTGGTATACGTGGGCAAACGATGAGGTATTACTTCTCGGTGCACGCTATATACAACGTCAAATTGGCGGCCCTAAATATTCATCTACTCGCCTTTATGCGTACAATATTAATGATAAAGGCAAAGCAAAGCTTGCCATTAAGCCTAACTATGGACGTGATGAACGCCAACCCCAGTTTGCTGATCAAGTTATAAGTTTTTTACCTGACAAAAAAGATAAAATCTTGATTCAAGGCGACTTTGAAATAGCAAATACACCAGGAGTCTATGAGCTCGATCTTAACACGCTGAGAAAGAAAAGAGTTCAACGCGAGCGCAGCAAAGTGACCGATTGGATAGCTGACCGTCAAGGTAATGTGCGTATTGCTCGAAAAATGGATGAAGATGAATTTGAATATTTCCTGTATGACGAAGGTTCATTAGACCGCCGCTCATTATTCAAATTTAAAGCATTTAGCCAAGAGAGTGTGACAATATTAGGCTTTGATAAAGACCCCAATATTATCTATTTTAAAGCGCTTCAAAATGGCTATGACGCATTATTTAAAATGGATTTAACCACGAAAAAGCAAGAGCTCGTTTTTAGTGATGATAATTACGACTTTGATGGAGGGATTTTTTACTCTCCTCTGACGGGCGAAGTTGCAGGGTTTACTCATTCAAATATTGAAGAAGGGATCCGTTATTGGGATGACGATTTAAATAAGCTGTATACATCACTGCGTGCGGTATTACCGGCTGATAAGTTTGATATTGATATAATCGATACCAGTGAAAACCAGCGCCAATATGTACTTTACCTGACAGGTGATGGAAGCACGGGAACATATATGCTTGGTAACCGTGACACCAATGAACTCACCGTGTTCGCCAGCGCGTACCCAGACATTGATGACCGTGTTTATTCAGGGAAAGAAAAAATTAGTTATAAGGCACGTGATGGTTTAACGATTGAAGGGTACTTAACCTTGCCCGTGGGCTATAAAGAAGGGGATACGTTACCAACAATTATATTCCCTCATGGGGGACCTATGGCGCGTGACTACTCAGGTTTTGATTATTGGACTGCTTTACTTGCATACAATGGGTATGCCGTTTTACAACCGAATTTTAGAGGCTCAAGTGGGTATGGCCATGAATTTGAAATGGCAGCAGTGCAAGGGTTTGGTAAAAAAATGCAAGATGATTTGCAAGATGCCGCTCTTTGGTTAGTTTCACAAGGTATCGCTAATAAAGATAAAATTTGCATCGGCGGTGCAAGTTATGGTGGTTACGCCGCGTTGATGGCTGTTGTTAAGCATCCTGAAACATTTACATGTGCCGCGAGTTTTGCGGGTGTCACCGATTTAGAACGCATTGTGAGTAAAGCGCGTTACTTTACAAATAAAGAAATTGTGCGTAAGCAATTTGGTACCGACGACGATGAGTTGGCAAAATACTCACCGGTTAATTTTGCAAAGCAAATTAACCGTCCAGTTTTGCTCGTGCATGGTTCAGACGATAACGTTGTGCCTGTTTATCATAGCCGTGAAATGGAAGATGAGCTGAGCGATGAAGGAAAAAATGTCACGTATATTGAACTCGAAGAGGGAGATCATTATCTGTCACATCAGCCTTATCGTATTACAACATTAAAAGCGTTTTTAGATTTCTTTGATGAACATTTAAAAAGCGACTAAAAAAGGCGACTTAGGTCGCCTTTTTATTAATAAGCTAATTCTGCATCAATATTTCTGACTAAGTTTGAAACCCAGTTAATGTATTGGCGGTGAATTTTATCGCCATCATAATCTAAGTTGATCGAGTCTTTGTAATCAATTGAGTACTCAGTGGCGTTGTAGTTAATATCAACACGCAGCTGGTGCTTTCTAATATCAAGCTTTCCTAATATTTTACCGTCTTCGCTCGCGCGACATGTCCAGCCAAGTTTCATACATGCTTTGAGAATATTTGTTTTAACGCTGTCAGCAGTGTGTGTTTTATTGGCGGTTTGTGGGACAGGGTTACTGTCGAAGTTACGAATAGGTACACTTGTACTGCACGCTGATAAAACAAGTGTAGCCGCAAGTACTAAGCAGAGCTTTTTCATGATAAATCCTTTTTATGTAATAAAAACGGCATGATTATGCGTTTTTTTTGAGGCGGGGTCTAGGCATCAGGTAAAAACCAAGCACTGATAGCACCAGCAATACCCAGCACACTGTAAAATAGAATCAGCTCTGCGGTGCTTAAATATGCATTTAATAAGCCAACACTCCCAAGTACCAATAATATAAGACCGATCACCGTATTGCTCACCGATACATAATCGGTTCGTTTGTTGCCTTCAGCCATATCTACCAAGTACGTTTTACGACCAAGACGAACTCCCTGATGAGCAACAGTGAGCAAAAAATAACATAACGGGAGAAGCCAAAACTCACGGAGGGTTGCAGGGCTAAAGTGTGCGATTAAATAAACGGCTAAGCCATTGAGAGTGACTAACATGGCTGCAAAAATTAAAACGCGTCGACTTGATAGGTCACTCAACCTACCCCAAATGGGTGCTGACACGAGACTCGCAAGCCCAGAAAGGGCCATAAAAGTAGCAAGCAAAGAAAAATCAAAAGCCTGTTCGCTGGCTAAAACAATATAAAAAGGAGCGCTAAGTGCAGAGCAAAGCAATAAAGCACGCGTAACAATGAAGTGGGCAAATTGTTTATCTTCGTACAGTAGCTTTAGTTTCTTAAACGCATGCAATAAACCATTTTTAGCTCCTTCAGTCGCTCCTTCATATTCTTTGATGCGACTGTAGCTCAGGGCAGCAAATATCCACATGAGGGCTGCCAGCATCAACGCAACATAAACACCATTTTCGTAGCCTAACGTTTGTAAATACCATAAGCCTAAACCAAACGTAAGTGTCGCAAAGCCTGCAAAACTGGCGGCAAGACCACTAATGTTGCCACGTTGCTGTTTGGGAATCACTTTTCCAAGTACATCTTTAGCGGCGATAGAGTTAAAGCCCCGAGCAAGGCTAAACACAACTAAAAGAGTGAGAATGGCATACCCGGCACTGCTTCCTGTTAGGGTTAATGCGGTAATGAGCATTGCTACAATGCATAATGCTTGCACAATGGCGCCGACAACCCACACCCACTTGCGTACTTTAAGTTGGCGGATAACGTTGGCAATAGCAAGTTGCGGCAACATTGAGCCAGACTCTCTAATAGGAACCAGCCACGCAATGAAGCTGCTGGGCACATTAATGCTGTGTAATAACCAAGGCAAGGTTACTTTTGGGTTGAGCAGAGCATCGGCAAATTTACTAAATAGTTGACTCACTAAAAGGGTAATAAAGTTGCCTGGCACAACCTTACACGCGGCCTCATCAATGGCCTTGCAGGCGCGCGCGTCTTCGGTATTGCTGAGTCTTTGATAGATGTCTTCTTTACTGAGCTTTTTCATCTTTGAATCGGATAGAGGAATTTATGTAGCAAAGGGCTGCATAGCAGCCCCACTGTTAAAAATCGTTCTTACTGTGGCGTTCTAAAAGTTGCTCAGCTTCATCACCCCACGTACGATTTACACGGCGACCTCGTTTAACTGCAGGGCGACGTTCAATTTGTTTTGCCCAGCGTAATACATGGCTGTATGACTCAACATCTAAAAACTCAGCAGCATCGTATAAATAACCCAGTACCAAACTGCCGTACCATGGCCAAATAGCAATATCGGCAATGGAGTATTCGCTACCAGCCATGTAATCATGATCACTTAAGTGACGATTTAATACATCTAACTGGCGCTTTACTTCCATGGTGAAACGGTCAATAGGGTATTGCATTTTAAACGGTGCATAACTGTAAAAATGGCCAAAACCACCGCCTAAGTAGGGTGCTGAACCCATTTGCCAAAATAACCAATTACGGCACTCTGTTTTACTGGTATGGTCGCTGGGAATAAGCGCATCAAACTTTTCTGCTAAATACTGTAAAATAGCGCCCGATTCAAATACGCGGGTAACTGGCGTGGTGCTATGATCCATTAAGGCTGGAATTTTTGAATTCGGGTTGACACTAACAAAGCCAGAAGAGAATTGATCGCCATCCGCTATTTTAATTAAGAACGCATCATAATCAGCGTCGTCGATACCAAGCTCTAATAGCTCTTCGAGCATAATTGTCACTTTTTGACCGTTTGGTGTCGCAAGTGAGTACAGCTGCAAAGCATGCTTACCAACAGGTAAGTCTTGTTCATGGGTTGCACCCGCTACAGGACGGTTTGTTTTAGCCCATTCTCCCCCATTTTCAGCGTCCCATTGCCACACTTTAGGTGGCGTATAACTGTCGGTATTACTCATTGAAACTCCCTAAATTGTGCTTTAATGAATGTTGTTACGAGATTACCATCCTAGTTGATCAACCTAGTCAAGGGAAGTAGAGTTAGAAAATAGCATTATTACTGAGTGTAATAAGTACCTAAGTAATTAAATTGAAAGTAATTTAATACCGAAGTCGACGACTGTTAAGGAGCATGAGATGAAAAAACACGGTTTGGCCATTGGTTTAGAGCGCATAGGTAGTACCTTTTACCTAACTTTTAAAGTCGTTGGTAAGCTTACCCACGCTGATTACGAAACGCTCACCCCTTTAGTGGATAATGCACTTAAAGCAGTGCCTCGCGCAAAAATTAGAGCATATGTAGATATTACAGAACTGGAAGGGTGGGAATTACAAGCGGCTTGGGATGACTTTAAATTAGGGCTGAAACACAACAAGGAATTTTGTCGTGTTGCGGTACTGGGTAATAAAAAGTGGCAAAAAGTAGCCAGCAAAGTGGGTAATTGGTTCACAACGGGTGAAGTGAAGTATTTTGAAGATGCAATAATTGCAACCGAATGGTTGCACGAAAAGGTAATCAGTGACAGCAACTAATCAATTAAAGGTAGCGACATTTAATTTATACAATTATTTAGCGCCCCCCGATGCGTTTTATGATTTTCAGCGTATTTATAGTGCTGAACAATGGGCTAAGAAGCAGCGTTGGTTGGCTGATTATCTTCACAATCAGCAACCGGATATTATTGGCTTTCAAGAAGTGTTTAGTATTGATGCATTAAAACAGCAAGTGAACGATGCAGGCTATGCGCACTTTGCGGTGGTTGATGAGCCGAGCGTTATCGATGAGTTTATATATCGAGACCCGGTTGTTGCAATTGCTTCTCGCTATAAAATTATGGCTTTAACTGAGGTTGAACCCGACCCTCACTATGCACAGCAAATGGGGCTTGTCGGGGAGTTTTGTTACAGTCGTCGGATTATTCGCGCCACGATAGATGTGCCACATATTGGTTATGTAGATTGTTATGTTGTGCATTTTAAATCAAAGCGTAGCCTGCTTAATAGCGTTGAAGATAACAGCAAAACCGAGGAGCAAAATCTGCTTTTGCAGCTAAAAGACCAAGTAGCAGGGCGCTGGGCGTCAAGCATACAAAGGGGCAGTGAAGCGGCGTTATTATTAATTGAAATTATCAATCGCAGATCACAGACAGACAATCCTGTTATTGTGATGGGAGATTTTAATAATGAACTGCATGATGGCGTGCTGAACCATTTAATTACTGACTCATTGCGATTCACCGCTAGTCGACATAGCAAGGCGTTTACCGCCAAGTATGCGCTGCAAGATAGTTGGCAACTTTATCAACGCCATGTTGTAACGGACAATGAGAGAGAGGCAACCCATTACTTTGGTAGCAGTAGTTCGGTGTTTGATTACATTTTGCTTTCTAGAGAATTTGATGCAGGCTTTCAAGGTAGCTTCTACGAAGTCATTGACTATCACACCTATGATCAGCACTTAATCAATCCACAATTTGCCTATGACGACCAAAGCACCGACCATGGTGTGGTAATGGTTACATTAGCATTAAGGAGTTAAATTCATAACTCCTCAAAATTATCGAAGATGCTGTTTGTCTCGCTTTGCAAAGAGATAACCGATAAATGCACCGCTAATAGCGCCGAACAAGTGGCTTTCGAACGAGATATGAATACGCTGCGGGAATACACCCCAAATTAAGCCACTATAAAGTATGACGACAGCAATACTGATGAGAATCGCTTTGAATGAGCGATGCATAATACCATAGCAAATTAAGTAGCCCCACAAGCCATAAATTACGCCACTTAAGCCCACATGTATATTGCTGCGGCCAAATATCCACACTAACAATCCTCCAAGCAATGCAGTACTGACAAATACCAGCCAAAAGCGTTTTACACTGTATTGACATACTAACCATGCGAGAATCGCAAAGGGCACTAAATTACTAAAAAGGTGTGCCCAGCCACCGTGTAAAAAGGGGGCAAAAAATATGCCTGAAAGGCCCGATAGTTGGCGAGGCAAGATACCTAAGCCATTAAGGTTTATACCGGGCAGTGTATTGATAATTTGTAGTACAAGACACAGTAGCATTATGCCCAGAATAGCGAACCGTTTACTGCTGATAGGGGGAAGTTTAGTAGCTGATTTTTCAGTCATGGTTGAAGGCTCTTAAATCAATTCGACTGAATCAGTATAACGTATTAAGAGTGAAGGTAAACACCTTGTTTTGCAAGGTGTTTACTGGTTGTTATCTCGCGTTTTTAGCCAAGTTTAGTAAGTAGTTTTTTAGCTGCAAGTTCTGAGCTTGCTGGGTTTTGACCGGTGATCAATAACCCATCTTCGATAGCCAGCACGCCCCAGTCATCGGTTTTTTGGTACTGACCACCTTGTTTAATGAGTTCATCTTCAACAAGAAGTGGTACAACATTCGTTAGTTTTACAGCCTCTTCTTCAGAGTTACTGAACCCCGTCACTTTTTTGTCAAACACTACCGACTTACCCTCGGCATTTTTGGCATTTAATAAGACGGCACTGGCATGGCATACCGCACCAACAGGCTTATTAGAGTTTAAAAACTGTTCAATTAAACGAATAGAGTCTTGGTTATCAACTAAATCCCACAGCGGACCATGGCCGCCTGGGTAAAATACAGCGTCGAATTCATCGGCATTCATTTCGCTCAACGGTTTGCTGTTTGCCATTAAGGTTTTTGCGGCGCTGTCTTCTTCAAAGCGTTTAGTTGCCTCTGTTGCAGCATCAGGAGCGGCACTATTTGGGTCTACAGGCGGTTGCCCCCCTTTCACTGATGCTAATGTAACGTCAACGCCTGCATCAATAAAGGCATAATAAGGGGCTGCAAATTCTTCTACCCAAAACCCTGTTTTATGACCCGTGTCACCTAATTCATCGTGTGAAGTAAGTACCATTAAGATTTTCTTCGCTGACATAATTAATCCTCGTTAATTGTTTAATGAATAGCGTTGATATCACTATAGGGGTTAAAGCTAAGTTTAACAACGCAGATAAAATTGACTTCATTGGTTTAATTATTGATACAATTGAGCGAGGTTTTAGGAGAATGCCATGAATGTATCGTTTGAACAGTTAAAAAGTATGGTGGTATTTGCACATATTGTGCAGCAGGGGAGTTTAACGAAGGCAGCCGAGCAACTGGGTCTTTCGCGCGCTGTGGTGAGTTATCATTTAAAGAAACTAGAGCAGCAATTACAGCTTACCTTATTAAACCGCTCAACGCGTACTATGACCTTAACAGAAGCGGGTAAAGTCTATTATGAGCGTTGTCACGCAATTGCTGAACATGCCCAAGCGGCTAATTTGCATCTAGAAAACTTAAAAAATGAACCTGTCGGGGTGATAAAACTCAGTTGCCCAGTGAATGCTGGTTTGCAGCTTATTGTGCCTGCGCTTGCACAATTTAAACGCTTGTATCCAAAAATCGATATTGATCTGCAACTAAGCGATGACGTTGTCGACATTATTAAAGAGGGGATAGATTTAGCGATCCGAGGTATTGCGCTTGCTGATTCAAGTTTACAAGCAACTAAACTGGCAACAATGAAAACGTGTATATGTGGCTCTGTTGATTATTTTGCCAAGCACCCAGTGCCCGAAAGCATAGATGATTTAGCGAACCATACTTGGGTTGTTTATCAGCGAAGTAGCGCCACGCTGAGCCTAGAAAAAGATAAGCGTCGCTTTGATGTTCCCCTTAAAGGCGGGATTAGCACTAATAATGCCGCAGCGCGCACGGCATTTGTTGAAGCGGGGCATGGTCTTGCAAAAATCCCTGTTTATGACGCGTGGCCAAAAGTAAAAGCCGGGCTTTTACGTACCGTGCTTGATGAGTATAAATCGGCTGATATTGAATTGTATGGTGTCTTCCCGCCGGGGGCTGCGGGAAGCAAAAAATTGCGAGTATTGCTTGATTACTTAAAGGATTATTTTGCTAATCAAGTTGCCACGATGGGTATTTAAGCAAACAGGGTTAACGCAAAGTACGATTAAACAATGCAACAGCTTGTTGGTACATAGTTAAAGCGAGAGCTGGGTCGTAACGATCTCCCTCATCGCGCATAAATGCATGTTGTGCGTTAACTTCTTGCCACTGGTAATTAATTCCGGTAGCAACGGTTTGTTGGTAAATTTTAAGGCGGCCTTCTTTTGGTACATGTGGGTCTTGTTTGCCCCAAATAAAGTGAATTTCTCCTTGTATATCTGCCATGCGCTCAAACGAGTTATTGCCTGATTGTGCGGGCAATGTGTCACTGTGTATGTCTGTTGCATATAAACAAAATGCGGCTTTGATATCAGGATTCAGTGCGGCACGATAAGCAAGGTGACCACCAATACATACACCCATCGCTCCCACATAGCCTGTGCAATACGCTTGCGCGCGGGCAAATGCGATAAGGGCTGTGGTATCAGTGTCGTGGCTTTCAAGTGGTTTAGCCCATTTGTCGGCATTGCCTTTATCTTTGCCTTCATCATCGTAGGCAAGCACCGTGCCGAGTGGGTTTAACTCATGAAAAACCTCAGGCACTAACACGATAAAACCATGGCCTGCGAGCATAGCGGCAGAGCGTGCAATGGGGGCTGTTTCTTGAAAAATTTCAGAGTAGAAAATAATACATGGGAATTGGCCTTCGACAGCTGGGCGGTAAATGCTGGTTCGCATCAGACCTGTTGGGGTATCTATGTCGTGGCTATGGTGTTGAATAATCATGTTAATCCTCTAAAAACGGTTTAACCAATAATACCTCAGCCCCATCTTTTGGACGAGTAAAAGCCCTTGAAATTTATTGATGCTCAGTTAATTCTCTGAGGCAGGGTACTGCATACAGCTTGCGTAATAGGTAAGAGTAGCAGGCCAATCAGAGAAAATAGCCATCACTCCCACTTGCTTAGCAAGGACGTCTATCACAGTCATCATTTGCCCATCTTGTTTAATCACAGGGGCAATCGACTGGTAATAATATCCACCACCATTATTTAATGGGCCTGAGCGCTCTAAACTCCAAGTAATGATGTTCAGTCCGGCTTGTTTAGCTTTCATAGCATACAGCGAGGGCACGATTTTACCTGACTGATCAAGACTTAATAGCATCCACATTGGCGGTGCAATAATGCGTACTCCATCGTCATACAGAGCCTGCATTGATGGCTGCCAGCTTGTTTCATCCATAGCATTAAAGTGTGCTTGCTCATCTCGGCCATCAAGGTAAATACTGTTGTTTGCAAATTCAGGGTGATTGTTTAGCCAATACTTCACATCGTTAAGATTAAATGATTGCGGATAAACATCTTGGCTATTCACGCCTAAGGCCTGATATTCATCAAGCATTTTTTGCGCGTAATCTTGCTGGCTAAAACCATCAAAGGGCATGCTAACTGCTGGGCTTTTTAGCTCAGGGGTCATTTTCACACCCAGTTCTTTAAACAGCGCAATACTTTGCTGGTGGGTCATTACAGTACCACTGTTTGCATATAAATCAGTGCGCCAGTTTGGCGTCCCTTGCAAATACTCTGCAACCGTTTTGGCATTTGGATTGGCGCCATCCATTTTTGCTTTTAACGTTAAAAACTCAGCTTGGGTGATATCGCTAGTGCAGCATTTAGCCTGAGCCGGTTGGCCGTCTTTGGCCGGGGTAAAAGGTTGGCTGCATTTTGCAGCGAGTTCTGGAATAGCTAAAATGTTGGTAGTGGTGTGTAAATCACATTGTGAATGACGACACACGAGTTGCTTATCTTTGGTAAAGGCAACGTCACATTCAAGTACGCCAGCCCCCATTCTTGCTGCGGCTAAATATGACTCTTTACTATGCTCAGGAAACTGCATGGGGGCACCGCGATGACCAATGACAAAATCAGTTTTGTAAAAAGGGCCATTACCGCATGCCGCAAGTTGCTGCTTTAACGGCCCATCAGGCATATTGTCGATTAAATAGTAAGGCCTAGCGCCAACTTGCACTGCCTGCTCCTCTGGCAGACTCTTACAACCTTGAATAATGAACACTAAACAACATAAAACCAGTGCGCGCATAACAGCATCCCTCTAATCGAATAGAGTTTAGCTTATCAATACTACGTGGCAGTTTTATTAAGTTTCTGATTTATAATAAGTGCTAATAAGATAATCGCCGCGCCGATGGCAAGCTTGATGATATCGGCATCACGATTCCAAATAACAATGTTAACTATTATCCCTGCTGGGATCAGTAAGTTATTCATTACCGCAAGCGCGCCAACATTCACAATAGTTGCGCCTTTATTCCATGCAAAGTAGCCAAGCCCAGAGGCAATCGTGCCTAAGTAAATGAGTACGCCCCATTGTGTCGTTGTGGTGGGCAGCTTGCTGGTATCGCCAAACAAACCGTAACAAATCAGTGCAACAATTAGGGCACCAATAAAGAACCAAGCAAACACCCGAGAGTGAGGGTGCTGCTCATCTTGCATCAAACGTTTGTAGGTTACTTGCCCGGTAGCAAAACAGATATTGGCAGCCTGAACCATTAACATACCAATGAGGTAGTTCTCATCAACGCCTTCGTAACGTATAGCGACGGCTCCCAAAATAGCCAGCATTGCGGCGAATAAAAATTTGGCATTAAAACGTTTTTCAAGCAAATCGTTTAATAAGGTGATGTAAAGCGGCGTCATTACCGTGAATAGTAGTACCTCTGGCACACTGAGGTACAAAAACGAATGGTAATAAAAGCTGTACATGACACCAAGCTGTACCGCGCCTATTGCCATGAGCTTTAGTGCTAAGGCTTTAGGGGTTTTTCGCCATTGTAAAAAGGGTAAAAACACGCACGTTGCTAAGCCTATTCGCATTAACACACTAAACCACGCATCTACTTGCCCTGCTAAATACACGCCAATAAGACTAAATGAAAAGGCCCACAGAAGGGTAACAGCGAGTAAGTAAGTCATGTTGTTTTAGTTTTGTTATAAAAGGGGCAGTGTATATGAGATAACAAAGAATTAAAATTGCCCATGACAATAATACGCAGCCATGGGCAATGGGGGGGGTTAGGGTTGGTTTGCCACGAACGCTTTTGCTTGCTGTTTTAATCTATCCAAAGCATTACGGTCGTAAAATGTGTTATGACTGATCACACCGCTAAGCGTTTTGGTGTTTCGAATATCTGTTAGGGGATTTTGTGAAAGCAAAATGATGTCGGCCACTTTACCTTTGGTAAGTGCCCCATACTGTTTCTGTTTATTTAAAAATTTAGGCCCCGCAAGTGTTGCTGATTGAAGCGTTTGCAACGGTGTAAGACCATAATCAGTAAAGATTGCTAACTCTTGGTGTAAAGAAAGCCCAGGATAGATAAACGAATTTAAAAAGCCTGCATCGGTGCCTGCAATAATGCTTACACCCGCTTGTTGTGCCAGTGGTAACAATTGTGCCGTTTTTGTGAAGCGAGCTTTTCGCTGAATGATTTGTTCAGGGGTATCTTTATTAGCTCTGTCTACACGCCATTGGTAGGTCGCTTTTAAGCCCTTGCCAATGTAATTTAAAAAAGCGTCTTGCTGATGATTATCTTCATCGAGATAGGCGGTGATCTTGCCACCAATTAAAGTAGGCACAACCGCTGTGTCGTTGCTAGCGAGTACCGTAAACTTTTCTCTGGCTGTAGATTCATCAAATTGAGCGGTAATAATAGGCAGAGCGGTGCGATAGGTGAGTTCTTTAGAGGCTACTTTGGCTGAAATATTCGCTTCGTTTTTGGCGGCTGCTTTTAGCATGTAAGTCATATGCTCGATGGCATCAAGACCTGCCTTGGAGACATCAGTCACAGACAACGAAAACGGGATATGACCTGAAATTTGGTAACCCCGTTTTTTAACCTCTTTTACTGCCTTTAGATAAAGCTCAGGCGTTAATGCACTGTCGGTAATTTTGATAAAGTCGACATTCATGGTGTCTAGCAAATCCATTGCTGCGTGCATTTCTTCAGTCGTCTCAACTTCTAAGTCGCCGGGCCAAATAGAGCCTTTTCCTTCAAGTTTGGGGCCTGATGTAAAAATAGTTGGGCCGACTAACTGACCTTGTTTGACTTGTTCACGCCAACTGAGAACTGACTCACTCAGATCAGCCGCAGCATCACGCACCGTTGTCACGCCGTGGGCTAAATAAAGGGGGAGTAATTGTTTGTTTTCTTCTATGAGCTTTTCACCACCGCCAAAATGGACATGCATATCCCAAAGACCCGGCATGACATACTGACCTTTTGCATCTATAAACGTTGAACTTTGATATTGGGCACTCAGTGGCTGGTTACTGCGTTGTATGATAATGCCATCACGAATAGCCAGTGATTGGTTTGCTGCGATTTCTCCAGTGCGCATATCAATGATCTGAGCGTTATCGATAACAATGTCGGCGTGCTCATCTGGGATTGATGAGCATGCAGCTAAAGCTGAGCAAAGTCCTAAAAGTAAAGGGTTTTTCATGTGTGAACTTATGTTTTTCTTTGAGATTAGCAAAAACGAGTTAACTGACAATTGCTTTGAGGTGAATAGGAGTAAAAGCGGGGTGAAAAATCAATTAATACTTAAAAAGTATGAGGGGTGCCCCTCATACTCTAAACAACATTGTGGTTATTCAACTAAGCCACGACGCTTTAATAACGCGTCGGTTGTTGGCTTTTGACCACGAAATTCAATGTAGCTTTGCATTAAGTCGCGGCTATTACCTTTAGATAAAATCTCTTTACGGAAGTGATCACCGTTTTCGCGAGTTAAGCCGCCTTTTTCAGTCATATGAGTGAATGCATCTGCAGCGAATACTTCAGTCCAAAGATAAGCGTAGTAACCTGCTGAGTAACCACCGGCAAAAGTGTGGCTGAAGTAGCAAGATTTATAGCGCGGCGGCACGGGGTAGTACGCAATACCATGTTTGTCTAACGCATCATGTTCAAACTTTTGTACGTCTGTGATATCGGCATCAACACCGAATGAGTGCCATTCCATATCAAGGAGTGCCGCAGCTAAATACTCAGTTGTATCGAAGCCTTGGTTGAACTTTTGTGACTCAAGTACTTTTGCAAGTAACTCTTTTGGAATTGGCTCACCTGTTTTGTAGTGCTTGGCATAGTTCGCAAGTACTGTCGGCTCAACATTCCAGTCTTCGTTTGCTTGTGATGGGAATTCGACAAAGTCACGAGACGTTTTTGTCCCCGCCAAACTTGGGTATTTTACGTCAGAGAATAAACCATGAGCAGCGTGACCAAACTCATGAAATAAAGTTGTCACCTCAGAGAAGGTCATCAGTGTTGGTTGGCCTTCTGCAGGTTTGGGGATATTTTGCGCGTTGTAGATGACAGGCTTGGTGCCTTTTAAACCACTTTGACCTACATAGGCACTCATCCATGCACCCCCTCGTTTGCCTTCACGTGCATATGGATCCATGTAAAATAGGCCAATGGCACTGCCATCTTCATTGAATACTTCGAACACCGTGACGTCTTCGTGATATACAGGCAAATCTTTACGCTCTTTAAAGGTGATACCATAGAGTTTATTCATGGCAAAGAACAAGCCATCGTGGATCACTGATTGCATTTCAAAGTAAGGCTTAACTAAAGCTGGGTCTAAGTCGTACTTTTCTTGACGTACTTTTTCTGCATAAAATGCCCAATCCCAAGGTTGTAGAGCAAACGTTTCACCTGATTTATTGATTACCTGTTGAATTTGCTCCGCTTCTGCTTCGGCTTTAGCAACTGCCTTTGGTGCTAAGTCATCTAAAATACCGTATACATTTTCTGGCGTTTTCGCCATTCGCATCGTCAATACATAAGAAGCCCAATCTTTGAAACCAAGTAATGCCGCTTTTTCAGCGCGCAATTTGGTTTCCTTGAGAATAATAGGGCCGTTTGTTGCTTGCGCACGATTTGCAGATGTAGTCCAAATTTTTTCACGCAGTTTACGATTTTCAAGGCTTTGTAAAATAGGTTGGCGAGTGGTGTTCACCAGTGTGATCATATAACCTTCTTTACCCGCTTTGTCAGCCGCGGCTGCAAGGCTTGCAATTTCACCGTCAGATAAACCAGCAAGTTCGCTTTTATCTGTGACTAAAATTACATCTTCTTTGAACGATTTTAAGAGATTTTGTGAAAACTCGGTTGAAAGTTTTGCAAGTTCAGCGTTGATTTCACGCATTCTTACTTTGTCTGCTTCGTTTAGTTTAGCGCCCGCGTTGATAAACTTTTTAAAATAAAAATCGACTAAATGTTTGTCTTCAGCACTGAGGTTTTCTGCATTGTCGTAGATAGCTTGCACACGATTGAAGAGCGCTTGGTTTAGATAAATATCGTCGGTATGAGCAGATAAAATTGGCGCCATTTTAGCGTCAATACGTTGGTACTCGCTGTCAGAAATTAATCCAGATAAGTTAAAAAAGGCATCGGATACGCGATCTAATAGCTCACCTGATAACTCCATTGCAACGAGTGTATTTTCAAATGTTGCAGGCTCTGGGTTATTGGCAATCTTTAAGATTTCAGCTTTTTGCTCGGCAATACCTGCTTCAAATGCAGGTTCGTAGTCGTTTGTTGATATTTTATCAAACTCAGGAGCCATATATTGCAAAGGGCTCGGCTTGAAAAATATAGACTCAGTATTCTTTTTTTGTGTTTCAACAATAGGTTGATTTTGTGTGTTAGCTTGCTCTGGACTACAAGCTGATAATAAAAATACACTAGCAACGGTGGTGGCTATTAGGGTCTTACGCATGATGGCTCCAATAATGTGGATAAATTTTCTATAATCTATCAAATTTTTGATGCCAAATAATAATATTTATCTTTCATTTTTCGTGTTTTAGAAATAATTAGTCGATTTGGTGTGGTTGGCGCTAAAAAAGCCATCAATTAGTGTGATGGCTCGCTAGATAAAAAGTGGTATACGCTGTCCCATATTGATGGATGCTTTAAAGCGTGCCATAAGTTAGTTGTAACCTAAGACAAACTTTTTCTCTGAACCAAAATTTTCTGGCATGGCGTTGCCGAACTCTTTGTTAATTAATGCTAATGAGTGTTCTTGTTCGGCAAGTAAGTTCAAAATGCGGTTGCGATACTCTAGACTTGATTCAAAAAGGTTTAAGTCAACGAGTGGCTGTAATGTTGCAAGTTTTTGTGTAAGTGTCATTTGTGACATTGTGCTCTCCTCATGCTATTAAAAGCTTTCACTATGTATATAGCACTTATGGTCTAAAAGAGTTAATAAATAGCGCTTTTTGCGCATAAAGATCTTAGAATTTACTAAGATTTCATCTATTATGCCGTGTTAAACTTAGTGACAACTGAATCAAACACGACTTTTTACTAGGAATGTTCATTTATGACCCTTGCTGATTTGCAATCTGCATTATCGTTTGTTTTGTTTACATATAACGATGTACAAATCACTGTGCTAAAAGTTATTCAAGTACCTTTGGTGCTGTTTTTAATGTGGTTTGTGGTCACATGGATAGGTCGATTAATTAAAAAAGCACTGTTGGCAAAAAACCTAGGGCCAGACACAGTTCATTTATTCACCCGTATTTACCTTGTTGTTACCATCGCAGTGCTTGTGTTTACTTCACTTGAGGTACTGAATATTCCGTTAACGGCATTTGCATTTGTCTCTGGTGCGATAGCCATTGGCGTCGGTTTTGGTGCACAAAATATCATTAACAACTTTATTAGTGGCTGGATACTCATGTGGGAACGCCCGATTAGAATCGGTGACTTCTTAGAAGTGGGTGATGCAAAAGGCGTGGTTGAGACAATTAATACCCGTTCAACTCGTATTCGTCGCAATGATGGCGTGCATATGTTGGTACCAAATAGTCAATTGCTCGAAAACACAGTCACTAACTGGACGTTGATTGACCGTAATGCGCGTTCATCGGTAAACGTGGGTGTTGCATATGGCTCTGATGTGGTGTTAGTTGAAAGGCTGATTAAGCAAGTGCTAGATGAGCATCCTGCTATTTTAAAAAAACCAGCCTCGTCAGTATTGTTCGATGACTTTGCTGACAGTTCACTCACGTTTAGTGCAATATTTTGGGTGTGTGCTGAGTCTGAAGCGCCGCTTCGTCAGGTACGCAGTGAATTACGCTTTAGCATTTATAAAATTTTTGCTGAGCATAATGTAACGATAGCTTTCCCACAGCGCGATATTCATATTGATGGGCAGATAGCCTTGAAAAGAACACATTCAAAATAACAATAAGAAAAGCGGCATTTGCCGCTTTTTTTACGTTGCCTCATGCAGTTTTTTAAGTTTAAACGACAGAAGCACCATGATGAGTCCAAACACAATCGCATAGCTTGCAACGAGCCATAGTAATGTAATGATACCGGCACCCGGATTAAACATAAGGTAGCCACCAAAAACAATTGAGATAACCCCACTGCCAATCAAAAGCCATTCATTGCTTATTTCTTTACGTAGCTTACTTGCAATGACAATTTCAATGACACCAATAGCGATAGCCCAAGCTGCAATAAAATAAAGCATTAGAATCGCAGTGACATTGGGGGCAAATAAGGTCACTAAAGCTGCTGCAATAGAAATTAGACCGCCTATGAGGAGCATCCACCATAGCGGGTTATCTTTTTTAGAAGCAAACGCTAACCAGGCTCTAATCGAGCCATCAACAAAAAAGTATGCAGCAAAAATAAACATCAATACGGCGAGGGATGCTTCAGGCGCAAGCCAGCCGCATAAACCAAAAATAATAGCGATAACACCGTGAATGAATAAGGAGGACCAATGTGGAACCAGCGAATTTGAAATGTGCATGATAATTTTCCTTTGCTTAAGTCTCTCTATAACTAACATTTCAGATACAGCTTGCAAAGAAATTTAATTATTTTTTGTACAGTTAATGAAAGCATGCTCTAATTTAAAAAGATAAATTTTTCTATGGTTTAAAGTTTTTCGGACAAGGAAAGAAGTGTGAAGAGTATAGCTAAGAAGTTTACGCTAGAGCTAGTTGGGTTATTACTGTGTTGCATGGTACTGTTTTCGCAGCCTGTGACTGCAACGACAACTCCCGAAGTGACCGTTAAGTCGCTTATCGATAAAGACAATAAAGAAGAGCACACCGAAACAAAACCCGAGAACCAAACTCAACAAGCCGTTACCTCACAACCTGATCCTAAGTTAGTTGAACCGACTGATGAATTACCGTTCGATGCCTTTTCTCGGATGACCCCGCGAAGTTCAATGCAAGGTTATTTAAAAGCAACCCGTGCTCGTGACTTTGAACGTGCCAGTTTTTACCTCGATTATCGTAATCTGCCGAAAGATGTTGAAGCTATTGGTAAGGCACAACTTGCCGAAAACTTATCTGTGGTCCTCGACCGAACCTTATGGGTTGATGTTGATAGCTTAAGTAATAAGCCAAAAGGAAAGCAAAAAGAAAGTGTACCGAGTTATCGTGACTTAGTGGGTGAGATCACGACATCACAGGGCAAGGTGCAAATTTTATTGCAAATCGTGCCAGATGAAAAAACAGGCAACCGTATTTGGAAAATTTCAAATGCAACGGTAAGTCAAATCCCCTTACTGACGAAAGAGTATGGATATAATCGAGTGGGTGAATGGTTATATAAGCGCTTGCCTGATGTCGAATTTTTAGGGGTAATGCTCTGGCAGTGGATTTATTTTGCATTCACATTTTTGTTATTTTTAGTGGTTGCAGTCATTTTAACGCGCATAGTGACCTTTGTGCTTGCGCATTTAAAGGTCCCAGTCGAAAAAGATGTAGTACGGTTTATTAACGGGCCTGTTTGTTTATTACTGGCCGTATTAATGTCGCGATCGTTAAGTGATCAATCTAATGTGACCATTGCCGTACTGGCTCTATTTCATGGCGCAACGGTGTTATTAATAGCTTGGGCATGGGTATGCTTAAGAGCGGTTGATATCGCCAAGCATAGGCTAAGTAATCGCTTCATTATGCAAGATAAACCACAGGGAGTGTTCTTATTACGTCCTGTAAGCAATGTACTTAAAACCAGCATCGTCATTATTGTGCTGTTTATGTGGTTTGAGAATTTGGGGTTTAATGCGACGACGTTATTGGCTGGTTTAGGGATAGGTGGCTTAGCAATTGCGCTTGCAGCACAAAAAACGGTCGAAAATATTATAGGCGCAATTACCTTATATATCTCGGCACCGGTCAAAATTGGTAGCTTATGTAAATTTGGCAGCCACCTTGGAACAATTGAAGAGATAGGGCTTAGAGCCACGCGTATTCGTACATTAGACCGCTCTGTTATCTATGTGGCCAATGCTAAATTTGTTGATATGCAACTGGAAAATATTTCTGAGCGAGAGCGTATTTCGTATCGGCCAAAGCTGATGCTTAGTGCAAACACACCCAAGCAGAACTTAGAAAGCTTCATGCAGGCAGTGAGAGAGTTATTAGAGAAACATCAACACATAGCGTTTGAGCCATGTCGGGTACGCTTTAAAGGCTTTACACCTTGGGCTTTGCAAGTTGATGTACTAAGCTACGTAGAGACTGTTGATTTTGCATTTTATATGGAAGTAATTGAGGAGTTGAACTTGGCTATTTTGGGGTTGTTGAACGAGCATCATTGTGAGCTTGCTAACCCAGAATTTGCGCGAGTAACCGATTAGTGGACAATGAACGCTTAAATGACAGTCGTTATCATTTGCGCATAATGTATACACATTCTTGCATTTAATTGAACAGGACATATGTCCGCTAAAATAAAAAATATTTGCATAAAATCCTCTAAATGTGTCGATGTTGTCGCTAACTGTTGTAAAAAACTTGTTTATTTATCATTTTTAATGCAGTAAAAGTGTCATAAAGTGTTATAATTGTCAGCGTTCGTTCAGCCTCTTTACCTCGTTTTGCACTCTCGATTAAGAGGTCCGCGCAGCTTATTACAAGGCGCGAAAAATTGGCCGAACCCGTCAAATGAATTGACGCAACATCATCACCGTTGAATAAGAGTGCATTAAAAAGGTTAAAACCCGACATGAAAGCAATGAAAAGATCTACGTTAGCAACCCTAATTAATGCGACGTTGTTCTCTGCAGTAGCAGGTACTTCATTTTCAACTCTTGCTGCAGACGAAACACCTGCAGTAAAAAGCAACCAATTAGAAGTCATTCAAATCACCGCGCGTAAGCGTGTAGAGAATGCACAGGAAGTGCCTGTTGCAGTATCTGCACTGCAAGGTGACAACTTAGATGCTTATAGCTCAGCAGGTATGGATATTCGCTTTATGAATGCGAAAATTCCAAGCTTATCAATCGAATCTTCGTTTGGTCGTTCTTTCCCACGCTTTTATGTTCGTGGTCTAGGTAACACTGACTTTGACCTAAACGCTTCTCAACCAGTATCACTTGTTGTTGATGAAGTTGTTCAAGAAAACGCAATCTTAAAAGGTTTCCCTGTATTTGACGTGGCTCGTGTAGAAGTATTACGTGGCCCACAAGGTACGCTGTTCGGTCGCAACACGCCAGCGGGTCTTGTTAAATTTGATACCGTTAAACCAACTCAAGAATTTGAAGGTTATGGCTCAGTTTCTTACGGTAGCCGTGGCGCAGTTGATTTTGAAGGTGCTGTTGGCGGTGGCCTAACAGATCGTCTATCAACACGTGTTTCTGTACTCTGGCAAGAAAAAGACGATTACATTGATAATCGTGCGCCAGGTTTTGAGCAAAATGATGTACTTGGTGGCTACACTGAAAAAGCAGCCCGTGTACAGTTCTTGTATGAAGGTAATGATTTCACCGGTTTATTCAACTACCATGTTCGTGATATGGATGGTAAACCAATCGCATTCCGTGGTAACGCAATTAAAGCAGGTACTAACGATTTAGTTGATGGCTTTGAGCACGATGTTGTTTACCATGATGCGGCTTCTCGTGCGACTCAACAAGTTGAGTCACAAGGTGCGAGTTTAAAGCTTGAGTGGGACATTAATGATTTAACACTTACGTCAATTTCTGCATGGGAAAGTGCTGAAATCTATTCACGTGCTGACATCGACGGTGGTTACGGTGCAAGCTATTTACCAGATATGGGCCCAGGTTTTATTCCGTTCTACTCTGAAAGTGCTGACGGCATCCCAGACCAAGACCAATATACGCAAGAGCTTCGTTTATCGAGCAACTATGCGGGTGATGTAAACTTTCAAGTGGGTGTTTTCTACTTTGACGAAGCGTTAACAATCGAAAACTTTAGCTATGATACCTATGGCGCTACACCTGGTGAGTTAAACGGTTATGTTATTCAGCAGCAAGACACTAAAGCATGGGCGGTATTTGGTTCATTAGATTACACAATCACTGATGACTTAAAAGTGACAGCGGGTCTTCGTTACTCAGATGACGAAAAAGAATTCTCAGCAAACCGTACTTTAAGCCCTGCTGGTGGTGGTGCATTATTCCTTACACAGAACCCAAGCGATGACCACGTAAGCTGGGATTTGTCTGCTAACTACAAGATTAACGATGACGTTAACTGGTATGCGCGTGTTGCAAATAGTTTCCGTGCTCCTAGTATCCAGGGTCGTATCTTATTCGGTGATGAAGTTACGGTTGCAGAGTCTGAAACGGTGACATCATTCGAAA
The DNA here is from genome assembly GCF_014117385.1 of Pseudoalteromonas sp. MT33b. NCBI lineage: Bacteria > Pseudomonadati > Pseudomonadota > Gammaproteobacteria > Alteromonadales > Pseudoalteromonadaceae > Pseudoalteromonas > Pseudoalteromonas sp. MT33b. The sequence continues at coordinate 2,400,777 of NZ_CP059831.1, read as the reverse complement.
CAGGTATCAAGTCAGATGTACTTGACGGCCAAGGTCGTGTTAACGCAACTGTGTTCTATTACACGATGGATGACCAACAGTTAACTGCTGTGGGCGGTGGTGCGAACTTCAACCGCTTGCTAAATGCAGATAAAACAACTGGCTATGGTTTTGAATTAGATACTGAGTGGGTATTAACTGACAACCTAAATGCAACCTTTAACTTAAGCTACAACAATACAGAGCTTAAAGATAAAGACTTATCGGTAGCAGTATGTGCGCAGTGTACAGTAACAAACTCACTAAACAGCGCAGGTCAAGCTATCCTCGATGGTAACAGCTTACCACACGCGCCAGAGTGGATCTCTAACGTAACATTACGTTATAGCCGCGAAGTTGCTGATGGTGAGTTCTTTACGTATGCTGACGTGTCTTACCGTAGCGAAATCAACTACTTCTTATATGAGTCAGTTGAGTTTGAAGGCAAGCCATTAACAGAAGTGGGTTTACGTGCTGGTTATGCTTGGGCGCAAGGCGATAACGAATATGAAGTATCTGCATTCGTTCGTAACATGTTCGACGAGCAACAATCAATCGGTGCTATCGACTTCAATAACAACACAGCAATGGTTAACGAAGAGCGTTATATTGGTGCTGAGTTTAAAGTAAGCTTCTTCTAAGCTTAAACGTTACGTTTTTAAAACCCGCTTTATAGCGGGTTTTTTCGTTTATAAACCTTCTTGTTACTGATAAAGTACGGGTTATAACTTAATTTATAAGAGAACTATCATGGCTGGATTTTGGAATTACCGTGTCATTTTTTGTGAAGCGACTAAAGATGAGGCTGCACAATATCAAATTCACGAAGTTGAATATAATCTCAATGGCAAAGTGACCAATTGGTCTGAAACAGGTGCCGCACCGTTTGGTCATACTGTTGAAGAACTAGAAGCCGATGCAGACCGTTTAAAAACCGCTTTTTCAAAACCTATATTGAAAGTGGTAAGAAAGCAGCGTGGCTATGAGTTGGTTGATGTTGAAACGGGTGAAGAAGCTTTTGCAGAGCCACCTGCGGGTTTAACTGAGTAACATATTATATTTATCGAAGGTGCCAAATGGCACCTTTTATCTTTTAGACTGTAAAAGGAATGAGGATGACTTTAAAAGCAGTATTGTTTGATATGGATGGCACACTTGTCGACTCTGAAAGTGTGCATTTTAATATCTGGAATGACATTTTAGCGCCATTTGGCGTTCACTATGATGAAGCCACTTTTTGCCAGCGATTTTCGGGCAGGCCAACCCTTGAGGCAGCGAAAGAAGTGGTTGAAAACTATCAATTAACTATTTCGCCTCAGGCGCTTACAGACGCGAAATACACTGCATTTGGTCATTTTGTGAGTGCAAACTTACCGGCTTTAATGCCACATGCAAAAGACGTGCTTGAGCAAGTTAAAGAAAGTGGTTTAAAAATGGCCTTAGTAACAGGAAGTGCTAAAGATGAAGCGTATCCGATTTTAAAGGGATATGGCATATTTGATTGGTTTGATTGTATTGTCACGAAAGACGATGTTAAAAACCCTAAACCTGCAGGTGAACCCTATCAACTCGCCCTTAAAAGTCTGAATATTAATGCCGATGAGGCTATCGCTGTTGAAGATACATTTACCGGTGTTACAGCAGCAAATAACGCTGATGTTAGTGTGTTTGCAGTGCCTAATCACTTTACCGTTGAACACGATTTTTCAAAAGCAGCCGCGGTTATGGCAAATCTTCAAGAAGTTTTCAAATGGGTACAAACTAAACTATAATAAAGGAAAACGTGACTACTCGATTATGGTCACGTTGTTATTAATTACTGCAAGGAAGCAATTATGATTACCTTTATTAAAAAGCACCTGTCTGTGTTTTTACTCGTTATCAGTTTTTCATCCACCGCAGCAGTCACCCCAGATGTTCTCCTTGCTAATGTTTATGATGCAGACAAGGTAAATATTAATGATTACTTAGTGAGCGAAAAATATGATGGTGTAAGAGCCATTTGGACAGGAAGTAAACTTGTCACTCGTAATGGTCACCTCATCCATGCACCCGTTTGGTTTACAGCCCCATTGCCTGATGTTTGGCTCGATGGTGAGTTGTGGACGAAACGCCAAGATTTTGCCAACCTTAGCGGGATTGTTCGCACACATCAACCGAACGATAGTGAGTGGCACACAGTAAGTTATCAGGTATTTGATATGCCTGATGCTACGTTGCCATTTAGTCAGCGGTATCAGAATTACGCAGGCTTAGTAACGCAAATTAACGCAGAGCATATCAGAGCAGTCAAACAAAGACGGTTTACCGATAACCATCAGCTAAGCTTATTTATGGATGAGCTTGTTGCGAAGGGCGCTGAAGGCGTAATGTTGCACCTTGCTTTAGCTACACATAAAGCGGGTCGCAGTGATGCTTTGTTAAAGCTTAAGCCTTATCTTGATGCAGAAGCGGTCGTGATTGCTCACTTTCCAGGCAAAGGTAAGTATAAAAATATGTTAGGTGCAATTAAGGTGCGCAATGCCGAGGGTGTCGAATTTAAAATAGGTTCGGGGTTTTCTGATAAGCAACGGCAATTTCCTCCTGCGATAGGTAGCACCATTACTTATAAATATCATGGATTTACTAAAAATGGTTTGCCACGTTTCGCGAGCTTTTTACATGAGCGAGTACCGCTGTAACGTTTAAGCATTCAAAAATGGCCGCGACTATGGTAAATTTCGCGGCCTTTTTGTTGATGTATAGGTGATAGAATGTTTGCAGGCTTTGATTACGGAAGCTCTAATTGTGCAATAGGTGTGATGAATAATGAGCAGCAAGTATCATTGGTGCCGCTTGAGCAGGGCAAACACTATTTACCATCAACGTTATATACCCACCATAGTGCACTTGTTGTTGATTTTGTTGCGAAACATTTGACAGGGAGCGATCAAGAAGCTGAATTTAAGGCACAGCGCCAAGCGCTACTCAATACCATACCTCGTGTGAAGTCTGATTTAGATATTCAAACAGGCGATGAAACCTTATTTATTGGTCGTGAAGCGATTAGCGAGTATGTTCAATTTCCTGAAGAAGGTTATTTTGTTAAATCACCCAAGTCATTTTTTGGCGCAGTCGGCTTAAAGCAAGGTCAAATTAACTTTTTTGAAGACATAGCCACAGCGATGATCTTAAAAATTAAGCAACGTGCAGAGCAGTCTTTACAGCAAAACTTAACTGAAACAGTGATTGGTCGGCCTGTAAACTTTCAGTCAGTGGGCGGAGAAGAGTCAAACCAACAGGCACTGGGAATTTTAGAACGAGCAGCAAAACGTGCAGGTTTTAAAGAGGTATCATTTTTATATGAGCCACTGGCTGCGGGGATTGATTATGAAACGTCGCTACAGGCGGATAAAAAAGTACTGGTAGTTGATATTGGTGGGGGCACCAGTGATTGCTCATTTGTGCAGATGGGTCCGGGCTTTCGTCAAAATCAATGTCGCGACAATGACTTTTTAGCACACAGTGGTAAACGAGTAGGGGGCAATGACTTAGACATCGCCCTGAGCTTTCATGGCTTAATGCCATTATTAGGCTTAGGCACTGAGTTTAAGTCGGGCTTACCTTTACCAAATCAGCCATTTTGGCAAGCGTGCAAAATTAATGATGTGAACCTGCAAAGCCAATTTTATAGTGACGCTCATCATCGAGAACTTGTTACGCAATTGCGCGAAGTGCAGCAACCTGATTTATTTAAGCGCTTAATTCATTTACAGCAAAATAAGCAAGGTCACCAGTTGGTTCAGCAAGGTGAGGCTGCAAAAATAGCACTTTCATCAACAGACACATTCAATACTGATTTAAGCTTTTTAGATTCAGAGTTGAGTCAATGTTTAACGCTCAATGATTTAGCTTTAGCGGTAGAAGATTCAATAAACCAAATTGTGGCACTGGCTAAACAGGCGATACAAGAGGCCGGCACTTCACCCGACGTAATTTATTTAACGGGAGGCAGTGCCCAGTCGCCATTAATTAAAGCAGCGTTAAAAACACATCTGGGAAATATTGATATGCTCAATGGTGACCATTTTGGTAGCGTAACAGCCGGATTAACTAAATGGGCACATACGCTTTATCGCTAAATGTGCTCATTGATAAAAATTACAATGCTACTTGGCGCGTAGCTAAGTACTTCTCGTAATCAGGTAGCGTACGATTAAGCTCACTTTCCATCATTGGTGAGCTTAAGAGCATATCTGCACTGACTTCATTACACGCTACAGGTATGTTCCACACTGCAGCTAAACGCAGTAACGCCTTTACATCGGGGTCGTGAGGTTGAGAAGCCAGTGGATCCCAGAAAAATACCAGCATATGCACTTCGTGTTCAGCGATTTTAGCCCCTAGTTGCTGATCTCCACCCATTGGGCCACTTAACAGCTTAATAACCTCAAGACCTGTTGTACGCTCTATTAAATGGCCTGTTGTGCCTGTGCCATATAAAGTGTGTTTACTTAATATCGCTTTGTGTTTTTCACACCATGCTTTCAGTGCTGCTTTTTTACCATCATGGGCAACAAGGGCAATATTTTTTTTGGCGGGTAAGGCTTGTTGTTTTTGTTCCATAAGTGCTCTTATATTAGAAGGTTAATTGCCAGTGCAATAAAGACCAGTCCTGTGATTCTATCAATCCAAAGTTGGGTTTGCGGGTGATCACGAAAGTAACTGGCTATCTTATCGCCGAAATAAATATACGTGCAGTCGATAGGAAAAGCAAAAAGAGGATAGAGTAATCCAAAAAATGCTAACTGAAATGTGGTTGACGATAAGCTTGGGTCGACAAACTGCGGTATAAAAGCAATAAAAAACAACGCAACTTTTGGGTTAAGCACTTCGGTCATCATGGCTTGAAACATGACATTCTGCTTTTTACTGGTGCTTACATGGGGCTTATCTTCGCATTGTGGATTAGGCTGACTAACCGTTGCTTTTAACGTCGTTAATCCTAAATAACACAGGTAGGCAGCACCTAAATATTGAACCGTGGTATAAGCAACTGTAGAGGCTTTTAAAATAGCGGTTAAACCTATTACAGCAAAAAAGGTATGCACAACCCCGCCTAACGCAAAACCAAATGCGCTTTGCAAGCCTGCCGCTCTTCCATTAGCAAAGGTTTGTGCCATTAAAAAAGCGTTAGAAGGACCGGGGGCAATAGCGATTAAAAAACTGGCGCCTAAAAACGACAGTAAAAACTCAGGATTGATCATTGGCACAGGTGAATAAAGCTAGGTGCTTGATGTTAACAAGTTTTCAAGAAAAGAAAAAGCGGGCAATGTTGCCCGCTCATCGAGGTTGGGGAAAGTATTAGAACGCGACTGTGCTATTGTTTGAGCAAACAGTTGTGCTTTGTGCTTCACATACTTGATAAGTGTAAGAACCGCCGCCTTTCGCTGTAATTGTGTCTGTGTAACTGTTGTTATTTGCTACAGACGTTACTTTGCTGCCGTTACGGTAAATATCTACATTACTGGTTGCTGCGCCATTCCAGCTAAGATCAACATACGCAACACCTTTTGATTTATAACCTGATGTTGATAAGCTAATTTCGTCACCACCCGGTGTCGTACCGCCACCGTTATTACCACCCGCACAGCCATTAGCTGTTAGGTAGGCATCAGCCGCAGCCGCTTTAACAATACCGTGGCCGAAGTAAACGTCGTGACCCGCAGCGCCTTGGTCTTCGGCTGTTGCTTTAAGTGCAGCACGGATTTCAGTACCAGTACATTGTGGATGATTTGACCAAACCAGCGCTGCCACACCTGAAACTGCAGGGGTTGCCATTGAAGTGCCGCTCATGTAGCCGTAATCGCTAGTACCAATGTTAATGCTAATGTTCGTGCTTGCAAGTAAAGCTGCACGGTCTTCAAGTGCTGCGCCTACGGCTGGAATGCTTGTGTTGTTCGTATCGCCTAACGTACCGTATAACATACCCGCTTCGTTATTGATGATAACTGCACCAATACCGCCAGAGTTTTCACAGTTTGCCACTTTGTCGTAGAACGAAATGACACCACGGTCAATCATACATACTTTGCCTGATGCTGCTGTATCAACGCTTTCTGCTGTGCCCATATAATAAGCCGTGCCCGCAGCATTTCCTGAGTTTTCCATTGCAGATGTAGCATAGCCGGTATTATCCGCGGTTAAGCTTGCAGCCGTTGCCATGCCAGCAGGGTATGTAGATAAGGTATCAACACCACCCGCAGTAACTTCTACACAGATTGTTTCGTCAGTCGTTACATTTTTACCACGGCCCGACGTACAGCTTGGGAATTGTGAGAAATCAGCAATTTGATTGTTTGCATCGTTAGCACCTACCATCATTACTGATGGGTAACCAGCAGGGTATGAACGAACACTGTTTCCATCATTACCCGCTGCTGCTACAACAAGGCCGCCAGCGTTTGTGAAGTTTGCGAATGCATTTGATTCTGTGCTGTTTGAGCCACCACCGCCTAGGCTCATGCTGATAATATTAGCGCCTGCTTGAGAACATAAATCAGCTGCATGAGCTAGATCAGACGAGTAACCCCATCCCTCAGCGTTAAATACTTTGATGATGTGCATAGCAACACCCGGAGCCATACCAACAACACCTAGGTTGTTGTCAGCAGCACCAATAGTGCCTGCTACGTGAGTACCGTGAGGACCGCCGTTGTCAAACCAGTTGCCTGTGCCACTATCGTTATCACCTGTGATATTACCCCACACAAAATCAGGGTTTGATGCATCAAGGCCTGAGTCAATGACACACACTTTCATACCAGCATTGGCATCAAATGTTACTTGATCAGCTTGTGACTGATAAACTGCATAGGGAGTTAACTGTTGCTGCATTGCATTGCCAGCATCATCATTGTATACCGCCATGGGTACACGTTTATGATCTTCTTCAATGAGTTTAATATGTGGGTTATTAAGTAAGCCTTTAACGCTTGCTAAATCGTGACCAGTAAATTGTGCTGCAATAAAGCCATTACCATCAACTTTGATATCACCACCCAGTTTTTTAGCAAGGGCTTTCACCACGCCTTTTTTATTGTTGTCTACTTGGATGATATAACGGTCGTTTGCTGCGTGTGCAGTTCCTGCTGCACACAGACCACTGATGATTAACGCTAAAGCTAATTTATTCTTTTTCATATTTGTATCCCAAACGTGTTATTGAGTTAACTAAATGTTAACTTACTTAAACAATAATTTAATAAAACCGTGGGTACAAGTAAAATTATCCATAAAAACGGAACAAAAAATTCTAGAAACAGGTCTTTTATAACCTAATGTTATATTGAGAAGTCTAAACGGGTAAATAGAATATAACTATTCTCATTTACCCGTATTTGGTAACGAATGTGAACTAAACTCTATGACAAGTGTTTATGTTTTAAGAGTAAATAAGCAAAGGGTATAAGCATTAAGAAGTGCACACCGATTAAAACGGGCGTAGCTAAGTTTAAATACTGTGTTATAAACACCAGTAAACTTGCGCCACTCATTTGCATTAAACCAATAAGTGCAGATGCAGTCCCCGCTTGTTTTGGGTATAAGCTTAACGCTCTACCGGCTGATGACCCTAAAGTTAATGCAAAGCCAAATGCAGCTATAAACATGGGGAACATGAGGGCAATAGCGCTACGCTGCTGGCTTAAAATGAGCATTAAACCGCCAGAGAGCACTAATAACATAAGGCCAATTTTTAATGCGCGTTTAGGTTGTCGCTTTATATACAGAGGCATTATGAAACTAGCTAGAATGCTAAGCACGGCGTTACAGGTAAACCAAAAAGTAAAATCGCTGACGCTACCGCCTAATTCAGTAATAAGCCAGCCGGGTGCTAAGGTTACAAACACCAAAATTGCTGACATAGTCACTAAACAAATTAAGCTATGAAATAAAAACAGAGGGGTGCTGATTATGGGAATAAAGCGCCGTAAATCAAGAATGTGACCACTGTATACACTGTCGGCAGGGCGTGTTTCTTTATAAAGTATTAGCGTAATAAGTAAGCCTGCGAGGGCAAAGGCAGCCATAAATAAAAAGTTCATACGCCAGCCAAATTGCACCGTTAACCATGCACCTAAAATAGGGGCGAGGGCAGGGATAAAACACACGATACCATTGAGGTAAGTAATTATCTGACCGCTGCGCTCACTGCCAAATCTGTCTCTAACTATGGCAAATGCCACGACAAAGGTTGCACAGGCGCCCAAGCCTTGCAGTGCTCTTGCGATCATAAGACTGGTAAAGTCAGGAGATAGGTAAGCGCCATACGCAGCCAAACCATATAAAGTTACTCCTGCAATGGCGACAGGTTTACGGCCAAACTTATCTGCTAAAGGACCTGCGATTAACTGCCCAAGTCCTACGGTCAGCATAAAAATTGCGACGGTTTGTTGTACTTGTTTCTCCGATGCATGAAACTGGTCTGCAATAGTTGGAAAAGCCGGTAAATAAATATCAATAGCTAACGGGCTAAAGATAACCAGAAGGCCTAAGATGAATAGTAAACTGGGGTTTTTGTGCTGGCGTGACTGCATTCGCTCTCCTTAAAACGGTATTTTATGTGCCCCTTAAAGAAAAGAAAAGCGTTGATGCGGGTTATTGTGTGATACATACGTTGTCATTATGTTTGCGCGAGTAATGGTTACTTTAAATTTTCATTTCGCTATCTGGTCTGATGTGTTAGTTTTTATTTCTAATAAAAAAATTGGATAGATGTCGTGAGCTCACAATCGAATCTGTTAAAAATTTGGTCGAAGTGCCAGTCTTTGCCAAAAGGAAAATGGCTTTTTAGTAAAGCCGTGTGTTTTAAAGCGCCTTACTTTGCTTCAATAAAGCCTGTCGTCAATGAATTGAAATTGGGCTATTGCAGTGCAACGGTTAAAAATCGCCGTGCGATACATAATCATATTGGTACGATACATGCCATTGCTCAGTGTAATATTGCTGAATTATGTGCAGGGCTAATGGTTGATGCCACCGTACCTGCTAAAACGCACCGCTGGATCCCAAAAAGTATGACGGTTAATTATTTAGCAAAAGTGGATAGTGATATGCGCGCAGTGGCTGAGATAGATTTCCCTCGGCAATGGCTAGATAAAGAAGATTTAGTTGTACCCGTTAAGGTGTATAACAGCCGCGATGAATTGGTATTCACCGCAGACATTACAATGTATATAACGGCTAAAAAGCGTTAAGACTTGTCAGCGGCTTGTTTATTAACAAATGACAAGTCGTTGTCATCATCGACTAGCAGCGAGGATGTACTTTCTTCGCTCGCTTCAGGTTTAATAGGGGCAACGTTGTCTTCTTCGTGTCGATGTTTTAGGCTGCCTTCTATCATTGCACCTGCTTCAATGCTTAAAGTGTCGTGAAAGACATCACCATGCACTTCGGCACTACTTTCAATCATCACTTTGTTTGCAATCAACGAACCAATAATTTTACCTTTAACGACCACGCTATCAGCTTCGATCATGCCTTCAATCATACCGGTTAGGCCAATCACTAAATGCTTTACACGCAAATCACCTTCAATGCGACCATCAAGTTGAACTTCACCTTGGCTGGTGAGTGAGCCTGTCAAACGCATATCTTCTGCAATGATAGAGGGAGTGTGGTTGGTTCTTTTTAAAGATGAGCTACTGCTGGTTGCTGCTTGTTTTTTCTTACCGAACACGAGAAAGCGCCTTTGTTATTTTAACTGGATTGACATGTTTACCATTCACTAAAACTTCGTAATGTAGGTGCGTGCTGGTGCTTCGACCAGTGCTACCCATTAAACCAATTACATCGTCTTTAGTGACTGTTTGGCCTTTTTTCACCTTAATTTTATTTAAGTGACCAAAGCGTGTTACGAAGCCATTTTTATGTTGTAGCTCGATAAAATTACCATAGCCGCCATTGCGACCTGCGCGAAGTACGGTGCCATCAGCAGGCGCAAAAATTTCTGTTTTGTGCCAACCTGCCAGGTCTACTCCTTTGTGAAAAGCGCGACGGCCATTCATTGGATCTTTACGTAAACCGTAACTGCTTGAAATATAGTAATCGGCTGCAGGCAGTGTTTGCGGTAGTTCACTTAATAAATTTTCTAAATTGTTTAATGCCAAGAGTTTGTCTGCAATGGCCAAAAATTGACTGGGTATTTTAGACTCATCAAATAAGTCTAACGGACCCCCTTGTGCAGTGTCGGTATCTTCAGCTACAGAACTGCGAGCAAGTGCGCTGTCTAATCCTGCCCCTTCAAGCATTGCGATAATCTCTTCGTGGCGTTGCTTAATTTGCTGATCTAAAAAATTGAAGGTGTAGTCATAGCTCTTATTAAGGCGTGTAATGCGCATTGAGGCGCTTTCGTATTGTTTTGCCTGTGCAGGTAGTTGCTCGTCTTCTAATGGGGCATGAAACTCGTCTGCGTTCTCTTGAATCGGCAGTAGGATAGGTTCAGCCTCATTATTTAATGCTGGTTTGTTCATTGACTCAGGTAAAGACTCAATCATGCTTTGCAGTAAAGCTTGTTTTTGCTCTAACACCGCCAATTGTTCAAGTTGTTTTGTGTAAATGGCTTGCTGTTGTTGGTATTGCTTTTGCCATTCTTGTTGTTTGCTAAGCTGGGTTTGCTCTATTTGAGACATTTTGTCAGCTTGCGAAATGATTTGTAATGTTGACACGCTCAACCAAACAAGAGCGGTTAAAACGACGAGTAAAGTCGTTAATTGTACCCAAGGTGCTAATATAAGGTGTTTTACTTCGCCGTTTTGACGGATCAGCAGCTGTCGAGCTGGAAAAAACGTGCGATAAAAAGACTTAAGTTTAACTAACATGGCGTACATAAATCGGCTAATAACCGAGCTAAGATAGCAATCTGAACTAAAAAAGCTAGCAAAAAATTGTAACTCAGTTAAAAAAAGTACAAAAAAAAGGGCAAAAAATGCCCTTAGTTTATGAAAATAGATAAGTATTTCTATTTAGCAGGTAATACGGTGCCTTCAACTCTGCCGAAGCCAATACGTGCAAAACCTTCTTTTTCACACCAGCCACGCATAATAACGTTGTCACCATCTTCTAAGAAAGTACGTTGTTCACCGTTCTCAAGTGTGATTTTTTCTTTACCACCACGTGAAAGCTCTAATAAAGAACCCGCTTCTTCATGCTCTGGGCCAGATTGCGTACCCGAACCAAGCATGTCACCAGGTTGGAAGTTACAGCCGTTTACCGTGTGGTGTGTGACCATTTGTGCCACTGTCCAGTATGAGTGCTTGAAGCTTGATTTAGAAACTAGCGTTGGAGCGTGACCTTCTTTACGCATTTTTTCAGTTTCAATTTGCACATCCATCTTAATATCGAATGCACCAAATTCACGGTTGTGCGTCGATTCTAAGTAGTCCATTGGTTGCGGATCATTTTCATCGCGCGTCCACTGTGTTCTATACGGTGCAAGTGCTTCTGTTGTTACAATCCATGGTGATACAGTTGATGCAAAGTTTTTCGCAAGGAATGGACCTAAAGGTTGGTATTCCCATGCTTGCAAGTCACGTGCTGACCAGTCATTGAATACACAGAAACCAAATACATGGTTTTCAGCGTTTTCGATGGCAATTGCATCGCCCAGCTCGTTACCTTTACCTAAGTAAATACCAAGCTCTAATTCGTAATCTAGGCGTTTACACGGGCCAAATGAAGGTACTTCAGCGTCAGGTGCTTTTGTTTGACCATTTGGACGGTGGAATGTTTGACCTGATACATCAATTGATGAAGAACGACCATGATAGCCAATGGGTACCCATTTATAGTTAGGCAGTAAAGGATTATCAGGACGGAATAAGCTGCCGACAGCCGTTGCATGGTAGATAGAGGTATAAAAATCTGTGTAATCACCAATGCGACATGGCAGTGCAAATTCTATATCAGCCTGTGCAATGAGGGCGTCAGTAAGCTGAGCTTGCTCCTTGGCGCCTTCGCGAAGTGCGTTTGATAATGCAAGACGCAGTGCAGACCAGTATTGCTGACCTAAACCCATAAACTCATTAAGCGTTGCTTTGCTAGCCGCTGCAACAGCAACCTGTGCATCACCTGAGAAGATACCAAGTTCATTCACTTTCGCTAAATCAATTACTTGATCGCCAATAGCAACGGCACCACGAAACGCTTCGTCTGAGTTTTTACGACGAACTTCTGCGAATGGTAAGTTTTGAATCGGGAAGTCACAGTTCGCTTCGTTTGCTGAACTCACCCAGCTTTTTAAATTAATATCATGGGTTTCGTTAATTAGGCTCATACTCTTTCCTTATTAGTTCGCGCTGATGTGTTAGATAGTGATATGGAGGCAATCTGCGCAATTTAAACAGTTACGTTGAAAACAGAAATCAAAACGACAAAAAGCAGCGTGTTAAACACGCTGCTTTTTTGATTACGTGTGGTTTAGATTACACCACGACGCTCTTGATCACGTTCAATAGACTCAAACAATGCTTGGAAATTACCTTCACCAAAACCACCGTCGTCTACACGTTGGATCATCTCAATAAAGATAGGACCAAAAAGGTTCTTCGAGAAGATTTGTAGCAAGTAGCAGTTTTCGCTCTGGCTATCGACAAGAATTTGGTGCTCACGGATTTTTTCTTTGTCTTCTTTAACCCAAGGTACACGGTCAAAAATGGTGTCGTAGTACTCAGGGATGATATCTAGCGTTGCAATTGTTGATTGGTCTAGCTTATCAAGTGAACCTACTAGGTCATTCGTTAGGAATGCTAAGTGTTGTACACCCGGACCATTGTACTCATTTAGATACTCATCGATTTGGTTGTTGTTGTTATCTTTACCTTCGTTGATTGGAATAGAGAAGGTTCCGCACGGTGATTTAAGTGCATAAGATAATAACGCTGTTTTTTGACCTTTAATGTCGAAATAGCGAACTTCAGTAAAACCAAATACATTTTTATAGAAGTTAGCCCATGTTTCCATGGTGCCTTTGTAGACGTTATTTGTTAAATGGTCGATACGAAGGAAGCCCTTGTCTTCAACAACGTTTTGCTCTTCTAAGTCTTCGAAATCAGACTCATAGATTGAACCTTTGTCACCAAATTGTTCGATGAAGTAGATTAAGCTGTCACCAATACCGTAAATTGCAGGGTAAGGTAAGTCTTTGTGTGCTGAATCAGTGGCAGGTTTTGCGCCACGTTCAACCGCTACTTCAAATGCTTTTTGAGCATTCTCTACACGCCAACCCATTGAACAGATTGCTGGGCCGTGGCTTTTAGCAAATTCGGCCGAGAAACCTTCACGCTCATTGTTTAGTAAGAAATGAATGTCGTGCTGGTTATAGTAAACAATGTCTTTACCTTTGAATTTTTTGAGTTTCGAGAAACCAAAATCAGTAAATACTTTGTCCATGTAATCTGCATCAGGTGTTGCGTATTCAGTGAATTCAATGCCCACTAAACCTAACGGATTATTTACTTCGCTCATTGTCATTACTCCCGCAATTATAAGCACTGCGCTAAAAAAGTTATTGTTGTGTAATGAGCGGATGATTAACCAGAAAACCGATAAGGGGAAGATCTGAGGCTTATTTAGCGACGGTGTGTTTTGTAAATTAAATGGGACAATGATTTTAATTTCAACAATCACCCTAGGCTTAAGCAAATAGAAAGGCTTAATAGGACGCATGATGCACACTGTTTTTTGTTATTAAGCTTTTGAATTTAAATGCTTTAAATGCTTCTTTTAAAGGAGTTAAAAAGGCCAATATTGGCCTTTTTATTTAGCTTGTGTGTATTAATTAGTTTACACTTTGGCGTTGTTTGTTAAAAAACTTACTGCGTTGCTGTAACCACGGATTATTCATTATGTGTGGTGCCGTTTGGTAATGACGTTCAACAACGTGATTTAAGATGCGTGTTGAACGGACATAATTCAATTGTTGTTTTGCTGCGCCTAAGGTGGCTATTTCATTGTCTGTCATGGCTCGGCCTGCAAACAGCAGCGCATTTAAATACCCAGGCTCCGTTTCATAGTCATTATCGGTCAGCAGTAAGGTTGCTTTATCAATCGCCCAGCGCTGGTTTATTTCGCCTTCGTCTTTCACACCGATAAGCTTACCATCTAGGTAAATTTTTAGTGCTCCGTTAGTCGGCGCTGCATAGAATACAAAAGCAAGGCGATGCCACTCACCAGCGTTTAGGTTACCAAAGTAACCACTCTCAGTTGTAGCAATACCTATCGCGTTAGCTTTATTCGTATATAAGTCGGCATCGCTTATATTGGTGATATCGGTTTGTAACAGAGCGCGCCATTGTTGACTGCTTTGTTCAGGCCACAGTAAATCCATGACGAGTGTGTAATCGGCAATCAATCCGTCATTGGTAAAGTCGCCATTGGCAGCACTATTTGCTGTTAGTAGTAAGCCTTGACTTGGACTGTGCCGAGAAAACGCTAATACCCCTGAGATACCGTCTTTTAAATCAGCAATTTGTAATGCGCTGGTCGTCGAAAATTGGCTGTTTTCTTCTCCCCAATTACGTTGTTCTGGGTCGAAGAAGTTAAGAGTTGCGGGACCTAAGTCACTTTTAAACCCTTGGCTCGGATCATTAAAATTCCAGACAGTGACTACATCCTCATTTTCGCAGGCACTCAGTGTATTCTCAGTGTCTAAATATAAACACTGGCTGGTACGAAAACGGGCATAGTTATCCAGTATCCACCAACTTTCGGCCAATAAATTTGCCTCTAATGCTGGCACAGTCGGGAAGAATAAGGTGCTATTGAGGGCAGGGCCTTTAAAAAGTGCCACTTGATACTGTGCAGCATCGTCAATACTCGCGGGGGCTAAGTAAACCCACTCAGGTTGGCTTTGTACCATGGCTTTAAGCTCAGCGCCTGTGACATTGACTTGGTAAATTGCATTGAAGCCTGATGTATTTGAGGGTTGGCGCTCAACTTTAAACGCGGCATGAAAATCTTCTTGTGTGAGTGTGCCGGGCAACCAGCGATCTTGTACTTGGCTTGCATCAAAAAGGGCTGCATCAATAGCTGCAAATTGTTGTTTTGTTGCTTTCGCTGTGAGCAGGGCTACTTCCTCCGCGCTTGGGTAGTTTTCAGACACAGCAATTTCGGTATTGGCGTCGGGGGCATAGCGGCCCATAATTTCGTCTATTGCTGTTTTTGTGTCTGTGCTAACTGTCATTATGTCGCTGGTCGATACCGTATTGTAATCAACATCGGTGATACTTTTATCTTTAAGGTCGAAGGTTAAGGTTAAATCGGTTAGACCTTGGGCAAAAAAGTTTGGCTGAATTACAAGACTGCCGTTTTCGAGAGTTTGATAATTTTCGCCGCCATGGGTGTGCCCACCGAGCACTAAGTCAATGCCAGATACAGTGGTAGCAATACGCGTATCAGTGCCTTCCCCAAGGTGGCTTACCATCACCATGTAGTCTACGTCTTGTCGATATTGATTAACGATTTGCTCTGCCACTTCCTGCCATTGCCAGTTCATTTTGAAGTTAGCAATAAAATCTGGAATTGGATCATCTTCAATCGGATTATCAAGCTCATTCCATGGCACTGAAGTCATGCCAAAAAAACCAATACGCAGACAGCCTACCTTTACCACTGAAAAATCAACTGCTGCAAATTCAATGTCGGCATTACCGTCGTATTCCGTGTTGCTGGCAAGCACAATGGCATTATCGTCATCGGCAAAATCAAGTAATTGCTCAGGACCCCAGGCGTAATCGTGGTTACCAATAACCCTCACATCAAATGCCATTGCTTTAATGGCTTCAACCGTAGCTAAGCCTTGCGATGTTTGTTCAGCAACCGTGCCTTTTTCATAGTCATCCCCACCATTCGTAAAGAGGGTGTTTGGGTTCGCTTGCTTTGCATTGTCGTAATAACTGCGGATACGACTAAAAAGCTGCTCTTTAAACCCAAAGCGAGCATGTAAGTCAGCTACATGGATAAAGCGGACGGTTTGTGATGTTGCGTTATCATCACATTGTTCACCAATCGTTTTACTGACCGCAGGCACACTGCGCGACTTTAAAGCAAATGTGCCAAACTCAGTGATTTGACTGACTGCAAAGTCATCGTCATTTTTTATTGTAGTAAGGGGCTGCCATTGCTCATTTTTTAAAATTACGATGCTAAAAGCAACATCAGCTTGTTGCTCTGGTAGCTTAATCGCTAAGGTTAGTGGGTCTGAAAAAACCACATTATTCGGTCTGAATGTATAGCGCGCAGAGACAATGCCTTGGTCAGTATCGGTAGGTGTCGCAGCTGTTGATGTATACGTGAACGTTGTGTCTGTTGTGACGGTATTCTTTGGGGCTGTGAGAATGACTTTGCCATTATCAAACTGCTCAGTTAAGCCATTATCGGCAGAAATAATTAACCCGGTTTGAGTAGGGGGGACTGCTGTTTCTTTTGTTGTTTTGTCACCCCCGCAGGCTGCGAGTAATGAAATAGTTAAAAAAACTGACAGTTGAATTAAAAAGCGCAATGTAACGTCCTTGCCGATATACCGATTAACGTTGGATTATAGTATCAGTATTGAGGACGGGGAAGTAGCCTTTAGAAAGAAAATCCCCACAGCAGGCGCTGTGGGGAAACGTATTATTGCTTTTCAGCAGTCACTTCTAGCTCTTCTGCAAGAATGTGTTCTTGTGTGTGAGGCACATGCTGACCTTCAGCACCGTGCATCCACTTAACAAGTTTATCGCTTAATAAGTACATGATGACAGCAGAGATAATTGCTGTCGCACCTAAACCAATAAAGATACCCATTGCATTTTCAACGGCCGCTTCGCCTTCGCCTAGGAAAGAACCTACGAAACCAGCAATCTTGTTTGCAACAGCTGTACACAGGAACCAAATACCCATAAGCATTGACGCTAAACGCAGTGGTGCTAGTTTACTTACCATTGATAAACCAATCGGTGATAAACATAGCTCACCTAGTGTATGGAATAAGTAAAATAACACGAGCCACATCATGCTGATTTGCAGGTTATCGCCTTGACCTTGCGTCATTAGTGCCAAAATCATGGTGATAAAGCCAAGTGCTAAGAAGATAAGTGCAATAGCAAACTTAACAGGTGAGTTAGGCTCACGCTTATCAAGTTTTAACCAAATAATGGCAACGAGCGGTGCAAATACAATGATGAAAATAGAGTTTAACGATTGGAACCAAGATGCAGGTACTTCAAAGTCAAATAGCATACGGTTAGTGTAGTCGTTGGCAAATAGGTTCATAAGACCACCTGCTTGCTCAAACCCCATCCAGAAGATGATACTGAATACACTCATTGTGAAGATAACTTTAATACGGTCAGTTTCCACTTTAGTCAGTGGCTCTTTCGTGTTTGATTCTGATTGTGCTTGTGAAAGCTTAGCAGAAGGAACCACACCGATATCGCCTAGGTATTTGTTGCTCAGTGCAAGTTGCATTAGTACAGAGATCACCATACCGATACCTGCCACTACAAAGCCCCATTGCCAGCCCATTGATGCAGCAGCATAGCCAGCGATAAGTGGACCAAGCGCACCCCCTAAGTTGATACCCATGTAGAAAATAGTGAACGCGCCATCACGACGTTGATCACCTTCTTTATATAGATCACCTACCATTGTTGAGATGTTTGGCTTAAATAAACCATTACCTAAACACAGTAGTGTTAAACCAAGATAAAAAACGTTTTCTTCTTGGCCTGCTAAATAGCTGTGAGGAATACCCATGGTAAAATGGCCAGCAGCCATTAATAAACCACCTAGGATAATTGCTTTACGCTGACCTAGCACGTTATCAGCTAACCAACCACCAAGTAATGGCGTAATATAAACAGCCATAGTGAAGGTACCGTAAAGGCTCAATGCATCAGCATTTGACCAACCAAAACCACCTTCTTGAACAAGTGCAACTAAGTACAGCACTAAAATGGCACGCATGCCGTAATAACCAAATCGTTCCCACATTTCTGTGCCGAACAACAGGAATAACCCCTTAGGATGCCCTAAAAAGTCACCTGCTTTAGGTAATGAACTCATATTTACTTCCTAACTTTAAGTTTTTGTTGAGGCCTTGTTATTTTTGCATTGGTCGTTCTGTGTATTTTATTGTTGAACGGGCGGCCATGTGTGTGATGCAGCTAAGATAATGGTTTGTTGTTCAAGTTATGAACTTGAGGGTAAGAGACACACCCTTATCCTAGCTACATGCGCGCTACAGTATACATAGACCTTCAGTTCAGGGGAAGGGTTATAGGCCAGTGTTTAGTAGCTTTGGTAAGGTACAACGGGCTTTCCAGGGAAGGTCAGTTCACTATAAACCGGCTTAAAGTAGTACCTAAAATAGAACTGTGCATAGTTTGGTTCGTAAAAATCTGCACGATCTAAATTTAAATACCCGCCAAAAAACCAATGGGGTGTAAAACGGTATTCAAAACTGGCTCCTAAGTTATAAGAAAGCCCATTACTTTTATCATCTTCAAAAATAGGCGTCACTCCGGTTACATCTGTTTGCGCGTGTGCTTGAGCCTGCAAAAGAGCATCGTTCGGGAAAAATTCAATTTCGTCAGTCGTTGTTGTTGACCACGATACACCCGCACGAAGACGATAAATAAAATTGTGACCAATTCGGTGATCATAAACCACGGGAAAAGAAGCCCCTAAGTAGTTTTGCGGGCTGTAATAGCCACCATGACCCCACGTTTCTTCACTTAAATTATATTTATAAGACCAGTGTAATAGGTTAATGCCCAAGCTTAACTCTTGATCCCGCTGTCGGATGGCTCGGTAGTAACTGCCCCCCATAAGACTGTAACTTTGATTGTCTTTAACGTTTTTACCTTTGAGCAATTGATAGTTTGTGCTGCCCCAAAATCCCCAGTCGAGTCCTAGATCGTGAGAAAGGCTGAGCTGAAGTTGTGTAGCGCGTACGCCACCCCACACTTGGTTAGTGAATACATCTTCTAGACCCGCATACGATAAAACTGAGCTGGTGACAGGGCGTTTATTCACTGTAACACCATAGCCAAAATCACCAATATCGCCGTTGTAATCAATGCCCCAAACAATGTCCTCAACTAAAAAGCCCAGTGGGGTCGTGCCAATATCAAAGCGCCACTGTTCGTTTTGCCACGCAAGGCCAATATCGATACCTTGTTGCTTCGGCTTAATGCTGGTCAATGGGCAATCGAAAATACACAACGCACCTTGTCCGTAGCGGCTACCCGCGAAGGTTTCATCAAAACGTGTTTCTTGACTTGAAATCGTCATCGGATCGAGCTTTACAATACCGGTGCCACCAAAAAGCGGGAAACCAGCCTCTATGGGAGTGGCGCCTGCCCCTAATGATGACTCATTTTGAGTACTGGTTTGGCTGCTAAGGTTGATGGCCGCAGTAATATACGCCTGCTCATTGCGCTCAATACGCTGCAACTGGCGTTTCGCATTATTGACGTACCAAGGTGCATCGTCGTTCAGCGCGTAAAGCGCATAATTT
The DNA here is from genome assembly GCF_014117385.1 of Pseudoalteromonas sp. MT33b. Taxonomy (NCBI): domain Bacteria; kingdom Pseudomonadati; phylum Pseudomonadota; class Gammaproteobacteria; order Alteromonadales; family Pseudoalteromonadaceae; genus Pseudoalteromonas; species Pseudoalteromonas sp. MT33b. The sequence continues at coordinate 2,381,222 of NZ_CP059831.1, read as the reverse complement.
TGTTCATCACTGAGAGTGGTCTGGTTGTGTGTTTGCGGGGCGATTGCAGTACGATACCAATTCTCTGCACGGGTAGTTTGTTCAAGCGAATCGGCAACGGATGCCGCTTGATAATAAAGCTCGGCATTATTGTTTGACTTGGCGAGTAATTGTTGAGCGAGCTTGAGGGCTTTTGACTGGTTTTCAACATTACCGAGGGCAGCCATTAGCTGTTGTTGGCGGTATGCCTCTTGTGCATTAACAGCATGGACCTGTTCTGCAATGATGTGATCCGCTAAAAGGTGCTCACCTTGCTCTCGACTTAATTTAGCAACTGCCAATGCGGTATCAATCGAAACACTGAATCCGGCCGCAGTGTGTTGTTGGTATCGGTTGATTGCAGCGTTGCCTTCACTTTGTTCAATATACGCAGTGATAAGGGCTTCAGCTAATTGGGGATTATTATTGTGTTGCTGATCGAGTGAGCTCAGTTTTGCAATACGACGTTGTCCTTGCTCAAAGGTGTTAATGTAGTTAATTTGCAAAGCTAACCACTGCGCTTGCTCGGCCTCAGTTGCCTTAGTGGGTAATTGGTAATGCGCAAGCCATGTGTCGGTGTCTGCTTGATTAGCGCTTTCGATAAGCCAGCCACCATAGAGCATATGCCAGTAAGGGTTGAGACTTGGATCGCGCGTAAGCGCCTTCTTTAACTGTCGAATAGCATAGTTATTTTCATTAATTTGTCGCCACTGAGTTGCCAGCTCTGCCTGCATAAGCGGGGTGAGTGGTTGCGCTTCTAATTCCGTGAGTTTATAAATAATTGTAGCTTTATTCGTTGCCGTATTATTTGTCGCGAGTTTTTCAAGTTTGGCATTAATACTCAGTTGCTCAGTTAATACATTAATTTGCTCAGTGCGTGCGTTATTTGGAATATAATCAAGGGTTGCTAATGCCCCCTCGTAGTCATTCAATGAGCGTAAAAACAAAGCATGGCTGTAGCGAAGCTCAGCATCAAGAGGGAATTGCCATAAGGTTTTTTTGTAAAGAGCTTTGGCATGATCAACCAACCCCTGTTGTTGGTATAAGTTTGCTAGATCATAGTACAACCAACTTTGGCGCGGGCTTTGTTTTATGGCGACTAATAAGCGTTGTACTGCTCCATCGAGGTCTCCTTTGGCGGTTAATTCATCGGCTTGTTCACGTAATTGCTGAGTTTGTAAAAGTGTATAATCTTGGGCTATAAGCGCTTGCTGCTGAGTGCTTAAGCCATTATAAAACTGATGGCTTCTCGTATAATTACCATCTGACGCACTGAGGCGAAGCATTGCGCTTAGGGTCGACTCTGCCAGAGGATCGTTTTTTAATACTTGCTTATACAAATTCATAGCCGTTTGATATTGACCACTTTGTTCAGCAAGTTGTGCGCGGTAAAACAGCACGGTGTCTGGGTCTTCATCGAGAGTGTCGGCTAAATTTAGCTTAAGTTCAGCACGTTTAAAGTGTGATGCACTGAGTGCCGATTTTGCCTCATCGATGTACTGCCAAAATCGTGCTGTGTTTGCTAAGCCTTTTAATACGGTAATACGATTTACATCTGTGCTGAATTGTTGTGCTTTTTTAAAAAAGTTGTAAGCCTGCTCATTATTGCCTTGCCGAAGATTAAGCAAACCCAAACTATTATAGATTTCTGGGTCTGTTGGACGCCCTGATAACGCAGAATTAAAATACCTCTGTGCTTTTGAAAAATCTTTCTTTTCAAGTGCTTGGTTGCCTCTAACCCACGCTTTGTAGGCAGGATCTGCAAGCTTTCTTTGCTCTGCTTGGTATTTTTTTTCAAAATCACTAAATTGTAACTGCCCCTTACTGCTTTTTGGGTACGCTTCAAAATAACGTGCATAGGCACGCATGGTTTGTTGGGTAAGCGGCATGTCTTCGAGTGCTGAAAGCCAAGCAAATTCGGCTTCTACACCATATTGATTACTGTGTGCGTAGTGACTTAGCAGGTCAATCGCGTGTGCATTTTCAGGATTTTTCTTAATAAGATGACGGGCATAAGCCAACTCAAAACGGCCGCTATTTGGGTAGCGTTTCATTAAAGAACGATACCCCCTTAGGGCGTGTTGATATTGGCTGCTGTCTTGGGCTAGCCAATTAATATGCTCAAGCTCGAACTCGATATTCGGATAAGTCGATTTAAATAACGTATTGTAAATTTTAACTGCTGCAGCATATTGACCCGCACGCGCACGCAGGCGAGCCTGTTGAATCGTGGCTTTATCTTCGTTATTTACTCTGGCCAAAAGCGCAAGGCTGTCAACACAGGGGTGGGGCTGTTGAGCAATACCTGCAAGCAAGTTGTTGGCTTGCTCTGTTTCTTTCAGCGCATACAGCACGCGTATCTCTGCACACTGCACTTGCGTGTCTTTAGGCGCGATACTCAACAGCTTATCTAAACTATTGGTCATAAGTTCAGTGTCTAGCTCTATCTCACCGAGTTGCACTTGGCTTATTAACCAATCAATAGATTGGGTATCAAGGCTGTTTTGTGTCGAAGAGGCGATTGCACTCGGACTTGCTATAATTGCAGCAAGTAACCATTTTATTGGCATTTAGCACTCCAGTTCGTAATGAGTTCGCCATTTTTATTAATGCTGAAGCGTTTGCTTAATGCGCTCGTGCCAAATAAATACAACACACTGTCATAGTAGCGGCTACTAATAAAACCGGTGTCCATCATCATTTGCTGTTGTAATGCGGTGATTGATTGCGATGCATTCTCTGCCGCTAAAAATGGCAACAGTGCAGCCCCAAAGCCAATAGGTCCCGTACCTGATACTTTCCCCGTGACAGCCTGTGTTTCTAGGGGCACTTTGCCTGAAGAAACAATGTGCTCAACCATGGGGGTTAATTGTTTCATTAATGCTGATTTGTAAGGCGCATCTTCAGCCATCAAACTGGCCCATAAATAAACCCGTATTGCATTATAACTTCCCAGAGCAGGTGCGTGTTTATCATGAAAAAAGCCTTGCTCTGCATTGTAATTAACCCAGTCAGGGCTAAACCCTTTAGCGGCTGTGCTAATAAGCATATTGGCAGAGTTGTCATGCAATTGCTGCCAAGGAGAGTGCGGATAAAGTTCAGCAAATTGCTTAAGGATAAACAGTGGGGCATAGCTTGGATTAAGCTTCCAAGTGTTTCCGTCCTTAAAGCCATTAGGTCCAGGCAGTAATGTAATCCCCAGTTTAGGAAGCTGTGCGGTTTCTTCACGAATAATACGTTCTGCAAGCACACTGCTTAGCACTGCATAGCGCCTGTCTTGCCATAGTTTGGCTGCTTGAGAGAGAGTGTATGCTATCCATAAATCAGAGTCAGAGGCTGGGTTTGAATCTAAAATTTTACCTTCACCTTCCTTTATACCCCATTTCCATGCAGGCAGGCGCGTACTTAAATCGCCTTCAGAAAGATTAACTTCCGTCCACTCTAATAATGTATCAAAGCTGGCTTGATCGTTGGCAACTAAGGCGAAGAAAAGTGAATATGATTGACCCTCCGATGTCGTTATATCATATTCGCTGCCTAAATCGATAACACGTCCTTTAGGCGAAATAAAATGCGTTTTAAACGTATTCCACTGTGGCCACGCTGCACAGGTTAATTGTGCAAAAGCGGGTGTTGAAAATGCTAAAACGAATAGCAAAGAAGCAAGAGTTTTCATTATGCTTTATCTCCTTCAGATAAACGTTTCTTTGTTAACAACATTAATAGTCGCCATAACATAAATGAAATGAGCAGTAGGGTAAGAATTGATAAAATAGCCAACAACAAAGGTTGGTCTGAAAAATGGAACCAAATTAGCGTGTGGATTGGCACGTGGCCAACAAAATACTGGTCATCGGTTTTTATGGTTTTAATGCCTTGGTTATTAATAATTGCAGAGCTACCCATTATTTGTGATGTTTTCGCGTTATCTAATAGTGCATCTGTAAGCAATGAGTAAGCATTGTCGTTAGTGGCAATTAAAGACACTACTGAGCGGTCAGAATCAAAAGGCGATTGGAAACCAGATATAATGGCTAAACGGCCCAAACTCCGTATATTGACTTTAATTTTTTCGGCATCGGTACTGTCATAAGCACCATTATAAATAGCTTGATCGACAATACGTTGATTATTATCAATCAATACACTGAGAGAGCTGTTTTCGGCGACCGAGCTTAAAAATGAATCTGGTTTACCAATAATGACAATATCTTTGTCAGCAAAATCTAGCTGACTACTTGGAAATTGAATACTCAAACGATGAGCAGGATAACCGGTAATCGCCCCTAAATGGCCTGTAAAATTCAGCAGTAAGCTAATCGCATTTGTAGAGCTATTAGCCTCCATCACTAAAGTGCTTTGATGTAAATCGGCATATTTCGTAAAGGGGAAACCGCCACTCGCAAATGCTCGTAAATTGGGTAAAGCAATATAGTGATGGAAGTTACTCACATCAATTGTAGAGCTGCCATCGATAGCACCAAATTCGCCACCGGCAGGAATCGCACTGCATTCGCCTGTTTTTACAACGGCAAAGTTAAAGTCATAAGTGAGTTGATTGTTAGTGGTTAAATCAAGCCCTGTTAGCTCAAAATCTTGGCGTGATTGGCTCGGGTTTATGTCTGATAATAGCGGCAGTAAGGTTTGCGTAGTAATGGTTTTACCATGGTCGTTCTCAAGAATAAAACCATCTACAAATTTGCCATTTATAAGCATATTTAAGCGCGACAACATGCCATGCTCAACAGGGGTATTGCGGTAGTTTAGCGTAATGGGAATGCCATTTTCGCGCCATGTAAATAAGTCGGGCGCAAAGCGTAAGTCTAAACGGACAGGTTGTCCACGAAAGCCTTGTGATTGTAATTGGGTCGGGTATTCGATAAATTCATCAAAACTCACAGCACGGTCTGAACGAACCCACAGCGGCGCATCGTAAGCTTTTCTTAAAGGCAGGCTGGCAATTGCGTCAACGGTGGCGCTTCGACCTGTCATGACTTTATAGCCAAACACTAATCCAACAACTGCCTCTTTTAATTGCTCTGTGTTTTTGCCTAACACTAATAAAACTTTTGCATAGCGATGTGTCGGGCTGCTGATGATTTCGATTGTTGGCTTATCGACATCGGGATAATTTAGTAAAAAGTCAGGCTTATTATCATTGGTTGCAAACACCACACTATGCTCAGTGGGCGTACTATTGATATGGACAGGAAACTGCGCTTTACGCCATTTCGCTTGCGCACCAAAAAAACTTGATAGTGCAGCGGCAGCTTCCAGTGTTGGCTCATCGGGTTGCGAAGAAAAAATAAATGGCAATGTCAGCTTGGTGTAATCACGCGAGTCAAAAAACGGCGCCGGGAAATACTCAAGTAAACTTTCAAGTGCAAGTGATTGTCTCTCAATGCTGATATGACTACTTTTGCCAATTTCTGCCCAAATTGTTTTACTGTAATCGTCTTGGCACACTAAATCGTAGTAACCGATGAGTTCAAAACGCACTTGGTTAAAATCTTTAATTAGCTTGGGATTAAGCGCAACACTGTGCTCGGCTACACTGCCGAGTACCGTATTTTTATCGTCAATAGGTAATACAGTGACTAAGTTTTCATTGAAAAATATTTTTAGATGCGAGACTCGGCCTATTAAAGAAGGTGAGTAAGTATATGAAAAGTTGAGCGTTAACTTTTTCCCGAGCCTGTCTAAACGGTTGGTAAACTCAACACGTGTATTACTACTCACGCCATCGAGTTTAAACTTACTAAGCCCTAATTGTTCAAAACTGAGCGTTAAACTCTCGACAGGGGCACTTTCAGGGTAACCATCATCAAAAATAGATTTATCAGGGAGTGGCTCTGCGCTCATAGCCCAGCCAGATAAACTGAGAGTGCCAACTGCTAATAACAAGGTTAATAGTGATTTCATCATGATGGTTTAAACGCTTTTGTTGGTTTTTTAGGTAATAACGAGGCCACAAAATATAAGACCTGCGATACAAATACAATGACGGGTCTTAATTCATTTGGAGCGTGGAAAATCAAGTTCTTAAAGCCTCGAAGGCTGGTGTAAAATACATTTGAAAAACTGTATGACGGTTTATCGTGTTTAAAGTTTTCTTGCCAATCAAGCCAGGCATCTGCACGAGAGAAGGTGCATTGAATAAACGCTTTTTGTTTTTCTAAATCTAGATCACGAAGCGTTAAGCCCAATTGTTTGTCGCGTGTGTTGCAAATGTAGGTGGCAAATGAATACTGCTTAAAGCCTCGGCTCATTAGTAGTTCAACTTTATCGTTTACACGGCACAGGTGGCTATGTTCTGTTTCAAGCCCGACGCCGTTATCAGAGTAATCGGTGATTTTGACCTTTATCGTGTGTCCGTTGGCTAATCTAATTGCAGCAGGGAAGTTAGCTTTAATTCGGTGTGAGCTACGTACTTGTTTTGCTTCAGCTGCAACGGCAACCGCAGCACCCAGAATTATAACGTTGTAGCTTGCCCATAACATACTGATAATTAACACACCTATCTGTGATGTATCACCAAAAAAGAGTCTGAATACGCCATAAGTCATGCCGATAACATTGATAAGTAAAAGGATGATGTAAGGCCTTGAAATAGTCCAGTCGTAATGATCGGTGTCGTTTAATCCCCCTTTTTCAGTCACATTAAACTTTCCTTTATTAGGGTTAATTAACGCAACTGTGGTGGGTTTTAAAATATACCACGCAAGAACAGACTCATAGACCTCCCCCCAAAAAGAGTAACGATACTTACCTTGAATACGAGAGTTAGTAATTTTTACCTGCAATAATGTTGGCACTATATATAAGAAAATAGCCACAAAAGGCGCATAGATAATTTGTGCATTGAAGTAAATTAGTGCAAGCGGGGCCGTTAAAAAGACAATGCGAGGGATACCAGATAAAAAGTGTAACATTGCATTGAGATAACAGAGTCGTTGAGCAATATTCAGGCCTTTACCAAACAACGGGTTATCTAAGCGGAAAATTTGCGCCATCCCTCGTGCCCAGCGAATTCTTTGACCCACATGTGCCGATAAACTGTCAGTAGCCAACCCTGCAGCTTGTGGAATATTGATATAGGTGGTTTTGTAGCCTGCACGCTGCATTCTTAATGCAGTGTGAGCATCTTCGGTGACGGTTTCAACGGCAAAACCGCCTATTTCTTCAAGCGCACTTCGCCTGAGTACAGCACACGAACCACAGAAAAATGTAGCGTCCCACATGTCATTTCCGTCTTGAATTAAGCCATAAAACAGCATGTTTTCATTCGGGATTTTTCGATGGTTTTTTAAATTTCGTTCAAATGGATCCGCAGAGAAAAAGTGATGTGGAGTCTGCACTAGACACACTTTGCTGTCGTTAAGAAATTGCCCCATAGTCATTTGTAAGAAAGAGCGGGCAGGGATGTGATCGCAGTCAAAAATAGCGATATATTCGCCCTGTGTCACTTTCATAGCCTGATTCATATTACCCGCTTTAGCGTGATTATTGTCTGAGCGAGTTAGGTAGCCAACCCCAATTTGTCTTGCAAATTCAGCGAATTCAGGACGCTTACCATCATCTAAAATGTAGATGTTTAACTTATCAGCAGGCCAGTCGATGCTTTGGGCAGCAATAGTGGTAGGTTTAACGACACTTAATGGCTCATTGTAAGTCGGAATATAAATGTCGACGGTTGGCCACGTTGACGTGTCTTCATTAAGTGGTAAAGGCTTACGTTTTAGTGGGTTAATGGTTTGAAAAAAGCCTAAAATAAGCACCAGCCACGCATAGCTTTCAGCTAATAATAAGCCAATACCTAACGCTAATGCGACGGGGTCATCCCAGTTAAGCGTGTCGGTGTAGCGCCACCATAAATAACGTGTTGATGTTGTGACTGCCAGCGTGATCATGGTGATGGTGGCCATCTGTCCTTCAACGCGCCTTAGCGAGTAGGCAACGATAAGCAGTAAACTAATGAACACCGCTTGTGCTTCGATACTGAAAGGCACCGTGACAAAAACTGCCACAGCAAAAATGAGTATGGTGAAAAACGCGATTTTCAGTATGCGATTGTTCCAAATTTCAGCTTTACTAATACGCTGGTAAGATTCTGCTGATGGGTTTGTTTTAGCAAACAGCCAAAGTCGCTTAAATGCACGCACTAATTTTTTGTCGACAAGGCGCAGTATTCTGAGTGAATGCTTTATTTTTCGCCATGTTTTACGCTGCTCATAGCTTATCTGTGCCTGTGATGTTGTTGTGGTGTTGAACAAGGCTAAATAAATACTTTGCAATAAAATGCGTACACAGTTACTGGGTGTGACAACGGGGCGCGTTACATGCGGATAAAAGTACTTTAACTTTTGTTTTATTTGGTTTTTTCTGTTTTTGTCCAGTTTTATAAACAAGGATAAAAATAACACCAAAAAAGGCAGAATAAATGCCCCAAGTAGGCTTATTTTATGCTGATTAAAGTAGCCATGAAATTTAAAAAACACAAAACGAGTTATCTTCTTTGTAAATAAGAAGCCTAAGCAGGTTTTGATGATACGTTCAGGTAATTTCATTGCTGTTGGCTTATGATTCATTATTGTTTGCACGACTAACGAGCCAACCGGCTAAGGTTTCAAAGTCATCGTTGGCAACACTGTATGGAGCACAATTAATCGCCACATTACGAAATGCGGTTGCTTCCATGATAGCTTCGTCTTTGTTGATGTATAAAGGCGCAAAAAGAGGTAATTCAGATTGCCATAGCTGTAATAAGTCAGACTCTAATTCAGACGCTGAATTAAAACGATTAGTCAAGAAGTAGTGCTGCCACGATGAACCAGACTGCTTTAAAAAATTCAGTTGCTTATACATCAAACTATGGCATATGGCGTCACAATTGATGACTTCAAGAAAAATATCTTCAGAGTCAAGCGGGTATTCAAGTGCATTAATATGTGCAGGGCAATCAAATAAGAACCACGCGTCATCGCTGTCATGAAGTTGCTGGCAATGATTTATTATATCTTTAAAGCTGCTTTTTGTGTTTGAGCCACTTCCGTACGGTAAGAACGTGACGCCGTCATTATCTTGATGGAACTGCTCACTGGCAGATGCAAAATCGGCGTAATCACTCCATCCTAGTAAATGGTCCCATGCAAGCCCTAGGTGTAAGCCTATGTCGCTTTTAGGATCGAGATCTATTACATAGACTGTTTCATGTGATTTTCTTAAAGCACACGCAAGGTTTGCCACTACCGATGTGGTTCCAGTACCTCCTTTTATCCCTTTCACGAAAATCTTTTTCATTCTTTAGTATGTGCTTTTGTTAAATAATTTATCTTGTTGTGTATCTTTAATAGATAAAGCGATATCTTTAATTAAAGGATATTTATCGATCGTTTGACGGTTTTTTTCAACGTCGACTATTTCAATATAACCTTGATTTTTTCCGCCAAATTGGCGTAATAAATTGTCAATGTCATTTTTTGTTAAAACAGTTGATTTTTTAAATGCAAAGTCATTCATCTAATAGACCTATAACGGCAAAAACTGAATTTAATTTGTCTACGATACATGGACATAAGCCGCATTATATATAGAATAGCGCTTAAAACTAGCGCTAAAGTATCTTTTAAAAGGATTTTCTGGTGCCCCATTTACAAATTACAGGATTACAAAACGCTTACTCAGCGCTCAAGCGCTGTGCAAATTATGCACTGTTGGCATCTTTAGACAATCAGTTATTAGAGTTAGTAAGACACCTATTAGCTAGTAATAAAGACCCTGTTTTCCTGCTCTCTGAGCACGTTGAGGTGTTTTTTGAGAGTGAAAATAACACGCTATTATTTAGCCTTTTTGAGCAAGGTTTGCTGCATCCTTTTCATTTACATCACGATGCAAATTTAGCAAAAAACTTACATTTCTCTCGCGGCGTGATTCAGGAATTAAAACAATATAAAGAGCTTCGAAATAGTACACTGATTTTACACTTGGATTCAGAGCTGCTAGTACCTCTTACTGAAGCGCAATTAACTAAAAAGCTCGGGTTTTACCGTGATTTATCTATTGCTAAAAACGTAACAGTTATATTCTTGATTTCGGGCTCGCGTATTAGTGATGTAAGGCGCCAGTTTCTGGCTTTAAATACGCTTTTTGATGGCCAAATTTTTATTACTCAAGAAGCCTCAATTCGTACCTTAGAATATGACTATTGGAGCCATAAAGATGGCGTAATTGCGGGTCATTCTATAAATTGTGAGCTTTTGCAGGGGCAATTGAGCGTTTTTGATGCTCATTTAGAAGAGTCGAATGAGCAAACATCATCGCAACAAGGATTAGATGAAGATGAGGTATGGCTTGTTAAACATGCGTTGCCGCAAGGGACGAAGTTACCGCTGTCTTATAAAATAGTCGAAGATAATAATGCACTGTATAAACTAGGCCTTACAAAAAAAGCTGCTACATTAGTGTTTTCGGTAACGCGCTACACTGATTTGTCTGCATTGGCTGGTGAGTGCTTTTCGCTTCGCAAACAATGTGGTCGAAAGTTAAAGCTAGTCATTCAAAATGTAGATGGCATTATTCGCCATCAAGATGAGTGCCTCTTTTTAACGTTAGGCGTGAACCTTATTTTATACAGTTTCTCTGAGCCTTCGCGGTTACAATCACAAATTCAATCAATCCAAGGATTCCAGTTTTCAAGACCACTTCCTAACTCAATTGATGAGGTATTGAAATACAGTGAAAACGTACTGACTAAAGGGTATCTGCCGATAAATAAATTTGTTGAACAAGTTGCTAAGCATAGTGACTCAGCTGCAAATTTAGGTGTTAGCGGGGTGCTTGTTATGTTACAACTTTTACCCCGTATAGATGCAATACACCCGCTGCATTTGTTTCATGTAAAACGTGAAGGGGATATTTTTAGCTTTGCTGACGATTATATTTACCTGTATTTACATGCGTGTCGTGAGCATGACGTAGAAAGTGCGATTAAGCATTTATTTAAGCTTGAAATTAGCGACTTTTTTATGTCGAAAAATGTGATTGCAGATCATTTCTACATTCAGCAAGAATGCCGTCATCTGCAGCGCAGGTATACCAATGTTGACGTGCCTGATTACACCGAGCAATTAAAAGAAAATGTCAGTTATGTTTTTGATGCTAAAACAGCTGATATTTCTTCATTGAATAAGGAGACTCCTGAATTTAAAAAGGTGATTAGGCCTATCTCTAAACCCGTAAAAGTAACTTTAAAAGGTGAGCAAATATGAGTTTAAATCAGTTCTTTATTACTTTTATTATCGCTTTATTATTGGGGGTTTTGATTAGTAATACAGGTAAAATCTTGTTTAAAAAAATAGTAAGCATTTACCGTACATTGACTTTTAGGCATGTGTTATTAACGCCCTATACTCCCAAAAAACAGAAAAAGGATTCTCAGTGAGGCTTTCAGGATTAGGTGTTTGGAACTTATACTTTTTAGTAAAGTTTTTTCTTTATAGTCGTGGTGATATTTCATTTGATCTCGTCGCAAATTTAGCGTTTTTTGCTTTTTTAGCCGTGTCATTTCAAATCAAATGGTTAACGTATTTAAAACAGAGTATCAGTGTCGTAGTTGGGGCTGCACTTTTGTATCACGATTCGTGGCTCCCCCCCATTTCACGTTTAACTAAACAAGCTGAAAATGTACAAGACTTCAGCTTTGCTTACTTTGCGGAGATTGCGACGCGAGTGATCAGTGTTGATATATTACTGGGGCTGTTTGTTTTAGTCGTGGTGTATTGGTATTCAGTAAAATGGATACGCTACACCAGTATTTCAGTGGTCGGGTTTATTTACGTTTATTGGCTGAGTGCGACGACAGTAACAGATACACTCTCAACCCCTGTGGTTGTGAATAATCAATCAACGAAAAAACAGGTACCTGTCGCAGTGTCGAGTTCGTCACCACAAAAAACGTTTGATCAACAACTCGATGATTTTTATCAGCAACAAACTCAACTAAAAAGCCAATTTCCGACTAATTTCAATGGACAACCCTTTGACGTGGTTGTGCTTAATATTTGCTCTTTGGCCACTGCGGACCTGGACGCCATTGGTGTGAGACCGCGTGATTTATTTGATAACTTTGATATTTTGTTTAGTAATTTTAATTCAGCAACCTCATACAGTGGTCCTGCAGCAATAAGGTTACTGCGTGCGAGTTGTGGGCAAACTCCTCAAGACCAATTGTTTAAACCTGTAGCTAAAGAGTGTCAATTATTTAGTAACTTATCGCAGCTAGGTTACAACACGAGCGTGGCATTAAATCATGATGGTCATTTTGATGACTTTATTGGCTTGATCAAACAATACGGTGGCGTGTCAGTGCCTAATTTGGATTTTAGTCAATTTCAAGCTGCGCAATATGGTTTCGATGGAAAGCCTATTTATTCAGATGCCGCTATCTTAAGTAATTGGTTGGAGAGCCATAAAAATACCAAGCAGCCACGTGCGCTTTATTACAACACGATTAGCTTGCATGATGGTAATCAGCTAGCGGGCCGCTCTCGCATGAATAGCCTAAAGAGTTATCCAATTCGCCAGCAGCATTTATTTAGTGATATTGATGACTTTATTAGTCAGCTTGAAAGAGAAGGGCGCAATGTACTGTTAATGGTTGTGCCTGAACATGGCGCAGCATTAGAGGGTGATAAACTACAATTTGCAGGTCTTCGTGAAATCCCAAGCCCGTCAATTGTGTCTGTACCCACTGCCGTGAAGTTTATTGGTCCTGATGTTAAACACAGCGGTTTGAATGATGTACAACAGACGATGAGCTATTTTTCGTTGTCTGAACTTATCAATAACACCATGAAACTGGATGTATTTGCGGGTACGGTGCCTGTTAAGCGTGTGCTTGATAATTTACCAAGTGCTCCGGTAGTCGCTGAAAACCAAGATACCGTTATGATGTACATTAAAGGACAGCCTTATATCCAATTAGATGGCCAAGAGTGGACCAAGTACCCAAGCAATTGAGTTTTTTGCACACGTTTGTCCAAAAATCTTTACAATAGACTACCCAGAAATGGGGAGTTAGCGTATTATTCTCATACTATAGGTTCCCGTTCTTTGAGGATGTAATGCGTTTAGATATTCACTGTGCCGACCGAATTGGTATCGCACAAGAAATTCTCAATATTTTGGTAAGTTACCAGGTCGATTTAAAAGGTATCGAAGTTGATTCGGTTAATTGCCGAATGTATGTGAGTTTTCCACCGATAGAGTTTGAGCAGTTTCAAAAAATTATGCCATCAATTCGTTTAATTGATGGCGTAAAAGATGTGCGAACAACTGCATTCTTACCTTCTGAGCGAGAACATAATGAGCTAAATACACTGCTGAGAGCCTTGCCCGACGGCGTTATTTCTATAGACGCAAAAGGATGGGTGCGTTTATGTAATGATGCAGCATGCCGTGATTTACAGTTATCAGAAAAAGAAGTCATTGGCGCTAATATAAATAATTTATTGAAAGGCTTTAACTTCACCCGCTGGCTTGAGGGTAAAGAAGTATTAGGACAAACCACGCGTGTTGAAGTGGCAGGTGAAGACTTTATTGCCGATATTCTGCCTATTTCAGTTCCCCAAGGCGTTGAAGGGGATGTGCTTGCAGGTGCTGTTATTAATATTAAATCGCAAAGCCGTCTTGGTCAGCAGGTCAGTGCTTTTCGTCGTTATGGGCAAGAAAGTTTTGCCACTATTCATAACTTTAGTACTGCTATGCGTCGTGTTGTCAGAGAAGCACGGAAAATGGCGCAACTCGAAGCACCTATTTTAATAACCGGTGAAACAGGTACGGGTAAAGAGCTTTTAGCGCGTGCTTGCCACTATGCGTCTAATCGTTCTGTAAAACCTTTTATTGCTTTATCGTGCGCCTCGTTACCAGATGATGTTGCTGAATCTGAACTGTTTGGCTATGCAGGTTACGAGGAAAATGCAGCCCCAAAACGAGGCGTGTTAGAGCAGGCTGATGGCGGCACCGTATTCTTAGATGAAGTGGGTGAAATGTCGACTCAGTTGCAGACTAAGTTATTACGCTTTTTGCAGGATGGAACTTTTAGAAAAGTAGGCGATGAAAACGAAGTTAAAGTGAATGTTCGTATTATTGCGGCGACTCAAAAAGATTTGCCAGCCATGGTTCAAGAAGGCACCTTCAGAGAAGATCTTTACTATCGTATCAACGTTTTGACTCTTGAAATAGCGCCACTTCGTGATAGAAAAGCGGATGTGGGTCCACTTGCTGAGCATTTTATTCAAAAATACGCTCAGCAAAACGGTCATTCGGTGCCTGTTTTATCGGAAGAATGTTTACGGTTTTTACAGGATTATCCGTGGCCGGGTAATGTGCGACAATTAGAAAACGCGATTTATCGCGCTGTTTCATTGTTAGATGATAATGAGCTTAGAATTGAGCATTTACAATTACCAACATTTACACATGATTTAGGCTATTTGGAGTCAGACTTTGAGGGCACACTTGACCAAGCCGTAAAACGCTTTGAAGCCACGTTACTTCGTAAGTTGTATCCGGCGTATCCAAGTTCTCGTCAGCTAGCGAAGCGTTTAGGGTTAAGCCATACCGCGGTGGCTAATAAGCTTAGAGATTACGGCATTAATCGTAAAACGGTGAAAGTGTAATTACCCTATGGGCACTATTGTTTAGTGCCCATGTCTTTTGTGACGCCATCAATGGCGATGTTTTTTATACCCTCGTTATCAAATTTAATAACAATACTGATATTGTTGCGCGCAAAAAAGTAGTCTCGGTTATCTAGGCTTATCACATAATCGCCCTTGACTGCTTCAGAAAACTGACGTTTTTCTAATGCCAGAGTGTGCTCGCCAATTTGCCAACGAAACCCTTCGAAGAACCCATTATTAAATTCCTGTACCCATATTTGTTGCTCATCTTTACTTAATGTAATGGCGACAGAGTAAGACTCAGGCAACGACATATCATAGGTTTTATTACCAATGGTGAATTTCTCTGTGTCTTGTTGCCAGCCAAAACCAAACTTAAAGGGTTTCTCAACCCCAGTAGGGTAACTTAAAGTCCCTTCGCCCGGGTAATTAAAATCAGCAAAGGCAGATTGAGTATATAAGCTTGCAGTCAACAAGGCCGCTAAATTAATAAATTTCATTAGATTATTCTTTTTTTATACTAATATATGCACAGATTAGAGCAGAATATTCGCCATAGCAATATGCTGTGATACACTTTGCTCATTAACAACTGGTTAGACCTTTATCGTGAACCTCTATTTCCGACTCATTTTATTGTTTTTTAAAATTAAACGTAATCGTGATTACCAAGACTTACTTGATACGATTGATATTGAATTTAAAGCATTACCCACTGATTGTGATATAAATTTTCATCTGACTAACTCTCGGTATTTAGGCATCATGGATTTAGCGCGTACTTGGATGACTGAGCGGGTTGGATTGTTGCAGCATATTATGAAGCGTCGTTGGTTTCCAATCGTTAACGCAACGGCAATCACCTACATTCGAGACATTAAACCGATGCAAAAATACACAGTAAGCACGCGTTTAGTCGGATGGGATCATAAGTATTTTTATATTGAGCAAAAGTTTCATTCAGAGCGTGGCTTACATGCCATTGCTTATGTACGCGGTGTATTCAAGCGTAAGAAAGGAGTGGTTAGTGTTGAAGAAATGCTTGAAGTTGCTGGGTTTAAAGGTGTTGCGCCTATTTTACCGGCAGAGATAATGCATTGGAAAGAAATGCTTGAGCAAAAAAAGATCACTAATCAATGATGTTAATACGCTGCCAAAACACTCACTATTAGCACGTATAAGTATAATGCTCAAAGTAAAAAAAATGCCAGCGATTTGCTGGCATTTTTGAGGCTTTGAACACAATTTATTTCGCTGTACACACCGTGTGGCTAACAAACGTTAAGTCGTTTTATAACGAATACTGTCTCTGCAATGATCTATTCTGAACAGGTATCATCTTACTGCTTTAGAGTAAGTGTATTCAAACGAGGAACGGTCCTGTTTATATGCGAAATACCCTAATAATTAGGTAACTTATTGACGATAAAACAGTTGTTTTATCTTTGGGAAAATTCTGATTTTTCAATTACTTTGGAGGTTTAAAATGCTAAACCTCCTTTAGTATGATTTTTATTTTACTTTGTCATTATTTAGTTAATCTTGTTCTGACTTGTTCGCAAACCACCCCGCTTTTTGATTTCGATTTAACTTACCCAATACTTTTATGGCTTTTTCTAATGTGATGCGTTGATCAGCAATGTCTTGGTAAATTTGATTTGCGCGCTTTTTACGTTTAACAGCAGCCCCAGCATCTAAAAAAGATTCAACGACTTGGTTAAAGTAACGTGTAAAAGCATGTTGATGTTGTTGTGTGTGTTGTTGCTTGTTATCTGTTTTATCTAGTTTGTTGAATAGACTTGTGATCTCAGCTTGGCAAAACTCATTTTGCGCCAATGCACTTTTCTTTAAAAGCGCTAGTTTTTCTTGAAGATAATCAATATCTAAACGATTGAAAGACACAATCATATTTAAATTAGACAGTGTACTTCTAAACTCTTTGGCCGTGCATTGCTCATCAAAAAGGTGTTCTACCGAGTGTGAAATCTTTTGCCACTGTTGCCATGCATAAACATAATTGAGGCCGACACCTTTAATATTTTGCATCCCAACAATGACTTGATGAGTATTTGCTAATGCTAAGTCAGAGATTGTGTCGGTGAGTGCATCCGCAGATAAACTACTATCATCAAGCAAGGTCACTTTTGATTTTGCAATACTGAGTAGTTGCTGCTTGATTTCTTCACTGTGCTTAGATATGTCTTGTTTTAAAGAGTCTAAGGTTGTTCGGGCTTGATAATGTTTTAGGTTTAATAGGATTGTCGAAATTTCCTTTTTACTCGCATCCGTGAGTACTTCGCTGATATCGGTTTTATTTACAGAAGTGCGGTGCGCTAACAAGAGTAATTTCTCAGCAATATCTTCATCATAGGCGATAACTAAACGTGCCTTTAGTTGACAAGATGACATTAAATTAAGCTGAGTGAGTAAAATCTCAAGGGCCTTGGTGTCATTATTGCTGATAATTTTATCGATGCGCTCTGTGAGTGCTTGCAGGTAATAACTATAAAAGCCATCGACGTTAGTACCAATGACAACGATGCGGTCAAATCGCAAATCATGGCTTAAAATGCCGGCAAACACCTTGGAGCGTGCCACACGATCATTACGGTTATTGATTAAGGCGATCACTTGCGTATCTGCTTTATTATTTAAATCATAAAGGCTCAATCGCTGCCAATTTTCTAGTGTTGCTAGGCGCTCATTGGCTGACATGCTATTAACAAACGACTGAGATATTGCGCCTATGCGTGCCTGTGGATAGTGTTGCAATACGCCGATATCAGGAATAATGCGTGCAGAGGTTTCTTTAAACACATAGTCTTTACTAAGGCCGATGTGTTGCGCCATTTTACACACAAGGGCAATATTAGCGGGGTGTTCTTGATATGGGTATAAAGCACGAATATCGTCAGTAACTTGCATACCATCTGCCCAATGCACTTGAATTAAACTGGCATTTTTTCGTTTGGCATTGAGTTCTAAAATCGGCGCCATATTTTGTTCACTGGTAAAAACAAGGCTATTCTCACCAATGAAATGACTTGTTTCGTTTGCAACATCAATGCCTGTGGGGCCTAATATATCTTCATGATCTGGGTATGCATTGGTTATTGTTGAAAAGTTATCTTGCATCCAGTTTCTCAGAATACGGACATAACGAGGTGTTAACCCCATGCATTCCCACAAAAACACATCGGCCTTAACATTTTTTGCAAAATGAAGCACATCACCTTGCTCCCAAATACTGGCTTTATCGAATGGTCTGAACAAGGGGATTTCGAATTGCTCACCACTGGCTCTTGCATAAATTAATGTGGCTTCACAGCCTGTTGTTTTACTGATTAGCTTTAAACTCAAGCTACTAAACAGTGCTGCTTTTAATCGCTCTGTACCTGATTTTCCGCGAGTACCCCAACCACCAATAGATACAGGAATTTGCGCTCTGTCGGCGCGAATTTGGCGGCTCACTTTTATGTGGCGTGTCCAAAAGTAACCTATGAAAGCCAGCACGAAAAATACCAGCTGACCAATACTGTTTTGATAAATTGAATAGGCATATTCTTTAAAGCTCACCCAAATATTAAACATAAAAGGGGTAACGGCGAGTTTTTTATACAGAGTCGCAATACTTGATTCTACCGGGAAGTCGCTATCGAGTACCGCACCATATTGTTGGAAATCAAATGTAAATCCTTTCGCTCTTAAAGCATTTAAAAAATTATTTTGCTCTATGTCTGAGCCGTTTCGTAAATTATTAAGTTCTTCAAAGTTAAATGAAATCCAGCAGTATGCTTGAAGGCGTTTAAATACTGTTTTGGGTGGTGTTACGACTAATATGCCGTCAGGGGTATAGGTTTTCGCTGGGGATTTTAAGTTATCTTGCGATAAAGTACTTAAAAGAAAGTCGAGCAATGGCAAATGAGGACGCGAACTAAATTGTAGGTCATCAAATCGCGGTTCGCCGGGGACATCTGTTTGGCTAATTTCTGTGACAGTGCAGCTAGGAACATGCATGTATGCACTGGGTTTTCTTGCTTGTAAATGGTTATAGCTTTGGCGCTTACCTGTACTGGGGTTTTTAAATTCATGCCAAAAGCGCCAAAAGCGGAAGCCGCGTTGATAACCTTGATTTATGTGCCAACCTTGTTTCTTTTGACTCACATTGTAGGCTTCATATTTTTGCGCCTGTTGACTTAAAAGCCGGCCTAGTAGTGCCTCGTCAATGTTTTGGTTATTGATTGACGAATGGGTGTTTAAGTTTGCCTCGAGTTGAGCAACGTGTTGTTGGTGCATAAAACTGACAAGTTGTTCACGGACACGGCTAATAATCCGCTTTATGGCAAGGTTTTGTTGTGCTTCAAGGTGTTTATTTAAGGTGTCGATGAAGCGCTTGAAAATCGTATTGGCTTGTTGCTCCTCACACTCAACCTGTAAATTAAACATAATACGTGGTGCAAGTTCGAGCAATAAACGTTGCTCTGCAAAATGTTGAGCTTGCATCAGTTGCTGTTGCCAAATAATCAAGCTGTGTTGCCCATCGCTAAATCGGGTTGCGGTTAATTGTTTAATTAATGTGAGCCTGATTGCGAGGTGGGTTTCTTTTTCTAAACGCTCGGTTATTAGTGCAAGTGCGAATGAGCACGGCAAAATAAAACATTGTTCTATCACACTTTGACGCACGCGCGGGTAGGGGTGAGCTGCCAGCAACTGTAACAGGTTTTGATTTGCCTCATTGAGCGTTTGTTGTTTACTGATGATGGCTGAAAAAGCGCTTAATAAAAATAATTGCTGGCGGTCAGCTTTACCCGTCTTTGGGACCTCTAAGTCAATGTGCGAACGCATGAAATAACGGGTAAAGGTGGGGCGAAGGTTGATCAATATTTCTAATATATCCACTTTGGCTGCATGTGGTGTGGTTGATTTCTCAAGTGAGAGTAACAGCATTTCAACCAGATCCGCGCTAAATTCCGGATCGTCCACATGCTCGCTTAATAAAGTAACTTGGTTTGCCAAGGCTCTAAAAAGAGAGTTTTTTATTGCATCATTATCAGTGTGTTCGAGTAAATCTAAAAAAAAGCTTTCTAAATTTACGGTTTGCCATGACTGCTCTATTTCATGTAAATGAAGGCATAAATAACGGTGCGTTAAGTCGCCCAGTTTACCAATTAAAAACTTTAATGATTGCTCAAGTTCAGACACTTTATCTTGATAACGGTTGATCATGGCCCCTTCATCAAACCAACGTGTGAAGGCTTCTTGATCTTGTTGTAACTGTTGTTTATCAGCCCCTAACGTGGCCGCATAATCCAGTATATGGAACTGTCTTTCTGCTTTGAGTTCGGCATGACTTAGCTTTTCTATAAAACGGCTGTGATCTGCATCTAACTTTGTAAGTTGATGTTGTAGGGTATCTATTTTATGAGTTAAAAAGGCAATTGCTTGCAGTAATAGCCAGTCATCTTCGTCGTGTCCGTCTGGTTGGTTCTTGATCAATTCCCATTGACTTAGCTCGTTGACTAATTGACGGTATTTTTGCCTGTAGAGATCTAACCAAAAGCTTGCGATATCTGCAAAAAGTAAGGTTTCTAAGCGTTTTTTAAGTTCTTTACTGCTCATAATCTCTTCGCTCTAGCAAATGGTTAAGTTGAAGTGTCGGAAAAATAATTTCATCATGGGCATAGGGAGCAAAGCCAGTATGCTGATTATTGCCCGATGAAAATTCCAGACTGATATTATGGTTATTCCATCCCCAGTCTTGCTGCCAACTGATTTTTAGCCAACCCTGTGAGAAGGAGCCTATATCAATTTGCTTTTGCCAAGCTACCCGACTGATGTACTGCCACGTGGCTGTTGCACGATGATCATCGGCAAAACGGTAGTAGCTATCAAGACCAACTTGCAAAATGTGACCATGGTAATATTGGTTCCAACTGCTGTTAAACCGCAAATAATCAAGACTTAGCCAATCATCATTTGAGCCAGATGCAACACCAAAGTTGAGGTAGTTATCTACCCAAGGTTGGTAGCGATATTGGTAAGAACCTTGCCAGCCAGAAGCATGATTTTCACGATAAAAATTAAAAATATTAGAGTTTAGTTTCTCGTCATTGAGGTAGTCGTTTAAGTCTGCGCTACTGATGTGAATAAAGGGGGCAACAGACCATTGATGCCGATGCACTGTATCTTGGCGCCATACTTGTCCAATACTAATAGCGCCATTTAACGCGTATTGGCTATCTGAGTTATCACGACTAAGCTGCCATCGACTTGTGATCTGTGAATCGATAAACCAATGGCTCGTGTCATCAAGCCAAGAGTGGTAACCATTTAAGGCAATGAAGTCATGCTGCTTTTCGTCAAACGCATAATAGCCTTCTAATTGATACCAATGTTGTTGATCATTAAAGCGAAGCCTCACACCTATGTCGGTTTCTTGTTGTGCAGGAATGTCTTCTGCACTTTGAAATATATGTTGTCGATCAAAGCGAATAAAGCCTTGTAGGTTGGTCTCATCGCTATGCAAAGTGGCTTGCTTATTCACTATTTTAGGTGCTGATGGTGCCTGATAAGTGATTAGTTCTGGCAGCGGCGTATTGATGTCAGAAAAACTCGTAATCTTGTTGTTTCTTTCACTTAAATGCCAACGATAGAGGCGTACATACTTTAATTGATCCGTGCGCACTTCAATTTTACCTGCTGGATGGAAAAAACGACGCTCGCTACGTTTGTTTTCATTCATCTCTTCTAGTTTTACTAATGTATCGGCAGGTAAGTTAGCAATAAGTGGCGTATCAGCTGATACAGTATAAAACGCTAAATTTGTTGGTAGCGGCAACGCTCTCCATTGCCCCGCAATATATTGCTCTGCTTCAATAGCAAGCTGTTGCGACAAGTATGGGTTGAGCCAACGTACGGCAATTGTATTGTTGTTTAACTCTCGCTTATTAAAAGTGAATGGAATGCTTTGCTGCTCAGAAACAGACCACACCTTTTGTTGATTTGCTAACTGAAAAGAGATATTTGCTCTATTTGCACGCGCTAATTCTGCGCTAGAAAAGTTAAATTTAAAGCGAATTTGTGTGCCTTCAGTCTTCGTTAAATCAACGTATAAAGTATGAAAAGGGCGTAATAAGATCCCTTGCTCTGGTGCGGATTGAGTCGTGTGTTGAGCAAACCTGTCGGCAAAACTACGTTGTTCAGTCTCTTGCATATTAAACAGACGTGTACCAGCGAAATCGAGCATGCTTTCAATGGGCTGCCACTGACCAAAGCGTTCAATTCTATTTTGTAAGAAAACCGAATGGGCAGAGGGGGGAAGCGTGTCGATTCGTTGCAGCAGTTGTGTGTACTGATTATTGATGAGACGTTTTTCAGATAGTAGATACAACCCATTGATAAGGAGTTTGTTTGGCGTTGTATCGTACGCATGAATAAGCGAGCTAATATCATCGCTAGTTGCTTGAGTGGTGGCATCAGAATAATAATCAAAAAGTGCAAATAACTGCTTTGGAATAACACTTATATCAAGGTAAGCAGCTTGATTGGTGGTCACAGTGAGCGTTTCACCGGCTTGCAAGCTAATAACCAAATTAGCGGCAATAGAGACTGCTTGCTGATTACTGACGAATTGGGATGTGGCCGCTATATCACTAAAAATGGGCATTAACTTATGCTGATACTGACTATCAGCTTTTAACCACGCGGTATGATATTCACCACTTTGATCGGCTTTAGTCCGCGCCTTTATGCTTAAATGCATTGCGTGGTTAGCGGTAAATACCCAAGGTATATCGTTATTAACGAGGGTGCTTTGTTGCTTTCCTTCTGGGTTAATAAACGCGTATTGCGAGCCAATAAAGCGCTGGTAAAGTGCCTCTTCAGGTTTTTCAAGTTCCGTTAAACTCTGATAATTGAGCGCACTAAAACTGTGTTCAACCTGTGTTTGCGCCTGGGTGTGATGTGCAAGCCATACTGCTAAACGGTTCTTTTGCTGTTTTACTGCGAGGTTTATAAGTTGAGCTTCACATTGCTCTATTGTCCTCACGTTCCCCGCACATAATGCAAAAAGTTTATGCTCGATTTGTTCTGCTTGATAGGCACGAACAAGGGCTTGTGCGGCATAGTGTTTTAACTGAGCGTGCTGCGCGCTTTTATACAAGCCTTCAAGGTAACTGTTGGCAAGGTGAAACTGATGTTGTTCACGCAGTATGGCTACTCTTAGCTGCCATGCTTGAATTGCAATATCAGGGTCTGGGCTTGTGCTCAACGGTTTTAACAAAGCCAGTGCTTCTAGAGGCGCTGATGTAGCAATATGTTGTGCTTTTGTGAGTGACGCTTGCCAGTCTATATCGGGGTTATTTTGCAAAGCCGGTGTATAGGGTTCGATTGAAGCCACATAGTCGTCATGTTGTTTGTTTAAATAACGACTCAATAAATTAGCGATAATAGGGCTTGTTTCACTGAGGTCTCCCTGTTGCTGATACAGTAATTCGTCACTCGGTAAGGAGGCGAGTGTTCTCGCATACAGGGCAAAATCGATAGGCTTCGAGGTGTTGGTTAGCCTTTTAATCGTTACCGATGAGGTTGAAATAGGCACCGAAATCATAAGTGTTTGATAATGTTCGGTCGCTTTTAGGTTTATAAGCCAATTACGCTCACCCGCGGTTAACTGAAATTGGGTGTCTTGTTGTGTTTTTGCATTAAGGGTTAACCACGGCGTTGCACGTTGTTGAATGCTTAAATCGAACTCAATGGGTTGGTGTCCAAGGTAGGTTAATTCGCGCACTTGTTGATTAATACGTGGGTAAAACCGCTCATCAACGAGGCGTTGCTCCACTAATTCGCTAATGGTTTTGCTATGCATTTGTAGTGATGAATGCTCTGTGCTGCCTGTGAGTTTTGATTGCACTGTCATCATCGATAATAAGTTGTAATGACGTTTTATAGAAAGCGGGTTGTTTTGTGTGTACACATCATCGCTAAACACACTAAAAGAGTGTGTGTTATAAACCGATTCAATCGCTTCATTTGCGGTTGTTAGCCAATAGGGGAGTAACAGTTTTTCTTGTTCTTTTTCGGCTGCGCGGTCATCATAAATAGCGCGGTGGCTTTGCTCTATTTTAATATACGCATTGGTGTGACTTTTAAGAGTTAAATACTGCCCAGCCGCAATGGCAAGGTAGTCACTGTTTACAAGTCCAACATCGTATTCGCTAAATTCAAATGCTTGGCTATTTATGGTATTTACTCTGGCAACCAGTTCGTTATCAATAGATGCGTACACCACACCATTAGGATCGGGCTGCTGCATATTTTGACGTACAGAGATCGTTAGTTTTTTTGCGGCAGGAAAAAACAGCTTCACTTCTTCATTTTTTTTGAGCGCATAATACCGTTCATTTCCTTGGGCTGAGCTTAGTTGTATGGAAGGAGCGGCTATTTTTATGGCGCGCCTAAAGCTGTCTCTTGCGCCTTGGTAATGGCCTATCATGGCAGTAAATTCAGCACGCTCGTCGAGATGATTTTGTATGGCAATAATGCGGTTATGCCCAGTGGCTGGCAGCTGACAGCGTTTGGTATTACAAAGTAAGTCGCTGTGAACGCGTAAGCGTTGTTGTAAATACTGCGTGTTCCCTGCACTTAGAATAAACTGATTTAAAAGTGCGGGGGCTATTTCAAGCCAATGACCTTCTGGTAGCCACAAATAACGGTGCTGTTTGGCATCAAAAGTTAGGTGCTGCGTTGTCGCCAAAGGCGATAAGTGTGGTGATGTGTTTAACCAAGTAGGGGGCATCAGCACGGCGTGTTTTGGCTGTGAGGCTTTGGCTGGCTGACATAGCAGCAGCGTTATACTAACGAGAGCAATTACGAAGTAAGGCATTGTTTAAACAGCTTTAATAAGTGGTTATCAGTAATTAATTTTTCGCGAATTTCGCGGCTTAATTCAATATGGATAAATTGACTATTGCTTGGCGCAAGGGTTGTGAGTATATTTTTTGTTCCTCCAAGCTCATAAATATCTCGGCCATAGAGCATCACAGTAACGTTTAGTTTTTCATTTAGGCAGTCGGTGATATTACGTGTAAATAACGATGCATTTTCACGACCTTGACTGACAATAATGTCGGCTTTTCTGCCTTGATTAGTTTTACGTTTTTCTTTGGCGAATCCATGTAATTGGAAAATGGTAAAAGACTCAACGGTATCCGCATAAGCTAAAATAAATGCATTTGCAGCACTTTCTTTATATTTACCAAAGTCAATCAGCACGCCATTTGCGTCGCGACTTGTGCGGTGCTTGGTATTGGTAAGGAGTACCTGGCAGTCATTAAATAGGGAGCGTGCAATATCTAAAGTATGCAGGTCATAGAAGCGGTGTGGGGCATACGCAATACAGGCATATCCGGTTTCTTTAAAATGTATTTCACCGCCAGAATCTAATGATTCCTTTGCGTATAACCCCCCATCCTTTAACGTGAAATGGGAAGGGACGGCCTCGCTATTTTTTAACCACTGTTGAAAGTCGGTATGAAGTTCAGAGATGTTTGATTCAGCTTGGCATGCCGAGACCAATAACCCCATGATAATGATGATAAACTTAATATTCATTGTTCCACCACCTTACTTTTTGCTCCCCCAGCGGGTACTCCTGAAGTATCGATAACCAGACTGTCTCAGATGCGCTAATTGTCAGTGAGTGCAGTTTATTTATGTCACTTGATACCGTATGCGTGACGCTAGGGTAGCTATTTAATTGGCTATTTTTTGGATGAATTAGAAACGCGTTAAGTAATTCTGAGCTATGCAATTGAACACGCTGTTTAGCGATACTGTACTCGCTGGTTAATCCTGATTTGTAATTAGCTTTTTCAAGAATGTTAAACTCAATAGGCTGTGCACTGCGCGAACGAAACAGCTTAAAGACCACACTCATTGGTTGTTCTTGCGCATCAAAGTTGAGTGTTAAAGGCGTATTTTTATTGAGTTGATAGAGGCGTTGTTTAATCCACGGTCTCTCACCATGCCAGTTTTGATAGGTTGCCGTTGCTTTATTTTGTAATTGTTTTAACTCAGTCGCTGACACATCTGATGCATTACGTTCTTGAGCACGGGTATTAGACAACCTAAAAATCAGTTTGTTATCACCCGTATCAGAATAACTGGCTGGGGTCTTAGGTGTGTAAAGTCCAAAGTTAAAAATTTGTGCCGGTTGTTTAGGTATAAAGTAACGGTCAGGGCTAAGTGCGAGGGCCACATTTGAAATAGGCAGTAGAGTGTAAAGCTCTCTTGGCTGATAAAAGGTCGTCATTGGCTCAACTTCAGCAGGGGGCGTAAAGGTTCGAATATTGGCAAAACGTGCCTGCTGTGTTAATTCAAAGTGATTATTCGCGCGTAGTTCGTACCACGCTGCAATATCATAAAATTGATCAATCGGCGTTGTGATATTTTGATGAGCAACTACACGCTGATAATGAAATTGTGCGTAACGAGCGCGCAACAGGACATAAGCGTCTTTATTCGCGTTTATTTGTACTCGATACGCATTAGCTGGCGTGCGCAAATAATACGAGGTGAGTAAACCAATACGCTGCCTTTGTGTTGTATCGTCGATAAGGCGATCGTAGTGTGAGACGTCGCCTTTATGCGCTAAAGAGTAGCGTTCGATTTCTGTGTGTGTTTGATCAAATAAAACGACCTCTAACTGACTTGTTTCTAAAGCACGTACGTCTAGCTTTAAGTCACTTTTGGGGTCAATATCAAACTCGACATTACCTTGCTCATTTATTAAATAACTGCCAGCATAACTCGTTAAAATTGGGGTGTCTGAGAGAGTTTGCCATTGAGTAAGTATCGCTTCATCACTACAAATACTCACTAATCCAGCTGCAATGAGCTGTGTTTGATAGCGGTTTTCAATATCGGTAGGAGCAAAGCTGACAGGCGTCGGCGCCGAGAATTGCAGTTTGTCATACCAAATTAAATGTGGCAGTTTTGCGCCTTCTTTGACGGTGAAAATAAGGCTGTCGGGTTCATCTAAGCGAACGCTGGCGCATAAACCCTCTTCGGTAAAGTAAGCACCTAAATCGTGCTGCTCAGCACTAAAGTCATAGGTCAACACGTTATAGGGGAGGCTTTCGTAGAGAATATCAGATTTAAAGTCGATATCTGGAATACCTTGCGGGGCGATTTTCTGCCACCAATAAGCCATCGCATTACTGATTTCGTTACTGGTTAAGGCATTTTCACCTAACGTTAAATAGTTTGTTGCCCGTTGACGGCGATCTAATGGTCTTTTAAGCCATGTGTTAAGAGGATCAATACTTTGTTCAGGGGTTTTAGCATGCACACGAACGACCACTCCTTGAAGATTAGCCTGTTCGGGGATCATAGTCAGCTCTAAGCTGGTCGCATGTGGGTAATGAGCTATGGGTAAGTAAAAAGATTGTCCCGAGGCAACACTCAAGGATTGTTTGTTTTCAATAATTTGCTTAACTTTTTGGCCGTCTAAGTCGGTGTACAGCTTAGACGCATGATGATAAACATCGTCTAAAATCACACGCTCTTGTTGGTCATACAGAACATACTTAATAGCGTAGTTAACCGGTTGATCAAAAGAAATCGAGTTATCAAATACGGCATTAG
Source organism: Pseudoalteromonas sp. MT33b (assembly GCF_014117385.1). Lineage (NCBI taxonomy): Bacteria > Pseudomonadati > Pseudomonadota > Gammaproteobacteria > Alteromonadales > Pseudoalteromonadaceae > Pseudoalteromonas > Pseudoalteromonas sp. MT33b. Next base: position 2,353,878 of record NZ_CP059831.1, on the reverse strand, counting down.
AAAGAATGCGCAACGAGTGGGTCCGCTGATTCGAAAAATTGAATCGCAGCGGCTTATCGCTACTCAACCATTGCACATTAGAGCGTGTTTCTTCGCCTGTGCTGGCACCAATAGGCTCAGCTGAATCGAGCCAAACAAAAAAGTGTCGACCTAAGAACAGTAGGAAGAATACCACACTGACAATAACAAGTAGCGCAAGCAAGCGTTTAATTAAATACACTGTCGCCTCCGCTCATCATAAGATTAAACCCATCTAGGTCAAATAGCTGATTTTTAGTGGGGTAATATATGGCTGTGATTTTGCTGTTGTGTTTGAACATTAAAGCATATTTATTGACATGCTCTAACTCAATTGTGTGCAGTGAACATTTATTCATTTCGTTGCATAATCGTGCTAAAGACGTGAGACGTTGGTTCGCGGCGTAGCTATCAATAATGCTCTTCATATTTTGCTTATCAAGGTCGCTTAACGCTTGCCAGTTCGATGGCGACAAAGTAGCGAGATTGATCACTGTTAGTGTTGGTGTGTTCGAAATAGCCAGTAAACGCTGTAACAAACTGGTTTGGCTTACTGAAAATTGTGTTTTGAAATCAGACGCTAACCACAAGGTTGCCAGCTCGCTATTCGCATTAAATTGTTGATAGCCCGCTTGAGGAGAGTTACCAATTTCAAGCCCTCTGGTTGCTGCTTGTCCTTCAACAACTTGATACTTAATTCCCAAAGCTGTTAACTGATTACTCAGTTGATTCATCAGTGGTGTGGCAAGCTCATTAATCTGTGTCGTCGAGAACGCGATAGCATTCGGGCGCACCCAAGAAGGCGCGCTGTGGCTTCTTATCTGAATGTTTAAACTGGGTGTCATTTCATTAAAGCGTAAGTAGCTTTGATGAACGATATTAAATAACGACTCTACATTATCGACGGCTAATACATTCGCTTTTGGATGTGCATACGGATGAGCACCCGCAATTGCTAAGTAAGCTGCATTGGTGCGGCTGAACAACTCGCTGGCAACAGCCAATGTATTACTTTCAAATAAAGGGCGGGGAACACTAAGAGTGATAGACTCATGTTCACTTAACTTAAAGATATATAAGCCCTGACCTTGCTGATACGCTTGGTTTTTGTCCTGAGGGCTCAATAGTAAATAGCGGCCGTTCATTGTCTGGACCTGTTGTAATTGGTAGTTAAGTAACTCAGCAGTGCCATTAATTTGTTTTAACTGATTTAGGTTATTCTCATTGAGAGGATCATTTCCTATCTGTGCAATTAATTTATACAGTGGTTTGAGTATTTCGAACTCCCAAAGGGCCACTTGGTTTTTAGACAGTGGTTGATATTTAAAACTGCCTTTTTCACTGATATGCACAGAAAAATCATCAATTATTTGGTTAATGTCTCGTTCTAATTTATTAAACTGAAGTGTGCTGTAGCGTTTATTATCGCGATAAGCATTGGCTAATATGCTCGCGTAGTTGTCGCTATCTAAAAACACCTCAAGCAAGGAGCCCGAAAATTGTGAGGTGGGTAGACTATTTACTGTTGCGCTACCAAAGAACGTTTCTTCAGACCCCATAAATTGGTGAATTTCTCGTTGGCTTATTGATGCAGGAAGTTGATTATAAATCCAATATTGGCTCTGTGATTTTGCTGGAGAATCATTTAAAGAGACTTTAGTAAAGTGGTTAGACTCACGTACCTGCAATACTTCATCAGTGTTAAGTGCCGTAATAAATGCCTGATAGAAAGGACTTTGTTGATTCTCTTGCGCTAACGTTTGTTGTGGTGTCTTTGCGGTACCATAAACCAGCGCTTTGCTATTGAGGTGCTGAAATATAAGCCCTGCTGAATCACTTGCTAAACTTTCGGTGATAGGAAATGGTACGGTGATCAATAAAGGCGTTGATTGCGGATTTTTATTTAATACGAAAAGGCCGCGCTGCTGATCTTCAAACGTGTCTATTATATAAATATAGTCTTCATCACTTTCAAGTCTGAATCCTATCGGGTTAAACAGCGCGTTAAGACTGGCTATCGATTGATTATTTTTAATCGCCTGATTAACTTGGTAAACCCCATATTTAAAATCAGTGACAGCTTGATTTGCTTTATAGCTACTCACGGTGACTTTGCTTGACTGTGCGGTATATAAATAACTTTTGTAACGGCTGATTTGCTGGTCAAGGGTGAATACGTGGTGACTCTGAATGTCTGAAGTCTCAGTGTGTTTTGACAGCATTGACGGAACAAGCATCACAATAAAACCAACCAAAATGGCAAATGCCCCCCCAACGACTGAAGTTTGAAACGTTGCCCTGATCACCAGCCCTAATGCGTTTTTTTGGTAAATTTTGAGTGCAAGTAAGGTGGCAAGCATATAACCAAATGCAAACGTATCGGTGACCTTTATAGCGGGGAAATACCACACCACAATGTAGTTGAGAATAAGTTTATACACGAAGCCAATAGTGAAGAAGAATAGCAGTAATCGAGCGCCTTCAATATTGGCGTGCTTAAGGCGAGTAAAGTGAATTAACGAGCCGCCTAACACTAAAATGACCGCTGTTTCAGCGAAAGAGGTCAACAGTTTACTGGGTTGAGTTAACTGAAGTGCTAATAAGGCGGGTAGCATTATTCCGTTAAATTCCCAGCCGTATTTTATGTTTGCTCTTGAGGCAATAAAGGCCGTGATCACTAAAATAATATAGGCCTTGGGAGCGGCAATAATGGATGCCGCAACGGCTTCGTACATAATACCTAAATTAGCAATACTGAAATTAGTAAACGGCATCAGTACGAAGCGAACGAGCACAAAGGTGATCACAAGTTGAATAAAGGTGACTTTTAGACCGTATTTGAAGCCGCCATTCCACATTACATTTGCTGTTAAAGCAATAATCACAAGACCCAAAGAGTACAGTTGTGACGCGTAGTCTAGGGTAATATCCCACTGACTTAATTGATTGGCAACGGGAGGCCACACTAACGTGTCCATACAAACACGTACTAAAATACTCAGCAATATAATGGCAAAAAACCGGTCACGACCAAACATCTCGCCATAACCACATTTTTCCATTATGTAATGGGCGCTAAATCGCATTAAGCCATAAACAACGATTGCTTCAATAATGATAACGACGGCAGATGTGGGACTGATGATGAGCAAAGGCACGATATAACCTGGCACCACAAGCCCCGTTAATGGGAAACCAAAACGTAAGTTCAATAGACAAACAACGGCCGTACCCACCCACACGGTGGTAATAACTGACTGTCCAAGGCCACTGCCTGCGGGAAAGAGAGCTAAGACAAAGTCCATTATTGCTCACTCAGGGTTTCATTATAACCGTCGTCGAGTTGTGGCTCATTCTTAAAGGTATCGAGAAATTCAAATAAAATACCCGATACTTGAAATGGTTCACCCGAAGCGGTTTGCGATCCATCGGTATGAATCGCTTTTATATTTAAAACATAATGTTGATTATTAAGGACTGCCGGTAAATGAATATCCGCCTTATTTAATGTGACATAGCGCAATTTACCTTTGGCTACTTCGCTATCAAGGGCGCAGCTATGACATAACAAATCTAAGGCTGTCATTTCAAAAATGGTAAGCTGATGTTGCTTAGCAAAGTGTTCTAACGCTGCATTTGTTTGTACGACTTGACCGAACAGGTTAAAGAGAACCGTTGCGCAGCGTGTATGATTAAACACCAACTCTAAGGTTGTTAACTTTTGCTCCATGTCATTGAGCGAACGTTTAACTTGCTGATCGATTGGTTCATGTAGTTTGAACGAGACAAGTCTATTGAGTAAGTTCTGATTCTTCGCCTGAGTTGTTTTATAGATATGATAATGAAAGAGCAGTTCAGCGACTTGTGCTGCAAATTTGTTCACATTTTTCTCAAAGGCGTGTCGATCAAAAGTCTCATTTGGAATAACCGATAAAGCCCAAAAACCCCGAACATCACCCGCGTAAACAAGGGGGACCATAAACTCTATTTCGGTGTTGAGCACATTTTTAAAAAAAGGTCGGCTAATCTTTACAATACCCAGTGCTTTTAATGCGTCACTGTACGGGGATCGTTTGTAGTCACGGCGCATTTCTTGGATATTGTCGAGTTCGCAATTGATCGCTCTTATTTCAACAATGCGATGATCATCTTCTTTTCTCGCCAAAAAAATTGATTTTTCGAGATCTAATTGCTGGCTTATTAGTTGAATTATTGGATCCCATGGAGAGGCTTGCTCAATAAAGGTTTGCGGTAAAAAACGGCCCATCATTTTCTGTTGGATATTATTTACAACCCCTGTTAGCGCTTTATCTTCAGATAGTTTTCGTACAATCAAAGCCGAAAAAAGGGTCGAAAAGATAACAATAATGTATTGGCCAACAGGGATATAAACAGCAGCAAACTCGATACCAAGGTAACTGACCACGACCCAGAAAAGGCAACTTGCCAAGGCAATGACAAATGAGTAAATAACAGCCAGTTTTTGAAAGCTAAACAGCAGGCTAATTACCAGAGCAAGTTCAATGAGGGCGCTATAACTAGGTTTAAGCTCTATCACCGTGGTTGTTTTTTCGATACTGTCTGCGGCATAGGCCATAAGCAGGAGAGGATCGTTCAATCCCGTTAACTTAGGAGCATGAATATTTACATTAAACGCAGAACTTGTTTGGCCAACAATAATGACTTTATTCTTTAATTGTTCACTCATAACATCAGAGCTTAGAACCCGCTCAGCACTGAATTTAGGAAGAGCACTGACCGCTAACTTAAAATCAATTAGCCGAGGTTGCTGACCTTCATAGCCAAAAACAGTTTGCCAGATGCTATTACACAGAGATTCTTTATCATTGGCTGGGATTCGCATGTGGTAACTTGACCACATTTCAACACGTGGTACACAGTATTCGCTTTGCGTTATAGGATAATAAACACGGTTGGTAATTGAAGGTGGTATATTTTGGTTTGATAAAACGATAACGGCCTTGGGGTTATATTCAGTTATTTTTTTTATAAGTTCTGAATGGTTTTTAGCCAAGTTCTTACTTGTTATAAGTACGATATTGGTGTGCTGTGTTTCACCAAACGATACTAACTTTTGATAGAAATAAGCATTACTAGCTTGAAAAAGATTCAAAACATTATTAATCACCACTAAAGCAAACAAGCCAAGCGTAAGCCAAAAAATATGGTGATTCTTTAATAACAATAATCGTTGAGTGACAGCCACGCTTCTTCCTTAATCAAGTGAAGTAAAAGTGAGTGTTAAGCTTGCTGTATCGTTTACAGAGACCTTTAAAAAGTCATATCCGTGCATTTTATCTGTGTTCCACTGACTGTTTTGCAGTGCAACGCTTTTTTGCCATGAAATCATCGCAATATCATCAAAGCGAGTCATGGCCTCTCCCTTATTAGGAGCATAGTGCCTAAATTGTAGTTTTACACCCCGAGGTGGTTGTTTTTTTTGACCTAATGTAAATTCATCAGATGGTAATGTGAAATCGTGACTAAAGGATTGCCATGCTCTGTCACCACCTTCACTAATTAAGACCTGATGTTGTGAAAAAGCCAGATCATCTACCTCTGTGGTATAGGTGAGTAAGCTTTCTAGCTTGCCGCCGTTTTCAGATTGAATGTAACCAAATAAAGAAAACTGCTTGCTAAGCATTGGTTGAAAATTTTCATCAGTTAGCTCCATCACACGCATTGTGTGTCTAAAGGGAATGATTGAGGGGGTATTATCAAACTCATCGCGTGTTGAGCATAAAGCTTGAATGCCATTGTGCGGGTTTTCAGTGCAGGGTAAAACGCTATTACTGCTATGATCCCAGCGGCTAATTTCAAATGCCTCGCTGTCGTTATCCCAATCTTCAAAGTCCCCAAAGACCATTAAATCTCGCCCAAAAGTAAGCTCATTTAAAGTGCCATTGGTGACTTCTATTGCCGATAGATAGGCGGCAGAAGAGGGAGCATACTCACGTAAATCAAGGATAGGAGTCTGTGAATTTACTTCAACGCTGACTTTGTGATTGCGTTTGGTTGCGTGTGCTTTTTTAAAGTACACCTCAGCATAATTATCGCGGGGGATAAGCGTAATATTATCGTCTGAAAATTCGGCTAGGCGCCTTAATAAATAGTGACTTAAAAAGCCCGTTGTAAAACGTGGTTTGTAATCTTCAATAAAGATAGGGTAGGCAAATGCACGCTGAACGGTTTGAGTTTGTGAGTCTAATTCGACCATCACCGTTACCCCTAATAAGGTATCGAGGCGAGCTTGATCAAACACGAGGTTACCTAACCCTAAAATGGCAGGCACATTATTATATACCGCAAAACCTTGTGCTACATGAGGGTGGTGAGCAATGAGTAAGTCGGTATTTTGCGTTGATAAATCATCTAAGCGACTTGCAATAAAGCGCGAAGGAGAATAAGTGTATTCGTCGCCACCATGCATTTGCGCAATAACAAAATTACTTGGGTGTATTTTCTCAAGCGTTTCTTGCACATACTCTGCATTTGTTAAATCTGCAGCACCGCCTTTCATTGCATCGGTGACGTAAGTAAATTCGTGCTCTTTTCCGGTAATTGATGTAGCAGCAAAGAGTACTAAATTGAATGTGTCGAGCTGTGCTGTAATAGGGCTGAATGCAGCAAATTCATCAAGACCTGCACCACTATACAGCAGCCCTGTGTTTGATATTTCAAGTAGTGTGTCTTCTAAACCTGTTTGTAAATAATCGTAGATATGATTATTACCAAGTCCTACGTAATCAATCCCAATTTCTGTTAAGCCTTGTAACGAATCAGGTAACGAAAAAAAGCTAAATTCTTTGGTCGGATGAACGACAGCAGGGTTACTGGTAATCGGTGACTCTAAATTGACTGAAGCAAAATCTGCGTATTTAAACAGGGGAGCAACATCTTTAGTAATTGCGATGCTATCTGCTGCGGCTGTCGCTGGACGAATGAGTGCGTCACTCACATTGGGGATTGTGGTGCCCATTGTTGCGAGACTCGGGTCTAAGTAACGACGTCCAAACATTGAATCACCCCCAAATACCAGGCTTTTACTCGTTGCAGGTTTGGCGTGGAGTTTGATTTGTGTGGTTGTCGAGTTTGGGTGATTTACAAGAATACCTACTTTGGTAAAGTAACCATTCTGTTGAATTGTAATGGCATGATTACCGTAACCCAGCTTATCAATAAATACCTGACCACTATTGTCAGTCGTATATTGTTGCTCTGCAATAGTCAGCGGAATGTTACTTAAGGGAGTTAAGTCGTCATTAACGACAGTCAGCGAAACACTAGCATGGCCTGTTAAAAGTGATTCACGTGCGTCGATCACATCTTGCTTTTGTTGTTGAGGTTTATCTTCATTTGGATCTTTTACTTTGCATGCCGCTAAACCAAGACAAACAAATAAAAGCAAAAAACTCACAACTACTTTAAACAAATGATCCTCGTTTTTACTTTATTTACATTTCTTTAGGGCAATATTTACTGCGGACGCATTCTATCGACGTTAACAGATTGGAACAACCAAACATTGACTCTGAAAATTCAGATATTGTCCTCATAAATGCAACATGCCATCTACTTTTATAACCAAAACTGTAATTTTAGTGCTTTGTTTGTGCACCGAGTGTTAAGTGTAGTTTAGATTTAATACTTCGCAGATTTTTACTTTTAATTTTATACAACTAGCGCTGTGAAGAAAGGAATAAAAAGACAATAAAAAAGGCCTTTGCGGCCTTTTTGTGCGTATGGGCTTTTACAAAATGAAAGTTAGAATTTGTATTTAACACCAAGCATAGTAACAACTGGATCGATTTCTACCGTTGATGTGAGTGCTTTTGCGCCATCTGCATACACGGTTGCATCAGTATCGATATCGATTAATGCAACCATACCGTGTAGACCCCAGTTTTCATTCATCATGTAGTTGAAACCAGCTTGTGCTGCAAAACCAAATGAATCATCTAATTTTACTTCTACATCGTTTGTACCCAGCGTTGCTTTTAACGCTGCTGAAGGCTGCTCATCAAAGAACGTTGTATAGTTGATACCGACACCCACAAATGGACGGAATTTGTAAGTTGAATCTAAAAAGTGATATTGCGCGATCAATGACGGTGGTAATTGTTTAATGTCAGCAATCTTGTTGCCTGCTAAGCCACCCGTGCCTTGAACATCATGACTAAATGGGGTTGCTGCAACTAACTCAAGTACCCAATTATCATTAAATGCGTAATCGATAGTGATACCCACTTGTGTATTGTCATCACCACGTAAACCTAAAGTAGGTGCTTCGTTGATTTTTGAACTGTCGTTATCAGGGTTAACATTAATCGCACCGACGTTGACGCTTAAGTTAGCGTTTGCAACAGGAGAGAGTGCTAATAATGAAGTCAGTAATGCAATGCTTAATTTAGTTTTCATGCTGTTCTCCACGAACTACTTGTCTTGTTTGGTTGAGGCTATTATTACCGAGTCGACACAGCTAAAACCTGTTCTAGATCAAAGTTTCAAAAATGTTTGAACGAAGTGAAGCTTTTTTTTGATTTAGATTAAGTTTTTAACCAAGAACAGAAAAAAAGTAATTGACTTTTATCGGTTTTTTGAACCTCTATAGCCGCTCTTTTTTATTGTTTATTTGTATTTAGTACATCTTAATCATTACTAAAAAAGGGCCTGCAATTGTGCCCTTCCTTGGCAGAGAGGGGCATTATTCATCATGGTTTTCGCAACAGTAACGTGCTGTGCAAAGTAGGCTTATTAATGAATGCAAATGACGATAATGCATGGCGAACAGTCATTACTTTCACTTTCACATTGCGGTAATAAAAGCGCGCTGTAATACCCTTACTTATCTCAGTGGCTAGGGTTATTATGAACTGCGTACTAAATTCACACGTTGAGCAACATTTATCTGCCTATGATGAGGTGGTTGATGTTTTACAAACCTTAATTCGATTTAAATCTGTCACACCCGCACAAGCAGGAGCGATTGATTGGTTAGCAAAAAAATTAACCACGGTTGGTTTTGAGTGTGATGTGTTTAGCGATAATCAAGTAACGAATCTAATCGCTAAAGTCTCATTTGGTGATGGACCTGTAGTGGCTTTCTCAGGGCATATTGATGTTGTTCCTGCTGCACAGGGGGATTGGAAAGTTGATGCGTTTTCGGGTGACATTGTTGATGGCGCTGTGTATGGACGCGGCGCCGCAGATATGAAAGGCGGTGTAGCTGCCATGTTATGTGCAACACAGGCGCTGCTGCAACAACGCAAAAACGTGCGAGGAACCTTTTATTGGTTGATCACCTCAGATGAAGAAGGCGAAGCCGAGTATGGTTCTCTTTTAATTGCACAGAAACTGGCTCAACAAGGCGTCATACTGGATGGGTGCCTCGTGGGTGAGCCAACCAGTCATTTGCATGTTGGTGATACGATTAAAAATGGTCGCCGCGGAGCGCTTTCTGCACGTTTATTTATAAAAGGGAAAGCGGGGCATGTTGCTTATCCTGAGAACACCGTGAATGCGGCACATATTAGCGCAGAGGTCGTAAAGCGACTCATCGCCATTAACTGGTTTAAAGATGAACCAAGCTCAGAAACGACATTACAAGTAACCGGTATTAATATTGCCAATGTGGTCGATAATCTTGTGCCTGCACAGTGTGAATTAACGTTTAATGTACGTTACAGCCATGGCTATAAAAGTACCGATATAAAAAATGAAATTCAGGCTGCCTTGGCTGACTTTTCGCAGCACCTACAGGTGCAGTGGGAGCGCCCATGTGAGTCTTATTACACCCCCCATAAATCAGGCGGCTGTTTGCTCAAACAGGTTGAGCAGGCGATACATCAAGTAACAGGCACATTTCCAGTCTTAAGCACTCACGGTGGTACATCAGATGGCCGTTTTTTTGCGAGTGAGCATACGCAAGTAATTGAATGTGGTGTGCGAAACCACACTATTCATCAGGTGAATGAACATGTTCCTGTGGCCGACTTACAACTCATTGAAAAAATTTACAGCGAGCTGTTGGTTAATATCTTTAGCAATGTTAACACCTAAAAAGCTTAGATAATCGGCCGATTGGCCGATATCCACTGTGTGTTTTAGCGAGACTCGCCCAAATAGCGTTTAGCTTTACTGGCCTTTACTTTATTAAGATCAACCAGTACAAGACCATCGATACAATTATTAAACTCAGGATCGATACTAAAGCTGAGAAATTGTACGCCGCCGGGTTCGCATAATTCGGTATATTGTTTAAACAAAGTGGGGACTTGAGCGCCAATATTAGCCAGAATATGCTTCAGCTCTACAAAATCCTCTTTAATATCATTTCCTGAAAATAACTGAGTACATTGTTCACGCTGTTGTTCAGTATGACGAAATTCATTGTTGGGTATCGCTAATGTTTGCTGCGCACCGTAATAATGCTGATAGTAATGAACGAGTAAAGATTTTGCTTGTTCAGGTAAGGCATTTGATACACTAACAGCACCAAATAAATAGCGATATTGCGGGTACCTATTTACAAATGCACCAATACCAAACCATAAGTAATCGAGGCTTTTTCTGCCCCAATATTTGGGCTGTACAAAACTGCGACCCAGCTCAATACCTTGTGCGAAATATGGCGCCATTTCGTCGCTGTAACTAAATAAGCTATCGGTATACAGTCCCTTTTGGCCATGTTTTTCTATAATATCTTTTGCACACGCAAGACGATATGCACCAACTAGTTCCAGTTGTTTTGCATCCCACAGTACGAGGTGCTGATAATCCATATCGTATTTATCAATATCACGTCGCTTACCACTGCCTTCACCGACAGCACGAAAGGCTATTTCGCGTAAACGACCGAGTTCACGAAAAATCGGAGAGCTACCGCTATATTGATAAAGATAAATTTTCATTCCGTCTGATGTTTCACCGAGCAGTTCGCACTGTTCAATGGCTTTCTTTAAATCCTTAGTGGCCTCTGGGCTTGCGATTGGCGTTTGTGTTTTTAAAGGTAATGGCTTTTTAGTGATCAGGCGATAAAGCTGCTTTCTGATTAATTGCGCAATTTCTTTATCTTTTAAATTCTCAATTAAATATGACTCAGGCGGTATTGATGCACCAATTTCAAACTCTAACGATTTTTGTCGTTGTTTAAACATTTCTTTGACCAATAACAAGCTTGCTAATGGTTTGTAGATCATCGAAGTGCCATAAAATAGTGGGCTGTTTTTGGCTTTAATATAAATTGGCAAGATCGGCGCGTTGGCTTTTTTTGCCATGCGTAAAAAGCCGCTGTTCCACTTACAATCTTTGATACCTGTAGGGCTTAGTCGTGACACTTCACCAGCCGGAAATATTAACAATGCGCCTTCTGATTTTAAATGCTGTTGAATATTGGCCAGCTCTTTCTTTTTACTTGTCCCCGATAAGTTGTCGACGGGTAATAACAATGAGTGCATTGGCGTGATTGACATCAGCATGCGGTTAGCAACGACTTTAAGGTCGGGTCTAATGCTGGATAGCACTTTGATTAATGCTAATGCATCGAGCGAGCCAATTGGGTGGTTCGCAACAATAACAACATGGCCCTCACTGGGGATGTGTTCCATTTGTTTTGGTTTGTAACGTGTATCAAAGTCAAGTTCATCGAGTACTTGCTCAACAAACTCGAGTCCCTGTAAGTGAGGGTAGGCATCGCCAAAGGCAACAAACTCTTGTTCATGTAATAAATAGCCTAACCCCTTTTTTACCAACCCTTTTACTTTTGGTGAATTTTCTAACTGTGGTAAATTTGCTTCTATTACTTTATCAACACTGATCATACACACCTCAATCTTAAACGCATCTAGCGATATAAGTAGGGTAAAAGCTCGCTGTGACAGTTAAGTTGCAGTTGTGTGACTTTTTAAAGAGCGCTAACGATAAGCGGAGAACAAAATGATTTTACTTGTGGCAATCACTGGCCGAGATTGCAGTCAATTAATTGAACGATTACGTACTTTATTACCCGAAGTGGAAGTACAGTTGTGGTCAGAATGTACAGATTATAGCGCCGTTGAATTTGTATTGGCGTGGAATGCGCCTGCAGACTTATGGGCGAAACTCCCTAATTTAAAAGCTGTGTCGTCGTTTGGTGCAGGCGTAGACAGCATTGACTTAACGGCGATTGCACCCTCTGTTCCTGTGGTACGTATTGTCGACGAGGCCCTTGCCAGCGATATGGCTGAATATGTGTTGACCCATGTATTAGCGCAAAAATTAAGATTGAAAGAATATTTTTTAAAACAATCACAAGGAGCATGGAAACCCAAACGAGCCTATGCACATCAGCATGTGGGTATTTTAGGCTATGGTGAGCTTGGAAAGGCATGTGCCAAACGTTTAGTGGCGAATGGTTTTACGGTAAGTGCATGGTCAAATAGCGAAAAACAAGAACAACAGGTTACTTGTTACCATACAGAAAATGGCTTGAATACAATGCTAAAACAGGTTGACTACTTGGTGTGTTTGTTGCCTCTTAATCAACATACTACAGGCATTATTGATGCTGCATTATTAAGTAAGCTGCAAAATCATGCGGTGCTCATTAATGTCGCCCGTGGTAAGCATGTCGTTGACGCCGATTTGCTGGCGGCTTTAGATAACAATTCCTTACGTGGCGCAACGCTTGATGTGTTCGCTGAAGAGCCTTTACCTGAAGGGCACCCATTTTGGTCTCATGATAAAATTACACTCACTCCTCATTGTGCTGCTTTATCGGATATAAACACGGTAACTGAACAAATTGCAGGTAATGTAAAAAGATTACTAAATGGGGAATGGCTAGTAAATCTGGTTGATAGAACAAAAGGTTATTGACATCTAATAAATTATTTTATTAAACAGCTTGTTAACATCTGTAACTTTGCTATGCTGTTGGTGGACAATAAACCAACAACAATAATAATAAGAGGTGTTATGAAATCTAATCAAGGTGGGGCAAAACTTAGCTTAGTGGTGGTGTCTGTAATCGTATTAGGTATATCTGCATGGTTTAATCAAGCCAATGCTGCAGGTGTTGACGTACCAGAAATTGTACAAAGTCAATCATAACGTTTTAAGAGGTGCTTCGCAAAGTGAGCGTTGCACCTGATTACATCTAAATTATGTTATTAACTTCTCTTAGAATGGCGCTCTCTATTCTCGTGCTTTTTCTCATCTGACTTTTTGATCATTACATAGGTAGCACCGTTGCCACCATGCTGCTTAAGTGCGCTGTGAAACGCAAGTACAGCGGGTATTTCTTGTAGCCACTTATTGGTGTAGCTTTTTAAGATACCCGGTTTTGATTTATTTTTAATACCAATTCCATGGCGAATTAACACCACGCGAATATTGCGCAGGTGGCAATCATTAATAAAATTGAATAAGGTGCTACGGGCATGTTGGAGTGCCTGTCCATGCAAATCTAGGGTTGCATCAAGCTGATATTTCGCTAAGCGAAGATTTTTATAAACTTGGGCTTGAACGCCATCTTTCTTGAACGCTAAAACTGCGTGTGGATCAAGTAATTCAACGAACTCACTGCGAAGGTAGTTTTCATCGATTGCGAGATCAGACTCAGCGGCTTTACGTTTTTCTTGTTGTGACAGAGAAGGGCCTTGCTTGGTGGTATCGAGTTTTACAGTATCGTGCTTGAGAGGCTTTACATCTTCCATAGAAGAGAGAAATAAGTCGAAGTCGTTTAATGACATAAGGCACCTCTAAAATATCTTTATACGGAATATATGGTATCTCAGTTCAGTCATATTGTAAGTAAAAAAAAGCCCAAACATAGCGATGTTTGGGCGTAAAGGATGATAGAAGCGTTAAAGTGTTCTATCAAATAATCTTGGGAGAAGATTAACCTTGATTAATATTCAATTGGCCAAAAGTGTAGACCTTGAATAAATAAAATGTGTTGATCAACACTAAGCTCATATTTGAGATCACACTTGATGACATCAGATCTAAACTAAACGATAAAAATAATAAACTACACGCGCTAATAGCAGCAAAACGCAATAAGGTTAACTGATTAATAAAAAAAGCACCTAATCCTAGTGCAAGTAACGTAAAGTTTAAAAGCCAATCTAGCTCGTTTAGCATGGTCGTATCTAATAGTGTCTGTGTTGAAAAAGGAGCGCCATTATGGTGATCTTTTACACAGCTTTCAACCAAGTAATTTTTTATTTTCAGATTAGATTTTTTAATCCATTATTAGCTTTTTCATTGCCGCAAAAAAACCGCTTTGCTCTGTTACACGGTATTTTTGGCAGCTCGCAGGGTCGCGTTTATCTTGGCATAAGTAAATCACATTACGGCTAAGGTCTGCACGGGGTATAAGGGTTGAGTCAAAGAGGTTTGCCCCGAAGCCAAAAACACCTGGCCAATACACGCTTTGAGATACCATCCCTAGTTTTTCATAGGTAATGAGAACGGGCTTGGGCGTAATTAGCATAATTAATACAACAGCGGCAATTGCATACCAACGGCTTGCACTTTTTTTAACCGGTTCGGAGGCGCCAGCCTGCTGCACCGTTTGGGGGGGGACACGTTGCGGGTTTGCAGGTCGTCGTTTTGTTGTCGATGTTGGTTTTTTTCGTGCTGGTGTTTTACCTAACAGCGATTGTTTTTTTATTTTATTAGACATAAAGCTTATCTGGCCTTTTATACATAGCTCTCTATAATGAGATTATAACGAAGTTTTTGATATAATAGTCAAATTCAGATCATATAACACTGATTGTCTTATTGCGTCACAGAGTTACATTCAATTAGTGTGAACCTTTATTGCTTAAGAGGAATAGTATGGATACGCAGCTTTCAATTCTTATTGTTGACGATGTGGGAACAGTCCGTAGCTTTTTAAATCAAACGCTCATGCACTTGGGGATTGATGACGTGCGTGAGGCTTCAACGGCTGCGCAGTGTTTAAGTGAATGTAAAGAGAAAGAGTTTAATATCATTTTTTTAGATATTGAATTGCCAGATGGCGATGGTAAAGAAATTATTTCTCATATTAACGACATTTCACCAGAGGCGAATGTGGTGATGGTGTCAGCCCATTCAACAGTTGAAAATGTGAAAGATGCAATTGATAAAGGCGCTAAAGGGTTTGTTGTTAAGCCGTTTACACCGAAGAAAATTGCGGCAATGTTGAAAAAGTTCTACCCAGAGCTGGAAATTGTGTAACGTCAAATTTCAGGTAAAAAAAAACCGGCAAAAGCCGGTTTTTTTATATCTTTCAAAAACAAATTATAGCGCTTTGATTTTAGCTGCTAAACGGCTCTTATGACGAGCTGCTTTGTTTTTGTGGATTAGACCTTTAGTTGCGTAACGGTCTAGGATAGGTGTTGCAACAGCAAATGCTGCTTGTGCAGCTTCTTTGTCGCCCGCTTCAATTGCAGCAACTACTTTTTTGAAGTAAGTGCGCATCATTGAACGACGGCTTGCGTTATGTTGACGATTTTTTTCGCTCGTGATAGCGCGTTTTTTTGCAGACTTGATGTTAGCCAAGGTTTGCTCCTAACAATCTTAAAATAAGCTTAATTTAAAGGCCGTGGAATATGCCTGTTTTTATCATGAATGTCAATGAATTTTTGACAGCTCAAGAAAAACTGCTCCTTATAACGAACATCAATTTGCCGCTTTAGCAGTTAATATCGCCATTGTAACAAAGCGTCGTGTCCGAGCCTAGTGCTTTAGAGATATTTTAGGCATAATCGCCCATCTTAAAGGTTTTTTGATAATAGGTTTAAGGTGGCAAAAGGATTATTTCGTTCCGGGATGATTGTCAGTGCGATGACGATGATTTCGCGTATTTTAGGGTTAGTTCGCGATGCGGTTGTTGCTAACTTGCTGGGTGCAAGTGCGGCAGCTGATGTGTTTTTATTTGCTAATAGAATCCCTAACTTTTTACGACGTCTATTTGCCGAAGGCGCATTTGCACAGGCATTTGTGCCCGTATTGTCTGAAATAAAAGAGCAGCAAGGTGACGACAAGGTTAGACTCTTTGTCGCGCAGGCTGCGGGCACTTTGGGCACAATTTTGCTGCTCGTCACTTTATTTGGTGTGATAGCCTCGCCAGTGATTGCCGCTTTATTTGGTACTGGCTGGTTTATTGATTGGTGGCAAGGGGGAGAGGATGCCGCTAAGTTCGAATTAGCGAGTGCGTTATTAAAGCTCACGTTTCCGTACTTGTTTTTTGTGAGTCTTGTTGCTCTTAGTGGCGCAGTAATGAATGTGTATAACCGCTTTGCCGTGGCCGCATTTACCCCTGTATTATTG
The DNA here is from genome assembly GCF_014117385.1 of Pseudoalteromonas sp. MT33b. Taxonomy (NCBI): domain Bacteria; kingdom Pseudomonadati; phylum Pseudomonadota; class Gammaproteobacteria; order Alteromonadales; family Pseudoalteromonadaceae; genus Pseudoalteromonas; species Pseudoalteromonas sp. MT33b. The sequence continues at coordinate 2,337,534 of NZ_CP059831.1, read as the reverse complement.
AATATTTCAATTATTGCCTGTGCTATTTTTCTGCATGATAAATTTGCAGTAGGTGCTTATGCATTAGCAATAGGGGTGTTCATTGGTGGCTTGGTGCAACTGATTTTTCAGCTGCCATTTTTGTATCGAGCGGGCATGTTGAGCCGACCTAAGTGGGGGTGGCAAGACGAAAATGTCGTGAAAGTACGAAAGTTGATGTTACCGGCCTTGTTTGGTGTATCGATTAGTCAAATTAATTTATTGCTCGATACCATGATTGCCTCAATGCTTATGACAGGCTCTATTGCGTGGCTTTACTATTCAGACAGATTGATAGAGTTCCCTCTTGGGTTATTCGGTATTGGTATTGCAACAGTGATTTTACCGGCACTGTCTAAACTACATAGTACGAAAAGCACGCTTGATTTTCAGCATACGCTTGATTGGGGGGTGCGATTTGTTATTTTCTTAGGTTTACCAGCCATGTTTGGTTTAATGGTGATAAGCCCGTTGATCATCACGGTGCTTTTTGACCATGGTGCGTTTCAAGACGGTGAAATTGATCACGTTCAAGCGGTTAGTTATGGCGTGATGGCGTACTCGGTAGGGTTAGTCAGTTTTATGTTAATCAAGGTGTTAGCGCCTGGTTTTTACTCGCGACAAGACACTAAAACCCCCGTGAAAATAGGCATAAAAACCTTGGTTCTAAACATGGTATTTAACATCATGTTAGCGCCTTTTATTGGTTATTTAGGGTTAGCTTTAGCCACGTCTATGTCGGCCAGCTGTAACGCGTTTTTACTTTATCGGCAGTTACGCAAAGAAGGGGTTTATCAGTTTTCTTCAATGAGCGTCGGTTTTACATTTAAGTGTTTGTTTTCGAGTATTTTGATGGCGACTGCGGTATGGTATGCAGGTCAGCACTTTGCATGGCGAAGCTGGCACTTTAGTGAACAAGTTATGTTGTTGGCAGGGCTGCTTGTGCTGGCTGTATTGGTATACTTTGTTGTGCTCTTTATTTTAGGAATACGACTAAATACGATAAAAAGTGTTGCAACTACTGAATCCAACTAAAAAAAAGATTATAATCGGCGCTTCAAGCCCGATGAACATGTTTTGGGCGTGCTGACAAAGGCAAATAGGTGGCATGGAGTTAATTAGAGGTATTCATAATATTCGCGCACAACACTATGGTTGCGTGTTAACGATTGGGAACTTTGATGGTGTGCATTTAGGCCATGCTGAAGTGATTAAAGGCTTGCTACTTGATGCGCAAAAACATCAGTTACCCAGCACTGTTATGTTATTTGAGCCTCAGCCACAAGAGTTTTTTGCTAAAGATAACGCACCCGCTCGATTGACACGTTTGCGTGATAAGCTTCGATTGTTAGCAGAGCTGGGTGTTGAACGCGTAATTTGTATTAGTTTTAATCAGCAGTTTGCTAACATGGAAGCAGAGCAGTTTGTTAACGAAGTCTTGGTTGATAAGCTCGGCGTGAAAGCGCTCACTGTCGGTGATGATTTTTGTTTTGGAAAACGTCGCAGTGGTGACTTTGCGTTGCTAAAAAATATGGGTGCAGCGCTGAATATAGATGTTAAAAGTACGGCCAGCTTTCGTCGTCTTAATGACAGAGTAAGTAGCACACTAATCCGCCATGCGCTAGCAGCAGGGCAATTAGAAGAGGCTAAAACGATGCTGGGTCATGGGTATGCGATTTCTGGACGTGTTATTCACGGTTGGGCAAAAGGCCGTGAGCTTGGTTTTAGAACGGCAAATATTGCCTTGAAACGTCAAGTATGCCCAGTAAATGGCGTATTTGCGGTGAAAGCGACCGTTGGCAATGAACAGCTGTTTGGGGTTGCAAATATTGGCAACAAACCCACATTTAACGGGACACGCGCATTATTAGAAGTTCACCTTTTTAACTTTGCGCAGGACATTTACGGACAATTTATGCATGTGGAGCTTGTAAAAAAGCTTCGCGATGAGAAAAAATTCGAGACATTAACACAACTGACGGCGCAGATTGCAGATGATGTAACCGCCGCTAAGCAGTGTTTTGGTTTAAATTAGGTAGCCGATACGGAAAGTAGGATTAATGAGCGACTACAAACATACTTTGAATTTACCGGAAACAGCGTTTCCAATGCGCGGCAATTTGGCACAACGTGAACCAACTATGCTTAAAACATGGTATGAAGACGATCTATATGGTCAAATTCGCAGCGCTAAAAAAGGTAAAAAAACCTTCATTTTGCATGACGGCCCTCCGTATGCAAACGGTGACATCCATTTAGGCCACTCTGTAAACAAAATTCTTAAAGACATTATTGTTAAGTCAAAAACCTTGTCTGACTTTGATGCACCTTATGTGCCTGGTTGGGACTGCCATGGTCTACCTATTGAATTAATGGTTGAAAAGAAAGTTGGCAAGCCTGGTGTTAAAGTGTCAGCGGCTGAGTTTCGTGAAAAATGTCGCGAATATGCTAAAAAGCAAGTTGAAGGTCAAAAAACAGACTTTAAACGCTTAGGGGTATTTGGTGATTGGGACAAGCCTTACCTGACCATGAACTTTGACTTTGAAGCGAATGCAATCCGTGTATTAGGCCGTATTATTAAAAATGGTCATTTACACAAAGGTGCTAAACCGGTTCATTGGTGTACAGATTGTGGTTCAGCACTTGCTGAAGCAGAAGTTGAGTACCAAGACAAACAATCACCTGCTATCGACGTACGCTTTGAGTTTGCAGATCAAGATGCCGTTATTAACGCATTTGAACTTGCCGATGGTCATCAAGGTACAGGCGCTGTAAGCACTGTTATCTGGACAACTACACCGTGGACACTTCCTGCCAACCGCGCAGTGGCTGTTCATGAGAAGCTTGAGTATGCATTAGTTCAAGTTGATGACGAGGGCGCGCAACAGCGTTTGATCTTAGGCTCTGAACTCGTTAAAGATGCGATGGATCGTTACGGTTTCAATCATTACCATGTACTGGGTTATGTTAAAGGTGCTGCCTTAGAAAACTTACACGTTGCTCACCCTTTTTATGACTTTACAGTGCCTGTGATTGTTGCTGATCACGTAACGACAGATTCGGGTACGGGGGTTGTTCACACTGCACCTGGTCATGGTCAAGAAGATTTCGCGGCTGGTCTTGCATATGGTTTAGAAGTAGCAAACCCGGTGGGTGCAAATGGTGTTTATTTACCTGATACGCCACTGTTTGCAGGTCAACATGTATTTAAAGCCAACGCGAGTGTTATTGATGTATTAACAGAAAATAACGCGCTGTTGCATCATCATGCACTCAATCATAGTTACCCACATTGCTGGCGTCATAAAACGCCAATCATCTTCCGTGCGACACCACAATGGTTTGTAAGCATGGATCAAGCGAACCTTCGTCAAGATTCATTGAGTGAAATCAAAAAGACAGAGTGGTTACCTGAGTGGGGTGAAAGCCGCATTGCGAACATGGTTGAAGGCCGACCTGATTGGTGTATTTCACGTCAGCGTACATGGGGTGTACCTATTGCGTTGTTTGTTGATAAAGACACAGGGGCGTTACACCCGAATACGCAAGCATTAATCGAAGAAGCGGCTAAGCTAGTTGAAAAATCAGGTATTCAAGCGTGGTACGATTTAGACCCCGCAACATTACTTGGTGATGACGCTGATCAGTACATGAAAGTACAAGATACCTTAGATGTTTGGTTTGATTCAGGTGTGACTCACGCGTGTGTTGTTGATGCACGTGAAGACTTGACGGGCCCAGCAGATCTTTACCTTGAAGGGTCTGACCAACATCGTGGTTGGTTTATGTCGTCAATGATGACATCGGTTGCAATTAATGGCCATGCACCTTACAAGCAAGTGTTAACGCACGGCTTCACCGTTGATGAAAACGGCCGTAAGATGTCTAAGTCACTGGGTAATGTTATTTCACCGCAAAATGTGATGAACAAGCTGGGTGCTGATATTCTTCGCTTATGGGTTGCATCAACTGACTTTACTGCAGAGATGACGGTTTCGGATGAAATCTTCAAGCGCTCGGCAGATCGTTACCGTCGTATTCGTAACACGAGCCGTTACTTACTTGCTAACTTAAATGGTTTTGATCCAAAAACAGATCATGTTGCTATCGACGATATGGTTGAACTAGACCGCTGGATTGTTGGTCGTGCTGCCGAGTTACAAGATGAAATTTTAGCTGCTTACGACAAGTACCAAATGTTACTTGTAACGCAAAAATTAATGAATTTCTGTACGGGTGAGCTTGGTTCATTCTACTTAGATGTAATCAAAGACCGTCAATACACAGCGAAAAGCGATAGCCATGCACGCCGCTCATGTCAAACAGCGCTTTATCACATTGCAGAAGCAATGACGCGTTGGATGGCACCAATCTTAAGCTTCACTGCACAAGAGATTTGGGAAGCATTACCGGGCGAACGTGATAAATTTGTATTCACATCAGTGTGGTACGATGGGCTTAAAGCCTCTACGCAAGGTAAGTTCAGTAACGATGATTGGCTCACAATTCTGAATGTACGTGATGAAGTGAACCGCGTATTAGAAGCGGCGCGTAAAGAAGACATCATTGGTGCGACTTTACAAGCAAATGTCAGTATTTATGCAACTGAAGCGTTAAGTTCAAAACTTGCCGCATTAGGTGATGAATTACGCTTTGTATTATTAACTTCTGGTGTCACTGTTGAAACGGTTACTGAACAACCACAAGGTAGCCAAGCAACTGAAATTGATGGCTTGTTCATCAACGTTACAGCAACAACGGCAGAAAAATGTGAACGTTGTTGGCATTACTGTGATGATGTAGGTGCTGAGCCTGCTCATCCTGAAATATGTGGCCGTTGTGTTAGCAATGTTGATGGCGACGGTGAACAACGTCAGTTCGCATAGGAGTTGTTTGTGAGCAAACTAGCCGGAAAAAGTGGCTTAGTATGGTTATGGCTGAGTCTACTACTTTTAGTAGTAGACCATGCGACAAAAACACTTGTTGTAAATACTATGACCTACAAAGAATCTATTGAAATTTTGCCATTCTTTAATTTTACCTATGTGCATAACTATGGTGCTGCCTTCAGCTTTTTAAGTGATGCTGGTGGTTGGCAACGCTGGTTTTTAAGCTTAATTGCTGTGGTTATTAGTGTGCTTTTAACATGGTGGTTAAAACGTTTACCTGCCAGCAATAAGGTGTTGTGCTCTGCGTATGCACTTGTACTCGCGGGTGCGATTGGTAATTTATACGATCGTATTGTTTATGGTTATGTCATAGACTTTTTGCATGTGTATTATGAAAATTGGCACTTCCCAGCATTCAATATTGCCGACAGTGCAATTTGTATCGGTGCAGCATTACTTTTATATGATGCCTTTACAGGCGAAAGTCCTAAGGAGCAAAAAGCATGAGCCAAGCAGTAATTGGTGAAAAGTCTGAAGTGATCTTCCATTTCTCAATTAAATTAGAAGATGGCTCAGCAGCTGATTCGACGAAGGTGCACAATAAGCCGGCAAAATTAAGAATGGGCGATGGTAGTCTAACCGCCAACTTTGAAAAGTGTTTGTTAGGCCTAGCCGCAGGCGAGAGTAAGTCATTTGAACTTGAACCTGAAGATGCCTTTGGGCAACCAAACCCAGATAATATTTACTATGTAGACCGCAGTAAGTTTGGCGCTGACACTCCAGCTGAGGTGGGGAACATTATTGCCTTCACTCAACCTGATGGCACTGAATTACCAGGACTTGTCCGTGAGGTACAAGGTGAGTCTGTAACGATTGATTTCAATCATCCACTTGCTGGCCAGCGTTTAACCTTTGAAGTCGATATTTTAGAGGTAACAGGGTAATGGATATTTTATTAGCTAACCCACGTGGTTTTTGTGCAGGTGTTGACCGCGCAATCAGTATCGTTGAGCGAGCACTAGATATCTTTGAAAAGCCTATTTATGTGCGACACGAAGTGGTGCATAACCGCTATGTAGTAGACGGTCTTAAAAACCGCGGTGCTGTATTCGTTGAAGAACTTGATCAAGTTCCTGATGACAGCATTGTTATTTTTAGTGCTCACGGTGTATCTCAAGCGGTACGCAGTGAGGCTAAGCGTCGTGAATTAAAAGTTTTCGATGCAACCTGTCCGCTAGTTACCAAAGTACATATGGAAGTAACGCGCGCGAGCCGTAAAGGCATCGAGTGCATTTTAATAGGTCATCATGGTCACCCTGAAGTAGAAGGCACCATGGGGCAATATAATAACGAAGCAGGGGGGATCTACTTAGTAGAAACACCGGAAGATGTTGCAAATCTGACGGTTAAAAATCCTGACAATTTATTTTATTGCAGTCAAACAACCTTGTCGGTTGATGACACTGCCGATGTTATTGATGCTTTACGTACAAAGTTTCCTGCAATTGATGGTCCGCGTAAAGATGATATATGTTATGCGACACAAAACCGTCAAGATGCGGTGCGTGACTTAGCAGATAAAGTTGATGTGTTACTGGTTGTGGGAGCTAAGAATAGCTCAAACTCAAATCGTTTACGTGAACTTGCAGATAAAATGGGCACTAAAGCGTATTTAATTGATGATGCAAGTAACGTTGAAGCTGATTGGTTTAACAACGTCAATGCCGTAGGGGTTACTGCGGGCGCATCTGCACCAGAAGTGTTAGTGCAGCAAGTAATTACTCGTCTAAAAGAATTGGGTGGAAACCAAGTTGTTGAAAACCCTGGCGAAGAAGAGAATATAGTATTTGCCGTTCCTGTTGAGCTACGCTAATCTAAACGAGTAGTTAACAACAGATACTAGGAGAGCCCATGAGCACACAGCCAAATCAAAACGGCTTGTTGATTGCGGCTCTTTTTCAATCCCGAGGTGTGCTTGCTACACTCGTGGTAAGTCAAGTTATTGCTATTTTACTAGCGTTTGCCCCTGCAACCGAAGGCGATGTATGGCTTCGTCTTGCCATTTTCAGTTTCTTTTTGCACTTAATCTTTCTGACAAGTGTTGCCGCACTGTATATTTTTAGAAAATACTTGGCACGCTGTTCTAATAATTTCCAACTACTTATCCTGACTATTTCATTATTGCTATCAACGTGTTTTTACAGTGTGGCTGTATTATCTCTCTTTGCAGATATTTATTATATTGAATCAGCAGGCTATTTTATCGCGAGTAATGTACTCATAATCTTTTTAGTGGCGGCATTATTTAGTCAATTTGTTGTTATACAAAACCAAAAAGAGCTACAAACCAAAGCATTAGCGCATGCTGAGTTAGATGCGTTACAAGCACGTATTCGTCCACACTTTTTATTCAATAGCTTGAACACAGCTGCCGAGCTAACGCATTATGATGCCGAAGCCGCCGAGCAAGCTATTTTGGCTTTAGCTGCGTTATCACAAGCTGCAATGAAAAGCGGTAAAGCGATTTCTTTGCAAGACGAGCTGATATTATGTGAGCAATATATTGCACTTGAGCGTTGGCGTTATGGCGAGCGATTAACGGTTAATTGGCAGATGCCAGCGTGCGTCCCAGACGTTGAAATTCCGTGTCTAACGATACAGCCTATTATTGAGAACGCGGTGTATTATGGCCTTGAACCGGCTTCTGAGGGCACAAAAATTACCATAGAGATGCATATAACCGATAAAAGCTATACGTTTATTATTATTAATCCTGTGGTTGAAAATGCAGAGCAGCGCCGCGCTGGCAATGGCATGGCACTTGAAAACATTCGCCAAAGGTTGGCGCTGTTTTATCACTATCGCGCCAAGCTAACCACCACACATCGCGATAGTGAGTTTAGAGCTAAACTCGTTATTCCAAGGCAGGAAATTACATGAGCAATGTTTTGATTGTTGACGATGAACCGCTCGCTCGGGCACGTGTTAGGCGTTTATTAACCATGCATCCTAACTACCATGTTGTTGGCGATGCAGACAATGGTGAGCAGGCGGTAAAGCTGTGTAAAGAGTTGCAACCAGATATCGTGTTATTAGATATTAATATGCCAAAATTAAGCGGCTTAGAGGTCGCAAAGGCATTAAAGCTGCTTGCTATACCTCCGGCTGTGGTGTTTTTAACGGCCCATTCTGAACATGCTCTAGAAGCATTTGAGTTAGCGGTAGATGGCTATTTAGTAAAACCTGTAACCGAGCAAGCACTTACAAAAACCTTACTGCAACTTAGCAAACTAAATCGTACACAAGTTAATAGGCCTGTTCATTCACATATCACTTATCAGTTAGCGGGTGCTATGCGCCGAGTCAATATCGACGATGTGGTGTGCTGTGTTGCAGAGCAAAAATATACGCGACTCATTTTTGTTGGCGGTGAAGCTATTATCGAGCATAGCTTGAAACAGCTTGAAAGTACGTACTCACAACAATTATTGCGTATTCATCGTAATACCTTGGTTAATAAGCTGCATATACAGAGCCTTCATTGCTCTGTGTCAAGTGGTCATCATTTAAGAGTGCGACATTATGATGAACCTCTCACCATTAGCCGCCGAGCACTTAAAACCGTAAAACAAGCGATGGGTGAATAGTTTTATCACACAGTTTTACGGTGCCAATTTTCGATGCTTTTTAGTCGGTATGTACGGACCGCTTATCAATTAATTTGACCGTTCATCTAAACCCTCATTGCTATTTATTATTGTCCTTTTATGCTTATTGTATGGAAATCTATGAGCTGATTTTAATATGACACGGCATTCACATGTTCAAGGCTTTACCTTAGTTGAAGTACTTATTGCTTTTGTGATTTTAAGCTTTGGGTTGTTAGGCGCTGTAGCGCTGCAGGCAAAAGCTAAGCAAGCTAGTTTTGATTCAATGCAGCGTGCTGCAGCGGTGGCGTTAGGGAACGATATTATTCAACGGATGCGAGCAAACGATTCCACAGGATTTGCAGCCCTCTATAATGGCACTTTCACAAGTGACACTGCGTTAAATACCAATTTACAATGCTACAACGCAGCGTGTAATGCTCAGCAACTTGCAGCCCTTGATAAACAGCAATGGGTGCGGGCTATCCAAGCGCGTGAAAATACCGGGGCGCTAGATGATGCAACGGTGTGTATCAAGAGCACGCCTGTCGCAGCGGGTAATGCAAGTGAATTTAATATTAACGTGGTGATCAGTTGGCAAGGTCGACAAGCAATTAAAGCAAATGCAGGTACGTCGGCAATTGAATGCGGTGCAGCCAATGATAAGCGTCGTTTAATTGTACTTGAAAGCTATATTTACTTAAGGTCTTGATATGAGAAAGCATGCAGGATTTACGTTAGTTGAAATGATGGTTGCGCTATTTATAGGCGGACTTGTTTTAGGTGGCGTTATGTTCACCTATATTAGTATGAAAGTGACCACGCGTGACACCATGACAATTGGTGAGTTACAAGAAACAGGCCGATTAGCGATTAATATTATGCAACGTGATATTGAGCAAATAGGCTTTTGGGGAACGTTTTATGAAGACTCGTTTTCGCCAGCAAATACAGAGTCAACCGCTAATCCTACTCCCGATTGTTCTCAGGGGCTTAACAATGGCAGTTTCCCGGTTAAAACAGCTACGAGTAACTTTCGCTCGGTGTATGCAGTGTTAACCGCGACTGGTGATGCATTAGGCTGCATAAAAAACGCTAAAAAAAATACAGATGTTCTGCAGTTAAAGTTTCTTGAAGGTTTGCAAATTCGACCTGATGATACAGGTGCTGGCAGTTATTACTTTGTTGCCGAACAAGAAAGAGCTCAGTTTGTACAAGGGCCAATTGATGGTGCCTCACTTAATGTTAACGCGACTGTGTGGCGTTATCGTCATCACGTTTATTATATCTCAGAGCAAAATTACACAATAAATGACCAACCTGTCACTGTGCCCGTTTTAATGCGCAGACGTTTAAAACCAGGCTCAGGCATGGTTACAGAAACGATAATGGAAGGTGTTGAGGACATGCATTTTGTATTTGGTCTCGATACAACCAATAATAGTCGTGTTGATACGTATAAAAGTATTAACCAAATGACGAATACTGATTGGGAAAACCGTCATGGCATCTTAACTGTGCAAGTTTTCCTATTAGTCAGAGCGCTTACCCCAGATGGCGATTTAAATATTCAAAATCAAACGTATACCTTGGGTGAAGATCAAAGTAGTAGAGAGCTAACTTTTACTGATAATTACCGTCGAGCATTGTTTACCACGACTATTCGCTTAAATAATGTGGGAGCTAATTTATGGCGTATATAACGTTAGCAAAAAGACAACAAGGCGTTGTGTTAATTGTTGCTCTTATTATGGTTGTCGCGGTTACAGGCATTGCAGTTACTCTCATGAGTAGCAGTAGTATTGACATTAAAATCACCAATGCAGCACAAGAACGTGAAGCTGCAGAAAATGAGTTAATTGGCACGGTACAGCGCGTAATAGCCAACCAAGCTGCTGCAGGGGCAAATAGTGCCTTTTTTAAAAGAGCATCAGCAATACCTGGCGGAGTTCATGATTTAGGGAATATTGGCGATGCATCAAGTTCGATGGTTAATTTAAATAACGGCCCGAGTGATATTCCTTGTCCACGCAAGTTTAATTTTACAGCGGGTGTGTCATGCAACATGTTGCAAATAGATACGTCAATTACCTATGGCTCTAAAAGTAATCACACACTCACAATCACAACGGGTGTTGCTCAAGAGATGGTAGGCCGTAATTCAGGCCGTTAACGGAGACTCATGATGAAAATGAAAACGTTAGTGCGCAGTATACTGACTGGTTTTGTAACCTGTATGGTTACTGCAGTGTATGCTGAAGACATTGAGCTATACGTTAACTACAATGTTAGCAAAAATGAAAAACCGCGTGTTTTACTTATTTTTGACACCTCTGGAAGTATGGCATTTTCCTCTACAACAGGTGATGATTGTGGGCAAGATCGTAATGGCTGGATTGTCTGTAGTGATAGCCGTTTGGCTGCAGCAAAAAATGCAATGAATCAATTAATTGATACAAATCCGGATATTGACTTTGGGTTAATGCGTTACAGAGAAGTAAGTGGTGGTTATGTATTAAAAGGGATTGGTAGCCCTGCATCTGAAATTAAAAATTCTATTTCGAACTTACCTGCCAACGGAGGCACGCCACTGGCTGAAACACTCTGGGAAGCTTACTTATATATAACAGGCAAAGACTTGTTATACGCACAAAATGTAAATGGTAGAGACACTAGCATTGAATCAGCAATAAATAATCCGATAAAAAAGCAGGAGTGTAGATGGACTTGGTCAGGATATCGTTGTAAAGATGTCTGGATAGATAATTTTACTTATTCATATATCTCTCCCTTTGCTGATAGCGTCGCAGAAGCCAAACGATGTGATAACTCCGTTAATATCATTTACATGACTGATGGAGACCCCTCTACAGATAATGACAATGACAGTGATACAGATATTAGTAATCAACACAACTCATTATTTGGTAATGCTTTGGGGAGAAATGATTATATTTACAATAATTATCTTCACCAATTAGCCAAGGTGATACATGGTACAAAAGATATAAAAGTAGATTTATATCCTGCCACACCTGATATTCATGAAACAGGGCGTCTTTACACCATTGGTTTTGGCTCTGGTATGAGTGCTGAGGGCCAAAATTTATTGAAAGCAGCCTCAGAAACCTACGGTGGAGGCAAACATTTAGTGGCAGGCACTCCTGAAGAGTTGGTAAAAGCGTTGAATCAGGCTGTTTCGGCTATAAGAAAAGTGAATGATACTTTCACATCACCGTCCATTGCCAGTAATAATGTAGACCAAACACGTAGTCGTGATGGTATTTATTACGCGATGTTTTTTCCTAAAGAAGGCGCTCGTTGGCGAGGAAACCTCAAAAAGTTAAAAGTATCGGGTGATGAAATTGTTGATTTAAACGGTAAACCAGCACTTAATGAAGATGGCCTGATTGACGATGAGGCAAAAACGTTTTGGTTGCCTGTAAATGAAAGTGCAGATGGGAATAGCGTAGAACAAGGTGGGGCTAATTTGATGCTCTCTAACCTTTCATCGCGGACCATTTATACCGATGCCGGGAGCGCTGGATTAGTTGATTTTACTAAATCTGCAGTTTCCTCGGCACTAGGTGGCGACTTAGCGGCAGCGTTAAAGTTTAATTTAACTACAGCAACAAGTGTCAATTCGTTGACTCTTGGGCTCTTATCGACCGAGTTAGATAAAACGATTAAGTGGAGCCGAGGAATAGATGTGGATGATGAAGACGGTGATGGCAGTACCAGTGATCAACGACAAGATATTTTTGGTGATCCTCTGCACTCAAAACCTGTGACAATTGATTACGGTAATGATGATGTGCGCATTTTAATTGGCACCAATGCAGGTTACCTACACTTTTTTCAAGATAAAAATGATGTATTAAAAGAAAGCTGGGCTTTTATACCCAGTAGCTTATACAAAATTATTAAACCATTACGAGAGAATCAAGAAAAATCAAAGGTCTATGGTGTTGATGGACCTATTTCTGTGTTCTTTGATGATAAAAATGGTGATGGAGTTGTAAATGGCACTGATCGTGTTTGGGCGTTTTTTGGCTTAAGACGTGGCGGCAATAATTATTATGGACTGGATATTACAAACCCAGATTCACCTCGACTCATGTGGGGGGGACCGATTATTGGTGGAACGGGAGACTTTAAAGAACTTGCGCAATCATGGTCTAAACCTACGGTGACATACATTAACTTAAAAGGGTATGAAAATCGACCACTGCTTGTTTTTGGTGCAGGGTACGACACCAATAAAGACAATGTTCTGCGTACTGAAGACACAAAAGGGCGCGGTATTTATATTGTTGATGCACAGAGCGGCAAAAAAGTGTGGGCTTTAACGTCGAGTGAAAATGGCTTTGCAGGTAAACACAGTATTGCTTCTGATATTAGTGTTTTGGATTCTGATTATGACGGTTACACTGATCGATTATATGCATCCGACACAGGCGGTGATGTATGGCGTATTGATATGCCTTCAAATAGCCCAACGAGCACAGAAAGTCCTTGGACACACTTTAAACTTGCGAGTTTAGGCAGTGCACTTGCATCTCAAGATCGTCGTTTCTTTTATAAACCGATGGTTGCGAGAACAATGTTTAGTAAGGTCTCTGAAACAGACGTAAATGGTAAGTCGGTTAAAACACGTATTGATACCCCCTTTGATGCAGTATTACTAGGTAGTGGGAATCGCTCTAAACCAACGGGCACCACAACGAGTGATCAATTGTTTATGATCCGCGATATCAATACAGTGACGCGCTCATTCCAAAGCGATGAGATTCCAGCGGCGATCACCCAGGCTAATTTAATGAATATGGATGCTGACCCGTTTGGTAATGCACTTGATAGTGTAGATAAATTTACCGATTTAGAAGTTGAATTAGGTCAATACCATGGTTGGTATTATACCCTTCCAATGGCTGGTGAAAAATCACTGGCAGCAAGTACGGTTATTGGAGGAGTCGCTTATTTCACCAGTTACGCACCCGCTTCTTCAACAGAAACAGCGAATCAGTGTTCATTAACGGGAGGCTCAGGGGGATTATATGCGTTCCACTTACACTACGGTACAAAAGTGTATGATAGTCTAAAATTTACGACCTCAAATGATGTACCTGATACACCTCAGCTTTATTTCGGTGTTGGTGATAGCTGTGTTGATAGTAATAACAATGGTTTTTGTGATGGAAGCCCGGATGCTGATAACCCAGATGAGATTAAGGATACAGACGAAAAAGTCAAAGAGATGAGTCAGTTCTTAACCATAGGACCAGGTCTTAAAGGCGAGCAAAACCCCTTTAAAGTGAAAGAAATACAAGGTCCGGGTTTAACGGTTAAAGATGGAAAAATACAACTGGTTAATGATGCAACTCCGATTGGTTTTGGTTTTAAAACACAGCAAACCTATATTTATAAGCGAGAAGTAAATGACAAGAGTAACTAATAAAGTAAAAGGGTTTACCTTAATCGAACTGATGATTACCGTGGCAATTTTAGGCATTATAGCCAGTATTGCGTTACCAAGTTACTTTGAGCATGTTAAACGCACTGCCAGAACAGAAGCCATTACTGCATTACTTGATGCTGCCAATAAGCAAGAGCAGTTCTTTGTCGATAACAGGCAGTATACAACAACTTTGGCTAACTTAGGGGTCAGTGCTACAACTGAGAATAATTTTTATAAAATTTCAGTTGTTGTCGATAACAGTGCCGGTACATTCGCGTTTACTGCCACACCTGCAGCAGGACCCGTTTTGCAAGATGGTGAATGTGCAACATTAACTATTTCAGATACAGGATTAAAAACCTCAACGGGCTCTGCGAGTGCGAGCACCTGCTGGGGTAAGTAATCCCTCATTGAATAATTGAAATATCAGGATTGGCATTTGTTGGTGTCTTTTAGCCGAGTACGCCCAATAGAGCTTATTGAAATAGCAAGCCCTTTAAGGCTTGCTATTTTGTATTCAGGGCAGTACACAAAGGTGCCATTATTAAATCCCACAGGCATGCCATCTGAACGAAATGTGATTGAATGGCGGGGGTAAGTTAGCATATCAAGTTTATCGACTGCTTCAAGTTCCCAAATAATAGTATCACCTTCATCAAGCACTCCAATATCGCCCCTGTCGACAAATACGGTGAGTGCTTTGTGCCAATGCTCTCGATTGCATTGATTTTCTTGTAGCCCACAAAAAGTAACGTATGTGCTGTGGGTTTTTGCGTTATGGCGGCTTACGCTTAATGCGCGTTTAACTAAGTGAGTGCGGTTTTCTAGGCGACTTTTAGCTAGATAAGGCTTATATTCAAACAGCGCAATATTCATAAGTATTGCGACTATTGATAGCACCACTAAGCTTTCAATGAGTGTTGCACCATTTCTATGGTGCAACGTGTTTAAGGTCTCCATCCGTGAAGACTCCAAATTGTGACAGTTTAATTAACTATAGCTGGACCTAAAATGGTGTCAAATTATGGGGCTTAATCACAGGTATTTGTTGTATCACCTAGGTATAAAGCAGTGCCAGATTTAAATACCTGCAATGCTTTGTTGTTATCATTTGCGCCAGAAGGACAAAAAGTAAAGGTACCTGGATCAGAGGTGATCATACCGCTAGTATCAAAGATAAGTGCGTTATTGCCACTGAAACTCAGTTTACTCGTTTTAGGGATTTCTTGGAGGACTCTCAAAGTGGTATCGCCATTAGCAGGGTTATAACTGCCATTCTGATCTGAATCAAAAAATACAAAGACCGTGCCTTGGTCCCAATCATTAGAGCAATTCATTTCTGTATTACTCTCAATATTAGCTGTTGCTCCACTACAGACTACAACAATTGCATCGCTACTGGTGGCTTTTGCCCGTGCAAAGCTAATACTGCGCTTTAATTCTTGTAAGTAGCTTTCGGCGCGGTCATTTTCTAGCAAATCAGAGCTATCCCACAGTGCTATGGCAGCCACAATGCCCACGATTGCAATGGTGACCATCAGTTCGAGGAGTGTAAAGCCCTTTTGTAATGATTTCATTGTTGTCTCTACTTTTAATACTTTATTTAATAATATCATGATTGTTGATTTTATCACCGTATTTCATAGCTTTGTTTGCTATAGAGAGCCGTATTGTCTAAAATCGAGGCAATCAAGAAATAATAAGTAGCCTTAAAATGAAAAAAATCGAAGCAATTATTAAACCATTCAAGCTTGATGATGTTCGAGAAGCATTATCAGAGGTAGGCATCACCGGGATGACGGTTAGTGAAGTTAAAGGTTTTGGCCGTCAAAAGGGGCACACAGAACTTTATCGCGGTGCTGAATACATGGTTGATTTTTTACCCAAGGTAAAACTAGATATTGTACTAAGTGATGAAGACGTAGATAGAGCCATTGATGTGATTGTTAAAACGTCACAAACGGGCAAAATTGGTGATGGTAAAATATTTGTCACAGATGTTGAGCGTGTTGTGCGTATTCGTACCGCAGAAGAAGATGAAGACGCAATTTAACGAAATAGCAGTCACACACACTGTAAAAAAGGCGCCAAATTTGGCGCCTTTTTAATGCTTATTCAGCGCTTAGGTTATTTACGCTTATTTGCTTCGCGCGTTTCTTTAGCATGCGCACTTAGCCCAGGTAAACCTAGCTTCTCGTAGCTTTTCTCCATGATCTCTAATGCTTGATCTAGATAACTGCTTTGCGAGTAGTGTTCAACGACATATTTACCTCGGTTTGCAGCGGCAAGATAAGCTTCACGCTCGTAATAGTACTCTGCTACTTTTAGTTCATAACGCGCCATTTTGTTAAGTAACCATACTAAACGTTTTTTCGCTTCTGGCGCATAAACGCTATTTGGGAAACGTTTCAGTAAGGTTGATAAATCGGTAAATGCAACCCGAGTGCGATTTGCATCTCTATCCGCACGGTCTACACCAAAGTATTCTTGGAATGCGTTTTTGTCTGCTTTGATATTAACCAAGCCACGCATGTAGTACATGTAATCTAAATCTTTGTGATTTGGGTTTAAACGAATGAAACGGTCAATTGTTGCGAGAGCTTGTTCAGTATTGCCTGCTTGATAATGTGCATACACGAGATCCATTTGTACTTGTTTTGATAGTGGACCAAATGGATAGCGTGAATCAATAGCGCTTAATAACTCAATAGCTCGTGCATAAAGGCCCGAATCTAACGTTTGTTTCGCATCTTCATATAAAGCTTGTGCAGATTTATTCGGAACGCGTTGAATATCTTCTTGATCAGGAGCAGATGAACAGGCTCCTAGGCCAAGTAATGAAACTGAAAAAACAATGGCGAACGCACGTTTCCCTATTTTATTTATCATTTTATTTATTACCTTCGATGTCTTCGGCTAGGCCAAGTGAGGAAAACCGAGTAAACTATACATACAATGCTAATTAAAGCGATTCTAACCCAGTCGAGCAAAGCTTGCACTGGTAAATTGGGTAAAGTTACTAATGTCAGAGCAAATTTCTCTCCAAGCCGAGGTTCCAATTGACCTTGGCGGTAAACGTCTAGACCAAGTATTGGCGCAATTGTTCCCTGATTATTCTCGTTCACGTATAAAAACGTGGATTTTGGATGATAAAATCACCGTGAATGGTGAAATATTAAACACCCCGCGTGAAAAATTACTCGGTGGTGAACTGGTCAGTGTTGAAACAACCATTGAAGCACCGCGCGAGTACGAGGCACAAAATATCAAATTAAACATCGTTTATGAAGACGATGATATATTAGTAATCAATAAACCGATGGGATTAGTGGTACACCCAGGGGCTGGTAATCCAGACGGTACAGTATTGAATGCCTTGCTTCATCATTACCCCGATATAATTAACGTGCCGCGTGCAGGTATCGTGCACCGTCTTGATAAAGACACCACAGGTTTAATGGTGGTAGCAAAAACAATTCCTGCGCAAACGCACTTAGTGTCTGCACTGCAAAAGCGTGAAAACTTCACACGTGAATATGAAGCAATTTGTAATGGCACTATGACGGCAGGCGGTATGATTGAAAAGCCAATTGGCCGCCATGCAACAAAACGTACTCACATGGCTGTTCATGAAATGGGCAAACCTGCGGTGACTCATTACCGTGTTGCTGAAAAGTTTCGTGCACACACACGCTTACGTTTACGCCTAGAAACTGGCCGTACTCACCAAATTCGTGTGCACATGGCGTATTTAAACCATCCACTGGTTGGTGATCAGTTATATGGCGGGCGCCCACGTCCACCGAAAGGCGCAACGCCAGAGCTATTTCAAATGCTGAGAGACTTTAAACGTCAGGCATTGCATGCGGTTAAATTGTCAATTGCGCACCCTATCACAGGTGAGTTAATGACTTGGCAGGCGCCTATTCCAGACGATATGGCCGCTATGACAGAAGCATTGCGAGCTGATACGAAAGCCAATCCAAATATTGAGTATTAAACATTATGATTACGCCAACATGGACTGCCCCTGACACTATTGGGGCCCTCAGTACAACTCGTGAAAACGGGGTATCTAAGGCACCGTTTAATAGCTTTAATGTGGGGTTTCATGTTGGTGATGATGAGCAAGCTGTGCAGGCAAATCGCACTGCTTTAACGAGGCAATTGCCAAGCCCAGCTGTGTGGTTAAATCAAGTACATAGTGCGGATGTGGTGGTGGTTGATGAACGCGTTGATATTCATTCAGTAAGTAGCGCTGATGCACTTTATACTCGCCTAAAGCAGCAACCGCTTGCCATCATGACGGCCGATTGTTTACCCGTGCTATTGTGTTCAACGTCAGGGGATGAAGTTGCTGCGGTTCATGGTGGGTGGCGCGGATTAGCGAAGGGAATTCTTGCCAATACACTGAGTAAGTTTAAGGCTGAGCCTGCTGACATCATTGCCTGGTTTGGTCCTGCTATCGGGGCTTTGCAGTTTGAAGTCGGGCAGGATGTTAAAGATTGTTTTTGCGATCAAAACCAGATTCATCAGCATGCATTTACTGCCCAAGGTGAAAAATACTTAGCGGATATTTATTTACTTGCCAAGCAGCAACTCACTCAGCTTGGTGTTGTGGGTATTTATGGCGCAGAGTATTGCACCTACTCACAGCCATCATTATTTTTTTCGTATCGACGAGATGGTCAAACAGGGCGAATGGCAAGCTTGATCTGGCGCAAATAATCGCACTTTTTAGTGATTAAATTTTCATCTCTTACTTGAACAAACTACATATCATACCCATTAATTAAGCAATTAGTTTTTTTAATAGGTAAACCTTCATGCGTTTAGATAGATTTACAAGTAAATTTCAATCTGCGCTTTCAGATGCGCAGTCATTAGCACTTGGGCGCGATCATCAATTTATTGAGCCCGTGCACTTAATGTATTCATTACTTCAGCAAAGTGGCTCTAGTGTTCGTGCACTCCTTGCGCAAGCTGGTGTGAGTGCAGACGAGTTAAATACAAAATTATCACAAGAAATCGAAAAGCTTTTTAAAGTAGAAGGCGTTGGTGGCGACGTACAGCTATCGAATAATATGGTTTCGTTAATTAACTTATGTGATAAATATGCTCAAAAGCGTAAAGATAAATATATATCGAGTGAACTTTTTGTACTTGCTGCGTGCGATGATAAAGGCCCGCTTGGAGATATATTTAAAGCGCTCAATATTACTTCAACAAAAATTGAAGCGGCCATAGAGGCTATTCGTGGCGGTCAAAAAGTGGATGACCCGAATGCGGAAGAAACCCGTCAGGCATTAAAAAAATTCACCATCGACCTTACTGAGCGTGCCGAGCAAGGTAAGCTTGATCCTGTGATTGGCCGCGATGACGAAATACGCCGTACCATTCAGGTTTTACAACGTCGTACGAAGAACAACCCCGTGTTAATTGGTGAGCCAGGCGTGGGTAAAACAGCCATTGCTGAAGGCTTAGCACAACGTATTATTAATGGTGAGGTACCCGAAGGGCTCAAGAGCAAACGCGTGTTGTCGCTTGATTTAGGGGCATTAGTTGCGGGTGCTAAGTACCGTGGTGAGTTTGAAGAGCGTTTAAAATCAGTTTTAAATGAATTAGCCAAAGAAGAGGGCCAAGTAATCCTCTTTATTGATGAAATTCATACCATGGTTGGTGCAGGTAAAACTGATGGTGCGATGGATGCAGGGAACATGTTAAAACCTGCTCTTGCACGTGGTGAGCTTCACTGTGTGGGAGCCACAACGCTTGACGAGTATCGCCAATACATTGAAAAAGATGCAGCACTTGAACGTCGCTTTCAAAAGGTATTCGTAGCAGAGCCATCGGTAGAAGACACTATCGCGATTCTTCGTGGTTTAAAAGAGCGTTACGAGCTACATCACTCTGTTGATATTACCGATCCGGCAATTGTTGCAGCGGCGCAGCTATCGCACCGTTACATTAGCGATCGTCAGTTACCCGATAAAGCGATTGATTTGATTGATGAAGCGGGCTCGTCAATTCGTTTACAAATTGACTCTAAACCAGAGTCACTTGATAAACTTGAGCGTCGTATTATTCAGTTAAAACTCGAAGATAATGCACTTGCCAAAGAAAAAGATGAAGCAAGTCAAAAGCGTCGTACTGAAATGCAAGAGCTAATAGCTGAACTTGAAGTGCAGTATCGTGAGCTTGATGAAGTATGGAATGCCGAAAAAGCTTCTTTGCAAGGCACACAAGTGATTAAAGCGGAGCTTGAACAAGCTCGTTTAGACTTAGAAGTCGCGCGCCGAGCAAGTGATTTACAACGGATGTCTGAATTACAGTATGGCCGTATTCCTGAACTTGAACGCAAGTTAGATCTTGCATCGCAAGCAGAAATGCAAGAAATGAGCTTACTTAAAAACCAAGTTGGTGAAGATGAAATTGCAGAAATTTTATCGCGCTGGACAGGTATACCCGTCTCTAAAATGCTGCAAGGCGAGCGAGAAAAACTACTGCAAATGGAAGATCAACTTCATCACAAAGTCATTGGCCAAGATGAAGCCGTGGTTGCTGTAGCGAATGCAATTCGTCGGTCACGTGCAGGGCTTGCTGATCCAAACCGCCCAATAGGTTCTTTTTTATTCTTAGGCCCAACAGGGGTAGGTAAAACAGAGCTTACTAAAGCGCTTGCAAGTTTTATGTTTGACACTGAAGATGCCATGGTGCGTATTGATATGTCTGAGTTTATGGAGAAACACTCAGTGGCACGCTTAGTGGGAGCACCGCCGGGTTACGTTGGATATGAAGAAGGTGGCTATTTAACAGAAGCTGTTCGTCGTCGTCCATACTCTGTTATTTTGCTTGATGAAGTAGAAAAAGCGCACCCCGACGTGTTCAATATACTTTTACAAGTGCTTGATGATGGCCGCTTAACTGATGGACAGGGTCGTACCGTTGATTTTAAAAATACGGTGATCATTATGACCTCAAACTTAGGATCAGACATCATCCAAGAGCAAGCTGGTTCGAACGACTATGCAACGCTAAAAGAGAAAGTGATGGGCGTGTTGGTAAGCCAATTTAGACCCGAGTTTATAAACCGGATTGATGAAACGGTGGTATTCCATCCACTTGCGAATGATCATATTAAAGAAATTGCCGATATTCAGTTAGGTAAACTGCGTGAACGCTTAACCGAAAAAGGCTATCTTCTGGAGGTAACTGATGCTGCCCTTGACCGTATAGCAGAAAGTGGTTTTGATCCTGTCTATGGTGCACGACCGTTAAAACGTGCAATTCAGCACACCATAGAAAACCCGCTAGCGCAGCGCTTGCTTGGAGGTGAATACCTACCTGGTGCTATTATCCATATTGATGCAGATGAAAATGGGTTGGTTTTTTCAACCCGTTAATATCGGCAAATAAAGAAGCCGCATCAAATGATGCGGCTTTTGTGTTTGATTAAACAATTTAAATAAATCGCTTATTTAAGAAACACTAAACTTTAAACGTTAATAGCATATCGTTTACTTTGCGCGACCCCTCAACGAGGCCTGCGGCATCTTTAGCTACGTTATAGCTGAGCTTTAAGTTCTCTTCGCTGTGTCCTTTAATACTTTCAACGTTTTCGCGTATATCTGCACTGACAACTTGTTGCTCTTCGGCTGCGGTAGAGATTTCGGTCGCCAAACCAGATATTTCATTTATCTGTGCGAATATACTCGCAAGCTCAGCTTGAGTATGTGTGGTTGTTTCAACACAACTATCAGCTTGTTGCTTAGTTGACTGCATTACTTTAGACCAACTAAATAATGTATCTTGAATTTCTTTAATTGAACTATGAATTTGCGCAGTGGCGTTCTGTGTTCGTGAAGAAAGTGCACGCACTTCATCGGCAACGACAGCAAAACCTCGACCATGATCACCTGCACGGGCAGCTTCAATTGCGGCGTTTAAGGCAAGTAAGTTTGTTTGCTCAGCTATACCTTCAATTTCAGTCATCACTTGGCCGATTTTATCGGCTTCACTGGCTAATGAATTAGCGGTTGTTGCTGCTTGTTCAACTTGGTTAGCAAGGTCTGATACCATTGCGCTATTGTCTTCAATATGCAGTTTGATATCTGTACAGCTTTGGTATGTATCATTTACTTTTTCAGCTGTATGGTGCGTATTTGCTGATATTTCACCAATGGTTGCGCTCATTTGTGTCATTGCAGTCGCAATATCACCTAAACGCTGACCTTGTGCCGCTATACCCTGCTCAGTAAGCGATGACTGCGTATCTAAGTTTGTAGCGATATTCTTAAAGGAGTAGGTCGAGTCTTTAACGCGACCCAGCACTGTTCGTAATTTTGCAAATAGCATCTGCTGGTTATATTGCGCAATACTAAATGGGTGTGCACCGCAATACACATAGCGTGACACAGAATCAAACTCTGCACGCTGTGATTTAAGTGCTGAAGGAGTCACTATTAACTCATCATAATTAAGCGCAGCAAGCAGTAAAATAATGGCAAGTGTCGCTAATACAGTCATCAACGATGTGGTAAAACCAAGTGCAATAACCCCCGCAAGAATAATAATCAAAGACACTATTTGCCTTAGTGACACATTTTCGCGAAACGAGGCGATTGATTTGCCATCATTAATCTTTTGATACAAAGCCGTAGCGCGTGTTTTCAAGTGTTCAGAGGGTTTTGTACGCACTGATTGATAGCCGACTAATTGTCCATGTTCGTAAATGGGTGTGACAAAGGCATCAACCCAATAATAACGTCCATCTTTACAGCGGTTTTTTACCATGCCTCGCCAAGAGTGGCCTTGTTTAAGCTTTTCCCACATTTCTTTAAATGCGGCTTTAGGCATATCTGGGTGGCGCACTATGTTATGGTTTTTACCTAATAGCTCATCTTCGGTATAGCCCGCTATGTTACAAAATTCTGTGTTTACGTAGGTAATTACCCCGCGTAAATCGGTTGTCGAGACAAGCTCCTGTTGTTCAGAGTATGTCACTTCTTGATTAATGATTTCTTGCCCACGACGCATATGAGTCCTTGAAATATACTTTATTACGGTGTGCGGATTATAATCTCAGAAAAATGTAAGGGAAGAGGGGACAAGCTGATTACTGCTAAAGTTTTAGAAATTTTATTCATCCCTTGATCTAAAACAATAACTTGTCTGATAAATTATGCTTAAACTAACCCTTTTGTATTGCATGAAATGAATGTCAAAAATAATCGGTCTTGCTGATGGGGGTGATGAAGCAATTTAGCATCAATGAAGTGCCCTCAAACCAATTGTATAATAGTATTCACAATGGCAAGATGAGCTATGAGTGACGGAGCATAAAATCAAACAACTATTTACTCTTGAGTATTTATTTTTTGCCCCCATACACTTAGGATTAAAGCCACGCGGCTCGAGGAAGCATTTTTGATAAAACATAATTTAAATAAAACGCTAGAAGCGTTAACAGCACATTTTCCACACGCAATAAATGGGATTAAACGTGGCATCGAGCGAGAAGCATTAAGGATTAAACCAAATGGTGTTATCTCAAAACAGGGTCACCCACAAGGAGTGGGAAGCGCCTTAACCAATGACCATATCACCACTGATTTTTCTGAGTCTTTATTAGAATTCATTACGCCTGTTAGCACATCGGCTGAGCAAACATTAGCGCAGCTTAAAGATTTGCAAAAGTTTACCTTGTCACAGATGGATGATGAGCTGCTATGGCCTATCAGCATGCCATGCTTTATTGATAATCAAGATGACATTGTGTTGGCTCAGTTTGGTGACTCAAACATAGGGCGCATGAAAACGTTGTACCGAGAAGGGTTAAAGAATCGGTATGGCAGCATGATGCAAGCTATTGCTGGTGTGCATTTTAATATCTCTTTTCCTGATGAGTTATGGCAGAGCTTGCACGTGTTGAGTGCCAGTGAGCAACCACTTAGCACCTTTATTTCAGATGGTTATCTGGGGCTTATTCGAAACTTTAAGCGTGAGCTTTGGTTAATAAGTTACTTATTTGGTGCGTCACCTGCATTATGTAGCTCATTTTTACAAGGGCGAAAAACTGATCTGCCATTTAAAAAGTTGGGCAAAGGCACATTGTACCTTGAGGTTGGCACCGCACTGCGATTAGGTAATTTAGGTTACACAAACAGCGCTCAATCATCGTTGCGAGTGATGTATAACTCGCTTGAGGAGTACGTAGCAGGTTTGAAAGCTGCCATTCATACGCCTTCAGATATCTACGGTCATATTGACGACTACACCCGTGCTGAACCAAAGCAGCTTAATAAAAATATCTTACAGATAGAAAATGAGTTTTACTCGCCAATTCGACCAAAACGTAATGCTACATCAGGCGAAACACCGACAGATGCCCTATTACGAGGGGGCATTGAGTACATAGAAGTGCGTGCACTTGATGTAAATCCATTCAGTGAAACAGGGATCGATTTACAGCAAATCCGTTTCCTCGATGTCTTTTTAACGTATTGTCTTTTAAGCGAATCTCCAACAATGGATTGGCAAGAGCAACAGTTAAGCACGCAGAACCTTGATGCGGTAGTTAATGAAGGGCGCAACCCTGAATTACAATTAACAAAACAAGGTGAAGCAGTTAGCTTGGTTGATTGGGCATCGACTATTTTTGAGAGTCTAATCCCTGTTGCGCGTTATATGGACAGTGCGTATGGCGTAAGTTATTACAGCGAAACAATTCATGAGCTGTCGAGTTGGGTAATTGAGTCAAGTAAAACGTTTTCAGGGCGTTATGTTGCAACACTTGCAAAAGAAAACCAAGATAACGGCCAGTTTGCTTTAGCACTTGCACAGCAATATAAAGAAAATCATTTAGCTGCGGATTATCAGTATTACGATCCGGCTTTTTTAAGGGAACAAGCCGTCAATTCGATTGCAAAAGAGCGTGAAGTAAAAGCAGCAGATACGCTATCTTTTACGGCCTTTTTAGATGATTACTTTGCTAAAGCTTAGCGGCTTTTAGGCATAAAAAAACGCAGCCTAGGTTGGCTGCGTCAAAGATTCTTCAGGGATGAAACAATGCTATACTGCTGCATTCATAAAGTCAGACTGACTCAATAAGAAAAAGTTCAGCGAGATATTAAAAAAATGAAAAAAAATTTAATTATTTTATCGCTGGTCGCTTCTATGGCGGGTTGTGCCACGGCTCCACCAGAGCAACCGCATGATATTTGTAAGATTTTCGAAGAAAAACCTGATTGGTATTATGATGCACGTGATGCACAAGAAAAGTGGGGCTCGCCAAAACATGTGCTGATGAGCATGATGTATCAAGAAAGTTCATTCCGTCATGATGCCGCTCCACCGATGGAATACTTTTTATGGATTATTCCTATCGGCCGAGCAAGCTCTGCCTATGGTTACTCGCAAGCAAAAACACCAACGTGGTCAGACTATATTCGTGAAACCGGCAACAGTGGCGCTGACAGAGATGACTTTGATGATGCCATCGATTTTATGGCTTGGTTTGTTTATAAAACACATAAAGTGAATGGTGTATCAAAGTGGGATGCTTACGCACAATACCTAAATTACCACGAAGGGTGGGGCGGGTATAAGCGCGGTACCTACAAAAGCAAAAAGTGGTTAATGAGTGTAGCTAATAAAGTAAAACACCGTGCGAGCCGGTATGGTGCTCAGCTTAAACAGTGTGAAGATGAGCTTGATAAAAACTGGTTTGAGCGCTTATTTGGTTAAACAGGTACAAAAATATAAAAAGCCCGCAACTACGTAATGCCAGTCAGTTAAGCAGTTTTTTGAATAAATATGTGAATATTATTCAGTTAAAGCTGCTTAAAGCAGGTGGGGACAAAATTAGCTAAAGACCATATAGCAAAAGGGCTTCAGTAAGATTTTTATAAATCATCGCTGTAACCCTTTATTTTATTGGTTTTTCCTTAACTGATCTGCATTACGCAACTACGGGCTTTTTTATTGCATTCAATTGCACTACAAAGAGTACCCATTCTGTTACTGTTAGGTACACTTGTGCATGTGATTACTTGCCAGGAAACTGGTGAATATGCACATCGCGCTGCGGGAATGGGATAGTGATATCTGCTGCATCGAAAGCAATTTTCACTTTTTCATAGAGGCCAAAATACACAGGCCAATAGTTATCAGAATCAACCCATGCCCAAACGAGCATACCAATGTGGCTGTCACCATGTTGACTAACATGCACAACAGGTTTCTTCGCTTCTTGGTCTTTAAGCACTAATTCGTAGTCATTAAGGACACTCAGTAGTACTTCACGGGCTTTATGAACGTCATCGCCATAGCTAATACCAAATTCAATGTCGACACGGCGAGTGGCTTCCGCAAACTTATTCTTCACGCAGCCGTTTGACAGGGCCCCATTCGGAATGATTATTTTTTCATTATCGTAGGTAAGCAAAATAGTGACGAAAATCTGAATTTCAACGACTTTCCCCATGTAACCTTGTGCTTCAATAACATCGCCCACTTTAAAAGGTTTAAAGAATAAGATCAGCACACCACCTGCAAAATTAGCCAGACTGCCTTGCAATGCCATACCCACAGCTAAACCTGCAGCACCGAGCATTGCGATGAATGAGGTGGTTTCTATGCCAATCATTGAGGCGACAGAAATAAGTAATAGTATCTTCAGAATGACAGAAATAAACGACACTAGAAAGTGTGTCAGGCCTGCTTCAAACTTTACTTTATACATTGATTTTTCGGTCATCTTGGCAATTCTGCCAATTAGCCACCAACCAATAACAAGCACCAAAATCGCTAAAATAAACTTTGGTCCATACGTCATGAGTAGCTCAATTGCTTGGTTATA
The DNA here is from genome assembly GCF_014117385.1 of Pseudoalteromonas sp. MT33b. Taxonomy (NCBI): domain Bacteria; kingdom Pseudomonadati; phylum Pseudomonadota; class Gammaproteobacteria; order Alteromonadales; family Pseudoalteromonadaceae; genus Pseudoalteromonas; species Pseudoalteromonas sp. MT33b. The sequence continues at coordinate 2,310,663 of NZ_CP059831.1, read as the reverse complement.
TACTTTTTCGATCGATATTTCGTCCATTTTTGCTCCATGTAACGAGACGTTAAAATATGCAAGCCATAGTAGACGAATTAGCTGCTTAATGTGTGTTTATAGGTATGAAATAGGAAACTTCGGGGTAGAATTATGAAATAAGCTATAAAAAAAGGAGTAGCAAGCTACTCCTTATCTGTTATTCAGTTCGTTTACTGGGAATAACTTTCACCAGTTTTACCATATTCTCTTTCACTTCCAATACTTCTATTGGGTAGCCTGCTATTCGTAGGCTTAAATTCGAATCTGGGATATCTTCAAGGTATTCAACAATTAAGCCACTCAAGGTTTTAGGGCCATCGATAGGTAATTCCCACCCCATCTCTTTATTTAGATCACGGATGTTTGCACCACCATCAACAAGCACTGTGCCATCATCTTGAGTTGTCACTTCTTCACTTGGAGTACGTGTTTGCGTTGTGGTGAAATCACCTACCACTTCTTCAAGAATGTCTTCAAGAGTTACAAGGCCTTGAATATCACCGTATTCATCAACCACTAAACCAATTCGTTCTTTTGATTGTTGGAATTTCAAAAGCTGTGTGTTCAGCGAGGTACCTTCAGGGATAAAGTAAATCTCGCGGACCGCACGCAGTAATGATGGTTTATCAAACTGCTCTTTCGTCAATAGACGAAGTGCATCACGTGAGTGAATAAAACCAACCGCATCATCAATTTGGTCGCGATAAAGTAATACGCGAGTATGCTGTGCATGTGTTAGTTGGCGACTGATTAGTTTCCAATCGTCATTAATATCAATGGCGACAATTTCGTTGCGTGGGATCATGATGTCTTCGACGGTCACTTGCTCTAAATCTAAGATAGACGTCAGCATGCTTTGGTGACGTGCAGGCAATAAGGCACCCGATTCATTAACCACGGTTTTTAATTCTTCTTTACTTAAGCTGTGCTCTTCGATTTGCGCGGTCGTAATACCAAATAAACGTAACATACCATTGGTCAGCCAGTTTACCATTACAACGAACGGGAAGAGTATTTTAAGCAAGCCTTTAAGCACGATAGAGCTAGGAAACGCGACTTTTTCAGGGTAGAGAGCCGCGAGCGTTTTTGGTGTAACTTCAGCAAAAATTAACACCACTAAAGTCAGAGCACCTGTCGCAATAGCCAAGCCAACATCACCGTATAAGCGAATACCAATAATCGTCGCAACCTGTGCTGCAGCGATATTAACTAGGTTGTTACCAATCAAGATCAGACCAATAAGTCTGTCTGGGCGACTTAAGAGTTTACTGACGCGTTTCGCTGCGCGATGGTTTTCTTTCGCAAGATGGCGTAAACGAATACGGTTAATTGACATAATTCCGGTTTCAGAACCCGAAAAATAAGCAGAAATAAGTATCAATAATCCCAATACGATAAACAGGGTACTAGTCGATATGTCGTCCAACGATGGATCCTTTTTTTATAAACCAATGCATATTAAGCTAGAGAGAGCTTGCTGAGTCAAGTTAAAACTTATTTAGTATCACTTCTTGAATGAAACGGCTGCCAAAATAAGCAAGTGATAGGATAAATGCAGCTATCATGATCGAAAATACCACGGGTTTTCCTCGCCAACCTTGGCGTAAGTGACCAACCGTAACAACCGTGAAAATAAGCCACGCAATCAATGATAAAACCGTTTTATGGATAAACTCACTGGCAAACATACCGTCTAAGAATATAAAACCAGACAGAAGTGCGAAGGTGAGTAAAATAGTGCCTAAAGTTAATAGTTGGTAGAGCTGACGCTCGACCACCATTAGCGGGGGTAAATGGCTGTGCACAATGGCCAAATCTTTACGCTTTAAGCGTTTATCAATAAAGTAAAATTGTATAGCGTATAAAGTCGCGATAATAAGTACGCAATAAGCTAGCAAAGATAGCGAGATATGTGTCACCAAGCCTAGTTCTACATCAATGGTATGAATAATCACATGATGCGGTATAAATAGGCTAGCAAGCGTTAAAATAGCTGCAAAGCCATAAACAACAGGCAATAGCAACGTTGCAGGAAACTTAAGCGACACCGCCGTGACAGACACCACAATGACCCAGCAGGTTAAAAGTGCCACATTAACAATGCTTAAATCTTGGCCGTCTGCTCGAAAAACAGAATTCACCAGTAATAACATATGTGCAAGGATTGCTACGGTGCTTAAAATCACCGTGAGCTTTTGGCTTGGGCCTTGTTTGTGAAAAAGGCGTGAAAGCACATGCGACGTTGCTAACACATAAAACAAACTAGCAATAATAGTTAAACTAATAATCATCGTGTTTTGGCCACTTAATTTATATCAATAAATCCTTGTCTCATTGATGCCATTGTATTTTATAGCAAGGCAAAAGCATAGAGTTTGTAAAAAGAAACTCAAACAGCGCACTTGAACACTGTATTGTCGACCACCATTTACGGTATACTGCTAGGAATTGAAATTTAATATTGCCTGTATTGCAACTTAAATTGTGTTTTTTGCGCGCTTTACAGGTGAAACACGTTTTATCGGAACCTTTACATGTTTGAGAATCTCCAAGAACGCTTAGGTAAAACCTTAAAAAATATCAGTGGCCGCGGACGCTTAACTGAAGACAATATTAAAGATACATTACGTGAAGTCCGCATGGCATTTTTGGAAGCGGATGTTGCGTTACCCGTTGTTCGTGATTTTGTTAAGCAAGTTAAAGAACGCGCAGTTGGCGTTGAAGTAACTAAAAGCTTAAGCCCGGGCCAAGTGTTCATTAAAATCGTTCGTGAAGAGCTTGAAAAAGCCATGGGCGAAGCAAATGAAGAGCTAAGCCTGAATGCGCAGCCGCCAGCAGTTGTGATGATGGCGGGTTTACAAGGTGCCGGTAAAACGACCAGTGTGGGTAAACTTGCTAAGTTCTTAAAAGAACGCAAAAAGAAATCTGTGCTTGTGGTGAGTGCTGACGTATATCGTCCTGCGGCAATCAAACAGCTTGAAACCCTAGCTACTGAAGTAGGGGTTGAGTTTTTCCCAAGTGATATTTCGCAAAAGCCTGTTGATATTGCCAGTAATGCGATTGCCCACGCGAAGAAAAAGTTTATTGACGTTGTTTTAGTTGATACAGCGGGCCGTTTGCACGTTGACAGCGACATGATGGATGAAATCAAGGCACTACACAGTGCGATTAATCCTATTGAGACCTTATTTGTTGTTGACGCAATGACAGGTCAAGATGCTGCAAATACAGCAAAAGCGTTTGATGAAGCATTACCACTCAGTGGTGTGATTCTAACGAAAACTGATGGTGATGCCCGTGGTGGTGCTGCTTTATCTATTCGCCATATCACCGGTAAGCCGATTAAGTTCATGGGTGTGGGTGAGCGCACCGATGCTCTTGAACCATTCCATCCTGACCGTATAGCGTCGCGTATTCTAGGCATGGGTGATGTACTTTCATTGATCGAAGAAGTCGAAATGAAAGTCGACAAGGAGAAAGCCGCCAAAGTTGCTGAAAAAGTATTTAAAGGCGATGGCTTTACACTTGATGATTTTGCTGAGCAGCTGCGCCAAATGAAAAACATGGGCGGTATGATGTCGATGCTTGATAAATTGCCAGGTATGCAAAATTTACCCGATGCAGTAAAAGGGCAAATGGGTGATAAAACATTTGTGCAAATGGAGGCGATTATTAACTCAATGACGCCAAAAGAACGCGCCCGTCCTGAAATCATTAAAGGCTCACGTAAAAAACGTATTGCAGCGGGTTCTGGTACTCAAGTACAAGAAATCAATAAATTGCTTAAGCAATTTACGCAGATGCAAAAGATGATGAAGAAAATGAAAGGTAAAGGCGGCATGATGAAAATGATGCGCGGCATGAAAGGGATGTTACCACCAGGTATGATGGGTGGCGGACCTAAGTTTTAATTTTCAAAAAGTCCGTTACGTATAAAAAAGGAGCAAATAGCTCCTTTTTTAATGGATAAATTATGCCGAATTTAGGCGCAGATGTAAGATCTAACGCACAGATCAGTGTTTAATCAACTAAACTTACATTTTGCATCACTTCTTACTTGCAATGTTGCAAAAAACTCGTACAATTCCCCAGCTCCCCGTACTGGGGAGTAAATCTTATTAATGAAAACAGTCAATCTATTTAGAGGACGGTATGGTAACTATTCGTTTGCAACGTGGTGGCGCTAAAAAACGCCCTTTCTATCAAATTGTGGTTGCGGATAGCCGTTTCTCGCGTGACGGTCGCTTCATCGAGAAAGTAGGTTTCTTTAACCCAATCGCTTCTGGTCAGGAAGAAAAAGTACGTTTAGATTTATCTCGTGTTGAACACTGGGTAGGTCAAGGCGCATCTCTTTCAGATCGCGTAGCTAAATTAGTTAAAGACGCTCGTAAAGCGGCTTAATAGGCGTAAGTGTAACCATGAGTCAAGAGAACACCTCGATAATTGTTGTAGGAAAGCTCGGCGCCCCCTATGGTATAAAGGGCTGGCTTAAGGTGCATTCATTTACTGATGATCCCGAAGGGATCTTCGATTTCAGCCCATGGTTGATAGGGCAACAAGGTAAATGGCAGACCTTAGAGGTGGTCGACTGGCGTCGCCACAACAAAGGCTTTATCGCTAAAGTTGCGCAAGTAAACGATCGAGACCAAGCAATGGCTTTCACCAATGTTGAAATCTCTGTTGACGCGGCGCAACTACCAGAATTACCGCAAGGTGAATTCTATTGGCGAGATCTCATTGGCATGTCTGTTGTAACCGATAAGGGTTACGACTTAGGCACGGTTGATGACCTAATGGAGACAGGTTCAAATGATGTTTTGGTTGTGAAAGCAAACAAAAAAGATGCATTTGGCCAAGCTGAGCGTTTAATTCCTTTTTTAACAGACTCTGTTATTAAAGAAGTTAAACACGAAGCAAGAGAAATTACCGTAGACTGGGACCCAGGGTTTTAATGTCACAAACGAGTTCGTTATGGGTAGGGGTGATAAGCCTTTTCCCGGACATGTTTGATGCTATTACCACTCAAGGGGTAACAGGTCGCGCAGTTAAAAATGGTTTAATTGACTTTAACTGCTGGAATCCACGTGACTACGCTACTGATAAGCATAGAACCGTGGATGATCGTCCTTATGGGGGCGGTCCCGGCATGTTGATGATGGTTGAACCATTGAAACAAGCCATCCTTGACGCTAAAAAAGCGGCAGGCGATGGTGCAAAAGTAATTTATATGTCCCCGCAAGGGCGCAAATTAGATCAGCAAGGTGCGGCTGAATTAGCCAATTCCGATAAACTGATTTTGATTGCCGGTCGCTATGAAGGTATAGATGAGCGAATCATAGAGTCATATGTTGACGAAGAATGGTCAATAGGTGATTTTATTCTGAGTGGTGGTGAACTACCCGCTATGACATTAATTGACGCTGTTGCGCGATTAGTGCCTGGTGTACTAGGTCACAATCAGTCAGCAGAGCAAGATTCATTTTCGGATGGATTGCTTGATTGTCCTCACTATACACGGCCAGAAACATTGGATGATAAACAGGTGCCTGCTGTATTGCTCAGCGGAAACCACCAAGAAATTGCTAAATGGCGCTTAAAGCAGTCATTAGGTAGAACTTGGTTACGTCGTCCTGACTTGTTGCATAACCTAGCTCTGACTGAGGAGCAAGCGGCACTTCTTGCAGAATTCAAGCAAGAGTACCAACAAGCTTGTGGCTAGAAGACAGTTACACCTAGGAAAGTGAGAAATATAATGGCAAAAGTAAACCAAAATATTATTAAAGCGCTTGAAGAAGAGCAGCTTAAAACAGACGTACCAGCATTCGGCGCTGGTGATACAGTAGTTGTACAGGTACGTGTAAAAGAAGGTAACAAAGAGCGTCTACAGGCCTTTGAAGGTGTTGTAATCGCTAAGCGTAATCGTGGTCTTCACTCAGCTTTCACAGTTCGTAAAATCTCGAGCGGTGAAGGTGTTGAGCGTGTATTCCAAACGCACAGCCCTCTTATCGACAGCGTAACAGTTAAGCGTCGCGGTGCAGTTCGCCGTGCGAAGCTTTACTATCTACGTGAGCGTTCTGGTAAATCTGCACGTATTAGAGAAAAACTTAACTAATACGCGCTGTTTATCAACGCAAAAAAAACGGGTTGCAGCCTTCGGGTTGCAACCCGTTTTGGTTTTAAGGGAACAATTTTTCTATTGTATTAATTCGCTTAATTAAGAGAGCAGTTTTGAAGCGATAAAACGTCATTGATAACAAGGCAAAAATGTCGTTATTTAGTCATTCTCGGCAATAGCTCCTGCATTGCTCTACCTTCTGCATCCATGCAGTCGTAAATCAGACATTTTTAACGCAGGTAGCGACAGGTTTAATCCCTCAAAATGATGAAGCATTATTGTGGATTGAAATTAGCTGGCTTCTTCTTATTTTACTTTTCACACCTCTTTCAATAATTCCCGTACAGCAATATTTGAACTGGCGTATTTCCCCTGCGTGATTAGCCCAAGGACTTTGTACTTTGCTGCTTATGCTGGTACTATATTTCGTATTAAAAGGTTTACTTTTTTGTATATTTTAGTTTACGTTTTGGGTTTGAGGTGTAGTAACAGTGGATAAGCTAGCAGAATTAAGAGCAGGGATCGATGAATGTGACGCGCAATTAGTCGCGTTATTAGCAAAGCGTAATGGTATTACAGAACAAATAGGGGCTATTAAGCAGCAAACAGGGGCGCCATTACATGCGCCTGACCGTGAAGCCGATTTGCTGGCAGCTCGTCGCCAAGAGGCAATGAGTCAAGGCGTTAACCCTGAGCTTGTTGAAGATATCCTGCGTCGTATGATGCGAGAAGCGTATCAAAATCAGCAAGGGAGCTTGGCCTGTTCTGCTCCTCAGCTATCTCCGATTGTCATTGTGGGTGGTCAAGGAGCTATGGGGCAATTATTTGCCCAACAATTTATTCGTTCTGGGTATGAAGTCCGTATTTTAGATAAACAACAGCAGGCTGATAGTGAAGCTATTTTAGCAGGCGCAAAGTTGGTGTTAGTGAGTGTGCCAATCAATGCGTTAGAACAGGTAGTAGCTGCATTACCAACGCTTGATGATGAGTGTTTATTGGTTGATATAACCTCGGTGAAGCAAAAGCCATTAAAAGCATTAATGGCAGCTCATTCAGGCCCTGTTGTTGGTTTACACCCAATGTTTGGCCCCGATATATCTCATTGGGTAAAGCAGACTGTTGTGGTATGTGAAGGACGTAATCATGAAGTAGCGCAAGGATTATTGGCACAATTACAAGTGTGGGGCTGTCAGATAGTGGAAATGGATGCTAAAAAGCATGATGAAGCAATGCAAATTATCCAGGTCATGCGCCACTTAACGACTTTTGTTTATGGTCAGTTTTTAGCAAAACAAAGTCATACACTCGCAGAACTGAGAAGTTGTTCATCACCCATTTATCAGCTAGAGCTCATGATGGTTGGTCGTTTATTTGCGCAATCGCCAGAGCTTTACTCTGATATTATGCTTGCGCAATTTGATGATGTCGAAGCCTTATTGGCTAACTACCAAGATACGTTTGCGCAAACATTAGAAAAATTAAAAGCGGGTGATAAAGCCGCTCTTATAGATGCCTTTGCAGAAGCTAAAGCGTATTTTTCAGATGCAACGGCACATTTCTTGACACAAAGTCGTAGCTTATTGAATAAAGCGAATGATGCTAAAGTACTTGATTAACACTGTCGCATAAGTAAAAGCGAGCACATTGTATGCTGCTCGCTATACATTGCTTATTAGTGACCGCCTAATGAGCCAGGTAATCCACCCGAATGGTGTTGAATAAGTCCCCATTGATAGAGTAATTCAGTCATATCAGACAAACTAAATAACGTCATACTTAAACCTACAACAGTCAATACGATTGTATAGGGCAGTGCCATAAAGACCATTCGTCCGTAAGAAAGCCTGAGCACGGGGGCGAGTGTCGAGGTGAGTAAAAATAAAAATGCAGCTTGACCATTTGGTGTCGCCACACTAGGCAAGTTAGTCCCTGTATTAATTGCAACGGCTAACAAATCAAATTGATCACGACTGATTTGCCCCGCCTCTAACGCGGCAGCGACTTCATTAATATAAACTGTACCAACAAAAACATTATCGCTCACCATAGAAAGTAATCCATTCGCAATAAAGAACATCACCAATTGTAACTGCCCTTCAAATGTCAGCACACAACTGATAACCGGCGTAAACAAATGTTGGTCGATTATTACTGCAACAATTGAAAAGAATACACACAGCAGAGCGGTAAAGGGGAGTGCTTCTTCAAATGCTTTTCCTAATTGGTGCTCTTCAATGATCCCTGCACTGGCAGTGGCAAAAATAATCACCGATAAACCAATTAACCCGACGGTTGCTAAGTGTAAAGCAAGTCCAATGATGAGCCACACCGCTATTACTGCTTGAATAGCCAAATTGACTTTGTCACGCGTTGTTCGTTTTTTCTCAAGCTTTTTAGCATGCTCAGATAATATGGTGTGAATAGGAACTGGCAATTTAGCACCGTAACCAAATGTCTTCGTTTTTTCGAGTAGAATAGTTGTCGCTACACCTGCAATCATTACAGGCAAGGTGATAGGGAGCATGCGAAAGAAAAACTCTCCGAAAAACCAGCCAGCACGTTCTGCAATAATTAAATTTTGCGGTTCACCAACCATGGTGCATACGCCCCCTAATGCAGTGCCTATTGAAGCATGCATCAACAAATTGCGTAAAAATGCCCGAAATTCTTCCAATTCTTGACGATTGACAGGACGCACTTGATTATCATCGTTTATATCATGTTCACTGCTGGAGTCTTTCCCCGAAGCAACTTTGTGGTAAATGCTGTAAAAACCCATTGCAACGGCAATAACAACCGCCATGACAGTCAGGGCATCAAGAAATGCAGATAAGAATGCAGCAGCAAGTGTAAAAGACAGCGACAGCACTGTTTTACTGCGAACTGAGACAACTAACTTAGTGAAAATATACAGTAACAGATCTTTCATAAAGTAAATGCCCGCAACCATAAAGATCAACAGTAAGATGACATCCACATTTTGAACTATTTCATGTTCAACCTGACCTGCTGAAGTCATTCCAATAAACATCGCTTCTATCGCCAGAAGTCCACCGGGTTGAAGCGGGTAGCATTTTAATGCCATAGCAAGGGTAAAAATAAACTCTAGTACCAGCACCCAGCCAGCAATATAAGGGTTTAATTGAAATAAAATCGGATTTAACAATAAAAAAGCAAGAATGGTGTATTTATACCATTGTGGCGAATTCCCTAAAAAGTTTTTAAAGATTGCCGGCAGAACTCGTTGCTGCATTGCAGTACCTTATTAGATGGGATGATAACGCTAATAAGTTAATTCACTTAGCGTTAACAGTAAATATGCTGTTAGTGTAATTTTAGTATAGCTAAAGTACGATAACGATTGTTAATTATTAACTTAAGTGTGGTTTATTAATACTAGGCTAATTATTTCGTTATTATCTTTAGATTTTTATGTACACTGGATGGACTTTACTTGTTAGTTACAGAGCATCTGGTACAATCAGTGGGTTGATCGCTTTGTGCGATAGAAGTATGTGCTAACTCAAGTGGAAATTGAATGAGAATTTTTAAAGCGAAAAGTCCAGCAGGTTTTGCTGAAGAATACATTGTTGAATCTATTTGGAATGGTGACTTTCCGCCTGGCTCAATTCTTCCAGCAGAACGAGAGTTGTCAGAGTTAATAGGTGTTACACGTACCACTTTGCGTGAAGTGCTACAGCGTTTGGCGCGTGATGGCTGGTTAACGATTCAACATGGTAAACCAACTCGCGTTAATAATTTCTGGGAAACCTCAGGTCTTAACATTCTAGAGACGTTAGCACGACTAGATGAAGACAAAATGCCAGAGCTTACTGATCAACTTCTATCGGCTCGCACTAACATTAGTGCCATCTACACTCGTGCTGCAATAAAATTAGCACCTGAACGCGTGATCGAAATTTTATCGCAAAGTGAGCAGCTTGAAGACAGCGCGCAAGCATTTGCAGACTACGATTACAAAGTGCATCATGAACTTGCTGTCGCAGGTAACAACAGAATCTATGTACTTATCTTAAATGGCTTTAAAGGTTTTTACTCAAAAATCGGTTGCCATTACTTCTCTGATTCGCGTACACGTGAGCTTGCTCGCCAATTTTATAAAGATTTAACCTCGCTTGCTGAGCGTCATGAACACGACGGGGCTATTTCGCTTATGCGTAAATACGGCCATCAAACGGGTGAAATCTGGCAGCAGATCCGTGGTGATATGCCAGAAGATATCATGGACTAACAGCCCTTAGTTATGCGCCTTTTTATATTTGAGAACCCAGCCTTAAGCTGGGTTTTTTGTATTTATTTAACAATAAGGTGGGTTCATAATCACCCTGCATCATAAGGTAATTCGATAGGCAAAGCGCATATCTTTTTTATATCAATTTTTCCGATTGCATATATCGTTTTTTTCGATTGTTCATTTGCCTGTAACCTCTTTAAACTATCTTGCTAAATATCGATACTTACTCTTGGTTTTTGTTTTTTCGGAACCATATATATGTGAGTATTGCGTAGGCAATTGGAAATAAACTCAAATATTTGGAGATAAAAATGGGTGTATTAGTTGGCCGTCAGGCACCAGACTTTACTGCAGCAGCTGTTCTTGGTAACGGTGAAATCGTTGAAAACTTCAACCTAAAAGACACTATCAAAGGTAAAAAAGCAGTTATCTTCTTTTACCCGTTAGACTTCACTTTCGTATGTCCTTCAGAGTTAATCGCTTTCGACAAGCGTTTTGAAGAGTTCCAAAAGCGTGGCGTTGAAGTAATCGGTGTTTCTATCGATTCACAATTCTCACACAACGCATGGCGTAACACTGCTGTTGCTGACGGCGGTATTGGTCAAGTTAAATATGCACTAGTTGCAGACGTTAAGCACGAAATCTGTCAAGCGTACGACGTTGAGCACCCAGAAGCAGGTGTTGCTTTCCGTGGTTCTTTCCTAATCGACGAAGAAGGTACAGTACGTCACCAAGTAGTTAACGATTTACCATTAGGCCGTAACATTGATGAAATGCTTCGCATGGTTGACGCACTAGCGTTCCACAGCGAGCACGGTGAAGTATGTCCAGCAGGTTGGACTGAAGGTAAAAAAGGTATGGATGCAAGCCCTGAAGGTGTTGCTAAATTTCTTTCTGAAAACGAAGGCGACCTATAATTTAGGCCTTTGTTGAAAGTATTTAAAAAACCCGCCAATTGGCGGGTTTTGTTTTATCTGGTATGCGTTTAGTTAAAGCGCATTGTTAGCTTAGTATAGAAATAACGTCCACGAGGGTTATGCACGCTTGATACATAGCCATATAAGTCGCTATCACCATCACCAATTGCAAATGGAGGATCTTCGTCAAATACGTTATTAACGCCCACAGAGAGTTTTAATTTTTCTGAGAAGTTATACGCAGTTTGTAAATCAACCAGTGTTTGAGAGTCAACCATGCGTGATGTGTTGCTATCAAAGTCTAGGTTACCGTCAAAGTCGATATCAGGGGTATCTTCAAACTCACCGATGTAACTCACATTCACATTCGTATTAAAGTCACCCATTTCCCAGTTAGTGCTGAATATCCAACGATTTTCTGGGTAACGATATTCACCCGTATAATCACGGCCATCTTTCTTAAATTCATTTTGGTATGCCCATTCAAGATTGAATTTTAAGAACCCGTAGTCATTCATTGCATGCGTGTAATTAGCAGAGACATCAACACCAGATACTTCTTGTGAGGATACATTTTCGAAAGTGCTATGTACTTTTTGAATAACCCCTAAGCTTAGGCCGCCTTGAGGCGCAAGTCGTACACACACTGTGCTATTTTGATCATTACAATTTTGATCGTAAATAGGGCCGAATTCTTGCTCATCAATTTTATTGTCTTGCGTTATGCTCCACACATCAATACCGAAACCAAATTCAGCTGTGGGTGCCCAAATAAAGCCAACGTTCCAAGATTCAGATTCTTCAGCTTCTAGGTTTGGATTACCTGCAAACTGAATGTTGTAATCAAGTGCATTACAATCAAGCCCTGTCGCTTGGCATCGGTAAGTATCTACAAAGAACTGACTTTCTTCTGAGGGACCTAAACCAATTTGCGCTAATGAAGGTGCTCTGAAACCTTGTGCCCAAGAACCACGAACAGTGATTGAATCGGTTGGTGCCCAACGTACAGCTACTTTTGGATTGGTTGTTGAGCCAAAGTCACTGTAATCATCATAGCGACCCGCTAATTGTAACTCTAGGTTATCTGCAAGCGGGATTGAAAACTCAATATACGCAGCATACTGGTCACGCTCAGCTGCTGCTGACACTGACTCGGTACCAAAAATTAAACCACGTTGAAATTGATCATCAGGAATATCACTTACATCTTCCTCACGGTATTCAATACCGGCGGCCATCATAACGACATCATCACCAAAGCTAAATGCTTCACCACTGATATTGGCATCGAATGAGGTCATATGCGACTCACCACGGCGCACCAGACTTGTTGTAATTCTGTCGATAACCGCAGGGTCGTTATAGGTGCCACCAAATGGATTGTAATTACCCGCATCAATTTCTTGCTGAAGAAAGTCGGTACGCACCCAGCCCTGGCTTCTACTGCCTGTTTGCATTGATTTACTGCGGCCTTTTTGAACGGCTGTCTCCCAGCTCCAATCATTAATTTCACCTTTTAAGCCAGCCACAAAACGCAGTGTATCTGATTCGATATCCCATTGGCGAGGACCTGCATCAACGGTACGATACCGACCAATTTCAATATCTTGACCAAAAGGATTGTTTGGGTGACTTGCTGGTACCGTGAGTCCTGCGTCTTCATCAAGAGGAGTGGGAGCACCCGCTGCCTGTGAGGAGTTATGCTGTACTGCCATTTCCATAAATGCAGTGATGCCATTATCAAAGTTATATTCAAACTGTGAAATAGCGCCAACACGTTCAGACGCCGGTGTTATATAGCCATAGGGGCCATAGTCAAATAAACAGCTACCACTGGCGGTTGCATTTTCTGCAGGGCAAGATGGGTCAATTGTTTTTTCGCCATCGACGTAAAAGTAGCCTGGAAAACCACGCGAAGAGCGGAAATCCATACCACCATATGGTTCTTGGTTAGCGGTGCCTAGGCGTCCCATTTCATCTGACGATAATGCCGTATTATTAAAATAATCAATAATAACAGACGCACTACTTTTTTCTGTGCTTGTTCCCCATACTAAACTCGCTGTTTTTTCTTCATAATTAGGTCCGTCAGTACCACCATAACCTAAGTTGACCTCTAGACCATTAATGTCTTTTTTAAGAATAATATTAACTACACCAGCAACCGCGTCAGAGCCATAAATAGCAGATGCACCGTCTTTTAAAATATCGATACGCTCGATTGCTGAAACAGGAATAGAGTTAATATCAACAAATGAGTTGGTAATACTTTCTGCGAAAGCACTAATAGCAACACGGCGTCCATTGATAAGTACTAAGGTTGCATCCGAACCTAAGCCACGTAAGCTCACGGCAGCAGCGCCATTTGCTGTTGAATCTTGGTTATTCCCACGGGTTGAAAATGTGCCATTACCGGCAACTGGCATACGCTCTAAAAGCTGTTGTAGGTTGTCATAACCCATATTATCAATATCTGCGCGACTGATTGATTGGATAGGTGAGGGTCCCTCAATATCTGAGCGTTTAATACGTGAACCGGTTACTTCGATGCGCTCAACTTTTTCAGCGCTTTCTGATGATTCGGCAGCAACTGAGGTGAAAGTTGTGCCCGCTAATGCGGCAATGGTAAAAACAGTAAGAGGTCGTCGAATAAAGTGATGAGTTTTCTTCATAAATTTCAATCCTTGTTTAATTGTGAGATTTTTGTGAAATAATCACAGTAAAGATTGATACCATGTAAATGGTTGGTTTTGAAATACTACAAAAGAATGAGGTTGACACGTGGAAACGTTTCAAAATGTTAAAAGTGAGGTAGAGTAAGGGGGTCAGAGCCTAACAGAAAGTTAGGCTCAAGCAGGGATTTTATGCTTTATGTTTCATCAGGCGTTCTTTTTCACGCGCCCAATCTTTGTTTTTCCCATCTTCACGTTTATCGTGCATCTTTTTACCTTTAGCGAGGTGGAACTCCAACTTCACCCAGCATTTTTTCCAGTACATGGCAGTGGCGATCAGTGAATAACCATCACGCTCTGTTGCACCGATAAGACGATCGATTTCACGTTTGTTCAAAAGTAATTTGCGATACCTAAGCGGATCACAAATTACATGTGTTGAAGCACTGTTGAGAGGCTGAATTTGACTGCCAAGTAAAAATGCTTCGCCGTTTTTAATGTGAATATAAGTCTCAGAGATGTTTACTTTACCAGCTCGGATACTTTTTACTTCCCAGCCCTGTAGTTCAACCCCTGCTTCAAACTTATCGTGTAAAAAATACTCATGACGCGCTTTTTTGTTAAGCGCGATAGTATTGCTTGTCGATTTAGATGATTTTTTCTTAGCCATAGTGGTTCATATTATACGTAAAAACAGCGTTTTTACATCGCTTTTTTAAGGCTTTATACAAATAATCCCGTTACTAAAATTTGGGGAAATAGCCAAAGCTTGCTAAAATTCGCCGACACAGTTGGGAGTGAATATGCCACAAATAGAAAAAAGTGCGCTGGTAATGTACAGCAGTAAAGAAATGTTTGATTTAGTGAACGATGTTGATGCGTACCCTGAGTTTTTACCACATTGTTCAGACGCTAAAATTATTGCACAACAACCCAGCGGTATGACGGCCAGTTTAGAAATATCGAAAGCGGGTTTAAAAAAGTGGTTTACCACAGAAAATACCTTTATTGATGAGCAAACCGTTGCTTTACGTTTAGTTGATGGTCCTTTTAAAAGCTTGCAAGGGAAATGGCATTTTTTACCTTTAGACGATAAAGCGTGTAAAGTGCAATTACACTTAGAGTTTGAATTTGCGAGTAAACTAATTGAGCTTGCTTTTGGTAAGGTGTTTAACGAAGTGGCAAAGAATATGGTGAATGCTTTTACCCAACGTGCGAAAACGGTGTATGGAGTCCGCTCATGATAAGTGTTGAAGTTGTATTTGCGTTACCTACAACCGCGACAAGTTTACTTGTCGAAGTACCAGAGGGAACCACTGTTGAGCAAGCTGTTATTAAATCGGGCATTATCGAAAAGTGCCCCGAAATAGATGCAAATAACCTCACATTAGGTGTGTGGAATCGCACTTGCAAGTTAACACAAGAGGTTAAGCAAGGGGATAGAATTGAAATTTATCGCCCATTAATTGCAGACCCCAAAGATGCACGCAGACGTCGTGCAGAGAAAGCCAAAGAAGAAGGTAGAGCTAATAAAGTTACCGGTGGGCGCCCACTGAATAAAGCATAGTAACCTATTGAAAGTGAATCACTTACTGCACGTTTTAACCGGTGGTTTTATCTATTTAGCATACAAAAAAGGGTCGCTTTTGCTACCCTTTGTTTTTATATTTACTCTTGTTCAAGTGGGGTATTGAACTCACTTGGTTGCTCATAATCACCTGATATTGACACGAGCTTATTATCTTCAAAATTAACCGTTAACGATTTGCGTTGTTCATTGCTACGGCCTAGATTAAAAACATAAAGATAATGCCAAGTATTCTTGTCGAATGAATCTTCTGCAACCGGTTTACCAAGTACGTAAACTACTTGCTCACGAGTCATATTAACGCGAAGCTTATCAACGTCAGATTGTTCTAAAAAGTTACCCTGAGGAATGTTGATGCGATAAACCCAACTAGAACACCCAGCGGTAGCACTTAAAGTAAGGGTAAGTACTAACCAAAAAGAAAAAGTTTTAAACGACTGCATTATTTGTTTGAATCCTTATTTTTTATACACTGCATGATACCGATTAGTCACAGAAGGTAAAACCCTTTTCAATAATTGTTTTACTGAAACATGATTAATGCTCACGAGGCACAGATTTGACCACCGACACGACAAAAAGTTTACCTGAATCAATAAAAAAGCGCGACAGTTCTCAATCACACTGGCATTTGTATATTGTGCAGACTCGTTTTGGCCACTGGTATACAGGGATCAGCACCGATGTTGAAAAACGTTTTGCAGCTCACCAAGCTGACAAAGGGGCAAAAAATTTAAAAGGAAAAGGACCTTTAACCTTAATTTATCAGCAACCGGTTGGCTCTCGCAGCGAGGCTAGTAAGCTTGAGATTCAGGTTAAAAAGTTAAACAAAGCGCAAAAAAGGCAGTTTGTTATCACAGCCAAATTACCTGGTTAGGGCACTAACAAACTCTGCAATTTTGCTCACTGCGTGTTCAAATAACCTAAAGTCAATGTGCTCTAGGGTATCACTCGGTTGATGATGGTGCTTATCGTGTCCCATGCCAAAATAAATATAAGGGACACCTGCTTTTGCAAACGAATAATGATCGCTGGCTCTTCGCCAATCAACGTTAAGATTAAATAATCGATTAAGTCGGGCAGATGAACTGGTTGCAAAAAATGTAATGTTTTCATCAGAAAGTCTAGTAATTGCTGTTTTATACTGCGCTATTGATTGGCCGTCTAAAAAGGCATAAATGCGAGGTTTTCGCTTGTTAACCACGAGCATATCCAGATTAATATTTAATGCGATATCTGCGCTGTTTAATTGTGACACTAAATAGTCACTGCCATGTAAGCCATTTTCTTCTGCATCGGTGGCAACGAACATTAATTGGTTCTGATGGGGCTTATCGGCGAAATACGCTGCTAAATAGAGTAAAGCAGCAACACCGCTGGCATTATCGTTTGCGCCAGGATAGAGCTTAGTCCCGCGTTGCCCTAAATGGTCATAATGTGCAGTAAAGATAATCTTTTTACATTGAGCGCAAGCGGATGGTTTAGTCGCAATGATATTGCGGGCAGTGGCTTTTTGATAAAAAGTTGCGGGGTATTGAAATGTTTGTTCTTGAACTTCATAGCCTAATGAGGTTAAGCGGCTTGCAATGTAATCAGCGGCACGCTTTGCGCCGATTGTATTGGTTTTTCGGCCATAAAATTGCGTTGAAGTAAGCGTTGTGACATCTTGTTTTAAATGAGAGTCAGCACTGGCAAATGCAGCATCACAGTAAAATAAGCTACTGGTAATCAGTAAGCTTTGCAGTATGCGAACGCAGTGCCTGTAGTTTACTTTCATAACGCTGTTTATCATGATCAAAATCTGCTTTATTGTTCGCCATGGTCAGGTATTTTTTGGCTAGTTTCAAGTCACCTAGCTGAAAATATATACGTGCAAGGCCAAAGTCACTGTCATGTAAGTTATTATCTAAAGTGCGTGCTTTTTTAAAATGCGCTATCGCATCTTCATAGCGCCCAGTTGCGTAGGCATCATTGCCAAGCGAAATATGATAATACGGATTAGTTTGACGCTTTTTATCTAGCTGTGTGAGGATGGCATTACCCTGTTGTTCACGATTCGTCAAATTGTAAAGCAGTGCTAGGTTGCCCAAAGCCGTGTTGTTATCAGCATCTAAGGTTATGGCATATTGGTAGGCTACTTCTGCCTCTGGGTAGAGGTTTGTTAGCCTTAAGAGCACACCTAAGTTCCCCCAAGCTCCTGAATAAGCGCTATCTGTATTGATAGCAGCTTTGTAATAACTGTATGCACGACCATAGTCATGGCTAAGCATGGCCGAAACCCCTTTGTTGTTATAAAACATGGCGGTGATACGTGCTTTATTAATATGACTGGTTTTAAATGCTGCCTGACGGCTATTTGGATCAAAATCAATCACTAATGAACGTGAACCAGGATAAATAATCGTGCGGTTTATGGCGTGTTTGTCGTGTTCTCTTACCTTTAAATTTATGTGTCCTGTCAGTAAGCTAAAGCCATTATTTCGTGCCCAATACTCTGGAATGTGAACCTTTTGAAATTGCCCTTCAAGACCAAGATACTCGGCTAAGCTGTACGCTAATATTGATAAAGAGAGGCAGTTGGCATTTAAATCAGCATAGGCTTGGTTCGCGGTTAGTGTCGCGCCTGATTGATAAGACAGTGAGGCATCACCATTTTCTAATAAAAAGTGCAGTAAACGTTTAGTTGTCTCGAGTGAGCGAGTGTCTTCAGGAAAAGCACTGTCTAACTGACGTTTAATACGCGGAGTTAGCGCAAAAATTTCTTCCTGACTTTCGACTTTTGAAAGCCTAAATTCATTAAGCTCAGTGAGTGCTAATGGCGCAGGGGCCAACTGCTTAGGTGTATTATTACATGCTGATAAAAAGCAAAGACTTGATAATAGAGCAATCGTAGGCGCGTTCATAAGGCCCCCTTTAATTAACAGCCTAGGGAATCACATGTCTGTAAGTATAGGCTGTAATTAAAAAAGGGTCAGTGTTTACTGTTACAAAACGTGTCAGCGTTTATCAAAGGTCGCAACAAGATCGTCTAGCGTTTGCGCACTGCTTGCTAAATCCTTTATTGCTTGCTCAGTGTCAATCTGCTCATGCATCACGGTATCGCTGATATCGCTAATTTGCTCAATATTGCGTCCGACATCAGCAACGACATTGCTTTGCTCCTCTGTGGCCGTCGCGATTAATGTTGCCATATCATTAATCTCATTAGCTGCATTGGTGATCGTGTTAAGCAACTCAACAGAGCTTTGCATGGCATTAACACTCAATTGAGCGCGTGATTTAGAATGATTGATATGTTCGACAACAAGATCGGATGTGCTTGTTAATTCACTGATCATCGTTTGGATTTCATTTGTCGATTGTGAGGTTCTGCTGGCAAGTGCGCGTACTTCATCTGCAACAACAGCAAAACCACGACCATGCTCACCAGCGCGAGCAGATTCAATCGCTGCGTTAAGCGCTAATAGGTTTGTTTGCTCAGAAATACCACGAATAGCATCAACAATGCTGGCAATTGCCTGCGTTTTGTTTGCAAGTTCGTTAACTTGTTCCGTAATGTTGTCGATGTCGGTTGCTAATTCTATTATTGCTTCTTTACTTTGGGTCACCTGCGTATGACTTTGTTCGGTACTGTGTTTACTGGTTTCTGTCAGTTTTGCCGTATTCGTGGCGCTTGAGGCAATTTCTTGTACCGTCGCGCCCATTTGATTAATTGCGGCAGCAACTGAAATTGTCTGTTCTTTTTGATTATCAAGCGCTTCAGAGTTCTTTTGGGCCTGCTTAAATACATGGGCCGCGCTTTGTCTTATTTCGCGACTTTCTTGCGCTACTTGCATGATGGCCGTTTCAATTTTTGAAATGAATTGGTTAAAGCCCGTGCTTAAGTTAGCCAGTTCAGGCTGCTCAGATTCTGGCAAACGGTATGCTAAGTTTGCATCACCAGAGCCTAAACGCATGAACAGCTCTGCCATTTTTGATAGGGGGGATGACAGTGTTTTTGCTAATAAGAAACCGGCGAAGCTGGCAACTAGCGCAATGACAATTGCAAAGCTGATTATCTGCCATTGTAACACTTGAATACTGGCAAATACCTCATTTTTGGGCACTTGAGCAATGACAAATAAATCGGTATTTTTAATTGGGCTGGCAGCAAGCAGTGTTGCTTCGCCATTCAGGTCGAGTTCGTGTAAATTAAAATCTTGATTGGTTAGTAAAGAGTCTGTAATACCTGGCTGGTACACCGAATCTAGTTTTGCCTTAGCCACTTTACTGGCATCTTTATGTAATTGAATTAAGCCATTTTTATCTGCTATGAACACAAACCCAGTTTCTTCAATCTTAAACCTTTGCAGCATGGCTTGCATGTCATCAATGCTTTTTGCCAATCCTGCAAGACCAATACCATTGGTTTGCTGGTGGTTAACAAACATTTTTACATCAGTGGGCGACTCTTGATAAATACTGATAGAAAAAGGCACTGATGATTGCGTGAAGGCAAAAAACCAACTGTCTTGCTCTTTTGTAAGCACACGTAAAAAACCGTCTTGATTCCAATATTGTGCAGTTTCACGATTGGCCCAAGATGCCGTGGCTAAATCATACTGTTTAACAAGGCGGTTGAGCTCTTTGAGCAGCGTATTATCGTTATTATTTCCTGAGCGAGCCCATTCTAAAACGAACTCGTTGCTAGAAAGCTGTTCTGCAGCGCTGATCATTTGGTTTATATCGTGGGTGATATAGTTATCAATTGCTTGCAATTTACTTGGCAGTTCAGATTCAATCATACGGTGTTCGATGATTTTTTTTGCACTATAAAGGGCTGTTGCACCGATAAGTGCTGCAACGATAAGAGCAATAGAACTGCCTAGTAGAGTTATTTTTTTGGTAATGGTAAGTTGATTTAACGCCATGAAAGTGTCTTAGTTTACAACAAATAAGAGAGTAATTTTAGCATACACTTTGCAGATGACGAATAAATGTAGGGACAAAAAAAAAGCCCAAAGCATATGCAATTGGGCTTTGTTTCTAACAAGCGAAACTTACTTTCCAGGGTTAAACAATTTTCTTCATTGCTGACATGTAACCGCGTAGTTTACTGCCTACCACTTCAACAGGGTGCTCTCGAAGTGCTTTATTCACAGCGATCAACGTTTGGTTATCAACCTGATTGCTGGTGCTATCAAGGCCTTTACCAATGACATCAGTATCCATGTTTTGCATAAAGTCTTTTAGCAGTGGTAAACACGCATGGTTGTATAAGTAACAGCCATATTCTGCGGTATCGGAAATAGTTCTGTTCATTTCAAAAAGTTTTTTACGCGCAATCGTATTAGCAATTAGTGGCGTTTCGTGCAGTGACTCATAGTAAGCCGATTCAGCAATGATGCCCGCTGCGGTCATGGTTTCAAATGCCAGTTCAACGCCTGCTTTTACCATTGCAACCATTAGAATACCTTGGTCGAAGAAGGTTTGTTCATTGATCTCTTCATCAGTATTTTGTTGCTTTTCGAATGCTGTTTCTGCTGTTTCTGCGCGCCATGCGAGTAATTTTGCATCATCTTCAGCCCAATCAGCCATCATGCCACGAGAAAACTCGCCGCTGATAATATCGTCCATGTGCTTATTATAAAGAGGGCGCATGATTGTTTTTAGCTGCTCGCTTAACTCAAATGCCTTTACCTTTGCAGGGTTCGATAAGCGGTCTAACATGTTTGTTACACCACCATATTTTAGTGCTTCGGTGATTACTTCCCAGCCGTATTGAATCAATTTAGAGGCATAACTAGGATCAATCCCTTTTTCAACCATTTTGTCAAAACACAGTAATGAGCCGGTTTGTAACATGCCGCATAAAATAGTTTGCTCACCCATCAGGTCTGACTTAACTTCAGCAATAAATGATGATTTTAGTACACCTGCGCGGTGGCCACCGGTGCCAGCCGCGTATGCTTTTGCTTGTGCTAGGCCATGTCCTTGCGGATCATTTTCAGGGTGAACAGCGATAAGCGTAGGGACACCAAAGCCGCGTTTGTACTCTTCGCGTACTTCAGAGCCTGGGCATTTAGGCGCTACCATAATGACCGTTAAATCTTCGCGAATTTGCATACCTTCTTCAACAATGTTGAAACCATGTGAGTAGGCAAGGGTCGCGCCTTGTTTCATAAGTGGCATGATGGCATTCACAACGGATGTATGTTGCTTATCAGGTGTTAAGTTTAATACTACATCGGCAGTTGGGATAAGTTCTTCGTATGTACCAACAGTAAAGCCGTTTTCAGATGCATTTAAGAATGATTGACGACGCTCAGCAATAGCCGACTCGCGCAATGTATATGAAACATCTAAACCTGAATCACGTAAATTTAAACCTTGGTTAAGACCTTGTGCGCCACAACCGACAATAACGAGTTTTTTCCCTTTTAAAGCGTCTACGCCATCAGTAAATTCTGATGGATCCATAAATTCACATTGCGCTAATTGCGCTAACTGCTCACGTAAAGGAAGAGTGTTGAAATAATTCGCCATTGTTAGTGTCCTATTAATACTAGTTTGTTAGAAAACAAAGAGTCGTTCTTTGTATGGGTTAACAGTATGCAATTTTAAACCTTGCGTAAAATGATATATTTGCATTAAAGTGTTTCATAAAATGAAATGGTGAGATTATGGATCACAAGCATCTACATTACTTTTTAGCATTGGCGAAAACATTACACTTTGCGAGGGCCAGTGAGCTGTGCCATATCAGTGCTCCGACACTGAGCCGAAACATTAAGCAGCTTGAGGAGGAGGTTGGCGTCGTCTTGTTCAATCGAGATAATCGCACGGTTAAATTAACTCGAGAGGGTGAGTCTTTTATTGAATATGCTAACGCAACGTTAGCGAATTGGCACCGTTTCAAAGCGAATGTACAAGAGCCACAGCAGCATATATACGGTAATGTGAGTGTTTATTGTTCGGTCACCGCCTCGTATAGTTTTTTACATCAGATATTAGAACAGCTACGGATGCAGCATCCCTATATTGAAATAACTTTAAATACGGGTGATCCAGCACTGGCTATTAATCGGGTTTTAGATGGTCATGAAGCCATGGCCATTGCAGCAAAACCTGCTAAGTTACCTGGGCAAATAGCATTCACCAGTATTGGTTACTCGCCTTTGGTACTCATTGCTCCTAAAATTGTGTGTCCTATTAGTGAGCAGCTTAAAGATGAAAATAATATTGCCTGGTCAAACCTTGAGTTTATCGTGGCAGAGCAGGGGTTATCTCGACAGCGTTTAGAGCAGTGGTGGCGTAAGAAAAGCATTCATGGTCGAATTTATGCGCAAGTAGCGGGGCATGAAGCCATGGTATCAATGGTGAGTTTGGGTTTAGGGGTGGCAATGGTGCCGAAGATCGTGCTCGACAACAGTCCGCTAAAAGATAAAGTTCAAATTATTAGTGATGCCGAACAAACTATTCCCGGTTTTGAAATTGGTTTAGCGGTACTCAATAAAGAGCGGCATGACCCGGCACTGAATGCGATTTGGAGTATTGCGCAATCGTTAACTCAACAGGCAATCTAATACCGTTGTGTTCGCTTATTTGATTGGGCGTATGAGCTTGATTTGGTTCTTTTTGTTGTTCTGTTTTTGTATAGGTACATTGCTTTTTTATAGTTATTTAGTATGGTTTTTTTAAGTTTAACTCGTGGTTTGTACTGGTTTATATCTGTGAAATTGCTTTTTTATTGATTTTTTTCAATGTGTTGCTACCGTAATTTAAAATAATAAAAATTCATGGCAACGACACATGGTATTGTCTGCTCAAGCCGCTCATTCTTTAGGTTATTCTAGCCACTGTTTAAAGCTAGCCATTCCATTAATGGTGAAATATAAAATTCCCATAACGCCGCTTAATTATGCAATTTGGTATTGCTATGTTAGTGACAAGAACCATGATTTAAATAAAGAGCTGGATGGCTTTATTAGCAGATTTAATGGCTGTAGTTATGAGCAAGCTAACTACTTATTTAACAAGTACCTTTCAGCCAATGACCTATCCTTATTTAATCAGCTTTCGAATAGTTTTGATGATGTTGTAGGGCAAGTCCAACATGATTTAACTGCAGCGCTTAATCAATCAACGCAGTTTAATCAGGTATTATATGCATGCAGGGAGAAGTTACACGATGCTGATATTAGTAAAGAAAGAGGCTTCGATGATGTACTTCACTGTGTTGAGCGTTTAACTAACGAATCAGCCGCATTACAAAATCGCACGCAAGATTTTCAAAATCAACTAGCCCTAGCATATGCAAAAATTATAACGCTAAAACAAGAGCTGATTGATTCAAAAAGAAAGGCTGAAAAAGATACGCTCACTGGGCTTTTTAATCGCGGCAAATTTGATGAAGATATTACCGTTTTTTGTCAGCGTGATGATTTAGCCGAAATCGCTGTGCTAGTGATGGTCGATATTGACCACTTTAAAGTATTTAACGACACTTTTGGTCACCAAAAAGGTGATCAAGTCTTACGTGCTGTTGCGGTAAAATTACTGAAGTATGTCGCAAGTGTTGGCCAAGTTTATCGTTATGGGGGAGAAGAGTTCTGTTTCACTGCGCAGTTTACCAGCATCAGTGATATGACTAACTTTACTCAACAGCTGCGTTTAGCCATCACAAAATTACACATTAAAGATCCTGCTTCCACGACTGTACTGGGTTATGTTACCGCAAGCTTTGGTGTTGCAATTAAATCAACAAATAGTCAACCAAATCAACTCATTAAAAAAGCTGATAAGGCACTTTATCTCGCTAAAAAGCACGGTCGTAATCGCATAGAAATTATTGAAGAGTAACAAAGTGACAGACTTACTGCGTATAAATGTATCAAATTTGTGAATAGTTGTAACTTGCTAAGGACAGTTTATTCACAACTTGGTAGTATGGTGTCATTGCATAATTCTCTTTGGTCGTAACAATAATAATGAAGTCTCAGACGATCAGGATGTGCGTAATCGTTTTTTCTGTGCTGCTTTTGCTTTCAAGTAAAGTCTATGCCGATGAATCAACACGCACTGAACGTGAAAGCCGTGTGGCTAGTCAAGAAATCGATATTAATCGCTGGCACGTAAGTGTTAATGCGGGTATTGGTGTCATGACGAACCCGCTACATGGTGGTAAAAATTTACCCTTAGTAGTGCTACCTGAAATAGCCTATTACAGCGAAAAGTGGTTTTTTGATAATGGCCGCCTCGGTTATTCTTTTCATGAAAGTGCTTCACACGTTGTTAACTTTGTGACCGAGTTTAATCCTGAAACTCGCTTTTTTATTGATTTTCATCCAAGTAATGTGTTTGCACTGCAAACATCAAATAGCTTCATGGTTGAATCAACGACCAGTGACGAACTCGTTAAGAAAAGGGTGACAATTGACGATGTACGTAAACGTCGTTGGGCACTTGATGCGGGCGTGAGCTACCACTACGTACGTGATAACCATATTTTCTCTTTTCAAGCTTTAGCTGATGTATCTGGGGTCTACCAAGGAATGCGAAGTGCATTACAATGGCAAGCACATTATCAAGTCGATGACCTTGAAATAATGCCGAGCGTAGGCATTTGGTACAAATCAGCCAAACTAAATGATTATTTTTATGGTTTATTTGCCGAAGAGTCTTTAAATGGGGTAATTGGTGTTGGCAGTAGCTGGCAACCTTATGCTAAAATCGACGCCCGTTGGCCTCTGAGTGAGACTAACTCTCTTCGTTTTCATTTAGCATATTATGACTACTCAGCCGTGGATGACAGTCCGCTTTTTGAACACACGTATTCAATGACTGCTTTTATAGGATTCAATCATATTTTTTAATATGAAGTATTTTGTTTTAAGTCTGTGTGTGTTTGTTGCTGTTATTTGGGGGTTCCCGAGTCACGCACAAGCGACTCACTTAGCTATCTCACCCAAAGTGTGTGTTGTTTTACAGCAGCATGATTTTTGCGATCTTCAGTTAAAAATAAGTTGGCAAGTGGCGCAGCCTGAAGATGTGTGTTTGTACCAAAATAATCAGCAAATTCAATGCTGGAAGAACACTCGAAAAGCGCAGTTACATCATAAAGCGCGTGTTCAGGTTGAAACAATATACTCCTTAATCAATCCGCACACGGGGAGTAAAATTGCAACAGCTAAAGTTGAAGTGCAAAGCACTGAAGCAAAAACAACGAGACGCAGATTACGCTCACCGTGGAGCTTATTTTAATTCAGGAGCAACCAATGGCAAAGATTTTACTTGTTGAAGATGATCTCGGTTTACAACAGTTAACACGGGACTATCTTCAGCATAACGGGTTGGATGTTGCGGTCCTTGAACGCGGCGATGAAGTGTTTGATTACCTTGAAAACAACCCGGTAGATTTAATGATTCTAGACGTTATGTTACCCGGTAAAGATGGCTTTAGTGTATGCCGTCAGGTACGCGATAAATATAGCCTACCGATTTTAATGCTGACAGCAAAAGGTGAAGACTTTGACCAAGTTATTGGTCTTGAGCTTGGTGCTGATGACTACGTCATTAAGCCGGCTGAGCCGCGTGTTTTACTTGCACGAATTAATGCATTACTTCGCCGTGGCCAAGCAACAAACAAAACCCCTGAAGAAATTACCTTTGGCGATTTAAGCATTGATAAAACCAGTCGCATTGTTACACTCAAAGGTAATGAAATTACACTTACGTCTCATGAATTTGAATTGCTTTGGTTATTAGCGTCAAATGCAGGTGAGGTGCTAAGTCGTGAGCATGTTCATCAACATATGATTGGTCGCCAATACGATGGTTTAGACCGTACAGTTGACGTACGTGTATCACGGATCCGTAAAAAGCTGGGTGATAACAGTGATAAGCCTTATCGTATAAAAACGGTGTGGGGACAAGGTTATTTGTTCGTATCTGATGCATGGGAAATGTAAGTATTAATGGGGAAACTGTTTGCAAGCTTATACCTTTATATAATAGTTTCTTTGTTTCTGGTTAGTGGGGTCATTGAGCAACTTTGGCCCTATGAAGATACTCAACAACACATCGCCCTCGACCAAGAGTTTGGGAAATCTCTCTGGCTCTTAAGTCAAACAGAAGAGGGACTAGAAAAATTACAGCAAGCGTTTAATAGCGAACGCATTAACCGTAATGATGTCGCTTTACCTGAAGAATTAAACGCCAAGTTAAACGCTGATAAACACCTTTATCTTTTTAATCACCAACAAGAAGTCATTTGGTACATAGCACTGAATGATAAGCAGTTGTTGCATGTGGGTCCTTTTTCAGTGTCCAATCCAAGTCTTAGCTCGGTTTGGCCTTACTTTCTATTATTAACCGTGATTGGTGTGCCTGTAGGCTTATGGAGTTTCTTACTGTGGCGCGACTTCAATAAGCTGACACTTGCTTGTGAGGCGGTCGGTGGCGCACAAGATTTTGAACTTCATGATGCGTCTAAATCATTTTTCTTACCAATCACCGATACCTTAAGCGCGATGCAAGAACGCATCCAATATTTGCTTGCAGCCCAACAAGAGCTTACTTCATCAGTTTCTCACGAGTTTAGAACGCCTTTAGCACGGTTAAAATTTGCGGTTGCTATGCTTGAAGAGCAAATAGAAAATGAAAAGTCATTCGATTACATCGATAACATGCAAGCAGACATTGCTGAGCTTGAAGCCTTAGTGTCAGAAATGCTTGAATATGCCCGCCTTGATTCCCATCAGCCAAGTTTAACGCGTCGCCCTTGTGATTTAACGGCATTGATTAATAGTGTTGTGAATAAACTAGAGTTTGCCACTAACATTGATGTGCAATTGAATGCGCCGGCAGAGCTCTACTACGAATGTGATGAGCACTTTATGGCACGCTGCATTCAAAATTTACTGGGGAATGCTCAAAAGTATGCAGCCCATAAAATTCAAGTGAGTTTGCAAGAATTTCCTGATTATATACAGCTCAATGTTGAAGATGATGGCCCAGGTATTGCCCCAAGTGAGTGGCAGAGTGTATTTAAGCCATTTACACGTTTAGATAAGAGTCGAGATAAAAAAACCGGTGGATTTGGTTTAGGTCTTGCTATCGTGGCAAAAATTGTAAGCTGGCATCAAGGGCAATCAGAACTGGGTAATTCTGAGCTGGGTGGGGCAAAATTTATTATTCGCCTCTATAAGCTAGACTATACCACTGTGCATTAATACGTCATCATTTTGAGTGACTAAACCTAACGCTTGACGTCAGTTGTGTTAAAAACTTCTGGTTGGCGACTGCATGTGTAGGAAGTCGAACAGTGCAGGAGCAATTGCCAAGGCACCTCAATCACAAAGTATTACCTTCGTTATTACACGGTTTTTTACTTCAGCATAACTCTCTTCGTTAAGCTAACGTGTAGTCACTCATTAGCAGACATAAAAAAAGCGCCTTAGGCGCTTTTTCTGTGGTTAAAACCAAAAATAAACAAGTAGCAAAGTAATAGACTACGTTCAAAAGTAAAAGTTCACGAAAATTGAAATTATTTTTCATCTAATAATGGCATCAGCATTTTCTCTAAACCATTGAGTTTTACTTCGTACATCATTGCTAGTTGCGCGCCAAGTTGTGTGTCTGGAAATCCTTGCTGTTTAAACCATACAAGATAGGGTTCAGGTAGCAATAAGAGGGGGCGACCAGCGTACTTTCCAAACGGCATTTTTGTATTTATCGCGAGCTTTAATTGGGCTGTATCCATTACTGTCTCAATTGGACTTATATTTATTATGAATGATACGGCAAATAGGAAAGAGAAAATAGGCTGTGACGGGCAAGAAACAGCCTATTTAGTGAGGGAGGTAGGCCCTCGGAATGACTACTGCAAAATAATACTGAATGCTAATGTAGTTGTTGGCGACTCTTTTTCGAAAACCCAAGCTGCTTGAGCCTCGTTACGATAGTCGGGTCGTCAATTCGCTCAGGTGTTTCACTGTCACGAAGAAAATGATCACGCGGAACTTGATAAACATCGAGCATCTTGTTGAATAGCACAGTTCTAATATCCATCGCTGTCATGCCATTTTGTTGTAACTCATCAAGCTGCTGTTGAATATCTACAAGTTTCCCGGAATGTGCATCATCCGTGTTTGCTAAAGATTCTCTGGTAAACTTATTTTTCATTTAAACAACCTTAAACAGTCTAACAGTAGTGCATAAATCATGAAGTACGCAAGCAGACTGATAAACTTTTTTTGTGTTAAAAATAGATACTTAGCGTAGTATCTAAGCCCAGTTTACTCCTTTTTTGACAATGATTGCTAATTTGCATGTAAAGCTTTGTAAATAAGAATGACCTAGGGCGGGTACGTCAGGTATGGGGTTAATTTTTATGTCTAAGCAAGTATATGAATATAATGAAAATAATTCTCAGTACCATAATTAGGTGCTGAGAATTATTTTTTACATCAAGAAAAAAGTTTTTGTTTTACATGTTCAGCAAAGCCACTACCGGCTTCTAAATAGAAGTTATAGGTTGAATCTACGCCCATATCTTCTAGTTCTTTTTGCTGATCTGGATAGTTCGCAATAGCAGTAACTTGGCCTTGATAACCCGAGGCACGTAACTGTTCAAGGGCAAAAATATTCTGCATATGTTTTGGCATTGCGAGCATAACCATGCCCACATGAGAATGATTTACGCGTTGCCAAAAATCAGGGTCAGTCGCATCTGCTATGAGTACCCGTCGGCCACGCTTAATATGTTTTTCTACCACATCGGGCTTAATATCAATACCTGCAACGAGATTAGGGTGTGTTTGACTAATCGTTTCGTACGCACCAGTGCCAATACGACCCATGCCAAAAATAACAATTTTTGTGTCATTTAGGTTTACTGGTAACTCTTCGGCAAGTCGCGTATCGCTTTCAAATTTGAGCAGCCAGTTTTCTAGTTTGACATAAATTTCGTTTGAACGTTTGTTTAAAGGAGACGCCAATATAAAGGTAACAGATACGGCAATAGCCATTACAGCAAGCCATTCACTGGTGATCATATTGCTACTTGCTGCAACAGCACACACAATTAACCCAAACTCACTGTAGTTAGAGAGACTAAAAGCACTTAACAGTGAGGTACGCGCGCGTAGTTTAAAGAGATTAGTCAGTACATAATAAAGCGCCACTTTGATAGGTAATACAAATACAATCACCATGGCAACTAACACGGCATGAGTCGTTAGTTCTGCATTTAAGCCAATATTTAAGAAAAACCCTACAAGAAGAATATCTTTCAAATTAAGTAGTGATTTTGATAACTCACCGGCTTTCTTGTGCGACGCAAACATCATACCGATGATAAGCGCGCCTAAATCACCTTTAAGGCCTGCAAATTCAAATGCTTGATATCCAAGTACGAGTGCAAAGAAAAAACCAAATAAAGGCAATAGTTCACCGTGTTTTGAACGGTTGAGCACCCAAAACATAAGGGGGCGTAAAACAGGTAAGCCTATTAATAGTGCCAGTGCCCACATATTAGGTGCTTTGCCCGTACTAATGGCTAAGAAAATAACCGCGAAGATATCTTGCATCACTAAGATACCGATAGCGATTTTACCGTGTAGGCTTGCCATTTCTCCGCGCTCTTCAAGTACTTTAACTGCAAATACAGTACTTGAGAAACTAAATGCAAAGCCAACGAGTAAGGCACTTTGCCACGTGAGCTGATCAAAAAGGGGCAGTGCAAGCGCACCCAGCAATAGCATAAAAGCACTGAATAACGTGCTACTAAGCACAATGTGAATAGAGGCTGGTGCCCAGACTTGGGGTTTTATTAAGTTAGAGACTTTCAGTTTTAGGCCGATGCTAAACAGAAGAAGTGTTACACCTAAGCTTGCGAGAGTATTGAGTAGTTCTGTTGTTTTGTAGCCATATAAGTTGAGGGCGAAGCCCGCCAACAAAAAACCAATAAGGGGAGGAAGCTTTAGCTGATAAACAGCAAAGCCACATACAAACGCGGTAGCAAAGTATATAAGTTCCATAATTCTTCTTTTGACTTCATTTGTTATGAGTGTAGCGAAATATTCTATATTGGAAAACACTAACGAATATAAAGAGTTTAAAAAATAAACACTTTTGCGTTATTTATTGATTAATGCGCCAAAAGTAACATTTTTTCGCTGACATTAGCTTTTAATTGTGGTTAAGATGCAGTAACGAAGGAATTTAAGCCAATTTGTTATAGAACCTGGCTTAAGGAGAAAAGATGTTTAAGAAAATCCTTGCATCAGTTGGTATTGGTGCAGCAAAAGTAGACACTGTACTAGAGACAGAACATTTACAACCCGGCCAAAAATTTAACGCTGTCATTGTGATTAAAGGCGGGGATGTTGAACAGGAAATCGCGGGCTTAGACTTAGCGTTAATGACGCGCGTGAAGGTACAAAGTGATGATGGAGATTACTTCACCAATCACATTATAGAAAAGTGGCGTATTAACGAGATTGGTACAATTGGCGCGGGTGAAGAAAAGCACATTCCTTTCGAGGCGCGTTTACATTCTGAAACGCCAATGACAGAGATCAACGCGGGGTATAATCAGTCGCATGTTTGGATTGAAACAGGCTTAGATATTGATATGGCACTTGACCCAACAGACCGTGATTCGCTCCATGTGTATCCGAATGATGCGGTAAGCACCTTAATGCAAGCAATGGACAAGCTTGGTTTTAATTTGGTGAAGGCTGATGTCGAAAAAGGGTACTTGCGAGCGCCTACCTTTCAATCACATTCAGGTTGCTATCAAGAACTAGAATACAGACCGAATAGCCGCAGTTTATTTGGATTACAAGAAATCGAATTGTCTTTTGTGCCTGAAGCCCATAAAACACATGTGTTGATTGAACTTGACCGTGCCTTTAGAGGCGATGGATATGTTGATTTAACCATTGAACATGATCATGTGAATTTATCGCAATTGTGTGATCAGCTTGAACGATTGTTCGCATAATACGCCAAGCTAAAAACCTAGAAACCCAGCTTTGGCTGGGTTTTTTGTTATTAAAGGGGAGTTATGTTTTCAATTAAGACTTATGGTGCGTTAAACAAAGATGAGTTATTGAGTATACTTCGCGCCAGAGTGGATGTATTTGTGGTAGAGCAAACCTGTCCATACCCTGAAATAGACGATATTGATAACCATCAAGAAACGTTGCACTTGTGTTTATTTAAGGACAATAGGCTTGCGGCTTATGCTCGTTGTTACCCAAAAAGTACTGAATTGAGTGCATTTGGGCGGGTGTTAGTGACTGCTGATTTTCGCGGTCAAGGTCTGGCAAAACAGTTAGTGCAAACGGCCATTGATACTTGCCAGCAACATTGGCCTGAGCGAGCTATTACAATTGGCGCGCAATGCTATTTAGTCGATTTTTATCAACAGTTTGGTTTTAAGTGTGTGGGTGAAGATTACCTTGAAGATGGAATACCACACCAAGATATGTGTTTGCAGTAGCCACAGGGCTACTGCAAAATTTGTTAACTTAACAGTGAGTTTGCAAACACGAGTGCGATAGCAATGGGGCATACAAACTTGATATACCAAGGCCATACTTTCCAAAAAAAGCTATTGCCGGCTTCTGGGCAGCCCTGTTGAATCTCTTTTAGTAACGCACTGCGATGCCAAATCCAGCCAACAAAAATACAGCACATTAAGCCAAGCAGTGGTTGCGCTATTTTTGTGGTCAGTGTGATCACAAAGCCAAATAATGAGCCAAGGTTACACACAATAGTAAAACTAACGAGCGCAATTAACCCGCCTATTAACCACGTTGCTTGCAGACGTTTCAGTGCAAAACGTTCAACAGCGTATGATACCGGCGCCTCAAGCATCGAGATTGACGATGTTAATGCCGCAATACTCATTAGTGCAAAAAAGGCGAAGCCGACAAAAATACCCACATAGCCCATGCTCGTGAATAGGGCCGGTAACACTTGGAATACCAATGTATCTTCAGAAAGCAGGGTGCCCTCAGCTGAGAAAATTTGCACACCTTGCGCTTGCGCAACATACATGGCTGGAATAATTAGTAAACCCGCGACAAACGCAATAAATACATCAATCAACGTGACATAGGCGCCAAGTGAAACGAGGTTTTCTTTTTTACTTATATACGAGCCGTAAATGATCATTACGCTGGTGCCTAAAGACAGTGAAAAGAAGGCTTGTCCTAGCGCGTTGACTAACAACTCAGGGTTCAAAATAGACGAAAAATCAGGCACTAAATAAGCTTTAAGACCTTCAACAGCACCTTCTTGTGTCATTACGTAAATGATCAACATAAACAGAATACCCAGTAACGCAGGCATTAAGCGCTTTGACCATTTTTCAATACCGTTTTCGACACCTTTTGAAATAATAGCAATCGTTAAAATAATAAACGCGGCGGTAAAAATGATGTTTCTTGAGAGTGACTGCTCACTTAGCCAGGTCTGGGCTTGCTCTTGCCCTGTTAATTGAGCAATGGGTTCAAGTGTTGCACTTAACATCCATCCGGCAACAATGGCATAAAAACTGAGGATTAAGCCTGCACAGATAATGCCCCCAAACCCAACTAAAAACGCAAACTTCTTTTGCCACGCTTGATTGGTTACCTTACGCAAAGCGCTAACCGCATTTGCTTGACCATGACGTCCTATGACAAGCTCTGCCATTAACGCCGGATAGGCTAAACAAAATGCTAAAATTAAATAAGCAACTAAAAATGCGGCACCGCCATTACTTGCTGTTTGAGTGGGAAAACCCCAAATGTTTCCTAGGCCAACCGCAGAGCCTGCAGCTGCCATAATAAATCCAAAGCGAGAGCTGAACTCCCCGCGTGATGCGCTCATATTATTTTTACTTCTCTATTTGTGACGGCGCTGACAATCTACTTGAATTAACGCTAAATAAAAAGGGTTAATGACGGGCAATTTTGCTCTATGTCTTACCGTGTGTCGTGTCAGCGTAGATTTCAATCTATTGGGCGTAACAATACGAAAGAATTAACACAATTGAAACATTTTTAGGGGCTTTTATTCTGAATTGAAAGTGTAAAGCAAGCGCCACCGAGCTTTTTGCTCTTAGATACACTGATGGTTCCGTGGTGCCAATCTGCGACTTTGGCTGCGATTGCAAGGCCAAGCCCGTAACTTTCTCCATCACGGTTACGGTGAGTTTGTTCTTGGAAAAAGGGACTAAATACTTTATGCCAGTTTTGCTCATTGACCCCCTGTCCGTCATCTTCTACGTTTATCACCACGAGCTCTGGTGAGCAGTGCGCTGTAATGAGGATGTCTGAGTGTGCGAAATCGCATGCATTACTTAATAAATTTACAATTGCGCGAGCTAACCAATGAAGATCAGCGCAAATATATCCTGTCTTAATATCATGCTCTAAATGTAAAGCGCGTTGCTCTAACTTTGGCTCTACTTGATGGATTACAGTCAGTAAGTAACTGTGTAAATCTGATTTATTAAAAGTTAACTGGTTCGCTTTTTGTTCTAACGTTGCAAATGCGAGATAACTTTTTAGCATAGACTCCATTTGATCAAGGTCTTGTTCCATGCGTGCTAAATACTCAAGACGTTTTTCTTCATTTGGACAGTCTTGTGCGGCTTCTAAACCAAATCGTAAACAGGCAATAGGCGTGCGGATATCATGAGACAAGCTCGACGCCATTAATTTATTTTCGTCTAATAGCTTCTCAATTTGGCTCGCCATTCGGTTAAATGTCAGCTCAACATCTCGTATATACGTGAAATGAGACACATGAATACGGCTGCTTAAGTCTCCTTTAGCAAATCGTTTTGCCGCTTCATTTAATACTGTTAAGCGTTTTGCGAGAGGGGTAATGATAAAGCCCATAAAAACACACAAGCCAGCATAAAATAAAAGCGTAAGTAACACGTCGTTGCCTTGGTCGTGTATAGGGTCTTTACCAAGGCGCATTTTTAGATGATGTGCTCCAAGAGAGGCTTCACTGTACAGTAAATAGTAACCTTGTTGATCTTCAAGAATTAAGCCGTTAGGTTGGGTTATTTGCTGCAGTAATGTATGAGGCAGTGCGAGTGATTGGGTGGGTCTATATTCAAGTTGCACATTAAAGTCGCTGTTTAACTGTTTTATTGCCCGTTCACGCTCGGTCGGGGCCATAGCAGCCAGTTGTTTAGCAAAGCCTTTAATCATTTGTGTTTGGTTATAAAACTCATCCTGTGGTGTATGAGTTTGCTGACTAAAGGCGTCAATTAGCCAGCCCAATACAATAATTGAGATAAGTGCGCTGCCAAGAAGAGAAATATAAAACTTTTTCACAGGTTTAAATCTATTGCCAAGCCGTGGCGACCAGTAGATAACCTCGTCCCCAAATTGTTTTTATTTTTTCGGGATGTTGAGGATCATCACTGAATTTTTTCCGCAATGATGAAATAAGCACATCAACGCTACGGTCCAAACCGTCGTATTCTCGCCCTTTTGTTGCTTTGAAAACGGCGTCTCTTGAGACAACTTGGCCGGCATTACTCGCAAGGTAGTGCAGTAATAAATATTCGGCACTTGATATATGAACTTCTTCATCATTAAAGTAAACCGTGCGAGAATCGGTATGAATCGCTAACTTGCCTACTGTAATAATACTCGATTCAGTGGCTGAGTCTTGTTTGTCAGACTGAGAACGAAGAGCCGCTTTAATACGGGCGAGTAATGCTCGAGGACGCACAGGTTTCATCATGTAATCACTGGCACCCACTTCTAGACCAATAACCTCATCCATTTCATCATCTCGGGCGGTCAGCATAATAATGGGGGCATGATAAAACTGCCTTAAGTCGCGACAAACGCTGATGCCATCTTGCCCCGGTAGCATAATATCCAGTAATACGAGGTCGGGCGGTGAGGTGCGAACTTGTTCAACAACGAGATCGCCACGCTGGCAAAGTGTGGTATTGTAACCTTGCTCTGTTAAGTATTCGGCTACCCAATTCGCCAAAGAAATATCATCTTCAACGAGTAAAATTGTTCCGTAATGCTCCATTATCTACTCCTAATAGTTATACCAATCCGCAAAAATACTTAATCATTTTGAGTGATCAAACCAGTCGCTACCTGCGTTAAAAATTTCTGATTTAGAACAACTAAATAACTAAATTTTTGCCTTGTTATCAACGCGGTTTTATTGCCTCAAAATAGACCACTTAATTAAGCGGAATGGTATTAGAACAGTCGCCAACGACGTTTTTTCTGACGGTTTTTATATACCCACTGTAACTGTATTTCAGTAGAGGCGACAATTTTTCCATTATCACTATTAATCAACTCAAATCCGACCGTTTCTGTAGAGTCAAACTCATACCTAA
Organism: Pseudoalteromonas sp. MT33b; assembly: GCF_014117385.1. Taxonomy (NCBI): domain Bacteria; kingdom Pseudomonadati; phylum Pseudomonadota; class Gammaproteobacteria; order Alteromonadales; family Pseudoalteromonadaceae; genus Pseudoalteromonas; species Pseudoalteromonas sp. MT33b. The sequence continues at coordinate 2,274,727 of NZ_CP059831.1, read as the reverse complement.
ACAGCCCTTTGTGCTGCATAAGCCAGCATTGAATAATATGTTTGCTGTCGGAATTACGTAAACAGTAGTTTCCTATTTGCTGCTGTCGCCAAGAAACCTCAACATCAGCGTAACAATTTCGTCCTTCACGCAGTGCCACACAGGTATCAGGTATTGCAACAAGAGTATTGCTATCGGCTGTCTGTTCTTGTGCATTGACGGGTGCAATGGGTAAGGCGAACAAAAAGTAGTATTTAAAAAACATAGCGCAGGCCTACCTTGGCTTTATGCTGATACTCTTGCGATATAATAGGGCTTTGATGAATGTCATTTGAAAACCAAGTTGATAACCAACCCGTTAAAAAGACCCAGTGCTGATTAAGCGGGTATTCCGCATGAAACTCAAAAATGAGACTGTATGATGTATCTGGGATATACAGAGGTCTGTCAGCGCGTGATTCGGGCTGCGAAATCCCAAAATAGTAATTGGTAAAGTCACTTGAGTAGGCACTTAGGCCAACACCTGAACGAAATTCCCAGTTTCGCCATGGAATGATCTGACTAAAAAATGAATTCATTACCCAGCCATTATGAGTGCCAGATACATCGTGTAAATATTCAAAAGAAATGTGTGAATTTTCAAAGCGGCGGGACAGGCGAAGACCAACATCAAAATCATAATTACGGCGTTTTATTCCCTCAAGTTCCGCGATAACATCGTCGCCGTAAAACGTTAAACCTGTTTCGTCAAACCCTGATTGAACATTCGTCCCGACAATATCAAGACCCCACTCAAATTTATCTATAATGCTGTAGCCAAGAGAAAGGCCACCACTTAATTGGCTTTGGTCGTAATCGAGGTAAAATTTCTCGTAAGAGACAGCAAGATGGATATCGGGCTCAAATCCATCATTATAGGAGTCCATGCCAACAAGGTATGAATCTTCAGCATAATACCCTGCACCAATTCCCCAATCCCAGGCAAAACCTTGGCTTGGTTCGAGTGTATTGTCGGCGTAATAACGATTACTTGCTTGGCTCGACGTGCTAAAAATGCATAAGTAGATAAATAAAAGGGCGCTGCAGGCTCGCAAGTTTGTCATCCTTGTTACTAATAAAAATAAGCTCGTACTAGGATATAGTATATTGTTAATGAGTTCCCGAAATCTGTAAAAAAATGTAGGGGTGTAATCAGGTGTGTTAAAAAGTGTGGCTTAAATTAAACGCTGCTTTCCTTGAGGGTAGTAGGTAAGAAAAGCAGCCACATTAACAGTGTGAGCGTTTATAGATGACTCACTGGACTTTAATTTTGTCGATTAAAATACTGGTGAGGTAGTATTGCATCATCGGTGTCAGCGCGCTTATCTCTGTACGATTACACGGGCCTTGTTCTTTCGTTAGAGCTGTCATACGTGAAATGGTTTGATAAGCAGGTATCTCAATGTTTTTGTTAATGCGCTCAAGACGAGCTTGCTCAGTATTTTGCTCATGAATGAAACTGGCAACTTCGAGTTCATTTTTAATCATTTGCTGCTGTTCAAAGCTGTAAATAAGTGGCTCGCGGTGAAAGCTTGCGCTATCGATAGACGATTTTGCAAACCAAACTACATCACCGGTTTTTTTATGTGTTAAACGCATACTCACTTGTCCAAGCATTGTTGCACACTGCTTAGTTGGGAACTGAGCCGCGATATCATCAAATAAAGGAAATGGTTTTTGTGGTTTTACGAGTGTGTACTCAGTGTCAGCAACCAACTCTAAATCTAATTGATGGATTGAGAGCGTGTAATCCGCTTGACCTTCATCAACAACCTTTAATTGTTTTGCCACTAACGATTCAGAAATTTGTGAATAAAGCGTATCTGTCACGCTCGTTTTGTCGGCAACAATCGTCACTGTTTGATTTTTACTGACAGTATGAGCCGGTAACTGTACAGACTTAACTTTAGGTGCTGCATGGTCTGTTTCATACTTTATTTGATAACGTTGGCTTTGTAGCAATGGCTTTTCTGGCATTACTAACAACGGAGCTGGTTCTGGTCTTAGGGCACAACCGGCTGAAATTAAAGTAAAAAGCAAAACGACAAGTAAGCGCATAAAAATAAGTCTACCCATGAAAAAAGTTAAGATTGTGCGCATTGTACGTTAGTCGAAGCAAAAGTTCATGATATTATGTTATGAGAAACTTCCGAAACAGATTAAAAAAATAAATAATGAAGTACTCAGCACCTATTATCATTTGTCTATTTTCATTTCTTTTACTGCTCTCTTTTAGCAGTCAGGCTGCAGGTAGCGGTTCACAATGGCAGACATTTTTAGACGATTACAATACGTACTTATCTCGAAAATTAAGAAGTAAAGGTATTCCAGGTGGAGCGCTTTCAATTGTTAAAGTCGGAGAAGATGATTTTGTGCGGGGGATAGGCCGCACAAAAATAGACAATGGCCGAAAGGTTGATAAACACACGCGTTTTCGTTTGGCATCCGTATCAAAAACTTTTGCAGGGTCATTAACCTCAAAACTTGCTGCGCAGGGGGAGTTTAATATCGATGATCCTCTGAGTAAGTTTATTCCTGAGTTTTCCAATACCGTTTATAAAGATGATTTAAAAATTTACCATATTTTAAGTCATTCAAGCGGCTTAGTGCCGAATGCGTATGATAATCTGATTGAATCGCGAATGAGTTACCCTGATATCGTCGAGCAACTGCTGAGCGTGCAACCAATATGTAAGCCGGGTGAATGTTACGGTTATCAAAATGTGATGTTTAGCTTAATTGACTCGGTGATTTTAAAGTCGACTCAAATGGACTACACGCATTGGATTTCTGAATATATCTTTGCCCCCCTTAAAATGGTCGATGCGAGTGTGGGTTATGATGGCATGGTCCGCGACGATAATTTTGCTCACCCTCATGTTCGTGGCCGAAAACGGTGGTATACATCTCGGTTAAAGAAAAATTACTACAAGGTTGCAGCTGCCGCAGGGGTTAATGCCAGCGCAAACGATATGGCTATTTGGCTTAACGCGCAGCTAGGTCAATACCCCGAAGTATTGCCTTTAGATGCACTAATCAAACAAACCCGACCGTATACACACACCAAAAAAGAGACGCGTCGAAGAGTGTGGCGCAGTCATGTTAAAGATGCATATTACGGGCTTGGATGGCGGGTATACAACTATGATGATGAAGTACTTTATTATCATAGTGGCTGGGTGCAAGGTTACCGAAGTGATTTAGTGGTGTTTCCTTATTTAAATATTGGTTTTAGCTTAGTACTCAATGCCGAGACAGGATTGATCAACGAATTAACCACCGAATTTATAAATCGGACGCTTAAGTTCGTTAGAGAAGATAAAACGCTTAAGTAATAAAATTTAGTTACAAAAAAGCCAGCTCTGCGCTGGCTTTTAGTTTATTGCATGACTTTGTTGCAAAATTAGCCGCGAGGAAGCTGAATTTTTTTCTCTTCGCTTTGGCGATAAAGCACAATTGTATGACCAATTGTTTGTAATTTTTCTGCGCCGGTCTCGCGAACAATTGCATCAAAAATCAATGCTTTAGTCTCACGCTCGTCGGTAGGTACTTTTACTTTGATAAGCTCGTGAATATTAAGTGCGCTTTCGATTTCAACTAAAACGCCTTCTGTTAAACCATTTGCACCAAGTAATACAACCGGTTTTAAACTGTGTGCTTGACCTTTTAAAAACTGCTTTTGTTTGTTCGATAATTTCATGATGTTACAAATTTTGCTGAATATGGCTTGAATTAAGGGTATTCTAACGCCATCTAGAGAATATTACTAATTAGTTACGTATTAATTTTATGGCAAACAAAAAACATTCAGCCAGTTCTAAGCGTTGGTTGAAGGAACATTTCGACGATCCTTATGTTCACGAAGCGCAAAAGAAAGGTTGGCGTTCTCGTGCGGTATTCAAATTAGACGAAATTCAAAATAAAGATAAATTAATTAAACCGGCTATGACAGTGGTTGACTTAGGGGCCGCACCCGGCAGCTGGTCTCAGTATTTAGCTGAAAAAGTAGGTGATAAAGGGCAGGTTATTGCCTGTGATATCTTACCGATGGATTCTTTAGCAGGTGTTGATTTTTTGCAAGGTGACTTCCGTGAAGAAGCTGTGCTTGATGCATTATTAACACGTATTGACGGTAAAAATGTTGATGTCGTTTTTTCTGATATGGCACCGAATATGAGTGGCAATACATCAGTTGATCAAGCTGGTAGTATGTATCTTGTCGAACTTGCGCTCGACATGTGTCATCAAGTTTTGAAGAAAAATGGCGCTTTTTGTGTCAAAGTATTCCAAGGAGAAGGATTTGATCAATACTTACAGGACGTACGTAATAGCTTTAAGGCGGTAAAAATTAGAAAGCCCGATGCTTCGCGTGCCCGTTCTCGGGAAGTTTATATAGTGGCGACAGGCTACAAACTGTAGTACAGTTGTGCTGCGTTAAGTTGAATTTAAATTAATTGGATACAAGAGGTTAACCCCTTGAGCGATATGGCGAAAAATCTAATACTCTGGCTGGTCATTGCAGTTGTGCTAATGTCAGTGTTTCAGAGCTTTAATGGTGGTGATCAAGCAGATCGCCAAACAAGTTACACTCAATTTGTTAGTGACGCACGTAGCGGCGCTATTCAAGAGGTCTCTATTGAAAGCACAACCGGCACCATTACAGGTACCAAAACAAATGGTGAGCGCTTTCAAACTATCATGCCAATGTATGATAAAGACATTTTGAATGATTTATTGAAAAGCAATGTAAATGTTAAAGGTGTTAAGCCTGAAGAGCAGTCTTTCCTCGCCAGCATTTTAATCTCTTGGTTCCCAATGTTACTGCTTATTGGTGTGTGGATTTTCTTCATGCGTCAAATGCAAGGCGGTGGCGGCAAAGGGGCGATGTCTTTCGGTAAGAGTAAAGCCCGCCTAATGAGCGAAGATCAAGTTAAAACAACGTTTGCTGATGTTGCCGGGTGTGATGAAGCGAAAGAAGATGTCACAGAGTTAGTGGACTTCTTACGTGATCCATCAAAATTCCAAAAGCTGGGTGGTAGTATCCCTAAAGGCGTACTTATGGTAGGTCCTCCGGGTACGGGTAAAACTCTTTTAGCGAAAGCGGTTGCTGGTGAAGCAAAAGTACCATTTTTTACAATTTCAGGTTCTGATTTCGTAGAAATGTTTGTTGGTGTGGGTGCATCACGTGTCCGTGACATGTTCGAACAAGCGAAAAAAGCAGCCCCGTGTATCATCTTTATCGACGAAATTGATGCGGTAGGTCGTAAACGTGGTGCAGGCATGGGGGGCGGTCACGATGAACGTGAGCAAACTCTAAACCAAATGCTAGTAGAAATGGACGGCTTTGAAGGTAATGAAGGTATTATCGTTATTGCAGCGACAAACCGCCCAGATGTACTTGACCCCGCGTTATTACGTCCGGGTCGTTTTGACCGCCAAGTTGTAGTTGGTTTACCTGATATTCGTGGTCGTGAGCAAATCTTGAAAGTGCACATGCGTAAAGTGCCATTAGGCGATAACGTTGAGGCCGCTGTGATTGCACGGGGTACACCTGGTTTCTCAGGTGCTGACCTTGCAAACTTGGTAAATGAAGCGGCGCTATATGCAGCGCGCGGCAACAAGCGTGTTGTTAGCATGGCTGAGTTTGATGCAGCAAAAGATAAAATCATGATGGGCGCAGAGCGTAAGACCATGGTGATGAGCGAACAAGAAAAAGAGATGACCGCTTATCATGAAGCAGGTCACGCGATTGTGGGCCGTATGGTGCCAGAACACGACCCTGTTTATAAGGTGTCTATTATTCCACGTGGTCGTGCACTAGGTGTTACGATGTACTTGCCTGAACAAGACCGTGTGAGTCACTCTAAAGAGTTACTAGAGTCAATGATTTCTAGTCTTTACGGTGGTCGTATTGCAGAAGCTCTGATTTATGGTGAAGACAAAGTAACCACAGGGGCAAGTAACGATATTGAGCGCGCGACAGACATCGCACGTAAAATGGTTACTCAATGGGGCTTAAGCGAAAAGTTAGGTCCACTGCTGTATGCTGAAGATCAAAACGAGATGTACATGGGTGGCGGTGGAAGCCGTGCCATGAGCATGTCAGATGAAACAGCAAAAGTTATCGATAGCGAAATTCGTTTGTTCTCAGATCGTAATTACCAACGTGCTGAGCAAATCTTAAAAGACAATATTGATATCTTACACGCGATGAAAGATGCATTAATGAAGTACGAAACAATTGATGCGGGTCAGATTGACGATTTAATGGCTCGTCAGCCAGTGCGCGAACCGCGTGACATGCATGACCGTCGTCCAGATGATAAAAAACCAGCTGCCAAGGCTGAACCTGTTGCTGAAGAGTCAAAATCGGATGATTCAGTAAAAAAGGATGAAACAAACCTTGATGACAAAGCTGAATAATCGTTAAAATACGATTAGCAAAAGCCCCGCTTGCCGGGGCTTTTTTGTAGCGACATAAAAAATCGTTTAGGTGCAGCACCTAAACATTCGCCATGGAAGCAGTATAGGTGATAGATGACCACTGTTAGTTTACCTCGAGGCCGCACTTTACACCTCGATACCCCTGTTGTGATGGGGATCTTAAATGTCACTCCTGACTCTTTTTCAGACGGCGGCAATTATTGCCAACTAGACAGCGCTGTCAAACAAGCTCATACACTCTTAGAACAAGGCGCAAAAATCATTGATATTGGCGGTGAATCGACACGCCCTGGTGCCCCTGACGTTTCATTGGAAGATGAGCTTGACCGTGTTATCCCTCTGGTTAAAGCGCTCAGAAAAACAAGCGACTGTATAATTTCTATTGATACCAGCAAAAGTGAGGTCATGCGTCAGGCTATTTTAGCGGGTGCAGATATCATTAATGATGTTAGGGCATTACAAGAGCCCGGTGCTATTGAAGTATTATCTGCATACCCTGACGTTGCAATTTGCTTGATGCATATGCAAGGACAACCTCGCACGATGCAAAGTAATCCACAGTATGAGGATTTATTTGCAGATATTAATGACTTTTTTTCCGAGCGTATCGAAGCATGTGAGCAAGCGGGGATTCAGCAACAACGTATTATTTTAGATCCCGGTTTCGGTTTTGGGAAAACGCTCGCGCATAACTACGAAATTCTTAATAGGTTTGACGAGTTTAATCAATTCAATTTACCGGTCCTTGCGGGTTTATCACGCAAATCCATGATTGGTAATTTATTAAATAAAAGCACGGATGAGCGTTTAGCTGGCAGTTTAGCAGGTGCTTTAATTGCTGCCCAAAATGGGGCAAAAATCATTCGTGTGCATGATGTTTCAGAAACTTTAGATGTGTTGACCGTATGGCAAGCATGTAAGAAAGGAATTATAAATGAGTAAAACAAGAAAATTTTTTGGCACGGATGGCGTTCGTGGCATGGTGGGCGAATACCCTATTACTCCAGAGTTTGCATTAAAACTTGGTTGGGCAGCTGGACGCGTATTATCAAAAATTGGTACCAAGAAGGTTATTATTGGTAAAGACACGCGTATCTCTGGGTATATGTTAGAAACTTCACTGGAAGCAGGTCTTATTGCTGCAGGCATTGATGTTGTTTTACTTGGCCCTATGCCGACCCCTGCGGTTGCTTATTTAACGCAAACTTTCCGTGCTGAAGCTGGCATCGTTATTAGTGCATCACATAACCCTTATCATGATAATGGGATTAAATTTTTCTCTAGTCGTGGTTTGAAGCTAGCGGATGAAGTTGAGCTTGAAATTGAAGCCATGATGGAAGAGCCAATGACTTGCGTAGCTTCAGATAAATTAGGTAAAGCGCGTCGTTTAGAAACGGCTGATGGCCGTTATATTGAGTTTTGTAAAAGCCAATTCCCTCAAGGTTTATCATTAGAGGGTCTAAAAATCGTATTAGATTGTGCTAATGGCGCAACTTATCATATAGCCCCGTCTGTTATGCGTGAGCTTGGTGCAGAAGTCATTTGTCATGCGTGTGAACCAAATGGTGTCAACATTAACCTTGAATGCGGTGCAACTCACGTTGAAACACTCAAGCGCAAAGTACTTGAGCATGATGCCGATGTTGGTATTGCGTACGACGGTGACGGTGACCGTGTGATGATGGTTGACCACAACGGACGTGTCTTCGATGGTGATGACATTGTTTATATTATTGCATGCCAAGCTGCAAACGACGATATGTTGGGTGGGGGTGTTGTTGGCACGGTCATGTCAAACATGGGGCTTGAAAATGCATTAAAAGCGCGTGGTATTGATTTTGCTCGCAGTAAAGTTGGCGATCGTTATGTCATGGAGCTTTTGCAAGAGAAAGGATGGAAAATCGGAGGCGAAAGCTCAGGCCATGTATTGAATCTTGATTTAATTAGTACTGGTGACGGTATTATTTCGAGTTTGCAGGTGTTAGCTGCCATGGTTGCACAGAATAAAACACTGCAAGACTTAGGTGCTGGCTTTACAAAATACCCGATGAAAATGATCAATGTTCGTTACCCTCAAGGTACGGATCCAACGCAAGCACAAGCTGTTATCGATATTGTGGCACAAATCGAAGAAAAATTAGGTGATACAGGGCGTGTTCTACTTCGCAAATCGGGGACAGAACCTGTTGTTCGCGTAATGGTAGAGGCTGATCAAGAGAAAACAGTACTAGACAGCGCACAAAAAATTGCTGAAATTGTCGAATCTGTGAGCAAACAAACCGAGGGATAACAATAACCTCTTGTAACTTTGGGCAAGTCGAGTTAGTATCTTGCCCGCTTTCTAATGTGGAGTGGAAATATGGCAACACGTAAGCCAATGGTAGCAGGCAATTGGAAAATGAACGGTTCGTTAGAACTTGTTGAACAATTAGCAAACGCTATCAAAAATGTTCAGTCTGATGAACTTGATATTGTGGTGTTTCCACCATTCCCGTTGATAAGTTCGCTGCAACAACAAAATGTTGTTGTCGGTTCGCAAACGGTCTCAGAAAACCAAGCGGGTGCGTTTACGGGTGAAGTAGATGCTCAGCTGATTAAAGACTTAGGCGCAACGTATACCTTAGTAGGGCATTCAGAGCGTCGCAGTATTTATGGTGAATCTGATGCGGTAGTTGCGGATAAATTTGCTCGCGCTCAACACGTTGGTTTAACACCTATCTTATGTGTTGGCGAAAGCGAAGAACAACGTGAAGCGAATGAAACCGAATTAGTGGTTGCAGCACAAATTGATGCTGTAATTAACAAATTAGGTGTAGCAGCACTGAAGAATTCTGTGGTAGCATACGAGCCCGTTTGGGCCATTGGCACAGGTAAGACTGCTTCTCCTGAGCAAGCGCAAGCTGTACATAAATTTATCCGTGAGAAAATTGCTTCTGCGGATAGTGATTTAGCTGAACAGCTAACCATCTTATATGGTGGTAGCGTGAATGAAAAAAATAGCGAATTATTATTTGCACAACCAGATATAGATGGCGGCCTAATAGGCGGCGCAAGTCTAAAAGCAGAATCATTTACTGCTATTTGTGAAAGTGCAAAAGGGACCGTATAAGATGTACGAAATTTTATTAGTAGTTTATTTAATTGTTGCTTTAGCGCTTGTTGGTATGGTTTTAATCCAGCAAGGTAAAGGCGCTGATATGGGTTCATCATTTGGAGCAGGTGCGTCTGCTACAGTGTTTGGCTCATCAGGTGCAGGCAACTTCATGACAAAAACAACAACAATTCTTGCAACGATTTTCTTCGTGTTAAGTATTGTTTTAGGTAACCTGACTGCCGGTCAAATTAAAAAGACGGACGAGTGGGAAAACCTAGAGGCTGCGCCAGCTGTTGAAACTGTTACTCCAGCACAAACTGATGTGCCAGTGACAGAAGAGAAAAGCTCTGACGTACCAAATTAATTAGCGTTGCTAATTATTGTTAAGCGATTTATCTCCTCAGTAAATCAAACAGCTTAACATCATACAGAATTGTATGCGGATGTGGTGGAATTGGTAGACACGCCATCTTGAGGGGGTGGTGGCTTCGGCCGTGGGGGTTCAAGTCCCCCATCCGCACCAAATTTAAAAAGCCGTGACCTAAAAGTCACGGCTTTTTTCGTTTCGGTATGTTTTTGCACTTTTTTGGTGCTGTTCGCCCTCTGTTAATACTCTACCTCATTGATTTGTAAGATATATATAACTTGGTTCTCTCCTTGCTTGTTATCTTGTGTGTGTTCACCAGAGGATGCCATTATGGCAAGAATGAGTTATTTAAGCGCAATAGAACGATATGAAGAATACCAAGGGCTGATTCAAAATTTATTGCTTTCAATTCTGGCAAGTGTGCATACAGCGCTTGCTCAAAAAAAAGATGTTCAACCCCTCATTAAGCAGTATCCCTTTTTAGAGTTGCAGTATTGTTTAGATGAGCAGGGGATTCAGCTAGGTAATAATGTGTGCTTTAAACCCCAGTATAAGAAAGACTTAGCTAATAGAGGGGCAGGGCAAGATTTAAGCGCTCGACCCTACTTTACAGCGATATCAAACTCGACAGAGGCACATTTCACCTCACCCTATGTATCAACGGCCACGAGGCATTTATGTATTTCGGTTATAAAGTCTGTTCAATTCAAAGAAGGCGCTCCGTGTTACGTCGTTATTGATGTGTGCCTCACCGAACTTATCGAGTTCATCATGGGGGATACGAAACGAGCGAATATGACGGCTTACTTTAAAGTAGGGTATGGGCTTATTGTCGCTTGCTTATTTTGCTTGGTATTTTATTTATTATTTAAAGTATTCGAGGGCATGTTTTCTTTGGTTACGAGCGAGCAGGCACATTCAGATCCTCTAAAGCCCTTTACTATTATTATCTTTGTTACCTTAGCCCTTGCTATTTTCGACCTAGGAAAAACGATTTTAGAAGAAGAGATTTTAATGCACAAAGATATCTTTCGTCACAGTTCAACACGTCGCACTATTACCCGTTTTATCTCAACCATTCTTATTGCAGTGTCAATAGAGGCGTTACTTACGATGTTTAAAGCCGCTTTGGGTCAAACAGAATATGTGATGCCTGCGGTATTGATGATGTTTGCGGTGGTGGGTTTGTTAATCGCATTGGCTATTTATGTCTATTTAGGTGCGAAAGCCGAAGGCATATTAACCCAAGTTCAGCGTGCCAAAATTAATACCTCTTTACAATAATTAGACGGCGAAAAACACATAACTTAAAGCAATACCGTCACAGGGCGCATGAGCCCTATGACGGTCGTTTTTATAACGAACCACCTACACCAATGCTTGGGTTAACATAAACAGGGCCCACTTTAAATGGGGCGTTTACATTAAGGCTTGCATAAGGTGAACATGCATTTAATAGAATAGCTGCTGCGACTACTGTGATGACTTTAATTAAACGCTTTTTCATTTTATTTCCTCTTGAATGACCAGACCTGCACCCGCTGGGTCTCTAATAATAGCAACACTTCCTTTGCGAACGGTTTCATTTGGTGCCATTAATATAACCCCGCCTGCAGCCGTTACTTTAAGTAATGTTGCATCAACATCGGCGACTTTAATGTAGTTAACCCATGTGTTACCGATTTCAGCATCGGGCTTTTTAACAAAGCCAATGGCAGGTTTATCCTCGACAGCGAGGTAGCTGTAATTGAGCTGTTGCAGTGATTTTTCCTTAGAAGAGTAATTGCCGAGGCGTTGGTAAAAAGCTTTGCTTTGTATTGGGTCATCACTCCATACTTCTTGCCAAATCCACCCATTGTCATGTGTGCTCACTGTGGGGTCGCCGTTCACAGTATTAATTAATGAAAATACAGCGCCTTGAGGGTCTTCTAATACGGCAATTGTGCCTCGCCCTTTGATTTCAGTGCTTTTTACTAATACTTTACCGCCTGCAGCAAGTGTTTTATTCGTGGCATCAGTTATATCTTGGCTACTGATAAGGCTTAACCAGAGGCTTGCATTTTGTGTGTTATCTAACTGTGCCATGCCTGCAATTAATTTACCGTCGAGTTTGGCGAAAGTGTAGCTGTCATTTACCTGTTCAAATTGCCAGCCGAACACCTTGCCATAAAAAGCTTTAGACTCCGCTAAATTTGGCGTAATCAAGTCATGCCACACCACATGGCCCGTGTTTTTTGTACCAGAGTCACTAATAGCGGGGAGTTCATTGGAGGTAAGTTGGCAGCCCGTGAGGGACACCGTCGATACAGCAACAATAATCGCAGCGCGTAATGGGGATAGTAATTTCAAAGTATGCTCCTTGCAAAATAGGGTCAAGTAACAGCATAGACTATTTTTTGTTTATTATTCAATCAAAAGCAGTGCACTTTAATATTTTCTAAAGGAACTATGATAATGCGCATAGCGTGGTGATTATTTAGACGGAAAGTGGGTTACTCTTTGAATTTCTGCAATTATTTTTCTTTAAAAATTGGGTTTGTGTGAAAAAGTTATCCAATTTGTCATACATATTATGCATTTAGTTTATAAAAAATAATAAAATATAAAATAATTATACGTATTTTCACAAAATTGACATATAATGTCCCTCCAGAGGAAAGATGCTTATACCTAAGCGTCTTTTTTTATGCCTGCGATTTACAGGTAAAAATACACACACGGTATCCTTTGGAGTTTTAATTGAAATTACGTCATTTCTCACAATTAAGTGTGGCTGTTGTAGCTGCCTTATCTTCATCAGCTTTCGCTGAGCAAGAAAAAACCACCGCGAAACAAGATGCATTCGAAAAAATAGAAGTCACAGCTCGCAAACGCACAGAAAGTATTTTTGAGTCGCCAACAGCGGTTACTTCAATCGGTGAAAACCTGATTGATAAAGCCAATATGAGCAACTTAGAAGATATTGGTAAATACGTGCCTAATTTAAATATTACCCGTTATGGTGTGGGTAATGCAGCGCATGCCTCTGTGTTTATTCGCGGTATTGGTTTACAAGATCACGTGATCACCACAGATCCTGGCGTAGGCGTATACTTAGATGGTGTCTACCTTGGGCGTCAAATGGGCTCAAACTTATCACTCCCGAATGTAGAGCGTGTTGAGGTGTTGCGAGGCCCACAAGGTACTTTATATGGCCGTAATACACTTGGTGGTGCAGTTAACATTATTACTAAACAACCTGGTGACGAAGGGATTGTAACCACAACGGCTAAAGTTGGAAGTCGCAATCGTTTAGCGGGTGATGTTTATTTTAATAACAGCCTTACAGACACTGTCAGCATGTCGGCCAGTGTGTCGTACAAACAACGTGATGGAGTCGGTGAGGCAATTAACCTTGTTAATCCAGCAAACGAAATTGGTGAAGAGCAAGAGCTAAGTGGTCGTATGGCGTTGAAATGGCAAGCTAACAGCGACTTATTTTTTGTTTTCTCTGTTGATGGCGTCGACAATGAATCAGGTCAATCACCTTACACAATCGAGTTAACGGCACCGTTGGACGCTAATGATCCATTTAATGGTGATTTTCCACTTTTAACTGAAGACATGCTACCAAGTAATCCAGATGATTTAGCAACGACTGTCGCAGGAATCGAATCAACGGCTTACTCAGGCTGGGGGACATCATTATCAGCTCATTGGGACATTAATAATACTTACACGACTAAATTTATCACCAGTTACCGCAGCTCAGAATATGAAGGCGGCCTTGATGATGATGCCGTGGCACTTAATTTATCTGAATTCCCAGAAGAGGGGGGGGCCGATCAGTATTCTTTCGAAATCCAGTTAAACGGTAGCTACGATAATATGGATTTTGTGTCTGGTTTGTATTTCTTTAATGAAGATGGATTTACAAGCTCAGGGCCTTTTGTATTTAGCCCATTCAACACGCCAGACGGATTATTGAATGATGGTACAACGGCTTCATTTGGTAATTATGGTTATTTTGATATTAACCAAGAAACAAATTCATACGCAGCGTATATCAACGCAAGTTACGATTTAAGTGACGACTTAACAGTAGGCGGTGGTCTTCGTTATTCAAAAGACAAAAAAGAAGCCGATGCACAATTTCCAAGCTTTGCAACGCGTAAATACGTAAGTGCTGACTTTGATGCGGTAACATGGGACGTAAACGCGTCTTACCAGCTCAGCAATAACATGAACCTGTATGGGCAAATTCAAAAAGGCTATCAAACAGGTGGCTTTCCGCCACGTCCATTTGGTGGTCCTGATCAATTTGTCTCATTTGATGAAACAAAAGCGATTAACTATGAGCTAGGCCTTAAAGGTCAAGTGCATGAAGATATTTCTATGATGCTTGCTGTTTTTGTCACAGATTATACCGATTTAGCACTGCCATTCTCTGATCCAACAGCCGGGGGTGGTTTTGTAACGATTGTTGAAAATGCTGGCGAGTCAAAAGCACAAGGTATCGAGCTTGAAACAACGATAGCATTTACGGATGACTTTACACTGCGTAGTGCGATTGGCTACTTAGATTCAGAGATCACCGAGGTTGACGAAGGAGTGCAAGGCATTGGTAAAGGTGACTCACCTGCATTAACTCCGCGCTGGACTGTTATGCTTGCCCCATCGTACTTTGTTGACTTAAGCAACGGTGGTACGGTGGCGATTAACGCAAACTATTCGTACCGCAGTGACATGCAAGGCCAATCAGTTTACAACCAAAGTGAACATATTGAATCGCGTGAACTTGTTGGGTTTAACATTTCTTATTTAAACCCTAATGGCGACTTTGAAGTGACGCTATACGGTGAAAACGTATTGAATGAAGTTTACGATGTTGGTCGTTTACAGCAGTCAGGTTTTGTTGGTGTTATGCGCAGTAATGACCGCAGTGAATTTGGCTTAAAGTTCAAAAAAGAATTTGAGCTTTAATCGCAAGGTGAATGAAAAAGGGTAAGCATGGCTTACCCTTTTATTTTTTACAGTTTAATTCTTTTCTTGTTCAAGCTTTTCGCGGGCTGCTTTTAATTCTTCAGCCAACTCTTTTGCTTTTTGCTTGGTTTTTTCAGAAAGTTCACCAGCGGCTTCTTTACTCTCGATCCATGCATCTATGGCAATTTCTTTACCGTCGTCATACATGCTTAAACCCATTTCTTTGCTTTCTGCTAGCAGTGCTTGTAATGAGTCATCGTTAAACTCACTGGTTGCCTCTTTTACATCTTTCCATGCATCATTGACAGCTTGCTTAACTTCTTCTTTCGCTTCGGCTGCGTCTTTTTTTGCTTCATCAGCATCTTCACACCCCGTTAGGGCAATACATCCTAGTAAAACTAAACTTGCTAATTTTTTCATATTTTTCTCTAATGGTTAATTAACACCATAAGCAGTATAAGCATTTAAAAATGAATATAGCTAGAACAACACGGCTAAGTTTTCGTTTAATGGACGAAAATGATGCAGAATTATTATACGAGCTTGATAACGATCCTCAGGTAATGAAATATTTAACCCGTGGTAAAGTATCAACAATGCAAACAATTAAAAACACTTTTATCCCCCGTTTAAATGCTTTTCGCAATGAACAAAAGGGCTGGGGGCTTTGGCAGGTAAGCGTTACCGACAACAACATGTTTATTGGCTGGGTGTTAGTGAGGCCAATGGGATTTTTTGATAAGCCAGATTATAGCGACCTTGAAATTGGTTGGCGTTTTAAACGTGTTAGTTGGGGGCAGGGTTATGCATCTGAAGCTGCTTTGAGTGTTGCATTGGCGGTTAGTCAACACCCCGAAGTTAAAACACTCTCAGCAACAGCCCTAAAAGATAACCTTGCATCGATTAGTGTAATGAAAAAGCTAGGGCTAAAATTTATAAAAGAATACCTGCACCAAGATGAACACGGAGAATTACCAGCGGTGCTTTATTCATGTCCGAAAACAGAATTAACCTCACTTAAGCGTAACTAATTGACCTTAGTAGTTTGGCATGTATAAATGAGTATAAAAACGTCAAAAGGAATTAGTATGCGAACTTTAATAAAATACACGGTCAGTGTCTCGCTTCTCGTTGTATTATTTTTTCATCCGCCATTATTAGCCAAACAAGCGGCTGTGGCGATGCCAGACAGTTACAGTAGCGATACTGCACGGGCAATTTTAGAGCAAGGCGGGAATGCCATTG
Organism: Pseudoalteromonas sp. MT33b; assembly: GCF_014117385.1. Taxonomy (NCBI): domain Bacteria; kingdom Pseudomonadati; phylum Pseudomonadota; class Gammaproteobacteria; order Alteromonadales; family Pseudoalteromonadaceae; genus Pseudoalteromonas; species Pseudoalteromonas sp. MT33b. The sequence goes on along the minus strand of NZ_CP059831.1, from coordinate 2,258,597 downwards.
ATGCAGCCATAGCAGCCCAATTTGTGTTGGCTGTCACGTTACCTGAGGCCGGTAATATTGGGGGCGGCGGTTTTATGCTGATTCAAAAAGACGGCAAAGGTGACTTTATAGATTACCGTGAAACTGCCCCCGCAGCAGCTCATCGCGATATGTATCTCGATGAAAAAGGGAATGTGATAGACAACATGTCAGTGTATGGTATTCACGCAAGTGGTGTGCCGGGCAGTGTTGCCGGAATGTGGCTAGCACACCAAAAGCATGGCAGCTTAGAGTGGAAAACCCTCGTAGATCCTGCGGTAAAGTTGGCAGAAGACGGTTTTATTGTGCACCCGAAACTTGCTTCAAGTATCCAAAAATATATTTCGCGAATGCAGAAAAAGTCGATAAAAGTTAACTTTGCTGATTATTTTTCTGATGCTAAAGCTAATAAAACCTTTAAGCAACCAGAGCTTGCGGCAACGCTTAAGCGCATTCGTGATAATGGCAAGGCGGGTTTTTATGAAGGCGAGACAGCTAAAATAATTGCCACGTTTATGAAACAGCATGGCGGTATCATTTCAGAGCAAGACCTTAAAGACTATCAGGCCAAATCGCGTATGCCTATTAAAGGTCATTGGCGTGGTTTTGAAGTGCTTACTTCACCGCCACCCAGTTCAGGGGGCATTGCTATTTTACAATGGCTAAAAATGTATGATCTTGCTAAACCAACAGGCCCTTTAGAGCATAACTCGACCCGCTATGTGCACATTCTTGCAGAAGTCGGCAAACGAGTCTTTGCTGATAGAGCAGAGTATTTAGGCGATCCTGATTTTTACGATGTACCAAAAACAGCCTTACTCGCGGATGATTATCTCGCTAAACGTGCAACGGGTATTCGTAATGATGTAATTTCGACAACTGAAAACATCAAACCAGGTTTACATGAAAGTGAGCAAACAACACATTTTTCAATTATTGATCAGTGGGGTAATGCGGTCGCAAACACAACAACAATCAACTTAAGCTTTGGCAGCGGTGTGGTTGTTTCTGGAGCAGGCTTTATTCTTAATGATGAAATGGATGACTTTAGTGCTAAACCAGGTGTTATGAATGTTTTCGGTGCATTAGGCGGTGAGGCCAACGAAATTCAACCACACAAACGGATGTTAAGCTCAATGACACCCACCATTTTATTACAAGACAATAAAGTGAAAATGGTAACCGGTTCACCGGGCGGCACCACCATTATTAGTTCAGTGTATGAATCAATCTTAAATGCGGTAGAGTTTAATATGTCTGCTGAGCAAGTCGTAAATAGCCCGCGATTTCATCATCAACTGTGGCCTAAAAACGTGATAAGACACCATAAAGGGCTTGAGCCAAAGGTTATTAAAGCGCTTGAAAAAATGGGCTACAAACTTGATGAGCGTCACTTTGGTGATATGCATGTGATCATCAATAAAGATGGCAAGCTCGATGCCGCATCTGAAGAATCTGGTCGTGGTAAAGCGATGGTATTTGATACCCTTAATTCGTCTAATTAAGTGAGCAATTTTTAACGCAGGTAGCGACCCGTTTAATCCCTCAAAATAATGAAAAAAGGCACCAAAGGCGCCTTTTTCAGTGTGTGATTTTTATTAACCAATAGCAGGGATTACACCAGCCATCTGTAAACCTTGGGCGCTAATGATTAGCACACCAAATAAAGCCGCCAGTGCTAAACCAACATTTCCCCCTTTTACTTGGTAACCTGTTTCAGGTTGGCTTCGGCGTTGTTTGTAAACCATGGCGACAGGCAAAAATACGGCCAGAATAACCAAAGCAATCGCAGCGTAGCCAAGGGCCATAATAAAACCTTGTGGGTAAAATAATGCAAAACCAAGGGGCGGTACAAAGGTAATTAATGCCGTTTTAATACGGTCTTTGCTGCCATCACCTTTTTTAAAGGCATCGGCAAAAAAATCAAATAAACCCAAGCTCACACCTAAAAATGACGTGGCGAGTGCTAAATCTGCGAAAACATTGACCGCAGTCGCAACATGAGGGTTATGTGCAATACTTGCTACACTGCTAACAAAGCCAGATAAACCTTGGCTTTGCATTAAGTCATTTTGGCTCATTATGCCTTGGCTCAACAGTTGCCAAAAAATGTAAATGACGAGCGGTAATGCGGCACCTGCCACCATGACTCTTCGTAAAGTCTTAATGTCGAGACCCACATATTTAACAATCGATGGAATGGAGCCATGAAAGCCAAAAGATGTAAATACCACCGGAATAGCTGAAAGAATTAAACCTTGCTCAATAGGCATTTCGAGTAGGTGCTGGCCATGCACATACGGTGTGAGCATATAAAATAAGCTTGCCAGTACACACACTTTAATTGTGAAAAGCACTCTATTAAGCTTATCAACCTTACTTGTGCCAAGTGTTACTACAGTACCAATGACCACGGCTAAAATAACGGATCCAACTTGGGGGGCCAGCGAGAGTGACAAGCCATTATTTAGCTTTTCTTGCAACTGTGCACCACCGCCTGCTATGTATGCGGCGCATAGGGCATAGAACAAGAACATAACTGAAAAGTTAGCCACCCATTGCCCTCGCTTGCCCAACCAAGATTTAGCCAAGGTGTTGAGTGTCGCGTCTCTGTCTGCATATTGATGAAGCTCTAACATTAATAGAGCCGTGTAAGTCATTAAAAACCAAATTAATAAAATGAGTGACAGCGCGGTGGTGAATCCAAGCCCCGCAGAGGCGATGGGCAATGCCAGCATCCCTGCTCCTATGGTGGTGCCAGCAACAATTAACATGCTACCTATTGTTTTATTTTTAAGCACTTTTTGACCCTTAAACTTCGTGAGAGGCATGCAAGATATAACTTGTTTAATAAAACTTAAATAGTTTTGTTATAAATCAAAGAAACTTATTGTAACTTATGATTTACAAGCACGGTTAGGCGCGTAAATATTAGGCTTAATTTTATTCTACATTGTCGTAATTTTGAGTTGACAAAATAATCATATAGGCAGATTCTTAACGCTCTTCTACTTACTTTTTTATGATGATGATGCAGCTAAATAAACGACCAAATAATCGCAGTATGCGTCTGGCAACGCCAGCCGTGTGGTCAGTTATGTGCTGCGGTTAATTAAGTAAGTTTTACTAACCGCGTTCAAAGCGGTTGGCCATTCTTTGTTTTTTTCCTCCGCTTTTTTCGCCTTATTAAAGGAATAAGCTTGTGCCAGTTAAAGCCTCATATTTTTTAATGGTGGTGATTTGGTCTACAACCCCTCTAGGTATTGTTTGGAGTAGTGAAACCGTTGCGCCCACATTGGCAGTCTTGTTAAGAATGCTGGTGGGTCTTGTGCTTGCTGCATTGGTGGTTGCTATCGCTAATATCCGAGTGCCTTGGCATCGTCGCGCCTTATTCTTATATGCATACTCGAGTATCGGCATATTTGGGGGCATGCTACTGAGCTATATGGCCGCCAAAACAGTGCCTTCTGGCTTAATATCGTTAATGTTTGGTTTGGCACCTATTTTATCGGGATTACTGGCGCAGAAAATTTTAAATGAGCCAAAATTCAGCACACTAAAACTCGCTTCACTTGGGTGTGCACTAATCGGTCTTTTTTTAGTAAGCCAGCGTCATATTCAAGGTGGGGTAGAGCAGCTAAGTGGGTTGCTGTATGTATTTATGGCGGTGTGTTTTTTCAGCCTAAGCGGGGTGATGATCAAACGTGTTCGAATCGCTATTCACCCAATGGCGACGACATTCGGTGCTTTAGTCTTTGTAACGCCTTTATTTTTTATAACCTGGTTATTGGTTGATGGTCAACTCAATAGCGAGCTTTGGAGCGTAAAGTCGCTTTACTCGATTGTGTACTTAGGGGTGTTTGGATCGTTAATCGGTGCATTGGCGTATTTTCATGTTTTGCAAAAACTGAATGCCAGCACGGTAGCCTTGACCACCTTAATTACACCAAGTTTTGCTATTGCAATTGGCGGCATATTTAATAATGAGCCGATTGATCAAGCACTGATTGTTGGCGCAACTGTCATTATGATTAGCTTGGCGTTTTTTCAATTTGGTGACAAGTGGCTTAAGCGCTTTAAACGCGTTAAGCCAATTAAAATGAATTAGCAGTGTAGTCGCCGTATAGCGGCGACTACATTTTTGCAATTTGAATAACCAAGCGACGGTTTGTATTTCGCCCTAAAATATTGTCATTAGTGGCAACATGGCGTTTTTCACCAAACCCTTCGGTATCCACTTTATTTTCATCGATGCCTAAGCTCACAATATACTCTTTGATTGCTTTAGCCCGCTTTTTAGAAAGCTCAAGGTTATTCCAACGACCACCGTAGCTATCGGTATAAGATGAAATTGAAATAGCAGAAATACTGGTGTCATATTTGAGGTATTCGGCTATTTTATCTAAGCGTTTTTGAGATGATTTTGTCAGCTTACTGGAGTTAGGTTCATAGTTCATTACCGTGAATGAGATATCTTCAAAGCTGTAAGGCAGCATGGCATCTCGGCATTGTAAAAAAGCCCAATAGGCTTGTTTAAAATTAACACTCGACAAGCCTACGGCAATTTTATCGGCACGGTTTTGCCAATCTTGGTAATAAAAAGTAGGCTGATAGCCTTTTTCGAGCTCTGTCAGCATTTCCCAAGCCGTTTTATTGCCTAGCTCACCGTCAAATTTACGTAATAATTTCATATTCGCAATATCGCGTGCTGGTAGGCCTGCACGCCAACTGGGCGGCACAGCTTTTAAACCAGCAATACTGTAATTTTCTGGACGTACAACCATGTCGAGATTAAAGTTGACGTCTTTATTCTTGCTGGCAGAAGTGCTAAAAATGGCTTCGCCATAAAAAGGAACTTCATGATTTAATTGGCATTCTAAGCGCGATGTTTTAACCATTTGCCAATTTGAAGTATCTGCGGTAGCAGTGTATTCGCGCATGGCACTGCTTGCATGCGTGGCTGCAAACGTTGTTAAAAGGCCGAGGCTTAAAGAAAGTAATGAAAGCTTCATCACAGTAAATCTCCAACAAATCATCAATGCCAAATAATTGGCAAGTTTTATAGCAAGCAGTCCAAAACTGCCTGACAGCGTGTTAGCTCATTAAGTTAAAGCAATTATTGTGCCTAAAAACCCTGTAAGAATCTGTGATTTAATCGCTTTTGCTCTAGCAGAGCAGCTGTGGTTTTTGACATAATAGCCAGCTTACACTGGCAAACCAAGAAGACTATGGAAAATACTGAACAAACTCTTTTCGCAAAACGCTTTCGTGGCTTTTTCCCCGTGGTTATTGATGTTGAAACGGCAGGGTTTAATAAAGACACTGATGCGTTACTTGAAATCGCTGCTTCTGTTTTAAAAATGGATGACGATGGAGTGTTAAGCATTGACCATACGGTGCATTTTCATGTTGAGCCATTTGAAGGCGCGAATATAGAGCAGGCCGCGATTGATTTTAATGGCATAGACCCATTTTCGGCGTTACGCGGTGCGGTGCCTGAAGAAGAGGCCATTAAAGAAATCTGTAAAGCCGTACGTAAAGCACAAAAAGCGGCAGGTTGTCAGCGCTCAGTGGTGGTTGCGCATAATGCGGCTTTTGATCATGGCTTTTTAAATGCGGCGATTGAGCGTTGTAAAATTAAACGCACACCTTTTCATCCGTTCGTGAGTTTTGATACGACCTCACTAGCGGGGCTTGCGTTGGGGCAAACTGTATTAGCGAAAGCCTGTCGTGCAGCGGGTATTGAGTTTGATAATAAACAAGCCCACTCAGCGCTCTATGATACAGAGCGCACAGCAGAATTATTCTGTCTAATTGTTAATCGTTGGCAACAACTAGGCGGATGGCCATTGCCAGAGCAAGCTGAAGAGAATGAAAAGCCAGACTCAGCCGCTAAAACGACTGAGTAATTTTCCCTTCGAAGTATCGCACTAAGTGGGGAGGGTAAATACGTGAAAAATGTTTACTCTCTTGTGCTATTTTCAGCTCAACGCCCGGATGCATTAACTCATTCACTTTTAAGCGACTGGTTGCCAACAAACGCGCAATCTTTTGCTTAACAAGGTATTTCTTTTTCTTAGTGCTTGCGGTTTTAATTTTTATTTGTTGTTCACTGGCTGTTATTTTATTGATGTAATGCGCACGTTGAGCTGCATTGGTTATTTTATTCGCTTTTTTTCGAGCTTGTTGTAAGGCGGCTGCTTTACTGGCAAGCAGCTTTTCAAAGTCATTGATTTGTTGTTGCTTTTGTCTTAAATCATGCCAGTACTGCGCTATAAAGACACGGGTTTTAGTGCCTGATGGCGCACCTAGCTCACCGGTTTCGATACGCATTGCATCTAAAATATTCCCGCCAATAATTTTGCCGCGAGGGTTATTCGCTTTACCGACACGAATTAGACGACGTGCACTTAAATCACAGTGCAGAGCTTGACGCTCTATAAACAGATCTTGCTCACTTTTAATATGGCAAAACTGTGCATACCCAACCGAAATAGTGCGTGTTGCGCTTATATTGCATGTAAAGTGATCTTCATTTTCACGGTGCCGGCCAATGGCCCCGAGCATAATAGTGACTTCGCTTTTACTTTCGATTGTTGCTGATTCAACAAATCCCAGTACTGTAATATCACCTGTAGCTTTAACGCACATACCATCTTTAACATCGCCACTAATGATAACACTGCCATCAAACTCAACATGGCCTGTACTGATATCAACATGATGAAAGCACAACACATCGTCTACGCGCATGCCGCGGGGCAGTGCAACGGGCACTCCTTTGGTGTCGGCAATGAGTAAATTACTGTTCATCGGATCAAGACGGGTCCCTTCAAAGGGCTCTAGGGGGTAATCTTTACCTGCTTGCGCGGGTAAAGTATCGCCAAATACAGTAAAGCCATTTTCACCCGCAGTTGCAGGAATACGTTGCATAAGTGGCGCACCGGGCTTAACCGTGATAATCGCGCCCAAGTTTCGCATATCAACTTTGCCACCCGATGTGGCTTGTGGGCTAAGAACGCGATCTTGTGCTGTTGAACATAATCGGACAAACCGTGCATCGTTCCCATCTTTTGGGTTACGGCCATGCGCAACAATAGCACTGTAGTGCGCACCAGCAGGTTGTTTAAACTGCTGACCTAAAAAAGTATCAAGCGCAGAGTGACTTATGCCGCGCTTAACTCCCGCAGCAGATAGCGCTGCTTGTGCATCATCCATACTCACAACTTTGCCACCACGTGCTGTTGTCAGGCTCGCTTCTGCAATCATATTTTTTTCATCAACGGTGATTTCAATATGTGCATCAACGGCTTTTGCAACAACCAATGATTGATTTTGATATTGACTGCTAGGTGTAAAAAGTTTGCCAATATTTGCATCAACAAGTTCACAGTCTGCGTAAGACGATTGCTCAATTAACTCAATGAGTTGTGAACTCGTTATGGGAAAGCCAGCATCGCGCGGATGCTCACACAAGGATACATATCCACTTTGCTCATCGAACAAAAACATCGACATCAAGTAAGTCCTGTAAAAGAGGCCTGTTATTATTATTTTTTCGTTGCTACAGGATTGTTTTAAGAAGAGGTAACAACGTCTCCCATTTCAGCACAACTTTTGTATGATGTTAAGAACTTGTATGCTTAATATGTGAAAATTCGTATAAAAACTGACTTTTCCTGTTTGGTTTTTCAGCACTCAAAGGGGTTATGCCAAAATAACCTGATTAATGCCTTGAGTATAAAGGGTTTACTCAGTTATACTTCACATACACTCTGAATGAGATACCAAATTCAGGGGCTGATTAGGATTCGACGGAATTCAAGACGCCCGAGGTGCATGTCGAGGTGCGGTTGGCCTCGTAAAAAAGCCGCAATTTAAAGTAATCGCAAACGACGATAACTACTCTCTAGCAGCTTAGGCTGGCTAGCGCTCCTTCCATGTATTCTTGTGGACTGGATTTTGGAGTGTCACCCTTACACATGATCGCGACGGAAACCCTGGCCGGGGTTGAAGCGTTAAAACTAAGCGGCCTCGCCTTTGCAGATCGTGTTCGTCCGAGCTGTAAAGGTTAACTAAAAGACGATACTAAGCATGTAGTACCAAAGGTCGAGGCTTTTCGGACGGGGGTTCAAATCCCCCCAGCTCCACCAAACATAAAAGGCCGCTCTCAGAGCGGCCTTTTTTATTGCCTAAAATACACCCCTTATTCATTGAGTCTGAAGGGGTTATTCACGTTAAATCACACAACCAACTGAACGGCATCGATGATGGGTTTGTTTTCAACATCAATCGTTTCGATGATGTGTTTATGAAGGCGCTTTTTATGTTCGGCAAATATAGGGCGTTTTTTATCGAACTGGCTGGCAAATTCGAATGCGGTATTAAACAAGCTTTCGCTGTCGGGGCAGGCTTGTTCGATAACATGGTCTGCAACAAGCTCGCTTGCAGTAACCCGGCGTCCTGTCAATTTCATTTCGTTAAAGCGGTAATAGGGCATCGATTTTTTTACAAATTCAATCATGCCTGGTAAAAACGGAATCGATAAATCAACTTCAGGAAAACAGAAAAAGCCGCGGTTACTTTGCATAAATCTAAAATCGCAGGCGCACGCTAAAATAGCCCCATTACCAAATGCATGGCCATTAATAGCGGCAATAACTGGCATTGGGTAAAGTAACAAACGTTTAAATACGGCATCCATAGCGTGCATAAAACCACTTACTTCTTCATATTTTTGTGCTTTTAAAGCGGGCATTAGCCAGTCGGTGTCTATACCTAAACTCCACGATTTTTCATCACTTGAGGTAATAATCAGTGCTTTGTGTTCTGAGTTAGCTTCAATGCCATCAAGGCAATTTAAAAATGCTTCTGCAAACGTAGGATTATGGCGGTTTTCACCTGCGGTCATTGTGAGAATAGCAACACTGCCTTGTGTGCTTACGGTTATAGGGGTCATGGTGTGCCTTTATCGTTTTCTTTTGTTATAGATATAGTTATATACCATCAGTTGCACAAAATAAACCTCGAGTCCGACCAGTTTGAGTGCTGAGGGGGTTCTCCGCTTTTAGTCGAAATGCAGTTTCAAACAGTCGCTAATACTATCTTGCCATGGTAATTTTAGTCTAAACACTCTATTTAAAGCGCGATAATGGAACTGGTAAGTTGGGATTTCTTTAGTGGGGGGTTGTTAAGCCCGATCAGCACAATTATCTTAATTATATTGGCAGGTTTTACCTCGATGGTGTCTGCTGCATTTGGTGCTGGTGGCGGGTTAATGTTGTTAGTCATTATGGCGTCAATGATGCCTATGAGTGTGGTGATCCCTGTGCACGGCTTAGTGCAGCTGGGCTCTAACGCGAACCGCTTTTTATATACTTTTAAGCATATCGATGGCGCTATGTTTTTATATTTCTCGTTGGGAGGAATCTTTGGTGCACTGGTAGCGTCAACTATCGTCACCGCTATTCCGCTTGAGTTAATGAAAATAGTGGTGGCAGCTTTTGTGCTCTATTTGCTTTGGGGTGTGACACCTAAGATCAGAGAAACATCAACGCTTTGGCGCATTTTAGCAGGGCTTTGGACCTCGTTTATTTCGATGTTTGTGGGTGCCAGTGGGCCGCTGGTTGGTAGTTGTTTGTATGTAAATAACTACAATAAGCTGCAATTTACCGCGACATTTTCGAGTTGTATGACGGTGCAGCATACTTTAAAGGCTATTTTGTATGGTGCTGTCGGGTTTGCATTTTGGCAGTGGTTGCCGCTTGTAATGTCGATGATTATGAGTGGTGCAATAGGCACTTGGCTGGGTTTGAAGCTATTGCACCGTATCTCATCAGATAAATTTAAACAGATTTTTCGTTTAGTTCTGACGTTACTTTCCCTGCAACTTGCGTGGCAGGGAATCTATTTTGTGTTTGCTTAGTTACCTGCTAATAGTTCGTCGAGTGGTTTGTCACCATTAAATAACTCGAATAGTTGCGATTTATCAGGTTTATGACTGGCGATATAAACCAGTGCATCAGCAACATCTTCTCGGTTTATCACGGCATCTTGGCGTGTTGCAGGACGATTTATGGTGAATAATCCAGACGCCGATTCGTTAAGGAGTGTGCCTGGTCTTACTATGCTGTAATGTAAGCCACTGTGTAGTAGATGCTCATCGGCCATGTGCTTAGCCACTAAATAAGGTTTGATGCTGCTTTCAATGCCATCGGGATCATCAGCGCCAATGGAGCTTACCATGATAAAGTGCTCAACCTGTGCATCAACTGCATAGTTAATTGCTTTTACCGCAGCCCATAAATCAATGAGCAAGGTTTTATCGGCACCGGTTGCACCACCAGAACCGGCACTAAAAATAACTTGCTGTACCCCTGTAAGTGCGTGACTAAAATCATTTTCTAGATCCTGCTCAACAATGCTCAGGTTTGGGTGCTCAATGTCAGTCAATTTGCTTTTATCACGTACTAATGCCACGACTTCATGCTCTTGAGCGAGCATTTTTTGGGTGGTCATTTTACCTATTTGTCCGCTTGCACCTATGATTAGGGTTATCATACCAAACTCCTTCCAGTTGCGTTAACTTTTACGTGTAACTTACTACTTTGGGGTGTGATCTTAATTTTAAAGGGACAAATTAAACTAATTTGTAATCGGCTTGAAAAAGAAGGGGGACTTTTTAGCCCCCTGCCTTTTTAGATTTTATTACGAATTAGGTCGCGAATAATAAAGCGAGCAGGGTGAATTGCTTGGCTAACACGTTCGCTAAAAGGTCTGGGTTCATTGTTTAAGCAGGCGACCAAGTGTTCGGCACACAGTGGCGCACTGCACAGACCTCTTGCCCCAAACCCTGTAAGCACATGCAAGCCTTGTTGAGGTTTTGCTAAGGGCTGATATTGGTAACGTTTTCCGAGTCTTAAATTCGCAAAGGCATTGACATAATCGTCTTGCTCCGCCCACTCGCCAGCCATTGGTAGGTGATCAATAAAGCTGCATCTTACTGCTGCTTTGGCTGCGGTAATTTCGCCTAATGATGTGGCAAAGTCACTGTCTTTATAGAAGCTAAGCAGTTGTTCTCGGTTTGTTTGGTTATCTTGCTCTTTCACTTCGCGGCTTTTTGAGTTTTTCTCAAATGTTGCCCCCATGCAGTGATGCTCTTGAAACTCAGGGGTAAAATATCCTTTATGACACAGCACCGTTTTTAATTGTTTGGATTGCTCACTTGCCTCAACATGCGATACCTGACCACGCACACCTACAACGGGCAATGCCTGGGTTTGCTTAAATTGGTCGCTATGCTCGCCCGCACATATTATTACATCGCTAAATGGACCAAATTGCTGTGTTTTTGTGTGTAACACCCAACCTGATTCTGTTTTTTCAAGTTGTTCAATATGGCAGTTAAAATGGGTTTTAATTGGATTGAGTGAGTATGCCTTATTAAAGAGGGCGGTCACTAAGGCAGGCGGGTTTACCCAGCCACCTTGTTCAAAGAATACGCCAGAGTAGCCTGTGTTTACTCCCGCAATATCATCGCCTTCAGTCGCACTGACATTGCGCATTAATTCAGTTGGCCAAAGGGCTTTGTCGGCTAAATTTTGGTGTTTATCAGCCAAGCCCTGTTTTACTGCGTGTTGCAATACACCACACCATTGGTGAGGGTAGTCGAAGCCGTCATCGAGTAATTGTTGATATAGGCGTTTTGCGTATAAAAAGCTATGCGCAAACATTTCGCTGTGCGGTGAGTTCTTAGCTTGCAGGTGCGGGTAAACAGCGCCCTGAACATTGTGTGAGGCCCCCATAGCAAGTGCGTCATCTTGGCAAAAAAGTGTCGTTGTAATGCCCCTTTTTGCTAAAGAGTACATCACACTACTACTGGCGATGCCGCCACCAATAACAGCAACGTTATTTAATGTACTTGCATGATGAGAAAAATACGCAGGGCCAGATTGCTGCTCTGTGGGTGTTGTTAAGGTGCCAATCAGCATTTCACGTTTTTTGCCGTAGCCTTTGGCTTTGGCCATAGCGAAACCGGCTTCATTTAAACCGCGTCTAACAAATCCTGCAGCTGTGAACGTAGCTAGGGTGGCATGTTCGCGTGAAATTGCACGCATCTTATTAAACACACTTTGCTGCCACATGTCGGGGTTTTTACTCGGCGCGAAACCGTCTAAGTACCATGCATCAACAACGCCTTCACATGGATAACTCATGGCATCAATGCTGTCTTGTACGTCACCAAAATAAAGGTCGAGTACGACTCGCCCGTCGGCAAATTCTAATCTGTGGCAGCCAGCAAGGTTAATGGGGTATTGAGCAATTAACTGGGCACTAAATGTGTGTAAGCTAGGCCACGCCTTTAGTGCATGGGCAAGGTCATCACGTTTAATTGGAAATTTTTCGAACGAGATAAAATGCAAGCGTCTAACCGAGCTATTGTCACTTTTATTTACACTAAGGTCGTGTTGATTTTGAACTTCTTGCTTGTCATGCTGCCTATCAAGGTGAGCAGCAAATTGCTGCCAGGTATTTAAAAAGTTAAGCCCTGTACCAAAACCCGTCTCGGCAATAACAAAATGCGCGCGGTCATGATTTTGTAACCGTTGCGAGATATTGTTTTGTTGATAAAACACATAATGCGATTCAGCTAAGCCATCGTCATTGGAGAAGTAAACATCGTCAAACTGATCGGCGACGGGTGTACCAAGGTGATTAAAATGTATATTTGCGTTTTTGATCATGGTTTAACTAAATAACTACAACTTTTTTTCATTATTTTACGTGTTTTCTTTGAAATAGTCTGGCGTTATTTATAAGCTACACATTCAGAGTACATGTGTACGCTAGAAAGCTGACCACTTAACGTGTATTTTCAGCGTAAAATAGAACACAATTTAGTATAGAGCTAAGGTAATTACCCATGAGAAGAGCCGTTATTACGGGCATCGGTGTTGTTTCAAGCATCGGTAACAACAAAGAAGAAGTATTAGAATCATTAAAACAAGGCCGTAGTGGTATCGCGTTCAACCAAGAGTTTGCTGATTACAACCTACGTAGCAACGTTTCAGGCAAAATCGATATTGATGTTAAAGAATTTGTTGATCGTAAAGCGATGCGTTTTATGGGCGATGCAGCAGCATATGCTTATATTTCAATGGCACAAGCAATTGAAGATGCAGGCCTTAATGAAGAGCAAGTTTCAAACGAACGCACTGGTTTATTAGTGGGTTCGGGTGGTGGTTCATCTAAATGGCAAGTTGAAGCGGCTGACATTCTGCGTGAAAAAGGCGTGAAGCGTGTAGGTCCATACATGGTACCGCGCACGATGGCGAGCACCACGTCGGCATGTCTTGCAACACCATTCAAAATTAAAGGTGTTAACTACTCAATTAGTTCTGCTTGTGCAACATCTGCACACTGTATTGGTCATGCGGTTGAGCAAATTCAACTTGGCAAGCAAGATGTGATCTTTGCGGGTGGTGGTGAAGAGCTTCACTGGACACTGGCGATGGAATTCGATGCAATGGGCGCATTGTCGACTAAATATAACGAAACTCCTGAGAAAGCATCGCGCACTTACGATGCAAACCGTGACGGTTTTGTTATCTCTGGTGGTGGCGGTATCGTTGTCGTTGAAGAACTTGAGCATGCACTTGCTCGTGGCGCACACATCTACGCTGAAATCACAGGGTATGGTGCAACTTCTGACGGTTACGACATGGTAGCACCATCAGGTGAAGGTGCGGTACGTTGTATGAAGCAAGCAATGCAAGGTCTTGAAGGCGGCATTGATTACTTAAATACGCACGGTACTTCAACCCCAGTTGGTGATGTTAAAGAGCTTGGCGCAATTCAAGAAGTGTTTGGCGGTAACTCACCGATGATCAGTGCAACAAAAGCAATGACGGGTCACGCATTAGGTGCGGCAGGCGTTCATGAGGCTATTTTCTCGTTGTTAATGCTAGAGCACAACTTTGTTGCACCTTCTATCAATATTGATGAGTTAGATGAGCAAGCAGAAGGTCTAAACATTGTTACTGAGCGTAAAGACGTTGAACTGAATACAGTAATGTCTAACAGCTTTGGTTTCGGTGGCACAAACGCCACACTAGTAATGAGCAAATATAAAGGTTAAACCTCTCCAGTATTTGCCAAAGCCGAGCGTTTGCTCGGCTTTTTCGTTTCTAACTCTGCACTGTATTCTTTGCCTTTTATATTTATTAAGCGTGAGTCTGTATGAGTAGTTACGCTATCCGTATAGCTATATTTTCGTTACAATAGCGCCACTTTTCTGCTTCTCGGACACACAGATGAAAATTCTTGCAGATCAAAATATGCCATTGGTTGAGCAGTACTTTGCCGATTTTGGTGATGTTGAGCGATTTGATGGCCGTAACTTACAACCTGAGCAGTTGGCTGGGGTTGATATACTATTAACTCGTTCAGTGACAAATGTTGATAACGCGTTATTAACTCAGGCAGATAAGTTGAAGTTTGTTGGTACGGCAACCATAGGTGTTGACCACATTGATACTGAACTACTGGCTGAGCGCAATATTGCATTTAGCAGTGCGCCGGGCTGTAATGCCGTTGCTGTAGCAGAATATGTTATTAGTAGTTTATATGCTTTATGTCAAGAAAATGCTGAGTCACTGCAAGGTAAAACCATTGGTATTGTTGGGGTAGGCAGCATTGGTAGTTGTCTGCGCGATAAGTTAAACCTACTGGGTATGAACGTATTGCTCTGCGATCCTCCTAAGCATGAGACGGGTGAATTAGTAGAACATACTGATTTTGATACCCTTCTTGACACTGCCGATATTATTACGTTTCACGTGCCGTTGGTGAAGCAGGGGCCGCATAAAACGTTGCATATGTTAAACAAACAACGTTTAGCGAAGCTTAAAGATGGCACGACGCTTATTAATGCAAGCCGTGGTGATGTTATCGATAATCAGGCTTTGCTAGAGTTATTTGAGCAAGGAGCGAAACTTGATTGCGTGCTTGATGTTTGGGAAAACGAGCCAAATATACTCACTCCGCTACTTAATTATGTGCGTTTTGCGAGTGTGCACATTGCAGGCCATACCCTTGAAGGAAAAGCCCGTGGTACTCAAATGTTGTACCAAAAAGTGTGCGAACTTGAGGGGGTTGCAGCACTGAAGTCGCTGGAAGATTTTTTACCTGAACCAATTAGCCATGCTGTCTCGCTCGGTGAAACCTTTACGTTAGATGACATAGGCCGCTTAGTACACCTTATTTACGATGTTCGTCGTGATGATGGCATCTTGCGTAGTAAGTTAAATCAAGAAGGGTTTGATAGCCTACGGAAAAATTACCCGCCACGACGTGAGTTTAATACACTGTCGGTGGCTGCAAATAGTGCCTGTGAAGCCGCTTTAGCTGCACTGGGATTTAGAATTAACGAATAAAGTCAGTACTTTATTCATATGAGGAAAACACATGTCGCAAAAATTTAATGTTGCTGTCTTAGGCGCCACAGGTTTAGTGGGTCGTCAAATTATCGAAACTTTAGAAGATCGTAAATTTCCGGTTGGCGAGTTGTTCTTGCTTGCGAGTAGCCGCAGTGCGGGTGAGGAAATACAATTCCGTGGTGAATCGATTGAAGTACTCGACGTAGAAGGGTTTGACTTTAGCCAGGCACACATAGGTTTATTTTCAGCTGGGGGAAATGTTTCTGAAAAGTACGCCCCCATTGCTGCAGACGCAGGGTGTGTGGTGATTGATAATACCTCGCATTTTCGCAATGACTTCGATGTACCATTAGTGATACCTGAAGTGAATGCATCGAGCTTAGCGGATTTTAGAAACCGCAATATCATTGCAAATCCTAACTGCTCAACTATTCAAATGTTGGTCGCGTTAAAGCCTATTTACGATGCATACGGTATTGACCGTATTAATGTATCGACTTATCAGGCTGTGTCGGGTGCGGGCAAAGAGGCCGTTGATGAACTTGCTAAGCAAACCGCTAACCTAATGAATGCGCGTCCAATGGATAATGCTGTTTTTCCTAAGCAGATTGCCTTTAACGTCATCCCACAAATCGATACTTTTGAAGACAACGGTTATACCCGTGAAGAAATGAAAATGGTGAACGAGACACAAAAAATCTTAGGTGACACGAGTGTCGTGGTAAACCCAACGTGTGTTCGTGTTCCGGTTTTCTTTGGTCACAGTGAAGCGATTAATATTGAGACACGTATGCCAGTTGATCTTGAGCATGTAAAACAGTTACTGAATGATGCACCGGGTGTAGAACTGATTGATGACTTGGGTGATTACCCAACAGCGGTATCTGATGCAAGTGGTAATGACACTGTGTATGTTGGTCGTTTACGTGCAGACATTTCTCATCCACACGGCTTAAACATGTGGGTAGTGAGTGACAACACGCGTAAAGGGGCTGCAACGAACAGTGTGCAAATCGCTGAAGAGCTAATTGCAAACTACCTTTAAATCTGATGATTTTGACTGAGTCATTCAGTAAAGAGAGCGGCTAATTGCCGCTTTTTTTATGTTTTCAGTGCCAAATTATTGCCGCATACGCTGTAAAAGCGTATAAACTTAACATAACAATAAAAAAGTCTCTCAGCCGCTAATATTTAAGCTATTTACTATCAAAGTGTTGCAATAGATATTGCTCACCAACTGGTTTATAGTTTGCAGCTGGAATAGAGCTTGCAAGAAAGCATAATTAAGAATCAATTCTGCAAGAATTACTTGATGTTTAAGCAACCAACGTTGCTGCGTTAACATTTAAAACATAAAGGATCAGCATGCGCGGTTTAGCAACACTCTTCATATTAGCGTCTGCCTTGGTGGTAACACCGACTTACTCTGATGAAGGCTCCACTCTTAAAGGCCCTAAAGGCGTCGATTATGGTGCGCAGGGGCGATCAATTGGTCCGATAAAACCGACTGATACTCTGTGGCGTATTGCCGCTAAAATTCGACCTGATAACTCTGTAAGCATTTATCAGGTTATGCAAGCATTGTACGACAAAAACCCGTCATCGTTTTTAGATCAAAACCTGAATCACATGCGTGATGGCGCGTATCTTAAAATTCCGACTATTGCAGAAATGCGTGCTGTTAACCCGACCCTAGCGAAAGCCCGATCTGAGCAAGACGATGAGCTGTGGGAGAAAAAGAAAAACGGCACATTAACAGTCGCCGAAATAAACGAATCGCAAAAAAAAGTGACGCAAGCTCGTAAAGTCGATTTAGACGAAGCAAAGCAAGAGCTTAAACAAGAAATAAACACAATCAAAACTGAGCAAGGCACGCAGCTTGTTGAATTGCAAAAGCAATTTAAAACATCGGTCGATAATGTTGAAGAAATTCTTGCCGAAAATAATAAGTTAAAACAACAGCTAACAGGTATTTCGAAAGAGCTAGAAACGGTTCGTGACCAACTCGGACAAGACAGTGAAATTCAAAAGCAACTTAAAGAGTTAATTGCCAAACAGAATGAGATTATAGAGCAGCAAAAAGCAAAAAAGATTGAAGAGGACAGTGGGCTTAACGTGTCGTCAATTTTAAGCAACCCATTTGTTCTCGGTGCTCTAATGTTCATTCCTGCGTTACTTATTATTGCGGCTGTTGTGTTGTTTTTGAAAAAAAGAAATAACAACGAGCCAGAAGCCAGCGATGACGATGAGTTTCTACCACAAAGCCCAACTTACACTGAAAATGATGAGTTAGACCCTCTAGTCGATAATGATCCGCTTATTCCTGACCCCGTTGAAGATAACGATGATCTGAGTGTTCGCTTAGATGATGACTTAGACCAAGATATGCTGCCAGATGATGACATTATCTTTGATGACAGTATTGATGATAGTTTTGACGACGATGACAGTGTTTTAAATCAAGATGAACTCGAAGGGCTTTTAAGTGACGATATTGTGTTTAATGATGAGTCAGAAGGCAGTGAAGATGATGATTTAGACGCATTTTTACAGCAAGATTTTGATCAATCTGATGACGACAGCTTAGGCGATGAAATTGATTTAGAAGGTGAACAATCACAAGTCGACTCTTCAGGAGATATTTTAAGTGCGGATGATATTGATGATCTATTCGCTAGCGACAACACCGATGATTCGCAAGACAGCAACAAAAACGATGATATGGCGGCATTAAGTGAAGAGCTTGCCGAAGACGATTTTGATATTGACAGCCTAATTGACGAGCAAAACAATACTACCAGCTCAGAGCAAAATGAAGATGTTAATTTAGATGACATTGACGACTTACTCGATGAAGCGGACGAGACCCCAGCAGAAACTATTGATGCTGAATTAATCGATGAAGATGACTTTGATATCGATAGCTTAATTGATGACGTGCAAACGGATGAACAGCCAGCACACTCATCGAACACAGTGGAAGATGAATCGGTCGATGCTGACGATATTGATGCTTTATTAGATGAAGCGAGTGATGATGATGCGCTAGATGTTGATGACATTGACTCACTACTTGATGACGTTGCAATGGATGAAGCTGCAACCGAACAAGCACTCAGTGAAGAGCCTGAAGTTGAAGAGCTAGTTGATGAAGATGAACTAGACGATGCACTCGATGTTGACGACATTGACTCATTACTTGATGACGTTGCAATGGATGAAGCCGCAACAGAACAAACTCTCAGTGAAGAGCCTGAAGAGGATGACCAGCCTCAAGTTGACGAGCTAGTTGATGAAAACGCGCTAGTTGACGAAGATGAACTAGACGATGCACTCGATGTTGACGACATTGACTCACTCCTTGATGACGTTGCAATGGATGAAGCCGCAACAGAACAAACTCTCAGTGAAGAGCCTGAAGTTGATGACCAGCCTCAAACTGACGAACAGGTCGATGAAAACGAGCTAGTTGACGAAGATGAACTAGACGATGCACTCGATGTTGATGACATTGACTCACTCCTTGATGACGTTGCAATGGATGAAGCCGCAACAGAACAAACTCTCAGTGAAGAGCCTGAAGAGGATGACCAACCTCAAACTGACGAACAGGTCGATGAAAACGAGCTAGTTGACGAAGATGAACTAGACGATGCACTCGCTGTTGACGACATTGACTCACTCCTTGATGACGTTGCAATGGATGAAGCTGCAACAGATGAAGTCATGACTGAACAAGCACTCAGTGAAGAGCCTGAAGTTGATGACCAGCCTCAAACTGACGAGCTAGTTGATGAAGATGCGTTGGTTGATGAAAACGCGCTAGTTGACGAAGATGAACTAGACGATGCGCTAGATGTTGATGACATTGACTCACTCCTTGATGACGTTGCATTGGATGAAGCCTCAACTGATGAAGCTACGACTGAACAAACACTCAGTGAAGAGCCAGAAGAGGATGACCAGCCTCAAGCTGACGACCAACCTCAAGTTGACGATCTAGTTGATGAAGATGCGTTGGTTGATGAAAACGAGTCTGTTGACGAAGACGTGCTAGACGATGCACTTGATGTTGACGACATTGACTCACTACTTGATGAGGTTGCAACGGATGAAGCTGCAATTGAAGACGCACAGAGTGAAGAGCCATTAGTCGATGAAGAACCTGAGTTCGATGAACAGGTTGATGAAAATGAGCTTGATGACGCGCTTGATATTGACGACATTGATTCCTTACTTGATGAAGTCGAAACCGATCAAGATGAAGCCGATGAAGAGACAGGCGTCGATACACTTGATGATGAAGATGAGTTAGATGATTCGCTGATTACTGAAGACGATGATCTCGATGATATTGATGAACTCATTCAAGAAGCAAATGAGCTTAAGCAAGAGACAGAAGCGCAAATCTCTGACCTATCGAACGAAGAAGACAGCAACGCGCAGCATAACGAAAATCTACAAGACTCATTAGCTGATCTTGCTGATGCTGATCAAGCTATTGATGATATGAATGTGGAATCAGTGGCATCTGAATTAGTTGATAGCACAGAAGAAGTAGACATTGATGAAGCTCTGCATCAGGAATTTAATGAAGACAGTGATGAGCTGTTAGACGAAGATGACCGCTTAGATGAATATGATGATCCGGCATTAAAAAGTGTTGATGAACTGCTCAACGAAATCGGTGAAGACGAAGACTATGTTGCCCCACCAGATTGGTCTATTGATGAACCTGAGCAGGACTTTGAAGAGGTTGAAATTGATTTAGGTGACGACCCGCTTGCCGAGGACGAGTTAACCGATGAATTTGATTTAGACATTGAAGACGAACCTTTAACGCAAGATACGGTGACACCAAGCCAAGAACTGGAGGAATACCCAGAACTTGAGTTAGATGAAGCAGGTTTTGAGTTAGATGATAATGACACAGAGCTCAAAAACGAAGATACGATAAAGCCGAGCCAAGCAGAGCAAGATCTAGCTAACTCACTCGCAGGTGGCAATGAACTTGACCAGCTTGAAGATGACTTTGATGATGATCTTTTGCTCGATAATGAATTCACTGAAGCTGATGCATTTGAGCCTGAAAGTGACTCTGCTGAACTTGAAAATAAAGTAACAGTAGATGACCCGCTACCAGAGCTTGATGATTTACAAGAGTTTGAGTTAGAAGAGGCTGAACTAGAAAGTGTTGCAGATAATGCGCAAACACTGGCTGATATTGAATCTACGCTTGCGGATAGTGACGGTATCGGTGAGCTTTCAGATGATGAAATCGATGATGATTTTATGGCAGATCTGACGCAAACAGATTTTGATGCATTGCTTAATGAGCTAGCCGAACCGGATGAAACAGACATAACGGATGCCAGTGAGTTCGACGTTGATTTCAATGCACTGTTAAATGAAGACCTGCAAGTTGAAGCCGCAGACGAAAGTGACTTTTCAACTGATATTGAACCCTCAGATGAACAAGCCTCTAAGCAAACAGACGATGAGTTTGTTGATATAGATTCATTGCTTGAACAGAGTGATGATGAAGCGCTTGATTTTGAACCATATGACGATGTTGATATGGATGTGGGTCTTAGCGATTTTAATGACTTGCTTGCAGGTGATAACCCTACAGATGTTGATGCTGAAAGTGGGGGTTACTCTGCCAAGCTTGATTTAGCGCGAGCGTATATCGAAATAGATGATTTTGATTCTGCGTTAGAGGCAATTGAAGATGTGATTGCCAATGGCCCAGAAGAAGTGCAAGAAGAGGCGCTATCTTTAAAAGCTAAAATTAAGTCATAAAGTATCAAAGTAATAAAACCGAGCAAGTCGCTTAATGCAGATCAGTTAAGCATATTTTTATGATCACTTGACTGATCTTTTCATAGCTTCACAATCCGATATTAGAAATAGTATCGGATTTTTTTATGTCTCTAATTCAACACTTCGATGATATGTCCTCCTTTTTAGATGATGTACATACACTCGACAAACTTAAGCAGGTTCTTGACCCTGATATTCTTGAACAAGCATTTGAACATGCGGGAGTTGCCACTGTTCGTAAAAGGCGGTTACCGCTAGAAGCTATTATGTGGTCTGTAATTGGTATGAGTTTATTCCGAAACGAAACTGTGTGGGATATTGCTAACAGACTCGACATATCCTTGCCTGGAAAAAACAAATTAGTAGCGCCGAGTGCGCTCGTGCAAGGTCGCCAAAGGTTGGGTTACGAAGCAGTCCAACAAACATTTCAATTACTTTCACATAAAGTGTTTGCCACCCAGCCTTTTGAGCAGTGGTGTGGACTTAATTTACTTGCAGTGGATGGCGTTAGCTTCCGAACTCATGATAATCAAGAAAACCGAGAAAAGTTTGGCAGTGACAGTAATCAGCATGGAGAAGTCAGCTATCCACAAATTCGAATGTGTAGCTTAATGGAAGTATCTAGCCACTTATTGTTAGACAGTAGTTTTGATGCCCGTTGTGTAGGCGAAATGAGCTTAGCTCAACGTCTATTACCAGCCGTACCGGATAACTCTCTGACCTTGTTTGACCGTGGTTATTACTCATTAGGGCTACTTTATCAATGGCAAAGCCAAGGAAAAAACTCTCACTGGATGTTGCCAGCAAGGAAGGATTTACAGTATCAAGTTGAACACAGTATCAGTGACAATGATAAGATTGTTACCTTGTCTACAAGCCTTCAGGCGAGAAAGAAGTTTGAGTCATTACCAGATACCATAACGGCAAGATTAACCACTTATAAAGCTGATGGAAAAAGCTATCGTGTTCTGAGTTCTCTTATTGACCCTTTACGATTTCCGTATGACGAATTAATAGAGGTTTATACACAACGCTGGGAAATTGAGCTGGCGTTTAGAGAAATAAAGCAGGGATTGAATCACAGCAAACATACATTACGTAGTAAGAAGCCAGACATGGTACGCCAAGAGTTATGGGGATTACTACTCGCTTACAACTTAATACGCATAATCATGCTTGATGCAACTAAAGAAGAAGATATCTTGCCTACTCAATTAAGCTTTAGCCAATCTATGCGGCAGGTAATCGCTTTCTTCATGTTTACGCCAATACATAGTGCAAGTAAGTTACCTGTTCATTATGATGAGTTACTGACAACACTTAGGTTGTTTATCTTACCCGATAGGCTACCAGACAGGCATTATCCAAGGGTGATAAGAAGGAAACCAAATAAGTATCCTTACAAAAGAAAATGCCAGTCAGCTCTTAACTGACTGGCATTAAGCAAGTCGCTCGGTTTTTTTGTATTTAATATAGGGTATTACCTATCTTGTAAACGACGAGCCTTGAAATCAGACTCGGCTTTCCATTTTGGCCAATCACCGTTATTTGCAAGCTTGGCTGCAATATCAACAATCAGTTCAATGTCTTGTTTCACACCGCCCATTGACCATTGCGGCGAATAGTCGTCAGCTTCTTTATGGTATTTATGAGCAATATAGTCGGGGTCTGTATCGCCTAAGCTCATAAATAACAAGCTTGGCACGCCTTGTTTAGCCAATGAAAAATGATCTGAGCGGAAGAACAAGCCATTCTGTGGTCTTGGATCCATCTTTACGTGACGTCCTTGTGACTGTGCTGCCTCAGCTAGGTAGTCTTCCATTTCAGACATGCCTTTGCCGTATTGTAAAATGTAGTCAACGCCATCAAGTACGTTCATACCATCGATATTAAGCAGTGCCACCATTTGTTTGGTGGGGGCAATTTCGCCGGTAGCGAATTGCTCTGAACCAATTAGCCCCGTTTCTTCTGCGGTGAAATTTGCGAAGATTATTGAGCGTTTGAATGGCTTTTTCTTATGCATTTCACTCAAAATGCGGGCAATTTCAATAGTGGCTGCGGTGCCTGAAGCATTATCGACAGCACCATTATAAATCTTCAGCCCCTCTTCGGTTTGCTTCGTACCAAAATGATCCCAGTGAGCGCCAATAACGATGTATTCATCAGGTGTTTCACTGCCTTTAAGTGTTGCTACAACATTATGCGATTGTGCTTGGGAGATATCACTTTTCAATGTCAGCTCCGCTTTCGCTTTTAAATCAAGCGGTTTAAAATCAGCTTTTAATGCGTTGGCTTTTTCGGTTTGATAATCAAAGCCTGCTTGAGCAAAAATTTCATTTGCGGCCTGCTCATCAATCCATCCCATGACAGGAATGTCTGATGCATTATTGTCTTGGTCGATAAGTGTGTATTTACTGCCTGTGTTCGAGCTTTCAACAACTCCCCAAGGGTAAGCGGCTGGTGCTGTTTCGTGCACGATAAACACGGCTTTTGCACCTTGGCGTGCACCTTCTTCGTATTTGTAAGTCCAACGACCATAATAGGTCATGGCATTGCCTGTAAATAGCGTGTCGTCTTGAGTCGCAAATCCTGGGTCATTGACAAGTACAATAACTGTTTTGTCTTTTACATCAATGTCAGCAAAGTCATCCCAGTTATACTCTGGGGCATTAATACCATAGCCAACAAACACCACGTCAGAGCTAGCAATGTTGATCTCTGGATTAATTTGTTGCGTGCGTGCGGTAAAATCACTGCCAGCATTAAAGCTTAACTCGCCAACCTTTAGCGTCATATTCTGATCAGGCGTGAGTTTTGCCATTGTCACTGGCTGTAAAAAATTGCCATTAAAACTGCCCGTTAAGCCTAGCTTTTTGTATTCGTCAGCTAAGTAGTTAATGGTCAGAGTTTCGCCTTCTGTGAGTGGACCACGGCCTAAAAACTCATCAGAGGCAAGCGTTTTAATGTGTGAGCGTACTTTGTCAATGTTGACGGTTTCAAGCGTGGATGTGCTTAGTTTATCAGTGCTTGCTTCATCAGCGCTTGGGGTTGGTTGCTCAGAGCAACCGAATAAACCCACGGCAAGCGCTAAACTTGCGTATTTAAGGTAAGTTGTCATAGTTTTTCTGGTTGATTGTACAGAGTTTCACTATATGGGACGAGAAGAGGGCTGTCCAGAAAGACGCTACAAACAACTGATTATTCAGGATGAGTAGATAATAATTCAATTTTCAGCCATGAAAAATTTACCACCAGGTTTTGTTTATCGCAGGATCGTGAATACTGAATACCTCGCCAACTAGTGGGGTGCTTAGCGAGACATGCTCTTGTACAGCCTTTTTAGTCACGCGGTTGAGTGGTTCATACCAGGCGTGAAATGCTAAATCGAATGTGCCATTATGCACTGGGACCATAATATTTCCGTGTAAATCTAAATGCGCTTGAACAGATTGCTCTGGTGTCATGTGAATATTCGACCACTCTTGGTCGTAAGCCCCAGTTTCAATAAAGGTAATATCAAATGGCCCATAGCGTTTGCCAATTTCTTTAAAGCCCGCGAAATAACCAGAGTCACCACTAAAATAAAAGCGTTTGTCTTTTACTTTTATAGCCCATGAGCCCCACAGTGTTTTGTTTCTATCCGTTAAGCCTCTGCCTGAAAAGTGCTGTGTGGGTGTAAAAACGATTTGGCTGTTTGTAGTCGTATGGTCTTGCCACCAATCAAAGCTAAGCACTTTTTGCTTTTTTACCCCCCATTTTATGAGATCATTTTCTACACCGAGCGGAACATAAAAAGAGTCGGTTTTGTCGGCCAGTTGCTTGATAGCTGCTTTATCTAAATGATCATAATGGTTGTGCGAGATAAAAACCTTCGCAATGTGAGGTAACTGTTTAATGCGTATTGGCGTAGGTTGAAAACGCTTTGGTCCCATAAACGAAAATGGCGAAGCTCGCTCGGAAAATACAGGATCAAACAGCCAAAATTCACCATACACTTTAGCTAAAATTGATGAGTGGCCCAGTTTCACAAAATGGACGCTGTCATTCGATAAAGACGCAAGCTGCTGTGTTGATAAAGCATACATGGGCAGTTCGTGTTTGGGTTCTGCATCAATTTTCTTTTCTGTCATGAAACGTATGAAGATTCCCAGCGTTTTTCTAAAACCAGGCTGCTCAACCTTTGCATTATTATAGAAGGTGCCATCTACTAATTGAGCTGAGTGACTGTCATCACTTACGCCTTCAGCGGCAATTTGATTATTCATAATTAACACGCCGACCATGAGGCATACTGTGGCGATTACGAGCCATCTTAGAAATTTCATATCGTTACCATAAGTAAACTGAGTGGTGTAGTTTTTCATTGTTTGCTTTAAAAGTAAACTATCTAGTGCATTTTTTATTTTTGCGTTACACTATTGATGTCATGGGGGAAGTACATGAAATTATCACAAAGAAAACGACTCGATATTTTGAATGCAGCTGAAACGTTGTTTTTTCAACAAGGTTTTGAACAGACGAGTATGGATCAGGTTGCAAGCTTAGCGGGCGCTTCTAAACGCACTGTTTATAATCATTTTGAAAATAAAGGTGTGCTGTTTCAGGCTATTCTGGTGTTTATGTTTGAAAAAGTGCGTCAAGAAAAAGCCGTTATTTTTAATAAGCAACACCCGATTGCAGAGCAGTTAACACAAATTGCTGTGCAAGAGGTGGCTTTGCTTACCTCGGAAGAGTTTCTAAAAATAGCGAAAGTGGCTTTTATGCAAATGCTCCAACAGCCCGATTTAGCTAAGTCGCTCGCCAACAACAGTATGGGTTGCATGCAAGATTTAGTGGCTTTTTTAGAGGCGGCCAGTGACGCGCATGTGTTACATATTGACGATGCTGAATTTGCGGCTAAACAGTTTGTGTATCAATTAAAATCGCTGATCTTTTATCCTCTTTTGTATGGATTTGAGCGCCAAAATGGCGACACAGAAGAGAAAGTGATTAGCGAAACCGTGAAAATGTTTTTAGCGCGTTATCAACGATAGTATTTCAGATGAAAACGGCAATTGTACTATTAGGCGCTCCAAATGAACCTGACGGCAGATTATCTGTTATTGCAAAAGCACGCTGTGATAAAGCCTACGCCGTTTTTCGCGATCATCAACATGTAAGTCTATTGTGTACAGGTGGCTTTGGCAGCTTTAATAAAAGTGCGTATCCGCATGGCGAATTAACCAAGCGGTATTTAGTTAAACAAGGTATTCCAGTATCTCGCTTTTTGGCGCATGCCCCAAGCCGTTTTACCTTTGAAGATGCGACACTTGCACAGCCTATTATAGACCGTGCAGAGATTAAAAAAGTACTATTAGTCAGCTCTGAGTTTCATATTGAACGTGTTCATTATGTTTTTCGACACATTATGCCTTTGATGGAATTTGAGTGTGTGCCTGCAGTCACGCCTTTACCAGCTGAGGAGCTTGCTTTGTTACGTGCTCATGAACAGCAGGCAATGTTAAGAGAAGAGCAAAATATTTTAAGCTACAAAAAAGCCGCGCTATAAAATTTTATAGCGCGGCTTTTAAATGTTTAATAATACCAATCCGCAAAAATACTTAATCATTTTGAATGATCAAACCAGTCGCTACCTGCGTTAAAAATTTCTGATTTAGAACAACTAAATAACTAAATTTTTGCCTTGTTATCAACGCGGTTTTATTGCCTCAAAATAGACCACTTAATTAAGCGGAATGGTATAAGAAGTGTTATTTAACTTCTTTACCTGCTGCCTGTTGATCAGCATGGTAGCTTGAGCGAACAAACGGGCCACATGCAGCATGTGTGAAGCCAATTTCGTCAGCATAAGCTTTTAAGCCATCAAACTCGGCTGGTGGCACGTAGCGTTTAACCGGTAAGTGGTGCTTTGAAGGCTGTAAGTATTGACCTACCGTGAGCATATCTACGTTATGTTCACGTAAATCACGTAATACTTCTTCAATCTCACTGATTTCTTCGCCTAGACCGACCATTAGGCCAGACTTTGTTTTCACTTCTGGGTGCGCTTCTTTAAAGCGACGAAGTAGCTCTAATGACCATTTATAATCAGCCCCCGGACGCGCTAGTTTGTATAATCGTGGTGCCGTTTCTAAGTTGTGGTTGAACACATCTGGCGGCGTTTCAATTAAGATATCAAGCGCTCTGTCCATACGGCCACGAAAATCAGGTACTAGAATTTCAATGGTGATATTTGGGTTATGCTTACGAATTTCACGAATACAGTCAGCAAAGTGTTGTGCACCGCCATCACGTAGGTCATCACGGTCAACAGACGTAATAACAACATAGCTTAACTTCATATCTTTAATCGTTAGAGCTAGTTTTTCTGGTTCTGCTGCATCAGGCTTTAATGGACGCCCATGCGCAACATCACAAAACGGGCAGCGACGCGTACAAATTGCACCAAGAATCATAAAGGTTGCTGTACCGTGATTAAAGCATTCTGATAGGTTAGGGCACGATGCTTCTTCACACACAGAGTGTAAGCCGTGTTTACGCATGGCACTTTTAATACCATCAATACGCTCTGTTGATTTTGGTAAACGAATTTTAAGCCATTCTGGCTTACGTAACATTTCGTTTTTTTCTGTTGGTAAAACTTTCACTGGGATCAGCGCCATTTTCTCAGCATCACGCAGTTTTACGCCTGGTTCCATTTTGACTGGTTTATTCATTCGTTTTCAAACCCTTCAGTGTGCTTAACCACAGTAGCATTAAGCTTTTTAATCATGTGTTTAATAAGCCCTGAACCTGCTTGCTCTAGGTTCTGTGGGCCATTGAGATCGGTTGTCTGCACCATGTTCATACCAGCATAACCGCATGGATTGATACGTAAAAATGGGCTTAGGTCCATATTTACATTCAGTGCTAAACCATGGAAAGAGCAGCCGCGACGAACGCGTAAGCCTAACGATGCAACTTTACTGTCGTTAACATAAACGCCAGGTGCATCCGCCTTTGCATAGGCTTCAATATCATAATCTTTAAGTGTATCGATAATACACTCTTCCAACCAAGTGACGAGTTCACGAACGCCAATATTTAAACGGCGAAGGTTAAACAGCACGTACATCATTTGTTGACCCGGTCCGTGATAGGTCACTTGACCACCTCGGTCTACTTGAATCACTTCAATATCACCGGTGTTTAAAAGGTGCTCTGCCTTACCTGCCTGACCCTGTGTAAAAACAGGTTCGTGTTCCACAAGCCAAATTTCATCAGCTGTGTGCTCATCGCGGGTATCGGTAAATGATTGCATTTTTTGCCAAATTGGCATGTAACGCTGTCGCCCTAATTGGCGAACGATTAATTCTCTCTCGCTCACGACTTACTCCGTAATCAGTCTATAGCATATGACGTACGTCATCGATGTTGCTGATCACGTTATAGATTTCTTCGATGTGCTCTTTGCTTGTTACCGTAGCAACAAGTGTGACTGACTCATAATTCCCTTTACTGCTTGGTTTGATCTTAGGTGCGTAATCGCCCGGTGCAATGGGTTGCAGCTTTTCTAGGATCTGATCTGTCAGATTTACATTAGCTAAGCCCATGATTTTAAATGTGAATGGGCAAGGGAAATCTAAATACTCGTCAAACTTAGTATCTTTTACAGGTTGAACCACGACGGTGACTCCTCAAACAATGGTCTGCTTAATAGACGTTTTCTTTGCCATTTCTTGGCGTTAAGCAAACTGGATTACGACGCACTCGACCCAGCGCGACTGATATGGGGCGCATTCTATCATTTTTCAGGCAAAAAAAAACGCCTTGCAGTGCAAGGCGTTTATAATCTTTTTTACGGGTTTACATTATTTGTAAACGTAAGTAATCGTAAATTTTGCTAAAGAAGCTACCTTCTTCCACTTCTTCTAAGGTAACAAGTGGATATTGCGCAATTTCTTCACCTTCAAGCTGTAAGAAAAGTGTGCCTACTTTAGTGCCTTTCGCCAGTGGGGCTTCTAAGGTTTTATCAAGCTCAAAGTTCGCTTTTAAGTTTTTACGTTGACCGCGTGGGATAGTAATGGGTGTATCTTCTAAAATACCTAACGATACGTTTTCTTTATTACCCATCCAAATACGTTGCTCTGCAAAACTGTCACCTGCTTTATAGGGTGTGATTGTTTCGAAGAAACGGAAACCGTAGTTAAGTAGTTTTTTACTTTCTACCTTACGTGCACGCTCGCTTTCAGTTCCCATTACAACTGCAATTAAACGCATATCATCTTTGGTTGCTGAGGTAACTAAGCTATAACCCGCTTCTGAGGTATGGCCTGTTTTAATTCCGTCTACGTTTAAGCTCTCATCCCATAACAATGAGTTACGGTTGTATTGTTTAATGCCGTTATAAGTAAATGATTTTTTTGCATAAACTTCATATTCATCAGGTACGTCACGGATAAGTGCAGCGCCTAATGTTGCCATATCACGTGGCGTGGTAAAGTGCTCGTTGGTATCTAAACCATGGCTATTAACAAAGTGACTGTTGCTCATGCCTAGTTTTTCAGCATGGGCATTCATTAAATCAGCAAATGCACTTTCGCTGCCTGCAATGTGCTCTGCCATTGCTACGCACGCATCATTTCCTGATTGGATTATGATACCGTGGTTAAGATCATCAACACTGATTTGTTTACCCACTTCGATAAACATTTTTGATGACTCTGGAAAGTTCTTTGCCCATGCTTTTTCGCTCACTGTTACCATATCGGTCGGTGAGATATTACCTGCTTTAATTTCTGTACCAATGACATAACTGGTCATCATTTTGGTCAGACTTGCTGGTGCTAGTTTTGTATCAGCTTCGCCTTCGGCAATTACTTTTCCTGTGGTGAAATCAACCAAAAAGTAACCTTTAGCATTAACTTGAGGTGGGGCGGGGATGATTTGGGCTGTTGCAGAAAATACGCTAGCAGTGCAAACAAGGCCACAAACGCCACTTAAGATTTTATATTTTATAGATTTCATCGTACTCATTAATGGTTGAAGTTAAACATGTCGCGTTAACCTATTCTAAAGGTCTTACTCACTGTAAAGCAAGAACGCGTTCTGAAATTGGTTTTGTTTTAATTTATCTAAAACGGATTGTGCTTCTGCAGCATCTTTAATTGGCCCTAGACGCAGACGATAGATCCCGTCTTTTTCAACAATGTTTGTTGGCACATGGTATTGCTGGCGAAGTTGAAACGCGAGCGCTTCGACATTAGAAAGAGTACTTCCCGCTGCAACCTGTATGTAACTTAAACGAGGGGCAGAATTTGCAAGTGTAATGGCTTCAACCTTAACACGGGCTGTACCTTGACGATAGTAGCCAAGCTTATATGCTGCAGAATAAGATAAATCGATCAGTCTATCGTCATGAAAAGGGCCGCGATCATTAACACGCACAATCACTGATTTGCCGTTATCTAAATTCGTTACGCGAGCAAAACTTGGCAGCGGCAGTGTTTTGTGAGCTGCAGTCATGGCAAACATATCGTATATTTCGCCGTTCGAAGTGTGGTAGTTGTGAAATTTTCGACCATACCAAGAAGCGATGCCTTCTTCTGAGTAGCCCGTTTCATCTAGCATGGGCGTGTAGCGCTTTCCTCTCACCTCGTAGGGGCGGCTTGCACTGGCGCTTTTGATAACAGCAGTGACCACAGCATCTTGCATTTCAAGTTCTGTCGGTGTTCGCAGTGGCGCTGCATCATGCTGCATTGCATAGCGCCCTTGTTGTGACGACGGTGAGCTACATGCGCTGAGGACAACACAGATAAGCGCGATTAAAAGGGCATTTATTAAGTGGGTCATTATTTTAACAGCATCCTTTTATCGGTGGCGATAGACATAATAATGCCAAATCCAGCCATCAGGGTCACCATAGAAGTCCCCCCGTAACTAATTAAGGGTAAGGGGACACCAACGACAGGTAATAGGCCAGAAACCATTCCTATATTCACAAACACATAGACAAAGAAAGTCAGGGTTAAGGCCCCAGCGAGTAGTTTACCAAATGCGTCTTGTGCATTTACGGCAATGTACAAGCCACGACCAATAATAAATAAATACATGCACAGCAGTAAGCAAACACCAAATAGACCAAATTCTTCACTGAGTACCGAAAAGATAAAGTCAGTATGGCGTTCGGGTAAAAACTCAAGTTGCGATTGGGTCCCTTGCAACCAGCCTTTACCTTCAATTCCCCCGGAACCAATGGCTATTTTTGATTGAATAATGTGATAACCCGAGCCTAAAGGGTCACTTTCAGGGTCTAAAAAGGTGAGTACTCGCTGACGTTGATAGTCATGCATTCCGTAATGCCAAAATGGCCATGCAGCGAGTGCAACAACGGCTGAAAAAAAGCCAATTAAGCGCCAGCTTAAGCCTGATAAAAACAACACAAATATACCTGAACTGGCAATTAAGATTGACGTTCCTAGGTCTGGTTGTTCTTTAATTAAAATGGTCGGCACCATCACAATTACAAAACCAATGATTAAATGAATCGCGCGTGGGGGCAGGTGATTACGGCCAATGTACCAGGCAACCATCATTGGCACGGCTATTTTCATTAATTCGGAAGGCTGGAAACGCGTGATACCTAAATTAAGCCAACGTTGCGCGCCTTTGGAACTGACACCAAAGAACAACACGCCAACGAGCATTAATAAGCCCAAGCAATACAGAGGAATGACCATGCTTTTTAAGGTATTCGGTGAAAACTGCGCCAGAATAAACATGCCCAGTACAGCACCAAACATACGTGTAGCATGGCGGATCATCATCGCAGAATCTTGACCACTGGCACTGTATACAATAGCAAGGCTTGCGACCATCATGAGCATGAGCGCAATCAGTAAAGGTACATCAAGATGAAGGCGCTGCCAAATCGAACGTTTTTTATTTAATGGGATCATGGCGCATCACTTTGAGCAAGTTTTATAGGGTTAGCAGAAAAGTAGTAATCCATTAATTGGCGCGCAATTGGCGCACCAACAGTACTTCCCCCACCGGTATTTTCGACGACCACCGACACCACAATTTGTGGGTCATTATAAGGGGCAAAGCCAACATATATTGCGTTATCTCGTTGGCGTTCTTTGAGTGATTCTGCATCATATCGCTCGCCTTGAGCAATACTGACTACCTGCGCCGTTCCGGTTTTACCGGCTGGGTCATAGGTTGCACCTTTAAACGCTTTGTGTGCTGTACCGGTTACTTTATGCACTGTGTTGTGCATTGCATCGAGGGCTATTTGCCAATGATGTGGGTTTTTAAGTTGTACAGGGGGCTTTTCATCATTATTGATTTGCGTTACTTCGTTTTCTTTTTTGGCTACTTGCACAAGGTGAGGTGGATGATCAATGCCTTTATTAACCAAAATGTTAGTTGCATTGGCTATTTGCATCGGGGTCGCGGTCCAATAACCTTGTCCGATACCCACCGAGATTGTATCGCCTCGCCACCATGATTCTCTGAAACGGGCTTCTTTCCATTCTTTAGATGGCATAATTGCCGTTGTTTCTTCATGAATATCAATACCAGAGAGCTCGCCAAAGCCAAATTGAGTCATAAAGTCACTGATTTTAGTGATGCCTAGTCGGTAGGCAACATCGTAAAAGTAGGTATCACATGACTCTTCAATCGCTTTGTAAACATCGACATGACCATGGCCCCAACGTCTCCAGTCACGCCATTTGTGTTCAACATTCGGAATTTGGAAAAAGCCCGGATCCCACATCTGTGTTTGTTCTGTTACCAAACCTTCTTCGAGGGCTAAAATGGCCATATGGGGCTTAACCGTCGATGCTGGAGCATAGCGACCCTGCGTAGTACGGTTAATAAGTGGGCGGTCTGGATTTAATAATTCTTTGTAGTTTTTACTGCTAATGCCATGCACAAATAAGTTTGGGTCATAACTTGGGTTTGAATACATTGCCAGCACGCCCCCGTCTTTTGCATCAAGCACGACCACTGCGCCACGCATGTCTTTTAAGGCATGCTGGGCTATTTGTTGCAAGCCAATGTCCAAGGTTAACACTAAGTCGTGGCCCGGCTCTGGCGGAGTCAGACTGAGAGTACGGATAACGCGACCACGGTTGTTTACTTCAACGCGTTGTGAGCCAACAACACCGTGTAGTAACTCTTCATAGTATTTTTCGATACCAAGCTTACCAATGTCATGAGTGGCGCGGTAATTCGTTGCTTGGTCTTCGGCTTCAAGTTTAGTGAGTTCTTTTTTGTTTAGCTTGGCAACATAACCTAAGGCATGAGTGAGTGTATCGCCATACGGGTAATAGCGGGCTAAACGCGCTTCAATACTGAACCCTGGAAATTTATGTTGGTTTACTGAAAACGTGGCTACTTCGGTTTCGTTTAACCGTGCTTTAAGCACTTGGCTTTTAAAGCGGCGATTATGTTTTATATCGTCTAAAAAGTCGGCTTTTTGTTGTTCGCTTATCGTAATTAGTTGCTCAACAGCAGCCAATGCTTTGTCAAGATCATCAACTTCTTCAGGAATGACTTCAAGGTTGTAAACGGGCTTGTTCTCGGCAAGTAACACCCCATTTCTGTCGTAAATCAGGCCTCTATTAGGCGCAATTGGTATTACTTTTATGCGGTTGTCGTTTGAACGTGTTTGATAGTCTTGGTGATCAATAACCTGAATGTTATATAAATTTGATAACAAGACACCAATAAGCAGGGTAACAAACACAAAACCCACAAATGCTCGACGGGCAAATAAATTTGCTTCAGCCGAGTGGTCTCGAATGGTGGGTCTGTGTTTTCGCATAGGCTTTACTACTCGCGATGATAAGGGTGGTTGTTATTTAAGCTCCAGCCACGATAAAGGCTTTCAGCAACAATAATACGCACCAACGGATGCGGTAGCGTTAGGTTCGATAAAGACCATTTTTGCTCTGAGGCTGCGATACACTCAGGTGCAAGCCCTTCAGGACCGCCAATCAGTAGGCTGACATCTCGGCCATCAAGCTGCCATTTTTCCATACTTTTAGCGAGCTGATGCGTATCCATCGGCTTACCGGTTACTTCAAGTGTAACAATGCGGTTTCCTTTGGGGATAGCCGCCAATGTCTTTTCACCTTCAAGTTGTAAAATACGTTTGATATCCGCATTTTTACCACGCTTTCCTGCTGGGATTTCAATGAGTTCTAACGGCATATCACGCGGAAACCGGCGTTGATATTCTGTAAACCCTGTTTCTACCCATGCTGGCATTTTCGTGCCAACGGCAATCAATTGTATCTTCAAAATGCTTTACCTATGTCCTTGCTAAGGGTTAACCCCAAAGTTTTTCTAGATCATAGAAGTCGCGAGTTTGGTCTTGCATTACATGCACAACCACATCACCCAGGTCTACCAGTACCCATTCACCTTCATTTTGGCCTTCGTAGCCGAGTGGCTCTTCACCAGCATGGCGTGCTTCTTTTGCGACATGATCAGCAATAGACTGAACGTGGCGTTTAGAATTACCTGAACACACCACCATGTAGTCAGTAATGTCAGATTTTCCACGAACATCAAGTTGTACCACGTCACGGGCTTTCATATCGTCGACTTTATCAAGGGCAAATGCGAGTAGTTGTTTAGAATCCAAAGTGTTTTCTCAAAAGTAAATAATCGTAATGTGTTATTTTATCACGCAGATAGTATTTATTCATCTGTTTGGTAAAGATGATGCTGCGCAATGTATTGACTGACGCTAGCGGGTAAAAGTTCCGCGGCCTGTTCATTTAAATATAATTGTTTTCGAATCTGACTCGATGCAGCATCAACTTGTAAGCCATTTAAAAAGAATAACTTGCCAGCAGGTGATTGTTTTAGTTGCGCGAGTTTGTCAGTCAACGCATCGGCTTTGTAAGCGGCCAGTTCACCCTCAACATGGCATATTTGGCCAGGGCGCTGATACACCACAATATGGCACAGTGTGACTATTTCTTGCCATTGATACCATTTATCTAAGTTATTAAACGAATCCATGCCGATTAAAAACAGAATAGGGGCGCTCGGGTGTTCGCTGCGAAGCTCTTTTAAGCTCAGTAATGAATACGATGCACCGCTGCGGTTAAGCTCTCTGTAGTCGATGGCAAATTGCGGGTTAGACGCTATCGCAAGCTTGAGCATATTAATCCGATGCTCGTCGCTTATCCCCGGTTTTGCTTTATGAGCGGGGATAGCGCAAGGCATAAAATAGAGGGTATTCAATTGGCACTGTTTAACACACTGTTCAGCCATATTTAAATGACCTAAGTGAATGGGATCAAACGTGCCACCGAAAATAGCAATCATCAGTTACGACTCTCAGTCAGAATGTGGATGACAAGGTAAGGGGATTGATAACGGCTGACAAAACACTAAACAAATATGAGTCAACGCTTGATAAGGGGTAATTAAGTTACCTTGTTTGTAAGCGGCATCAAATTGAGCGAGTTGTTTAATTATTTGCTCAAGTACTTTGCTGTTTAAACGATTCAGCGCGTGTTGGATTGTCGCTTGTTGATTCTTCCAAATATTAAACTGCTTGTATAAGTCAGTCATATTGGCGCCCGTTAGTCTGGCATGCTGCATAGCAAGTAGGTTGCTGGCTTCTTTATTAATAGCCCAAAAAATACTCATGGCTTCGGTATTATCCGCAGCGAGTTTGGTCATGACTTTGACTGCTTGCTCAGCGTGACCTTTGAGTAATGCATCGCTCAAATCGAAAATATCAAACTTTGATTGATTGAGCAGCCCTTGCATCACGGCTTGTTGGTCAACTAGGTCACTGCCATAAAGCAGTGAGAGCTTTTCAAGCTCTTGATGACACGCAAGCAGGTTGCCTTCAGTTGCTTCTATGAGGCTTTGCTTAGCATTGTTATGCAGGTTTAAATTTAAACGATAACATTGCTCATCTAACCAGCGGGTTAGGTGATTACCTGTTAGCGGATAACAAGGCACAAAGATGCCTTGTTTATCGAGTGCTTTAAACCAAGCACTACGCTGGATATCTTGGCTGGCTTTGGCGCCTTTTAACACTAAAATAGTGTCATCATTGACCAGCTCAGTAAGCTGTTTAAATATTTGACTGCCCGTGGTGCCCGGTTTTTGCTCGTTTAAATCAAATTCAATCAGGGTGCGTGCGCTGAACAGTGACATACTTTGATATTGAGCAATAATCTCTTGCCAATCAAAGCCCTGCATCAATGTGAATTTGATGACTTCGTCAAAACCGTGCTGTTTAGCTGCTTGACGTATCTGTGATACGCATTCCGCTATTTGGTAGGGCTCCTCACCAAACACCATGTAGAAAGGGGCGAGGCCTTTTTTTAGTTGGCTGGTGAGTTGATTCGCATAACAACGCATTACAGTTGCGATAACTCTCTAACAATACGGCGGCTTGCTTGCTTTCTGATTTCACTCAGCAGCAGCTCAAGTTCTTTGGCTTTTGCAAGTGCGTTATCAGGATCGTCTTGATAGTTACGATACAGCTCAAAACGTTGGTTAACTGCTTCTTGGCCCGGGCGTTTAAGGGTGTAACTGACACTATAAGCAAGCTCATATTCTGCGACCTGACCGTTATCAAATAACGACAATATTTGGCGTTCTAAGCGGTCTTTGTGAATAGTGAGTTCAGGCGTTGAACTGTCGCCGTGGTCAAATTCCACTTTACTGGCTATTAGCTCTTTTTCGACTAACTCGAACAGGGTTGATTTTTCGTCATCTCCAACCAGCGAGATCACCTTTAAGTCATCCGGTAAGTTAGAGGCTTTCTTTAAATGAAAGCCACAGCTTGTTACCAGTAAACAGACTAGCACTAAAGCTAGTCTGTTTTTCAGTGCATGAAGCGCTGCCATCTTAGTTAGCAACCACATTCAGAAGCTTGCCTGGTACGTAAATTACTTTACGGATTGTCACGCCGTCTGTGAATTTAGTCACATTATCTTCGGCGAAGGCGAGGGCTTCAACTTGCTCTTTAGTGGCATCTGCTGGCACTGTTAACTTAGCACGAAGCTTGCCGTTAACTTGTACGATGATTAGCTTTTCATCTTCAACAAGTGCCGACTCATCCACGGTTGGCCAAGAAGCATCTAAGATGTCACCTTCTTTGCCAAGGTCTTGCCATAGTTGATGACACATGTGCGGCGTAATAGGTGCAAGCATGATAAGCAATGCTTCAAGCGCTTCGTTTGCTATCGCGACATCTTGTTTATCAGCAAGTGGCGCTTTTAATAACTTGTTTGAAAGTTCCATAATGGCAGCAATTGCTGTGTTGAACGTTTGACGGCGCTCAACATCATCGGTCACTTTTGCAATGGCTTTATGAAGCTCACGACGAAGTACTTTTTGATCGTTGCTTAAAGCAGCTTTATCAAGTGCTTGATAACCTACGGTTTCAACATCGACTGCGTATTTCCAAACACGTTTTAAGAAACGCATTGCGCCTTCTACACCTGAATCAGACCATTCAAGAGTTTGCTCTGGAGGTGCTGTGAACATCATGAATAAACGCACCGTATCGGCACCGTATTCGGCAATAACTTGTTGTGGGTCGATACCGTTGTTTTTCGATTTCGACATTTTACTCATGCCTGCAGAGAATACCGGCTCACCATCTACTTTATGCCATGCTTTTGTCACACGACCTTTTTCGTCAGTTTCAGTTTGTACGTCGGTTGGTGATATCCACACATCACCGCCTTTCTCATCTTTACGATAGAACGTTTCTGCTAATACCATGCCTTGGCACAGCAAACGCTCGAATGGCTCGTCAGAGTTAACTAAGCCAAAATCACGTAATAGTTTGTGGAAAAAGCGAGAGTAAAGTAAGTGTAAAATCGCATGCTCAATACCACCGATGTATTGGTTTACAGGTAACCAGTAGTTTGCAGCGCCAGGCTCAATCATTCCCTCGTCAAAACGAGGGCTACAGTAACGTGCGTAGTACCACGATGATTCCATAAAGGTATCGAATGTATCAGTTTCGTGAAATGCAGGTACGCCATTTACGGTTGTTTTAGCCCATTCAGGATCCGCTTTGATTGGCGATGTAACACCATTCATCACCACATCTTCAGGTAAGCGTACTGGTAACATGTCTTCAGTAGCGGCAATCTCTTGGCCATTTTCGTCGCTTAACATAGGGATTGGAGAACCCCAATAACGCTGACGGCTCACGCCCCAATCACGTAAACGGAAGTTTACTTTACGCTCACCAACGCCCAGTGCTTCTAACTTGTCTGCTACCGCATTAAATGCTGCATCAAACTCTAGACCATCAAACTCACCTGAGTTTACTAACACGCCTTTTTCTGTGAAAGCTTGATTTGCAAGGTCAACCGTATCTTCGCTGCCAGCTGCAGGTGCAATAACTTGCGTAATTTCTAGGCCGTAAGTACTTGCAAACTCGTAGTCACGTTGGTCATGCGCAGGCACCGCCATTACCGCACCTGAACCATAGTCCATCAGTACAAAGTTAGCGACCCAAATAGGGACTTGCTTGCCTGTTAATGGATGGATTGCGTAAAAGCCAGTTGCAATGCCTTTTTTGTCCATGGTTGCCATGTCGGCTTCAGCAACTTTGGTGTTTTTACACTCATCAACAAACATCGCAACAGCATCGCTATTTTTAGCCGCTTCTTGTGCAATTGGGTGACCGGCTGCTACAGCAACGTAAGTCACACCCATAAAGGTATCTGGGCGTGTTGTGTAAACACGGAATGTGTCATCGTTGTCGGCACGTTTGAATTCAATTTCTAAGCCTTCAGAACGACCAATCCAATTGCGTTGCATGGTTTTAACTTGCTCAGGCCAGTGATCAAGTTTATCTAAATCATCTAAAAGCTCTTGAGCATAATCAGTGATTTTGATGAACCATTGTGGAATTTCTTTTTGCTCAACAATCGCACCTGAACGCCAGCCACGACCATCGATTACTTGCTCGTTGGCAAGCACTGTTTGGTCAACTGGATCCCAGTTTACTGTTGACATCTTTTTGTATACTAAGCCTTTTTCATACAGCTTAGTGAAGAACCATTGTTCCCATTTGTAGTACTCTGGGTGGCACGTCGCGATTTCGCGATCCCAGTCATAACCAAAGCCTAATTGCTTTAATTGGTTACGCATGTAGTCAATGTTTTCGTATGTCCATTTAGCCGGTGCCGTATTATTTTTAATTGCGGCATTTTCAGCTGGAAGACCAAACGCATCCCAACCCATAGGTTGCATTACGTTTTTACCTTGCAAGCGTTGGAAACGTGATACTACGTCACCAATAGTGTAGTTACGAACGTGACCCATATGCAGTCGGCCGCTTGGGTATGGGAACATTGATAAGCAGTAATACTTTTCTTTGCTCTCATCTTCAGTGACTTTAAATACTTGGTTTTCATCCCAGTAGGCTTGTACTTTTGACTCTATGTCTTGCGGGTTATATTGCTCTTGCATCTACGATTCCAGACTTCTTGCAAATTGATAAAAAATTGTCGCTAAGGATAACCCAAAATACAGGCTAATCACAGCGGCAAATAAGGGCTTTTCCGAAATTATCACTTTCAGGGCAGGTTAACCTATACTCAACTATAGTAAGTACTGATTTTTCATCACTTTTGAAGGAGTAAACGATGGCAGATTATAAAACATGGCTCAGCGATTTAAGTGCATGGCTTAAAGATGTAAAAGACCACGAGTTGAAGGAGGCAATGGAGAAGTTTGTTGAATCTGAGCAGGCACTTAAAGATCTAGGAAAAGAAAAACTTGAGCTGTATCGCGACTACCTTAAACGCGATATTGATCACATCAAAGAAAACGATAAACATTATGACTCCTTAGCGTGGCTTGAACTAAAAGAGTCGCTTTGGTACGAGTTATCGCACATCGAAGA
The DNA here is from genome assembly GCF_014117385.1 of Pseudoalteromonas sp. MT33b. Taxonomy (NCBI): domain Bacteria; kingdom Pseudomonadati; phylum Pseudomonadota; class Gammaproteobacteria; order Alteromonadales; family Pseudoalteromonadaceae; genus Pseudoalteromonas; species Pseudoalteromonas sp. MT33b. The sequence continues at coordinate 2,218,418 of NZ_CP059831.1, read as the reverse complement.
CAAAACCCAGTTAGAATGGCAGGCCCTAAATCAAGATTTTAAGCACAATGGTGTCTATCATCAGGGAGAATGGATAGCCATGGGCACATTAGTATGTAAAAATTGCCAACATAGTTACGATGTTTACCATGCTACTCAAATTACCCCTTGTACTGAATGCGGTGGTATTTACTTTAGCCGTAAGGCATTACAACCTTAATCTGTAACGCAAGCAAAAGCTGGGCGTTACCCATAATGCCCAGTTAATCCTGGGAAATAAGAAGTTAGAATGACAAAAAAACTAATCCCATTGCCAGTCTCTACCTTAGCGCCAGAAATTGCCGCCAGTCATGTTGCTACATGCATGAATAATCCATACCCAGAGGCTTTAACGTTTATTGGCCAACAACGTGCTCAAAGTGCGCTCGATTTTTCATTAGGTATGGAGCTACCTGGTTACAATGTTTATGTTATGGGTGAGGCTGCACTGGGTCGTTTTACCTTAGTGAAAGACAAGCTAACAGCCCATTCAAAAGGCCGCCCAACGCCTAATGAGTGGCTGTATGTCAATAATTACGACGACCACCGCGAGCCTATCGCGCTGTTTATGCAAGCTGGGCAAAGCAAGCAGCTTGCAGATGATATTGATTCATTTATTGATGAAGTGCTTGATACATTCCCTGCTGCATTCGATAACCCAGGTTATCAGCGTAAGAAGAAATCAATAGACCGTGAATTCACCGATACTTACGATGCAGCTATAACCGCAGTAGAAATTGCCGCGCTTGAGCAAAGTGTAGCGCTTATCGAAGAAAATGGCGTGGTGGGGTTTGCACCATTGGTTAATGGTAAGCAATTAAGCGACAGTGAGTTTGCGGCACTCGAAGAGCCATTGCGTATTGAATTTTATGACGTGATTGAAAAGCTCGAAGATGCGTTAATCGAAGCGCTGATTGAGTTACCGCGTTGGAAACGTGAATCATCTGAAAAACTGCGTAATCTTAAAAAATCAACGGCTGAGTTAGCGACCAAGCCACTTATTAAAGCGCTTGAGCACAAATATGCAACGCATATTGGCGTGCTGCGTTATTTAAAAGACATACGTGAAGAAATCATTGATGCGGTGCTGGAGTGGCTCGACGATGATGACAACGACGAAAACAAAGAAGATTTTGACCGCAAGGGCATGTTAACCGACTTTTTCGCACCCAATATTTTAGTCGAATTTAAAGAAGGGGATGCAGCGCCTGTTGTTTACGAGCCTAACCCAACGTTTGGCAATATTTTTGGCAAAATTGAATACGCGACATCGCAGGGCTCGCTCATAACCAGTTATCGCTCAATTCAGCCGGGTGCACTGCACCGTGCTAATGGCGGTTACTTGATTATGGACGCTGAAAAAGTAATGGCGAATCCACAAGTGTGGGATGGCCTAAAACTGTCTTTAAAAACGCATCAAATTAAGAACGACTTACCATATCAAGACAGTTCAGTGGGGAGCAGTTTTACTTTACGTCCACAGCTTATTCCGCTGGATGTAAAAATTGTGCTGCTGGGTTCACGTGATTTGTATTACACCATTGGTGAGTACGATGAAGAGTTTGCTGAGCTGTTTCGTGTGCTTGCTGACTTTGATTATTACTTACCAAGCAGCGATAAGCTGCAGTACCAGTTTATTACCAAAGTGACTGAATACTGTGAGAAAACCTTAAATTGTACTGCAAACGAAGCGGCAATGGCACGTTTACTCAAGTTTAGTTATCGCCAAGCTGAGCATCAAAATAAGCTGTCTGCACGTTTTGCAGATGTCCTTGAGTTGGTGGCCGAAGCCAGTTTTTATGCCAAGCAAGATGGACATACACTGATTGATGCGCACCACATTGATGAAGCCATTCTTGGTAAACAGTACCGTACTGGGCAAATTTCAGAAACCATGCTTAGCGATATTAAAGAGGGGCAGATCCTCATTGCTACCGAAGGTCAGGCTGTGGGTAAAGTAAACGGCTTAACGGTGCTGCATATCGGTGATACATCGTTTGGTACGCCTGCACGTATTACTGCCACGGTTTATGCCGGTGCCGATGGGGTAATTGACGTTGAGCGTGAGGCCGAGCTGGGTAAAGCAATTCACTCAAAAGGCGTGATGCTTCTAACCGGCTACTTAGGTAACAAATATGCGCAGCAATTTAGTTTAACGCTCAGTGCTAATATCGCGATTGAACAGAGTTACGGTTATATCGACGGTGATAGTGCATCACTGGCCGAGCTCTGTGCGCTTATCTCGGCAATAACCAACTTACCTATTAGCCAGTCAATTGCGCTTACAGGCTCAATTAACCAACATGGTGACGTGCAATCTATTGGTGGTGTTAACGAGAAAATCGAAGGCTTCTTTAAACTCTGTAAAATGCGTGGCTTAACGGGCGAGCAAGGCGTGATCATTCCAAAGTCAAACCAAGTGAACCTGGTGCTTGATGATGAAGTGCTCGACGCCGTTGAAAAAGGCCGCTTTAATATTTATGCCGTTGAAACAGTAGACCAGGCGTTAAGTCTATTAATGGACAAAGACGCGGGTGAAATGACGGAGCAGGGCTATCAAGACGGCTCTATTAATGCCTTGGCATTAGCCCGACTTGCAAATATTGCCGATATTGTTAATGGCGATAATGATGATGAAAAGGAAGCGGAATGATTAACTTAATTCTTTTATTGGTCATAGGTGTATTTTGTTTTTTGATTTTTAAAAATAGCAAAAAAGCGAAATTACAAGCACTCGAAAATGAAACGTTGGCCGCTGATTTTTTAGCGACAAATGGTAAAGCTGATGATGTCCATGAAACAACTTCTGGGCTGCAATACAAAATTGAGCACAGCGCGGGTAATGAAGCTAAGCCACATGCTAGCAGTAAGGTGAAGGTGCATTACCATGGTACGCTCATGGATGGCAGTGTATTTGACAGTTCAGTCGTACGCAATTCGCCAATTAGCTTTGGTTTAAACCAAGTGATTGCCGGCTGGACTGAAGGCTTACAGTTAATGAGCGAAGGCGATAAGTTCACCTTTTATATCCCGCCACAGCTTGCCTATGGGCGTAAACGTGTTGGCAGCATTCCGCCAGGCTCGTTACTAATATTTGAGGTTGAACTTCTTAAGATTGAATCGTAAGCGCCAGCCAAACGACAAAAAAGAAAGGGCTTCATAAATGGAGCCCTTTTTTGGTTTAATTCCGCGGGATTAATGAGGCTATACCCATTAGGTATAGCCTCAAAATAGTACTCTAATTAAACGCAGTCGTATTCTTTACGCGTTTGCTTTGGTTTTTCTTACTAACCCTATGACAGTTAGTAATAAAACAGCCAGCCATACCGGCCAATTACCTAAACGACTGTATAGCGTGTCACCTTGAATTAGGGTGATATTCGCTTCAAGCACATCGGCTTTAAACTGTGGCATGCTCAATTGCGATTTTGCGATAGGGTCGTACACAGCGCTAATACCGGTATTCGTTACGCGAATAAGCGGGCGCTGAAGCTCAAGGGCGCGCATACGGGCTATTTGCATATGCTGATGCGGGCCATGAGAATCTCCAAACCAGGCATCATTACTAACAGTAAACAAAATATCAGAATCACTTCTGTAGTTTCCACGCACTAAATCGGCAAAGGCAATTTCGTAGCAAATAGCAGGCAAAATATTTAAACCATTGGCGCGCAAGTTATCTTGTACTTCATCACCACGGGTGAACGATGACATCGGTAAGTCAAATAGAGGGGCGATAGGGCGCAGTAAATCTTGAAATGGCACAAACTCACCAATGGGTAACAATTGATGCTTTTGATAGCGGTTATGCCCTAAATACTGATAGTGACCTTCATTGTCACTGGGCTCTTTTTTACCAAGTACAATGAGGGTATTAAAAATATTGCGGGTGTCGTACTGGTAATCAACAATGCCAGTGATAAGTGCGGTGTTATTAAATGTCGCGGCACTGTCAAGGCCAGATAAATATTGCGTCGCAAGGGCTTCTAGTTCAGGCACGGCGGCTTCAGGCCAAACGATTAAATCAGCATTCCAATGCAGGCGTGTCATGTCTTGGTATTTGCTCATGGTATTCCAAAACTCAGACGGCTCAAACCGTAAATGTTGCTTGATGTTACCTTGTACGAGCACGGTTTTAATCGTTTTATCTTGGTATTTAACTGGGCTGTTACCTGCAATAAAATATAAGCCAATGAGCACAGCGACAGAGACTATCAAAGGTTTAATGTCTTTACTGATTAAGCGATATAGCGCAAAGGCGATTAATACACATATAAGCGTGATACCAAACTCACCAATCACTGGGGCTAAAAAGTTTAGTGGGCTGTCTGTTTGTGTATAGCCAAAACTAAGCCATGGAAACCCAGTCAGTAGCGTGCCACGCAGATACTCAGTGACCGCAATACTTGCCAATAATAAGCACACAAAACTATAAGGCCCTGAAGCCAGTCGAGTACTAAGCCAAGCAGCTAAAGCTGGATAAAGTGCAAGGTAGGCGCATAAAATACCCATTAAACCAAGAGAGGCAATTAATGGCATTCCACCAAAGGTGGCTATTGAAACATGCACCCAGCTGATACCGGCACCAAACCACCCTAAACCAAAGATGAAGCCATATTTTGCGCTGCGCTTTGCTGCGTCTTTACCGTTTGCAAGAGGGTTGATGCAATAAAGCAGTGCACCAAGAGAAAGAAAGGCAATGTGCCACAGATTAAAGGGGGCGTAACTTAAGGTTAAAAAGAGGCCCGCAATAAGTGCGAGCCAGGCTTTTTTATCTTTTGCAAGAACGCAGAGGTTAGTTAGCAGTTTCTTCACTGTCGTTATCATCAGCCTTAGGAATGGTGACTTGCAATTGTAAGATGCGACGATTGTCAGAATTGGTGACTTTAAATTGTAAGCCTTCAATGTCTATCGTCTCACCACGGCTTGGCATATGACCAAACGCATGTAAAACCGTACCACCAATTGTATCGGCGTCAGAGGTGCTGTAACCCGTTTTAAAATATTCGTTAAAGTCATCAACAGGTGTTAGAGCTTGAACTGCGTAAACATGTTTCGCAACTTGTCGAATATCTTGTTGTTCCTCTTCTTCATCGTGTTCGTCTTCTATTTCACCCACAATGATTTCGAGAATATCTTCGATGGTTACTAATCCTGACACACCCCCGTATTCATCAATAACGATGGCCATGTGATAACGTTGTTGACGAAACTCATTTAACAGCGTATCAACTCGTTTGCTTTCAGGAACCACCATAGCAGGACGTAAATAGTCACGTAGTGATGGCAATAGTTCATCTTTATTTAGAATTAAAGGCAATAAATCCTTTGCGAGTAATATACCTTCGATGTGATCTTTATCTTCACAAACCACGGGGAAACGAGAATGTGTAGAGTCAACCATCATCGGGAGTAGCTCTTCTAATGGGGCGTCAATTTCAAGCGTCACCATTTGAGAACGTGGTATCATGATGTCTCGAACTTTTAGTTCTGACACACCTAATACCCCTTCAATCATTTCTTTTGTTTCAGGGTCGATAAGGTCGCGTTCTTGCGCATCGGCAATTACTTCTACCAGCTCTTCTCTATTCTGGGGTTCCCCTTGTAACATCTGGGCTATGCGGCCCAGCCACGTTTTACCAGAAGAACCCTGGCTAGTTTGCGAGTTGTCGTCGCTCATTGCGTCTAATTGCTCCGTAAATTTAAATATCGTCTCGATATGGGTCAGCAATGTTCAGATCGGCAAGTAATTGCTTCTCTATGCTTTCCATTTCGAGTGCATCTTCGTCCTTTATATGGTCAAATCCAAGTAAATGCAAGCATCCATGGATCACCATATGGGCAAAATGGTCGTGAAAGGTTTTTTCTTGCTCAATTGACTCAGCTAAAACGATAGCTGGACATATGATTAAATCACCCACTAAAGGTAACTCAATACCAGGGGGGGCTTCAAATGGAAACGATAAGACATTAGTCGGTTTATCTTTACCACGGTAGTCATTATTGAGTTGTTGGCTTTGTGCCTCATCACTGATCACAATTGTCAGTTCAGCATCTTCACGGTAGTGACTGAGGGCTTTATCAGCCCACAGTTGAAATTGTTCAAAGCTTGGTAAGTTGTCAAACTCACACGCTATTTGTAAATCTAATTCGGTCACGAGTTTGCTTCTTGTTGGTTTGCTTGCGCTTCTTTTGCGCGTTGTTTTTCAGCCCGTTTTAAACGTTCAGCTTCATCGTTGCGCTCATAGGCTTCAACAATACGCGCCACAACAGGGTGGCGTACCACATCATGTGATTGGAAAAAGTTAAAGCTAATTTCATCGACACCGTTAAGTACCTCAATCGCATGGCGAAGGCCTGAGCGCGCACCACGCGGTAAATCTACTTGGGTGATATCGCCTGTAATAACGGCCTTAGAATTAAAACCAATACGGGTTAAGAACATTTTCATTTGCTCTGCGGTGGTGTTTTGGCTTTCATCAAGGATGATAAATGCGTCATTCAATGTACGGCCACGCATGTACGCTAACGGTGCTACTTCGATAATATTTTTTTCGATCAGTTTTTCAACGCGCTCGAAGCCGAGCATTTCAAATAATGCATCATAAAGAGGGCGTAAATAAGGGTCGATTTTTTGGCTCAAGTCGCCAGGTAAGAAACCCAGTTTTTCACCTGCTTCAACGGCAGGGCGAGTAAGCAGAATACGGCGAATTTCTTGACGCTCAAGTGCATCAACAGCAGCAGCAACGGCAAGGTAGGTTTTACCTGTGCCTGCAGGGCCAATACCAAAGGTAATATCGTGATGCAGAATATTAGCCACATACACGCCTTGGTTATCGTTACGCGGTTTAATAACGCCACGGCGAGTTTTTATCACCATGTCTTTACCATAAACGCCCGGGTTGTCGTCTTGATCAAGGGCGTTTGATTCGCTAATCGCTAAGTGCACAGCGTCGGGTTCAATTTCGCCAATTTCACCACGAACTGGTTGAGTATCAACATAAAGGTTTTTTAAGATTTCGACACTGGCTGCTGCACAGTGAAGTTTACCAGTGACTCTAAAAAAATTATCGCGATGGGCAATTTCAACACCTAGTCGGCGTTCAATTTGTTTGATGTTTTCGTCAAACGGACCACATAAAGATGAAAGGCGTTTGTTGTCGGCGGGTTCTAAATAAATCTCTAAAGTTTTTAATTGATTACTCAAAATTGCTTCCTATTGATGGGTGCTGGCAAGGGCCAGCACCAAAATTCACCCTAAGGGACGAAAGTTGCAACGCCAATTTCGTTAGGGGCTTGTGCAGCGTCTGCTTCGGCTGCTTTACTAAGAATAGACGATGGCGCGATATCACGGCGCAGATTCATTTCTGATTCTGTACGAATTAATTCACCGCGTAAAGAGTTTGGCAACGCTTCAGTAATACGTACATCAACGAATTGACCGATCACTGAATGTGGGCCTTCAAAGTTAACCACACGGTTGTTTTCAGTACGGCCACGTAACTCCATAGGGTTCTTCTTAGAAGGACCTTCAACTAAGATTCGCTGTTCAGTGCCAAACATTTGGCGACTGATTTGCTGTGCCATTTGCGTAATACGGTTTTGTAAAAGGTATAAACGCTCTTTTTTCTCTTGCTCTGATACGTCGTCCGGTAAATCAGCTGCTGGTGTACCAGGGCGTGCACTGTAGATAAAGCTGAAGCTCATATCAAAACCAATATCATTGATAAGGTTCATTGTTGCTTCAAAGTCTGCTTTGCTTTCGCCAGGGAAACCAATGATAAAATCAGAAGACATACTTAAGTTAGGGCGAATTTTACGTAATTTACGAATCGTTGATTTGTACTCTAGAGCTGTATGACCACGTTTCATTAAATTAAGAATACGGTCAGAGCCACTTTGCACTGGTAAATGTAAGTGGTCGACAAGCTCTGGTACATCGGCATATGCATCGATGATGTCAGGAGTAAACTCTACTGGGTGCGAAGTGGTGTAACGAATGCGGTCAATACCATCAATCGCGGCAACATAACGCAGTAGGTCAGAGAAGTAACAAATTTCGCCATCATGCGTTTCACCGCGGTAAGCGTTTACGTTTTGACCTAGTAAGTTTACTTCACGTACGCCTTGCTCTGCGAGCTGGGCGACTTCGAGTAGTACGTCATCAAGTGGACGGCTTACTTCTTCACCGCGCGTGTATGGCACAACACAGAAAGTACAGTATTTAGAACAGCCTTCCATAATCGATACGAACGCACTTGGGCCTTCTGCTTTTGGCTCAGGTAAACGGTCGAACTTTTCGATTTCAGGGAATGATACGTCAACAACAGATGTGCTGTCGCCACTTTGCACTTGCTTAATCATCTCTGGTAAACGGTGTAACGTTTGCGGGCCAAAAATTACATCGACAAACGGCGCACGTTGACGAATTGAGTCACCTTCTTGTGACGCTACACAGCCACCTACACCAATGATAAGGTCAGGTTTATCGTCTTTTAATAGCTTCCAACGGCCTAGCTGGTGGAATACTTTTTCTTGCGCCTTTTCACGAATTGAACAGGTGTTGAGTAAGATCACATCTGCATCTTCAGCTTCATCAGTTAACTGATAGCCGTTAGTCGCATCCAGTAGATCCGCCATTTTCTGAGAGTCGTACTCGTTCATCTGACAACCCCAGGTTTTAATATGCAGCTTTTTACTCATTGAAATATAGCCTCGTTTTCAATTCGGTAGTGACACAAAAATGTGTTAGAAACAGGATTAAGCGGCTTTAATGCCGACTTAAAGGACGCGTATTTTAGCTGGATACCCGCACAGATCCAAGTATAGTTTTTATCTTTGTGGTGTGAAATCAAACAAGTCACTGTTTTAAAATTCTTAACGCGTAAATGCACTGACACAGTTTAGTGAATTACGTTACAATTTATGCCGTATTCAAATAGCCAAATGAGCGACTATTAAATGAAGAAAAATAAGGTAATTGTTGTTGGTGGTGGCATGGTAGGTGCTGCCACAGCTGTTAAACTGGCACAGCAGGGCAGGGACGTCACTATTATTGAAAAGCACCTTATCGATGCTGATGACATTCTCAGTTCAGATAAGGTGGATATTCGCATTTCGGCTATTAATCGTTTTTCAGAAAACTTACTTGATGAGCTGGGGGCAATGCCGTTATTGCGCCAAAATCGTATCGCTCCATACCAACAGCTTGAGGCGTATCAGCAACAAGGCGAAAACTTATTGTTTGATTGCCATGATATTGGTGAAACACATCTGGGTCATTTAATCGAAAATAGCCTAATTCAAGCGAGTCTTTGGCAGCAATTTTCTCAATATGGCATTGAGGTTATTGAGCAGACAACACCGGTTACAGAGATAAGCCAAGAGAGTGATTCAATCACGCTTCATTACGGTGACACCCAATATACGGCTGATTTAGTGGTTGCTGCAGATGGCGGACAATCACAATTACGTAGCAAAGCTGGCTTAGGTGTAACAGGGTGGCAATATGGTCAACACTGTATGGGTGTGTTAATTAAACTGGATGCGCCGCAACAAGTTAAAACGTGGCAACAATTTACACCAACGGGCCCTGTGGCGTTTTTGCCTATGCAAGCCCCGTATGCAAATTTAATTTGTTACCACAACGCGTCGGTTTTAAACCGTTGGAATAAACTCCCCACAGAACAACTAAAAGCCCAACTCATTGCGCATTTTCCTGAGTTGCCGGGTGAATTTGAGTTACTTGAGCATGCTGTTTTTCCATTGGCTCGTCAGCACGCAAATGATTATTCGCAAGGGCGCTTAGTCTTAGTGGGCGACTCAGCACACACTATTAATCCCTTGGCAGGCCAAGGGGTTAATTTAGGTTTTCAAGATGTGGTTGCACTTGCAGAGGTTCTTGCTGGCCACGATGATGTTGGTCAGCATGCGGTATTAAAGCAGTATGAGAAGAAACGTCGTCGCGCTAATTTACTTATGATGAGTATGATGGATGCCTGTTACTTCGGATTCTCAAATGAACTACAGCCACTCAGTTGGGCACGTAGTAAGTTTTTAAAACTAGCGAACAATATTGGCCCGGCTAAGAACTGGGTATTAAAATATGCCATTAGTGGGACACTCAGTTAAACAAAATAATACACATAAACGATAAAGAAACGGGTTAATGAAAATTAGCCTGTTTTTTTTTGCGCTAAATAAAATGAATTAAATTTTGGAGAAATTAGAAATTAGAAATTAGAAATTAGAAATTAGAAATTAGAAATTAGAAATTAGAAATTAGAAATTAGAAATTAGAAATTAGAAATTAGAAATTAGAAAGGAAGTTGGCTGGGATACCAGGATTTGAACCTGGGAATGGCAGGATCAAAACCTGCTGCCTTACCGCTTGGCGATATCCCAACGCTAAACTTGAAGAGTTTTAGTTCTACTTAAGAACATGGTGCGGAAGGAGAGACTTGAACTCTCACAACCGAAGTTACTGGAACCTAAATCCAGCGCGTCTACCAATTCCGCCACTCCCGCATCATTAAGTTGTATTTTTATACTCTATACAGAGTTTTTCTTATTCACTCTCTTGGTAGAGAAAGTGGCTGGGATACCAGGATTTGAACCTGGGAATGGCAGGATCAAAACCTGCTGCCTTACCGCTTGGCGATATCCCAACAAATAAAAAGTTGATAGTTTTGGTTCTTATCTAGAACATGGTGCGGAAGGAGAGACTTGAACTCTCACAACCGAAGTTACTGGAACCTAAATCCAGCGCGTCTACCAATTCCGCCACTCCCGCATCATTAAGTTGCATTTTTATACTCTATACAGAGTTTTTCTTATTCACTCTCTTGGTAGAGAAAGTGGCTGGGATACCAGGATTTGAACCTGGGAATGGCAGGATCAAAACCTGCTGCCTTACCGCTTGGCGATATCCCAACAAATAAAAAGTTGATAGTTTTGGTTCTTATCTAGAACATGGTGCGGAAGGAGAGACTTGAACTCTCACAACCGAAGTTACTGGAACCTAAATCCAGCGCGTCTACCAATTCCGCCACTCCCGCATTTTGTGTTTAAAAACACTGGTAGTTATTTTTAACTCTTCATTGAGTGCAGTTTAAACTCCTGCAGAGCCATTCTAAAAGAAGAATGGTGGCTAAGACGGGATTTGAACCTGTGACCCCATCATTATGAGTGATGTGCTCTAACCAACTGAGCTACTTAGCCATTGTGGCTGGGATACCAGGATTTGAACCTGGGAATGGCAGGATCAAAACCTGCTGCCTTACCGCTTGGCGATATCCCAACAAAAATTTGATAATTTTAGTTCTTATCAGAACATGGTGCGGAAGGAGAGACTTGAACTCTCACAACCGAAGTTACTGGAACCTAAATCCAGCGCGTCTACCAATTCCGCCACTCCCGCATTTTGTGTTTAAAAAACACTGGTAGTTATTTTTAACTCTTCATTGAGCAACAAAAAGAATGGTGGCTAAGACGGGATTTGAACCTGTGACCCCATCATTATGAGTGATGTGCTCTAACCAACTGAGCTACTTAGCCATCTTTTTTGTTAGCACTTCATCGCTGAGTGCGGGGCGTATTATGCTGATATGACCTAAATCCGTCAACACCTTTTTTGCAAAAAAACGCTTAACAGGGTTTGTTTGCATTAAAATTAAGCTAAGCGGCTAAATTTTATTTAAATTGCTGTTTTTTTGACAGACAAAGACAACACTAAAAGTATATTACGTATTGTTGCTAATAAAAGCCCACTTTTAATCTGTTTGATTTTCATACAAAAATTAAGTGTGTAAATTTAAAAACTATTTTGTTGAGAGTTTTTATAACACATAAACGTATTTACAGTGATAGGAGTAGAATACTATACACAGAGCAAATAGATAAAATGGCTCTGTTTACAGCGTTAAAAATAGCCTGCGAGTCGTGGTGTCAATTCAGAAAACAAAAAAGGCTCGTGATAACGAGCCTTTTAAATAGAGTGTGCTACACAACTTATACGTTAAATAAGAAGTTCATAACATCACCGTCTTTCACGATGTACTCTTTACCTTCTTGACGCATTTTACCTGCTTCTTTCGCACCGCTTTCACCTTTGAACTCAATATAATCATCAAAAGCGATAGTTTGTGCACGGATAAAGCCACGTTCGAAATCAGTATGAATTTTACCTGCCGCTTGTGGTGCTGTTGCGCCGACAGGAATTGTCCATGCACGTACTTCTTTTACGCCTGCTGTGAAGTAGGTTTGTAATTTAAGTAATTCGTACCCGCCACGGATCACTAAGTTAAGGCCCGGCTCTTCAAGACCTAAGTCAGCCATAAACTCAAGCTTGTCTTCTTCTTCAAGCTCAGATAGCTCTGATTCGATAGCCGCACAGACAGGAATAACAACCGCATCTTCTGCAGCTGCGATTTCACGCACTTTGTCTAGGTATGGATTATTTTCAAAACCATCTTCTGCCACGTTTGCGATGTACATTGTTGGTTTAATTGTTAAGAAGTTTAAAGGCTTAATAGCTGCTTTTTCTTCTTTAGTTAGTTCTAAAGAACGTAACGTTAAACCTTCATCAAGGTGTGCTTTTACTTTTTCGAGAACAGCGTTTTGTTCTTTTGCATCTTTATCGCCACCTTTCGCTTTTTTCGCATTACGGAAACTTGCTTTATCAGCGCTGTCCATATCAGCCAGTACTAATTCGGTGTTAATGACATCAATATCGTCAGCAGGGTCGATAGTGCCGGCAACGTGAACGATGTTTTCGTCTTCAAAACAGCGCACTACATGACCGATTGCATCAGTTTCACGAATATTCGCAAGGAACTGGTTACCTAAACCTTCACCTTTTGAAGCGCCTTTTACAAGGCCTGCAATATCAACGAATTCCATCGTTGTTGGTAAAATGCGTTGCGGATTTACGATTTCGGCTAATGCATTTAAGCGTGCATCAGGCACCGGTACCACACCTGTGTTCGGCTCGATGGTACAGAAAGGGAAGTTAGCGGCTTCAATTCCCGCTTTAGTTAGTGCATTAAATAATGTTGATTTACCAACGTTTGGCAAGCCAACGATGCCACATTTAAAACCCATAGTAAGATACCTTGTGTAATTTCATTAAAACGGATTAAGGTTTAAATGAATGTAGTCTGTTTTGTGCTTTTAACACACCATCTTTTGCAAGAATTTCCATACAACGAACTGCCTCATCAATAGCGGCATCCATTTTTTCTTGATCTTCTTTAGCGGCTTTACCAAGTACCCAGCCTGTCACCATTTCTCGGTGACCCGGATGACCAATACCGATACGAAGGCGCATGAAATCTTTTTGGTTTGCCATTTTCGCAATAATATCTTTTAAACCATTGTGACCACCGTGGCCGCCACCTTTTTTTAGTTTAGCAATGCCGGGATCAAGATCCATTTCGTCGTGCGCTACGAGAATGTTCTCAACAGGGATTTTAAAGAAATTAGCGAGACTACTCACCGCCTTACCGCTTAAATTCATGTAAGTAGTTGGGATCAGTAATTTAAATTCTTGGCCTTGAATGATCACTTTGCCAGTGAGGCCGTGATATTTAGGATCGTGTTTGAGTGTGCAGTTATAGCGTGCTGCGAGTTCTTCAATGAACCAAGCACCTGCATTATGGCGTGTATTTGCGTATTCGGGGCCTGGATTAGCCAGGCCCACAAGCATTTGAATAGAATTCAAGGTGTGTACACCTTAAAAATTATTCTGCAGCGTCTTCTGAAGCTTCTTCAGCAGGAGCAGCTTTGTTAGCTTTTACAGTAACAATTGACTGATCGTGGTCTGCACCTTTAGCTAGCTCAACAGATGAAACACCTGCAGGTAGTTTAAGGTCTGAAAGGTGGATTGAATCACCTGCAACTAAATCAGCAACGTTAACTTCAACGAACTCAGGAAGTGACTTAGGAAGACACGTGATTTCGATTTCAGTTAATTGGTGAACAACAGTGTTACCTGCTTTAGTTACTTTCTCTTCACCGATGAAGTGTACTGGCACTTTAGTGTGAAGTTTGTGAGAAGCATCTACACGTTGGAAGTCTAAGTGAGTGATCTTAGGCTTGAACGGGTGACGTTGAATATCTTTAAGGATAGCTTCAACTGACTCACCGCCAATGTTTAAAGTAAGGATGTGCGTGTAGAAACCTTCGTCTTCTTGCGCTTTGATCATATCTTTGTGTGCAAGAACGATTGATGCAGCTTCTTTGTCAGCACCGTAAAGGATTGCAGGAACTTTATCTTCACGGCGTAGGCGGCGGCTCGCACCAGTACCTGTTTCTGTACGTAATTCTGCATTGTATGTATAAGTTGACATAATGTCTCCAAAAATTAAAAGTCTTAGGGCCTTTGCGACCAAGGTCCCCAGCCAAAAGGCGCGCTATCATACCACCACTTTGAGGGAAAATAAATAACGACCACAAAAAAAGCACCTAGACGGTGCTTTTTGGCTATCACTGCGTGTTTATTAGTGTTCAAACATCGCTGAGATAGATTCTTCGTTGCTGATACGACGAATTGTTTCAGCAAGCATATCTGCAAGCGTAAGCACTTTGATTTTATCCAGTGCTTTAAGCTCATCAGACAGTGGAATTGAGTCAGTAACAATCACTTCGTCGATGACCGATTCACGGATGTTTTCAGCTGCGTTGCCAGAAAGTACAGGGTGAGTTGCGTATGCAAATACACGCTTAGCACCATGTTCTTTAAGTGCAGCTGCCGCTTTACACAGTGTCCCGCCTGTGTCGATCATGTCATCTACGATGATACAGTCGCGACCTTCAACGTCACCAATAATGTGCATTACTTGTGAAACGTTAGCTTGTGGACGACGCTTGTCGATGATAGCAAGGTCTGTATCGTTTAATAGCTTCGCGATTGCGCGAGCACGAACAACACCACCGATATCGGGTGAAACAACAACAACGTCATCGAAGTCGCGTTCTTTCATGTCTTCTAATAGCACTGGGCTACCGAATACATTATCAACCGGCACATCGAAGAAACCTTGAATTTGTTCAGCGTGTAAATCAACCGTTAGAACACGGTCAACACCTACACTTGATAGGAAATCTGCAACGACTTTAGCTGTGATTGGTACACGAGCAGAACGTACGCGACGATCTTGACGTGAGTAACCAAAGTATGGGATTACTGCAGTAATACGTCCAGCAGACGCACGACGTAGGGCATCAACCATAACGATAAGTTCCATTAGGTTATCGTTAGTAGGGTTACAGGTTGATTGAACGATGAAAACGTCAGAGCCACGAACATTTTCATTAATTTGAACACTGATCTCACCGTCACTAAAACGGCCAACAACAGCATCGCCTAATTCAATATACAAACGTTTTGCAACTTTTTGAGCTAGCTCAGGTGTTGCGTTACCAGCGAAGAGCTTCATGTCAGGCACGGTAGGGTTCCTCAGGCACTGAATTTTGGGACTAACAGGCTTTGGTAGGCACCAAAGCAGGTTAACTTTTACATTTACTTGTACGTTACTTCATTTCAAAGTGAGCATTTAATGCTGTATGAGCAGGAGAAAGTGTAGCACTAGTTGCTACAAAACCTGTCCACTTTTCTGGCAACTGAGCTAAAACTTGTTCTGCCTCGGCCTGAGTTGAAAACTCAGCAAAGCAGCAAGCGCCCGTACCAGTCATCTTTGACGGAGCGTATTTTAGCAACCACTGGAGGGCTTTTTCAACCTCGGGGCAGAGCTTTTTGACCAAAGGCTCGCAATCATTGCGTAAATTTTCTGTTTGCCAATCAGCTTTTAGCTTGGCTGTGTCGCGTTTTAAATCAGGGTGAGTAAAGATTTCTGCCGTACTCACATGCTCGCCAGGATGCACAACACAGAACCAACCTGGGGTTAATTCAACATTATGTAATTGCTCGCCAATGCCATGCGCAATTGCGGTATGACCATTAATAAATACGGGCACATCAGCGCCAAGCGTGACTCCTAGCTGTGCTAATTCAGCCAATGACAGATTACAGTTCCATAATCTATTGAGTGCCAGTAAGGTGGTTGCCGCATCTGATGAGCCACCACCAACACCGCCGCCCATAGGCAAGCGTTTAACTAAATGAATGTTTACACCTTGCTGGCACTGACAATGTTGTTGCAATAAAAATGCGGCTTTATATATGAGGTTGTCGTGAGTAGGAATGCCTTGTGTGTCACCCGTGACGGTAATTTTACGGTCATCGGTGAGTGAAAACGTTAAGTCGTCACCAAAATCTAAAAACGTGAACAGGGTTTCGAGTTCGTGATAGCCATCCTCACGACGACCATTAATATGTAAAAACAGATTTAGTTTTGCGGGTGCTATTAAGGTGAGTGGAGCGTGCGAAGTTTCTGTCATGATTAATTAAACTGCCAATCATTAAGTTGAATTTTAATACGAATTTGCGGGTTTTTAAGGCTCAGCTTTGTTGGAAGCCAATAGCCATCTTGTTTTATATAATGAGAATAGGTGATTTGCCATTGCTGGCCGTTTTCAGCGTGCCAAATTAGACTTGTTAAGCGATTGAGTTCGTCAAATTGGGTGTGTTCGTTGTTAGCGGTCCCTTTGAGCCATGTCGCCGCGTTATCGAGCGGAATAGTGAAACCCGTCAGCCGGTAAAGTAATAAGGAGGCATCGCGGTCTGTGTAAACATCACCGTCGTATTCAATTTCAGCGCCATATGCATTTTGTTTTAACGACAAAATACGGGTACCGATAAAACTGGTTAAGATCATGTCGCTGTGTAACTCGTCGTGTTGCCAATTGACGTTAGCTGATTGTCGTTGCTCTGAACTAATAAAGGCAATTTTTCCTTGTACTTGCCACTTGGCATGGTGATCAAGGCGGGTTTTCCAATCAGGGTAAACGTAGTCAATCGTTGATGTTTTTTGGGCGCAACCACTGATAAATAAAAAAAACATGAATAAAATCAAATATTGTTTAATCAAATGTCGTTCCTTACTTTCCATATTCCGCTGATTTTTGGTAAAATTAACGCCTTTACAGCTGGGCTTAGCAATATTTGGTACATATGACCATCGTAGCACTTGGTATAAATCACAAAACCGCATCCGTAGAATTACGCGAAAAAGTCGCGTTTTCGCCTGAGCAAATGTCTGAGGCGTTACAACAATTAAGTGGCCATGCGCATTTTAATGAAGCGGTTATTGTTTCGACCTGCAACCGAACCGAAATCTATTGTAGCCTTGCTGAGCGTAATTCCCAAACACTGTTGCACTGGTTAGCCAGTTTCCATGGTTTGGATGAACAAGAACTGAGCAGTAACATCTATTATCATGAGGGCGAGCAGGCTATTAATCATTTAATGCGTGTGTCGTGCGGCCTTGATTCCTTGGTATTGGGCGAGCCACAAATTTTGGGGCAAATAAAGCAAGCCTACCATAATGCAAAAACGCATGATGCCATTGGTGTGACATTTGACCGCTTGTTTCAAAAAACGTTCTCGGTAGCAAAACAAGTTCGCACAGAGACAGACATTGGTGCCAGTGCGGTATCCGTGGCTTATGCTGCTGTTAATTTAGCCAAGCATATTTATGGTAAGTTAGATAAAACCAACGTATTGCTGATTGGGGCAGGTGAAACCATTGAACTGGTGGCTAAACATTTATACCAAAATGATCCGCAAAAAATCACGGTGGCAAACCGCACCATCGAGCGTGCAAAAAGTTTAGCTGTCGAAGTTGACGCTGATGTTATCGCTTTGGCGCAACTACCTGAGCGTCTCCACGATGCCGATATTGTTATTAGTTCTACCGCGAGTACTTTGCCAATTATTGGTAAAGGGGTGGTTGAGCAGGCTTTAAAAAAACGTCGTCACAAGCCCATGCTGTTTATTGATATTGCTGTCCCTCGGGATATTGAGAGCCAAGTAGGCGAATTAGATGCGGCCTATTTGTATTCAGTAGATGACTTACAAGCGATAGTGAGCGAGAATATCGCCGCGCGCGAACAAGCGGCGCAGCAAGCGCAAATAATTATTGATGCGCGCACCAATGAATTTGTCATGTGGCTGCGCTCTCTCGATTCGGTCGATATTATTCGTCTGTATCGAAATGATGTACAAGATATTAAATCAGAACTTGTCGAAAAAGCACTTGGCCAGCTGCAAGCAGGCAAAGACGCAGAAAAAGTGATACTCGAGTTGGCAAACAAACTGACCAACCGCTTGATGCACGCACCTACCCGTGCTATTCAAGATGCGGCTAAAAATGGTGAAGCCGCTGAGTTAAGTCAATTAAAGAAAATGTTAGGTATTGATCAGGAATAGCCGTTAAATGAAAGAGTCTGTTTATAGAAAGTTAGAAACCTTAGTCGAGCGTTATGAGGAAGTGCAAGCGCTGCTAAGCGACCCCTCTGTGATCAGCGATCAAAATCGCTTTCGTGCCTTATCTAAAGAATATTCAGAATTAGAAGAAATTGTTAAAGCGTTTTTAGCGTACCAGCAAGCACAAGATGATGTCGCTGCAGCAGAAGAAATGCTAAAAGACTCTGATCCTGAGATGCGCGAAATGGCGCAAGAAGAATATAAAGAAGCAAAAGCACAAATTATTGCATTAGAAGATGAAATTCAGATTTTAATGCTACCAAAAGATCCGAAAGACAATAACAACGTCTTTTTAGAAGTGCGCGCAGGCACGGGGGGCGATGAAGCCGCTATTTTTGCGGGCGATTTATTCCGCATGTACAGCCGCTACGCAGAAACGAAAAAGTGGAAAGTCGAAATAGTGAGCACCAACGAAGGTGAGCACGGTGGCTATAAAGAAGTCATCGCACATATTTCGGGTGAAGGCGTGTACGGCCAGCTTAAGTTTGAATCAGGGGCGCACCGTGTTCAACGTGTACCTGAAACTGAGTCGCAAGGCCGTGTTCATACCTCGGCGTGTACCGTTGCGGTTATGGCAGAAGTGCCTGAGGCAGACGCTATCGAAATTAACCCTGCAGATATTAAAGTCGATACATTCCGTGCGTCGGGTGCCGGTGGTCAGCACGTAAATAAAACTGACTCAGCAATTCGTATTACCCACCTTCCAACGGGTGTGGTCGTTGAATGTCAGGATGAGCGTTCACAACATAAAAACCGTGCGAAAGCGATGTCGGTACTTGGTGCACGTTTACAACAAGCTGAAGATGAAAAACGCCAAGCGGCTGAAGCATCAGAGCGTCGTAATCTAGTGGGCAGTGGTGACCGTTCAGAGCGTATTCGTACTTATAATTACCCGCAAGGTCGTATTACTGATCACCGTATTAATTTAACATTGTATCGTTTAAATGAAGTTGTTGCAGGTGATTTAGGCTGTGTTATCGAGCCCCTAATGCAAGAACACCAAGCTGATTTACTTGCTGCGATGGGCGATGAATAATCGTGCCACAAAGCATAGAACAAGCACTGATTGCTGCGACGGCGTTATTAACGCCTAGCAGCGACAGCGCGAAACTAGACGCGCAAGTCCTGCTACTTTCTATTCTCGATAAACCCCGTAGTTACTTATTTAGTTGGCCTGAAAAACACCTAACGGAACAGCAAGAAGCTGAGTTTAATCGTGCATGCCAGCGTCGCTTGCAAGGTGAACCTGTCGCGCATATCACCGGCATTAGAGAATTCTGGAGTTTGCCACTAAAGGTGAATGCCACCACTTTGATACCTCGTCCTGATACGGAAACGCTGGTTGAGTATGCACTGGGGCTTGAATTACCCCATGCTGCAAACGTGCTCGATTTAGGAACCGGGACGGGGGCAATTGCGCTTGCACTCGCCAGTGAAATGCCCAATTGGCAAGTATTAGGGGTTGATAGAGTACCCGAAGCCGTTGCGCTTGCTAACGAGAATCAACAACGACTTAATATTAACAACGCCACTTTTGCTTTAAGTAATTGGTTTAGCGCTGTAAACCATAAAAAGTTTGATCTGATTGTTAGTAACCCGCCGTACATTGAATACGATGATGAACATTTGAGCCAAGGTGACGTGCGTTTTGAGCCCTTGTCAGCCTTGGTGGCTGATGATGATGGCATGGCTGATATTAAGCAAATAATTACAATGGCACGTGACTATTTAGCAACAAATGGCTATCTTTTAATTGAACATGGCTACCAACAAAGTGTTAAAGTTCAAGAATTTTTTGCACAAATGTCGTATAGCCATATACTTACAGTTAAAGATCTTGGCGGTAATGACCGTGTAACGTTAGCACAATGGCCTAAATAA
Organism: Pseudoalteromonas sp. MT33b; assembly: GCF_014117385.1. Taxonomy (NCBI): domain Bacteria; kingdom Pseudomonadati; phylum Pseudomonadota; class Gammaproteobacteria; order Alteromonadales; family Pseudoalteromonadaceae; genus Pseudoalteromonas; species Pseudoalteromonas sp. MT33b. Next base: position 2,198,134 of record NZ_CP059831.1, on the reverse strand, counting down.
AATAACAGAGCACTGTGCGCATATAGCCTTTGAGGGTCCCAAACAATGGATGATTTTTTGTTTTCGGATGAAGCACTTGATGATGTATCAGAAGTGGTTCAGGGTAGTTGGAAAGTCATCGTCGTTGATGACGAACCAGAAGTACATGCCGTAACAAAGCTTGCGCTCAGTGACTTTGAATTCCAAGACAAACGTCTTGAATTTATTAGTGCTTACTCAGGTGAAGAGGCAAAGCAATTAATAGAGCAGCACCCAGATGCAGCCATCGTATTACTCGATGTAGTAATGGAAACCGATGATGCTGGCCTGCGGGTTGCAAAATATATTCGTGAAACTGCAAAGAACAATCATATTCGTATTATTCTTCGTACAGGCCAACCCGGTCAGGCACCGGAAAGACAAGTAATCGTTAATTATGATATTAACGATTACAAATCTAAGACAGAGCTGACAGCACAAAAGCTCTTTACAGTGGTGATGTCGAGTTTGCGTTCGTATCGCGATATCTTATCTATAGAGCAATCACGCCAAGGCCTTGAAAAAATTATAAAAGCATCGCGTGATATTTTTTCTACTCATTCATTAGAGCACTTTATTGAAGGGGTGATGCAACAACTCACCTCATTGCTCGGTACAGTAGAGCAAGCCGTGTATGCTACGAGTCTGGTGGCAAGTAACCCGCTCGATAACCAGAAAAAGCTCGTTGTATTCTCAGGCAAAGGTGAGTTTGAACGCAGCGAAGGCAAAGCGATTGAAGAGGTGCTCAATGAAGAGCAGCTACAAGCTTGTCAGGAAGCGCTAAGAGAAAAAACCATCGTTTACCGTGAAAACTACTTATTTGCGTATTGCAGCAGTGAATACAATCATAATTCTATGCTGTTTATTTCGGGTATTCCAAAGCACTTATCCGATACACAGCGCCACCTCATCGAGATATTTTCACAAAACGTGCAACTTGCTTATGAAAACGTTCAGCTTCAGGCTGAAATAGAAGCAACTCAACAAGAACTGGTGTTTAGATTAAGTGAAGCGCTTGAACAACGCTCTACCGAAACAGGAAACCATGTAAAACGTGTGTCGCACATTTGCTACGAATTGGCTGTGGGCTATGGATTACCTAAGCGCGAAGCTGAATTAATTCGACATGCAGCTCCTCTTCATGATGTTGGAAAGGTTGGGATACCCGACGCTATTCTCAATAAACCAGGGCCACTCAGCGATGAAGAGTGGGCAATCATGAAACAGCATGCAGAAAAGGGGCACCGAATATTAAAAGACTCGTCACGTGATATTGTTAACACAGGAGCTGTTATTGCGTTATCTCACCATGAGCGTTGGGATGGCACAGGCTATCCTGCAGGCTTAAAAGGGGACGATATCCCGATTGCTGGGCGCATTGTTGCACTGGCCGACGTGTTTGATGCACTACGACACAAGCGTTGTTACAAAGAGCCTTGGTCTCTTGAAGATGTTGTAAAAGAGATAAACGCTCAGCAAGGAAAACAGTTTGATCCAAAGTTAATAGATGTGTTTAATCAACGCATTAAAGAAATAGAAGACGTACTTGTACGTTACCCAGATTAATGACAATTAGAATTGAGGCATATGGATTATTTAGCAGTTAAACACACTCACATGTTACTCGCTGTGTTGAGTATCATTTTATTTTACGTTCGCTCTTTTTCGCGATTAAAAACAGCCACATTAGCAAAGAATAAAATCGTTTTTATTGGCAGTCATAGTATCGACACGTTGTTGTTGGTTTCTGCTATTGCATTGATTGTAATGGCTGGGTTTAACCCGCTAGAGCAGTCGTGGTTGCTTGAAAAAATTATTTTAGTGATTGCCTATATCGCTTTAGGAATTGTTGCAGCCAGACAAAGCTCACAATCGGCACGTGTCATTTTACTTGTTGTGACAACCTTCATTTTACTTGCGATTGGTTATCTCGCCTCTGCAAAGAACGCTTTTATCCTGTAAACATTGAAACGCGGTATATCGACTGTTAACCGTTATACCGCTGCTCACTTTCTCTTTTCAAGATTGGCAACTGACGCTAAAAGTAGGTAAACTAGCCTCTCGTTTTCGAAAGAGATGTTGCAGTATAAATGACCACCCCTTGGTTTGAAGATCACAATGAATCCTATCAAGATGAGGCCTTTGACGCATTTTCTTCAAACGTGCTTTATCGTTGTATCGATGCTGAATTAACGTGGGACACACAGGTAGATTTAACTGCTTGTTATGACACATTAAATGAGTTTGAAGATACCGTATCAGCACTTTGTACTGAATTTAAAGAGCCACACGAGCGTCTAGATAAACTTCTTGATACCTTTTATCAGCAATGGTTGTTCAGTGCCTCAAGCCTAAAAGTGCCTGAGTACACGTTAAACAGCTTTAGCTACACCATTACGATGCGTAGTGGTACACAAACCACACTGGCGATATTACTTTGTCACTTATTACAGCACGCTGAATTTGATGCCACAGTGACTTTAAGTCAAGGTGAAGTTCATATTCATGTCGCAATAAGCGAAGAAGAGGGCTATTTAATTGAGCCAAGTACGGGCCAGCAAAGTTGGTATATTACCCCCGAAAATGCCTGTGAAGAGAATGGTGATGAACAAGAACCACTTGAGCTAATTTTTGAAGAAGAGCTTTATAAGCTGTATTTAGCACAGCAAAAGTGGTCGTTTATCAGCGAGAGCAAGTTTGGTCATGCCCTTCATTGCGTTGACATGTTAATGGAACTACTCGGTGATGACCCCTATGAACGCCGTGACCGAGGGTACCTGCTTAATCAATTAGATTGCCCTAAAATGGCCCGTGACGATTTGCAGTATTTTATTAATGAATGCCCAGATGATCCGGCCATAGAGATTATTCAGCATCAAATTGCTGAAATCGAAGATAACAATAATACACACCACTAAATTAAAGGAACATTTATGACTGACGCCCACAGTGCGCTTATTACCAATGACGCAGTCGTACTTGGTTTGCTTGCCGTTATTTTGGGGTTTATCTTTAAAACCTCACACAGTAATAATGCGGCATGCCGAAAATTTTATAAATATGTACCCGCACTCCTGCTGTGCTACTTTTTACCCTCGTTATTAAATACTTTTGGGATTGTTGATGGTCACTCGTCGAATGTTTATTTTGTAGCATCTCGCTACTTATTACCGGCTTGTTTAATTCTGTTAACCATCAGCATTGATTTAAAAGCCATTTTAAACCTTGGTCCGAAAGCGTTAATCATGTTCTTAACCGGTACCATGGGGATTGTGATTGGGGGTCCGTTAGCGATTTTAGTGATGAGCGCGGTCTATCCTGAAGCCGTTGGTGGTCATGGCCCCGATGCGGTTTGGCGCGGTATGACAACTATCGCAGGTAGCTGGATAGGCGGGGGCGCTAATCAGGCCTCAATGAAAGAAATGTTTGAAGTTGGTGGGGATATTTTCTCGGCAATGGTAACGGTTGATGTCATTGTGGCTAACTTATGGATGGCTGTACTGTTACTGATGGCTGCTAATCACAAAGCCATTGATGCCAAAACCGGGGCAGACACCCGTGCAATTGAAGAGCTTAAAGAGCGTGTTGAAGCCTATCATGCTGAACATGCACGTATGCCCACACTTAATGATTACATGACCATTATTGCGATTGCCTTTGGTATAACGGGCTTGGCGCATTTTTGTGCGGACTTTTTAGGGCCGTATTTTGGCGCTAACTTCCCATGGGCACAAGAATATAGTTTAAACAGTAAGTTCTTTTGGCTAATTGTAATTTCGACGACAATCGGGATTAGTTTATCGTTTACTAAAGTACGTCATATCGAAGCATTTGGTGCATCAAAAGTGGCTTCAAGCTTCTTATATATTTTGGTGGCATCAATTGGTCTTCACATGAATATTACGGCTATTTTTGATTCGCCAATGTACTTTGTTTTGGGTGTGATCTGGATGTTAACACACGCAAGCTTAATGCTGATTGTAGCGAAATTAATTAAAGCGCCTTTATTTTATATGGCCGTTGGGTCTCAAGCGAATGTAGGCGGGGCAGCATCAGCGCCCGTAGTTGCCTCAGCGTTTCATCCATCACTTGCCCCTGTAGGTGTTTTACTGGCAGTTTTGGGCTATGGTGTCGGAACCTATATGGCATATATTTGTGGATTAATGCTGCAAGCTGTTGCACCTTAAGGAATAAAAAATGAACAACCAGTTAATTAAAATTAACGAGATTGAATTAGCGAACGACAAACCCTTTGTGTTGTTTGGTGGTATGAACGTGCTTGAGTCTCGCGACCTAGCAATGCGCATTGCTGAGCACTATGTCGAAGTAACCTCGAAGCTAAATATCCCATATGTTTTTAAAGCGTCATTTGATAAAGCAAATCGCTCATCAATTAACTCTTATCGTGGCCCGGGGATGGAAGAAGGGTTAAGAATCTTCGAAGAAATTAAAACAACGTTTAACGTGCCACTCATCACCGACGTGCATGAGCCACACCAAGCTGCGCCAGTGGCAGAGGTTGTTGATGTTATTCAATTACCTGCTTTCTTAGCACGCCAAACTGATTTAGTTGTCGCGATGGCGAAAACAGGCGCAATTATTAACGTGAAAAAACCACAGTTTTTAGCACCGCACGAAATGCGTCATATCATTAAGAAATTTAATGAAGCAGGCAACAATAATGTTGCGCTGTGTGAGCGTGGTACAAGTTTTGGTTACAATAACCTTGTTGTTGATATGCTCGGTATGGATGACATGAAGCCAATGGCTCCGGTTATTTTTGATGCAACGCATGCGTTACAACGCCCGGGTGGCCGTGCTGATTCGGCTGATGGTCGTCGTGCGCAAGCGGCAGAGCTTGCTCGCAGTGGTATGGCACTAGGTATTGCGGGTCTGTTTATTGAGGCGCATCCTAACCCTAACGAAGCAAAATGTGATGGCCCTTGCGCCCTTGCACTAAGTAAGCTTGAAGGGTATTTAACACAAATGAAAGCGGTTGATGATTTAATTAAAAGCTTTGCACCGTTAGACACCAGCGCAAGCGATTTATAGAATACTCAGTATTAATGAGTATTTAATGACGAAAAAGGCGACCAAGGTCGCCTTTTTTTATTTGTATCGCTATAATCGACGCATAAGAAAAACTAATTCTAAGCTTGGTGTTTATGTCTCGTCGTGTCCCTCCCTTAAATGCACTAAAAGCGTTCGAAGCTGCAGCGCGTCACTTGAGTTTTACCAAAGCAGCTGAAGAGCTGTATGTGACACAAGCCGCGGTCAGCCACCAAATTAAAACGCTGGAAGAGCATTTAGGCCTTAAATTATTTCTTCGTAAAAATCGTTCGCTATTATTAACGGAAGAAGGGCAAGGGTACTTTCTCGATATTAAAGAGATATTTACTCAGCTGATTGATGCCACTGAAAAGTTATTAGCACGCGGGGCAAAAGGGTCTTTAACGGTTAGTTTAACGCCCAGTTTTGCTATTCAATGGTTGGTGCCAAGGCTTAGTTTATTTAATGAGTTACACCCTGAAATCGATGTGCGAATAAAAGCACAAGACCAAGACGAAAATTCATTGTCTGATGATGTAGACATTGCCATTTACTATGGTCGTGGTCATTGGAGTGGCGTACAAACTTACAAGTTACACACAGAATACCTTGTGCCGTTATGCAGTCCCATGCTTCTAACAGGGCCTAAGCCTTTAAATCAGCCGAGTGATTTGGCTAACCATACTCTGTTGCATGACACAACGCGTAAAAATTGGAAAACGTGGATGAAAACAGCCGGAGTGCGTAATGTCCAAGTAAACCAAGGTCCTATTTTTAGTCACTCATCAATGGTGCTCCAAGCGGCAGTGCATGGTCAAGGCGTGGCAATTGGGAATAGTGTCTTAGCAAAACCCGATATTGATGCCGGGCGCTTAGTGATTCCGTTTAATCACTCATTAGAAAGTAAAAATGCCTATTATTTAGTGATACGCGAATCGCAAACAGAACTGGGGAAAATAGTTTCTTTCAAAGACTGGATGCTGAGCTTAGTTGAACAAGAACAAGAGTATTAACATGTTACAGTGGTTTAAAAGTGCAACGGGTGATGCCCGTGCACAGTTTATATTTGCTCATGGCGCAGGGGCGGGAAGTGACTCAGCGTTCATGCAAAATATGGCAACGTTAATTAGCCAGCATCAGATTGATGTGGCGTTATTTGACTTTCAGTATATGCAAATCGCAAAACAGACCAATAAACGCAGGCCCCCAGATCGTGCCCCTAAACTGCTGGCTTATTTTGCTGAAGTGTTAGCGCATCGTCAGCCAGATTTACCTGTATTTATTGGCGGAAAGTCGATGGGCGGTAGAATGGCTTCTATGCTTTGCACACAAGAGGACGCTGTAGAGGTTGCTGGTGTTGTTGCGTTTGGCTACCCGTTTCACCCTCCCGGAAAACCCGATAAGCTTCGTATCGATCACTTCAGCGATATGCCATGCCCCTTTTTAGTACTTCAAGGTGAACGAGATACTTTTGGTAATCAGCAAGAATTAGCCGAGCTTGAAATGAATAATCCGCCAGAAATTAGCTGGCTAAAAGACGGTGATCATTCATTAAAACCGCGTAAGAAAAGTGGTTTAACTGAAGACGATAACTTACAACACGCTGCGAACCTTGCGGCCCAATTTATACTTAAGTTGATTGATGGAGATTCACAATGATCAAATTTTATTTAATCGCGGGGAGTCTGTTTTGCATGCTGTCGGTTGTGCTAGGCGCGTTTGCTGCGCATGGTTTAAAAAGCCGCGTATCCGGCTATGCATTAGGTATTTTTAAAACAGCTGCAGAATATCAAATGATGCACGGCTTGGGCTTAATCGCCATCGCGATTTTAATTAAGTGGGGAATGAACTTAAGTTGGGCTGGTGGCTTTTTTATCGCCGGTATTTTGTTATTTAGTGGCAGCCTATATTTACTCGCATTAACAGGTGCGAAATGGCTTGGCCCAATCACACCCCTAGGCGGTGTGTGCTTTATTATTGGTTGGACTATTTTATTAGTTCAAGCCGCACGGTATAAATTTTAAGGGTTATCTATGTCGAGTGTTGTTATTTATTGTCGCAGTGGATTTGAAAGCGACGCTGCCGCTGAAATCACTTTTCAGGCTGCGGAACAAGGGTTTGCGGGCTATGTAAAAACGAAGCCGAACACTGGAATTGTCGTCTATGAATGTTTTGATCCGAGCCATGGCGATGAAATTATAAAAAAAATAGATTTCAAAAACATGGTCTTTGCCCGCCAATGGTTTACCGGTACTTTAGTCGATAATATGCCGCTTGAAGACAGGGTCAGTGCGATTGTGAATGCAACCGTTGATTTTCCATCCTGTGGTGACTTACGAGTTGAAACCCCAGATACCAATGAAGGTAAAGAGTTGTCTAAATTTTGTAAAAAGATTTCGACACCGCTAAAAAAAGCCCTCGAAAAACGCGCGACGGTTACGCGTGAACTTGCTGATAAAAAGCCTGTGCTGCATGTACTCTTTTTAAGTAATGACACTGCGTATGTAGGGTATTCGTATACTTTTAATAACTCGCCATTTTTTATGGGTATCCCACGCCTGCGTATGCCAAATGACGCACCAAGCCGTTCAACTCTTAAACTTGATGAAGCGTTTAATGTGTTTATTCCGCCTCATGAAGCCGAAGACCGTTTGCAGCCAGGAATGCGAGGCGTTGATTTAGGGGCGTGTCCGGGTGGTTGGACATACCAATTGGTTCGTCGTGGTATGTTTGTTAGTGCCATAGATAACGGCCCAATGAACGATGATCTAATGGAAACTGGACAAGTAAAACATTTCCGTGTTGATGGCTTTAAATACCGTCCTGAAAAGCGAAATATTCATTGGTTAGTATGTGATATGGTGGAAAAGCCAGCAAAAGTTACTAATCTTATGATTGATTGGGCCGTGAATGCATACGCAAAAGAGCTTATTTTTAATCTTAAACTGCCAATGAAAAAACGCTTCGACAGTGTTTATGAATGTTTAAAGATGATTAAGGAAGAGCTTGAAAAATACGGCGTTAGTTATGAGCTTCAGGCAAAACATTTATACCATGACCGTGAAGAGGTTACGGTTCATTTAAATGTCACAAAGGTGCCGCAAAGCCTATACAGTTAAATAGAGGATAGCAAAATGGGGAATAGAATAGTAACGGTTTGGTTGTGTATTTTATTCCTTATTTTCTTAACCGCGTGTGGGGGCGGAGGCGGCAGCGATGAGCCTGCATCTGCCAGCAACCAAGCGCCACAAGTCACGGTGTCGGGCAATAGCCAAGTTAATGAACTTTCAACACTGACAGTTTCGGCATCAGCAAGTGATTCAGATGGCACTATTAGCCGCTTTACATGGCAGCAAACAAGCGGCCCTACAGTCAGTATAACCAGCAGTAATGAGCAACTCACTGTTGCTATTCCCGCCGTAAACGAAAATACCCCCATCAGTTTTTCAGTCACCGTGACTGATAATCAAGGTGCGACAGCCAGTGCCTCGTATACAGCGACCATTGTTAATGTTAATCAAGCACCGAGTATCGTTGTACAGGGCCCACAAACCTCCCCCTCTAGCAATATAATAACACTCAGTGCAAATGCCACCGATGTTGACGGTGAAGTCCTGAGTTATAACTGGAGTCAAACAGCTGGGCCAAGTGTGGCATTTAGTAATGGCAGTAGTGAAATCAGTTTTACGACCCCTTCAGTGAGCAGTAATACAGAATTGGCATTTACTGTGCGCGTGACAGATAACTTTGGTGAGCAAACAAGCACAGATTTTAGTGTTGTGGTCAGTGCCAATATTGCTCCTACAGTATCAATTTCTGGGCAGCAAACAATCCGAGAAGGGGTGGAGGGCACATTAAGTGCGGTTGCCGTTGATAGCGATGGCAGCATTACAAATTACAGTTGGAGCCAAGTATCAGGCCCTACAACTTCATTTACTGCCAGTGGTAGCGAATTGATGTTTACAGCCCCTGAAGTCGATGCAGATAGCGGCGTGCGTTTTCAAGTCATTGTTACAGATAACGACGGGGCTACACGCTTGGCCGAATATGATGTCTTGATTGAAAATTTTGTAAATGTAGCCCCAGTGATTACGGCTGACCCTATTGCCAATATTACCGAGCTCACTGAGGCGTCAATCAGTGTTATTGTGACCGACACTGATGGCACAGTCACTGAAATTGCGTGGCAGCAACAAAGTGGACCCACACTAAACTTTGTTCAAAATGGCCAAGCAATTAGTTTTACAGCCCCCGAAGTGTCTGTAAATAGTGAGGTCGTATTGTTAGTCACGGCAACCGATGACATGGGGGCGATATCATCGTTAACGCTGACGTTTACGATTGTACATGTCAACAAAGCGCCCACTATTGACGCTATTGCCTTTACTACGGAGTTTAATCAACCGAGGGATTTCACGGTTAACGTAAGTGATGCTGACGATGATGAGTTATCGGTTACTTTTGCCAGTGACATTGGGGGAGCAACCATCACTACGCTCAATGCGACACGTTTTAATTACCAATATCAGCCAGCAGAAAATAGTATTGCTCAAGCCCCCTTCAAAGTGACCGTATCAGATGGCGTTGACAGTAACGAGGCGACAGTCAGCGTTACAATCACAGACACAACAGCAGCCACTGTCGTGAATGTGAGCCCACAGGATAACAGTCAGGCGGTGAGTGCAAACACGCGTATCTCATTTTCGTTATCTGACGTAATGAAGACCACAAGCTTATCGTTTAATGAAAATGAAGGGGTGTGTACTGGCTCAGTGCAATTATCAGCAGATAACTTTAACCGTTGTTTAGCGCTTAGCTCACTGGTCTTATCAGGCCCAGAAGCGAATACCAGTGAATACTTTAACGGTGCTGAATTTACGGCTGCTTTAAGTGAGTCAACACAGTATCAATTAAGGCTGACCAGTGACTTAGTTAATTTTGCCGATACGCCCGTGTCTGCGCAGATTATTACAACATTTACGACGGGCAGCGAAGATTTAAAAATCACCGAAGTGGTGGCGATTCGATTTACAAACGACACCCCATGGTTTGAACTTTACAATGGCACTAACAGTGAAGTGAATTTGGTTGATTACAGCGTCAGGGTTAAGAGTCGTGATAGCGCGGATAATAGCGTTGCGGCTTCTACGATTTTTACTCTACCTAATCAAATTCTTGCTGCCGGTGAGTATGTGATTATTCACAGTCGCTTTGGGGATTCATTATTTTATGATGCTGCTGATCAGAATAAATACATTGCCTTTATTGGAGACGTTGGTTCCACTGTTCGCCCTTATTGGTTTTTGAATGGGTTTATTGAATTACTGACGAGCGATCAAGCTCAAACTATTGACTTTGTTCGCTTTGGAAATGATACAACGGAACCGACATCGGTGGGTCAATGGCAAACGGGAGCGGCACCCACAATCTTGAACTTTACGGGCTCAAGTATCAAGCGTGACCAGAGCAGCACAGATACGAATAGTGCCACCGACTGGACATACAGCACCTTTACCACTCCTGGGGGGGTCAATGATATCACGTGTTCGTTAGATGAAGACGAAGACGGTATTCCTGATTGCTCAGAGCAACCAGGCTCAACATTTGCTGGATTACCACTTTATGATTGGGGAGCCAGAGCAAATCAAAAAGATATCTTTATTGAAGTAGATTACATGGACAGCAGTGATGCAGGCATTACACCTCACAGGACGGCGCTTGAAAAAGTGGCCTCGTCATTCGCTGCAGAAAACATCGTGGTGCATTTTGATGTGGGTGATTTGTTTCACCAAGCTGAGGGGGTATCACCTGCTGATCATGATTTAGGTGGCGGTGACCGTGTTATCTTTAGGCAATATACACCGTACAGCTTTAACCAAGGCGTTGAGAGTTTATTTCATTATAAAATGGCTAATTTCGATATGCGCCGTAAACCGATTTTTCATTACATGTTAATGGCGAATAGCCGCAATGTTGATGGCAGTGCAGGGTCATCTGGCGTTGCCGAAATTAACGGTAACGATTTAATGATAAGCCTTGGCAACTGGGGCTTGTCGTTGGACAATCAAATCTCAACCAATTTAGCCTATAACTACCAGGCTGCGACAATCATGCATGAACTGGGTCATAATTTAGGGCTTGATCATGGCGGTAATAATGCCGTGAACTATAAGCCGAACCATCTAAGTATTATGAATTATCTTTATCAATTACGCGGTTTAGCGACAATAGGAAATAATGAAGGTGACCGTTATTATTCAAGTCGTTATAGAAACAACCCAAATTGTGGTGTGCAAACAGCCGACCTTATTAATGGCCCACAAGGGTCGCCCGATAACTTTGTGATGTCGTTTTCTCATGGGTTGGGAAATGCACTCGACGAAGCAAATATTAATGAAGCAAATGGCTTGGGCTACCCAGGTTCCACTGCGATAGACTATAACTGTAATTTAGATCTTACTGAAACCTTAAGCCAAGATACCAATGGCGATAGTAACCTTTCAACGTTGAGTGATGTTGATGAGTGGAGTCTTATTGAGCTGCGCTTTTATACCTTTTTCTCGGGTAACCGTTTAGGAATTAATACTGTTCAAAATGATCAATTAGATGTGTCTCAAGTGCCTGTTCAACACATCATTGAAGAGCAAGCTCCTCCACGTTATTTATTAGAAGAGATCAAAGCAGTAAGAACATCACAAGGTGAAAACCCATGAAGTCCTTCGTGTATATAAGTGTGATGTTCGCGCTCTGTGGCTGCAAGCCTGCTGCAGATTCTGCATGGCAAATGTCATCAAGACTTAGCTTTGATGGTTACCCGATTAATTGGCAAGCAGAATCAATAAAAGGGTGTGAACAATGTGAGTTTAAAAAAGAGCGTCTGTTGGAGCCCGATGGTGTCAGTGATGTTATTACTGTTTTTCAGCAAGGGCATTGGCGTGCAGAGCACCGACAATCTCATCAAGCTCGTATTGTCTTTGAAAATGGCGCGCATTTTTTACTTGTTAAAACACGGGAAGATGGCTTATTAGAATTAGAAAACAAGCACGCTGAACTTAAAATAATTACCAAGCTTGCACAACCGTTCACAGTCAATATCGGTGAAAATACGTATGATGCGGTTATTAGTAAATTTGAAGAACCGCGTTCTGATTTAGGTCTTTCAGACCCTTTACCGGTGAAACTCGATTACACGGTACTAAAAAGCCAATAGTGTCACTATTGGCTTAATGGCTTTTAAGATTTAACGGCGGTATTTACTGCGGTAATTATCAACCCATAAACGGGTGCCTCCGCAGACTGCAACAGGCATCACAATTAAATTAACAAAGGGGATTGCTGTAAGCACCATAACGGCAAGGCCAAAACCATAAGAGAGAGTTTGTTTTTCTTTTAAATCATCTTTCATATCATTAAAGCTGACTTTGTGATTGTCAAATGCGTAATCCTCATATTGAACAGCATACATCCAACACGTAAACAACACCCATAAGAGTTGACCAATAACAGGTAGAATCCATAGCAAGATAAAAAAGCCAATTGCTCTTGGTAAGTAATAGCAGAGTTTTGTCCATTCACGCCCAAGCATGCGTGGCACATCTTTCATGGTATCAAGTAGCCCATCATCATTGACTTTTTGACCCGTCAAATATAGCTCGACTTTTTCACTCAGCAAGCCATTAAAGGGGGCGGCAATAAAATTGGTGATGACGGTGAACAACATACTGTAGCTAAATAAAATCACTAATACGGCAATAGGCCACATTAACCATTCAAGCCAGCTAAGCCACTCTGGTAACAGCGAGTTTAAATAGGCAAAGCCATCGGTAAGCCAGCCGTATAAAAAGAACAGTGAGCTGCCAAAAAGTACGATGTTGATTAATAAAGGAATAAGTACAAAACGTTTTAACCCTTTTTGGCTAATTAATTTAAAGCCAGAAAAGAAGTATTCCATACCTTGAGTAAACTGCACGCGATAACCTCTCATTATTACTTCGTGTTTGCAGTATATGATTTTCACTGTATTTGAACAGCCTTTTTCCGTAACAAAGTGTTTTTTCAGTTACATAGCAAGGAACTACGCGGTAGTATGGTAGTCATACGTACCGATAAGAACGAATAATGAAAACAGCACTAGAGGATCAGACGATGATCCGATATTATTGTTAACAGAATTAACAAAAATGACATATTCAAGATGGGAGTTTTATGCAGTTAGTCGATTTAAATCCACATGATCCTGAAGTAGTACACGTGTTTTCTGATATAGACCGACTTATAAACTCTTTATATCCAGTTGCAACCGCACAATCATTAAGCGTCGAAGAATTAGCAGAACCTAACGTGTATGCAATTGGCTTAAAAAACGAGGATGGTATTGTTGCCTGCGGTGCTATTGTGATGCAAGAAGGGAATCCGCCTTATGGCGAAATTCGCCGTTTGTATGTAAAACCAAGCTATCGAGGTAAAGGGTTATCACGTCGTATTATGCAAATTTTACTGCATCATGCGGGAGAGCAACAAATTCCCCTTATTCGCTTGGAAACAGGCCCTAAGCAAACAGAATCAATTAGTTTGTATGAGAACTTGGGGTTTCATCGTTGTGGGCCGTTTGGTAATTACACTGAAAACCCACAAAGTTTATTTATGGAATTAGGGCTTAATCAATAACGAGTTAACCTAATCACATTATTTATGGGGTTATTGTTATAGTTAAATTATGTGCGCGTCTGTTTGGCTTTTTGTCGCTTATTGTACTCAGTGCATGTGGCGATAATAAACAGTCAGACACGGTGCGTGTATCCCCCGAGCAACGTAATAAACATAGCCCTTCTGACCTTGTTGTTGGCAGTAATACCTTTTATTTCAATTCATGCCATTCGGTAACTGGTGTTTTTAATGACAAGGGTGAAATTACCTCGCGAATTATATTGAAAATACCGCCTCGCTTTTTGAGTACTTGCTCCAGTTCAACTGAAAACCCGCGCCAATTAGAGTTTGATGGCACCTACCTGATTGTTAAACTCTGTCGTGTTGCCTTTGGTGCCGGAGGGTGTGGGGTTGAAAAATACAGAAGTAAAGACTTTGAACATTGGCAAGAGTATATCGGTATCACGTGGCGTAATGGTGAGCAATATGAAGCGTGGCGACAGTTAGGGTCTTCCTCTGCAAAGGCTGACGAAATTATTCACGTTAAGCACTGAGAACGCCACGTACTAAACACGTTATTAAATACGCTGATTCTTCAGCCAATGTAATCTACAACTTAATCAGTTTCTCACATCAAAAATCACTCGTTACGAGTAAAAATACTTGTTGGACTTAAGTCACTATTTTTCTTTTAATGCGCGGCAATACCCTTGCCGATTTTGGCACCATTAAATAAAAGAGAAAGATAGATGAAAGAGACAACATCACTAGAACAAGCTCGCACGAGCTACAATGTTCGTCATTGGAGCCAAGGATTCTTTGGTATAAATGATCAAGGTGATGTGTATGTTGCGCCAAAGGCCCATGCCCCAGAGCAAACCATTGCACTTATCGATATAGCACAGCAACTACAAGACAAAGGTTTAAGTTTGCCGGCGCTTGTGCGTTTTCCTCAAATTTTACATCACCGTGTACACAGCCTGTGTCAGGCATTCAATACGGCGATTGAAAACTATGGTTATCCGAGAGATTACCTGCTTGTTTACCCAATTAAAGTGAATCAACAACGCGAAGTGGTTGAGGAAATTGTGGCAAGCCAAGCCGATGTTGAGAAAAAGCAATTAGGTTTAGAAGCGGGCAGTAAACCCGAACTACTGACTGTTTTAGCGATGGCAGAAAAAACCAGTGCAGTGATTGTATGTAATGGCTACAAAGATCAAGAGTATATTCGTCTGGCACTTATCGGCGAAAAGCTGGGTCATAAGGTTTACATCGTACTAGAAAAACTATCTGAATTAGACATGGTGCTTAGCCAAGCAAAAGAGCTAAACGTGAAGCCTCGTATTGGTATTCGTGTTCGTTTAGCGTCACAAGGTAAAGGCAAGTGGCAAGCGAGTGGCGGCGAAAAATCAAAGTTTGGTTTATCGGCATCGCAAGTACTGAGCGTGGTAAATCGCTTAAAAGCGTCTGAACAATTAGATTTAATTCAGCTTGTGCATTTTCACTTAGGGTCGCAAATGGCCAACATTCGTGACGTACGTTTAGGCGTGAGCGAAGCGGCACGCTTTTACTGTGAGTTGCGCAAGTTAGGTGCGCAAATAGAGTGCTTAGATGTGGGTGGTGGCTTAGCGGTTGATTACGATGGCACACGCAGTCAATCTCATAACTCGATGAACTACAGTCTTAGCGAATATGCGAATAACATTGTTTACACCATTGGCGATACCTGTAAGCAGTATGAGCAACCAATGCCGCGTATTATTTCTGAATCTGGCCGTGCGCTGACTGCGCATCATGCGGTATTGATTTCGAATGTGATTGGTACTGAAAGCTACGAGCCTGAAGATATTCTTGCGCCTGCGGCCGATGCACCTCTTTTATTAAACAATATGTGGACATCGTGGCAACAGCTAAGTGGTGATAACGACGACCGTGCGTTGATTGAAATCTACCATGATAGTCAAAGTGATTTAGCCGAAGCGCATAATCAGTTTGCACTTGGTTTACTCGATTTAACAGAGCGTGCATGGGCGGAACAAGTTAACCTTCGTGTCTGTTATGAACTTAACAAACACATGGATAATAAAAACCGCTTTCATCGTCCAATTATCGATGAATTGAACGCGCGTTTAGCAGACAAGTTTTTTGTGAACTTTTCATTGTTTCAATCTCTACCCGATGCATGGGGTATTGACCAAGTGTTCCCTGTTTTACCATTGAGCGGTTTAACAGAAACACCACAAAAACGTGCTGTACTACTTGATATTACGTGCGATTCAGATGGTGCCATGGAGCACTATGTGGATGGCCAAGGCATTGAAAGTACGCTACCTGTGCCTGCATATAGCGAAGAAAAACCATATTTAATGGGCTTTTTCTTAGTGGGTGCTTATCAAGAAATTTTAGGCGATATGCACAATTTATTTGGTGACACACACAGCGCAATTGTGAAAATGGATGAGCAAGGTCAGGCAGAGATCACTGAAATTAACGAAGGTGATTCGGTGGCTGACATGATGCGTTATGTGCATTTAGATGTAGAGAGCTTCCAGCAGTCTTATGCTCAGCTGGTGGCTACAAAACTGCCAGAAACTGAACAGCAAAGCGTGTTAGACGAGCTGCAAGCTGGCTTAAACGGTTACACTTATTTAGAAGAGTTATAAGCAATGTCGACATTGTTTGACCATACAGATCATTCGTTATATTCAAACGGCATGACGTTTTTACGCCAGCCAATGGTGCAAAACATCACTGCAATTGATGCGGATGTCGTGGTATTAGGTTTACCTTTTGACTTAGCAACATCGGGGCGTCCAGGTGCACGACTAGGTCCAGACGCTATACGCCGTGCCTCTGTACACCTTGCATGGGAAGAAACCAAATACCCTTGGACGTTCCCATTGTTTGAGCGCTTAAAGTTAGCGGATGCAGGGGATTTTACCTACCCCGTAGGCGACCCTGAGTATTTCACTGCGCAGCTTGAATTAGCGGCTGAGCAAATTTTACGTCAAGGTAAAACGTTACTAGGTTTAGGTGGCGACCATTTTGTGACGTTGCCATTGTTGCGCGCACATGCCAAACAGCATGGTAAAATGGCTTTGGTGCATTTTGATGCGCACACAGACACTTACAGTAATGGTTCACGCTATGACCACGGTACTATGTTTTATCATGCGCCGATGGAAGGGCTGATTGACGTTGACCACAGTATTCAAATTGGTATTCGCACTGATTTTGATCAGAGCAAACATGAATTTGCGGTCATTGATGCCATGGCAGCAAATGACCTGTCTGCAGATGTGATTGCAGAGCAAATTAAAGCGCGAGTAGGGGACTTACCTGTTTACCTGACTTTTGATATTGATTGCCTTGACCCCGCATTTGCACCAGGAACTGGTACACCAGTATGTGGCGGTTTAACCAGTGATAAAGTGTTAAAAATATTAAGAGCGCTTAAAGGCATTAATATGGTGGGTATGGATGTGGTTGAGGTTTCACCCTCGTATGATCAAAGTGAGCTTACAGCCATTGCGGCAGCCACGATTGCTAATGAATTACTGCATTTGTGGGCCTTAAAACACAAATACTAAATGTGAGATGCAAAGAGCGCCCTTAGGCGCTCTTTTTTATTGGCAGTAAGTTTAAACTTAGGCGCTGCGAACATCGACCCTTAATTTTAACTTTTGGCCTGGTTGAATGTATTTTTGCCCAGCCAACGAGTTCCACTTTATAATATCATCCACAGAGACATTAAACTTAGCAGCGATACGTGCTAATGAATCGCCACGGCGAACTTTATAGGTAATGGTGCGCTCGGTCGTTTGAGTCGCTGCAAGCTGTGTTTTTTCATCTTTATACACCGTTAGTGTTTGACCAACACGTAACACTGCATTTTTCTTAAGATTATTCCACTTAGCAAGTTCAGCAATTGTGACATCGTATTCGCGGCTTATGTCCCACAACGTGTCACCACTGGCTACTTTATGGCTCAGTTTTTTTCGCGTTGCTTTATTTGCAGCCATGCGAACAGAGTCTGGCAGGTGTTGGCTGTTAATTTCGCCATCACTTAAAGGCACTAATAATTGTTGCCCAACACGTATTGTGTTTGATGACAATTTATTGAGTGTTTTAATCGCTCCCGCACTGGTTGAAAACTTTTTCGCAATAACCGATAAGCTATCGCCGCGCGCCACAACATACTGTTGCCAGCGTAAACGATCTTTTTGCTCTGTTTTTGCCAATTTCTCAGAGAAGGTGTCTATTTTATCTGATGGTAATAATAAGAAATGCGGCCCATTCGGATCGGTTGCCCAGCGGTTAAAACCGGGGTTCAAACGGTATAACTCCGTTAAGCTAATACCTGCCATATCTGCAGCGAGGGCTAAATCAATTTGACTTCCTACGTTAACGACATCGATAACTTGTGCATTAATAATCGGTTGCCACTTAATGCCAAATTCATCGCTACGTTTAACAAGATCAGAAAGTGCGAGCAGCTTTGGTACGTAAGAGGTGGTTTCTTTGGGTAAATCTAACGACCAGAAATCGGTCGGTAAATGCTTCTTACGGTTCTTTTTAATCGCTCTTAGTAAACGACCTTCACCTGAATTATAGGCTGCAATTGCATTTAACCAGTCACCTTCTAAGGTCTTGTGCAAATAGGATAAGTAATCTAAAGCAGCCCGCGTTGATTGCACGATGTCGCGACGACCGTCATACCACCAGTTTTGTTTTAAATCGAAACGCTCGCCTGTTTGTGGCATAAATTGCCATATGCCTGATGCACTGCGATGTGAATAACCAAAGGGATCAAATGCACTCTCAACAATTGGCAGCAGTGCAATTTCGATAGGCATTTCACGTTTTTCGACTTCTTCAACAATAAAGTAAAGATAAGGCTCGGCACGTTTGGCGATACGATCTAGGTATGCTTGATGGCGTGCATAGTAGTTACGCTCGGCGACAACAGGGCGATTTTGCGGTACATCAATAGACAGCTGGTAGCGAATACGCTCCCATACATCATCAAATACTGGGGGGGGCTCATCAGTATCAGCTAATTGCTGATACTGTGCGTTGAGCATCAATGCATCATTGATGTCACTGGGGCTTGCGCCTGCAAGCTGTTGCTCAACACGGTTGTCATTATCTGACCCAGCAGTGTCAGTTGCTGTTAATTGACAGCCACTCAAAACCAGCGCAAGCGTTAAAACTAAAGGAGACTTATACATACATACCCATACATCAGGTAAAAAAACTCGGCGAATATTACCTGCTCAGAGAACATATTGCCACTTTATGACCAATTTATGTCAGCTTATTTTTACAACGTACTGATCTAAAAATACAAAATTGTAACCAAGATAATACACGTTTTAAAAATTATCTTTCCACGCCCTGAGACTAGCAAAACGTTGCCAAGGTTCATTTAAGTTAAAATTAACTTTTAGCGTGTCGGGTAACTGGTCAGTTATGTGGGGCAAATGACTGCGTAAAAATGGATTTAGCTGTTTTTCAATGGCAATGGTGGTGGGCAGACTGATGTCATCATTTGCTCTTAATGTGTCTATTTTATCACTGTACCTCAATAATGCTTCATTTGTTGGCTCAACCGCCTTAGCGAACGCTAAGTTGGCTTGCGTATATTCGTGGGTACAGTAGATTTTACAGTCATCAGGCAGCGATTTAAGTTTACATAACGAATGCCACATTTGTTCTGCACTGCCTTCAAATAAGCGGCCACAACCAGCACTAAAGAGTGTATCGCCCGTAAAGCTCAATTCATCATTAACATAACAAATGTGATCCAAAGTGTGGCCAGGTGTAGCAAGCACTGTAAATGTGCGATCATAAACCGTGACTTTGTCTGCTTCTGAAAGCGGGTGATTAATCCCTTTAAACGGACTGTGTCTTGGCCCGTATACGGGAATGTCACGGTTGGTTTTGAGCAATGGCTCAACACCATCAGTGTGATCATAATGGTGGTGTGTAATTAAGATACCTGCCAAGGTGAGGTTATGCTCATCAAGATACTGGTTGACGGGGTCTGCTTGGCCTGGATCAACGACCCAAGCGCTTTGTTGGTCATTATTTACAATGCACCAGATATAATTATCAGAAAAGGCTTTAATTGCTTTAACTTGCACCATGTTTAATTGCTCTATAAAGTGACAGTTAAGATACAGTATAACGAGCTCAGAAAATGAAACCAGCCCTTAGTTTTCAAGAAGGTCCTAAGCCGTACTCGTGGCAGCAGTTCCCTCATGGGGACTATTTGCGTGCTGAAATTGAAAGAAAGTTAACACCTTGGTTGCCACGCATGTTTGGTTACCACATGCTTAAATTAGGTAATTTAAGTGGCGAGCTTGCTACGAGTGAGAGCCCCATTAAGCATCAGGTTTGTGTTGCTGAGCCGGGCTTATTTACCGGTGTTATTGCCGATGTTGATGAACTGCCTTTTTATGAGCACAGTGTCGATGCGTGTATTTTATCTCATTGCTTAGAGTACCATTCTGACCCGCATCATATATTGCGAGAAGCACACCGTACGCTGATCCCAGGTGGATACATTGTTATAAGCGGTTTTAATCCATTTAGTTTATGTGGCTTGGCTCAATTGTTGCCGTTTAGCCGTCAAAAGCTGCCTTGGACGGGGCGCTTTTTTACCCCTTCACGCGTGAAAGACTGGCTGAATTTATTAGGGTTCGAAATTATTTCTGATGAGCGATTTATCCATTCGTCGCTTGCACGAGGTAATCGATTATCGCGATTTGCGGCATGGCGTCGCTTCGGTAAACATTACTTAAAGCCTATGGGCAGTGTCTATTTACTCGTGGCACGCAAGCGAGTAGCACCACTGACGCCAATTAAACCTAAATGGCACGCAAGACCTCAATTTTCACCTGTAAAAGGCGCAGGTCTTCGCCAAACATCAAAGCAGCACTGTGAGCGGGATAGCTAAATAGTGCTGTTTGTCATCGCTTTTAAGCGGGTACTGGCCAGCGCGAATATTTAATTGAATCGACGGATGCAACAATTTTGGCACTGCTAACGTTGCATCTCGGCTTTCACGTATTGCAATAAAACTCTGTTTATCACCTTTTAAATGCTCGTTTTGCTCTCGCTGTTCTTTAACCGTTGTTTTATACGCGAGTGCTCGGCCGTCGGGTTGATAGTCGTGACACATCCAAAGCACGGTATCATCCGGCAGTGATAAAATACGTTGTAAAGAATCATATAACTCAGCCGCACTGCCGCCTGGGAAATCACAACGTGCTGTGCCGCTGTCTGGCATAAAGAAAGTGTCGCCAACAAATACATTGCCATTTATGTGATAACACACGCTATCAGGGGTGTGGCCGGGGGTGGCAATAACATCGACTGTAAATTCCCCTAACTGAAACTGTGCTTTATCAGCGAATAGTTGCTCAAAGGGTTCGCCATTACATGGCATATCAATATTATAAAGCTTACTGAAATGTGCTTGTACGTGAACAATGCCTTCACCGGTGCCCAGTTTACATGGGTGAGCGTGTTGCAGTTGCTGTTTAATATAGCTTGATGCGGTAATGTGATCTGCATGAGCATGTGTTTCGAGCAACCACTGTAATGAGAGCTTATGCTGCTTTATGTAGGCGATAATTTCATTGGCAGTGCTAAAACTTAATTCTCCACTTGGCATATCAAAATCAGCTGGTGCATCAATAAGTAGGCAGTGTTTGCTGTGTTCACACCATACTAGATAGCACAAAGTTGCGCTTTGTTGATGAAAAAAAGAGTGAATGCGCAGAGCCATAATGAGTCCTTAATTATTGTTATAGCTAAATCTTATAACATATAACAAAAACTTTAAATGCTCTGCGTTAATTTTTAACTTGCTTCGTCGTAACCGGTGTCTTCAAGTAGGGCATCGCCACCTGCTGCTTCACGGGCAAGGTCATCAACGAGTTCATTGTATTTATTCCCGCTGTGACCTTTTACCCAGCGCCACTCAATGGTGTGTCGTTGGCAAGCTGCATCAAGGCGTTTCCACAAGTCGACATTTTTGACGGGTTTTTTGGCTGCGGTTTTCCAGCCTCGTTTTTTCCAGTTTTCAACCCATGACTCAATACCTTGTTTGACATATTGGCTGTCGGTGGTAAGGATAATATGGCAGGGGCGGGTTAATGTTTCGAGTGCAACAATGGCTGCGAGCATTTCCATCCGATTATTTGTAGTAAGGGTATATCCTTGGCTTAATTGCTTCTCATGACCGTTATACCGCATCACTGCGCCATAACCTCCTGGCCCCGGATTACCTAAACATGACCCATCGGTGTAAATCTCTACGGTTTTTTGCACTGTTTTACCTTGATATTATGTACAATAAAGTGATTATAGAAAGATACCAGAGTCAGGCTTAAGACGATATGGCACATAGACAAATAGTTTTAGATACAGAAACCACGGGTATTGACCCAAAGCAAGGCCATCGGATTATTGAAATCGGGTGTGTAGAGCTTGTAAATCGCCGCCTTACTGGCAACAATTTTCACGTGTATATTAATCCACAGCGTGACATTGAAGAAGAAGCCATCGATGTTCACGGTATTACTAATGAGTTTTTACGTGATAAACCGTTGTATCACCAAATAGCGCATGAATTTCTTGAGTACATAAAAGGCGCAGAACTTGTCATCCACAACGCGGCGTTCGATATCGGCCATATGGATAATGAGTTTGCGCTGTTGAATCAGGGCTATCCGAATACTGAAGATGTCTGTCAAGTTCTTGATACCTTGAAGATGGCGCGTGATTTGCATCCTGGTCAAAAGAATAACCTTGATGCGTTATGTCGTCGTTATGATATTGATAACTCAAAGCGAACCTTACACGGCGCATTACTGGATTCCGAGATTTTAGCCGACGTTTACCTCGCCATGACAGGTGGGCAAGTTAAGCTAAATTTAAATCAGAATAAAGATGAAGGTTCAGAGCAACAAATGGGTGGTATTCGACGCGTGAGCGCTGATAGAGCGCCACTGGTTGTATTAAAGGCCACAGAGCAAGAGCATGCCGCTCATGAAGAGCGTTTAGACTTGGTCGCAAAAGGCGGTCAATGCTTATGGCGTGCAGAATAAGGTAATAAAATGAGAAAACAGCTTCTAGCAGGATTAGTGTGTGTATTGCCCTTGATGGGACTTGCCACTGAGCAAGATAAAATAACCCCGTTACAGCGTGACGGGATTCAAAATGAAATTCCTCTACTAGATAACCGTTTTCGCATTGATCACAACGTTGATAAAATTACGTTATTATTTTTCCGTAAACGCGGTGCACCCGCCGTGGTGCTTGTACGTCCAGATGGCAGCAAGTACTACGCGACTGACTCGGTGAAGAACGCCAACTTAGACTGGCATGATGAACTAAGCTACGATTTGATCACCATCACAGACCCGATGCCTGGCCCTTGGCAAGTCGTTGGCAGTATTTTGCCAGACAGTCGAGTAATGGTATTAGGCGAAATTGAATTACGTGTAGACCCTCTCCCTCCCATGTTGTTTCGTGGCGAAACCATTAAATTAACAGGCCGAGTACTCAATGATGGTAAGCCAATTGAGGTGGGGCAATTTCGAGATGTCATAAGTCTACATGTTGATTTTGTAAGTACCAATAACAGTGACTTCGCTAATTTTGGAGCGGGCACGCAAAGTGTTACCGATTTTAAAGATGATGGTCGTGGGTTTGATGAGCGCCCCCTTGATGGTGTGTTTACCGGGGAGTTTAAATTGGTCTTCCCAGCAGGGGAGTGGCAACCAGAGTTATATATAGAAACACCGATATTAAAACGTACAGTAGTACAAAAGCCGATTGTTGTTCATGAGCCTCCTTTTAGCTATGACATGGCATTAGCAGAACAAGATACCGATGAGCATACCTTAACGATTACTTTAAACCCTGAAATCGTCAAACCAGAAACAGTGCTTATTCAAGGTAAAATCTATTACCCCAATAATGAAGAGCAAATGTTTTCAATTGATGCTGATAAATCTCAAACCAGAGAATTAGCAATCAAAAATTATGATTGGGGTCGATACAGTGTCGAGCTATCGGTGTTTGGTAGCAATATAAATGACCGTGAATTTATGGCGACGCTGCCGACGTATAAATTTGAAATTGAACGACCCATTGAGATTGTACCTGAAATTGTTCGTCCAGAAGTCGATTTAGCAGCGCAAGCTGAGCAGCAAAGAATCCTAGAAGAAGAAAAAAAAGCATCCACTGTGCTAATGGTGACACTTATTGTTGTTGGAAATTTAATCGTTCTTCTATTAGGGTGGTTAGCCATTCGTATTTTTGTGCAAAAGAAACCACTTAAATTCAAATTATCGTTACCGTTTTTAAAGAAAAAAAGCTCATCTGAAAATGTTGAGCAAGCAACGAATGAAAATGAAGTTGGCAAAAATGGTTCAAAAAATGACAAATCAGGTGAAATTTTAAACCTTTCGATGTCAGATGACTAAAAAACCTGTAAAAATACAAAAAAGCCCTTGACGAACCAGAGGGTGATTCGTATTATTCACGCCGCTGTCAGGGGAGACTCAGTCAGCAACGAAATTGTGGAGTGGTAGTTCAGTTGGTTAGAATACCGGCCTGTCACGCCGGGGGTCGCGGGTTCGAGTCCCGTCCACTCCGCCAATTTTCGACAATTTGTAAGTACGCGCTGGAGTGGTAGTTCAGTTGGTTAGAATACCGGCCTGTCACGCCGGGGGTCGCGGGTTCGAGTCCCGTCCACTCCGCCAATACTTACACAACTAATGGTTGTAAAACATTTTCCTTTGCGGAGTGGTAGTTCAGTTGGTTAGAATACCGGCCTGTCACGCCGGGGGTCGCGGGTTCGAGTCCCGTCCACTCCGCCAATAGGAAAAAATAAATAGCATTAGATACTGCGGAGTGGTAGTTCAGTTGGTTAGAATACCGGCCTGTCACGCCGGGGGTCGCGGGTTCGAGTCCCGTCCACTCCGCCACTATTTAACAGCTATTTAATTACAAAATTTGTATCGCGGAGTGGTAGTTCAGTTGGTTAGAATACCGGCCTGTCACGCCGGGGGTCGCGGGTTCGAGTCCCGTCCACTCCGCCAACAAATTAAGTAATAACAATGATATCTCTGCGGAGTGGTAGTTCAGTTGGTTAGAATACCGGCCTGTCACGCCGGGGGTCGCGGGTTCGAGTCCCGTCCACTCCGCCACTTGATATCATGAACAAATTTAGTGCATTACCCCATGCACATACCACTGCGGAGTGGTAGTTCAGTTGGTTAGAATACCGGCCTGTCACGCCGGGGGTCGCGGGTTCGAGTCCCGTCCACTCCGCCATTTATTTTCCTCAAACAAATGATTGATTTTAAAAAACACCCCTTTATTCTGATAATCTCGTATCTCGTATCTCGTATCTCGTATCTCGTATCTCGTATCTCGTATCTCGTATCTCGTATCTCGTATCTCGTATCTCGTATCTCGTATCTCGTATCTCGTATCTCGTATCTTTCCAATTAACTTGCTAATATTCTTCACTATTCATATTTATTCAGCTTCTTATTTCTGCATGAATAGCAAAGAATGACCGCTCCACAATAGAAAAGGACATGCGTTATGAGTACATTCGGTTCACAACTAAAACACTATCGTAGTGAGCTTAAACTAAGCCAACCAGAATTTGCTGAGCAAGTAGGGATAGAGCAAAGCTACTTATCAAAACTTGAGAACGATAAGTCAGTGCCTTCTAATGACACATTTCGCTCTATATTAGCCGCACTCAATTTAACCATTTGTGATTTTATGCAGCCATTAAAACACTCAGTAGATAAAGCTCGGCTGATTAATGTGCCTGATATTGAAGCTTGGTATAAGCAACAAACTAACAAACAATTTTAAACAGCGTTCACTGATTTATAGCGCCATACTGATAAGTGCTTTAGGTTGTGCGCTATTTTATTTAGGCCATCAAGAAAAGTTATTTAACACAGAATTTTATGAGTACAAATCATACGGTGTAGTGAAAGATAATGAGCCGGATGGTATTTTTTATGATTGGCGAACACTACTCGTAGATAAAAGCGGGGAAAATATAGATGCAAAACATCGCGAAATGACTAACAGACGTGATTTTAAATTTATTATTTCACCTGACTATAAAGGCACTTCGTTCGTCGAGTCAGGCGAACAGGGTAGGCGTTTATTTAGTGTAACTTCAAAAACACCTATTATTAAGTCGCATAAAGGCCATGTATGGCTTGAGTTTGTTGGTATTTTATTGGTTGTGATAGGCGCAGGGCTTATCGCCTTTGAGAGCAAACTGACAAAACACTCGTAATTAGCAGTGAATCCTGACGCTTGTTAATTGGCGTCAGGGTTGTGTGGAATAAGGTGCGAAAATTGTTGCTGGTGGATTTGTTCATATAGCGTTGCTGCATAGCTTTGTGCGTCTTGCAGACGGCGAGTACTAATGTGCTTTCTTAAATCATTTAGGGCAGCGGTTGCAGGCTCGTAACCTTGGCTGCTGGCGAGACTCAACCAGACTGAACCATGGAAAACACTGTGCGGCACGCCTTGGCCTTTTATAAAAAACAGCCCCATGTAAAATTGTGCTCTATGATTACCTGCCATTGCAGCTAAACGCATCCACTTTGCGGCAAGTGGCGCTTGTTCGTTTTTAAGATAATACAACGCTTTGTTTAGTGTTTTTTCAACTGATTGCGTACTTTTTTGTGGCTCATCCCCTGTATCAGGCTGCGTTATAAAGGCAAGTACGTTGTCAAGTTGTTGCTCTAAATCTAAGCCTACTGGCGATTTATCAGACATAGTTTAGTTATTTTCTTGAAATAAAAGACCTTATTAGTTTAGAACATTGCAAGGTAAATTGTCCTCTAATTATGAGAAAATATGATAAAATTAGCCAATTAATCTTAACTTAAAGTTCAACATGTTCGAAAGACTTTTCAAAATACGTGAAAACAACACGTCAGTCCGCCGTGAAACCATTGCGGGTATCACAACATTTATCACTATGGTTTATATTGTTTTCGTTAATCCAGCCATGCTAGCAGAAGCAGGTATGGACCAAGGTGCTGCGTTTGTAGCAACCTGTATTGCGGCGGCGATTGGGTGCTTTATTATGGGGTTGTGGGCAAATTACCCATTAGCGTTGGCTCCAGGCATGGGCTTAAATGCATTTTTCACCTATGGTGTCGTACTTGGTATGGGTTACAGTTGGCAAGCAGCGCTTGGTGCGGTGTTTATGTCGGGATGTATTTTTTTATGCTTGAGCTTATTTAAAGTCAGAGAATGGATTATCGACGCGATTCCTTTGGTTTTAAAGCGTGCTATCGCAACGGGTATTGGCGCTTTTTTAGCGCTAATCGCATTAAAAAATGCAGGGATAATCGTCGCAAGTCCTGCCACACTGGTGCAATTAGGTGATATTACTGCGCCTGGCCCTTTATTGGCTATCTTAAGCTTCTTTGTGATTGCTGCGTTATTGTATCGTGATATGAAAAGTGGGGTGTTGATCAGCATCTTGTTAGTGACGGGCATCGCATTAGGTTTAGATCTTGTTGAATACAAAGGCATTGTTTCTATGCCACCTTCAATTGCGCCTACGTTTATGCAATTAGATTTTGCAGCCGCACTAGAAATTTCGATGTTGACGGTTATTTTTGCGTTTCTCTTTGTAGATCTATTTGATACGTCAGGCACGCTTGTCGCTGTAACACAAAAAGCGGGTCTTGCTGATGAACAAGGCAAAATGCCACGTTTAGGCCGAGCGCTGAGTGCGGACAGTACTGCCACGATTGCAGGCTCTATGCTGGGAACGTCGACAACCACATCATACATTGAGTCAGTGGCCGGTGTATCTGTAGGTGGGCGTACAGGTTTAACGGCGGTAGTCGTCGGAATTTGCTTTTTGCTTATGATGTTCTTTGCACCGCTTGCCAGTATGATCCCAGCCTACGCAACAGCAGGCGCGATATTGTACGTGGCTGTTTTAATGATGCAAAATTTAAAGCTGGTTAATTGGGATGACATGACAGATGCAATTCCTGTAAGCGTAGTGCTATTAATGACCCCGCTAACATTTTCAATTGCGCATGGTATTGCACTGGGTTTTATTGCGTATACTGCGGTTAAATTAGTGTGTGGTAAAAAAGATGAAATCAGTGTGAGTGTATGGGTACTAACTGCACTATTTATTATTAAATTCGCGTTTTTATCGTAATGAATGCAGACCAAAGAAAAAGTGGATTACCACTTTTTCTTTGGGGCAAATAACACATCTAAATCGTCTTGCTCTTGCTCTGCTTTTTTCTTTCTTGATGTTGCGTTCGACGCCTTTAGTTCCGTGCTGATAGCTTCTAAGTAATTTTCGATTTCCTGCTTTTTAGTATTTATGTAGTCATCGCTGTAGCTTACAGAAGCAAGTGTGGCTAACGCTTTTTCAAAGTACTGACGTGCTGAGCCAACCATGTTTGCTGCACGCGCTGAAATACCGCGCTTAATTTGGCTTTCAACATTGATTCTTAATTGCAACTTTTCTAAACGCTTATCCTCGGCCACAAATACCTGACTATCTACTTTGCCTTTACCATGTTCAGAGCGCAGTAATGCACGTAACTTTTTGATACTTTGGATCAGTGAAATTAATTGTTTGTCATTATCGGGTAATACAAGTGCATCAGAATTATTAGAGTCAATTGGCAAGGTCAAGCGCTGCTTAGCTTCGTTTAAGCGACTTTTTAGTTCTTTTGAGTTAGGTGATAGCTGCACCATGCTCGCTAATGCATCATAAACACGGCGTTGAATAATACGTAAAATATTTTCAGACATCGGAATGTTTGTACTATTGAGCAGTACTTCTTCTGCTTCTTCGATGATTTTTTTCTGTTTTGTTAGTTCTTTGCGACGCTCTGACTCTTGTTTTTCTTTATGTTGTTGCACCGCGCTTACCCACAGTGCAATGACAATCAAGGCAACAATGAGCATAATGATGATAGAAACAATCATAGCTAAATCTCAGTTTTCACTATCTAATTTTTTTATCTTACATTAAAAATATTACATCTGGATAGTTTTGCGCATACTTATGTGCAATAAACTATCAATCAACCATTCTTTTTTATTAGGGTCGTGTTAAGCAAGCATGTTTATTGAGTATTTTATGAATAAACATCGCTACCGAGTCACAGTTGAATGTGGTAGCCTTAGAAAGAATCGCGATAAAAGTAAAAAATGACAGTGCGATGAAATATCACTTGGCATTGCGCTTAGCAGCCTTTATAAATAAAGAATAACAACGTTTACAATGCAGCCATGAAACTACAACAACTCAGATATATAGTCGAAGTCCAAAATCATAAACTCAATGTCTCTGCGACAGCTGAAAGTTTATTTACATCTCAACCAGGGATCTCAAAACAAGTTCGTATGCTAGAAGACGAATTGGGTGTTCAGATCTTTGGCCGTAGTGGTAAGCATTTGACACATGTAACCAGTGCTGGCAATGAAATCATTAATATTTCACGAGAAATCTTGTCGAAAGTTGAAGGTATCAAAGCCGTCGCAAATGAACATACTTTGCCAGATCAAGGTAAATTGAACATTGCAACCACGCACACACAAGCCCGTTATGCGCTGCCAAATGTCATTCAGGGGTTCATGAAAAAATACCCCGCGGTGTCACTGCATATGCATCAAGGCACGCCGCAGCAAATTTCTGATGCGGCAGCACGTGGTGATGCTGACTTCGCTATCGCGACCGAAGCATTACACTTATATTCTGACCTTGTCATGCTGCCTTGTTATCACTGGAATCGCAGTATTGTGGTTGCAAAAACACACCCGCTGGCGAAAAAAGCAGATAACCTGACTGTTGCCGATGTCGCGAAGTATCCGTTAATTACCTATGTGTTTGGCTTCACAGGTCGCTCTGAACTTGATAAAGCCTTTAGTGCACATGGGCTTGAACCGCATATTGTGTTTACAGCCACGGATGCCGATGTTATTAAAACCTATGTGCGTCTTGGCCTTGGGGTTGGCGTGGTAGCGTCGATGGCAATTGATCAAGTGACAGACAACGATTTAGTGTGTATTGACGCAAGTCATTTATTTGAAGCGAGTACCACTAAGATTGGCTTTAGAAAAGGCAGCTTTTTGCGTAGTTACATGTACGACTTCATTGAGCGCTTTGCCCCTCATTTAACAAAAGAATTGGTTGAACGCGCCAGTTTGCTGCGTAATCAAGAAGACGTAGATAAGCTGTTTGAAAATATTGAATTGCCAATCAAGTAGTGAAGTTATTAAATTAAAAGCCGCTTAAGCGGCTTTTTTGATAATGGGCATGTGTCATACCATATATGGTATTAATTAACACTCAATGATATTAACCGCTAAACCGCCGCGTGCGGTTTCTTTGTATTTAGTTTTCATATCATTCCCTGTGTCGAGCATGGTTTTGATGACTTTATCGAGCGTTACTTTTTGTTCACCAGAACCGCGCATAGCTAAACGAGAGGCGTTAATCGCTTTAATTGCCCCCATAGCATTGCGTTCAATACACGGAACTTGTACAAGACCGCCTACGGGGTCACAAGTTAAACCTAGGTTGTGCTCCATGCCAATTTCAGCGGCATTTTCTACTTGTACTACGTTACCACCCATTATTTCGGTCAGGGCGCCGGCAGCCATAGAGCAAGCAACCCCGACTTCACCTTGACAGCCAACCTCTGCGCCAGAAATTGACGCATTCTTTTTATATAAAATACCAATTGCAGCCGCTGTTAATAAATAACGTGTCGCAATATCACGGTCTACTTCTTTGATGAAGGTGTTGTAATACATTAGAACCGCAGGAAGAATACCGGCAGCACCATTTGTTGGCGCAGTGACCACACGGCCACCCGCTGCGTTTTCTTCGTTTACTGCAAGCGCAAATAAATCAACCCAGTCCATAGCACGCAGCGGATCATTGTTTACTTCAATGTTTAGTTTAAGGTGTAAGCTGGGGGCACGACGTTTAACTTTTAAGCCTCCAGGGAGGATACCTTCGGTACGCATACCACGCTCTATACAGGCTTTCATTACTTGCCAGATATTAAAAAGGGTGTCTTTTATCTCATTTTCGCTGCGCAACGTTTTCTCATTATGCATCATTAATGTCGATACACTAAAACCTGATTCGCGACATAACTCTAGCAATTCTTTGGCTGTATTAAAGGGATAGGGGGCTGGATTTTCTTCACGAACATCAAGAGCTTTTTGTTTTTCATTTTCAAACTCTTCATCTGTAACAATAAAGCCACCACCAATAGAGTAGTACACTTTACTAAAGAGCTTTTCGCCATTTTGACTTGCTATGATTTCCATCGCATTTGAATGCTTAGGCAAGGTTTTTCTACGATGAAAAACAATCGCACCTTGTTTAGGGAACTTCGCTTTGTGGCTCTGATTTAAGTAGATAACTTGTTCTTTTTCGATTTTAGCTAATATGTCATCAACTAAGTCAGCATCGATTGTTTCAGGGTCGTAACCTGCTAAGCCCAAAATAACGGCTTTGCCAGAACCGTGGCCGATACCTGTTTGGCCAAGCGAGCCAAATAGCTCAACTTTTACATCGGTTACCTGAGACAATAAGTTCTTTTCTTCTAGCTCATTTACAAATAAACGTGAAGCGCGCATTGGACCAACAGTGTGAGATGATGATGGGCCAATACCAATACTAAACATATCGAATGCACTGATCATAATTTGCTACTCATTTTTTATTAAATACGGCGTATTTTCTGCCTTTGAACGGTGTCACATAATAACGTGTATGTGAGCGTGTGTAACCCTAAAAGCATGATAATTAAACTGGTAGGGCGAGTTGTTTTATAAAGTTATTAATAATACTGGCTGTTGCTCCCCATAGAAGACCATGCGGTGTCATTAAGCCTTTTAAAACGAATGTTTTACCGTTTCGTTGAAAGCTTAGCGGTTGCCAGTTTCTGTGATCGCTTAAATGTGAAATAGGCAGTAAAAAGCTCACTTCGACTTCGTTGGGATCTGCCTGCCAACCGGTTCCTGCAGCAAGGCTGCATACATAGGGGGCAATCGTAAACCCTGTTAATGTTGAGTACTGATGAAGTTGCCCATGCACTGTAACATTATGTGCAGCAATATTAAGCTCCTCATGGAGTTCCCGCAGTGCCGTGTGCATTAATGACTCATCCTGCTTCTCGAACTTACCACCCGGTAAACAGATCTCCCCTGGATGGTGAAGTAAATGACGAGGACGCTTACACAATATTAAATGTGCGTCGTTTTCAACATCGATGAGCGGTAACATCACCGCACTGGCACGCTTATCCGCATTTATGTGAATTTGCTGTGCAGGCTCAGTGGCCATACTTAAGCTGAAGCGGGTGATTAATTGCTGACTATTCAAGGTTATTACTTTAGTAAAGGCAATATTTTATTTACTTTATCGTATGTTTCTTGGTACTCCAAGTCGACCTGTGAATCTGCGACAATACCGCCTCCGGCCCAACAGTATATCGTACCCTGATGGCACACTAAGGTACGAATGGTGATACTCGTGTCCATATTACCGCAGGCACTTAAGTAACCAATTGAACCACAGTATACGCTTCGGCGATGTGGCTCGAGCTCTTCTATTATTTCCATGGCACGAATTTTAGGTGCGCCTGTGATAGAGCCCCCAGGAAATGCAGCGTGTATTTGATCTACAGCATCTTTACCGTGCGCTAATTCGGCTCGAACAGTGCTGACTAAGTGGTGCACCGCAGGGAAGCTTTCAATGGCAAATAAGGCGGGAACAGTAACCGAGCCCGGTTTTGCCACTTTGCCTAAGTCGTTACGTAATAAATCAACAATCATGACATTTTCGGCACGGTCTTTTTCAGACTGTTGTAGGCGCAGTGCTTGTGCCTCATCATCGGCGTGTTTGGCTAAACGTGGTAGTGTGCCTTTAATTGGCTTGGTTTCAATTTTTCCTTGGTTTATGGCAATAAAACGCTCTGGAGAAATCGATAAAATGGCGCCGTCTGGGTGGTTTATATAACTCGAAAAAGGTGCTTTGTTGGCGTCTCTTAAGGTGCGATATGCATGCCATGTTGAGCCTGAAAACTCAGCGCTAAAACGCTGTGCTAGATTAATTTGATAACAGTCGCCACTTTTTAAGTAGGCTTGAATTTGTTCAAACTTTTCAGTGTAGCTGGCTTTTGTCATGTTCGACTGCCAATCACTATTGAGAGTGAACGGTACAGAATCTGTGGGTGTTTGAGATAAAAAGTGTTGATATTGAGCTAAACGATTATGGTGTCGCTGAGCAACATAAAACCAGCTTTGCTGCTGTTTATCGAAAATCAGTGCATCAGGATATAAACCCAGTGCCATTTGTGGCATCGCAATATCATTGTCGGCATGCGATGGCATGGTTTCTATTACACGACCAAAATCGTATCCAAAGTAGCCCAGCCAGCCCCCCGTAAAAGGAAGCCCGTTTGGATTGGCTGTATTATCAAAATCATTAAGTGCTGATTTCATTAGCGTGAAGCAATCACGGGATTGCGCTTCGCCATTTAAAAAGCATTGGTTGTTGCTAACTTCTAATGTGTTTAGTGGTTCAATGGCAATGATATCAAAACGACTGTTTACATGATTACTATTTGCTGAATCAAGTAACACGGCATAGGGCAAATGAGCAAAATGAGTAAAGAGTGAGATACAATCATCGGTTAAATCTAATTTTATGCACAAATTTTCATCGTTTATCATTTACATTGCCTTGAATAACTAGCCCGAAACGGGCGAGGAGGTTATCATAAGTTAAATTTGATTGGCAGCGTTATGATTTCCTTTATAGTGATGCCATGACTAACCCGTAGAGTAAATCTTCGTCACCGGTTTACTCAGGATCACGTACTAAGCGACGTGATAAAAACTTAAGGAACCCGTAATGAGTACAATTCGTCAGCAAGACTTCATTGATAGCATTGAAGATGCATTGCAATACATTTCTTTTTATCACCCTCTCGATTTCGTCCAAGCCTTAGAAAAAGCGTACAATAAAGAGCAAAGTAAAGCGGCAAAAGACGCTATTGCGCAAATCTTAATTAACTCGCGCATGTCTGCTGAAGGTAAACGTCCACTGTGTCAAGATACCGGTATTATTACCTGTTTCGTTAAAGTGGGTATGGATGTTAAGTGGGATAAAACAGACATGACTGTTCAGCAAATGGTTGATGAAGGTACACGTCGCGCTTACTTAAACCCAGATAACCCATTACGCGCATCAATCGTTGCAGACCCTGCTGGTACGCGTAAAAACACGAAAGATAATACACCTTCTGTGGTTCATATCGACTTAGTGCCAGGTGGCGAAGTTGAAGTGATGGTTGCAGCTAAAGGTGGCGGCTCAGAAAACAAAACAAAAATGGTCATGCTGAACCCATCGGATGATGTTGCGGCGTGGGTTGAAAAAACACTCCCAACAATGGGGGCTGGTTGGTGTCCGCCGGGTATGCTAGGTATAGGCATTGGTGGTACCGCTGAAAAAGCAGCCGTGCTTGCTAAAGAATCTTTAATGGATCCGGTTGATATTCACGAGCTAATTGAACGCGGCGCTGAGACAACAGAAGAAAAAATGCGTATTGATATTTTTGAGCGCGCGAATAAGTTGGGCATTGGTGCTCAAGGTCTAGGCGGTTTAACAACCGTTGTTGATGTAAAAATTAAAACGGCACCGACGCACGCGGCATCTAAGCCTGTAGTAATGATCCCGAACTGTGCGGCAACGCGTCACGTTCACTTTACCTTAGATGGCTCAGGTCCAGCAGAGCTTAAAGCTCCTAAACTTGAGGATTGGCCAGAAGTGACGTTCGAAGTTGGCGAGGGCACACGTCGTGTTGACTTAAACACGCTAACTAAAGAAGACACACAAGAGTGGAAGATGGGTGAAACTGTGCTTCTCTCTGGCACTATTTTAACAGGCCGTGATGCGGCGCACAAACGCCTACAAGATATGATCCAATCAGGTGAAGGTTTACCTGAAGGTGTTGATTTCGATAATAAATTTATCTATTACGTCGGTCCTGTTGATGCGGTTCGTGATGAAGCTGTAGGCCCAGCAGGCCCAACAACGGCAACGCGTATGGATAAGTTCACTGACATGATGTTAGAAAACACGGGCATCATTGGTATGATTGGTAAAGCTGAGCGTGGTCCTGCAACGGTTGAATCAATTAAAAACAATAAGTCTGTGTACTTAATGGCGGTAGGCGGTGCTGCTTACTTAGTATCTAAAGCTATTAAGAAAGCGCGTGTAGTGGCGTTTGAAGATTTAGGTATGGAAGCAATCTACGAGTTTGAAGTTGAAGACATGCCTGTGACTGTTGCTGTTGACAGCGAAGGTGCCAATGCGCACACGCAAGGCCCAGCAATTTGGAAAGCCAAAATCGAAGAGCTTGATGGTAAATTAAAATAATCGTCATTAAATCGTTTATATGAAACGGCGCCCAAGCGCCGTTTTTTTTCAGCTCTGACCAGTCTCTTTCTCATCCACACTTTTGACTTAAAGTGTGTGTTTTCAGGCTTTTGCTACTGAATTACTTTGTCACTTTTTCTTTACGCTATACTTGACCTTTACGTTCACGTAAAAAAGATTTAGTAGATTTACTTTTGTTTTGAATTAATCATGCTTTATGTGGATTTATGTAGGTATATATTTCCTGTTTTAACGTGTTTTTTGCGTTGTTATTTCAATCGCGTAACTTAGCTTAGTTTTATCATCTCATATAGTGGCATGGGAGCAAACGAAGTGATAAAGTCTCGGCAATTTCAGCGCTCACACCCCAAAAAGGGTAAGAAAATTTCGGAGTATTTAACTGTGGCTGTATTTAATAAAGTCGACTTTGATAACCACGAGCAAGTGGTGTTTTGTTCAGATAAAGAATCAGGCCTTAAGGCTATTATCGCGGTTCACAATACCAAGTTAGGTCCAGCTGTAGGTGGCTGTAGAATGTGGGACTATGCGACTGACGAAGACGCAGTAACCGATGCCCTTCGTTTATCGAAAGGTATGACATACAAAAATGCGGTTGCACGTTTACCATTCGGTGGTGGTAAGTCTGTTATTATCGGTAATGCAAAAGAAATTAAATCAGAGCAGCTTTTCCGTGCGTTTGGCCGTCAGCTAGAGCGTTTAAGTGGTAGTTATTATTCAGCAGAAGACGTAAACATCACGTGCGATGACGTTGCAATCATGAATAAAGAAACTAACTATGTGCTGGGTCTTGAAGGTAAAAGTGGTAATCCATCACCTTTCACTGCTTACGGTACATTTTTAGGTATTAAAGCCGCGTTACAGCATCAACGTGGTCATCAAGATTTATCGGGTATAAAGGTTGCTGTGCAAGGTTTAGGTGCCGTTGCATATGGTCTTTGTAAACACCTTCATGAAGCAGGCGCAACATTGTTTGTTACTGATATTAACGAACAAGCTGTATCACGTGTTGTTAATGACTTTAATGCGACAGCAGTGGGTATCGATGAAATTTATGACCTAGATGTTGATGTCTATGCACCTTGTGCGTTAGGTGCAACAGTAAACGACATGACAATTCCACGTTTAAAAGCAACGATTATTGCTGGTTGTGCTAACAATCAACTCGCAGAGTCTCGCCACGGTGAAATCATTCGTGAAAAAGGCATTCTTTACGCGCCAGACTATGTAATTAATGCTGGTGGTATCATTAATGTGTATTACGAAACAGCACCAGAAGGCTACAGTGCAGAGGCGTCAACGAAGCACGTTGAAGGTATTTTTGATACGCTAACAGAAATTTTTGCTCGCTCAGAGAAAGAGCAAAAATCAACGCATTTAATTGCTGATGAGCTTGCATTAGAAATCATCGAAAACGGCTTATAATTTAATTAATTTGCTGTTTAAAAAGGTGCGCATGGCGCGCCTTTTTTTGTGCCCAAATAGGCTTCAATACCCATTTGCAATATTATTCCAAATAAACCGCTTAATTAAGCTTACAGCTATAACATATTACGCCAAATACCTTTATAAGCGACAACATGCAAACAGCCCTAAAAAGCCAATAGACTATCGCGGATTTTAATCGCAATTACATGACTTAATGAATGTATCTGGCTACACTGTTTTTTTATTTCACAGGGCCACCCAATGCATTCTCTTCCAAATGACTGTCACGTAATTGATCTTGAGTCATGGCCTCGTAAGCAACATTTTGCTTTTTTCAAAGAATTTAGTCTCCCTTACTTTAATGTTTGTGTGTCGCTCGACATGGCTACACTTTATGAGCAGTGTAAGTCAGCGCCGTATTCATTTTTTCATAGCTATATTTTTCTGACTTTAGAGGCTTGCCACGATTATGCGCCCATGCGCCAGCGTATTATAGATTCGTGTCCTATTCAGCTATCAACTGTACGTGCTAGTGTGGTTGAGTTAGCTGATGATGATACATTGCGTTTCAGTTACTTTGAAAAACATGATTCTATTCAACGCTTTTCTGAGCATGCATTGCAGGTAGCAAAAGAAAGTAAAGGGCAACCTTTCTTCTCAGAAGCGTTTGCAGCGACAGAAGGGCAACCCGATCTCATTCATATTTCTGTTTTACCTTGGCTAAATTTCACGGGGTTTTCACATGCCGTTAGTGAGGGGCACGGGTTAGGTATTCCTAAATTGGTGTTTGGTCAATACGATAAGCGAACCGGCAAGATCCCGCTATCCATTGATGTCCATCACGCTTTAATGGATGGTTTACATGTCGCTCGGTTTGTTCAAATCTTGCAAGAAAAAATTAATGATTACTGTAATTGATTGTTGCTAAATGTGATTAAAGTGAGTAAGAATTGCAACTAATGTAGTAGTAATGGAAGTGTTGGTTGACGATATGAGCACCACACAGCATCACTGAAAAGAACAATAATTAAAGGTTAAGCTTTATGGCGCGGGTAGTTAGTCTCATTTTACTGTGTGTATGTTTTAGCGCTTTTGCAGAATCAACTCGCCTTTCATTGAGTGACTATTTTACTGAGACATGGAATACACGCTCAGGTTTACCTCACAATAGTATTAACAGTGTTGCACAAACGAAAGATGGCTATATCTGGATAGCAACGTGGGAAGGGTTGGCGCGTTTTAATGGTCGAGAGTTTAAACTTTTTACACGAACCGAGATCCCAGGATTGCCTGATTCAGGTTTAAGAAGTCTGATAGCCATGGATAATGGCGATTTATACATTGTTGGAGCACGAGGCGGGATTGCCGTGCGCTCACAGGGCCAGTGGCGGTCGCTTCCAAGTTCATCGACCATGATTAATCATGCATTGATCTCAGAACAAGGCGAAATTTGGCTCGCTCTTGAGGGACAAGGTATTGTGTATCGTGCATCAGAAAAAGCAACAGAACACACATTGGTTGATAAACTGAGTGCATACAGACTAATAAAAGACAAACAGAATGTCATTTGGGCTGCAACCAGTGATGGCTTATACAAAATTGAAGGTAAAAAGGTCAGTAAAGTTGGTCAAGAAGCCGGTTTACCTGATGTCTCTGCTTTTACGCTGTTATTGACTCAGTCGGGTACCTTAATTGTCGGCACAGAAAAAGGAGCATGGCAAAAGCAACACGATAAATTTGTCTCTGTTGATGCAACGCTCAATCATGAATCCATATCGAGTTTGCTCGAAGATACCCAAGGAGACATTTGGTTCGGTACAATCAACAAAGGTGTTTTTAGATTGAGGCAATCAGGCCTTGAAAATCTCGATGCCGATGATGGCTTGCCGAATAACCGTATTCTGTCATTACTGCAGGACCGTGAAAAAAGCATTTGGGTTGGTACTAATGCAGGGCTATTCAGACTGCGTGAAGCCCCGTTTACGAATTGGAGCCAAAGCCGTGGTCTTGCTTCAGATTATGTTCGCACCGTATTGTCTCATTCTGATGGTAGTTTGTGGGTAGGCAGTAGCAATGGTTTAAACCGAATTATAAATGGGGAAATAACCACCTTAAACCAAGCATATGAACGTGATCCCCTGTCAGTGCTAAGTTTAACTGAAGACAAAAATGGGGATGTATGGCTGGGCACGTACACTGGTGGCCTCATGAAAGTGGTGAATAACAAAATTTACCCAGTTAAGAATCGCACTAATGGGCTTCTTAATAATGAGGTACGAGCGGTATTATTCGATAGCTCACATAATTTATGGATCGGTACTGCCAGCGGCCTTACAAAGCTCACAGACGACGGACAAATTCATTCTTACACTACTGAAGAAGGCTTAGCTGGCAATTTTATTATGGCACTTTCTGAAGATAATCAAGGCCAGCTATGGGTTGGTACGGGTGTTGGAGTGTCTATTTTTGATCCCGCATTAAACACATTTTCTAACATAGAATTTCCTGAAAAATTTAGCACTGAATATGCGTTTGGTTTCTATCTTGATGGCGAAAAAATGTGGCTCGCAACGGATCGAGGCCTCATACGTTACGATTTGAAGACCGATGTTATGCATTTGTTTGGACGTGAACAGGGCTTACCCGTTGATAAATTATTTCAGGTTATTGAGCAAGGTGACTCGTTGTGGTTAACCAGTAATCGAGGTGTTATTCAGCTCAATAAAACCCAGCTTACTGAATTTTTAGATAACCCTACGGATGCGGAGTCAGTTGTTGTTTCTATGCAGTTGTATGATGAAGGCGATGGCATGCTGAGCGCGCAAGCAAATGGCGGTTCTAACCCTGCAGCAGTGACACATTCTGATGGTCAACTCTGGGTTGCAACGGCAAAAGGGGTTGCGATTGTAAAGCCTGAGCGATTAAAAGAAGCGAGTAAACGCCGTTTGTCAACAGTCATAGAAAGCTTTGAAGTTGATGGTAAGCCCGTTGCATTGCCCGCTAAAAGTGATGTACTAAGTTTACCAGCGGGTATTTCAAGGGTGTCATTTAATTATGCAGGCTTAAGTTTTATTATGCCGCAGCGTCTAAATTATCAAACTCACTTAAGTGGCTACAACGAAGAATGGGTTGATAGAGGCCGCTTAGCTATTACTGAGTATACAAACTTACCTCCGGGAGAATATACATTTAAAGTCCGTGCGGGCTATCCAAATAGTGAATGGCAAAACAATGAACAAACGCTACGATTCAGAATTGCGCCATATTTTTGGCAAAAGACCAGCTTTAAATTAGTGCTTATTTTGGGCTTATTTTTAATAGCCTATGCAATATATAAATACCGTTTATATCATTATAAACGCATTGAAATAGAGCTGACGGAGAAGGTCGAGCAACAAATGCACGATTTAAAGAACCAAGCAGATGCATTCGCGCATCTCGCTAATCATGACCAATTAACTCAGCTACCTAATAGACGAGCATTCGATAGTTGGCTATTCGAGAACTTTAGTCAGTTCCAACATAATAAGCAAAGCTTAAGTGTTGCGATTATGGATATTGACCACTTTAAATTAATTAATGACAATTTTTCACATTTGATTGGTGATCAAGTGATTTGTGAAATTGCCCGTTTGTTACGTATCAACTTTCCAGATGAAGGTTATGCTGCGCGTTGGGGGGGCGAAGAGTTCACTTTACTATTTCCTCATAAAGGTGCTGATGAAGCCG
The DNA here is from genome assembly GCF_014117385.1 of Pseudoalteromonas sp. MT33b. Classification (NCBI taxonomy): domain Bacteria; kingdom Pseudomonadati; phylum Pseudomonadota; class Gammaproteobacteria; order Alteromonadales; family Pseudoalteromonadaceae; genus Pseudoalteromonas; species Pseudoalteromonas sp. MT33b. The sequence goes on along the minus strand of NZ_CP059831.1, from coordinate 2,157,729 downwards.
CGCGTTTATGTGAAATTATTCGCTTAGAAATCGCGGATTATAATTTTTCTGAACTTGCGAAAGAACTGTCTGTCACTGTAAGTTTCGGTGTTGCAGATAATGCAAATGTTACCGACTATGATCGGCTACTTTCTCATGCCGATACCGCGCTCTACCACGCTAAAAATAATGGCAGGAACAAAGTGGTAATTTACAATAAAGAAACATCAATTTTGTAGATTGGTCACAAATGGCTTTTTTATTCATTTTAAGTTCATTATAATAGTAGACCCCATAAGGGAAACAAAAATAATTAAATGGAGTTTTTATGTTTAAAAAACATACTATTGCACTCGCAATTTCTGCGAGTTTTTTATTATCTGGTTGTTTAGAAGTTGAAGACAATAATAACGATGAACTAATCAGTGCAATTGAAGAACAAAATAAGGCCACTCAAGAAGCTGAAACAGCGACTTTAACAGGAACGGTTAAAAATTACGTCACTGACAGTTTAGCGGCTAACGCACAAATTCAAATTAAAATTGGCAATACTTGGTCTGAGGCAGTTTCGCTGAGTGATGGAATGTTTGAATTGAAAAATATTCCAAAACATTCTGATTACGTGTTACTTGTGACAAGTACTGATGGTTCGTTTCAACAGCGTGCATTTTATGGTAACTCAGGCTCTGGAGTCAGCCAACTAGGCTCACTTTCAGTTACTACAACAGAGACCATTCAATTCACAGCATTGCTTGATGGTGAAAATACACCCATTAAAGACCTTCAATTTACTTATACTACATCATTAGGCCTGACAGATAGCACGTGGCAATCTCGCAATGAGCACTTTTTCAGTGCGACCTATAACGAGCAAACTAATCTTTATTCAATTGAGAAACCCGTTGGTTTGGGAAATGCAATTGCTCTTCATATCGATATGGATGTTGATAACGATGCTATTAATGATTATGAGCTTGTACAAAATTATTACAATCAAAGTTCTGTCTCATTTAGCACATTGAATGATGATGCAACCATTTTGTTTAAAGATACAGATGCGACAAAAGAGTATCAATTACGTGTTAAAGTCATCGATGAAACTGGTCAAGTCTTTTCAAATATTGAATTAGTGGCATCAAGCAATGATTTTGAGTCTAATCCTTTGACCTTTGATGCGACAGAAAATGAGTATGTTTATGACTTTAAAGGCAGCTCATCACTTACTGTAAGAATGTCGGCTTTTACAGATGTAAATGGTCAGAATTATTTATCTGATTCATTTTCTGTTAGAGAAGAAAATGGTGAGTTGGTGGTCGGCAATATCTATAACCAAGGTAATTTCCAAGTCGAAGACGGTGTTGTGTCGGTGATTTTTAAGGCCAATAAAGGCACACAAACGACGCAAGTAGATTTGCTTAGCCAAACTGTTAATGCGTTGAATAATGGTTATTACTTGTTCTTCTCAAAACCAATAGAGCTTACACAAGATAGTTTTTCATTGGTGAGAAGCAATTCACTTACAGTGATCCGTGGTAATGAATCAACAACAGATTCAGTCCCTGCTGGCAGTACATTTTTTATTAGAAAGGATGTAGACATTACAACGACTTCATCATTGTCATTAAATGATACCTTTGTGGAAGTATTGCCTGAGCAAGCGCTTAGTGTTGGTCGTTATAAGTACCGTTTAAATTCAGTAATTGATAAAGAAACTGCTTTAACTGCTAATTATTCATTTGAAAATGAATTTACGGTTGCTGATAAAGCTGCGTTTTCAATCGAAGATGTTAAATTCGATAATAATAATGGTTTGAAAGCTGGCCAATTGATTCACGCTACTAACTCAGCGGGTGAGAGTGCAGCATCATCGAGTCGTGGTAATAACGTGAGATTGTATTTACCAACGTCTATTGCATCACTTGCCGAACTTGATATTACCTTAACGGGTTATACAAACAATGGCACTATGAATCCTGTTTACGAAGAGCTTACAATTGTCTCTGGTGAGTATATTTATAATGATAGTTTAAGAAACCTAGTTTCAATTGCATTAAATGAAACGGCCTATGGTGATTCGGGCAATGCAATTAAATATACTTCTTTACCAGATGGCTTAATGTATATGCATGGACTACCGTGGGATGTAACATACCTTGATGATAACGCGTCTGGTAACGTTAATACGATTACCTTCGACTATGAGTATCGAGTCAAAGGTAGTAAAGAAGTGGTAACTGGTTCGGCAACGGTTCCTGTCCTGTAACTTTTTACTGCAACTTAAATAAAAATGTGTGCAGACAATTGATCTTTTTTTGTTTGCACACATTAAAGTAACAAGATTATATTTTAGGCGATGATAATGCTTAACCTTGTTTTGTTACTTTTTTTGCTCATTTTTATTGTCGGTTACTGGCGCTGGGATGATATTCGAAATCATTTTTGGCATAAAAAGTACCTGACCTATTCCCTTACTTCAGAGCAGAAGTCATTGCTGTTGAAGTACATGCCTATTTATCAAAAAATGACGGACGCTGATCGTGAAAAATTAGAGCGTCATATTGTTTGGTTCTTAAATGAAAAGCGATTTATTGGGTGTGATGGCCTGCAGTTAAATGATGCAATGAAACTCATTGTTGCTGCAGATGCATGTGTTTTAGTGCTCAATAAGCCTTGGCCTTTATATCGTAATGTGAAAGACATTTTATTATATCCAAGTGCCTATTATGCACCACAAACATCACGCGATGGTGCAGGTCTTGTTAGTTATCACAATACCGTGAGACAAGGTGAGTCATGGCCTGGTGGCACCTTGGTCTTAAGCTGGCACGATGTGCTAGAAGGAAGCCGACTCCCTAGTGATGGCCACAATTTGGTATTCCATGAATTTGCTCATCAACTAGACCAAGAAACAGGAAAAACGACAGGCACGCCATTGCTTGCTAGTAATGCTGACTATCAACAATGGGCCAAAGTATTCAGTCGTGCTTTTAATCAGCTTAAAACACACATTGCTTACGGTATGCCCCATGTTATTCATAGTTATGGGGCGACCAATGAAGCCGAGTTTTTTGCCGTGATCACCGAAACTTTCCTTGAAAAGCCTGCTGCACTTAGGCAATTCGATCCTGAAATTTATCATTTATTGGTAGGCTATTATGAATTTGATCCCATTGCGTGGCATTAGTCGCCAATTTACGACTGTTTAACACGTAATGCTGGAATCTTGCTATGCTATTTGATGCAATCAATATGTGTGCAAATAACAAAACAATAACAAGTGAGAATTCCATGAAGAAAATGCTTCATACGGCTTTGGCTGTTTCGATTTCACTCGCCTTTACAGGGCAAGTAATAGCAACCGAGCAGTCAGGTGATGAAAAGTGGCGAGTTGATGCGCCAGCAGGTCAGTTTTTAGATGCCAAAATCAGTGTTGAACAAGGCACGTGGATGAATGTTGATATTAGTCCTGATGGTGAAACCTTGGTGTTTGATCTGTTGGGTGATATTTACACTATGCCAATCTCGGGCGGTACGGCAAAACAATTAACAAGTGATATTGCGTGGCAGATGCAACCGCGCTTTAGCCCTGATGGTAAATACATTGCGTTTACATCCGATCAAGGTGGTGGTGATAACATTTGGATTATGGATGTCAACGGTGAAAACCAAAAGGCCGTCACTGACGAAACGTTTCGTTTATTAAATAGCCCTGCATGGAGCCCCGATGGCGACTATTTAGTTGCGCGTAAGCACTTTACAGCAAGCCGCTCACTCGGTGCGGGTGAAGTTTGGCTATACCACAAAGCCGGTGGTAAGGGGGTGCAGTTAACGGCACGTGAAAACGATCAAAAAGATTTAGGTGAACCGATGTTTTCACCTGACGGTCGTTATGTGTATTTTTCACATGATGCTACACCAGGTAAAACATTCCATTACTCAAAAGATTCAGTTGCGGGTATCTACAAAATTAAACGCTATGACCGTGAAACCGGTGAAATTGAAACTATTATTGATGGAATGGGGGGCGCTATTCGTCCAACTCCCTCACCAGATGGTAAAAAACTGGCTTATATCAAGCGTGATGATTTTCAAACAAGCTTATATTTATATGACCTTCACACTGGTGAGCATACAAAGTTATATGGTGAGCTTGAGCGAGATATGCAAGAAACATGGGCAATACACGGTGTTTATCCGACCATTGCTTGGACGCCAGATAATGCGCAATTAGTGTTTTGGGCTGGTGGCACAATTCATAAATTAGATGTTGATGATAAATCAGTATCACGTATCCCATTTAAGGTAGAAACCAATAAACAAATTCAAAAAGCAGTGCGGTTTACACACAATATCGATAGCGATAATTTTGCGGTAAAAATGCTGCGCAATGTGCAAATTTCACCAGACGGTGAAACAGCCATTTTTGAAGCTTTGGGTCATATTTATAAGCGTGATCTTGAGTCAGGTAAAGTGAAACGCTTAACTAAACAAGACGATCATTTTGAGTTATTTCCACAGTTTTCCCGCGATGGTAAAAAAGTAGTTTATACAACGTGGGATGACAATGAACAAGGCTCTGTGCGTGTCGTTTCTGCAAGAGGCGGACGAGGTAATAAGTTAACAGAAGAACCAGGTAAATATGTAGAACCTACCTTTAGCCCAGATGGTAAAACGGTTGTTTATCGTAAAGCATCGGGTGGCAGTATCCTCAATCCAACCTGGTCATTAGAGCCGGGCATTTATTCTGTTAGTGCCAAGGGCGGTGAATCCTCACTGATCACTAAGTCAGGTTACCAGCCGCAATTTGGCGCAATGAATGACCGTATTTATGTAATGAGCCCATGGCCTAAACCTACGCTGAGTGTGGTTGAGCTTGAGTCAAAAGAAGTACGTAAGCTGTATGAGTCTGAGCATGCAACGGAGTTCAGAGTGTCGCCAGATGGTAAATATTTGGCATTTGCTGAGCGTTTTAAAGTGTTTGTAACCCCTTTTGTTGAACGCGGTAAAACCATTAATATTGGCCCGAAAGATAGTCAATTCCCAATTGAACAATTATCAGTTCGTGCGGGCGAGAATATTAGCTGGAGTGGAACCAGTGATAAACTGTATTGGAGTCTTGGTCCTGAGCTTTATCATGCAAGTTTAGCGGGTTTATTTGACATAAATAAAAACGCAGGCACAGATTTTAAAGTGAAAAGTGGTGACAACATTGGCTTTACCAAAACAATGGCTGAGCCAAAGGGGATGTTTGCACTAACGGGCGCACGCATCATTACCATGAATGGTGAGCAAGTTATTGAAAATGGTGTGATTGTAACTGATGGAAAACACATTCAAGCAGTCGGAAGCAAAGACTCTGTAACTATTCCTAAAGGTGCAGAAGTTATTGATGTGACCGGCAAGACGATTATGCCAGGCATTGTTGATGCCCATGCTCATGGTGCGCAAGCCAGTGATGAAATAATCCCGCAACAAAACTGGAAAAACCTTGCTGGTTTATCGCTGGGTGTTACGACGATTCATGATCCATCGAACGACACCACCGAAATTTTTGCTGCGAGTGAAATGCAAAAAGCAGGCATGATAGTGGCACCACGCATTTTCTCTACCGGTACAATACTGTACGGTGCCAATATGCCGGGCTATACATCGCATATTGACTCGCTTGACGATGCTAAATTCCACCTTGAACGCTTGAAAAAAGTGGGTGCATTTAGTGTTAAGTCATACAACCAGCCTCGCCGTGAACAGCGTCAGCAAGTAATTGAAGCTGGGCGTGAACTTGAAATGATGGTCGTGCCAGAAGGGGGCTCATTATTGCAGCATAACTTGACCATGGTCGTTGATGGTCATACCGGTATTGAGCACTCAATTCCTGTTGCGAACATTTATGATGATATTCGCCAACTATGGTCGCAAAGTGATGTAGGTTATACACCTACGTTAGGTGTTGCTTATGGCGGTATTTGGGGTGAAAACTACTGGTATGATAAAACGGATGTGTGGAACCACCCACGCCTAAGTAAATTTGTGCCTAAAAACCAACTTTTACCACGCTCAATGCGTCGAGTAAAAGCACCCGATCATCATTACAACCACTTTAACAACGCACGCGTTGCTAAAGAGCTACAAGACTTAGGAGTATTGGTTAATTTGGGCGCTCATGGTCAACGTGAAGGCTTAGCTGCGCATTGGGAAATCTGGATGTTTGCTCAAGGCGGTATGACGCCGCTAGAAGCAATTCGTGCGGCGACACTCGATCCTGCTAAATACATCGGCTTAGATAAAAATATTGGTTCATTAGAGCCGGGTAAGTTAGCGGATCTTATCGTTATTGATGGTAACCCGTTGACGAATATTCGTGATACCGACAAAATCGACTATACCATGGTGAATGGTCGTTTATTTGACGCGGCAACGATGAATGAAGTCGGCGGAAAACAACGTGATAAATTATATTTTGAAAAGATATAAATAGCGTAAAGTGAAAAGCGGCCATTGAGCCGCTTTTTTTATGGTTTTTAATTTAGCAGGCGAGGGAATTGCTTCATACCAGACACTTTTGCTTGGCAAATCATTCCCTCAGTGAGTGTCATTAAATAGTGGCAAAGAGAATCAATTTTCTCGGCTTTTACGTCTTTACATTCTGACAAACGCTGTTTGATGAGTGAAGAAACAGCGGCTTTATGTGCTTTACATGCAAGGTTGACTGGGCTTTGCGGCGCTGAGTATTCTGCCGCTGCGTTAATGAACATACAGCCATTAAAGTTTCCAAGCTCTGCAACCTTAGAATGAAACCAATCTTCGAAGCTTGTAAATAAACGTTCTTGAAAATCGTGTAATGTCGTTTGTTGGTTGGTGGCGTTCTCAAGCCACGTGATGAATGTAGTGTGCCGTTCGTTTAGGCACGCTAAAATTAATTCATCTTTACCTGCAAAATGATGGTACATCGTTTTTTTAGCTACATTTGCTGCACTAATAATTTCATTAATCCCCACGCTGTGAATTCCTTTATCGTAAAACAATTCGAGTGCAGTCAATGTAATGTGTGTTCTTTTATCCATGCTTGCTCCTAGATAGAAATTCTAGCTTGACATAAGTAGACCGAGTTGTCTACTATTTGCAGGTAGACAACTCGGTCTACCTTGAGCAATGGAGATATGATGGACAAAACAATTAACAAAGCGGTTATTGCAGGTGGATTTGCAGCGCTGGCTATTTTTGTACTTGCTTACTTACAGCAACGAGGGGATTTTGGCATATGGTTAATGGCTCCATTTGGAGCGACTGCCGTTTTAGTCTTTGGTGTACCTACAAGTCCACTTGCGCGGGCCAGAAATGTGATTGGTGGTCACCTTATAACGGCGTTTATAGGAGTCGTATTTGTAAATTTTGTTGGTGTCAGTCCTTTTGAGATTGCTATTGCCAGTGGGTTGGCTATTTCATTAATGATGCTAACACGCACAGTGCATCCTGCCGCTGGGGCAAACCCTATTTTAATAATGCAATCGTTGCAAAGCTGGGATTTTTTAGTAATGCCCGTATTAACAGGTACCGTATTTATTGTGCTTTGTGGTTTTGTTTCACAATACTTGATAAATATCTCGATAACTGGGCATAAAAAAACCGCTAATTGATAGCGGTTTTTTCTCAATGTGTAATTAGTTACACAACACCACGAGGTAAACGACAATCGTGGTCTTTTTCAGCTAGGTTAACAATCCACAGCTCTTCAGCTTTGAAACCATCATCATTCGCTTTCACTACAGTGAATGGTGACTTTTTAACTGACTTAGCTGGCGCAGCGGTTTTAGTTTTGGTTTTTTTTGCCGGTGCTTTTGGTGCTTCTTCTGCTTTAGGCTCAGCTGTTTTACCAGAAGTGAGCTCTTCAGTCAGCGCTGCAACATCAGCAAGGCGCAAATTTTTGCCACCGTCGATGCTATACCAACCAGGTTTTGTTGTGATTTCAGGTTTTTTACCATTCGCTGCTTCATAAGCTGCTTCGAAGGCATTTAACACTTCTGTTTTGTCTAGTTTGCTCATCAGAGACCCTATACGTTGTAAACACAGATTAAGAATATATATTTATACCTATTTTCAGCTTACTTTTCAATTTTTTGCGATTTTCCTTCCATTTTTGACTTATAAACGCCAAAATTTGCACAAATTTAAGGGGTAGAGGACGATTTCTATATGCAACGTAAACAATTTACTCAGTTATTAAACGACATTCTAAAACCCGACTCAATCGCAGATTTTTGCCCGAATGGGCTTCAGGTTGAAGGTGCAAACGAGGTAAAAAAAATAGTGACAGGGGTCACGGCAAGCCAAGCATTGATTGATGCGGCTATTGATCACGGCGCGGATACTATTTTGGTTCACCATGGATATTTTTGGAAAGGTGAGTCTCAGCCAATCACAGGTATGAAAAAACGGCGTGTAGCGGCGTTACTTGCTCATGATATCAACTTATTTGCTTATCATCTGCCATTAGATGTTCATCCCGTCATTGGCAACAATGCGCAACTTGCACACTTATTAGATATTGAACTTAGCGCGGGCCTTGAAGCGGGACCAAACAGCGTCGCAGTAAAAGGATTTTTAAAAACACCTTTAACGGGCAAAGAGTTTGCAGACAAAATTAGCACAGTGCTACACCGTGAACCTTTAACGAGCTTAGTGCGCGATGACAAGATTGAAACCATTGCTTGGTGTACAGGGGGCGGGCAAGGTTATATTGACTTAGCTGCTGCTCAAGGTATTGATGCCTATTTGACAGGTGAAGCATCTGAGCAAACTATTCATAGCTCGCGAGAGCAAGGAATTGATTTTTTCGCTGCAGGTCACCATGCTACGGAGCGATACGGAATAAAAGCGCTTGGCGAGCTTTTAGTTGAGCAGCATGGTTTTGATGTTACTTTTATAGATATTGATAACCCTGTTTAATCTAACAGGGTTAAGTGATTACAACGCCTCTGGATCAATCCAGCGGCGTAATTTAATCCACAGACTGCCTACCTTTTCGTGGCTCACTCGTGTAACTGCAACGAGTACATCGGCACTGGGGATAAATTGTTTGTACATGGGAAATTGGCTGTAATCTTTATAATCTGTTGCTGCGGGTATTACCTCGATTCCTTGCGCGTTGAAGAGATCTTTTGCGCGCGGCATATGGCTTGCAGATGTGACTAAAGCACTCTTTTTGTCGACCAAATATATCGCCAGTCTTTTCGCTTCTTCTGCGGTGTCCATCGCAAGCGGGTTTTGTTTGATCCTTGATGCTGCGATACCTAATGTCTTGGCTGTTTCAAACATCAATTGGCTGTTTGTGGTATTGGCAAAGCCACCACCAGAGACAAATAAAATAGCATCCGGGTATTGATGCGCAAGTTTTACACCCTCTAATAAGCGGCTTATAGCACAATCGCCCAGTTGGTTATTAGCAACAAGTTGTGGATGCGGCATGATGGTACAACCTAAAACAACAATGTTATCAATCTGGGAGTGTTGGCGTTTATTAAATTGCCATTGTGGGTTATTACTTGAAGCAATCAGCGTTTGACCAACATAAGGGGTGCTTACAATTAGTAGGCTTAATACACTGATAAACCCTAAATAGAGCGCTTTTCGTCGCTGTGTTATCGCTAGAAATACCATTAATAATGTTATTATGCCAAGCAACGGGAGTGGCATTAACAATGAGCCAATTATCTTCTTAATTTCAAACATAGTAAATACAAGTGATTGTAAGATATAACGATGTTAGATAGTTTATCTGTGTTTAGCGACCATTATTTAGTTTGCAAGTATTCAAAAAATGGCGATATACAGGATTATCTTTCATATTTTTTTTCATTGCTAAGTACATAGGACGTGTAAGACCTAGAGCACCTAATGGAATTGATTTTATCAAGCCTTGGCTTTCATAAGGTGTAACTAACCAGTCTGGTAGCGCAGCAACCCCCATTCCAGCACTAACAAGCTGAAAAATTAATAAGCCTTGGTCAACGGTTTTAAGTGTGCCGTCAAAGCGTGCATTTTGTATAAAATGCTTAAAAATGTCCTGACGTTCACGTGGAATAGGGTATGAAATGATTGTTTCGTTTTTCAGATCCAGGGCGGTCACATAGGCTTTTTTTGCAAGCTCATGATCAGGTGCCACGATTAATTTTAATTTAAAGTCGAATAGATGTGCATATTCGAGCTGATCTGGTTCACGAATATCTGATGTAAGCACAAGATCGAGTTCGTCATTCATTAAATCAGGAATAGCATCGTAGCTAAAACCGCGTTCATAATCGACTTTAATGTCTGGCCAAAAATTATTAAATTCTTTAATTGTTGGCAGCAGCCAATGGAAACAGGCGTGACACTCAACACTTAATCTCAAGTTTGATATTGGTTGATTAAGACTCTCTTTTAATCGACACTTTGTGGCTTCTACCCGAGGAAGCACCTCGTTGGCTAATTCAAGTAAGAGCATGCCCTGCGGTGTGAAACGAACCGGTTGTGTTTTCCGTTCGAATAACTGGCAGTCGAGTTTATTTTCGAGATCTTTAATCTGATGTGATAACGCTGATTGCGTTAAGAAGAGTTCTCGGGCTGTATTAACTAAAGAACCGGTCTCTTTAAGTGTCGCAATTGTTTTAAGGTGCTTTATATCAATCATCTTTAAAAAATCTCATGAAAAATGTGAGTCAAACTCAGATTACAAACATACTACGCTTTCGTTTATATTTTTTCAACGTCTAGACGTCTAAAATGGCGTTGTTTTTTACTGCGTGTTTACAATAACCTTTCTAATTAACAAATGACAGCGTTGTCAGTTTGTTTTTTTACACTTGCTGCGATATTTCCATGAATTTACCTCAAGTTTATAAGTGGCGAATTTAGCAGTCATAGGAAAAGCGACAAAAAAGAGAAAACTCAATAAAGGTATCCCGAGTGCCGCCAGTGCCAAATTTAGCTTTTGAAGCCTAAAAATGTGAACTAGGCATAAGGTGTACTCAGGTATAAAGGTAAACTTAAGGTATAGAGTGAGAAAGATTAATGTGCTGTGTAGAGGGGAGTGGCATGTATATATTGCTCAATAGAGGGCTCTGTGTTCAGTGTTAGCAAGTTATATTAACAACCGATATAAAAAAGTATACGTTGAGTCATCCCGTTGCTAGCAAGGCGTTTAATTTAGGGCAATAAATGTGAGGTAAGAACACCGCGTCGTTAGCAAGCACATTATGTTATGTAGCTGTGTTATTTGTGTTTGGTAATCGCCTTTGCATTGCTGTAACTCCTGCATCCATGGAGGCGTTAATCAGACATCCTTAACGCTGTGTATGTCAGGTTTAATGCCTGAAAATGATTGCGTATGGTTGCTAAAGGTTATTACAGCAAGCTTATCAATAAACAAATCCGTCTTTTTACAGTAAGGTCGTTTTTTTCATGGCTTATAAAGGCGAGTATGCTTTTTATAAGCCATGTAAAATAACGTTTTTAGCATCCTTTGCCGGCATTGGCCTTGCTTTTAAAAAGCCTTGACCAAATTTACACGGTGTTTGTTTTAAGATGGCTAGCTGTTGCTCAGTTTCAATTCCTTCTGCAACCACATCAAGCTGTAATGATTGTGCTAAAGATAATATGGCATCTATTAATGGGTTATGTGATTTTGTAATATGATCAATAAAGCTCTTATCAATTTTTAAGATATGAATCGGTAATTGGTGTAAATAGCCTAGGGCAGAGTAACCTGTCCCAAAGTCATCTAAGCAAAGTTTTACTTCAAGGGGCGCTAACCCTTTTATTATTTTAGTTGCGAGTTCTAAATTACCTATTAGCCCTGATTCTGTAATTTCTAGACAGAGTGACCCTAACGGAAGTTGATACTTTTTATATAAAGCATGCATTTGGGCTACAAAATCAAGACTCGCAAAGTGTCTAGACGAGACATTAACAGTGACTCTGGTAAAGGGAAGTCCGTGTTGATACCAATGTGAAATTTGCTGAGCTGCTAAGTCGAGTAAATGCAGGTCTAAGTTGATGATTTGCCCTGTATCTTCTGCAACGGGGATAAAATCATTCGGTGCTACAAACCCTTTGGTTGGATGGTGCCAGCGTACCAGTGCTTCGAAGCCAATGACCTGTGCCTCTTGAATTGTAAAAATTGGTTGATAATACAGTTCAAATTCATTGTGTTCGATGCCATGCTGTAAATCATTTTCGATATCGGCATGGGTTTTTAGCTTTTTACGCATTGTGTTATTAAAAAACTTTACGTGTCCACGCCCTGAAGATTTAGCTTCGTACATGGCTGCATCAGCATGTTGCAATAATTTGTAAGCTTTGTCGTTTTCACTTTCACAAAATGCAACGCCAATACTGGTAGAAGCCTGTAATAAGTGGCCGTCAATATTGAGGGGATCAGCTAGTGCAGTTTGAATTCGCTCTAGGGCATCATTTATTTGCTGCTTATCGGTTATATTCTCCATAAAAATCGCAAATTCGTCTCCCCCTAAGCGGGCAAAAGTATCTGTGTTACGAATGGTGCCTTGAATTAACTCACAAATTCTCACTAAAAAATGGTCACCCACTTCATGACCTAATGAGTCATTAATACTTTTAAACCGATCAAAATCTAAGTACAACAACGCATGTTGGGTCTCTTTATTCGCACGTGCTAAACGCAATATGCCGTGTTTTATGCGTTCAATTAATAATGAACGGTTTGCTAACCCTGTTAGTTCATCATGTAATGCACGGTGCTCTAATTCTTGACGTGATAATTGACGGTCAATAGCCATGCTAATTTGGCGACTTACATAGGTAAGAAGCGCGCGATCATGCTCACTGTAGTGATAACGATCACTGTAGCTTTGCACCGCAATGACCCCGCTAATTCTGTCATTTACTTTAAAGGGAACACCTAACCATGACTCGGCTTGCCGGCCCACCATTTTAAAATGGCCTGCATCAATATGTTGCTGGAATTCTTCCTTATTGAATAATAGAGATTGCTCTGTTGTGAGCAGATAATAGGAAGCCGTGTCTTTTAATAGATCCTTAGAGATTTTTTTGTGTGCGTTAGAGCGCACTCCTTCTTCGATAATATAAACGATATCGAGCACATCACATTTTTTGTCATAAAGCCCGATGAAAAAGTTATCAGCCCTGAGTAGCGTGGTAATAATGGCATGAAGTGACTCAAAAAAGCTGTCGAGTTCGCTAGATTGATAGGTAAGATTGGCTATCTGTAGCATACAATTTTCAAGTTTTTGCGCATCGTTTAACTGATTAACAGTTTGCTTTAAGTTTTTAACGGTTCTGACTTGGTCGATTTTTGCACTGAGTAAATGGGCAACCGTTGATAAAATCTCAAGGTGAGCATCATTATAGTAATGTTTTTGCGGATGCTCGCAGTCAATGACCCCTAAGATTTTTTCTTTATAAACCAGCGGCACACATAATTCAGACAGGGCGGGGCGCGCATCTGCGATATAACGTTTTTCGTGTCTTACATCGCCTATCATTAAAGGTTTGCCAGTGGATGCAACATACCCGGTTATACCCTGATCAAAACTAATTTCTGTGCGGTCAATGTAATAAGAGTTATCACCGCTATTTGTTTTACCCATCGAAGCAACTTCTTTGAGGGTACGTGCTTCATCATCTGCTAAGTAAATGACACACTCAATGAACCCGAGTCTGTTTACAACATGTGATGTGACGTACTCAAGTAGCTCTTCTATGGTGTCTAACTGCATCAACGATGATGAAAACTGATTAATGATATGCAACTGATCTGTTTTGACTTCAAGTGCACTCGCGGTATCTAAATGTTTAGGCATAATAAAGAAAAATGAGCCAAATAATCTGTTAATTAATTACGTTAACCTACTATCAATATATCCACAAAGTTATTTTCAAAAAAAACTGAAACTGGTGTAAACTACGCACCTGAATATAAACGAAAGTAAGTCAATTAGTGATTTAACCTCGTTTAAGCTATCCCTCTAACTCTTAGCCGTGGAAACCAGCAATGTCAGATTTAAATACGATTCAAACCCTCACCATTACACGACCAGACGATTGGCATATTCATTTACGCGACGGTGATCAATTGGTCGATACTGTCCGTGATGCAAGCCGCTACATGGGTCGTGCGATTATTATGCCTAATCTTGTTCCACCGGCTACCTGTACCGATAGTGCATTGGCGTATTATGAGCGTATTAAAGCGGCTGGCCCACAGGGTGATTTTGAACCACTAATGGTGCTTTATCTCACTGATAAAACGAGCCCAGAAGAGATAAAAAAAGCAAAAGCAACAGGAAAAATTGTTGCTGCAAAGCTTTACCCTGCAGGTGCGACAACAAACTCTGACTCGGGTGTTACATCAATTAAGAATATTTACCCAGTTCTAGAAGCGATGCAAGACGTCGGTATGTTATTACTTGTTCATGGTGAAGTGACAGATTCATCGATAGATATATTTGACCGTGAAAAAGTGTTTTTAGAAACCATTCTTGCCGATGTTGTGAATGATTTCCCAAGCTTGAAAATTGTCCTTGAGCATATCACCACAAAAGATGCGGTAGAGTTTGTTAATAGCGCACCAGATAATGTTGCTGCAACAATTACAGCTCATCACCTTTTATACAATCGTAACCATATGTTGGCAGGCGGCATTCGTCCACATTATTACTGTTTACCTATACTGAAGCGCAATATCCATCAGCAAGCGCTGATTGCGGCGGCGACAAGTGGCAGTAAAAAGTTTTTCTTGGGAACCGACTCTGCACCGCATTATAAAGATAAGAAAGAGGCTGCTTGCGGTTGTGCGGGTGCTTATACCGCACATGCAGCGATTGAACTCTATGCAGAAGCGTTTGAGGAAGCGGGGGCTTTAGATAAGCTAGAAGGCTTTGCGAGTCATTATGGCCCTGACTTTTACGGTTTGCCGCGCAATTGCGATACCATCACGTTAGTGAAAGAAAGTTGGACAGTGCCTGCTACTTATAAATTAGGCGATTCGCAGGTAGTGCCTATTAAGGCCGAAGCGCAAATGGACTGGCAAGTAAAGTAAGATAAAATAAAGAAATAAAAGCCCATCAAAGTTGATGGGCTTTTTTCATTGTAATTTAATTGTTTAGAAATACGCCTGTCATATTTTTAAAACTGAAGGTTGACCTTAAAATAATTTTCGATTAATAGAGCTAAAAGACATTTATTGTGTTAGTCTTAAGTTGCTTTGAGTTTTTGCGTATTGAATTTACGGATAATGTGCGGCTTGTACGGTTACCGGTTGGTTATTAGTTCTTCCTGTACTTTACCCCAAGTTTATTGGGCATTCACTCAGGGAGGATAGAGCCATTATGGCTGAATTTTAATAATTGACTTACAGGAAAATTTGGTATGTCAAACACGGTTACTGGTAAAGTTAAGTTCTTCAACGAAGCTAAAGGCTTTGGTTTTATTGAACAAGAAAATGGTCCTGACGTATTCGTACATTTCAGTGCTATCACAGGTACAGGCTTCCGCACTCTTAGCGAAGGCCAACAAGTATCTTTCGGCATCAAACAAGGTCAAAAAGGCCCTGAAGCTGAGAACGTAGAAGTAGCATAATTTTTTATGTGAAACTTAGTACATTTTGGTGAAACAGTTTCTGTTTCACCAAAATTCATTCTTAATAAACACACTTCCTCTGCATAATTTAATCAATTACTTCTCATGTACCGAAATTATATTCCTCCAAAGGCATTAATTTAGGTTTTTTATATCAGCCATTCGGCTATAAGTTAAATAACTATTCCTTAAAAGCTACTCTCCATAACTAAAGTATTATATGCTTTGCGCAGGATCTATTTAATGTGACATTGATAGTTGTGTAATTTGGTAGTTTTTATCACTCAAGTTACGATTTCAAACTGGCGATAATAAGTTTGAAGATATTTTCAACAATCTGAAAATTTCCCGCTAAACTTAGTACAACTCGAACGTAGAAAAAATACTGAGTAATTCATACTTGTTTGATAAAATATAATGAAGGTTTGCTAATTGATGAGCATAGGAAACAATATTCTGCTGGTAGACGATCACCCGATGGTGGCAACAGCAATTAAAATGGTGCTAGCGAAGTCAACTCTCGTAAACGAAGTTCAAGCTGTTGCAAGTCAAAAGGAGGCGCTGCAGTTTTTAAAGAATAATAATGTTGCGCTAGCGATTCTAGATATTGAACTAGAAGACTCCGACGGCTTTAGTTTATACAAGCGAGCTGTCAGTGGCGGTTTTACTGGGAAAGTGTTGTTTTTGTCAGCTAAGCAAGACAAACACATTATTCGTACCGCTGCTAAATTAGGTGCACAAGGCTTCGTTAATAAAGCAGAAAGTTTAGAAGACATTTCGTCAGCTGTTGAAATGATTTTGCGAGGTTACACGTTTTTTCCACAAGACCACTTAGTGGCCTGTGAAAAAGACATTGATGAGCTGCTTACTGAGCGTGAACTTGCGGTAATGAATTATTTATTGCAAGGGCTATCCAATAAAGATATCGGTGAGAAGCTATTTATTAGCAATAAAACAGTGAGCACCTATAAAGCAAAGATTTTTGAAAAGCTTGAGGTAGACTCAATAATATCGTTGGCAAAGCTTGTAAAAGATCGCGCGGTATTCTAACCAATTTCTTGATGACACATAACACGCTCACTGTATTCATCCTTCCAGTCGGAAGGGTGAATTGCCTGCTTATTGAACATTAATCTCTTTTTAATGCATAAAAATTCTTCAAAACCGTTTTGTTCGAAAAAAAAGAGATTTTTTTTTTCACTTATCTTTACCTATTTAAACTTTTATTAAATGTTACATTTATGTTTAAGTTTGAATCTAATCTGAACGGAATGATTGCCAATCAAGGGTTATAGAACCTTAACGCGAACACCTCTGTTATATTTTTGTTAATTCATTGTTTTGGCTATTTTCATAGCAACGACGAGTGACCAAATTTTTCCGATGAAACCCGAACATCAAGTTGACAGACTCTAATGCATTTAGCATTATTGGAGGGTTGATATCTATTAAAAGATATCAGGGTTGTCCTCTTCGGAGGATAATTAAATTATAAAAGTAACATTACTTAATTGGTTGGGAACTATGTCTGTTAAAATCAGAAAGAGTCTTGTAGCATCTGCGTTGGTTGGCGCTTTTGCATTTGCAAGCAGCAATGTGATTGCAGATCCTTTGAAAGATGTGCAAGATGCAGGTCAACAAATTCAAAAGGCTGCTGTTAAGTCTCAAACTAAAATTGACAATGTATATGGTCAAACTCAAGAGCTAATCGCTGAGTACCGTAGCGTTGTTGATGAAACTGAGCTAATGAAGGTTTATAACGATCACGTAGCACGTTTGGTCGCTGACCAAAACGCTTCTATCGAATCGTTTGACCGTCAAATCGCAACAATCGATAACACGAAACAAAACGTTGTGCCTTTGATGTATCGCATGATCGATACGCTTGAGCAATTCATCAAAGCGGACGTTCCGTTTAATCTTGAAAACCGTCTAGCACGTGTTGAAAGACTTCGTGACATCATGGCGTCAGCATCAGTTACTACATCTGAAAAATTCCGCCAAGTTCTTGAAGCTTACACTGTTGAAACTGCGTACAGCTCAGCTGTAACTGCTGCTCAAGGTACTCTTGAGATCGATGGTAAGAGCATCAACGTTGACTTCGGTCGTTTAGGTCGTATTACTTACGTAGCTCAGTCTTTTGACCTTAAGCATGCGTGGGTATGGGATAACAACACTAAACAGTGGAAAGAATTAGGTGAAGAATACCTAAAACCTGTTAAAGAAGTTATTCGTATGGCGCGTAAACAAGCGACATTAGAACTTGTTAAACTACCAATCTTTGGCGCGGAGTAATCAATAATGAAGAAACTATTTAAAGGTTTTGCTGTTGCAGCAGTACTATCTGTTTCTGCAGGTACCGCGCTTAATGCACATGCAAACACTGATGCTTTAGACAAAATTCTTGAGCAAGTTAAGCAAGAACGTATCTCTGAAGGTAAATTAAATAAGCAACGTGAACAAGAGTTCCTTTCAGCTCGCGCTGACAAGCAAGCGTTACTTAACAAAGCGAAAAGTGACCTAGCTGCTGAAAAAGCGCGTGGTGACCGTTTAGCTAAAGAATATGCTCAAAACGAAAATACTTTAGCTGAGAAAGAGCAAGCTCTTTTAAATGCACAAGGTACGTTAGGTGAGATGTTCGGTGTTGTACGTCGTGCAGCAGCTGATGCAATCGGTTCAATCGAAGCATCACTTGTTTCTGCTGAAAAGCCAGGACGTGCTGAAGTACTTCGCTCATTAGCTGCAGCGAAAGAGCTTCCAACAGTTCGCGAATTAGAAGAGCTTTGGATTTCACTTCAAACTGAAATGACTGAGTCTGCAAAAGTTTCAACATTTGAAACTGAAGTTGCTGGTCTTGACGGTTCATCTTCTGTGAAAAAAGTAACGCGTATCGGTAACTTTAACTTAGTAACTGATGATGGTTATTTAATTTACTCTCCAGAAACAAAAGCAATCCAACCTCTAGGTAAGCAACCTGATAGCTACATCCTAGCGGGTATTAGCGATTTAGAAAATACATCTGCTGACAACTATGCTGGCGTATACATCGACCCGACTCGTGGCGCGATCTTACGTATCAATACGCAGAAGAAATCGTTAATGGAATACTATGAGCAAGGTGCTGAAGTTGGTTATATCATCACAGTATTATTACTTGTTGGTCTACTAATCTTCGTAGTACGTTTCGTTGATCTTGCGCTTACTAGCACTAAGATTAAGAGCCAGCTTAAAAACCTTTCTACTCCGAATACAAACAACCCACTGGGTCGTATTCTTAAGGTTTATGCTGACAACAAGAATCAAGACGTTGAAAACCTTGAGCTTAAACTTGACGAAGCTATCCTACGTGAAACGCCTCGCATCGAAGCTGGTATCAACATCATCAAGATCTTGGCAGCAATCGCACCATTACTTGGTCTATTAGGTACGGTAATCGGTATGATTCTTACGTTCCAAACAATCACATTGTTCGGTACGGGCGATCCGAAGATCATGGCTGGTAATATCTCTCTAGCACTTGTAACTACAGCGTTAGGTCTAATTGCAGCTCTACCACTTATCCTACTTCACTCAATTGTTGCTGGTCGTAGTAAGTCGGTTTTACATGTCCTTGATGAGCAAAGCGCTGGTATCATCGCAGCTCACGCGGAGAAGGAGAAAGCCTAATGCTAGTCCTGATGGAGATCTGGGAATCTATCAGGGATTTTGTTGGCACAGGCGGCCAGGTTTTATACGTGGTCGCGATAGCACTCTTTCTTATGTGGGTTTTAATGATTGAGCGCTATTGGTTCCTACTAGCTGAGTTTCCTCGTATGACGAAGGATATTGTAGCTCAGTGGGATGCCCGCCAAGACACTACGTCTTGGTACGCACACAGAATCCGTGAAGCATGGATTTCTGAAGCGTCTGAAAAATTAGATCAGCGTATGTTGTTGATTAAGACATTGGTAGCTATTTGTCCTTTAATCGGTTTATTAGGTACTGTAACGGGTATGATCGCGGTTTTCGAAACCATGGCTACTCAAGGTACTGGTAACGCACGTTTAATGGCATCAGGTATTTCAATGGCAACAATCCCAACAATGGCTGGAATGGTTGCGGCACTATCTGGAGTATTCTTCAGCTCACGCCTTGAAGCGAGAGCAAGAATGGCGAAAGCTAAACTTGTAGATAGCATGCCTCATCACTAGAGAGAGAATTAAATATGGCACGTAAACAACGTTTTCGTGAAGAAGAAGAAGCAGCGGTTGACATGACGCCAATGCTTGACATCGTATTTATCATGCTTATTTTCTTTATCGTAACTACATCGTTCGTTAAAGAGGCTGGTATCGAAGTCAATAAACCTAAGGCAGCCCAAGCTACGAAGCAAAAAAATGCAAATATTTTTGTTGCTATTCGTGCTGACGGTGCGATCTGGATTGATAAACAACAAGTAGACGTTGAACGTGTTTCAGCTAAACTTGAAAGTTTATTAGCAGAACAACCTACTGAAGTTGTAATTTTGCAAGCTGATAAAGAAGCAAAACACGGCGTAGTAGTTAAAGTTATGGACCAGATCAAAGCGACGGGTGATAACCTTAAAATTTCAATAGCTGGAGATCAGTAATGATTCGTTTTCTGTTTTCACTGATTGCAGGTGGGGCAGTTACTTTCGGCTTGTTCTACTTCATGGCGTACCTCATCTCCGGTGGAGCTGATCGTGCGACTGAACAAAAAGAACAGATTGTAGTCGAAATTATGACGAATCCGCCTGAATCTAAGGTGCAGGAGAGGAAGCGTGTTCCGCCTCCGCCTCCGCCACCGCCAAAGCAGCCGCCTAAGCCGCAGCCGCCTCAGCCGGAAAACAGCAACCCTAACACTGGTGGTTTGTCATTTAATATGCCAAGCATTGATGTGGGTGGCACAGCTGGAGGCCTAAGTGGTCCAGGTGCATTTGGACGTGATGGTGATGCGACACCTATCGTTCGTATTGAACCAAAATACCCTACGCAAGCAGCGCGTGACGGTAAAGAAGGTTGGGTTCAACTTTCATTTACTATCAATGAAGTAGGTGGTGTAGAAGATGTTGAAGTGATCGACGCTGATCCAAAACGTATCTTTGACCGCGAAGCTAAACGTGCACTTCGTAAGTGGAAATACCGTCCGAAAATCATCGATGGTAAACCACAAAAACAATTTGGTCTTCAAGTACAACTAGACTTTAAACTTAACCAAGGCAACTAAGGAGGCGAGTAATGAGAAATTTATCTAAAGTAACAGCACTTGCGCTTCTTATGACTCTTTCAGGTGTGGTTTTCACTGCACCTGCTTTAGCAGCGCCAGATTACGCGAAGATTGAAGCGCGTAAAAAAGCAAAAACTAAAGTAATGGGTGAGCGCGTTGGTAAGAAAGTTATTAAAGCATTCGACCTGTACAATGAAGAGAAGCTTGATGAAGCGATTGCATTACTTAAAGAAATTGATCCATCGGATGAGTTTGATAAGGCAACTGTTGATCGCTACCTAGGTCAAATGTACGCTCAAAAAGAGCAGTATAAACTGGCTATCAAGCATGTCGCAGCGGCGGTGAAACCTGATGTATTAAACTTTGCTGACCAATCGCAAGGCTTAAAACTATTAGGTGACATGTACGCGGGTACTGAGCAATACGCAAAAGCAAAAGATGCGTATTACGCTTGGATGGACTTCACAGGTGAAGAAGACGACAAAGTTTACACTCGTATTGCGCAAGCAAACTATGAGTTAAAACAGTTTAACGACGTTCTTCCTGCTGCAAACAAAG
Organism: Pseudoalteromonas sp. MT33b; assembly: GCF_014117385.1. Taxonomy (NCBI): domain Bacteria; kingdom Pseudomonadati; phylum Pseudomonadota; class Gammaproteobacteria; order Alteromonadales; family Pseudoalteromonadaceae; genus Pseudoalteromonas; species Pseudoalteromonas sp. MT33b. The sequence continues at coordinate 2,136,351 of NZ_CP059831.1, read as the reverse complement.
CAATCAAATTGGCGGAGGAGCCTTCTAAAGCTTCTTACCAATTAAAGCTAGCTGCCTATTTTGAACTTAAACAGTACAAAAACATGGTAGAAGTAGCGGAAGAGATTGTTCGTGTTTGGCCTGAAGACAAAAAAGCCTGGGTTGGTTTAGGTAAATACTACCTTCAAACTGAAGACTTCAAGAAAGGTCTAGCGACCATGGAAGTTGCCTATAAAAATGGCTATTTTGAAAACGAAGTTGAATACAAAGTACTTTCTAACTTTTACTCGTTAAACGAAATTCCTTACAAAGCAGCTATTGTGCTTGAAAAGGCAATTAACGAAGAAAAAGTGGTTCGTAACAAGCAAAATATCAGTGCAGTGGCATCTAACTATCACCGCTCAAAAGATATTGAGAAAGCAGCTAAGTACTATGAAGAAGCGGCTAAATTTGATGACGATGCAGAGCTTTATCGCAAAGCAGGTTCATTACTTTTACAATCGCAAAATTATGGTGCAGCCGTTGTTCGTTTGAACAAGGCATTAGAGTTAGGTTCTGATAAAACGGGATCTATCTATACAGACTTAGCTGAAGCTTATTACTACCAAGAAAAGTATAAGCAAGCGTATGCTGCTATTACAAAAGCAATGGATGATCCGCGCACGCGCAAATTTGCGAAGAGCTGGTCGACCTACATCAAAGATAAAGCCGCTCGCAACGGTGTAAAAATCTAATTGATGTTGTTTTAAAATAAAAAGCCCCTCTGGGGCTTTTTTTATGGAATTTTATTATGATAAGACAGATCGTTTTGTTGTTATTAGTCAGTGTCATGTTATCTGCTTGCAGTGAGCAAAGTGATCGCTTTAGCACGTATACCGAAGGACAACAGCAAATTGGCAATATAAATAATCTTTTATCAACCCAGCTAGACAATGGTGGCAAAACATATTGGCCATTTTCTGAAGCGTACTTACAGGCTCGTCATCTTGCTTACCAAGGCTTAGCAAATGTTGAGTTGAGTGATTCACAGCAAGCGCAGTTAAATTATTTAATTATTGCGCAGCGATATCCAGAACGATTTTTTGTATGGCCCGTACAGCGTGATGTGATAAGTAATGCTATAAAGCAAGATGATTACACACCGGAAGCGCTCGGCAAGTGGATAGAGCGAGTAGAAACAAAACTCATAGAGGCTGAGCAAAGTAATTTAAGGCTTAATAAGCTTGAGCTAAAGTTGTTACGCAGTATGGTGAAATCTCACCTCGATAATAATAATGAAAATGTCGTGATGGCACTAACGAAGCTTAATCAATATTTAGCGCAATACAAGCCTCGAACAAAACTGGGGTTAGTTGGGCTTGCGAATGGTAAGGATTGGTATCAAAGTAAACTTAATTATTTTGCCAATACAACAAAGCCACCCTTGTCTTGGTTAAGTGAGATTCAGCATTTACTAAAAGAAAAGCCCACAGTCGATTTGTCATTACCTGTTTTTTCATCACATAACAAGCCACTCGTGTTGCAGTATTTAGAGGACGGCGATTTACATGCTGGGCTTGACTGGCAATTAGATTTCATTGATGCCAAACAAAGTAAACGTCAATTGAATCAAGATGAACAATACTTTTGGTCTGTAATGATGGAAACCGATTTAGGGATTCATTATCACACTTGGAATGAGCAACAAGCACGTGTAAATTTAATGAAGCGTTTAAGTGTTAATCAGCAGCAGGCTGATTGGCTAATCGAAGATATTGTACTTTATCCTGCAATGAGCTTTATTTTTGCGCGTTAACTAGGTTATCTATTCAACACTGCGCTTTAAGGAGCGCAGTGTCGGCAGCGTTGGCTTGCAGGGTCTGCAATTAAACGCTCATTATCAATTTTTTCCTCACAGTCACAGCAATAACCATATTGACCAATATCAATTTGGCACAGTGCTGCTTCGAGTTTTTCTAACCGAGATATCAATATTTGAAATTCGGGTCCGAGATTATTCGCTGTCATTTCTAACCAAACAGAAGGCGGGTTATCCTTAAGTTGCGAGAGTAGTTGCTGATGGTGACCTTGATTAGAACTAGCCAACATATCAAGTAAACGTTGTCTAACCTGCGCCAGTTCCGCAGATAGCTTTGTTTGGATTTCAGTATTGTTCATCGCGTTTGTTCCAAGTGGGCAATACTTTAATTATCCAACAAAAGCGATCCATTAGTTATGATTTGCATCAAAACTAGGCGCTTTGGCATACTTTCTTAGTACATTTGCAACGTCATCTTTCGCTTTTAAACGTCTAATTTCATCAAAAAGTGTATGTGCTTGTGGGTATTGGCGTTTCAGATAACCAAGCCACTGCTTGGTGCGAGAAGCAAAATATTTTTCACACTTACTCTCGTCTTGGTGCATTGATGAGTGAATAATGTGGTAAATAACATGCTCCCATTGCAGTGGGGTATATGTTTCATTGTTTACATGCGCTTTAATTTGCATTGCGAGATCTGGCATTGCCAAGGCGCCTCTGCCAAGCATTAAGTTTTGACATTGACTACGAATTTGGCACAGCATTGCGTCTTCGACTTGCCATATTTCACCATTAGCCACTACAGCAATATCTTTATTTTTAATTAATGGCGGGATTTTTTCCCAGTATGCAGGAGGGTTGTAGCCATCACGTTTTGTTCTTGCATGGATAGCGAGGCTAGATGCACCCGCGCTGACTACCGCATCAACGATTTCTTGGCTATTACTATCATCATCAAAGCCCAGTCTAATTTTAGCGCTTACTTGATGTTTGCTATCTACAGCATCGCGAACCGTTTTAATGATGTCGTACATATGCTCCGGATCTTTCAATAATACTGCGCCGCCTTTACTTTTATTGACCGTTTTTGCGGGGCAACCAAAATTTAGATCAATACCGTGTGAGCCTAAGCTAATCGCCTTTACAGCATTTTCAGCTAATGCATCTGCAACTTGGCCAAGTAGCTGAATTCTCACTGGTGTTCCAGCACGGGTGTAGCCATCTGTTTTTAATTCAGGGCAGTAGCGATGAAATACACGTTCTGGAAGTGTTGCATCAACAACACGCACAAATTCAGTCACGCATAAATCAAACCCACCTATGTCAGTAAGAAGCTGTCTCATTTTAAAATCGACAACGCCTTCCATTGGTGCTAAAACTAGTTGCATAATACCATTAAACTTAATGAAAAATTGGACGCGTATTTTACCTGCAATTAGCAACTTGATAAATCGTAATTTGCTTTGTAGGGCGATTTACTAAAATAATTGCATAAATATGAAATTAATTTTTAATCGTCGGGTCTTGTTTAATATACCTTATAAAAAAGAGAGTCATCGTATGAACACAGTTAAGAAAAACTCAATTGCATTAACATTAGGCGCCGTTGTTGTGGGTGCATCAAGCTTTGTAGCCACCGATGTAAATGCAAACCCATTTGAGTTCCAACAAATGCAAGCGGGTTACCAGCTTGATGCTGCTGAAGGCAAATGTGGCGAAGGTAAATGCGGTGCCGAGAAAAAGGCTGAAAAAGAAGGTAAGTGCGGCGAAGGTAAATGCGGTGCCGAGAAAAAGGCTGAAAAAGAAGGTAAGTGCGGCGAAGGTAAATGCGGCGCTGACAAAAAAGCAGCCAAAGAAGGTAAGTGTGGCGAAGGTAAGTGCGGCGCTGACAAAATGGCATCTAAAAAAGCAGCCAAAGAAGGCAAGTGTGGCGAAGGTAAATGTGGCGCTGACAAAATGGCATCTAAAAAAGCAGCTAAAGAAGGCAAGTGCGGTGAAGGAAAATGCGGCGCTGACAAAATGACATCTAAAAAAGCAGCCAAAGAAGGCAAGTGTGGCGAAGGTAAATGTGGCGCTGACAAAAAGGAATCTAAAAAAGCTGCTAAAGAAGGTAAATGTGGTGAAGGTAAGTGTGGTTCAAACCACTAAGCTTTTACTTAGCGAGTAAAAGGGCCATTTAGGCCCTTTTTAGTAGGAGATGATATGTCATTTGAATCGACCTTGGATTTTGGCCAAATTGGTTTAGGACTTCGACGTGAAATGCTTGATGATATGCTCGCAGATGTCCCAAAGCCAATTGATTTTTTAGAAGTGGCACCAGAAAACTGGTTGAAGCTAGGCGGTCGTTTTGCTAAACAGTTTAAGCAACTTACAGAGCAACATGCATTTATTTGTCATGGTTTATCGTTATCAATCGGCTCACCCGCCGCGCTGGATGTCGAGTTTGTAAAATCATTAAAAGCCTTTTTTAAAGAGCATAACATACGCTTGTTTAGTGAACATTTAAGCTATTGTTCGGGAGAGGGTCATATGTATGATTTAATGCCAATTCCTTTTACTGAAGAAGCTATTAAACATGTTGTTTCACGTATTAAACAGGTTCAAGATATTTTAGAGCAGACTATCGCTATCGAAAATGTGTCGTACTATGCGGCTCCAGGCCAAGAAATGACGGAGCTTGAATTCACAAAAGCGATACTTGAAGAAGCCGATTGCCAACTCTTACTCGATGTTAATAATATCTATGTAAACTCAATAAATCATGGCTACGATGCAACGCATTTTTTAATGGGCTTGCCTAGCCATCGAATAGCGTATGGACATGTTGCGGGGCATTATACTGAAGCTGAGGATTTATTAGTCGACACGCATGGCTCACCCGTTATAGACCCTGTTTGGCAGCTGCTAGAAAAGGCGTATGATGTGCACGGTGTGTTTCCAACACTGCTTGAGCGTGACTTTAATATACCGCCAATGAATGAGCTTCTTGCTGAGCTGGCAATTATCAATAACTTACAACGAGCAGCTTTAAAAACAAATCAACCAACGGTGAAACAAAGTGCCTAGTCATTTTATTGAAGTCCAACAGCAATTTATGGCGCATATCCGTGATCCTGCTCACAACGCAAAACCAGCTGATGTTGAAGAGCGACGAATGGCGATTTATCGTGACTTATTTTTCAATAATGTTGATGGTTTTGTAAGTTCAGCATTTCCTGTATTAAAAAGTTTGTATAAAGAAGATGATTGGCAACAAAGAGTGCGGCAGTTTTTTAGTAAACATGATTGCAGTTCTCCGTTTTTTTTAGACATTGCAGGAGAGTTTTTACAGTTTCTTGCTGGCAGCTACACAAAGCAAAAAAACGATCCGCCATTTATGCTCGAATTAGCCCATTATGAATGGGTTGAACTCGATGTATCGGTGTCACATCAAGGTAGTCATGAAATAAATTTAGAAGCTAACCAAGTTGCGCGTGCAGGTTTATATTTAACCAGTTTGGCACGTAATTTAAGTTATCTTTACCCAGTACATACAATCAGTCAGGATCATCAACCTACAGTGCCTGCCAGCGAACCCTATTATTTTGTTGTGTATCGCGATAACAACGATGAGGTACAATTTCTCTCAACAAATGCAATGACCGCTTTATTGTTAAGTATTATCGAATCACAACCCGGTATTGATTTAGCTGAGGTATGTCAGCAGGTTGCAAAACATGCCCCACAATTTACATTAGAACAGCTGTATCAAGGAGCATTAAGTACACTGAGTTCAATGGCTGAACGAGGCGTCATTGTCACTCAGCGAGCACCTTAAAAAACAGCATAAACGCTTTATTGATGTAAGCACTTCGACTATTATGTGCGCTTTGTTTTATCGTGCTTAATAGAAAGGTAGTAATTATGTCGAATGATAAAGACTTTAAAGATCCGTTCAACGCAACGTATTTTATTGCGTTCCTAGCAGTGTTTGCTGGTATTGGTTGCCTTAACGCTATCCTAGGCTGGATCACCGCTTTATCTTAATATGCGTATGCAAATTTAAGACATCAGGCTGCATTATGCAGCCTTTTTTGTGCTTATTTCAAAACTTGCTACCGACTTTTAAATAAGGCGATGTTATACTCGCAAGCTTTGTTATATTAACTATTGAGCAGTATAAATTATGACTCAAGCAACTTCAGCGCTCATTAAACAGAGCATTGCAACTATCGCTGATTACCCTAAGCCAGGTATTATGTTTCGTGACGTAACAACCTTAATGGCAAACGCAGACGCTTTTAAAGCAACAATTGATAGCTTTATTTCTGCGTATAAAGATCAAGGATTTACTAAAATCATTGGTACAGAATCACGTGGCTTTATTTTTGGTGCACCCCTATCTTATGCGCTGGGTATTCCGTTTATTCCTGTGCGTAAACCAGGCAAGCTTCCGCGTGAAGTCATTTCGCAAAATTACCAATTAGAGTATGGTGAAGATACACTTGAACTTCATACTGATGCTATCGTTGCAGGTGATAAAGTGTTATTAGTAGATGACCTACTCGCGACAGGCGGCACAATTGAAGCAACGGCTAAACTTGTTGCTAAATTAGGTGGTCATGCAACCGATGCTGCTTTCGTTGTTTCATTACCAGAGCTTGGTGGAGAGCAGCGTGTTGCACAAATGGGCATTAAAATTCTAAAGTTGGTTGAATTCGAAGGCGAATAATTAATGAGTTATCAGGTTCTAGCAAGGAAATGGCGACCACAAACCTTTCACGAGTTAGTGGGACAGTCTCATGTTAAGCAAGCGTTAGTGAATGCATTAACACAAAACAGACTTCATCATGCTTATCTCTTTACTGGAACCCGTGGGGTGGGTAAAACAACCATCGCACGTATATTTGCTAAAAGTCTAAACTGCGATAAAGGAATTTCTGCAGAACCTTGTGGTCAATGCTCAAGCTGTACCGACATTGAAGCGGGTCGCTATATTGATTTATTAGAAATCGATGCTGCATCGCGTACCAAGGTAGAAGACACCCGTGAAATCCTTGATAACGTGCAATATGCACCAACGCGAGGTCGTTATAAGGTTTACCTTATCGATGAAGTTCACATGCTTTCAAAGCACAGTTTCAATGCGCTACTTAAAACATTGGAAGAGCCGCCAGAGCATGTGAAATTTTTATTAGCCACGACTGATCCACAAAAACTGCCAGTGACAATTCTATCGCGCTGTTTACAGTTTAATTTAAACGCGTTATCACAATCAGAAATTCATGATCAACTTGCTCATGTTCTTAATCAAGAACAATTAAGCTTTGATGATAAATCGTTGTCTATCCTTGCTAAAGCCGCCGATGGCAGTATGCGAGACGCCTTAAGCTTAACCGATCAGGCTATTGCTCAGACAAACGGTAATATTAATCATCAAGCTGTTCAAACCATGCTTGGTTTGATGGATACACATTACAGTCAAACCATGTTAGCAGCCGTTTTATGCCAAGATGGTGATGCACTTCTGGCCGAAGTGAAAGCGGTTGTCAGTCGAAACCCAAATTTTGTCGCCTTATTGGATGATTTAATTGCACTTACTCACCTTATTCAGCTTGTGCAATTAGTCCCCAGTGCCGCTGCACTTGATGAGACTAACCGAGACTTTATTGAGCAGGTTGCACAAACAACCGATGCTCAACAAATGCAAGTGTATTACCAGTTGCTGTTAAATGGTAAAAAAGATTTGCAATGGGCACCGGATGCAAAACTAGGGTTTGAAATGATCATGTTGCGTTTGTTGGCATTCCAACCGACACAATTTGCGCAAAGCCAAACACCGACAAATAGTCAACAGCAGGTGAAACCAAGTGGTGCAGGTGCACTACGTGATATCTTAAAAAAATCATCAGCTCAGCGTGAACAAGCAGCATCCGAGCAAACGTCTACGGCAGTAAACCAAGCACCTTTGCAGCCACAGCCAATAAAAGCCGAGCCTACGGTTACACAAGCGGCAGCACCACAGATTGACCTAAAACCTGAACAAAAAGTCGATAATACAGCTGAGCAGTCACAACAACCTAGTCAATCTTTTGATACGTCAGGGAGTTCTGATAAACAGTCAGCGGCTTCTTTGTATCAACAAAATAGTACCGATACGCCTGATATGCCAGCGACAGAATACTATGATGATTACGATGCTCAAATGGACTCATCGCTTGCAGCGCAATATGATGATGTGATGAGTAGCGCTTATGATCAGGGTTTTATTGCTAACGAGCCAGATGTGCAACCACTGCCGCAGGCAGAGCAAACAGCGCCTGTGCAATTACAACAGCAGCAAAGCTTGGCTCAATCGGCAATTGCACGTATTTTAAAAGATCGTAATATTTCTGGTGCAGGGCGTTTAAGCGGTGCTGCAAGTCAAACTGACATAAAGCCAGAGCCCGCGGAATCGACAGTACATGAGCCAACGCAACATGGTTCAGCATCAACGAATTTTCAACCTCAGCAGCAAACAGTGGCTGCTGATGTAAAAAAGCCAAGCCCCCAGCCGACGGGGGAGAGCAGTCATAAAGTAAAAAAAGTCGACTTTAAAGCAAAGCATCAAACCATAACAGAAAATTTAGCCCCTGAGTTGCTTGAGCAGATTAATCCACAAAAAGCACCGGAGCCTGTAGCAGAAGAGCCTAGTATTCCTGTTCCTGATGATTTTGAAAGCCCGATCAGCAGTATTAAATTTGCACACGAACAAGATGAATGGGCTTATTTAATAAAACGTATGGGACTAGGTGGGCGTATGCGTCAATTTGCGCTACATTCTATTTTCACAAAGAATGATCGTCAGCTTCATATTGAAGTCGACTCTTCACAACGTCACCTCGACAGCGCCGTACTAAGACAAAAGCTCAACGCAGCGTTAAGCGAGATTTATGGCCATAATGTAGAGCTCAATATCGACTTTGCAGATGGGGTGATAGATTCGCCTTATTTGATTCAGCAAAAGATTGATGCAGGCCGTCATCAACAAGCAATAGATGTAATAAATAGCGATGAGAACATTGTGCAATTTCAACAATTATTTAGCGCAATAATCGACGAAAACAGTATTCAGGCATTGTAATTACACACAATAGCCCTTATCTTCATGCCAATTAAAGTAGTTTAGAAAGAGAGACAGTTATGTTTAAAGGTGGAATGGGTAACATGATGAAGCAAGCGCAGCAAATGCAAGAGCGCATGCAAAAAGCCCAAGAAGAAATCGCAAACCTAGAAGTTGTAGGTGAAGCAGGTGCAGGCCTAGTTAAAGTAACGATGCTAGGTAACCACAATGTACGTCGTGTAGAGCTTGACGAAAGCCTAATGGAAGACGACAAAGATATGATCGAAGATTTACTTGCAGCAGCATGTAATGACGCTGTACGCCGTGTTGCCGAAGAAACACAAGAGCGCATGAGCAAAGTAACTGGCGGTATGCAATTACCACCAGGTATGAAAATGCCATTCTAAGTGAACATTTATGCAACTATCGCCTAGTTTAACACAGTTAATTGAAGCACTGCGCTGCCAACCGGGTATTGGCCCGAAGTCAGCACAGCGTATTGCTTTTCATTTACTTGAACGCGACCGCCAAGGGGGTAAACAACTTGGCCACGCACTCACAAAAGCAATGGATGAAGTAGGGCACTGTCAGTCTTGTCGTACCTTCACAGAGCAGCCTGTGTGCGATATTTGTTCAAGTGTTAAACGCCAAGATAGTGGTTTATTGTGTGTGGTTGAATCGCCAACCGATGTACTTGCTATTGAACAAACCGGACAATATCAAGGGCTTTACTTCGTTTTAATGGGTCACTTGTCACCAATTGATGGCATAGGCCCCAAAGAAATCGGCCTTGATATCCTAGAAAGTAAACTGCAAAACGGCGGCATTAATGAGGTGATCCTCGCAACCAACCCAAGTGTTGAAGGTGAAACCACAGCCCATTATATTGCAGAGCTTTGTCACAAATACCAAGTGAATGCTTCACGCATTGCTCACGGTGTGCCAGTTGGTGGTGAGCTTGACTTGCTTGATGGCATGACCCTAATGCATGCCTTTAGCGGGCGACGCGCAGTAAATCAAAACTAATACCCAAAACGGTATCAAAAGCCTGCTTAATGCAGGCTTTTTTGTGTTTTATCTCCAATTTACCTGCAAATTTAATTTTTTGCCTTGAAGTTCCTAAAGCCTGCCCCATATATGAGTCATAGTGCAGATAAGACACTTTGTTAATTGGAGATTTACACAATGACTGCAGCACAAAAAGAAACATTAGGCTTTCAAACAGAAGTCAAACAACTATTAAACCTGATGATTCATTCTCTTTATTCTAATAAAGAGATTTTCCTACGTGAACTCGTATCAAACGCGTCAGATGCGGCAGATAAATTACGTTTCCTTGCGCTTTCAAATGGCGATTTATATGAAAACGATGCCGACTTAAAAGTACGTATCAGTGCCGATAAAGATGCAAACACAGTGACTATTACTGATAACGGTATCGGTATGAGCCGTGAAGATGTAATTAACTCATTAGGTACGATTGCAAAATCAGGCACGGCAGAGTTTTTTCAAAACTTAACGGGTGACCAAAGCAAAGATTCACAATTAATTGGTCAATTCGGTGTAGGCTTTTACTCAGCATTTATCGTTGCGGATAAAGTAACGGTACGCACCCGTAAAGCCGGTGAGAGCCAAGGTATTGAATGGCAATCAGCTGGTGAAGGCGAATACACGCTACAAGAAATTGATAAGCCAACCCGTGGTACTGAAATTATTCTTCATTTACGTGAAGACGAAAAAGAATTTGCTGATGAATATCGCTTACGCAGTATCGTTACTAAATACTCTGACCATATTTCAATTCCTGTTGAAATGTACAAAGCAGAAGTACCAGAATCTGAAGGTCCTGATGGCGAGAAAATCCCAGCACAACCAGGCGAATGGGAAGGTATTAACCGCGCAACGGCACTGTGGACTCGCGACAAGTCAGAAGTAACAGACGAAGAATACAAAGAATTCTATAAACATATTGGTCATGATTGGGAAGAGCCATTAAGCTGGGCGCATAACAAGGTTGAAGGTAAAACTGAATACACAAGCTTGTTATACATCCCGAAAAAAGCACCATTCGATTTATGGAATCGTGACCGTCAAACAGGTTTAAAACTGTATGTGCAACGCGTTTTCATTATGGATGATGCTGAGCAATTTATGCCAAGCTACCTGCGTTTTGTGAAAGGTCTACTTGATTCAAATGACTTACCACTTAACGTATCGCGTGAAATCTTACAAGATAACAAAGTGACACAAGCAATCCGTAAAGGGTGTACATCGCGTGTCCTTAAAATGCTTGAGCGCATGGCTAAAAACCGTGAAGAAGATTATCAAACGTTCTGGAACGAGTTTGGTCAAGTGTTAAAAGAAGGCCCAGCAGAAGACATGGCAAACAAAGAAGTTATTGCTAAGTTGCTGCGTTTCTCTTCAACACACACAGACGAAAGCACACAAAATGTATCGCTTGATCAATACATTGAGCGTATGAAGCCAGAACAAGATAAGATCTACTACGTGGTTGCCGATTCATTTGCTGCGGCAAAAAATTCACCGCACCTAGAAATCTTCCGTAAGAAAGGCATTGAAGTATTGCTACTAAGTGACCGTGTTGATGAGTGGATGATGAGCTACCTAACAGAGTTCAACGAAAAATCATTCCAGTCAATCACTCGTGGTGACTTAGACCTTGGCAACATGGATGATGAAGAAACCAAAAAAGCGCAAGAAGAGTCAGAAAAAGAAGTGGCAGGCTTAGTTGAACGTATTAAGACAGCCCTGGGTGATAGTGTTAAAGATGTACGCTTTACGCACCGTTTAACCGACTCGCCTGCCTGTGTTGTTGCTGATGAGCATGACATGAGCTCGCAAATGCAAAAACTAATGGAATCAGTAGGTCAAACAGTGCCTGAGCAAAAGCCAATTTTTGAGCTTAATCCAGAGCACCAACTTGTGAAGCATTTAAATGTTGAACAAGATGAAGACAAGTTTACTCAGTGGTCACATGTCCTACTTGACCAAGCATTACTGGCTGAGCGCGGTACCTTAAAAGACCCTGCTGGCTTTGTAACTCGCTTGAATAAACTAATGCTAGATTTAAGCAAGTAAGCGTTTTTACAGTTTGAATTAGAAAAGGAAGCCCAGCTTCCTTTTTTATTGCCGCTAATATAGGCAATTGGTATAAGTTACTTGAGGTATAGCCTCAGTTGTGGAAGAATTCAGGCTCTAAAAACAAAACTCCACTGATCGACCATAATTAAAGATTAGTATCACACAGAGGACAATGATATGCGCATTATTCTTTTGGGCGCGCCGGGTGCAGGTAAAGGTACTCAAGCTCAGTTTTTGATGGACAAATACGGTATTCCACAAATTTCTACGGGCGATATGCTGCGTGCAGCAATCAAAGAAGGTACACCGCTTGGTCTTGAAGCTAAAAAAGTAATGGATGCAGGTCAATTAGTATCTGATGAAATCATTATTGGTCTTGTTAAAGAGCGTATTGCAAAGCCTGATTGTGAAAAAGGTTTCTTGCTAGATGGTTTCCCACGTACTATTCCTCAAGCTGATGCAATGAAAGAAAATGGCGTGGTTGTTGACCATGTTATTGAATTTGATGTTGCTGACGAAATCATCGTTGAGCGCATGGGCGGTCGTCGTGTACACCCAGGTTCTGGCCGTGTATATCATGTTGTTTACAATCCACCAAAAGTAGATGGTAAAGACGATATCACAGGTGAAGACCTTATTATTCGTGATGACGATACTGAAGAAACAGTACGTAAACGTTTAGGTATTTACCACGACCAAACTAAACCACTTGTTGACTATTACCAAGCTGAAGCAAAAGCGGGTAACACTCAGTACCACAAACTGGATGGTACACAAGCTGTTGAAGCAGTAAGCCAACAACTTGGTGAACTACTTGGTTAATCTTAGGATTAACTAAGCAAAAAAACCGCCTGTTGGCGGTTTTTTGTTTTTAGTATCGCTGAGGTTATAGCTTTTTCAGTGCATCAATTGCGCTGTCGTAATCGGGCTCTTTAGAGAGGTTATCGACAAGTTGTTTGTAAACGATTTTGTGTTCCTTATCTAAAACGAACACTGCACGGGTTAATAACCCCATATCCTTAATGATCAAACCATAGTTTTGACCAAAGTCACGCCAAACAGAGTCAGACAATGCCGTGACCTTATCGATATTTTCGGCTTTACAAAAGCGTTTTTGCGCAAAGGGTAAATCAGCACTTAATGTTAGCATTGCAATGCTGGGAAACTCAGAAGCTACTTTTTCATTAAAATGTTTTGTTTGAATACTGCAAACGCCCGTATCAAGGCTTGGCACAACACTTAATAATACGGCTTGCCCTTGATAGTCGTTGAGAGTGACAGGGGTGAAATTACCATCTACGACCTTGAAGTTAGGGGCTTGCTGACCTACTTTAACACCTTGTCCAAGTAATGTGACGGGTTTCGATTGTGCAGAAACTTTGCCAGCATCTAAACTATTTTCTACTAAATCATTGGCATAACTGAATGTACAAACTGCTCCAAGAGCAAACATAAGAGGGCGTAACAACATTACTTCATTCCTTCAAATTAACGCATTTAACATCAGTGTATTATACTGAACCAATAGCTCCAAGGTTTACCACAATTTAAAATTGTAAATAACCTGTAGTTTGATTAACATGTGTGCGTAGTCCGATTTTTGTTTATAAAAATAATAATAAAGTTAGTGCATTTTGTATTAGCTAGTTCAAAAGTGCGTATTTAGAGAGAATATATGTCAACATCGGTATTAGTTTGTGATGATTCAAAATTAGCGCGTAGACAATTAGCGCGCTCTTTACCTGATGATTGGGATATAAAAGTCGAATTTGCTGAAAACGGCATTCACTGTATTGAACAAATTAAGCGTTTACAGCCCGAAATTTTATTTCTTGATTTAAATATGCCCGAAATGGATGGTTATGAAGTGTTGCAAGCCATTCAAGATCAAGGCTTACATGTATTAACCGTTGTCGTCTCGGGCGATATCCAGCCAAATGCGCATCAACGCGTGCTTGAACTTGGCGCAATCGATTTTATTCAGAAACCCTGCTCAGCAGAAAAGCTCGCGAACATTATTGAACATCATGGTATTAAAGACAAAGCCATGCGGGAGCGCTTAGCAAATAAGCTAGGTGAGCAAGTCGACCCCGATGTACGTGACATATACCAAGAACTCACCAATGTTGCTATGGGCCAAGCAGGGGACTTATTAGCACGTTTATTGAATGTGTTTGTAAAGCTTCCAATTCCGAACGTAAATGTACTTGAAGTCAATGAGCTTGATATGGCCTTGCGGTCGATTGATGCCAATGCCTCAACGTCAGGTGTGTGCCAAGGCTTTATTGGCGGTGGCGTGTCGGGTGAAGCGTTATTGCTGTTAAATGATTCGAGTTTTAAAGAAATTGCTTCGTTAATGAATTACGAAGGAGAGCTTAACAATAAAGTTGAGCTTGAACTGTTAATGGATGTCAGTAACATCTTAATAGGCGCTATTTTGAGTGGGCTGTCAAAGCAACTTGATATGCGTTTTAGTCAAGGTCATCCGGTGGTGTTAGGTCAGCATTGTGATGTGTCTGATTTGGTTAAAGCCAATAAATCACGTTGGCAACGAACTCTCGCCATTGAGATCAGTTACGGCATTGAAAATCACAACATTAATTGTGATCTTATGTTGCTGTTTACTGAGGACTCATTAAAAACTTTAAAATATAAAGTAGCTTATTTATTAGAAGACTAAACTATGCCTGCAGCCGATTTTAATATGAATGAACTCCATTGGTTAATGGATATGTTTAATACCGTTGATGTAGGCCTTGTGGTGCTTGATAGAGACTATAAAGTCTGCATTTGGAATGGTTTTATGGAAAACCATTCGGGTTTATTGCCAAGCGCAGTAAAAGACAAAGACTTATTTGATCTCTTTCCATCAATTGATGAAAAATGGTTTCGTAGTAAGTCTGAATCTGTGTTTATTCTTAATAATCGCTCGTTCACGATTTGGGAGCAGCAACCCTATATTTTCCGTTTTAAAAATTACCGTCCAATTACCGGTAAAGCGGATCATATGTATCAAAATGCTACCTTTATTCCGCTCACCACAACGACCGGCGAAGTATCACATATCTGTATTATTATTTACGATGTGACCGATGAAGCGGTGAATAAAAAAGAACTTGAAGACGTTAATGCGAAGCTCGAACAAATGAGTCGCACTGATGCATTGACACAGCTAACTAATCGCGGATTCTGGGAGCAAAAACTACGTAAAGAATACATGCGTATTTCCAGAAGCGGTGGCTGCAGTACGTTATTAATGTTTGATATCGACCATTTTAAAACCGTTAACGATGAGCATGGGCATCGTGCTGGTGATGAAGCACTGCGTCATATTGCTGATTTATTGAGAAAAACATTACGTGAAACTGATTTAGCAGGCCGTTATGGTGGTGAAGAATTTGCCGTAACTTTGCTTGATACGGATCATGAAGGTGCAATGATCTTTGCAGAGCGTTTACGTGCTCTTATTGAAAATTCGTCAATTTATTTTGGTGATAAACAAATTAAACTCACGGTGAGTATTGGCTTTGCGTGCTCTGATGAGAAAAAGTTTGAGCGTTATGAAAAGTGGATTGAAGCAGCTGATCAAGCCTTATACCACTCTAAACAAAATGGCCGTAATAAAGTGACGGCTTATTCAGACTTATGACACCAATTGCAAAACAAGACTTAATCTTTTTGAGGCATTAAACCTGTCGCTACCTGCGTTAAAAATGTCTGATTTACGACTGCATGGATGTATGCGCAATTGCCGAGAACATCTAAATAACGACATTTTTGCCGTGTTATCAACGCGGTTTTATTGCCTCAAAATAGACCACCTAATTAAGCTAATTGATATTAAGTCTGGCTTTAGTTATCGAAAGGAGGGATCACTAAAATATCCGTTTTTAGTAATTTCATAACCTTTTCTGCTGTATTACCAATAAGATGCCCTTTAATTCCTGTATTACCCACCGTACCCATTATTACAAGGTCTGCACTGAGTTTTGCGGCGATACTGGGGATCACTTGCTCGACGATACCTGCCTTAATTTCTAGCTTTTCTTTGAGGTTATATGACTCAATCAGTGCGCGTTGGGCACTGGGGAGTTTTTCATAAGCATTAATAACTTGCTCATCAGAAAAAACTAACCCCAAATCGCGTAAAAAGGGCGATACATGCACGGTATAACAAGCAAAAAAATCACTTTCATAATCAGCGGCATACGCTAGACCCATTTTTATCATTGCTTCGTTAAGACGATATTTAGTGGCTTTCTCACTGCCTAAGTCGAGCGCAGCGAGCACATTAGTATTGTTTTTCCACTTGTTATCAGCAGCTAAATAAAGCGGTAGGGGACTGAAGCGTATAAGCTGCCAATCAAGCTCACTAAACTGTGTTTCTGCATCAATATGACGCGTTTTAATCACAAGCTCGTACGCTGACGTATCAAGCTCATTAGCAAGCCACTGCTCAGGACTTTCATGCCAAAGCGTTTGGAATGTGTAGCTACCTTGCTCTAAATGGCTGTCAATTAAAGGTGATAGTGTGTCACGAATTTTACCTAATTCTTTATCCTGAATAGCAAGTGCTTCTTCGGGTGGAATCGAAAATAAAATACTGTTGGTATCTTCATAGCTAAATGCGACGATATCAATATGCCTAACCCCCTTCGCTTTTTGTTTGGCGTGAAGTATCGAGGTTTTGGCATCGGCGATAGCGTCGATGATGACCAGTATTTTTTTATCCATGTGATCTACTCTGTTGTGTGTCGTGCATCACTTTTTGGGCATTCACCAAGTAGTGAAATTTCACCGGTTGAAGATTCTTGTTCCAGTTTTACCTTAAACCCCCATAACCTGTAAAGGTGTTTCAGCACTTCATCTTTTGAGCCAGCTAACGGAATGTTTTTATGCGGTACATAGCGTAAGGTTAGAGAACGATCTCCTCTAATATCAACATTATAGATTTGTATATTGGGTTCATGATTACTTAAGTTATATTGTGCAGATAACGTTTCACGTACTTGTTGATAGCCCACTTCGTCATGTATCGCGCCGACATTAAGGGTTGGCTCTTTTTCATGATCAATAATAGTAAATAGCTTGAAGTCACGGATAATTTTAGGTGATAAAAACTGGCTAATAAAGCTCTCATCTTTAAAGTTTTGCATGGCAAAATGCAGGGTTTCTAGCCAATCGGCTCCAGCATATTCAGGGAACCACTTTTTATCTTCATCAGTGGGATTTTCACAAATTCGGCGAATATCAACCATCATATTAAAGCCCAATGCATAGGGATTAATACCAGAATAATAATTGCTGTTATAAGGCGGCTGATAAACCACATTGGTATGGCTTTGTAAAAACTCGAGCATAAAGGCATCGGTGAGTTTTCCCTCATCATACAAGTGGTTTAAAATCGTATAATGCCAAAACGTTGCCCAACCTTCATTCATCACCTGCGTTTGCTTTTGGGGGTAAAAGTATTGTGAAATTTTTCGCACAATACGGATTACTTCACGTTGCCATGATTCAAGTAGCGGGGCATTTTTCTCTATAAAATACAGAATATTTTCTTGTGGTTCCTCAGGAAATCGACGCTCGTGTTTTTTCGACTCTTGTTGAGATGTTGGAATAGTTCGCCATAATTCATTCACCTGCGATTGCAGATAATCTTCGCGTTCTTGTTGACGCTTTTGCTCTTCATACAGCGAAATTCTTTGCGGGCGCTTATACCGGTCAACCCCATAGTTCATTAAGGCATGACAAGAGTCGATAAGGTTTTCTACCTCATTAATACCGTACTTCTCTTCACAGCGCGCAATATAATTTTTCGCAAATAATAAGTAGTCGATAATAGAACCTGCATCGGTCCAGGTTTTAAATAAGTAATTACCTTTAAAAAATGAGTTGTGGCCATAGCACGCGTGCGCCATCACGAGAGCCTGCATTGGCAAGGTGTTTTCTTCCATTAGGTAAGCAATGCAGGGGTCTGAATTTATAACAATTTCGTACGCTAACCCCATTTGCCCGCGTTTATAATTTTGCTCTGTTTGAATAAACTTTTTACCGTATGACCAATGACTATAACCGATAGGCATGCCTACGCTTGAGTAAGCATCCATCATTTGTTCAGCAGTGATCACTTCTATTTGATTCGGGTAAGTATCGAGCTTATAGATCTTTGCGACTCGCTCAATTTCACTTTGGTACTGTGCTAATAAATCAAACGTCCAATCCGGTCCGTCACTAATACGTTTATCGGCCATATTTTACCTCACTCGCAAGGCTATGCGGCGCCTTGCTGCTGACGATTCTTTTTAAATAATTCACGGAAAATAGGGTAAATGTCCTCTACACCACGAATATGTTGCATGGCAAAGTTGTCGTGTGTTTGTGCTATAGATTGATACTCACGCCATAAACTTTGATGCGCACGCGCCGTAATTTCTATGTACGCATAGTAACGTACTGCTTTGAGTAATTTATTGCGGAGTATTTCACCGCAATGAGGAGAGTCATCGGCCCAGTTATCACCATCAGATGCTTGTGCAGCATAAATATTCCACTCATCTGCATGGTAACGTTCAGCGATAATTTCATTCATTAATTTCAGCGCACTCGACACAATAGTGCCACCGGTTTCTTGTGAGTAAAAAAACTCCTGCTCATCAACTTCTTTAGCTTGTGTATGGTGGCGAATGTACACGACTTCGATATCTTTGTAGCTGCGAGTCAAAAACTGATACAGCAAAATATAAAACCGTTTTGCCATATCTTTTGTTGCTTGATCCATCGAACCTGACACATCCATAAGGCAAAACATCACGGCTTTACTCGTCGGGTGGGGACGTTTTTCGTAATTGCGAAAACGTAAGTCGTAATTATCAATAAACGGCACGGCTTTTATGCGACTTTCAAGCTCTTCAATTTGACGCTCAAGCAGGGCAATGGCGGCTTTGTCGGGCTCTTCCTCTGCTTTCAAAAGCGCTAATTGTCCTTGAAGTTCGCTCAGATGTCGTTTTTTGCCCGCGGTCATTGCAACACGGCGAGCGAGCGAGCCTTGTAATGAGCGCACTATATCAATATTACTGGGCATACCATCGCTACAAAAACCAGCGCGATGCGTTTTCATTTGCACGAGTTTATCAAGTTGATTTTGCTGTAAGTTTGGCAGCTCTAAATCTTCAAATAATAAATCTAAATACTCGTCTTTAGAGATAGAAAAAACAAACTCATCTTGGCCTTCGCCCGAATCACTTGCGTCACCTTCGCCACTGCCACCCCCTTGACCGCCTCCTTGCGGGCGTTTAATTTTATCGCCCGTTGAGAATTGGTCATTTCCTGGATGTATTTGCTCCCGATCGCCCCCACGTCCTTGATGAAATACAGGCTCACTAATATCGCGCTGTGGAATAGAAATACTCTCGCCACTGCTCGTATCGGTTACGCTGCGTTTATTAATGGCATCAGATACGGCTTCTTTAATCTGTTTTTTATAACGCCTGATGAAACGCTGACGGTTCAACGTACTTTTGTTTTTTCCATTCAGGCGTCGGTCTATAAAATGCGCCATAACAACCCCCTTGAAACAAACGTTTTTTACTGCGATTTTCTAACGCGTAAATACCATTCAGAAAGTAAACGTACTTGTTTTTGGGTATAGCCTTTTTCAACCATACGGTTGACAAAGTCTTCGTGTTTTTTCTGATCTTCGGCAGAGGTTTTCGCATTGAAAGAAATAACCGGAAGCAGATCTTCGGTGTTCGAGAACATTTTTTTCTCAATCACCGTGCGAAGTTTTTCGTAACTGGTCCAAAGCGGGTTTTTGCCTTGGTTGTGCGCACGGGCGCGCAGTACGAAATTGACAATCTCGTTACGGAAATCTTTCGGGTTCGAAATACCTGCTGGCTTTTCAATTTTTTCGAGCTCTGCATTTAATGCTGCTCGATCAAAAAGTTGGCCTGTATCTGGGTCGCGATATTCTTGATCTTGAATCCAAAAATCAGCATAGGTTACGTAGCGATCAAAAATATTTTGCCCGTATTCAGAATAAGACTCTAAATAGGCAGTTTGTAGTTCTTTGCCAATAAACTCGACATACTGCGGGATTAGATAGCCCTTTAAGTGACTTAGGTAGCGTTCTTCCACATCGGCTGAGAACTGTTCGCGCTCAATTTGCTGCTCTAAAACATAAAACAAGTGAACAGGGTTTGCTGCGACTTCTGTGGTATCAAAGTTGAACACTCGCGATAAAATTTTAAAGGCAAAACGTGTAGAGAGCCCAGTCATGCCTTCGTCAACACCTGCATAATCACGGTATTCTTGGTATGACTTCGCTTTCGGGTCGGTGTCTTTTAAGCTTTCACCGTCGTAGACACGCATTTTTGAATAGATGCTTGAATTTTCTGGCTCCTTAATACGTGAAAGAGTGGTAAATTGTGCCAATGTTTTTAATGTGCCTGGTGCGCATGGCGCATCGTGAAGTTCACTGTTTTCAAGAAGTTTGTTGTAGATTTTCACTTCTTCAGAAACGCGTAAGCAGTAAGGTACCTTAACAATATAAACACGGTCCAAAAATGCTTCGTTGTTTTTGTTATTTTTAAATGTTTGCCACTCAGATTCATTCGAGTGAGCTAAAATCATGCCGTTGAAGGGAAGGGCACTAATACCTTCGGTGCCATTATAGTTACCTTCTTGGGTGGCAGTGAGTAGCGGGTGGAGTACCTTAATAGGTGCCTTAAACATTTCCACAAATTCCATCAACCCTTGGTTCGCTAAACAAAGTGCACCTGAATACGCGTAAGCATCAGGGTCATTTTGTGCAAAATGTTCAAGCTGACGAATATCGACTTTACCGACTAATGCCGAAATATCTTGATTGTTTTCATCGCCCGGTTCCGTTTTGGCGATCGCAATTTGATTCAAAATAGAAGGGTAGCGTTTTACCACTCTAAATTGGCTTATATCACCATTGAACTCACTTAAGCGCTTGGCTGCCCACGGCGACATCACTGTTTTTAAATAGCGTGGCTTAATGCCGTATTCTTTCTCGAGTAGTTCAGCATCTTCGTTTGGATCAAACAAAGCGAGAGGGTGATCATTGACAGGGGACCCTTTTATTGAATAAATAGGCACTTGTTGCATCAGGTATTTTAGTTTTTCGGCAATAGATGATTTACCCCCGCCCACAGGGCCAAGTAAATACAATACCTGCTTACATTCTTCTAAACCTTGCGCAGCATGCTTTAAGTAAGAAACGATTTGTTCAATGGCATCTTCCATACCATAAAAATCGTGGAATGCAGGGTAGCGCGCAACGACACGATTGGAGAATAATCGGCTGAGCCGCGCATCGGTCGATGTGTCAATAATTTCAGGATCACCAATGGCCATTAACAGGCGCTCAGGTGCGCTTGCGTAAGCTGATTTGTCCTTCTTACAGATCTCGAGAAATTCCTCAATACTGTATTCTTCTTCTTGCGCTGCTTCGTATCGTGATTGGTAATGCTCAAAAATACTCATAGAGACCTCCGAAAACCCGCTAAAATGACGTGTAATTAGATTAAGAAAAAAGCAAAGGTTAATTAAAGCTTAGTCACGATTTTGAATTTTTGCGCAAGAAAATTAAGAATTTAATTGAAAAAAGATCATCTTGGTACGCATTTATTATGGCGCTTGGGCTGCGGCTGAACAGTGATATAAAAAAGGCAATAAAAAAGACGCCGGAGCGTCTTTTTTGAATTACTGCAAGTTAAACAGAATTAAGCGAAGTTAGCGTTCGCGAAATCCCAGTTAACAAGTGCCCAGAAACCTTTTAGGTAATCAGGACGAACATTACGGTAATCGATGTAGTAAGCGTGTTCCCACAGATCCACAGTTAGGATTGGTGTAACACCTTCATCAGTTAATGGTGTAGCAGCATTTGATGTGTTAACGATATCAAGTGTGCCGTCAGCTAGTTTAACTAACCAAGTCCAGCTTGAACCAAAGTTGTTTACAGCTTTGTCGTTTAACGCGTCTTTGAATGCTTCGAAAGAACCCCATTTAGCGTTGATAGCGTCTGCAATAGCGCCAGTTGGTTCGCCACCACCGTTTGGAGATAGGCTGTTCCAGTAGAATGTGTGGTTCCAGATTTGCGCAGCATTGTTAAATACGCCACCTTCTGAAGAACAAACGATTTCTTCTAGAGATTTGTTTTCGAATTCAGTGCCTGGGATCAGACCGTTTAATTTTACAACGTATGTGTTGTGGTGTTTACCGTGGTGAAACTCTAGAGTCTCTTTTGAAATATGTGGCTCTAATGCATCGATTGCGTATGGTAGTGACGGTAGTTCAAATGCCATTTTTTATCTCCATCTTCTTGGTTGATAGTCCACTCAGTTATAGGTAATAGCGAGGTAAACAGCGTACTCACCTATACCAAATGGTATTATAGTGTTACTATAATTGTTGAGTATTTTACTCAAGTTTTAGCAAACAGCAATGCTATTGCTAAAGACTCTTTAAAATTGTGACTGTGATAGTCCATTTTAAGTTATATATCTGAGGCCACAGTGAATATTTTTCAAGGCCAGTGTAGTAAGTCAATGTCTTTTGAGGTTGTAAATGGAAACCATCGATAAAATTAAACAGCAAATTTCTGAAAACCCAATCCTTTTATACATGAAAGGATCACCAAAATTACCTAACTGTGGTTTTTCTTCTCAAGCATCACAAGCTTTAATGGCGTGTGGTGAACCGTTTGCTTACGTTGACATTCTTCTTAATCCAGATATTCGTGCAGAGTTACCTGCTTACGCTAATTGGCCAACATTCCCACAACTTTGGGTTGAAGGTGAATTAATTGGTGGCTGTGACATTATCATCGAAATGTTTCAACGTGGTGAATTACAACCATTAATCACAGAAACAGCAGCAAAGTACAAAGAACAAGACGCTGAGTAATCTTACTTAGTTTGCCGAGAAAGCCGCATAAGCGGCTTTTTTATTGCGCTAAAATCACATGCACACTTAAGCCACCTTGCTCGCGGTTATGAAGGCTAATTTGCCCGTGATGTGCTTCAACTATTTCTCGGCACAGCGCTAGCCCTAAACCACTGCCTGTTGATTTAGTGGAGTAAAAGGGGATCAGTGCATTCGCCATTACAGTTTCGCTCATGCCTTTGCCTCTGTCGCTCACAGTAATGTGGGTGCTGGCCATTTCTTGTTGAATACTCAGACTGATGTCTTCAGGTTTAGTACCCGATTCGTACGCATTTTTTAATAAATTAATCAGCAGTTGCTCAAGCTGAGTATGATCGGCTTGTGTATTTACGTTATCGCCAAGAGTAATATTGACTTGCCATTGGCTTTTTAATTGCTCGACGATTGATGGCCAGTTAACCGCTGATAACTGAGGAGTGGGTAATTTGGCAAATTTACCATAGCCTTGAACAAATTCGTTAAGGTGTTTGATACGGTCTTCAATGGTGGTGAATACGCGTTTTAAACGAGGCTCGTCGACTTCTTTTGTTAATAACTGTGCGCTGTGGAGCATTGATGACATTGGGCCTAGCGAATTATTGAGTTCGTGGCTGATGATACGGATTACTTTTTTCCATACTTCAACCTCTTGGCGGCTGAGTTCCCGTGTGAGCTGTTTGAACACATACAGTTGGTGGTATTGATTATTAAGTAATAAGCGGCCCGTTGCCATATGCCAAGTTTGTGATTCTTGTTCCGTTTTATCGAGGGTAAATAAGCCATCAATCCCTTTGTTTATAGCACGTGTCAGTTGTTCAGAGCAGGTACTAATCACATTTTCTAGTTTAAGTCCTTCGATAGCTGATTTTGCTTCAAACAAGCTACGAGCACTGTGATTACTGTAAACAATAAAACCTTGATCGTTAATAAGTAGCACCGCTTGCTCAGAGCTTTGCAGTACTTTGTCGAGCATTAATTCACGCTGGTATATCCATTGCTTTTCTTGGCGAAGTTGCTTTGCTGTTTGGTTATAAAGTCGGCATAAGTCACCCAGTTCATCTTTGCTATCATAGGCCAAAAGGGTGGCCAGTTCACCGTCTTTAAAGTTCAGCAATCCAGATTCAAGAGACGCTATACCGTCAGCTAAAGGGCGGCTTAACTGGTACGCCAAAAGGCCAGCTAGCAAGGCGCAACCAATGACCGCAAGCAAAGTATATAACCCAGGAAGAGCAGCAAAATAGCTTACCAGTAATAGAGGGACTACCGCTGCAACAACACACAATAGAATAATCTTATTTCTTAACATTAGTAATCTATCTTAAATTTATCGAGTCTGCGATACAGCGCTTGTCGGCTAAGACCAAAATGTCGCGCAACTTTAGCAATCACCCCTTGGTGTTCGCGCATTGCCAGTTCAATATCGTGCTTTGTCGGTTCACTTTTGGGTGATGTCGCTTTAGTGGTATCGACGTTTAAGCCAAAGTCGGCAAGTTCAATATTGCCAGTTGGTTTTAATACGGCAGCCCGTTTACACGCATTTTCAAGTTCACGTACATTACCCGGCCACGGATGGGCAAGCAGGGCTTTCTCGGTGCTTAGAGACACACTGCGATGTGGTAAAAAGTGTGCCACTAGGGCAAGAATATCATCGGGTCTGTCAGCTAGGCTAGGCAGGTTTAACTCAATAACATTGAGACGATAATATAAATCTTCACGAAAATGACCCGCTTTAATCGCGTGCGTTAAATCTTCGTTTGTTGCTGATATAACCCGCACATTTACTTTTCGAGTTTGCGTTGATCCTAAACGCTCAAATTCACCGGTTTGCAGAATACGTAATAGTTTCATTTGACCGGACAACGGTAGGTTGCCTATTTCGTCTAAAAATAATGTGCCCCCATCGGCGGCTTCAAAACGGCCAATGCGTTGCTTGGTGATACCTGTGTACGCGCCAGCTTCAGCGCCAAACAATTCAGCTTCAATGAGTTCATTTGGCAATGCACCGGCGTTAACAGTGATAAAAGGATGGTCTGCAAGCAGAGAGTTGGCTTGGACTATCTGTGCTATGCGCTCTTTGCCACTGCCATTTGGGCCAGTGATAAGCACTGATATGTCTGACTTTGCCACCTGAATAGCAAGATTAACAATATGCTCCATCGCTGTGCTTTTATAAATAAGGCCGACAAGGTTGGCAGTTTTAATAGAATCTTCGCGTTCTTGCTGGTGGCGTGCGAAAGTTTCATTTTGTTGTTTCGCTTTACCAAGTTCGAGTAAATTATTGATACAAGTAAGCAGTTTTGTATCGTCCCACGGCTTTGGTAAATAGTCTGCGGCACCCGCCTTTACAAGCTCAACAGCTGTTGCAAGCTCGGTCCATGCGGTGATTAAGATAATAGGCAGTAATGGGTTTATATCGCGTAAGTCATAAAACAGCGCCTTGCCTTCTTCACCCGAGGTGGTGTCGGCGGTAAAGTTCATATCTTGAATAACTAATGAAATACGCTGGTACTGTACTGCTTGGATTGCTTCAAATGGGGTGCTTGCAGTAACCACGGTAAAATTGTGGATCTCTAATAATAATGACAAGGCGTCTAATATCGCGGGGTTGTCATCAACAATAAGTATTTTTTCCATATTATTATTTTTTTGCTGTTTTCCTAAATATGTTAAGTAAGTCCGGTGCAAGAGCCAACTTAAGTGTGTACTTATAAATGCTACACTGTAAATCCAGTGTAGCATAGCTTGGGAGAACTAAATGGTGCGTGTTGCAATGCTGGGTGAAATGTTCGCAGCTCGTTTGGCTGGCGCAAGAACCGCAAGCAAACTCATAATAAACACAGCGCTTGCAGTGGCAATTACATAACGCACATCTAACTGAGCAATCGAGAAATGTTGCATCAGTAATTGGCCTAAATACATCGCTGCTATCATGCCTATTACTAAACCTACACTGCAAATCATGGCATTTTCGACTAAAAAGTAGCTAATAATGGCGGACTTTCTTGCTCCTAGAGCACGGCGAGTCCCAATTTGTTTCGTGCGTTTACTAATATTAAAGAGTGTAAGACCAAAGATACCCAGCGCAGTGACCAACACTAAAATTGTGATTAAAACAATTAACATACGCATCATAAGCGTGTCTTCAGCCATGTACTGCTCTTTGTCTTCATCAAGGCCGCGAATGCGCGAGATAACGCGTTTGTTGTAGTTTTTAAGCATGGCTTCTTCAACACGGTTCATTACAGACTGGCGTTGCCCAGGCTCTGTTCTTACGACAAAGCGTGCATTGCTACCTGCTTTAATGAACGGAATTAATGCCACATTATCTGGGCGACTATCTTTAAGCCATGGGCCTTTAATTACATCGACAATACCAATAATTTTTAAAGGAATATCACCAAAGTAAATAGATTGACCTAAGCCATTACCATCAGGGAAAAGCTCATCAGATAGACTTTTACTCACCACAATGACCTTCGAAAGCTCATCGTAATTCTCTGTTACGATCACTTCGTCTTTGCTGTAATTACGCCCAGCAATTAAGTTAACACCGTACGTGTTAATGCCGTGCTCGTCGATAAACATATATGAGCTACGTGCCGATTTACTCTCTTGTGGCGCCGGTTTTAAACTAAAGTCAGATGATGAACCACTGCCCGAAAGAGGTGTGGTACTAGAGTAAGCAGCATCAACCACCCCAGGAATTTGACGTAACATAGCTTCATCAAGCTCGTATTGTTGGCTTGGCGAGGTGTCTTGGCCGAACATCATCACATTAAAAATAAAAATGTCTTGTTCTGGGTAGCCTGTTTCTTGGCTTAAATAGCTAATTCTATCTTGAATAATAAACGCGGCGTTACTGACGATTGCTGTGGTAATGGCAATTTGAATTAGTAACAGAATAGCCCCAACCTTTGAGCGGCATAAGGCATGAAATATAGGTTTAATTTCTAACATAACACAGTTCCTTATTGGCTCTTAAGGTAAATAGCAGGGTTGGTTTTACACACCAGCCACGCAGGGTAAAGACCTGCGATTACACAGGTGCTAATTGCTATTACAGGGGCGCTAAGTAACATGGTTAAATCCATGGTGGCTAAGCTTTGATAGTAGCTGTAGCTTTGGCGCACACCCAAAAGTCCCACTTGGGCTAAAATAACCCCGAAAATACCGCCTAAAAATCCGAGCATGGCCACTTCGACAATGTGTTGAAAGAAAATTTGGCGTTTGCTTGCGCCTAAAGCTCTGCGTACGCCAACCTCTGGCGCACGGCGAAGAAATTTAGCCAGTAATAAGCCTAGAATATTTGCCAAACATACCGCTAAAAACATAAAGCTTAGGCCAACGAGAATTTCGTTATCTTCACTTACCACATTGTTGTATTCCATCCATTCGTTTACATCACGCAATTTCGCTTCAAGCTTTTCGCGGTTAAAGCGACCACGCTTTTGCTGTTCTTGCATATAAGCCATTAAGAAATCTTCATACGCTTGCTTTTCTGCGGGTGTTTTTAGTTCGACCCAAAATTGCAGCCAAACTAATTCAGAATTAAGCTTGTCGTTAAACGTATTGGTTTTTTCGTGCTTCCAGCCGTTTGTATTGCCCCAGTTTTCAAGCTCACGTGCTTTTAATAAGCTAAAAGGCAGGTAGAGTTGTTCGGTTTTATTAAATGCGCCGTTATTTAAATCGTAATATTTGGTCGTAATATTCCAGTCATCCATAACCCCAACCACTTCATAGCTTGCATCATCAAGGTAGATAATTTTGCCAACTGAGTTTTCTCCTGCAAATAGTTTGTCGTTGAGCTTTTTACTGATAACGACTACAGGTGCAGCAGTTGCTTCTTGTTGCTGACTCCACACGCCACCGTATAAAAATGATAAGTTAAACATGTCGAAGAAGTCGGGGGTTGTTAAACGCGCCTGACCAATAAATGGTTTTACCGTATCGGAGTCTAAATAAACAGAAAACCCAGTGCGCACCATCGTGACGCGCTTACCACCGGCTTCTGCCTTATTTAAATTAACCGCGTCTTGATAGGTTAATTGCATTGGTAAATTATCTTTTGTCCACCAAGTTGAACCCTCGTCCATTATTTGCAATTGCACACTGTATAGTTGGCTACTCTTTTGCGGGATCGGATCGGCAGACATCATGTGATACACCGACAAGCTTGTCATCGTTACACCAATGCCAATGGCAATCGCTAATACCATTAAAAAACTCACTAAGGGCGTGCGCTTAAAGCTTCGCCAACTTAAATCTAGATAATGAAGGAACATGACTATACTCCTGCCGCTTTGAGGTTTTGCGTGCCTTGGTAAAGCGTGAAATCGGCAAGTTGACCGTCCACCACTTGGATATTACGCGGGGCTCTTCGGGCAAGTTCAGGGTCGTGAGTAACCATGACAATGGTGGCGCCATCACGATTAATTTGTTCGAGCAATTCCATTACTTGGCGCGCCATTAAGCTGTCTAGGTTACCCGTTGGTTCATCGGCAAGTAAAAAACGGGGTTCACCCGCAAGTGCTCTGGCAATAGCCACGCGTTGCTGTTGTCCACCTGAAAGTTGTTGCGGTAAATGCTTAGCACGTGACGCTAAACCTACTTGCTCTAAACATTGTTCAATACGACGTTTACGCTCAGCAGCTTTAATTCCTCGATATCGCAGAGGTACTTCAATATTTTCGTATAGATTTAAATCAGGTATCAGATTAAACCCCTGGAAGATAAAGCCTATTTTTTGGTTCCGTAAATCAGCACGCTGATTATCGTTTAGACCACCTACATCAATACCATCTAAAAGATACTGGCCTTCTGAAAACGGTTCTAGCATACCGGCAATATTTAAAAAGGTCGTTTTGCCTGAACCACTCGGGCCAGTAACAGCAATAAATTCACCTTCTTCTACATGGAGATTGAAATCACGTAATGCATGAGTTTGTACCATGTCTGTTTGATACACTTTGCTGATGTTGTTCATTGTAAGCATAATAATTATTCCTTGTTGCTGTTAGCGTAATACGAGAGTCGGTGCTTGTTTATAACGGTCGTAGTTAGAGATGATTAGCTTGTCGCCTGGTTTTACCCCTTCTAACAGTTCAACGGCATTGATACTGCTAGCACCTGTTTTTATATCGATTAAATAGGCCATGTCGCCGTCTACTTTATAGGCGCGGGTACCGCCTTGTTGTAAAAACGCACCACGTTTAACTTGTAAAACATTGTCGCGGTTCTCCAAAAGAATGCGTGCGGTTAAACGTTGATTTTGGCGAATGCCGGTAATTTCTTTATCGAAGCGAACACGTGTTGTGACTTCACGGTTATTCACCTCCGGCGAGATTGCTGATAATGTCCCCATGACTTGGCGGGCACCGAGAGTTAATTCTACTTGCATGCCAAGGCCTAGCTCATTGGCAAAGCTTTCAGGTACTTGCAACTGTGCTTCAAAATTACTTAAGTCAACCAGTGTCATTAATGGTTGGCTTTGTGTAACCGCTTCTTTAGGTTGCACGAGTAAATTACCGACAATGCCACTGACGCTGGCTTTAATTGTTAACTCATTAACTTGGCGTAATAAGTCATCCACAATGAGCTGTTGACGAGCAAGGTCTCGCTCTGCAGCTTTTAGCTCGAATGCCAGTGTGTCTTTAGCAAGGCTGACTTCTTGTTCTGCATGCTTGAAGGAGAGTTTCGCGCGAGCTAAATCGTCAACGGCTTTTTCTAAATCGATCTGACTTATAAGGTGCTTCTCGATAGATAATTGCGCGCGGCGGTTTTCTCTATCAGCGGCATTTAGCTCTACCTGTGCCAAATCAAGTGCTTTTGTTAAGCTTAATTTTTGTCTACGTGCTTCAAGTTGCTTTCGTTGTAATTCGCCATCTAAACGCGCCAACACAGATTGTTGTTGTTTTAATTCATTGGTAAGCTCTGGGCTTTTAACTACAGCAATAATTTCGTTTGCTTCAACACTGTCGCCAGCCTTTACGTTAAGATCGACAAAGCCGCGCTCGGGGCTGTAAACTTTAGGTGCATTAGCCGCGACAATTTTCCCGCTTGCTGCCACATCTCTAATTAAGGTTTGCTGAGTCACTTCACTTATTTGTAAGCTGGCTTTATCAACAGACACACTCCCATCGTTGCTCGCAAAGAGTGCTTGAAAGCCAAGGGCACTCACAATAAGAACACTCACAGTGAACAACAGTGGTTTTTTAATGTTTCTTTTTTTAGCCACGGTTATATCTTGGGCACTGGTATCTTTAATCATCATACTTCCTTACGATTCTCAAAAAATATAATCATGAAGCCAATGGCAATCATGGTAAGTGGTGATGTCATAAACAAACTCATAGTGAACATGTTTCGATCCTCTAATTTGATAATGTCCTATCTATACCAATAGTGCGCCAATATTTAACTTGCTGATTTTTAATGTTTTTATTTTTATTTGAGGTTTTTATTCTGTCCGCGGACAGAAAAAGTGTCCGCAGCGGACACTTTTTAAAGTGCATTGGTTGACGCAGAGGTAAACACCTAAAGGTAAGTAAGACTAAGGTCGGCTGCTATAAAGTGCTATTTGTAACTAAGCTTAATGTATTGGTAAATATTTAAGCAGCTAACAGCTGAGAGAGCGCAAAATAACTGCATTACTATGCATGATTTGAATATTTATGCAAAATGAGTTGTCAGTTTACGTTAACGTAAACTATCCGTTTTTAGAATGATTTTTTACAAACTGTTAAAATTGACACCAGTGTCATAAAAAAATAATGGTTAAATAGCGTCTAAATGTAAAAAAATAGCATAGACTTTAAAGTGCGTCCTCAAGTGAGAAATATTCATAAATATGAATATGTATTCAAAACTCTATTGACTCATGGTTTATTTGGCGATAGTTTTGTTCGTCTGCTAGCACTGTCACAAAAGACTGAACCGCTAGTCGTTGTAGCAAGGGGAGGGGTCTATGTTATACGACTCAAAATTAGAAAAAGATAATTGTGGCTTTGGCTTAATCGCCCAGGTCAATGGTCAGGCGAGTCATCGCTTGATTCGAACCGCAATCACAGGCCTAGATCGCATGGAACACCGTGGTGGTATTTCTGCTGATGGTAAAACAGGTGATGGCTGTGGTTTATTAATGCAAAAACCCGATAGTTTCTTTCGTGCAATTGCCAGTGAACACGATTGGCATTTAGGGAAGAACTACGCAGTCGGCATGGTGTTTTTAAATGCCGATCCCGTGCTTGCACAGACTGCTAAAGATGTTTTGAGTGAAGAGCTCGAAAAAGAAACCTTAAATATTCAAGGATGGCGAGTCGTTCCGACAGACGCATCTTGTTTAGGGCCAATTGCAAAAAAACAACTACCTGGCTTTGAACAAATTTTTGTCAGCGCACCTGAGGGCTGGCGTCCAAAAGATTTAGAACGTCGTTTGTATGTTGCGCGTCGCCGTGCAGAAAAGCGTCTAGAAAATGATGAGCATTTCTATATTGCGAGCTTGTCTGGCTTGGTAACGGTTTACAAAGGCTTGATGATGCCTGTGGATTTACCGAATTTTTACCTCGATTTAGCTGACATGCGCATGACGAGTGCGATTTGTGTATTTCATCAGCGTTTTTCTACCAATACGCAACCTCGTTGGCCATTGGCGCAGCCGTTCCGCTATTTAGCGCACAACGGCGAAATTAATACCATTCAAGGTAACCGCCAGTGGGCACGTGCCCGTGCTTATAAATTTGCATCTCCACTGATCCCTGATTTGCAATCAGCAGCCCCATTTGTCAACGAAAGTGGCTCTGATTCATCAAGCTTAGATAACATGCTTGAATTGTTCTTAGCGGGTGGTATGGATTTATTCCGTGCGATGCGTATGCTTGTTCCGCCTGCATGGCAGAAAAACCGAGCCATGGATGACGATTTACGTGCTTTCTACGACTTTAACTCTATGCATATGGAACCATGGGATGGCCCTGCTGGTATTGTTATGTCTGATGGTCGTTTTGCGGCCTGTAACCTTGACCGAAATGGCCTTCGTCCAGCGCGTTATGTCATTACGCAAGATGGATTTATTACGCTTGCTTCTGAGGTGGGTATTTGGGATTACGCGCCAGACGAAGTGGTTGAAAAAGGACGAGTTGGTCCGGGTGAATTATTAGTAATTGATACTCACCAAGGTAAAATTTGGCACTCTGACGAAATTGACCAAGATCTTAAATCACGTCACCCGTATAAAGCGTGGCTAGAAGCTAACGTTAAGCGTTTGACTCCGTTCGAAAAACTGGCTGAAAAAGATGCAGGTAATCGCTCGTTTGATGACGAAACACTGCTGAAATATCAAAAAATGTTTGGCTTTACTAACGAAGAACTCGACAGTGTTGTTCGTGTCATGGGCGAAAACGGTCAAGAAGCAACGGGCTCAATGGGTGATGACACCCCATTTGCCGTGCTGTCTGAAGGGCACCGTTCATTATTTGATTACTTCCGCCAAAAGTTTGCACAAGTAACCAATCCACCGATTGATCCTCTGCGTGAGAATCATGTTATGTCACTTGCCACGTGTATTGGTAGTGAGCAAAACGTGTTCAATGAAACCACGGGTCATGCGAAACGTCTGCAATTTGAAACACCGATTTTGATGTACGCAGACATGAAACAGCTGTTAAGTGCTGACCAAGCGCATTACAGCTACTGCAAAATCGATATTACTTACACAGCCGAAGAAGGCCTTGAAAAAGCGATCACACGTATTTGTGACGAAGCGCAAGAAAAAGCCGCATCAGGGTGTGTGATGTTAGTCTTGAGTGACCGTAACTTTAGTGAAACGCACCTACCCATTCCTGCTGCAATGGCGGTAGGATCAATTCAAAAACGATTAGTTGATAATAACTTACGTTGTGAATCAAACATCATTATTGAATCAGGTAGCGTGCGAGATGCTCATCAATTTGCTGTGTTATTAGGCTTTGGTGCGACGGCGATTTACCCTTATTTGGCCTATGAATCGCTGGTTGCAATGAGCGATAAAAAAATTATCAACAAGAGCTATTGTGAAGTCACGTTGGCGTATCGTAATGCGATCAACAAAGGCCTTTACAAAATCATGTCGAAAATGGGGATCAGTACAGTTGCCTCATATCGTTGCTCGATGCTGTTTGAAGCGGTTGGTTTGTCAGAAGCGGTTATTGAAACCTGTTTCAATGGTGTAGCAAGCCGTATTAAAGGTGCGTGTTTTACTGACTTTGATGATGATCAACGTAAGCTTCATAAGCTCGCATTTAGTAAGCGCAAGTTATTAAGCCATGGTGGTTTATTAAAGTATGTTCACGGTGGTGAATATCATGCTTACAACCCTGATGTGATCCAAACTCTGCAAAAAGCAGTGCGCTCGGGTGAGTACAGTGATTACGTTGCTTACGCTGATTTAGTTAATAACCGCCCAATCACAAATTTACGTGACATGTTGGCGCTTAAAATTCCTGATGCCGGAATCAGTATCGATGATGTTGAACCAGCAACAGAGCTGTATAAGCGTTTTGACTCGGCGGCAATGAGTATTGGTGCACTATCACCTGAAGCACATGAAGCATTGGCTATTGCCATGAACCGCTTAGGTGGGTGTTCTAACTCAGGTGAAGGGGGTGAAGATAAACTTCGCTATGGCACCGAGAAAAATTCACGTATTAAACAGGTCGCCTCAGGCCGATTTGGTGTAACACCGCATTATTTACGCAGTGCTGATGTGATTCAAATTAAAGTAGCACAAGGTGCAAAGCCCGGTGAAGGAGGTCAGTTACCGGGTGAAAAAGTAACGCCTTATATCGCTAAACTGCGTTACTCAGTACCGGGTGTAACGTTGATTTCACCGCCACCGCATCATGATATTTACTCTATTGAAGATTTAGCCCAGCTAATTTTTGATTTGAAACAAGTGAATCCTGAAGCTCTAATTTCAGTGAAATTAGTGTCTGAACCCGGTGTCGGTACGATTGCAACGGGTGTAGCAAAAGCCTATGCAGACCTCATTACGATTGCGGGTTATGACGGTGGTACAGGTGCAAGCCCGCTTACTTCTGTTAAATATGCAGGCAGTCCTTGGGAGTTGGGCCTAGCTGAGACACAACAAGCTTTGGTTGAAAATGGCTTACGCCACCGTATTAGATTACAAACGGATGGTGGTTTGAAAACCGGTCTCGATATTATTAAAGCCGCTATTTTAGGTGCTGAAAGCTTTGGCTTTGGTACGGGTCCTATGGTGGCACTGGGTTGTAAATACTTACGTATATGTCATTTGAATAACTGTGCGACTGGTGTAGCAACGCAGGACGATACACTTCGTCAGAAGCACTACCATGGCTTACCAGAAATGGCGATGAACTACTTTAAGTTTATTGCACAAGAAGCGCGTCTAATCATGGCAAGCTTAGGGGTAACCCATTTAACCGATTTAATTGGTCGCTTAGATTTACTTGAGGCGATTGAAGGCAAAACGCCGAAGCAAAAGAAAATTGATTTATCGTCAGTTGTGGCTGTGCCGAACAACCCAACCGGTGAAACCTTGTATTGCAGTGCGCCAAACAGCTCGCACTATTTAGGTCAGCTTAATGAAACCTTGCTTGATAAAGCCAAGCAAGCGATTGATGAAAAATCGGGTATTTCATTAGTGAGCCGCGTGTGTAATACAGACCGCTCTGTGGGGGCGATGCTATCAGGATACATTGCATCTAAGCACGGTAACCAAGGTATGGCTGCCGATCCTGTATCTATAGAGTTACACGGCACTGCAGGTCAGTCGTTTGGTGTATGGAATGCTGGAGGCCTAGAAATGACGTTGGTGGGTGACGCTAACGATTATGTTGGTAAAGGCATGGCGGGGGGCAAACTTGTCATTCGCCCACCGATGGGATCATCATTTGAAAGCCACAAAGCAACCATAGCAGGTAATACGTGCTTGTACGGTGCTACTGGCGGCAAATTGTTTGCAGCAGGATGTGCGGGTGAGCGTTTTGCTGTTCGTAACTCAGGTGTGCAAGCGGTTGTAGAAGGTGTGGGCGATAACGGCTGTGAATACATGACAGGCGGTGTTGTGTGTGTCCTTGGCAAAGTCGGTATTAACTTTGGTGCGGGGATGACGGGCGGTTTTGCTTATATTCTTGATGAAAGCAATGACTTTGAAAAACGCATTAACCCTGAGCTTGTTGAAATTGTTACGCTGGAAGATTTAGCGTCTCATCAAGAGCATCTTCGTGGTCTTATTGCAGAGCATTTAGAGCTAACGGGGTCTAACCGCGCTGAGCAGATTTTAGCGAACTTTGATTTATACATTCCGATGTTTAAATTGGTGAAGCCAAAATCAAGTGATGTAAAAAGTTTACTCGGACACCGAGCACGCAGTAGTGCAGAGCTTCGTGTTCAGGCTCAGTAAGGGGGTAGTATGAGCGAAAATGTATACCAGTTTATCGATGTACAACGTGTTGACCCGCGTAAAAAACCGATTTCGGCACGTAAACAATCATTCGTGGAAATTTACGAGCCGTTTTCTGAGACGCAAGTAAATTCACAAGCGGACCGTTGCTTAGATTGTGGTAACCCGTATTGTGAGTGGAAATGCCCAGTACATAACTATATACCGCAATGGTTAAAGTTAATTCGTACAGGCCGTATATTAGAAGCGGCTGAGCTGTCACATCGTACAAATAGTTTACCTGAGGTCTGCGGTCGAGTGTGTCCACAAGACCGCTTATGCGAAGGCTCATGTACACTTGACGAAGAGTTTGGTGCTGTAACAATTGGTAATATTGAAAAATATATTACAGACACTGCTTTTAAAATGGGCTGGAAACCAGATATGTCTTATGTGGTTTGGTCTGATAAAAAAGTGGCGATTATTGGTGCAGGTCCAGCCGGGTTAGGTTGTGCTGATATTCTAGTGCGTAATGGTGTTAAACCGGTGGTATTTGACCGTCACCCTGAGATAGGGGGGTTACTTACTTTCGGTATTCCTTCATTTAAGCTTGAAAAAGAAGTGATGCAGAAGCGTCGTGAAATTTTCACTGAAATGGGGGTTGAGTTTAAACTAAACACGGAAGTCGGTGTTGATATTACCCTAGATGAAATTCTTGCTGAATATGATGCAGTCTTTTTAGGCGTAGGGACCTATCAAAGTATGCGCGCAGGATTTGAAAATGAAGATGCCGATGGCGTACATGATGCTTTACCGTTCTTAATTGGTAACACAAATCGTGTTATGGGCTACGCTGAAGACAAGCAAGCTTATATTGATATGGCCAACGAAAAAGTGGTTGTATTGGGCGGGGGTGACACCGCAATGGACTGCGTAAGAACGTCAATTCGCCAAGGTGCAAGCAAAGTAACATGTGCTTATCGCCGTGATGAAGAAAACATGCCAGGCTCTAAACGTGAAGTTAAAAATGCCCGCGAAGAAGGGGTTGAGTTTACTTTTAACGTGCAACCTAAAGGCATTGTAGTTGACGAGCAAGGTAAAGTTGCAGGCGTAAGAATGGTCAAAACGCAACTGGGTGAACCAGATGAAAATGGCCGCCGTCGTGCTGAAGAAGTGGCTGGTTCAGAGCATGTGATAGAAGCCACTAAAGTGTTAATGGCATTTGGTTTTAAACCGCACAAAATGGATTGGCTTGAACCATATGGCGTTGAAATTAACCATTGGGGTGGTATTAATGCACCTGAACAAGGTGAATTTACCCATCAGACAACGAACCCTAAAATCTTCGCTGGTGGCGATATTGTTCGCGGCTCAGATTTGGTGGTAACGGCTATTTTTGAAGGTCGCAATGCGGCAGAAGGAATTATGGATTACCTAGAGGTGTAATAGCTATCTGCAATACTCCCCATTCATAATTTTGTATAGATACTAAAGCAAGCCTGCGGGCTTGCTTTTTTTGTGCCTGTAAAATATTGATTGCGTACGCAGGGGCTATTCCTAAAGCCTTATGAGGGTTTTCCCCTATATCGGTGAGTGTCACTCGCTGCGAGTATATGTTCTGTAGTTACAAAAAAGTAACAAACTAATCCAGGAGATAAACCAATGCGAACTAAACTTTCTAGTATACTCATCGGTCTTGGCATGGTTGGCAGCTTTGCCACCCAAGCACAAGCCTTACTAGGCCCAGAATTAGCAGAAAAATTATCAACAACAAGCCTAACTCAAAGCCTTACTGAACCAAGTATCAAAGTCATTATAAGCTTTAAAGATAAACAGCAGGTTTATAATGTAATGCAGTCACTCGGTGTGCCGTACTTAGCCTTAAAAGAATTACCCATGGTTGGCGCTACGCTGACTCCTTCACTCGTCACACAGTTACAAAATAACCCTGCCATTGAAAGTATTTATTATGATGCGCCACTGCGCTATTACAACTATAACTCGGGTGAGATCACTGGCGGTCATTTTGTACATGATAACTATTTATTTACAGGCAAAGGTGGCGTTGTGGCTGTACTCGATTCAGGAGTCGATGCGACACATCCCGATTTAGCTTACGGTGATAAAACCATTCAAAATGTAAAACTAATAAACGATCTTGATTTATACGGTTTGACCGCCGATATCGAAGGGTTACCAAACACCGATACATCATCAGGACATGGCACCCATGTTGCTGGCACTGTTGCGGGCAGTGGCGCTGCTTCTGCGAATGATCCTACACGTGCTAATTTGCATGATGGCATTGCCCCAGATGCAAAGATTGTCGGTATTTCTGCTGGTGAAGCCATTTCAATTTTACATTCTTTAAAAGGCTTTGATTATGCATTAGCTAACCAGCACAAATACGATATTGATGTTATTACGAATAGTTGGGGAGGGGGAGCAGGAAGTAACTTCGACCCTAATAACCCTGTAAACAAAGCATCGTTTGAGGCATACAAACGCGGCATGATTGTCACTTTTGCTGCGGGTAACGATGGCGACGGTGATGATACCCTCAATGTGTATGCCGTCGCTCCTTGGGTTATTGACGTCGCAGCAGGCACGCCGAGTAGAATGCTGGCTGATTTTTCTAGCCGAGGTGTGCCAGGTGATGCGATTAAAACACCCGACATTACAGCACCTGGCTCAAGCATATATTCGACGCGAGCACTCAATACCCCTTTGCCCGCTTTAGGACCGGTCATCGATTTAGATAACCCTGATTATTATGTTTACTATGCAACGATGAGTGGCACGTCGATGGCAACCCCTTTTGTTGCAGGTGCTGCGACTGTGCTGCTTGAAGCAAACCCGCATTTATCGCCTGATCAAATTGACGAAATTCTAAAAGCCAGTGCCGATGACATGTTTGATGAAACTGGGCGACAGTACTTACCGCACGAAGTAGGGGCGGGTCATATTAATGTGAAAAAAGCAGTTGAGCTTGCATTACAAACTGAAGGTAATATGCGCCAGTTTTTAGCTGGAGACACTGAATTTTCGAGTCAAGGTGCTTGGCAGCAAGCAGACAACACTGCTGATAAAGTCTACTTTGCCGGCAAGTGGTCAGAAACAACGGATAGCAGTGCTTATAACGGCACACTGGCAAAAGCAAAAGGGCCTGGAAATATTGCTTATGTTGGCTTTAAAGGTGAGCGTGCGAAAATACACTTTGCGGCAACTAACCGAGGAGAGGTCAGTATATTAGTGGATGGAGTTGAGTATGAATCGTTGAGCGTCAGTGGTGAAAAAGGCGAAGCCATTACCGTGGCAATTAACCAATTAGACGACTCAGCACATACACTTGAAGTGCGCACTATATCAGGACAAGTTGCATTAGATCGATTCGAATTTGACGGTATTGTCACCCAGCCCGGTGTGTCATTTACTACACAGTTAATGCCAAGTATTGAGGGTACAATGGGACCATCAGTAAGTTTAGATCTTGCTGGGCTTGGTGTTGACCCAGCCTATAGCATTATTGAGCATTTAGTTTCAGTACCTGATAATGTTGTGGGCGTGACTGCGGTCTTAAGTTGGCAACCGTTTGCAGACCTTGATTTTTCAATAGCAAACAGTCAGGGAGAAGACCTCGCAAGCTCTGCGACACTTGATAACCCCGAAACAGCACAGTTATCGATTACAGAAGCTGGAGACTATATTTTCAAAGTAAAAGGATATACCAGCGTCGTGACTAATTATCGTATCGACTGGCAGATAGTCATTCAAGACTAATATAAACAGCGGGTAAACATTACGCTTACCCGCTAATTTCTTTAACTACGTTACCAATATTATAATTGCTTATTCTTATTAACCGACTCTGTTTAAAGCTATTTTGTAACGATGGCTAAAAATC
Organism: Pseudoalteromonas sp. MT33b; assembly: GCF_014117385.1. Taxonomy (NCBI): domain Bacteria; kingdom Pseudomonadati; phylum Pseudomonadota; class Gammaproteobacteria; order Alteromonadales; family Pseudoalteromonadaceae; genus Pseudoalteromonas; species Pseudoalteromonas sp. MT33b. The sequence continues at coordinate 2,097,137 of NZ_CP059831.1, read as the reverse complement.
AGTAGGTTTTTTTAAATGAGAGAAAAAGCCCGACAAGTTAAAACAGACTACCAGCAGCCTGATAACGTGTTTTTTACTTTATTGCTGTGTTGTTTTAATAAAAAGTAAGCAAGGCTTACCACGATAAAATGACAAATCATTACAACAACAGACCAAACAGAAATTGTCTCTGATTGCTGGCTCACTATTACAAACAGTATGAGCATCATTGCTGCAGAAGCATATAAATATGTTTGTAAACGTTGTTTAAACCTTAGGTGCTTCCATCGGCTCCATAGCACCAAAAGTAGCGCCACGATAGGAAACGCAAATAAAGTGCATTGTAGTAGAGCGAACATATAATTTTGTGACACGACAGGTGTATATGACACAGAGGCGTGCAGTAAAGGTGAGCTTAAGCTCAATAATAACCCGCTTGCTAACCCAAACTTACGTTGTTTATTCATTGTATAATCCGGTCGAAGGCTATGCACAATAGCCTTAATTACTTACTAAAACGTTAATGTCATTAAGTGCGAGAGTGGTTATGCATGCGCACTAATCAGCTCTTTCGCATTTGCTCTGGCCATTTTGCTAATATTATCGCCAGCGAGTAGACGGGCAATTTCATCTATTCGTCCATCTTTACTGAGCTTATTCATTTGTGTGTAGGTTTCACCATTTGCAATTTCTTTCGCAACAAAAAATTGCTGATGCCCAGAGCTGGCAACCTGTGGCAAGTGCGTAACACAAATAACTTGGGTTGACTTGCCAAGCTGGCGCAATAACTTGCCAACCGCTGAGGCCGTTGGGCCAGAAATACCCACATCGACTTCGTCGAATATGAGTGTTGGCGTTGTCACGCGCTGGGCGATAATGACTTGTATCGCTAAACTGATACGCGAAAGCTCGCCACCCGATGCAACTTTCGATAAAGCTTGCATTGGTTGCCCAGGGTTGGTCGATACCAAAAACGCCACGGTATCAAATCCCATTGCACTGGGGGCTTTATCACTTGTTTGTTGAATATCAATCGCAAACTGGCCATTTTCCATTGATAAGTTAGCCATGCTATCGCTGATCAATGTGTTGAGTGTTTTGGCATAACGCTGGCGGCTATCACTTAAAACCTGTGCAGCGTCTTTATATTCATCAAGGGCTGTATTTATCTCGGTTTCTAACGATGCTAAGCGGTCACTATTGTAGCTAATTGAAGCAAGCTCTTTCGCAATTGATTGGTGAAATTCTACCAGCTCTTCCGGTTTTATATGGTGCTTGCGTGCTAAATCCATTGCCCCAGTTAAACGAGTTTCTACTTCGTTGAGGCGAGCAGGATCTAAATCTGTTATATCTACGTAGCTGCGAATTTCACGGCTTGCTTCTTCAACTTGAACAGCGGCTTCACTTAAAAGCGCTGCAATGCTAGATAGGCTATCATCGTAGCCAGCAAGTTCAGCAAACTGCTGTGCACTGTGTTGCAGCATTGAGCATGCACTTTGCTCATCACTTTCGTATAAGTGCTGAAGTTCACGCTGGCACGACTCTAAAATAGTTTGGCTGTGGCTTAACTTATGGTGCTCAGCTTCTATTTCTTCAAACTCACCGGGTTGTAAGGCAAACTCGTCTAATTCAGCAACTTGGTATTCAAGTAGCTGTTTTTGAGCCGCTTGTTGCGCTTGTTGTTGTTCTAAGTGGTTAAACTCTTTTACTAGCGCCTGATAGGCTTTAAAACGTTCTTTAACATTGGAAAGCAGGTTTGTATGGCCAGCATATGCATCCAGTAAATGCAGCTGATGCTCGGCTTTTAATAAATGCTGATGCGCGTGTTGACCATGAATAGAAATGAGGTACTGCCCAAGCTCTTTAAGCTGCGCAGCAGTGACAGGGCTGCCATTAATATAGCTTTTACTCCGGCCATTTTTACAAATAACACGGCGCAGTAAGCATTCACCTTCTGCATTAGACAGTAAGTGATGTTCTAAAAACTGTTGAGCAAGGGGTAATTGGGTAATATCGAATTGCGCGCAGATTTCTGCACGCTCAGTTCCTGGACGAACAGCACCCGCATCGGCGCGTTCGCCTAAACACAACGATAGGGCATCAATAGCAATTGATTTCCCTGCACCTGTTTCACCTGTAATGGCTGTCATGCCATTGTGCCACTCAGTACTCAAGTTACTTACAATGGCAAAGTTTTTAATTTCTAACCCGATTAACATACTGTTTATCCATCCAGCTAATTAACTGTTAATTTATACAGTGTTTTCGGGTTTTGCAAATTAAATTTTTATGCTTTTGTTAATTCTGATATCTGTTTTTCGTGATTTAATTCATCAGGCATTGATGGACTCTGGCTTTGCGCAGGGTCATCATGTTGATTAATAGGTGGCGCGTATTTAATAACTTCAATTAATGAGGGTAATACTTCTTGATAAAACGCTTTATTGTATTCAATGCCATTATAAGGAAGTTGTGCCATAAAGTATTGTAATCTATCGGCAAGTTGGTCATGTTCATGCGGGCTTTGTGCTTTGTTTGCTTCCATGATTATGGTGCTGATAAACAACTCACTAATAAACTCTAAATGCGTTAGATTTTCTTCGTTGTGAGCTTGAACGACAAAGTAATTACTGGTGATTTGGTTCAAACGTGCAACATTTTTAGGGCGAATGAGCTTTGCTTCACTAAATTCGATTAATTTAGTTTTGAAGTCGTTATTGATCTCTTTTACACGTTGATGAAAGCGTTTTTTTTCGGCTTCTATCGCTTTGCGACGGTTGCTTTCGATGATCCAATAGCAGCCTAGTAGAGTGATCAACAATAAAAGAGCAAGAAAAACTATATAGCTCATTTTTGCTTAGGTTCCTTAAATGTGTACTACGGTAAAGTGAATTATTTTGCGCTAATAGATTTCACTTGGCAATTACTTAAGAAGAAAATTGCTGTTTAAAATAAGCGGCTACCCCAGTTCAGTTTTTTTCGCAGTACATTGTAATAAGAATATTCTTTTGGATGAATTAAGCGTAACCGTTTGTCAGCTTTTTTGATAACCACTTCATCGCCAGGTAAAACGGCCAAAACAACGTGGCTGTCACAGCTCACTTGTAAGCTGTCGGTATTTTCTAAGCTGAGTTTAAGGCGTACCTCGTTATCGGCATCAACGACTAAAGGGCGACTCGAAAGAGTATGAGGAAACATGGGTACTAACGAAATAGCATTCAGTTCTGGTGTCAAAATAGGCCCGCCACCAGAGAGAGAATAGGCCGTTGACCCCGTCGGTGTAGATACGATTAAACCATCAGAGCGTTGTGAAAATACAAAATCATTATTTATGAAGGCTTCGAACTCAATCATGTGAGCGACTTTATCGGCATGGAGTACCGCTTCATTAACCGCTGAATTTGCGCTTTTAAGTTCAGCATGTCGGTATACTTCTACTTCTAGCAGGAAGCGTTTTTCTTCAATGAATTGACCGCTTAGAACCTGCTCTAAACTTGCTTCAAAACCTTCTGGGTTTAAGTCGGTTAAAAATCCGAGGTTACCACGGTTTACGCCAATCACTGCAACGTCAAAACGCGCTAAAACACGTGCAGCACCTAACATGTTGCCATCGCCACCGACAACGATGGCTAAATCAGCACGCTCGCCTAACTCAACGAGTTTAACGAGGTTGTTCGCAGGCACATCTTCTAATTGCCGACCCGTTCGTTGCTCAACGAGCACCTCAAAACCTAACGCTCGTAAAAAGGTGTGTAATCGCTGTAGCGTTGTAGCCGCGGCGCTGTGGTTAGGTTTACCAATTAAACCTATGGTTTTAAACGGTGAGTCCATGGTACGTGCACTTAACTATTTCATAGGGATAGATTACATTAAAAATTAATGCTTTGAAAATAACTTGAAATAAACTTGCAGTGCCCAAATATCTTAGGACAAGAGTCAAGATGTAAGAATTATGAAATTAAACCCCCGCGATCAACAAATTTTTTCAGCCGTAATGAGCCTATATTGTAATGGCGAGGGCCAACCAGTGGCTTCAACGCGTATAGCAAAGCAAAAGGGCATGGCTGTGTGCTCTGCCACAGTGCGAAATGCAATGGCAAGGCTTGAAAAAGAAGGGTTGCTTTATTCGCCACATACCTCGGCAGGCCGCGTGCCAACAAATGCTGGGTTTGACTATTGGTTAACCGAATTTTTCTCTTTGCCCGAAATTGCGACGTATTGGCAACCTCAACAAGCACAACTTGTTGAGCTGGCCCACGGCTTGAGCCAACGTTATAAAGTATGTTGTTGTGTTGGTTTACCGCAAGTGAGTTCGCAATTGGTTTTTAGGGTTGAAGTGCTTGACTTTGATGGCAGTGATTGGCTTATTTTACTGATTGATAGAGCAGGGCAAAGTCACAATATTTGTATTAGTAAACCTGAGGACGCCAGTGATTCGGTTCGCTATCAGTTTGCAACGTGGCTTAATACGGTGTTTAGTCAACAAACTCTGATGGAAGGTCTTTACCGTATGCAGGCAATGGCGAATACTGCACCGCGCAACTGCCATGACTCGTTGACCCAATGGACTCGCCAATTGAGCCAGAAACTGGGGTCTGATAACAGTATTGTGGTAGGTGAAAATTATTTATATAAGCAAGTAGACTGTCAAACGAGCTTAAATATAGGCGTCTCATTTCTAAATTTTGTTGAAGATAAGCTCGCATTTAGAAACGGTTTGTCGGTATTAAACACAGAACAACTTCCATTTACCGATTGTGATGAGTTAATGGTGATCAGCCTTCCTTACTTTAATAACCTCGAATATCAGAGTCGTTTTTGTGTTATTTGTCCAAAATCAGCACAAATTGAAGCAATCATCCAAGAATTTGAGTTAATCGGGTCATCAACCTCTTGAATCTTTTTATTCAATCCCCATAATTACCGCAGTTGTAAAGAATTGGAGCATTTAAGCTATGTCTGAGCAGACAAAATCACCAGAGCAAGAAGTTGAACTAAACGAAGAATTTGAACAAATGCAAGCGGATGTTGACGCAGCCGTTGAAGCAGCAGAGCAAGTTGAAGGCGAAGAACTAAGCCCTGAAGCTGAAATTGCACTACTTTATAGTGAACTAGAAGCTGCAAAGCAAACTATAAATGATCAAAAAGACAGTGTTGTACGTGCCGCAGCAGATGTTGAAAACATGCGTCGCCGTGCCGCACAAGATGTTGAAAAAGCTCACAAGTTTGCACTTGAGAAGTTTGCTAACGAATTATTACCCGTGATTGACAATTTAGAGCGTGCGATTGAGTTTTCTGACAAAGAAAATGAGCAGCTTAAGCCTGTACTTGAAGGTATCGAGATGACGGTAAAAAGCTTCAACGATGCCGTGTCTAAGTTTGGTGTAGAAATTGTTAACCCACAAGGTGAGCAGTTTAATCCAGAATTCCATCAAGCGATGTCTATTCAACCAAGCAATGATGTAGCACCTAATACGGTACTTGCAGTTATGCAAAAAGGGTACACGTTAAACGGTCGTTTACTGCGTCCTGCTATGGTAATGGTATCGAAAGAAGCTGAATAAACGCTTTTAGAGAAAAATGCCTGTCATAGACAGGCATTTTTTTTGTCTAATTTTCGATGCCAAAGCTGCACAAGTAGTATAAGGATAAGCGCACTGAACATCATGGCTGAAAATGGCACCGCACTTTGTGGGTGAATAAACGCGAGGATAGGTCCTACGAGTGCGCCACTGCCAAAACGTAACGTACCAATTACCGCCGTTGCAGTCCCTGACTTTTCCTCGAATTGCATTAAAATCAATGAGTCGGCATTACTTGCCACAATCCCCAAACTCATCATTAAAGGCGCTATGCTTGCGACGATAAAATACAGCGACAAATGCATTAAACTAAACAGCAGTAATGCTGAGCCCGATGCAAAGCCAATACCTAAGCCTATAAACAGTAATTTGCGCGATCCTAAGCGTGGTACAAGTCGGGTATTCATAAAGTTACCGAACATTAAGGCAAGTACGTTAAAGGCAAATAAAATACCGAAGAGTTGTTCATCTACTTTAAAAAAGTCCAAATAAACGTAAGGCACAGACGTTAAAAAGCAGAAAAATGCGAACGAGGCAAACATAGAGCTAGCGATGTCGGCACGTGCACTTTGACGTGAAAAGACGGTTTTATAGCTGTTAAAAAATAACGCTAAACCACGTTGCTGACTTTTGAAAATAGGGATATCAATTAAGTAAAGTTGCACAAGTGCTAAAATCGCAAAGCTATACGCAGCTAACACTAAAAATATAACCTGCCATGTCGAAATGCCCATAATTAAAGAGCCAAGCGTGGGGGCGATAAGGGGCGCTACCATCATGATCATCGATACATACGACATCCCCTTTGCCGTATTCTCACGGTAAATATGACGAATAATACCCGGTACAACCACGGTTGCCGCGGCACCAGTGAAAGCCTGTACTGCCCTAAGTGACCAAAAAAGCTCTATGTTATGGCAAAATGCCAGTGCTAACGAACTTAAACCAAACAGCGCTAAGCCTACTTTAGCCAGTAATCGTCTACCAAGCTCATCGGCAATAGGGCCAAAAAATAGCATACCCAGTGCATAGCCAGCTAAATAGATACTCAATGAAATTTGTACATTTGGCATGGTTGTTTGTAAGTCATTGGCAATGACCAACATCGCAGGTAGATACAAATCAATTGCCAGCGGAGTAATGGCGACAATACTTGCCAGTAACGGCAATAAAATGCGTTTATTTAATGTGTCGGGGGAAGGCATTGGAAACTCGTTTATCAATCAATAGACCCCTATTGTAGCAGCGAGTGGTTCGTTGGTGAACTTAGTTTGCCTGCTAACTAAAAGATTTAACTGAAAAATCACATTTGCACGGTGGGAAATGTATTTTCATATAAAATTAATGAATGCTTTGCTATATTAGCAACAATTGCACTAATAGTATTTGTAAGGATTCACATGAAAAAGTTAATGATGGTCGTGTTAGCCACCGCTGTTTTAGCAGGGTGTAAAACGTCTCCAACGGGACGTACACAGATCGCGCTCTACTCAGATCAACAAATGAGTCAAATGGGCCAAGCAAGTTTTGCTGAAATGAAGAAAACACAGCCGATTAACTCCGACCCAAAAGTTAATGCGTATGTAAAATGCATCGCAGACGATGTGATTTCTGTTTTGCCGCGTGAATATGCTCAACAAGCATGGGAAGTGGTGGTGTTCGAAGAAGATTCTGCGAATGCGTTTGCATTACCAGGCGGCTACATTGGCGTACATACCGGATTATTAAAAGTAGCGGTTAACAGGGATCAACTAGCGACCGTGTTAGGCCATGAAGTTGCACACGTTATTGCTGAGCACTCGAATGAACGTGTATCGCAAAACTCCTTGATTCAAACAGGTTTACAAGTCGGTGGTGCTGCGCTTGATATGGGTAATGTGCAATATCGCGGTGAAATTATGCAAGCACTTGGACTCGGCGCACAATTTGGTGTGGTGTTACCTTTTAGCCGCTCACATGAATCTGAAGCTGATATTGTAGGTTTAGACTTAATGGCAAAGGCCGGCTTTAACCCAGAGCAGTCAGTGTCATTATGGCAAAACATGAGTGCAGCTGGCAGCAGCGGCACACCCGAATTCATGTCGACTCACCCAGCACCGGGTAATCGAATTAAAGAGCTACAAAAACACATGCCAACGGCTTTAAAAGCACAACAAGCGGCAAAAGCGCAGGGCAGAAACCCACAGTGTAAACTGTAAATTAGGACTATTTTCTTAGCTTTATACTTTAAACATAAGCCTAATCAATATATGGTTAGTCTTATGTTTTCAAAATAAGTACAGAGCATTTAGGGATGAAAAAAAAAGCTTTATCAGTAATTGTTTTAGCTAGCGTTGTAACAACGTTAATATTTTATGTAACCAATACTGAAACTTCACACACGAACGAATCAAAAAAAACCGTCAATACAACAAATGACATTAGCTCATTAGATAAAAATACCGAAGCGACTTCAGAAAAAAAAACCTACAAAAAACGCCCTTTTCCAAATGAAGTTCCAGACGAACAACTGTGCAGAGATTTAAATCTTAAGCAAAGCAATTTACACTATGATTTTTCAGATGAGATAGAACTTAAAGCACTGCACGCTTTCAAAAATGGTTATTCAGCAAAGCAGGTTGCGGATGCAATTTGGTTTGTTAGCAGTTGGTCACAAGCGCAAGATTGGTATGAAAGGGCTATGTTGCATGAATCCGTTTCTGAATTGATACCAGTTATAAAATCATTGCCGAATAATGAACGGTTTCTTAGTCAATATAATTTTGTTAATGGACCAAATTCATCGGCGACGGAAGTTTTGGATTATAAGGATTCATTAGACAGACTTTGGGCAGACTTACCACTTGAGGAGCTTAATCGGAAGATTACATCGACTAATATTTCATCGGTCGAAACTTTCAATGAAATTGAACGGGTTTTTTCAAATTTCCCATACGAAATACTTAATAGTGAATCTATTTCCCCTTTAAATTCCATTTTAGGTTTTTTAGTTGCTAAGAAACGCATTCCTACTGCCATAATGCTTTTACAGCGCTATCCTGGACTTGAGTTTTCAACGGCTAACTTTACTAACGAAGCAGCAACTCAACTCCTTATGATAATCGGTAATGAAGGTTATGAGATTGAAGACTCTGAAAGTTATCAGCAACTCTTTGATTTGTTGGGCTTGAGTGGAAAAGGTATTTACTATCAGGAAATTAATCATCCTTTGTTTAGTAATGTCGAGGTCAAAAATGCAGTAGAAAAGTTAAATCATGAAGGTATCGTTGTTAACTTAATCCCAGTAGAGGATTTAGAAAAGCCAGAACCTATTTTTGTATTGAATATTGATAAGAATGAATTAACTGATGACGAAAAACGTAGTTTAGATAAATGTAATTTAACAAGGGAGTGGCTTGAAGGACGTCAACTCAATTATTTGCAGCTTGATACATTCGAATCAACGCCTTTTATTGAATCAATTAAATCGTCACCTGAATTTTATTTTTGTAAAAATCAACAGCACCCAGATGATTTTCCCCTCATTAAAAGTCAGTTTACTGAAATGAGAAAACAGATCACTCAAACAATAGCGAATCAGAATACTTCACTAGAAAAACTTGATTTAACAACGTTAGATATACCAGACACGATGTTACCAGAAGTTAAATCTATTTTAGGAATCATTCTTGCTCGCGATTATTTACAAGCGACATCACTCAATGAGCAAGAAATTATGATGAGATTGAGTAATGTTGGCTTAAAGCCGTCAAGCAAGCATATTACAAGTTTTTCGGGATTGGCTAGTTTGAAAGGTTTCACAATGTGGCTTGAAACGCTTTCTTTCGACGAACCAAAGGACGCTAAAGCCCTTTTAAATGAGTTTGCCAATAAAGGTGCATATAAAGCATTTTCTGATCTTAATAGTATGGTAGGGGCTGAGTTTGATTTAGAGACTGAGCTGGATCCATTTTATTTTTTTATAAAAAACTATTCTTCTATGACATTACACTTTGGTGATATTAATGCTTATGAACAGAAAGATAATGCGGCTTTCATAAACTATTTTAAGGTGAGTGGGGTAAAAATTAAGCCTCAGCATCGGCGAGCTATATTTAAACGTAAAATATCTGAGCAAGATGCTTATAAAGCACTAATTAGTCATTTCCCAGAGTTAAAGGTCGAAAATGTAGATGAGTTCTTCTCTTTAAGTTGCTTATGAGTACTTTTAAGTAAAAGTATTGCTATAAATTCTAAAACTGCGAAATAAATAACTATTTCGCAGTTTTATTGATAACGTTTAGAACGTCCACTCAACATGAAGTTGTGGGACTGATTCAGTGGTATCTGTGCCTAGTTTATTATGCCAGTATTGCCACTCAAGGCCAAGTAACAGGGTATTTTCTTTCATGCTGATTGCATGACCTAAATCCCATGTAATAATAGGCTGTGCTAAAATCCATGCTTTAACGTCTTGACCGAATTCGTTTTCACGCTCTGCAATGTACTCAACATGGCCTGTCACATTAAATTTTTGTGAGCCAATAGTGAATGGGTAGCCCCATGCTACATCAATCATCCAGCTGTTTGTTTCAGTAGGAGCACCACCACGAGCAACACCTTCACTGTCATCAATGTAGGCTGTAAACAACGTTGATAAAAAGCTAAAACCTGGTGCTTGCCAGCTTAGTTTTACACCGGGTAAATATTTTAGAACCTTTGAGTCTCCAGCAGCGTTAAAGCCCGCAGTTAAACCTACGTCAGCAATCGCACCATATGAAAAATCGTTGCCTGAGATTTTTGACAGGCTAAAGGTTGAATACCATTCACCATAAAAGTCTTTATCTTGATATCCATCTTGTAAATCATCATCACTGTAGTCAATAAAAAAGAAGTTATCGCCATAGTCATAACCAGATGCATGCTGTAATGACACAACCGTTGTGTTTGATTTAGCCAAAGAAAACGGATTTTTGTGCTCACCGTTATTGATGTGTAATTGCGTTGAGCTCCAATTAGCCGCATAGCTCGAAGTACTCGCTGCACATAGCGCAGCAATAGAAAGGATCTTTTTCAAGTTCATATCTCAATATTGATGTAGTCATAACAATTCACTTGATTAAGCGAATTAGTATATAAAGGGGGATACAAAGTGAGGATTATAGCAGATACGTCCTTAAAATGACGTATCTGCTCAAAAATATTTAACTTAGGCTTTATTACGGCGTAAGCATATTACCGCAATCGCAGTAAACGCGAGAATAAAACAATAATATGACGATGTAGATACTTGCCAAGGGCTGATTTTAAACGTTGCACCTAACAATAAGGCTTGTGCGCCGTAGGGCAAAGAGCCTTGTGTTACACAGGCAAAAATATCTAATAAACTGGCTGAGCGCTTGCCAGTGATTTCACCGTCATCGGCCAGTTTTTTCGCAATAGGGCCTGCAACAATAATAGACACCGTATTATTAGCAATACATACGTTACTCGTCATTACGAGTGCTGCAATACCTAATTGATCAGCAACTTTACGATGCCATTTAGCAATAATTTTCGTGATTGCCTGAATTTTGTTAGCAATGTAATCAAGGCCACCGTTTATACGAATAAATTCTGACAGGCCGCCAATAAACATAGATAACAAGAAAATTTCCTGCATATCGGTAAAGCCTTTGTAGATATCTTTTACAAAGCTTGCGCCTTCATAACTGCCTGTAAAGCCCATTAGTGCTGCGAAAATAATCCCGCTAAACAGCACCACAAAGACATTAAATCCCATCACCGCTAGCACTAAAATAAAGGCATACGGAAGCACGAGTAATATATCGTAATCCTGTGTTTCAACCGCTTCAGCTGCCGGTGTTAAAAAGAACAATAATGCAATGGTGAGTGCAGCAGCAGGCAGAGCAATCTTTAGATTCTCGCGAAATTTATCTTTCATTTCACAACCTTGAGTACGGGTAGCCGCAATTGTTGTGTCAGAAATGATTGATAGGTTATCGCCAAACATTGCACCCGATACAATTGTACCGGCCATCAATGCCGGATCGATACCCGTTTTTTGCGCTACGGCGTAGGCAATAGGGCCAATCGCGCCGATGGTGCCCATTGATGTGCCCATGGCAGTTGAAACCACGGCAGCGATTAAAAATAAGCCCGGAAGTAATAAAGCTGGGGGAATAAGAGATAAACCGGCATTCACGACGGCATCAACACCCCCGGTTGCGCCTGCGACGGCAGAAAACGCACCTGCAAGAAGGTAAATCAAGCACATAGTAATGATATTGCTATGACCTGCACCTTTTATAAACGTTTCAACACTGTGGTTAATCGTGTTTCTATTTAAAATAAAGGCCAACATAATGGCAGGTAAAATAGCGACCGGTGCCGGTAGTTGATAAAAGGCGTAATCAACACCTTGAGATTGTAAGTATAAGCCTGCGCCTAAAAATAAGCCGACAAACACCAAAAGCGGCAGCAAAGAAAGTTTTGCTTTTGTTTTATTAAATGATGGCTGCATCATATTCCTCGTTAGATAACCAAAAACACAGCCAAAAACTTCTTTTAGCTGTATTTAGTTGTTGTTTTATGAAAATAAAAACAACAACAGCGCCCGCAAGCCAAAGACCAAATCGGCGCAAAGGAAGAAGTTTAAATGTATAGATGGCTAAATGCAAAGGCTATCTGTTATTATTGTTGTTATTTTATAAATCCAAAAAATTAGCGCTGTATTTTTTATAAGCTAACCTGACTATTACATGAGTTTTCGATAAAATCTAGCCAGCTAATAAGAATAGATAAGGTAAAAGTATGAACCGTATAGGTGTATTTGGTGCCAATGGCCGCATGGGGCTTGCACTATTAGAGGCTGTTACAAAAAATGAGCACTCTGTGTTAACGGGGGCGTATGTCCGTGAAAATTCACCGCTTATTAATTTAGCTGTTAATCAATTAAACAGTGCCGCTGATGCGGATGTGCAATTTAGCAAAGAAACTGATGTAAAAGAGACTGACGTACTTATTGATTTTACTTTACCCGCGGGGATGCGTAATCACCTCAAAACAGCGGTAGAAAAAAATATAGCCATGGTGATCGGCACGACAGGCTTAACCCACGACGACCTTGAAGCGTTAAACGATGCAGCAAAGTATATCCCGATTGTTTTTGCTCGTAACTATAGCGTAGGCGTTAATTTACTGCTTAACTTAGTGCAGACTGCAGCTGTGAAATTTGGCGATGACATGGACATTGAGATTTTTGAAGCGCACCATCGTCATAAAATTGATGCGCCCTCGGGCACGGCTTTGGCTATTGGTGAGGCTATTGCAGAGGCAAAAGGCTGGCAACATGATGACGTTGCACGTTTCGATAGAAGCCACGATGAACAAGCAAAATCGCAAAATGAAATCGGTTATTCGGTCATGCGAGGCGGAGATATAGTAGGTGAACACACCGCATATTTCGCAACTTCTGGCGAAAGACTAGAATTAACTCATAAAGCAAGTTCTAGAATGACCTTTGCCTTAGGTGCTGTAAGAGCTGCGGGCTGGTTGAAAAATAAGCCGGCTGGACTTTATGACATGCAAGATGTGCTTGACTTGAAGTAGTTTAGTTTCTTTTTTGGCAGTTTCAGTGAAAATTAAGTTAATAACGCTTATTTTTACTATTTTATTAATTATGATTAGATCTGAAAAGCAAATTACTGTAAAATAGCGCCAATTTGCCAAAAATTCATAAATGCGTGTTTCCAATCGCTTTAAACGGGCAGTAGAGCAAATGACTTTACTCCCGTTTTTTACTGTTAGGAGGTTAACTTGACTAAATCCGCTCTGTTAGTCCTAGAAGACGGCACAGTGTTTCGCGGTACTGCAATCGGCGCTGACGGCATGTCAGTCGGTGAAGTAGTATTCAATACGTCTATGACTGGTTATCAAGAAATTTTGACTGACCCTTCATACGCGGAACAAATCGTAACTTTGACGTACCCACATATCGGTAATACGGGTACTAACAGCGAAGACGAAGAAGCGGGTCAAATCTGGGCTAAAGGCCTAGTGATCCGTGATTTGCCACTGCTAGCAAGTAATTTCCGTAACGAGCAATCGTTAAGTGATTACTTAAAAGAACGCAATATCCTAGGTATTGCTGACATCGACACTCGTAAATTAACACGTATCTTACGTGATAAAGGCGCTCAAAATGGTTGTATCATTGCAGGCGACGAGTTAGATGAGAATAAAGCGCTCGAAGCTGCGCAAGCCTTCCCAGGCTTAAAAGGCATGGATTTAGCAAAAGTTGTCTCAACCAAGGAAAATTTTGAGTGGCGTGAATCAAGCTGGACATTAGGTGAAGGCTTTAAAACGCTAGAAGCAGCAGACGAGAAATTTCACGTTGTTGCTTATGACTTCGGTGTTAAACGTAATATCTTACGCATGTTAGTTGACCGCGGTTGTAAATTAACCGTTGTGCCGGCACAAACATCTGCTGAAGACGTACTCGCACTTAACCCAGACGGTATTTTCTTATCGAACGGCCCTGGTGACCCTGAGCCTTGTACCTACGCCATTGACGCAATTAAGACCTTTTTAGAAACAGATACGCCAATTTTTGGTATTTGTTTAGGTCACCAATTACTTGCGCTTGCCTCTGGTGCAAAAACAGTAAAAATGAAGTTCGGTCATCACGGTGGTAACCACCCAGTTAAAGACCTTGACCGCAATGTGGTTATGATCACTGCGCAAAACCATGGTTTCGCAGCGGATGAAGCGACATTACCAGCGAATTTACGTGCAACTCACGTTTCATTATTCGATGGTACGCTACAAGGTATTCACCGTACTGATAAGCCTGCATTTAGCTTCCAAGGTCACCCTGAAGCAAGCCCAGGTCCTCACGATGCAGCACCTTTATTCGACCACTTCATCGACTTGATGCAAGCTCGTTCTAACTAATTTAACCGGAGTAACAATGCCAAAACGTACCGACATAAAAAGCATTCTTATCTTAGGCGCGGGCCCGATCGTTATCGGTCAAGCTTGTGAATTTGACTACTCTGGTGCACAAGCGTGTAAAGCACTACGAGAAGAAGGCTATCGAGTTATTCTTGTAAACTCGAACCCTGCAACTATCATGACTGACCCTGAAATGGCCGATGCGACGTACATCGAACCAATTCACTGGGAAGTGGTAGAAAAAATTATTGAAAAAGAAAAGCCAGATGCTGTACTCCCAACAATGGGTGGTCAAACAGCATTAAACTGTGCGCTTGACCTAGACAAGCACGGTGTGTTGGCTAAACACGGTGTTGAGCTAATCGGTGCAACTGCGGATGCCATCGATAAAGCAGAAAACCGTGAGCGTTTTGACGCTGCAATGAAAAATATTGGCCTTGAGTGTCCGCGTGCTGAAATCGCTCACTCAATGGACGAAGCACACGATGTACTTACTCGTATCGGCTTCCCATGTATTATCCGTCCATCATTCACCATGGGTGGTACCGGTGGCGGTGTTGCATACAACCAAGAAGAATTTGATGAAATTTGTGAGCGTGGTTTAGATTTATCACCAACAAATGAGCTTCTAATTGATGAATCATTAATCGGTTGGAAAGAGTACGAAATGGAAGTTGTTCGTGACAAAAACGACAACTGTATCATCGTATGTTCTATCGAAAACTTTGACCCAATGGGCGTTCACACGGGTGACTCAATCACCGTTGCACCAGCACAAACGTTGACGGATAAAGAATACCAAATCATGCGTAATGCATCGATGGCGGTACTTCGCGAAATCGGCGTTGAAACAGGTGGTTCAAACGTACAGTTTGGTGTGAATCCAGTTGATGGCCGTATGGTTATCATTGAAATGAACCCTCGTGTATCTCGTTCATCGGCTCTAGCGTCTAAAGCAACGGGTTTCCCAATTGCTAAAATCGCTGCGAAACTAGCTGTAGGTTATACGCTTGACGAGCTTCAAAATGATATCACGGGTGGTAAAACACCTGCTTCATTCGAGCCTTCAATCGATTACGTTGTGACTAAGATCCCACGTTTTAACTTCGAAAAATTCGCAGGTTCAAACGACCGTCTTACTACACAGATGAAATCTGTGGGTGAGGTTATGGCTATTGGTCGTAACCAACAAGAATCACTACACAAAGCATTACGTGGTCTTGAAGTGGGTGCAACAGGTTTTAACCCAATTGTTGCGCTTGATGACCCGAAAGCGAAAGAGAAAATCATTCGTGAATTGCGTGAGCCAGGTGCCGAGCGTATTTGGTATGTTGCTGATGCAATGCGTCATGGTATGAGCGTTGAAGATGTATTCGAATTGACTAAAATCGATCCATGGTACTTAGTACAAATCGAAGATATCTTAAAAGACGAAGAAACAATCAGCGAAGTAGGTATGGCTGGTTTAAATGCCGAGTTCTTACGCAAGCTTAAACGCAAAGGTTTTGCTGATGCACGTATCGCTGAAATTGCGGGTGTATCTGAAGCTGAAATTCGCAAAAAACGTCACCAATTAAATATCGTGCCAGTCTACAAACGCGTTGATACGTGTGCGGCAGAATTTAGTTCAGACACAGCTTACATGTACTCAACGTATGACGAAGAGTGTGAAGCGAACCCGTCTGACAAAGATAAAATCATGGTAATTGGTGGTGGTCCTAACCGAATTGGTCAAGGTATCGAATTCGATTACTGCTGTGTTCACGCGGCATTAGCGCTACGTGAAGACGGTTACGAAACAATCATGGTTAACTGTAACCCTGAAACTGTTTCTACAGACTACGACACATCTGACCGTCTATTCTTCGAGCCAATTACGCTTGAAGATGTGTTAGAAATCGTTCGTGTTGAAAAACCAAAAGGCGTAATCGTTCAGTACGGTGGTCAAACTCCACTTAAACTGGCTCGTGCACTTGAAGCGAATGGTGTGCCAGTTATTGGTACGTCACCTGATGCAATCGACCGTGCTGAAGACCGTGAGCGTTTCCAACAACTTGTTGAGCGTTTAAACCTTCTTCAACCTGAAAATGCAACAGTAACGTCTCTTGAAGAAGCGATTGTAAAATCGGCTGAAATCGGTTTCCCTCTGGTTGTACGTCCTTCATATGTACTTGGTGGTCGTGCGATGGAAATCGTTTACGATGAAGATGACTTACGTCGTTACATGACTGAAGCGGTATCTGCATCAAATGAAGCCCCAGTATTGCTTGACCGTTTCTTAGATAACGCAATCGAAGTTGACGTTGATGCTATCTGTGACGGTGAGCAAGTTATTATCGGTGGTATCATGGAGCATATCGAGCAAGCAGGTGTTCACTCAGGTGACTCAGCATGTTCATTACCTGCTCATTCATTAACTGCTGAAGTACAAGACGTAATGCGTAAGCAAGTGACAGACATGGCACTTGAGCTTGGCGTAGTGGGTCTTATGAATACACAGTTTGCAGTGAAAGACGGCCAAGTTTACTTAATCGAAGTAAACCCTCGTGCAGCGCGTACAGTACCGTTTGTATCAAAAGCAACGGGTGTAGCACTTGCTAAAGTAGCAGCGCGTTGTATGGCAGGTCAGTCATTGGCAAGCCAAGGTATCACCAAAGAAGTGATTCCTCCTTACTACAGCGTTAAAGAAGTTGTATTACCGTTTGCTAAGTTCCAAGGCGTTGACCCAATGCGTGGCCCAGAAATGCGCTCAACGGGTGAGGTAATGGGTGTTGGCGAAACATTCGCCGAAGCGTTCGCTAAAGCACAATTAGGTGCAAGCAACACTTTACCACGCGGTGGTCGCGCGTTACTATCGGTACGCAACAGTGACAAACCACGTATTGTTGAACTTGCTAAAACTATGACTGAACTTGGTTTTGAGCTAGATGCAACAGGTGGTACTGCCAAAGCACTTGAAGACGCTGGCATTGCAGTTCGTCGCGTAAACAAAGTATTCGAAGGTCGTCCTCATATTCTTGATAGAATTAAAAATGGTGAATACAGCTACATTGTAAACACTACTGAAGGTCGCCAAGCGATTGAAGATTCGAAGGTGTTACGTCGTGGTGCGTTACAGCACAAGACTAACTACACAACGACACTGAACGCGGCATTTGCTAACTGTACTGCAAACCAAGCAGACGACCGTAGCAAAGTGACGTCAGTTCAGGAACTACACCAGCGAATGAACTAAGGAAATGTGCCAAGGGCGAGTGATTCGCCCTTGGGATTAAGTGAGAATAATATGCAATCAATTCCGATGACGGTTCGTGGTGCAGCATTACTGCGCGAAGAACTTAACGAATTAAAAACAGTTACCCGTCCAAAAATCATTGCTGATATTGCTGACGCACGTGAGCATGGTGATTTGAAAGAAAACGCGGAATATCATGCTGCTCGTGAGCAACAAGGTTTTTGTGAAGGTCGTATTCAAGAAATTGAAGCGAAGCTTTCAAATGTACAAATCATCGATATAACTAAGATGCCTAAGACAGGTAAAGTTATTTTTGGTACAACGGTTACTATCGTTAATGTTGAAACCGACGCTGAGGTTAAATACCAAATCGTGGGTGATGATGAAGCAGATATCAAAAATAACCTGATCTCTGTAAACTCGCCAATCGCGCGTGGTTTAATTGGTAAAGAGGTTGATGACGCCGTTACCATTAAAACACCTAATGGTGAAGTTGAATACGAAATCATTGAAGTTGAGTATATTTAATAGCTTAACCAAGCATTGATGAAGCCGCGGTTTTATACCGCGGTTTTTTTATGCCTGTTTACAGCCACCCAATTATTCGTTACGTTGGCGTTCTATTAACGATTATATAGAGGTGACAATGGCAAAAATTCACTACCCTAAAGCGCTTTCAAAAGGCGATAAAATAGCCATTTGCGCTTTTTCATCAGGGGTTGATCAAGCATATCACGCACGTTTAGATCTTGTGTTGGCGGGCTTAAAAGCAAAAGGCTTTCAAGTTATAGAAGGGGCATGCTTACGCGAAGCCCATAGTCCTGCAAAACAGCGTGCAGATGAATTAATGCAGTTTTTAACAGATGACTCAATTGCCGCTATCATGCCGCCATGGGGCGGCGATCTCACCATGGAAATTTTATCTTTACTTGATTTTAATGCGATAAGCCAAGCACAACCGAAGTGGTTAGTGGGATTTTCAGATATCAGTACATTTGCATGTGCTTTAACGACACGATGTGGTTGGGCAACACTGCACGCAGCAAATTTAATGCAAATTCACCCAGACGATCCTGATGAATACTTAGCAAACATTTTCAAAGCACTACAATTAGGTGAAAAAGGTCAATTAAATCAAGTGGCCTCACCTTATTACCAGCAGTCTGTTATAGATTATTCGCACCAGCCGCAGGCACAGTTTGATTTAACTGCACCGAGCCAATGGCGTTGTATAAACTACAAAGACACACGTAAAATTGAAGTGTCAGGGCGCTTGATAGGCGGCTGTTTGGATACGTTAGGTTTACTATTACCTTCTAATTACTACGCATTACATGAATTTAAAAAACAGTATGCACCTGAAGGACTTATTTTATATTTAGAAAATGCAGAGCTCAGCCCGATGGCACTTGCACGCTGTTTGTTATCGTTAAAATTGAATGATGTTTTTACCGATGTAAATGCCGTTGTGTTTGGTCGCAGCCCTGCAATAAATAACGACTGCTACTTTGATGAATCTCAAGCAATTGAGCTCGCATTTAAAGGCAACTTATTTCCGGTTATTGTCGATGCAGACATTGGACATGTTGCGCCAAATTTAGCGCTTATTAATGGTGGTTTTGCAACGATTACTGCTGACTTAAGTGAAGGTATGGCGCGTAATGTGAAGGTCGATACAACGTTAAATTAAATATTACGCCTACGAGAGTAGGCGTAATAGAGGGCATGTAGCGCTTAAATCACTGAAATAACAGTATCTTTATCTAAACGCGATTTTGGTAATGCAGCATTATAATCTTGCTCAGGTTCGTGATAGCCAATTGCCAAAGCAACTTCACAGACATACCCATCTAGCTCATAAGCGAAAAGCTCACCGAGTAAATCTTTATCAACCCCTTCCATCGGAGTAGAGTCAATGCCTAAACGAGCCACGGCATGCATGGTATTGCCTAACGCAATATACGTTTGTGACTTAGTCCACTGTGCATTATTACCTTGTTCATCGGTATTTAAATCAACAAAAGCAAAGGCACCAAAAGCGCTTTCTTTGTTTTCTGCTTTTGTACGGCCATTAGCAATGTCTGCCTCTATGACTTTTTCATAATCTTCACGTTTGTAGCGAGGGTTATAAGCAAATAATATAGTGTGTGAGGCGGCCTTTGCATGTAATTGATTAAACTGAAACTTGTTTGCAAAGCTGTCGTGTAAACGCTGTTTTGCTTGGTCTGATTCAATTACTACGAATTTCCATGGTTGCGAGTTAATCGATGAAGGAGTTAAGCGCAGTGCTTCTAAAATAACGGCCAAATCATCTTGGCTAATGCGTTTAGTTGCATCGTAGCGCTTGCTTGTATAACGGCGTTGTAAGTCTGAAATAATAGGGTGTGTCATGTAATTGCTCCCGCATGTTTAACAATATGTCTGAGTGTACGCCTTGCATACTTAGCGATAAAGCGCATAATTCAATAAACATTATCAAAAAATTTTAGTTAATATGTTGGTTGAAGATCTGAAATTAATCCTCAAGGTCGCTGAATTCCGCAGCATTACTACCGCTGCTGCAAAACTAGATATGCGCTCAGCAACAGCGAGTGCAGCAATAAAGCGTGTTGAAGCAGCACTCGGTACTGAGTTATTTGTGCGAACAACGCGTCACTTGCGTTTATCAGCAGCTGGTGAGCGCTTTTTGCCTCAATGTCAGCAGGCAATTGCCATGCTTGAGCAAGCAACTCTTGCATTAAAAGGCGAGCATGATGAAATTGAAGGGGAGCTTAGAGTGGCGTTATCATCTGATCTGGGCCGTAATATGATTATTCCTTGGCTTGATGAATTATTAGATGAGTACCCTAAACTCAGCTTGAGACCGCATATCAGTGATAGTAATGTTGACTTTTACCGTGATTCAGTCGATTTTGCACTGCGCTATGGCTCGCCATCAGATTCCAATCTTTATGGTTTCAAAATTTGTAATGTGCCACGTATATTATGTGCAACCCCAGACTATTTAGCCAAGCATGGTATGCCTAAGCACCCAAATGACTTAAAACAACATCAGGGGCTTTTTTATCAACTGCAAGATATCATTAATAATGTCTGGGATTTTACTGACGGCACAGAACGTTTTAAGGTAAAAATGCAAGGTCGCCGTGCCTCTAATGATGGTGATTTAGTCAGACGATGGTGTGTTGCAGGTAAAGGCCTTGCAGTTAAATCATGCATTGATATCAGTGATGATTTGCTTAATGAACGTGTAATACCTGTTATGCAAGATTATCCGCATTTGTGTGCAGAGCTGTGGCTTATCTGTCCAAGTCGGCAATCAATTACACCTGCTGTTCGTTTAGTTCGGGATATATGCCGCGAAAAAACCAAAGCTATACTCAATCAACTGATTGAAAAGGGTATTTTAGATAAGCGGGTACTCGATAACTAATTATTTTAAGTATAGAATAACGAGGCTTTTTCATCTTTATGGCTAAGCAACATTCTCAGAGCAGGGTGAAATTCCCCTCAGGCTTTATACTTTAAATTAAAGTGAGCCCGCGAGCGCTTTAGTCATGCTAAAAGTAAAAAGAGGCCACGTGGCGTGTAATGCAGATCAGTTAAGCATATTTTTATGATCACTTGACTGATCTTTTCATAGCTTCACAATCCGATATTAGAAATAGTATCGGATTTTTTTTATGTCTCTAATTCAACACTTCGATGATATGTCCTCCTTTTTAGATGATGTACATACACTCGACAAACTTAAGCAGGTTCTTGACCCAGATATTCTTGAACAAGCATTTGAACATGCGGGAGTTGCCACTGTTCGCAGAAGGCGGTTACCGCTAGAAGCTATTATGTGGTCTGTAATTGGAATGAGTTTATTCCGAAACGAAACTGTGTGGGATATTGCTAACAGACTCGACATATCCTTGCCTGGAAAAAACAAATTAGTAGCGCCGAGTGCGCTCGTGCAAGGTCGCCAAAGGTTGGGTTACGAAGCAGTCCAACAAACATTTCAATTACTTTCACATAAAGTGTTTGCCACCCAGCCTTTTGAGCAGTGGTGTGGACTTAATTTACTTGCAGTGGATGGCGTTAGCTTCCGAACTCATGATAATCAAGAAAACCGAGAAAAGTTTGGCAGTGACAGTAATCAGCATGGAGAAGTCAGCTATCCACAAATTCGAATGTGTAGCTTAATGGAAGTATCTAGCCACTTATTGTTAGACAGTAGTTTTGATGCCCGTTGTGTAGGCGAAATGAGCTTAGCTCAACGTCTATTACCAGCCGTACCGGATAACTCTCTGACCTTGTTTGACCGTGGTTATTACTCATTAGGGCTACTTTATCAATGGCAAAGCCAAGGAAAAAACTCTCACTGGATGTTGCCAGCAAGGAAGGATTTACAGTATCAAGTTGAACACAGTATCAGTGACAATGATAAGATTGTTACCTTATCTACAAGCCTTCAGGCGAGAAAGAAGTTTGAGTCATTACCAGATACCATAACGGCAAGATTAACCACTTATAAAGCTGATGGAAAAAGCTATCGTGTTCTGAGTTCGCTTATTGACCCTTTACGATTTCCGCATGACGAATTAATAGAGGTTTATACACAACGCTGGGAAATTGAGCTGGCGTTTAGAGAAATAAAGCAGGGATTGAATCACAGCAAACATACATTACGTAGTAAGAAGCCAGACATGGTACGCCAAGAGTTATGGGGATTACTACTCGCTTACAACTTAATACGCATAATCATGCTTGATGCAACTAAAGAAGAAGATATCTTGCCTACTCAATTAAGCTTTAGCCAATCTATGCGGCAGGTAATCGCTTTCTTCATGTTTACGCCAATACATAGTGCAAGTAAGTTACCTGTTCATTATGATGAGTTACTGACAACACTTAGGTTGTTTATCTTACCCGATAGGCTACCAGACAGGCATTATCCAAGGGTGATAAGAAGGAAACCAAATAAGTATCCTTACAAAAGAAAATGCCAGTCAGCTCTTAACTGACTGGCATTACACGTGGCGTGGCTTCTTTTGTTATTGCAGTTTTTCAATTGCGTCGTGTGCACTGTTACTTTCTGGGTCTAGCGTGAGCGCTTTTTTGTAACTTGCTAATGCTTTTTGTTTATCACCGGCTGCTAAATATGCTTCACCTAAACTATCAAACGTATTTGCGGAATCTGGATAAGATTGATTGTTGAGTTCAAACACCGTGATTGCGGCGTCTAGCTCACCCATCTGCATTAATTCATAGCCAAAGTAGTTTAGCGACCTTTCTCTTGGCGTATTACCATCACTCACCATTTGCTGATAGGTTTTCTTTAGCCCTTCAATACCTTCACGTTTAAATACGTTATAAAGTTTGCTATCTACATGCTCTGTCGCTTTTTCGTAGGGTTTGTCATAGTAGATTGCAAGTAAGCCATTAGTCATGGGGGTGAGTGGCGCACCACCGGTATTATTTAAAATGATAACCAGTAATTTGTCTTCGATGATCCTACTTATAAATGCATTAAAACCATTGATGCCACCGCCATGTTGAATACGTGTCAGGGGTTTTCCATAGGTGCTTTTATCAAGGTTAGTTACTTCCCAACCAAGCGCATAATTTCTTTGCTCAGACACGTGATACATCTGCTTTTTATATTCTTTGTTCAATAACTTATCTGAGTAAAGGGCTTGATCCCATTTTAGTAAATCTCGTGCTGTTGAATACATAGACCCAGCAGCATACGGGATAGACATATCTAAGTAGTCTGTATTGCTGTAGCCAGTTAGGCCATTGTCGTAACCCGATACGCGAAATTTAATTATTTTATTGTGAGAATCATAGCCAGTGTCGTTCATTCCGAGTGGATCTAAAATATTCTTCTGTAATACGTCTTTGTATTTTTGACCCGTTACCTTTTCAATTACTGCACCTAAAATAAAGTAGCCTGAGTTGCTATAACGAAATTCAGTGCCGGGTTCGAACAATAGATCATCACTGCACAATAAGCGGATAAATTCATCAACGCTGTAGTTGTTTTTACTATATTCGTCGCGAAATGTTTTTAATTGAGTGTAATTACTAAGCCCAGAAGTATGGTTGAGTATTTGTCGAAGAGTAATTTTTGCTGCGATATCTTGCCTGTAATCAGGAAGGTACGTTGCCAGAGGTTCATCAAGTTTGAGCTTACCTTGTTGCGCAAGTTGTAAAATGAGCATGGCAGTAAATTGTTTTGTAATCGAACCTATTCTAAATTTACTTTTCTCGCTGTGCTCAATATCCCATTCAAAGTTTGCGTAGCCATAACTTTTTTCAAACAGTACTTTTCCATCTTTAGCGACTAGTACATTGCCATTGAACTGCTTGTAGTCATGAAAACCTTGAATAAAGTGAGCCATCTCAGTTTGCATATCTTGGCTGCGGGCAAGGCTTGTAAAAATAATTATTGAAATGATAAAGAGTAGTTTTATGTAATTTATAAATGTTTTCATTGCTGTCCTTATGATGAATCTAATCCATTCTAATTCCAAAAGAGGCAGTCTCGTTTTAGCCGTGACACTATGTGAGCGATGGATTTTCTATTTAGTGTGATTTTTGTACTAATTCACAATAGCTTAGTCTTTATCTTATTGGAATATAATAGAAACATTCTATTACAATTCATTTATTAATAGAGTGTCTTACCACCTTGCGGTAAAGCCACGGTTGTCTATGTGTACAAAACCACCATGATGAGCCGCAGGTTTATAGCGGCCAATACCGCCAGTGTAGCGGCTTTGCTTTTGAAATTTTTCGAACAGTTTATAAAGTACATCGACATCGGCAATGGTGAGCTTGCCATCACCGTTTAAGTCGTCCATGCGTCCATCGCCGTTTTCATCGATGTATAAATCAAAGGCATCACCATATTGATGACGACTGTGTCGTCCATTACCAATAGAGCGGTTGTAATGAGGCGTACGGTAGCCACTGATAAAGGCAAATTTAGTTACTTTAATTCCTTCACGTTGCACAAATTTAAGTAAATCTTCGAGCATCATTAACCCATCGTTATTAACATAAAGGTATTTTGGGAAACCACTCACTTGTTTACAAATCACATTTCTAACTTGCACATGAGGTGTTAATTGGCGTGTTAAATCCTGCTCTGTTATTTCAATAAGCCCTGATGGGGCACTGTACTGTGGGTTGTTTTTGTATGGAGCAGGGTACGTGCCAATTTGGTAATTATTCAGTACTTTGTTTTTGGCGTTAAACGGCTTTTTTACAATAACCATTAAGGTGCGTTCAGCGTGTGAATTTGCCAGTACTAAAGAATAAAACCCTGCTTTTTCAGGAGCATAAACGGCGAGGCTTGTAGGGCCTAACCGTTCTGTTTTTACATCTGACACATCGGTAGCAGAAAAGTCGGCCGTGTTATCAAGGGTGAGCACTTCATTCGCATCCATTACAATACTGTGCAGCGATTTGTTGAGCTCAAGTGCACTGATAGGCAGCGTTATGCATGCAAACAACGTACTGATAACCACTAGGCTAAATTTCATAGATACCTCTAGATTGAATCATTTGAAAGTGGCTTAGTGAGTTTTTCTAGTAATACAGGATCGCGATTATACACATCAGAGTAAAAATGCAGTCCATCATCTGTATTTGCAGCCACGGTCCAATACATTAAAAAGACATCAAGCGGGTTTGACAGGGTTACTTTTTGTGTCTCTTTAGCTGAGATAGCGTCATCAATTTTACTGCGAGACCAACCATCCGAGGTTCCTAATATTTTTTCAGCGAGTGTGAGTGGCTCATCAACCCGCACACAACCATGACTGAATGCACGTTGGTCTTGCTGGAATAAACTTTTTGCAGGAGTGTCGTGCAAATAAATTGAGTATTTATTTGGGAACATGAATTTGATTTGTCCCAGTGAATTATTTTCTGAAGGTTGCTGTACAAACCAATACGGGAAGTTTTTGCGGCTCGCATTAGCCCAGTCAATGCTCTTGCTATCTACGGGGTTACGGCGGCTATCTACTACCACAAAGTCCTTTTCATTCAGATAGTTGGGGTTATCTTTCATTTTCTTAATAATCCCTCCAGAAATACTCCGTGGTACTGTCCAAGTCGGGTTCATTACTATGTAACTCATTTGCCCTTTGAATATGGGGGTTTTTGTGTAGTTTTGGCCTACAACTACATTGGTTTTCCATTGAAGTTTGTTATCTTCGAACAGATAAAGCATATACCCCGCAATATTAACGATTAAAAAACGCTCGGTAATGGTGTTGTCTACCCAGCGAATGCGCTCTAAATTAACTAAGATATCATTAACATATTCACTGTAATCTCTATTGAGCAGCTTTATGGTTTCATTTCCTATCACACCATCGTCAGCAACTTGATGTAAATATTGGAATTTTTTAACAGCTTCAACAAGTTCAGTGTCGTAACTGGTTTCATCTGAAATACCAGAAGAGTAGTAGTTTAAGCGTTGTAGTTTTTGTTTTAATAGTGGAACAGCGGGGTCTGATTGACCGGGTTTTAATACCTTATTTTGTAATGTGATATTTGCAAGCTCACCTTTGGTGTCAAGTTCGCGATAAAAAACCAATGCATCTTTCAAGGTTTTATAGTGGGGCAGAGTGGGTTTTAAATCATTAAGGCCTTTTTCGAGGCTTTTTGATTTTACATGTTTAAGCAGCGCTTTTGCAGCGGCATCTGGGGTGACATCAGACTGCTCGTAATTCCATGTGTCGGATAGTAGTTTAGAGTTCACTTTACCGCGAATCAGGTGTTTTGCGTAAGTCATGATGGCATCGGTCATCAGCACATCGAATTGTGCTTCGACGGCTTGCGTGCCGCGCTTGTCAATTTCTTTTGCCAATGCCATCAGCGTGTCAAAGTGGTAATCGTTAGGGAAAAGTCCTTCAAGCTCAGCTTGTGCAATTAAATTAAGAGCTTGTTTTGTGTACGCAAAATCAGACCAAACACGTTCAAAGTTATTTGCTTTGTAGGTGGCAACAGTCATTTCAGGGGAGTGGATTAGTTCGCTTTCTACAGAATGAGATTCGCCAATTAAAATAGGTTCAAGCTGTTGTTGTAAATATGGGTTTTCAGCCAGCGCAGGAATACAAAAAGATAAACAACTAACCAAGGCAGTGTAGCGAATAAATTTCATAGCTATGTCCTTATAACGTGTTTGTAAGAGTGACACTAATTAGCATTAATACTTAATTATTCAGAGGGGTAAAACCTGATGCTGACAGCGTTAAAAATTTCTGATTTTGAACAACGAAATTTTGCAGTGCTCGCGACGAGGGTTTTCGCCTAAAAATAACTCTTAGAATAAGCAAATTAGTATTCTTTGAATTTGTTTCTTTTTTACACACTTAAGCTTAGCAAAGTTATGAAAATTTTAGGAACATATTTGTTTATTTTTTAACAAAAAACGCTTGGTAAGAAAGCTTACCAAGCGCTTGGTTGGGATAAGGAGAGGGCTTAGTTACTCGATGTCTGTAGTGGGGCATCAGGCGTTGTTTTTTTGCCTCTTAGTTTAGCAATTAAACGCTTGAAGTCTTCTAATGCTACGTACTGACATGGAATTAAAATTAATGTAATTACGGTCGCAAATAACACACCAAACGCCAGCGATACAGCCATTGGGATAACTATTTTGGCTTGTAAACTGGTTTCCATAATTATTGGCAATACACCTATAAATGTAGTGATCGACGTTAATAAAATGGCTCTAAAGCGGCGTGCCCCTGCTTGCATTACTGCTTCTTTAATTGCGACTCCTTCTGCTCGGGCTTTATTAACAAAATCGACCATTACGAGCGAATCATTCACAACAACACCTGCAACCGCAATAATGCCGAACACCGACAGGCTGCTCATGGTCATCCCTAAAATCATGTGACCAAACATGGCACCAATCACACCAAATGGAATAACCGACATGATAATAAATGGCTGAGAATATGAGCGAAGTGGAATCGCTAATAATGCAAAAATAATCATCATCGACAGAGCAAAATCACGTACTTGCTCAGCCACACTGTCCATTTCTTCTTGAATACGTCCTGCTACATTACTTTCTACACCTGGGTAGTTTTTAAGTAGGCTGGGTAAATACTCATCACGAATTTCTTTTGCGATTGCAAATGGTTCTGCTTGCTCGGTATTAACCGCAGCCCACACATTAACAGTACGCTTTGCATTTTCTCGGCGAATACGGTTAACCCCATCTACGATATTTACTTTAGCAACTTCTGCCAGCGGCACTTCAACACCCGTTGGCGTAATGATACGTGCATCGGTAATGTCGCTCACAGCATTGCGTGATTCTCGTGGATAGCGAATCATGACTTTGATCTCTTCACCTTCGCGAAGAATACGTTGTGCCTCTAATCCGTAGTAACTAAAGCTCACTTGCGAAGCAACATCAGACAGTGTAAGACCTAAGCTATACGCAAGAGGTTTAAGTTCTAGCTGTACTTCATCGGTCGCCGATTGTAGTGAGTCATTAACGTCACCAACACCTTCCATGCTGTTAAGTTTCTCTTTAAGTTTTGCTGCGACTTCTTTTAGTTTGTTAATGTCTTTGCCTTCTAAGCGAAAACTTACATCGCCATCATCACGGCCGCCATTCATTATGCTGTCTTGAATGTTAAGTGTTTTTACACCAGGCAGTGGCGGCATTTGTTCACGCCATAACGCACTTAACTGAAATGTATCGATAGGGCGTAAGTCAGGCTCAACTAAAATAGCCATAATATTGGCATTGGTGCGACCTCGTAAGCTGACTGATAAGTCACGGATCATCGATTGACCATACTGCTCTTGCAGTTGCTTATCGACATTTAATATGACGTTTTCAATTGTTTTTGCTGTCTCAAGCGTTGCTTGCTCAGATGACGATAAGTTCATTTCGACTGAGATGCGCGGGAAGTCATGCGGAATTTTAGGGTTCGCAACAAACTTCACTAAACCACCTGCAAACATACCACCGCTCACAATAAGGACACAAATAAAGCCAACAATAACGGTATATCGATAGTGAATACAGTGACCAATAAATGGCGTGTAATAATTATCGACAAAGTTTTTCAAACCGTTATCCATACCTAAACGCAAACGATGTAAAGGGTTTTTAGGGTTGGCAGGTTTATTTTTCATTGCCGCTAGGTGAGCTGGTAAAATAAGTTTCGATTCAATCAAAGAGAAAATTAAACATAAAATAATAACCCCACCAATGGCTTTAGAGAACGCAGAACCAGGCCCCGACGCCAGTGTTTGCGGTAAGAATGCAGCAATGGTTGTTAGTACACCAAATGTAGCAGGAATGGCAACGCGTTTTACACCACGCACAACGTTATCAAGGCTATGGCCGTGTTTTTCAATTTCAGCACTGGCTGACTCACCGACCACAATGGCATCATCAACGACGATCCCCAGAACTAATATGAAGGCAAATAAGGATGCAAGGTTAACGGTGATATCTAAAAAGCCCATTGGCATCATTAAAAAAGCACCTAGGAAAGATACAGGCAACCCCATCATGACCCAAAATGCTAATCGCAATGGCAAGAATAGGGCGAGTACCACCATCACCAAAATACCCCCCCAAATCATATTATCGATCATCATATTTAGACGACCTTCAAGGTAGTAAGTTAAATCGACAATAGGTGATAATTTTACACCCTCTGGTAAGAGTGGGGCTTTATCAGCAAGGTACTGTTTAAGAACCGCTGCAACTTTGGTGATATCTTGATCTTTAGAGGCATTAACTTCAAACGTTAATGAGTTTTTGCCATTGTATTTTGAGTATTGCAGACCCTCTTCAAAGCCATCGTTTACGGTGGCTACATCGCCAAGTAGCACTTGTGCGCCATCGGGTAGGTGCAATAACGGGAGGTTCTCAAACTCTTTACCACGGTAAGCTTGGTTTTCAACACGCATTGAAATATAACCATTTTCAGAGCGAATTTGACCCGCCGACATATTTGCCGAAAAGCTACGCACGGCAGTCGCAATATCCCGGAACGTTAAACCATACTCGCGCAGTTTATCAGGGCTTATTTCAATGCCAATTTCATAATTTAGGCCACTGTGAAATTCAACTAAGTTGATTTGCGGTAACGCTTGAAGTTCATCTTTTATGTCGTTACCCAGCTCTTTTAGTTGGTAATTGCTCATATCGCCATAAAGCGCCAAGATCATGACTTCTTGCTCGTACTTATCACGGCGAACAATAGGCCGTTCCATCTCTGCAGGAAAGGTATTAATTGAGTCAACTTGCATCTTGATTTCGTCAAGCACTTCCTGCGGATCGTATTGTTCTTCAATTTCGATCCAGGCTTGTGAAAACCCGCGGTTCGAATAGGTAATTAAGCGTTTAATACCTTCGAGTCCTTCAAGTGACTCTTCGACTTTTATGGTGATGCCTTCTTCGACTTCTTGTGGAGCAGCACCCGGATAAACAGCTTGAATGCTGATCCAGTTACTTTCAAACTGTGGGAACATCTGTTTACGAACAGACATAGCGGTCAGCAAACCGCCCACTAAAATAAAGATCATGAGGAGATTTGCTGCAACAGGGTTGCGAGCAAACCACGCGATTAAACCTTTTTCTCTTTGCGTGGTCATGGCTTAGTCCTCTTTTAACGCGAGTTGCGTGGTTGGCGCGCTTAACTCAGCGTTATCTAACTTTACTGCCATCCCCTCAGTGGGGTACTCAAGGGCTGAGGTAATGAGTTTTTCACCATTCGCAAGGCCGTTATCCGCGATCACCATACCATTTTGTTCACGCACGATATGAAGGGTTTTAAATGTCAGTGTTTCGCCTTCTTGTAAAACGGCGATTTTGTTGTCTTTTACTAAGTGGTGTGGCACAACAATGGCATTATCTAAAGCGCGACCTTGAATAGTCGCGTTGATGTATGAGCCAAAACGTAATGGATTTTTTTGCTGGTAGGGCGTAGCAACTTGGGCAACTAAATAATTCATTCGACTGCGTTGGTCTACCACACCTTCAGTGCGAACAATGGTCGCTTGCCATGTGGTTTGTTTACCAGCAAACTCGGCGCTAATAGAAACGTTTGCACCAATACCTTGATTATCCAGATACTGTAAGTCTTTATCGGCAACGGGTAAGCGGATTTCAGCAAGTGAGGTAGAACTTAAACTGCCAAAGCTGTTACCCGGGTTAACAACACTGCCTAAACTAATTAAGCGTTCTTCGATAATGGCATCGTAAGGGGCTTTAATATAAGTACGTTCTAAGTTGCGTTTAGCACGCTTAACGCTTGCTTGCGCTGCACGGTAATTAGCAAGTTTTTCAGCGAGTTGTGGTTTACGTAGGTAAAGTTCAGAGGGAATAACTTGATGAGAGTCGCCTTTGATACGATCCCACTCAGCTTGCGCAACAGAAACTTGTGCACGTTCAATCTCCAGAGCAGAACTTGCTTGTGCAAGCCCAGCTTCGGCTTCGATAAGTGCTGCTTCGTAATCATTTGGGTCAATTCGTGCTAGAATATCGCCTTGCTTAACAAAACCGCCTTGTACAAACTGATCAGAAAGCGATACAACTTGGCCGCTAACTTGCGCTACAAGCTCGGTGTGATTCTTTGGCTTAACAATGCCGTACGATTTTACATCGAGAGTAATCGTATCGAAGCTCAATGGTTTAATCGATACAAGCGGACGCGTATCTTGTTCTGGTTTTTCGACAGGGGCTTGCTTCATTGAGGCAAACGCAAAAGCCATTCCTAAGCCGCCGACTAAAACGGCAATAGGGAGAATGATTTGTTTTTTACTAGCCACGGGATATTCCCTCACGGTTGACGGTAATGATTAAATTTAAAATTTGTTAGGCTAAGCATACGCAATAAAGTGTTTACAAGGCGTTTGAAGATGTAACAAACCATTACACATATTACAAAGACGCGATAAAAGTTCTTAAAGAGGTACGTGATGACAGATAAAATGGCATGTAGATTAGGCTGTGGCGCCTGTTGTATTGCACCTAGTATTAGCTCACCCATTCCAGGGATGCCAAAAGGCAAAGCGGCCGGAGAGCGCTGTATCCAGCTTGATGAGAATAATTTGTGTAAATTATTTGGTGACGAATCAAGACCCAAAGTATGCAGTGATTTTTCTGCCACGATAGATGTGTGTGGCACGACTAACGAACAAGCATTGTATTTAATTACCGAACTTGAACAGATGACATAAATTTGGCTGTTGTTTCTGAAAAGCTTTAAACAATATTTATCATAAAACATTTAGCAAGCTGGTTCTATTTTAGTTACGATACACTGATTTTGTAATTAAGGAAGAATATGAGACACACATCCAATGAAGCGTGGTTATTTTTGTTGTTAGTTGTATTAGCTATCGTCATGCCATTCATTATCGGTTTAGTGGTGGTAAAAACTTACCGAAGATTTAAACCCATAGAACAGGCTGATACGGATTCTGTATCGATTATGAGTTCGATTGAAAGCAAAGATAGTTTTTTTAAAATATTATTTGTGGGTTTTTTAGTTAGCTCTCCGATATTTTATGGCTTATATCATTCATTTTTAGCCTAAGAATGTTACCGAAAATGCCAGTCTTATTGACTGGCATTTTTGGTTTGTGAACTACCAGCTATACGTAGCGCTTAGTGTATATTGCTCGCCACGTCCTGGAGTGCCGGGGACTTCTTCGAATGATTCATCCCATATGTTGTCTGCTGCTAAAGTAATAAACACATTTTCAAGCTGAGCTGGAGTGAATTTTAGCGTCAGTTGCGTAAAGAAGGCTTCATCGCTTGAGCGTCTCAGGCGATTGCTGTGCTGTTTACGCCATTCATTATCAATACGCAGTTCAAGTACGTCCATTGGTTGCCAAACTGCACCGAGTGTTACACGGTGATCTGGATAGTTTAGGGCGTAAAAACTCGCATCAATATCCGCTGCGCCATAATCTTCTGACTTTTCTAAATAGGTGTAGCTGGCAATAAGGTCGGTGGTGTCAAACGACTTATTAGCTAGGAACTCAACCCCTAAAGTATCAATATCAACAGGGTTGGCAAAACGCGCTGAGGTTGCATCAAAGCGGTAGGTCCAGTCAGTGAGGTTTTTATCTTTACGATAAAATATCGCTGAATCTAAGCGCCATGTTTGCTCTTCAATTAGCAAGCCTAACTCGAGGTTGTCGGTCGTTTCGCGCTCAAGGTTGTAGTTACTTCTGAATAAACCACCTGTTTCGCTGCCACCAATCGCTGTATAACCTGGTACTTGAGTTGCCTCTGCGTATGACGCATACCACGTGTGTTCACTGCCATTTTGATTGACAACTTTAAGGCTCGCATCAGCAATGAAGGAGGTATCTGAACTATCACGATTTGTGTTATCAAATGCTACACCCGCACGCACGGTAAGCTGTTTGTCAGTAGCAAGTGCTGTTGTGTATTCTGGCAATACGCTTAACTTTGTGTAATTGCGTGAAGTAAAGTTGTTTTCAAGAGAAGTAGACTCAATAGAATCTGCAATAAATTGCCCTGAGTAGTTAATTGCATATGCCGTGTTGAGTGCGTGGCGGCCCGATAACCCCAGTGATTTTACCGTTGTTTCGTGAAATGCTTCAAAAATAGCGGGGTTTTCACGTGATAATACATAGTGATCGTTATGTTTACGATAATAACCAGTCACTTCAAATGTATTGCTCGCACCGTACAAGTGTTTGTGGTTTAACATTACCAATGTGGTTTCAAGATCTTCGGTTTCATTAAAATTAAACGGCGTGTATAAGTTGGGCCAACCAAAAAACTTTGCTTGTTTACCGAACATTAAATCAGTTTGTGAAGTGTCACTTGCCAGTTGAATGCGTGCCGATGCGCGTTCAAAATCATGGTCACCATTCTTAATAGAACCATCACTTTTTGAATGCGAATACTCACCTTCAAAGCCTAAGCGCCAATCAGGCATGCTCTCAAGCTTTTGGCTGTGCGCTGCATGAATACTCTGTAAGTTAAAGCCATTGCTACCAACCCCTAACGAAGCACTCCCTGTGCTTGTAATAGGTCGCCAGCCAAATGAAACGGTCCCTACAGAGCTATTCATGCCATATAGAGCGTTATCAGCACCGGTTAGAACCGCTGGGCCTGCTAGCATCTGCGGTGCAATAGGAATTTCTGCAAAGTAATGCCCTGACTGTGGATCGAATAAGGTGCTGCTGCCAACACGAAAGCCGGTATTTTCAAAAATACCACCCCGTATCGTCACATCGGCTTGTGCCTCAGCCATATTACGTGATTGTAAGTCGACACGTGGGTCGTATTCTAAATTTGAAACGGGCGCATCAAAGGTGCCAACAGGTTCTTTATTGGCTGTTGCTGATACTTCAACGGTGATTTGTTCAATGTTGTTTGCTTCTTCTGCAAACAGTGAGCAAGTGACGAATAATGCAGGAAGTGTGAAGTGTACCGCTCGTACCATCTAAAACTCTCTTATGATTACTGTGTTGAGAGCAGTGGGGTTAATTACCGTATAAACATGGCAAACCACTGCAAAATTGCGGCTATTGTATCTGAATCACTGAGTTATACCACTCCAACCAGCATTGATTTAGGCATAAAAAAACCGCGAATTAATCGCGGTCTTTTATCGAAACATGTAATTATTGCTTCACTGACTGTGGCGGAAAGTTACTTAAAATATTCGCGACAGTTTCTTTGATCACTTCAGTACGTTTTTCTGGTGACTGGTTCTTTTGTAAACGACCTTCTTTAGCTCCACGCCAAACAAGTTGGTTAGAAGCGCGGTCGACAACATCTAAAATTAATGTGCCTACTTCGTACTCACGCGTTGTTGTTTGCGTGTTGTAGCCCATGCCCCAATAATTCCAACGTGCGCCATAACCAACATTAAACGTATCTACATCGATTTTAGTATCAACAGATGCATGGTAGTTAATAAGTACATCAGCTTGTGCAACGTCAACCAGTTGCATACCACTTTTTTCAAGTTCAGCATTTACCGCTTCGCGGACACGCTTTTCCATTAATGGACTGATTTGGTAGTTTGCAACATTCTTTGTTAGGCTCGCGTTAGGAACCCACGAGAAAGTTTTATAGTTGCTAAAGTCAGCTGATTTATCGTAATCCCAATCAGGGGTTTTAGCACAAGCCGCTAAAAATAAAACAGCCGTTGCGATTAATAAGTTCTTCATACTGTTTGCTCCTTGGCAAAAATTTCCACTACTTGATTGATAACATAACACAAAAATAATTCAACTGAATGATTATTTAGTTACTATGGCACATTTCAAAAAAAGTAATGTAATAGAATGTAAATATAGTCATCCTTGACTGAATCATTTATTAATTTATGTGATTAGGCGCTGTGTTCGACCTCAATCCAGTCTTTTTCATCGACCCAGTTTTGTGCCCCATCTTTTACTGTCCGAATAGGCACAATATAGTCACAACTCACTTGTGGCTTAACAGATGCAAAAATTGGCACAAAGCCAAAACTCAATGCGGTTTCTATTATTGCTTTTTGGTTTTGTGGGTCGATATCCGCCGCTTCATCAATATAAATAGGGATACGGTATAAGTTTTGTTCTTGATCACTTAACAGGTAGCGAATAAACAGCATGCCACATAGTAACTTAATTGTTATACGTGTGCCGTTAGAGCCCGCGGAGTCAATTTTTTCAAAGTGCTCTGTTTCACCTGCACGGTTTACTACCTCAAAGCGAATATCAAATAAATCGGTCAGTGTTAATCCCGCTTTATCTGAAGCGAGCTTAATTAAATGATCTTTTGCTTCGTTTACTGCCGACTCACTGTACGGCTCTTGGCTTAATAAATCGAGAGTATCACCTTGCTCAAACTGGTTTGAGGTACTGATAATGGTGTCGATACTATCAACCAACATTTTTCGCGGGATCACATTGATCTTAAAGGCTTGTAAGTTTGAAATACGATGCTGACTAATGCCTTTGTTAAAGCTATTCATTTCGCGGCGAAGGCGATCTAGGTCTTCACGAAGGCCTTTAATGGTGGCGGCTACTTCGGTAAGGGCAACTCGGCCTTGGCGCTCAACCGCATCGCGTTCGTTATCAATATTGTTAAACGCGCTTATTAGTTTTTCGTACTTAGTGAACTCATCGTTTTCGTTATCGAACTTTGTAATTCCTGCATTGTAAATATGCATGTAGGTATTGCGCACGTTGATATCAAAGTTTCTCAGCTCTTGGCAATCTTTATTAAAATGATGAATGAGATCACTTAAGTTATCAAAATCAATGCTGATTTCGATCATGTACGGCGTTACTTTGCCTGAGTAAAAATCGAGAGTATGGTCAATTCGCTCCGACTTAACTTGACGTAAGCGGTCAGCTTGGCGGGCGAGTAGATCTTTTTTCGATTTGATAATTGAACGACGATCACTAATTGACCCACTGTTTTTTTGGATATCTTGCAGGTAGTCGTCCACTTGTTCGCGTTCAGCATTTAGCTGCTCTTTAAGCAGGGTTTGCGCATCAACAGATTGCTGCATGATTTCAAATTGTTCAAAGCGTTTTAACGCCTCTTCAGAGGCCATTAGCTCATCATAAAGCGCGTCTTTCTCTTTTTGCTTTTGGGCGACATTGGCAGCAACTTCGCGCTGCTGTTTAAACTCTTTTAATGAGTTTTCAAGTGCGGCTAATTGTGCGGTTAATTGCTCTTTGTTTTCGCCAGTTTGCATTTGCACTGGGCTAAGCTTTTTGAGCTTAATCGTTGCACCCGGTAGGGTAAGAATACCGCCTTTTACGTTGGCTGATAATTGCTCTAAAAATTCCCCAAAGGCATCTTCGTCAGTAATCTCGACATCCCCATTGCTGGTGGTCGCAAACGAGAGAATATCGGGATTGAGAATACGCGAAATTTCTTCAACCTCTTTTAAAGACAAGTCTTCACGCATACGAGTAAAGAGGTTGAACTCTAAGTTTTTCAGCTGCAGCTTTAAGCTTTTAATTTGCTTTTGTGTTTCGCTGATGCGGTAATCAAGCGTGTGTAAGCTTTGCCCTTGTGCGCTGTTTAATGAATGCGACAGCGACTCATAGTCCTGCTTAAGCTGGGTAAGGCTTACTTTTAAAGTGGCTTTATTAACCAGTTCAAACTCAGATTTTAATGCTCGGTAGTCTAAAAACCATTGCTCAATTTGCGTTTGTTTGCGTTCAATATCGCGAGACTGTTGAATGTATAACTGTTGCTTTTGTTCAAATTCGTGTTTTTCGTGCTCGATATCTTCAAGGGCAAGATTGAGCTCTGTTAGCTGCTCTTGTTGATAGCTTTCAAAGTCAATTAAAGCTTGGTCAATCTTAGGTGCGTACGCAGCCAGTTTACCTTTTAATACGGTTTGATTTTCAAGCATAGATTCAAGGGCTGCAATAGGCTCTTGCATTGATTCAAGGGCTTTTAACTCGCGTTTGGCACGGTTTACTTTGTCGAATGAGCGACGCCATACTTCATAAAAGTCTACCCGAGAGTTTGACATATGGCGCTCAAACACACGCAGCATAAAGCGTTTAACATCACTGGCACCGAGCTTGTGCAAGTTAAGAATACGGCGGAAGATTTCTTTGTAAATTGCCGAGTCTTGTACGTTATTCAGCGGGATCATTTTTAAATTGATATCGCCATCAAACGGCGTCGCACCACCAGTTAAAAGGGCGTTGAGCTCTTGTGCTTTAAGTTCAATAGGATTGAATCCTTGCTCTTTTAAATGATTAAACAGCTTAGTGAACTTAACAATAGTTTTGCCTTGGGTGTAATGGTCAAGGTGTAGTTTGCCCTGATAGCAAAAAAACTGATGTGCGAATCCTGCAATTTTACCCAAACCAGCAACCCCAATGACCACTGGGCCGTTTGGTAAGTCGGCTTCAAGTAATATATATGATTGGTCGGATGAAAAATAAAACTTTCGGGTTTCATCTAAATCGTGACCATCCCACTCGGTAAGGCGTAAATCATTAATTAGCGGAAACTGCAGGGCATTAATAACAGAGCTTTTACCGGTATTGTTAGGGGCACAAATCGAGCTACTTTTATCAAGCGGGATCACGCATTTTGCATAGCCAGCGGTATTTAATAGCGCAAGCTTACTGAGTCCGTATAGGCTTTGGCTTTGCATTATTCGTCATCTCCTAGGTAGGTTTCTTCGTTTACTTCCATTAATGCATCGATATAACGATAAATAGGGGCTTGTAGCATAAAGCCGTTTTCAACTTCGCGGGCAAGTCCTAAGCGCACCATACGTAGATACACATCTTTACGTAAATCTGAGCCAGAGAAAATTTCAAGTTGATCAAACAAATGTTTATTAATTTGCACAAGGGTTTGCATGAGCTCTAAGTCATTAACTTCGTCGAACAAAGCGCGCATCGGGTCTTTACCTGTGTTGGCATAGTGTTCAATCAAAATGTAAATAGTCAGTGCAATAGCGCGCGAGATCTTGCCCATATTAGGTGTGCTTTCATCGCTGCCAAAGTAGTAATAGCCACGGCTATCGTGTTGTAAATCATGACCGAGTGCATTGAATAGGGCGCGATAAGCATCAATGTGTTGATCAAGCTCTTGCCACATTAAGGTGTCTTGCTCGCTAATGTGATAGCCTGAGGTGAGCTTTTTATTAATCGCTTGTAGATGTGTTAAATCATCTAAATTAATATCTGTCATAGTTATTGCTCTGTTGCTTGTTTGTCATCAGCAGGCGATGAATTAAACGGGTAGAGTGAAAAGTGCTGCTGGGCAATCTTTATTTTTACTTTTTCTTGGCTTTGGCTGATTTCAAGGTCGCCATCGCTAATGAGTTTTTGATATAAAAACAGCATTTCGTCAGCGTCAAGGTCGGGGTAGCTTTCATCTAAGAAACTAAGCAGCGGTTGTGACTTTTTGGTGGCCTTTTTGAAGCGCTTTTTAAACTGTGATTTTACATCGTTGTAATCGGGGATATTAGGGCTTTGGTACGCCGGCACATCTTGATGCTCTGGTAGCTCGTATTCATCGTGCTCAAAGTCAACTAAACCTGCCATATAGGCGATAATATGGCGTTGTTGACCAAGTGAAAAGCGTTGTGAATCAGAAACAAAATTAGGTTGCACGGCGCTCAGCATGTTATCAACGCCATTTTTACGCACAAGCCCAAGTACTTTCGCTGCTTGGCGGGTGATCAAGTTATTACGGCGCAGCTCTTCACGCAGTGGCATTAGCATATCAGCACTTTTACGCAGGCTTTCGCGACCCACTAAATGCATTTCTAAAATACGCGTTCGAAGTTGCTCAAGCATGCGTTTGTCTTGGTATGACTTTCCGAGCCGATCAATTTGTTCAATCTGAAGGCTTATTTGCGTTTCAATGGTGTTAAAACAAGCATGGAAATCGCCGCGTATATCAACCATTTCAAGCATTGGCTCTATGTATTCGTCAAATGCTTCTATAACAGCTTGATAGCGTTTTTGTAGCGATTGTACTGCGTTATTAGCTTTAGCTTGTTCAACAATATTTAAAATAGCGTTTTCGTTATGGCTAAACAGTTTCATTATTTTGCGAACCCGATCATCCATAATTCGGCTAAAGCGACGCAGCTCGTCGTAATCTTCAATTTCTCCGGCTTTTGCTAAGCGGTTGCCCAAGCGTGCTAAGTCATCAACTAATACGTTGATCTCTTGTGCTAAACCCAAATGTTCTTCTTGCAATAAAAAGGTTGCAAAGTCAGCAATTGCGCGGTTGATTTCTAATTGCGAAGATTTTGCCAGTGGAATAATAATATCTTGATTCAATAAACGATTTGTTTCTTTATAAATGCGTTCATTTGACCAGCTTGGCTGTTTTTGTTTTATCGCATTTTGCACGTCTTTTAAGCTGAAATCAGCCATCTTAAAACGTTTAAATAAGAGTTCTAACACCCCCCAATGCTCTGTAAGGGTATTTAATAACTTTTTAGCTGGGATCATACGGCTCCAGTAAATCAAAATTTTGGTGTTAGCGTTTAGTAGTAATTTATGTAATTGAGAATAGTTTTATGACTTAGATGCTGCTAGAATCCGCGCCGAAACACTCGACTTACAATTTTTACATTTTTATAAAGGTTGTTCAAACACCATGGTAACCCCACTTATCCTAACCCTGATAGCGGTGGCATTTTTGCTTATCGTTATAGAGGATATTATCCATGTAAACAAGGCCAAAACGACGCTTTTTTTTGGCACTTTATGCTGGATTATCTTGTTTATCTCTCCAATTCATGGGCAAAGCCCAGAAACTATACAACATCAACTTGATCACAATATTTTAGAAATTGCTACTTTGTGGTTATTCCTAATGGCTGCTATGACCTTTGTTGCTTATTTAAACTCGAAAGGGTTTATTCAAAATATTGTTCACAAAATTATGCCAAATCAAATCAGCGAACGAAAGCTGATGTTTTTGATTGGTGGTTTTGCGTTTTTGTTTTCTTCTATTTCCGACAATATCACAGCAACATTAATTTCGCTTGCAGTAGTGATGTCGCTAAAGCTTGATCCTAAAAAATTAATAAAATACGCGACCCTCATTGTATTCAGTGTGAACTCTGGTGGGGTATCACTTATTACGGGTGATGTAACGACCTTAATGATTTTCCTTGATGAGAAAGTCACCATCGGTAACTTGTTATTGCTTATTGTGCCTTCACTTGCAAGTGTGGCGCTATTGGCTGTTATGCTATCTACGGGGATGTCAGGGAATGTCGTATTCGAAAAACAAGCTGCCCGCCGCATAGAAAAGACCGACATCACCATTGCGGTGATCTTTTTCTCGACGATTATCGCAACCCTAACACTCAGTGTGCTTTATAGTGTGCCACCACTATTAACCTTTTTATTTGGTTTGTCGTTAATGTTTTTAGTGGCGCAATTTTTAATGCGCAAGAAAGACGTTAACAAAAAAATTATTGATTATATTCGTGAAATTGAATACGACACGCTCTTATTCTTCGTGGGGGTATTGCTACTCGTAGGTGCGCTTAAAGAAGTGGGTATGCTGTCTAAATTTACGCACTTATATGAGCTTATGGCGCCTGAGTATGCAAACTACTTAATGGGCTTGTTGTCGGCTGCGGTTGATAACGTGCCGCTAACGGCTGCATTACTGAAAGCCGATATTGTCATGAGCCCTCAGCAATGGTTATCGTTTACCTATGCGACAGGTGTCGGAGGCTCAATGCTTATTATCGGCTCTGCAGCGGGTATTATCGCAATGAGTAAAGTAAAAGCATTAACGTTTATGAGTTATTTAAAAATGTCGCTGTATTTATTAATAGCTTATACAACGGGTTATTATGGCTCATACCTAGCGGGAAGTTTTATTTAATACTTGACAGCTAGACGTCTAAACGATAAGTTTCAAAGCCTGCTTTTTATAGCAGGCTTTGTTATTTTAACCAGGTGTTAACTTAACATTCAGAAGAGGTGCGATACTTAGGTATTTAATGTGAGGTGACGATTGCCAATGACCATTAAAGAGGGAAGTACTCGCCGAGGAAAGTAATCGGTCGTCGCGGTTATTTTTCGGTTTATGGGGCTGAATCCTCAAAACTGTCACCAAACTAGGTGGAGAGCTTCTGGCAGTGGACTACTCTTTTTTATCAAAGCACCCCTTGCCGAGTTCTTCTTGAATTAATGTGGATTGTTACCCACAAAAGGAGACGACATGAATACCCAATTAGCCGCCAACTCGAAATCAGATTATGTAGTTGCAAAATTTGGTGGCACCAGTGTAGCTAACTTTGACGCCATGAGTCGTTGTGCAGAAATTGTCTGTGCAGATAATCAAGTACGCGTTGTTGCAGTGAGTGCAAGTGCGGGCGTAACCAATCATTTAGTTGCACTGTGTAAAGGTGATTTAAGCGCAGCACAGCGCGATGAACACATCACAGGTGTTATTGCTATTCAAGAAAATATTTTAGCCGAGCTGTCGCTGGATGCTGATTTAGCTCATGGCTTTGATGAAACCTTAAAAGCATTTCAAACGCTTGCAGCAGCAGGGGCTAAATCGGCCGCTGAGCAAGATGAACTGCTGAGCTTTGGTGAGCGCCTGTCATCTTATTTATTTACTCAAGTACTGCGTGGTCAGGGCTTAGATGCTGTGCGATTTGATGTGCGTAAAGTCTTAAAAACAGATAGTCAATTTGCAAAAGCTACCCCAAACATTGCTGCAACAGCCGCGGCAGCGCAAAAACATTTAGTGCCCTTATTAGCAGAACAAGTTGTGGTAACCCAAGGCTTTATTGGCAGTGATGAGCATAACCAAACAACCACGTTAGGCCGTGGTGGTTCTGACTACAGCGCGGCATTGCTTGCAGAAGCAATTAACG
The DNA here is from genome assembly GCF_014117385.1 of Pseudoalteromonas sp. MT33b. Lineage (NCBI taxonomy): Bacteria > Pseudomonadati > Pseudomonadota > Gammaproteobacteria > Alteromonadales > Pseudoalteromonadaceae > Pseudoalteromonas > Pseudoalteromonas sp. MT33b. Next base: position 2,055,027 of record NZ_CP059831.1, on the reverse strand, counting down.
CTAAAAGTGTGCATATTTGGACTGATGTAGTGGGTATTTTCAGTACAGATCCGCGTTTATGTGTAAAAGCCACGCCTATTGCTCGACTAAGCTTTGACGAAGCCGCTGAAATGGCAACCTTTGGGGCAAAAGTATTGCACCCCGCGACTATTTTACCGGCAAGTCGCAGCCATATTAGCGTGTTTGTTGGCTCAAGCCGTGAACCGCAATTAGGGGGCACATGGATTGAAAAAGAAAAGTCAGAGCAGCCTGGTATTCGAGCAGTCACACAGCGTAAAAACCAAATTCTTTTAACGGTTAAAAGCCCAGAAATGCTTTTAGCCAGTGGTTTCTTAGCGCGTGTTTTCACTATTTTAAGTGAGTTTAATATCTCGGTTGATTTAGTAACAACCTCTGAAATCAGTGTGGCAATTACCTTAGATAACGCACCTAACGCATCACGCCCAGAGCTTGATCAAGCCTGTTTAGATAAACTCTCTGAGTTTTGTCATGTATCGGTTGAGAATAACTTAACGTTGGTAGCATTAATTGGTTCAGAAATTCAATTACGTCAGCAAGAAACTAACTTAATGCAGGTATTGAGTGATTTTAATATTCGCTTAATCTGCCATGGTGCAAGTAAACATAACCTGTGCTTTTTAGTTGAGCAGAGTGAGTCTGACCTTGTTGTTCAAGCTATTCATAGTCGTTTATTAGAAAGCCAAAACGCGGCGTAAGTCGTCAAATGTCATAAAAGAGCACTGCCAGTCAGTGCTTTTTTGTGCCACCACGCTAATATCAAAATCATTTACGGTTCGGCTTGATGCGGTCAAGCTATGTTTTTCAATTTCCTCAAACACATTTGGGCTCAAGAGCTTAGCGATAGGCTGTGCAGTTGCTTTGGCCAACGCTTCTTTGAGTGTCCAAATTCTAAAAAAACACCCAGCTTGCTCGTTTATATCGTTAAAGGCGCTAATTAGGTTGACTTCTTCTTGGTGATAAAAGTGTTTGGCAAGTTTTACAAAGGGGCGTGTTTTTGTGTAGTGTTCAATATCGAAACCAAATTTATGTTGCTCAGGGTTGAGTGCTGCGCCGATAAAACCACGCGAATGCGATAAACAGGCCCAAATGGGCTCACCCTCAGGCGTGTGTAGTTTAAGCTTGCTGTCTGCGTCATCAAATTGGCTTGAAATGTCGCAAAGAGGTGTGTTTTTAAATGCTGGAACGCTGAGCTTTAATAAATACTTAAGTGTTAACCGTGTGGCAATGTACTCTTGTTTTGCTGCTTGTACTTTGCGCTTTGCAAGTACGCTTTGCTCAAACTGGCTGAGTAATTTACTAACCGGCAGGGCACTAATATCGATATGTGAAGCATCCACAAGTACGATTTGTTTATCAGCTGAACTTACTGCTGAATCAATTTTTAAAGTGTTAGAAAAATAGTGACTGCTCATGGTTTGCGGCTTTCGCATATACTCAGAATTAGATTTGTTTATTTTTACAGCAAATGCACGGTTGCAGGCACACACAAACGCAAATTGTTTACGCAGTTGACTGTAATTATGGTTTAATGAGGAAAAATAATAACAGAAATGTAGATGTATGGCACAAGTTCGTGACGGCTTCCAAAGTCGTATTGGTTTTGTTCTCGCCGCTTCTGGTGCGGCAGTAGGTTTAGGTAATATTTGGGGTTTCCCAACGCAAGCGGCAAACCATGGCGGCGGTGCATTTTTACTTGTTTATTTTATTGTTATTTTCTTATTAGCGCTTCCAGCCTTGTACACCGAACTGTATTTAGGTCATCAAGCGCAAGCAAATCCTGTTAAAGCGTTATCAAGTGCATGGCAAGATACCTCGCCAAAAGTCGGTGCCGCAGCGGGTTACATAGGCCTATTTGGCGCCATTGTGATGCTAAGTTTTTATTCGATTGTTGCAGGTTGGATGCTTGCATATGCGCTTGAACCAATCGCTAGCTTTTTTGGTTTAGCTAAGCTCAGTGACTTTTTACACAGTGATTCAATGGCGCGCAATTTTGTGTTTACGCCACTCATGCTTATCTTAACAGCCAGTATTATTTTAAAAGGGGTTAAATCGGGTATCGAGACCTGGTCACGCCGCTTAATGCCACTATTGTTAGTGTTGCTGGTGGCTTTAATTGCTTATATTGCCACCCTTGATGGCGCAATGGATGGCTTTGCTGCTTATTTAGTGCCTGATTTTAGTCAAATTTTCGATGCAAACTTAATTATTGCCGCGATGGGGCAAGCGTTCTTTTCATTGTCGTTAGGTGTGGGGTGTATGATGGTATATGGCTCATATTTAAAGCCAGACGCCAACTTACCAAAACTAACAGGCACGGTTGCATTGCTTGATACGGGGGTGGCATTTTTAGCAGGGTTATTAATTATTCCTGCCATTTTTGTTGCTCAGCACAACGGCGTTGAGGTATTCAGTAATGGTAAGCTAGTCGGTGAGGGGCAATTAATTTTTGCAATATTACCTGAGCTTTTTAGCACTATGGGGCAAGTAGGCTTACTGGTTGGCTTGTTGTTTTTTGTGTTGATGTCGATTGCATCGGTGACCTCAACTATTTCATCAACTGAAATTCCTGTCGCATTTTTAGTTGAAAATCACAGCATTGAGCGTAAACAAGCCACGTTATTTGTAACCTTAGTTGTGTTTGTTGCTTCATCTTTGATCATTCTTAACTTTGATTGGTTATTTGGCTTAGTGATTATGGTATTAACACAATACCAATTACCGCTGATGGGGCTGTTTTATTTCATTACTGTAGGTTGGTTATGGAAACGTGGTAACAAATTACACCAAGTGGCGAGTGGCCCACATTATTGGTTCGCTCAGTACATTCGTTTTGTGTGTCCGTTACTGATGACCGCAGTGTTCGTGAATGTGGCGCTGTTGAAATAAAACTATCAGCTTTAATTCGAGAGTCACTTGTTTAAAAGGCGTAGGGCGCAAACCTTACGCCCTTATTGTTTAAGTGCATAGAGTTATTTTAAGAGCATAGAACTATTTTAAGCGCATAGAGTTAAGCGCATTTAAATAACTTCATTAGTCAGTGGCAAGCCTTGGCTTAACTCATTAGCACTTTGCAGTGTGGTGCAAGCTATTTCGTTAAGGGCTTCTTGAGTGAAAAAACCTTGGTGACCTGTAACAAGTACGTTTGGGAAACTGACTAAGCGAGAAAAAATGTCATCCTGCATAATTTCTTCACGGTGATCTTTAAAGAACAGTTCTGATTCTTGTTCGTAAACATCAAGCCCCAGATAGCCAATTTTTTTTGATTTTAGCGCATTGATACAGGCTTTACTGTCTAGTAGCGCACCGCGTGAGGTGTTGATTAGCATGACACCTTCTTTCATTTTTTCAAATGCAGCTTCATTAATTAAGTGATGGGTATGCTCATTTAGTGGACAGTGCAAAGAAATGACATCACTTTGCGTGAGTAGGGTATCTAAGTCACATAGCGTAAATGGCCCTGCTTTTACTTTAGGATCACACACTAAAACGTTAGCGCCAAAACCATTTAAAATATTTACCAGTGCTAAGCCAATTTTACCACAGCCAATAATGCCAATGGTTTTTTTAAATAGGTTAAAGCCGAGTAAGCCATTTAAATCAAAGTTGCCTTCGCGAACGCGATTAAATGCTTTATGTGTTTTGCGATTAAGTGTCAACATGAGCGCAATACAATGCTCTGCAACTGCTTCTGGGCTGTAAGCGGGTACGCGGCAAACTTTTATTCCATGCTCTTTGGCGGCTTCAAGGTCAACATTATTAAAGCCAGCACAGCGTAATAAAATGGCTTTAACACCATCGTTCGCTAAAGCAGAAATGACGTGTTTATCAACGGTATCGTTAACAAACACGCATACAGCATCAAAACCTTTGCTTAATGGTGCGGTTGTTATATTCAGTGATTGCTCAATGAAGCTCAGAGAAACAGACTCACTGTAATTAGTTGAGTTATTGTCAAAGAAGGGTTTCTCATATTTTTGCGCACTGAATAAGGCCAGCTTTATCATTTAAATTACTCTCTATCACCATTTTGAGGGTTTCAGGTTTGGTACGCGGGGCGTACCGTGCAATGAGTTGACCTTCTGAGTTTATAAGAAATTTGGTGAAATTCCATTTAATTGCGCGGTTTTGCGCAATTCCACGTGTATGGCATTTTAAATAATTAAATAACGGATGCGCCTCAGGCCCATTAACGAGCACTTTATTAAAAAGAGGAAAGCTTACATTAAAGTGTTGCTGGTAATACGCTAATAATTCTCCACCTTCGAGTGGCTCATTATGACCAAATTGGTTACAGGCAAAACCCAGCACAGTAAAATTATGGTCTTTATATGTGTTGTAAAGTTTTTCGAGACTTGCCATTTGCATCGAAAAATTACATTTACTGGCAATGTTAACAATAAGAGTGGTTTTGCCTTGTAGCGACGCAAGGCTAAAATTTTCACCAGACGCAAGCTGGGCATTAAAACGATATATACTATCCATGTTTTACCTGTGTGTTTTTAACTTACTTAAAATTAATGAACGCTTTTTCATTCGCTTTTTAGTTATTCGATTGAGATAATGAAATTGTTACTAATTTATCACTCAAATAGGTCAGTTTTATGTCAATGAAAGTCGCCTTCATCGGATTAGGTGTCATGGGTTACCCTATGGCGGGTCATCTTGCTAACGCAGGTCATCACGTGACTGTTTATAACCGCACAACAGCAAAAGCACAAAAGTGGGTATCAGAATATCAAGGTCACTACAGCGAAACGCCAAAAGAAGCGGCAAAAGACGCTGACATTGTGTTTATGTGTGTTGGTAACGACGATGATTTACGCTCAGTGGTGTACGGCGAAAATGGTGTACTGGCTAGCATGCAAGCCGGTAGCTATTTAGTTGACCATACAACGACCTCAGCAGAAGTCGCTCGTGAAGTGGGTGCTAAAGCTAAGCAACAAGGTATTGCGTTTTTAGATGCCCCGGTGTCTGGTGGTCAGGCTGGTGCAGAGAATGGTGTTCTCACTGTGATGGTGGGTGGCGCAGAGGCTGACTTTGGTGTTGTGCAACCTGTCATGGCTGCTTTTAGTCGTTTTAGCCAACTATTAGGTGAAGTAGGTTCAGGTCAGCTTTGCAAAATGGTGAACCAAATTTGTATTGCCGGGGTAGTACAGGGCTTAGCAGAAGGACTTCACTTTGCTAAACAAGCTGGCCTTGATGGTGAAAAAGTGATTGAAACAATTTCTAAAGGTGCCGCAGGTTCATGGCAAATGGAAAACCGCTACAAAACAATGTGGGCAGGTGAGTACGAATTTGGCTTTGCAGTCGATTGGATGCGTAAAGATTTAGGCATTGCTCTTGATGAGGCAAAAGCGAACGGCGCAACGTTGCCTATGACGGCAACAGTTGACCAGTATTATGCCGATGTACAAGCCTTAGGCGGCGGCCGATACGATACCTCTAGTTTATTAGCACGTATTGAGGCGTTGCATAAAAAGTAATGGGGTATTGGTCATAAAAAGTGCCTAGCATTGCTAGGCACATGTGAACTCTTATAAAAACTATTTTAATAGCAGCTAACTTGCGAGACTAATCTTTGCCCATTTTCAGCTCTCGTAAAGGCAATTTTACAATGAGTGCCTATATTAAGTGAGCCCCCATAGACAATATCTACAAAAGGCTGTGTATTACTGGTACTTAGGTTTGCATTGAAGAGTGTTGAACCATCTGAGTTCTTAACTGTTTTCGTTAAATCTGCGACTAAGCTATATTTGCCATTTTTTATCTCTATTAGTGCAAAAGGTTCGCCGCGACTGTCTTTTACTAAGACGATATTTTGGTCTCCACTATCAAACAAGGATGCAAATACATCTTTGAAATCTATAGTTCCGCTTGCAAAGTTTTTGAAGTCTTCACTGAAACTTGTTCCATTATTTTGCACACTTGGCTCTGAGGTATTGCGGTTATTTCTGGTTACAACTGTGGAAGTAAATGCGCTATGTAATGCACTTGATTCAAAAGCTTTTTTAAAGCGAGTGAAGGCACTGAAAGTATCAGAAACACTTGTTGGTGCTGAGCAAGCATTACAATTAATTATAAAGCCATGGTGGAACTGTTTAAATATAACTGCCCTAGATTTAATGACATTTGTAGAAAATGAGATTGAATCATTATTTTCAGAATAAAGTGTTGTATCAATCTTCTCGTAATCTACTCCCATCTCATTACACTGACCCATATAGCTAGCATCAGGTTTATATATACAAGCGCGTATGTAAGTTTCGAAATCCATTTTGGATTCAAAAGAGTAGGCATGGCTTATGCCAATGAATAAAATGACAAATAGGGTAAAATGCATACTTTTTTTCATAAATATTCCTTTATTTATATAATGTTAGAGCATTGCTTTTTGTATAAACGGTTTAATCTTATAAGGTGCCATTTTCACAAAAAGCATGGTAATTGATGGTTATATTACATACTTTGTGCGTAGTTATACAGTGCTTTTAAAATGTGCAGATTTTTTTCATTATCGTCGTGCTCATGAGCTAAATTTTCGAGCGTAATCATAAAATCGTGTGCGCTAATAGAAGGACTGTCATCGCCGTGCATTAATTTATTTTGGCAATACATACGCCACTGTGCAAGTTCGTCTTGGCTTAAGGTGTGTGGCCAGTTGCGAGCACGGTATCTAAACAACAAGGTGTTAAACTTTTTGTCTTCAAAATCTAACTGCATTGTGGCCAGTTGCTCAGGGCTTGCATCGCGAATAATGGCAAATTTGGCTTTATCGGCATGGCTCGTAAAGCCATCATATAGTTGATAGTCAGGGTTATGTGTTTCACCGTAGTCACGTTGTTCGTTAAATACTTCGGTTACTTTGTCGCGAAGTTCAGTATTGGCTTTTAATATAGCAAGGTTTTGCAAACACTTTTCGCGGTCTATCCCTAGGCGTGCGGCATTTTCTGGTAATAGTGTTTTAGCGGGCGCAAGAATAGGGCACTTATTTAAGTGAACTAGTTTTAAGCCGACAGGGGCCTCGTTTTCGCCAAGGTCGGTGTGTTTGGTGTAAAGGCGTGTCCGTAACTCTTCAACCGATAAATCTAATAACACCTGCGGATCATCTGTTAAATTAAAGCAGATGATGGCGTTTTTGTTTACTGGATGAAAACTCATCGGCGCTATCCAGCTAGTACAGCCTTGGCTTGCCGGTATGCGTGATGAAGTATGTACCAGCGGTGTCATGTTGAACACATCAACTAAATCAGCCAGCGCTTTTTTAGAGCGTAAACCAAAAAAGAATTGATACAGCTTGGGTTGTTTTTCTTTTATAAGCTTTGCAAGCGCAATGGTTGCAGTAACATCACTTAACGCGTCGTGAGCTGCGGCATGTTCTATGCCGTTAGCAACAGTTAAATGCTCAAGTTTAAAGCTGGGTGTGCCATCATCTTTTAATGGCCACTCAATACCTTCTGGTCGCAACGCATAACAAGCACGAACAAGGTCAATAATATCCCAACGGCTATTATTGTTTTTATACTCTCGCTCGTAAGGGTCATAAAAATTACGATATAGACTGTAACGTGTTACTTCATCGTCAAAGCGAATACTGTTATAGCCAGCTACACAGGTGTTAGGCTGACTAAACTCGGCATGAATTTTTGCCATAAATTCGGCTTCAGGCAGTCCTTTTTGCATGGCTATTTGTGGTGTAATGCCGGTTATTAAACACGCCTCTGGGTGCGGTAAATAGTCTGCCGCGGGTTTACAATATTCAATGAGCGGCTCACCAATAATATTTAAATCAAGATCGGTACGTATGCCAGCAAATTGACTCGGGCGGTCTTTTTGCGGGCTGGCGCCAAAGGTCTCGTAGTCATGCCAGTAAATTGTTGGTTGCTGTTGTTCTTGATATGCCATGCATTAAACCTTGCTAAGCGTATGTGCGCTTACCATTAAATTTATTAGTTAACAGAATTATGGCATAGAGCCTTATTAGTTTATAGAGCAAAGCGTAAAGGTGTTAGGGAATGTCTATTTTACCAACAAGGGTAGAACAAAAAATAGCCTATCGATTGTTTTTTATGCTTATATAGAGATTAAGAGTGTTGTGTTACTAAAATAGCAATATAAGTGGCGCAGTACTTGCTAAGAAACAGCATCTTTAACAATGAAGGAACAAAAAAATGACTTTATCAGCCCTATTACTATCTACTTTAGCATTCGACGCAGCACCAGCAACAAGTTTTGATACTCAAAAACTTCAGGGGAGTGGCGGAATTATTATTATTAAAGATCCAAAGAAAAAGCAAGAGTTACAAGGTTCTGGCGGTATCATCATTATTAAAGATCCTAAGAAAAAAGAAAACTAATTCTCTAAGTCAGCTGAATTGCTGGTTTTCTTTTAAATATAGTTATATCCTACCCGCGGTTTAAGGGTGGGATATGATTGATTACATCTCTGATTTATATAATGAATTTATGTTTGCTAGTGAAAGTAGAGATGCTTTTTCATTGCAAGTCATAATTTCGTTGATGTATTTAGTTGCTTTAGTTTTGTCTGTTTATAGAGCAGTAAAAAACAAAGAGCTATTTAGTGACTTTTTATCAATTGCTGTAGTAGTAACTAAGTACTTAATTACGTCGCTTTTAATGGAAAAAGTTCTTCTTTACATACATGAAAGCCACGCTGTTAATAATGCACAGAATGTATATTTAGCACTATGTTTGTTTAACCTTTTGAGTATATGGTTGCTTTACATACTGCATGTGAAGCTTAGCTATAAATTTGGCTTATTATTTTTTTGTGTGCTCAAATTAACAATCATTATTGCTTTATCTCATTTTATTTTATGGTTTAAATTTGTTGTCTTGGATATCCAAGCCGAGCACGCCTATATTCATTACATTTACAGTTTTGTCGTCCTTTACATTAGTATTGCCTTAGCTGTGGTGATGCTTTTCCCCAGTTTGCTTAAAACGAAGTTAAAATTTTTGGTGAGTCCAAGTTGGCCACACTAGAGATTGGGCGCGAATCAGATATTTCTTATATATCAGCCTCGTACTATCATTTATAATGCTTTTTCCTGATGTATTACGAACCAAGTTTGGGTGTATAGTAACATTTAGTTTACCGAGGGAACGTGATGCTTGAACTAATTTACAGTGCAATTGCCGTTTTAGCTATCCTGCTTATAGCGAGTACATGGCTAATTGCGCGTAAAAACATATTTGAAGATCAAATAAGAAGCAAATCGGTTGAAGTCGTTTGGTGTACCATTCAGGCTGAAAATGAAACCGATATAAATAAAGCGCTCAAATTATTTAATAAAGCCGAAGCTTTAAAAAGTGAAATTGCGGCTTTACTAGGCGAGTCGCCAAATGTAGCCAACTTTAAATTTGCCGAACCAATAGATTTTACTGATGATACGTTAAAAGATTTATCGCTGGGCGAATTGCAGCGCTACTATGATAAACAAAATAATATTGCCGATATCTATAATGAGTTATACAAAGGCAAGAATTAAAAAAAGCCAAGTTATTTAACTTGGCTTTGTATTTTTAACTCGTTTTCAATCTGTTCTACATGAATTTCTGCCAGCTCACCCAGTGTTTCTTGATTGTGATTTTCACCCTTAATTAAGCCAGCCATAGACATTTTTTTGATACTTTTGATAATGCCGTTCTTAATCGCTTTTAATTGGTCATTACTTAATTGCACCGTGTGTTGATTTTGACCATTAAGTAAATAGTCAAAACTCACGTGTGTTGCTTTACTCGTTTTATCAATTAATGAATAAGGGATGGTGGCACTGAAAATACAGTGCTCACTAAATCCGCTTTGTAATGATAAATGGTGCTCAAGTTCTGCATTATTTTGCACATTGTATTCAGCACATAAGCGCTTAAAAATGTTACTCACATGCTGTTGCTCTGTGCTGAGAGATTGATCAAACATATAGCAAGTCCTTGCACATTTTTTCTTTATATTAAACGACTTTAGTCCAAATCGCATTCATAAAGTGATGTTTAAATTCACTTTTTTATGAGATTAGTAATGCCATATGATGATACAAACCTATACCGACTAATACATTAAACGGAAAGGTTATCCCAAGCGAGCTTAACATGGCTAAGCCAATATCTGCATCGGGGATTGCTGCTTTAATCGCTGCAGGTGCTGCAATGTAAGATGCGCTAGCAACTAAGCTTCCTAAAATTACGATTGAGCCAAGCTCAAGCTGCAATGCGGTGCCAACCCCAACACCAATCGCACCTAATAAGTTGGGTGTAATAAGTGCAAACAACGCTAATCGCCAATGATGCCATGGAATAGGGCGTAGTGTTTGTGCTGCCATAAGACCCATTTCAAGTAAAAATAAGGCTAATACAACTTTAAAGCTATTGGTTAGTAAGCTCGTAACTTGGCTGCCTTGTTGTGTGCCATACATCATGCCTATAATAACGCCACCTACAAGCAGAATAACACTTTTGTTTGTTAAGGTTTCATGCCACAGCGCCTTAAGCGATAGGTTACCTGCAGAGGCTTTATTTCCTAGTCGGCGATAAAGCAATAAGCCAACAATAATGGCCGGCAGCTCAAGCATGACGAGATACAGGGTTACTTCGGCACCTACCACAAGTGAATTTGATTCGGCGTACGCCAAAGCAACAGCAAATGTACCTGCACTCACCGAGCCATAATGTGCTGCAATACTTGCACTGTTTGCGACCGATAAATTAAGTAAGCGTTTGAGTACGGGGTAAAGTAGAAGAGGGATACACGCTCCGAGTAACAATACCGATCCCATTTCAGGTAATAATTGCCAATGTATATTTCCGTGTAGCACCATGCCACCTTTTAAACCAATTGTTAGCATTAACAATAGGCTGAGAGTTTCATAAGTTGCTTGCGGAATTTTTAGATCAGATCGTAATAAACCTGCGGCTAACCCTAAAACAAAAAACATGACAACAATATCAGGCACTTTTTTCTCCTCTTAGTTAAAAGCGCCGCTATTCTAAATAAAAAAACACATAGTAAATAATTAAATGAATGCTACCATCATATAGGTTTTTATCTATGAGGTGAGGTTGTGGACTTACGACATATTTCTTTTCGGCTATTAGAAGTGTTTATGTGTGTAGTTAAAACACGTTCAATTAGTGAAACGGCAAGGCAATTACATTTAACGCAGCCAACAGTATCGCAGCAAATAAAGCGACTGCAAGAAACTGTAAACGAGCCTCTCATTGTGGTTAACCAGCAGCGTATTCATATTACCGAAGCGGGGTTTGCTTTATTTCAAACTTGTCAGCAAGTGTTTGGTCATTTTGACGATTATCAAGATTATTTGGTTGAATTGAGAGGCGGTGAGCGGGGACGTTGCAAAATAGCGATTGTAAATACAGCGCAATACATCCTGCCAAAACTATTAGGGCCATACAGTAATTTACATCCGCATGTAGAACTTCCGTTAGAAATAGGAAACAGGGCCGAAGTATTGGCTCGGTTTGAAAGAGGTGAAGATGATATTTATGTATTTAGTCATCCACCGTCGCTTGAGCACGCGAAAGCAGGGCGTTTTTTACAAAATCCCTTAGTGTTTATCGCCCCAATGAATCACCCTCTGGCTAAATCTTCACACGTAACACTGCATGATTTAATGACTGAGCGCTTTTTATTGCGTGAGCCAGGTTCGGCGACACGCATGTTATTCGAAAGTGAGTTACAAAGCCGTGGCTTTGTACTTAGTGACACCGTGCAAATGGCAAGTAATGAGGCTATTAGGGTTGCCGTCGGTTCTGGAATGGGATTAGGTGTTGTGTCTCGTCATGTATTGCCAGCACACGATAAAAGCTTTTGTATGCTTAATGTTGTTGATGTTCAGCTGGCAAGTCATTGGTATTTTGTTGTTCGGACAGATCGGCATTTGTCCCATGCTGCACGTAATTTTTTAAGATTTGCAGAACTTAATTTAGAACAGTGCTTAGACAAAGAATGGGTTACAAATGAGCTTCATACGCTAAACCACAGTTTAACCATGAAGACGTAGCTACATGTATATTTTGGTACGTCGCTGGTTTGCCATGATAGTTAGAAAACCTTTACTGCATAACAGTATACAGTAAAGGTTTATACAAATTTAATTTTACTTATCAATGTATTACAGTTTTAAACTTTCCAGCGCAGGTTTTAGCTCAGGGTAATGAAAGCGATAGTTATGCGCGAGTAATTTATTCGGCATGACGAACTGACCATGGATAAGTAAGTCTGACATTTCACCCATCATCAGCTTAAGTAACCAACTAGGCATTCTGAGCATGGCGGGGCGCGAAAGTACCGTCCCTAATGTTTGGCTAAACTCATTATTGTCAACTGGGTTTGGAGCTGTGGCATTAATTGGCCCATGCAAGTCGTCGTGGGTCAGTACAAATAATATCAGCTGAATCATATCGTCAATATGGATCCAAGACATACCTTGGTGACCATGCCCTAAAGGCCCACCAAAACCAAACTTGAATGCAGGTAACATTTTACTCAGTGCGCCACCTTGTTTGGCAAGAACAACACCCGTTCTCAGCAAGCAAACACGGGTTTTGCTTGATTGCGCTTTGGTGGCTGCATGCTCCCAATCTCGACAGAGAACATGGCTGAATTCTGGGTATATATCATTAAATTCCTCATCTATATGTTTGTCGCCTTGACGACCATAAAAACCAATGGCGCTACCAGAAATAAAGGTATGAGGAGGCGTTTCACACCGGCTAATCGCTTTAGATATTTGCAATGTTAGGTTTATTCGACTGTCGAGCAAACGGCGTTTTTGTGACTCGCTCCAACGTTTGTTAACAATAGGCTCGCCAGCCAAATTTATCACTGCATCTATATCTTCAAAATCAACCTCATCCAACGACTTTACAGCATGCACTTGATGAGTCAGTAATACATTGGCTTGAATAGGATTTCGGCTCAGTACTGTGACTTTATGATGGTTTAAAAGAAATGGGCACAAATGCTTTCCAATGAGGCCTGTTCCACCTGTTAATAAAATATGCATAGGGCACCTTAATTAAATGAGTGTATGTTTTTTATACATAGCGACTGAGCTTTTTGCAAATTTGTACGTAATAAGCATTGAATAAGTTCAGTTATCTCCCTCAATTCCTTGAAAAATTTTATATGTGTGTAACTGGCTTTGCTTGGCTTCGTACATTGCCTGATCAGCAAATTTTAATAATTGTGTATGGTCAGTTGTGTGATCGGGTGAGACAGCAATACCAATACTTAAAGTGACTTTTAAGTTATGCTGCTCTACCTCAAAGGGGCTGTTGAACTTATCGAGCAAGTGCTTGATCATCGCATCAATATAACTTAGTTTTCTGAGGTGGTGAGCCACAATAATAAATTCATCACCGCCATAACGATATACATCATCATCAGCACGCACAGCGCCAGTTATTCTTTTAGCAGCTTCAACAAGCACTTTATCACCAATGACATGACCGTATTGATCGTTCAATTGTTTAAACTGATTAATATCGATAAATATAACAGCCATCTTATTGTTCTTTGAGCTTGCACTAATGGCGAATTTTAATTGACGGTCAAGCTCTGTTCGGTTCAACACACCTGTAAGGTGGTCATGACTTACCAAAAAACTTAACTTGTTGGTGCGCCTGTAAATAATGTTGCTCATACGATGAAAACGTCGAAGTAAATAGCCAATTTCATTGGTGTCACATTTTTCAATACGATCAGGTATTTCGCCTTTTTCTAGCTTTTCGGTATTTTTAAGTAATCTCTTTAGCGGTTTAAACAGCTTATTGTTAATGTAAAAAGCACAAAAAATGGATAGGAAAATAAATAACGGAATTTGCACAGATACGACTTGCGTAATAAGTAACCGGTTATTCTGGAAATCTGCGTTTCGCTCAGCCAACCTTGTACGCTCAACATTTTGAAATTGTTTTATTAACGCCTCAATTTGCTCCATTAACGCTTTACCTTCGTTGGTGTAAACAATGCTTTTTGCCTCTTCGGCTGCATCGGGCGTATTTTGTTTTATTAAATTAATCGTTAAATTCAGTTCGGCGAATTTTTTCTCAATCAATGCATCGAGTTGTGCAAGGTTTTGTTGCTGTTTTTTGTCATTCAGAGTCAGCTTATTGAGTATTAGGAATTGTTCTTTCGTTTTTTCTAAACCACGGTAGTAGGGATCAAGATAATTGAGGTTCTCTGTTAAAAGATAACCTCTTTGGCCCGTTTCAGCATTAATAATATGGTTATAGAGTCGTTCAGATTGATCAATAATCTCATGAGTACGATTAAGTACATCAAATTTTAAACGGCCTTCTCTGTCGAGAATAAAGACAATAAAAGTGTTTATCAAAACGACAATAAACAAAGTGCTCAATAATAATATTAATTGTGTTCTAAGAGACATTGAGAGGCCAGAGCTGAGAAATGAGTGATTTATAATAATAAAGTATTGTCGATACTTAGAAATTTTCCAATTTTCGCCTCAATTTAGTGGCTTAAAATGACGTAGTTTGAGTGATAAATGACGAAATCACTTTTTATCTTCACTACAAGTTAATTGATTTTTATAGCGTGTATTGTGTCGCGTTTAAAATTACATACATTGTTAAAGCTCAATACAAAGGGGATCTAAAGTTCTTTTACTTACGTATTTAAAACATGATACATAAAATACGTGACACGCTATGACTATTAAACAAAGTGCAGTGCCTACATCAAGGTTTTCAAGGGCTGCAAGCCTTGGTGCTTTAGTCTCGAAAGTGGCGGGAAATATGCTGTTTTCAAGCGCAAAAGCATGGGTCGCTGGCAAGGAAACCTCTCGTCAAGAATTATTATTACAGCCTAAGAATATTCAGCGTCTTACCGAGCAGCTTGCCCATTTACGTGGTGCCGCGATGAAATTGGGCCAACTGTTGTCGATGGATAGTGGTGAGTTACTTACGCCCGAATTGTCGGCAATTCTCGCTCGGTTACGTGCTGAGGCGACACCTATGCCACACAAACAGCTCGTACAGGTAATGCGCAACCATTGGGGGGATGCGTGGCTAGAGCACTTATCGCACTTTGAATTACGGCCGTTCGCTGCTGCGTCGATAGGGCAAGTGCATATTTCCTACACTGAAATGGGGAAAAAACTGGCGGTGAAAGTTCAATACCCAGGCATTGCAAAAGGGATTGCCAGTGATGTTGATAACCTTGCTTATCTACTCAAAATAAGTGGCTTGCTCCCAAAAAATGTGGACCTGCAACCCCTTATTGATGAAGCTAAACAGCAATTGATAAATGAAGCAGACTACGAGCTTGAAGCACGATACCTAACACGTTATCGCGCTTGCTTAGCCGATGATGAAAACTACGTTATTCCAAAAGTGGTTGATGAGCTCAGCTCAAAGCAGATACTAGTCATGCATTTTGTTGAAGGGCAAGAGATAGAGGCACTTGTAGATGCACAGCAAGCGTTAAGAAACAAAGCGGTAGAACAGTTACTGCGTTTGTTTTTGAATGAGCTATTAACCTTTAAGCTGATACAAACAGACCCGAACTTTGCTAACTATCAGTATCAAATGGACCAGCAGCGTTTAGTGTTATTAGACTTTGGCGCAACGCGTGAATTACCACAACATATAAGCAATGGTTATTTGCAATTATTATCTGCAGCCGCCAAAAATGACAGAGCAGAAGTTGCAGCAGCAGCCAAGCGTATCGGGTATTTTGGGCAAGAACTAGCGCAAGAATACATTGATAACGTTGTCGATATTTTTCTACTCGCGTGTGAGCCACTTAGCCGTCAAGGCGAGTACGATTTCGCTAAAAGCGATTTACCAAAACGCATCAAAGAACTCGGTCTTGAAATGAGCACTGCATCGCAATACTGGCATGCACCACCAGTTGACGCACTATTCGTACACAGGAAGTTAGCTGGGTTGTTTTTAATCGCTGCAAAGTTAGGCGCAAAAGTAGATGTGAACCAAATATTCACTGAGTTTAAACTGCAACGCAATAAAGAAAGCGATTAGAGATACAGTGGGGGAGGAAAATGGTCGGCATAGCAGGATTTGAACCTGCGACCCCTGACACCCCATGACAGTGCGCTACCAAGCTGCGCTATATGCCGACATTTGAGGCAATAGTACGTCTTTTTTTATAAAAATCAATACACCTGTGGTCTGATTGCTTGTTTATTGTTCATTTTAAGCAATAAAACAGAGGCTAGGTGTTAATCTAGCCAATCATTGATCGTTTTATACATGAAATCACGTATTAATGGTTGGGCATCAGCGTTTGGGTGTAAATTGTCGTTTTGCATGAGCTCCGGGCGACCTGCTATGTCTAACATAAAGAATGGCATAAGTTCGCTGTCGGTTTCATTGGCAATACTTTCAAAGCTGTCGGTAAATAACTTAGTGTAGCGGGGGCCATAATTTGGTGGAATCTGTACTTCCATCACGGCAGTTTTGGCACCTGCTTGTTGGCTTTTGTTAATTAAATCACGTAAGTTAGCGTGTAAACGTTTGATTGGAAAACCACGTAAACCGTCATTTCCACCAAGCTCAATAAGTACATGAGTGGGTTCAAATTCGGCTAGCAGGGTATCAAGTCGTCTAAGTGCTCCGCCAGTTGTTTCACCGCTAATGCTTGCATTAACTAAGTTAACAGGTTGGCTTTTTTCATCGTACTTATCTTGTAACAATTTAACCCAACCTTGCTCTTGTTTGAGGCCGTAAGCGGCGCTTAAACTGTCACCTAAAATTAAAATTGTGTTGTCAGCTGCTGCCGTAAGTGGTTTGATTACTAACAGTAAAACGAATATAAAACGTAGGATTGGATGCATCATATGTCAGCGCTTTCTCAATTAAACATCATTCAAGTTAATGGACTTACTAAAACAGTCACCACAGTGGAGGGTGACCTAACCATCCTCAGTGACATCAGCTTTAATGTCAAGTCGGGCGATTCTGTTGCCGTTGTTGGCACATCGGGCTCGGGTAAGTCTACGTTACTGAGTTTATTAGCAGGTCTTGACCAGTCAACCAGTGGCAGCATTCATTTAGACGGCGCTGCTTTGCACGATTTAGATGAAGAAGCCCGCGCGGCATTACGCGCTGATAAAGTGGGGTTTGTGTTTCAGTCTTTTATGCTTGTGCAAAGTTTAACCGCGCTTGAAAATGTGATGCTACCGGCAGAGCTTGCAGGTAGTAAAAATGCAAAACAACAAGCCCTAGAGTTACTCGAAAAAGTGGGTCTTAGCCACCGTGTGGGGCATTATCCTTCGCAACTTTCTGGTGGTGAGCAACAGCGTGTTGCAATTGCGCGTGCATTCATTGGTACGCCTAAAATTTTGTTTGCGGATGAACCCTCAGCAAACCTTGATAGCAAAAATGGTAGATTGATCGAATCTTTGCTTTTTGAACTGAATAAAGAACACGGTACCACGCTTATTTTAGTAACCCATGACGAACAGCTTGCTGAAAAATGCCAACAAATTTTACACATTGAAGCAGGTCAATTAGTAACAGTAAAAGAGAGCGAAGAGGTGCAAGCGAATGTGGGCTAAGTTAGCACTTAAATTGTTTTCACGTGAGTTTAAACGGGGTGAATTAACGGTGATCAGTGCAGCTATTGCTTTGGCTGTGCTCACCGTATTAACGCTTTCTATGGTAACAGACCGAATTGGTCAAAGTATTGCGCAAAAAAGTAGTGCCTTTATCGCTGCGGATCGTGTGTTGGCCAGTAATCATCAGTTACCAACAGAGTATTTGCAAAAAGCGCAGGAACAGAGCTTACGCACTGCAAAAATTACGTATTTCGATACCATGCTATTTGCAGGTGACGAAATGCAACTTGGCTCAGTAAAGGCGGTTTCTGATAGTTATCCATTAAAAGGTGAACTTAAAGTAAAAACACGCTTAACTTCAAATGCTATTGTTACTGACGAAGTGCCAAAAACAGGTGAGGTATGGCTTAGTGAGTCGGTGTTTTATGCGCTTAATATTCAGGTTGGTAGTCAAGTTGAGCTGGGCGCTGCAACGTTTACAGCAAGTCGAGTGGTTGCCGAAGAACCCGATGCTCCTTTTAATGTTTTTTCCAGTAGTCAACGCATTTTAATTAATGAACGTGACATAGACGCGACACAGGTGATCCAGCCGGGGAGTCGCGTGTTTTATCGTCAATTGTATGCCGGTGAGCAAAGTGACTTAGACACCTTTTATGCATGGCTTAAACCCCAAATGAAAGAAAACCAACAGTGGTATGGTGTTAAAGACAGGCAATCACCTATTGCGAACAGCTTAAATAGAGCGGAGAGCTTTTTATTACTGGCAGGTTTGTTAGGTATCATTTTAGCGGCAGTGGCAATTGCGGTATCGGCAAAACGCTACTGCGAAAGGCAATATGACCCAGTCGCAATGATGAAAACTCTTGGTGGCAGTAGGGCAACTATCCGTAAAATTTACTTATTACATTTAAGTTTAGTTTGCACAATGTCGGTCATTTTGGGGTTAGTTATTGGTTATTCTTTACAAATGATAGCCAGTGATTACCTTGCTCAGTCAATGGGCACAGAGCTGCCAAGCGCATCGGCAAAACCTTGGCTTATCGCAGTCAGTACAGGCGTGATTTGTGCCGTTATGTTCTCGATTAAGCCGCTGCTGGATTTATTTGATATTCCCCCATTGCGTGTACTTCGTCGCAACTTGGGAGACCGTTTATTAGTGAGCAAAATTCACCTTGCAATGTCGGCGCTAACGGTGTTTTTGTTAATGTGGTTGTTCAGTAATAACATTAAAATTACGGCCATTTTATTTACCTCAACAGCGTTTTTAATCGTGGTGCTATTTGGTCTATCGAAGCTTATTTTTGGTGGGGGTCGTAAGCTAGGCTTAAGTCCTGGTAATAGTTGGTCTTTAGCGATTGCTTCAATTCAAAAGCGAGCGAATGTAAACGCGGTGCAGCTTATAAGCTTTGCGCTTGCTATTAAATTACTGTTGTTTTTAATCGTACTTAAAAACGACATGATTTCAGATTGGCAGTCACAATTGCCAGCCGATGCGCCAAACTCATTTTTAGTGAATATAACAGAAGCTGAGCTTGAACCTATCACGTCGTTTTTAGCAGAGCGTGACATGCCTACGTCAGATTTTTACCCGATTGTTCGTGGTCGTGTTAATGCCGTTAATGGTGAGCTGGTGGCTCGCGAGGTATCATTAGAAGACAATGAGAAAAAAGATGAAGAAGCACGTTCAGGTATTGGCCGCGAGTTAAATCTTACATGGCGCGCTGAGCTACCCAAGCAAAATGAGTTAATTGACGGTACATGGTTTACCGAGAGCTCAGTGGCAGAGGCGTCATTAGAAGAGTCAATGTTAGCGCGTTTAGATGTAGAGTTGGGCGATACACTCACCTTTTTAATTGGCGCTCAGTCATTTGATGCCAAAATTACCAGTGTACGTAAAGTAAATTGGAACACCTTAAAACCGAATTTCTTTATTATTTTGAGCCCCGATGTGCTGCAAAGTTTCCCTGCGACGTACATTTCATCGGTGCGTGTAAATAAAGATCAAAAGCGAGAGTTTAGTGAGTTATTACGTCAATACCCAACGGTGAATGCGATTGATGTTGAAAGCTTTATTAAGCAAATACGCTCAACAATAGAGCAAGTATCGTTAGCGATTGGCTTTGTACTCGCGATTGTTGTTGCGTGTGGTGCTTTAGTGCTTATTTCGCAAGTGCAAGCCAGCCTAGGTGAGCGTATGCAAGAAATTGTTATTTTGCGTACACTGGGCGCTAAAGGGCGATTAATTAAAAACGCGACCTTGTATGAATTTTTATTATTAGGCTTTACGGCCGGTTTAGTCGCGGCTGTTGTCAGTGATGTTGCTTTGTTAATTGTACAAAAACAAATGTTCGAATTAGCAGGTAAGTTGCATCCACATATTTGGTTAATAGGCCCCGCAGCAGGTGGGTTATTTGTTGCGTGTTTAGGGTATTTAATGATAGCGCGTACCATGCGAAAAAATACTCAAGGTTTACTGCGGTCGCTAGGATAAAGACAATGTTTAAAAAATGCTCGCAATTGCGGGCATTTTTTATGAACTGCAATTAGTTACTGGTAATTTATACAGTGCTCTGGCATTATTAAATGCAGATGATGATTTTATAGATGGGTCAGTTAGTTGGCGATTATTTTAGGGATTGATCCTGGTTCACGATTAACAGGTTATGGGGTAATAGCCCACCAAGGTACTAAATTTACTTATTTAGGGAGTGGCTGTATAAAGCTTGCTGATCACGACTTTCCTATACGCTTAAAAATGATTTATCAAGGTGTTAGCCAGTTAATTGAACAGTTTTCGCCTGATAATTTTGCCATTGAAAAAGTGTTCATGGCACATAATCCTGACTCAGCACTCAAACTTGGTCAAGCCCGAGGGGCCGCCATAGTCGGTGCGTCAATGGCAGAGTTGCCCGTATTTGAGTACTCAGCCAGACAAATAAAACAGGCGGTCGTGGGGAATGGTGGTGCCGATAAATCGCAAGTACAGCATATGGTTAAAAATATTCTAAAACTGCCGGGAACCCCGCAAGCCGACGCTGCCGATGCGTTAGCAATTGCCATTTGCCATGCTCACTCAGAACAAAATTTAATTAAACTTGCGGGCAGCGCGAGCAAAACCGTAAGAGGACGATTAAGGAAGTAATATGATAGGTCGATTAAACGGGTTACTTGTTGAAAAGCAGCCACCAGAAATACTTATAGAGGTAAGTGGTGTCGGTTACGAAGTGCAAATGCCAATGACCTGTTTTTATGATTTACCCAATGTGGGTGAACAAGCGGTTATTTATACTCATTTTGTTGTTCGCGAAGACGCACAGTTATTATTTGGTTTTAATAATAAAACTGAGCGTGCTTTATTTAGAGAGCTGTTAAAAGCAAATGGGGTAGGCCCTAAACTTGGCCTTGCCATTTTGTCGGGCATGTCGGCGCAGCAGTTTGTTAGTTGTGTTAACAATGAAGATGCGACAACCTTGGTTAAACTTCCTGGGGTGGGCAAAAAGACTGCAGAGCGCTTGGTACTTGAAATGAAAGACAGGCTAAAAAATTGGGGTAATGACTTATTCACACCATTTAGCGATAATGCCATTATTGAGCCTGCAAGTAATGATACGCTAGTAGCGAATAATGCTGCGGATGATGCTGTTTCAGCACTTGAATCTTTAGGCTATAAACTACCGCAAGCGCAAAAAGCGGTTAAAGCTGTAAATAAACCAGGTATGACAACAGAGGTTCTTATTAAAGAAGCTCTAAAGTCAATGTTGTGAGTACACCATGATTGAAGCAGATCGCTTAATTGATGCGAGTGAACAAAGTAATGAAGACAGTGTCGATCGTGCAATACGTCCAAAACTATTAAACGATTACACAGGCCAGCCGCATGTTAAGCAACAAATGGAAATTTTTATTGAAGCCGCTCGTCATCGTGGTGAGGCGTTAGACCATTTACTCATTTTTGGTCCGCCGGGTTTGGGTAAAACAACACTGGCTAATATTGTAGCGAATGAGCTTAATGTAAACATTAAAACGACTTCAGGGCCGGTTCTTGAAAAAGCGGGCGACTTAGCCGCGCTATTAACTAACCTTGAAGAAGGCGATGTACTGTTTATTGATGAAATTCACCGCTTAAGTCCGCAAGTAGAAGAAATACTTTACCCCGCAATGGAAGATTATCAGCTCGATATTATGATTGGTGAAGGTCCTGCGGCACGATCAATTAAGCTCGATTTACCGCCTTTTACATTAATAGGGGCTACAACGCGTGCTGGCTCGTTAACATCGCCATTACGAGATCGTTTTGGCATTGTGCAACGCTTAGAGTTTTATTCGGTTGAAGATTTATCAAAAATTGTTGCCCGCTCTGCTCGATATTTAGATTTAATCATGTGTGACGAAGGCGCCGTTGAAATTGCTAAACGCTCACGCGGTACACCACGAATAGCAAACAGACTTTTGCGCCGAGTACGAGATTACACGCAAGTTAAATCAGACGGTAAAGTAAATGCCGAAGTCGCTGAACAAGCACTTGATATGATCGATGTTGATAAAAGCGGTTTTGATTACATGGACCGAAAATACCTTCTTGCCATCATTGAAAAGTTTATGGGTGGCCCCGTGGGTCTCGATAATTTAGCGGCTGCCATTGGCGAAGAAAAAGAGACTATTGAAGATGTCATTGAGCCATTTTTAATTCAACAAGGATTTATTCAACGCACGCCCAGAGGGCGACTCGTTTCTGATATTGCCTACCTTCATTTTGGTCTTACCCCAGATAAATAACAAAACCCCGCTTAGCGGGGTTTTTAGTTTTTAGACGTTAGATATTAGAAAGAAAGTAGATACTAGAAGGTAGATACTAGAAGGTAGATACTAGAAGGTAGATACTAGAAGGTAGATACTAGAAGGTAGATACTAGAAGGTAGATACTAGAAGGTAGATACTAGAAGGTAGACCGAGCGGGGGTTACTGTAGCGATTAAATATAAAAAGCTTGCCTAAGGTTAATGTGGATTTATTTTGCACAAACCACAAACCACAAACCACAAACCACAAACCACAAACCACAAACCACAAACCACGATTGATGGTCTCATTTTAACATCTGTAATTCACATGCTGTTAAGTTATCTGTAGGTATTCTCATTGACGTTTGTGCAGGCAAAAAAAAGCCCGCATAAGCATGCGGGCAAACAACAAGTTGAAGGAAGTAATCCAGGGAACTACGGTTTTCTTAAAGAGGTTTTATCCTGTTTAAGTCAACCAAGTGCAATACGAAACTTCATATTGCAAAAAACGGAGCTTAATGAAAAAACTTTCAAAGGTTGCAGCTCGGTATGGGGAAATGATACGCAATGGTGGATTTTTCTTCAAACTAGAAAAATTTAATTTTCAGATAAAAAAAACTAATGTGAGTGAATTGTTGGTTTGTTTTCTTTTTGTTCACTTATTGAGTGTTTTTACTTTAAGTTTATGAATAAAATGATTTTTATAATATTAACAAACATTGTTCAGGATTAGTTTAAGTATTCTGTAGTAGATTTGCAAAACATGTTTTGGGTGTTTATGCGTAAAATATGAATAAACGCTGTATTTTATGAGGTTTTGCTATATTTTTAGTTGCCTAATGGTGGTACTCATTTTTGCAGTGAAAACACAGCAAAAATAAGTTTTTAAAGGATTGTGAGCAAAAAATAGCTAAGCTGAGTGCTTTTCACCGTTATTTGCCGCTATTTCACAGCAAGAGCGTTGTCAGTTCATTATTGACTAGATACACTAGATGTAACTTTTGGCCAAGTTTGTGGTCAATAAATGCAAGTGTAAAAAATATAACAAATTATATAGAAATCTATTTTAGGAGTTTAACGTGGGATCAGGGCTTAACTTTTTAGATCTTATTCTAGAAGCCAGTGTACTTGTCCAATTAGTGATGTTGGCATTAGTGGGTATGTCGGTCATGTCATGGGCAATTATTTTTCAACGTAAAAAAGCGATTTCTGATGCATTAAATGGCGCAAAGCGTTTTGAGCAAAAGTTCTGGTCAGGTGTTGATCTTAGTAAATTATATAATGAAGTGTCTGCCCGCCCAGGCGGAGCTTCGGGCGTTGAAGCTCTTTTTGTTGCCGGTTTTAAAGAATTTGCACGCCACAAAAAAAATACGTTCCAAAGTGCCAGTATCGTTATGGAAGGCACGCATCGTTCAATGCGTGTTGCTTTGTCGCGTGAAGTTGAAAAATTAGAATCTAGTTTATCGTTTTTGGCGACCGTTGGTTCTATTAGTCCTTATATCGGCTTATTTGGTACTGTATGGGGTATCATGAATGCATTTATCGCACTAGGTGAAGTGAAACAAGCTACATTACAAATGGTTGCACCGGGCATTGCCGAAGCACTTATTGCAACTGCAATGGGCTTATTTGCGGCAATTCCAGCCGTTATTGCTTACAACCGTTTTGCAAATAAAGTAGAAAAGCTGGAGGGTAATTATATTAACTTCATGGAAGAGTTCGCCAATATTTTACACCGCCAAGCAGCTACGCAAATAGAGGCAAAAGCGAATGTATCAGCGTAAAAAACGTCGCCCAGTAGGGGAGATAAACGTAGTACCTTACATTGACGTTATGTTGGTACTACTTATTATATTTATGGCAACAGCCCCATTAATTACTCATGGGGTGAAAGTAGATTTGCCAAAAATGGAAGAATCTGATCTTGTCGATACAAAAGATACACCGCCTATCATTGCGTCAATTGACGCTGAAGGTAAGTATTATGTCAGTATCGGCACTGACCCAGAAGCACCGATGGAAGCATTAGACGTCGCTGCTGTGATTAAATTACAGTTGCAAAAAAATCCCGATACTCCGGTTATGATCAAAGGTTCAGGTCGTGTATCTTATCAAGAAGTATTGTTGTTAATGGATTTTCTTAAAAATGCAGGGGTGCCTTCAGTTGGCCTTATGACCGAATCGTTTGAGGGGAATAAAGGCTAGTTATGGGTGCATCAGTAATAAAATCAGTTCTTTTGCACTTGGCAATTGCAGGTTTATTAGTGGCGACAGCCAATTTTCATATGCCAGCACCAAAAGTAATGGAGGTGACTTTAAACCCTGCATTACCTGAGCCTGAAAAAGCGGTGTCAGCTGTCACGGTTGATCAGCAGAAGGTTGAGCAAAAGATTGCCGAGCTAAAAAAGCAAGAAGAAGCTAAAAAGCAAGCAGAAGCAAAACGTATTCGTGATTTAGAGCGTCGTGCTAATGACGCGCGCAAGCAACGTGAAGCTGAAGACCGCCGTCTGAAAAAATTAGAACAGCAGCGTCGTGCGAAAGAGAAAGAAAAAGCCGAAGCTGAAGCTCAAGCAAAGAAAGCGCGTGAAATTCAAGAGAAAGAACGTGCTAAAGCGCAGCAAGCTGAAAAGCAAAAGCAAGAAGCCGAAGCAGCAGCAAAAGCCGCGGCACAGAAGCGTAAAGCCGAAGAAGAAGCATTGAAAAAAGCGGAAGAAGAGCGCAAGCGCAAAGCTGCAGAAGCTGAAGCTGAACGTAAACGCAAAGAGGCTGAAGCAGAGCGTAAGCGTCAGCAGGCATTGCAAGAGCAAATGCTCCAAGAGCAACTGGCTGCAGAACAGGCTGCACGTGATAAAGTGCGTCAGCAGCAGGTTGTTGGCGAAGTTGAGAAATATAAAGCGTTAATTATGGCGCGTATTCAGCAAAACTTCTTAAAAGATGAGAAGATGAAAGGCAAAGAATGTCGCCTTAATATTCGCCTTGGCTTTAATGGTTTGGTGACCCAAGTTAAATCATTGGGTGGAGATACGTTAGTGTGCGAAGCTGCGATGCGCGCAGTGCGTATGGCCGACACGCTACCTGTATCACCAGATCGTGAAGTATTTGAGCAATTAAAAAATATTAATTTAACAATAGCGCCTCAATTTTAAAGGAATGATATGTTTAACCAGATAAAAACAGCATGTTTTATTGTATTACTGGGCTTTCATGGCATTGCCAGTGCTGCATTAGAAATCGTGATCACCGATGGTATCGATGGTGCGCGCCCAATTGCGGTTGTGCCTTTTAAATATCAAGGTGTGGGTCCTATCCCTGAAAAGTTAAGTTCAGTGATTGCTGCCGATTTAATGCGCAGCGGAAAATTTAAGCCGATCGACGTTAATACTATGCCTCAGCTTCCTGCTAAAGATTCAGATGTTGATTACGGCGCGTGGGTTAATAAAGGTGTCGAAGCTGTGTTAGTGGGTGAGGTAGAGCAACAACCTAATGGCCGTTACCGTGTTAAATATGAACTTATTGATGTGATTCGTGGCCAAATTACGGGCGGCGAAACACAATTAATGAGCAACGGTAAATTGGTTAAAAGCCAAGATCATATTTTAGATGCACGTGAAAGTGTTATTGGTGAAAATGGTTTTCGTCGATACGCACACCGTATCAGCGACGTGGTTTACGAAGCTCTTACGGGTGAAAAAGGCGCATTTTTAACAAAAATTGCCTATGTCATTGTGCGTGAAAATGACGCTAAACCTTATCAATTGGTGGTTGCTGATTATGATGGCTTTAATGAGCAAGTGTTGCTTCGCTCTAAAGAGCCGCTTATGTCACCAGCGTGGTCGCCAGATGGGACTAAGTTAGCGTATGTAACGTTTGAAAATCGCCAAAGCCAAATTTACATTCAAGACTTATATACAGGAAAACGCGAACTAATTACCAGTCACCCTGGTATTAATGGTGCGCCTCAGTTTTCTCCTGATGGTAAAAAACTACTGTTAGTGTTATCAAAAGACCGTAATGGCGCAACAGAAGTGTACTTATTAGACCTTGCAACACGCAAAGAAACTCGACTTACAAATCACCGCAGTATAGATACTGAACCATCATGGTTTCCAAATGGTCAAGATATCGTGTTTACCTCTGAAAGGGGTGGTAATGCTCAGATTTATAAGTTAAATTTGCAAACAGGTAGGTCAAAACGAATGACCTTTGATGGTGACATGAACTTAGCAGGTTCGGTTTCACCGGATGGAAAAGAATTAGTGATGGTGAACCGTACAAACGGTCAATACCATCTTGCTAAGAAAGAGCTAGCTACAGGTGCGTTCCAAGTATTAACGAGAACACGCCTAGATGAATCGCCGAGTATTGCACCCAATGGCTCGATGATTATCTACAGCACGCTTCATAATAATAAACAGGTGTTAGCGTTAGTTTCTATGGATGGTCGCTTTAAAGCACGCTTACCTGTGCTAGACGGACAAGTTAAGGCACCGGCTTGGTCGCCTTATTTACAGTAATTTTACTGGTTTACTCAATATAGGAATCAATTCAATGCAACTTAATAAAACTTTAAAAGGCCTGCTAATTGCTGTGCCAGTGATGACTTTAGCAGCATGTAGCTCTTCTTCAGGTGTTGACGAAGGTGCTGCAAACCAAACAAACCAAGGTGCGGTTGAGCAAGCAAACAACAATGATACAGTTGAAGTTGCAACGCTTACTCCAGAGCAACAAGCTGAAGAAGCACTTCGTGAAAAATACGAAGCGTTACGTCAAGAACAAATCATTTACTTTGGTTTTGATAACGCTAAAATCCAAAGCAAATACGCTGAGCTTCTACAAGCACACGCTGAGTTCTTAGTACAAAACCCTTCAGTTAAAGTACTAATCGAAGGTCACGCAGATGAGCGCGGTACGCCTGAATACAACATCGCATTAGGTGAGCACCGTGGTCAAGCAGTAGAAAAATATCTACAAAGCTTAGGTGTTTCTGCTAGCCAAATGTCGGTAGTGAGCTATGGTGAAGAGAAGCCAATGGTTAAATCTCGCACTGAAGAAGCGTTCGCTAAAAACCGTCGCGCAGTATTAGTTTACTAAGAAAGAGACATTATGAAGCCGAAAATTATTTTGGCAGCAATGATCTTAAGCGGGAGCACCCAGTTATGGGCTGCTCCCGCTCCTGTTTCAGAAGCTGCAAGCTCGCAATCGAGCATAGAGAAACGTTTAATCGCATTAGAAAACATGATGAAGTCACGTAATTTATTGCAAGCTGAGCTTCAGCAGCAGTTGAATATTTTACAAGACGAAGTGAGTCAGGTTCGTGGCATTACTGAAGAGCAAAGCTATAAGCTTGAAAAAGTGCTCCAACGTCAACGTGAGCTTTATCAAGAAATTGAGAATCGCGTTAGTCAGGCCTATTCTCAGCCTGCGGCAGCAACTCAGCCAACGAACACTTACACAGATATAAATGCATCACAGACTATCAGCTCAGACTTATCTGAAAATGAAGCCTATGAGCGTGCTGTGGCGCTAATTATGAAAGATAA
This sequence comes from Pseudoalteromonas sp. MT33b, assembly GCF_014117385.1. NCBI lineage: Bacteria > Pseudomonadati > Pseudomonadota > Gammaproteobacteria > Alteromonadales > Pseudoalteromonadaceae > Pseudoalteromonas > Pseudoalteromonas sp. MT33b. The sequence continues at coordinate 2,027,107 of NZ_CP059831.1, read as the reverse complement.
GCGTTATGAGCAAGCAATTCCTGAGTTCCAAACATTCTTAACGACTTATCCAAATTCAGTGTATGCGTCAAACGCGCATTATTGGTTAGGGCAGCTTTTAACAATTCAAAACGATCCCGCTGCTGCAACCAAACACTTTAAAGTGGTTGTGAATGAATTTCCGAATTCGAATAAACGCCCTGATGCTATGTTGAAGTTAGGCAACTTACTTGTTGATCAAGGTTTAGGTGAACAAGCCCTTAAAACCTTTAATGATTTAATTAATCAGTACCCAAGTACAACCGCTGCTAAATTAGCCACAGAACGTCTGTCGCAACTGTAGATTTGACCTGATTAGACTGCTTTTTGACTTAAGCGGTCTAAAATTAGGCAACTAGACATAAAAACTTAAAAAAAGAGATATTTTCTGTTGCACTCAGCATTTAAATAAGTATTATAAGCGCCCGCAGCAGGCGATTGGTAACAACAGCCAAAATGCGGCTAAAAGAGCGGGTCATTAGCTCAGTTGGTAGAGCAGTGGACTTTTAATCCATTGGTCGATGGTTCAAGTCCATCATGACCCACCATTATTTTTAATGGTATACTTTTAGATATCGGCGGATTTACGCAGCTTTAATAACGTAACAGAGCGGGTCATTAGCTCAGTTGGTAGAGCAGTGGACTTTTAATCCATTGGTCGATGGTTCAAGTCCATCATGACCCACCATTCTTTGAATGGTACAGTTACATATCGGCGGATTTACGCAGCTTTTAATAAGCAGCAGAGCGGGTCATTAGCTCAGTTGGTAGAGCAGTGGACTTTTAATCCATTGGTCGATGGTTCAAGTCCATCATGACCCACCATTCTTTTTGAATGGTACTGTTAATATCGGCGGATTTACGCAGCTTTTAATAAGCAATAGAGCGGGTCATTAGCTCAGTTGGTAGAGCAGTGGACTTTTAATCCATTGGTCGATGGTTCAAGTCCATCATGACCCACCATTCTTTTTAGAATGGTAATCTAAAATCGACGGATTTACGTATAGCTTTTAGCAAGCAATAGAGCGGGTCATTAGCTCAGTTGGTAGAGCAGTGGACTTTTAATCCATTGGTCGATGGTTCAAGTCCATCATGACCCACCATTCTTTTGAATGGTTATTTATATCGGCGGATTTACGCATCACACATCAAGAGCGGGTCATTAGCTCAGTTGGTAGAGCAGTGGACTTTTAATCCATTGGTCGATGGTTCAAGTCCATCATGACCCACCATTCTTTTCGAATGGTCATGTATATCGGCGGATTTACGCATCACATATCAGAGCGGGTCATTAGCTCAGTTGGTAGAGCAGTGGACTTTTAATCCATTGGTCGATGGTTCAAGTCCATCATGACCCACCACGCTTAATTTATCTTTTTTATCTAAGTTATCCCTTAATTATCTTTAACAGCACTCAGCAATACTGTTCTTTAGCGTTATATTCTCGTATAATTCGCGCCATGAATGCACTGTGGACTAAGTGGTCGAGAAATGAGTCTAGCTGAACAAATTATGCCTGAGGATTATATCTTTCCTCCAAAGCCAGCGCCGTTATCAAAAGATGAGCAAGCTGAGTACAAAGCACGTATTAAACAATTACTAATAGACAAGAATGCAGTTCTTGTTGCCCATTACTATACGGATCCTGAAATTCAAGCACTTGCTGAAGAAACAGGCGGCTGTGTGGCCGACTCGTTAGAGATGGCACGTTTTGGTGCTAAACACGATGCGGATATTATTGTTGTCGCCGGCGTGCGTTTTATGGGCGAAACAGCAAAAATCTTAACGCCAAACAAAACAGTCGTAATGCCAACTTTGGCTGCGACCTGTTCATTAGACGTAGGGTGCCCAATTGAAGAGTTTTCTGCGTTTTGTGATCAACACCCAGATCGTAAAGTAGTGGTGTACGCTAACACCTCTACGGCGGTAAAAGCACGCGCCGATTGGATTGTTACCTCCTCATGTGCGCTTGAAATCGTTGAGCACTTAGATGAGCAAGGCGAAAAAATCATTTGGGGTCCAGACAAGCACCTAGGTTCTTATATTCAAAAGAATACCGGTGCCGATATGATTATGTGGAATGGCGCGTGTATCGTTCATGACGAGTTTAAAACCAAAGCGTTAAAGGACATGAAAGCCCTACACCCAGATGCAGCGGTGTTAGTACACCCAGAGTCTCCTGCTGAGATTGTTGCCCTTGCTGATGCTGTTGGTTCAACAAGCCAACTAATTAAAGCTGCGCAAACCATGGACAACAAAAAGTTCATCGTGGCGACAGACCGCGGTATTTTTTATAAAATGCAGCAGTTATGCCCAGAGAAAGAATTCTTTGAAGCACCTACAGCCGGTGAAGGCGCAACATGTAAAAGCTGTGCACATTGCCCGTGGATGGCTATGAACGGCTTAAAAGCGATTGAAGAAGCCCTAACAGACCCACAAGGCAAAGAAGTGTTTGTTGATATGGACTTACGCGAAGGCGCGTTAAAATCGCTTAATCGCATGTTAGAGTTCTCTGCGACACTACAACGCTAAGAATTGTTGCGATAGAAATGAAAGGCAAGGTGTACATACCTTGCCTTTTTTGTTTGTTTACTAGCCACTTAAGTTCGCTATTTTAAAAACCCCTTGCGTATGTAGGGTTGTTTTCATACTATAACGCCGCGTTAATCAGTTAACGCTTTAGGTGACGTGTCCGAGTGGCTGAAGGAGCACGCCTGGAAAGTGTGTATACGGCAACGTATCGAGAGTTCGAATCTCTCCGTCACCGCCATTTCCTTTTTATATACTTGTCTATTTTTATCAAATTTTCTTTATAAAAAAATAAACCCCGCAATTGCGAGGTTTATAGCGTAATGCGAAATGCACTATTGAATGCTTATTTCATCCAATGTGATAGTCGCTTCACTTTCCGTTCTTATGGTGATGAATGAAGTGCTGGTTGCAACGAGTCCATCCACAGTATAAGTTTGGCCTGCTGTTAAGTCAGACAGCGGCACAGAATAAAACTTAGACGCAGTGCCATGAATTGAATTGCTACTACCCGAAGTATTGTTATCGACATAAATTTGAAAGTTTTTGGCTGTGTTTCCAGCTACCCCTGCAACTTTGAACGTTACTTGGTAGTTGTTTGATAAATCAAGCAAGCCTGTTGTTTCGGTGTCATTTCCTGTCGTACTGGTACTTGGGGTTGTGTTAGCAATGCTAATTCTAGCGCCAGTCATTGTTAACTGTCCGCCTGCGACGTCAACATTACCTGTTACACGGTAGAACAGCGCTTGTTCGTTACCCGCAGATCCTGAAATATCACGATAGCTGTTACTAAAAAACTCATCAGTATTAGCAGCAGAGAAGTTTTCAGTAAAAGGCAATCCAAGTGGTTCTTGTATAGGAGGCTCCGTTGGAGACTGAATATCAGGAATGTCTAAATCACTTTGATCCAGCTTACCAACACCTGCATGAGCAAGTACATGTGCTTTAACATCCATTACAGGCGTAAGCGTATATTCATAAGGTGCTTTATATGAGCTGGTTGGCGTCATGCCGTTTTCAGTCACTTCTGCTCGTACATCCCCATCTGCCGCATCACTCCATGTAATGCCTTCGCCTAGATAATTACCTGATGTGTTCCAATAACCAATCTGTGCTGAATAAAAAGAAACCACAGGGTTCTTGGTATTTTCAAAGTAATTATTCTCTATGTGTAGCTCAGCTCCCATGCGTGAATTAATTGCACTTGAAGTGATATTGTTATAGTAGTTATTGAAAATATGACCATTACCGAACCTAAATAAAGGGACCCGAGAGACAATATTTTCAAAGCGGTTGTGATGGAAGGTGATATGACGGTTTTTATTACTGCTGTCGTCATTGTCACTATGGCCATGTAATGAAGTTTTCCAACTATCATGTATATAGTTGTAAGAAATGGTAATGTTCTCAGCACCCGACTTAGAATCAATTAAGCCATCATAATAGTCTTGATCCACGGAGAGCGAAGAATACAACTCATTATGGTCAATCCAAATGTTTGCTGTTGTTTCGTTTTCATCACCTTCAATTGAAATTCCGTCTTTACCACCAGTGAGTACTTCATGAATTTTTAAGTTTTGGATGATAATGTTGTTAGCGCGGCGAATAGCAATGCCAATCCCACTAAACTCACCTCTATCAGCCACACCGATAATTGAGACATTATTCATATCTTTAATTTCAATAGATTTATTATCACCGCCACTGTTAGCATCTGTGATTACACCATCAACATAGATAGTAATAGCGGATGCTGAAGACTTCGCTTGTGCTAGGGCTGCTTTTAATGAAGCCCCATTATCAACAGTAACAACAGTACCGCCTTCACCTCCGGTGATATTATAGTTATACCCTGCAAACCCTCGACTAGGATTGATTGGCGCAATGCTGACAGGCTCATCCGGTAGTTGAGGAATAGCAAGTGGTTTTGGACTCCATCCTTGACCGTCGTTATAATCTGCAAAAATGTTTTCGCGGTCTAGTAGCTCGCTGACTTCTGAATCTGAAAGAATATAGCCACCTTCGCGTTCAGATAAATCAAGTGGATTACTGTCTAAATCCATACTGCCATATTCGCGCCAACCACTGGTTGCTGTGGCAACGCTAGGGTTAGGAGCAGGTTGATTATTTACACCTTGAACAGCCCAGCCAATTTTAGCGATATGTGTATCAAACCTATTGTTTATTAAGGTTATATTATCAAAGTATGTATCGCTGCCTCCACTTCTTGCAATGTATGTTGAGTTATCTAAAACATCATTGCCAATGGGGCCAGGACCGTGTGTGAATCGACTATTCAAGAAAATAAAACCAGGGTCTGTTTCTACAGGTACACGCGCTTGTAAAACATAGCCACCCGCTGAGTCAGTTAAAGGATCACCGTCTTTTGAATCACCGATTGTACGGATCTCTGAACTCTCGAATAACGCCGTTGTTGGGTAACCCCAAATAAAATCAACATTCCCTGCAACAAGCGTGTTGTAGAACCATGAGTATCCTTTTAACAGGAGGGTATCTTGTTCACTTTTAAAGCGGGCATTGTTCGCAACTAGGCGGTACGGGCTATTGAAATAAATAGTTTCTGCTTGGTTTGAATCCACTTTATTACGAATATGCGTATTTTTAAGGGTGAGATTATTAAGGGTCAGCATGTCGACACCTTCTACTAAAAACACACTTCTACCTCCGTTAGGTGTTCCTGTGCTAATAGGTGCACTGCCACCCGTGCCGCCATTCATAGACTCGTAATTCTCATATTGAATAACGGTGTTTTCTTGGCTTTCACCTTGAATAGTGAGGTTGTTTTTATCGCGTAAAAATAACAGTTCGTTATAGATGCCGTCTTTTATGGAGACAGTGGTGTGCTCATCTTTGCCCAAGTACTGCATAGCAAAATTAAGTGCACCTTGCACAGTTCTAAAGTCTGCCGCACCTTCATCATCAACGAGCAGCTGATTACCTGCAGGCATGCTTACTTTAGTGACAAAGTCCCATTGACTGTTATCACCTAGGCCACTAAATTCTTGACCATTTAGCATTGCACCAACCACGACATCATCACCAATTACAACACGGTATGTATGTCCATACTCAAGGGTATTATTGCGTGGTTTAATGGTGAGCGTGTTCCCATTTAGCTGTAGTGGATAGTAGTAAACAGAGCGAACTTTAGCTTGTCCAGCAAAACCAATGTGGTCAATGTTTTTACCAACGGTAAGGGTATCGACTAAACTGTTATCGCTGACTTTATAAATACGTACTTCACCTAAAGCGCCTAAACTTGGTTCATTATCAAATGTAAGGCTAAATTGCGTATCAATAAATTGATTGGCACTGTTTTTTTCAGGAAATAATTTTCCAGTTAAGTCGCCATAGTCAGTTGTTGGCATGACAAAACCTTCAGCCACACTCACCTCTATTGTTCGGGTTATGGTACTATCAGAACCAGAGACGAACGTAATCGTGGCATTACCGGCCGCCATTGGGGTGAGAGTAATTACACTACCATTGATATCGACACTGACAATTTTGTCATCAGTTGAAGTCACTGTGAATTCATCAATTGTTACCCCATCATTTTTAATGGCGGTGACATTAATTGTTAATGGTTCAGCTGTCGTTGAGGTGTCCCAGTTAGGGTCCTTGTAATCCAGTGTGAGTTGAATGGGTTTGATAGTCGGATCGCCAACTTTTAAGTCATCCAATTCAAATGAACGGTTATTAGTAAATAAACCTATTAGCCCACGTGCGCTATAATTTGTATCACTCACTGAGCCTAAGTTTTCACCATTTAAGTAAATGGTTAATTGATCATTGATTAATTCAAAACGGGTGGTGTACCAAACACCGTCTTCTGTGCCCCCTTTTTCGCCGAGTAAAATAGGTGTACTTGCCTGAACAGGGCGTGCAATAGAGCCCTCGGTGCTGACAGCAACTTCTACTCGCGTGCTACTAGATGAGTTTTGTACATTTAAACCGCCACCGTACCAGTTTCCTGTATCTTGATAACGGGCCATCATATACAACTGTTTGTTTGCTGTTGTACTGTTTTGACGAGGACGAATTTTCGCTTCTACAAAATAATTACCTGTTTGTGGGATATTTTGCATTGCTTCGTCTGTGGCTAAAATAAGTTCACCGCCTGCGTTGCCTGCGGTGTATCGCATCATGTTATTACCGTTGATATTTAAAATATCGAATTCACCCATGGCACCGTCTACGTTAGTAGGCGTTGCTAAAATTTTCCAGTTGCTCAAATCACCACTTTCAAAATCATCACAAAAATACAGTTCAGGTGCATCTGAACACTTAAAGATACTTGGGTCTTCAACGTACTCAATGCGTAAATTATTAATCACTACTTTACCGCCTGTCTCGGTACGCAATTGTAAAAAAGAGTTCTTGGTAGCGAGTTTTCCGGGTACGACTAAGGTTTCGCCAACAACTAAGTCATTGATTAACTCGTTGAAGAATCGAGATTCACCACCGTGCATCGATTTAGAGCTACTTGATGTATTGTTGTCGACATAGATTTGGAACTTGTTGTCACCTTCAGGATCGCTGGCACTGACAATATCCATGACGACTTGGTAAGGCCTTGATAAATCAAATACCCCCGTTGAGTTTGTATCATTTTCGCTGGTTTCCACGCCCGCAGTGGTATTACCCAAAGTGAATCGGCCCCCGTCCAGTTCTAAGCCGTTTTCGACGACGGTGACGGATCCTCCAGTTTTTGAAAACATCGGAACTTCATTACCTTGACTATCAACTATTTTTTGATAGTCGACAGAAAAAATATCACCAGTAACAGTCGTAAAATCGTTTGTGTAAGGCAGTTCAACAGTGGGGATCTCGCCTGTTGCAGGTGGATCAATTGGCGGTTCAACAGGTGGCTCAACTTCTGGCACATCTGTCGCAACTGTTTCTATTTTTAGATTATCTATGACTAATAAGGCGGCTGAATCGGTTCTGATTTGAAAGTAAGAGTTTTTAATATCTGCGCTCAGGATACCGCGTGCATCTGGGTGCGTTAATTCAGTTCCTGTATTAACATCTTGCCCAGGTATATAAGTATAAGAGAAGCGTTGTCCGACAGGCAGGTTGGTTTCATCAATCGATTTTCCATAAAACTTTGATGCATCAGCATGCACAGAGTTACTTTGGCTTGTTGTATTGTTATCAACGTATAAAGAAAGAGAGCCTGCACCATTATGGCTAATGACGTCAAAGCTAATAGTGAAGCCTTCGCTTAAATTGTATATTCCCACACCCGTTGTATCGCTTGGCGATGATTCTTTACCAGGCAGGGTATTACCGATTGTGAAACGGTCACCTTCCAAAACAAGCTGACCCAATTCATTGATAATGGCACTGCCGCCAGATTTAAAATAAAGAGGCCCACTTCCTTGCTCATCAGAGAGGCTCTTATAACTGGATGAGAAGAATGTATCAGTGTCGGTATCGAATTCTTCGTTTAACGCAAGACCGGTTTGTTCAGCAAGTTCACTAAGCTTTACCAACTCATTTTGGGCTTGCTGTTCATCAAATGCTAAAATATTGTTGTATGCATCATCGTTGTTATCACAGCTAAGTACTAACGTTGCAAGCTGTGCTGCATCATTTGTAGAGCACACACTAAAGGTATTATTGACAGTGTTGTGCGAGCGAGAAATTAAATAATGCTTACTCGGTGTATCACCTTCACTGGTTGTTAATACTAAAACGCGATTACCAAACTGAAACTCATAGCTGCCAACAAGCGTTTCATTCCCATCGACTAGCTTAGTGAATGACCCCGTGCTTGCTCCTTCTTCACTGGGTGTAAACTGCCACATTTCAATACTCGCTTTTGCCCCTTTTACAACGGGGTTATAAATTGTTCCCGTGAAGTCGGCAGGAGTGAAGGCGAGAGGCTGTGTACTGTTATACTGCTCAAAAATAAAATCTACAAAATGCATAATGGCAGTATCAGCACTCACTAAGCTGGTATTTGCTCCCCCAGCGTTAGCAAGCCATTGATTTACCTTTTCGTCAAAATCGTCACTGGCAAAGAATTCTGCAGGTGTTTGTCCTTGGGCTAATTCCATTACGGCAGCCTGTGCTGCTGCGTCACTAATGGTAATACCGTTACTGGTGTCACCATCCACATCTAACGACTGCAATAAACGCAAACTATTGATTACAGCAGGATGAAATACGGTGTCTGTAGAGAATACGCTCAGTGGAGTGACAACATTGCTGGCCGCGACACTTGGAAATGTCAGCTCACCAATAGAAAATGTGATCGCTTCACCACGGAAATAATCAAATTGGCCATTACTGTCCGTTTTACCGTTTGTCACAGACGGGCTGTTATAGGTCAATCCGGCGACAGGGCTATCTATAAAAACCCCTTGAATAGGGGGGAGTGGCGCCTCTTTTACGTTGACAGAGCTTTCTTCGCCGCAGCCTGCAAGTACGGCAGCAAGCAATAAGCAAGATGGAATTTTAATTGTGCTATTCATACATCCCTCCAAGGATGAACGCGTTTAGCAACACAAACGCGTGTGTTCAGTGATTATTGTTGTTTTAAGTAGTTGAATTATTAGTAGAACTTATAATTCATTCCTAGTTGATATGTCCGACCATAATCTTCTCGTTGATACAAAATCTCGCCGCCAGACTGATCATTACCGGTGAAATAACGAAGGTCTGACTCGTCGGTGATATTGATTGCATCAAAGTAGAATGAAAGGTGTTCGTTGAAGTCGTAAGTCGCTTTTATGTCAAAGGTTAATATGTCATCTTGGTAGATATCAGCCCATGTTTTACATGCTTTAGCATCATTTTTGTCTGCTGAAATAGGGCAAGAGCCTACTTGCTCTAAAATATCGGAACGATAATTACTGATTAGCCTAAGTGACGCTGTTTTATTCTCCCAACCCAGCGCAATATTAGCGGTAATATCTGCTTGGCCTGGTAACGGCATTTTTTCATAGCGTATGGTGTCATCGAGTTTTGACTCACTACTGACGACGGTCATATTACTTTGCCAAAATAAGCCGTTTTCAAAAAACTGGTTATAACTGAGCTCCATACCATACACGGTTGCTTTATCACCGTTTAAGGTGATATCAACTTGATTTATGACTAAGTCTTGTGGAATCGCGAAGTCAGAAACATGATCAACAGGTAATGTAAGAGGTAGCTCATCTAACCCCATTTGAATACCACTGACATCAACAATGAAGTTATCAATATTTTTATAGAAAACGGCTACTTCAACGAATAATTCTTTGGAAGGATACCAACCAAATGAGGCGTCAAAGTTGTCTGATGTCATTGCGACAAGATTTGGGTTACCAACTTGAAGTGCATTGTCGGGCCCCAAAATATAGTTTTGTAATTCTAATGCACTTTGCCCATCGGGTTCGCTATAACATGTATTGGTTGTGGGGTCGCATAAACTGATATCATCATCAAACCGTGCATATCCTCGTGCTTGTTTAAACGAAGGGCGAGTGTAGCTGGTCCATAAAGAGGTTCTAACTAACATCGTTTCATTTGGTTCATAACGAAGATGCATACTAGGGAAGTATTCACTGTAAGTTATTGATGATTCAGGTAACGGAACTGCAATATCTAAGGTATGCTCACCACCAAATGACCAATCGTCATTTTCAAGTGACATAAAACCAGTCGACGAAAACTCGGTATGCGCATAACGCACACCCGTTATTACGCTTAGTTTTTCTGATAACTGCAGTTCTGCCATAACATAAGCGGCATACGTGTCCTCGGTGAGTACATAGTCTTCTTTAGTGCTGTCGATTGACACTTCGCCACCGGTGGCATTTTCGCGCGTGATTTTTGTTGAATCAACCATGTACTCAACATCCTGCGCGGACACTAAAGGGTAGGTGAATAAATCACCAGCGGGCACACTATAGTCATAATCGGTAATATTAGAGTTAGCAACAGCGATACAGGTTTCATTACCATCGCAATCATCAGCATTTATCGTGTAACTCCAACGATCTTTATCTCTATAGTGTTCACGTTCGTTATAGGTGCCCCCAAACTTTATAGAATTTAAAAACTGACTATCAAACTCCTTTTGAAAGTTAAGTTTAAAGCTTGTGATTTCGTCTGTGCGGGTGCTGTCTTCCATGAATAGGTTATCGTATTGCATATTAGAAAGATCGCTTAAATCACCGTCGGCCTCACCAGCAAAAACATCATTGTCTGGGTCAAGCTCAAAACCACCAAGAGCCGCAGCTTCAGAAGGCGTTAATACTTTCGCAGTAATAAAATCACGGCCAGCCTTGCCATAAACGATATTTTCTCGTTCGCGGAATTGCACACGACGATCACCCACTGATTCATCGTCTGTTTTAGAGTAAGCATATTCATAATCTACGCGCCACGACTCAGCAAAGTAGTTTTCACCACCAAAGCTATAGTTGGTGGTTACAGTTTCACCTTCTTGAATAAAATACTGGTTGTAAACATCAATATCTGAAAGTGCAAACTCCTTAGTTTGTGGGTTAACATAAATAACTTCGTCTTCTTGATCGCCATTATAAAAGTTATAAAATTCACGTTGAGCGATATCGTCGTCGGTGTATTTTGAATAATTACCACGAATATAGTAAAAGCTGTCTTCATTTGGTTTGAATTCGACATTCAGTGTGGCATTGGTACGTTTACGATCCGCTATTTCGCGACGGTTTTCGAGCTGTGCAGGGATTAAAATTTCTTCTGCATTTGCTAATTCTGTTTCAGAGAGACCAATACCCCCTTTTAAAAAGTTCATATCACGAGAGCTGTGATGACGTACTTCATCGACTTGTGTTTGTCTGTCTTCATAGCTGGCTGCAAAGCCAATACCAACTTTGTCATCAAATAACAACTGTGTACCATCAATACTAAACTTCGGTGAATGTGCCTCTCTCATTTCATTGTAAGAATCTTGAAGTTTTATTTTCAGTGTATTGTCACCACGGTCATAAGCCGAAATAGCTTTTACGTTTACTGCGCCACCGATTGAGTTTAAGTTCATATCAGGTGTGAGCGTTTTAAACACCTCAATTGCACCAAGAGAGTCACCCGTTATGCCATCAAGACCGACTTTTCGGTCATCACCTGCACCAGAAAGTTCCGCGCCATTCATATTTACCGACACAAATTTGGGACCAAGACCACGTACTGCTACATATTTACCTTCGCCTTCGCTTCTTTCTAAGGTGACACCGGGAACACGACGTAGAGACTCAGCGACATTTTGGTCAACTAAGTTACCTAAATCATCTGTAGCAATCACAGAGCTAAATGCTTTGCTTTCACGTTCCATTGCTCGGGCTTTTAAATCAGCCTGATAAATGCCTGTTACAGCGATGATCTCCATGTCATCATCTTCATCTTGGGCTTTCTTTATCGCTGTTTTTTCATTACTACTAGACGCTGTTTGCGGTACGGGTTTGGTTGTCTGTGCGTCTTGTGCATAGACGGGCAGGGCAACCAAAAGTGCTGCTGCAATACCGCTGAGTTTTATCGTTTTCATTGTTGTTCCTTTTTAAAAGGCTTTTATTGTGTTCTATTTTCTTTTTAAAAATCCATTTGCCACCGGTGGCAAATGAAGATAACATAAAGTTAACACCGCATTAATTAAACTGTCAATTTTTTAATCAGCATAAAGGCTGGTTTTTTTCTATAAGGTACAAAAAGGTGGGTTTGAATGAAAAGTGAACAATACCGGTTTCGTCGAAATGTCCTATTGCTACTGTTTGGTGCATTGAGTGTGTCATTATTTAGTGCAAATAGTATGGGTCAGTCGTTAACGCCTAGGTCTATTGCCTTTGATGGTGCTGAAGGGTTTGGTAAATTCTCTCGAGGTGGCGCAGAGGGGAAATTGTATATTGTAACGAGCCTCGAAGACAAAGATGAGCCCGGAACCTTACGTTACGCAATTAATCAAAAGCATCCTCGCGTTATTACATTTGCTGTGTCTGGGGTGATTAAGCTGTCAAAAGAATTAAAAGTAAACCACGGTCGAATTACGCTAGCAGGGCAAACCTCTGCGGGAGGCATTACCATTTCAGGTGCGCCATTTACTGTCTCAAATGCAGAGGATGTGATTATTCGGTTTATTCGTTTTCGATTAGGGACATTTAAGGTGGTAGAAGACGCACTAACTGTGCGCAATTCTAACAATGTTATTATAGATCATTGTTCATTAAGCTGGTCTGTTGATGAAACGGGTAGCTTTTACAATAATCGTAATTTCACATTACAAAACTCTATTATTTCATATAGCTTAAACGACTCTATTCATCCTAAAGGAAAGCATGGTTATGGTGGTATTTGGGGAGGAGCTAATGCCTCTTTTATTAATAATATAATAGCAAATCATGCAAGTAGAACTCCCCGTATAAATGGACATAGACTAAAATCTCCTTACCCTTACACAGATGAATTTATCGAAGTGAGTAATAATATTATTTTTAATTGGGGACACAATAATGTGTATGGCTCTGAGAATGGGCGATTTAATCTGATAGCGAATTATTACAAACCGTGTAAAGCGAGCAAGCGCATTCAATTTGCGGATATTTGGTTCTCCCCATTCATTAGCAAAAACCAAGCTTATATCGCTGGAAATATTCTAGAAGGGTACCCAGAGTTTGATGATAAAAACTGGTTAGCTGTCAATTATAGAAATAAAAAAGAAGGGAAACGTATCGCCAGCCAAGCAAACAGCCCTTGGTTGAGTGATAAAAAAATTATAGTTGAGAAAGAGTCTGATTTTAAAGCAAAGAATGCGAAGCAGGTGTTTTATGACATCGCACAAAATCAGTTAGCGGGAGCGAATAGAAATGCAAATGGCGTGTTCATAGACAGCGTTGATCAGTTAGTTTATGACCAACTCAATGACAAGCGTCCCGTAACAGGGGATGGGTTAATTAATCATGAACTTGACGTTATTCCTAGCTGGCAAGCGTATGAAGCTCAATTTAAAGATGTTGCTGTTGTTCAAGATAAAAATAACGACGGTATTGCCGATAGCTGGTTTGCACAACAAGAAGCGGTGTTAAAAACATTAAACGAATCACAAAAATTAGAATTATATTTAGAGCATTTAGCAAAGTAGTCAATAATTTTTGTTAAATTTGCAGGATTAGGTATTTTACGGATTGGTATCATAGCCTATCGGTAAATGCCGCATAAAAAAGGGAGCTATTGCTCCCTTTTTTAAGTTATAAGCATGATTTAAAAACGTCTTTTTGGCACTCTTAGTTGCGAGTCAAATTCGTCAGGGAATAAAATAGTACCGTCATCTTGTTCAGTTGGAAAAACGGCAATCAGTAAGTCATCTTGTTCAAGACCTGGCGTCCAGCGGCTCAACCAATCTTTGACGGGTATCGCTTTGGGCTCGCAATCTTGCCACTCTCCGGTTGCCCAACTTTGTGCAAACTCACGGCTAGGCCAAACGGGTACGCAGTCATCGTCTTCATTGGTAAGCATTACACAGCCGTGCTCATCATTAAGGATCCAAATCTGTTTAAATTCGTGAACCATTTCAAACATATAAGCGAGTCGTTTTTTTGTACCAAGGGCAAGGATTTCGTCTAATTCTGTTTCAACACGTTTTGCAGTTGCATTATTCATGACAGGCTCACTCTTTTTAGTTATACACAGCATCATCTTAATCATAAGGTGATAAATTAATATGACAAGTAATAAAGCGATTATCTCTGTGCAATGAATGGTGGTTAATGCGCCTTCCCGGCTATTAACGTAAGCGGCAAGCCATTGGTGCATTCGCTGTTTATAAATTAGATAGTTGTTGGTTCGGTATGTGTTGATTTTGCACGTATCGATTTAGATTTAAGTATCTGAAATCGTTCACTGGAAGGTGGCACCAATGCAAAAGATAAATCATTTATCCACGAAGAATTAATATTAACAGTGACATAAGCAGGGTACACGTGCACTTTTTCTACAACAGTAATCGTGCTGATAACGCTGTGAGTTGGGTCGTCAGGAAGGGTCAATTTATCGAGATGAGTAAACCTACAAGGTGGGATTATGGGGTAGGACAGTTAATTTAACACTGAGCTGTTCAATGAAGTCATGGTTACTTGCTGTGATTGTAAATATATATTTTCCAGGCTCAGTTGCTTTATGTGTATGTGTAATAAGAGAAAAGTGGTCTCCTAAATTGATCTGCTTTTTTGTAAGATAACTATTCGCTATTGGCGTGGCGACATAGTAGTTATTAATAGTGCGAATGCCGTGAGTTAATTAAGAAGGGCACAATATAAATCATCGGCAAGCAGCTGTAGCGCTTTTGGATCGCTATTAGTGAGCGCATAAGTACGGATACCATAAATACCCATAACTAAAAAGCGAGCCAATTGCTGCGCGGTTTTACTGCTTTTAAATTCGTTGTTATCAAGGGCTTTTTGAATTTGTTCGGCAAGCGTATTTTCGTAGGCATTTAAGTTGCCACGTAGCACGCTGCAAATTTGCGGATCGTTGCCTTCTACCTCTGAAATACTCTTGGTGAGTAAGCACACTTTTGCTACTTCGCCTTTGATACACTCATCAACAATGAGGGTCAGATAATTTTTAAGTGTTTCTAAAATAGGCTGTTTATTATGAAATAACGCTGTGAACTGTTGATTACGATCTTTTTGATATTGTTCTATAGCTCTTAAAAATATCGCTTTTTTATTGCCAAAGGCGCCATACAGCGAACCGGGGTGAAGGCCAGTAACGTGCGTTAGTTTTTGCATGCTGGTTTTAGCATACCCAAACTCCATGAAGGCTAGCATGGCTTGTCTTAACACATAGTCATTATCAAATTCAGCAGTTCTCATTACATCAACTTTTTGAGGTCATTATTTGCAGTCTACTTAATCTTGAACAAATATTCAAAAATAGCCTTGAATAATGATTCAAGAATCCCTATCTTGAATGTACATTCAAAAATAATTGAGACATTTATGGCTACTGATTTATTAACTCCCTTTAGGTTAAACGACACAATTGAACTGCAAAACCGTGTATTAATGGCGCCGCTTACGCGCTGTATGAGTGATGATGATTTAGTCCCCACTCAAGCAATGGTTGACTACTATGCACGCCGTGCCGATGCCGGTTTAATCATTAGTGAAGCGACAATTATTCGCCCTGATGCACAGGGTTACCCAAATACCCCAGGGCTATTTACCAGCGAACAGATTCAAGGCTGGAAAAAAGTCACCGATGCAGTGCATGCGAAAGGCGGCAAAATGTTTGCTCAGCTTTGGCATGTAGGGCGTGTGGCTCACCCACATTTTTTTGGTGGTGATGTACTTGCTCCTTCGGCAATCGGTGTAGAAGGGTCTGTGCCACGCATGCGTGAATTAACTTACGTGACACCAAAAGCAGCAACCATTGAAGACATTCAAGGTTTAATTGCTGATTACGCTAAAGCGGCTGAAAACGCTATAGAAGCGGGCTTTGACGGGGTTGAAATCCATGGTGCAAATGGGTATTTAATTGATCAATTCTTACACTTTGCTGCCAACCAACGCGATGACCAATACGGTCAAACACCAGAAAATATGTCACGTTTCGCCTTAGAGGTGGTAGATGCTGTAATCGCAGCTATTGGCGCAGATAAAACAGCATTACGTTTATCTCCGGGTGCGTATTTTAATATGAGTGAAGATAACCGCGATAAGGCCGTGTTTGATTATTTATTAACAGCGCTTGAAAGTCGCAATCTTGCCTATCTTCATGCGGGTATTTTTGATGACAGCATGCGTTTTGCAAGCCTTGAAAATAAAACGACATCTGAATACTTACGCAGTGCATATAAAGGGACATTAGTGGGTGTAGGTAGTTATACGTTTGAGTCAGCTAATCAGGCAATTGATAACAACCAATTTGACTTAATCGCGATTGGACGCCCCTTTATCGCAAACCCAGATTACATTAGTAAAGTTACCCATGGTGAAGCATTAACACCTTACAGCGAAGAAATGCTGGCAGAACTTATTTAATCTGCAGATCGCTTAAATTGTCACCTAAGAGCGTACTTAGGTGACTCTTATACCTATCCCATCTAATTAAAATATCTTACACTGTGTCAATTAGTTAGTTTCAAGCAAGGACAGTGTAAAGTGCTGAATATAATTCAATCAAATCGCATGGAAGCACTGCAAGCGCGGTTTCACGCTCTTCTTAAAGTTAATCCGTTAACGAGTCCATTCAAAAAAGAAATTGTGCTTGTGCAGTCACCCGGTATGTCGCAGTGGCTAAAAATAGGCTTAAGTGAACATTTAGGCATTGCCGCACAGGTTGATTTTCCACTGCCATCTAGTTTTATTTGGCAGCTGTATCAGCAACTATTGCCCGATGTGCCCAGTGAATCTCCCTATAATAAAGCAAACCTTGCGTGGAAGCTGTTTGCTATTCTGCCTGATTGTATTGACGAGCCGTTGTATTTACCTCTAAAAACGTATTTAGATGGCGATACTGATGGCCAAAAGACCTTCGCATTATGTGAAAAAATCGCCGATGTGTATGACCAATACCTAATGTATCGTCCACATTGGATTGCCACGTGGGAGCAGGGCACAGATCAACTTGATGATGTTGATATAGGCATAGCACCTTGGCAGCCTGACCTTTGGCGTAGGCTGGTGGCGCACAGTAAACAACTTGGCCAAAGCCAATATCATCGTGCCAATATGCAAGACCAATTACTCGCTGCGCTTCAAACGATGGATAGCAGCTTATTACCCGAGCGTATTAGCTTATTTGGTATTTCGGCGATTGCCAGTAGTCAGCTTGAAGTGTTCCAAGCCATTGCGAAAAAAACGCAGGTGTTTCTGTTTTTCTTCAATCCAAGCGAGCACTATTGGGGTGACACTTTAGATGAAAAAACGGCTGCTAAAATTGCTGCAAAATATGCCAAACGTCCGCACCTAGATGCGCTTGAAGACCATGCAAAAAATCCCGACCATGAGTACTTTTTTATTGGCAATCCGCTGCTATCGTCGTGGGGGAAATTAGGCCGAGATTACTTTGAGCAATTATTGCAGCTAGACGCGCAGTGGTTAGATGGTTTTGAGAATGAATTTGATGACACTTTATTATCGCAAATTCATGCTGAAATTTATCAATTAGCGTTTAAAGGCGAATCGCTTACACCCGATAAAGAATGGTTTATTAACGATGAAGGTAAATTGCCAATTAAAGCAGGTGATACCAGTATTGTGCTCAGTGACTGTCACACGCCACTGCGTGAAGTAGAGCGGCTTCATGATTACTTATTAAATTTGTTTAACCAAAACCCACACTTAACGCCGAAAGATATTATTGTGATGATGCCCGATGTTGGCACTTACAGCCCGTATATCGAGGCCGTTTTTGGTGGTGCAGAAGGTCGTCGTTTTATTCCTTATGCGTTAGCCGATTTAGCCATTGAACAAGAAAAGCCTGTACTGAGTTCATTTGCAAGTTTGGCCGATTTACCTTACTCACGGTTTGGTGTGTCTGACATTCTTGATTTACTGCAAGTCACACAAATCGCCGAAAAGTTTAACTTAGAGGCTCATGAATACGAACAAATTGGCTTTTGGCTTGAGCGAGTGGGTGTTAAATGGGGTTTAGATGCCGCGCATAAAGACAGTTTTGGTCTTCCTGCTATTGATTTAAATACCTGGCAGCATGGGTTAAACCGGTTACTGCTAGGGGTGGCACAACGTGATGAACACCTGCCATTTTCGGGAATTTACAGTGCCGATGAAGTCGAAGGCATGGCGTTAAATACCCTTAATAAATTAATTGAATTTATTGATGTATTGGCTCGTTATAAAGAAAAACTACACGATGATGCACCATTAAACGAAAAAGCCGCGATTTT
Source organism: Pseudoalteromonas sp. MT33b (assembly GCF_014117385.1). NCBI lineage: Bacteria > Pseudomonadati > Pseudomonadota > Gammaproteobacteria > Alteromonadales > Pseudoalteromonadaceae > Pseudoalteromonas > Pseudoalteromonas sp. MT33b. The sequence goes on along the minus strand of NZ_CP059831.1, from coordinate 2,008,662 downwards.
AAAAGCCCTGCTTGGCGAAATTTACAGTGATGAGGGCGAGCAAAGCTGGGATTTACTGGTACTGCAAAAAGTGCTTGATACGCTCATTAAGCATTACGAAAACGGTGATTACCAAGGGGATGTTTCGCAGCGTATTGTTAGCTATTTAGTGAAGCAAGGTATTCAAGAGAAAGGCGTAGGACAGCGCTTTTTAGTTGGGCAAGTGAACTTTTGTACGCTGATGCCAATGCGTGCCGTGCCCTTTAAAGTGGTGTGTATGCTGGGTCTGAACGATGCTGATTACCCTCGTACCGTGCAGCCCATTGGTTTTGACTTAGTGCCGTATTCAAAACGCCAAAAAGGCGACCGTTCGCGTAAACTAGATGACAGGTATCTGTTTTTAGAAGCCATTTTAAGCGCCCGTGAAAACTTATATATCAGTTATATTGGGCGCTCGTGTTTTGATAACCAACCAAGAATGCCCTCAACACTCGTCAGTGAGCTGTTAGAATACATCGCCCGTAGCTTTAAATTTGACGATGAAAAAGACTGTCACGCAGCACTGCCCGAGGCGCTGATTAATTATCAGCACTTGCAACCGTTTAATCCTGCCTATTATCTTAAGGCTAAGCAGCCTGCGGTAACGCAATTGCACAGCTATAACCCGGTGTGGATACCCGCTCAAAGTATTACGCCAGAGCCACAGCAAGACCTGTGTGTATCACCCGATCAAATTGTTGAGCTAAACCAGTTTATTCGCAGTGTGTGTCAGCCGCACGAAAGCTTTTATCAGCAGAGTTTGGGCTTAAGGTTGCCGCAATTTAATGATATTGCGAAAGATGAAGAGCCATTTAGCCTTGATGCACTGCGTCGCTATTTCTACTTAGATGAAATTTTAGAGGCCAGCATTCTTGAAACGCCACTTAATAAAGCGCAAATCATGCAACGCGGTGAGTTGCCCCAAGCGCATGTTGGCGATTTGGTGTTTGAAAGTATGCAGCACCGTGTTGATGCGTTAGCAGGGCAGGTGAAAGCCCATATTCAAGATGATGAGTTGCTGCCAATTGAAGTCAAAATAACTCTTGAAAATACCACCTTAGAGGGCTGGCTTAACCACATTTACGGGCAAAAACAGGTATTTTATCGTACCGCAAGCATTAAAGCCAAAGACGTGATTAAGGGCTTTATTCAGCATTTAGCTGCACAGATCATGGGCCAACATGTTGAAACCTTAATACTTGGTTTAGATAAACAAATTAGTTTTTCAGCGCTTTCACAAGACGATGCACGTGGTTATTTGAACGATTGGTTTATGCTCTATAAAGCATTACTTACACGGCCAGTGGCATTTTTTCCAGTAAGTGGCTACGAGTACATTAAAACAAATAAAGACATGGCAAAAGCGAATAATAAATTTGCCCCGCAATATATCGGGGTGGGTGAAGGAGAAAACCCCTATATTCGCCTAACCATTCGGAATCTAAAAGACTGCGAAGACGAGTTTATTCATTGGAGTGAGCTGCTTTTATCGCCGCTGGTTGAATTAGCGCAGGAGGCTGACCATGCAAACGCTTAATCCTATTAGCATGGAGCTTTGTGGGCAAAGCCTGATTGAAGCCAGTGCCGGTACAGGTAAAACGTACACTATAACGGGGTTGTATTTACGTTATTTATTGGGCTTACAAAAAGCGACGCACGTAGACGGCACTGCGCTTTTAAATACCCCGCTCAGTGTTGAACAAATATTGGTTGTTACTTTCACTGAGGCGGCTACCCAAGAAATAAAAGACCGTGTGCGCGCACGCATAATCAATGCCAGAGATGCACTGCTGGGCAAAAATCCTGAAGATGAATTAATTAGTCAAATTATCAATGAAGTTAATGACAAACACGCGGCGTTTGATTTACTCGACGCTGCGGCCAAATCAATGGACGAAGCGGCGATTTTTACTATTCATGGCTTTTGTCAGCGCATGCTCAAACAGCACGCGTTTGAGTCGGGTGTAGCGTTTAACTTAGAATTTATTTTAGATGAGCGAGAGCTCATTCAAGAAACACTCAATGATTTTTGGCGTGCCTTTGTATACCCACAGTCAAAAGCGCGCACAGAAGCGATTATTGATATTTTCCCGGTGCCAGCGTCGATGTATTCGCACGTGGTCAGCTTGCTCAGCAAACAAGGGGCGATTATTACCCCTGAATACAACCTTGATGAAATATGGCAAGCACGCGATAACTTTGTCGCAAAAGTACCTGCTTTTAAAAAGGCATGCCGTGACAGTGAATTTATCAATGCTGTAAAAGCGTCTGATCTGAGTGGTTCTAAAACGCCAGGCCGCAAAAACAGCCTTGCAGCGCTTGAAGAATATCTAAACAATGACGACACCTTTTTTGTATTTGGCACCAGCAAGTATTCGTTTGAAGTTTGGAGCACAGAGAATTTAAGCGACCCTGCGAATTATAAGAAAAACGGCAGTTTGCTTAGTCACGCAATGACGGCACAGTTTGATGAAATGGCCAAACTGAGTAGCCTTATTAATAACGGCTTGAATATTGCGATAGTGCAATATGCAACAAAATGGGTTGCGAATGCACTTATAACACGTAAGCAGGAGCAAGGGGTTATCACCCCTGATGATTTGCTAACTAACTTGCATCAGGCACTTTGTAGCGACCAAGGAGACGTGCTAAGCGAAAAAATAGCGGCCTTATTTCCTGTTGCCATGATAGACGAATTCCAAGATACCGACCCAGTGCAATACGGTATTTTTAGCCGCATTTATAACGCCAAAAATACCACACTCGCTATGATAGGCGACCCAAAGCAGGCTATTTATGGTTTTCGTGGTGCAGATATTTTTACCTATATTGGTGCCAAAAAAGCGGTTGTTGCGCAAAAACAATACACATTAGACACTAACTTTCGCTCAAGTGAAGGGGTGGTCGAGAGTGTAAATCGCATTTTTTCTAAAAACGCTAATAGCTTTATTTATAACGATGCGATTCCGTTTCAAGCAGTTCATGCAAAGGGGAAGCCTGAAAACAAAGCGTTTTTAATCAATGGCGAAACCACCAATGCATTTGAGTTTTCAGTGTTTGTTGATGAATACGCTCAGGCTAATAATAAGCCAACCAGCAAAGGGGTTGCCCAGCAGGCGCTTGCCCAGCACTACACACAAAAAATCACACGCTTACTTAAGCAGGCGCATTCAGGTGAAGCCACAATTGCTGGCAAAGCGGTCACCGCTGCCGATATTTGTGTATTAGTGCGAGATAGAAACGAAGCACAACTGATGAAGTCGGCGTTGAGTGAGGCAGCCATTGCCAGCGTGTATTTATCTCGCGATAGCGTGTTTCAGCAAGAGCTTAGTCATCATTTATTAAACTTTTTAACAGCGCTTCATGGTCAGTACGATGAATCATTATTGCGCGGCGTACTGGCAGGCCCCTTGTTTTGCTTAAGCTATAACCGTATTTATGCGTTACATGAAAACGAAAGCGAATGGCAAGAACATTTAAACTTTTTCGCTCAGCTTTCACATATTTGGCATAAGCAAGGTGCGATGGCGATGCTTGAGCGCTTACTGAGCCACAATCAACTCGCTGCACGCTGGCAGGGGCTTGGTTATAACGTGGAACGTTGGCTGACAGATTTTCGCCATTTAGGTGAAATCTTGCAGCAAAAGCAAATTGAACTAGAAGGCACTCACCGATTATTGCGCTGGTTTGCGCAAAAGGTCAGCCAACAAGAGGGTGAAGCGGTGCAAGTTCGTCTTGAAAGCGATGCCAATTTAGTAAAAATCGTCACGATGCATGCTTCAAAGGGCTTGGAATATCCGATAGTGTTTATGCCGTTTGCTTGTGGCTACCGTGAAACCAAAGAAGCGCTTTATCATCATAACGGAAAACTGGTTTACGACCTTGCTAACAGTGATGAGGCCTTACAAAAAGCAGAGCAAGAACGCTTAGCTGAAGACTTGCGTTTATTGTATGTGGCGTTGACCCGTGCTGTACATTTTTGCTCAGTCGGTGTGTATAACATTGCACAAGGGCGCAGTAATCGCCCTGGTATACAAAGTACCAGTATTGGTCATGTACTGTTTGCAGGGGAAGAAATTAAATCGGCTGATGAGTGGCACAGGTTATTAAGCGATTTTTGTGCTCAGTCGGCGCATATGCATTTTGAAGCTTTTACGCAACCCGATGAGGTCACTGTGCTTGACCTAACAAGCACAGATGCTGAGCAGTCATATCAAGTCAACACACTCGAAACCCACATTGAACGAGATTGGCGTTCAACCAGCTTTAGTGCATTAACCTTTAAAAAGCAGACTGATCATATTGAACTGGGGCGCAGTGATGAAGATCACGAAAAAGATGAATTTTTAGCGCAGCAAGCAGTGCAACTAACCCCCTATAGTTTCCCGAAAGGTGCAAAGCCGGGCAGTTGTTTACACGAAATATTTGAGCAATTGGACTTTACGGATCCCTATGCATTGAAACGACCTGACAACGAGCGTGACGACCATGCTCTTGATAAGGTAATAACAAAACTGTTTGCCAAGTATCACATTGATGATAGTTGGGAGGCAATGACCGAAAGCTGGATCAATGCCGCTTTAAAGTGTCCACTAAACGATAAAGGGCTTTGTTTATCGGCGCTTTCGCCTGAAGTGTGTTTAGTCGAAATGGAATTTAATTTACCGTTATTATCGCTTTCAAGTGATAAGTTAAATCAAATTTTGGTAAAGCATTTTGGTTTACCAGGGAAACTCGACTTTACTGATGTGCAAGGTTTACTAAAAGGCTTCATCGATTTAATTTTTTGTTGGCAGGATAAGTATTACATTCTTGATTATAAGTCGAACTTTTTAGGCAACAGCGCAGCTGATTATCAACATGATCAGCTTGAGCAAGCGATGAGCAGTCACCAATATCATTTACAGTATTTGATTTACACTGTTGCACTGCATCGCTTATTACAACAACGTGTTAAAAATTACGACATAGAGACCCATTTAGGCGGCGTGTATTACACCTTTTTACGGGGCATGAGTGATGGCCAAGGGGTGTACTTTAATCAGCTTACAAAGCAGCAAGTACTTGAGCTGGATAGTTTATTTGCACGAGGAGCAATGTTATGAGTCAGATGACATTTGGCTTTGATGAACGTGAACCAGAGCAACCTCGCAAACACAAAGAGCCGTTAAAGGAGCCTGTACAGGCATTAGAGGGGACTGAGGTTGAAATGAAAACACAGCCCTTACTGGACTTTTTGTTAGAGACGAAACGTATTCGCTTAGTGGATGTAAAACTTGCTGAGCTTTTAATAGGCACTGATACCTCCCAGAAGAATGAGGTGTTTTATCTTATTTTGTTGCTTGCCGTCGCTCAGCAAAGCCAGCATAGTTGCTTAGATTTAAACGCTATTAATTGGCAAAATCCGTTTGCAATTAGAGAACAGGCAGTATCAGACGCAAGCATTGCTGCACCTGATATTATTTCGCCGTTTTCAGAAAACTATGACGCGCAGCAAGCTGAAACACAGCTCATGGCTGCAGCTTGTGTGGGTGATGACAAGCCACTGCTGCTGTTTGCTAATAAGTTATATTTTGCGCGATTAGCTCAGTATGAAACTGTGTTAGCGTCACGTTTGAGTCATTTGGCAGCAAAACCACTAAACATCGATGAAACGGCTTTAACTGCGCTTTTGACAGAGTATTTCCCTGATGAAGCTCACCGTGAAGACCCCGCAGATCCTATTAAAACGTTAAATTGGCAAAAAGTAGCATGTGCCATAGCCGCCACCAAAGGCTTTAGTGTGATTACCGGAGGGCCAGGCACCGGTAAAACCACAACTGTCACCAAATTATTAGCTATTATGCAGTCGTTGTATGCCAGTGCACCGTTGACAATTAAGTTGGTTGCACCAACGGGTAAGGCCGCGGCTCGTTTAAGTGAGTCAATTTTGGGAGCGAAGCAAAAACTCAGTATGATCCCAAAAGACATCGCACCGCTTATTCCTGAAACGGCACAAACGATTCACCGCTTACTTGGCGTGATTCCGCACACGAATAAATTTCGCCATAACAAACGTAATCCACTGCATTTAGATGTGTTGATCATTGATGAAGCCTCCATGGTTGATTTATCGTTAATGGCAAAATTAATTGAGGCGCTGCCAAGTCATGCTCGGTTAATTCTGCTGGGAGATAAAGACCAATTAGCCTCAGTTGATACTGGCAGTATTCTCAGCGATTTATGCCAAGGATTAACACTTGAAAAAATGCCCGCCTACAGCCAAGCGCGGGCAGAGCAACTCAATCGGGTGTGTTTTAATAATCGCGCCGTGCTTTCACACAGTGAAGACAGTTACTTGTTAAGCGACTGTATTGCGTTTTTACAGCAAAGCTACCGTTTTGACGGCAAAAGCGGCATAGGTCAATTAGCGCAAGCTGTTAATACCAATAGCCAAGGGTTACTTGGGTATGTTGAGCAAACGGTGAACGAGGGTGGCTTTAGCGACCTTAAACTTAATTACAATGTGATTAACAAACCGATTGAACATTTTGTTCAGTTAGCAGCCCAGCATTATCAGGCGTATTTAACACTGATACGCGAAGGTGCTGGGGTGGCTAAAGTGCACAATGCTTTTTCTGACTATCAATTACTGGCAGCGGTGAAAGAGGGCGATTATGGCGTAAACAGCCTTAATCTTCGAATTGAAAAAGCACTGTCACAACAAGGGCTTATTTCACCGTATCAGCGCCATTATCTGGGCATGCCCATTATGATCAGCCAAAATGATTATCAGTTAAAACTGTTCAATGGTGATATTGGTATTTTAATGCACGATGAGCAAGGTCAACTAAAAGCAATGTTTATTGATGAGCAAGAAAACATTCGTGCTTTTTCGCCAGCTCGTTTACCCGCTCACGATAAAGTGTATGCCATGACTATTCATAAATCGCAGGGCTCTGAGTTTGCGTATACGGCGATGATTTTACCGCCAATAAATCAAGCAAACCAAGGGATTAACAGACAGCTTGTGTACACGGGGATCACTCGTGCAAAAAACACCTTTGAGCTGGTGGCAGATAAAAACGTGTTACTAATGGCAATGAATAAATCAGTTACCCGAGCATCGGGTTTATTCGATAGGTTAAAACATGCAGCTAGTTAGCGTGACTGATGAGCATTTAACTAAGCTAATGGGTTGGTTTAACACAGAGGCGGAGCTGCGTATTTGGTCTGGGCCATTTTTTAACTTCCCATTTGATGCACACAGCTTTAAACAAGATTTAAATCTTGATGAACTGAACTCATACGCGCTGGTAAATAATGAAGGCCAGATGTTGGCTTTTGGCCAATATTATTTACGTGAAGGATGCTGTCATTTAGGACGTTTGGTCGTGGCTTTGAATATGCGGGGGCAAGGGCTTGCAAAAATACTGATTAATTTATTAAGCGAGCAAGGCAAACAGCAATTGCACTGTAATACAGTGTCGCTGTTCGTATATACCCACAATACCTTGGCCATTGCAGCTTATAAAAAATTAGGCTTTCAAGAATCCAAGTACCCAGCGGTAATGCCTTTGGCAGACTGTATCTACATGGTTAAATAAAAAGAGCCGATTAGTTCGGCTCTTTTCACAAGATTATTATTTAAGATAATCAACTATTTAAGGTAATCAACCACTAATTGCGTCATGGCGTTGACACCCAATTGTAATGCTTTCTCGTCTGCAAAAAAGTGTGGTGAATGGTTACTAGGCGCTGTTACGGCATCTTGACCTTTTGGCGTAACTCCTAAAAAGAAGAACATTCCTGGTGTTTCTAAGGCATAGTAACTAAAGTCTTCTGCCCCTGTTATTAATGGCGTTGTGATCAGGTTTTCTTTGCCAACCACACCTGCAAGTGTTGGTGTCATTTTCTTGGTTAATTCAACATCGTTCACGGTGACTGGGTAACCGTGATCAATGTGAACATGCGCTTCTGCGCCACCAGATTCAGCCACCATTTCGGCGGTTTTAGCTAAGCGTTTTTTAATATCAGCACGCATGTCTTGATCAAAAGTACGAATTGTACCGACCATTTCAACTTGATCAGGGATTATATTATTACGTACACCCCCATTAATGGCACCAAAGGAGACAACAGAAGGGGCTTTTGTTACATCAACTTGGCGTGATGCAATGGTTTGCGTTGCCATAATAATTTGTGATGACGCGACAATGGGGTCAACCCCATTCCAAGGACGCGAGCCATGAGTTTGGCGACCTTTTACAGTAATCGTAAATTTATCGGCGCTGGCCATTAGCGGTCCTTCACGAAAACCAATTTGCCCTGTGTTTAGTGAGCTGGTGACATGTAAACCAAAGATGGCTTCGGGTTTTTCTTTAAATAAGCCTTCTTTTAGCATTAGTTCAGCACCCCCTTCTTCGCCATCGGGTGCACCTTCTTCTGCAGGTTGGAATACAAATAGAATATCGCCAGCGAGATTATCTTTAATTTTTACCAAAGACTCAGCAGCAGCCATTAAGATTGCAACATGATTATCGTGGCCACAGGCATGCATAACACCCACGGTATTACCTTTATATTCAGTTGTTTGTGTTGATGCAAAAGGTAAATCAACTTGCTCTTTAACCGGCAGGGCATCCATATCTGCACGAAGCGCGATAAGTGGCCCTTTTTTGCCGCCTTTTAATTTGGCCACCACACCGGTGTGAGCTACGCCTGTTTGCACTTCTAGTCCTAATGAGCGAAGGTGTTTAGCAACATACTTTGCCGTTTCAAATTCACGATTGCTCAGTTCTGGATATTGATGCAGATGGCGGCGCCATTTTATGACCTTTTCACTGACACTATTGTTGGCTGATTTAAGTTCTGCCTCTATATCACTGGCAAATGCAGGAGCAGACATAGCACTGAGCAGTAAGCTGGTCGAAAGTAGTTTGTTAAACATCCTGTATCCTCTTATTATAAGTAATTGCACTCATAACAATGTAAGTATAAATAATTGAATGAACAAGACCTTTCGATAATTAACCACGATAAATGGTTTAAAAATCGCAGCCAAGAGTTTAAGCAACACTTACTTAAAAACGCTAAATTAATCACGTGTAATGCAGGTGATGCCTTATTTTTGCGCGGTGATGAAAATACGGGTTTGTATTGTGTAATAAGTGGGGTGTTACGTGTATCGGGCGTAAACAAACAAGGTAAAGAAGCGGTGCTTAGTTTTGTAACAAGTGCCATGTGGTTTGGTGAAGTGGCGCTTTTTGATGGCGGCAAACGAACCCACGATGTGTATGCCCATACTTCAGTGCGCCTTATACATGTGTCTGAACGAGCACTCACTCAATTGCTGAACGAACACCCGATATACTGGCATGACTTTGGGGTGTTATTAACCGAGAAAGTGAGAAGTTTGTTTGATTCTTTAGAAGATCATGCGTTACTTACGGCAAAGCAAAAAGTCAGTAAGCGACTGTATATGTTGTGCCACTCATCGGGGCAAACTAGGTTGCCACTTTCTCAGCAACAACTTGCCGATATGACTTATTTAACACGGCAAACAGTGAATCAAATATTACAATCATTGCAAACAGAGTCAGTTATTAGTCTTAAATATCAGATAGTTGAAATAGAAAATTTAGATAAACTCTTAGCTCAATGTTAGCTTGGAACTAAAATTGCTACATCTTTTCAGACAAGTTTAAAGGACGATTACGTGTGGCTATTACTTTTCATAACCAATATAAAGCTTATCATTACTCAGGCACTAATAAACTTGAGCGAGCAGTGGATGTATCAGAATCAAAATTGATGCCTCAAACGTCTTCTGATGCACAAAGTCTATTAAGAAAACAACCCGAACCAAGTTCATTTTTAGAGACAGCAAACGAAGCTCTTGTTTATTAGCGCTTAGGGGTAGATAAAGAGAAAATCGATGAAATCAAAGCGCAAATAGAAAAGCTTGCGGAACAAATGCAACAACAAGGTGCAGATACCAAAGCACTGCAAGAAAAAATGAATGAGTTGCAAGGCATGCTTGATGAAGAATATCAAAAAGGACGCGAGCGCATGGATATGCAGCCAGAAGCCGAAAAAGGCAAGGTCATCGATGCGCTAGTTTAATGTAGTTACTTTAAAATGTCGGCTAGATGACATTCTTAGTGGTAAATTTTCTGCTAATCTGAGTTTTGAACACAGTTTTGGCAGGAATAATAATGAAAACTCTCAAACAACAGCTGAGCAATTACGCCCTTTATCACCGTTCAAAACGCAATATCTATACACATTTTATTGGTATTCCCTTGATTGTGTTTGCCATTATTTGTTTATTGCAACGCGCAACAATCATGCTTGAACCCGTTACGTTAACAGTGGCAAGTATTGTTATTGCGATTACGTGCCTGTATTACTTAATGCTCAGTGTTTCTATGGGGCTAATTATGGCTGTGTGCTTTGCTTTATTGAGCATTATTGCACAGCCTGTCGTTTTGCTTTCAACATCAATGTGGCTGGCTGTGAGTGTGGGCTGCTTTGTGGTGGGTTGGCTATTTCAATTTATGGGTCATTACTATGAAGGTAAAAAACCCGCCTTTGTTGATGACATTATTGGCCTCGTTATTGGCCCCTTATTTGTTGTCGTAGAAGCCTTAATCATACTTGGTTTTTATAAAGATGTTGCTGATTACATTGAGCAACATGCAGGTCCACATAAAGCGTGATAACAGCAATAATAACAATAAGAAAAGGAACACACATGAATTTAAAAGATAAAATAGTTTGGGTTACGGGGGCATCATCAGGTATTGGTGAAGCACTGTGTGAACAATTGGCTGCAAAAGGGGCAATCTTGGTTTTATCTGCCCGTAATGAAGATAAATTAAAAGCGCTAAATACACGTTTAGGCGGAATGCATCATGTTGTGCCACTCGATTTAGCAGAGCCTGAGGCGCTGCTTAAAGAGATGCCTGCGGTTGTTGAACGTATTAAGCGCATTGATGTGCTAATTAATAACGGCGGGGTGTCGCAGCGCAGTTTGTTTTTAGAAAACGATTTCAGTGTGTATCGCCAGTTAATGGAGGTGAACTACTTTGGCCTTATTGCATTAACGAAAGTGGTCGTGCCGCAGATGGTTAAACAAGGTATGGGCATGGTGGTATCGATAAGCAGTGTGGCGGGTAAAGTTGGCTCTAAATTCAGAACCGGTTACTCGGGCTCAAAATATGCGGTTGTGGGGTTTATGGATTGTTTGCGTGCTGAACTGGCAGATAAAAATGTCAATTGTTTAACAATCTGTCCCGGGTCAATCAAAACAGCCATTGCGCATAATTCGTTGGATGGGCAAGGTAAACCACAAAATAAACCCGAAGAGTCGATTGAAAATGGGATGGATGTTGGCAGAGCTGCTGCGAAAATGATCAAAGCCATAGAAGCGGAAAAGGATGAGGTTGTCGTTGGTGAAGGGATCAGCGGTTTAGCGCCGACAATTAAACGCTTTTTCCCTCGCTTTTTTAATCGACTAACGGCACGAATGAATTACCGGTAAAAGCAAAAACGTGACCGTGAATGATTATTAATAAAAAACACGCAATTAAATTGCGTGTTTTTTATACTGCGAGGTGAAATTATTTGCACTTTAATCGATAAAAGGCATGCGTTAGCTATGGTTAAACGGGGATGTATTAGCATACAATGGAGAAAAAGTAGTCCAAACAAGAGAGAACAACAATGGCCGCATTTGGTACTGTATTTATGCCACACATGATCCAAGCACGCTTTGCAGACAACACATGGAGTGAAAGCGCGCTGGTCCCATCTGATAAAATCGAATTACACGCAGGTGCTCACGTATTACATTATTCAAGCACGTGTTTTGAAGGATTAAAAGCATTTCGTCACGAAGATGGCTCGGTCTATATCTTTCGTATGGACGCAAATATTGCCCGAATGAAGCAAAGCTCAAAGCTATTAAACTTGCCTGATTTTGATGAAAGTATGCTTGAGCAAATGATCAAAGACATTGTTAAAGAGTACGCAGACGAAACGCCAGCCCCTCCGGGTTCAATGTATATTCGCCCAACTCATATTGGTACAGAAGCGGCAATTGGTAAAGCGGCTGCGCCTTCAATGAGTTCATTACTGTATGTGCTTCTTTCGCCTGTAGGTGATTATTTTGCAGGGGGTGCAACAGCACTTCGTGTATTACTTGAAGAAGACGGCATGCGCTGTGCGCCTCATATGGGTATGGTAAAAAGTGGTGGTAACTACGCCAGTGCATTAGGGCCTATTTTACAAGCACGCTCTGAGCATCAGGCTGACCAAATATTGTTCTGCCCAGGTGGTGACGTACAAGAAACGGGTGCTGCCAACTTCATTCTTATTGATGGTGATGAAATTATCACCAAGGCACTTGATAGCACTTTCTTACACGGTGTTACGCGTAATAGTATTTTAACTATTGCCAGAGATTTAGGTATGACGGTGTCTGAACGCAACTTTACCGTAAGTGAATTACTAGAGCGTGCCGCTAAGCCAGGTACTGAAGCTGCGCTTTCAGGCACTGCTGCAGTGCTGACGTCTGTTGGTACACTTATTCATAACGACCAAGAGTATAAAGTAGGCTCGGGCGAGCCGGGTGAGAAAGTGGCGAAGTTACGCCAAGCATTGAATAATATTCAATGGGGTAAATCACCGGACAACCACGGTTGGTTGACTAAAGTATAGGCACCCTTTTTATTGCAGAGCCACGCACTTGCGTGGCTTTTTTATTGGTATTTTACATTGGTTTACAGCCTAGGCTGTGTTTAACCGCAAATTGCTAGACTTTCTATTTCATTAACTCTATTTTCTGTTTGTTAACAATAACTAAAAAGTATGAAGATTATGATTAAGAAGACGCTTGCATGTGCAATTCTAATTGCACTGGCTGGTTGCAGTGAATCAACCACAACGAAGACAGAACAAACAGTAAAAACCGCAGAGGTAAAAGCTGCCGTGAATTATCCTGAAACTAAAAAAGGCAATGTTGTTGACGAGTATTTCGGTGAAAAGGTTGCCGATCCTTACCGTTGGCTTGAAGACGACATGAGCGAAGAGACGGCGCAATGGGTTAAAGCCGAAAATGAGGTGACATTTTCTTACCTAAAGAATATTCCTTATCGAGATGAATTAAAAACGACTCTCGAAAAGCTAATGAACTATGAAAAAGTCACTGCGCCGTTCACTGAGGGCGAGTACACCTATTTCTACAAAAATGATGGCCTACAAAACCAATACGTTGTTTACCGTAAAAAAGGTGACTCAGAGGCTGAAGTTTTCCTTGACCCTAATACATTCAGTGCTGATGGCACAACCTCTATGTCGGGATTAACGTTTACCGAAGATGGCACGCTAGCAGCGTACCAGATTTCAGAGGGTGGAAGCGACTGGCGTAAAATTATTATTATTGATACTGCCACTAAGCAGCCTATTGAAGAGGCGTTAGTTGATGTGAAATTTAGTGGTATTTCGTGGTTAGGAAATGAAGGTTTTTATTATTCAAGCTACGATAAGCCAAAAGGGAGTGAGCTGTCGGCTAAAACTGATCAACATAAAGTGTATTATCATAAGCTTGGCACTTCTCAAGCGGATGATCAGTTAGTTTATGGTGGCACAGAAGAACAAAAACATCGTTATATTGGGGCTGCTGTTACCCGCGATAATCGCTACTTGATCATCTCGGCAAGTACCTCAACATCTGGTAATAAACTGTTTATTAAAGACTTATCTAATCCAGATAGCGAATTGGTGACAATTTTAGACAACACAGATTCTGATACATCCATTATTGATAATGATGGCAGTAAATTGTATTTGGTAACAAACTTAAATGCACCGAATAAACGTGTTGTGACAGTTGATGCGAATAATCCAAGCCCAGAAAACTGGCAAGATCTTATTCCCGAAACAGACAATGTATTGAGCCTGACTAAAGGGGGAAATTACTTCTTCGCTAAGTATATGGTCGATGCTATCTCGCAAGTTAAGCAGTACGATAAATCAGGTAAGTTAGTTCGCGAAATCAGTTTACCAGGTGTAGGCACAGCCTATGGTTTTAGTGGCAAGCATGACGCTGACACGCTGTATTATTCTTTCACGAATTACACGACGCCGGGTAACACTTACTCATTTGATATTGAGTCAGGGCAATCGGATGTATATCGCAAGTCGGGTGCTAAATTTAACAGCGACGAGTACGTGTCTGAACAAGTGTTTTACACATCGAAAGACGGCACGAAAGTACCGATGATTATTTCGTATAAGAAAGGCACTGAACTTAACGGTAAAAATCCAACGATTTTATATGGCTATGGTGGCTTTAATGTAAGTTTAACACCAAGCTACAGCCCAACAGTTGCAGCGTGGCTTGAGCACGGTGGTGTGTATGCAGTTGCTAATATTCGTGGCGGTGGTGAATATGGTAAACAGTGGCACATTAATGGTACACAGCTTAAAAAACAAAATGTATTTGATGATTTTATTGCGGCTGCAGAATATCTAAACGATAAAAAATACAGCTCGCCAGACTATTTAGCTGTGCGTGGTGGTTCAAACGGTGGCTTATTAGTTGGTGCGGTTATGACCCAGCGCCCAGAGCTATTCAAAGTAGCATTACCGGCTGTTGGTGTACTGGATATGCTGCGCTATCACACATTTACAGCGGGTGCAGGCTGGGCGTATGACTACGGTACTAGTGAACAAAGTAAAGAGATGTTTGACTACTTGAAAGGGTATTCACCTGTTCATAACGTAAAAGAGGGGGTAACGTACCCTGCAACGCTTGTGACGACAGGCGATCACGATGACCGTGTTGTACCTGCTCATTCATTTAAATTTGCCGCTGAGTTACAAGCAAAAGGTGCAAAACAGAACCCTTACCTGATCCGTATTGAAACTAACGCGGGTCATGGCGCGGGTACACCAACCAGTAAGATTATTGATCAGTACGCTGATATCTATGGTTTCACGCTTTATAATATGGGTGTTAAATCACTTTAATTTAATGAGTGGTAACAAAAACGCCGAGCAAAATTGTTCGGCGTTTTTTGTTTTAAACGATCGTTTTTAAACGCGTATTTTATAAATCGATTCCCAAAGCAAAAATCATTTTATAGTCTTCCTTTTCAGGCACCACGGCATTCTCGTCGGCAATCGGGTCTGCTAAGTAATCCCAAACCAGAGAGATATCAAAATCAATGTCGTCAGTAATATCAATCTCGAAACTTGCCATAGCGTATTGAGAATCTCCTCCTGTATCACTTTTGGCCGTGAGGTAGCGATAATTGAAGGTAAAGTCGATTTTTTTAGTAAGTTCATGCTCAAAATTAGTGCCAATAAAGTAAGACATTGACGCATTACTTTTGTCTTCACCGGTGGTGACAGTATCAAATTCAGTTTTTTGATACGCAGGGCCAGTTGAAAAATCCCACTCAGTTTTGTCGGTATCCATCACGTAATAACCGACACCTGCGCCTACAGTGTATTTATTAGCAATGTTTTGAAAAGGGTCACGGTAATATTCAAAAAAGATAGGACGGAAATACATTTTTTGAGTGTAAAACCAGTCGAACGTGCCATTGGCTCTAATGTTGTTTTTAGTTACTTGTTCATCGCTGGTGGTACGGTAGCCTAAAAACTCGGCTAAAAAGCGACTCGATGCCGTACGACGTTTAATATCGGCTCTGGCAGAGTATTCTGTTTGGTCTGTATTACCTCGCGATAAATCAGCACCCAAGGAAATTTTTACTGTCCACGCGCTGAGCTCACTGTCGATTGAAGGGGCAATCGACACTAAATCACGATAGCGATACTTTGCCGGTAAGTCACCGACCTTTACATAACCGCCTGATATATTAAGTGTGCCACTGAGTTCTGTGCCGTCGTTAAAGCGTACTGTGTGATGGCGGTCAGAGACAATCATATAGATATCTTCACGGTCAATTACGAGGGTGTCGAGTACATCACTGTCAAATTCAAGCTCTTTATCGTACATTGCGATAAGTTCACCTTTGAGCCATTCACCTGAGTTGAGCCTTACCCAGTCAAATTGACTGGCATCTTTAATGATGACACCACGCTCTTCTAACAGTGGATCAGGCAGGGATTCATTTGCGAAGCAAGTTAAAGGAGAGAGTAAAAGCGTGCTAATAAGCAGGTGTTTTTTGAGCATTATTCCAATCCATGTTTAATAAAATGCGAAAGAAAGTTGTTATAGTAATTAGGTACTAATTAAATACTAGCTCAATATTTTACCCTCTTCAAAGTCCTTAAGCAGAGGGTAAAAATAGGCGTTGATAGGTTTTATATGCGTATTCGTCACTCATCCCCGATAAGTAATCGCAGATAATACGCATTGCATTATCACCTTGTTGGTGTGCATTTAGCCACATTTCTTGGGTGGTTTCTGGCAGTAAACGCATAGGATCACTTGCAAACGCACTGAACAGTTCAATGAGTAAATTTTGCCCTTTAAATTCAACTTGCTGCATTTTCGGTTCACGAATTAAACGTTTAAATACAAAGTGTTTTAACACATTAAGAATGCTTGCAAATTCGTCGGGTAAACTAACCGTGTATTGCAAGATTTCTGATTCGAAATCAGCATTTTGCACCACTAAATTGGCGTGAATTATAAAAGTATTAACAAGCTCACCGATGGCATCTTTTCGCTCATATTCATGGTGTGAAAAAAGGCGCGCCGTAATAGAGCTTAAATGCGTTGTTAACCATGGTGAGTTTAGTGCTTGTAACTGCGTTAATGCATGGTTTTGCCAATCAGCTAATGTGAGTACTTCTGTGGCGATAGCATCTTCCAGGTCATGAACAGCATAAGCTATATCATCGGCGAGCTCCATGATGGCAGAGTCAATCGATTTATAATGTGTTTTTGCTCTGAATTCATCAACGTTATAATGGCGACTTAAAATGTGCTGGTCGTTTTTTGATAGTGGCGCGACAATCCAATCAAACACATCTTTGTCGTCTTTGTATAAGCCTTTTGCAGGACGCCAGTGATCAGCTTTAATAAAGCTGCGCTGCTCAGAGAGCGGTGGAATGGTGTGCCATAAGTCATCAATAAAAGCGGGGTATTTTATAAAACCAAGCAAAGTGCGGCGTGTTAGGTTCATACCATAGCCATTGCTGTATGGCTCAAGCTTAGAAACAATTCTTAGGGTTTGCGCATTTCCTTCAAAACCACCGTGTTCACGCATCATGTAATTAAGGGCTATTTCACCACCATGACCAAAAGGAGGGTGCCCAATATCATGAGCAAGGCACAAGGTTTCAAGTAAGCTACCACTGGGGAAATGGCTAAAATTTGGGTGTTGTTTTTTAAGGTGGCGCAGTAGACCACTGCCTATTTGTGCGACTTCAAGAGAATGGGTGAGGCGAGTACGATAAAAATCGTTTAGGCCAATGCCCATTATTTGAGTTTTAGCTTGTAAACGTCTAAATGCTGCCGCGTGAATTATACGAGAGCGGTCAACCTGCCAGGCAGTGCGGTTGTCGTTTGGGCGATATTTTTGCTGATCAATGATACGCGCTTGCCAAGACTGGCACATAAATAGAACCTTATAATTACTCGCTCAGTTGCCCTTTAGTATACGCAAGCACTTGAAAATTGCGAGTAAATTGGACGTGATTCGCAGCAAGTCATGTTGAGTTAGGGCAAAAAAATACGCTGATATTCGCGAAAAAATTAGCTCTTTGATATAATCCGCCTTTGTGTGTGCGTGGCTTTACCGCACATGAGTTGTAGTTTATTTGAGAGAATACATGCTTAAGTACGTTTTTCGAGGTTTACTGACCGCTTTTTTTGCATGGGCGTTATTATCGCCTTTCATGAATCAAGATGTTGCAGTGGAGGAGGCCGACCAAACCGAGGCAACTCAGCAGGGTAAACAGCGAGTAATTAAAAAAGAAAAGCCATTACATAATGTAAAGCTGCCTGACTTTGCGGGCTTTACTGATGTAAAAGAAAAGAAACAGGCGTTTTTTGATTTTATTCGTCCCCATGTTGAAGCTGAAAACAAGAAAATTCTACAGCAGCGTGCCAGCTTAGAAATTGCACGTATGATGCTAGAATATAATGAGCCTCTGACGAGTAAGCAGCTGTCTGATATTAAGAAAATTCTTACCAGTTATAAATTACCAACAAGTATTGATGTGTTGTCTTTGACACAAGCACTGCGTCGTGTTGATATCATTCCAAAAGAACTTGCCTTAATGCAGGCGGCGAATGAGTCAGCATGGGGAACATCGCGTTTTGCGCGTATTGGCTTAAACTTTTTTGGCCAATGGTGTTATAACAAAGGCTGTGGCATGGTACCACGACGTCGTGCAAATGAGGCGGCTCATGAAGTGACGGCATTCAAATCTGTTCGTGGTGCTGTAAGCTCTTACTTTAAGAATATTAATACCCATGCGGCGTATAAAGATTTACGCACAATCCGCGCAGATTTACGTCGCCAACAAAAACCGATTGAAGCGACAAAACTAACCCAAGGGTTGTTATCGTATTCTGAGCGACGTGAAGCATACATAGAAGAATTAAACACGATGATTAATCAGAACAGAGCATATTTTGATGAATAAAATCTTTTTATTGTTAAAAGTGGTGGGTGTGATCAGTGCATTAAGTGTTACGAGCTTTAAAGCAACTGCCAGTGAGTTTGTGATTGCATATGACGGTTTTTACGACCGTTTAAAAGTCGTAAACAAGGGGGAGTTTCAGTACGCACAAGTTAACTTTTATTTAAGTGATATTGCCACTAACGAAGTATGTACGATTAAGTCAGGTAAAATCCTAACCGAAAAACAAGAGTTCGATTTAACCTACACCGACAATGCACAGCTGTTATTGCCTTTTGATAAGCAGTTAGACACGGATAAAGCTGTGATCGTCGTACAGCCTAAAAACCCTCAGCATGATTGCCAATTAAAGCTGCAAATTGAAGCAACAGAGCTTAGTAACTTTGCACTAACAAAAGCGAATTTATTTGAGCTTAACCAAGAGTTTGATGAGCTTTTATCTGATTTATCGGGCTTTTTTGTTAGCAAACTAATGTGGTTTTTATTACCTGAGCAACAAGGAGTCGTACTTAAATTTGACGCTCCTGCAAGTATGTCGGGTGAGGGGGTTAGCTGTAAAGAAAACCGCTGCACGATTAAAATCACTGATGAGTGGCAAGATGACAAAACTCTACTTAATAGCAGTGCAAAGCTTATTAGTGCAACGCCGTGGATTGTAAAATAGCTGAGTCATCTTTTTTATAGCATAGCTAATTATTCAAAAAAGGATCTTTACAGGTCCTTTTTTGTTGCTTTTAAATTACGCTTTAATGATTTATACCATTTTGCAAAAATACTTCATCATTTTGAGTGATTAAACCAGTCGCTACCTACGTTAAAAATTTCTGATTTACGACTGCATGGATGCAGGAGGTAGAGCAATGCAGGAGCAATTGCCGAGAACAACTAAATAACTAAATTTTTCCCTTGTTATCAACGCGGTTTTATTGCCTCAAAATAGACCCCTTAATTAAGCACAATGGTATTAATCTGAAAAATCTATATCTAACACTATCTCTTAAATACAAACAAAGCATGTCACATAAATTGATTTGGTGGATAAGGACGTTCGAATGTATCTCAATGAGGCATCTAAACTGTCTGGGGCAACACAAAGAGCAATAAGGCTCTATGAATCAATGGGTTTACTGACTGTTTCTAGGGTTGGAAAGTATCGAGTTTATAATCAAGAGAATATTTATTTAATCAAATTAATAAAGAGGCTCAAACTCTGGGAGTTGCACTGTCAGATATGGTTGCTTTGAAGGGAGAAAACGAGGATTTTGATTGGCAGGCTGTCAGCCATTACCTTATTCAAAAGCAAGCTGTAGTCGAAGAAAATATAAAGGAGCTTGAACTTCAAAGAGAGCGCATTAAAAATTACCGAATTTCAATTGATAAGTGTATTCAAGAACTTGACTCTTACCCTTAGGTGAGAGTTTACACTGTGTCCTCACTCTAAATGGATATGTCAGTGTATGAAAAGAATATTAGTAATCAATGCTAACCCGAAACTAACCAGCCTGTGTAAATCTTTAGCGGAACAGTATGCAGCAGTTGCCATAAAAAAACATGACGTTAAGCACGTTAATATCGGTGACTTGAATTTCGAAATGAACTTAGCCGAAGGCTATGACAAAGTGATTGATTTAGAGCCTTGTTTAGCAGATCTCCAAGAGAAGATTCTGTGGTCTGAGCATATTGTGATTGTTAGTCCTGTTTGGTGGGGAACCATGCCTGCTAAGTTTAAAGGGGCGATTGATAGAGTTTTTTTACCGGGGTTTTCGTTTAAATATGTCGAAGGTAAATCAATACCGAAAAAGTTATTAAAAGGACGTACATCAGAGTTATTAATAACGTTAGATACCCCTGCTTTTTGGTATAAATACATTCAAGGGAATGTTATCTATAAGAATTTTAAACATTGTATTTTGGACTTTTCTGGCATTAAAAATAAAACCACTACATACTTTGGGCCAGTTATAAATTCCAGTAGCAATAAAAGAAAAGTCTGGCTTGAGAAAGCAGCTCGATTAGGAGCGAAAGTTAGTTAGATAATTTTTTACCAAAAATAAAAAGGAGAGCTTCTTTGCTCTCCTAATAATTAGTTAAATGTTTTTTTAAACCATTAGCTTAGGTTAATTGTCACAACGTCACTAATGTGTTCGTCATCAAGCGCAGGCTGTTTTGGGATATCTGGCTTATCAAGGGCGATATCGCCACCATCAATTACATCACCTGTTTGCAGGTCTTTAAAATTGAATAAGTCTTTATCAGCTAAGTGCGACGGCACGACGTTTTGCATTGCCGTGAAAATGCTTTCAATACGACCCGGATGCTGTTTATTCCACTCAGCAAGCATGGCTTTTGTGTGTTTACGCTGCAAGTTTTCCTGAGAGCCACATAAGTTACATGGAATAATAGGGAATTCCATACGCTCTGCGTATTTTTCGATATCGACTTCTTTACAATATGCCAGTGGGCGAATCACCATATGCTCGCCGTTATCGCTCATTAATTTAGCGGGCATACTTTTTAATTTACCGCCGTAGAACATATTTAAGAACAACGTCTCTATCATATCATCGCGGTGGTGACCAAGGGCAATTTTAGTCGCGCCCATTTCTTTCGCTGTACGGTATAAAATACCGCGACGAAGGCGTGAGCACAGTGAACAGGTTGTTTTACCTTCAGGAATAATATCGGTAACAATGCTGTAGGTGTCTTCTTCAACTATTTTGTATTCAATACCGAGTTTATCTAAGTATTCGGGTAAAACGTGCTCAGGAAACCCTGGTTGCTTTTGGTCTAAGTTAATCGCGAACAAATCAAACTTAACCGGTGCGACACGTTGTAGATGCTGTAATGTATCTAATAGGGTGTAGCTGTCTTTGCCGCCTGATAAACAGACCATGATACGATCGCCATCTTCGATCATATTAAAGTCCATAACGGCTTGGCCGGTTAATCGACGTAAGCGTTTTTGTAACTTATTAAAGTTATATTGCGCTTTAGCTTCTGCTGAGTGAGACACTACGCCCCCTTATAAATACATGGGTAAAATAAAGGGGCGTATTATATTTGAAGCGCGGGTAAACAACAATTATTTGTTTCCCGCAACGATGAGAATTATTTTGCTAAAGGGCTCACGTAGCCATCTGGTTTTAGAGCCAATACGTCGCAATCTAGGCTATCAATTACATGCTCAGCTGTATTACCAACCAATGCAGCACTTAAACCGGTGCGGCCTACAGTGCCAATAACCACAAGCTCGCTGTTAAGTTTTGCAGCAACATCAGGGATCACATCTTCAGGAAGGCCTTCTTCAATGTGGCATTGTGCTTCATCAATTTGAAAACTTTTTGCTAGTTCTAAGGTTGATTCAAAATGATGCTTTTTAACCGATTCGTTGTATACACCCGGGTTAAACTCAGGAATTTCGATAGCAATATTTACCGGTGTAGCAGGGTAGGCATTCACTAAATTAAGCTGCGCATTAGCAAGGTCACAAATAAAGCGTGCATCATTGATAATACGTTTGTTCAGCGCAAGGTGTTGCTCATTTTCACTGACTGCATTCACTGCTGCGAGTATGTTGCCATGTGCAGGCCACTCTTTTTCTTTAACCAATAACACCGGTGCAGGGCACTTACGAATGAGGTGCCAATCAGTCGGTGTAAAAATCACTGATTTAAGGGTGTCATGCTGATGTGTGCCTTTAACCACAAGATCATAACCGTCATTGATCACCGTATTAATAATGGCTTCGTAAGGGCGATTGTGCCAAACAACACAACTATCAATTGATAATTCAGGGTAAAGGGCGATTTGTTCATTTAACCAGACTTGACGGTCTTTGATGACAGCTTCGCGCATGGCTTCACGCTCATCAGATGAAAGCATTGTGGTCATTTCGTAGGAGAAGTCATAAATACTAAGAAAAGCAGTGATGGTTGCGCCTGACTTTTTGGCTAGGTCAATTGAGCGGCTTAAACTATGCTGCTGTTCCTTGGTGGGATCTATTACTGCTAAAATTCGTTTTATTGCGTCCATATGCTGCTCCTTAACTGTTCTGCAAAAAGGTATACCTTTGAGTGTAACCTAAATTCTGAGCAGTTAAAGGGGCAAGCAATAGAAAGTTGCGCTATATCAAACTCTATTTACATTTAATCGCGGCTGTTGAAGCAAGCGCCTGTTGATCTAAAATGGTAATAAATTTACCTTCAACTTTGATAGTGTCGGCTTTTTGAAAGCGGCTTAGTAGGCGGCTAATTGTCTCGACGGTTAAACCAAGATAATTACCTATTTCGCCACGAGTCATTGTAAGACGGAACTCTTTACGCGAGAAACCACGCTCACCAAATCGTTCTGCAAGGTTGTAAATAAAGCTGGCTAAACGCTCTTCTGCTGATTTCTTATTAAGCAGTAACAACATTTCTTGGTCGTAATTAATTTCGTTACTCATCAAGCGCATAATTTGTTGGCGTAACTTTGGTAGTTTACCTGCCAATTCATCTAATGTATCGAATGGAATTTCGCATACCATTGATGTTTCAAGCGCTTGCGAAAAACTTTGATGAGACATTTTATTGATAGCATCAAAGCCAACGAGATCACCGGCTAAATGAAAGCCTGTGATTTGCTCATCACCTTGCTCCGAAAGCGTATAAGACTTAAATGAACCTGAGCGAACTGCATAAATTGCATTTAGCTTTTCACCCGACTCAAATAAAAAGTCGCCTTTGTGAAGAGGCTTTTTACGCTCGATAATCTCATCAAGACGATCCATTTCTTGGCCGTTAAGCGAAAATGGTAAACACAGCTGACTAATACTGCAATTATTACAGCTAATAGTGCATAAGCCTTTTGACTTGTTTTGTGAAAAGTCCATACATCAAATCCATTCTAATAAGTTAACAACTCGTAAGGTTAATGAACGAGCCTGTCAGTTGCTATAATTAATAAGTATACACCGTACCATATTATTACGCTTCCTAGAATAACCCTAGTCCAAACATGGTTTAAAAAAACGTTTATTTTTTGACTCGCGAGGCCAACACTGACCATCGCTGGAAATGTGCCTAGGGCAAAAAATAGCATAACCCCTGCACCATGAAGCGCAGAAGGGCTCGTCAGGGCCCATGTCAGTGCAGAGTAAACTAATCCACACGGCAGCCAACCCCAAAGCGCACCATAAAGCAGGGCTTTAGGGGTTGTATTAACCGGCAATAAATAGCGATTTAATTTTGCTAAATGTTGCCACACGAGCGTTTTCCCAAGTTTTTCTAACCACTGTAATGTGGCAGCCAAACGCATAATATAGATGCCTACAAGTAGCATAAAAATGCCACTCAAAAATGATAAAGCGAGGGCGATACTGGTGTTCTGTGCTGCAAAGCGACTGCTGATACCCGCGACTAAAGCACCCGCTAACATATAACTCAGCGCGCGCCCTACATTGTAGGCAACAGAAAAGCTCACAGCACGATTTTTGTCGGCGGCAAGCTGTAAGCTACTTGCAATGCCACCACACATCGCTAAGCAATGGCCACTGCCAAGTAACCCCATAACAAATGCACTAATGAAAAGGGGATCAATCATTACTTTTGTTGTGCTGCTCTTTGTCATCTTCAAACAGGATACTGTGGCCCTGTTTATTTAAATCTGAGAATTGTTCACTTTTTACAGCCCAAAAAAATACACCAATAGCGATTATTACAAACAAAATCGCAATCGGGATTAACATGTAAATGATACTCATAGTTTTAATAACCTTAATGAGTTGGTAATAACCAAAATGGAGCTTGCAGACATGCCAATAACAGCCATCCAAGGCGCAACGAGCCCCAATGCTGCTAAAGGTAAAATCGAACCATTGTAAATAAGTGATAACGCCAAGTTTTGTTTCACAATTCTGCGCGTTTTTTTCGAGACGCTAAGCAGATGCTCAATGGCGCTTAAATCACTATTGAGTAATACCACATCAGCACTGTTTTTGGAAATATCTGCCCCAGTTTCCATCGCAATTGATAAGTGTGCACTTGCAAAAACTGGACTGTCATTAACGCCGTCTCCAACCATAGCAACCACAGCACCTTTACTTGCAAGGGCATCAACATGCGTTTGCTTATCTTGTGGGCTGCAGCCAGCGTGAACAGTGTCGAGATTTAGTTGTTTAGCCAATCGCTCCCCACTGTTTGAGGCATCCCCAGTTAACATATGGCACTTTATGTGTTGCGCATGAAGGTTTTTAATGAGTTTATCGGCATTATTACGCAAACTATCCGATAGGTAGAAGCGTGCAACAATCTGTTTGTTTGCATATAAAGTGGCTTGGGCGTCTGCTTTATCGGTTTCAAACCAGCCACTTTTACCAATCGCAAAGTGCTCATTATTAAGGTTAGCAATGATACCTTTGCCTGGTTCAATAGTGACATTTTCGAACGGATTGACGCTATTGTTAAACCCTGCAAAGGCATTGGCAATCGGGTGCTCGGAAAAGCTCTCTAGCTGAGCAGCAAGAGTTAATGCTTCAGCTTCTGAGTACGTATTATCTATTAACTCAATGCGCTCAATTGTAAAACGACCTTGTGTGAGTGTGCCTGTTTTATCAAAGGCGATATCACTTAGTTGAGGGAGTGTCTCTAAGACGTGGGCTTGTTTTATTAATATACCGCGTTTAGTTAAGCTTGCCACGGCGCAAGTGAGTGCCGTAGGAATCGCTAAGCTGAGCGCACACGGGCAGGTTGCAACCAATACAGAAATGGTGATCCAAAATGCATGTTCAGGATCAACTTGATACCAGCCAATAGCGGTGATTGAGGCAAAAAGCAATAAGCATGCGACAAACCATTGTGCCACTTTATCCGTTATCTCAACAAGTCGTGGACGCTTAGTTAAGGCTGTATGTTGCAATTTTATAATTTGATTAATAAGGGTGTTTTGGCCAATTTTATTAATCTCAATGCTGATCACGCCATCGTGGTTAATGGTGCCAGCAAATACTTGATGATTAACAAACTTATTAACGGGTTGATGCTCGCCTGTCATCATCGCTTCATCGACCGTTGTTTTACCTTTAATAACTATCCCGTCAGCAGGGATTGTTTCACCAGCTTTTATAAGCACCACGTCGCCCAGTTTGAGTTTTTTAGCGGCAATGATTGATTCTTGATGGGTGTTATCAATAATGCGTGCGGTAAGCGGGAGTAGTTTTTGTAGGTTTGCTGTGAATTCGCTGGCTTTTAATCGTGCTCTGAACTCTAAATACTTACCCAACAATAATAGAAAGGTAAACATACAGATTGATTCAAAATACACTTCGCCAACCGACATTATGGTTGCATAACAACTTGCGCCATACGCGCCAAAAATAGCCAAAGAGACGGGTAAGTCCATATTCAGCTGTTTTGCTCTTAATCCATTAATTGCATTCGTTAAGAAGGGTAATGCACTGTAAAGAATAACCGGCGAAGCAAGTACGAGGCTTATCCAGCGAAAGTATTGTTCAAAGTTTTCTTCCATGCCAGAAAACATGCCAAAGTACATTGCAAAAGCAAACATCATTACCTGCATAGTCATCAGGCCGGCGACACCTAAGCGGCGAATATAGGCCTTTGCAGCTTGTTGCTTTTGGCTGGCTTCTAAGTCGGCTTGAAAGGGGTAGGCTTTGTAACCTATTTCATGTAATGCAGTAATTATTTTACTCAGTGGGGTGACTGATTTATCCCACTGGATCATGGCACGATTTGTTGAGGTATTTACATCTACGCGTCTGATGGCTGACAAATTAAGTAGCTGCTTTTCAATAAGCCAAGCACAGGCGGCACAGGTAATACCTTCAACGGTGAGTAAAACCTCAGATAACTCATGGGAGGTGGCAATAAACTCATCTTGAATATCTTCGTTATCGTAACTTTTTATAAGCTCTAATTGCTCTGGAACAAGTTGTTCAACTTTCCCAGAGCGAACAGTTCTAAACTTATAGTAATCGGTCATGCCTTGGGCAACGATATTCTCGGCCACTGTTTGGCAGCCAATACAACACATAGGCTGTGCCTTCCCATCTATTACGACAGTTGCATTAAAGCCTTTTGGCACACTTTCAAGACAATGAAAGCAATTATCAGACATGAGCGTTAACTACTTATATTCAGGGCTAATCGAAATTGTTTTAGCTGTTGGAAGAATAATATCTTCTTTTAGTTTCCAACTGTTATCGACAGGTTCAATAAATACGGTATACGCACCATCAACATGAGCATCGAGCAGGGCTGTAAAGTCACCATGAGCATTTTTCATCAAGCTTACATCAAAGTCGTTAGCTTTAATGGTGCGATGATAAAATGACATTTTTAAAGAATGAACATTACTGGCATCACCTTTAGTAAAAACAAACGTGACTTTGTCATCAGTAACGTTTAAATCACCATGTAAATAAAGCGCTTTGGCTTTATTAAATTTACTAAGCTCTAAATTGATTGCTTTTCCTTTTTTATAATAATCATCAACAACCATGTCAGGTCCGTTGCCTATTGCCATATAAATAAGACCCGCACAACCGATGATAGCGGCAAGTGGAAAAGAGATTAAAAACCATGGCCAGAAATTTTTATACCAAGGAGTGGGATTCATAGTACTTACTACCTCAAAAAACGTTATACGCATTTTATCGGATCTAAAAGCAAAAGACTAAAAAAAAGCCTCCAGATGGAGGCTTTTTTGATCTTAATTAATCTATTGAATTAAAAGATTAATTGTATATACATTTTATTAACCGCGCGGTTATTTTTCTTGTGACAGACTGTAAACGTACGCTGTTAAAAGGTGTACTTTGTCTTCACCAAGAATGTCTTTCCATGCTGGCATCACACCTGCACGACCATTTCTCAGTGTTTCTTCAACAGCACGTTTAGAACCACCGTATAACCAGATATTGTCGGTTAGGTTAGGCGCACCAAACGGTAAGTTGTGAGCAACCGAACCTTTGCCGTCAGCACCGTGACATGCAGCACACATTGCAAATTTAGCTGCACCAGCTTCAGCGTCTTTTTGGTTAACTGTACGACCCGAAAGGCTAAGTACGTGAGCAGTCATTTCTTTAATGCCTTGCTCGCCAAGTGCATCACCCCAAGGTGGCATTGCTGCAACACGGCCGTAAAGAAGCGTTTCTTTAATTTTGTCTGGTGAACCACCGTATAACCAATCGTTATCCGTTAGGTTAGGGAAGCCTTGACCACCACGCGCATCTGAACCATGGCATTGAGCACAGTTTTGAGAGAATAAACGTTGACCAATCTCAAGCGCTTTTTCATCTTTTACAAGTGATTCAATGTCTTGTTTCGCGAACGACTCAAAGATAGGGCCAAAACGCTCATCTGCTGCAATAAACTCTTGGTCTAATTGAACGTTTACACCATTGGCTAACGCTTCTTCAGTAGCCTTTTTAGACTCTTCTAAAGACGTAATACCTTGGTTTGAACTTGTCCATTTACCTAAACCTTCCCAGTTACCTAAACCCGGGTAAGCCGCTAAGTAATAAACTGACCAAACGAATGTTGCAAAGAACATGTAAGTCCACCATTTTGGCAGTGGGTTATTCAGCTCTTCAATGCCATCAAATTCGTGACCACAGCTTTCGCCTTCTTTAACACCTGTGTAGTTTTTTAAGTTCCACAGAAGTAGGCCGAAGATGATAGCAAGACACGCAAGGGTTAATACAATAACCCATATACTCCAAAAGCTAGTCATTTCTCAGACTCCTTTTCCTCGTTAGAGATTGTGTTGTTGTGTTTTTTTTCATCTTCAAATATGGCATTAGCTGCGTCATCAAAACGACGTTTGCTACGCTTACTATATGCCCATACAACAATCACAATAAACAGTACTAAAATTACCAGAGTTAAAATGCCTCTGTATGTTCCGTAATCCATAATAATTACTTCAAGTGTGTGCCAAGCTGTTGTAAGTAAGCAATTAGAGCTTGCATCTCAGTTGCGCCTTCACCATTGTTCATGGCTTCAATTTTCGCAATGTCAGCTTGTAACTCTTCATCGCTTCCATAACCTTTACCGTCGTAACGGGTGCTTGCTTTATCAATTCCGAAGCTATCACGGAATATTTGAAGCTTTTTAAGAGTATGGGTCGTATCGACTCTGTTTTCGTCTAACCAAGGAAACGCTGGCATATTTGATTCTGGAACCACAGCACGTGGGTCCATTAAATGCGCATAATGCCAATCGTCTGAGTAACGCTCACCAACACGTGCTAGGTCTGGACCAGTACGTTTAGAACCCCATTGGAATGGGTGATCCCATACTGATTCACCAGCAACAGAGTAGTGACCATAACGCTCAACCTCGTCACGGAAAGGGCGAATCATTTGTGAGTGACAGTTGTAACAACCTTCACGTACATAAATATCACGACCTTCCATTTCTAAAGCTGTAAGAGGGCGTAGGCCATCAACAGGCTTAGTCGTATCATCTTGGAACATCAACGGTGTAATTTCTACAAGTGCACCGAAGCTGATCGCAAAGACAGTCAAGATAGCCATAAGGCCAACATTTTTTTCGACTATTTCATGTTTGTTTTGTGAATTATTATTGCTCATCATCCTACTCCGTTATGCTAATTGTGCGTCAGCGTCTAATTGAAGCGAATCTTTCTTCGCAGCAATTGTACGGTAAACGTTGTAAGCCATAATTAGCATGCCCGTTACGATGAATACACCGCCAAGGAAACGCATGATGTAGAACGGATACGATGCTTCTAGTGATTGTACAAAGCTGTACATTAACGTACCGTCTGAGTTTACTGCACGCCACATAAGACCTTGCATTACACCTGAAATCCACATTGCTACGATATATAGAACAACCCCTACAGTGTGTAACCAGAAGTGTGTATTAACCAGTTTAACACTGTACATACGACCCTGAGAGAATAGTGCAGGGATTAAGTGATAAATTGCACCGATTGAAATCATCGCAACCCAACCTAGCGCACCTGAGTGAACGTGACCTACTGTCCAGTCTGTGTAATGTGAAAGTGCATTAACAGACTTAATAGCCATCATTGGACCTTCAAACGTAGACATACCGTAGAAAGACAGTGAAACAACTAAGAAGCGAAGTACTGGGTCAGTACGAAGTTTGTGCCATGCACCTGATAACGTCATGATACCGTTAATCATACCACCCCATGATGGGACGAATAAGATAACTGACATAACCATACCTAAGCTTTGCGTCCAGTCTGGAAGCGCAGTGTAGTGAAGGTGGTGAGGACCTGCCCAGATGTATAAAGAAACAAGCGCCCAGAAGTGAACAACCGATAGACGGTAAGAGTATACAGGGCGACCCGCTTGTTTTGGTACGAAGTAGTACATCATACCTAAGAAACCAGCAGTTAATAAGAAGCCAACAGCGTTATGACCGTACCACCACTGAACCATCGCATCTACTGCACCCGCATAAATAGAGTATGATTTAGTTAGTGACACTGGAATTGCCATGCTGTTTACAATGTGTAATACGGCAACAGTGATAATGAAACCAGCATAGAACCAGTTTGCAACATAAATGTGCGATACTTTACGTTTGATTAGCGTACCAAAGAATACAACGGCGTAGGTTACCCAAACTACCGCGATAAGAATATCAATTGGCCATTCAAGTTCTGCGTATTCTTTTGAGCTCGTGATACCTAACGGTAAGGTAATCGCGGCAAGTACGATAACAAGTTGCCAACCCCAAAAGGTAAAGGCCGCTAGTTTATCTGAGAAAAGACGCGTTTGACACGTACGTTGTAC
The DNA here is from genome assembly GCF_014117385.1 of Pseudoalteromonas sp. MT33b. NCBI lineage: Bacteria > Pseudomonadati > Pseudomonadota > Gammaproteobacteria > Alteromonadales > Pseudoalteromonadaceae > Pseudoalteromonas > Pseudoalteromonas sp. MT33b. Next base: position 1,978,244 of record NZ_CP059831.1, on the reverse strand, counting down.
GACGTAATAAGACGTCGCAAAAAGTGCACTTGTACCAAATGCGAAAATTACTGCGTTCGTATGTAACGGACGTAGTCGAGAGTAAGTTAACCATGGTGTATCAAAGTTAAGTGCTGGCCAAGCTAATTGGGCAGCAATCAGAACCCCAACACTCATGCCAACGATGCCCCAAATCACTGTCATAATAGCGAATTGGCGTACAACTTTATAATTGTACTCAGTTTGTGATGCTACTGTTTGGCTCATTTTCTGGCTTCCGCTGCAATTAATGCGTTTTAGAAATGAATTACCCACTTAGTAATAAGTGGGGCCTACTATTACTTCACAAGCGTGTTACCCAAAGCTAGCTGTAGATGATAGCTTCAGAAAACAAACTCGAGAAACCCTTATTTTGCGATGGAAATGATAAAATTTTTGACCTTAAAAAGATAGGTCAATTGCATAAAATTATGACATCAATCAAATTTTCCCGCTTTGTTGGTTATTTTTTGTCAGTCATTGTATTTTTATTAACTTATTCTACTTAGCCTAGTTGTTTTTCATAGACGAGCGGACTAGTATCCGCTTTTATTTTATACAGGTAAGTTGAGTGCGAACTACAATAACCAGCTACATTTTGTTTTTGAGTGTTTTCATAGTTGCTTGTGACAGGCAAAGTATAGATGAGCCACAGACAAGTGCAACGTGCGAAAAAAATACACATTGTCAGTTTGCGAACGGTGTGGAAATTTGGTTGCCCAATTCAGTCATTAGCCCAGAAACTCCCTTTTCAATTAACCTTAAATTACCTCCAAATGCTTATAAAGTTTCGGCAAAACTAGAAGGGGTTACGATGTATATGGGGTATATCCCTTTACAGTTTACCCAAAAAGGCAGTTATTGGTCGGCCCAGACGATGGTAGGAGTGTGCTCCGAACCTGTGATGACTTGGAAAATGACAGTCGTTTTTACCGATGCGCAAAACCGTCAACAGAGTGTTTTTTATTACTTTGACTCTCGCCATGCTGTGTAAATAAGGTTGAGCATTAACAGCCTCCTCATTGCCTTATAATAGGTAATAGCTTTTTACGTTTGCCACTTATGTTGAATAACACGCTCTCACTGCTTTTTTGCATGGAAATTTAATCCGTGTGAACAAAATACAAAAACCATCCTCTAATACCTTGTTTAAAAGCTAACTTTGCCAATTTAGTTATTTTTTGTGAATAACTATGGTTAGCAGACATATTGACCTATTACGGTTTTTATAACGTTGTGTGATCAACTTGTAAAATTTTCATTTAAAGACAAATATCCATCACAGTTACACTTGATTACAAAGTGTGTGTAATTGATTTCAATCGTGTTTTTTTTGTTTTGAACATTTTGTACCTGTTTGTTTTGTATTGGTTTTTTATTGTTAACATTGATACATAGTGAAACCTTATTACCTTAAATGGGTACGTAATTTTTGGGGTGTTTTTTATTTAATCTAACATTCAGTTTTCGTTCAGTTAACTGCGCCTAAGTTGCCCTCCGCTGACTCGTGATTCTAATAATAACGAGCGCTACCTAACTAAAGGTAAATTTCCAACAAGTAGGGTTTCACATGAAAAAATCAATTCTTGGTTTAGCTGTTGTTTCAGCAATCCCAATGTTCTCAAGCATGCAAGTATTAGCTGCTGATAATGCAGCAGAGTCTATTGAAAAAATTCAAGTTACGGGTTCTCGCATTAAGCGTTCAGATATGGAAAACGCAAGCCCAGTAACAATTATCGGCGCAGACGATATTAAAGCGATGGGTGCAACAAGCATCGATAGCGTACTACAAAAAATGACTGCCACTGGCGGTGCGATGACTAACCCAGGTATCAACAATGGTTCTGGTGGTAATGCACGTATCGATTTACGTGGTCTAGGTAGCAGCCGTACATTGGTTCTTGTTAACGGTCGCCGTATGATTGCATCGGGTACTGGTGCAGCTTCTACTGTTGACTTAAACACAATTCCTGTATCAATGATCAAATCAGTTGAAGTGCTTAAAGATGGTGCTTCTGCTGTTTATGGTACTGATGCGGTAGCAGGTGTTGTTAACATCATTCTTAAAGATGATTTTGAAGGCCTAGACATGAACGCAAATACTGCGATCACTGGCGAAGGCGATGCAACAGAAAACTCAGTTGACTTCACTGTTGGTACATCATTCGATAAAGGTAATATCGTAATCGGTATGCAGTACACTGACCGTGGTAAAGCATCTCAAGCTGACCGTAGCTTCTCTGAGTGTCCACTAGCTGAAGGCAGCAATGGTCTTTACTGTACTGGTTCATCTTACAACGAAGGTGGTCACATCTGGAATGGTAACGGTGAGAAAGGTCTAACGGTTAATGCTAAAGGCGAAGATACACCAGTATCTCTTATCGACGACAGCGGTGTAACGGGCCGTGGTGGTGAATATCACCGTTATGGCAATGCTGATGCATATAACTACTCACCAGCAAGCTACCTTTATACGCCAATGGAGCGTTTAAACCTGACTGGTTTAGCGACTTATGAATTATCAGATGATACATCTCTATTCACTGAGTTCACTTACACGAAGCGTTGGTCAGAGCAACAAATGGCACCACAGCCAGTATGGTTTGACTTTGAATACACTGAAAACATGGGTAATTCACTTCTTAGCCAAAGCTATGATCAACGTGTTGATCTAGATGGTGACGGTTACTTAGATAAAAATGCTGATGGCAGCTACGTGACTCAAGAAATGAACTACAAATATGGCGACAAGATCTCTTACGGTCGTCGTATGTCTGACACCGGTGCTCGTTTCTTCGAACAGTCTGTAGATACAGTTCGTGCTGTTGTTGGTGCACAAGGTTTTGTAGGCGACTACTCATGGGATGTATCTGCTAACTTCGGTCGTAACGACTCTGTAGATAAGCTAAGCAACCTTCACAACATGGGTGCTATCCAAGATCAAATCACTGCGGGTACTTTTAACCCATTAGACCAAGCAGCATGGGTATCTGAAGATTTCCGTAAAAATGTTTACACAGAAGTAAACAATGGTGGTAGCCAATTATTCATCCTAGCAGCATCAGTATCTGGTGAAATGTTTGAAATGCCAGCAGGTTATGCTGCATTCGCTGCAGGTGTTGAGCGCCGTCAAGAGAAAGCATGGTACACACCAGACTCTTTAACAGCACAAGGTCTTGCAAATGACCCTATGGTTGAGCCGACAGCAGGCGGTTTTGATGTAAATGAAGCATATATAGAATTTGCATTACCACTACTAGCTGATGCACCATTTGCACAAAATGTTGAACTAAGCGCAGCAATCCGTGCGTTTGATTACAGCACATTCGGTTCAGATGAAACATGGAAACTAGGTTTAACATGGAAAGCAAACGATGAATTAATGCTACGTAGCGTTGTGTCAACTGCGTTCCGTGCACCAACTGTATCAGAGCTTTACTCAGGTAACTCACCATCGTTTGAACAGATCACTTTCCCAGGTGCTCAGGACCAAGCTGAAGTAACTGTTGGTGGTAACTCTCTACTTACTCCAGAAGAAGCTGATACGTTCACTGCTGGTATCGTGTACGAGCCAGAGTGGTTTGAAGGCTTCAGCATGACACTTGATTACTACAAAATTGAAATTGAGAATGCGATTGCGTCAGTTAATGAGCAATACATTGTTGATCAGTGTTTAGCAACGTCTGACAATGCTAATACAGTGCTATGTCAATCAGCGAATATCAGCATGGATAGCACGGGTCGTGTTAAATTCAACAACCAATTACAAAACATTGGTTCTGAGAAGACTTCTGGTATCGACTTAAACCTAACTTACAGCTTTGAAGCTGCAGGTCTTAACTGGAAAGCGGGTCTAGATACTACTTACCTAGACGAGTACGTTGTAACAGTACTTGATGATACGACTGATTACGCGGGTCTTATCACTTCTGGTTCTGGTGGCTACGCTGATATCAAGTCTAACTTTACATTATCAGCACGTGGCGAAAGCTGGGATGCAACATACAAGGCACGTTATATCGCAGGAATGGATAGCTACCTATGTAAAAGTGATCCATCAAGCTGTTTAGCACCTACAACACCATCAGTTGTTTATCATGACATCAGTGGTTCATACTTACTATCTGATACAGTGACTCTATCTGCAGGTGTTAATAACTTGTTCGATAAAGAGCCACCTTACTACACAGGTAACAATGACTCAAACACTGACCCGTACACATACGATGTACTAGGTCGTCGTTTCCACGCTGGTGTGAACGTTAAGTTCTAATCTAGTTTGAAATGATTATTAAGGCCCGGTTTTTACTGGGCCTTTTTTATTGTCTGAAAAGCTATCTCGGCGTAAACTTACAGTGTAAAAGTAAACAACGAGGTGATATTGCTTAAACAAGACGAAAACCTATCTTTTATTATCGAACCTGAGCTAAGTCCCCGCGCAGAACAGCGTCTCGATCTGTATTTTTCTATTCCAAATGAAATGAGTGTCAACCCGCAAACACTCAGTGAAGAAGCGTACTTCAACAACCACTTTAAGTCGCACCTAGCTTATAATGCGAACAATATTCACTTGCCACTGGTGCGAAGTCGGTTTGTGAGTAAAAACAAAGGTGAGCAACAAGATTATCGGCAAAACCTAAATTTATATTGTTATCAGGTTCGTCTAGCACTCAATGCAGATATTAAAGACACCCTAAAACATAACGAAGCTGACGAGTTTTACCCTGCGGCGATGGAGTTGTGTGAGCAAACTGAAGGGTTACTAAAAAAACTACGTCGTTATACCCCAGATGATGAAAAGTTGCTGCCATTTTATAAAAATGCCGATAACTATTTAAGCTGGCATGTTGAACAATCATTTTTAAAGTTATTAGACGAAGGGCCGCGCAGTAGCGATTTTGCAAAAGAGCGTGGTGAGTTGCTCGATTTCTGTAAAGCAGAAAACAGCTACCGAGAAGAACAAGAGTATAATTCGCAATCAACCCTTGAAGATGCAAACCGCATTACAAATAAAATGCGTTTATTACAACGCTTAATTGAGCATGGCGTTATCTTAAATCGCACCACACGGCATCTTAATAGTTATCTAAAGCGAATGGTTAAAGGCACTGTCACTGCCGTTATAATGGCTTTTGTGATGCTGGTTGTACTTAATGCACGCTCAACCTTTACTGAAGTGACAGCGACATTAATTTTGATTTTAGGGGTGATCTACGGGCTGCGTGAAATATTTAAAGAAGATATAACACGTGTTATTTGGCGTGCCATTGTGAGAGGCAGGCCGAAATGGCGTTTTCAGTTTAAGAACAGTATTACAAAAGACAGGATCGCCAGTCAGTACATTTGGCTCGAATACACCTCGTTCAAGCGGATCCCAAAAAAAGTGCGTCAGATATTTTCTAAGCGTCGCCATCAAAATAAACAAGCAGCACAATGGTTACACTTTGCCAGTGAAACACACGTCAATGCAAAAGAGTTTTTGCCCGGGTATGATACGTTGCAACAAACTGTTAGCTTTAGTTTAGCGCCGTTTGCGCGTTACTTAAAACGTGGTGAGGGAAAACTCTATCATCTCGACAGTAATAAAATATCAAAGCAGGCTGTTGAGAGGCGTTACCAATTAAATTTGGTGTTAGTTTTTTCAGAAAATGAGCACGAAACTAGGTATGAACGCTACAAAATTACGTTAAATCGCAGCAAAATTATTAATATAGAGCTGATCCACAGTCAATTAGATAAGAGTGAGTAGGGTGGCTATATGCCACCCTTACAGGATTATTTAGCGTCTAAACCTGTTTTACTATAAAGCGATACTTTATCTGAAACTAAAGTGATTTCGATATTTTTATCATTATCACCCCAGATACAGTTCGTATGCAGTGTTTTCTCTTCGCACTTATCAGCCGAGCCTAAGATAGCTTCAACTTCTGCTTTATCCATACCGATTTTTATTTTTTCATAGTTCTCAAGGTTTACTTTAGAGCAGCCAGCTAATGTTAACACTGCAGCGGCAGCAGCAATTGCCATATATTTTTTCATAATAGATTCCATTAATGGTTGTAGCGTCTTATTTGCACGATCATGCCCATACGAGGATGATCGAAATAATGTATTTCGTTGCTGATCACACGCTTAAATTGTGAAAAGCGGGCTTTTTCATAATCACCGGTTTCTAAACGCTGACTAATATCAAAATCAGCATTTATAAAAAGGTAATGACGAACGTAAATTTTCATTAAACCATCTAATTCCCAATCAGGCGTTTGTTGCAAACTCTCTGGAATATATTGCTCTGATGGAGTTACTAGGCTAATAAAGTCATTGTTATCTGGTTCAATAGCAGGTGAACTTGCTGCTAAATGTTTGCCTGCAAATAACCGAATACTTTGAGCGCGTGATTCACTCATTTCAGGAAAACGCCAACCGGTGTGTAATAACGGTGTTAAACCTTTTCTATCAAGCTGGTTTTTCTGTTCAGTAAATTGCAGTTGCTCAGGCGCCATTAAATAAATTTCGTCGGTGTCTTCACGTGGTTCGACAGGGGGAGAGACAGGTAATTCGTTGTAGCTTGCTAAAAAATCAACGCTGTCGTCACAGACATTCGAATGTGGGTTTGAATTAATCAATTCATCAGTAAATGACTGTGAACGAAAACGACTATCACCGTTAATACAAGCTTGTTTAGCGTGCGCTTTGTAGACAGGTGATAATAAGTCTTTCGAACGTTTTGCATTGATTTCATCATGTTTTAACGAGAAATCTTCTTGTAAGTAGGGCGCTGGACGTTGTTTATAAATAAGCACTTCTATTTCGAACCAGCGTGCTGCAAACGATGAGCTTGTAAATAAGCAACAAAGTAAAATAAAACTATTTCTAAACAACATTAATGGCTAACCTTTTTTTCGAAATCTGCAATCATTGCAGTGACCATTTTCAAGCGTTCACGAGGGTTCGCCTCGCTGATCGCAAAACGCAATTTATTTGCGCCGTCCATTTTATATATATGCGGAGCACTTTGTATCAAACCTATAATGAAGCTAGGGTTAACCTTTGTATGCTGGCTAAACTCAAAATAGCCGCCTTTCGGGTTTGCTTCAATCTTTTTGATGCCAATATTGCTGGCTTGCAATTTCAGTTGTTGCAAACTAAATAAGTTTTTCGTGGCATCTGGGAGTAAACCAAATCGGTCTATTAACTCGACCTGTAGCTCGTCCATGTCATTGAGATTAGCACAGCTTGCGATGCGTTTATAGATTCCTAAGCGTGCATTTACATCATGAATATAATCATCCGGTAATAAGGCTGGCAGTTTTAAATCAACCTCAGTCTGTTGACCTAGCAGGTTCTCCAGTGTTGGCTCTTTGCCTTCTTTTAGTGCGTTAACGGCTTGCTCAAGCATTTCCATATAAAGGCTAAAACCGATGCTCTGCATTTGCCCTGATTGATCATCACCGAGTAGCTCACCCGCGCCACGAATTTCTAAATCATGCGTCGCTAACGCAAAGCCTGCGCCTAAATCTTCTAAAGACTCGATGGCCTCAAGGCGTTTTACTGCATCTTTGGTTAATGACTTTGGATTGCCTGTTAATAAATACGCGTACGCTTGGTGGTGACTTCGACCAACGCGGCCGCGAAGCTGATGCAGCTGAGCTAGGCCAAGCTTGTCGGCTCTATCCATTATGATGGTATTTGCAGTCGGAACATCAATGCCGGTTTCAATGATTGTTGTACACACAATCACATTGTATTTTTGGTGATAAAAATCACTCATGATTTGCTCAAGCTCGCGTTCACGCATTTGGCCGTGTGCAGTGGTAACGCTCGCTTCTGGTACCCACTCAGTAATTTCTTCAGCAACACGGTCGATAGTTTCAACATTATTGTGTAAGAAATAAACTTGGCCGCCGCGCTTAATTTCACGCAGAATAGCTTCGCGAATGAGCTCAGCATCACGTTGTCTTACAAAGGTTTTAACGGCCAATCGTTTAGCCGGTGGTGTGGCGATAATCGATAAGTCGCGCATGCCGCTCATTGCCATATTCAGTGTACGCGGAATCGGGGTGGCGGTGAGGGTTAAAATGTCGACATCGGCGCGCAGTGCTTTTATCTTTTCTTTTTGACGAACACCAAAGCGATGTTCTTCATCAACGATTAATAAGCCTAAGTCTTTAAATTTAATGTCTTGCTGAATTAATTTGTGTGTACCTATGACAATATCTAGCTTGCCTTCGGCCATTTTATCCAGTGTTTCTTTTTGTTCTTTTGTCGAATTAAAACGCGATAAAACACCGACTTCTATTGGCAAATCAGCGAAGCGATCTTTAAAGTTTTCAAAATGTTGCTGTGCAAGTAACGTGGTCGGGACTAGCACGGCGACTTGCTTGTTATCATTTACGGCAACAAAGGCAGCGCGCATGGCGACTTCTGTTTTACCAAAACCCACATCACCACACACTAATCGGTCCATAGCCTGTTTACTTTGCATATCGCCCAGTACAGCTTCGATGGCGTTGCGTTGGTCGTCTGTTTCTTCAAATGGAAAGCTGTCGCTAAATTGGCGATAAGCACTGCCGTCAAGTTTAAACATATTGCCAGGTTTAGCTTGGCGTTTTGCGTAAATATCTAACAGCTCAGCAGCGACATCGCGTACTTTTTCTGCGGCGCGTTTTTTCGCTTTTTCCCATGCATCTGAACCCAGTTTATGAAGTGGGGCACTTGCTTCCTCTCCACCTGAATAACGGCTCAACATATGAAGTGCAGAAACGGGCACATAGAGTTTGGCTTCGTTTGCGTAGATGATCGTAACAAACTCGGTAATCACCCCCGCAGCATCAATGGTTTCAAGACCTTGATAACGACCCACACCGTGATCAAGGTGCACAATTGGTTGACCTTGACGCAGTTCTGCCAGATTGCGAATTAATGCATCTTGGCTTGCTTCGTATTTATGTTTTCGGCGTCTGCGCTGAGACACCTTAATACCTAATAACTCTTGCTCTGTAATGATGGTTAAACGGGGTTTACCATCCAGTACCACACTTTGCTCAAGGGGCGAGACGATTAAACCCACATCACTAGAGCTTTGGGTAAAGTCGGTGAATGAATTAAATTCTTTAAACTTTAAACCACTTGGTTTTAACAGTGTCAGCAGCGATTCACGTCGTCCGTCAGACTCTACAGACAGTAGCACACGGCCTTTTTGTTTTTTTTCACTGGCAACATAGTCAATTAGGCCTTGATACGGCTCATGCAATTTATGATCAATACGTACATTGGGTAAATCGTTGCTGGCTAAATTTGTGTGTCCTGCTTTCGTACCAAGCTTTGCCTGTGATAAACGTATTCGCGCGTAGTGTGCAAACTCACCAAACAGTTCATTGACACTTTGATAAAGTTTTATAGGCTCAAGAAGCGGTCTAAGAGGGTCTACACGGCGGTTTTCATAGCGTACATTTACATCATGCCAAAACTGCTCAGCGGCATGCTCAATATCACCAAAGTGCATGAAAGTGGTATTGTTGGGAAGGTAATCGAAAATTGTCGCTAGTTGATCGAAAAACAGCGGCATGTAATATTCAATCCCCGCAGGCCAAGTGCCTTTGGTTACCTGCATGTAGATAGAATCTTGCTCGGAGCTGGCACCAAATTGTTCACGATAATTAATTCTAAACCGTTCTATATCTGCATCGTTTGTCGGGAATTCGTGGGCCGGTAAGAGCTCTATTTTATCGACTTTTTCATCAGAACGTTGGCTTTCTACGTCAAACAAGCGGATGCTGTCTAGTTCATCGTCAAAAAAGTCTAATCTGAATGGGTGAGGACTCCCCATCGGGTATAAGTCAACAATTGAGCCACGTATTGCATATTCACCATGCTCCATCACTTGTTGAACATGTAAGTAGCCTGCTTGCTCAAGGTTATCACGTAGGGTGTGAGTATCTAGCGTGTCACCCACCGTAAAATTAAGGGTTGAACCATAGATAAATGACGCGGGAGCAGTGCGTAGCATCAAGGTCGACACGGGCACAATTAACACGCTTTGTTGTTCTTTTTTTAAGGTGTTAAGAGTGGCAAGACGCGCAGAGATAATATCCTGATGCGGTGAAAAATGATCATAAGGTAACGTTTCCCAGTCAGGGAAGACCATGACTGGGTTTTCAGGTAATAAAAATTCGAGTTCAGTTTCAAGGCGAAGGGCGCTTGGTGTATCTGGGGTGACAATCACAACAAGTTCGTTATGTTGTTTCACACCTTCGGCTATTGCGATACTCAGCCCGCTGCCGGTTAGTTGTCCCCAGTGAATTTTATCTTTCTCAGATTTTACCCAAGGCAATGCTGCCCATTGCGCAAACGCCATTTACTACTCCTTTAAACTGTGTTTAGTCTCGATAAATTTTTGTTAGATCCTGATAGTGGTCGATGCGACGATCACGTAGGTATGGCCAAATACGGCGAATGTTTTCGCTGCGTTGTTGGTCAAGTTCAACAACAAGTAACTGCTCGTCGCTGTTATTTGCGTGTGCAAGGATTTCACCTTGAGGGCCTGCGATAAACGAATTACCCCAAAACTGAATACCCTCGCTTTGCGCACTTGGATCACTTTCATGACCAACGCGGTTACAGCTAATAACGGGCACACCATTGGCAACAGCATGCGCACGCTGTGAAATAACCCAGGCGTCTTTTTGACGCGTTTGCTCGTCTTTATCATCACGAGGATCCCAGCCGATGGCTGTTGGGTAAATTAAGATTTCAGCTCCCGCCATCGCCATTAAGCGTGCGGCTTCAGGGAACCATTGATCCCAACATACTAGCACACCGAGTTTACCCACTGAGGTTTGAATTGGTTGAAACCCTAAATCCCCCGGTGTGAAGTAAAACTTCTCGTAAAACCCCGGATCATCCGGAATATGCATTTTACGGTATTTACCCGCAATGCTGCCGTCTGTTTCAAGTACAACGGCGGTGTTATGGTAAAGGCCTGTGGCACGCTTTTCGAATAATGATGACACGATCACCACATTTAACTCTTTTGCCAGCGCACCCAGTGTGTCTGTACTTGGGCCTGGAATTGTTTCTGCTAAATCGAAAACATCAACGTCTTCTGTTTGGCAGAAATATAAACTGCGGTGTAGTTCTTGAAGAACAACCAGTTTAGCGCCTTGGCTTGCTGCATCACGAATGCCTGCAATTGATTTTGCCATATTTTCTTGGGCGTTATCAGAATTAGATTGCTGTACAAGGGCAACCTTTAAATGCGTTGGTTTAGTCATTGTTTGCTCCTGCTAAAAAGCCGCGCGGTAATTGCATCGTAATGCAGTGTAAACTGCCAAACTGATGGATAATTGGTAAACAGTTAATACCCAGTACGGTGTGTTCTGGGTAGGCCATTGCAATTTGAGCTAATGCCAGTGAGTCATGTTCATCACCGTAAATTGGCACAAGCACTGTTTTATTGATGATTAAATAATTGGCATAAGTGGCGGGTAATCTGTCACCGTCATCGTTAAACACCGCTTTAGGCCAAGGAAGAGCGATAAGCCTGTAATCTTCACCTTGGTGTGTTTTAAACGTGTGTAACTGTTTTTCCATCGCGTCTAATGCAGCAAAATGCTCATCATTTTCGTCATCACACTTAACGTATACAAGCGTATTGTTTGGTGCAAAACGCACTAACGTATCAATGTGGCTGTCTGTGTCATCACCCGCTAAATAGCCGTGATCAACCCATAAAAACGATTCGGCACCTAATTGTTCTTTAAGGATTTGCTCGATGTCTGTTTTAGATAACGATGGATTACGATTCGGGTTTAACAAACATTCACTGGTCGTCAACAGCACACCGTGCTCATTAATTTCAACGCCGCCACCTTCAAGCACTAAATCACTTTGCTGATAAGCCGTGTTTGGGTTTGCTAGTTGTTTGACGAGCACTTGATTAATATGGTTATCAAGCTGGCTTTCGAATTTATTACCCCAGCCATTAAAAATAAAATCCATGATTTTTAAATCAGCTGCGTTATCAAGGTTCGCACAGGTTAACGGTCCATGGTCGCGAGCCCATGTATCGTTGCACGGGGTAACGACAAAGTGAATACGGTGTGCATCAACACCCGCGTCGGCCAGTAGGGCACTTATGTGGTTTTTAAGTGCGTCGTTATGAGCAACAATCACCACATCTTGTTGTTGGCTAATTGCTTGACATAGGGCGACGTAAACGGGTTCTACAACCGTTAAAATTGCAGCCCAATCGGTATCTTGGTGCGGCCAAGTGAGCATTACAGCGTCTTGCTCAGCCCATTCAGGTAAAAGTCTAAATTTCATGAAGGTATTAAACAAACAAAGGTGGGGCTAGTTTAGCATTTTAGCCATAGATGTCAGCTTTTTGTGCGCGATAAAGCAGGATTTTTAACTGCTTTGCGACGTGTTTTCTTGTTGACGTTTTTTAAGCTGGCGAGTTTGTGCATGCAATGCTGCCCGAACGACTAAATCTTGGTCTGCATCGCGAATGGCAGTGAATAATAAAGTGTATTGGTATTTATCATCATCGCGCTTTTCAATCGCAACTAATTCGGTATAACAATATATCGCTGATGCTTCATGCTGCAAAAATAGTTTGGTTCTAAACGTTTGCCCTAATTCGTATACCTCAGTCGATGTGAGTTTTACGCCACCGCCACCATAACTATCACAATAATTTGCGTTATCTTCGGGCTGTTCAGAGGCCAGAATGTGGCTCATAATCAAGTCTATTTTACGTGATTGAGCTTGTAAAAATATGGCCAGCTCTTGAGCTATGTCACCTAAATTACGCAGTGGGCGTAATGTACTTTGCTCAAGTTCATTCACTTCATTTGCAAGCTTAAATAGGGCGGGAATATCGGCTTCAAGTTCAGCATGCGTTTTCGGCACAACATGTGGCTCAACAGCGTATAAGTTCACGCGGTTGCTTTCTTCTATCTGAAAGTATTGCTCAAATTCGCTTAATTTTTGATTGTTCATGCTGTACTCCACACATATTTAGTTAATATTAGCGCCGCAAAGCACAAATTACCAGTAATGAAATACTGACAAATGACTTATAAAAAAAGGGCAAACTTATTGTTTGCCCTTCGTTTTTTATAAGTTGCCTTCTTGCGTATCGACATGCTCTTGCTTATGGTGCGCAGCAATTTCATCAGCAAGCTCTTGCCTTGAACGTTTTTCAGTTAACTTACGCTCAGTCAGCCAATAAAAGAACAGCGGTACAAAGAACACTGCGAGGAAGGTAGCCGCCATCATGCCGCCCATTACGCCTGTACCAACGCTGTGACGGGCTCCAGCACCGGCACCTGAGCTTAACACCAATGGTACAACACCCAATATAAAGGCTAATGAGGTCATAATAATGGGTCTAAAACGTAAGCGAGCTGCTTCCAATGCAGCAGTACTTGCGCTCCACCCTTGTTGATGTTTCATTAGCGCATACTCAACGATTAATATGGCATTTTTACTCGCTAGACCGAGTAGGGTGACTAAGCCAATTTGGAAGTAAACGTCGTTAGTCATGCCTACCAGCCAAACAGCAATCAATGCACCAAACGTACCAAAGGGTAATGCTAGCATCACTGAGAGCGGTAATGACCAACGTTCATACAATGCTGCCAGAATTAAAAACACCATGATCACAGCAAGCCCTAGTGCAATACCCGTTGTCCCTGAACTGCGTTTTTCTTGGTACGCAGACCCTGTCCATTCGTAGGTCATGTTAGGGGGGAGCACTGCGTTTGCGATCCGTTCTACTTCGGCAATTGCTTGGCCTGAGCTATAACCTGGTGCTGCATTACCCATTAGTTTTACGGCTGGTAAGTTATTGTAGCGGTTTAAGTTCTCAGGGCCTCGGCTGTATTCAATTGTTGTAAACGCTGACAAGGGCACCATATTGCCTAGGTTGTTTTTAACATAGATACGTTTGATGTCATCAGGTTTCATTCTAAATTCAGCATCCGCAGACATAAGCACTTGCCATGCACGGCCAAACTTATTGAAGTCGTTTACATAATAGGTGCCTAGGTTACCAGCCAGTGCGGTAAAGGCATCGTCTATTTCAACCCCCATTGCACGAGCTTGCTCGCGGTCAACATCAACACGCAGTTGCGGGGCATCTGGGCGCCACAGAGTTTGAAGGCCACTAATGATAGGGCTCTTTTGTGCTTCTGCTGTCATTAACTGCATCGCTTGTTGCAGTTTATCAGGGTCACTGTCACCTTTGTTTTGAATATAAAACTCAAAACCACCTGTATTTCCCAGACCAAAAATAGCGGGGGGATTAAAGGCAAGTACCAGTGCTTCTTTTATCCCGGCTGTTTTCATAAACAATTCTTGAACAAGCGCTTTCGTGTCGACCTCGCGTTCATCCCAATGTTTTTGAGTGACAAACAAGGTTGCAGCGCTGTTTTTATACCCGCCACCGATAAAGTCAAACCCCGTAAATGCCACGACGTTTTCGTTGGCAGGGTTTGATTGCACCGCTTTAACAACTTGTTGAGTAACGTGCTCTGTACGCTCAAGCGATGAACCATCGGGTAAGAAAATAGCCGATATGTAATAGCCCTGATCTTCGTCTGGTACTAATGAACCGGGTGTGTTCTGCCACAGTCCGATTGTGGCAGCAATCATTGCTGTCATGAGTATTAAGCCGAGTAATCCACGACGCACCATAAATCCGACGGCACCAACATAACGGCTCGTAATTTTTGTGAAGGTTGCATTAAACCATAAGAAAAACCGCGCGGTTTGTTTATGCTCTTGTTTTAAGATTAGGACGCACAGTGCAGGTGTCATGGTTAGCGCAACTACGCCCGATAAGCTCACCGCAATAGAGATGGTGATCGCAAATTGACGGAACAATTCACCGGTTAAGCCGCCTAAAAATGCAATAGGCACAAACACAGAACACAGCACTAAAACGATTGCAACAACAGGGCCACTGACCTCACGCATTGCTTTAATTGCCGCTTCGCGTGCACTTAAGTGTTCTTCGTGCATAATACGCTCAACGTTTTCGAGTACCACAATGGCATCATCAACCACGATACCTATCGAGAGCACCATACCAAATAATGTCAATGAGTTAATCGAATAGCCAAGCATGTACATGCCGGCAAATGTTCCAAGCAGAGACACAGGCACAGCAAGGGTGGGGATTAATGTTGCGCGCCAGTTTTGCAAAAATAAATACACTACTAAAAATACCAGTACCATGGCTTCGAGCAGTGTTTTAACAACTTCACGAATAGAGACTTCAACAAAACGTGTCGTGTCGTAAGAAGTTAAATGTGAGAGACCAGTTGGAAACTGGCTTTTCATCTCTTCGATTACAGTATTTACTTCGTCTGCGACATCAAGTGCATTCGCGCCGGGTTGTAAGAAAATACCCAACAGGACCGCTTCTTTACCGTTGATTGTGCCTTTAAAGTTATAATCTTTGGACCCGAGCTCAACACGCGCGACATCCTTTAAGCGTAAGCTACTGCCATCGGGGTTTGAACGAATAATAATGTTTTCAAACTGTTCAGGCTCAGAGAGTCGGCCTTGTGCCGTTACACTATAAACAAGCTCTTGTGGTGAGGATGCAGTGGGGGTAGCGCCAATTTTACCTGCGGCATATTGGGAGTTTTGAACGCGAATCGCTCCGGCCACCTCTTCGACAGTCACGCCTAATTGACTCATAACATCAGGACGCAACCAAATGCGCATAGCGTAGTCTTTGGCACCAAAAATCTGCACACTCGTAGTGCCTGGAATACGTTTTACACGGTCTAGCACGTTCATGGTGACATAGTTTGATGTCCATAAACTTGAGCGAGAACCATCTGGTGAATAAAAGGCATGCACTTGTAAAAAGCTGGATGAACCTTTTTGAACAACCACACCTTGACGGCGTGTTTCTTCTGGTAAACGCGCTTCAACTTGTTTAACACGGTTGTTCACATTTACTGCGGCTTGGTCTACGTCTGTGCCAATTTCAAACGTGACTTCAATAGTGGTTGAACCCGCACTCGTCGAGGTTGATGACATATACATCATGCCTTCAACACCGGTGATCGCATTTTCAATTGGGGCAGCAACTGTTTGCTCAAGTACGTCTGCAGACGCACCTGGGTATGCAGCTGTTACTTGAACGACTGGGGGCGCAATTTCAGGGTATTGGGCAATGGGTAAACTGCGCATGGCAGCAAGACCTGCCAAAACGATGACAATAGATATAACAAACGCAAAAATAGGTCTGTCTATAAAATAACGAGAAAACATAAGACTCCCTGTGTTTATTCTGCGTGGTTTGAGTTTGCAGCCGATTGGCCAACATTCACTGGCATACCAGGGAAGAAAATACGCGCCATTCCATCAACTATCACGTTATCGCCTTCTTTTAGGCCACTTTTAATCAGCCAAAAGTTCTGATATTGCTCGTTATTTGGTTGTTTAACCCATTCTCCTACCGTTACGGGAGCCGGCAGGGCAACATCCATGCCTTGCTCATTTTTACTGACAACGTACACAAACTTACCGGTGCCGTTATCCAGTACAGCACGCTGTGGCACAATGATCGCATTTTTACGCACGGCACCACTTAACTCAATACGGACGAATTGACCAGGACGTAATTGAAAATCAGGGTTTGGAATAATCGCTTGAAATTCACTGGTGCCTGTATTTGGGTTAATACGCACATCTGAGAAGTTAACTTCACCTGTTTTGCCGTACACAGAGCCGTCTTGAAGTTTAATTTTTGTTTGCCAATGGCCTTGCTCAGGTAAGGTCAGAGAGCCATTTTGAACATCTTGACGCATTTGTAACTGCTCTCGCTCAGATAAACCAAAGCGGATACGGATTGGATCAAACTGTGTCATTTGTGTAAGCAATAAATCGGGTCCCGATACAAAGGTCCCTTCTGAGACAAATTCACGACCCATTACACCGGCAACCGGGGCTTTAACTTGTGCATATTCAAGGTTCAACTGCGCTTGTTTTAGGGCAACTTTCGCCGCCTCGAGATCTGTTTTTGCAATGTCGTAAGCTGAACTTGCATTATCGTAATCGCGTTGCGACACAGATTTTTCTGCGCGTAATTTAGCTAAACGTTTTACATCTCTGTTAGCTTGTACTAACGCTGCATTGGCTCCATCAAGTGCAGCTTGAGCACGGTCAACCGCTAATTGATAAGGTTCAAGGTCGATAGTAAATAAAGAGTGACCTTGTTCAACACGTTGACCTTCTTCAAAATTACGTGATTCAAGAATTCCCGCAACGCGAGCACGAACTTCGACTTCTTTTGAACCAGACAACGTAGCAGGTAATTCGATAGTAAAGGGGGCATCTTGCGGTGTCATTGTCATAGTTGCTACCGCGGCAGGGTGCATTTGACCTTGTTGCTGCTGAGGTGCTTCTGAGCAACCTTGTAATAGTAAAGGTGCAGTTACAAAAAACAACGCAGATAATGATAATTTGGCAGACGCGAAAGGCAGGCGCATGTTTACTCCACAGTCCAATTGTTAAGTAGGTAAGCATAGAAAATAGCCTATACACTATCGAAAGGCGATACTATGCAGAAATTAAGCGCGTTTAGTTTATACCCAAATTAGCGAAAGGTACACCCTTTAGTTTACTTTTTACAGGTGAGATAAGCAGAGAATTAAATGCTATCTTCACAAAGAGATAGCGCACATACAGTGTACTCTAATTGCGGGTTAGTGTTTAAATAATTTAGCCAGTTCATCCATACCAATTTGCTTAATGAAGTGAGCTATTTTGAGGCGATAAACGTCGTTGCTAACGAGGCAAAAGAGTCGTTATTTAGGTGTTCTCGGCAATTGCTCTTACATTGCTCTACCACCTGCATCCATGCAGGCGTAAATCAGACATGTTAGCGCAGATAGCGACAGGTCAATCCCTCAGAATGATTCAGTATTATGACAGATTGGTATAATTGTATTGACTTGATAGTCTGGTTTTTTGCCTGTCGGCACAGTGGCTCACAGGAGGCTATATTAAGTTGTTTTGTAGTTTAGCAACTCGTAAAAACAGACTTTGTATGAGTTTATGAAATCTTTGTTTACGTGAGGAACAAAAATTTAACAAATACGCTTGTATTTATAATGAAAACTCGTACCCTAAAGTAATAAAAATAATAAAGGTGAGTTAGGGATGACGAAACACATTGGGGTAACATCAACGTTTGCTGAAATATCTAATAAACTAAGGCGCTTTGTATCTCGCATTGTGAGCCCAGATGATGTCGAAGACATAGTTCAAGAAACCTTTATTAAAAGTTATGAGGCTGATCTCAAGCAAAATATTGAATTTACACACAGTTATATACTTAAAACAGCGAAGCACTTAGCACTTAATCATGTAGCTAAATGGGATAATAAATACAAAGATTCATTGGATGAACAGCAGCAAGTTGAACGTCATATGCGCACAATGGCGTTGGAAGATGAGGTTACCTCTAAAGAGCGATTTTTGTTCTTTTGTCGTGTAACAAATGAATTGAGTCCACAAGTTAAAAAGTGTTTTATCCTTAAAAAAGTATATGGTTTGAGCCAAAAGGAAATTGCTAAAGAAATGAACCTAAGTACGAGCACTGTTGAAAAACATATCGCTAAAGGATTGTTACATGCGCACCGTGCGATGAAAGCCCACGATATTCAACAAAACAATTATCCTGAAACAAACACATTTACAGCCAAAGAGGTGAATAAATGAGTAATGTTCACCCATTTACCTCACACGACATGATTCAAGCGCAGGCAAGCCGTTGGATAAGCGCGATTGACCGTGGCTTATCAGATGAAGAAGTTAAACAATTACAAGTTTGGGCAAGTCAAAGCCGAGCGCATCAGGATGCATTGTTTGAGTTAGCACAATTATGGGATGAAATGAGTGTGCTAAATGAATTAAGCAGTTTGTTTCCACATAAAGCGCCTACAAAACAAAGTACTTCATTTGGGATGGCTACCGCTGCGAGCTTTTTAGTGGTGATGCTACTTGGTTGCATCATGTTAATCTATTCAAGCTATTGGCATTCAGCTGAAAACGATCATGCTAAATTTACAAAAATTTACCGAACAAAAGTCGGCGAACAAGCCACCTTTGTCCTGCCAGACAGTACTATTGTTCAGTTAAATACCAACACAAATCTTGAAGTTGCATACACAGGTAATCGTCGCCAACTCATTTTGAATCGAGGTGAAGGACGATTTAATGTTGCAAAAGATGCGAGTCGTCCATTCACTGTGATAGCGGGTGATAAATCGTTTACAGCATTAGGCACTGTGTTTAACGTGCAGCGGAACACGGCATCAGATCTAGAACTCGTTGTAACAGAAGGCAAAGTAATGATTGCCGACCCCAGTACTCAGGTTGACGCCACTGATTTTAATCGTCTTAAAGATGCAACAGACACCAGCAACGATATTAAAAAACTTAAAGCGAATGTTGTTGTTTCAGGTGAAAAAGCATTG
Organism: Pseudoalteromonas sp. MT33b; assembly: GCF_014117385.1. Lineage (NCBI taxonomy): Bacteria > Pseudomonadati > Pseudomonadota > Gammaproteobacteria > Alteromonadales > Pseudoalteromonadaceae > Pseudoalteromonas > Pseudoalteromonas sp. MT33b. The sequence goes on along the minus strand of NZ_CP059831.1, from coordinate 1,958,721 downwards.
ATTAAACACAGTAAAACAGAGCCAATAAAACAATTATCAGCAGATGATGTGCAACGTGATTTAGCGTGGCAACATGGCATGCTTATTTTTAATGGTGAGCCCCTCAGCGACGCATTACAGGAAGTGAGTCGATACACCGCAACACGCTTTGAACTCCTTGACCCTGAACTCTCAACATTGAAAGTGGCGGGAGTATTTAAAGCTGGCGACATTAAAGGGTTACTTGATTCTTTGGCCGCTAACTTAGCTGTTGAACATCAACGATTAGGTGAACATCGTGTTACTTTGACCTTAGCGACTAAAAGTTAATATTGCCTATGAGAGCACACTTATTTCATGCAGTTAATGGTGCAGACGCTGCTTGTCATAAAAAATTAAATACAAAAAAATTAAATTTATGTAGTGGATTTTTCTTTCTCAACTGTTTGGTTAAGTTGCGCAGTAAACATGTGTATTTGTTACCAGCGGCCTGTTTTGTTTATGGACTGAATGTAAGTCAAACAGTCATCGCTGCTGAAAAACAAATGCTGCAATTTGATATTAAAGCGCAACGAGCTGATTTGGCTTTGATTGAATTTGCAAAGCAAACCGACCAAACAGTCATATTTTCGTTCGATTTAGCAAAGCAATATCAAGCGCAATCTGTGTTTGGTTTTTACACCAAATTAGATGCGTTAGATGCCATGCTAAAAGGCACTGAGCTCGATGCGGTTGTTGATCAAAATGGTTTACTGAGTATAAAACTCAAACAAATCAATAGGAAAGATAACAACATGAAAAACCTTTCAGGGATCAGCGCTGCAGTCGTGCCGTTACTGCTTGCTTCGAATACACAGGCGGTAGCTGCTGATCAAGCTGCACAGGAAAATATTGAGAAAATAGCTGTCGTGGGTAGCCGTGTCGCAGGGCGTTCAGTTGAAGATTTACCTGTACCGGTAGATATTTTAAGCGCAGAAGCACTGGAAAATACAGGTCAAACTGAGGTTGGCCGTATGTTGCAAGCCATTGCGCCTTCATTTAACTTTTCCAGCTCGTCTATCAGCGATGGTACAGATGCGTTAAGACCAGCAACATTGCGCGGTTTAGGGCCCGATCAAACGTTAGTTCTGATTAATGGTAAGCGCCGTCACCAGGCAAGTATTATTCATATCAATACCTCTGTTGGTCGTGGTACGGCCGGTACAGACATGAATGCGATTCCTGCTGCATCCATCAAACGTATTGAAGTCTTGCGTGATGGTGCCGCAGCACAATATGGTTCAGATGCGATTGCGGGCGTTATCAACATCGTATTAAAAGACGCAGAAGAAGGCGGTAAAGCGACGATTAATTATGGTGAGTACTCAGAGGGCGATGGCGAAACAGTTAATATCGATTTTAATAAAGGGTTTGCGTTAGGCGACGAAGGGTATTTAAATACGACGATTAATTATCGAGATCGTGCGCCAACAAACCGTGCAGGCTTACATGGTTCATGTCAATTTTATGGCTGTACTGAGCTTGAAGATGGCACATTACTCGCGGGCGATCCTCGTGAGCTAACAGCCCCGCGCGATACTTTTAGAATTGGTGATGCAGATTCACAGCAATTTGCCCTCACAGTTAATACAGGCTATGAACTTGCTGGTGGTGAGCTTTATGGTTTTATTACTTATTCGAACCGTGAAAATGAATCAGCTGCATTCTTCCGTCATAATGCCAATGCAAGTGGTAACCCTGTTTTACAAGATGGCGATGCAACCATTCCTATGGGGTTTCTACCAAAAATTAACACAGTAATCGATGACGTGTCCTACAATGTTGGTTTCAAAAAATCATTTGATAATGACGCGAGTATTGATTTGTCATACACCTATGGCGAAAACAGCATCGATTACACCACAAGCGATACGATTAATGGCTCGTATGCTAATTACCTTCGTTATGAGCAAGGCTTAACGGCTGACGAAATTCGAACTACGATCCCGCGCTCGGCGTATGCCTATGGTCTTGAGTTATCACTACAAACACTGAATCTTGACTACACCAAAGATTACGAGCACTTTTCGCTGGCGTTGGGTGCTGAGCTTCGTACCGATGAATTTCGCATCCTAGAGGGAAGTGAGTATGCGTATCGTGATTACGATACAGTTGATGGGGTAAGTATTTATGCAGGCCTTAATGACGGCATAGGAAGTGTTGATGCTGCAAGTGGTGCTCAAGGGTTTGGTGGTTCCGATCCGGCCTCGTCAGTGGATGAGTCACGCGATGTAATTTCATTTTATTTAGACGCCGAAACGTATGTAATTGATGATGTGATTATCTCAGGTGCACTTCGTTACGATAACTATAAAGGTTTTGGCGATACCGTTAACTTTAAACTGGCGGGTAACTGGTCAATCACTGAAGATGTTTCGTTACGTGGGGCTGTGAGTACAGGATTCAGAGCGCCTTCAATGCAGCAGTTGTACTTTAATAACGTAAGCACACAGTTTGTTGTTGGACCAAATGGTGACTTAATTGCAGAGCAAGTGGGCACCTTTAGAAACGACAGTACGCTGGCGCAATCTATTGGTATTCCTAAACTTAAAGAAGAGAAATCGCAAAATCGTAGTTTAGGGATTGTTTACAACGTCACAGATAACATCAACCTGACTATTGACTACTATGCGATTGATATCGATGACCGTATTGTGATCAGTAATCGTTTAGGGAAAGGATTATCCGACACATTAGATGCAGCGTTAGAAAGCGCTGGCGCGGGAGCTGGACAGTTCTTCTTAAATGGCGCTGATACAGAAACCGAAGGGGTTGATTTAGTCGCAACGTGGAATACCGAGGGCCTTGGTGGAACACTTGATTTTACTTTTGCTGCTAACTTTACAAAAACGGATGTCGTTGATTTATTCACCCCTGCAGGCAGTGGGCTTGAAACGATTCCGGTTGAAGATGTGTTTTCTGCGCAAGAAACATCGATTATTGAAGAGTGGCAACCCGAAGACCGCATTAACTTAAGTGCACTTTACCGACTAGAAGACTGGACGGTCAATTTATCACTTAATCGTTACGGTGAGTACACGGTAGAAGATGGAGGTCGCCAAACGTATGGCGCTGAAATCTTAACTGACGTAAAAGTTAACTACTTCTTTAACGAAAATCTGTCGTTTAATATTGGTGCAAACAACTTATTTGATGTTTACCCCGATAAGAATACCATTGGTAATTCGCGTTCGGGTACCATTGTTGATGCAAATGGAAACACTATTGTTTCAAGCCCGGGTGTGTTCACTTATTCACGTCGCTCAGCACCCTTTGGCTTTAACGGTGCGTACTACTACGTAGGCGCAGAATATAAGTTCTAAAAATCCTATCGATTCCTTTATTATTTAACCTTCAAAGGGCCGTTAGGCCCTTTTTTAGTTATAGAGACGTGCTTATAGAGATTGGAACATCTTGATATTGTTTTATTTTATCAAGCAAGGTGACTAAGGTTTTGTGGCTGCTTTGCTCACTTGCAGTTACTTGCACCTGTGTCATTTCAAACTGTGCGGCAAATAACGCGAGGTTAGCTATAATTTGCTCTGGTGTTATAAGTCGGTTTGCAAAGTAAATACTGTCGTTTTCAGTAATAGTAAATTGCGCTTGTTTTTTTGGGTTTTCAAGAGTTGGTTTTGCTAAAGGGCGATTGACTTCTATAGCGCGCTCTTTAACAAATGAGGTTGTAACGATAAAAAATATCAGCAATATAAATACAATATCGAGCATCGGGGTCATATCTACATCAGCGTTTGCAGTGGTTTTTTTAGGTTGTTTCACCATAATTAGGTCCTTGTTGTTTTTGACCAAGCCACAAAATTTACGATTAAGTGGACTAGCCATAGTCGTGTTAAGAACACGGATTATTTTTAAAATGCTGGGCGCCACAGCCATTTTTCGGATCCTAAATTTAAAGTTAGCAGCTTTTAAAAATACTGTAGTTAAATAAATATTCTTAGTTTATTAAATGTTTGTAGCGTTTTTGTTGGTAAAAATATTTATTAACTTTGATGAAATCATTTCGAGGTTTGTCAGGTCATTGTTGTTGGAACTAAGTTTAAAGGATGGATAAATGCTAAAAATTAAGTCTTTAGTTTGTGCTATGTGCCTTGTTTTACCAACAGCAAGTTTTGCTGAGCAATCAGTTAACGGGCAAGATTTCATAAATTTATTTGAGAAGCTGTCAGGTAAGCAGCCCGGAATTAGAAAAGGTCACGCCAAAGGTGTATGCGCTGTGGGCACATTTACACCTAATCAAGCAGCAAAACAGTATTCAATCAGCCCTTTATTTAACGCACCATCAAAAGCAAATATTCGTTTTTCTATGGGTGGGGGTAACCCCAATGCTGATGAAACATCACGTTCTCCGCGAGGAATCGGGGTGCAGTTTGTGCTAGAAAATGGGGATGTGCACAATATTGCAGGGCTAACTACGCCCGTATTTGCAGGTAATAGCCCTGAAGCATTTTTTGGTTTGCTAAGTACCTTAGTACCTGATGAAAAAACAGGTGAAATCGATTTTGCAAAAGTGAAAGCATACAGAGAGCAAAACCCGAGTACGTTAGGACAATTTAATTGGCTACAAAGCCATAACCCGCCAGCATCGTATGTGTCTTCACGTTATTTTGGTGTGCATACCTTTTACATGGTTGATGAAAAGGGCACTAAGCAAGCTTTTAGATGGACCATGGTGCCAGAAGCGCCAGAACAAGTACTAACTGAAGAACAAATGAAAGCATTACCTAAATCATTTCTTGCTAAGCGACTTGAAGAGGATTTAGCGAAAGGGAAAGTTCATTACCGTTTTCAAGCTGAATTAGCCGAGCCGGGTGATGCATTAACGGATCCTTCAGTGCAATGGCCTGCTGATCGCAAAACAGTTAATTTAGGAAAGCTCACGATAGAATCCACGGGTGAATCAGGGTGTGATTTAACTAATTACGACCCAAATCTGCTTTCACAAGGCTTTATGCCAAGTGAAGATGAAGTGTTAAAGCTGCGCTCAACTGCTTATGCTATTTCATTTTCAAAACGTATTACTGGGCAATAACGTTCTTTAAATTTTCAATATGAAGCCCAGTTATGCTGGGCTTCATATGATTAGCAGTTAATGCTTTTTCATTTTGCTCATTTCGGCATGACAGCTTTGAATAGTTAGCAGGGTTTTTGATAACGCTGCTTCACAGTCGTGGGGTTGAGGTTTTTTGAGCGCACTTTTTATTTCTGCGAGTGTTTTGTCTTCGACTTCTTCAAGCTCACTGACATAGGTTGCATCTTTGTCTGCACCGAGTTTAGTGATTAAAGATGTGTAAGCTTTACGAGCTTCTACCGCAAAGTCTGAGCCATTTTCACGGTGACCTGTTTGGTTTATGGCGTATGGCTGTAAACGTTCAATACTTACTTTACGGGCATCGATCATGCGCTGAAATAACGCGACGATACTGGGGTCTGAAACTTTTTCCTGTGCTTTTTCATAAAAATCGATACCACTGTTCATAACTTGAATGATATCTGCAATATGATGAACGTCATGTCCTTGATGTGTTTGCATAATGACCTCTCTAATAATATAGACTGAATTAAAACAATGCTCTCTACATGAAGCAAAGCATGTTCCAATCCCTAACATAAAAGTATTATCATTAATAATCAGAGTGTTACATTTTTATTTTGAGATAAAGCGAGTTTGGTACGCCCATATAAAAAGGCGTACCAGCAATAATTACAGGTTAATAGGTAAAATATTACTTAAGCTCATTGGCCACTTCAGCCACTTTTTGTCTAAGCCAAATATGGCTGGCATCACGGTGTAAAAGAGGGCTCCAAATCATGTCGAGTTCAAAAGGCGGAATAGGGAAAGGTGGCTCAAGAATTTTTAATCCCGGATCATCTAAATAAATATTCGCCGCTTTTGATGGCAGTGTGGCCACTAAATTCTGCTCTTTAGCCAGGTGAATGGCGACATGATAGTTTCGAGTAAAGGTTGCAATATTCCGGTGCTTACCAAAATGAGCAAGCGCTTCGTCTACCCAACCTAACTTTTGGACATCTTTTGGGTCCATACCTACGCCAACACCAAAACCTGTTTTACTTACCCAAATATGGCGCGCTTTTAAGTAACTATCGAGACTGAAGTCTTTAATGATAGGGTTGTCGGCTTTTACTAAGCAGCAAAAACTGTCTTTCCAAATTTGTTTGTAGTGAAACGATTGGGGTAAGTTTTCAAAGCGGTTAATTGCCATGTCGACCTTGCCGTTTTCAACGTCATGAAACGTAACGTCACTGGGGGTCAGGATATCAAGCGTGGTGTCAGGTGCTTCTTCGTGTAACTTACTAAGTAGTTTGGGCGCAAGGGTACTGGCCGCATAGTCACTGGCCATAATACGAAATACACGTTTACTTTGAGATGCTTCAAATTCACGGTTAGGAGCGAGTGTTTCTTCTAACGTCATTAAAATACCGCGTATGACTGGTTGTAGCTCTTTAGCACGCTCTGTCGGCACCATTCCTTCACTGGTGCGTACCAAAATCGGATCATTAAATAAATTTCTCAGGCGCTTTAAACCGTTACTCATTGCGGGTTGTGTAATGCTTAACTGATTAGCCGCTTTGGTTACATTGCACTCTCTGAGTAATGTATCTAGGTAAACAAGTAAGTTTAAATCTATTTTACTTATATTCATTCTGTGTCCTTGGTGTTTACCAATAATGGATAAATCGTTGTGCAGCAGGGTAAGGGTAAATGTGGCTTACCACGCCTTGCTTAATATTATATTGAGCTTGTCGCCAATAAGCGGGGTCTTCAAGCTCTGGGTGTGTACTTAATAAATAGTGTTTGTACACAGGGTTAGCCGTAACAAAGGTGCACAATTGCTCAGGAAATACGTCTTGCGGTGCCACTGAATAACTTTGCTCATTCGTTAAGTAGTCATCGTATGACTTGGCTTTTGGTAAGGCACGAAAGTTCATATCAGTTAAATATTGCACTTCATCGTAGTCATAAAAAATAACGCGGTTATGCTTACTTACCCCAAAGTTTTTCAATAGCATGTCGCCTGGAAATATATTCACGGCTATCATTTCTTTTAATGCTTGACCATATTCTTCAATGGCTTCAAATGCTTGTTGTTCACTGGCATTTTCAAGGTAGATATTTAATGGTGTCATGCGCCGCTCAATATATAAGTGTTTTATGATCAGCCAGTCACCTTCAATAATCATTGAAGAGGCGATTGTTTTATGCAGCTCTGCTAACAATTTACTATCAAAACGACTCAGAGGAAATACGACGTTAGAATACTCTATAGTATCGGCCATGCGTCCGACACGATCATGACTTTTAACTAATTGATAGCGTTTAAGCACGGTATCGCGCCCAAACGGTTTGCTTTCGCCAAAGGTGTCTTTAATCACTTTAAACACATAGCCAAAGGATGGCAGAGTAAATACCATCATCACCATACCCGGTGTGCCAGGGGCAATAACTAATTGATCGTTTGAGTTATTTAAATGCTGTAAGAACTCACGATAAAACTCGGTTTTACCTTGCTTATGAAAGCCAATTGCATTGTAAAGCTCTGCCAATGTTTTGTTGGGCATTAATTGATTTAAAAAACGAACTAATGCAGAAGGAGCATGCGTTTCAACCATAAAATAGGCGCGGGCAAAACCAAAGATAACCCGCATTTGCGATGATTTCGTCAGCAACGCATCAAGGTATAAGCCTTTATCCTCATGGTGTAAAACAGCAATGATAAAAGGTTGTACGCCACTTTCAGACACCACTCGGCCAACAATGTAAGCGGCTTTATTTCGGTAAAAAGGGGCTTGAAGGATATCAAAGCGCATGTGCCACGCTTGGTGGTGTGTATCGGGAGCTTGCTTATAAAACGCCTTAACCAACAATCGAATATCACGCTCAAGGTCCACAAAAGGGGCTTTAAAGTCAAATTGATTAATAATTTTACGTATTGTGGGTCTTAGCCCATCTACGACAGGAAAATAACTGCGATATTCAGCTTCCATTGGGAGGGCGGGAGCATCTGCGAGAGTGGCTTTTACAAATATAAAGTCGTTATTAAAATAGCGGCGGTGAAATAAGCGACAAAAAACGGAGTTATAGAAAGTTTCAGCCAGCTCGGCTTGTGGGTGAAAGCTTAAAAATTGTTGGTATATTTGTTTGGTTTCGAGCCAGCAAGTCTGATTGAGCTCAATAATTTGTTGTTCATTCAGCGATTTTAGCTTGGTAATGGTTTCGTTAACCCGATCATCATAATGGCTAATTCTGAGCTTACTAATTTCATTAATTTTTTGCCAATCTCGGTTGGCAAATGCGATAGGGGCTTTGGCTGTTATTGCTTGGAAGAGTTTATAGTGATTACGAAAGCCAGATAAAATTAACTCCGCAATATGTTGTGGCTGCATACAAACTCCTTCGAAACGGCTGAAATGTCGTGTTTAGAGCATTAACTCTATCTATGTTAAGAATATGTTATTTATTAGTGAAACCCAATAGTAAAGTTAATTAATTATAGCGTGCTAATTTTTTTTCTAAGTCAGTCAGCTTTTTATTAGCCTTTTTTACGTCTCGTTGGTATTGCTTATTGATACTGTTTAGCTGCTTTTGTATGTCTTTGCTGATTTGCTTGCTTTGTGAATCAGACAAAATGCGGTTAAGCCGTTGCTCTTGTTGGTACTGCGCTCTATCACGTTCGCGACTTAAAATGTCTAAGCGATGTTTTTGACTACGAATTTCGGCTTCTAATCGCTTTATTATTTGTTCTCTTTCCAGTTCATTAAGTTGTTTAACATAATTATCAGGTGCTTGTATATCAGGATCAGTTACTGTAATGCGGTGTTTAGTTGCGCGATTCCCACAAGGAAATTGGCTAAATACGGTGCCCTTATCTGTTACGCATTTATAGTATTCCGCCGCTGTAAGTGCGGGAGAAAAGGTAATGAAAAGAGAGGAAAATAACGCGGTGATTGAGGCTTTCATGACATCCGTGTCCTTACTTTAATACGTGTTATTAAATATAATAAAGCCAGCTCGTATAGCAAATAATCAAAAGGGCTAAGGTGTATAGCGTTTTAGTTTTTTAATGCTTTGCACTAAAAAGGGTACATCAAGTCGCTGCTCTATTGCAAAGCCCTGAGCTGCAGAGATGTTTTTAAAATTACCATCCGAGTCAATTAAAGTAATTCTATCTTTCTTAAATGCAATAAACACATTTTGAGAGTAGTTTACGCCGGTATCATCATGGCGTTTATATAAATTACTGCCTAGCATGCTTTGTTTCGCGAGCGTTTGGCAATTTAAATAATGCCCAACACTGGTGGCTATTATGTCACTTGGTTGAATAAGCCCGTCTGTTTGCACAACTTTTTTATCTGAGCTGTACAGGCGAGACGTAGTCACAATGCCGTTGCTATGCTGAGCAAGGCTAAATGCGAAAACAGCGTGTGCATTATTACGCACTGTGGTTGTTTCATCTGCGCTGACTAGTCTTATTGATGAGTCTTCATTGGTTGAATTGATAAATTCAAATTGTTCGAAGCCCTCTACCTGTAGTGAGCGAGATTCGCTTAACCAAACAGGCGACTGCTGTTTTTCAAATATAGGTGATTTGTAAAAAGCCGGTAAGCCATAAACAAGGCTAAATAACGTATCTTCAACTTCAATAGGTTGTAAGAATAAATCAGTTTTACGTAAATTTGGTTGAGTATTTACAAAGCTTTCAAGGGCGTCGTTGTTTGAAAATACTAAAATATCGATTTTTGCTGTAGTTTCATCAACACATTGTGCTGGAGGCGTCGGTGCTAAATAATCAATATTGTGCGGATCTAGCCTAACATCATGAGCTTCTTTATAGCTGTCAAGGTCAAGTAAATCGTTTTTAGCCAGCAGGCTTTTTGCAGTTGTTGGGTACGATAATGGCAGTACGTTATCTTGCTTAGTAATATCAAATTTTAAATTAGCATCGGCCCAAATATGAATACTGTGACTAAGAGCAAAACACACTAAGATTGTGCTCGTAGCATAACGTGCGAATTTATACTGTTTTAAGCGTGCCAGATGATGCCAAGTGTAATTACTGACTAATAACTGGAAAGCTAAAATGAGTAGTACGATACCGCCCGCAAAAATAGTCGTGAGTGCAGGGGAGTCTGTAAGACGGTGCCATAATAACGACACAATCTCAGGTAAAGCTGATGAATTCAAATGATAGCCTAGGTTGAAATAAACGTAGGCATCAAGTGTCAGCAGTGATGCACCAAAGGTCGCAATTACAGCGGCCATCCCCCGAATATGTCGAGGGTAAGGAAACACCAAACTCAGCGGAAATATCGTCAGAACAAAGGCAATAAACGTAATAAAGCTTGTGTGGCTTAACCAAGTTACAAACATGTACAGGTAACCCACAAAAGTAGTGGGGGCACTGTCGGCAAATAAATAACTTAAGCTGATAAACAGCAGTAAACCTATATTTGCGAAGGTGAACCAATGGCCCCAACTAAGAAGCTGACTTACTTTTGATGAAAATTGACTTTGTTGCGATAAATTCATAAATCTTATTTAACCGACTGCGCTAATGCTTTGGCAAAGTTGTCGGCAACCGCTTGTCTTTTCTCTGAAGGTACATGCTCTTTTAAAATATGCGTGATAGAATTTCCTAAACACATAAGGCTTAAATCTACAGGCGCTTTATGCTCTGTAAGTACATCAATCAGCTGATCAACGATTTGTTCTACTTGCTCATTAGAATATTTTGATATGATAGGCATCAGTTGGTTCGATAAAAAGAGTTATATTCCCGTATTTTAACACCAGAGGCGTGAAAAACAAAGATGACAATAGATGTTAAAAAATTAGTCGTTCATTATGTAGACAAAAAAGACGACGATACTGAAATTCATTTACGCAATGATGAAATGGTTGTTAACGACAAAGTCGCTGTATTCATAGAACAGCTTCACCATGCTTACAATGGTAAACCGGGTAAAGGGTATTGTGCATTCAGTGGCGAGAAAAACAGTGTTGTAGCTTCTGCAATGCAGAGCTATCGAAACAATGAGCTGGGCTTTTGGCACATGACTGAGCAGGCCACAAATGTATTAAAAGAAGAGCTAAATAAGTATGCGTTTAACGAAACTGGTTATTTAGTTTTTTGCCATTATCAATATGTTGCAAGTGATTATGTGTTAATTGCGCTGATCAATATTAAAGAACATTATTCAATTACTTCGGAACTTGATTTAGCGTCATCGCGTCACTTAGATATCTCACGCATGCAATTAGCTGCGCGTGTCGATTTGACAGCCTGGGACACGCAAGCGGAAGATAATCGCTATATTTCTTTTATTAAAGGGCGTGCGGGTCGTAAGGTTGCGGATTTCTTTTTAGACTTTTTAGGTTGTGAAGAGGGTATTGACCCTAAACAACAAAGCCAAGTAATGCTTAACGCCGTTGAAGACTACTTATCAGAGCAACAGTTTGATAAATCAGAAAAAGATGAGCTTCGTAAACAAGTTTTCGATTACTGTAATGACTGTGTGACCACAGGTGAAGATGCCAACGTTAAAGAATTATCGGCGACATTATCTAAAAGTGATGACAGCCCATTTGAAAGCTTTTGCCAAGAACAAAACTATGATTTGGAAGACTCGTTCCCTGTTGATAAAAAGACGGTAACGAGCATGGTTAAGTTCTCTGGTATGGGTGGTGGCGTAAGTGTGAGCTTTGAGCGCAAACACCTAGGCGAGCGCGTTACATACAACGAAGCAACAGACACACTTGTCATTAAAGGTATTCCACCTAACCTAAAAGACCAACTGCAACGCTTTATGGAGCAAGAAGAAGGTTAAATAAAGTCATGCGTTAAGGCATTAGACAGTTGGGTAAACCTCGACAAAATTGACAGACTTTTGGCCCAGTTACTGCTGGGCTTTTTATTGTTTAATAATTAAGGCTTGCAGTAAGACAGTTTATCATTGTGTATTAATCGTTTAGGGTATTATCGGTCATTATTGGTAAAAATCTGGCGTATACGTAAGGATGAATAGGGACTTTTCTAAGGCGTTTCACTACAAAAAGTGGGCAAATACTCAATTGCTTGATTTAGGAGAACAGCATTTTTCAAGACTTCCAGAAAGTGATGCTACCTTTTTCGTCAGAATTTTAAATCACACAACTGTCGTCGATAGCCTGTTTATTAGCCGAATTTTGAGAGAACCTGAAAAATACAGTGATGATAATACCGTTGAAACACCAACATTTTTAGAGTTGCGCGAGAGAGTAAATGATAATGACTCATGGTTAGTTCAGTATTCTAAAACAGTAGAGCAAGAAGAACTAGAGCGGGTTGTTTCATTTAAATTTGTTGATGGTGATACAGGGCAGATGTCAGTGACAGAGATTCTAATCCATTTGTTAACTCATGGCAGTAATCACAGAGGTATGGCATCTAGGGTACTTGCGGCAAATAATTTAGAGAGACCTAAGGATACATTCACTCGCTATCTGCATCAATTAGAGCCATAAAGAAGAGTTATAGTATAGCCTCTTCTTTATGGGGCGTTATATGCAAAACCTCAAGACGACATAAAGCGTATATCCAGAGTTTAATTGTCACTGAAAGTGAAGATAACAGAGATAAATGAGATGAGTCTTTAGATTTATTCGACCCTCAAATTAAATTTATAAATAGGGATTTTATGACTTACAAAGCAATTAATTTTAAAGAGAAGTTTTCTAAATTTACTGAACATTGGTCACCGCGAGTAATTGCAGAAATGAACGACTATCAATTTAAACTCGCTAAAGTTGAAGGTGAATTTGTTTGGCACGATCACCCTGATACTGATGAAGTGTTTATTGTTATTGAAGGCGAGCTAGAAATCGAATTTAGAGATGGCATTGTAAATTTAGAGTCGGGTGAAATGTTTGTAATCCCTAAGGGGGTTGAACATAAACCCCATGCGAAGACTGAATGTAAAATTATGCTTGTTGAGCCGAAAGGCGTGGTAAATACCGGTGAAGCTGGTGGTGAACTTACCGCAGCGAATGATGTTTGGGTGTAACAAACAAGTCTGATGGTGTCAGATTTGAATCAGCAGCAATTACAAACCCTGAAAAAGGCAGCACTGCGCAGTGTGTGGGTGTTTTTGCTATTAAATAGCAGTCTGTTGTTGTTGTTTTTCTTAGGTAATACAGAGTTTGTGTTTATCGCTTTAGTGATACAGATTAGCATTGTTGTTATTTGGCAATTACCCGTATTTATATTTCACGTAGTTTTTAAAAAACAGCCAATATTAATATCGTTCTATAAAGCATTGGCGTCATATCGTTACGTTATGGAGCAAGTGCAATGGCCTTAGTATTTAATTTATATAAAAGAAGCGTGTAATGATGGTAACTGCATTTGTAGCAAATTTGCAGGTGGTACAGTCGCGAACCTTGCAGGCGTTGTATTAAATGCGGATAAGCTTTCTGATGCTGAAAAATATAATTGCCTAATTATTAATATTTATCTGTAACAGAGACAAAATAACCGCTAATCTACTGAGATGATTACGACGTATTCTAAGAAAAGGTTTTGAGGTGTAAATTTCTTTTAATACTGCTCTTTATTTTGAGCACATTTAACCCATTTTTTAGCAAGTTGTTAAAATGAAAATGTTAGTTAGGAGAACTAATGCCACACTTTATAATGGACTGCTCTGAAAGTATCCTGAAATCCCATCATGAAGAATGTATTATTGAACAAATCTATCATGTCGCTAATTCTACAGGATTATTCGATGAAGGTGATATTAAGTTAAAAATTAATCCATTTCAAAAGTATTCCGTGGATAATATGAGAAGGTTTTATCCCTGTTTTTTCTCAAATTGATTATTCCATTATTTAGTTTTAGTTAGAAAAGGATGTCTAGCCTATGTATCAACTTTATTTTTCTCTTGCTCTAATATTTATTATTTTTAGTTTGCCCATTTATATTTACTATATAACATTAAAACTTGAACAGTTCGAAGATAAAGGTTCAAGTTTTTTCTCTTTATTTTTTGCAGAGCCAAGCTTGAGGGTAGTACTAACAGTTTTGTGCTTTCCGTTTATAGGCATTATAAGTGTTCTAAGCACTATTAAGACTTTATGTAGACGGAAGCCAGTTAAACCATATTTGTTATTTTCTGCAATAGTCTCATTACTGTGGTTGGCATTTTTACTTGCAGGGCTTGTGCAATATTTAGGCGAATAGAAGTTAAATAAGCACGAAAATATTTAAAATTTTTATTCGCTTTTTAATGCTATTGTTTTTCTGTTATGACTATTGAGTTGTTTACAAGGAGATTTTAAAAGCATGAATATATTTCTTATTATTGCAGGTGTATTAAGTGGAATCGTTGCAATTTTGCATCTTGGGTGTATTTATTTTGGCGCACCGTGGTATCGCTTTTTTGGTGCGGGGGAACAAATGGCGCTACTATCTGAGCAAGGTAGTATAAAACCAACCCTTATAACCAGTGGCATTACACTCGTGCTCTCAATGTGGTCAATGTATGCGTTTTCTGCTGCTGGGATTATTTTCAAACTCCCATTAACGCGTTTAGCGCTTATATTAATTACATTCATTTATATTGCCCGGGGCATCGTCGGTTTTTTGTTTGTAAAGTCACCCCAAGGTCGAACTCCCGAGTTTTGGATTTGGAGTTCAATTATTTGTTTATCTTTAGGCGTTGTTCATCTAATAGGACTGAAACAACAATGGGCTAGTTTGTAGGCAAATTTAAATAAAGTCATTGTGATTGCAGCACATATCCAAAGTGCCATCTCGTCAACAGATAAGGTGAGACAAGTTGCACTGCGCAAGATTTGATAGTGCTGTTTGAGAATAAGGTGCAAAGCTATAAATTAAAACTACGGATATTTAACGTCTATATCGGTACTCTCTATATCGGTACTCTCTATATCGGTAATCTCTATATTGGTACTGACTATAACAATACTATTTATATTGACACTATCTGTAGCTTTTATTCGTTAAATCTAAAAAGAGAGTTGTGTGAATGAAAGTAGAAGCATTTTTAGTTAACTCGTTTACTGCAGATGGAAGCGGAGGTAACCCTGCCGGTGTTGTATTCAATGCGGATAAACTTTCTGATGCGGAAAAACTGACTATTGCGAAAGCCGTGGGCTTTTCAGAAACGGCCTTTGTATCAGACGATGAAGAGGTCGATTTTTCGGTGTCATTTTTTACCACAACAGAAGAGGTCGATTTTTGTGGTCATGCTACGCTTGCTGTATTTTCGACTCTATTCAACCAAGGTGTGATAGCTGCGGGTAATTACACGCAGAGAACCAAAGCGGGTCTACTCGGAATAACGATTGCCAATGACGGTCAAGTTACGATGGAGCAAACCTTACCTAAATATCTCGGCAGCTTTGCGTATCATGAAGTCGCTGGATTATTGGGGGTTGATGAAGCGGTTTTAGCATCAACGGCTTTACCGATAGACGTAATCACAACAGGTTTACCCGATATTATCGTTCCTGTACCACGGGGCTATCTCGATAAAATTGAAGTTAATAACGCTGCTCTCAGTGATTTTTGTAAACAACATGAAGTGATTGGTGTGCATGCATTTGAGCTTTACGATGCGCATGAAAAGCTGACTGCAAGTTGTCGAAACTTTGCACCTTTAGTGGGTATTCCAGAAGAATCGGCAACAGGGAGCGCGAGTGGTGCGCTTGCTTGTTACTTAACTAGGCATCTTTATTCTGAACACATTAATCATTTCAAATTTGAACAAGGACGACTTATGGGGTGTGCTTCACATATCTCAGCATGCGTTAGATCAGACAAACAAGGTGTGAGTCAGGTGTTAGTGGGTGGATACGCCAGTGGCTTCGGAACACAAATAATCGAAATATAGTGTATATATTTAAAACAAAAATCTAAAACAAAAAAGCCGCGTTATTTTCATAACGCGGCTTTTTTCGTATAACAGCTAGACTAGTCAGCCGATAATGTTTTAGCCATATCAGCACGGGCTTTACCGGCAGGTTTAATTGAACCTGCGCGTAAACCACTGTCTGGAATAGCTTCACGCTTATCGTGTGCCATAGCACCTGGTGTTGGTACTGGCTCGCTGTCTGCAACTGGTGCAGGTTTTGCCATTGCAGCGCTTGCTGAACCCTTAACTAACACTGTTCTTTCATTGTTAGGTGCTTGTTCAGCTTGCACTGGTTCATCAGCTTTAACTGCTTCGTTAGCTTTAACAGGCTCTTCAGCTTGCACTGGTTCATCAGCTTTAACTGCTTCGTCAGCTTTAACAGGCTCTTCAGCTTGCACTGGTTCATCAGCTTTAACTGGTTCATCAGCTTTTACTGGTTCGTCAGCTTTTACTGGTTCTTCAGCTTGTACTGATTCGTCAGCTTGCACTGGTTCGTCAGCTTGCACTGGTTCGTCAGCTTGCACTGGTTCGTCAGCTTTTACTGGTTCGTCAGTTTTTACTGGTTCGTTAGCTTTTACTGGCTCTTCAGCTTTAACTGGCTCTTCAGTTGTTACTGGTTCGTCAGCTTTTACTGGTTCGTCAGCTTTTACTGGCTCTTCAGCTTGCACTGGTTCGTCAGCTTGCACTGGTTCTTCAGCTTTTACTGGTTCTTCAGCTTTTACTGGCTCTTCAGCTTTTACTGGCTCTTCAGCTTTTACTGGTTCATCAGTGTTAGCTGATTCAGGCGCTTCAACTGGTTTCTCAGTTTGCGCTTGTTTAGCTTTTAATTCAGCTTCATATTCAGCAGCAGCTTGATCCGCAACAGGAATAAAGGCAGGTGTGTCACCTTTATCTTCATTTTGCTTTTCATCTTGCTCAGGACGACGACGGCGTTGTCCAGCTGCACGAAGGTGACGAGGTGAACGACGTGAGCGTGTGCGCGGCTGTGCTTGTTCATCATCAGCAACTGACTCAGCGTTTACATTTTGCTCCTCAACCGGTGTGTTGGTTTCTTCTGTTTTAACCGATTTAACGTCAGCTTTTGCAGGTTTTTCTGCTTTAACCTCAGTCTGTGCAGGCGTTTCAGATTTAACCTCTGGTACTACATCGTCTTTCGCTTCTTTCGCCTGTTTGGCAGGTTTTGCTGCTTTGTCTGTTTTCTCAGCCTGAACAGTATCACTGCTCTGAGTTGATTTTACTTCCTCGGCATTTTCGTCTTGTAAACGCACTTTCTTACGAATATTACGACGTTGACGGCGAACCTTAGGTTTAGTCTCTTTCGGTTGCTCCGTTTGCGTTTCTTGAACTGCCTCTGTTGACGTTGTTTCTACGTCATCAGTACGCTTTTCATTTCGCTTTCGGTTAGTCGAATTGCGACGGCGCTTATTACGGTTTTCGTTACTTTCTTTTTGCTCAGGAGCTGAAGTAGTGGCCGGTTTCTCTTCTTTCGCTTCAACGTCTGAAGGACGCTTATTACGAGAGTTATTACGACGACGTTGGTTATTGCTTCTGCGACGGTTGTCGTTATTACGACGGTTGTTGCTGCGCTGTTGTGCCGCTTTTTTCTCTTCTTGCTCTTTTTCAGTCTCTTCTTCAGAGTTGCTGAAGAGTGATTTAAACCATTTACCAATGGCTGCAAATAAACCACCGTCACTTTTCTTAACGTCTTGAGCTGGTTGTTCAGCTTTTGGAGCAGCTTGTGGCGCTGGGTTTGTTGGCATAACAACACCCTTTAACACAGGCTCTTCACGAACCGGTGCTGTGGGTGCTTTAGCCATTTCAAATGCTTCTGGCTCTGGTGCAACGACTTGCTCATAGCTAACAGTTTCAATCGTTTCATCTTTGCGTAAACGAACTACTTCATAGTGCGGTGTTTCCATGTGTTGATTTGGAATAATGACCACATCAACACTATGGCGTTTTTCTATACGGTGCACACTACGGCGTTTTTCATTTAATAAGTAAGCAGCTACCGCAACAGGTACTTGTGCGTTTACTTGCGATGTATTGTCTTTGATTGCTTCTTCTTCGATTAAACGAAGGATAGACAATGCAATTGATTCGTTTGAACGAATAGTGCCTTGACCATTACAACGCGGACACGGACCTTGGCTTGCTTCACCTAGAGATGGACGCAGGCGTTGACGCGACATTTCAAGAAGGCCGAAGCGTGAAATTTTGCCTATTTGTACGCGAGCACGGTCTGGACGTGCAGCATCTTTCAGGCGATTTTCAACTTCACGTTGGTGGCGAGGTGGTGTCATATCGATAAAATCGATAACAATAAGACCACCTAAGTCACGTAGACGTAATTGACGTGCAATTTCATCAGCGGCTTCTAGGTTCGTGTTAAGCGCGGTCTCTTCGATATCACCGCCTTTGGTTGCTTTTGACGAGTTAATATCGATAGAGGTAAGCGCTTCTGTTGGATCAATAACGATTGAACCACCAGAAGGTAAGCGAACTTCTCGTTGGAACGCTGACTCAATTTGGCTTTCGATTTGGTAATGTGTGAATAATGGCACATCGCCTTGATAAAGCTTAACACGGCTCATGAAATCAGGGCGGAAGCGTTCAATGTGCGCTTTAGCTTCTTCAAAAACACGGGCTTTATCAATTAAAATTTCACCAATATCACGACGTAGATAGTCACGGATAGCACGGAAAATAACGTTACTTTCTTGGTGAATTAAGAATGGAGCAGGGCCGCTATCTGCAGCTTGTTGAATGGCATCCCAGTGAACTAAAAGCGCTTTTAAGTCGTAGTCTAGTTCCTCGAATGATTTGCCAACACCCGCAGTACGGACGATGAGCCCCATACCTTTAGGAAGTTCTAAACGGCTTAGCGCTTCTTTTAGTTCAGTACGCTCATCACCTTCAATACGACGTGAAATACCGCCGGCACGAGGGTTATTTGGCATAAGTACTAAATAGCTGCCTGCTACGCTTATAAAGGTTGTTAGTGCCGCGCCTTTTTGGCCACGTTCTTCTTTATCAACCTGAACAATTACTTCTTGGCCTTCTTTGATTACGTCACGAATATTCGGACGACCTTGGAATGTATAGCCTTGTGGGAAGTATGTGCGTGCAATTTCTTTAAGTGGAAGGAAACCATGTCTTTCCGCGCCATAATCAACAAAGGCTGCTTCTAGTGATGGTTCGATACGGGTAATTTTACCCTTGTAAATATTGGCTTTTTTTTGTTCGTGACCTGGGCTCTCTATGTCTAAATCATACAGGCGTTGGCCATCAACCAGTGCAACGCGCATTTCTTCTTGCTGCGTCGCATTGATTAGCATACGTTTCATATTGTTACTCTACTAATTTCTGTCGCTGACATGACGATATCATTTCGTCTGTTCAGTGGTTTTTGACGGTTATTCTTGTGCAATCTCACGACTGGTTAAAATCAAAAACCGACGTTGTTCGCTTACATTGAGCGTGTCTATGGTGTGGCTGACAATAACATGTTGTCACGTTATTAAATTCTTTTTGGTGCCAAAACTGCCGCGTCTTTCACGGTTTTAATTTACGAGTTCTGTTCCGAAGTCGACCATGTTCAAATTTTAATTCAATGTCTTGCTACAACAGCTTACTCTGAATGACGTTGTTACGTCGTCACTATCAGACAATTTATCTTGTTCAATTGCTTTTTCTATTCATTAATCAGCATTCGTGCTCAAATTATGCAGGCAATATATTACGCGCATCGCCGATAATTGAACGCTCGTGTTGGCTGGGTAATTATAAAAGCTTTGGAAAACTTAGCGCGGATCTGTATGATCGGCAACCCAGAATATGCATCACGAATGTTTTAATGTGGTAAAAAGCACCGTTGTTACTTGCAAACTTTATGTTCGCAGCGGTGATTATCCCACTATTACAACCGCGTTAGCAACTAAATTATTTACTTAAATCAGTGATTAGGCAATGTCAGAAAAAACCGGCTTACAAGTATCATTTGTTACCATAGGTGAAGACCACTTAGGTCAACGCATTGATAACTTTCTTATTACTCACCTGAAGGGTGTGCCTAAAAGTGCAGTTTATAAAATTCTTCGTAAAGGTGAAGTGCGAGTAAATAAAAAGCGCATTAAACCCGTTTATAAATTACAACTTGATGATGTTATTCGTATTCCGCCCATAAAAGTGGCCGAAAAAGATGAATTTGTGCCGAAAAAGCTAGATAAGGTTAAACAGCTTGAAGAGGCCATTTTATTTGAAGATAAATACTTGATGGTGATTAATAAGCCGTCAGGAATGGCGGTGCATGGCGGCAGTGGTTTAAGTTATGGCTTAATCGAGGCACTGCGAGTACTTCGCCCAGAAGAGCGCAGCCTTGAACTGGTTCACCGTCTTGACCGTGATACTTCAGGCTGTTTACTTATTTCAAAGCGCCGTTCTGTGCTTACACACTTGCATCAGCAGTTGCGTGAAAAAACCATGGAAAAAAATTATTGGGCACTGGTTGATGGGCAATGGGATGCGAAAACTAAAAACGTCACTGAAGGCTTACGTAAAAATACTTTAAAGTCTGGTGAGCGCGTGGTGCGTGTAGACAATACCGAAGGTAAACCGTCGCACACACGTTTCCGTGTTCTAGAGCGTTATGCAGAGTGTTCACTGGTGCAAGCGTCGCCGGTGACTGGGCGTACTCACCAAATCCGTGTTCATACGCAATGCAAAGGTCACCCAATTGCGTGTGATGATAAATATGGTGTGGCTGAATTTGATCAATACGTTAATAAGTTAACGGGGTTAAATCGGTTGTTTTTACATGCGCATGATTTACGCTTTATCCACCCTAAAAACGAAACAACGATGCATGTTGAAGCGCCGTTAGATAAAGCTTTAAGTAATTGTATTAAAAAGTTACGTGCTGATAATGAACAGGTTTAAACTCGCTATTTTTGATTGGGACGGCACAGTCATGGATTCTGTGCCAAAAATTGTGACCTGCCTGCGAAATACTGCGCGAGATTTAGGTATTCCAGTTCCATCAGAGCAACAAGCGAAAGATGTGATAGGTTTGTCGCTAACCAAGGCCACTGAAGTACTTTTTCCTGCTTATTTGCATTTAAACGATGAACTCGTTGCAGGTTATAAAGCACAATATCGTGAATTAGATGTCACACCTACACCTCTATTCGCAGATGTAGAACCTGTACTAACGCAGTTAAGAGACGCAGGTATACAGCTCGCTGTGGCTACTGGTAAAGGACGTGAAGGTATTGATAGATTACTTAATGAGTCGGGCCTCGGTAAGTATTTTATGAACGTAAAATGCTCAGATGATGCTATGTCAAAGCCATCCCCTGATATGCTGGAGCAAATTTTGCGCGAGCAGGGCATAGCGAAAAGTGATGCCGTGATGATTGGCGATAGCCAATTGGATATGGCGATGGCGAATGCCGCTGGTATTGCCTGTATTGGTGTGAGCTTTGGTGCACACAGCAAGGCGCAGTTGCAACAACATGCGCCGATTACTGTCGTTGATTCTTATTGGCAGTTACTTAGCGTGTTGACATCTCATGCTGAAGAGTCAGTACATCAACACCAAACTCAGCCAGTACTTTAGTTAATGTGATCAGTGGCAGGCCAATAAGTGTATTTGGGTCATCGCCACTGAGCTTGTCAAATAAGCAAATACCTAACCCTTCACTTTTAAAGCTGCCAGCACAATTGTAAGGTTGCTCAGCATCGCAATATGCGCCAATTTGCTCAAGTGTTAGTGTTCTAAAAGTCACGTCGAATGGCACAACCGTCGTGATTGCGTTATTTGATTCTATATCGAAGACACTCAAACCCGTTAAGAATCTCACAGTATGGCCGCTAAATGCGGATAATTGCGCAACGGCGTTTTCTTTATTGTGTGGTTTACCTAGTATTTTATTGTTGAAAACGGCCACCTGATCAGAGCCTATCACTAAGCCATTGGTAAAATGTTCAACTGCGACACGCGCTTTTTGCTCACTTAGTCGCTTAACAAGTTGCGAGGGCGTTTCATTTTCTAGCGCTGATTCATCGATATCAGGTGAAAAACTTTCAAAAGGTAGATTTAATTTAGTTAATAATTGCTGTCTAAATGGTGAGCTTGACGCTAATATAAGTGTTGGTTTCATAAAATATTCTGGGTATAAAATGTCTTTTGGCAAGGATAAGCCACAATGAATCCGAAAACAAAGCAGAAGATCGTTAAAAACCGACTAAAATTGGTTTTTTACTTTGACTAACCAACTAACTATCTATATGATGCAGCCCCTATGCAAAAGGTGAAAATTCCCATCACTCTTCATCCCAGCAAAGCAGCACAACATCGTTTAACGTATGACGGTATTGTACCGCTTGAAAAACTTTCTCGTTTAGAGCAAGTTGTGCAGGAAGAAGCAGGTGAAATAGCGGTAAAGATTCATTGCAAAATTGATGACCAGGGTTTAGTAGTGATAAGTGGTAATTTATCAGTACATGTAACCGTAACTTGTCAACGCTGCAATGGTGAATTAGGGTTGGATTTGGATCAAGACTTTGTGTATTCGCCAGTCGGTTTGGATGCAGAGTCAGATCATCTTCCTGAAGGTTACGATGAAGTAGAACTGGACGAAAATGGCGAAATCAACGTGTTTGAGTTAATCGAAGACGAACTGATTTTGGCAATTCCTATAGTGCCTACACACAACGAAGCCTCGTGCAGTTATTCATCAGAGCCTACAAGCTTTGGTAAATTATCAGCAAAAGATGACAAACCAAATCCATTTGATATTTTGAAACAACTTAAGAAAGATTCTTAGGAGAAGACTAATGGCTGTACAAAAAAGCAAAAAGTCTCGTGCAAGACGCGGCATGCGCCGTTCACACGATGCGATCAGTGGTCCAACTTTAACTGTAGACCAAGTTTCTGGTGAGACTCACCGTCGTCACCACGTAACTGCTGACGGTTACTATAAAGGCGTTAAAGTAATTTCTAACTAAGAGATTGCTATATGCTGACCAATCTAACCATAGCGTTAGATATGATGGGGGGCGATTACGGCCCCCGTTCATCTATCCCCGCCGCCGTAAGAGCGGTAAATGCTAATACCAACTTAAGACTGATCTTATGTGGTAATCAGCAAGTTATTCTTAAAGAACTTGAAGCGCTTGATTCGCTTTCTCACCCGCGATTAATCATTCGTCATTGTAGTGAAGTTGTTACTAATGCGTGTGAACCCGCTTCAGCTGTTCGTTCAAAAAAAGATTCCTCAATGCGAGTTGCCCTTGATTTAGTTAAATCGGGTGAAGCGCAAGCCTGTGTAAGCTCGGGTAATACTGGCGCGTTATTTTTTATGGCGCATTATGTATTAAAGATGCTACCGGGTGTAAAACGACCAGCCCTTATTTCAGCCGTCCCTACTGAGCGAAAAGATCCCGTTTATCTATTAGATTTAGGGGCCAATGTGCATTGCGATGCGCAAACACTTTATCAGTTTGGCATTATGGGCTCTGTGGTCGCAGGACAAGCGCTTGGCTGTGATAATCCTCGCGTTAGTTTATTAAATATTGGCTCTGAAGACATCAAAGGGCATGAGGGAATAAAGCAAGCTGCACAACTAATGCAGCAATGTAAATATCTCAACTACACAGGTTACAGTGAAGGTAGCGATATTTTCAGTGGCAAAGCCGATGTGATTGTGTGCGAAGGATTCGTAGGTAATGTGGCATTAAAAACCTGTGAAGGGATTGCCAAACTTATCATGCATAAATTAACGAAAGCCTTACACAAACATTTTTTATACAAATGTTTGGCGTTTTTATTGCGTCCAGTGATAAAAAAGCTCTACAAGCGGGTGAACCCCGACCAGTATAATGGCGCAAGTCTGGTAGGATTGCGCGGTATTGTTGTTAAAAGCCATGGTAATGCCTCTGCAAAGGCGTTCCATGCTGCTATAGATGAAGCCGTGCGGGAAGTCGAACGCCAACTCCCTGAAAAAATCGCTGCGATTTTTGAGCAAACACATCCAACAATAAAGTAGTGCAGCATTTAAAAAACTTGTTATGCTGCCTACGAAAGAATTATTTTTTTGTTTAATGATAAGAGCAAAGTATGGCACATAAAATTGCACTCGTATTTCCAGGTCAAGGCTCACAAACTGTGGGCATGGTATCTGAACTTTTAGCCGATTCTGATATTGTTAAAGCAACATTTGCAGAAGCATCAGACGCGCTTGGCTATGATCTAGCTGCACTTGTACTTAATGGTCCAGAAGAAGAATTAAATCAAACCCATCGTACACAACCGGCCTTGTTAACTGCCAGTGTGGCAATTTACCGCCAATGGTTAGCAGCAAACCCTGATGCAGACGTTGTTATGGCTGGCCACAGTTTAGGCGAGTATTCAGCGCTTGTTTGTGCAGGCGTTGTTAGTTTAAGCGAAGCCGTCAAGCTTGTTGAAAACCGTGGTTTATATATGCAAGAAGCAGTACCAGCGGGTACCGGTTCTATGGCAGCTATTATCGGTTTAGGTGATGATGAAATTAAAGCCGCATGTGAAGCATCGGCTAATGGCGAAGTGGTTTCACCAGTTAATTATAATTCACCTGGTCAAGTTGTTATTGCAGGCCACAAGGCCGCGGTAGAGCGCGCATCAGAAGCGTGTAAAGAAGCAGGTGCAAAACGTGCCTTACCGCTTGCTGTAAGCGTGCCTTCACACTGTGAATTAATGAAACCTGCGGCAGAAAAATTAGCCGCTGATTTAGCCGCTTTAACATTTAATACACCTAAGTGTGATGTAATTAATAATGTTGACGTTAAAGCAGAGCAATCAAGTGAAGCAATTAAAGATGCGCTAGTACGTCAACTATACAGCCCAGTACGCTGGACCGAAACTGTACAGGCCCTTGTAGCGCAAGGCATTACACAAAGCTATGAATTTGGCCCAGGCAAAGTATTAACGGGTCTGGCTAAACGTATTGATAAAGCAATGGTATGCGCAGCGGTAAACACGCAAGCTACGATTGATGAAGCGAAATAAGTAGGAATAGAATGACAAATTTATTTTCTCTTGAGGGCAAAGTTGTCCTTATCACAGGTGCTAGCCGCGGTATAGGTAAAGCGATTGCGAATACCTTAGTGGCACAAGGTGCAAAAGTTGCGGGCACAGCGACAAGCGAATCAGGTGCTGCAAAAATCAGTGAGTACTTAGGCGATAATGGTAAAGGTTATGCGTTAAACGTGACTGATCCAGAGTCGATTGAAGCAACACTTGCTGCGATCAAAGCTGATTTAGGTGATATTGATGTATTAGTAAATAATGCGGGTATTACGCGCGATAATTTACTTATGCGAATGAAAGACGGCGAGTGGGATGACATTATTGACACCAACTTAAGCTCTGTTTTCCGTTTATCTAAGGCTGTTTTACGTCCTATGATGAAAAAGAAAAATGGCCGTATCATCAACATTGGTTCAGTTGTAGGCACGATGGGTAATGCGGGTCAAGCAAACTATGCTGCAGCAAAAGCAGGTGTGATTGGTTTTACTAAATCACTTGCACGCGAAGTGGCGTCTCGTGGTATCACGGTTAACGTTGTAGCGCCTGGATTTATCCAAACAGACATGACTGATGAGCTGACAGATGAGCAAAAAGCAGCCACGCTAGCAAATGTGCCAGCGGGTCGTTTAGGTCAGCCTGAAGAAATTGCAGCCGCAGTGTGTTATTTAGCATCTGACGCAGCTGCGTATGTATCGGGTGAAACATTGCACGTAAATGGCGCGATGTACATGGTTTAATGAATGTTAGCACCAAAGTGCTAACAAAAGATTATCGAAAAATGTTGAATTTTTTGTGATCTTGCTTTAAACATACTTGAATTCGCTATGAAAATAAGCGATAAATGAACAAATACCAATCAAGAGGTTTGACCAGATAAGTAATTATCAGCAAATCCTTGAATCACAGAATTATGCGGCGTAAACTACGCCGCAATCTGAAAATAACGCATTGGCGTATTTAATAAAGGAAAGAAGAATGAGCGACATCCAAGAACGCGTAAAGAAAATTATTATCGAGCAACTAGGTGTTAAAGAAGAAGAAGTAAAACATGAAGCTTCTTTCGTTGACGACTTAGGTGCTGATTCACTTGATACTGTAGAACTAGTAATGGCTCTTGAAGAAGAGTTCGACACTGAGATCCCAGACGAAGAAGCTGAAAAGATCACTACAGTTCAAGCTGCAATCGATTACGTTACAGCTCACGCTGAGTAATCAATCGCATTTTGATTTTAAGGGCAGCTTTAGGCTGCCCTTAGTCTATCTAAAGAATGATACTGAATATTTTGGTATACACCCCACCTAAAATAATTTCCTTATTGGAGGCAACCCGTGGCTAAACGTCGAGTCGTCGTAACTGGCTTAGGAATGTTGACACCGCTAGGTAATGATGTTGAATCTACTTGGCAAGGTTTGTTAAACGGTAAAAGTGGTATTCAAACTATCACGCATTTCGATACCTCAAGTTTCGGCACCAAATTCGCAGGTTTGCTGAATGACTTTGATGCATCAGCTTACATGTCACCGAAAGATGCAAAAAAAATGGATTTGTTTATCCAATATGGCATTGCAGCGGGTGTACAAGCACTACAAGATTCTGGCTTAGAAATCACTGACGAAAACGCGACACGCGTTGGCGTCGCAGTGGGTTCGGGCATCGGTGGTTTAACGTTAATCGAAGAAAACCACGTAAAACTATTAAACAGTGGTCCGCGTAAGCTTTCTCCGTTCTACGTACCGTCGACCATCATTAACATGATTTCGGGTCACTTATCGATCATGCATGGGCTACGTGGTCCTAATATCTCAATTGTTACGGCCTGTACAACAGGTTTGCATAACATTGGCCACGCAGCGCGTATGATTGCATACGGTGATGCTGATGCGATGGTTGCGGGTGGTGCTGAAAAAGCATCTACGCCAATTGGTATGGGCGGATTTAATGCAGCTCGTGCATTATCAACACGTAATGATGATCCACAAGCCGCATCTCGTCCGTGGGATAAAGACCGCGATGGTTTTGTTCTGGCCGATGGTGCAGGTGTTATCGTACTGGAAGAGTATGAGCATGCAAAAGCACGTGGTGCAAACATATATGCAGAGCTTGTAGGTTTTGGTATGAGTGGTGATGCTTACCACATGACCTCACCGCCAGAAGATGGCGCTGGGGCAGCACTTGCTATGGAAAATGCGTTGAAAGATGCACAAGTAAATGCTGACCAAGTGGGCTACATTAACGCGCATGGTACTTCAACGCATGCAGGTGATAAAGCTGAAACATCGGCTGTTAAATCAATTTTTGGTGATGCAGCAAAAGATGTGATGGTTAGTTCGTCTAAATCAATGATGGGTCATTTGTTAGGTGCAGCGGGCTCTGTTGAGTCTATTATTACTATTTTGTCTTTACAAGACCAAAAAGTAAGCCCAACAATTAACCTTGATAACCCTGATGAAGGGTGTGATTTAGACTATGTACCGCACACGGCACGTGACGCTAAATTGGATTATGCACTGTGTAATTCGTTTGGTTTTGGTGGTACTAATGGCTCGTTGCTATTTAAAAAGGTATAATTGCCGGTAACAACGGACTAAATTAAGAAGAGCCCAGTTGTTTAACTGGGCTTTTTTATATGAGTAAATTTAAACAAACAATAATTATAACCAACGACCACACCATGGTCAGCTTTCAAGATCGTGGTCTTAACTATGGTGATGGCTTCTTCACGACGGCTCGCATTAATGATGCCAGTATAGAGCACTGGCCATTACATAAAGCCCGTTTAATAGAATGTGCAGCGCGCTTAGCATTCCCAACTTTAGATTTCATGGCAATAGAAAATGCCTCGCTTCAGGCCATAGGCGATATGCAATCAGGCATTTTAAAAATTGTTATTACCCGCGGCAGTGGCGGCCGAGGTTACGGCTTACCTGAAGCGCCTTCGATTCAAGTTCTTATCACGGTATTACCTGCTGTTGCACATTATAAAACATGGCAAGAGCAGGGGGTTTCACTCGCTATAAGCAGTATTAAACTTGCACATCAGCCTGTGCTTGCCGGTTTAAAAACCTTAAACCGCCTCGAGCAAGTGCTCATTAAAAATCAAATGAACACACTTAATTGCGACGATGTTGTGGTGCTTGATATTAATGACAATGTAATAGAAAGCTCTGCTGCTAATTTATTTGCGATAAAAAATGAACAGATTTTTTCGCCACAATTAAATAACTGTGGGATTACTGGGGTTTACCTAAAATCGTTATGTGCTAAGTTAGCAATTGAGTTTAAACAAATTAGCGTAGAAGAGTTATTAGCGATGGATGCGGTTTTTATGTGTAATAGCTTAATGGGTGTTGTGCCTGTTGCAGCCATTACGGATACACAGTTTGACATTACTCGAAGTAAAGCATTATTAGCGACCCAGTTTGCCAAGGAGAATGTGTGATAAAAGTCATTGTTAGCGTGCTTTTATTAGCATTGCTATGTTGTGGTATTGGCTATCAACAACTTCAAGCAGCATTGAGTATGCCATTAAATGTTACTAACACCACACTGTTTAAAGTGGACCGCGGAACAGGATTTAATCAATTATGCAAACAGTGGCAAAGTAAGCAATGGCTTGACAGTTGTTTTAAATTTCAGGTGCTTGCAAAGTTAGACCCGACCTTAACGGATTTAAAAGCAGGCTTGTATGAGCTTGATTCTACCTCTGTAATCGATAATATTCGCCGCATTAATCAAGGCGCTCAAGTCAGCTTTAGTTTTACTATTATTGAAGGGCAACCACTGAGAGAAGTAATTACCAACATTGCTAAGCAAACTCATTTAAAGCAAGACCTTGATGAAGAGGATTTAGCAAAGCAAATTAGCAATAAAGATGAAAATTTAGAAGGTTGGTTATTCCCTGATACTTACCACTATCATAGTGAAGACACGGCCAGCAGTGTATTAAAGCGTGCCTACTCTAAAATGCAAACAGAGCTCGATAATGCGTGGCAAAATAGAGCACACGATTTAATCTTGAACTCACCGTATGAGGCACTGATACTTGCCTCAATTATCGAGAAAGAAACAGGGCTTGCAAGTGAAAGGCCCTTAATATCGGCTGTTTTTACGAATCGGTTAAAGAGCAATATGCGCTTACAAACAGACCCAACGGTAATTTACGGCATCGGAGCCGACTTTGATGGTGATATTAAACGTAAAGATTTAACCACTTACACACCGTATAATACGTATAAAATTAAAGGGCTGCCGCCAACGCCGATTGCCATGCCATCGCGAGCGGCATTACTTGCAGCGGTGAATCCGCCTGAGTCAGAGTATGTTTATTTTGTGGCGAAAGGCGATGGGAGCCATCAATTTTCAAAAACATTGAAAGAGCATAATCGTGCTGTGCAGCAGTACCAATTAAACAAATAACCAGAATAGAGTCATATGACAGCGAAATTTATAGTGATTGAAGGTCTTGAAGGAGCCGGAAAATCAACGGCAATCGCCGTGTGCCAAGCTTACCTACAGCACAAGCAGGTTGAATTTATTAATGTACGTGAGCCAGGTGGTACCCCTGTGGCGGAAGCACTACGTCACATTGTAAAACAGGCTCATGAAGAGCAAATAACGGGTGAGACAGAATTGCTTATTATGTACGCTGCACGGTCTCAACTTGTTGCGAATGTTATTAAACCTGCAATCGATAAAGGGACCTGGGTACTGGGAGACCGTCATGATCTCTCATCGCAAGCCTACCAAGGGGGGGGGCGTGGTATTGAGCAATCAAAACTCTCTTTTTTGGCTGATATGGTTTTAAAAGGCTTAAAGCCAGACTTAACAATATATTTAGATATTGACCCTGCTGTGGGCCTTGCACGTGCGAAGGGACGCGGAGAACTTGATCGAATTGAACAAGAAGCGCTCGGCTTTTTTGAACGTACACGTGAGCGTTATTTGGCACTTGCTGAACATGATCCCAGTATTCAAACTGTTGACGCAAATAAAGCGATGCCTGAAGTGCATGCTGCCATCACCACGGTACTTGATACCTTTTTTGAGAGTTTAAAATAATATGCCACTGCCTTGGCTTGAACCCTTACAACAACAGTTAGCACAGAGCTATTCTCAGCATCGTTTTCATCATGCGCAATTGTTTAATGGTGATAAAGGGGTTGGCAAGCAGCGCTTAGTAGAGCAGCTAGCTGATGGTTTGTTATGTGCCTCAGCCAATAATTTGGTTGCCTGTGGTCATTGTAAAAGTTGTTTGTTAAATCAAGCAGGCACGCATCCCGATAAACGGGTGGTTAAAGTAGACGGGCAAACGATCGGTGTTGATGAAATTCGTGATATTACCGATTTTATAAACCATTCAGCTGCTCAAAACGGTAATAAGGTGGTTGTACTTGAGCAGTGCCATAAAATGACCACAGCCGCTGCAAATGCGCTATTAAAAACGCTTGAAGAGCCAAGTTTACACCGCTACCTATTATTAACCTGTGAACAAATCGCGCAATTACCTGCGACCATACTCAGTCGTTGTGCTGTGCACGAAGTGAAAGTTAATATAGAAACTACGACACAATGGTTAGCCTCCTTAGATATTCCTAATTATTCTTGGTTAGGTTTGTTTTCGCAACAACCACTCCTTGTAGAACAATGGCAAAATGAACAGCAATTAGAGTCTATTGATACACTCTATAAATTTGCAACTGAGATAAAAGACAGCCATAATTTCAGTGCGTTAGTCGACATACTGAATAAAGATACAAGTTTGGTTAATGTCTTTACTTTGTTTTTAACTGAGCATCTAAAAACGCAATTAGTATTGGGAATGGATTTTTTCAGCTATCAAAAAGCGCAATCTGCAATTTCTGAGTTTATTTATAACAGCTCACATGTGCTTGGTTTGAATATGCCGCTGGCCATTTCGCAACTAGCGTTTTCTTTACGTGAAAGCCATAATTAGGACATATTGTGCAAGAATTATTAGTAGATATCGAAGATTTAGAAGAATTATATCGCTGTTACATGCCTTTCATAAAAAATGGTGGTTTGTTTGTACGTACTAATATGCGGTTTGAAATGGGGCATTCATTGGCTTTAAAAGTGACATTACCAGATGCTTTAGAAGATGACGTAATTACTGGGAAGGTTGCTTGGATAACCCCACAAGGTGCACAAAGCTCGAACCCGCCAGGTATTGGTATAAGCTTTATCGACGATAAAACCAATTTAAATGCCAAGATCGAAAAACTGCTGGGTACTATGTTAAACTCTGACAATCCGACGTATACCATGTAAAAAAGTAGTACCATGATTGTAGATTCTCATTGTCATTTAGACCGTCTTGACTTCGACAAACTCGACCTTAATTTAGACCAAGTACTTGAAAACGCACGTGCAAAGCAAGTCGAACACTTTTTATGTGTTAGTGTGACTTTGGAGCAGTTTCCAAGCATGCTTGAAAAAATTAAAGATTATCCAGATGTATCCGCTTCGTGTGGCGTACACCCTCTTGATCAAAAAGATGCACTTGATAAACACCAACTGATCAACCTTGCTACTCACGATAAAGTCGTTGCAATTGGTGAAACAGGTCTTGATTATTATTACTCAAAAGAAACGCATATCGTTCAGCAAGAGAGCTTTGTTGGGCATATAGACGTTGCTAATGAGCTTAACAAACCCCTTATCATTCACACTCGAGATGCGCGTGAGGACACAATTAACCTGATGCGCGCTCATAATGCTGAAAAATGTGGTGGTGTACTGCATTGTTTCACTGAAGATTGGGATATGGCTAAGAAAGCGATTGATATGGGCTTTTATATTTCGATTTCAGGCATTGTCACATTTAAAAATGCCGTTGAACTAAAAGACGTTGTGAAGAAAATCCCATTAGATCGGCTCTTAATCGAAACAGATTCGCCTTATTTAGCCCCTGTACCATACCGTGGAAAAACAAACCAACCCGCGTATGTAGAAGACGTTGCGTATTATATTGCTGAGTTAAAAGGGCTTACTTTTAACGAATTGTCTAACGCAACGACGGATAATTTCTATTCACTGTTTAAGCAAGCAAAAAGGGCTTAACAATGACCGGCGTATCAAATTTACCTCAACTTATTATGGGGCCTATGGTACGC
This sequence comes from Pseudoalteromonas sp. MT33b, assembly GCF_014117385.1. Classification (NCBI taxonomy): domain Bacteria; kingdom Pseudomonadati; phylum Pseudomonadota; class Gammaproteobacteria; order Alteromonadales; family Pseudoalteromonadaceae; genus Pseudoalteromonas; species Pseudoalteromonas sp. MT33b. The sequence goes on along the minus strand of NZ_CP059831.1, from coordinate 1,926,553 downwards.
CGTGCAGATCCTCATCAAGTTTGTTTTCAGTTTGTAACAACCCGAAATAGTGATTATAGAATTGAGTTTGAGGGCCTTGAATCTACCTGTCAGCATGAGGTCATTCAATTAGGCGAGGCTCTCTTTCTTTACTATGTCATTGTTTTACCAACCTCACAGCCATTTGGGGTTGATTCACTGATCTATTATTCACTTCATGATCGTGATAAAAGCCTCGATTTATCTGCATTTTGCTACGAACGTGCCGATTTTCCTGCATTTGTAATTCCTAATAGACTCGATAAAATCTTACATGGTTCGTGCCGTAACCCCCATCATCCTGCTAAAGATAGTTTGGTGGCAGCCGACACGTGGCAAAATGAGCAGCGACAATCGCTAAACGCGGGTGCTGATTTACTTTTGTTATCGGGTGATCAAGTATACGCAGATGATGTTGCAGGGCCGATGTTACTGGCGATAGAAAAAATCATAACGCTGTTTGGGATCTTTAAAGAGCCGCCGCTTAAGCTCAATTTACCCGCTTGTTTTAGCGAACAGCTTTATAGTCGCCATCTTTATTTACCTAAAGTGCCTTGGCAAAATCGCAGCAAATGGGGAGTCGGTTATTGGCTAAAAAAAGATGAGCCTCATTTTTCTAGTTTAAAAGCTGAAAATCATTTAGTACATTTTCAAGAGTTCATTGCACTTTATATACTTAACTTTAGTGCTGTTTCGTGGCAGCTAATTGATTTTGCACAGACAGATTGCCCAACACTGCCGCCTAAACACGCCACGCAATTTCAGCTTGAAAAGGATGCACTCCTTGGCTTTGCGGATGGGTTGAATAAAACACAGCGGTTGTTTGCTAATGTATCAACCCTGATGATGTTTGACGACCATGATGTCACAGATGACTGGAATTTAACGGCAGGGTGGGAGCACGCTATCTATCAACACCCAGTCAGCCGACGAATCGTTAATAACGGTTTAATAAGTTATTGGTTAATGCAAGGGGTTGGTAATGATGCGGGTGAAAAAACGCTGTCTTTGTTATCTGCGTTCACAAAAAGCTTTGATGGCCAAACATGGCAGTTCAAAGAGTTCGATAAGCTGATCCTCAATTTTAATTATTGGCATTACGAGCTCAATACCATTCCTAAAGTGGTGGTGCTTGATACGCGCACCCATCGCTGGCGTAATGAGCAAAACTTTAATGAGCCTTCAGGTTTACTCGACTGGGAACGCTTAACCGAACTTGAAGAAAGCTTACTTTCGCATGATAAGGTTATTATCGTTTCTCCAGCGCCCGTATTTGGGGTGAAATCAATAGAAGCGATTCAGGCTATGTTTAATTTTTGTGGTCAGCCTTTATTAGTTGATGTTGAAAACTGGATGGCTCACGAAGGCTCTGCTAAAAAGTTACTCGATACATTTCGGCGTGAAGATACACCGAAAGAAACATTAATTCTTTCTGGCGATGTCCATTATTCATTTTGTTTTTCTGTTCAAAAGCGCTTTGGGAAACATAAAAACCGTATTTGGCAATTAACGGCCAGTGGTATTAAAAATGAGTTCCCGAGAAAACTTATTAACGTACTCGATAAGCTTGATTCAATTTTATATGCCCCGAAAAGTCCCCTTAACTTTTTTACTAAGCGCTGGCAGATGGAAGTTGATAAACATCAAACCAAAGGCGACGGGCAAAAATACCTTGTAAGTAATGCGGCTATCAGCTTGATTGAACTTAATGACGGGTTGCTTGCAAAGTATGAGCTTATTCACGCTGATAACCAAATTACTGAGTTTGATTTAAATGATCATTAATCAATTTCTTGTCGGTTAGCTTTTACATATTTAGCCACGTTACTCACGGTATCAAGCCAAAAACCATTGTCTGGGTTTTGTAAATACACGATAAGCTTCTCAAGTGCTTCGCTGTCTGTGGTGTACTGACTGCTTTTACCCACCTCATGCCCCGCAAGAATAATCCAGCTGTTATTTGTACGGTGCTGCTCAAGCATGGCTTTTATTTGTTCAAAGGTAAGGCCATCAATCGCTAAGCTAGTAAGCTGAGTAAAATCGGTAAAATTAGGGTTGTTGGCTGTTTCATCTAGCCAAGTTCGACCTGTTTCGAAGTGCTTGGCAATAACAGGCACATAACTTTTTGTGTTAGCACTACGCCCTACAAATGTGTTTCCACACGGATATGCGAACGAGGTTGGTTCAATGCCCAACGTATGCTTGATATAGTCTTGCGCTTTTAGAATATCTTGTTCTATGCCTTTGAGCGTAATTTGCTCAAGAGAAACCCCCTGTTTACGCAACCACTCAAAATTGCCGGTGCATAAATGGCTGGTAGTGTGGTTCGCTATCTCATGCCCAGACTTTACTGCCATTTGCCATTTTTCAACGCGTTCTTTGACATTAAAAGGGGAGACATAAAAGGTGGCCTTAACCTGATACTTGTCTAATAGTGCTAACCCTGTGTCTACCTGACTGTGTCTGGCATCATCAAAGGAAATACTAATGGCGTTCTTTGCCTTATTCGGATAGCTAAAGCCTTCGTATTGGCTGTTTTTCGCAATACTTTGGAAGCTAATAAAAACGGGAAGTAATACACACAGCGGTTTTAACATGGAGGATCCTTTTTAGTTATTTTATTAATGAAATCAAAAAGGATTATGTTTGGCTATGCGACTTTTGAATAAAAAACGCCCAGAACGAATCCGCATTGTTCTGGGCTTAGGGGGTGGCTCTTGCGAGCCTGCGCTAACTTTAAAAAAACACCTTCTAAATTCAGTAGGGAGAAGTAGAAAGTACTTTTAAGTGTAGTTAATGAGATGAAAATTGCACTATAAATGTACAAATTTTATACTGGTTTAAAATCAAGTTGTTACCTTTGTTTACCCAAAGTAGAACCGTGTTTATGCAACGTTTATTCGCATGTTATACCCATGTTATCAACTGGGTATTTTGCACGAGATCGCGTGGTAAAGAGTTTTTAATTTTATTTTTTTGCCATTTACCTAAACCCACGGGACAGCCACACAGCAATAACACAACTTCACCATTGTCTTGAACCGGTTTCTCAAGACGTATATCTTTACCATTGAAGTAATCATTTGCTTGAGAAGCTGTCATTTCATAAGTGTTTTTATCGCAATCTTGGCCAAATACTGTGGCAAACTCATGCGTTAAGCGCACACCCCCTTTATGGATCACACCAATTTGGATTCCTAAGCGGGAATATTTGATTTTATCTTGAAGTGCATTAAAGGATTCAGGAAATAACCAAAGTTCTTTGTCACGCTGCATTAAGCTGCCTGGCAGTGATTTTAGACCGAACTGTTTTTTAATTGTTTGCATAAATGCTTGGCTTTGTTTTTTATCAAACGCCGTAAATGGAAATGCCCCTTTTTTGACTTTTTGATTCGGGTTATCAACTGAAGCTACTTTTTTGAATTTTGCGATAAAGAAGCCTTCGCTATCGTATGTTTGTGGCCATACGTGTAAGTAGCCCTCAGGGGTTGTCGCCTTATTTGCCCCTTCGAATAAACAATCAAGTGGCTGTACTTCAACACAGTTAGGAAATGTGTCTAATAAATACTGACAAACATGCTGGTTTTCAAGTGGGGTTAGGGTACAGGTTGAATAAACGAGTGTACCGCCAGGCTTCAATGCATAAAACGCACTTTTAATGAGTGCTTTTTGAACCGCTGCAATATCGATGTTAGATTCAATGGACCAATTTTTAAGGGCGTCTGCATCTTTACGAACGGTGCCTTCACCAGAACACGGTGCGTCGAGTAAAATGCTATCAAAGCATTCATACATGTAATCACCAAAGATCACACCATCAAAATGTGACAGCGCACAGTTACCCACGCCCATGCGTTTAAGTGTGGCAGCCAGTACTTTTAAGCGTGATGACGACAATTCATTCGCGACTAAAACCCCTTGATTATTCATCATGGCGGCAATTTGTGATGTTTTAGAACCCGGCGCCGACGCCATATCAAGTACCGCATCGCTGTGCTGTACTTCTGTTCTAAGTGCAACCGGGGGGAGCATTGAGCTTGCTTCTTGTACATACATAGCGCCACTTAAATGCAAGTCAGTATTGCCTATGGCAAGAGCGGATTCCTCTTCGCTTGGTCGTGTTAACCAAAACCCTTCTTCGCACCACGGAATGGCCTTTAACTCCCAGCCTTTGCGTGCGCATTGGCGCTGAAACTCTTCAACAGACATCTTTAAAGTATTAACGCGTACAGAGCGTCTGAGCGGGCGCCTACAGGCAGCAATAAAATCGTCTAGGGATAAATGTGCAGGAAGGTAGCTTTTTACATCATCAATAAATGAATCGGGAATAAATGTATTAGCGTCCACGAAAGGGCTCTCAAGTCACGTGATAATGTGCTGATCATATCATTTTTGATGTGTACGGGGGACTTTTTTATAGTTTTACACGTATGACTAAACTGTCGACACTTCACCCCTATAAACACTGTTTATTGTCAATATTTTCAAAAGATATCACTTTATGTCGACATTTAGCTGTTTTTTTAGCCTGTTTTCATGGTCTGAAGGTTGACAGTTTATACGATAGCGCGCATAGTGACGTTATTAATTGTCGACAATCTAAATTCAGCACGTTTAAAGAAGTGACTATGACAGAGCAAAAAGCCAACGATAACTATAACGATATCACGATAACGACAGCGTCAGACCAAGTGTTTGTCGACATGCGCCGTGAAATAGTTCAAGGCACTATTGAACAGGGTAGTAAAATTTCTGAGCCTGAACTTGCGAAGCGTTATGGCGTTAGTCGCGCTACATTACGTGAAGCACTTAATCGTTTAGAAAGTTGCTACTTAGTTGAACGTAAAGCAAACGTGGGTTGTCGTGTTGTGGCACTGACTGCTGAGCGACTTATTGAAGTGTATCAGGTTCGCAGTGCGCTTGAAGGGCTTGCGTGTCGTTTAGCTGCCGACAATATGGAGCCACAAGAAGTGCAAGGTTTAAAGCAGTTACTTAATCAACACTTGCAAACACAACGTGTCAAAGAAGGTGAATCTTACTACCAAGAAGCGGGTGACCTTGATTTTCATTATCGCATAATCAAAGGCTCTAAAAACGCACACTTAATTCATCTTTTATGTAATGAGTTGTATCAGTTAATCCGTATGTACCGTGTACAAATGGGCATGGCGGGGCCTCGCGTATCAAAGGCTTTTGATGAGCATCTTGCAATTATTAATGCCATTGAAAATCATGATGGGGAGTTAGCTGAAATGCTAATGAAGCGCCATATAAGTGCATCTCAGGCCAATATACAGACTAAGTTTGATTTACACGCGGCAAAAAAATAGCCGAGTTGTCGTCAAACCGTCACAGATTAATTTTAAAAATTAGACACAGCCAAAGAGCTGTGACCGTTCAAAGATAGGAGTTATCCAATGTCAGCAGGATTAAAGTTCAAACAGGCGATAGCCAACAATAAGCCACTGCAAGTGGTCGGCACTGTCAATGCGTATTGTGCCATGATGGCTGAAAAAACAGGCCACCAAGCGTTATACCTCTCAGGCGCTGGTGTGGCTAATGCATCATACGGCATGCCAGATTTAGGCATGACCAGCCTAGACAACGTACTTGAAGATATTCGTCGAATTACCAGCGCTACCGACTTACCGCTTCTTGTTGATGCCGATACAGGCTGGGGCGGGGCATTTAACATTGCGCGTACAGTTAAAGAAATGACGAAAGCGGGCGCGGCGGGTTTTCATATTGAAGACCAAGTAGCACAAAAGCGCTGTGGTCATCGTCCAAATAAAGAAATCGTTTCTAAAGATGAAATGGTTGACCGTATTAAAGCCGCGGTTGATGCAAAAACGGATAGCGATTTTTACATTATGGCGCGTACTGATGCATTCCAAAAAGAAGGCCTAAATGCAGCTATCGACCGTGCAGCAGCCTGTGTTGAAGCGGGCGCTGACGCAATCTTTGCTGAAGCAGTTCATGATTTAGCCGATTATCAAGCGTTTGCGAAAGCGTTAAATGTGCCAATCCTTGCGAATATCACAGAATTTGGTCAAACACCGATTTATACCAAAGAGCAGTTAAGTGAAGTGGGTGTTGAAATGGTGCTTTACCCATTAAGTGCATTCAGAGCCATGAACAAAGCAGCACTTAACGTGTATGCATCTATTCTTAACGAAGGCTCACAACAAAGCCAAATCGATAATATGCAAACACGTGCTGAGTTATATGAGTTTTTAGACTATCACTCATATGAAAATACACTTGATAACCTTTTCTCAGCTAAAAAATCATAACGACAACATTGAAGGAGAACACTCATGGTAGATAAAGCATTAGGCGGCGCAGGTTTACGTGGTCAAGTAGCAGGTGAAACAGCTCTGTGTACGGTAGGTAAGTCAGGCTCTGGTTTAACGTATTGTGGTTATGATATTAGTGAACTGGCTGATAAAGCCCAGTTTGAAGAAGTCTCTTTTTTACTATCGCGCGGTGAATTACCAACAACCGCAGAACTTACTGAATATAAAGCTAAGTTAAAAACACTTCGTGGTTTACCAGACGCACTAAAAACAGTACTAGAAAATATTCCTAAAGATGCACACCCTATGGATGTTATGCGTACGGGTTGCTCTATGCTAGGTAACCTAGAAATGGAGCAAGATTTTAGTGAAGCCAATGATGCAATCGACCGCATGGTGGCTGTATTCCCAAGCATTATTTGTTACTGGTACCGTTTTAGTCATGACGGTGTACGTATTAATACTGAAACAGATGATGATTCGGTTGGCGCACATTTCTTACATTTGTTACATGACAAAGCGCCATCGGCATTATTTGAGCAAGTAATGAATGTTTCGCTCATTTTATACGCAGAGCACGAGTTTAATGCATCGACATTCACAGCGCGTGTGTGTGCTTCAACTTTGTCTGATATTCATTCATGTGTGACAGGTGCAATTGGTAGTTTGCGTGGTCCACTGCATGGTGGTGCGAATGAAGCTGCGATGGATATGATTGAAAGCTTTACGAGTGCCGATCAAGCTGAAGAAGCATTAATGGGCATGCTTGAGCGCAAAGATAAGATTATGGGTTTTGGTCATGCCATTTACCGCGAGTCTGACCCACGTAACGTGATCATCAAAAAATGGTCTGAAAAACTGGCAGCAGAAGTGGGTGATACTGTGTTATACCCGGTATCTGTTCGTTGTGAAGAAGTTATGTGGCGCGAGAAAAAATTGTTCTGTAACGCTGATTTCTTCCATGCATCAGCGTATCACTTCATGGACATTCCAACGAAGTTATTCACGCCTATTTTCGTGATGAGCCGTGTAACAGGTTGGACTGCTCATGTTAAAGAGCAGCGTGCTAATAACCGTATTATCCGCCCAAGCGCTGATTACACGGGCCCAGAAGCACGAAGCTATACGCCAATTACTGAGCGTTAATAACACCAATCAAACCAATGACAGGGGCGGCCAAGCCGCCCTTTTATAAAAGGGCATAAAAACACTAAAAACAAGCCCAACTTCCTTCATCGTCACCAAGTACAAGTAGAGTCATCATGAATACAGAATTTAGAAAACCATTAGCAGGCACCGGCGTTGATTATTTTGATACTCGCGCTGCTGTTGATGCTATTAAGCCAGGCAGCTACGCCACACTTCCTTACACATCACGCGTATTAGCTGAAAACTTAGTTCGTCGCTGTGAACCTGAAATGTTAAACGATGCACTTTCGCAATTAATTGAACGTAAACGTGACCTAGATTTTCCGTGGTTTCCTGCACGTGTCGTGTGTCATGACATTTTAGGCCAAACAGCGCTGGTTGATTTAGCCGGTTTACGCGATGCAATTGCCGCGAAAGGCGGCGATCCTGCGAAAGTAAACCCAGTGGTACCTACTCAATTAATCGTTGACCATTCATTAGCAGTAGAACACGCAGGTTTTGAACCCGATGCGTTTGAAAAAAATCGCGCCATTGAAGATCGTCGTAACGATGATCGCTTTCACTTTATAAACTGGACAAAAACGGCATTTAAGAACATTGATGTTATTCCACCGGGTAACGGCATCATGCACCAAATCAACTTAGAGAAAATGTCGCCTGTTATTCAAAAACGTGATGGCGTTGCATTTCCAGATACCTTAGTCGGCACAGACAGCCATACTCCTATGGTTGATGCATTAGGCGTTATTGCTGTAGGCGTGGGCGGGCTTGAAGCTGAAAGCGTCATGCTTGGCCGTGCTTCGTACATGCGCTTACCTGATATTGTTGGTGTTGAACTTACCGGTAAACCACAACCAGGTATTACTGCAACCGATATCGTACTTGCGATCACGGAGTTTTTACGTAACGAGAAAGTTGTTTCAACTTACCTTGAGTTTTATGGTGAAGGGGCTGATGCACTGACGTTAGGTGACCGTGCAACGATTTCAAACATGACACCTGAATTTGGTGCCACAGCAGCTATGTTCTATATTGACGACAACACACTTGATTACTTGCGTCTAACCGGCCGCGAAGAAGAGCAAGTTAAGCTGGTGGAAACCTATGCAAAAGAAACTGGCTTGTGGAGCGATAGTTTAAAAACGGCTGAATATGAACGTGTTTTAACGTTCGATTTATCATCCGTTGGCCGTAATATTGCGGGCCCATCTAATCCACACCGTCGTGTTGCAACCAGTGACCTTGCTAAAGCAGGGATCACAGGGGTTGTTGAAAATGAAGCAGGCTTAATGCCTGATGGTGCATGTATTATCGCAGCAATTACGAGCTGTACTAATACCAGTAATCCGCGTAACGTGATTGCTGCTGGTTTACTTGCGCGCAATGCGAACGCGAAAGGTTTATCACGTAAACCGTGGGTTAAAACCTCTTTGGCACCAGGTTCTAAAGCGGTTAAATCATACCTTGAAGAAGCCAATTTATTACCAGAGCTTGAAAAGTTAGGCTTTGGCATTGTGGCATTTGCATGCACAACCTGTAATGGGATGAGTGGCGCGCTTGATCCTAAAATTCAACAAGAAATTATTGACCGTGACTTATACGCAACTGCTGTGTTGTCGGGTAACCGTAACTTCGATGGTCGTATTCACCCTTATGCCAAACAAGCGTTCCTTGCGTCACCTCCCTTAGTGGTTGCTTATGCCATTGCAGGTACTATTCGTTTTGACATCGAAAAAGACGTATTGGGAATCGATTCACACGGCAACGAAATCCGCTTAATGGATCTATGGCCATCAGATGAAGAAATTGATGCAGTGATTAAACAAAGCGTTAAACCTGAACAATTTAGAAAGGTTTACGAGCCTATGTTTGATTTAAGTGTTGATTATGGTGAAGACAACGACCCACTTTATCAATGGCGTCCGCAAAGCACTTATATTCGTCGCCCGCCATATTGGGAAGGTGCATTGGCTGGTGAGCGTAGTTTAACTGATATGCGTGCATTAGCTGTATTAGGTGACAATATTACGACTGATCACTTATCACCCTCGAATGCAATCTTAGCATCAAGTGCTGCGGGTGAGTACCTTGCTAAAATGGGCTTACCCGAAGAAGACTTTAACTCGTATGCTACTCACCGAGGGGATCACTTAACTGCTCAACGTGCAACGTTTGCAAACCCTAAACTATTGAACGAAATGGTTAAAGAAAATGGTGAAATAAAGCAAGGTTCTTATGCTCGTATTGAGCCTGAAGGTAAAGTGACCCGTATGTGGGAGGCTATCGAAACCTACATGGCGCGTAAACAACCACTCATCATTGTGGCGGGTGCTGATTATGGTCAAGGTTCATCACGTGACTGGGCTGCAAAAGGAGTTCGTCTTGCTGGTGTACAAGTTATTGCTGCAGAAGGCTTTGAGCGAATTCACCGCACAAACCTTATTGGTATGGGTGTGTTACCACTTGAATTTAAAGCGGGCACAACACGAACTACATTAGGCATTGATGGTAGTGAGACCTTTAGCGTTAAAGGCGAGCCAACACCTGGTGCGACATTAACTCTGCTCATTACACGCACAAGTGGTGAGGTGGTTGAAGTACCGATGACCTGTCGCTTAGACACAGCCGAAGAAGTATCAATATACTCAGCTGGTGGTGTACTTCAGCGCTTTGCTCAAGACTTTTTAGAGTCTGAGGAGCATTAATTATGGCCTTTAAACCACAAATTAAAGTGCCTGCTACTTATATGCGTGGCGGCACCAGTAAAGGGGTGTTCTTTAATTTAACTGATTTACCTGAACCTGCCCAAGAGGCAGGTGAAGCACGCGATAATTTACTTCTGCGTGTTATTGGTAGCCCAGATCCATACGGTAAACAAACGGATGGTATGGGGGGAGCTACATCAAGCACCAGTAAAACCGTTATTTTATCGAAGAGCAGCAAGGACGATCACGATGTTGATTATCTTTTTGGTCAAGTTGCTATCGATAAGGCATTCGTTGATTGGAGTGGTAACTGCGGTAACTTAACCTCTGCAGTGGGCGCATTTGCGGTGAGTAATGGCTTGGTTGATGCCAGCAAGATTCCAGATAACGGCGTTGTAGAAGTTAAAGTTTGGCAAGTAAATATTAGTAAAACCATCATTGTACATGTCCCCATTACCCATGGTGAAGTTCAAGAAACAGGTGATTTTGAACTAGATGGTGTGACATTCCCTGCAGCCGAAGTAAAGCTTGAGTTTATGGATCCGGCTGATGGTGAAGGCGCGTTATTCCCAACGGGTAATCTCGTTGATGAACTCGACGTTCCGGGCGTTGGGGTGCTATCTGCGACCATGATTAATGCGGGTATTCCTACTGTATTTATTAATGCCAGTGAAATCGGTTATGACGGTACTGAGCTTCAAGATGCTATCAATAGTGATGCTTCAGTCCTTGAAAAGCTAGAAACAATTCGTGCCTATGGTGCGCTAAAAATGGGTTTAATTCAGCACGTAGAGGAAGCTAAATCACGCCAGCATACACCCAAAGTTGCGTGGGTTGCACCCGCTAAAAGCTACCATGCATCCAGTGGAAAAGAAGTAACAGCCGACAGTATTGATTTACTCGTTCGTGCTATGTCGATGGGTAAACTGCATCATGCCATGATGGGCACGGCAGCGGTTGCTATTGGCACTGCAGCTGCGATACCCGGCACCTTAGTAAATCAAGCTGCAGGTGGCGGACAGCGCCATGAAGTAAATTTTGGGCACCCATCGGGTACGTTAAAAGTGGGAGCCGCAGCAGAACGAGTTGGTGAAGATTGGCAAGTAACAAAAGCCAGTATGAGCCGCAGTGCGCGAGTACTCATGGAAGGGTGGGTAAGAGTGCCAGCTTAACAGCTTTCAGTTACAAAAAGTTACATTGTAAATGTGAATAATTGTAAACAGGGATAACGCCTTATGGCACTGTTTTTAGTTATTCACATTTTTTTTTGTAATTTACGGAGGGTTTTTATGTAACCTAATGAAAATCAATGTCTTATTTTTTATTTCTTAGATGAAATACTCTGTGTATTTCTGCATTTTATATTCCATTTTCTTATGAATGTCATAAACATCCGTTATTTTGTCACGCCATAAAAAGGAATTATGCCTGCATAGTTTCTCGGTTACGTTTAATTAATGTTTGATAATAAATTGTAACCTAGTATTTTATTACTGCTAAGCTACAGAAGTAGCCATTAAGGAGAATAACGACAATGCGAATTAATAAATTTACCCCGATAGCAGCTTCTGTTGCTTTATCACTTGGGTTAACGGGTTGTAATTGGTTTGACGACGACAATAAAAAAGAAACAGTCAAGCCGGTTCAAACATTTGAAGGTTCAGCTTCTGCAAGCTTTGGAACAGAAGTAACAGGTCGAGCTGTAAAAGGCTCATTATCAAACGCAGCGGTCGTTGTCAAAACGATGAATGATGCAGGAGAGATGATACCGGTTGCATTTCGTTTAGCAGCTTCTGCAGACGAATCGTTTACAGCAACTGCTAACACACAAGCTGAAGCTGATGCGATGGCAAAAGCAAAAGTTCTTGCTGCAAACCCAGAGTCAGTTTTAACGGCAATGAATGGTGGTTACTCACTATTTGTTGAAGATGATTTTACTGGACCATTATATATCACAGTTACAACCTCATCTGAAGGTGATGACAGTATGGTCAAATGTGACTCTTTCACAGGATGTGGCGACTACGATACAGCACCAGGTGTATCAGAAGAAGCGGGCATGGAAAACAATGGTGATAGCAACATCGATTTCGGCGAGTGGTATAAAGACGATGTAACATTGCAAGTTGTTAAATTTATAAGTGCTCCTGCTGCAGCGGCATCTGTTCGTGGTATGAGTTATGCTGAAGGCGAAAATAAGTCAACTCAGTATTTTGCTAATTTAACGTTGTTTACCAGTATTGCTGCAGAGCTTCTACTTGAAGGTGCGGGTAACGGTGAAGCAATTTCTGAAGACGCAATCTCTCAAGCAAGTCTAAAAACATTAATTCAACTACTTGGTCCCGATACTGCCATTGAGGCTGCAGCCTTGTTAGCTGATATTTCAACAGGTGGTGCGGTAGATTTTACCGAACTTGAAGACGGTGATTCATTAGACGCGGGTACATTAGCGCTAATTCAAACTGCTATATCTCTACAATCAATGGCTGGCACGGGTACAAACGGTTCGCTTAATGAACTGATGTCACAGCTTGCTAAAGGTGTTTCTGATGGCAAAGTCGCCGATAATGATGATGATACTGTCAAAGCGGTTGCTGCGGCATTACAACAATCGGTAATTAATACGAGTTTAATTTTTGCAGCCCTTGTAACAGGTGAAGGTGTTGACGAAGCTTTTGCCGCGGTAGCTCAAAGCTTAGGTATAACGGATTCTGACGCTATCGCAAAACTAAAATCGAAAGCAACGAAAGCTGTTGAAAAAGTAGTAAAAGACGCTAAGAAAGCAGGCGCTGATGATGAGCTTAAAGAAACAGCTAAGAATGTAAAAGATGCGCTAAGTAAGATTGGTTGTTCTGGTGAAGAATGTGATGCTGGGGATGACTTTGATTCGAAAGCTGCACAAAAACTAAATGAAAAAGTGATTGAAGCCCAAGCTGATCTAGATGCTGTGATGGCTCTTATTGATACTGCGCAAGCGTCACTTGCCGATGTTACTGAATTAGGTGATGCAGGACTTGAGACCAATGAGCAAGTAATAGCATATAGTTCAGCGGTATATTTACTAAATGGTAATGTAGATACTTACACGGTATGGCAGAAGCAATTAAAATCAGTTAAATCTAAGATGAATGGTATTGCGAAAGCAGCTGCGGCATTTGCAGCTAAAAATAGTGATTACCAACAACTTGCAGATCAAGCTGCAAGTGTCCGTGATGCGGTAGCACAGGAATACGACAACGTTGTGTCATTGATTGCAGGTATCGAAGCTGAAGTTGTACGAGCAGATGAAGCGGTATCGGCATTAGGTTTAGAGTTTGAAGTAACGAAAGCGAATGCGGTAGCTGCAGCAGCTGCTGCACTTGAAGCCGCAACGGTTGCAATGACAGCTGATACAACTTTGGCTACTGCGATGATCGCCGTTGAAGCTGCTGATGTATCAAACCTTGAAAGTGCGACTGCGGCTTTAGAGGCAGCAGAACAAGCAATAGCGGCTGCAACAGACTCGCAAATGAAAGCTGCGGCTTCAATTTCTGCGTCTAATTTATCAACAGATGCTGCCAAAGCATTCAAGAAAGTCGCCACTGAAGCTGATGATATTGCAATGGCAGATGCGCAACTCGAAACTGCAGCAGCTGAACTTAAGTCAGCCGCTATGTATGCAGAAAACGCAGATGATGCACTATTAGCAGCACAAGCGCTTTATGATACTGCTATGGATGCAATTGCTAAGTTCACAGTATTAGTCGACGTGAAAGCGGGAACAGAGACTGTTACTCAAGCAACAATTCTTACGAAGTCAGGCGGTAAAGCACTTTTTGATAAAGCTGAAGTAATCTACGACATTCTAACAGAAGCTTGGGACTTAGGTGACGAAGCCGACAATGTACAGTCTACTCGTTTCCCTGAATGGACATACAGCTTTGATAAAGATGCGTTAGAGTTATCGTTGTCTAACGACACAACATCTGAAATGATCAGTGTTAATGGTGTTATTGAAACAGATACACTTGTGTTCGCATTTGGTGGTACAGTTACCACCGAAGATGGAGTCACCGTTATCGTTGAAACGCTTGAGGATACAGCGCAAGCAACGCAAGATTGTGTTGATGTAAAAGACGGTAAGATCGCTGCAGATTTATCTGATTCATGTTTGATTGTTAAATTTAACGATGAGATATCTTCAGATACATTAGTGGATGGTGAAGTTGAAACTATCGAAGCATGGTCTCGAGTTCAAGTAACTGATGGCGATTCTGGCTTTACGGGGATGTTAAGTTTAGAAGGCTCTGATCTAACTAGTCTTGCTAATATTAAAGCATCAGGTATGACCGGTGACACTGAATTTACGGCGATGATTGGCTTAGACAGTGCTGTTGATGAGATGGAAACATACATGGTCAGCGTAGAGCTTCATAACGATATTGCTTATATGATGTCACTCAGTGCTGTTGAAAGTGCTGACTTCTCTGGTTCTGTTGATGCATTATATTCAGGGAAAATGATGAAGTTTGGTACAGTGACTGAAATTACCAATGGTATCTCTATAGAATATATTGATGGTGAAGTTATTGACTACACTGATATTAGTTTTTTAGACATGACTAAGTAATAACGCAGTATAAAAAAGAGGGGAGCTTGCTCCCCTTTATAATAATAAGTGGATAAACTATGAAAAAAACACTACTTGTTATGGCTATAACAAGCTCTTTATTTTCTTCCTTTACAGCTGCCGCAGAGCCAACTACTTTTTTCACCACCCTAGATGCAGAAGTTTACACTGAATCTCAACCTGTAAAGTCTTTTATAGATGACTTTGATGCTCCTTTAAAAAGCGGAGATAGTGCGTTTACTTTTAATATTTTTGAGTTAGGTATTAAAACCCGAAATTATACAGTGGGTGTACAAAGTCGATTTGATTACTTGCTTGAATTTGATCCTGATACCGCACGATACTTACACACAGAAAAAAATGATCTGCCGTTTGAAGAACGTGATTATCGTTATTTTTTAGACGGCAAACAAGCAACTACTAATGGTGTTTTTGTCGCTTATGATTTTAAATTTTTAGATAATAATGCGCTGACAATTACCCCCAAAATCACCATTTTTTCAAGTGCACATTTCCAAGACGCCAAGGTCGATGGCACGGTGTTTAGTGATGAAATTCAAGGAGCTTTGGAGGTTGATTATTATTACTCTAAGGACCTACTTTTTAAGCGATTTACTTCAGATGAAAACCCGACCGGTTTAGGCTATAGCTTCGATCTAAATATTAATTGGCAAATTACACCAGAGCTAGAGTTGAATGTACAAGCTCAAGACCTCGCGTATGAAACAGAATATAAAGAGGCGGGTTTTGTTCAAGGCTATACAACCGAAGTGCCATTCACTGAAAGTGAGAGTGGTAGCATCATTACTGAGCCTACAATAAGGCTTACTACCTCAGCGAATGGTCATGAGGTTGATCATACATTTGAAATGCCAGTACGACTAAAAGCATCATTAAATTATCGTATTAACAACGCATTCTCTGCGCATTTAATGGCTAAACAAATAAAAAGTGACACGTTTACTCAAGTAACTGGACGCTATCATTTTGCAGATACATGGAAACTACTTGGTGGATATGAGAGTAACAGCCAGGCATTTTTAGTCGGAATCGAAAATGAATACATAGGGTTAACTTTGCAAACTGATAGCTTAGATTTAGACGAAGCATATTATGCAAATTTGAATTGGTTTGTTAGAGTGAATTTCTAAGGATAAAGCATGGTAAAAAGAATAGCGCCCTTAGGCATTTTTTTATTTTTGGTAGGATGCGGAAGCTCATCAGAGCAAAACATCGTACCCGAACAAGTCGTGATTAAAACTACCTCGACAGCAAACTTCTACATTGCGCCATGGCAGTCAAATGCTGGCACGCTGATACTTACAAATAACGCAAGTGGTGAACGACAAACGTTTGAAACTTCAGATCTCAATAGTTTAGATATCTCACTAACGAGTCTAGCAAATTATTCAGTTGAGTTTGTATCAAATGATGACTTTGTTTTGTGTCCAAGTTATGAAGGGTGCGGCAGAACGTATCGTGACAATCCTGATGACACAAACGTAAATCGTCAAATTGATTTTGAAGAAGTTTTACCGCTTTCGTTAGATTACAGTGCGTCATTTTTTGCAGCTCCTGGTGAAAATAGGCTATTTTTATCGCCAGTCAGTGCCGTAATTAGCGCTCAAAAGCTAGATGTTACATCACAGAGCGTTAGCGCAACTCCATTTTATCACTTAACACATAGCCAATTGAATGATTCATTAGAAGCTGAACTATTAACTAACGCGTTAAGTTTTGGAGTCATTTTAAAGCGTGCGGCTGAATTAGAAGCAAACTTATCGCAACCTGAGCTTATTGAACTTGAAAGCCAGGCGCAAATTTCACGCTTCCCTGAGTACGCGCAGTATGCAAATCGCTATATTCGTGAAAATTTATTGAATGTAAAAGGAAATCAACTTATTCAAACGGTTGTGGGGAATTTAAAGCAACGTTTAGTTGGATTAGGCAAGGTTTCTGAACTTTCAGCATTAGATGAACACCCCCCCATACTTCAATCGCGCGAATTATTGGATGATATTCGTAATGTTATCGGCGTCGTAAGGTTACAAGAACAACAATACAGCGCTGAGTTGTCGTCACATTTAAATGGCTTCACGAATGCATTGGATGATGATTCACAGTCGGTTGTAGTTGCATTAGCAAATGTACTATTTGATGTTCTCTCAAATGTATCGCCCGCAGATGATACCTTACCGGGACTTTATACTGTAAATGGTCTTACAGTGCAGTATCAACATTCCCCTTATCGATGGTCAATTTCAGGGCAATACGATGGCATCGATGTGAATATGGATATAAACGTTCCTCAATGGCGGATTAGTAGTCTACTAGGAAATCAAATAACAGGCGTTATGAGCGCCCAAATGAGCAGCAATGAGACTCAGTTATTGGTTGATATTAGTGAGTTACTGTTATCGTTTGATGGAACGGATGATCCCTTTACAATTTTAAGTGAGGACTCTACTGGTGAAGGGACTCTTAATACAGATATTACCTTAGTAAAAAAAGACAGCGAACTTGTAGGAAACCTAAACTTGACACTTAATCGCTTTGTGTCACCGTTTGAAGAGTTGCTTACTATTGTATCTGACTTTGATCTTGATGGTGAGTTTTCAACCGCATCGAAAACAACATCATTTAATCTTCAGGCTATTGAGGCTACGCCTTTTATAAATGAGGAAACTGAAAACCTTGTTTTCGCATTACATTTAGGCACGCCACTAAATGGTGCTACAGATTTTGAGTTTGGCTTTGTTGGTAAGTTAACTGCTTTAGCGCAGTTGACGAATACAGATATATTTATCAGGCAGAATAGCCGAGCACTGGATATTAACCTACGAACTGTTGGTAATAATGTAAACGCGGTTATCAAAGGTGCTGATGGCCGATGGTTAGATTTGAAACAAAAAGGACGTAATTTTAGTGGTGGACTTTATTTTGGAGATACCCAGATTGGTGATGTTACTACTGTGAGGGGGCACCCGGTATCTTGTTCCCTGATGGTACGTTTGAATCATTATTTTAAGTTAAGAAGCGGCATTCATGCCGCTTTTTCGACTCCATAGCATTGCTGTTTTATCTTTTTAATGAAGTTTTCAAATTGGCCGCTTTGTCGTTTTTGCTTGATCTCGTCATTTAAATCTTTCAGTACTTTTTGCCAGTGCGGTATTGATTTACTAATAGAAAAATAGAGGGGCTTATATTCAAGTTTTGGTTCAAGCGCAACCAATGATTCAATGATTTGTCTTTTGCCATTAATCGATAACTCTGATTTATAAACACTGGCTTTAAGCACTTCAAGATCTGCAACAATGAGACTAACGCGATTGCTTAGTAGTAGGTGGATAAGTTGGTACTCATTGTTTGCAACGATGGTGTCAATTTGTTTATTATCAATCATTTCATCAAGTTGCTGAGTGTTTTTGTAAGATCTGACAACGCCAATCACCTGGTCTTTAACAGAGTTTAGGTCGCCATTAAAACGAATTTGGTTTCCTTTCAAGGCAACAAATGAGAGATCCCCACCAGGAATCGGTTGGCTGAGAGCTAATAACTCGTTGCGTGTCTTGTCTAAAAAGTTATCTGAAATAACCGTGCTTTCAATAAAGTATTCAGGAAAAAGGATGTCTGCTTTGCCAAGCTCTGCCTCCCTCACTGCCCGTGCCCATGGGTAGAAGCCGATATAGACGCCATAGCCTTTTTTAAGCAAAGATTGAATTGTAAACTGGTAAAGCCAGCCTTTGTTACATAGGTGTTCATCGATATAGGGTGGCCAATCAAGCGTAACAAGCCTTAATACATGTTCGGCATTTACGTTGTAACCATAGCCGCCTTTGTAGCGTACCGCATTTTTGGTAATGACTTCTCCATCTTTTTCATAGGTCACGGGTGTAAGCATTGCAACCACTTGAGTAGAGAAGAAAAAAAAGAGCATTACTAATAATTTCATATTTTTTCTAAGCATTTGTTATGTATATAAAGCTTAGCCTCTTGTTGCAAATATACAACATCGAAAAGTAACCGTGTAAATAGAATATACGCTTAAACGAGTTGGCAGAATTAAAAGCAGGGAATAAAGGGCCGATGCACCCGTTTTTAATCACTGCTATCAGAGGCTGAACTAGGGCGAGCATTCGTATCGAGTAAATTGAGTCCACTTTTAAAATTAGCGTTGTTTTTGGTACAAAACGATCACGTAAAAAATTATAATATTATAACGTCAAGAAGATTAGGAATTATGATGATATTTAAAAGGATATTGGGTGTATTATTTTTTGTTGTTTGCGGTGTCTTTACTCAAAGTAGTTTAGCGAATATACACGCTGAGAATGAAGTCTTTATCACGAAAATAGATGAAGGCGTTTGGTTGCATACCTCTTTTTATGTTTATCCTAACGGGACAACATTCCCTTCGAATGGTTTGATTGTCAGGGAGGGGCAAAGTTTAACCCTGATCGACACAGCGTGGGGAGAGTTACAAACACAACAGTTATTAAGCGTCATTAACACAGAAATAAACTTGCCGATAACCAAGGCACTTGTCACTCATGCACATGCAGACCGAGCTTCAGGGGTTGATGTATTAGAAGCGCGTGGTATTAAAGTGTATTCTCACCCTTTGACGCAGCAATTGACAATTGAGCAAGGGACTGCTGTGCCAAACAATGTGATAGCCGAACTTGCAACAGTCGGTGCACAGGTGAAATTTGGCTCATTGAATGTGTTTTTCCCAGGCCCCGGTCATGCGATGGATAATATAATGGTATGGTTACCAGATAAACGTATCTTATACGCAGGCTGTGCGGTTCGTGCATTACAGTCTAACTCTGTAGGGAATATGGCCCATGGAGATATTCATTCATGGCTGAAAATTACTCAGCAGTTGAAGAATGATTACCAAAAATTACGAAGAGTGGTTCCCGGACACGGTGAAATAGGCGGGTTTGACTTATTGAGCCACACCGAAAAACTCATTCTCAATCAACTTAAGTAACGTCAAAACGTTGGGTTTTTAATAAAATTGTTAGGAATATTTCGCAATGATTAAAAGCCCAATGGCCCCCGTTTATCCCCCTTTTTTTACGCGTTAGAAAACCTAAATTCTGTCGCTAACCCTCTTTTATCTGAATCCAGTCTCGCTTTGTATTGTTTGAAACTCGCTTTGCCGAATTTGACTAGTAATGAAAAATGCTCCTTTAGATACTGTTAATTAAACGTAAAGACTTTAACACTAGAACACACATTAAAAAGGTCGAATATGCACACAATAAATAAAAAAGCTGTTGCTATCGCTGTCGCATTAGCATGCTCATTACCGGTATATGCACAAAATAATGATCAGCAAGATTCAAAATCTAAAGACGTTGAACAGCAGAATAGTGGGTTAGAAATTATCTCAGTAACGGCAACAAAACGTAAAACCAAATTGATGGAAACACCGGTGGCCATCACTGCACTTACAGAGGCTGAGCTTAAAAAAAATGGTGTAAATAACATAAAGGATATAGCGAACTTGGTGCCTAGCTTAGATATTTCTACAGCAACGGATCAATCTGCTCCTGTTATTTCAATGCGAGGCGTGCGTTCAACTAACTTAACTGAGTTAGGGGACCCTGCTGTTGGTGTTCATTTAGATGGTATTTATTCACCAAGAATGCAAGGTGCGCTTGCGCTGATGTATGATATTGACCGTGTTGAGGCGCTTCGTGGACCACAAGGTACTTTATTTGGCCGAAACTCGACGGTGGGAAGTATCAATGTGATTTCCGCCAAGCCTGAATTTGAAAACCAATATGGGCAGTTGAATATTGAAGCGGGCAAGTTTAATAGCCGCAGTATTGATGGCCTTATCAATATTCCAGTAACTGAAGAGTTTGCAGTTCGTTTTTCAGCTAAAGGCCTAAAGCGTGACTCTTACCTTGAGGGTTACTATGACCCTAACCAATATGACACGCGCCGACTTTCTGATGAGGTTTTAAATGCCCCTGTAATCTCTGAAGATTCATACCAAGGTGTTGGACAAACAGTGACACAAAGAGAAAACTGGTGGATTGATGGCGCAGGAACCGATCCTGAGGCTCAAAAAGTTCGTCAGTTAACAGCTGCAGATAAAAGTGATTTTTATAATAATGCAGATGAATATTCCTTCCGTATAAGTACACTTTGGGAGCCGTTGGATGGCAATTTTTCAAACCACACCGTTTTCCAAAAATATGTAAACGATAGCAATAATAACCTTGATTTAGTTAACTGCGATAAGTTACGTGGAAGACCCGCTGAAATGGGAGGTGATTGTACGAATTTCCTACCGAGTGATAACACGTATCAAGCCGTAGTTAATGTGCCAGGAAAGTTGAATCTAGACATAACATACCTTCGTAATACCTTTAACTACACCATAAATGATCAATATGATCTGGTGTGGTTAGTGGGATATGAAGATATGGAAAGGTCTTCAGCACAAGATAGCGAAGTTGGTTTAGACCCTTGGGATGGCGCTACTTATTTCCTAGATGGCACCGGAGCAGAATCATTTTCTACAGAATTACAACTGCAATCAGATGAATACGGCGACTTTATTTGGATTGTGGGTGCCAATTATTTTCATGAAAAAACAACCACAGTTGGTTATTACGATAATCCAATGGATGATAAAGCATTTTGGGATCAGCCAGACCGTTCAACAGATGCGTATGCTTTGTTTGGCCAAGGCACTTATAAATTAACTGAAAAGTTGCATGCGACATTTGGTTATCGCTTTAGTGATGAAACGAAGCAGGATAAAGGCGGTCGTACCTATCGTTGTTCAAATGCTGATGGCTGTGCTGTTGGTTGGTTAAATAGAACAGAGCTTAACAATCAACCTGTCGATTATTATGAAGATCCGTCTATTTATGCGTCGTACTTTGAAAACGACAATAAAGGAAGTTGGCAGCATCATGATTTTCGTGTTGGCTTAGATTATGACATCTCCGAAGAAACAATGCTCTATGCCTACCTTGCAAGCGGATTTAAAGCGGGTGGTATTGGTGATGTTTACGAAGTGGTTAATGATAGAACGGGTGAAGTAACTCGGTTTGAAACAAAGTTTGATCCCGAAGAAGTGCTGACCTGGGAATTCGGCGCAAAGTCTAGCTTTTTTGATAATTCATTGAACCTAAAAGCTGCATTTTTCTATACAGATTATACAGATATGCAATATGCGTCAGTGGGATCAATTGGTAATGTTGAGCGCTTGTCTGTTGTTGAAGATGAGGATGGGGCACCTGTAATCGGTGAAGATGGTCAGCCAATTCTTGATTATCAGAATCAGCCTGTAATTGCTTATTATACTCAAAACGTTCCGGGCTCTACGATTAAAGGTCTTGAGTTTGAATTTGACTGGAAACCCTATCCAAATGGGCGAATTACTGGTTATGTGACCTGGACTGAGGCAAAAATTACGGAAGATTGGCACACTAAATGGGATTATGATTCTGAGTATTTGTTTAATATTTCTTATGAAGAATCTAAAGACCCTGAAAATACATTGCTAACGACTAACCTTAGAGGTAATAACTTAGCAATGACGCCAAAATACACGGCTAACATTAGTTATACACATACCTTTGATTTGGGTGAATATGGATTTATTCATGGTTGGTTTAATGCCAGCTGGAAAGACAAAGCGTATACCACCGTGTGGAATCTCGATAAGCATTTGGATGATATGGATTTTGCAGTTTCAGACGAAGCAACTAAATACATAGACGATAGCCGCGATGCCTTTGCTGTATACAATGCCTCTTTAAAATATGAGCCAAAAGAGAAAAACTGGTATGCAGAAATGTTCATCAATAATGCATCAGATGAGACGATTCAATACTGGAACAATACCAGCAAGGGTATTCCTAAGGGCAGCTTTGGCATGCCTAGGTATTATGGTGTAAGAGCTGGATTTTCATTCTAACCCCTCTATTTTACGCTCCCATATTTTTAATATGGGAGCCAAATTATTTAAGGCATAACAATGAAAAAACTGTTTCTTAGTGCATTATTGGGCTGCACCACTTTAGTCGCTACCCACGCGAATGCTAATTATTTTAAAGATAATTTTTCATGGGGATATGATAGCTCTGTTTGGACTGCACGTACTGGCAGTAATGGCACACCCTTTGGTTGCGCATTTAAAACTGATTTACTAAATCCCAGTGAGCATGGTTTAACGTTGTCATTAGCACAAGGCTCATGTTCAGAACTACAAAGCAACCATTTTTATGGGTACGGTAAAGTTCAGGGAAGATTAAAATCTGGCAACGTGGCGGGCACTGTTTCATCAATTTTTACCTATACATCGTGGTGGGATAGCCCTGGCCGAGCGTGGCAAGAAATTGATATTGAATTGCTTCCTTCGTTAGGTAATGTTGTTCATACAAATGTGATTTACCAACCGCAAGGTGGTCAATACCAAAGTTGGGAAAAGGATATTGACTTAAGTCAGTATGGGCTAGATTACCGAGAAAACTTGCTGACTATTGGCTTTGATTGGTCAAGCAACGCCATTCGCTGGTACTTATTCGATGCCAATGGCCATGAGCAAACGATCCGAACGGTGTATAAAGAAAACGAAGATGGTCATTTAGCAGAGAATGAAATTCCAGCTTACGCGTGGCCCGTCGATAATAGCAAAATTATGATTAATCATTGGCATGGTGATAATTCTGTCGAGGCAAATTATTTCCCAGGTCAATATTATGGCGCTTCATCTTGGGTATATTACGATTTTATTGAATACATACCGCGTTGATTTTCTCTGTAATTAATTGTTTTTATAGGTTTTTGATGTCTAAATTTAAATTTTTAAAGTTACTGTTTTGCCCACTCTTTTTAACCGGTGTTGTTCATAGCCCATTGTCGTATGGTGTAGAAACGGGCAGTGTAAAATGGCCAAATGTTAATACGAAACTAAAACGCGATCCTGCAGTTGAAAAGCATATAGATAAACTGCTAGCCACGATGACAATTGAGCAAAAAGTAGCACAAATGGTTCAGCCAGAGATTGGCTATTTAACGGTTGAGCAAATGCGTAAGTATGGCTTCGGTTCATATTTAAATGGTGGGAACACGGCCCCTTATGGCAATAAACGTGCATCAATGGACATGTGGTTAAAGTACGCTGATGAGATGTATCTCGCTTCAATGGACGCATCTGTCGATGGTATTGCTATTCCGACTATTTGGGGTACCGATGCCATGCATGGCCACAGTAATGTTTATGGCGCAACGTTGTTTCCACATAATATTGGACTTGGCGCAGCTAGAGATACTGATTTGATTAAGCGAATCGGTCAAGCGACAGCTAAAGAAGTTGCAGCAACAGGAATTGAATGGAGCTTTGCACCAACCGTTGCTGTAGTAAGGGATGACCGTTGGGGGAGAACGTATGAAAGTTATTCTGAAAACCCAGATTTAGTAAAAGAATATGCTGCAGAGATGGTGATTGGTATCCAAGGAGAAATCGGCAACGACTTTTTGAAAAATACCAAGCGAATTGCAACAGCCAAACACTTTGTTGGTGACGGTGGTACAGAGCGCGGTATAGACCGTGGCAACACCATTATCGACGAGCAAGGATTAAAAGTGATTCATAGTCCGGGCTATTTTTCAGCCATTAATGAGGGTGTGCAATCGGTCATGGCCTCTTTTAATAGTTGGAATGGTCAACGCGTCCACGGTGATAAGTATTTATTAACAGAGGTACTGAAAAACCAAATGGGCTTTGATGGTTTCGTTGTTAGCGACTGGAATGCGCATAAATTTGTTGAAGGCTGTGATCTTGAGCAATGTGCTGCTGCCATAAATGCGGGTGTTGATGTCATAATGGTGCCTGAACACTTTGAAGCTTTTTATCATAATACGGTTAAGCAAGCGAAAGAAGGTGTGATACCAGAGGCTAGAATAAATGATGCGGTTAGACGTTTTCTGAGAGCTAAAATTAGATGGGGAGTGTTTGCAAAAGGTAAACCTTCATTACGACCTGAGTCGCAACACCCTGAATGGTTAGGTGCTCAACCACATCGAGAGTTAGCTCGAGAGGCAGTGCGAAAATCTCTTGTACTACTTAAAAATAACAATAATGTACTACCAATTAATGCTAAAAGTCGCGTTCTCGTTGCCGGAAACGGTGCCGACAATATTGCTAAGCAAGCTGGTGGATGGAGTGTCTCATGGCAGGGAACGGACAACACCAATGATGACTTCCCCAATGCAACCTCTATCTTTGCGGGTCTAAAATCACAAATTGAAAAGGCGGGTGGTGACGTTGAGTTTGCTGAATTTGGTGATTATTCTGTTAAGCCTGATGTCGCGATTGTCGTAATTGGTGAAGAACCTTATGCCGAATGGTTTGGTGACATTGAGTACCTAGAGTATCAATATGAAACCAAAAAAGATTTAGCATTATTGAAGACGCTTAAGGCAAAAGGTATTCCAGTTGTTACTGTATTTTTAACGGGTCGTCCACTTTGGGTAAATAAAGAGCTGAATGCATCAGATGCTTTTGTGGCTGCGTGGTTACCGGGGTCAGAAGGTGAAGGTATTGCTGATATTTTATTAACCAATGAAAAAGGCGCTATTCAGTATGATTTCACAGGGAAATTGAGTTTTTCTTGGCCAAAATATGATGACCAATATTCGTTAAATATTGGCGACAAAAATTACCAACCATTATTTGAGTATGGTTATGGTTTAACATACGATGATACGGTTAACTTACCTGTGTTTACCGAAAAAACGACACCGAGGAAAGTAGCAAGTACAGATTCGAAAGCGTTGTTTGTAAGAAGTTTATCTGACAACTTAGTGTGGACTCTTCAAGCTGGCCAAACTGATAAAGTCATTACCAAAAATTCATCGGCTACAAGTACTGATGGTATGAGTTTGTTGATGCAATCGGTGAATTTATCTTATCAAGAAGATGCGCGACAATTTATTTGGCGCTCTGGAACAGATGAAGCGACATTTGCTTTAGCGTATCAAAAACCAGAAAAAATGAGTGAGATGTATCAGTCAGGTTACTTAACACTGAAGATGCGAATTAATAAGTCACCCGGTGAACATACTGATTTACAGGTTATGTGTTCTCAGAAACAGTGTTTACGGAAGGTTAGTTTTTCTTCATTTGATGCGATACTGAGTGATAAAAAATGGCATACCTTAGCAATACCGTTAAGCTGTAACGTTGAGGGTATTGAGTCTAAAGCGATAACTGAGGTTTTGAAAGTTGAAGCAAACGAAGCGAGTATCGCCTTCGCAGACATTGGTTTAACGATTAAACCTAACAGTGATGCTGTTGTGGTAAAATGCAGTAATTAAATTTGGAGCAAAGCAGTGGGGTTGATAGTCCGACTGCTTTGCTTTTTGGATAAATGATTTGAATACATCGAACCCTCGTAGCCAGTTATTTTGGTTATTTCAAATTTGCGGTTGGCTAGTTTACGCGATTCTGACCGAACTCATGATCAAAGTTCCCAGTAATGAACCATGGGCTATTCACATCCCTCATCTGATAATTGATACGTGCTTTGGCTTTTTAATTACTCTTTTTCTAAGAAAGGTTTTCACCTATCTTAGTTTACTTGAATTTAAGTTAAAAGTTGCATTACATATCGTGGTCGTTATCTCTGCAACCTTAATTTGGACCCAAATAAAGTGGGTCACTTTACAATGGTTCTATGGTAACTTTTGGCTGCCAATGAGCTGGTTTGATTTTGGTACTTGGACATCCGCCTCATTGACAATGTTGTCGACATGGACTGCCTTTTATTATGGTATTAAGATTTATTTAGATAACTTAGAACAAACACAAAAAGCGGCTGAGGCAACACATTTAGCAAAAGAGTCCCAGCTAAAAATGCTTCGTTACCAGCTTAATCCTCATTTTATGTTTAATAGTATCAATGCGATTTGTACATTAATCCTAAAAAAGGAAAGCTTAGAAGCCGTTAAAATGCTTGAAAAGTTATGTGATTTATTGCGACACAGTTTGTATACCGACCCGCTTGAAAAAGTCACAATTAAAGAAGAAATCGCTATTCTTCGTACATATTTAGACATCGAGAAGTGTCGTTTTGCAGATAAACTATCTGTCAATATCTCAGTTGAAGAAGGGTGTAGTGAGCTACTTATTCCCTCTATGCTAATTCAGCCATTAGTTGAAAATGCACTCAAGCACGGTATGGCAGCTGATAAAACAATGGCTATAACAATCGTAATTGAAAAGAGTAAAAACACCCTAATAATAAAGGTTTCAGACACCGGCAAAGGCTTCACACATAATGAGAGTACTAAACGTGGAATAGGCTTGGCAAACTGCGAGCAACGTTTGAAATTAATTTATGGTAAAGCTCAGCGGATAGAAAAAGGCAATCATTCATCTGGTGGAGCTTGGGTATGTATGACATTGCCAATTAATGGTCTTATTAAATGATTCAGTTAAAAACGTTATTAGTTGACGACGAGTATAGTGCAATTGAAGGCCTACGTATTAGGTTAGAAGAATTTGCTGAGATTAACGTCATAGGCAGTGCAAGCAGTGTGGATGACGCAATTCAGTTTCTGAATGAACATGAAGTAGATTTAATTTTCTTAGATATTGAAATGCCATCAAAGTCTGGCTTTGAATTAATAAAACATTTTCAACCTGAAACCTGTCCTGCTGTTATTTTTGTCACTGCATTTCATCAACATGCAGTGCGGGCTTTTGAAGTCAGGGCAATTGATTACTTATTAAAACCAGTCAAACTCACTAGGCTAGCAGAGGCCATAGACAGAGTGGTTAATAATGTAAAGCTATACCAAAAAAGTGAATTAATAGAAGTACAACAAGAAATAGACAAAGCAGAAGAATCAACATTTGAAAAATCAGCGCAGTCAGATTATAAGTTTGACGATGAAAACTTGGTTATTAGAGATGCAAAAAGCCCAATTCAAATAATACCTTTTGCAGATATTCTATGGATTGATGCGGCGGGTGACTACATGTGTGTCCACACAGAAACGGAAACCTATGTAATGCGAGCCAGACTAAAAGAGCTTGAAAGCAATACCTTACCAGAGGCATTTTTGCGAATTCATAAATCGACGAT
Organism: Pseudoalteromonas sp. MT33b; assembly: GCF_014117385.1. NCBI lineage: Bacteria > Pseudomonadati > Pseudomonadota > Gammaproteobacteria > Alteromonadales > Pseudoalteromonadaceae > Pseudoalteromonas > Pseudoalteromonas sp. MT33b. The sequence continues at coordinate 1,898,649 of NZ_CP059831.1, read as the reverse complement.
CATCAATCTAGAGTATGTAAAACAGCTTGATCCCTTGCGTAACTCTGAGTACATGGCAACACTACACAACGGAAAAACACTAAAAGTAAGCCGTACTTATAGTAAACATCTAAAGGGCTTATTTAAATAATAACGTGATAATAGTTGCTGACACTGCGTATATTGCGAGTGGCAGCAACGATGATTAATACTTATCACATTACTGTTTTGACCATACTGATTTTACAATATTAAAACCAATCACACCGAGAACAGCACCTGTAACTTTATCTATAAAATAAGACGCTTTAACAAATTTTTCCCTGACTCTTTGTTTGGATAGCATGTAAATAATGGCAACATCCCATATAAAAACAATCAGGGTCATCCACACACCTAAAATCACCTTAAAGGTAATGCTAACCTCAGGAGTGAGCGCGACCGTAAACAAGCTCAGATAAAATAAGAGATTTTTTGGATTAAGAATACCTGAGAGGAATCCAGTCGCAAACTCTTTACAAAAGCAGGTGAACGAAAACGCAACCGAGCTGTGAGCTGCGATAACAACATTATTGTAAGCGCTCTTTGGTGCTTTCAACGCGTGAAAAGCGATATACATTAAAAACAGCCCACCAATCACTTTAAGTGCGATCATTAAGCCAACAGACGTTGATAAAATTGCCCCCACACCAATCAAACATAACCCTATATAAACTGCATTTGCTATCGCAATTCCGAGGGCGACGCCAATAGCGTTCTTTTGGTTTCCTTTTAGAGCACTTTTCACTACCAATACGAAATCTGGCCCTGGGCTGAGTAAAGCAAGGGAATGGGCTAGTGCCACAGAAATAAAAATACTCAGTAAACTTATATCCATATATACCTCTGTTAAAAATTATCTAGATTTAATTAGCGCTTACGGGCTTTGATTGAAAAAACCAATGGAACCTGTTGCCCGTTATGTAATAGTTGATAACCAGCGTGGGGAATATATTCTAGGCCATCAAAGCAATCATAAGGGCTGAAAGGGTATTCATCGTATGCTTCTATACTTAATCCCGCTTTTAGTAATGAGCTGATTACTTCACTTATTGAATGACTCCAACTGACTGTTTTGGATTTCGTGCCATCGCAGTTTTCGGTGTATGTTCCTTCCTCTTCAATATCAGGTGTTGATTTAGGAAAGTAACTGTAGCCATCAAAAAGTCCTTGAAAAGGATGAAATTCAATTAAGTAGAATTCACCACCAGCCTTCAAAGCATCGGCAATAACCTGTGCCCAGTTATCTAAATTTGGCAGCCAGCTAAGCACCCCATAAGACGTGAATACAATATCGTATTGTGTATCATTGAACTGACCGAACTGGTAAATATCACTTTCAATGAAATGCGCATTTAAAGCAAGAGAGTCTTTGAGTTTATTTGCCTGTTCGATAGCCGTTGATGATAAGTCAACGCCAGTTACATTAGCCCCCAATCTTGCCCAAGACAAAGTATCTTGGCCAAAGTGACATTGTAAATGCAGAAGTGACTTCCCTTTAACATCACCCAAAAGTGAAAGTTCTATGGGGTTTAGTGACGTTTGGCCTTCTATAAATGCGGGGAGATTGTAAAATTTTGATGCGATGTGTAATGGGGTCTTGTTGTTCCACGCCTCTTTATTAATTTTAATATAATCCATCATTATTCCGTTTAAATATATGCGAATATTTAGCGGGGCTCCCTCATAAGAGCAACGCTAAGCATAGAGTATAATAGCCTGTACTTTTTAATATAAGCCTTTAGTCACAGTGTGAACCCCGTTTTATAATATCATTAAGCCAGTGTTGTTTTTGGGCATCGTCACATAATATGACTGAGCGTATTCTGCAGCTAGCTCTGCGGGTGTGTCCATTGTAAGAATGACTCTTGCAGTTTTCCCTTGAGGAGTTGAGTCGCGAGTAAGTTGCTATTTTAAAATTTAAAAGTTGAGCCAGGTAAAAATGCGCGATCAAATAAGCCCAATGAAGAGATTTGCTAAATTCCTTTAAACATGGCGCAAGCGGTTGGTCATCATCATAACCACACATTAAATTTGGATCAAAATCCATTTCGGGTAGATTAAAAATACGAATGTTCGCGGACTTGCGTGCTGCCTGTGCATATTTATCAGTAATACTCGATGAAAAGCTGTTCTTTTTAGGATTGCCATTTACTAATATAATATTTTTCACAATTACCTCTCATGGATAGAAAATAATTGTTATTTTAAAGTCTCCCCTGTGGTGGAGAGTCAATAGGCTTTCATTATAAAGAGTATTTATTAGCAAATATTTATAATGTGAAATATTAATGTACTTGTATGGGGTCTTGGTAAAATTACATTACGGGTAGCTGCGGTTATTTATTTTTTACCAACCAGTTAAAAGATTGTCGCAAAAAGTCTGTTGCGTCTTTCTTAATTATTTCACCATGCGCCATAATTAGCATATCTGCCTCCCAGGCAAATATCTTTCTAATATGTTTACTCGCTTGTGTTTTATTAAACATAAAGCTTAAGCGCCAGTCTATCGGCGTTTTTCCCTTTGGCGCTAAAATACCTGCGCCTTTAGCCAGCCATTTTTGCCAAAAGTTAAAATCGTTACCCGAAAAGTTTTCAACCAAATCGGTGACTATTAGGGTGTTAGATTGCTTATGAAAGAAGACACATTCCTCCATTAATGCTGAACCGGTGAATAATATCTGTGCAATGTCGTGTGACCAAGGGTATGACGTTTCATTATTTAATGATGCGTTGAATGAAATGTCATTGCGTTTCTTTATAAGCTCTTGCGTGCCATAAACTTTAGCGTCGCTGTATGCATTTATCCATTGTGGTAAAAACAAATGATGAAGGTGGTTAGGTGCAATTAAAAACGTTACTTTTCCTAAGCTATCTACTTGCTGCTGCAAAGCCTCTGTTAATTCGATAGGACTGTGTACCCACAACTCATTATTTGAAAGCTTGATTATGGTCATACGCGTAGAAAAGGGTAAGCCTAAAAACGTGACACTTTTGCCATTAAAGATCCAAAGGTTTTTTGCTAAATTTTCCATGTCATTCCTTATAGTTAGAAATCACTTATAAACAACGCAGGCAAGGGCCTGAAAGAGTAGGCTACAAAGCGAATTTATCTATTCAAAAACATACCAATTCAAAAACTAACCGATTAGTAAACGGATAAGCAGTTTGTTTAAAATGGTTTGATTTATTTCGTTATCGCGACCTTTTGTCCATCATACACTCTCTCGTTAAGGGGAGAGTCAAGAGGTGTTTGCTGATTGATTATACTGATACATGAATCTATTTTGGCAATTTTTGCTGCGGTTGCGTTTATTTGCTCTGTTAGACGTTCTTTTAGTATCACTAAAAACTCACTAATTTCTGACCAGTTAGCCTTTGAATCCTTAAATTTAATTAATCCCTTAAGTTCAGACAATGTGACGCCTAGGGTTTTAGCTTCAGAAATTAGCTTTAATATTTCAACGTGATCGTCTGTGTAGACACGGTACTTTCCTTGTCTTAGAGGTACTGGTATTAGACCTTTTTCTTCATAAAATCGGATTGTTTTGACAGTTAATTGTGTCTTCTTTGATACTTCACCAATAAACACCAACATCTCCTTTATCATATTTAGATATTAGTTGAATGTAACAAGTAGAAACGAAGACGTTGTCAACGCTCTACTTATTTATATTAGATAATACTCTCAAGGGGTTACCGTTAATTTGACCTTGGCGTTGAGTCTCGCATCATAAGATTGGGCGAAAAGATATGTTCTATATCGGCACGATTTTGTTTATAAATATCTCTTAAAACTAAATTAGCGGCCATTTTCCCCATTTGTTCAACGGGATTGTCAATCGTCGTGAGAGTAGGGTACAAATAACTTGTAAAATGAACATTATCGAAGCCAATAATTGCGAGATCTTTAGGAAGTTCAAAATTATGTTCTCGCGCACATTTCATCACGCCCGACGCCATTTCGTCATTAGCACACACGATGGCAGTAAATTGCTTTTTGTTTTCAAAAAAATGCTTTAAACCATTGTATCCGCCCGTTTCCTTAAAATCGCCAACGTACAGAGATTGCTCATCAAAATGGATATTGTATTCGTTGAGAGCCTTTTTATGCCCTGTCAGACGGTCCGCTGCATCTGGCTTAAACAAGGGCCCTGCTATGTAAGTTATATCGCGGTGCCCTAAGTCTAGTAGGTGCTTGGTTGCTAAATAGCCTCCCATGACATTATCAAGGCTGATGCAGTTTTCTTTCATTTGCTCAACATATCGGCTGATTAAGAAAATAGGGGTTTTTCCTTTATTTAGCTCAACTAAATAATCATCAGTAACAGCCTCAACATGGGCAATAATGGCGTCACAGTTTCGAGAGATCAAAAATTCTAAACCATTTTTTTCTTTGTCTTCTTCACTGTGCCCCGGCGTGATTATGACATGCTTACCTGCCGCTCTTAGTTGGGCTTCAATGGCAGACATCATTTCTCCAAAGAACGGACCGTCGAGCTCTGAGACTAACACGCCAACACTATTTGAACAGTTTGAAGCAAGAGAACGAGCAATAGAGTTAGGCTGATAGCCTAGCTGTTTCATTGCATCAAGCACTTTTTGTTTTGTTTTTTTACTTACATAGTCGTTTTCATTCAACACGCGAGAGACGGTTGAAAGAGAAACACCTGCAAGCTCAGAGACCTGATAAATAGTTGCCATAATGATAATTTAATAAATACCTTTGTAGATTAATTTACAGACTTGCACGTCTAATTGCCAAGTCTTCTGTAATTTTTTCTGTCATCTCAGTGGTTAATGGATATAAGAGCATGAGTGCGGCCGCTAAAAGTGCAAACGCTGCGGGTAACCAGCTCATAAGCAATTTCATACCTTCTAAAGATTGAGCGATTGTTGTTTCATCCATACCGTTATAGCCGTAGCCCGCGAGTACGACTAAAACAAGCGCACCGGCGAATCCACCGCCTGTCTTTTGCACAAATGTACCTGCAGAATAAATAAGGCCAGTAGCACGGCGGTTATTTTTCCACTCAGAATAATCAGCACTATCACCGAGCATCGAGAAAAACAGGGTAGGCATCATGGCTGCAAAGAACTCGGCACTACAACCAAGAGCAAAGATCAGCGGGATGTTGTCACTTGGTAGCCAGAAAAAGGCAATTGTAAACAGGGCGCTTAGAATTAATGAAAGAATAAATAAAGTGCGTTTTCCAAATATTTCAGCCAGCTTCCCCGTTAGTAAAGCCCCAAAGATAGAGACAACTAACAAGGCAATAAAATATTGTCCGGCCATCAGCTCATTACCCACATAATATTTAAAGTAATAGGCAATCACACCGTACTTTATGCCATTAAACATCATGGTTAAAAAGCCCATGCCTAATAATATAAGCCACGGTTTATTGGTTAATAAGTCCACCATATCCTGCTGAGAGCCACTGAGTTTACTGTGATCTTGAGACAGCAATTTACGAATGACAATTGTCATTAAGCCCATTGTTACTGCAAAGAAAAGGCCTGAATAAAGTTCACGATAATAAAAAAACAACGTAGTTGCTAATAATGGAAGCACTATAAAAGGTAAGCTCTTACTTAAATCTAATAACTCATATTTTAATGAGGTCTGTTTTTTTAAAGCGGGTTGAACGCGCTCTTTCGTACTGGCAAAGGTGATCAGCATGAGTATTGTGAGTAAAGCAGCGAATAAATACATAGTGTATTGATAACCTTGCGCACTGTTTCCTTGGCCAAAGTAAGCAACTAAATCCGGCAAAAAACCCATTACTAATAGTCCACCAGTGAATGCTCCAGCAAAACGGAATCCAGAGAGTTTTGCCCGCTCTAGGTCATCCCCTGTCATGACTCCCATTAAAGCTGAATAAGGGACATTACTTACTGTGTAAGCTAATGTGAGTCCGATATAAGTAAAGTAGGCGTATATTAGTTTTGCGACTGGGCTAATGTTGGGGGTGGTAAAGCACAGTACCATAAATAACGCTAAAAAAGGCGTCGACCACAAAATCCAAGGACGAAATTTTCCTAATCGCGTTTGCGTGCGGTCAGCTATCATTCCCATAATGATATCAGTGACACCATCGGATAAACGTACGACTAGAAAAAGGAGGGCAGCGGCAGACGCTGAAATACCAAATGTGTCAGTATAAAAAACGGCTAAGTAGGCTAATGCGCCACGCCACACTAAGTTGGCGCCCGCATCACCCATTGCGTAGCCTATTTTTTCATGTAAGGGCAGAGTGTTTTTTATCATTATTGGTATCTTTATTATTAGCGGTTTTTAATTAAGTGACTGTATGCGTTGCCACTGTCTTTAATAACACGTTGCTGGGTTACATAGTCGACATAAACAATACCGAAACGTTTTGAGTATCCTTCTGCCCATTCAAAATTATCCATTAAGCTCCATGCAAAATACCCCGAGACAGTAACACCTTGCTCCATTGCGTCGTTCACAGCGTTTAGATGGCTATTATAATAATCAATTCTATCTTGATCATGAACCTCTGAATTAATCATCTTGTCATCCATAGCTGCCCCATTTTCAGTAATAAAAACAGGAGGTAGCTGGTATTTTTCATGCAGCGATACTAATAATTCAGTGAGCGCTTTTGGGTATATCTCCCAGCCAATATCGGTCATTGGTGCTTGGTGAGGCATTTCTTCATAATAATCAGTTTCGCTCGCTTGATAGTGTAATCGCGTGTAAAAATTGACACCCAAAAAATCAAGTGGTTGAGCAATTGTTTCCATATCCCCTGGTAATATGTCAGGTTTATGAGCCTCAGGTAACTGCTCTATAATGTCAGGGTACGCTCCGGTCATTACCGGTTTCATGTACCATTGATTTATATAGTCATCAGCAAATGCTGTGGCAGCTAAATCGGCATCACTTTGAGTAACCGGGTAACAAGGGGTGAAGTTAAGTACAATTCCATTGAGCGCGTGTGGGCTATTTTTATTCAGAACCTTCATGGCTAATCCATGGGCAAGTAATAGGTGATGCGCTGCTTTTCGGCCAAATTCACGGCCTTTTATTCCAGGAGCATGAACACCAATTTCATAGCCTAAGTATGAACTACAGAAAGGTTCATTCAATGTCGCATATGAATAAACCTTATTACCAAATGCTTTACTTATTAAATCAACATAGCGTTCAAATTCAAAGGCGGTTTCTCGATTTAACCATCCCCCTTTGTCTTCCAAGTGTTGCGGTAAATCCCAATGGTAAAGCGTCACAAAGGCTTTTATATTACGACGTGCTAACTCATCTAGTATATCGGTATAAAACTTTACACCATCATGATTTAAAGTGCCGTCTAAGGTTATGACTCGTGGCCAAGAAATTGAGAGGCGATAAGCATCCACTCCCAAAGAGTCAATGAGAGCAATATCTTCACGCCATTTTATGACATGTTCACACGCACGTTCACCATTCGAATTATCGGCGATTTTCCCCGGGGTTGCGCAAAAAGTGTCCCAGATGCAGGGGAGGCGCTTATCCGCAGAACCTTCAATTTGAAACGAAGCCGTAGCGACGCCATAGATAAAGTCTTTGCTAAGCATAGGTGAGTTTTTTGGTAACGTGAGCTGAGTCATTTAAAGAAACCTTTGGTGAACAATTGCAAGTTAAATGGTGACTAATTCTTTTCTACTGAAAGCGCTTCCATGTTTTTTCAAAAAAAACACGCAAAATACTGGGTGTTTATGGTAGCGCTTCCATATTTAGGTTAGAGACTAATTTGGTTATGGTCAATAGTTTATTTTAATAACGGGTTTAATACGGTGTTTTTTGCATTTTAAAAAACAATAAAGCAAGTGTTACTGCTTGCTTTATAAAAGAAAAAACGATTAATAATTCCACATCTCTGTTGACACTCGCTGTAATAGTATGACCTTATAAAACGCGTATACTTACCAAACATATTTAACGAGGTATGAGTACTGACACAGCATACAGACTCTATGCGATATGAGCCTAAAAAGTGCATGGCAATCAGTCAATACACTAATTGTTCTGTGAGCAATACTTACTTACAAACTCTTTATGGTTAGGCAATTGCGCAAGGCGATGTGCTATTTGCTGTTTAATACCGTGTAAAAACTGCATTAATTCTTGTTCACTCATTAAGCTGGCTACATGATGATATTGCTGTGGCTTTATTCCTTGACCAAGCATTACCTGCACCCATGAATCAACGCGAAATATGTCACCGTCATCTAAAAAAACGCGCCCTGTTTGTTTAAATAATGCAATTTTATGGCTGAGTGTTTGAGTGATCTCCATTGTTTTGCAATGACGCCAAAATTCACTATCGTCTCGGTCGGTTACACTGTAGTGCAGCACGATAAAATCACGAATGCTCTCGAGTTCAGATTTTAATTGTTTGTTGTATTCATCAATTGCATGTTGGCTGATATAGGTGAACGGGAATAATCGTATAAAGCGGATTATACCGGTCATAATAAGGTGAATACTGGTTGACTCGAGAGGCTCTAAAAAGCCACTTGCGAGACCCAAAGCGAGGCAGTTTTTATTCCAGCCTTTTAGACGACGCCCCGTTTTAAATTTTATGACTTTTGGGTCTGTTAAAATCTCGCCACTAATATTGTTGAGTAATAGGTGTGTGGCATCCGCATCAGTCAAATAGCGACTGCAATACACTAAGCCATTACCTGTACGGTTTTGTAATGGTATTTGCCACTGCCAGCCCGATTGGTGTGCGATTGAGCGTGTATACGGGAGAATTTCATCTGAGCCCGTTGTTTGTACAGCGACAGCGCTATCACACGGTAATAAGTGTGACCAGTCTTCAAAGCCTGTATGCAAGGCTTGCTCTATAAGTAAGCCTTTAAAGCCAGTGCAATCAATAAAAAAATCCCCCGAAACGGTGGTGCCATTTTTTAACGTGACACTTTCAATGAAGCCATTCGTTGCAGATTTGTTGATGTGCTCTATCTTTCCTTCTATGCGTTTTACGCTGTGTTGTTCAGCAAAGTCTCGTAAAAATAAAGCATAGCGATTGGCATCCAAATGAAAGGCATAGTTGATTGGGTTTTGCTTGTTGAAGCCAAATTTTCCGTGTTTTGCAGCCTGCAATTCGTAACAATAGTCGCCAAAATCATCTTTAACACCTTGATTTTGAGCATGTAACCAAAAGTGATGGAATTCGCCAGCCCAGCACTCTTTGCCTGTCATGCCAAACGAGTGAATATAGTCACTGTTTGGTTTGTGCCAATTCTCAAAACTGATCCCGAGTTTAAAAGTCGCCTGTGTTTGGGTCATGAAGCGCTGTTCATCTATACCCAGTAACTTATGAAAGGTACGAATAGGGGGGATTGTTGCCTCGCCGACACCGACAGTCCCAATTTCATCAGATTCAATTAAAGTGATGGTTATTTCATTGCCTAATAATTTAGCTAACGCAGCTGCGGCCATCCAACCGGCGGTACCGCCCCCAGCAATAACGACATGTTTGGTAAAGTGATTTGTCATTCTTAACCCTTACTTAGCTAATAGTTGTTGGAGTAATAAGCGGTTGCTAGGTAAATTTTTTAAGTAGTGCCCAATCCGCTCTCGATTTAGCTTACACAGTTGCTGCGCAAATTCTTGCTGTTTTATGCTCATATGAGCGGGTAAACGGGTGTGAAAACCCATGCCATAAAGCACATATTGATAACTAGCCGAAGGGAATACTTCTTCATTTTCAATTAAGTCAAACCGACTTGGCGGTTGATAACACCATAATTCGAGTAATTTCTGTAACGCGGTTGGAATTGTATTCGTTTGGCGGTTATCGAGCCAGTATGGGCTATCATTGCGTTTGCTAAGCACATAATGGAGTTTTAAGAACTCGATGACTTTTTGCCAGCGGTAGTTAAAGCGCTCATTAAAACGTGCGCTTAATAAAGTCATATGTTGGCGGTTTGACGGCATTTGCTCACTTAGCATACTAATACTTAGCTCCACCATCGCTAAAGCTGACGCTTCCAAGGGCTCAATAAAGCCTTGTGACATACCAACAGCGACACAGTTTTTATGCCAAAACTCTTTTCTGTATCCTGGTGTAAAGCGCAGCGTTCGAGTATCAAGTTGCTCCGCTAGTTTGGAGCCAATAGATTGCTCTGCATAGTGTTTTAAGGTCTTTATTGCCGTTGCTTCGTCACAATATTTATCACTGAATGTGTATCCTATGCCCCGTCGAGTAGGTAATCCAATATCCCATATCCAGCCTGCTTGTTGCGCAGTGGATAACGTTGCTGACGCGATATTATCGTGTGGATCCTGATAGGGAAGGTGGGTCGTGACGGCGCAATTATTGAATAAAATGTGATTCTGATTTAAGTACTCTATTTGGTAGTGCTTTGCAATTAATAAGCCTGCACTACCTGAGCAATCAACAAATAAATCCCCAGAAATAGCTGCGTTACTGAGCGTATTTACGCTTTGAATATAGCCATGACTATCATTATTTGCATTCAGTACATCATCAACAATGTGTTTTACATTAAGCTTGTTAACACAATGATGCGCTAAAAAGTGAGCAAACTTATGTGCATCAAGGTGGTATCCATAATTTGTAACAGCTGCATAATCAGGTGTTTGGGCTTGCTTTGGGGCGAGAGCGGCCTGACAAACAAAGCTTTGCATGTTTACAGTGTCAGCGTATTTATGCTCTGGGGATAGGTATTGCCATGCCGCATGAATATCACATTCGGTATAGCCTTGAGGCACCATAAAGGGGTGATAGTAATTATCGCCTTCTAATTCTGTTTGCCAGTTAATAAATTTAGAACCTTGTTTAAATGAGGCGTCGCAATGACGTAAAAAGTCAGTTTCTTTAATACCGATGCGTTGCAGTGTGTTTCGCATCGACGGCCATGTGCCTTCTCCAACCCCAGAGATCCCAATATTAACTGACTCGATTAACGTTATGATTTTATCAGGGTGTTCGCTTGCCAGTAATCCCGCTGTTAACCAACCTGCGGCGCCACCACCCACGATGACTATGTTATTTATGTGTGTATTCATAGCATTACTTTAAATAATAAAAGCCGCTCCAAACAAGGAACGGCTTGCGGGCATAAAAAGGGTTCAGCTAAATATGCCTCTGACAACAAAGCTAATTCTCATTACCATGAGCAATAATTAACCAGCGGTTCACACTGAAACACGTACGGTGTTTGTGCATCAAGAGACTGGCTAAAAATGCATCACGATAAGAGATAGTATCTAGAAGTTATAGCGCATACCGACATTATAACGCGCGCCATTTTGTTCTAAATTCCATAACTGTGCTTTGTAGCGACCATGCTGGCGGCTATTTTGTTCTGTGATGTTAATCCCTTCTATAAAGAAAGACATTTTTTCACTGTAGTTATATGCCACATTAAAATCGACTTGATAATATTCTTCTGTGAATGCTGGTTCGTTAACATATCGTGCAGCACTGTTTAAGAACTTATCCCTCCAGTTATAGGCAATACGCGCTTGGAATTTATCATTTTCGTACATGGCTATGATATTTGCTGTATCACTTAAACCGACTAATGCAAATTGTGTTGTTGTGGGATCTGCTGCAACGTTAAAATCAATATCGCCATTTACAATGGTGTAGTTGGCTTGAACACCAAACCCAGAGTCACCGAAGAAGTGCTGAATCGCTAATTCATACCCGTCTATTTTGGCGTCTTTATTGTTGGTTGGCACTTGAGCTGTAAATTCCATTAACGGATCGTCACCATTAGGCAATATATCATATGCGGCTTCGAATTCTTCGTAGCTCATTGAGTCAAATTCAACCCCATTTTCCATTGCAGCCACCATTTGGAATAGGTTTGAATCTGTTATTGCAAGTCCTCTGGCTTGTAATTCAGCAATGGCCGCTTGTGCACGAGGGCCAGCTGAGACATCACGTAAGTCATAGTAGTTTTGTGTCATGGGTGTTAAACCAATAAAGTTGTCGACTTTTTTATTGTAATAACCAACAGATACATAACTGACATCACTGTAATACCATTCAACAGACACATCAAAATTGTCAGACTCAAGCGGGACTAACCCCGGGTTACCTGTTGATGCTGGTGCATTCGTTGTTCCCGGAATAAGTTTTGGACCTGTAGGTACGCCGACAGTCGCTGCAGAACTTAAATTATCATAAGTAGGGCGGGCGATCGTGGTGCTGTATGATGCTCTCACTTTTACATCATCAACCACGTTTATATCGAAATCGATACTCGGTAAAAAATGGTTGTAGTCAGAACTGAGAGAGTAATCTTGTTTATCTGTACCATAACGCACATTGAAGTCATTATTGCCTTCCCATGCAACAGCATTAGGTAAATCAATATTAGCAGTTGATGTGACATCTGTGGTTTCGTAACGCGCACCCACTAATAGGTTGAATGGCATATCACCTATTTCACCTTGATGTTTATATTGTACAAAGGCTGCTTTAATTTCTTCTTTTATTGTTCGGTTGGTTGCGAATGCACCGTCAGCAGCAAAGTTAAAACCGTACTGCTGTGCAGCCCAATAACCAATTTCAGATGCGCTGCCAGTAAACCCTTGATCAAATGATCCTGAGGTATCGTAGTCATCAAATTCATTTAAAAAATTAGTCGGGTTTAAATAACCATCAGGAAGTTCCCCTGGGTTTTCGATACCCCAGTTACCCATTGTATTTCGAGTAAGAGATTGTAATGAATGACTTTCCATTGAACGAGACTCAATGCCGAAGTCAATCACGCCCGTTTCTATTTCATATTTACCGAGTAATCGGAATTCATCGACCGTTGATTCTTGACGAGCAAAGTTACTATCAAGAATAGAAGTACCTACATCGCTTTGTTCCAAAGCCCCACTGCAGTTAAGGTTAGTGCGCGAGCAATCATCAAAATTGATAACCATCGAAGGAAGATCGCGGCTAAAGTCAACTTGCTGGCCTGCAACTATATTGGCACCTAATCCCGCATTTACCCAGCTGCCGTAGGGGGCATCGGGTTCACTTGTTGCTTTTGAGCTATGTGCGTCAAAAACAAAGCTGAGTTGATCATTAAAAAAGTACTCAAGGTTTAGGCCGATAGAGTCATTTTTATTTACTTGATTTAACTCTTGTAGAGCCAAACCTATATCTCGAGTTGATAAATCACGACGCTCTTCTTGGTAATAAATAGGCGTTTTTACGGCATTATCGTCAAATATTAGGTGGGTTTTATAGTTATCCATCCATATTGACTGCTCTGCGCGTGCTTCATATAAGTCTTGTTGCGAATAGGTATAATCAAGTGTTGCTGTTAATGATTCGACGGGACTATATTGTAAAGTTAATTGAGCGTTCGTACGTGTTCTTTCGCGGTCCGCAATTGTATAGCGAAGATCAGATGGCATTGAATAATACTGGCCCATAGCAGGGGCGTTCTCAACAATAATGTCATCAGCTGCTTGTGGAATTGTTCCATCGTATGCTGTTGTGCGCCATTCGTTGACAAATGCACCCGCTGCAGAGCTATCACGTTTTTGCATACTCGCGGTGAGTGATACGCCAAATTTGGCATCGGCATCAGTCCAACTAAAAATACCTGATATCTCTGGAGTGATATCATCAGCAACACGATTTGTTGTATCGTGCATTGCTTTTACACCCACGTTTGCAATTAAACCAGGGTTATCTAATGGGCGAGTTGTATTAATGTTGATTGCTGCACCAATTCCACCTGAAGCAATGCTTGCTTTACCTGTTTTATAAACTTCGACTGATTTAACACTTTCAGAGGCTAAGTTTGCAAAGTCATAAGCTCTTGAGTTAGGTGTTCCTCCTCCCGCTGGTAAGGAAGCTGCTGGCATAGTACGGCCATTGAGGGTAACCATATTATAATCAGGACCAAAACCACGCACAGTAACCTTCGAGCCTTCACCATTACTTCTATCAATTGATACACCCGTAATGCGTTGTAATGATTCTGCTAGATTCGTGTCTGGGAATTTACCAATATCTTCAGACGATATTGCATCCACAACACCGGAAGAGTAGCGTTTTAGTTGCGTTGATTCTTTTATACTACCTTTAAAACCAGTAACTTGAATAACTTCAATGTCGCTGTTGTGTTCAGTTTGTTCTGCGAAGGCCGGTAAACAGGTACTTGCACCTAAGAGCAAAGATAAGCTAGTTGCTAACTTTGTTCTTTTAAAGTTATGGCTTGACATTAGGTTTCCCTCGTTCTTTATCATTGTTATTCACGCAGCAAGTGCATGCTATTGTTGTCTAAATATGCCTTTTCATAAATATGGAAGCGCTACCATAAATAACGAAAAAGAAAACGCTTCTGAAAGCGCTTCCAGAAAAGGGTAGTGCTAATTTTCGTTTACGTCAACAGTTGATTTAAAAAATTGATTAAAAAATAACACAAGCCATTTACCGTTATTTATTAATTCGTTTTCATTATTACCGTTTATTTCATGTAGTAATTAAATGATAAATAAGTGCGGTAACTAACAGAGTCATTGCGATTTTTTATTATTCTACGACTCGCTTAAAGCTTGCAGTATCTGGCGTGGGCTAGGAGCAGTGAGCGTGATATAACCAACAGTGCTAGGGAAGATATAATTAAGAGAGGGTGTGCTTTAAGCAACTGGGCTAATTATTTTTATGTAAAATTTTTGGAGAGAATTGGTACGACCGAGTGGATTCGAACCACCGACCCCTACCATGTCAAGGTAGTGCTCTAACCAACTGAGCTACGGTCGTACAATAAAGAAATATCAAATAAATCGTGGTACAACCGAGTGGATTCGAACCACCGACCCCTACCATGTCAAGGTAGTGCTCTAACCAACTGAGCTACGGTTGTATTTTGATTTAAGCGGTTGTTTAATTGGCTAAACAACGGTGGCTAATATATAGCGACTGGTTTCTTGAATCAAGCTGCTTTAGCTATTTTTGTGTTAAGTGCTGTTTTTTTATTCATAATGGACTAATTTCACACTGCTTATAAAAGTTTTGCCACCAAGTAACGTGTTGTTTTGCTGAAAATTTAAGCTCTGTAAGAATGTTGCCTTCATGGCTGCTATCAACATAATGACCTAACGTTGGGTCTTGCCATATTTTTTCGTACAAAGGTAGCAGTGACTCGAGTTTACCTGTTAAGAATGATTGATAAGGTTGTAACTGCTCTAAATAAAACTTTTTAAAAATATTACTGAGCTTTTGTGCTTTCTGTTTATTTTTGTTAGCAGGGCAGAGTGCGTCTATTTCATATTGCTGCAATAACGTTGTGAGTTGCTCATTATAATGAATTTGTGTTCTTACGGCAGACACTAATAAGGTGTTGTATTTAAACTTATTTAATACTTCTAACGCGTTTATAAGCGACGCTGTATCAATTTCACTAATGTCACCGGTTTTAATTTGTTCGTTTAACATCGCGAACATGCTCATAGCTTGCTCGGTTTCTGTGAAGCCTGCCGTGTGTTCATCTAAGTTAGATGACGTAAGTTGCCAAATAACTTTAAATTCTCTTTCGTTCGTTATCATTGCTTCAAAATACTGCGGGAGCGTTTGTTGTTTTTGCTCAGAAGCTTGGGCAATTTTTGTATACAGCGGATTGTCAGGCGATAGGGTATCTAAGCACTTTTCAGCGGCTTGAATAAATTCAATTTGATAGCTAAGCACACCCGCAGCAGTAGCTGTTTTACCTAATTGATTATTATGCTCTGCAATTAACGTAGCGAGTTCACATTGACGTAACTGCGCAAGTTCTAACATGCCAATGGTGTGAGCGCTGCCTGAAACGATATCAAAATGAACGGGCTCAATGCGCGCGGGTTTAGTGAGTTCAAATTCTTTAAATGTAAGAACATTATTGAGCCTTTCGGCATATGTTTTGTTTATATCACTGGCTGAGGGTGAGCAACCAAATAGCACAAGGCTCACAGCACACACTGTGAGCTTAAATAAAGACTTAGTTTTGCTGAAAAGGTGCATAGTTAAATCGCCTATGAACTGTGAACATCAACATGATGGCCGCAGCACTGAGGCCAACGATAATACCTATCCAAAACCCATGAGGCCCCATCGCTGGCACAATTAAATCTGTACGAGCAAGTACGAATCCAAGTGCAAAACCGATCAACCAATACGACACGAAGGTAATATAACCAATTGGGGCGGTATACTTTAAACCACGTAAAATTCCATTGGCAGAAACTTGTAATGCATCAGGTAATTGGTAAATACAGGCAAGTACCATGATTGATGAGGCAAGCGCTAAAACCTCAGGATTATCTGAGTACAGTTGGCTTATAATATCTCGCGCAAAGAAAGTCACACTCGCCAATAAAAAGGCAATAATAGCGGCTAAAATATAGCTTGTACTCACCGCACTTCTTAATTGTTTGAAATGCTGTTGTCCAAACAAATTACCAATACGAATACTAATAGCTATAGATAAACTCAACGGCATCATGAAAAGTAAAGTGGTTACACTTGCCGCTATTTGATGGCCTGCGACAGCAACAGCACCTAAATGTGCAATAAACAGCGGAATACAAGCAAACAGTGTCACTTCGAAAAATGTGGCCAATGAAATAGGAATGCCGACTTTAGTGATTGCCCACATAGTGGCAGGCTGTGGTAACGAGAAATTCGCTAATAACGCCTTCGCATTAATTTTTTTATCAAAATGGCAGTATATCATTTGTGTGATAGCCATCGCCGTAAAGACTAACGCGGTTGCAATACCACAGCCTGCACCGCCATACGCATTAAAACCTAAATGACCGTGTATAAACACGTAGTTAGCAGGAATATTAACGGCTAAGCCAATTAAGCTTATGTAAAAAGCAGGTTTGGTCATGCCCATACCCTCAGTGATATTGCGATAAACACTAAAGAGTAAAAAGCCAAAAATGCCCCATTTTACAAAATGTATATACTGTTCAGCGAGCGTTGTAATCGCCGCTGTTGTATTTAAATGAGAGAGAATACTGTCTGCTAAAGTAGCAAGCCCTAAGCCAATGACACTAAGCACCAGCGCTAAATATAGGCCTTGTTGAAAATAATGGCTTATGCCGTGTTTGTCATTTGAGCCCGAAAACTGCGCAATAATTCCCGTCAGTGCAAGCAGGATACCTTGAAGCGCTAACATTAAGGGGTTCCAAATACCTGTTGCGATTGATAAAGCAGCCAGATCTGTTGCACTCACTTGTCCTGCCATTACGGTATCAACAACCGTCATTAATATCAGGGTCACTTGCGCCAAAAATACAGGGATGGCTAAAGAAATTAACCGTTTGGCTTCCCAACTACAAAAAGACATAAAATACACAACTAAAAAAACAGGTTGTCATTGTAATCTATTCAAAGATCAATAAAAATCGCAGATATGTATTTTGCGAATAAAAGAAGACGCCAAGATGTTTACTGGAATTATACAAACTCAAGCCATTGTCGAACACACAAAGCACGAGGGTGGGGTACTAAGGTTAACCTTAAAAGTCGCTAATGAGTATGCGCAAAAACTGACTATGGGTGCCAGCATTGCAATTAATGGCTGTTGTTTGACTGTTGTCGAATTTAAAGCACTTCAGGACAGTGATTTTACACTTATTTATTTTGATGTGATTGATGAGACATTAAAGTTGACTAACCTTGGTCAATTGCAAAACGGACATTGGGCCAACTTTGAGCGCTCCGTAACGGTAGGCACTGAGCTTGGGGGGCATATTGTATCGGGCCATATTCACTGTATGGCAAACATAACGTCTATTATACATGAACAAAATAACTGCAAAATGCATCTTGCAATCGATCCAAAGTGGCAAAAATATGTATTGTACAAAGGGTTTGTCAGCGTAAATGGTGCAAGTTTAACCGTGGGTGAGGTTGATGAGCGTGGTTTTTGGTTACACCTCATACCTGAAACTCTCGCGATTACTAATTTAGATAAACAACGCGAAGGCAATCTACTCAATATTGAGGTTGACCAACAAACTTACACAATTATAAACACGGTTGAAAACTATTTGGCACGACAAGCAAATTAAAAAATTTGCTCGTCGTCACTGTCAACATGTAATTCTAATTTGTTGTGTGCGTAATCAATGTGCATGTTTAAATGAATAGGGTTACAGCAAGCGCTACATTCTTCGTAATAATCTTGGTCGCCTTCGCTGGCATCTAATGCCACGAATATATGATGTCCACAATGAGGGCAGGATATACGTTGAGAAAAGTTATCTTTCATCAGCTTTTACCTTAATCAGGCATGCCTGAATTCGTTAAATTGCAATCTTATAAAATCGTAATCTAATGGTGATGAACGCAAATTTAATAAGATTGATATAACTTACACACTAACCGCTAAACAAGCGGCTAGCACCTGTATATAAACGTGTTCTATTTACACTATAGTCCTGTTCTTGCGTTTATGACATTCGTTTTACAGCAATTTAAAGTTTATTTAAGCAGCAAATCAATTTGTTGTTTAGCTTCAGTCAGATAGTGTCCGGCAAAAATATTAGCGTGATTTAAAATAGGATATAGCTGATAGATCAATTTACGCTGTTCATAGCCATTTTGCAGGGGGTATTGTTGATTGTATGCAGTATAAAAAGCATCAGGAAGCGGTGCGAAAAGTTCGCTCATAGCGATATCGCATTCCCGGTCACCATAATAGCAAGCAGGGTCATACAGACTAGGAACCGCTTGTATAAAGCCCATATTTCGTCGCCAAAAGTCGCCATGCAGTAATGACGGTTCGACATTATGGCCGTGCAAGGTGTCTTTAATAAAAGCGATAAACATATCTTGATCAACGAGTTCAATGCCTTTTTCTTGCAAGAGTTGAAGTTGCCAACCAATCCGTTCTTCTGCAAAAAAAACATCCCATTTTTTGTGCCATCGGTTTGGCTGGACTGTGGGGCCTAAAAAGTTGTCGTGATCAAAACCAAACATGGCTTGCGTATGCTTTTGATGAAGTGTGGCTAAATGTTCGCCCATCGTATGCCAATTTGAGTGAGGAAGTTTGTCCAGTTCTAACCACTCTAAAACGATGAATGAAAATTCAATATTGCACCCTGTGGCAATGCAGTCGGGGATCATAAATAAGCTTTCTTGCGTTAAAAGCTTTAAATTAAAGGATTCGCACTCTAATCTTTCTAAATCACTTAAGTGAGCCACCTTGACAAAAAATCGGTGATTTTCATCGCGCAGTTCAAAGTATTTATCGCTGTTGGGCGATTGCAGTTGGCGTTTAAAGGTATGCTTAAAATCAAAGTGCATAGCTTGGCTTATCTGTTCATTCACTGAATTCCACATAATATCGCTCACCTTTTAACCATGTAGTTAAACTATGGCAAAAAGTCGGTGAATTAACAATCTCATAGCGTTAATATTATTAAATATTTTGCTGTGTGCATGAGGATTTAAATGAATAAAAGTCTTGTTACTAATTTAGTGGCTTTGGCCTTCGTGTTAGTTGGATTTTTGTTTGATCAGGCGATTGTATTATCTGTGGGATTATTTGCCTTGTCTGGCGCTGTAACAAATTGGTTAGCGATACATATGCTGTTTGAAAAAGTGCCTTTCTTGTATGGCTCAGGTGTCATTACGCTAAAGTTTGAGTCGTTTAAAGCATCCATCAGGCAGTTAGTCATGACGGAATTTTTCGCGGCAGAGAAAATAGATCAAGTGATGGCTCTTGCGAAACCTCAAATAGAATTAGAGCCTGTTATTGCTGAAGTAAACCTAAGCCCAGCCTATGACTCATTAATCGAAGTTATTGAGCAATCGCAATTTGGCAGTATGTTAGGAATGTTTGGTGGACGTGATGCCTTAGAGCCAATGCGTGAGCCGTTCATAAATAAAATGAAACAGGCCGTCATTGATATTTCTCACAGTGACGAATTTAAAACAATACTCGATGAAAAGCTGTTTGCAAACTCGCACATTGGTGGCTCGTTACATAACACGGTAGAAAGGTTAGTGGATGAGCGTTTAAACGAACTAACTCCCGTCATGGTAAAAGATATCATTCAAACAATGATTAAAGAACATTTAGGCTGGCTGGTTATTTGGGGTGGCGTGTTTGGTGGTGTATTTGGCTTAATTGCTGCGCTTTTATAAAAAGTGTGTAGCAGACCTATACAAGGTCTGCTACATCAAATCTGTCATTATTTAGAACCCGAAATGACGTAGACGGTGTTATCACTGACTTTAGCGATATCTTGAATACTTGTTTTTGTTTGTTGCTCTAAATTTAAGTAGCTTGCTGATTTATTAAAGCCATAGGTGCTGGCAAACTGTGCCGTAGACATATCATTGCACTGTAACTTGTCTGAGATGACGCGTTTGTTTAAGCGTAAATCACGCATTGTTTGAGCAAGGTTTATGGGTTTATTTGACACAATAGCCATACATGCTTGTGTCCCAGCAGAATTATCTGCAGCTACAAACTGTGCGGCGTTTGCATCTGTTGCTGTCATTGAAGAACCGACAATAAGTGCTGTACCAAATGCTAATGTTAATGTATTCATCTTTCTCTCCAGTTGTTTGTCCATGTGACATGAAAGTCGTGCAACCTCGCGTGGGATACTTCACAATTCCTATTTGCTAGGCACCATTAAAGTATTACCCTAAATTTGATTGATTGCTGTTAATGAAAACGGACAAGATGTAAGCAAGTATGTAGATGTGTACCCCAATATATAACCGTTTGATTAGACATATTTTAAAGTATGAATTTTGACACAAATAACGAGAAAATAATTTCATTTTAGAGCAAACTGAGCAGGTTTAGAGAGCGTATTTTCTATTTGTTTTACGGTATTGCTACATTTACGTTTTAACTCTAATTTAAATGTTCACTATTAGACACTGAATAAAGTGTAAGGAGTTTAAGTGACCACAAAATTATCAGGCTATTATCAACAAGCCTATGCCTCACATTCTAAGCATTTTAATCAATGCTTTTATTGTGGTTGTGAGGCAACTGAGCGCGACTATTGCCCCCCTCTTCATATGATGCAAAGTATTATTGATTTAGGTGAAGACGCTGAATTTATTTCAATACCAGCGTGTTATGAATGTTTTGCGCTACTTCATAATGAGCGAGTGTTAACGATTGATGGCCGATTCACCAAAGTAAAAAAGAAAATAGCCAATAAATATGCCAAAGCGCTGCGAGTATTTCACATGTGGCACGAAAATGAGCTTGATGATATGAGTGATGAATTTGTTCATAGCATTAAAGCGGGAATGAAATTGGGCGAAGAAGCTGCACAGCGGCTTGATTTTCAGGGCTACAGTTATTCGACTGAAGATGGCCGCGTTACTATTCGCGAAAAACGCACTGAATTTGATGTGCAAGGAATAGTCTTTTACGACTTTAAAGAGGCGCTAAATTACTGTATCAACGAGCTTAGCGTCGATAAAAGTGACTTTTATAAATTAGTCGTTGAAGATTATAACGGCGATTTTAATCGTGCCTTGAGTCAATATCGCCACCGTCATGAAAAAGTAACGGCAGCCACTGATGCCAATACTTTAATCAAAAGCTTTGCTAAACAACATAAACAAAACTCTGATTTCGTAACCCGTACCGTGACGCATTTTATTAATAAAGATCCTAGCCTCACGACCGAAGGTGCATTAGAGAAGCTCTATACGAATTACATTAAAAAATAAGTAACGGAAGAAATAACGTAATTCGTCTTACTTAAACGTCACTTACCTCGTTTGTTAGCATTGATATTAACATTTGATTAAAGTTATATAATAAAAAAAGGAGAAACAACAAAATGCATAAATTTGCACCATCCTTGATGGTTATTTCACTTGGTATCGCGCTTGCGGGTTGCCAAGATAATGGCCCACAAGATCCAAAAGTAACGATTGATAAAAACCCATACCCAAGTACTTATAAGCCACTGGCATCAACAAGTACTCTTATTACCAATGCAACGGTACTAACAGGCACCGGTGAGCGTTTAGATGAGGCTGATGTTTATTTTGTTGATGGTAAAGTACAACAAGTAGGCAAGGACTTATCTGTACAAGCAGATAACACCATTGATGCACAAGGCAAGTGGGTCACGCCCGGTATCATCGATGTGCATTCGCATTTAGGCGCATACCCAACACCGTCTGTGGCATCGCATCAAGATGGTAACGAAATGACAAGCCCAGTGACTGCTGAAGTATGGGTTGAACACTCTATTTGGCCGCAAGACCCTGGTTTTAACCGTGCTCGTGAAGGCGGCATTACGTCATTACAAATTTTACCAGGCTCAGCAAATTTAATTGGTGGCCGTGGTGTTACTTTAAAAAATGTTCCTTCACATACAATGCAAGGTATGAAATTCCCTGATGCACCCTATGGCTTAAAAATGGCTTGTGGTGAAAACCCAAAACGTGTTTATGGAAGCAAAGGGGTATTACCTTCAACACGTATGGGTAATATGGCGGGCTACAGAACAGCATGGATTGATGCAACGGAATATAAGCGTCAGTGGGAAAAATATGACAGCGATTACGCGGCAGGTAAAAATCCTGAAATTCCTCACCGTGATATTAAGCTAGACACGCTAGCTGGTGTCCTTGATGGCGATATTCTTATTCATAACCACTGTTATAAAGCAGAAGAAATGGCGATGATGATCGACCTAGGCAAAGAATTTGGTTATCACTCAGGCACTTTCCACCACGGTATTGAAGCGTACAAGATTGCCGATTTACTCGCTGAAAACGGCAACTGTGCAGCACTGTGGCCAGATTGGTGGGGCTTTAAAATGGAAGCCTATGACATGGTTCAAGAAAACGTGGCTATTGTCGATGCGGTTAAAAACTCATGCGCGATTGTCCACTCAGATTCTGATACAACTATTCAACGCTTAAACCAAGAAGCAGGTAAAGTGATGTACCGTGCAAACGATGTTGGTTTTAATATTTCAGAACAACACGCTATTAAGTGGATCACAGCAAACGCTGCTAAATCACTGGGTATCGATGATAAAACAGGCTCACTTGAATCGGGTAAACAAGCCGATGTTGTTATCTGGAATCAAAACCCTTTTAGTGTGTACGCAAAAGCTGAGCAAGTATTTATTGATGGTGCCAAGGTATACGATCGTCATGATGAAAAATATCAAGCACAAAGCGATTTCATGCTTGGTCAACAGTAGGAGTAACATTGATGACAAAATTAACTAAAACATTTTCGCTCTCTTTAGTTGCTGCTGGTTTATTTTCGTCGGTAGCGAGCGCACAATCGATTGCAATTATTAATGCAACCATTCACACATCAACAGAACAAGGTGTATTAGAAGGTGCTAGTGTCGTTATTGACGAGGGAAAAATTGTTGCAATTAATCCAGAATCAATAAATGCAGACACCACTGTTGATGCTCAAGGTCAAATCGTGACCGCAGGGTTTATCGGTACGATGAACCAACTTGGCTTAGTTGAAGTAGGGGCTGTTGCGGGTTCTCGTGACGGCGGTGATGATAAAGCGAGTATTGATTTCGATCCTAGTCTTGCTTTTAACCCACGCAGTAGCTTAATTCCTTATGCTCGAAAAGGCGGGATTACTCAAGACGTAATCGTGCCAAATGGTGGTGAAAGTATTTTTGCAGGTCTTGCCTCTGTTGTTGATTTATCGGGTTCATTCGATAGTGTAAATCAAAAACAAGTTGCCCTTGTGGTTCATTTAGGTGAAAAGCGTAAAGGCTCACGTGCAATGTCGATGAAAACACTGATCGACAAGCTTGAAGGGCACAAGTCAGCTAAAAAAGATGATAAAAAAGAACCCACCACAGAGCAAAAGATCCTTGATAAAGTACTCTCAGGTGAAATGCCACTGATTGCCAGTGTACAACGCGCGTCAGATATCTATGAATTAGTGAAATTAAAAGACACGTTTGGAATTAATTTAGTAATTCATGGTGGTGATGATGCCGTTGTTGTTGCAGATACTTTAGCAAAAGCTAATGTGCCGGTGATTATCAGTTCTATGGCAAATTTACCGGGTAGCTTTGATTCAATGCATGCTAACTTAGCCAATGCAGGCAAACTCGAAAAAGCCGGTGTTAAAGTGATTATTGGTGTTGCAGGGGACTCGAGTCACAATGTTTACCAGTTGCGTTTTGATGCGGGCAACGCTGTGTCGTATGGTATGACACAACAAGGTGCATTGAATGCGGTGACCAGTAATATTGCGGATGTTTTTGGCTTGAACTCAGGAGCAATAGCAACAGGCAAACGTGCGAACTTAGTTATGTGGTCTAATGATCCATTTGAATTGAAATCACACGTAAGCAAAATGTGGATCAATGGTGAAGAGGTTTCAACTGAAGCGCGTCAAGATAAATTGCGCGAACGTTACACAACCGAATCAGCGATGCCAAGAGCGTAC
The DNA here is from genome assembly GCF_014117385.1 of Pseudoalteromonas sp. MT33b. Taxonomy (NCBI): domain Bacteria; kingdom Pseudomonadati; phylum Pseudomonadota; class Gammaproteobacteria; order Alteromonadales; family Pseudoalteromonadaceae; genus Pseudoalteromonas; species Pseudoalteromonas sp. MT33b. The sequence continues at coordinate 1,874,205 of NZ_CP059831.1, read as the reverse complement.
ACAAAGTAATTTTAATAAGAAAGGCCGCCTATGCGGCCTTTTATACCAATTAGCTTAATTAACAGGTCTTTTTTTTCACGCAATAAAACCCCGTTTATACCAAGGCAAAAATGTCGTTAGCTAGTTGTTCTCGGCAATTGCTCCTGCATTGCTCTATCTCCTGCATCCATGCTGTCGTAAATTAGACATTTTTAACGCAGGTAGCGACAGGTTTAATCACTCAAAATAATTAAGTCGTATTGCGAATTGGTATTATCGCATTCATAAAAAAAGCGCTCAATGAGCGCTTTTTTAACAGATTTCAATAACAATTAAACTAATTTAGCTAAAATGTCATTGAATGTTGTGCTTGGACGCATTGCTTTAAATGCCGCATCGTCATTTGGTTGGTAATAACCACCTACATTCATTGCTGTACCTTGTGCATCGTTCAACTCAGTAACGATTTGCTCTTTTTGTGATTCAAGGTCAGAAGCGATTTGCGTGAACTGTGCTTTTAACTCAGCGTCATCGTTTTGAGCAGCAAGTTCTTGTGCCCAGAATAATGCTAAGAAGAAGTGAGAACCACGGTTATCAATCTCTTTCACTTTACGTGAAGGTGATTTGTTTTCAGCAAGGAAAGTACCTGTTGCTTTATCTAGCGTATCAGCAAGTACTTGTGCTTTCTTATTACCAGTATTAACGCTTAAGTGCTCTAAAGAAGCCGCAAGTGCTAAAAACTCACCCAGAGAATCCCAACGTAAGTGGTTTTCTTTTTCGAATTGCTGTACATGCTTAGGAGCAGAACCACCCGCACCCGTTTCGAATAAACCACCACCATTCATAAGTGGTACGATTGACAGCATTTTAGCGCTTGTACCTAGCTCAAGAATAGGGAATAAGTCAGTTAGGTAATCACGCAGTACGTTACCTGTTACAGAAATCGTATCTTTACCTTCTTTAATACGCTCAAGTGAGAACTTAGTCGCTTCAAGGGGTGCTAAAATACGGATATCTAAACCATCAGTATCGTGATGTGGTAAATACGCATTTACTTTTTTGATTAGCTCGGCATCGTGCGCACGATTTTCATCTAACCAGAATACCGCGGGTGTATTTGTTGCGCGAGCACGATTAACAGCAAGTTTAACCCAATCTTGAATTGGTGCATCTTTTACCTGACACATACGCCAGATATCACCTTGCTCAACAGCGTGCTCAAGTAATGTTGTGCCGTTTGTATCTACCACGCGAACAGTACCTGCTGCTGATACTTCAAACGTTTTATCGTGTGAGCCGTATTCTTCCGCTTTTTGTGCCATAAGGCCTACGTTAGGTACGCTACCCATGGTTGTAGGATCGAATGCACCATTTTCTTTACAGAAATCAATAGTTGCTTGGTAAACACCAGAATAACAACGATCTGGAATGACAAAACTTGTGTCTTGTAATTTACCTTCGCTGTTCCACATTTGACCGCTTGAACGGATTGCAGCAGGCATTGATGCATCAATGATCACATCGCTTGGTACGTGAAGATTAGTAATACCACGGTCTGAGTCAACCATCGCGATAGCAGGGTTGTTGTCATAAACAGCTTGGATATCGGCTTCGATTTCAGCTTTTTTAGCAGCATCTAGTTTTTCGATTTTAGCAAATACGTCACCAAAACCGTTATTCACATCAACATCTAACTCTTTGAAAAGGTCAGCGTGTTTGGTAAATACATCTTTAAAGAATACTTTTACTGCATGACCAAAGATGATTGGGTCAGATACCTTCATCATCGTTGCTTTCATGTGTAGTGAGAACAATACACCTTTTTCTTTAGCAGTCTGAATTTCTTTCGCTAAAAAATCTTGTAATTTTGCAACGCTTAGACGAGATGCGTCAATCACTTCGCCTGCTAGAAGCGGTGTGCTTGCTTTAAGTACTGTAACGTCGCCATTTTCTGCAACGTGTTCAATACGCACATCAGTCGCTTCTGCAACAGTCACTGATTGCTCAGAACCAAAGAAATCACCTTCTTCCATACTTGCAACATACGACTCAGAATCTTTGCTCCATGCACCCATTGAATGTGGGTTATTACGAGCATACTCTTTTACAGAGCTAGGTGCACGACGGTCAGAGTTACCCTCACGAAGTACAGGGTTTACAGCACTGCCTTTGATTTTGTCGTAAGTCGCTTTAATTTTTTGCTCTTCATCAGTTTTTGGCTCTGATGGGTAGTCAGGTAGTGCGTAACCTTTTTCTTGTAGCTCTTTGATTACAGCGCGTAGCTGTGGAACCGACGCACTGATATTAGGAAGCTTGATAATATTTGCTTCAGGCGTTTTAGCCATTTGGCCTAGTTCAGCAAGTGCATCATCAATACGTTGCTCTTCTGTTAGGTACTCAGGGAAGTTAGCAATTACACGACCTGCTAATGAAATGTCGCGAGTTTCAACTTCAACACCTGCCGCGTTAGTATACGCCTGGATGATTGGTAACAATGAATACGTTGCCAGTGCTGGCGCTTCATCTGTTTTAGTGTAGATAATTTTTGATGTCATCATCATTCCTAGATAGTTGGCGTAATGTTTGGCAGTTACTGCAAGCAGCCACCCTTAATTAGCCATATTCAACAATGCAATTATATTGCTATCAAATAATACCAACTCGCCATAACATTTGCTTTATTCGAGAATAAACCGCACCTAACAGCATTGCAGCGCTTATTTAGAATCACTAAATAACGACTTTTGCTGAGTTATCGGCAAGATTTTCCTCAATATCGCTCATTTAATTAACTGAATTGGTATCATAGCAATTAGTCTGTTAGCTGTTGCAACTTAATACGGGGTATCAAAATAACCACAGCTGACAGACTGTAAAATTCTTATAGCCTAAATAGGCATAAAATGAAATTAGCCATAAGCCTTAGGTCAAAATGACGAAAAAGCTAAATTTAAGCAACAAGAGTGTAACAAGCTTGGCTCTAAAGGGCTAATAACAATTAAACAATTGGGATGAAGAAAAGGAATTTCAAGGATAAATATGAGATATATTAGTGGGAAGAGAGTAAGCGAGGAACTTAACAAGGTCGCTCGCTTGATACTCGAATAGGTAATACCTAAGAAATTTCATCGTTAGGCGCAATATTCGTTGCGTGTAACCCTTTTGGACCTTGTTGCAATTCGAATGTTACATCTTGACCAGCTTTAAGTGTTTTATAACCGTCCATTACAATCGTTGAGTAATGAGCGAATATATCAGTCTCGCTACCGTCTTCTACGATGAAACCAAAACCTTTGGCATTGTTGAACCATTTGACTTTACCACAAGCCATACTTCTACATCCTTCTATAAGTTGACTAATTTAGTTATTCTAAACCGTGTAATTTGCTAGACTGACTAAAGTTTAATCAATCTATAATTGACTGTAGTTTATTTAGGCAGTCAGTCAAGTGTTTTGAACTATTTTTTAACAATTTATTTATTTTTTTATTCAAGTTTGCTTGAGTTCTAAAGACAAGACTATATTTAATTATGAGTGGTATGAAAGATTCTGGTGTTATTGAAACGGTTCGCGATAGTGAAAAGCAAAAACTGCAACCACCGCGAAAATATAAGGTCATTTTAAATAATGATGATTACACGCCAATGGACTTTGTGATAGAAGTACTAATGACGTTTTTTAATATGGATAGCGATAGAGCAACAGATGTGATGCTTCAAGTTCATCATAATGGCAAAGCAATATGCGGCATTTATAGCGCTGATGTTGCTTACACCAAAGTTGAGCAAGTTAATCGTTACGCACGAGACAACGAGCATCCACTGCTATGTAGTTGTGAGCAGGAATAAATACCAAGGTAGGGTGAACATTTAGCCCATCACAACGGTATATAAATATTATCTCAGTAAGGGGTTGCCAATGCTAAACAAAGACTTAGAACTAACCTTGAATGCGGCGTTTCGCGAAGCAAGAACGCGCCGACATGAATTTATGACCGTCGAGCATCTTTTACTCGCGCTGCTCGATAACCCTTCTGCTGGAGAAGCGCTTAACGCCTGTGGTGTAGATATGAGCGCGTTAAAAGTTGAGTTATCAGATTTTATCGACGAAACAACGCCGGTTATTCCTGACTTAGAAGAAGACAGAGAAACACAGCCTACATTGGGTTTTCAACGTGTGCTTCAACGCGCGGTGTTTCATGTGCAATCGTCAGGTAAGAACGAAGTAACAGGCGTAAATGTACTTGTGGCTATTTTCTCTGAACAAGAAAGCCAAGCTGTTTATTTACTTAAAAAAGCGGATGTAAATCGTTTAGACATCGTTAACTTCATTTCGCATGGTATTTCGAAAGCCGATGATGATATCGGTGGCGATGACCATGATGATATTCATGAAGAAGTACAAGAGGTGCAAGGCGAAGAGCCGACTAAACTTGAAAACTTTACAACAAACCTCAATCAGCAAGCGATTGAAGGAAATATCGATCCGCTTGTTGGCCGTGATAATGAAGTCGAGCGTACGGTACAAGTATTATGCCGTCGTAAGAAAAATAATCCATTGTTGGTTGGTGAAGCAGGGGTAGGTAAAACAGCCATTGCTGAAGGCCTTGCTTATCGTATTGTGAAAAACGAAGTGCCTGATGTAATAGCCGATGCGGTTGTTTATTCACTTGATATGGGCGCATTATTAGCCGGTACAAAATACCGCGGCGACTTTGAAAAACGTTTTAAATCGTTACTAAAAGAGCTGCAAGCTAAACCGCATTCAATTTTATTTATCGATGAGATACATACCATTATTGGTGCGGGTGCTGCGTCTGGTGGTGTAATGGATGCGTCTAACTTAATTAAGCCGTTACTTTCAAGTGGTAAATTACGTTGTATGGGCTCGACCACTTACAACGAGTATAAAAATATTTTTGAGAAAGACCGTGCTCTGGTACGTCGTTTCCAAAAAATTGATGTACTTGAACCAAGTGTGGCTGATACAACGAAAATCCTCAATGGCTTAAAAGAGCGTTACGAAGAGCATCATGGTATTCGTTACACGCAAAAAGCCCTTAAGGCAGCTGCTGAGCTGAGCGCAAAATACATTAATGAGCGTCATTTACCTGACAAAGCGATTGATGTGATTGACGAAGCCGGTGCAAATCAGCGCCTACAACCGATATCAAAACGCAAAAAAACCATTGGTGTAGCTGATATCGAGTTAATTGTGTCAAAAATGGCGCGTATACCACAGCAAAGCGTTTCTTCAAGTGATAAAGAAACATTGAAGAACCTTGATCGTAACTTGAAGATGCTTGTATTTGGTCAAGATCAATCAATTGATGCATTAACTTCGGCTATTCGTTTATCTCGCTCTGGACTCGCAAATGAAGATAAACCTGTGGGGTCGTTCTTATTTGCAGGCCCAACGGGTGTTGGTAAAACAGAGGTCACTAAGCAGTTAGCTAAGTGCATGGGGGTTGAGTTTATTCGCTTTGATATGTCTGAATACGTTGAACGTCACGCAGTAAGCCGTTTGATTGGTGCGCCTCCAGGCTATGTTGGCTTTGAGCAAGGTGGATTATTAACCGAAGCCGTTATCAAAAACCCGCACGCGGTGGTGTTGCTTGATGAAATTGAAAAAGCGCATCCAGATATCTACAACATTTTATTACAAGTGATGGATCACGGCACCTTAACGGATAATAACGGCCGTAAAGCCGACTTTAGAAATGTGGTAGTGGTAATGACAACCAACGCCGGTGTACAAGAGACTGTGCGTAAATCGATAGGCTTTACAGAGCAAGATCATTCTCACGATGCCATGACTGAGATTAACAAGGTCTTTTCACCTGAATTTAGAAACCGCTTAGATAACATTATTTGGTTTAATCACCTTGAAAAAGACGTTATTTTGCAGGTTGTTGATAAATTCATTGTTGAGCTTCAAGCTCAGCTAGATAAGAAGTCTGTTAATCTTGAACTGACATCTAAAGCACGTGAATGGTTGGCTGATAAAGGTTACGACAAAGCAATGGGCGCACGGCCAATGGCGCGTGTGATTCAAGACGAGCTCAAAAAGCCGTTGGCCAATGAAATTCTATTTGGTGAGCTGGCCGCGGGTGGTTCAGTGAAAGTGTCGGTTAAGGACAAGAAAATTCACTTTGAATATGAAACAAACCTCGAAACAGCGTAAGGTTTAAAAGGCAGAAAACAAAAAGCCCAGCTAATGCTGGGCTTTTTGTTTATTAAATGGAATTGAAACTAGGGTAGTTTGAACACCATTTAATAAACGCTTTTAGCTCTTTGTAATAAACACACCTGCCCATTCAAAGCAGCAAAAAGCTAAATCTCTCGTTATCGCACTAACTTAGCGAGCACGGAATACGATGCGACCTTTCGATAAATCGTAAGGAGTCATTTCTACGGTTACTTTGTCGCCAGTTAAGATGCGGATATAGTTTTTGCGCATTTTTCCAGAGATATGAGCCACAACTACGTGACCATTTTCTAGCTCAACTCGGAACATTGTATTTGGTAAAGTATCAAGGACCGTACCTTGCATTTCGATTACGTCTTCTTTCGCCATGTTTAGCGTAACACCTCTTTAATAGTTAAACGCTGCAGATTTTGCCGAAAATACAGCAATAAGTAAAGCTACAGGGCTCAAATTTGTAAATTAAATCGCCAACCAGTGATCGCCAAGATGCTTTTCTGCGGGCAAAAATTGGGTTTTGTATTTCATTTTGTCACATTCGTCGATTTGATAGCCCAAATAGACAAATTGTTTTGCTTGTTGTTTAGCAAACTTAATTTGCTGCATGATCATGATACTACCAATGCTGTACTTCTCATAATCGGGATCAAAAAATGTGTAAATTGCGGAAACTGCATTGTGCATGCAGTCGGTGACTGCTACAGCAACGAGCTTGTCACCTTCTCGCAGTTCAATAAATGTCACAGGCAACCATTGGCAAAATAAAAAGCTTTCATATTGGTTCTGATCAGGCGGAAACATAGAGCCATCTTGATGTCGTTGCGTAATGTACTTGCAATAAAGAGGGTAATATTCTGCGCGTTCATATTCACTGTAACTAACCGTAAAAAGTTTGTCTGCTTTGTTTAGTTTACGTTTTTGTGATTTAGAAGGCGTAAATTGTTGCGCTAAGACACGCACTGAATTACAGGCGTTACAAACAGGGCAGTGAGGACGATATATTTGGTCACCACTGCGCCTAAACCCCAATGCTAACAATTGTTCAAATTTATCAGGGCAATAGCAACTTGGGTCCAATATAACGAGGAGCTGCTCTTGGCGATCCGGTAAATAACTGCAATCAAATTGCTGGCTCAAACCAAGCCTAGCGGGTAAATGCTCAGTCATAAATATTTATCAACTCTTGTGGTTGCCACATGTCTGCTGTGGGAACATAGTTTTTTGCTAACTTAAGTCTAGTTAAAAATTCACTACGTGGGATAACTTTTGCACCTAAAGTTAGCAAATAAGGGTTCTCTAACTGACAATCAATAAAATGAGCATTGTGTTTCTTTAGCCAGTTAACGAGTGCCCACATCGCTAGTTTTGAGCCGTTTGATACTTGGTGAAACATCGACTCTCCACAAAATACGCCATGTTGCATAATGCCATAGAGACCGGCGACTAACTCATTGTCATGCCAAATCTCGACACTGTGTGCAAGACCTTGTTGATGGGCTTGAATGTAAGCATCCATCATTTGCTCAGTGATCCACGTACCTTCTGCGTCTAAGCGTTGTTCACGGCAAGCTGAAATCACGTGAGAAAAAGCATGATTAATCGTGACGCGAAACGCAGAGCGCTTTAAATATTTTTTTAAGCTACGACTAACATGAAACTCGTCAAGTTCAATGATGCCTCGCAGGCTAGGTGACCACCACATAATCGGCTCATAATCACTAAACCAAGGGAATATACCGGATTGATAGGCGTTCTTTAAGCGCGCAACAGATAACCCACCGCCAATTGCTAAAAGGCCATCAGGCTCGTCAAGGGCATGCTCAGGGTTGGGGAAATCAACACCTGATTCAGGAAGTTGATAAATTTGCTTTGTCATTGCAGCGGATTCATTATTTTTTTTGATAATTTTAGCAAAATTTTTGCCTAAAAAAAGGGGCTGTATAGCCCCTTGGTATTTTAAAAAGGTGTTTTAAATCGCTGGTTACAGATTGTCTAGGAAGCGCTCTGCATCAAGTGCTGCCATACAGCCTGTACCGGCTGATGTGATGGCTTGTCGATAAATATGGTCACATACATCACCCGCAGCAAAAACACCCGGTACGCTTGTTTGTGTTGCGTTACCGTTTAAGCCAGATTCAACCACTAAGTAGCCGTCTTTCATTTCAAGCTGACCTGCAAACATATCCGTGTTTGGCTTATGACCAATTGCAATGAATACACCGGCAAGATCTAAATTCTCAGTCTCATCAGAATCCGTGGCTTTAATGCGAATACCGGTTACACCCATTTCATCACCTAATACTTCGTCTAGGGTACGGTTATAGTGTAAGACAACATTACCATTTTCAGCTTTTTCTTTAAGGCGGTCTGCTAAGATTTTTTCACTGCGGAAGCTATCACGGCGATGAACCACGTGAACTTCTGCTGCAATATTTGATAAATATAACGCTTCTTCAACAGCCGTATTACCACCGCCTACAACAGCAACCTTTTGACCACGATAAAAGAAACCATCGCACGTTGCACAGGCTGAAACACCACGACCTTGGAAGTTTGTTTCAGACTCTAAGCCTAAGTATTTAGCTGATGCGCCTGTTGCGATAATAAGTGCATCACACGTATACGTACCAGAATCACCTGTTAGAGTGAAAGGACGCTTAGATACATCTACTTTGTTAATGTGGTCGAACACAATTTCAGTTTCAAAACGTTCAGCGTGTTCTTTCATACGTTCCATTAATGCTGGGCCTGTTAGGCCGTGAGCATCACCCGGCCAGTTTTCAACTTCAGTTGTCGTTGTTAATTGACCACCTTGTTGAATACCCGTGATAAGAACAGGGTTAAGGTTTGCACGTGCAGCATATACAGCAGCAGTGTAGCCAGCAGGGCCAGAACCTAAAATTAGTAATTTACAGTGTTTTGCGTCACTCATGGTTTTTCCTAAAAACGTTTTGATACGATGTCTATGCGCCCGATTCTAAGAAAAACAAGGCGGAAGTAAACAAAAGGGCGGATTATTTTTTTAAGTAAATCGCGAAGCTGTCAAACAATCCTTACTTAATAAAATTTAAATGCCTCTTTTTGCTTATAAAACGAGCTAATAGTGAAGTATTAGCGTAGCAAAGTGCGTTAATTCATGACCAAGCAATATTTTTTTGGTATGTTTTAGCTAATTTTGATATTAGCTTAGACTTTAGGCTAGATAAACGAACAGGCAATTATGGTATTTTGGCAGGAAAAGCCCGCATTTGGGCTGACTACAGAAGACGTCCAAGTCTTAACCAATGCGAGAGAGTATCGCACTGAACTATTGCGTCTAATTCGTTCGGCGACGAAAAGAATTTATATTACTGCTTTATATTTGCAAGACGATGAAGCGGGTCAAGAGGTTTTAAAAGCCTTACATGAGGCGTCTTTAGCGAATCCTGAGTTGGAAGTAAACGTGTTAGTAGACTTTCATCGTGCTCAACGGGGCTTAATTGGTGCTGCCAAGTCTGATGGCAATGCCAGCATGTATTGTGATTTTCAAGAAAAATATCAGTCAAACGTTAAAGTGTATGGTGTACCCGTAAAAGCGAAAGAGCTTTTTGGGGTATTACATTTAAAAGGCTTCGTAATTGACGACACCTTACTTTACAGCGGTGCGAGCTTAAATAATGTTTATTTACAACAGGATGATCGTTATCGTCTTGACCGTTATTTTTTAGTTCACCAAGCAGGCTTGTGTAATTCGGTCATCGAATTTATTAACACACATTTATTGAGCTCTGCAGCTGTTCCACGCATTGATACGCGTCCGTTAACTCAATTCAATGATATCAAAGTTGCTCAAAAGCAATTAATGAGAGATCTAAAATCAGCAAGTTATGACAGTGCGGCTGAGGCAAGTGCTGGTGAGTTAGGAGTGCGTTTGTTTTTGGGTTTAGGTCGGCGTAGCAATAAGCTAAACCGCTTAATCAAATCATTGTTTGATACAACAGAGCACGAACTCATTCTTTACACGCCGTATTTTAATTTCCCTGCACCGTTGATGCGCTCGTTACGTCGCCTTTTAAAACAAGGTAAAAACGTGACCATTGTGGTGGGAGATAAAACAGCAAACGACTTTTACTTACCGCCATCTGAGCCGTTTAGTAAAATTGGTGCACTGCCATATTTATACGAAACCATTTTGTATAAATTTTTAAAATCGCAAAAGCGTCATATCGCCAATGGTAACCTTAACGTTTATCTGTGGAAACACGAGAGCAACTCATTCCATTTAAAAGGGATTTGCTCTGACAAGCGTTTGCATCTGTTAAGCGGGCATAATTTAAATCCGCGTGCATGGGGGCTTGATATTGAAAATGGTATTTTAATTGACGATCCGCAGCAGCATATACTAAAGCAAATAGAGCAAGAAAAGCAGGCGATATTAACTCATTGCCGACGCTTATCAGGCCCGCAAGATTTAGAAACGATGGATGACTACCCAGCGCCTGTAAAAAAATTACTGGGTCAGGCCAAACGTGTGAAAGTTGATTTTATAATCAAACGATTTATCTAACTATCAACCAGATAAACAGAGTCTTGTGTTTTTTGAGACGAAAAAAAGCAGCGATATCGCTGCTTTTTTGTTTCACAATGCTAATTAAGCATTTTCAACTGCTGTACGTGGGTCAACATATTCCATGTTGAATGCTTCAGCTACTTCTTTGTAAGTAACTTGGCCTTTAATCACGTTTAAGCCTTTTAAGAAGTGTGCATCGTCAAGAAGCGCTTTCTTATAGCCTTTGTTAGCAAGGTTGATGATAAACGGTAATGTTGCGTTATTAAGTGCGAACGTAGAAGTACGTGGAACAGCACCTGGCATGTTTGCAACACAGTAGTGAACAACGTCATCAACAATGTAAGTAGGATCAGCGTGTGTCGTCGCTTTTGAAGTCGCGATACAACCACCTTGGTCGATTGCAACGTCAACGATTGCAGAACCAGGCTTCATTGCTTTAATGTGTTCAGCTGTCACTAATTTAGGCGCTGCAGCACCTGGGATTAGTACGCCACCGATCACAAGGTCAGCTTCTAGTACGTGTTTCTCTAGCGCATCAGCGGTTGAGTAAATCGCTTTCACTTTGTTACCAAACTGAGCGTCTAGTGCACGTAATACATCGATGTTACGGTCTAAAACAACCACATCTGCACCTAGGCCAACTGCCATTTGTGCTGCACTACGACCAACCATGCCGCCGCCGATAACAACAACTTTAGCTGGCTCAACACCTGGTACACCACCAAGTAACATACCACGGCCGTGGTTCGACTTTTCTAGCGCTTGTGCACCAGCTTGGATTGACATACGACCAGCAACTTCACTCATCGGTGCTAGAAGTGGTAAACCGCCACGAGCGTCTGTTACTGTTTCGTAAGCGATACAGATTGCGCCACTTTTAACAAGGTCTTCAGTTTGTGGAAGATCGGGTGCTAGGTGAAGGTAAGTAAATAGAATTTGGTCTTCGCGTAACATTGCACGCTCAACCGCTTGTGGCTCTTTTACTTTTACGATCATTTCAGCTTTAGCAAAAACGTCAGCTGGGGTAGGTAAAATTTCAGCGCCTGCTGCAATATAATCTTCGTTAGTGAAGCCAATGCCCATACCTGCATCAGTTTCAACGAACACTTGGTGGCCATGGTTTACTAGTTCACGAACACTCGCAGGAACCATACCTACACGGTATTCATGGTTTTTAATTTCTTTTGGTACACCAATAATCATAGTTTTTCGCCTTAATAGAACGGGATAAAATTTTCGACTATTATATTCATGACATGGCAGTGTGTCTCACCTTTTTTAAGTTCATTTGTAGTGATATAATCTAAAAAATATATTTTAACAGTGTAAAGCTCTGGTTTGGCGTATGCATCAATTACTTGACAGAATAGACCGAAAAATTTTAATGGAATTACAGCTTGATGGAAGGCTCTCTAACGTAGAGTTAGCAAGGCGTGTAGGCTTAAGTGCGACCCCGTGTTTAGAGCGTGTAAAGAAGCTTGAAAGAGAAGGCTACATACTCGGGTACAAAGCAGTTGTTGATCCTGCAAAATTGGGTCAGGGGTTGTCGGTGTACGTTGAGGTCACGATTACGAAAACCTCACCTGATGTATTTGAAGAATTTAATGCGGCGGTAAAAAAGCACGATGAAATAATTGAGTGTCACCTTGTTTCGGGTAATTTCGACTTTTTATTGAAGACCCGCGTTAATGACATGTCAGAATACCGTAACGTACTGGGTGATATCTTACTTAAGTTACCTAATGTAAGTGAGAGCCGTACCTACGTCGTGATGGAAGAAGTAAAAGGTGAGCAAGGGGTGATTATTCGTCCTTATATTGCATAAACTGTTAAAATAAACAAAGAGTAACAAAAACTTGTTCATTATCAGTCCATCATGGTTAAGATAAAGTGCAACAAACGGCATTTCCTGCTAATGTATTTCACTGCTAATCGATGAGTAAAGAATAATAAGGAATAGGGAGCTATGCGCCTAAATGGTGTTCAAAGACTGTTAGAGACTGGGCTAATTATCAGCACCTTTGCTGCAGTATTTATTTTATGTGCATTAATCAGTTTTGATCCTGCCGACCCATCATGGTCGCAAACCGGTGAATTTGTTAATGTAAAGAATATTACCGGCACAGCAGGTGCGTGGATAGCAGATATCTTATTGCTTACATTTGGCTGGCTTGCCTATTTGGTGCCAGCGGCTATTCAGTTATTTGGTTACTTATTATTTAAGCAGCCCCATCGCATATTCCAACTTGATTACACCACGCTGGCTTTAAGAATCATTGGTTTTGCTTTATTTATTACCTCTGCAACCGCGATTAGCAGCATCAATTTTGACGATATTTATAATTTTTCATCGGGCGGGGTAGTAGGGGACGTTATTGCCTCGGCGATGATGCCGACCTTTAATTTTACTGGCACATCTATTTTATTACTGTGTTTCTTTTTCGCAGGCTTAACGCTTTTAACGGGTGTGTCATGGGTGCAATTTGTTGACTTCTTAGGTGATTGGGTAATGCGTGCCTTTTATTTTACACGCAAGCACTTGTCGGCCTGGCTTCAACGCGAAAAAGACGCAAATAAAGCTGTTCTTTCATCAGAACCCGATGCGAATTTTGTCGAGCCTGATAGTGAGCCTTCAATTGGTTTTACCGAACCCGATGTAAACCAACCTGCTCAAGAAAAAGCGGCTGCAAAACCAGCTAAAAAAACAGAGTCTGAATTTAATGGTTTTGATGAACTTGACGATATTTTAGATCAAGAAATCGGTTTTAGTGCGCTTGATGATGAATCGTTTGACACTGTATCAGCTCTCAATGCGCTTGATCAAAGCCCCGTTGTTGAACCTGAAAAGCCAACGACAACGGTTGTCTCTCCTGCACGCCCAATGCCAAAGGTAAAGCCTGCGTATCAGCCACCTCCTACTGCAAAAGAAAAATTTGAGGCCTTATTAGAAGAGCAACCGCCAGCAACCCCGTTACCGTCGCTTGAGCTGTTAGACCGCCCAGATAAAGCGAAGAACCCATTATCGCAAGAAGAGCTTGATGGCATTTCACGTTTAGTTGAAACTAAATTGCTTGATTTTAATATTCAAGCCACGGTTGTCGGCGTATACCCAGGCCCTGTTGTTACGCGTTTTGAACTCGATTTAGCACCGGGTATTAAAGTGGCGAAAATCACCGGTCTTGCAAAAGATTTAGCGCGCTCGCTGTCTGCTGTCAGTGTGCGTGTTGTTGAGGTTATTCCGGGTAAAACCTATGTAGGTATTGAGTTGCCGAATAAACACCGCGAAATCGTGCGTTTAAGCGAAGTAATCAATGCCCCTAAGTTTGAGTCAAACCCATCACCATTAACCATGGTATTAGGAAAAGATATTGCCGGTGAGCCTGTGTGTGCTGACTTGGGTAAAATGCCTCATTTACTTGTCGCTGGTACAACCGGTTCAGGTAAGTCAGTGGGCGTTAATGTAATGATATTAAGCTTACTGTACAAATCAGGGCCTGATGATGTACGTATGATTATGATAGACCCTAAAATGCTTGAACTTTCTGTGTACGAAGGTATTCCGCATTTATTGTGTGAAGTGGTCACAGACATGAAAGAAGCGGCTAATGCACTGCGTTGGTGTGTGGGGGAAATGGAGCGTCGTTATAAGCTGATGTCGGCACTGGGTGTGCGTAACTTAAAAGGTTACAACCAAAAAGTATTGGATGCGAAAGAGGCCGGTCAACCGATCCTTGATCCACTTTTTAAAGACACTGACGGCATGGCTGATGGCCCTGAAGAGCTGGGTAAACTGCCTAGTATTGTCGTGGTGATTGATGAATTTGCTGACATGATGATGATTGTCGGTAAAAAAGTAGAAGAGCTAATTGCACGTATTGCACAAAAAGCCCGTGCAGCAGGTATTCACTTAGTGCTTGCAACACAGCGCCCGTCGGTTGATGTTATAACGGGTTTAATTAAAGCGAATATTCCAACGCGTATGGCGTTCCAAGTATCAAGTAAGATTGACTCGCGCACCATTTTAGACCAACAAGGTGCTGAAAACTTACTGGGTATGGGTGATATGCTTTACTTACCGCCTGGCACCAGCGTGCCTGTGCGTGTTCACGGTGCATTTGTTGATGATCATGAAGTTCATGCCGTGGTCGACGATTGGAAGAAACGGGGCAAGCCAAATTACATTGATGAAATTTTAAATGGTGATGCCACAGAAGAAATTTTACTACCAGGAGAAACCAGTGAAGACGGTGATGAAGAGTCAGATCCGCTTTACGATGAAGCAGTATCATTTGTGATAGAAACCGGCAAAGTGTCGGTATCGAGTGTACAACGTAAGCTTCGCGTTGGTTATAACCGCGCAGCACGTTTAGTGGAACAAATGGAAACGTCAGGCATTGTCAGTGCGCCAGGTCATAATGGTGCCCGAGAAGTATTAGTGCCCAATGGTGGAGCAAATTAATGAAAAAAATTACAGTGTTAACCCTAATAGTAGGGTGTTTATTAAGCGGTCAGAGTCGTGCTGACGACAGCCAAGCATTGCAACAGCAACTTGGCACAATTAACAGTTTTAAAGCGCAATTTATACAAAAAGTAACCGATGCACAGGGCGAAGCCATTATGCAAGGTGAGGGCAATATTGCGCTCCAGCAACCTATGATGATTCGCTGGCAACAGCAAAGTCCAGATGAAACGTTATTTGTTTCTAACGGCGAAAAAACCTATTATTTTGATAGCTTCGCTGAGCAAGTTACCATAATGAATACCCATAGTCTGATAGATTCAACCCCGTTTGTGCTACTTACATCAAAAGACCCTGAGCAGTGGGCTAAATACCAAGTATTGGCCACCGATACAGGCTTTAGTGTTACACCAAATAAAGGCATAGAAAGCCAAGTTGAGCAACTTGATATTGCATTCAGTGATGATAAACAGGCTTTATCTTCATTGACCGTGATGGATACCTCGGGTCAGCAATCGTTATTTACCTTTAAAGATGCTCAGGTTAATCAACCATTGGCTACGACGACCTTTGAATTTATCATTCCTGAAGGTGTTGAAGTTGATGATCAAAGCCAAGGTGAATAGGGCTTGAGTAATCTAGGATTTAATTTTGGTCCTGATGTGCGCCCACTTGCGGCGCGCATGCGACCTGAAACATTGAATGACTACATTGGTCAGCAACATCTTTTAAGCCCTGATAAACCGCTATACCAAGCAATTTTAGCTGGGCGCTGCCACAGCCTGATTTTGTGGGGCCCGCCGGGGGTTGGCAAAACCACTCTTGCGCAAATTATTGCTAATCATGCAGATGCAAGTCTTATTCAAATGTCTGCTGTCACCGCTGGCGTAAAAGACATCCGTGAAGCGGTCAATGAAGCCAAAGCTAACCTTGCTGGGCGAGGTCAGCGTACGCTATTATTTGTCGACGAAGTACACCGTTTTAATAAATCACAACAAGATGCCTTCTTGCCTCACATAGAAGACGGCACGTTTATTTTTGTTGGCGCCACCACAGAAAATCCTTCGTTTGCACTCAATAACGCCATACTTTCACGTGCGCGTGTTTATGTACTTAAAGCGTTAGAGCAAACCGATTTACACAATGTGATTGAGCGCGCATTACGTGATGATGTAGAGCTAAGTGAAAAAAACATCGTCATTGCCGATAACGCAAAGCAGGCACTTTGCCAAGCCAGCGACGGTGATGCCCGTAAAGTACTCAATTTACTTGAACAAGCCGTTGATTTAACCACTGAAAAACAAGGTAATTACCTAATTGATCAGCATGTTTTAAGTCAAGTGCTGCCAACGCATTTAGCGAAATATGACAAAGGGGGCGATGAGTTTTACGATCTAATCTCTGCGTTTCATAAGTCTGTACGAGGCAGCTCACCCGATGGTGCTTTATATTGGTATTGCCGTATTTTAGCGGGGGGGGGCGACCCGTTATATGTTGCAAGACGTTTATTAGCCATCGCGACAGAAGATATCGGCAATGCAGACCCTCGCGCTATGGAAGTTGCACTCAATGCATGGGATATTTATCAGCGAGTGGGGCCAAGTGAAGGTGAACGTGCCATAGCGCAAGCCACGCTCTATTTAGCCAGTGCGCCTAAGAGCAATGCTGTGTATATGGCTTTTAATCAGGCCAAGCACGATGCGCAAAATGAACCTAGTTACCCTGTACCAGAGCACCTGCGTAATGCACCTACCAGCCTAATGAAAGATTTGGGCTATGGTGCTGAGTATCGTTATGCGCATAACGAAGAAGGCGCATTTGCCGCAGGCGAAAAATATTTTCCTGAAGCTATTAGCGATAGGCAGTATTACTTTCCTACGGATCGCGGGCTTGAGCAAAAAATAAAACAAAAGCTGGATTATTTAACGCAGCGAAATGAGCAAAGTGATTTTAAACGTTATGAATAGTTTAAAACTTTACATGATGATTGCATTGGGTGGCGCATCAGGCGCTTGCTTACGCTATTTTCTTAGCGAAACAATGCTAAAACTGCTGGGTAGGGGATTCCCTTTTGGCACGTTGACAGTTAATATTCTTGGTTCATTGTTAATGGGCATTTTATACGGCTTGATTGAAAAAGAAATAATCGCTGTTAGCCCTGCTAAGACCTTAATTGGTATTGGCTTTTTAGGTGCATTGACCACCTTTTCAACATTCTCAATGGATTCGTTGTTGCTGTTGCAACAAGGTCACTTTTTTAAAATGGCCCTCAATATCACCTTAAACGTGGTGGTGTGTATATTTATGGCTTGGCTGGGCCTTCAGCTGGTAATGCAAAAAGGTTAAAAACTAACATGTTAGATTCTAAATATTTACGTCAAGATATTGAACAAGCGGCTGCGCGTTTAGCAACACGCGGCTTTGAACTTGATATCGATGCAGTGACTGCACTTGAAGAAAAACGCAAAACATTACAAGTAAAAACGCAAGAACTTCAAAGCGAACGTAACGCAAGTTCCAAAGCTATCGGCCAAGCTAAAGCCAAAGGCGAGCACGATAAAGCACAAGCTTTGCTTGATTCGGTCAGTACCCTTGGTGATGAACTAGACAGCGTAAAAGCAGAACAAGACGCAGTGCTTGAAGAGCTTAAGCAAATTGCCCTTGCCATTCCAAACTTACCAGATGAGTCAGTTCCTGTTGGTGAAGATGAAGAGCAAAACGTTGAAATATCAACGTGGGGTACACCAAAATCATTTGACTTTGAAGTAAAAGATCACGTTGATGTAGGTCAAGACGTAAAGGGTCTTGATTTTGAAATGGGCGTGAAGATCAGTGGTGCACGTTTTACTGTGATGCGTGGCCAAGTTGCGCGTATGCACCGTGCATTAACTCAATTCATGCTTGATACGCACACCGATAAAAACGGTTACACAGAAATGTACGTACCTTACCTTGTTAATAGCGCAAGTTTGTACGGTACAAGCCAACTGCCTAAGTTCGCAGGTGATTTATTCCACACATTAGGTTTAGTGGATGACGAAGGTCAACAACAACCTGGTTTTAGCTTAATTCCAACAGCTGAAGTACCCCTTACGAACTGTGCCCGCGATGAAATTTATGACGAAAGTGACTTGCCAATTCGTTTAACCGCGCATACTCCATGTTTCCGCAGTGAGGCCGGCAGCTATGGTCGTGATACACGTGGTCTTATTCGTCAGCACCAATTCGACAAAGTTGAATTAGTACAGCTAGTAAAACCAGAAGACTCAATGCAAGCGCTAGAAGAGCTAACAGGTCACGCAGAGCAAATCTTACAAGCATTAGAGCTTCCTTACCGTAAAGTGATTCTTTGTACCGGCGATATGGGCTTTGGTGCTGCGAAAACTTACGATTTAGAAGTATGGTTACCTGCACAAAATACCTACCGTGAAATTTCATCGTGTTCAAACATGGTTGATTTCCAAGCACGTCGCATGCAAGCGCGTTTCCGTCGTCAAGGTGAGAAAAAACCAGAACTATTGCATACACTTAATGGTTCAGGTTTGGCTGTAGGTCGTACATTGGTTGCCATTTTAGAAAACTATCAACAAGCTGATGGTTCAATTGTTGTGCCAGAGGTATTACGCCCATACATGGGAGGCTTAGAGGTTATTAAATAAGTTTTATTAGCCTAATAAGTTAAAAATGCCGCATAGGGAAACCATGCGGCATTTTTGTTTGTTTTTTAACTAATTAATTTGCGGAAGTGTAAACATTTAGTAGACTAAAAAGGTACCTTTAGTACTCAATACCAATCTACATTAATACTTAATCATTTAGTTAAGTGGATTGTGATACTCCAAAACACGAAGGATTGCTGTTATGAAAAGATTTCTCGCCGTCGCATCTGCTGCTTTGTATTTAGTAAGCTCAGTGGCGTTCGCTAAAGATAAACCCAATATTCTTATAATATTCCCTGATGATGTAGGGTGGCAGAATCTAAGTGCCTATGGTTTGGGTACAATGGGCTATAAAACCCCAAATATTGATAAACTCGCCCATGAAGGCACGATGTTCACTGATCATTATGCTCAACCGTCATGTACTGCTGGTCGCGCGGCCCTTATTACCGGACAGTACCCAATCCGTAGTGGCATGACAACTGTTGGCAGACCCGGCGCAGAGCTTGGTTTAAAAGCGGGCTCCTATACTCTTGCTGAAGTTCTTAAAGAGCAAGGTTACGCTACGGGTCAATTCGGTAAAAACCATTTAGGTGATCGCAACGAGCACTTACCAACCGTTCATGGTTTTGATGAATTCTTTGGAAACTTATATCACTTAAATACCCAAGAAGAGTTTGAGCAAGTTGATTACCCTAAAGATCCTGAATTCTTCAAAAAATACGGTACACGCGGGGTTTTATACACTTATGCAACTAATGTAGATGACAAAACAGTTGATCCACGATTTGGTAAAGTTGGTAAGCAAAAAATTAAAGACACAGGCCAGCTTTCTCGCGAGCGAATGAAAACGGTTGATAAAGAATTCATGGATGCAAGTTTAGACTTTATCAAGCGAGCACAAAAAGAGAATAAGCCGTTCTTTGTGTGGTTTAATCCAAGCCGTATGCACATGTATACCCGTTTAAGTGATGAAAGCCGTTATTTAGCTGCCAAGCACACTACAGAGCACGATTTGTATGGTAGTGGCTTAATTGAGCATGATCAACAAGTGGGTGAATTGATGGCTGCACTTCAAGACATGGGTGTGCTAGATAATACGATCGTTGTTTACTCGACAGATAATGGTCCAGAACACAGTGCGCGTCTTCATGGTGGTACAACGCCATTCCGTGGAGAAAAAATGACAACCTACGAAGGCGGTGTACGTGTACCAATGATTGTTCGTTGGCCAGGTAAAGTACCCGCAGATAGAATTTTAAACGGTATTCAAACACACATGGATATTTACACCACTTTGGCAGCTGCTGCGGGTGAGCCTAATGTGGCCAAAAAAGCACTCAAAGAGCATAAACAGCCACTTGATGGTGTAAATAACTTAGATTACTGGTTAGGAAAAACAGATGACAGTGCACGTGACCACTTTTTCTATTATTACGAATCAAGCATTAAAGCGATTCGCTATAAACAATGGAAGCTGCATTTTGAAACAAGCGAAAACTACTATGCGCAGTATGAAAAACAAAAGTTCCCCATTTTCTACAACCTTCGCATGGATCCGTTTGAAAGCTTTGATGGTTTGACTGACCGCTCTGATATAGTTCAGGCTAAACAATGGCTTAACGAACCTGTACAACACTTATTAGGTGAGCATATTAAGTCGCTTACTGAATACCCACCGCTACAAAAAGCGGCAAGCTTTGACTTTAGCCAGCTTATGGAACAGTTAATGTCAGGTAAGCAATAAGATAAAGCGCATATACTTGAGCGCATAAAATTTAAGCCGCATAGGGAAACCATGCGGCTTTTGATTAAGTAATATTGCGCTGGTATAGACGACTAACCTGTTATAAATGGTTTTTATTTTACCATTTCGCACTATCACTCTAGAAAATCAAACTGAATAATTTATAAATACTTAAACTAAAAATGAGTAACAAGACAGGGAAAACAACAACATTAACAAAAACAGAGTTAGTGTATTCTCCCATAATTGATTTTTGATTCACCAACCAAACAAGGTAGCAAGTCACAATCGGCAGGAGTAAGCCATTGGCTGCTTGCGCAAAGATGATCACCGCAACAGGGTCAAGTCCGAGAGACGCCACAACCGCACCAAACGCTAGGATAATAATTGCCACACCTTTAAAGCGTGTATTACTCATTTTTGTTGACCAACCCAACATACCACACACGGCATATGCACCCGCTAGAGGAGCCGTTATTGCACTGGTGAGGCCCGCAGCACATAAGCCAATAGCAAAAAAGTAGTGAGCCATTCCACCCAACAAAGGCTCTAGTTGTACGGCCATATTGGCTGCAGAAATTTTACCCGCATCGGTGCCATAAAATGCCACGGAAGCTGTTGATAAAATTGCTAAGGTAATAATACCGCCAAGGGTTATTGAGATACTGGTATCTACATTAGTTTCTTTAATTACCTTTTCAATATCTTTATTTTTGTCATGTTTTTGGGCAAGAACGCCTGAATGTAAAAACAGATTATAAGGAACAATGGTGGTGCCGATTAAGGCTAATACCGTGGTAATGGAGTTATCAGGTAAACTTGGTATAAAGCCCTTTAAAACGAGAGTTAAGGGCGGCGCAGCCATTATTAATGTCGAAATAAAGACCAAGCTCATCAGCACAACTAAAACGATCAATGCACCTTCAATTACTTTATGCTTTCCGGTATACAACAGCACGGCACTTAAAATTGCAATCAAAGGTGTCCAAATCAAAAGATTAAACGAGGGCAATATTTCTTGTAAACCCAGGCTTGCTCCAGAGAGGTTGCCTGCTTCATAGGCTGCACTGCCAATTCCTATTGCGCTGATCACTAAAAACGCGGCTAATAACTTAAACACAGGCGTTTTGATGGTTGTTCTCAGTGCCGTTGCTAAGTCTTGTCCCGTTGTAACACCGAGTCTAGCAGCCATAGATTGCAGCAAAATAGTGGCGATAACCGAAAATAAGAGTGTCCAAATTAAAGCAAAACCAAAGTTTGCCCCTGCAACGCTTGCGGTGGTAATGGTGCCTGGGCCTATAAAGGCAGCAGTGACAAGAAGTCCGGGTCCTAAACGCATGTAAAACCTTTTTATTATTAGAATAGTGAATTTTAGCTAATCAACTCATCGCTAGGCAGCAAAGCCACCGTGTGAGAAGTGCTGTCTGTAAATGCTCACGATATAATGTGTGGTTCTGAGGGTAAAGTAAAAACGGTGAGATTTGAGGGGGCAAAACGAAAACTACTTCAAAAGTGCAAGTAAATTGATAGTTAACATACTTAATTACAATTATTTGATTGAATTTATTTACTCTTTTTAGTGTTTTAACGTTCTTAAATCAATATAGTAAAAATGAGCACAATAAAAAATATTCTTGTTTATTTGCGACGCTGTTTGCGGTATTGCGTCATACACATTTATTTAGCGCAGTGAGATAAATGGCAGTGAACGTTGAGTGAGTTAACTTTATCAAAGCGTGTTCAGCGCATTCCATGGTCATGTTAATTACGCACAGTCATTTGGTTTTGCAACTAAAGAACAGAACTTTAATGTCACCAACAACGCATTGTAAACTGGGTTCAATCTCTAAAGACGGCAAAGCAACAGGGATTGCCCGAGTTGCAGCACAAGCAAAGCTTACGGTGTACTACTAATATCGGACTTTTCAATTCAGTGACTACTGACAAGCGTACAATAGTATACAGCGCATCGCTTGGTGACTTAGGCAGCAAGTAGCCAGCCTGTTGGTCATTCATTACTGCAGCAAAGCGCGCTCGGCCCGCGCTGGTACACGCAGGAGCTGGGGCATTTTATCGACAACAAATGATATGTCTGATTTTACTTTATTTAGCTCTTCGAGAAAGCAAAATACTCTTTAAACAGTCTTGATAAGAAATGTTCGCGCCTTGAATAAATGAAACAGCGGGTTATCAGTGTTTTTATGGCAATGCTAGGGCACTTTATATTTTAGGGCACTTAATAAGGTAGGGCACTTAATGAAGTGGTCGCGGGAAATAAGCGTATATTGCATGTGGCACACACATTGTAAAATTTATACACAGTCCGTACTAATTATGCAGCTTTAAGATTTAAAAAATTAATCTCATTAAAAATCAGTGGGTTAATTTGGTTGGCTTTTTGCAAGGTTAAAAGAATTCGTCTTATTTTAACAAAAGGAATTAACAATGCCTGAATTAACCTTGTCTGCTTATTTTGCTGTCTATGTTTACTTAATCATGCTTATTCTTCAATGGGGAGTGGCTGCGGTTGTTAAGGCAAAACAACCCGGTGCCGTACCTGGTAAGTTTAGCGCATCTTTGGGTCATGAAAGCTTTGTATTTCGTGCGCATCGCACGTTTATGAATAGTTTAGAAAATAGCCCGTTGTTTTTAGGTGCGGTATTTTTAGGTTTTTTTCTAAATGTGAATAGTAATGTATTCGCTCTGTGTATCTGGGTGTATGTGATAGCAAGGATTATTCATATGCTGCTGTATTACGCTATTGCAACAGAAAAGAACCCAAGCCCGCGCAGCTATTTCTTTTTGATTGCAGCGATTGCCAATATAGCCCTCGTGGTATTAATAGGGTTACGTTTAGTGTAGTGGTCATCATTTTTTAAGCCTAACGTGCTTTGTTTTTAAACCACATTAGCGAAAAAAAAGAGGCATTGAATGAATTATCAATGCCTCTGCGATTAAGCGTTTAAATACGCGATTTACTACTCAACACCTATAAAGCCACCGGTTTGATGAGACCATAAGGCAGCATAAATACCGCCTTGCGCTATCAATTGTTCATGACTGCCTTGTTCAACAACACCGCCTTCATCCAGCACGATGAGTCTGTCCATTTGCGCAATGGTTGATAAGCGATGGGCAATTGCGATGACCGTTTTACCCGTCATTAAATCATCAAGGCTGGTTTGTATAGCGGCTTCGACCTCGGAGTCAAGCGCACTGGTTGCTTCGTCTAAAATGAGAATAGGTGCATCTTTGAGTAGTACGCGTGCAATCGCGATTCGCTGGCGCTGTCCCCCAGATAGTTTGACACCTCGTTCACCCACTTGAGCAGCAAACCCTTTATTGCCTTTGCTGTCTTCTAAATCTTCGATAAACTCAAGCGCTTTTGCTTGTTTTGCTGCGGCTAACATTTCATCTTCTGTTGCATCAGGTCTACCATATAAGATGTTATCTTTTACAGAGCGATGCAGTAGTGATGTGTCTTGCGTCACCATTGCGATGTGTTTACGTAAGCTCTCTTGGCTTACCGTAGCAATATTTTGGTTATCAATGGTGATATTTCCGGAATCAACATCGTAAAAGCGAAGAAGCAAATTAACCAACGTTGATTTACCGGCACCTGAGCGGCCAACTAGGCCAATTTTCTCACCTGCTTTAATGTTTAAATTTAAACCATTAATAACGGGGCCACGGTGCGTTTCATTTGCTGCTTTACCATAATTAAACTGCACGTTTTCAAAGCTGATTGCACCTTTCGATACTGCAAGCGTTGACGCGTTGGGTTGATCGTCAACCTCGATAGGCGTCGATAAAGTCTTCATTCCATCGGCAACCGTGCCAATGTTTTCAAATAGGCTGCTAATTTCCCACATGATCCACTGTGCCATCCCATTTAATCGCAATGAAAGACTGACGGCAATAGCGATTGCACCAACAGAAATAGCGCTAATCGACCACAGGTATAAAGATAAGGCAGCAATACTAAAGACCAGTAAATAATTTAAGGTATTGATCGAAAAGTTAAGGCTCGTCACTAAACGCATTTGCTTATAAACAGGTTGTAAAAACACATCCATGCTGTCTTTGGCGTATTGCTCTTCTCGCTGAGTATAAGAGAACAATTTGATTGTTGAAATGTTGGTGTAACTATCGACTACGCGGCCTGTCATTTCTGAGCGTGCATCAGCTTGCGAGCTGGCAACACGCTTTAGCTTAGGAACAAAGTAAAGTTGAATGGCTGCATATAATAGTAACCAAACTAATAGTGGGATCATTAAACGCCAGTCAGATTCTGCGACTAAAAATACCATCGCGCCAAAATACACCACAATGTACATCAAAACATCGAGCAGCTTCATCACGGCCTCGCGAACTGCAAGAGAGGTTTGCATTACTTTAGTCGCAATGCGGCCCGCAAACTCATTTTGATAAAAACTGATACTTTGCCGAAGTAAGTAGCGGTGAGCTAACCAACGTATAGACATTGGGTAGTTACCTAGGAGTGCTTGGTGTAAAACCGCAGAGTGAAAAAACACCACGATAGGCAACACAACAAGCAGTATCACAGCCATTCTGATCAACTCAGATTTTTGCTCAACAAATAAAGTCTCTGGTGTGTATTGGCCTAGCCAGTCAACTAACTGACCCATGTAACTAAAAAGAGAAACCTCTAAAATAGCTAATGCAGCTGCACTTAATGACATAAAGAATAATGACAGCTCCATGCCTCGCGTATAATGGCGGCAAAAAGCAAACAAACTATTGGGCGGCTGAGAAGGCTTTTCTTTAGGAAATGGATTGGTCATCCGTTCAAATATACGATACATAAGCGACGCTTTTATAAAATTAAGTAATGGTACTATATCATTGAGCTGGCTTTTTATCAGAGCATTTACGATAAAAATAACGTTTAAAATACAACATTTATTCATGTATTTACATGTATTTAAATTAATGAAAACATAACAGGAAAAAGGACGCCATCATGAAAAAATTACTCTGTGCATTGTCGCTATTAGTGTGTTTGCCTGTCAGTGCGTATCAGCTCGAAACCGTTACGTTTAAAGGTCAAAAAACAGCGATTGAAAAGCCGCTGACTGTCATTCTACCGCAGGGTTACAATTCGTCTGTACGTTATAACGTGGTGTACGTATTGCACGGCTTTAGCGGAAACCATACCGATTGGTCAAACCTGACAGAGATAGAAAGATTAGCAGATCACTATAACGTCATTATCGTCAATCCGGATGGTAACTATGGTTCGTGGTATGTTGATTCTGAAGTTGATAACGCATCTCAATACGAAACATACATTGCAGATGATGTCGTTAATTTTATTGATAAAACATATGCAACGAATGCCAGTAAATCAGGCAGAGCAATAACAGGCTTGTCGATGGGAGGGTTTGGTGCATTGCATATTGCAATTAATAACCCTGAACGGTTTGCTGCGGTATCGGGTATTTCAGCTGGGGTTGATGTAAGGCCGTTTTCGGCAGAATTTGACTTAGCAAATGTGCTGGGCAGTTATGCACAAAATAAAGCCCGCTGGGATGATATTGCCATTATAAACAACCTTCATAAAATAGCTGCCGGGAATACGGCTTGGAAAAAAGGCGACGACAGTTTAGCGATTATGCTCGATATAGGAGTTGATGACTTTTTTATTGAACAGAATCGTGCATTACACCACGCTATGCTCGCAATGCGAATCCGCCATGACTATATTGAGCGTGCTGGGAAACATGACTGGCATTATTGGCGTCGAGTGATCCCTTATCAGTTTTTATTCTTAACATCTCATATGGAGTAATAACATGTTACAACGCGCACTGGTCGTTTTAGCTGCTGCTTTTTTTATTTTTATCGGCTGGGTAATTTACCTCGCTAATACGGGTCAAAAAGCGGTGTTTTTTGATCTCGTTGCTGCCATTCCTTACGGTGATAAAGTAGGCCATTTTTGTCTGTTCGGGTTACTTACTTTGTTTATTAATCTTGCCTTTAAATTTAAAACGTTTGTTGTGGCCGGGTACACTATCTATTATGCCGCAGCAATCGTGACAACGTTCGTGGTGTTAGAGGAGTTGAGTCAATACTTTGTTGAAACTCGGACGTTAGATTTTATTGATTTAGTCGCTGATTTTATGGGCATTGCTTTTTTTAGTGGTATTTCTGTTTGGTTATCTAAGCGCTTATACCCGATCAAAAATTAATTTTTAGTGGTTTAGTGACTCACTTTGTTTCGGCTATACTCAGAATATGGGTTGCTTAGAAGTCGCTTATGAATACAAAAACATCTGAATATTTACCTGATATTGTTGAGCTTTTACTAGACGCTGTGTGTGTTGTAGATGTTAAAGGTTGCTTACTTTTTACAAATCCTGCCTTCGAAACTATTTTTGGTTATTCACCTGGCGAAGCAATTAATAGACAAATGCTCGATTTTGTTTACCCCGAAGACAGAGCAAAAACCATACATGCAATTAACCAAATAATGAACAACAATCAGCACCCACGGTTTGAAAATCGCTGGGTAAGAAAAGATGGCCGGATCGTGCATGTTTTGTGGTCTGTGTATTGGTCACAAGAGAAGCAAGTCAGAGTCGCCATTGCGTATGACATAACAGAGCAAAAAAACCTCGAACAAAAGCTTATCTATTTAGCAGGGCATGACCCACTCACTGACTTACCAAATCGAAGCTTTTTAATAAACCAACTTGAAGAATCACTGTCAATCGCTAATACGCTTTCGTCGGTGCTTGGGGTGTTGTTTATTGATATAGATGGATTTAAGCAAGTTAATGATCTTCATGGTCATGCAGCAGGTGATAAATTATTAAAAACCATCGCGATGCGAATTCGTCATGTGCTTAAAAAAAATGACAGTGTAGGTCGCTTAGGGGGTGATGAGTTCGTTGTCATTTTAAACAGTATAAAGAACAAGCAAGACATTCTCATGTTGGTCGACACGTTAAAGAAAGAGATAGTAAAGCCACTTGAATTTAACGATGCCGAGCTTGCTTACTCCCCTAGTATGGGGGCCGTAATGTTTCCTGAATATTATGGTGATGCAGAGTATTTGATTCAATGTGCTGATAAAGCCATGTACCGTGCCAAGCATTCGGGGGGGAATCAAGTTGTGTTTTATAACGATGATATAAAGTTACCCGGCGCTCAAAGTATTAAACCATAAGTAAAAGTTCAACTGCGACTCAGACTATCAAAATAGGTCTTTAAGTAGACACACATTACAAAAAGCAATCGCCTTTATTTAATAGAGGCGCTTAATACCTATCTGCTGTGTTAAAAGTTTTAACCTAATAATCTGTCTTCTAACTCATTACTATTGCTTGAAGCGAAATATTAGTTAGCCTTGAATGATTCATTGAAGGAGTGACACTATGTTAAAGCGAAAAACAATAACAACGAGCAGTGTTTTGTTTGGCTCATCATTACTATTAGCAACGGCTGCACACGCCACAACGCCTGAAGTTAATAATCAACGAGCATTGCATGAAATAGCGAGTGCGGTTTCAAAGACCCGTATAGAGCAAGATATTCAAACCTTGGTTGATTTTGGTACGCGACATACTTTATCAGAGACTAAATCAAATACTCGTGGTATTGGGGCTGCAAGACGCTGGATAAAAGCGGAGTTTGAAACAATTTCAAAAGCGTGTGGCCAGTGCCTTGAAATTATTGAGGTCAAAGACACTATTTCTGGCGAAAAACGTATTCCAAACCCTGTTGAAGTGGTAAATATAATTGCCATTCAGCGAGGACAGGTTGACCCTAATCGGATGGTTATGATGTCGGGTGATATCGATTCTCGTGTCAGTGATGTGATGGACTACACCTCAGATGCACCGGGTGCGAACGATAATGCCTCAGGTGTAGCGGGTGTGATTGAGTCTGCGCGGGTGTTGTCACAATACACATTTAATGGCTCAATTGTTTATGCCGCACTATCAGGTGAAGAGCAAGGATTGTTTGGTGGTAAAATATTAGCGAAATACGCGCAAGATAATAACTGGCGAGTACATGCTGTCTTAAATAACGATATGATCGGTAATTCTACCGGTATTAATGGTGTAACAGATAACACCACCGCACGTATTTTCTCTGAAGGCACACGGGTTATTGAAACCAAAGAACAAGCCCATAAGCGTCGGTTTACCGGGGGAGAAGTCGATTCTGCGAGCCGCAACCTCGCACGTTACATCGATACAATCGCAGACAAATACATAGAAAATCTTGATACCATGTTGGTGTATCGATTAGACAGGTTTGGGCGTGGAGGGCATCACCGCCCATTCAACGATGTTGGCTTTGCTGCTGTTCGTATAATGGAAACCAACGAAAATTATAATCAACAACATCAAGACTTGCGCACCGAAGATGGCATTACATATGGTGATACAATTGATCATGTTGATTTTGCATATGCTGCAAAGTTAACGTCATTAAATGCAGTGAGTCTTGCGTCAATGGCATGGGCGCCAGCACCACCAACGGGAGTCAATATTTCAGGGGCCGTTAAACCAAGCACCACCTTATCGTGGCACCACAGTGATGATCCTACAATTACAGGCTATAAAATTTACTGGCGTTATACCAGTGAACCTCAGTGGCAATTTAGTCGTGATGTTGGCAAAGTGACAACAGCGACGTTAAAAAATGTGGTGATTGATAACTACTATTTTGGTGTTGCAGCAGTAAATAAAGACGGTATTGAATCACCCGTTGTTTTTCCGGGAGATGTGGGTGCATTCGAATGGGCGAATAATGAGCCCTAAAACCTAATAACACGTCTTTATTATAAAGTGATCGATTTGTCTCATCAGTGAGTTTAAAACTAGTGAGACATTTCAATAGCTTGAAAAAGGAGCTGACATGCAATATCTAGAAAATATGCTGCAAACTGTAAAGGATTCTAACCCACACGAACAGGAATTCCATCAAGCCGTTGAAGAAGTGCTTACCTCATTAACCCCAATTCTTAAAGAAAATGACGTGTATCAACATAATGCGATTGTTGAGCGTTTAGTTGAGCCTGAAAGACAGATAATGTTTCGCGTGCCTTGGTTAGACGATAAAGGAAACGTGCAAGTTAATCGGGGATTTAGAATCGAATTTAGCTCTTCTCTTGGTCCTTACAAAGGGGGATTACGGTTTCATCCGAGTGTTAATTTAAGCGTGGTCAAATTTTTAGGCTTTGAGCAAGTTTTAAAAAATGCGTTAACAGGGCTTCCTTTAGGCGGTGCAAAAGGAGGGGCTGACTTTGATCCAAAAGGAAAGAGTGATCATGAAATTATGCGTTTTTGTCACTCTTTTATGACAGAGTTGTACCGACATATTGGTGCACAAACCGATGTGCCTGCAGGTGATATTGGTGTTGGGGAGCGAGAAATTGGCTATCTATTTGGTCAGTACAAGCGGATTACAAACCAATATAATGGGGTACTTACAGGTAAGCCCACTCTGTTAGGGGGCTCTTCATTAAGAGTCGAAGCAACGGGTTATGGTATCGCCTATTTTCTTAGTGCCATGCTTGATGCTAAAAATGATTCACTAAAAGGTAAACGTTGCTTGGTGTCAGGGGCTGGAAATGTTGCCCTGTATTTAATGGAAAAACTGTCACAATTCGATGCGATTATTTTGACCTGCAGTGACTCAAAAGGCACCTTATATTGTGAAGATGGCCTTGATGTTGAATTAATAAAACACTTAAAAAAAGAGCAGGGCGCTGCGCTGCGTGATTACTTGAACGAGCACCCACAAGCAGAGTATATCCCTGTGAGTCAGTATCCAAAAGACGGTCACCAAGTTTGGCACTTTAACGGCGATATCGCATTACCGTGCGCCACACAAAATGAAATAACTAAAAAAGATGCCCAAGCGCTTGTCGATAATGGCTGTAAAATTGTCTGTGAAGGTGCAAACATGCCAACGACCGCTGAGGCACACGCTATATTTAAAGAACACGATGTATATTTAGGTCCAAGCAAGGCTGCTAATGCTGGTGGGGTTGCAACGAGTAAATTTGAAATGGCGCAAAATGCAAGCTTGCAAACATGGCGGCCACAGCAGGTTGACGAAAAACTGCAACAAGTAATGAAAAACATTTTTGATAGAGTATCAGCAACGGCAAAACGTTATTCAAGTGAAGACGACCTGTCGCTCGGTGCAAACATTGCGGGGTTTGAACGGGTTGCTCAGGCGATGCTTAAGCAAGGCGTTGTTTAACTCACAGAACAGCTTATTAATGTTAAGAATGCGCTGTTAATGAAAATAGCTAGCCACTTTTTTGCAATTAGACTATGTTTAACATGCTTATTAAAGGAGTTAACTTATGTCTTATGCCGACGGTTTTGTAGCTGCTGTACCCACAGTAAATAAAGAAAAATACCTTGCACATGCTGAATTTGCAGCCGAAATATTCAAAGAATACGGTGCATTAAAGGTGGTCGAAACCTGGGGGAGTGATGTACCCGAGGGTGAAGTCACTTCATTTCCCATGGCTGTAAAAGCGGATGAAAATGAAACGGTGGTGTTTTCATGGGTCATCTGGCCTTCAAAAGCTGTTCGCGATAGCGGCTGGCAGAAACTAATGGAGGATCCGCGTATGAGCCTTGAAAACAACCCCATGCCATTTGATGGTAAGCGTTTGATTTATGGTGGTTTCGATATTATATTAGACAAATAAGAAGCGTGTATGTGGGCGTGTTTAAGCCCATTGAGTTTTTCTGTCTGATTGCCTATTTATGTAAAGCTCAGCCTTGCTGAGCTTTACTGTTTCTAAACTACGAAAATGCCTTTTCGTTGAGTAGTTCTTGCATCTGTTCACGCATTTTGAATTTTTGCAATTTGCCTGTAACTGTCATCGGGTATTCGTCGACAAAGCGAATGTGCTTTGGCACTTTAAAATAAGCCAGCTTGTCTTTTAAAAAATCACGAATGGCATCTTCATCAAGTACGGCATCCTCTTTTGGTTGGATCCACGCACACACTTCTTCACCATATTTTTCATCACTGATGCCAAAAATCGCTGCATCCTGAATACCTGGGTAGGTGTATAGTACTTCCTCTATTTCACGAGGGTAAATGTTTTCGCCGCCGCGAATGATCATATCTTTAATACGACCAACAATCGCTACAAAACCGTGTTCGTCCATCACACCTAAATCGCCAGAATGTAACCAGCCGTGTTCATCGATAGTGGCATTGGTTTTTTCTTCATCGTTCCAGTAACAACGCATAATACCCGCACCTCGGCTACATACTTCACCGGGCACACCAATTTTTTGGATATCGCCAAGTTCATCAATAATTTTCACCTCGGTATGGGCAAGTGCTCGTCCTACTGTTGTCACTTGTTTTTCCAGTGGTGAATCGGTTTCGGTTACATTGTTAATCGGGCTGCATTCAGTTTGTCCATAACCAATAACCACCTCTTTCATGTGCATTAAGGTCTGTACTTTGCGCATGACTTCCTCTGGGCATGTGGAGCCAGCCATAACACCTGTACGCAGGCTTGATAAGTCATAATCAGCAAAGTTTTTTAGTTCAAGTTCGGCAATAAACATAGTGGGTACGCCATGAAGTGCTGTACAGTGTTCTTTTTCAACAACATCTAACGTTGTTTTCGGATCAAAGGAATCACCCGGAAAAACGGCAGTAGCCCCTTTACTAATACACACTAAATTGCCCAGTACCATGCCAAAACAATGATATAACGGAAC
The DNA here is from genome assembly GCF_014117385.1 of Pseudoalteromonas sp. MT33b. NCBI lineage: Bacteria > Pseudomonadati > Pseudomonadota > Gammaproteobacteria > Alteromonadales > Pseudoalteromonadaceae > Pseudoalteromonas > Pseudoalteromonas sp. MT33b. Next base: position 1,841,866 of record NZ_CP059831.1, on the reverse strand, counting down.
TGGAATGCATAATTTATCAAGATGGGTTAGTTTCATGGCTTGTGCCATTAAGAAACCATTATTGAGAATGTTTTTATGCGATAACGTTGCGCCTTTAGGGTTTCCTGTCGTACCCGAGGTAAATTGAATATTGATATCTTGATCTGCTTTTAATGTTGCACTAATCGCATCAAGCTCAAGTTTATGTGCATCAGTCGCACGTTGCATTATGTCGCTAAAACAATACATTCCCGCTGTAGGACGTTCGCCAATGCGAATGATATTTTTCAAATGGGGAAGTGCTTTAAGATCTAAATTGCCTGCATTTGCATTTTTTAGTTCAGGTGCAAGTTCATTTAGCATGTCGATATAATTACTCGATTTAAACTCATCAGCGGTGATGAGTGTTGAGCATTCGACACTGTTTAATGCGTATTTTAGCTCGCTTGGGCGGTAGGCAGGGTTAATACACACCATAATGGCACCTATTTTCGCCGTGGCAAATTGTGTTAAGCACCATTCAATGTTATTGGGTGACCAAATACCCACACGATCACCGGGTTTAACGCCAATTGACAGCAAGCCCATCGCAAGTTGGTTAATCTGTTGCTGGTATTCTTTATACGTAATGCGGATATTTTGATGATTAACAACAATCGCGGGGTGTTCTGGGTAATTGTCGACAATGTTATCTAGGTACTGACCAATGGTTTGCTCTATGAGAGGAATGTCAGTGCGACCTTTAAAATAGCTTTGTGTTAATGGGAGACTGTTATTATGTATGTTCTTTGCTTGCATTGTTTTCTCCGTGTCCTATTAAAATGTTGTCATGGACTTGATGCGAAAATAACAAAAATGAATACACTGCGTGTTCATTTAGTGTCAGCTTACAGTTTTAACTAAGCATAGATTGTCGACAAATGAAAGTCTTATAAGACTAATGTACAGTGATTGCAGCTAAATTAAGAGAAAAGAATGGTTTTTGGCAGGCATAAAAAAACGTGCCGTAGCACGTTCTTTTTAAACAAGATAAATTACGCTTGATCCTGTTTATAGGTTTTTCGCATTAAGTACACATAGGCGCTGATAAACGCGTTTTCTTGAAACTTTTTCAGTCCAGTGTCTTCAAATTCGATAGGCAGTGGATTGCGTTTAAGCTGCTCTTTAATTGTTGTTGCGCTGAAAATTTGCACATCTAACTCTTCAATAAGTTGAATGGCTGTTTCCATTTTGAAACCTTTAGCACTGCCTGCAAATTTACCTTTAGGTTGACGCTCTTTAATTGCAACAGAATCAATTTGGTAATCTTGCATCAGTTTTCTAAAATCAAACTGAAATTTGCGCATAACTTCTGTGTCATTACCATCGCCTAACGTAAAGCGAGTTTGTCTTACATCACGGATATCAAACACGTCGTTATCTTTCGTTAAAATACACAGTAGTACATCACTACCTGTAATTTCTACACCGCATGTTCTCATAGTTAATCTCTAAATAACTTAATTTGCGCAATTATAGCAAGTAACGTCCTGAAAAACAGTTGCTTTAAAAATGAATTTTAATTGCAATCGAACTATGGTCACTTACTGTAATATCTTCTACTGCTTGGTGGGGGTTTAAATGCGCATCATAGCTTTCGTATTCCAGCTTTGAGACCTTTGATAGTGCGCATTGTGGATTAAAATGCGCAGAGACCAAAATATAATCGAGCACGTTTCCCTTGCCGTGATAATAGTGGCTAAACGGCTTTGTGTTGTTCTCACTAGCAGCGCAAAATAGGTAGGCGTCTGTTAAGCCGACGACGGGTTCATTATTTGCTATACAGGGCTCGCAACGAGTCGGGTGAAAGCCTTGTGTCATAAATGATAATGTGGGACTTGTCAGCACGTCGTTAAAATCGCCCATCACCAAGGTGGCACATTGTTTTTCACGCTGTGTTTTTAACGCATCGTAATAAACAATAGACGCTTCTAATGAGCGTGATATTTGCGATTGCATTGCGCCAACTGTTTGGTGCAGCAACTGCAATAAGGGATCTTCAAGGTTATGTATGTTGAGTATGTGCGCCATAGATTGCACACGTTGTGATTTAAAATGCACAACATAACAGCACACCTCACCAAATTCAGGAAAGTTCAAGAAACACTTTATAGGCGTGCGATTAAACTTAAAATCACTTTGGTTGTTGAGGTATTCAAGCAATTCTGGGCAGGGAGTCAAAGGTTCGACACAAATGAAAGGGTATTTACTGGCGATAGCAACAATAGGATTAAACAGCACTTGAGGGTACAGCGCATCGTGCGAAGGGCAGTCAACGGTTTCAAAATAATCATAACCGGCTTCTTTACACTGTATTTCTAATGCGTGAGCACTAAAAACCTCTTGAAACGCGACCACATCGGCTTTCGAATCAAACAGAAAATCACGCACAAACTGCTGCTTTTGCTGCCACTGCGTGTTGTTGTAGCGTTCATGCTGTTGGTAAAACGAATAAGGGGGAGCAGTGTAGTTAAGTAAATTCAAACTAGCAAACTTGAGCGTATGCGTGTGTGGCATCGTGATCACCGTTAAAGTACTGACCTGTTAAGTATGAAATGACTTAAGTAATTGTCAATTTACTGACCTAAATACTTGTATTTGAGGACTCTAGCGGCGACAATGGGCGCTTGTATTTGCGAAGACTCAGTAAATACACGTCTTTTAGGCACCAAATGGCAATGCTTATTCGTAAAAGCGTTGCAGAGTTACTCAAAATTTATTTAAAAAATTACATGTGATGCATTGTAGGCATCACCACTGTATAAGGATTTATAATGCCAGTTATTACCCTTCCTGACGGCAGTCAGCGTAGTTTTGAAAACCCAGTAAGTACATATGATGTTGCCAGCGATATTGGCCCAGGTTTAGCGAAAGCAACCATAGCCGGTCGTGTAAATGGTAATCGTGTTGATGCATGTGACTTAATTACCGACGATGCGCGCTTAGAAATTATTACTGCCAAGGATGACGACGGTTTAGAAATCATCCGTCACTCTTGTGCGCACCTTATTGGTCATGCTGTTAAGCAACTTTTCCCTGACGCGAAAATGGCAATTGGTCCAACGATCGACAATGGTTTTTACTACGATATCGATATGGATCACTCATTAAGTCAAGACGATTTAGACGCCATCGAAAAGCGTATGCTTGAACTTGCAAAAACAAACTACGATGTGGTTAAAAAGACCGTAAGCTGGCAAGAAGCGCGTGATACATTCGAAGCACGTGGTGAAACATACAAAATGGAAATCTTAGACGAGAATATCGCAAAAGATGACCGCCCAGGTTTATACCACCACGAAGAATACATTGACATGTGTCGTGGCCCACACGTACCAAATATGAAATTCTGCCAACATTTTAAAATAATGAAAGTGGCGGGTGCTTATTGGCGCGGTGATTCTGAAAACAAAATGCTGCAACGTATTTACGGCACAGCATGGGCAGATAAAAAGCAACTTAAAGCGTATTTAAAACGTTTAGAAGAAGCTGAAAAACGTGACCACCGTCGCATTGGTAAAGCACTTGATTTATGGCATTGGCAAGAAGAAGCGCCGGGTATGGTGTTTTGGCATAATGACGGCTGGAGCATTTACCGTGAGCTTGAAGACTTCGTTCGTGAAAAACTACGTGAGTACGACTACGAAGAAGTGAAAGGCCCATTAATGATGGACCGAGTTTTGTGGGAAAAATCAGGGCACTGGGATAAATACGCAGATGCCATGTTCACCACAGAATCTGAAAAGCGTGAATATGCTATTAAACCAATGAACTGTCCTGGTCATGTGCAAATTTTCAACCAAGGTCTAAAATCATACCGTGACTTACCATTGCGTATGGCTGAGTTTGGTTGTTGTCATCGTAATGAGCCATCAGGTGCATTACATGGCTTAATGCGTGTTCGTGGTTTTACACAAGATGATGCACATATATTCTGTACTGAAGACCAAATTATGGATGAAGTATCAGCGTGTATCAAAATGGTTTACGACACGTATGAAACGTTCGGTTTTGAAAAGATCGTTGTAAAACTGTCTACTCGCCCAGAAAAACGTATCGGTGAAGACGAAATGTGGGACAAAGCAGAGCTTGCGTTAGCAGAAGCTCTGAAAGTAAACGACATTGAGTTTGATTACTTACCGGGTGAAGGGGCGTTTTACGGTCCGAAAATTGAATTTACATTATATGATTGTTTAGACCGTGCATGGCAATGTGGTACAGTGCAATTAGATTTTGCATTACCAGGTCGTTTAGGTGCGACATACGTTGCAGAAAATAACGAACGTCGTACACCAGTTATGATACACCGTGCTATATTAGGTTCGATTGAGCGTTTCATTGGTATTTTAACTGAAGAATACGCCGGATTGTTCCCGACATGGCTTGCACCTAAGCAAGTGGTGATCATGAATATCACGGATAAACAAGCTGACTATGTGCAAGAAATTGTACAAAAATTAAATAAACTTGGAATTAGAGCCGCTGCTGACTTGAGAAATGAGAAGATTGGCTTTAAAATCCGTGAACATACGTTAAAACGTATTCCTTACTTACTTGTTGTAGGCGACAAAGAAGTTGAACAACAAGAAGTGGCAGTACGCACTCGCACAGGTGAAGACCTAGGCAAATTTAATGTTGATGATTTCATTGCAAAAATTAGCGACGAAATAAAAAATCGACAATAAATCATGAGCGTGTAGGGCATAACAAACAGCCAACTACACGCTTTTTATTTTATATTCTTGGAGGATCGTACCATTAGAGGCGGCAAGAAAGGGCAACAAACAGCTCAAAAAAATCGTATCAACGAAGATATTACAGCTAAAGAAGTTCGTTTAATTGACATTGACGGCGAGCAAGCTGGCATCGTGTCATTAAAAGAGGCGCAAGCTATGGCTGATGATGCGGGTGTAGATCTTGTAGAAATCAGTCCTAATGCTGAGCCACCTGTTTGTAAGGTTATGGACTACGGTAAGTTCATCTTTGAGAAAAGCAAAGAACTAAAAGAACAAAAGAAAAAGCAAAAGCAAATCCAGGTGAAAGAAATCAAATTCCGTCCAGGCACGGATGAAGGTGATTACCAGGTTAAGCTTCGCAATTTGCGTAAGTTCTTAGAAGCGGGTGATAAAGCTAAAATTACTATTCGTTTCCGTGGTCGTGAAATGGCTCACCAAGAAATTGGTATTGAATTATTAAATCGTGTTAAAGCTGATTTGGAAGATGTTTCACAAGTTGAATCTTTCCCAAATCGTGTTGAAGGTCGCCAAATGGTTATGATGATGGCACCTATTGCTAAAAAGCAATAAACAAGCGATAATACGCACCGAATTTATCTCAGGTCATCAAGTAACAGCATGCTGTTCACCTGAAATAACCGGTTTAAGTAAAGTTGCAGTGCATTAGTACTGGGCTTTCACCGGATAATGGCGGTAAGTTAGGCCTTGAAAGAAGAGCTATTTATATCTCTCGCCTGCTTGCCATATTGTTGAGCAATACATTTGGAGTTATTGCAATGGCTTACAAGCTAAAATCACACAGAGGCGCAGCTAAGCGTTTCAAGAAAACTGCTTCTGGCGGTTTCAAGCGTAAACAAGCGCATCTTCGTCACATTCTGACTAAGAAAACTTCTAAGCGTAAATTACACTTACGTCCTAAGATGATGGTTCATAAGAATGACCATGGTCTAGTTTCACGTATGTTACCATTCGCTTAATAGGAGTCTTCAGAAATGGCAAGAGTTAAACGCGGTGTTATCGCACGTGCACGTCACAAAAAAGTTTTAAAACAAGCTAAAGGTTACTACGGAGCACGTTCACGTGTTTACCGCGTAGCTTTCCAGGCAGTTACTAAAGCGGGTCAATACGCTTACCGTGACCGTCGTGCTAAGAAACGTACTTTCCGTCAACTTTGGATTGCACGTATCAATGCAGCAGCTCGTCAAAACGGTCTTTCATACAGCCGTTTTATCAATGGTCTTAAAAAGACATCTGTAGAAATCGATCGTAAGATCCTTGCAGATATCGCTGTTTACGACCAAGTTGCATTCGCAGCGCTTGTTGCAAAAGCTAAAGAAGGCCTAGCGGCTTAATTTTCGCTTTTGATACAGTTTAAAAAGGAGCCTAGTGCTCCTTTTTTTGATCTTAGAACTCCTGAACCGTGAATCTTTAAATAATCACGTCCTGTCATTTGCTCCATTTTTTTGTTGAATCACCGCAGTTTACGCAATCTATTCTAATTAGTTGTTATAATTCCCATTAATAGAATAAGTACCGCACTTGAGAGTGATATGTTTGCCAGTTTAGTGTTTTTATCTACTGTAGTGACTTTAGACAGCCACCTACCTCCTTTGTTACCGTGGCAAGGTAACAGTGTGTCTTTAATGCAAGAAAAAGGGCCATTAACGACTGATTTTGAATTAAGTGATGGCACCTTATCGCCAAATTATGCAGACACAATGGCTTTTGTAGATCGACTCGTTGCGGCTAATCCTACTCAATTTAAAGTAAAAACGATTGCCACAAGTAGCAGTGGCCGCGCAATAAAAATGCTTGTTGCTAATGAGCAAGGGTTGTTTGAGCCAACACAACTTGTTGCAGATACCAAACCAACTATCTTTGTTCAAGCGGGTATTCACAGCGGGGAAATTGACGGTAAAGATGCCATGTTTATGCTATTACGTGATATTGCGACCGGAAAGCGTCGTGATATTTTAAGTAAAGTAAACATTCTGTTCATTCCAATTCTGAATGTAGATGGTCACGAACGTAGCAGCCAATTTAACCGTATAAATCAGCGTGGCCCAGCAGAAATGGGATTTAGAACTAACGGTCTAAATTTAAACTTAAATCGTGATTATACAAAGCTTGATACCCCCGAAGTACAAGGGGTTATGCAGGTTATAAATCAATTCAAACCCGACCTTTATATTGATGTACATGTAACAGATGGCGCTGATTACCAATACGATGTCACGTATGGGTACAATCCTGTGTTCTCAAGTGAGTCACCAAGTGTGTCAGAAGCGCTAGACACCCTGTTTAAACCTGTCATTGATGCCAAATTAGAAAAAGCAGGGCACATACCTGGGCCATTAGTGTTTGTTATGGACAAGCGCGATTTTAAAAAAGGCTTAGCAGGATGGGTTGCGACACCTCGTTATTCGAATGGGTGGGGTGACTTACGTTCATTGCCTAGTATTTTAGTTGAAAATCACTCTTTAAAACCTTACAAGCAGCGTGTGTTAGGCACATATGTGTTTATCGACGGCGCTATTGATGCGCTTGCAGCTAACGATAAAGCATTAAATGCCGCTGTAAAAAAAGAGCTCGATTTTAAACCGAGACAACTCGTTGTTGAGCGTAGTTACGCAAAGCAACCCGACACACTCGCATTTAAAGGCATTGCCTATTCACGCAGTGAAAGCGCGCTTACAGGGCAAGCTGAAGTTAAATACCTCGGTGAAGCTAAAAACTATGAGTCATTGCCGATTTTTTGGCAAAAAGACGTTAAGAAAACGGTTCATGTTCCTCGTGCGTTTTACATTCCACCTGCGTATAGCAATATAATCAAAAAACTTAAGTTACACGGTATCGACGTTACTCAGGTTGATAACACGCCAACGGCAGTGATGACACAGGCAAGCGTAGTCGACTATACATTTGCTAAAGCTCCCTTTGAAGGGCGTTTTCGTGTAGATGCCAAATTTGACTATGCCCCTGTGCAAGTAGATGTACAGGGCTGGTATAAAGTCTCAACGGCGCAACCCTACTCAGAATTGGCAACACATTTGCTGCACCCTGAAGCCCCTGATTCATTTTTTTCATGGGGTGAGTTTAACACCATTTTTCAACGTACTGAGTACATGGAAAATTACGCGCTCATGCCATATGCTCGTCAGATGCTAAAAGAAAAACCGGCCCTTGCATTAGAGTTTGATCAGAAAATTCGTGAAGATAAACAATTTGCGAATGATCCAGAAGCGCGTCTGAATTGGCTTTATGAGCGTACCCCATTTTATGATCAAGCGTATTTAAAATACCCAATTTTAATGACGTTTGAGACACCTGAACAAGGATAAAAACGATGAAAGTCATTACAGTCCCTGTGACGGGGTTTGCACAAAACTGCCGCATAATTATTTGCCAGCAGACGAATAAAGCAGCATTAGTTGACCCTGGCGGTGATGCTGAAAAATTATGCGCTCAGCTTGCCTCACTTGGTTGTGAATTAATTGCAATTTATCTAACCCATGGTCATTTAGATCATGTTGGTGCGGCTAAACAGCTTGCCGATAAGTTTAATGTTGACATTATTGGTCCACACATTGACGACAAGTTTTGGTTTGATTCACTGCCAATGCAAGCTCAAATGTTCGGATTTGCACCCATTTCACCTTTTTATCCAACACAGTGGTTAAACCATGGCGATGTGATTAGCGTGGGTAATAGCCAGTTATCGGTGCGCCATTGTCCAGGCCATACGCCAGGGCACGTGGTCTTTTATGATGACGAGACACAGCAGGTCATCGTCGGAGATGTTATTTTTCAAGGTTCAGTAGGGCGCACAGACTTTCCAAAAGGCGATAGTGCGCAGCTGCTTGCATCAATTAAATCAGAAATTTTATCGTTTGCAGATGAAGTTGCCATTTTACCTGGTCATGGTCCAAACACTACCGTAGGGCATGAGCGAAAAACGAATCCATTTATTAGTGGACGCTTTGGCTAAAATTGCATTTTTTTCGCATAAATAATAGAAAATAGGCAGACTGACATTCAAATCAGTTATATAATTTACTCAGTATTTTTAAAGAAAAAGAAATAAAATGTCTCTAAACCAAGTAGATCGCCAAATTTTGGCATTATTACAGCAGGATGCTAGCTTATCAACGGCAGAAATTGCCGATAAAGTTGGTTTATCTCAATCTCCTTGTTGGCGTCGTATCGCTAAACTTGAACAAGATGGTTATATCAAAGGTAAAGTTGCTTTACTTGATGAGAAAAAGCTTGGCTTTGATATGTTGGTTTATGCACATGTTCGCTTATCAAATCATGGCAGAACAAACTTAGCTGAATTTGAACGTTTAATCATGAGCTACGACGAAGTGACCGAGTGCTATAGCATGGCGGGTACTATGGACTTTATGCTGCGCATTATTTCTAAAGGAATTGAAGGGTATGAGCAGTTTGTTCGCGATAACCTTCTAAATCTTGAGTTTGTGCAAGAAGTACACTCAAATGTGACGATGACTTGTGTGAAGCGAAGTACATCTTTACCTCTTTAACTATACCTTCTTCATTTAGCTTTTTATTGACAAACGGTTAGTGCTTTTGCGTGCTAACCGTTTTGTTGTCTGTGTGTTTACGGTTGTTGCTGATTGTTAACGTAGGCAGTTTTTGCTAGAATTCTGCGCCTTGCCAAAATGCATACACTTGAAAGAGGATCTTAATGTTTAACTTACTCAGCAAAGCGCCAAGCTCTGCTAAAAACGATATATTATCGGGCCTGACAGTCGCACTGGCATTGGTGCCAGAAGCCGTTGCTTTTGCTTTCGTTGCTAATGTAGAGCCTTTAGTAGGCCTATATGCCGCATTTATTGTTGGTTTGATTACGGCTATTTTTGGTGGTCGCCCTGGAATGATATCAGGTGCAACCGGCGCATTAGCCGTCGTAATGGTAAGTTTAGTATTAGACCATGGCGTTGAATATCTATTTGCGACGGTATTATTGATGGGGATATTACAGATCCTCGCAGGTATATTTAAGCTTGGTAAGTTTATTCGCATGGTACCTCACCCCGTCATGTTAGGCTTTGTGAATGGTCTTGCTATCGTTATTTTCTTAGCCCAACTAGGTCAATTTAAAGTACCAGATGGTATGGGCGGCCAACAGTGGATGGAAGGTCAAGCGCTTTACATAATGCTTGGTTTAGTCGCGTTAACCATGGCGATTATTCACTTTTTACCTAAGCTAACTACCGCGGTACCTTCATCATTAGTTGCTATCGTGACAGTCACGGGTATTGTGATTGGGTTTGACCTTGAAGCACGCACTGTGCTTGATTTCTTAAAAGGGATGACGGGTAACGAGCAAGCAACTATCGCAGGCGGTCTGCCGCAATTCCATATTCCAATGGTGCCATTTACCCTTGAAACGTTAAAAATAATTTTTCCGTATGCATTAATTCTAGCGGCAATTGGTTTAATTGAATCATTGTTAACACTCACGCTTATAGATGAAATTACAGAAACGCGTGGCCACAGTAATAAAGAGTGTATTGGTCAAGGTGCTGCTAATGTAACCTGTGGTTTCTTTGGTGCAATGGGCGGGTGTGCAATGATTGGCCAATCAATGATTAACATTAACTCGGGTGGTCGCTCGCGTTTATCAGGTATTAGCGCAGCCTTACTCCTATTGGCTTTCATTATTTTTGCAGCAGGCTTAATCGAAATGATCCCGCTGGCGGCACTGGTTGGTGTAATGTTCATGGTGGTACTAGGCACATTTGAATGGGCAAGCTTTAAAATGATGAAGCGCGTGCCAAAGTCTGATGCATTTGTGATTGTATTAGTGTCTGGTGTGACTGTTGCCACTGACCTTGCAATTGCTGTGTGCGTAGGTGTGATTGTGTCTGCACTGGTATTTGCTTGGCAGCATGCTAAACACATTTATACAAGCAACTATATCGACCAAGAGGGCTCAAAAGTCTATGAATTGCATGGCCCACTGTTTTTTGGCTCGGTGAAAAACTTTGCCGAATTATTCGATGTAAAAAGTGATCCCCAAGACGTCATTATTGAGTTTAAACATAGCCGAGTGGCAGATCACAGTGCGATTGAAGCCATTGATAGTTTAGCCGATAAGTATGCTAAAGCGGGTAAAAAATTACATTTACGTCATTTAAGCCCAGATTGTATTCAGTTGCTTCATAAAGCACGCGATCTTGTCGAGGTTAACGTGATTGAGGATCCTAAATACAAAGTAGCCTCTGATAAATTGGCGTAATAAATTGCCGATTAAAAAGCGAAGGCCGTCAAAGTCTTCGCTTTTTTAATGCCTGTAGAATGCGGTAAGGCTATTAAAAATTAAGATAGGTGGCAGTGCTTTGCATGAGTGACTATCGGTATAATAAAAATAACGACGAAAGGTAACTTGATATTTTGAATTGGCAATCATTAGTTGATAATCGACAACGCTTCTTCTGGGTTTTGCAAATAGCAGGCTGGATAGGCTACGCGTTGGTGAATTATATCGGCTCAAAAGTATTTGAAATGCGTGATATTTACGTATTTGTTATTGTATTAAACGCCTATGCAGGGTGTTTAATGACAGTACCACTGCGTTATATGTATCGCAAAGTTTGGAATGCATCGCCATGGGTTCTTATGCTTGTTGTGTTTGGGGCATCCTATATCACGGGTACGTTATGGGCGGTCGTTCAAAAATTCAACTTATGGGAAATTTATCGACACGGTTACCGGCCGAATGAATGGTTTTATTATTTTCAGCAGGGATTAGACTCTGTCTATATTATTCTGTGCTGGAGTGGTTTGTATTTTGGTATAAAGTATTACCAACTACTGCAAAGTGAGCGTCAAAAAGCCTTAAAAGCAACAACAATGGCGCACGAAGCACAGTTAAAAATGCTGCGCTACCAACTTAATCCGCACTTTTTATTTAATACACTGAATGCAATATCAACCTTAATTTTGGTGAAAGAGAATAAAGATGCGAATTTAATGGTCTCTAAATTAAGTGACTTCTTACGCTACACACTCAATACTGATCCCATTAAAAAGGTGCCTCTAGAGCAAGAAATACACGCACTCATGCTGTATTTAGAGATTGAAAAAGTACGTTTTGATGAGCGTCTTCAGGTCAATGTTGATGTTAGCGAGCAAGCGAAAGAGGCATTAGTACCGAGTTTGATCCTCCAGCCCATTATTGAAAACTCAATCAAGTATGCGATAGCGCAGCTTAATGAGGGGGGAGTGATTGATATTAAAGCACAAGTTTTTGCAAATGAACTATTATTGGAAGTAGGCGATAATGGTCCTGGTACTGAGTTAATAGATGGTCAACTGGTTAATTCTCAAGGCGTTGGCATAGCAAATACAAAGGACCGATTAAAAACACTTTATGAGAACAACTATTCGTTTGTACTCTCTGACAATTCGCCAAGTGGATTAAAAGTTAATCTGCGTGTTCCGTTTGAAAAGGCTGTTAAGAAATGAGCAAAATTAGAACTTTGATCGTTGATGATGAACCATTAGCTAGGAAAGGCTTAGCGGTTCGACTCTCTGAGTTTGACGACATAGAAGTCATTCGTTTATGTAGCAATGGTCAAGAGGCAATAGATGAATGCCTTAGTGGTAACATCCAATTAGTTTTTTTAGATATTCAAATGCCAAATATGAATGGTTTTGAAGTAGCACGTGCGTTAAGCGAAAGTGTGAACCCTTTACCTGCAATTGTATTTGTAACGGCGTTTGATCAGTTTGCTGTAAAAGCATTCGAGATTCATGCATTGGATTATATTCTTAAACCAGTCGATGACAACAGACTAAAACAGGCGGTAGAGAAAGTGCATACCTATTTAAAGACGCAACAAGATAACGCCCATAAGAAAAAACTAGCGAGTTTTGTCGCGGGTATAACAGGCAATAATTGCGAAGAGATTTTAAAAAAGCTGGCCACAGGTGATAGCTTAGCCGACCGTCGTTATCCGGAGTCACTGGCTGTAAAAGAGCAGGGTGAAATAGTCCGTGTGCCTGTTGTTACTATTCAATGGGTTGACGCTGCTGGTGATTACATGTGTTTACATTGCCAAGATGGGCAAACACATATCTTACGCAAAACAATGAAAGAGCTTGAGCAAGAGCTTGATCCCCAGTTATTTGTGCGAGTACATCGCAGTGCGATTGTTAATACAAAACAAATCAGCAAACTTGTTACTCAAGTCAGCGGTGAGTACTTATTAGTGCTCGATAATGGCCAAGAGTTAAAAGTAAGCCGCAGTTATCGCGATAAAGTAAAAGCAGCACTGGCAAGCTGATACGCTATTTTAAACAAAAAAGGCGCAAAATTAATTTTGCGCCTTTTTTCGTTATATTGGTTTTTAAACCGTCACAATTTTCATCGTGTTAGTTGCACCAATGGTTTCCATAGCGTCACCGTGAGTTAATATTACAGTGTCACCTGTGGCTAAAGAGCCTTGCTCAACAAGCGTGTTTAACGCATCACGAACCATGTTGTCTTTTTCACATTTAGTTGAGTCAAAGTATACAGGGTAAACGCCACGATAAAGTGCTGTTTGGCCTAATGTACTTGCATGACGAGACAGCGAATAAATAGGTAAACCAGAGCTGATACGCGACATAAGTTTAGCCGTGCTACCAGATTCAGTCAGTGTGATAATCGCTTTCACTGAGTCAAGGTGGTTAGCAGCATACATGGCTGAAAGTGCAATAGATTCAGCGTTAGAAGAAAAACGGCTATCTAAACGGTGTTTAGAGACGTGCGTTTCTTTTTGTGACTCGGCACCTAAACATACACGCGCCATGGTTGCGACAGTCTCTTCCGGGTAGTCACCTGCCGCTGTTTCTGCTGATAACATAACAGCGTCAGTCCCATCAAGCACTGCGTTGGCAACGTCCATAACTTCTGCACGTGTTGGCATTGGGTTATCGATCATTGATTCCATCATTTGCGTTGCCGTTACTACTGTACGGTTTAATGAGCGAGCGCGTCTAATAATAAGCTTTTGCTTACCCACAAGGGCAGCATCACCAATTTCAACACCTAAATCACCACGCGCCACCATTACAGCATCAGAAGCTAGGACGATATCATCAATTGCTTCAACGGTTTCAACCGCTTCTGCACGCTCAATTTTAGCGAGTAACTGCGCGTTCGAACCTGCCGCTTCGGCTAGTGAACGTACATAGCGCATGTCATCACCACTGCGTGGGAAAGAAACTGCAATATAGTCAACACCAATTTCGGTTGCTGTGATTAAATCTTCTTTGTCTTTCTCGGTGAAAGCCGGGGCCGTTAGACCACCGCCTAAACGGTTGATGCCTTTATTGTTCGAAAGCACGCCACCCACAGTGACTGTGGTATGCACTAATTCACCTTCAACAGAGTCGACAGTAAGTTGAATTAAGCCATCATTTAACAGTAGCAAATCACCTGATTTTACATCGTTTGGTAATTCTTTGTAGTCAATACCCACAGCGTTTACGTCGCCTTGGCCTTTTTCCATTTTTGCGTCTAGCGTAAATTTAGCACCTACTTCTAAGTTTACTTTGCCATCTTTAAATGTAGAAACGCGAATCTTAGGACCTTGTAAATCAGCAAGTATTGCAACGTGCTTGCCTAAACGCTTTGCTATATCGCGTACAGCTTGAGCACGGTCTTTGTGATCTTGAGCAACGCCATGTGAGAAGTTCAAACGAACAACATTTGCACCTGCACGAATAATTTTTTCTAGGTTGTTATCGCGATCGGTTGCCGGTCCAAGTGTCGCAACAATTTTTGTGCGTCTTAGCATCAAATTCTCCTGTGCGCTTAATCGATGTTAAGCGAATTGATGGTTTACTATTAAAAAGTCGTGCTAAAAGCCTTGCTAATGGGCTTATACAACGGCACGGTGTAGAACTCATAGGTAAAAATGTGTTTTTTAACTATGAGTATCTGAATCCATGTATTATTGAATCATAATACAAAAATTGAATGACGATATTATGACACCGGTGTCAGGTAGCGTCAATACACTTAACTTTTAAATGGGTATTATAAAAATCTGGTCCGATGCCTGCGTTATTTTGATATAATTTGAACAACGTCGCTTTTAAACACACTGATTTTTACCAAGTTGGCTTGGATGCTCGCATTTTTGGGCTGCTTGGGTATAATGCGCGCGTATTTATTTTGATTAACTAACCAATAGTTGTTACCGAGGAGGACACTAAATGCAAGTTGCATTAGTAGGGTTAGGCGTTATGGGTAAAAATCTTGCCCTCAACCTGATTGAAAAAGGGCTGACATTAGTAGCGTACGATAAGAACCCTGATGCGGGTGCTGAGTTACTAAGCTGTGCGAAAGCACTCGGATTGGCAGACCGTTTACATATTGTGTCTGATTTAAATGATATGGTTAGACGTTTAGAGCCGCCTCGTTCAATTTTACTTTTAGTTCCTGCTGGTGAATTGGTTGATAAAGTATGTACTGAGCTTGCGGAAGCAGGCGTCGAGTGTGATGACATCATCGTCGATTGCGGCAATAGTAACTATAAAGACGGTATTAGCCGTAAACTTAAGTTCCAAAATAAATTTGAATTCGCCACAATGGGGATCTCAGGGGGTGCCGAAGGCGCACGCCATGGTCCTGCAATGATGGCCAGTGGCTCAGAAGGCGGCTGGGAGCGTGTTGAGCCGTGGTTTGAAAAAGTTGCAGCAAGTTACAAGGGTGAGTCGTGTTTTGCGCGTGTAGGGCAATCTGCAAGCGGTCACTTTGTAAAAATGGTGCACAACGGTATCGAATATGCGTTGATGCAGCTTATTGCAGAAATGTATCAACTGCTTCGTTTGGGCACTAATCGCACGCCAAAAGAAGTTGCCGACATTTTTAATGATTGGTCTGAAGGAACATTAAATAGCTACCTACTATCAATCTCTAGTCATATTCTTAGCCTTGAAACAACTGAAGGTGAGCCTTTAGTTGACTTAATTGACAATAAAGTAGGGGCCAAAGGCACTGGATTATGGACAGCACAAAATGCGCTTGAGTTAGGCATTGCAGTGCCTTCACTGGTTGCTGCGGTACAAGCTCGCCATTTAACAAATACATGTGATACGCATGCTGCAAAAGAAATGACCTATGCAGCCAAAGCAACTAACACTGTTGAGTTAGACCTAGAAGAATTAAAAGACGCGTTTACGTTGGCAAGTTTACTGGCTTACCGTCAAGGTCTTGCGCTTATCAAAGGTGCATCACGTGCGCACCAATGGAAAGTTGATCTTGCTAAAACGTTACAAACGTGGCGAGCGGGTTGTATTATTCGTGCCGATTACTTAGATAATGTTGCTGAAGGCGTAGAGTTTATTGATTCTATGCAGCGTGAATCAGCTGCACTTCGTAAAGTGACAGGGGCGGCAGTTGCTTCTGGTCTTGCATTCCCTGTGTTAACTGCAACACAAACGTATATTGCAACACTTACAACACCAAGCAATGGACATTTGGTTCAGGCACAGCGTGATTACTTCGGTGAGCACGGTATCAAAACACACAGTGGTGAAGTTTGCCATTTAACTGATTTAGTCGATATTGACGAAAAAGTCCGTTAATGAGTTGAATTACTCACCATCATGAAAAAAGGCACCGTACGGTGCCTTTTTAATATCTAAAACTTTAATTTTATCGACTCAACTCGCCACGTAGGTTGTCTTGCATAAGATGGCGCACTGTTTCAACCTCAAGCTTTTGGCTAAATAAGTAATGTAACTTTGTTAAACAGGCTTCTAAAGTCATGTCATAGCCACTGATAACACCACAGTTGAGTAATGCATTACCGGTGGCATACCCGCCCATGTTGACATGTCCTTTTAAACACTGGGTAAGATTAACAATCACCATGCCACGCTTACTAGCCTCATTAAGGATGTCTAGAAAGGCAGGGTCTTGTGGTGCATTGCCAACGCCAAAGCTTAATAATACAAGCGCTTTAATGTTATCGTTAACCAAGCTTTTTACAACCTCAGGACTGATCCCCGGATATAAATACAACACGCCAATTGGTTGTGGAGTAATGTTAGATACTTGCAGTTCGTTATCGACATACGGGCTCAATTGCCCCTTGATTAATTGTATATTGATACCTGATAACGCTAACGGTTCAAGGTTAGGTGAAGCAAACGCGTCAAAACCATCTGCGTGTGCTTTTGTTGCTCTATTACCACGGAACAGTTGGTTATTGAAAAACAGGCTGACTTCAGCAATAGGGTAATTCGCTGCTAAGTACATAGCGTTTAGTAAATTAACTTGACCATCAGAGCGAAGCTGTGACAAAGGAATTTGTGAGCCTGTGACAATCACGGGTTTGGTCAAATTTTCAAACATAAACGATAAAGCCGATGCCGTGTAGGCCATTGTGTCAGTGCCATGTAATACGACAAAGCCATCATAGTCTTGGTATTTACTTTTGATATCGTCAGCAATAAGTTGCCAATGTGCCGGTGACATATCGGATGAATCAATCAAAGGGCAGTATTCGTGAATATCAAATAAAGGCATTTCATCACGATTAAACTCAGCATTGTTGACCACTGTTTCGGTTAAAAAGCCTTCAGCAGGAACATAGCCTCGGCTCGATTTTTTCATCCCGATTGTGCCGCCTGTATAGGCGATATATATACGTTTACGTTTCATAAAAAAGCCCAGTAAATTAACTGGGCTTAGTATACCTAAAATCGCGTTAGTTAGTAACTTATTGAATTACATTACACACTAAACAGCGTGCATAGACACCTTGTGGGTCGTTGTAATCTTTTAAATTATCAATTTCACTACTCAACTGCTTAACAAGGCTTTGTAAGTTAGCTTGTGTTGCAAGCACAGAGTCAGAAGACTGCGACTTAGCTAAGAATGCTTGTACAGCAGCGGTGCCAAAAATATCCTGTAGCATTTGCTCTTGGGGTGTTAAAGATTGCTTGATGGTTTTAACATCGTAATGCTTTAATTTTGCAAGTTCTGCTGCCGCTTCAATCGCATCTTGTTTGTCACCTAGTTTATCAACTAAGCCAAGCTCTTTCGCCTGAGTTGCAATCCACACACGCCCTTGGGCAATTTTATCAACTTGCTCAGGAGTCATATTTCGTGCTTCGGCTACAACGTTTAAGAAGCGTTTGTAGGCATTTTCTACACTGAGTTGAATGATGTCGGCCATTTTTTCATCCAGTGGGCGAGCAATAGAGAAGCCTGCTAAATCAGTGGTTGCAACACCATCTGAATAGATACCTAACTCAGCCATGGTGTTTTCAAATGTCATAAAAGTACCAAAAACACCGATTGAACCTGTAATCGTACTTGGCGCTGCCCAAATCTCATTCGCAGCAGAGGCAATCCAGTACCCCCCCGAGGCCGCAACAGAACTCATTGACGCAATAACCGGTTTTCCTGCGGCTTTAAGTGCCAGAACTTCAGCACGAATAACCTCAGAGGCAAACATGCTACCACCGCCTGAGTCAATACGCAGAACCACAGCTTTTACTTTATCATCTAAGCGCGCTTTGCGAAGTAGGGCTGCGGTAGAATCACCGCCAATTTCACCGGCTTTACGTTCACCATCAACAATCGTGCCTTTTGCAACAACTACCGCTACTTTTTCAGTAATAGGGTTATCAAATTCGATAGGAGGTTTAACCAGCGATAAATATTCACGGAAGCTCACTTGCTTAAATGTTTTACCGGTTTCTTCTGTACCGACTAGGTCAATAAGTTGCTGGCGAATTTGTTGAGATGTTTTTAGTGAATCAACCCATTGATTGTTTAAGGCATAGTCACCTGAATTTCCATCCACTGCTTGCATTTTTGCAAGGTAAACATCCATATCTTCGTCAAAGTTACTTTCATCAAATGGACGAGAAGCGGCAACATCTGACTTATATTCGTTCCAAAGTGCAGTTAACCATACTTGGTTAGCTTCTTTTGCTGCATCTGACATATCATTACGAATAAATGGTTCAACTGCTGACTTGTACGTACCTACACGGAAAATGTGTTGTGTTACTTTTAGCTTTTCAAGGGCGTCTTTAAAGTAAAGCGGGAACATGCCGTAACCTTCAATGCTGACACCACCATAAGGGTGCATAGACACTTCATTGGCATGTGCTGCAATATAGTACTGTGCTTGAGTGTAGTAATAGCCTGTAGCAATAACTTGTTTACCAGCGTCTTTGAACTCATCAATCGCTTTTGTTATTTGTTTAAGCTTATTGATATGCGCGCTTGGCATTTTTTGAAGATCAAGCAACATAACAGAGATACGGTCATCTTTTGCAGCTTGGTTGATAACTTCAATAATATCATCAAGCAAAATCTCTGAAGGTGCTTCTTTGCCCATAGTCGCATCATTAATGGCTGCTTCTACAGGGTCAACATAGGTTTTCTCTTCAACGATAGGGCCATTTAAGTTTAGGCGCAGTACGGTTCCATCCGCGACTTTAACTTTGTCTTCTTCGCTAGTAATAGCGACAATAAAGAGTATTACTAGTATTAAAAATAATAGGTTTAGAACCAAACGGCGGGAAAAGTTTATCCCAGTCCATATGCCTTTAAATATCTTTGCTAGCAAAATAATTCCTTAATTCAGTACAGCTTAGTAGTAATCCCATCTTAGCTTAGAATAATCTGAAATTTAACTGTTAAATAGTAACAGAGTGTTTAAAACGAGAAATTGCGACAGTTAATTACTCGCTAAAAGTTGATTATTCTGGGTTATTACCGCAGAATCTAAACATCATAGAGGTTCGACCAGTTAACGGGGCAGACAATGTTAGAACAAAAATTACAATTACCGCATACCGAACTTCGTAATCGTTTGGTTATGGGCTCAATGCACACCGGTCTTGAAGAGGGCTGGCATAATCGTAAACGGTTACGCGCATTTTATGAAGCACGTGCTAAAGGAGGCACAGGCTTAATTATTACCGGCGGGTATAGTCCGAATTTACGCGGTAAACTTACTCCTTTTGCATCAACGTTTAGCTCATATTATGACGTTGTTAAACACCGTGCTTACACTGAAGCAGTACACCAGCATGGTGGGAAAATTTGTTTACAGCTTTTGCATGCAGGGCGTTATGCCTACCATCCATTTAATCATGCTCCTAGTGCGATTAAAGCGCCAATAAACCCATACAAACCAAAGGCGATGTCGCTTGGTGCCATTAAAAAAACCATAAAAGATTTTGCAAGCTCAGCGCGCTTAGCCGAAAAGGCGGGCTACGATGGTGTTGAGATCATGGGCTCAGAAGGCTACTTAATTAATGAGTTTATGGCGAATCATACTAATAAGCGAAATGATGCTTATGGTGGTAGCTTAGAAAACCGAATGCGCCTAGCTGTTGAAATAGTGAAAGCAGTACGCGCAAAAGTCAGTGAAAAATTTATTATTATTTTTCGTTTATCAGTGATGGATTTAGTTCCTGACGGTTCTACTCCTGATGAAGTAAAGCAACAAGCTTTGGCGCTTGAAGAAGCCGGCGTTGATATCTTTAATACAGGTATAGGTTGGCATGAGGCTCGCGTTCCAACGATTGCCAGTATGGTTCCTCCTGGCGCATTTAAAGAGGCGTCAAAACGTTTAAAAGACACGGTCTCAGTTCCTGTGGTTGCGGTAAACCGTATTAACACCCCACAGATTGCTAATAGTATTTTAGCGGCAGGAGAGTCAGACCTTATTTCGATGGCAAGACCACTTTTAGCTGATCCTGAGTTTTTTAATAAATACGTAAATAATAAAACTGAGCAGATAAATATTTGTATTGGTTGTAATCAGGGTTGTTTAGACCACGTATTTAAAAATAAACGTGCGACCTGTTTAGTGAACCCTCAAGCTGCATTTGAGCTTGAATATAGCCTAGAAAAAGCCGCGTCATCACGTTTAGTGTTAGTGGTAGGTGCAGGACCAGCTGGCCTTGCTGCGAGTTGCTATTTAGCGCAAAAAGGGCACAAAGTAACGCTCATTGAGCGTAAAGAGCAAATGGGCGGCCAGTTTAATTTAGCCATGCAAATACCCGGAAAAGAAGATTTTAATCACACGCTAAATTATTTCACTAATGAACTTAAGCGTTTAAATGTTGAATTAAAATTGGGCACTGAGTTTTCAGATAACATGCTAAATCAATACGCTGATGTTGTCTTTGCGACCGGTGTTAGACCTCGTGAAGCTAAAATTGAATGTGCTGATGGTAAGCGTGTTTTTGCCTACGATGAAGTGATTAGAGGTGAGGTTGAACTGGGTGAAAAAATTGCGATATTAGGCGCTGGAGGTATCGGTTTCGATATGGTGGCCTTTTTAAGTGAGCATAAAGATCAAACCATTGAAGAGTTTAAAACTCAATGGGGAATAGAGTGTGAGCCACAACCTCACAAAGATAATCGCCAAATTTATATGCTAAAACGAAGCTCAGGTCGCTTTGGCAGTGAGCTGGGTAAAACGACGGGTTGGATCCACCGCCAAGTAGCAAAACAGCATGGTGTTAAACAAATTGCTGACTGCCAGTACATCAGTTTTGATAACCAAGGGTTAAAGATTACCGTAAAGGGTGAGGAACAGATACTTGATGTTGATACAGTGATTGCCTGTATTGGTCAGGTGTCTAACAGTGAACCATTTGCAGCTGAGGCTGAAAACGCAAAAGTGCATGTGATAGGTGGTGCAAAACTGGCCGCGGCCATTGATGCAAAACGCGCTATTTTTGAAGCATTGCAAGTCGCACGCAAAATCTAACTGAAAGATAACCACATTGTTAGCGGTCTTATTGATTAATCTATTTTAGTCATGAGACCGCTATGCACATTACACATACCTATCAAACAATCTTCAAACGTCTGCAGTGTTTAGAGTGGATACCCGCTTTAATTTTTCGCTTAATCTTAGCGCCGGTGATGATAATCGCTGGGTTTAACAAGTTAGCGTTGAGCGGAGATGTCTCGCATTTTTACCAATATTTTCTTGCATCTGATGACATCGTTACATGGTTTGGTAACAAAGAATGGGGCTTAGGTTTACCGATGCCTGCACTACTGGCATTTTTGGCCGCATGGGCAGAGTTTCTTGGCGGTATACTGCTATTTTTGGGGCTGTTTACACGTCTTACAGCTATTCCATTAATGATTACGATGTGTGTGGCTGCGACTAGCGTACACGGTGATAATGGCTGGTTTGCTGTCACGCCTACAGATGCCAGTACCAGTCCTGCAAGAGTATTAAGCTGGCTACAAATACCAGGTGCACAAGCAAGCCTAGACAACTCCTCAGCGGCAGCTGAGCGCTTAACAAAAATGCGCGACTTATTAGAAACCCACGGTTTTACTGATTATTTATATGAAACAGGGCGCCCTGTGATTTTAAATAACGGAATGGAGTTTTCTGTTATTTATTTTGCGATGCTGTTAAGCCTATTTTTTACAGGCGGGGGACGCTATGTCAGTCTAGATTACTGGTTTAGCAGAAAGTACCGTAATCGCTTTATTGATAATGAAGTTAAATGATAAGCTTACATTTTATTGCCCGTATTAACGGGCATCGTATTTAAGAATTTACGGAAAAATAATGGACGCTTTAACGCTTTTACAAACACGACAGTCAGATCCACGTTTAATTTCACCGGGTCCAACAGAAGAACAGCTTTCAATTATTCAGCGCGCTGCGATTAAAGTCCCCGATCATGGTTGTATTGCGCCGTGGCGTTTTATCGTGGTGGAAGGCGAAGCACGCCATAAATTAGGTGAGATCTATCACCAAGCCGCTATCGAAGAGCAGCAAGATGACCGCGTAATTGAGCGGGCAAAAGAGCTCCCCCTCAGAGCACCCATGGTGATAATCACAATTGCCGATGTAAAAGAAAACCCAAAAGTACCGCGCATAGAGCAGGTGCAAAGTGCTGGGTGCGCTGTGTTAGCAATGCAACAAGCTGCATTCGCTCAGGGATTAGGTGGCATTTGGCGCACAGGCTACTTTGCGCAAAGTCCAGCTGTTAAACACGCGCTTGGTTGCAAAGCAGAGGATGAAATTGTCGGCTACTTGTATATAGGCACACCTGAGGTAGATATTAAAAAGCCCATTCGTCATAAACCAGACACTTTTTTTGAGAAACTGTAAGTTAAGGGAACTTTTTAGCATCACAAGAGTCATACCTGATTAAGCTTGCTTATGTTACTTTTTTTCAAGTTGTGGCTTTGCTGTAAGAAGCGCTTGGATGCAAAAACTTAATTATTCTTCTTCAGTATGTTTTTTAATCGGTTGTTTTTTGTTAACGTATGGATAGTCTTAGAAAAATAACGATAAAGAAGACGAGAAAAATGGGAAACTTATTTTTACGTGAAAAAGAAAATTGGTTCGCTTGGTCTCTTTGGGGTATTGTTGGTGCAGTGATCACTTTGTTTGTTGCACTCTCGACAAAAGCGCCTCAGTTTTTAGGTTTATCAGCGGTCGGTGTTTTGTTTCTACTTACCTGGTGGATGCACAGTACAAAACGTTTTGATTTTGGGCGTGCGTTTAAAGTCTGTTGTTATGTTTTAACGTTTAGCAGTCTACCGGCCTTTTTACTGGTGATTGTGCCAAATCACAATATGAATAAAATAGACATTATTGTTCAAACACTCGGCTTTGCACTAATCAGTTTATTCGTCTGTTTAATTTGTTCATGGATTGCCCGCAGACCAAAGCAATATTATTGATTTAAATTTTTTAGGCTTTTTTACAGTTAAGTCTTTACAATGAAAGCTGTAAGCACTATTATGCGCGCCGTACGGAGAGATGGCAGAGTGGTCGAATGCACCGGTCTTGAAAACCGGCAGGGGTTTGTAGCCCCTCTAGGGTTCAAATCCCTATCTCTCCACCATTATTTTTTAAAAAACCGCCTACAGGGCGGTTTTTTGCTATCTGGAGATAAGTCATGTCAACAAGCGAGTCTTCGTCTACTTTTAAACACCTTATAAAACATATTCTGCTTTGGAGTGTTTTTTCTTATTTTTATCATAGCGGCGTGAATGTTCTAGTTGCTATGGCACATGATGCAAAGCCAGAGCATGGTTTACTCACATCGATTGCTTATGGCATCGGTTTTAATGTGCTGGTTGGTCACTTAATTGGAAAATATGATAAGCATTGGCCTGTTATAGCTGCACTGTATATCGCATCTGTTGGCTTGTTAATTGTGCCACTTGTTATACTCGGTAAAGCAGGATTGATGGATGTTTATTTTATTGTCGCAATGATCTTAAGTTTACCAACGTCAACCTTTGTCATTGAAAAAATAAAGCAGCGAATTAGTTTAAACACTGAGCAAACGCAGTAAACTAAGCATTATTCGTTGTTTTTTTATGTTAGTATAAATGCATCTTTTAACTAATAAACGTGAATTTAAACATGTCAGATATTTTTACAACAGACGCTGAAAAAGCAAGCTACGGTATTGGTTTACAAATGGGTGAGCAACTTAAAGCTAACCCTTTTGAAGGTTTAAACCTAAACTCAGTTTTTGAAGGTATGAAAGACGCATACGCAGGAAGTGATTTCCAAGTTGAGATCCCTGCAATTCAAGCTGCTTTCGAAAAAATCAATGCAGAAATCCAAGCTCGTCGTGAAGAAGAAGCTAAAGTACTTGCTGCTGAAGGTGTTGCGTTCTTAGAAGAAAATGCAAAACGTCCAGAAATTACGGTAACCGAATCAGGCTTACAGTACGAAGTATTAACAGCGGGTGAGGGTGAAAAGCCAACTGCTGAGTCTACAATTCGTGCTCATTACCACGGTACATTAATTAACGGTACTGTTTTTGACAGCTCTTATGAGCGTGGTCAACCTGCTGAATTCCCAGTAAGCGGTGTTATCAAAGGTTGGACTGAAGCGGTACAAATGATGGGTACTGGTTCAAAATGGCGTTTATACGTACCACACGAACTTGCCTATGGTGAGCGTGGCGCAGGTGCTGCAATCGCACCTTTCTCAACATTAATCTTTGATGTTGAGTTACTAGAAATTATCTAATTAATTTCTACAGACATAAAAAAACCTGCTTAATGCAGGTTTTTTTATGTCTAAATCAAATTTTAACTATTTGATTCAGCGAACTCTTTGCACTTAGCAGTGTCTTCGCATTCACCATAAAGGTAAAGAGAGTGGTTTGTTAGTTTAATACCGTTCTCTTTTGCGATTTCTTCTTGGCGACGTTCAATCGTATCATCTTCGAACTCAACAACTTTACCACATTTTAAACACACTAAGTGGTCGTGGTGAGTACTACCCGATAATTCAAAAACTGACTTGCCACCTTCAAAATGATGACGAGATACAATACCTGCATCGTCGAATTGGTTTAAAACACGATAGACAGTTGCAAGACCAATCTCTTCGCCAATGTCTAACAGAATTTTATAGACATCTTCAGCGCTGATGTGTTGGTTGTCTGGAGATTGTAGAATCTCTAAAATTTTAATACGCGGCAGTGTTACTTTTAACCCTGCTTTTTTTAATTCCAAGTTGTGATCAGTCATTAAATCTGTCTCAATTTTATTTATTTATACTAGGCATCATAAAGATGCACACGACACATTAGCAAATATTAGAATAACGTGCCTAGTTACTAAGTGCAAAGAACAATTCGTTTAATTGCCGATTTTTTAGACAAAAATGAACTGGTTGTGCATCTTTACATCAGCTAGTAAATGCGAGTAGTACTTGTTATTAATCAGCAAGTTCTGCTAAACACATTTCTTCATAAACTTGAGCACACCACTCTTTAACACGCTTTTCAGTAAGTTCTGGCTGACGGTCTTCATCAATGCCTAGGCCTACAAAGTGATTATCATCAATGACCGCTTTTGAGGCTTCGAAGTCGTAACCTTCAGTAGGCCAGTGACCCACAACTATAGCACCACGTTCAGTAACGATATCGTTGATCATGCCCATCGCATCTAAGAAATACTCAGCATAGTCTTCTTGGTCACCGCAACCAAAAATAGCAACAAGTTTACCATCGAAGTCTACTTCTTCTAACTCAGGGAAAAAATCATCCCAGTCACATTGCGCTTCGCCATAGTACCAAGTGGGGATACCGAATAACAATAAATCGAATTCAGCAATCTCTTCTTTAGAACTTTTTGCAATATCGTGAACAGCAACGAGCTTTTTACCTAATTCTTTCTGAATCATTTTTGCTACGTGTTCAGTATTGCCTGTATCGCTTCCGAAAAAAATACCTACGCTTGACATGGATTTAAAACCTTCTATCTATCAATAGCCAATCTTTCTTGTAAAATTGTTTCAATCAACGCGCTACGGCTAATATTCTGCGCATCGGCCATATCGCTTAGTGCTTGATATAACTGTGATGAAACCTTAAATTCTACACGCTTTAAACCACGTGCTTTGTCTCGTTTTATTTGATTACGTTTGTTGACTTTCAACTGCATGTCACGTGGTAGGGGATTTGTTTTTGGTCTACCAGGACGCTTTTCGTATTCAAATAAATCGGGTGTTGTTCTATCTGTTTCTGACTTTGCCATGCCTAGCCTACACCTGCGCCTTGCCAGAAGACTTGAATAAGTCCTTTTGCTATAAAACCAGAGCAGCCTAAAAATAGCACTAACCAAACGATGTATCGGCCAAATCGGGGCACGTCACCTTTCTTTAGTACGTCTTGAATTGCCATACCAATAAAAAAGAAAATGCCGGCTAAGCCAAAATACAACCCTAAGGTATCAAATTCGTTAATTAACTGACTGACCATCAACGTATAAACCTTCAAATTAAACGGCGCGTACTATACCACACAAAATCGTATTAATTTAGTGCGTACGATCAAAAACAGTGAATTTTATCGACGTTAATTCGAGGCTAAAAAATCACTGATTGCTTTATTTACAGCAAGCGGTTTTTGAGCATGAAGCCAATGACCCGCACCATGAATTATTTTTGCCTTTGAATTTGGAAATAACGCCATAATAACAGGGCGATGTTCAGCTAAAATATAGTCTGAATCATTCCCTTTAATGAATAAAGTATCACATAAACAAGAATCATTTTCATCAAGTTGTGCTAAAATATTTTCATATTGTTGGTCTAAAACAGCTAAGTTAAACCGCCACTGATACTGGCCTTGTTCATTTTTGGCAAAACTTTTTAATAAGAATTGGCGTACGCCAAGCTCGGGAATCTGTTTGGCAAGTATTTCGTCGGCTGCTTTTCTATCTGTAACGGCAGAATTAGCAACGTCGTTCAAACCTTTGAAAATAGCGCCATGGCGAGGTTTGTTAGCCACTGGCGAAATATCCATAACCACTAGTTTTTCAACGCGTTCTGGGTAGCTAAGTGCTAATTGCATAGCCACTTTACCGCCCATTGAATGGCCAACAATATGTGCTTTATTGATATTTAAATGGTTCAGTAACTCTAAAACATCGGCAGCCATTACCGTGTAGTTCATGCTATCACTGTGGAATGATTTACCATGATTACGTAAATCGATATTGGTCACTGTGTAATTTTCTGACAGTGCTTTCGCGATGACATTTAAGTTTTCTAGCGAACCAAATAATCCGTGGATCAAAACAACATGCGAACCTTGGCCGCTTTGCTGGTAATTTAATAGCATTTTTAGCTCCTATTTTAAGTGGCGCTATTTTGCCTAGTGAAATAACAAATTGCAAAACATAGAGAATTGCTGCGAGCTTAGGTATAATCATTGCGAACTTTTAAAATGTGACCCGTAAAGACAGGAATAACATGAAAAAAATCGACATAGACGACGAGTTATATCAATACATCGCGAGTAATACGCAAAGTATTGGTGAAAGTGCATCAACCATTTTGCGTCGTTTATTAAACCTTTCTGATGGCACTTTAACGACCAGTCATTCAACGACGACAAACACTGAACAAGAAATCAGCGTTGTTGAATCAGAAGAAGACACGGAACAACACACAGAATCAGCAGCGCCTGAATCAAAAAGCCAACCAGCTGTCACAGCAACGACATACGCTAAAGGTAATGTATTCAATGTGCTTAATAAAGAAGAGCTAGCGATGCAAAAAGGCGTTGTCGGCCGTTTCTTATTTATTTTGGCTGCTTTGTACAGAACACATAAAGACGATTTTGTTAACGTGCTTGAAATTAAAGGACGTGACCGCGTTTATTTTGCCACAAGTAAAGAAGCGTTACTTGAAAGTGGCAGCAGTATGAACCCGAAAAACATCACTGATACAGAATACTGGGTGATGACAAACTCTAATACTACGCGTAAAAAAATGATGCTTCATGAAGTCGCCTTGTGCCTTGGTTACACGGCTGATGAAGCAGAAAAGATTCGTGATTACTTATAATCAATAAGGAAATATTATGGCGATTCATCCAGATGCAGGTAAAACTGCACCTCAAGAAAGCTTAGTCAATGTACCAAAGCTGGTTTCAGCCTACTATTTAAATGAACCAGATCTAGAACAAAATCCAGAGCATTGCGTTGCCTTTGGTACGTCTGGCCATCGTGGTTGCTCGTACGATGTAAAGTTTAATGAGTCGCATATTTTAGCGATCACCCAGGCTATTTGTGATTTTCGTAAAGAAAACGATATTTTTGGACCACTTTTCTTAGGTAAAGATACTCACGCATTAAGTGAAGCGGCATTTAACTCTGCAATCGAAGTCCTTGTTGCTAATGAAGTACAAGTGATTACGCAAGAGAATGATGAATACACACCAACGCCGGTAATTAGCCACGCGGTAGTGTCACATAATAAAGTGAACCAAAATGAGTTAGCAGATGGGATTGTTGTTACACCTTCTCATAATCCACCCGAAGATGGTGGTTTTAAGTATAACCCGCCAAATGGTGGCCCAGCAGACACAGACGTTACCAAATGGATTGAAGACAGAGCAAATCAACTCTTATTAGAAGACCTTGTTGAGGTGGAGTTATTTCCTTTTGCAAAAGCGTCTCGCTCAGGCTTTATTAAATATCAAGACTTGATCACGCCGTACGTTAATGATTTAGAGAATATCATTAACTTGAAAGCCATCAGTGACGCTAAAATTAAAATTGGTATCGACCCACTAGGGGGTTCAGGTATTAACTTTTGGCCAGTGATTGCCAAAAAATACAATTTAGACCTAACGGTCGTAAATAAGTCAGTCGATCCACGTTTTGCATTTATGCCGCTTGATAAAGACGGTAAAATTCGTATGGATTGCTCGTCACCTTACGCTATGGCGAATTTAATTGCCCTGAAAGACGATTACGATATCAGTATTGGGAATGACCCCGATTACGACCGTCACGGTATTGTAACACCGGATGGTTTAATGAATCCGAACCATTTCCTTGCTGTTGCGATTGATTATTTATTAAATCACCGCGATTGGTCTGCAGATGTGGCAATTGGCAAAACGCTTGTTTCAAGCGGCATGATTGATAAGGTCGTTGCGCGCAACAACCGTAAAGTAAAAGAAGTGCCGGTTGGCTTTAAATGGTTTGTTGAAGGGTTAAGTTGTGGCGCTTTAGCCTTTGGTGGCGAAGAAAGTGCAGGTGCCTCATTCTTACGCTTTGATGGTACCGTGTGGAATACAGACAAAGACGGTTTCATTCTTGGCTTACTAGCCGCTGAGATCTTAGCGGTAACAGGCAAAACACCTTCAGCGCTTTACAAAGAGCTTGAACAAGAGTTTGGTGCGCCGATTTATAAGCGTATCGATGCGCCTGCGAATGCTGAACAAAAATCGCGCCTAAAAGCGTTATCAGCTGACGATGTGAAAGCCAATACACTTGCAGGTGATGAAATCATTCAAAAGCTGACCCATGCACCGGGTAACAACGCGGCGATTGGTGGTTTAAAAGTCGTAACTGAAAATGGTTGGTTTGCTGCGCGACCTTCAGGTACGGAAGATATTTATAAAATTTACCTTGAATCATTCAAAGGTGAAGAACACCTCGCATTACTAGAAAAAGAAGCCAAAAAATTAGTTGATTCTGTTATCCGCTAATTTATCTTTCTTTTTTATTATAACGGCTGATTTAATCAGCCGTTTTTGTATTCTACTCTCACGTAATATTAGGATCAGACCATGAGCTACTCATCAGCTACTTACCTGGATGCGCTTAAAGCGTCGGGTGATTTTCTAAGCTTAACTCGTGAAAACGAATTTTCATTACCTTATTCATCATTCACGTTAACGAATGGGACAAATGTGACTGTCCATGACACGGGGATTATCGAGTTTCAGCCTGCAACAGCAAGCAATAAAGATATTGTGTTATCAAGTGCGATACACGGTAATGAAACAGCGCCAATTGAAATTTGCGATCAGTTAATTAGTGCAATAATTAAAGAAGAGATGACCTTAAAACAACGCGTGCTGTTTATTTTTGGTAACCCAAAATCAATAAATATCGGTAAGCGATTTGTTGAAGAAAACTTAAATCGTTTATTCAATGGTCATCATACCCAAGAGGGCATTGCTTCAAACCCTGAGCGTGTGCGCGCAAAACAATTAGAAGATGTTGTCAGTGACTTTTTTAGTCGTGGCAGCGAAGGTAGCGCACGTTGTCATTATGATCTGCATACTGCTATTCGTGGTTCAAAAAATGAAAAATTTGCTGTGTATCCGTACTTACATGGCAAACCGTGGAAAAAATCACAATTGCAGTTTTTATTAAGCTGTGGCGTAAACACCGTATTAATGATGAAGTCGGCAGCGACAACCTTTAGCTACTACTCGTCATTTGTCCATGGCGCTGACTCATTTACCGTTGAGCTCGGTCAAGTTAAAGCGTTTGGTGAGAATGATATGTCACGCTTTGCGAAAACCAAAGAAACTTTAATTGCATTAATTAGTCAAGAAAGTGTTGAATATGGTGAGTTTAATGCATCTGATTTTGAGCTTTTTTCAGTTTATAGAACAATAAACCGAACGTGCGAAGACTTTAGTTTTCCATTCGCAGATGACGTAGAAAATTTTACGGGCTTCGCGAAAGGTGAATTATTAGCAACTGATGGTCAGACCAGGTATGTGGCTGAGGTTGAGGGTGAAGCTATAATCTTCCCAAATGCTGATGTAGCCTTAGGTCAGCGTGCATTATTGACGGTTATTCCAATGCAAGTTGATAGCAACTTTATTTAAAATAGTTGCATTTACACCCACCAAAATACAGTTAACTATATGATATTAAATAAAATTTATTTTTGTATAGTTAACTTTCCATGCATGTTTAGCGATTTATCGACTATTCGTCTATGATTAGTTGAATAACAACTTACGTTAACGTAAAGTGTCGGCAGTTTAATTTAAATAGATTGAAAATTACGCAAACTTTATCCTTACAGCTTTTGCTGATAAAAATTCAAATAAGGGCAGTAGCGTATGTATCTGACAACGAAAGAAGGTAGGTTATGAGTAATCCAAATAACGTATCGCTGAATATTAATCATGAACTGTCATTTATTGATGGTCACGCATTAAAAATCCCTACATTAAGCATTCTTAATGAGGAAGGCGACATCTATGAAGGTGCAACAGCACCTGATATCGACAAAGACACCGCAATTCGTCTTTATGAGACAATGCGATTCATTCGTGCGCTTGATGAGCGTATGCAAGCGGCACAGCGTCAAGGTCGTGTTAGTTTTTATATGCAATGTTTAGGCGAAGAAGCGGCGGTGACTGCCTCGGCTGCAGCGCTTGATCAAAATGACATGATTATGGCGCAGTACCGCGAACAAGCGGCATTACGTTATCGTGGTTTTAGCCTAGACCAATTTATGAATCAGATGTTCTCGAATGAGAAAGACTTAGGTAAAGGTCGCCAAATGCCAATCCATTATGGCTCTCGCGAACTTAACTATATGACTATATCGTCGCCGCTAGGGACACAAATCCCGCAGGCTACGGGTTACGCATACGGTCAAAAAGTACGTCACATTGATGCAGAAACGGGTGATTTAAACAGCACGATTGATAACATCACTATTTGTTATTTTGGTGAAGGTGCTGCCTCAGAAGGTGATTTCCATGCCGGTTTGAATATGGCTGCGGTTCATAAAGCGCCTGTTATCTTTTTTGCACGTAACAATGGCTATGCGATTTCAACGCCTGCAGATGAGCAATTTAAAGGTGACGGTATTGCATCACGCGGTGTTGGTTATGGCATTAAAACTATTCGAGTTGACGGTGCAGATGCACTTGCTGTCTATGCTGCGACTAAGAAAGCACGTGAAATCGTTACAACCCATGGTGAGCCGGTACTGATTGAGTCGATTGCTTATCGACTAGGTGCACACTCTACGAGTGATGATCCAAGTGGTTACCGCAGTAAAGACGAAGAAGCCAAACATCAAGGTTGCCCAATTGAGCGTTTTCGCAAGTGGTTACTTAAGCAGGGGTGGTTAGATGAAGCCCAAGATGCGAAAGATAAAGAAACTATTCGTGAAGAAATTTTAGCGGCACTTAAACGTGCAGAAAAAGTGGCGAAACCAGCGTTAGAAGAACTTATCTCTGATGTATACGATACGCCAATTCCATCACTGCAAAAACAATACGAAGAATTAAAACAACACATTTTGCAGCATCCTGATGCTTATCCAACGACTGCAGGGAGATTAAAGTAATGGCTAAAATGAACATGCTTCATGCAATTAATTCTGCCCTTGATATCACCATGGCAGAGCACCCAAATGCCTGTATTTTTGGTGAAGATGTTGGCTATTTTGGTGGTGTATTCCGTGCAACCTCAGGCTTACAAGAGAAATACGGTAAGCATCGTGTATTTAATACACCTTTGACTGAGCAAGGTATTTTAGGTTTTGCCAATGGCCTTGCTGCATTCGGTGCGCCTGCATTAGCAGAAATTCAATTTGCTGATTATATTTTCCCTGCATTTGACCAAATTGTGAATGAATCAGCTAAATTCCGTTACCGCAGTGGTAATGAATTTAACGTGGGTAATTTAACAATTCGCACGCCGTATGGTGGCGGGATTGCAGGTGGTTTATATCATTCACAATCGCCTGAAGCTTATTTTGCACATACCCCAGGTTTAAAATTGGTTGTGCCACGTAACCCTTATCAAGCTAAAGGTTTATTACGTGCATCAATCAAGGACAACAACCCGGTTCTTTTCTTTGAGCCTAAGCGTTTATACCGTGCATCAACCGGTGAAGTGCCTGAAGAAGATTACAGCATTGAGCTTGGTAAAGCCGAAGTTGTTCAAGAAGGTACTGACGTTACCTTACTTGCTTGGGGGGCGCAGATGGAAATCATTGAAGACGCAGCGAAAAAATCAGCTGAACAGGGTATTAGTTGTGAAGTTATTGACTTACGTACAATTTTACCTTGGGACGTTGAAACAATTGCTAAATCTGTTACTAAAACAGGGCGCCTAATTGTTAGCCACGAAGCGCCAATTACCAATGGTTTTGGGGCCGAGATTGTTGCGACTATTCAACAAGAGTGTTTCTTACACTTAGAGTCGCCAATTGCACGAGTGTGTGGTTTAGATACGCCGTACCCACTCGCCCTTGAAAAAGAATATGTGCCAGATGCGCACAAAGTGCTTGCTGCGATTAAGCAATCAGTTGAGTTTTAGGAGTCAGTATGTCTAAAGATTTTATCTTACCAGATATCGGCGAAGGCATCGTAGAGTGTGAAATCGTTGAGTGGTTAGTTGCAGAGGGTGATACGGTAAAAGAAGATCAGCCTATTTGTGACGTAATGACCGACAAAGCACTTGTACAAATTCCTGCAGTGCACGATGGTGTGATCAGCAAGTTATATTACGCAAAAGGTGATATTGCAAAAGTGCATGCTCCTTTATTTGCAATGGATGTTGATGGTGAAACGCCAAGCCAAACAGTTGAAGCAGCAGACGATACCGCTGCACAGCCAACACCGCAAACTGCAACCTCAGGCTCGTATTTAGAAGACTTTATCTTGCCAGACATTGGTGAAGGTATTGTTGAATGCGAAATCGTTGAGTGGTTAGTCAGCGAAGGCGATGAAATAGTAGAAGATCAAGCTGTTTGTGATGTGATGACAGACAAAGCTTTGGTTCAAATTCCGGCTAAATACACGGGTAAAGTCGAAAAGCTTTACTATCAAAAAGGCGATATTGCTGCGGTACACAGCCCGTTATTCCAAATGAGTATAGAAGGTCATACTGCCGAGCCTGATGTCAGCTCAGCGGTTGTTAAAGCACAAACTAACGCGGCCAATAAACCTTCAGAAAAACCAGCAACGCCTGCTGCAAATAAACAGCTTAACAAAAAAGCAGTTGCATCACCGGCAGTGCGTCGTAAAGCCCGTGAGCTAGATGTTGATTTAACGCAAGTGCCGGGTTCGGGTAAAAATGGCCGTATTTATAAGCAGGATATTGAAGACTTCTTAAATGAGGGTCAAAGCCAAGCACGCACTGAAACTGTTTCGTCAGCAACATCACAATCAACACCTGTGGTAGTGACAGGCGGAAGCCGTGTTGAGCCAATTAAAGGCATTAAAGCAGCGATGGCTAAGCAAATGGTTGCGTCAGTATCGACAATTCCTCATTTTACATTCTGTGACGAAATCGATTTAACAAAACTTATTGCACTGCGTACTGATTTAAAAGAGCAGTATAAACAGCAGGGCGTTAAGCTCACTATGATGCCATTTTTTATCAAAGCGTTGTCGCTTGCAATTAAGCAGTTCCCAGTGCTTAACTCGCAAGTAAACGATGAGTGTACAGAGTTGACGTACTTTGATGATCATAATATTGGTATGGCAGTAGATTCGAAGATTGGTTTATTAGTGCCTAATATTAAATCATGCCAGTCGAAGAGCATTGTTGATGTTGCAAACGAAGTTACTCGTTTAACAGAAGCCGCTCGTGATGGTCGTGTTTCACCTGATGACTTAAAGGGTGGAACAATCAGTATTTCTAATATTGGTGCGATTGGTGGCACAATTGCAACCCCGATCATCAATAAGCCTGAGGTGGCAATTGTCGCATTAGGTAAATTACAGCATCTACCGCGCTTTGATGAAAATGGTCATGTGGTATCGGCAGCTATAATGCAAGTGAGCTGGTCTGGTGACCACCGTGTTATCGATGGCGGTACTATTGCTCGATTCAATAATTTGTGGAAATCTTACTTAGAAGATCCCGCAAAAATGATGATGGCAATGAGCTAATTTATTCGTTATTAAAAAACCAGCTACGGCTTAATGCCAGTCAGTTAAGAGCTGACTGGCATTTTCTTTTGTAAGGATACTTATTTGGTTTCCTTCTTATCACCCTTGGATAATGCCTGTCTGGTAGCCTATCGGGTAAGATAAACAACCTAAGTGTTGTCAGTAACTCATCATAATGAACAGGTAACTTACTTGCACTATGTATTGGCGTAAACATGAAGAAAGCGATTACCTGCCGCATAGATTGGCTAAAGCTTAATTGAGTAGGCAAGATATCTTCTTCTTTAGTTGCATCAAGCATGATTATGCGTATTAAGTTGTAAGCGAGTAGTAATCCCCATAACTCTTGGCGTACCATGTCTGGCTTCTTACTACGTAATGTATGTTTGCTGTGATTCAATCCCTGCTTTATTTCTCTAAACGCCAGCTCAATTTCCCAGCGTTGTGTATAAACCTCTATTAATTCGTCATACGGAAATCGTAAAGGGTCAATAAGAGAACTCAGAACACGATAGCTTTTTCCATCAGCTTTATAAGTGGTTAATCTTGCCGTTATGGTATCTGGTAATGACTCAAACTTCTTTCTCGCCTGAAGGCTTGTAGACAAGGTAACAATCTTATCATTGTCACTGATACTGTGTTCAACTTGATACTGTAAATCCTTCCTTGCTGGCAACATCCAGTGAGAGTTTTTTCCTTGGCTTTGCCATTGATAAAGTAGCCCTAATGAGTAATAACCACGGTCAAACAAGGTCAGAGAGTTATCCGGTACGGCTGGTAATAGACGTTGAGCTAAGCTCATTTCGCCTACACAACGGGCATCAAAACTACTGTCTAACAATAAGTGGCTAGATACTTCCATTAAGCTACACATTCGAATTTGTGGATAGCTGACTTCTCCATGCTGATTACTGTCACTGCCAAACTTTTCTCGGTTTTCTTGATTATCATGAGTTCGGAAGCTAACGCCATCCACTGCAAGTAAATTAAGTCCACACCACTGCTCAAAAGGCTGGGTGGCAAACACTTTATGTGAAAGTAATTGAAATGTTTGTTGGACTGCTTCGTAACCCAACCTTTGGCGACCTTGCACGAGCGCACTCGGCGCTATTAATTTGTTTTTTCCAGGCAAGGATATGTCGAGTCTGTTAGCAATATCCCACACAGTTTCGTTTCGGAATAAACTCATACCAATTACAGACCACATAATAGCTTCTAGCGGTAACCGCCTTTTACGA
Organism: Pseudoalteromonas sp. MT33b; assembly: GCF_014117385.1. Classification (NCBI taxonomy): domain Bacteria; kingdom Pseudomonadati; phylum Pseudomonadota; class Gammaproteobacteria; order Alteromonadales; family Pseudoalteromonadaceae; genus Pseudoalteromonas; species Pseudoalteromonas sp. MT33b. The sequence continues at coordinate 1,805,676 of NZ_CP059831.1, read as the reverse complement.
ACAGTGGCAACTCCCGCATGTTCAAATGCTTGTTCAAGAATATCAGGGTCAAGAACCTGCTTAAGTTTGTCGAGTGTATGTACATCATCTAAAAAGGAGGACATATCATCGAAGTGTTGAATTAGAGACATAAAAAAATCCGATACTATTTCTAATATCGGATTGTGAAGCTATGAAAAGATCAGTCAAGTGATCATAAAAATATGCTTAACTGATCTGCATTAAGCTACGGCTGGTTTTTTTATGTATGATGTTTAAGTGAATGTGTATAAATAACGATATTTTACAAGGAATTAAATGGAGCACTTTAAAGAAGCGTTGAATAGATATGCCGACTTTACCGGGCGCATACGTCGTCAGTCATATTGGATGTTTATCCTCTTTTACCTGCTATTTGCGATGCTTTGCGGCTTAATTGATAGCTTACTAGGCGAAGAGATTATTAGCAGTATTTATGCATTAGCGCTTTTTATACCATCATTAAGTGCAACCACCAGACGTCTTCATGATACTGGCCGGTCAGGTTGGTGGCAGCTTTTGTATTTATTACCTGTTGTTGGTGTGCTTATCGTTATTGTGTTCTGTGTTTTAGACTCAGAAAAAGAACACAATCAGTACGGCCCATGTCCTAAATAGCACTCGTCACACAATGCCCTGTTTTCATAGGGCATTGTGCGTTTAATCTCTACACTAAAGACCGTAAAAATATAAACCGTAACCAACAATCAAGGCTGGGATAGACGAATAAACAGTGGCGACCACTGCGGCTCGTGGAGCCAGCGCTATTGCAGGGAACAGGGCATCACCATCATTAGAGATTGCATTTGCAGCCATCGCGCTAAACGGAATAATGCCTTGAATATAAAGAGTCATAACGACAATTTGTGGTCCGCAACCCGGAAGCAGTCCTATGGCAACAGCTATCAAGGGGGCTAAATAGGCATAGTCAGAAAACCAACCAGTCAGGTCAACACCCACCACATTAACAAAAATCTCAAATACCATAAACGAAGCGACAACCCAGGCAGTCACGAAGTGTGTATCCATCAAGACTTTCGTTAACTTTGAAGGTGGGGTGCAGGGCGCTTCTTCGCTGGTAATTTGTTTGTAATTTTGACCTTTTGACGACAACGCCCAGATAACAACCACAAACAAGGCCATTATCGATCCAAACACACTGATGATATCGATAATAGGTTGGCTAAAAAGTGTTTGCTCAACATTCATAGCAATTAAAAAAGCGATGATCACACTTGGGAGCAGTGAAAACTTCCAAATAGGTCGGCTAAATTGGATTGCTTTTGGCTGACATTGTGGCTCTTCAATATAGTCGCTTGGCTGTGAAGGCTGAAAGCGGTGCCTACTATGAAAAAGGTTAACGATTTGTCCGCTGATGATGCCCACACACACGCCTAATAGCATCATAATAAGGCCATCAAGTGGGCGGGTTGCGAGTAGTAAAAATGCAGCATCACCCATTGTTGCTGTTAATACCGCAACCACAGAACCAAAGCTTGCTTGTCGTTTAGTAAATTGAGTGACAACAATGATTGCTCCGCCACAACCGGGTAATGCGCCCAATATAGAGGCAAAGCTCACCTCTAAAAAACCAGATCTTGCGCGTAAATAGCTTAATTGCAGTTGGGGAAGGCGATCAATTAAATAGTAATAGATTAATAGGGTTGCGGCTACGAAAACAGAAACCTGAAAAAAAGCATCGCTTAATGCTTGTAAGGTAAACCCGCGAGTTGCTGGTACAACAAGGGCAATAAGAATTAAAAGGGGCAAGAATAAGCGCTTATTGTCCGTAATATAACACCTCGCTTTTTGAGAAAAGAATCTCGATTGTGTTAATAAAATCATACAGTGCAACCTAAAAATTAATCAGATTACACTGTATTATTACTTTAAATGAAAATCAATATCATTTGCATCTATTTGCGTTGGAATTCTGAGCTCTCATTCCATTTAGGCCATTCTTCACGCTCAGAGATATCAAAACCAACTTGATAGAATAACTGAAGGTCTTGAACTGCGCCCGAAAGATCCCATTCATCACGGTAACGATCGCAAGGTTGATGATAACAACCACGAAGCACTAAACTCATGCGCTTGCGGTAAGAGGCCGTTTCTTCATCAAAAGCAACACTTCCACCGCCTGCATACATTGCAGGCACGCCCATGTTTGCAAATGCAAAATGATCTGAGCGGTAGTAGCCACCTGATGAAGGTTTAGGATCGCCCGAAACAGTTCTATCTTGTGCCTTAGCTGCCGTTTCTAATAACGTGTCCATTTCTGACTTACCAATACCAACAACACTGATATCTTTTACTTTACCGAGCAAGTTCAAGCTATCCATATTAATGTTGGCAACAGTATTTTTAGCAGGAATAACGGGGTTAGCAGCGTAATACTTAGAGCCAAGTAAGCCTTGCTCTTCAGCGGTAACAGCTAAAAAGGTCATTGAGCGGCTAGGGTGCTTCGGTAAACTTGTAAATGCTTCAGCAACCTCAATTAAACCCGCAGTGCCTGTCGCATTATCGTGTGCACCGTTATAAATCTGATCACCTTTACGGGTTTTATCAGTGCCTAAGTGATCCCAGTGAGCTGAGTATATAACATGCTCGTCTGGTTTTTCGCTACCAGGCAAAGTCGCAATGAAGTTATATGAAATTGACTTTTTAATCGTATTATTTACAGTTACGCTCGCGGTTAAATCGCCCATATCAACATGGTATGCACCTTTTGCTGCGTTGGCTTTCATGGTATCGAAGTCTAAGCCTGCTTTTGTGAAAAGCTCTTTAGCGACATCTGTCGTTACCCAACCTTCAACCGCAACACGGTCCATATTGTTGTTTTCTTTTTGAAAACCAAACTGTTCGCCACTCCATGAGTTTTCAACCACAGACCAAGGATAAGAGGCCGGTGCGGTTTCGTGAATAATAATTGCACCTGCGGCACCTTGGCGGCTCGCTTCTTCATATTTATACGTCCAACGACCATAATAGGTCATCGCATCGCCGGTAAATAGCGCCGGATCTTTTGTAGCAAAACCAGGGTCGTTGACCAGCATAACCACTGTTTTACCTTCAACGTCTAAGCCTTCGTAGTCGTTCCAGTTATATTCAGGGGCGTTAACACCGTAACCAACAAACACGAGTTCAGAATCTTTGATGCTTTGTTGTGCGCTGATACGGCTACTGCCCATGACCATGTCTTTTTTATACTCATAATCTATACCACCGATAGTAAGGACCATGTTAGGGTCGGCTTCAAGGGATACCAGAGGCACTTCTTGTAAGAAGCTATCACCATTACCTGGTTGGTAACCAAGCGCTTTGAATTGTTCTGTTAGGTAAGCAAGGGTTAATTCTTCACCTTTTGATGAAGGTGCACGACCACCAAACTCATCTGAAGCAAGCACTTTAATATGCTCAGCTAATTGTGCTGAATTAATGCTTTGATAGGCTTTTTCTACATCATCAGAAGTAATACTTGTTGAAGCACAGCCTGCAAGAATAGCGCTTGCGAGTACTGTCATTGGAAAATAGCGTTTCATAATAGCTCTTTTTTTGTTTTAAGATGGCAATAGTATATGAGGTTCTATTAATGAGAACCAGTTTTTACGGTAAACTAGCGTAAAGCTTCAAGAAGTTAAATGTAATAGCCCATGAAACGATTTACACCGCCAGAGCAGTGGTCAACACAGTATTTAACCACCGGCGCATTTGCCGACTTAGCCCATTTATTCAAAATTCATGAATTGACTGATTGGCCGAGTTGCCAATGGTTTTCACAATTTTTAAATGCCACAACGTCACAAGGCCAAGCTATTCGCTTTGTTGAAGACGAGCAGTTTGCTGATGAAAGCCGTTACTATGAACAAATTATATTCGAAACGGGCCACGTGCCGACGCGGCAACAGAATTGGCACGATCTCTTTGGTGGATTTATTTGGTGTTTGTTTCCAAAAACAAAGTCACTGATAAACCATCAACATATTGAAGAAATTAAACTACATGGTCTAAAAGAGCGAAGTAAACACCGAAACGCCCTAACATTGTTTGATGAATGTGGTGTTGTGCTTGCAATTACACACACGCAATGGCAGCAACAATTGCGTGATCATCAATGGGAACATGCATTTGTTGATAAGCGCGAAGAATGGGGGCGCACTATTCGTCCTTATATGTTTGGTCATGCAAATTATGAAATGCTCACTCAACCTTATATAGGTTTGACAGGCAAGGCGCTGTTTATCGTTGTTCCTGATGACATATTTTGTAAAGATTTAAGCAGTCAATATGCATATCTAGATCAACGCCTTTATGAGATGATTAAGTTTGATGATTGTTTGCGCGATAATAAAAACTTATCGCCACTCCCTTTGTTAGGTGTGCCAGGGTGGTGGACCGACAATGAAAATCCAGAATTTTACAGTAATACAGATTACTTTAGACCGAAACGAAGGAAACGAACATGATTGAAGTAGCAGGGCTTAAAAAGAAATTTAAGCTGACGAAAGATCATAAAAAAAACAACACGGATAAAATCGATCCCCGTGAAGATAAGCAATTTTTTCACTCTGTAAGAGATGTCAGTTTTCACTGCGATAAAGGTGAAGTATTGGGTTTGCTTGGTCCAAATGGTGCGGGTAAAACAACGACACTTAGAATGATTTCTACCGCATTGAAACCAGATGAGGGCAGCATTACTATCTCTGGTCACGATATTGTTAAAAAGCCATTGATTGGACGAAAATCAATTGGCTTTTTATCAGGCAGCACTGGGTTGTATGGGCGATTAACCGTCAAAGAAAATGTAGAATACTTTGCACGCCTGCATGGTATGAATAAAAAACTGATTGCATCACGTTGTGACGAATTGTTTACTTTACTCGATATGCACAGTTTTATTGATAAACGCGCCGAAAACCTTTCTACAGGTATGAAACAAAAAGCCAATATAGCGCGTGCAGTGATCCACCAGCCAGACGTCGTCATACTTGACGAGCCAACCACTGGCCTTGATATTATGACCACACAAACCGTTATTAACTTTATTAAAGGCCTGAAAGAGCAGGGCACGCCGGTTATTTTTTCAACGCATCATTTAGATGAAGTCGCCTTGTTATGTGACCGTGTCGCAGTTATTAATCAAGGGCTTAGCTGCTTTGATGGCACGTTAGATGAATTTAAACAAACAGGACAAAGTGACGTGCTGAACCAAGCGTTTATGAATATTTTAACGGAGAGTCGTGATGTTTGAAGTATTTAAAAAGGAATTAAAAGAGCTATTACGCGACCGTAAAACACTCATATTTGTGGTTGCGCTACCTGTTGCTATTTTTCCATTGTTATTTGCAATTATGGCCTTTATTAGCTCGCAGGCTGCGTTAGAGGCTGAGCAAGAAGTGCATACCTACGCCATTATTAATGGTCAATACGCACAAGAGTTCACAGACAAAGTTTTTTATCATAAAAGCTTTTCACAGTATAAAGGCGAAGAATCGTTCAATTCAGTTGAAGATTTAACAAATGCAGTTAAAGCTGGCACGATTGACATGGGGATATACTTACCCTCAGATGCCAAACAAACGTTAGATAATGCCAAACAGAGTGAATGGCAAGTCGTGTATAACGATGCAAAAGCGATTAACTTTTTGTTTGACCGTGTAAAAGAACTTGCCAAAGAGTATGGCGATAAACTGCGTACTACCAAGCTGTTAAGTTTTGGTGTATCAGAGCAGCAACAGGCTGCGATTATCGAGCCTATAAAAGTCGTGAAAGTGGATACGGCTGATAAACGTGAAAATCTGGGTGAAAAAATTGGCGGGTTTATTCCTTATTTATTGATCCCACTGGTTTTAATGGGCGCAACCTACCCAGCGATTGATTTAGGTGCGGGAGAAAAAGAGCGCGGTACGCTAGAAACTCTTTTACTTACGCCAATCACGCGTACGCAGCTGGTTCTTGGTAAATTTATTACATTACTCGCTTCATCTATCGCAACAACGACGATTACGGTACTCAGTATGGGAATTTGGGTGTCTGTTGCTATCGCATTTGTTGATTTAGCCGTTGTTAAAACAGCATTTAGCTCATTAACTGTGTTTGATTTGGGATTGATTTTTATATTACTCGTTCCAATTGCGGCCATTTTTTCATCGCTTGCGCTCGCGATTTCTATTTACGCACGTACCTTTAAAGAAGCACAAAACTACATGGCACCGCTGAGTATTGGGGTTATTTTCCCGATTATGATTGCGCTAATGCCTAACGTAGAGCTCACCAGCAAAACGGCGTTTATTCCGGTAACGAATGTTGCTTTAGCGATTAAAGAGATTATTAAAGGCACTGTTGATTACACCCTCGTTGGGCTCATTTTCTTAGCCACCGTTATTGTAGCGGGGGCGTTATTGGCTTTCTGCGTTAAGTGGTTTAATAAAGAAGACGTGCTATTTAGATAGTCAATAAGTCAGTTATTTATACGATTAAAAGCACCGTTTTGGTGCTTTTTTCGTTTCTAGCGAACGCTGCTGTAGGTAGTCATAATTAATTATAATTTTTTATCTTTCCCCCATCTTTATCATGAAATTCTCCTATACTATTTACAAGGTGGTAAATAAGGCTTTTTGTTCAATGGATTCTGAAAAATTATCGCGTTTAATAGTGCTACACAAGTTACCTATATTTGCATTTATTGTCCTTGTCATAATGGCGTGCTTAGCAACCGTAAAATATGAAATTGATACGCGTGAAGATGTCTACAAACGAACTTATGAGCAAATGCAGCGAGAGCTTTCAGCAAAAAAGTCGACCTTTACTACGACGTTAAGAGAGAATATTTCAGCTTTAAACTTCCTTGATGCAACCCCGCCGATCATGGCGATTATGCGGGCCACAAATGAAAATAATATCGACCCTGTGTTAGGCACGCCCATTTCAGCCTGGAAAGACCGCTTAGCTAAAATATTTAGCGGGTTTATGGCAACCGACAAAGATTTAGCGCAAGCACGCTACATATATGTCGCTGATAACGGCAAAGAGGTTGTACGTGTAGACAACATAAACGGCAAAGTCAGCCGTATTGCTGAGCAAAATTTACAGCACAAAGGTCAGCGTGATTACATGCAAATCACCCGTCAATTAACCAATGGCCATATTTATGTTTCGCCTATTAATTACAATCGTGAAAACGGTGCACTTCAAGTGCCTTATGTAAGCACGTACCGAGTCTCTAAGCTGATTAAAGATGCCAATGGTGACCCTTTCGCGGTGTTAATCATTAACTATTATGCAGACGATTTAATTCAAGGTTTAATAGAAGGAACCCCGCGAAAATTTAATGTTTTTCTTTTAAATGCAAAACAACAATTTATCTATCATCCAAATGAAGCATACCGTTTTAGTTTTGAAAAAGGCGATGCGCATTTTTGGTACGAAGAATTTAATAGTAATCATGATATGGCGCACGTTGATCTCTTTGACGTGGTGAACTTACCTGACAGGCTTTTTTTGAAAGAGGAGATAGCGTTTCAAAATGGTATTCAAATGGAGCCGTTAACGATAGCAGTGGCAATTGATACTGAAAACTTACTGTATGAAATAAAGCAAAAGCGCTATAGATTTATAGCCATGCTCTGTTTGATCATTGTAGTAGTCGTTATCTTGTTCATTATTTACCAGCGAGATATTAATCGTAAACTCGAGCTAAGCTTTCTTAAGGAGAAGAATAGCAAAATAATCGAAAGCTCATCCGATGCCATTATTATGATAAAAGCAAACGGTGTTATCGATAATGCGAATAAAACAGCGAAAGAGTTTTTTGGAATTGAAGAGCAACACACACAATTTGATGAATTATTTAACTACAATGACGAAGATTTTCAGGGCATTGCTCAGGCACTTAAAGAAGGAAAACGGTGCTCATTCGAAGCGGTACATATTGCCGATGAAAATACCCACTACTTTTCGATTACCATGGCTCCTATTTTTGATGCGGCTAATCAAGAATTTCAAATAGCGGCAATATTACGCAATATTGATTCGCTGAAATGTGCTCAACATCAGCTTGAAAAGCTCAATGGTTCACTGGAAGAAAAAGTAAAGATGCGCACAGCCGAGCTTGAAGAAGCGACCGAAAAAGCATTAGCGGCAAGTAAAGCTAAAAGTCAGTTTGTTGCCAATATTTCCCATGAAATTCGGACCCCGATGAATGGTGTACTCGGTATGCTAGAAATGCTTGAAGAAGAACTGCTTACCCCACAGCAAAAAAAATATTTACATTACGCGAATAGTAGCGCTAATTCTTTAATGACGTTGATAAACGATATTCTTGATTTTTCGAAAATCGAGGCAGGCAAACTCGATTTAGACTGTCACGAATTTGATGTGGTATCTGTGTGCAGTGATTTAGTGACATCGATGGCAGTGCAAGGACAGAAAAAAGGCATTGAAGTACTTTTTGATTGCAGTGGCATTACACGAAGAACGGTTATGGGTGACAGTCATCGACTAAAACAAATCTTAAATAACCTGTTAAGTAACGCCTTTAAATTTACCCACCAAGGGCATGTTAGCCTGACAGTTACACAGCTGTCTGTTGAGAAAAATAAGCTAATGTTGAATTTTTCGGTGTGTGATACTGGGATTGGAATTTCAAAAGAGAATCAAGATAAGCTTTTTGAGGTGTTTACCCAAGAAGACTCGAGTACAACGCGTCATTACGGTGGAAGCGGCCTTGGTTTGTCAATCAGTCGCAAGTTATCGCAACTTATGGGCGATGATATCATAGTAGAAAGCGAAAAAGGTAAGGGCAGCTGTTTTATCGCAAGTGTTTGTGTCGCACCTTCAGACATATCCATACAACACAGTGTTATTGCTGCATTACCTGAAAAACGAATGGGTATCGCGGTGCAGTACGATAAATTGGCAACCAACCTTGAAAAACAACTTACTGTGCTATCAGAGCCCGCACCCAAACAGCTACTTAGATTAAATAACGTGACAGAGGCTGAACTTAAGTTACTTGATTTAGTGATTGTTGAGCACAAACATCCCTTATTCGAGCTAGTGTTGAATTGGGCGAGAAATCATCTGCAAAAACATGCACTCATCTTAGGGGTTATGTCGTCACTTGCCAAAAAATATGACTTACCTGCTAATGTAATGGTGATTGCAAAGCCCATTACGCCTGATGAATTAAGCTATCGATTAGCGCTATTATTGAATAATAGTCAGCAGTTTGTTGAGCATGTTAAAAGCACAGATAAAGAGCAAGTTAGAATTGATTTGAGCGATAAACATATTCTTATCGTTGATGATAATTTAATTAATATTGAAGTGAGTAAAGCCATCCTTCGCGACAGCAATGTGACTATTGAATCAGCCAATGATGGCTTTGAAGCATTAGAACTTTTGAAAAATAGTAAGACAATATTCGATTTAATTTTAATGGACTGTCAAATGCCCAACTTAAATGGTTATGACTGCACAAAGGAAATCAGACAAGGTAAAGCAGGCGATGCTTATCAAGATGTGATCATCATTGCGATGACAGCCAGTGCCATGGCTGGCGACAGAGAAAAGTGTTTAAGTGTTGGCATGAACGATTACATTACAAAACCTATTAAGCAAGCCACATTACGCAATAAATTGTCGATGTGGCTCAAAGGTTAAACAGCTTATGCCGCATCTTGGCTTTTGTCGAAGGCGGGGGTTGGCTTTAATTTGCTGATATCTGCAGAGTGAATGACTTTTTGTGTTTCGCTCCAATGTAGCAACTCAATTTTTCCGCAACTGTTTTCAACAAGCGCTGTGCAGTTTTCTATCCAATCTCCGTCATTGCAATACACAATATCATCGACAATTTTCACCGCAGGGTGATGAATATGGCCACATATTATGCCATCAACGCCTTGTTTTTTTGCTTCATGAATTGCTGCATTTTCAAAGGCTTCAATTGCTGCACGCGCTTTGTGTACGCGTGCTTTGATCCACGAAGCAAGCGACCAGTAATTCCCTCCAAACAAACGTCTAATTCGGTTTGTCCAGCGGTTTAAAAAGAGTAAAAAATCGTATCCAGCATCACCCGCTATGCTAATTAGCTTGTTGTAACGGGTTGCTGAATCAAAGTCATCACCGTGCAAAAGTAAAAAACGTTTATTCGCCTTCGTGGTGTGTATATATTTTTTATGAACTTCTATACCAAATAATGACTCGTTGGCGTAATGACGAAAAGTTTCATCATGGTTTCCTGGTATGTAAATAACACGCGTGCCGTCTTTGGCTTTTTTTTGAATAAGCGCAAGTACATCATAGTGACTTGGGTGCCAGAAAAACTGCCGTTTCATTGACCATAAATCAACTATATCGCCAACAAGGTAAAGTACATCACATTCGATAGAATTTAAAAAGTTTAATAGATACTGAGCTTGGCAGTCTTTGTAACCTAAGTGAACGTCGGAAATCCAAACGGCAGGATAGTGAGTTTTATTACTGCTAGTTGTGTTATTCATGGCATTTACTCATGGTGTAATAAGCTAAATGCTAGGGATAGAAGGTGACATTAAAAAGACGGTTTAGCGAAACATCTATGACAAAGTGCACATGATCAAAAAAACCGCCGAAGCGGTTTTTTTAACTGAGATAGCGTAAAAGGTTTAGCCTTTTACTAATGCCGCAATTTCAGCGATTGCAGTGTCTAAATCAAGCATGAGCTTTTCACCCGTACGACGGTTTTTAAGCTCAACTTTATTCTCATCTAGGTTTCGTTCACCAATGACCAGTGTGTAAGGCACACCGAGTAATTCCATGTCGTTGAACATAACACCTGGGCGCTCTTTACGGTCATCAAATAACACATCGATACCTTGCGCTTTTAGACCGTCATATAAGTTGTTTGCAATATCAGGAATACGATGAGATTTATGCATGTTCATAGGAACGATGGCTAAATCAAACGGTGCAATAGGTTGTGGCCATTTAATACCGTATTCATCATTATTTTGTTCAATGGCAGCGGCAACGATACGCGATACACCAATACCATAACAACCCATTGTCATGATCTGATTTTTACCTGACTCGCTTAATACACCTGCTTTCATTGCTTCAGAGTATTTAGTACCCAGTTGGAAGATATGACCAACCTCAATACCGCGTTTAATTTGTAACGTACCTTGGCCACATGGGCTAGGATCGCCTTCTACAATATTACGAATATCGGCAACTTCATAGTTTTCAACATCGCGGTCCCAATTAATGCCGCTAAAGTGCTCGCCATCTTTGTTTGCACCGGCAACAAAGTCAGCCATTACATTGGCAGTGCGGTCTACAATAATAGGCATGTTTAGACCAACAGGGCCTAGTGAGCCTGGTTTCGCGCCAATCGCCGCAACGATGTCTTCTTCTTTAGCCATTTCAAGAGGTGAATCAACAAGCGGGTGTTTCTCTGCTTTTAGTTCATTTAATTCATGATCACCACGTACAATAAGAGCCACTAAACCACGTTGTTCGTTTTCATCAGGTGCGCCATACACAATCAGTGTTTTAACGCCACGATGAGGTTTAACCCCGTAATGCTCTTTTAGCTCAGCAATTGTTTTTGCATCTGGCGTAGGGAATGCCTTAAGCTCTTTTGTCGCTGCTGGACGTGCATCTGTTGGTGCAAGCGCTTCAGCTTTTTCGATATTTGCTGCGTAATCACTTGCATCACTGAATGCAATGGCATCTTCACCAGATTCAGCCAGTACATGAAACTCATGCGACACGCTGCCACCAATAGAGCCGGTATCAGCAATAACTGGACGGTAATCAAGACCCAGACGCTCAAAGATATTGCAGTATGCTGTGTGCATTACTTGGTATGTTTTTTCTAAACACTCGTCACTTAAATGGAAAGAATACGCATCTTTCATGGTGAATTCGCGTGCACGCATCACACCAAAACGAGGACGCACTTCATCACGTACTTTTGTCTGTACTTGATAAAGAGTCAGTGGAAGTTGTTTATATGAGCTTACTTCTTTACGAACGAAATCAGTGATAACTTCTTCGTGCGTCGGACCAAGTGCGAATGGGCGATTGTGGCGGTCATTAATACGCAGTAATTCAGGACCAAATTGCTCCCAACGGCCCGATTCTTCCCATAAGTCAGCTGGCTGGATAATCGGCATTAGCATTTCGATTGCGCCGGCTTTATCCATTTCTTCACGTACAATGTTTTCTACTTTTTTCAGTACGCGTAAACCAGAGGGCAACCACGTGTATAAACCCGACGCAACGCGGCGGATCATGCCAGCTCGTAGCATTAATTGATGAGAAACAATCTCAGCATCAGACGGAGTTTCTTTAAGTGTTGCGAGTATATATTGACTGGTACGCATCTCTATTCCAAGTAGTGTTAAAATTATTATCGTTTACTCAAATCATTTGAGTAGTAACAAGGCGCTCAGTTTACCAGCGGAAGCGGTGACACTAAAGCGCTAAGTGTTAAAAACTAGCATTTTTCGATGCTGGTTACAGTATTATGGTCGCCAGTAACAAACCAACGAATATTAAAATCATATAATGTCATGCCGTAGCTTTGTGTTGATTCACGTTGCTTTTTGTAAGCAGGGCGTGGGTCTTGCTTTAACACATTGCTGATAAAGGCTTTTAATTCGGGATAATCGGTTTGTTTAGCGATAAAAGCAAGCGATTCTTCGCTAAATTCTACACTCATATCTGTTTCTGGGCGGGTGTCGGCAAAGCCAGCACTGGCCTCATGCATTGCATCTGAATAAGGTAAATAGGGTTTGATGTCTAAAATAGGCGTGCCATCAAGTAAATCAATACCCGATAACAATAAGCTCAACTGACCATTTTTGTATTCAATGCCTTCAAGTTTTACGGCACTCATACCGATTGCGTTGGGTCTAAACGTGGCACGCGTTGCAAATACACCTTTACGCTCGTTACCCCCTAAGCGAGGAGGGCGTACCATAGCTGAATAGCCTTTGTCTGCTGTTTCATGAAATCTAAATAGCAGCCAAATATGACTAAACTCATCGAGGCCACGCACAAATTCTTCACGATTGAAATCAGCTGTAAAAACGAGTTTTGCTTTTGCTTCGGGTACTAAACGTGGTTGCCGTGGTATGGCAAACTTTTGTTTATAAGGAGAATGGATATGCCCGACAGCCGTTAATTGATATTCGCTCATAATGCGTTGTAATTAGGAAAAACTGCCATCATTTTACATGCAAACACAAAAAAAGGCAGTCTGGGCTGCCTTTAAACATTTAAACTAAGTGGTCTAAATTAAAACATGTACTGAAAAGAGACCGATGCGACATCCATATCAGGGTCAATATCATCTTCAAGCTCATAACGCTCATACTCAAAACGTACTTGCATATTGGTAGTAAAAGCATACTCAATACCTGCGCCATAAAATACATCGCCGCCATCTGTATCTGCACTAATGCTGCCAAGATCACCTAAATCTTGTTCCACTTCGGCATCCCATTCAAGCCACCCGCCTTTCGCATACACTGAAAAGCTCTCAGTAATGGGGGCAGCAAGCCTCGCTGCGAGGGAAATACCATCAAGCTCTACTTTTGAATCAATGTCACTTGCTTCATCAAAGTTTTGATAGGCAAGCTCTAAGCTTAAGTACTTATTGAACTGTGTCCCTATGTAGCCTTTAAGCATTTGTGAATCATCATCGAAATCGGTGTCGTTTTCACTGTCTTCAAATTGGAAAGAGTATTGACCATAACCAATACCAGTATAAATACGAGGAGAATCCATTTCGGAAGTATCTGCATGGGCAGCATTATTAAAACCAAGTAGTGCTAAAGAAAGTGCAGAAATTGAAATTACTTTAATCATTTAATAGCTCCTTTAAAAAATAAATAAACGATGTATTCATATCGGTCGTAGGAACTATTGCACTGAATATGCCAATATATTTTATACGCTTAAAGTATTGGTTTTAACACTGTTTTAGGCTTTTTTTGCGCATTATGATTAATCAGTGATCAGCTGTTCAGTTTCATATGCGCAACAATTTCAATCAGCTATGTAGAAGTTACTTAACTACGCTTTTTGCAGTAATGTTTCTGTTTCAATGGCAATCTCTTTCATTTTAATTGCGTAGTTTTCGATTTTCTTTTCTTCATCAGTTTCAGCTGTGTAGGTCGGTACCGCGATAGGGTAACCCGCTTCATCCATTGCTATGAAACTAATAACACAGTGATTTGTTTCGACTAAGTTTTGTGTTTTAGGGTCGCCGCAACGCACTTGAATAAAAATTTGCATACTTGTTTTACCGGTATGCGCAATACTCGCTTTAACTTCAACAATTTGTCCGACAAGAATAGGGCGCTGGAATTTAACACCAGCAACAGACACGGTGACACAGTAGTGACCGCTCCAACCCGCTGCACAGGCATAGCCTGCTTGGTCTATCCATTTCATTACAACACCTCCGTGTACTTTACCTCCAAAGTTCACATCAGTAGGCTCAGCTAAAAAACGAAAAGTTACACTTGATGACGGCATATATCACTCACTATAAATTTAAACACGACTAAGGGTTTGCTTACCTTTCAAGGTTAAATTTGCAGCAGTCTGTGTGCGATTCAGTCAAGGCAGCGGCTATAGCGTGTGGTTATCCCCATGAATAGCCGATAACGCAGCATCAAAACCAAACAGGCGCTCCCCTTTGAGTTATGCTTAGGGGCGCTTTACTCTTTGTTGCTCGGTTTTTACTTAGCTCACTAGGTTACAAACCACGCGCCGTGATTTAAGCGTCCCAAGTTTGAACAAATCTTAATCTGCAAAGGTAAACAGATCTTAAGCATAGACTAAAAAAGGGGCCGAAGCCCCTGCAATTTAGGATAAATAGTAATTAAATGAGTAACGTGCGTTACATATTAGGGTAGTTTGGTCCACCCGCACCTTCAGGCGTGACCCAGCAAATGTTTTGACTTGGATCTTTAATATCGCAGGTTTTACAATGCACGCAGTTTTGTGAATTGATCACAAACTCTTTTTGGCCTTCGATTTCTTGAACTTCATAAACCCCTGCAGGACAATAACGTTGTGCTGGTTCGTCAAACTTCACTAAATTTACGTTAATTGGAATGCTGTTGTCTTTGAGCTTTAAGTGACAAGGCTGAGATTCTTCATGGTTCGTATTTGATAAAAACACCGACGATAATTTATCGAAGCTCAGTTTGCCATCGGGTTTGGGATAACTAATCTTTTCGGCTCTGCTTGCATCAACAAGTGTTGCATAGTCAGGTGTATTGTCTTCAAACTTGAAGGGAAGTTTCCCTGCAAAGATATTTTGGTCAAGTGTGTTGTATGCGCCACCCAAAAATTTACCTAACTTGTGCATAACAGGGCCAAAGTTGCGTGATTGATACAGCTCTTTATAGGCCCAACTTTGCTCAAATGCGGTTGCATATTCAGCCAAATCGCTATTTTCTTTGCCTTGAGCAAGCGCCTCAACAATCACATCGGCAGCGACCATGCCTGATTTCATAGCCGTGTGATTACCTTTAATTTTAGCAAAATTCAGTGTGCCGGCATCACACCCGACAATTAAGCCACCAGGAAAATGCATTTTTGGTAAAGAGTGCAGGCCGCCTTTTGCTATCGCACGAGCGCCATACGCAATACGTTCACCGCCCTCTAATACGTCTTTAAAGATTGGGTGATGTTTCATGCGTTGAAATTCATCAAACGGACTCAGGTGCGGGTTTGAGTAATTAAGGTCGACAATTAAACCAACCACAACTTGGTTGTTCTCGCTGTGATACATAAACGCACCACCGCTTGTATCACCCGTTAGTGGCCAACCAGTACCATGAACCACAGTACCTTGTTTATGTTTGCTTTCGTCAACGTGCCAAATTTCTTTAAAGCCTAAGCCGTAGTGCTGGGGTGATGCATCTTTATCAAGGGCAAAATGATTAATAAGCTCTTTGCCTAAATGACCACGGCAACCTTCAGCAAATACTGTGTATTTTGCTCTTAATTCCATGCCCGGCATATAGCCGTCTTTTTCATTACCGTCTTTATCAAGACCCATATCGCCGGTAATAATCCCTTTCACGGTGTCATCTTCGATAATTAACGAGTGCGCACTAAATCCGGGGAAAATTTCTACCCCTAGATTTTCTGCTTGTTCAGCTAAAAATCGACATACATTGCCCATCGAAACAATATAGTTGCCATCATTGTGGAACGTTTTCGGGCTCGCAAAGTGGGGGATGCTGGTGGCTTTTTCACTGTTATTAAACCAGTAAATGTCATCCTGAGTCACTTTTGTTGAAACAGGCGCTCCTAATGATTGCCAATCTGGGAGTAGCTCATCAAGTGCGCGTGTCTCGAATACCGCACCCGATAAAATATGCGCGCCCACCTCAGAGCCTTTCTCTACCACACAGATCATTAATTCTTGTTGTTTTTCTTGTGCTTGTTGTGCCAATCGAATAGCTGTTGATAAACCCGCTGGGCCTGCGCCTACGATAACAACATCAAATTCCATGGTTTCGCGTTCGACCATATAAACCTCTTATCAGTGACGGACCTGCATTAAAAGAACCGTATTTCATACTTGCAAATGAAACGTTACAGGCTGTGAATACTTTAAGGTTATTTTAGGTTGACGTTTACGTCAACAGGAAGTAGTCTGAAATCATAAAATAAATAAGTTGACGTAGACGTCAGCTTTAAGAACACACAATTGATGGAGTCACGATGAAAATCCTCGTTCCAATTAAAAGAGTAATTGACTATAACGTCAAAGCACGCGTTAAAGCAGATAAATCGGATGTTGATTTAGCTAATGTAAAAATGGCGATGAACCCGTTTTGTGAAATTGCAATTGAAGAAGCTATTCGTTTGAAAGAAGCAGGCACGGCAACAGAAGTTGTGGCTGTAACTATTGGTAATAAATCATCTCAAGAGCAATTACGTACAGCATTAGCACTGGGTGCAGATAAAGCGATTCATATCGAAACTGAAGAAAAACTAGAGTCGCTACACGTAGCGAAGCTATTAAGTAAGATTGTTGAGCAAGAGTCACCCGAGCTGGTTATTTTAGGCAAACAATCGATTGATTCAGACAATAATCAAACAGGTCAAATGCTCGCTGCTTTAACAGGACGTGGCCAAGGTACTTTTGCCTCTAAAGTTGATGTGCAATCAGGTACTGTGAATGTTACGCGTGAAGTAGATGGTGGTTTACAAACTGTCGCGCTTAAATTACCTGCCATTGTAACGACAGATTTACGCCTAA
Source organism: Pseudoalteromonas sp. MT33b (assembly GCF_014117385.1). Classification (NCBI taxonomy): domain Bacteria; kingdom Pseudomonadati; phylum Pseudomonadota; class Gammaproteobacteria; order Alteromonadales; family Pseudoalteromonadaceae; genus Pseudoalteromonas; species Pseudoalteromonas sp. MT33b. The sequence goes on along the minus strand of NZ_CP059831.1, from coordinate 1,788,377 downwards.
ACGAGCCGCGTTATGCATCGTTGCCAAATATTATGAAAGCAAAGCGTAAGCCGTTGGAGGTCATTGCTGCAGATAGCTTAGGTGTTGACCTTGCTCCGCGCATTCAGCTTGTTGAAGTTAATGAACCTGAAAAACGTTCAGCCGGTATTATCGTTGAAGATGTGGCGACGTTGGTTGAAAAGTTAAAAACAGAAGCGAAGGTGATCTAAATGAAAACATTAGTGATAGCTGAACACGACAACGGTGTTCTAAAGCCTGAAACACATAAAACAATGACCGCTGCTGTTAAATTAGGTTTTGACGTTGATTTATTATTAGCTGGTGAAAATCTAGCGGCTATGAGCGAAAAGGCAGCGTCGATCGCCGGTGTTAGCAATGTACTAGTCGCTGACGATACAGCATACGCTCACCAATTAGCTGAGAATGTGGCTGATCTTGTTTTATCTCTTAGTGACAATTATTCACACATTGTTGCAAGTGCTACGACAACGGGCAAAAACTTTATGCCACGTGTTGCGGCCTTACTAGATGTTGCGCAAATCTCAGAAATTATTGATGTGATTGATGCTGACACGTTCAAGCGTCCAATTTATGCGGGTAATGCAATTGCAACCGTTAAATCACTCGATACTAAAAAAGTAATCACTGTACGTGCAAGCAGCTTTGATGTGGCCGCTGAACAAGCCCCTGTTTCTGTCTCAGCGATTGATAGTAAAGGGTCTGTAGGCTTAAGCGAGTTTGTATCACAAGAACAAACTGAATCAGAGCGTCCTGAGCTCACGGCAGCACCGGTGGTTATTTCGGGTGGCCGAGGTATGCAAAATGGTGAAAATTTCGCGTTATTAAACGGTATCGCTGACAAACTAGGTGCGGCAATTGGCGCGTCTCGTGCTGCAGTTGACGCGGGCTTTGTGCCAAATGATATGCAAGTAGGTCAAACGGGTAAAATTGTTGCCCCTGATTTATACATTGCAGTAGGTATCAGTGGGGCCATTCAGCATTTGGCGGGTATGAAAGACTCAAAAGTCATTGTTGCAATAAATAAAGACCCTGACGCACCTATTTTCCAAGTGGCTGATTATGGTTTAGTTGCTGACTTATTTGATGTATTACCCGAGCTTGAAAACGCACTGTAATACATAACGATTCTGGTTGTTAAAAGCTGTTCACCTTCTAGGTGCGCAGCTTTTTTTATACTCGTTTCTGTCTGAATACGAGTAAGGGCGTTATAAATGTAACTAACGCGCGACTTTTCTTTATCGAAAATCGGCATGTTACATAAACTTGCTTTGGGACTTTATTTGCTCTGATTAGCTTTACCGGCTTTAACTGTTCCTTAGTACGGTTTAGACGAACTTTTACTGAGCTCAATAGACTGTTTTATTCGCCTACAAGTTTATGCGCCTTCAAGTTGTTTTTTAGACATAAGAGGTCTTCTATTGGTTACACCTCTATTAATTCACTGCTAAATACCCTTGGTTGCTCATTTTGGCTTGGACTTGTGGAGACTTTAAGAGCATTACTAGCTTTTCGCCAATCAGCTTAGAGCGGGGCGATTGGGTATTAACTATCAGAATTAACGGTCTTACAAATTCATAATCACCATTTTCTATCGTTTCTTTGGAAGGTTTAACGTTATTAATTGATAACAGTGTTACTTTATTAATGCGTCTATCGTCTTCGAGTTTACTTATCGCACCGTAAGAGTCGTAGGCAATCGCGTTTGGAATCCGTTGAACAATGCCCAGCGCTTGGTTGAAATGGTCATATAGGCTCACTCGCTGGTTAGAAAACAAGCCTCTGTTGCCTGCATTTTTTAGTCTTATGTAGTTTGTATCGGGGTCTTTAATGTAATCAAGTTCGAGAAACTCTAAAAACACATCAAAACTGCCGTGATGAGTCCCTTTACTAAAAAGTAGGATCTCATCATTTTTGTTACTTAATTTTGGTGTTTTTGATGACAGGCTAGACCACGTGTTTATTTTACCTTGGTAGATGCTTCTAAGCTCATTACTGGTCAGGTTGTCGATATTCAATGAACTATTGATGAAAAAAGCAAGCGCATCTTGTGCAATCACAATTTGCTTTAAATAAGGCCACTTCTCTTGTTCAATCTTTGTCAGGTATCGTGAACTGCTGCCAATATCAATCACATTGTCGGCAATGGCTTTTATGCCTTTATCACTGCCCATGGGTCTAATTTGTATTGAGTTGCCAAAGCCATTGTGTAACTCGTCCTTAATTTCTACAAGCAGCTCTGTAACGGTCGTTGATCCTGCGATTAAAATCGGTTTCGCATTAATGGGTTCTTCAAGGGCAACCAAGCGGGGCGATAAGGTAAAAATAGCGGTGAGGGTTAATATCTTAAGAGAGTGTATGAGCATGTCTGATAATAGCTCCTTTATAAATCACTAACGTTGACTATAGAGTATAGATTGGCTTTTGTAATTATTATGCTGGTGATTTAATTGAGAAGGCTGCGTATTTACAGGTATAAAAAAACCAGCCAATTGTGAAGTGACCCCATAAAGTTGGACATTCCAATTACTGGGGGTCTTTTTATGTCCAAACATCATCGAGCTTTTAAGCTCAAAATAGCAGAGCTCGCTTTGTCTGAAAGCTCTTCGACGGTAAGTAACAGATTTAATGTTACAGATAGGCAGGTCCGATATTGGACCGCTATTTATCGAATTCATGGCGCTGAAAGCTTCAGGTCTGTTCACAAACCTTATTCTCAAGCATTTAAGGTAGAAGTGTTAAAAACGATGACAGCAAACAGTTGGTCACTCGGTTATACCAGTGCTTTTTTCGATTTATCGTCCCCTGGCATTCTTTTTCAATGGCAAAAGCTTTATGCTCGTGATGGTATATCACGTCTCAAACCACAAATAAAAGGTAGGCCAGTCATGACTAATAATTCTTCTTCTTCATCAAAACCAGTAGAGCAAATGACTGAGGAGGAGTTACGAGAAGAATTAGCATACTTACGAGCAGAGAATGATGTGCTAAAAAAGTTAGAAGCCTTGGCTCAAGCCAGAAAGAAAAAAGCAAAGACAAGACGATAGTCGTCGAAGAGTTCAAGGCAAAACATAGCTTACGACACCTTTTAAAGGCTACAGGGCTGCCAAAGAGTGTTTACTATTATCATCGCACTACCTGTAAGCAACCCTGTACAAGCAATGATTTACTGGTAAAAATACGTGATATCTATCACGCGCATAAAGGACGATATGGCTATCGCAGAATTACGAGTGCTCTGAGAACAATGGGGGTACTTGTTAATCATAAGCGCGTTCAACGGCTGATGAATGAGTTAGGCCTCAAGTCAAAAGTAAGGCCTAAGCGCTATAAATCCTATAAAGGTGAAGTGGGTAAAATCGCAGAAAATACGCTTAACCGCGAGTTTAGTGCGCAGAAGCCAAATCAAAAATGGGTGACGGATGTGACAGAGTTTAAAGTGGATAATGAGAAGGTATATCTATCGCCTATGATTGACCTATTCAACCAAGAGGTAATCAGTTACGAAGTCAGAAAATCCGTTGCACTCCCTTTGGTAACTGACATGCTTAAAACAGCAACTGCTAGGTTGAAGCCAAATGAAAAGCCAGTTGTACACTCAGATCAAGGGTGGCAATATCAAAACAAACAATATCAAAATCATCTCAAGGAAAAAGGGTTGCAACAAAGTATGTCTAGAAAAGGAAATTGTTTAGATAATGCGGTTGCTGAGAACTTCTTCGGCATATTGAAGAGTGAGATGTACCACAACGAAACGTTTAAAGACGTGAATGAGCTTATTGAAAACATCAAAGAATATATCCACTATTACAACAATGAGCGTATTAAGCTGAAACTAAAAGGCCTGAGTCCGATACAGTATCGAAATCAGGCCTTGGCAGCCGCTTAAAAATGAGTCCAACTTTATGGGGTCACTTCATTGGCTGGTTTTTAACACTAACATTTAAGCTTGCTTAGTAAGTCGCGCTGCCTTTAGTACGTGGGAATGCAATAACGTCACGTACGTTACCCATACCCGTTACATAAGCGACTAAACGCTCAAAGCCTAGGCCAAAACCAGAATGTGGTACTGTGCCGTATTTACGTAGGTCACGATACCAGCTGTAGTCTTCTTTATCTAAGCCCATTTCTTCTAAGCGTTGGTCAAGTACGTCTAAACGTTCTTCACGCTGTGAACCACCAATGATTTCGCCGATACCAGGCGCAACAACATCCATTGCTGCTACTGTTTTGCCATCTTCGTTTTGACGCATGTAGAAGGCTTTAATATCGCGTGGGTAGTTTTTAATAACAACAGGCGCATTAAAATGTTCTTCTGCTAAGTAACGCTCGTGCTCAGATTGTAAATCTACACCCCACTCAACAGGGAATTCAAACTGTTTACCACAGGCTTTTAAAATTTCGATAGCGTCAGTGTAATCAACTTGTGCAAAGTCTTTGGTTACAAACTCTTCTAAACGTGAAATGGCCGTTTTCTCAACACGTTGTGCGAAAAACTCCATGTCGTCACGGCGCTCAGTTAATACGGCATTAAAGACATACTTAAGCATATTTTCAGCAAGTTTTGCGATGTCTTCTAAATCAGCAAACGCAACTTCAGGTTCTACCATCCAAAATTCGGCTAAGTGACGCGATGTGTTTGAGTTCTCAGCACGGAAAGTAGGGCCAAAGGTATAGATTTTAGACATAGCAGACGCATACGTCTCACCGTTCAACTGACCAGATACAGTTAAGAATGCTTCTTTACCAAAGAAGTCTTCACTGTAATCGATATCGCCTTTATCTGTGCGTGGTAGATTTTGCATATCAAGTGTTGATACACGGAACATTTCACCGGCACCTTCACAGTCACTTGCTGTAATGATAGGCGTACTGATCCAGTAAAAACCTTGCTCATGATAAAAACGGTGAATAGCTTGTGCTAAACAGTTACGAACACGTGTTACTGCACCCATAATGTTAGTACGTGGGCGTAGGTGCGCATGCTCGCGAAGGTATTCAATACTATGACGTTTAGCTGACATAGGGTAGGTGTCTGGGTTTTCTACCCAGCCTAATACTTCAACCGTGTTTGCTTGAATTTCAAACGACTGACCCTGGCCAGCAGATTGCACAAGCACACCTGTTACAGAAACAGAACAACCCGCCGTTAAACGTGTAACTTCATCATAATTATTAAGTGAATTAGGTACTACCGCTTGAATAGGATCAAAACACGAACCGTCATGAACGGCTAAAAATGAAATTCCTGCTTTTGAATCGCGGCGTGTACGGATCCAGCCTTTTACTGTTACTTGGCTGTCTACCGCAACCTTGCCTTTTAATAGCTCTGAAATCGCTAAATGGCTCATCTTCACTCCAATGATATAAGTTGCCTAATATTATAATGCTGTGCATTGCACTTGAATCGACTATCTTACCTTCGTAAATCAAATAAAAAAACTATTCCGGCACACTCTTTAGCAGTTTTTCTTCAATTGGATAAAATAGCATCAATATTTTGCGTTAAAATGACGATTATTTAAATTCTCGCTGCGCTAATTGGTTATTTTGTGGCATTATTATCAATCCTAAACAAGAAATCGTTTCTTATTGTTTTTAACTTATTTGTATTACAGGTGCTATGAAACAAGTTTTTATTCTTCGCGGCTTACCCGGCTCAGGTAAATCATATTATGCGCAAAGCCTTGCCGATGAATTGGTGGCTGGTAATGAAAGTGATTATGTTGTGTGCGCAACCGATGATTATTTTTATAACAGCGAAGGTGTCTATCAATTCGATAAATTTAAGCTCCCTGAATATCATAATTTAAACTTAGCGCGATTTATTAATGCCTTAGCTGAAGAAATCCCCTTGGTGATTGTAGATAACACTAATATAAAAAAATGGGAATTTATTGCCTATGCCCAAGCTGCTTCGGCGTTAGGTTATCAGGTTAAAGAAGTGATTGTAGGTGAAATCAAAGACAAGTCACTTCAGCATTTATATGCTAAACGCTGTGAGCACAAAGTGCCGCTAAGAATGATAAGCAAAATGGCTTATATGTTTGAATGGTAAAAGGAAGCATACGCTTCCTTTTTTGTGTCTAGAACATATTTTGGCTAATGGCGTCATCAATCGCGCCACACAATTTTTCTAAGCAAGTTTCGCTGCTAATGTACGGCGGCATTAAGTAGATAAGTTTTCCAAATGGGCGGATCCAAACCCCTTTTTCTACAAAAAACTGTTGTATTTTAGCCACATCAACACGGCGGTTTAGCTCTACCACACCAATTGCACCAAGTGTCCGTACATCCACCACATTGGCATGTTGCTTACATTTGCTTAGCTGCTCAGTAAGCACCTCATTAATATGCACAATTTGCTCTTGCCAAGGCTGCTCTAGTAATAAATCAATACTTGCACAGGCTGTTTCACAGGCCAGTGGATTCCCCATGAATGTGGGGCCATGCATAAGTACACCGGCTTCGCCTTCACTTATGCCAACGGCCACCTTTGATGTCGTTAATGTGGCTGATAACGTCATCATCCCTCCGGTGAGTGCTTTGCCAATACACATGATATCGGGCTCAATGTCGGCATGTTCAACGGCAAAAAGTTTGCCAGTACGGCCAAACCCAGTGGCAATTTCATCACATATAAGCAGTACATTGTACTTATCGCAAAGAGCTCTTATATGGCGAAGATACTCAGGGTGGTAAAAGTTCATCCCCCCTGCGTTTTGTACTATAGGTTCAATAATAAAAGCGGCGACGTCTTGATGATGCTCTTTAAAGTAAACCTCGAGTGTTTCTGCTTCATGTATATCAAAGGTTTCATTAAAGCGGGAGACGGGGGCAGGTACAAACACATGCTCAGGGAGAAACCCAGAGTACATACTGTGCATAGAGTTAACCGGATCGCATACGCTCATTGCCGCGAAGGTATCACCATGATATCCCTTAAGCGGGGTCATTAATTTTTGTTTAGTTTTAATACCTTGGCTTAACCAATACTGCAATGCCATTTTGATAGCTACTTCGACACTTACAGAGCCGCTGTCTGCTAAAAACACTTTATCTAATGTTGATGGTGTGATCTCAACGAGCTTTTTGGCAAGTTCAACCGCAGGTTTATGGGTTAAACCACCAAACATAACATGGCTCATTTTACCTAACTGTTTGGTAATGGCTTCGTTTAGTACAGGATGACAATAACCGTGAATCGCACTCCACCACGATGCCATACCGTCAATGAGTGCTTCGCCTGTTTCTAAAAAAATGCGGTTCGCTTTTGCATGGCTTACAGGGTAAACGGGAAGCGGGGTGGTCATGGACGTATAAGGGTGCCAAATATGTTCACGATCAAAATCTAAATCAATTGTTTGTTTATTGTGCATATGTAAACTTTGCTCTGCTTGGTTTCGTTGACAATGTTACGTCAAGACGTAGACTAAGCCAATCAGACCGTCCTAATAAATTTAAAAAGAGAAGATTATGGAGCACGCAATTGTCCGTCACGATTGGACCCACCAACAAGTAAAAGCATTATTTGATATGCCATTTAACGATTTACTGTTTAAAGCGGCCAGTGTTCACCGCGAAAATTTCAATCCTAATGAAGTTCAAATTTCAACGCTACTTTCTATTAAAACGGGTGCATGCCCAGAAGACTGTAAATACTGCCCACAATCAGGACATTATAAAACAGATCTTGAGCGTGAGCGCCTTATGGAAGTAGAAAAAGTTGTTGAGCAAGCGCGTGCCGCAAAAGAAAAAGGGGCTACGCGTTTTTGTATGGGCGCTGCGTGGTCAGATCCTAAAGATCGTGACATGCCTTACATCGAAAAAATGGTGCAAGAAGTAAAAGAATTAGGCCTTGAAACATGTATGACTTTAGGCATGCTCGATAATCAAAAAGCGCACGCCTTAAAAGAAGCAGGACTTGATTATTACAATCATAACCTAGACACCTCACCAGAATATTACCAACAGATTATTACCACCCGTACTTATCAAGACCGTTTAAATACAATAGACAACGTACGCGATGCAGGCATGAAAGTATGTTCTGGCGGTATTGTTGGCATGGGTGAACAAGCCGCAGACCGTTATGGTTTATTGATGCAACTTGCAAACTTAGATCAGCAACCAGAGAGTGTGCCTATCAATATGCTGGTAAAAGTAAAAGGCACGCCACTGGAAGATGTCGATGACCTCGATCATTTTGAATTTATTCGCACCATCGCTGTGGCACGTATTATGATGCCAAAAAGTTATGTACGTTTATCGGCAGGGCGTACTGCGATGAACGAGCAAATGCAATCGATGTGTTTCTTTGCGGGCGCTAATTCTATTTTTTATGGTGATAAGCTACTCACAACAGAAAACCCAGAAGCGGATGCCGATATGATGCTGATTAAAAAGCTGGGTATGAACCCTGAAAAACGTGAAGATTATTCAGATGAAGCCGTCGCAGCGTCACTTTCTTCAAAAGTGGCCGACAAAGCAACATCAGAACTATTTTACGAAGCTTAAACACGTTATGCCTTTTGAATTTATTGCACAGCATCTTCAAGCGCGTAAAGAAGATGCTTTACTTAGGCAGCGCCAACTGGTCGAAGAGTCAAACGGACGCTTTATTCGTATTGCAGGAAAACAGTACTTAAATTTTGCCAGCAATGATTATTTAGGCTTCGCTGATGAACTCGTTACAGTGAGTGAGCTGCCACTAGGCAGTCACAGTTCAGCATTAGTAAATGGCTATAATAAACCGCAACAGGCTCTTGAGCAGCGCCTATGTGAGTTACTGGGTTATGAAAGTGCCATGCTTTTCAACAGTGGCTTTAGTGCAAATAGCAGTGTGTTAAAAGCCTTGTTTCACGATAAAGCTGTGGCGCAATCTGCCGCAATTTTTCAAGATAAACTCAATCATGCTAGTTTGATTGATGGCGGTCTCCATTCTCAAGCGGCGATGGTGCGGTTTAATCATAATGATTTAAAGCACTTAGAGTCACGCTTACAAAAATCGAAAGCTAAACATAAACTCATTGTGAGTGAAGGCGTGTTTTCGATGGATGGTGATAAAGCACCTGTTGCACAGCTGTGCGAACTTGCGCATAACTATAATGCCTGGCTAATGATTGATGACGCCCATGGGTTTGGTGTGTTAGGTAAGCACGGGCTTGGTAGCTGTGAAGTGCACAAACCCGATTTATTGATCATTACATTTGGTAAAGCCCTCGCTAGCAGTGGTGCATGCTTGCTGGCGAGTAAATCGGTTATTGATTACATGCTGCAATTTAACCGTGATTATATCTATTCAACAGCCATGTCGCCTGTGATGGCAAGTAGTACGCGTGTACAACTAGAAAAAATACTGGCCGCTGATAATAAACGTATGCAGCTTTTTAAAAATATTGCGTATTTTAAAACATTAGCAAAAGCGAAAAACTTAGCGCTTATGGATTCAGATACAGCAATACAACCATTGGTACTCGGCGATGCCGCACAAACGATTGATGTGGCGAATAAGCTAAAACAGCGTGGAATTTGGTTAACAGCCATTCGTCCACCAACCGTACCTTTTAATACATCGCGATTAAGAGTCACACTTAGCAGTGCCCATCAGCTCGATGATATAAACACGTTGGTAGATACGTTAGTGGAGTGCTTATGAGCCAATTAGCACACAGTACTGCTCACGGCGTTAAAGATCACAAGCTGTCCACAGCGAGTCAGTTTTCGAAAGCGGCTGCGCATTACAACAGCCATGCTAACGTTCAAAAGCAAGCAGCAGCGCATTTAATCAAACTGCTTGCGAATAAAAACCAACAGGGCGTTTGCCTCGATTTAGGTGCAGGACCGCTGGTTAATACAGCCCTATTGCAACAATATTTTGCAACGGTAGTGGCGATGGACTTAAGCCACGCCATGTTAAACACCGATAAAAGCCGTGAATATTTAAAGCTGTGTGCCGATATGGATAATTTGCCACTGCAAAAAAACAGTGTTGATTGCGTATTCAGTAATTTTGCCGTGCAATGGTCGGCAGATTTACCCTTACTTTTCAAACAGCTGTTTGCCGTGCTTAAAGATAATGGTCGGGTGTATTTAAGTTGTGTTATTGCAGGCTCATTACACGAAATTAAACAGGCTTTTGCCTGTTTAGATGACCAATCTCGTATTAATCAATTTCACTCATCCGACAATGTCACACAGTATGCGAAGGCTGCTGGATTTAAGGTGAATTTTGCAGTAGATACCTGTTATACCGACGCTTATAAAAGCCCACTTGAGGCAATACGTTCAATCAAGGCCATTGGCGCTACGTCATTACACAGTAGTAAAAAGCGTCAGGGTCTTTTAACAAAGCAAGCATTGAATAACGTGTGCAAGGCATATCCTCTGGTTGATGGGCATGCTAGAGTGAGTTATCACGTCGTACTTTTAGAATTAGAAAAACAATGAAAGAATTTTTTATCACTGGCACGGACACCGATGCCGGTAAAACCCATGTCACCAGTTTATTATTAAAGCTGCTAGCACAACATAAACAACGAGCGGTTGGTTACAAACCCATTGCAGCAGGGGCTGAGATGGCTTTTGGTGAGTTGGTAAATGAAGATGCGCTAACCTTAATGGAAAGCTCGTCTGTTGGTGCTAAGTACACAATTGTGAATCCGTTTACTTATGAGCCACCAATTGCTCCGCACATTGCCGCAGCGAAAGTTGGCGATAGACTCACCTTTGAGAAACTAGATAGCGCGTATGAGAATGTGAAAGCACTCAATACTGATTATATTCTGACAGAAGGGGCCGGTGGTTGGTGCTTACCCATTAACGAAACTGACTTGTTATCTGATTGGGTTAAACAGCAAAACCTCAATGTTATTTTGGTTGTAGGCATGAAACTGGGTTGTTTAAATCATGCTTTATTGACTGCCGCTCATTTTAAAGCGTCGGGCGTAAACTGTGTAGGGTGGATAGCAAATCATGTTGACCCCACCATGCAAGAACAAGAGGCTAATTTACAGACCCTTAAAAATACTTTACCGTTTCCGCTATTAGGTATTACCCCCTACACAGAAAAAACCCCTAAATTAAATATTTATAAAACCTTACTTGAAACTTTATCCATTCACCCATAATAATTGAGTTGTTACTTTTGACATACTCTGTCACAATTGGTTGCAATTAGTTCCTTGTAACCAATTGCTTTAAAATTAAACTAAAGGTAGTAACAAGCTCAGTTAATTTTATTAACTAACGGTTTTTAATCATGCCGTTAGTTAATACAATTGGTATGTTTATTCTGAGGTTTTTATGAAGCGTGTATTCTTGTTTCTACTGACTAACTTAGCGGTCATGCTAGTGTTAGGCATTGTGTTGTCTATTGTGATGAGTGTACTGGGTATTAGTCATCGCAGTTTAGGCGGCATTCTAGTCATTTCGACCGTATTTGGTTTTGGCGGCTCATTTATTTCGTTATTTATGTCGAAATGGATGGCTAAAAAGTCAACGGGCGCTCATGTTATTGAACAGCCTCGTTCAGAAACTGAGCAATGGCTTGTTTCAACTGTGGCTGCACAGGCTAAAAAAGCAGGCATTGCAATGCCTGAAGTGGCCATTTACGACAGCCCTGAAATGAACGCATTTGCAACTGGGCCTAGTAAAAACAACTCGTTAGTTGCTGTGAGTACAGGTTTATTACACAACATGAATCAAGACCAAGCGGAAGCTGTTTTGGCGCATGAAGTATCGCATATTGCTAATGGTGACATGGTCACGCTTACGCTTATTCAAGGCGTGGTGAATACCTTTGTTATCTTTATGGCAAAAGTATTGGCTGGTATTGTTGATAACTTTATCAATAGCGATGAAGAAGAAGGTGGCAGTAGCTGGACTTACTTCTTGTTTGATATGATTTTCCAAATGTTATTTGGTGTATTAGCGAGTGTGATTGTGGCCTACTATAGCCGTAAACGTGAGTTTTCGGCGGATGCAGGCGCTGCAAAACTTGTTGGCGCAGATAAAATGCGCAGCGCACTTGAGCGTTTAAAGCAAAACCACCCATCGCAACTAGAAGGTTCAATGATGGCATTTGGTATTGCAAGCGGTAAAGGTGTCGCTGAGTTATTCTCATCTCACCCGCCACTTGATGAGCGTATTAACGCCTTACGTTAAATAAACTGATAACGTGAGTTGCTAATTAACACATTAAAAAGCCAGCTTATTGCTGGCTTTTTGTTTTTATTCACTTTGACTTTTTTCTCTTTCGAGTTGCTGTGGTAGTAATACTTCAACGATTTCTCTGGCTGGCAGTGTGTATCTCACACCGTCAAACATGACCGATGTGTGCTCATCAATACTCGTGATGCCTGTTAAGGTCCAGCCTTCGCCTCGTTCTTTGCAATAAACAGTGGTGGTTGGTTGAATTACTTTAAATTCTTCACTCATCGTACTAAACCTAATTGCTTGTAATTGCGCTTATAGTAAGACAATAATGCCTGCTCATAAAGTAAAAAGAAGAAATAGACGTGTCTTGTGATGACAACTATGCCTACGATTTAAGGCCCATACGCCATAAAGATTGCCAAGCAATATGGGAGATTTTAAAAGATCCTCAAGTGCAGTCATTTAATGACTATAAAAGTGATTTAACAAAAGGTGACGTATACGATTTTATTCAAGGTGATATCGAAGGTTTTTATAACCAGCAAGGTATACGTTTAGTGATTGTTTTACGAAGTAGTGGCTTAGTAATTGGCAGTATTGGGCTATTTAACATAATAGATGGGCAGGGTGTGTTAGGCTTTGAACTCGCATCTCACTACTTTGGTAAGGGGATAATGCAAAAAGTGCTGTTAGAGTTTTTTCAAAAACTAAATGTGTTTATAACAACTCCTGTTGATAAAGTGCATGCAATTGTTCAACCCGAGAATACAGCTTGCATAAAGCTGCTTGCAAAATGTGGTTTTGAACTTAACAATGAGCTGTGGACAAAACACATCACTTAAAGATGTTATTATAGTACAAGCTTGTTATGGCAAAATGGCTACTATAAAATGAGCGCCTGTTTAATGAGAGGACCTTAAGTCGGTATGGCCAAAGCTAAACCTGTTTCGACTATTGAAAGTTATGGCATCTACAGTCATTGGGATGCAAAAGAAAAAGACCTACCACAAATCACTGAATTTACCACGGATGTGCCAGCCGAGTTAGATATCGAATTTGGCTTTATTGTTAATATTAAAAAAGCAAAAGGCCAAAAAATTAAGTTCTGTGTGTATCATCCAAATATTCCCGATGATGACGGTGAAATAATGCCGCCATTTGAAGGTGAAGAGTATGTAAAAACAAACGACTGGCAGTTTTACTTAGGCGATACTATCTGGGCGCCTGTTGATAATAAAGTGGGTATTTGGCGCATGACTATTGAGCTAAATGGCCATATAATTGCAGATAAATCGTTTAACTTACTGAAACCAAGCGAAGGCTCAGCCAACGATTTTTGGAAGCATCGCGGCTATTAAAAACCACAAGAGGGAATATGTACCAAGGAAGCTGTTTGTGTCGCAAAGTAACGGTAACAATTGCTGGTGGCATAGATTCAATTATTCATTGCCATTGCTCACTATGCCGTAAAAATTCGGGTACCGCTTATGCGACGAATGGGTTTATTCGCCGTGATGGGTTTGCAATTACACAAGGTAAGCAGTATCTGAGTGCGTTTGAATTTAAAGCCGGTAGAATACGTTATTTTTGTCGCTGTTGTGGCTCGCCTATTTACAGTGAAAATAAAGAGGATATGAGTCGTTTGCGTATACGCTTAGGTCTATTGGACAGCGATATTACAGAGCGTCCGATTAGCCATAACTTTGTCAGTTCGAAAGCCAATTGGGATACCTTCGACAGTGATATTCCATGTTATGATGGTTTTGAACCAAGCAGACGTAAGTAACCATTATGATAGCCACGACGCCCAAACCCCCGTATTACGCAGTTATATTTACGAACACCTTATCTGAGAACACCGCAGGCTATGAAGAAATGGCTAACCGTATGGTTGAGCTTGCCGAGCAACAACCTGGTTTTTTAGGCATGGAATCAGTGCGTGATGGTGTAGGGATTACCGTTTCTTACTGGCAAAGCCTAGATGCTATTAAGTCGTGGAAACAACATGTTGAGCACCTCAACGCTCAACAACTTGGTCGCGATAAATGATATAACGCATTTACAACACGTATCGCAAAAGTAGAACGTGAATACTCGCTGTAGAATAGCAGTAACAATAAGAACACATCATACTTTATCTTTATTAATTACACTCTCAGCAATTGAGTGGGGAAGTATAATAATTAATCGCAAGAACGATGGTTCAAGCCCTAAGTAACATCTAATTTAGTCGAATTAACTTTGCAGAGCTGAGTTAATTTTGTTTATCTTTTGCATTTTTGTCGCTTCTTTATTACCAATAACATGTCTTAATTTCGTGCATAAACCCCAGTTGCATTTTGCACTCAGTTACCAGCAAGCCGCATACGTAATATCAGAGCAGTGACTTAATTTCTCCCCATGACATCGAAAATACGCTAGGTATGTAAAAGCTCGCAAAATAGAGGAGTAGGGAAAAATAAGAGTTTTCACAATGGTGTTATCGATAACATCTTTTATGTGTATGTATTTATATTCAATTAGCTTTTAATGATTTGAATGTAATTATCGTTATTGCAGTGTCGTACAGGGTACGTTGGCATAGAGTTATTTATCTAAAAAATAAAGCCCACGATTGTGGGCTCTAAATTAAAACTTAATTACAATGTGTAATTGAAGCCGATGGCAATACCATCATCTTCGGTTTGCGACATTTGAGCTTCTTGCTCTGCATCATTGCTTGAAAAGTCACTAAAGTCTTTACGCGCTTCGATATACAAAATCGTGTCTTTGCCCATGAAATAGTGTGCGCCTAAAACTGCAAACTGACGCTTGAACACATCCTCAGGATCTGCATTAAAGTTTGGCTGGATCACGTAATCGTCACCGGCATCAAACACGTTATAGGCAACAAAAGTACGTAAATTATTGTCGAATCGATAACTTAAAATTGATTCTAACCCGACAGCGTCTTTTATTAAGCGGCCAATGTTATCGGTGTCGTGGTTTTCGTTTTTGTTTATGTTGGCCGATGCATACCAGCCCGGTTTATAAAAGTCACCATAGGTAATGCCCGCACCATAAATTAGATCAGTGACCGATTGATTCCGCCCACCCGCGTATAAAACATCAAATTGTCCACGGTTTACACCCGCTGTTAATTTTAAATTATCAGTAGCAAAATAGGTGAGGGCAGCACCATAGGTTGAATTAAACTCTACTTTTTGCGCAGCGTTATTGCCTTGGTTCCAAAGCACTTCACATGAACTTCGTGATATATCGGCAATATCACATGTATAAAAATCATCAGATTTTAACTGGGCTTGCAGTGCAACATGAAACTTACCCCATTTATTACGGTATTGCAGTACTTTATCACCTCGACCGGTGCCGTTTACTGCACCATCGTCTTTATTATACGTATACACGCCAGCTGCGTTACCATCCCACACTAAACTAAAATTAGTGTTATAAACAACGTCATACCAAGCACCCCATTGTTTACCCAGCGTAATTTGACCATAGTCATCGTGCTTAATACCGACATAACCTAATCGATTATATAAAAACTCATCCTGAATTGATTCAAAGCGATTATTATAAATAATGTCACTACTGCCTACCGGGTTTACGCCCCATTCTAGTAATGCAAATGCATGCCATCCATTTTGTAATTGGCGCTTAAAATCAAAATTAATGCGTGACGCACCATTAACAACTTCTGTCTGACCTTGCGTGTTTATAATACGCGCATCGATAAAGCCGCCTACTGTGACACTGTTCGTTTCATCTTTGTATATTTCGATTGCATCTACAGTGTAACTTGTGAATAAACCAGCAATCAGTGTGGCAGCGAGTGTTCTTTTCATAGAGTACCTTGTTTTATTATTGTCCCTAAGAGGTATAAATTAACTAAAAGATGAAGACTATCAAAGCTAAAATAAGGTAAAAAGTGAAAAAATATCATGAAAGGTACAGCCTTTGTGGAATATTTATTCATTTTCAGTTCACTTCATTGAATAATCAACGTGTTAGTCAGACTAAAAAATAGACACTTTTTGACTAAGTGTTCTTAGCATTAATTTAGTATTGGGTGTGTCTGCACCTAATCCATACAATAAAGTCATAAAATAACAATCAAGCAAGATTGCAGCTTTTACTTTGTTAAATTGTGGTTGGTCAGCAAAAACTAATGAATGCATTAGATCCATATGCTGCTGTTGAAATGTTTGCGAAAACAATCGTTGGCTAAAAAGCACTTTATAAAAACAATGGTGCAAACAATAAAATTGATAAAAATATTGTGCATAGTGATTAAGCTTAAGTCGGGGCGGGCGATGTATATCGGTCTCTTTTGCACGCTCTAACACATCTTTAAAACGCATGTCTAAACACGCCTCTAAAATTGCCACCTTATCAGAAAAATGATTAAACAAAGTGCCTACAGCAATACCGCTTGCTGTAGATATTTGCCTGGTTGACGTGTCGTTAAAGCCACTTTCAGTAAAGAGACTCCACGCTTCGTTCAGTATCCGTGAGTGCGTTTGATCGTGCTTTTTCATGTTTAGCCCATTGATTTATATTGCTAAATTTTTAAATGAGCGCGCTCATAAATAAAAGTGAGCATGCTCATTAAAGGTAGACTGCCCATTTGAAATTGTAAAATCACTGCGCGTATTTAAAGAAACTTTCATGGCGTGCAAAGCGGCTTTAGTTTAAAATTGCACGCAGTTTTATTTTTACTTTTACCCGCTGGAGGGTACCGCTATCATTAGTACAGCTAATATCACCATGCAATTTGGTGCTAAACCTTTATTCGAAAATATCTCAGCTAAATTTGGCGATGGCAACCGCTATGGTCTAATCGGTGCAAATGGCTGTGGTAAATCAACGTTCATGAAAATCCTCAGTGGTGAGCTTGAGCCATCAGCAGGAAATGTCAGCACAGATCCAAACGAACGTATCGCAAAACTAAACCAAGACCAGTTTGCTTACGAAGAGTTTTCTGTTATCGACACGGTTATCATGGGTCATAAAGAGCTGTGGGAAGTAAAAAAGGAGCGTGATCGTATTTATAGCTTACCCGAAATGAGCGAAGAAGACGGTATGAAAGTAGCCGATCTTGAGACCGAATTTGCTGAAATGGACGGTTACTCTGCTGAAGCTAAAGCAGGTGAGTTACTTATTGGCGTAGGTATTGGCACTGAACAGCATTACGGTCCAATGTCTGAAATTGCCCCTGGCTTTAAACTGCGTGTGTTACTTGCTCAAGTACTGTTCTCTGACCCAGATATCATGTTACTGGATGAGCCCACCAATAACTTGGATATTTACACCATCAAATGGTTAGAAGACGTGTTAAACCAGCGCGACTGCACCATGATTATCATTTCGCATGACCGTCATTTCTTAAACTCAGTGTGTACACACATGGCTGATATCGATTACGGTGAATTACGTATTTATCCAGGTAATTACGATGAATATATGTTTGCTGCAACACAGGCTCGCGAACGTTTACTAAGCGAAAACGCCAAGAAGAAAAGCCAAATTGCTGAACTTCAACAATTTGTATCGCGTTTCTCTGCAAATGCTTCTAAAGCAAAGCAAGCTACATCACGCGCTAAACAAATTGATAAAATTCAGCTTGAAGAAGTAAAAGCGTCATCACGTCAGAGCCCGTTTATTCGCTTTGAACAAGAAAAGCAATTATTCCGTAATGCACTTGAGTTAACTAACCTTGCACAAGGCTTTGACGAGATGCTTTTCAGCGGCCTTGAGGGCTTAGTGGAAGTGGGCGAGCGCATTGCGATTATCGGTGAAAACGGTGTTGGTAAAACAACACTTTTAAATACTCTTGCTGGGCGTTTAGCACCAAAGCAAGGTGAGTATAAATGGTCTGATAACGCGAACATTGGTTATTATGCACAAGACCATGCAGATGAGTTCGAAAAAGACATGAACTTGTTTGAATGGATGGAACAATGGCAACAAGCAGGAGATGATGAGCAAGTTGTTCGTAGTTTCCTTGGTCGTATGCTGTTTTCACAAAACGACATCAAAAAATCGGTAAAAGTCATTTCAGGTGGTGAGCAAGGCCGTATGTTGTTTGGTAAGATTATGATGCATAAACCAAACATTTTGTTAATGGATGAGCCAACCAACCACATGGATATGGAATCTATCGAAGCGCTAAACTTAGCCCTTGAAGCGTACGAAGGTACATTATTGTTCGTTTCACACGATAGACAGTTTGTATCATCACTTGCAAATCGTATTTGGGAGATTAAAGACGGTAAAATTATCGACTTTAAGGGAACATATACTGAGTACCTAGCAAGTAAAGAAGCGTAATCGTTAAGTTACTGCTTAAAAGCCATGCAAGTCATGGCTTTTTTGTGCTTCTAGAGTCGCATCTTTATGTGACTTAGGTATATAATACACGCCACAAAATAAGGACAAAAGTCCGCTTTTATACCAATTTGCATGATTAAATTATCAGTTGGTATTAATCGCTTTTTTATAAAATAAATTGATTGAGGTGTAAATATGACTGTTGGCATTATTATGGGTTCCAAATCAGATTGGCCAACGATGGAACATGCGGCGTTAATGCTTGAAAAATTCGGCATTGAATACGAAACCAAAGTTGTTTCTGCACACCGTACTCCTCAATTACTTGCCGATTATGCAAGCTCAGCTGCTGAGCGTGGTATAAAAATTATTATAGCGGGTGCCGGTGGTGCTGCGCACTTACCTGGTATGGCTGCGGCGTTTACCTCGCTACCTGTATTAGGTGTGCCTGTTAAATCTAAAACGCTAAACGGTGTTGATTCATTATTATCTATCTGCCAAATGCCTAAAGGTGTTGCTGTCGGTACGCTTGCTATTGGTGAAGCTGGTGCGGCAAACGCGGGTCTACTCGCTGCACAAATTTTAGGTTGCCAACAGCCTGAAATCTTCGCAAAAGTAGAAACATTCCGCAAAGAACAAACAGAGACTATTTTAGCTAACCCAAATCCTGCAGAGTAATATGAATATTTTGATTTTAGGTGCAGGTCAGCTAGCTCGTATGATGAGTTTAGCAGGCGCACCGCTTGATTTAAACGTGGTTGCTTACGATGTAGGCAGTGAAAAAATTATTCACCCTTTAACAGGTGAAGTTCACAGCAGCACATTACAACAAGCAATCGATAATGCAGATGCTATTACCGCAGAGTTTGAGCACATTCCCGATGATGTCTTAACACTGTGTTGTCAAAGCAATAAGTTTTACCCGGGCAAAGCAGCCATAAAAACTGGCGGCGACCGTGCATTAGAAAAAGCGTTACTCGATAAAACACACGTAGAGTGTGCGCCTTATCAATTAATCACCGAAAAAGCACATTTAATTGCCGCAGTTGAACGTTTAGGTAAACCGCTGGTAATTAAAACTTGCCAAGCTGGTTACGACGGAAAAGGCCAGTGGCGTTTAAAATCAGATGACGAAATTGAACAAATCTGGTCTGAAATGGCAGACTTCATTGCTTCAGGTACTGACTCTGCGCCACATTCAATCATTGCTGAAAAGATGATCCCATTTGACCGTGAAGTATCAATCATTGGTGCACGCGACAAAGCAGGGAACACGGTTATTTACCCATTAACCGAAAATCAGCATACCAACGGTGTATTAACGCTATCTGTTGCTGGCAAAGAAAAAGCGGCCATTCAAGAGCAAGCTGAGCGCGCGTTTAATAAATTAGCGCAAGAGCTTGATTATGTAGGTGTGTTAGCGATTGAATTCTTTGATGTGCAAGGTACATTGCTCGTTAATGAAATTGCGCCACGTGTGCATAACTCGGGTCACTGGACGCAGCAGGGCACTCACTGTTCGCAATTTGAAAACCATATGCGCGCAGTGGCGGGTTTACCTCTGGGTAGCACGGAGTTACTTCGCCCAACAGCGATGATTAACGTGTTAGGCCAACCATCTATCCCTCAATCAGTGCTGGCTACACACGACGTTACGAGTCACTGGTATGGCAAAACAGCAAAGCCGGGTCGCAAAATGGGGCACATTAATGTCTCTGCCGATAATCTTCATCAACTGGGTGAGCGTTTAGCGGCCCTTGCCGAAATTCTACCAGAAGAAGATTACCCAGGTGTCGCAAACACCAGTACACAGTTGATTTTAAACTAATCAGTTTAAATTGCTAAAAGCCGAGGTCTTCTCGGCTTTTTAATGCCATTACATGTATTTACGTCTCTTGTCTCAAAGAGCTTGCGTCTATAAATTCTTCCGATAGACTCCTATTTTTATACTAATATTAGCGTGCTATGTTCCATCCACGATTACAAACAGTCGTATTTGCGTTTTTTATGGCGTTATTTATGTCTGGTTTTATGTCATTGGTGATCAGCATTTTTAACGTTGGTTTTGTCGATAATATTGTGATTCTTTGGTTAAAAGCATGGGCTTTTGCTTTTTGTGTTGCATTTCCTACTGTGATTTTAATCGCGCCTTTGGTGCATAAATTAACAAACAGACTGATAAGAGCCCCGTTGTGATTGCTGAACGTCCCAAACAACTTCTTTTTATTGCGTTATTCTTAATCTCGGCTATTCCTTTTGTAGGTTCTGCTACATCGCTCATTGTAGGGGCTTTATTTGCTATTATTTTGGGTAACCCCTTTGCAGCTCTATCTCAAAAATTGAGTAAGATAATGCTCAAAATTGCTGTCATAGGTTTAGGGTTTGCTGTTGATTTTAATCAAGTTATTGAAGTAGGGCGCAGCTCTATCGTACTCACCATTGTTAGCATTACAGCCATAATTGGACTTGGTGAAATTTTATCTCAGTTATTTAAACTGAATAAAAATACTGGGGTATTGATATCGTTTGGTACGGCAATTTGTGGTGGGAGTGCGATAGCAGCTATGGCCCCCGTAATAAAAGCAAAAGATCATGAAGTCGCCATTTCACTCGCGGTTGTTTTTTTATTAAACGCGCTAGGTCTGGTGCTATTTCCAATGATTGGTCACTATCTTGGTCTAACAGAACAGCAATTTGGTGTATGGGCCGCACTTGCAATACACGATACCAGTAGCGTTGTTGGTGCATCAGCTGCTTATGGCGCATCAGCATTAGCGATTGCAACCACCATAAAGTTAACCCGAGCAATGTGGATTATTCCTTATACAAGTATTGCGGGAGTTTTTTGGAAATCCGATGAAAAAGCAAGTATCCCTTTGTTTATAATTGGATTTTTAGCAGCAGCACTGATAAATTCAAGCTTACCAGAGTATCAACCTCTTTGGCATGCATTGAATATTGGCGCGAAACAAATATTAGTTATGACGCTATTTTTAATTGGCAGTGGCTTATCTGTTACAGTGCTTAAGCAAGCTGGTATTAAACCTTTTATGATGGCAATGATCTTATGGATCATCGTCAGTAGTATTATTTTACTTTTAATAGTAGATGGATTTATTTCATGAAAAACGCCTTATTAACGTCTTCAATTGCACTTGCAACTGGTTTATTTGCAACTAACCTTGTTGCTGCCGACTTACGCGTTGCGACTTTTAACGTCAGTATGGACGCAACAAACTATGCAAGCAAAGGCGAAACAATCGATAAAGACGCGCTCAGTAAAGCGCTTGCAAGTAACCACCAGCAAATTCGTAATATCGCAGAAATTATTCAACGCGTCAGACCTGATGTTATTTTACTCAATGAATTTGATTACATCGATGCAGATAAAGGCATTAATGTTTTTCGTAAAAATTATCTACAAGTCTCACAAAATAAGCAGGTTGCTATAGATTACCCGTATGCTTTCATTGCGCCGGTTAATACAGGTTTACCCACTAATTTTGACCTAGATAAAGATGGTGTAAAGGGGCATTACAAAGGTGATGCGCACGGTTTTGGCTTCTTTGAGGGGCATTATGCGATGGCTGTACTCTCGCGTTATCCTATTGATTTAGAAAAAGCCCGTACACTGCAAACATTCAAATACAAAGATATGCCAAACGCGCAAATGCCTATAGACCCCAAAACAGGTAAAGATTGGTATTCAAAAGAAGCGTGGCAAGCTATTCATTTAAGCTCAAAATCGTTTTGGGATTTACCCATAAAAGTAAAAGGAAAGACATTCCATTTATTAGCTTCGCATCCTACGCCACCTGTATTTGATGGTGATGAAGACCGTAACGGCAAGCGCAACCATGATGAAGTTAGACTGATTGCTGATTACATTAACAACGAAAACTACCTCTATGATGATAAAGGCCAACAAGGTGGCTTAAAACCGAATAGTCGGTTTGTAATTGTTGGTGATTTAAATGCTGCACCAGAAGGGGATAAAGCACGCCCAACGACAACGGATCAAATATTAAAAAATCCACATGTTAATGCGTTGTTTACACCATCGAGTAAAGGTGCAAAAGAGTCTTATAAAGACAGTTACGCTAAAAATTACACCGCGTATTGGCAAGCACGTGCTGATTATGTACTGCCATCAAATTACGGTATTGAAATTAAAAATGGGGGGGTATTTTGGCCAACCAAAGACAGCGAATTGTACCGTTTAATTAAAGATCGTAATGCGTCTTCTGATCATCGCATGGTGTGGCTCGATATTTCGTTAAAATAAGCTGTTATTAAACGGAAAAGTTTGGCTGTTTATCCTATTAAAATTGCTATTTCATCAGTGCTTCTGCTTAAATAAGGCGAATTATAATTACCTGTAAGAAGCACTATGAAATTCAAAACCACTGCTAACAAAACGTTAGTGGCTCTCGCAGTCGCATCTAGCTTCATGCTAGCTGGTTGTCAAACAACCGCCTCAACTGCAACAGAAGTAAGTCCTACTCAAGTTGCTCCAATGGTTGCTACACCCGTAGACACTGGTTCATCTGAAATTACATTAGAGCAAGCTATGGCTCACCCTGATTGGCTTGGTCGTCAGCCTGAGCGCGCTTTTTGGAATGGTGACTCTAAAAGCATCGTTTATGCTCAAAAGCAACAAGGTAACGAATTACGTGACTTATATGTTCAAGCGGTTAATAGCCAGTCTGCATCTCAAGTTGCGTTAAATAAACTACACACTGTTGGTGCAAAAAATGCTGTTTATTCAACAGATAAAAAGCAACAGGCCTATGCATTTGAAGGCAATATTTTTGTTAAAAACTTGAGCTCAGGTCAAATAACGCAGATCACACACGACAGTGCACAGCAATCAAAACCGCAGTTTTTAACCGACGGCAATCTTGCTTACCGCCAAGGTAATGCATTTTATAAAGTTGATTTAGCGACAGGTCGTCAAGTAGAGCTTGTAAATCTGCACTTAGACGATGCACCAAAAGGTGTTCAAGAGCCTGACACGTATATTGCAAAAGAACAGCATAAATTAATTGATTACATTGCACTTACGCACAAAAATAAAAAAGATCGTGAAGCGCGTGAAGAACAAATCAAAGAGCAAAACGACAGCATTGCAAATTCACAGTTTTATTTAGGTAAAGGTAAGCGTTTAGCCGATGTGCAGCTTTCACCAAATGGCCAAGCATTAGTTGCAGTAACCACCGAAAGCCGTCCATGGCGCGATGAAGGCGATATTATGCCTAATTACATCGCTGATGATGCGCGAGTTAAAGCAGAAAAAGTACGTCGCCGTGTTGCAGATGAAAAACCAATCAGCTCAGATGTTATTTACATTGACCTTAAATCGGGTGAGCAAACAACACTGGCGTTCGACACATTACCAGGCTTTGATGAAGATGTGCTTGCCGCGGTAAAAAAAGAAAACTACGCCCGTGATGGCAAAACTTACAAGTCTGAAAAAGCACCACGTGCAATTAATCTAATGATGGACTGGGGTTGGGATCAAAGTGCAATCCAATGGAACACCGATGGCTCAAAGGTTGCGCTTATGCTTGAAGCATGGGACAACAAAGACCGTTGGTTAGCAACTGTTGATACAAAGAATAACACACTTGTTTCTCAACACCGCTTACACGATGATGCGTGGGTTAACTATGCATACAATGACTTTGGTTGGTTAAATAACTCAGATACGCTTTACTACTTATCAGAAGAGTCTGGTTACAGCCATATCTATAAAAAGCCGCTAAATGGTAAAGCAACACAACTTACTAAAGGTCAGTTTGTTGTTTCAAACCTAACATTAACCGCGGATAACTCAGCGATTTACTACAAAGCAAATGTTGAGCACCCAGGTCTATACGAAATTTACCGTGTAAATCCTGCTAACGGTGAGTCTGAGCAAGTGACTAACCTAGACGGTATGACTGATTACCAGTTAAGTCCAGATGAAAGCAAATTACTGCTAACTCACTCAAAAATTATGTCGCCACCAGAGCTATATGTTGCTGATGCAAAAGCAAATACACAAGTAACTCAGTTAACGCATACGGTGTCTGACGAGTTTTTGGCTAAGAAGTTAATTGCGCCTAAAATTGTTGCTGTGCCTTCAAGCCACACTGATCAACCTATTTACGCAAAAGTGTATTACCCCGCTGACTATAAAGAAGGCGAAACCGGTAAAAATCGTAAAGCAGTTATCTTCAACCACGGTGCAGGTTACTTACAAAACTCCCACATGGGGTGGTCTGGTTACTTCCGCGAGTTTATGTTCCATTCACTATTAGCATCTGAAGGCTATGTAGTCATGGATATGGATTATCGTGCGTCGAAAGGGTATGGCCGTGATTGGCGTACTGCAATTTATCGTCAAATGGGCACACCAGAGATTCAAGATTTAGCCGATGGCGTAAGCTGGATGGCTGAAAACGCGAATGTTGATACACAAGCTGTTGGCACGTATGGCGGTTCTTACGGTGGCTTCATGACGTTTATGGCACTATTTACCCAACCTGATTTATTTAAAGCGGGTGCTGCACTTCGTCCAGTGACCGATTGGGCTCATTACAACGGACCTTATACGTCTAACATCTTAAATCATCCAGATGTTGACCCGATCGCCTACGAAAAGAGTTCACCAATTTACTTTGCTGAAGGCCTGAAAAGTCATTTATTAATTAATGCGCCTATGGTTGATGATAACGTATTCTTCCAAGATTCAGTGCGTTTAGTACAACGTTTAATTGAGCTTGAAAAAGAAAACTTTGAAACAGCCATCTTCCCAGTTGAACCCCATGGTTTTGTACAGCCATCAAGCTGGTTAGATGAATACCGTCGTATTTATAAGCTATTTAAAGAAACGCTTTAATACTATTAAGTAATTTAAAAACAGCCACTTTAAGTGGCTGTTTTTATTTACATTATGATTATTTCAATGGGTCTATTTGCAGTGAAATGTGCTTACATTGAGCACTTTTGTATACTGCTCTGATTCGCCTTTAAAAATTAAATCATCGCTCACTAAGCTCATCTTAAAGTTCTTTATCCACGATAGCTTGGCTATAAACTCTAATTCATAGCGATTAAAGGATGCAGGGCACTTTAAATACACATAATGATGCGCTTTGCCAAAAGCACCGGGGTCCGCTGTATAGACATAGAAAGTACGGTCATTAAGTGTGTGTTCTTGATAAATGTAGTCTTTATGTGAGCCGAAGGTCGCATCCAGAAACATAACTAAGCCTGCCCCAGTAATCATCAAGCAAGCATACAAAAAACTCAATATAAGTGTGATGTTTGCGATTATTCTATTTTTAAAAAGCGCACTTACTTCCTGGTATTTCATGAGTAATAAGGTGAAGCCCAAAATAGCTGAGGCAAATACAATAATATTTTTTACCTGAGAGACATCCCTCATATACCTTGGCGATATAAACTGTAAATTAATAAATGAGCTTAGAAAGCTAAGCAGTAAAGGGCCGTAAAGGCAAAGTGCGATGAGACCAAGATAAAAATAGCCATTATTCTTTATCATTTAAAATTCCTTTTTCGTATTAACAATTTTTCGTGTTAAAAAAGAACACAGCTAAAAAAAGCGAGCAAAGTTATGAAGTTACTCGCGATGTTTAATAACTTTAATCAGTACAGGCAAAGCCAGCACAGTGCCGCCAACTGCACCGATAAAGTGAGCATCAATGGCAACATTTGACGCAATCAATTGGCTTACTGATTCACTAGGGCCTGCAACTTGCTCCCACACTACTTTTGCCCAGGTGCCTATAAATAACAACCAGCCACTTAGCATACCTGCTTGCACATCTTTGACAGCGCCCCAAATAATAACACCGTGCAAGAGTGCACTCAGTCCAGTGTATATTTTTATATCAGGGCAAAATAACCATACGCCTAAACCACACCATAAAGCCAAAACAGCGGTATTAAAAGCATACCGAGCAGGGGAGGTATGTTCTGCATGCAATGCCCATATTAATAAAATTCCGGCGCAATTTAAGGCTAAATGCGGCCAGTTTGCATGTACAAATTGACTCGTGAAAATACGCCAAAATTCACCATCTGCAACTAAATTACGGTTAAATTCTAAATAATCATTTAAGTTAAACGCAGCAAAAAGGGTACTAATCAGCATTAAACACAGTGGCGGCAGTACATATTGTGGTTTCAGAGGAAGGTTGATCATGTTATTTTTGTTGTATCTTAAATTTTGCATATTGTGCACGTTTAATTTTAAGATGCCAATTAAACACCGGGATTAAGTTTATTTATGTTATTCAAAACAAAAGCACTTATTGTGCTCTCTTCGTCATTAATTTATACAACGTCAATTTTTGCAGCTCCAACTAAGGTTGAAACGCGTGAGCCTGAAGCCGCAACAGGCTTTGCGCATAAGCAGGTCGTTGAAGGCACTAAATACATGGTTGCTGCTGCAAATCCGTATGCAGTAAAAGCCGGTCAAAAAATGTTAGAACTGGGCGGCTCAGCGGTAGACGCTGCCATTGCAACTCAACTGATACTTACACTGGTTGAGCCGCAATCATCGGGCATAGGTGGTGGGTCGTTTTTGATGTATTTCGACAACAAAAACAAAAGCCTAACCACTTTCGATGGTCGTGAAACAGCGCCAAGCCATGCTGATGAAACTCTTTTTTTAGACAAACATGGTAAAGCAGTAAAATGGATTGAAGCAGTTGTGGGTGGTCGCTCAGTAGGTGTACCTGGGATTTTACATGCCTTTGCAAGCGCGCATAAACATTATGGTAAATTGCCATGGCACACGCTGTTTCAACCGGCAATTGAGCTGGCAGAGCAGGGGTTTGTTGTATCCCCTCGTTTGCATAAGTTGCTGGCAAAAGAGCTAAACCCTGGCGTTACAACGTTACCCGTCATTCGTGATTACTTTTTCCCTGATGGTAAGCCACTGGCTGTCGGGTCTGTAAAAAAGAACCCTGAATTAGCGGCTCTTTATAAAGACATAGCATCGCAGGGTATTGATGCCTTTTATAAAGGTGAGAATGCCAAACAATTAGTGCATGCAGTACAAAACTCAGTGGTTGCACCAGGCACGTTAACAGAAGCAGACCTTGCTAACTACCAGAGTAAAGAGCGCGCCCCTGTGTGTGTTGATTATCGTCAATACGAAGTATGCTCAATGGCCCCTCCGAGTAGTGGGGGTGTTGCGGTATTACAAATTTTAGCGTTGCTAGAACACAAAGACATGGCCAAGCTTGCACCTAACTCAGTACAAGCATTGCATTACTTTACCCAGGCATCACGTTTAGCGTTTGCAGACCGTAATGTATACATGGGCGATCCAGATTTTATGGCTATTCCAACGGACGGTTTATTAGATAAAAATTACCTAGCAAGCCGTGCTAAGTTGATTACCGAAAAAGATGCCCACGCAGAGGCTGGAACGCCTCCTAACTCATTGGCCTATGCGCAGGATGACGCTTATGAATTACCGTCAACGTCGCATGTATCAATTGTAGACAGCGAAGGCAATGCCGTGTCAATGACCAGTTCAATTGAAATGGCTTTTGGTTCAACCGTTATGGTGAACGGGTATATTTTAAACAACCAGCTTACTGACTTTGCTTTATCGCCAACGAAAGATGGTAAACCACTCGCTAACCGTGTTGAGGCAGGTAAACGTCCGCGTAGTTCTATGTCGCCAGTAATGGTATTTAACAAAGACGGTAGCTTACGATTAGTCGTGGGTTCACCGGGTGGAAGCCGAATTATTGATTATGTAGCGCAGGTTGTTGTGGCTGTTCTTGATTGGGATTTAGATGCACAAGAAGCAATTAATTTGCCACGTATCACAAATCGTAATAATTACACCAGTCTTGAAAAAGGCACCGAACTTGCCAACCACGAAGCCGATTTTGTTAACCGAGGCCACCAAGTTCGCATCTTAGATTTAAACTCTGGTTTACATGCTGTTGAACTAAAAGACGGTAAACTTTATGGTGCTGCAGATCCACGCCGTGAGGGCATCGCTTTAAGTGATAAAAGCCACTAAAAATAGGCTCAGCAGCCTTAAAGCTGCTGAGTTTTCATGTATACTTAGCCTTATGCCTTTTAGAGCATAAAATTCATTTTCTTCAATGGTCTGACAAGGTGGATTGTCATTGCAATTTAACCTTCAACAGTAATAATGTCAGATCATAATTATGACGCCATCAAAGCTTGGAAATATGACTACAAATACCGATCCGAATTATCTTTATATTCCTTATTCAGGCCCAGGTCTGATCGAAACGCCACTATTAAATAAAGGCAGTGCATTTTCACAAAAAGAAAGGGAAAGTTTCAACCTAGCCGGTTTACTGCCACCGCGTTATGAAACAATTGAAGAGCAAGTTGAGCGTTGTTACCAACAATATTCAAGTTTTAGCGACAACTTAAACAAACATATTTACTTACGTGCTATTCAAGATAACAACGAAACACTTTACTACCGTTTAGTGCGTGACCATCTTGAAGAAATGATGCCGATTATTTATACCCCGACAGTGGGAGACGCTTGCGAAAAGTTCTCTGATATTTATCGCAGTGCACGTGGCTTATTCATTTCGTACGAAGATCGTTTCCAAATCGACGATATCTTGCGCAATGCGACGAAAGGCAAAGTAAAGGTTATCGTTGTAACTGATGGTGAGCGTATTCTAGGCCTTGGTGACCAAGGTATTGGGGGCATGGGTATTCCAATTGGTAAGCTGTCGCTTTACACCGCATGTGGTGGTATAAGCCCAGCATACACATTACCTGTTATGCTTGATGTGGGTACCAACAACGAAAAACTACTTAACGATCCTATGTACATGGGTGCTCGCCATAAACGTATTTCGCAAGAAGAATACGACGAGTTCCTTGAGCTATTCATTAAAGCAGTAAAACGTCGCTGGCCAAGTGTGCTACTTCAATTTGAAGATTTCGCACAACCGAATGCAATGCCACTGCTTAAACGTTACCGTGACGAAATTTGTAGTTTTAACGACGACATTCAAGGTACTGCAGCTGTTACAGTTGGTTCATTACTTGCGGCGTGTCGTGTTAAAGGTGCTAAGTTATCAGAACAAAAAGTTGTGTTTGTTGGCGCAGGTTCAGCAGGGTGCGGTATTGCAGAGCAAATCATCAGTACGATGGTTGCTGAAGGCATTTCTGACGAGCAAGCGCGTTCACAAATATACATGGTCGATCGCTTTGGTCTACTAACAGAAGGAATGGAAGGTCTTCGTGATTTCCAAGATGCTTTATCGCAATCAAAAGAAAACTTAAAAGACTGGACTTACAGTGGCGAATTTGCCTCGCTTCTTGATGTAATGCACTGCGCTCAACCAGATATCCTTATTGGTGTATCGGGTCAACCTGGCTTATTCACTGAGCAAGTTATTCGTGCAATGCATGCCTCGTGTGCGCAGCCAATTATTTTCCCACTTAGCAACCCGTCTAAGCAGGTAGAAGCACTGCCAGCAGATGTTATAGAATGGACCGACGGACAAGCCATTGTCGCCTCAGGAAGCCCATTTGAACCGGTTGAATACAACGGCCAGTTATTCCCAATCCCACAATGTAATAACAGTTACATTTTCCCTGGTATTGGTTTAGGTGTAATTGCTGCAAAAGCAACCCGTATCACAGATGCAATGCTTATTGTATCAAGTGAAACGTTAGCAGAGTCTTCACCACGTGCAAACACAGGTCAAGGTAGCTTATTGCCAGCACTAACTGAAATACAAGCATTGAGTAAACGTATTGCGTTTGCCGTTGCTAAAAAAGCGATGGAAGAAGGTGTGGCACTGGAACTAATAGACGACGCGCTGTGGGCTGCTATCGAAAAGAATTATTGGTTACCTGAATACCGCAATTACAAGCGACGTAGTATTTAAACTAAAGCATTTAAACTAAAGCATTTAAACTTAAGTATTTAAACTTAAAATATTAATAGAAACAAAGCCTTCGCGCTTTGGCTAAATGACAAAGGGGACCTAAAATAGTAGGTCCCCTTTTTTTGCATAAAAATACATGCACTCAACACTCACACCAGTAACACCAATACCAGTAACACAATTGTCGAGCTAAGATGAGTCGATACTAGATGAATTGCTATTAAGTAACGCAATTTCATCGGCTTTTATTTTCTGCTAAACAGCTTCGTTAAGAGAGTCATCAAGGATTCAAAGGGATAAAGTGCGCTCTTGTAGAACAATTCTCCCATTGTGAAATGTATAAGTTAGTAAGCTATGCCAACTAAACAACCAGCCTCACAAAACCTAATATTTTTATTAGAGTGAACCATATTCTATTTACTATATTATTAGTTTTTTAAATTTATCGAGTAAAGATCTGACCTGTTTTGTTTATTACAAAAAGATTGATTGGAATTAATGTCTTTTCTTCTGGTATCGCTGTAAGGTGGTTAATTATTACTCGTTCTTATTAAAGTAACGTCGTTTGGGTAACCCCATGTTTAATTCGAACTTTCATCTTACTTATCACAACATGCATCCCTAGCCAAATAACAACGTGTGCATGGTTTCTAGTTTGCTACATCACGATTAGGTAACATACATAGTTATTTTACGGATAACAGTAATACATAGAGTATTTTTAAGTCTTTAATTTTATAGTCATTTTACTGAATTATAAATTAGCCAGACTGTAATTTATTTTTAAATGATACCTAGCAAGAATCCTATTAAGTGGCTGCTGCCAGCCCAAAACACAGGGCGCTTTTTTTTCCTCAGAGCCATGTATTAAGCAACTAGCCGATTTTTTAACTCAGGAGAGTAAAAGGAAGAAGGAAATGATCCAAACTGCAGTCATTGGACTGATAGCGATATTAGCATTCAGTGCAGGTGCAGTAGATAAACCAATTTCGGCTTCGGCGAAAGACAAAGATCTTAAGTGGGACCTTGTCTGGCATTTTTTCCAACAAAGTGCGACGTGAATATAAACTCTAAAGCTTGCACGAATTTAAAGCGCTACGGCAAACAGGGTGCTCTGTTTCTCTCAGCTTCATTTTAGCCACATTTTTTGCCCATATTAAGGGCAAGAAATACATGAACATTCTGGCAACAGCGTGTATAGGAGTAATATATGAGTACAGGGAAAATAGCGATTAGAGTTGTGTTGTTTGCAATTTCCATACTCCTTGTAGGGTGTGAATTTAATGCAAAAGATAGCGCAGAAACTGCTTTAGAGGAATCTAACTTAAAGAAGGCGCTGTATTGCATGGAAATCCTCGAAAATAGACCAGATCTTGAGCCTAAGCATCGAATAGATATTTTGCGTAATGAATGTTACAGCGAACATTTTATTGAGCATTCACCAAACATACCTGATGGCCGTGATGCGCTGTTGAGTTTGTTTGAGAGCCGTTATAAAAAGTACCCTAAACTTTCAATGTCCATTAAGCGCACCGCTTCTGACGGTGATCTTGTTTGGCTTCACCTTCATGTAAAACATACACCTGAATCACTTGGCGGTGCTGCAATCCAAATATTTCGGATGGAAGAAGGTAAAATTGTTGAGCATTGGGGGGTTGGGCAGTCTGTTCCAAAGGAATCTAAAAACAGTAATACAATGTTTTAATCCTTATGTGTAAATGTTGTTCAAAGCCGTGTTGTTTCGAGCGTTAAGCTTCTAGTTTAAGCTTGTTCATTGCTAATTAACCTTATAAGGTATTTAATAGTTCACGTTTATACAAAAGGAACAAGGTTATGAATAAATTTGTTTTTTCATCTATTGCCGCATTTATGAGTTTTAATGTTTTTGCCTTGGCAACGCCAGACGCTCCGCATATTTATATTCAAGGTAATGCGTCTATCACCACAATCCCCGACAACGTAAAACTAACGGTCGCAATTGTAGAAATTGATAAAGACTTAATCGCCGCTAAAAATAAAGCCGACAATACAATGGCAAAAGCTATAAAGCTTGCAAAGTCAAAAGGGGTAGAAGAAAAGGGCATTTATGCGTCTAATATTTCTATTCAACGCGAAACGGAATATAACCGTGAAACAGGCAAACAAAACTTCGTTGGATACCGTGTAACTCGTAATTTATCACTCACGCTCACTGATACAAAACAGTACCCTGTTTTACTTCAACAACTCGTAAACTCAGGTATTAATGAAATAAATCAAACACAGTTTGTATCGAGCCGATATGAAGAGCTACAAAAGCAGGCACAAAAACTGGCAATTAAAGATGCCCGTGCCGCAGCAAAAGAGTTTGCCAATGATTATGGTGTTGAGTTAAAAGGCCTTTATACGGCTTCAAACAGCCCACTCGACACGGGAGTGCAACCCTACATGAGAGCTGAAAAAATGGTTATGGCTGATGCAGCACCGAGTAACTATGTACCCGATGCATACAATGGGGGTGAAATAACCATCACCGCAAGTAGCTATGCGGTCTATTATATCGAAAATTAAACAGTTAGTTGGTGGTAAACTTTGCCACCAACGCCTTTCCTTTGTGTTCTGAAATACGCGCAATAGCCTTGAGCATATTGGTTACTTGCTGACGGTCGTATTCATTTGTTATATGCTTATTAATGTCTTCAACAATGGCCTCTAAATAAACAAATAAGCTTTCTGTCGCTTTACTGCTATCAGCCGATCTAAACAAAATATTTTTAAATGCTTCAAGTACATTGACCATCACATAAGCATCACTTTTTGCATAATTCCTAATGGGTGTGAAGTTATCATGCAGTAATTCATCAAACGATGTCTCGTGCAAGTATAAATAAGGTTGATTATTCGTTGAATGCTTTAGCGAATAATTCACATCGCTTATTTTGAGGCGTTCTATCAGTAAAATGCTTAACATATCAATGGCCTTAACCGCAGTGCCCGGATCATTAATACCTGGGCTCATTGCTTTTACGGCAATTTCAGAAATTTGCGTCATACCATAGCGATAATGGTCACTTATGTATTCTTCAATATAAAAAATAAAACAGTTGAGCAGGGCATCAACAAGTTCAGGCATGTCTGATAAATCTTTATCACACTTTAAGAATGGGTAGCCTTTAACAGTGAAAAAACCTTGTTTAACCGCAATATAAATTTTTATATCGTGCTCTTTACACAGCGCACATAATTTATCACTGTGAGCCCCTTTAAAATAACCTTCTGTTTCACTCTTAATGTTGTGCCATTCATCAAAGTTAGGAAACTCATTTACATCGGTATCTTTTTGCATTGCGACAATGCAGGTGAGTTCATTTTTGGTATTTTTAAATAAATCGTTAAGTACATTATCAACTTGGATAGCCTTTGAGATTGAATGAATAAAGTAAACAAAAAAACCCAACGACACTAAGCCAAACAGCAAAGAAAAGAAAATACCCAAAGAGGGGATCCCCATTTCACCGTTTTCCATCGCGCGTATGTTTATCAACATAATGATGGTGTAAATGATACTGCCTAAGTAAAAACCTAAAACAAGCTGATGCGATTTACGAGTGATCAAACCAGGTAAAACTCGCGGTGACAGGCTCGCACTGGCACTATTAAGTACCACCATTACCATTGAAAAGCTAAACACGGTTAGCGAAATAATACTGCCGGCAAGGGTACTCAATATGGTTCGTGCGTTTTCTTCACTATCGACTAATAGCACAGCAAAAAATTGCTTAACTTCCATTGTGATAGCTGTGTATTCAATTGCAGTTGTGATTAAAGCAAACAAAAGAAATAAAACGGATAGCATCGATGGGTAAAACCCAATACTGCTGATCATCTCGCGGTAATTGTCTGCAATTTTTCTTGGCGTAAACATGCATATCCTTTAAGAACAGTTAGACATTAATCATTATCGAGTCATAATAGTGTGCTAACTTAAATACCTATTTTATAGCCTAGCAACAAATAGTGCTAAGCGTCTAACTTTAAATAAGAATTGGAAATACAGTGATCGTTTCAACCTTTGCCGCCATATTGGCGATTTTATACATTCAGTTAAGTTTTCGTGTTATTAAAATTCGTAAAGCCAAGCAAATTTCACTTGGCGATGGCGGTGATGCATCTTTGCAAGCAGCAATTCGTGCGCATAGAAACTTTATAGAGTATGTGCCATTTACTTTGATCTTATTGTTCTTGGTTGAGTACCAAGGTCTATCAAGTCATTATTGTTATATTTTAGGAAGCATGTTGCTACTAGGTCGATTTTGTCACAGCTACGGGCTTGCTGATAACGTAATGAAATTACGTGCTTTTGGTATGATACTTACCTTTTTAACACTGGTTATCAGTGCTTTCATGTTATTAGTTACACAAGTTATGTAGGTAAAAGCGGGTGTCATTGCTAACGTTAGCAATGACACTAAAATGACTGGTTTAAAACGCCACTCATTAAGCAACCCCAGTGCTCATGCCAACATAATTAATACGAATTAAGATGAAGAATAAAATTTTTATAATAGGTCTGCCGCGCACAGGCACTACCAGTATTTGCCATAGCTTTTTACAATTAGGCTATAAAACGGCCCACACAGCGTATACACAAGCGGCAATTGAAAGTGCAGAGGTTATAGCTGACACTCCCGTCTTTAGTGAGTTTCCGTTACTTGATAAGCATTACCCAAACAGTATTTTTATTAATTTGCAGCGTGATTTATCAAAATGGATCCCCTCAATAAGACAACTGCTTGCGCGCATGCATACTAATTTAATGCGCGAAGATGGCGGCTTTAATAGCCATTTAAAACGCTGTTATTTAGAGGTGTTTGGCCACTACACACTGGCAGATATAGAATCAGATGAGTACCTTATTGCATGTTACAAGCGGCATCAACAGCAAGTGCAAAACTATTTTAGTGATAAAAAACAGCAACTATTAACACTTGATGTTGCAGACGAACATAGCCCTGACGCACTCAAAGCATTTTTACAAATCGAGCAACCAATTGTTTTTAAACAACTGAATATGGCCGGTAAAGTAACGGCTTGGAATGACATAAAACACCCCGACAAAATAGCCTCAACTCGCAATGGAAAAATAGATAAATCCCTTGGTTACAATCACAAGATTTTATAACCAAAATGCGTTAAAATCGCCGCCATTATAAGTTAAGTTGTTCCTTATCATGTTTGAATTAAAATATCACACTCCCTTTGAATGGACAGAAGGTGTCTTAGCGGACTTCAACACCTTTTTACAAGACCATGCTGCCGCTGAAAAAAAAGCATCGGGTATGGCTATGTCAATGCTGTCGCATTACCCAGATCGTCGTAAACTTGTTAAAGCTATGACCGACTTAGCGCTTGAAGAAATGATTCATTTTAAACAAGTACTCAAGCTATTAATGGAACGCGATATTTCATTGGGTAACGATCAAAAAGATCCTTACATTAAGCAAATTCGTGGCTTATTTAGAAATGGCCGCGACGAGTTTTTAATGGACCGTCTACTCGTTGCGGGTGTTATTGAAGCAAGAGGGCATGAACGCTTTTCATTAGTTGCCGAAGCGCTACCTGCTGGCAAAGAAAAAGAGTTTTATGTGGCCATCGCGAAATCTGAAGAAAAGCATAAAAACTTATTTGTCGAACTTGCCTACGAGTATTTCGACAAGCATGAAGTAGATACACGACTAGAAGAAATTCTTATTGCTGAAGCCAAAATCTGTGAAAGCATTCCGTTTACAGCCGCACTTCACTAAATGGTATCACGCGCATAGGGCTCAGTGAGCTCTATGCGCAAAATAGGTACTTAGAAAACAGTAATTAAGCATTTTGAAAATACTTTTTCGAACTGTGATTGATTAAATAAACATCAAACATCTCGCTTTCCTCCTATAGTTAAAGTAATCAATAGTGAGGATAAAAGCATGAAATGGATGATGACTCTCACAACGCTATCGTTAATTGGTATCGTAATTACGGGTAACTCAATTTACTCTGAAGTGAAAATATTTCAAAGCAACGATAAGCCAACCGAAATAACCGCCAGTATGTATCGTTCTCTTATTTGGCACAGTGAAGTGTACAAAGACGTTGAGTTTCTAACTATTTCAAATAGTTACTTTAGCGATGGCAAAATCGATACCCGTGAATATTCTAAACTAACCAGTTTAGCAAAGAAAAATACCGGTCCACTTATTTACCTGCAAGAATCTGATGAACAGCTTTGGCACGCAAGGTATAAGTACAAGCAGTATCTCGAAGAAAAGATTCCCTCTGAACTTGCGTCAGTCCATTGACTGGGCTTGTTTAAAGTCGGTTATTAAAGAACTCAGCTCGACAAGTGTTGGCTCACCGCCTAAATAATTTGTATCGATGTGATAAGTGTTCCCAATCCAATAGGGCCGAGGGGTCGAGTTATGGCCATGAATAGAAAAGTCGACGCCTTGGTTGTGTATAACCTTTCCTTGTTTTGTAATAGCTCTATCCCAAAGTAAGCCGGTAACGGCTTGAGAATGATTGCGAGGAATATTTTGCCAATGCCAATTTTGTGGCACCGTGTGCGACAAACCAATCGTCATGCCTGCATATTCAATAAGGTAAGAAAGAGGGCAATTTAGGAGTTGCAGGCAAACATCCACACGTTCAGCCTCGCTTAATTCGTAATGCCAACGCCCGCCATTTTCAACCCATAACGCGTGATAACCACTATCTTGTGCAAGAACTGATTCGAGCATCATATGTTCATGATTACCCAGAGTCATATAAACACCCAGCTCTTTAAACCTCTGTAATAGGGCAACACTGTGTGCACCTCTATCAATAACATCGCCAAGTGCAAATAATATATCGTTCGCTGCATTAAAATTTACCGATGCTAACGCACGTTCAAACTTGGGTAGGTCGGCATCTAAATCACCAATAACAAAAACACGTTTTTTAGCATCAAGTGTCAGTTTTACTTGCACAGTATTATTGAGAATGGCTTGGCAATTAACTAAATTCAAAATGCATTCCTTTCACGTTCTATGAATATTAGCCTAACATAACTCGTTGCCTTTTTGGCAAGGGCTGGATATTATCTTGTCTCATTATTTAGGAGCACGCGCCAACATGAACAACTAAACCTGTTATCCAATTTCATTTTTTCTTTGGACCAACAGGGTTAGTAGGCGTTACTCACTATCACTTTACACGCGTAAATTATCTTTGCGTTACCAACGCTTTCTGCCCCTGTATTACAGGAGGCACTATGCCACAACTTCACGCTTTTAACCTTTGCTTTCAGCATGCCAATGGCAAATGTCTGTTTAACAATATAACACTGTCATTAACAGCAAAAACAACCGCACTTGTTGGTCGCAATGGCAGTGGAAAATCAATTTTAGCATCGTTACTTTGTAAAGAGCGCTCACCAACGTCAGGAACAGTAAACAGCAGCGGCGTAATGGGTATATATAAACAAGTCGACGACATTAAACGGTTAAATACCCTCACAGTTGCTGAATCTATAGGGCTTGATCATTACTTCAACGCCTTGCAGACAATTAATGAAGGCCAATTCACAGAGCACGACTTAGCAATAGTGGATGGTTATTGGGATTTAGAGCAACACTTTAATTCTGTATTAAATAAATTAGGCCTTAAAAACATAACTGCCACTGCGCGTGCGAATTCCTTAAGTGGCGGGCAACTCAGTCAATTAAAATTATGGGCTTTATTTACCTTAAAGCACGATATTTTGATTCTCGATGAGCCTTCAAATCATTTAGATAATCAGGGTAAATCATGGTTAAAAAATCAAATTGAATCATATCCAGGGCAAATAGTACTGATCAGCCATGATCGAGAGTTACTAGAAATTGTTGATGAAATATGGGAACTATCGTCACTGGGGTTAGTTGTTTATGGTGGCAACTTTACAAATTACACCCGCCAAAAACAGCTACATGTTACAGCATTAGAAAACAAGCTTAATGCAGCGACAAAACAACAAAGTAAGCTTGAAGCTCAACAGCAAGTTAATAAACAAAAAGCAGAAAAACGCGCGAATAAAGGCACAAAGCTTCAAAAATCAGGCAGCCAGCCCAAAGTGCTTCAAGATGCTAAAAAAGACAGAGCCTCAGCAAATCAATCATCGCAAAGTAAAAACGCAGCAAAAAGAGAGGCGCAAATCACTAAAAATAAGCAAGTGCTTATATCTCAACTTGAGCAAATAAAACCCCAACAGTTCTATTTAAATCAAACAGAGTTTAAACGCCAAAAAGCAGTAACACTCGAGAACGTTGTATTGCAGTATGGTTCGCACACCCCCTTAAATTTATCGCTTTTTAATGATGAAAAAATACATTTATCGGGCGCCAATGGCACCGGCAAATCAACACTTTTAAAAACGATGATGGCTAAATTGCCAGTTAGAGCAGGGCAGATACATGTTAATCAACCACTCTATTATTTAGACCAACATTTTTCATTAATAAATAATGACTTAACCCTGCTTGATAACCTAATGTTCTATTGCCGCGAATTAAACCACAATACAGCCCGAACACTGCTTGCTAGTTTAAACTTCAGAAAAGACGACGTTTATAAACAAGCCGCACAGTTAAGTGGTGGCGAAAAAATGAAACTCGCAATGTGTATCGTAAGCCATATTGAAAAGCATGTTTTTTTGTTACTCGACGAGCCCGATAATCACCTAGACCTTGAATCAAAACAGCTTTTAGCCGATGCATTACACGCATTTAATGGCGGGTTTATCATAGTCAGCCATGACCAGTACTTTATAGAGAGAATTGGTTGTCATAAGAAAATTGCATTATAAAACAGATGGATAACCTTGCATTATAAACGCTGAAACCATAACGATAGCGGCCAAGGGGTAGGGTATGGCCATCGGTGCAAACTCAATAAATTTGTTATTCGTAATTATTGTTGAAATTGGTGGCGCGTTCGCCACCATTGCCGCAGTGAAAACAGATATTACTTGGATAAAACAAGTAATTAAAAAACACGGTGAAGATATAACGAAATTGCAGGATAAATTATGATAGCGACATTAGGTAAATATTTAGCAGCTAAATTGCTAACCGAAGCATTTATAAAACGTGTCTGTTTAGCTACAGCTAAGCATTTAGCAAGTAAGTCAGAAAACAAGCTTGATGATGAATTGGTTGAAGCTCTTTTTGACGCTTTAAACTAAGATATGAGCACTATAAGTAGTAACTTATAGTGCTTTAATTTTTTTGATTTTCTCTACTGCTTCATAAAACTCTTTTGGTGGAGCTAACTGTCCTCTATTTGTTTTGTTGCATTGAGAAATAAGAGATAAAATCACATGGTTTACTTCGCCCTCTATTGGCGAATAAATCCCATCGTTATCGTTAGTGCCTGTATAATCAAGCAATTCTTTTGTATCAACTGTCAAGATGTAGTTCAGGGCATTTATATAAGTTTTATATTGATAAAGAATCACTTGAACATCGTTATAAATTTCTCTTGAAAGTATCGGGCAATAAAATTTTATATCTTCATATGAATCAGACATCTTGAAGTAACTTTCAGTATGTGTGTTTGAAATATTAAACAAAGCTTCTGAATTGTAACTTTTTTCACCTGTCAATTTTTGTTTGAAAAAGTAAAACGCTGTGACATACATGTGTTGAAATTCAAACTGAAGGGGGTTTATCTTTCCAGAAACAAACTTTCTAAACTCACTTGAACCTTGCTTAGTTCTTTGAATTAAATACTCCCTATAAGCCATTAAGAATGCTGCTATTGTAAACGTGCAACCAATTAAACTACTTAGTGCAGAAATGGTTTCTAAGGTATTTTTTTTATCATTAACTATTAAATAAGCTGCAAAAGAGCAAATGACAACAGATAGGGCAATAAAAACTGGAATCATATAATTGACAAAGATTCTTCTTAATTTCATAAAACTTCCTTTTTAAAAACAGTTTCAATTATGCATTAAATATTGTTTTTAAAGTAGGTCGCCGTCACGCGGCCTTATAATATTATGCTGTTTTCTTATCTCCGTACTTCAAAACAATATCTTTTAGAGGAAGCTGAAAACTCATTTAGATTAAGTCATAAGTTATTGGTAATAAAGAAGTGACAAAAACCAATGATTTTCAGTGTTTCACTAACTTCAACTAAATCATACACGTGTGCAATTTTAGCTCGCAGGGCATCTACATTGCTTTCGTTATAACGAACAGAGCGTTGTAAAAATTCAATCTTGTTGATGAATTTATAAGGCACATAAGATTCACCGCGTGGTACCTATAAACAACCATCTCTAAAAATTAATAAATAACCAGACCGTGCAAACCGTAACGCTAGTAAAGCAATGTGTATTTAAACAGACAAACAGTGTAATGACAGATTGCCACTTAAATGAGAGTGAGTGTAAATCAGATCGTTTAAATTAAACCGTGATAGAAATGACAAACACAAATTGCTTTTAACTCACAATTGTAAGCCGCCGATTGTTTTTGGAAAAAAAGACGTAAGATTTTAGAATTGCTTAATTATGTTAAATAAGACTAGTTTTAATTAATTCAGAGTAAGGTTAGTGATTTAAAGGCAGTTTAAAACTGATTTAAACTACCTTTAAACTTAAAGAAGGGCTTAGCTGTTTAAAGCCCATGTTTGAGCAAAGTTATCAGTCGCTAGTTGGTGTGCTTCTATAATTTCGGCTTTCGTACAATCAATCATTATTCCAGTTCCAACATCAGCAGTTGACCAAGGAATAATATCTGAATCATTTAACTGCCAATGTTTGATAAGTGCATTAGCTAGTCGCGTAATACTCAACTCGTCGGCATCGAACTTTTTGCCTGTTGATATTTCAACAATCGCATTATCAATTTGGCTTTGGCGCTCAAGTTTAAAAATAGTGACCTTGTACGGTTCAAGTACTTCCTCGACAGTTCTTATCGCTGGCCGCTCTGGTGCCGATGGTAAAGGCTTAGGCTCGACTTCCGTTATGCTGCCATCCTCCTTTGCAACCGGCGCGGGTAAGTTAGCGTTGTATTGTTCAACTTCGTTTAGTTCGACTAAGTAATTGTAATAGGCGCCAGCCCATCCCCATTGTTCCGTTTTACTCTCAAGCTCAGCGAATAGTGCTAAATTTCCAATTTTACCTTTAGCTATAAGTTCAGGGATATTCTTCGCGCCTACGGGCCCTTGTAGCAAAGTTGGCAAACCCTGCTCGTTAAGAACAGGGTTTTGCTCGTCATCGAGAACGATAAAATCTAAAATAGCGTCTAATTTATTTGTCATTTTTAATCCATCCTAAAGGTTCTACACAACGAGCTGTACCAACTAAAACAGTGTTACCATTTTCGTCGGGCATTGTGGTTTGGTTATCTGCGATATGAACTTTGCCATCATCCCCCCAGTCGATGCCGTTGTTCTTAAGTTCTGTATATGCGTAGTTAATAAAGGCTTGCTGGTTTTCAACTACGTTATAGTTAAGAGCTTTGAACGCAGGGGAATCCACTGTATTGATATCAACAGGTGTATGCTTGACAGGATAACTAATAGAATTTGGTAATTTTCTATCAAAACTCAAAGAACCTTGAGAAAGGTTGTAGGTCATTGTTCTAGCAAACGTGTTAGTCCCTACCAATGTTTTACTTATTAAAGAATCTGCCAACAGTTTACCACCGGTGAAAGAACTCCAAGCACTTACAAATACAGAACCTAAACCACCTTTCCTACCATAAATCTCACTATTTATAGAGCGCTTGGTAACCCTCGCCTTTACGGTATAATTTATTGCTGTAACAAAACCTACACCCCATGCCACACCTAAAATACTATTAGTCGTTAAGTCAATGGTTCTGGGTGTAGCTATCCAATTATCTCCATTATCCAAAGTATATGGAGAGGGGTAACTCTGTGAGATTTGTGCGGGCCTTGTTAATTTAAAATTCTTACTCGTACCATCCGGTATATCTTGGCACCATCCCCCAA
Source organism: Pseudoalteromonas sp. MT33b (assembly GCF_014117385.1). Classification (NCBI taxonomy): domain Bacteria; kingdom Pseudomonadati; phylum Pseudomonadota; class Gammaproteobacteria; order Alteromonadales; family Pseudoalteromonadaceae; genus Pseudoalteromonas; species Pseudoalteromonas sp. MT33b. Next base: position 1,745,937 of record NZ_CP059831.1, on the reverse strand, counting down.
TCCATCCATTTTTCAAATCGTCACACATGAAGATATTAGCGGGATCACCTATTACATCCGCATATGTGTAATCACCAGAAACACTGAACTTTGAAAGGGACTTATCAGATGTCGTTTGTAAAATAAGAGACTCGCCCCCAACTAAACCGTGGTTATCATTTGCTGCTGTGCTACTAGCAAATTCAACTTTAACCGTCCTTAGATACCACCCTATGTTACTTGTAGTTGTATATCCTGATAACCATACAAAAAGTTTTTCCCCTGTAGCTTGATTATATACATACATCTTAGAGGTGCCTAAGTCGGTAACACTCCCAGTCCCTAATATCTTATCATCCCACCAATCAGGCTTAGTTTCCCCAAGAGAAATATATGTTGTAATTGAGTTAGGACCTACAACGAATGGCACACTGAATGGCGGTTTTTCAGTACCACGATAAGTTCCATCTTTAATACTTAAATCCGCTTCTGCAAAATCAACATCGGTTAGTCCAGAAGCCCTATACCGCATATCCCTACAAACTCCGCCTTGGCCGTTGGCATATATTGCATCATAGTAACGGTCATCAGAACGACCGCTCTTGACGCTTGCAATAGATCCTGAGCCAGTTAATAGTTTACTTGGGTCGAAACAGTCAGCTTTATAGGTGACTGTTTGTACTGTCTCATACCACCTTTTATCATCGCTGGCTTTTGCTGCACCGAACGAGTTGAAGCTAGGGTGATATGCTCCTTGATTCAACCTACTAACAGTGCCACAAACTAAGAAATAGCATTCACCATTTACAGCAATCTTAGTATTTGAGGAATCAGAACCTGAGTACTTAGCAATACCAAACAGACCTGTGTCAATTTTGTCAGAAAACAGAATAGAATTTGTAGCCCCAAACCCTACATATTGCGCTCTTTCATCTGTAGGTTTATCAACATCTAAGTATGAAACATCTGTATTTAAGGCACCTTGTGGATTTACATAGGCTTTTAATGTAGAGCCTGAAAAAGTCAATCTAGAGGTATTTAGAATCCCCTCAATAAAACCCCAATCCCCATTACCTAATCCTGCAAAACTGCGACCTCGGATACACCACTGGTAAAACTTACCTGTCTTATCATCAAATCGGATATTATTTTTAGGGTCGCTAGCTATAATAATGCGTTGTGATTCTGTAGCCGTTTGCCAATTAACACCTTTGCCACGGCTAGTTGTATCTCCTTCATACCATGCAAAGTAAGTGATTGGTCTAACAGTGTCACTTACCGTTGCTATACCATTAATACTTGTAGCCAAACTTTGGATCTCACCCTTATTATAAACAAAAGGATCTGCATCATTAATTTCACGTAAGAAGCCTTCAAGGCCCCACATATCAACTCGGTCAGTAACCACTTTATTAGTATCAGTTTCACTGGCAAAAGCGATTGCTGAGGTTGCGTGTGTCACTGAAACACCTGTTGCGCTGTCATATGTACGGGTACCATCTTCCGCAGGAGGTAATTTTACTAGCGAAAGGTCTTTTGAGGGAGCATATCCGATCGAATTTATATCTGTAATTACACCCGCTATATTTACTACAGGGTAATCTGTTTCTGAATCACCAACTTGCCCAGAAGCGGCTCCAGATTTACCCAAAGCAAAGGTATTAGATCCCAAAGAGGTAGCTGTCCATAATCCACTATTTACATTTCCACTTGAATGCCCAATACCAAAATGCACAAACCCACTGGCTGCAAACTTTTCATTATTAGCTGCACGGCGAGCTTCAAACTCGACTTTACGCATGGCCCACGGGTAGGGGTGATAGGCTTCCAGTTGTGCGGCGTTATCGGCTTCAATCTGCTTGAGAGTTTTAACTGTAGTCGTTGTGCCGTCTTTGTTGCTAAACGTTACGGTGCCTGTTTTAGTTTGCCAATCTTGCATCGCTTTATAATTGTTATTTACAAGCATGTTGGCTTCATTTAATGCCGCAACAACGGTTTTAAACTCGGCTGTTGTTGGAATAACAATACATGATTGGTTACTCTGAGTGCTATGTGACCAGGCTTGTACAAGCTCTATAAGCTGCTCGTTTGCTGCGCCCACAAATGCGCGGTTTATTTCAACTATAAAGCCTGCAAGGACTAAAAAGTCACCGCTACGTATATTGGCGACACTCTCGCCACTGTTTATTTGTACGACTTTAGAGCCGTTATTTATACTGGCCTGTTCGGCTGTAAATGCTGGCATGGTTAGTCCTCTTGCGATATTAAGGTTAATTTTTGTGATGGATCGTAACTACCGGATGTTTGAAACCCTGTACGAGCTGTAATTGAAAGTTTGTAGGTCCGGTTGGATGTGTTTAGTTTGTTGTCTGTGTACGTGAAAGAACCTGAGCAACTTTGACTCGTTGACCAAATATACTTTTTAGATTCAAAGTCATATTCACTGGATACACTGCTATTTCCCGTGAATGTTTGTGCCTTACGAGATAGCCAACCGCCATTGATGTATTCATATAAGTTGATGGTGTATGTCGGGGCAGGCGGGGCGGATGGCGATGTATCGCTGTGGCCACTTGCATTTGATGTAGCCAATAAAGAGCACACAATGTCGATAGTGCCGCCATTTGAGCCGAAGGGACCAATTGTAACGCTCGCTGTGGCTGATAAATTCGTTGTAGATAGCGCTGTACTTAGTACACCAGCTGTAATGGCTCCACCAAAATAGGCGTTACCAGCGGTATCTTTCCATTCAATACCATTTGCTTTTGATAGGGCATTGAGATTAGGTAAGCCATTACTCATAATTTTAGGGCCGTACCAATACCACAAATTATCAGGCCCAAAGCCACTGGCAAGTTCAATTTTCATGAACGCACCACCTATCAGGTCTATACGTGGTGATTCCATTCTGGTACCAGCTCTGATAGCCCTGGCATCAAGGGTATCGTCAATTATGGCGCTACCATGCACTTGCAGGGCATAACTTACCCAAGACGAGCCATTAAAGCGTTTTGTTGTTTGAATACTGGGGTCGGATGATTTGTAAATCGTGACACGATCGTGAATAACAGGGGAGCCAGGTACATTTGCATTTGCGACTGAATCAGACCAAGTACCTGTTGAAGTAGCAATATCAACAGCAATAGAGCCTCGACTACCATCAGCGCCGTCTTGTCCATTCTGCCCATTTAAACCATCTTGGCCATCAGCGCCATTTTGCCCATCAGCACCTTTATCACCTTTAATGATGTATTCAACAGGCGAAGACCAACTTGTATTAGTCCAGGTATTATTTAGTAAGTGCCAACGTGTTTTAGACACCCAGGTAATTTGTCCATCGATATAGACAGGCGTATCAGCCCAATAAGTTGGGAAGGTTTCAGATGTGCCATTAAATGTACCGCCTGTTGGGGTAGTGGGTTTGGTTAATGATGATCTAAATATGTAGCTAACAAAGCTGCCATCATTCCCATCAAAGTAATCGGTGCCTTTAACGGGGGAGTAACCGTCTTGACCATCTTTAACAATGACACTATTACCTTCACCATCTGTCACTGTGTAGGTGCCATCCCCGTTATTAGTGACAGTCGGTATGGGAGCATCTTCACCATCGCGTATTGTTATTTGCTCGCTACCATTACTAATTGTGTAAGAGCCATCAGGATTCGTTGAGAATGAAGGGGTAATACCGTCTTTGCCGTTTAGGCCATCTTGACCATCCGACCCGTCTTTACCGTCTTGCGCTTTGATATCGTCAAGGTTGCTAACAGCGTGGCCGTCACCCAGTACTAAACGGCCTTTGAATATATGCACAGGATTAGCTGGGTCTGAGTTGTCAACGTATGAGGTTGGTACAAAGGTCTCACCTACCATCACACCTTGGCGGATCACATCACCAATCAAGTCGAGGTTGCCTACTTCTCCATCGTTATAACCCGCAATCCCCACCACGCGACCGTTGTTATCAAGCGTCCAACCACCACGCGCAACTAGTTTACCGTCTAACGTCGTAAACAATTGGCGTAGTTGTTTAATGCTCGCGCTGTTTTCACCATCACTAATTTGCATATTGGCAATGAACTCAGCAAGCGGACCATTAACCCATGAACCACCATTGGCCACACATTGAACAGCATCATTTTCGCTGGTTATTTGGCCCTCGGCATTTATACAATGTCCAACGGCAGTACGGGTGTACTCTTGTGCGATTGATACTGCTTCGTTTTTTGCCGCTGCGGTGTCTTCATTTATTTTTGCTGTCAGCGTTTGCTGCAGGGTGCTAAAGGCTTGGTCTTGACTGGCAAAGGTTTCGGTTACTTCATCAAATTGCGCGATTGTGTCAGCAACAAACGATTCAAACTCTTCATCACGAACTGTGTTAGCTTCATCAATCGTCGCTATGGCCGTTGTAACATCACTAAAACGGGCGCTAACACTATCAAACGTTGCTTGATAACGTTGGTCGCGTATTACACTCGATTGATATTGGTTTGATACCGCTTGATTTAAGCTCGTAATAATTGCTTGGCTGTCATTGAATAGTGCTGCAAGCTCAAGCTGCTGTTGTGCCAGGCTTTCAAATTCAGTTGTTTGCGCTTGAAGCTTTTCGTTTGCAAAGGCCGCTTTAACATCGAGCTCTGCAAGTTCGTTATCACGGATTAAGGCATTATACGCAGCTATCACTGCGTTTAAGTCGGTTGCTTGTTGCGCCAGGCTCAAACCTTGGATCTGTACAATACTCGTTGATATTGTGCCTTCAGCGGCATCTAAGCGCTCTTGTACGTCTGAAAACTTGGCGTCTACACCGTCTTCTTGTGCGTTATATGCCGTAATGCGCTGCGCAATGTAAGCCTCTGCACCATTAATAAACTGTTGGGCATTGTTGGCTTTTTGAAGTGTGTCATTATCAGCAAACTGCTGCAGGGTCGCGCTGACTTTATACGTAGCATCAAACGTATTAAGTGATTGCTGTACGTTACTTTGAGTTTGGAAACCTTGCAGAGTAACCCACGCTGCGCCAATTTCTACAGCTCTTTGAACTGCAGGACCATCAACCCACGTATGGCCAGCCGCCTCACACGCAACAGCATCGTCTTCATCAACTCGGTTGCCTTGTGCATCAACACAATAGCCTGTTACCGCACGGGTAAACTCATTGGCCGTAGCGAGCATCGCTAAATCTTGGTTTTGAAACTCGATGCGAAGTTGCGATCCCATACTGGCACGGGCTTGCTGTTCAGTGATAATGGCTTCATCTAACGATATTAAGTCAGCTTCAGCTTCGCCCATACGCGCACTTAATTGCTCACGTGCTGTTACTTCAGTCGATAGGTCATCCGCATTAGCGCGAATTTGTTCTTCAGCCAACGCGATTGAATCATTTATACCGTTCGGTCTATTTACGAACTGAGTAATTAAATTAGTAATTGTTCCATCCGCTGCGTTGATCCATTGCTGGGCTTCTTTAGCAGCTTCAATAACACCGTCATCGTTAATTTGCTGGATTGTTGCGGTAATGCCATGCTCACCGTCAAACGTACTAATGAATTGCTGTACGTTAGACGCAGTTTGGAAGCCTTGCGCACCAACAAATACTGCTGTGTAGTTGTTAATTAGCTCAACTAATGGACCTGCTACCCATTCATGGCCAGCGGCAATACAGGCTAGGGCATCAACTTCATCAACGCGGTTTCCATCTGCATCGATACAATAGCCCACAGTCGCCTCAAGCCGTTCGTTTGCTTGGGCAACTGAGCGTTCGCCTTCTCGGGTAATTTCAGCTCTTAATTCACGTTCGGTGCTGCTTCGTGCTGAACGTTCATTAGCAAAGGCTTGATTTAAGCTTATTAAATAGGCTTGGTTTTGAGCAAAAGCACCGGCTAACTCTAATTGCTGCGTCGCTAATGAGCCAACGTCATTCGTAACAGCCGTTAGCTTTTCATTAGCAACAGCTAAGCTATAGCCTTGCTCGGCTAAATCCTTGTCTTGCTGTAACTGGTTATACGCTTGAAGGATATCTGCTAAACCTTGCTCTTTTACATCCAATTCAAGGCCGCTTATTTGCGTTACGCTTTGGCTGATTTCGCCTTTAATCGCATCTAAACTTTGCTCGGCACTCGCTATGCGCTGATTTACGCCATCTTCATTGTTTAGAATACTGGTAACTTGGTCGCGTATAGTGGCGTTTGCGCCATCAATCCATGATTGTGCAGCGTTCGCTTTTAAAATGGTGTTGTTGTCTGAAAACGCCTGTAATACTGCACTAATATTGTATTGGGTGTTAAACGAGTCAATTAAGGTTTGTACATTACTTTGTGTTTGAAACCCAAGCGCATTAACCCAGGCTGTTGTTGCGTACTGCGCCATGATACCGGTGCGGGCATTGATATCATTTTCAAGTGTTGTCGTGCGCGCGGTAATATCAGCAAGGGCTAAGTCATTCGCGCCACGTTTTCCTACTTCAATAAAATCAATGTCACAGGAGCCTAAATCAAACGCGAGGCTGGTAATTGTGCCTACATACCCATTTGTGCCGGTTGCATCAAGGGTCAACGTTTCCCATTCATCCGTTGTTGGCTCTGGTAAATGAAGTGGGGTAGCGCCGCCATTAAACGTGATATTGCCTTTCCATATTGAGCCAGTATGCTTTCGCACACGTAACCTAAACATCGGGTTTTCAGTGGCATCGTAGCTAATTACCGGTGTAGATACAGGGTTGGTGGCCACAATATAACCTTGGGCATGGTGGCTATCTGCACCCGTAAACCCTTCAACCCCCGTGTTAAATTGCCAACTGTACGCAGGTTGTAATGCCGCAAGGGCACCGGCAATTTGCCCTTCGACTTCTGCATACGTAGCACGCTGTGTAATTTGACCCGCTTGAAGCTTTAACGTTGCTTCAGCTTGTGTAATACGGTTTTGTGATTGTGCTAGTTGCTTCGCGTTGAGTGTGATTTTACTTTCAGCGCCTTCAATAAGAAGCTGCGCACTGTTAAAGCTTTCATCTGTGTAGGCAAATGCACGGTTAACGATGGTGCCGGTATCTGGATCAACATACACAGCTGCATCGATTAATCGCTCATTGTTAAAGGCTCTGCGCTCATACTCATTGCGCCAATTGGTATAGGCTGCTGTCACATTTAAAACACTTAAGCCTAAATCCTGTTGCTGTAGGCGCTGGCTTTCAATAGCAATTTGATTGATTTTAATCAGTGCAGGGAGGCTGTTGTTCTTTGATGCATCCAGTACTTCGGTAACACGTTCTAACTCATTTATTTTACTGTTTGATTGTGCAAGCTGGCTTTGTAAGTTGTTCGGGTTCTCTGCATCAATGACCTCTACTTTTTCAGCAAGGCCCGTAATCGCATTAATATTCTTAGCAATGAGCGAAGGTAAGTTATTCTCAGTCTCAGGGCGTAAACGGTCGATTTGCTGATTAATATCGTTAATTAAATTTTGTGCTTCCTGGCTTAAACGCGTAAGGGGAAGCTCATTAATAAACTCGGTTAAGTCGACTGTCGTGGTGGTGGCCGATACATCCACCCACGCGGATGAACCTAAGTGGTTCACACTGCGTACTCTAAAGTTGTATTCCGTTTCGCTCTTCAAACCAATTCGGTTATAAATCTGTGCTAAAACACGTTCACCCGATTGCGGCTGTGCGGTTGTCCCTAAGAACTCCCATTCAAACTGTGTACCAATGCCTGCAGCAGCAAGCTCGGCTGTCAGGGTGATTTGATTGTAATCAGCAAGTACATGTACAACCGGTATCGATGGGGTAAGCACGCTAAACTGCACACCGACCGTATCAGAGCGTTGGCCAAAAATATTTCTAGCGCTAATACGTGCGGTGTATTCACCAAGGGCAAGCTTAGGGGTGGTGACTTGTGTGTACGTTACTGTTGTTTTGAAGACGGGCTCACTGGATGAGGCGTGAATAAACTCAACATCGTATTCATGCACAGCCAGTGGTGTAGGGTGGTTCCACTTTACAATGCCGTTTCCATCGCCATCAATCGTCACCCGTACATCAAAAATAGGCTTCGGACGGCCCACTAAATAATCACTATTTGGGGTTAAATCTTGTGCGCCTGGTATTAAGTTATCACCCCATAAGCCAGGGCCATCTTCGATACACATTAGCGTTACGCCGCCATCTAAACGAAAACGGCGATCTGTCACACGGTAGATTTTGTTGGTAATTGATTCACCAGGTAAGTTTAAGTAGACGGTTCTACCGACTGCAGCGGCCAAGCCTTTGTGCTTAAGGGGTAATTCAATTTCACCTAAGCGTGTTTGTTCAAGGTGTATGGTGGCCAAGCGCTGTGCTGTCGTACTGCTTCTAACAAACGGTAAAGTTATCGACTTTTCTAATATCTGGTTATCATGCGTCTGGTATGCCGAAGATATCACCGGTGGCGCGTCTGTGCGCTCGTAGTTTTGCTCGGGGTCGGTAAATGTAGCGCGAACCACATTGGCGCGGTCGCGTAAATCGGCATGCCATTTAATCTTAATGTTCCCGTGAACATCATCTGCATTAATGGTGTATGTCGGGTTGCCATACCAGGCACCCACACGCACATACCATTGGCCCATTTGTCTAAAAATCTTACCCGCAAAACAGGCTTCAAGTTGGTTTAATACATCAAGGGGTTTCGTGGTAAAGGTAAAGCTGCCGTTTGTTGTATAACGTGGCTCAGTGGTGATATTGCCGTCTTTATCAGTAAATTCGGCTTCTTCATCACACACGTTAATGGCAGCAATCCACCACTCAAGCGGTAAGCGCTCAAAAGGAACTTCATGCGCGCCATAAAAACGTACATAGTGTAGGGCACATAACACCGCGTTTTGTGACCAAAGCCACGTGGTTTCATCGTCAGGGTTTTGATTCGTATCGCGCGGGTCCCACACCCGGGCACCGCGAATTAAAAACTCAGTATCGCTAATACCATCAGGAAACACTTCGCGATTATTTTCAAACTCAACAAAAATGTGTGCTTGGCCATACCCAATGTGTTCAGCAGTCCAACCTGCCATTTTAGCCACCGCTTTACTGTTCGCTGTTGTGTGGCGGCCATCGCTTAATTCGTAGTCCCAACTTTCGCTTGGGTACTCAGTAAGCGGCTTATCAGCAATGTAGATTTCTTCGAGGGCATCAATCGGGGCACCATTAATTAGCACCACCATTTGAACAAATTTCTTTTTATCGCGCTCAACTTCAGCTTGGTGAGCAATAACCCCACCAACACGGTCACGGCCAAAGGTAATGCGGCGCGGTTGGTCTATGCCTTTTTGTAAGCCCTTAGCAAGCGTGGCTAAGTCTTCTTCAGGCACATCAGGGGTAAGTGAGTCCCATAGCGCGCCCACCGTTTTATCAAAGAGACTGCGACCAATACCGAATAAGTCGCCGCCTGTGTCTACAACGGTATCGACAACTTTAGACATTACGCGGCTCCAATGGGTAAACCGCTTTCACATAGCTCATAGGTTTGGTGACTAGGCCATACTCACCCACACACACCACCGCATTAACCGTGACAATCCCGCCAACAAGTTCACCGTTAAATTCAACGATGGCACAATCACCACGCCGTGCATACGCAATGGGAATTTCAGGGTTTAAACGGTCTTTAAACACGCTTTGAACATCGTTTAAACCACGTTTAAAGAGTTGTTTAAACGCACCATTCTCAGAGCGGTATTTACCCCGAAAATCTGCAGCAACGTCTTGGCCTGTCGCAAAGCGAACCCAATCTGCTACGAGTAGGCAGCAATCATTTTTGCCCCACTGAAACGGCATGCAATTACGTTGATTTATAAAGGCGGCTAGTTTAACGGTGGCGTTCACGGCGTTTATTCCCTATGTAGTTACCAGGTTGTGTGTCAGGTAGATTTTGTTTATTGGCAGACGCTTGCTCACTGAAAAAGGCATCATCAGGATAAAGGGCGCGTTGTGTGGCATCATTCCAACGCTGGTTTAAGCGAGATTCTTTCCAGCGTTCACTTTCACCTGCCACACTTAATTGCACTTGTGATACTGCGCCGCGCTCTACATCGCATGCCACAATGTAACCACTTTCAAGCAGCTGGCTTTGGCTTACGCGGTAGTGCTCATCCACGGTAACAAGGTAGATTTCACAAGTGTGGCCAATAGGATCATTTTCAGCGACTTCAGCCAGTACGGCAGTGTCTTGTGTGTGAAGGGTTAAGCGAATACGGGCGCTGTCGTTCTTGTCATTAGCGGGGATTTCACTCACCGTGCCCAGCATACCTAAGCCATGCCAGGTTAAGTTTTTAAAACGGCGCTCTCCTACACCTGTATGCAGTAATACATCACCGCTTTTAAATGCCAGGCGAACAAAGTAACGGGCACGGCCACTAGTGGCTAAATCAGCAAGTAAACCAGCGTTTAACGACTCCATTAAAACGCCTCCCGTCCTTTAATCTTCCAGCTGGTGACAATGCCTTTTTTGTATTCAGCGCTATCGATACCCTGGTTATTATCCGCAAGGCGAAACAAACCACGCGGCTGTTTAAAGGTGATTAAGGTGTTATCAGCAGGGATTTTACGCAGGGGCGATTCAAACACGACAGTGGCACGGCCAAGTGAATCACTGACCAAATCACCGGTTAAAATCTTGAGTTCTGTATTTTGGCCAACGCCCACTTGCATACGTTCGCCAGCAACCAACAAGGTTTGGTTTAGAGGCAAACCATCAATAACCAGCGTATTGCCGTCTTGGTTTTCACCACGCACATACCCAGTAAAGTCTTTATCAAGTTGCTCTCGACGGTAATCGAGCAGGGTAAAGGTACCCACTTGCCCACGAAGGCTTGCAATAAACGCATCAAGCGCCAATGCTTCACGCTCTGGCACATTGGCTAATTCAATCTCAAACTCCCAATAAGCACCTTCAAGGTCATACACCTCAGTGGCGTTATTGGCTTTGTTTAAATGCACTTGGCTATTCGGCACTAACTTAAAGTTAGAGCGTCTAGGGCGTTTGGGTAAGGGGAGTGGAACTGTCATTGTTACCAGGCTTTAAGTAAAACACTGGTAACGAGTATAAAATTTAGGGGAGTAGCTTTCGGCTGGAAAGGGGTTTACATAGTTATATTAGTTTTCGTTTTTGAAGCTCAAAAAGTACTTCATCTGAAAGTGCTTGTATCCAACTAATTTCTTTTAACTGTCTGCATGTTAAACCAGCAATTGCTTCAAAGACAAGTTCTGCGGAATTTTTCTCGTCCTCTTTTGATGTTTTAAACAGATAAAATGCGATCTCAACAAACATTAACCAAGTGAACTTATCTAAACGGTGAAAAATAATGATTTCTAGCGTATCGAAATGAACATTTAATTTTTGTTTGTGAAACAGTAAAGCAATTGTTTTAACTTTCTCTATATAAGGAAAGGTTTCACCTGGTATTAAAAGTCTTTTAAAACTTGCCGTATGAGAGTCTTCTTCTAAAGGTTTTCCACTCATTACCTCAAAGTAATGACGTAAAAAACTTTTAAAAGTCATAATCCTCTCATCATCCGTTAATAACTCCTGATTAGCTTTGTAGCCCCAAGATTTTTCGATAAAAAGTTGTACATCATTCTCTGTTCTTTTTAGTAACACTTTTGTTTCTAGCATTAATGCAACTGAGTCGGTAACTTCAAATAGTGCATCTTTAAATACACCAAAGTTCTGCGTGTCAGTTTGCTCTTTCAGCACATTCTTAGTTTCTTCTAATTCACGCTTCTGTACTTTAAGTGCTTCACGAGAGCCAAGCCAAGTTTGATACAAAAGCACCACTGAAGCTAATAAAAGAAGGGGCGATGTTGCATTGTTGAAATAAACAAAGGAATCAACCCATTTATCCATAGGCCACGAATTTTCAAAATTAAAACGTTTTAGAAAAGCAATTGCTAAAGTTAAACACCCCAATAAAACTACTAGCACTACTAAACTAACTAAATTGTTTCCTAATGATTTTATCAAATACTTCACAAGCATTCCCTCGTATAAAAATTTCTTTTTACACGAATCTCAATTACTTAACAACTAAGCAGCGCCACGAATAGAGCGAATGATTGCACCATTACTTTGAATGTTCGCTACAACAACACCCACCACTTCACGCGCAATATCTTGGCCTATAAGCTGAGCGTTTTGCTCATTTGCTGAACCTTGTACGTTAATTTGGTTTGTAATGCTTAACGTAATACCACGACTAACTGAATCATTAGCTGCGGCAGTTCCTGCGTTATAGCGGCGTGCCATTTGGCTAATTTCAATGTTTTGTTTAGGGCTTAATACACGCTCACCGCGTTGTAATACATAGGTTGATTCATTTGGTACGTAATCTAAACCACCGTGTGCAATACCTGCTGGTTGTTGTGCTTTAATTTGTCTGACTTGCTGCATACCTTGCATAATTGCAGCTGCTGCGGCAATACCACCCAGTACAGGGCCAACAATTGGAATGGATGCAAGTGATGTAAATGCCCCCGTGGCACTTTGATAGGTATTTATCACAGCTTGCGCAATAGCAAAGGCTTTGTAAGCTTTAAATGCCTTTTTGCTTTGGCCTGCCATGCTTTTGAAAGTAGCAGCGCCTAATCCAACAATGGCTTGTGCTTTGTCTGCTTCGGTTTGTTTTTCAAAATTAGCAAAAGCAACAATGCTACTTTGTAGGGCACCAGCATAACGGTTCTTAATCTGAAATAAACGCTCCTGGTGTGCAGCTTCATCTGCTTCACGTTGGCTGAAATAGCCGGCTGCTGCATTTAATTCAGTTTGACGTTCAAGATCACGAATTTGATTATCAGCGTTGTATTGCAGCTCGCCACTGTCATCATTAGCAGCCAAACCTAGAGTAGCGCGGCGTTTTGCATCAACTCGTGCTTGTTGCCTTGCTTGCTCAACACGTAGCTCATTATTATAGGCCGCTAGTTGCTCTCTATCTGCAAACCCTTTAATAATCGCTATACGATTATCTAGATCTCTGCGTAAGTCATTTTTACGTTTTTCTTCAGCTTGGTTTTGAATACGAATTTTTTCAGCTTCACGCTTTTCTACTAACGCTTTTACATCTTCAGAGTACTTTGTGTCTAACTGTTTAAGAATGGCATCGTATTTTGCTTTATTAGCGACATCATTTTCGCGGGCAGTGATCACCATTTGGCGCTGTTTGTTGTAACTGATCTGTAGCCTTGCTTCCTCACCCGCTAAGCGCTCTTGCAACCGCTTAATATTCTCAGGTAATTCAGTTGCAGATTCAGGTTGATCTGACTTAGGTGTGGTCCACTTAATCTCGCTTAAGTTCTTTTCAAAGTTTGCAATCTCTGTAGCCGTGTCCATTAACTTAGCGCGTAACTCGGTTTGCTTATCAATGTACGATTCTAAACTTCTAATTTGACGGCTATAGGCAGAGGCAGCACGCCCAGTTGGTGCTTGGTCTTGTTGCGCTTTTAAATCAGCTATTTTGCTATAGGCATCTTCAATATTTTTACTGTATTTACTGATTTCATTTTGATTGTTGCGTAGCTGTGTAGTGGCTTTTTTATTAGCAAGTGTGTCAAAAGCAGTAGATAGATCATAAAGGTTAGTTTCAAGCTTTTTAGCGGCTACGCTTGATGTGTCGCTTTGACTTGCAAAATAAGCAAGGGCTAGGCCAGCGGTCATGATCACACCGACAGGGCCACCTAAAAAACCCATGGCAACATTTAACCCTCGTGATGCAATCGTTGCTCTAGTCGCCGCTACAGTATATGCATTTGTTGCTGCAGCTAGATTAGCTTCAGAGGCGGCAGCTCTATTGTTCGTTGCTGCTAAACGTGTAATGGCCGCTGCACGTGTCCCTGCAGTTGATGCAGAAACTAACTGACGTTTTGCCGCTGCATTTTCATACAAGGCACGTTCGCGCTCAGCAATCGCATTAATTTTGGCTTGCTTAGCTAGAGCAGCATCAGCAAGTATTGCCTGATTCTTTGCGGCTACATTTGCAATATATCCTTGCGCACTTGCAGCTAGGCTTGACACTAAACGCCCAGCTAGAACCGTTGCTAATGCGCCTGTAGCAAATACTAAGTCGTCTACAACCTCTTCGTTCTCGCGTAAATACGCCATCGTGTCCGTTATACTGTCCACAACACTGGTAACAGCAAAGTTTACTGGCTCTTCATATTTACGAATTAAGCGCTGGTATTCATTACCCATTTCAGCAAAGCTTGCGTTTATCTTGCCTTCGGTCGCTTCAGCTGCACCCGCATAATCTTCAAGTGCTTTGATCAAATAGTTTTTAAACATCTGGCTAGTTACTTGGCCATCGTTCACCATTTGTCTAAAACCGCCAGCGGCTTTACCTGCTGCTTTATCGAGTTTTTGTAATAAGCCAGGCATAGGCTCAGTAACCTGGTTTAACTCTTCAGCGCGTAATACACCTGCTGTCATACCTTGCGTCATACCAAACAAGCTTTGCCCAAGCTGTACATTGCTTGCGCCTGTTTTTGCAGCCGCATTGGCCATGCCTTCAAGTATCGCTATACCTTGCTCTTGGGTAACTACACCCGCATCTTGAAGCGTTAATATTTTACTGTATGAATCGGCTAGGGTGGTGTAACCGGTGTTTAATCTGTCAGCTGTTTCAAATAAATACGCTTGGACTCTTTCATATTCACGGGTTGAACTCGTTAACCCTTTTAATCGCGTATCAAGCATTTGTGCAGCACCGGTATCACGAACAAACATGGTTGCAGTACCAATACTCACAAGAGTGGTAAGCGTGGCACCTAATTGGCCATACGCAGTGTTCATTAAACCAAGCTGGCGATTCATTGCACCTTGTTGGCGCATAACAGTAGCCTGGCTTACGCCTAATTGTTGATTGGCCGCAACTTGGCGTTGAATTGCTGCAGGCACACGATTTAAGTCAGTAACCGTTTTTCGTGTTAATACCTGTTGTTGTCTAGCTGTTTTAGCATACGATAACGCAGCTTTATTTTGAGCTGTAACTTGTCTCTGAATTGACTCAGGAACACGATTTAATTCAGTTACGCTCTGTCTTACACTTGCATTATTTTTTGCCGAAGTTGTTTTTTGAGATACAACTGATTTTTCATTTGCAACAGCTTGTTTATCTATTGCTTTGGGAAGAACATTTAACTCATTAGCGTAATTACGAACAGCGTTACTCTGTTGCTTCATTGCTGCGGCTTGGCTTACACCAACGCGTTGATATGCAGGTATTTGTTCATGTATTGCTATGGGGACTCTGTTTAAAGCAGAAGTTTTTTTACTGAAACTATCAACTTGCTTTGCAGATTCGTCTTTAGCAACCCTTGATTGCTCTTTTGCTGCTTCTTTAATGCGATTGATATCATTTACGTTCTGACGCGCACCAGCAGTAACAGCTTTACCGTCATAACGTAAGCGTAACGCCAAATTCAAGTTGTTGCTCATCAGGTCGCCTTATCAATCCAATTATGGTGCGCTCAAGGGTTTGTACTTTGTCAAAGTCGGGTGGGGTAAGTGTTATGTTTGCATAGCGCCATGCAATATCAGCCCTGGCATAATCAAGGGCAAACTCAATCCCATTATTATCTAACTGCCATTGACTCGATGCGGTGGTTATAGCGATTACTGCAACGTGGTTAGCCGGCAATACAAATAATGTGTCGTCTTTGTCGTTTTTAGGCGCAGCTTTAACAGGTGCGCCAAAATGGGCTTCGTCGTCATCTAATGTTTGGCTTTGTGCTGCTAGGTCGCCCACAAACCACCTAGCAACATCGTTTAGTTTTTTTCCTGTACACGGTATTGCGCGTTAATGCACTCAACACTTAACCGTGCAGTTATGCCTGGATACGCAAGCATTTCTTCAAGTGTGTCAGTTGCAAAGGGTACTTGCTTACCTTCATCAACAAACTCATCCCAGCCAATAAGTAAGTCACGAACAATTTCCTTATCATTCGCGCCTTGTTTGCCAGTAAGTTCTTCGAGCGTTTGTTCATCAACAATTTTAATTTTCGCTGTGAATTTGAACTGCACCCCCGCAAAGGTAAAATTTAAAGGCGCTTCAGCTGATGTGTTTTTCAATTCATCTAAAAGTTTTAATTTCATTTTTAAGTTCACTTATATGCATTAGTCAGTCGTTTAGCCTCATCCTTTGCGGCTTTATGACTACTAAATTCAAGAATGCCACTGCTATCTTTGCAGTAACTTGGCGCTTTTCCCTTTGGCTTTGCAATGACCGTGTAAAATTCAACAATTCCTGTGTCGATATTTGTGACGTTGACGGCTTGAAAACGCATGGTATTACTCAAATACGATGGTTAATTCATCGTAACCCGCACCACTGGGTACCAGCTTTCCATCAAACTCATAGCCCGTTAATTCAGAGTCAAGGCTTGTGTATTTAGGTGGTGGCATTTGATAACGGCCAATAATGGTGACTTTTTTACCCACAGCTGTACCGTGTGTAAATTCAAACATCTGTACTTTGCCAACATCATCGAAGGGGTTGAAGCTGGCCAGTTCTTCAGCTGTAAGCGTAAAGTTGGCACTGCTTTCATGACCTGTGATCATAATTCCTTCTTGGTTAATGGCACGGTCAAATATCACATTATTACCTAAGTCCACGGTCAGCTTGTGTAGGGTTCGCTTCACATCATTTAACTTAAAATCAGAGCTATTACTTACACCAAGTACTTCAGGGCGAACCCATCTCGCCCAATCCACTACAGGCGCAGCTGCACTTGCAATAGGCGCACTAAATAAGCCTTTAAACTGCCAATTCAGCATTGGCTTACCTTTTTCAAGTTGTAAGCTCACATTACCTTTCATTTCGCTTATTTCATGCGTGTTCTTACCAAAGCGAACCAGGCATTTAACTGCAACAGCGGCACCTTTGGTAAACGTCACACTTGTAGCATCAGCTACTTGCACCATGCCACACGCAAGTAATAGGGGCGCAAAGGCAGGCTCATTACCTGCAACGCCACTCATGGCTAAGGGGGTTTTAAAGTTAAGGCTTATGTGCTCACCGTAAAACGTTTCTAGGCTTGCACCGCTGTAGCTTGTTTCAAGCTCGTCTTTTTCGCTTTCGTTCTCGATGGCAAGTTCAACTTCACTTGCATAAATTGCATGCATGCCTGTGAGTGTGGTGCCTAGGGCATCTGCTAAAATTAGTTTATCTTTAAAGCGCCAGCTCATGATTTAACCTCCACTTTAATTAACTCGCCATCTTTCAAGTTAAACGCACCAGCCAGTTCGGTTCGAGCGGCCTTATTACTTGAAAGTACCTTGTTTACATTGTTCGCAATGGCCATAGCACGAGACACTTTAGGCTGTGTAATAACAACGCCTTTTTCTGGTGCTTGTTTTGTCGATTGCGATTCGGTTTGTTTGCTCATGGCATCACCTTCACAGTTACGGTATGAATACCAGTCACGCTGAACTGGCACTGATAAATTAAGTTGTTTGTTTCTTTGTTAAGCTCAATAGTGCGGCCTTTATCTAGCTTAATCGGGTCCCATCCTTGAAACTGGCAACCGGCTAAGGCTTCTTTCACTTGGCCTCTTAACTCTTTAATTTCGGCATTGCTCGTTGCGTTGCCTGTTAGGCAAGGAATAACAATCATCACAGCAAATGTTTCATTTACCTGGTATTCATCAAGCCCTGGTACTTGGTTTGTATTCTGGTTATCTTCAGCAAGGGGCAAAACAAATAGGTGCGAACTATGCACCGCACGTTTCCTCACTTCGTTAAAGTCACTTGAAAACCCAAGCGTTGCTCTAATTGCAGATTGTTTAAGGACGGTTTCGACCTTGTTTAAATCAAAGTTAAATGACATTTAAACCCTCTTTAAACTCACTTTAAATTAACCAGTCTTCAACGATGTCGTTAATTTCTGCTTCTTGTATAGCTGCAATACCGAGTATTGGTCTCGCAGGCAGCTTTACGTTTTTATTGCGTCCTGTTTCACCACCAAAGTGGTGTATGGCGGCATACTTTTCACCAAGGCCATGCACTAACGTGTTGTAGCTTACGTTGTGTGTAACTGAGCCAGCTAAGCTGCGTGTATCGGTTAGTGTTAAACCGCCACGGTCTTTTGCAGCCTGTGACTGTTCCCACTTACGCCCTTCAGGTGTCATTTCACGTAAAAAGCGGGTGGTGACGTCCATGTCTAAAAATGCGCCGATATCGTCCAATACATCGGTAGCTCTTTCACTGGTTGTTGCAATTTGGCTCAGGCGGGGCAGTGCATTACCCGATAAATCGATAAATACCCCAGCCATCGTTAGTACCTGTCCCAGTCAAATTGAGAGCCTGCAGCTTTTGTTCGCATCCCAGTTCTTGAGCCTGCAGGCGCATCTTCCTTAATTTGGATCACACCTTTACTAACCTTATCTAATAGGGCCATGGCCTTTTTATTCAGTTCTTTAAGGTGTTCGTCGGCGATATTGGTTGCCAATTCACAGTGCATTAAGTCAATCGCAATGCCTGGCAAAACCGACGAGTTAATATCGTCTTGTGTTAACTTAAAACGCGCTACAAAGCCCGTAATAGTGGCGTTAACGTCTTTTTGTGCTTCGCTGTACCAAGCAGCAATCTGCTGTTGCAACTCTGTTTCAGGTTCACCCAGTAAGGCCGTTTCTACATCGTCACGGGTAGGGTATGCACCTGGCTCTGCAAATTTTGCAGATACAAATTGCAACAGCACATTAATGCCAATTTTGTCGATAACTGTTTGAGTTGTCGTAAACATGTATGCCTCAGTTAGTAAAAAAAGGCTCTCAGGAAACTTGGAGACTAAGAGCCTTTTACAGGGAACAATGCGTTAATTAATTCGGGTTAAGTACATTCGTTAGTAAGATGCCGCAGTCTTTGGCAATCACCACTTCTTTAACTGCTTCACCAACCATGACTTCTACACCGCCATTTAAGCCTGCAGCCACATCGCGGTTAGAAGAAACACGCGAGCCATAACGTGCAGTCAATGCAAATGTCATGCGTTGATTTTGGAACGACGCCAGCGGGTCGTGATAGGTAAACGATAAGTTGTCAGCAAAGGCGCGTTTTAAATTAACGTCTTTGCCTTTTTTGGCTGTGTTTAAACGTGCTTGCCCAACATTGATATGTTCAAGCTCAAGCTGCTCTAAAATCCATTTCCAAGGCACCAGGCCTTTATCACCACTAGTGCCGTTATAGGCTTTAACAAGGTTTGGGTGAGTGCGAATTTTAGTTGAAACTGCTTGAGACATATTAATGGCGTTAGGGCGCATCAACGGCTCATCAAGAATTTCAAGTAAGAACGGCAAGATATCCAGTTCTGGATCATCTAAGAATTTAAAGCCTTGAGCGGATAAACTTTCATGTTTACCAAAATTCGACGCGGTGTTATACAACTCTGCAACACGAACCTCACGACCAAGTAGCACTAAATCAGTGATACTTTCAGCCGCATGTGTACGCGGGTTGTAATTAGCTGGTGCGTTATCCTCATCATCATTGGGAATAATGTCAGACAAACCATAATCAACCACTGAACTTTCTTTCTCTGTAACAGAGAATTCAACCTGATTCGGGCCCGATTTACGGCCAATTTTCATATCAGGTAAGGTAAACTTGTCGCCTTTATTGTACTCAGTCCATTTAAATGCACGTTTACCAACAGGCGAATAAGGGGCTAATTGGTCAGCAATTAGCTTTTTGTTTTTATAAGCAATGGCAATAGCCGTTTGCTCTGTATCGGGTGTAAATGGCATACCATTACTCATGGCAATTCCTCACTTTATGAAATTAAGTTAACCCAAGCGCCTTACGCGCTTGGAATCGTCGCAATGAGTTGCGGCGCTAAAAAGATGTCACCAATGGTGCCAGCATCGCCGGTTTCCATTGCCCAGCCAGCAACATGAATTTGGGTTTCCCCTACATAGTCGGCCAAATCCAATGCAATGGCTTTACCTTCAGCATCAGCAACAATTAAGTCACCAGCTGCAATATCACCACCAAATTCAACTGGGGCACTTTGTGTCATCACTACATCAACACGTAAATGGTTATCAGTGCCTTGCTCCGTTACGCCAGCAAATACCGCGCTTGCATCTGTTGCAGCAACAACATGAAAATCTTCAAGTGCTGATACAACTACAAGGCGATTCGCTGCAATTGCTGAAACAGCCGAAAAGTTTCTAATAAATCCTGGTTGCGCCATGATTTTATGCCTTCTTAATGTGGTCTAACGCAGACGAGATACTAATCGTAATGCCTTTGTCAGATTGTGATTGCTGATACTCAAGCGCTTTAGCAGCAAGCGTTTCAGCTGTGTCGTTGCCGTCTTCGTCGCTTGTATCATCTTTATTAAACTCGCTTGTTAAGCCAGTTTGCTCGGGTAAGCCTTTTAAAAAGCCTTTAAACCATTCTGCAGGCTTAAGCGTTTGGCTCTCACCATCCGCTGCAGCGAACTCAAACGTTGTGTCACCATCGTCTAGGCTTGCCATAAACTCAGCAACGCCATCTGTGTTAGTTAAGCGCGGTGCATCACCACTGTTAACTTCATCAGTGATAAACGTTTTGGCAGCAGTTACACGCTGGGTGTATTCAAGTTGCTTGTTCTTAGCATTGGCTGCATCAAGTTGGTCTTGAAGTGCTTTCTTTTCTTCTTCGTCCATCGCATTGTCCTCATTGGTCGGGGGCGTGGCGTCATCATCGCCACCTTTACTAAATTCGGCATTACCTTTGGCTCGCTCATGCTCAGCGATAATGGTTTCTTCTTTTAACCACTCTGATTCATACTCAGGCACAACTTTATCTGCCGCTTCACTACCAAAACGGTCAGTAATAAAGTTGCGCAAATTGCCCATAAGGCGTGTGAGGGTGTTTGATGTTCGTAGCGATATACTGTCCATATCACCGGCAGCAAATTCAAAGGTAAGGGTGTCGGCGTTTTCATCCTGGTTAAATTGCCAGGCTAAACCGTCTACAGCAGGGGGCTTACCACCTAAGTAACCAATGTGGGCAAGTTTGTAGCCGTTTTCGACTTTTTCTAATCTAACTGAGCGGTTAGGGTAGCGCTTATCTTCAACAGCTTGCGCAAACTCACTGCTTACTTCATCAGCTTTAGCGTAAAGTACGCCGTCTTCGGCTTTTAGTTCACTGGCCCAACCCCATGCAGGTGAATCCATTTTAGGGTGGCCGATTACAAGCGGTGCGGTTTTAGGTGTGAAGTTAGCAACAACGCTATTTAAATCAGCGTTACTAAAAGTTTGGGTATTGCCTTTGCTGTCTGTTTGGGTACCAGCTTTAAAAACTTCAAACCAATCGAACTGTGTATTTGTGCTTGCTTTCTTTGCCATGATTTAAGTGCCAAAAATGAATTAACTGGCACCTAGTTTATGAATCAAAGAAAGGGGAGACTGCTGGAAAAGACTTTACAGCTAAGGGTATGGGGTAACTAATATAGGCTAAGCGGGTATCAAAAAAGTCGCAAGGAATTTTTATGGCCCACTGTTCAAGTTGTCAAACAGCTCTAACGAATGACGAGCAAACATATCTAGATGATCAATGCTCTGACTGTGAGTATGACAGCCATGCTCAAGCATATGCGTTATGTACGTTTTGTAATTCACCACTCTATACACCTATTAAGTTAAATGGCTATTTTTACTGTTCAAATAAATGCGCTCACAAAAAAGAGTCAAGACGAGGCCGAAAGAGTTAAACGTGACATTTTAAGCGAGAAACTAAAAAGCCACGTTTAAATTATGATTAAACTATGTTTAAACCGTGTTTAAATTCGACTGAGAGCGTTTAAACGATTTAAACACGAGCCATTACAGCCAATCACAAAAACACACGCCTTAAAATCGCTTACAGGCGTTTTCCCCTTTTTTTAAAACTGTGCTAAAAAATAAGCCCCCTTAGTCAAAAAACTAAGAGGGCTTAACCCAACATAAAAAAGGGAAGATAAATAAACCGCTTGATTTATTTGATACTATTTTTTCCCATGTCGAAAGCAAGGTCGCAGGACATTAAGTCGTGCTGGCTTAGGGAGTCACCACCTGCAGCATAAGCAGCAATAAGCAATGGCCGGTTACTGTACTGTATGCCCATTTGCTTGCATTCCTTCTTAACCAATTCTACAACACGCTTGCTAATAACAAGCGACTCATCAACCGTCATTCCATGTAAAGTACTCTTTAGTTCAACCGATTGAATTAAAGTTTCTTCTGGCGAGGCTATTGGTCCTGCAAATTCAAAATTACCGTCAAGCTCAGCAACAGAAATAGTTTTAGGATCTGTGATAAAAAGCGCATCGTCCAATATAACAACTTCTCTTACATGAGGCTTCTGCAAATAGACGTTCTGCTCAGGGAGTAAAATTCTAAACCAGTAGTGCCCTGGTAGTGTGGGCTTAGCTTTTGTCCAGGTTAAGTTAGTCATCATCTTTCTCCGCTCAATTAATAGGGTTCAAAACAAATAGAGTTATTGAGCGTCTAAGATATCGATAGGTGGTAACAAGTGCTGCGGGAAAAACCTTTACATATAAAAATGCTGTCGATAATGTAACCAATAGGATTAAAAACAAAAAAGGAAACACATGAAAAAGCTACTTTTAACCCTCTCAGTTGTGGCAGTTCTCAGTGGTTGTAAGACAACTGAAGATGCTTACAAAGCTAGTGCATCTTTAACATACCCTGCAGAACCTTCTTATGCAGATGTTTTACTCTCATTAAATTCTCCCATTATCCTCGATAGTTTCAAATGCTATGCCAGTAACATGGACATATCTGACAATATTTCACCAAAAGGTGATCAGGGTTATTACTGTTACAAAGTTATAGGACAAAGTGGGACGATGGTCTTTGATGGGAAACAATTCATTGGGCTAGAAAAGTTTAATGAAGTAATGCGTAAACATGACGATGTTTACAAGTTCACTTCCCCTGTTCATAACCGAGTGGCTAACACATCAGTATTTAAACTTAAGTCTTCAACTGATCTAACTAAAGCAGAAAACCAGCAAGCTCAAGTAATTAGCGGTTGTTATAAAAAAACAAATTATCAAAACGACGTATTAGCAAAAGTTATTTCAAGTAAAAAAACCCCATGGAAAGCTAAATTAGTCAATATAGATGAATCAAGCGTTGGCGTTACTGCCTATCTTTTACCTGTATCATTCAATAGCAAATATCATGATAAATTTGAATTCCGCGCTGATATACTTTTAAAAGAGAAATCTGGTTTAGCCAATTACAACATAGGTGACGTAATAGAGTTTGAAGGTGATCTAGTTTTGATCACAAAAGGAACTATTTTGAATGACTATGCGTGTACTGCTAGTTTTAAAAATGGTCGTTTCCTTTAGTTAAAAAGCCCCTAACTAGGGGCTTTTTCATTTCTAAATAGCTTTGAAGTGACACTTAATGGAAATCCAATACAGATGCTAGTACCAGAACTACTACTTTTGAAATTTAATTTGGCTTTATATTTTTTAGCAATGTCTCTCATCACATATAAACCTAGGCCATATTTAAAAGTACGAGCATAGAGACTACACCCTATACCATTATCTAAGATTGACACATGAACTTGGTTTCTAACTTGCTCTACGAATACTTCCACTTGATTTGCCTTGCCATGGTCAACAGAGTTTCTAATTGAATGATAAACTAAAGCATATATATCACGTTCAAGATCACTTTCTAATTTCTTATTGTTACTTATCGATATTGTATATTCGAAATTAAGATTAATTTGCTCGAATTGAAGCGCTGCCTTCAAAGCATCCAACCCTTGTTGAATAGTTCTTTTACCTAATGCTGCATTACCGTGAGCTAAAGGTACAAGCTCATCAATTGCTTTATCCAGCTCAACTAATCCATCGGCAAGTTTATTTAAATCTGGACTACTACACGCACTTTTTGCGCGTATCAGAGTTGTTAGGATCTTATTAAGTTCGCAAGAACCTAGCATGTTATATAGCTTTTTATGTACACCGTAGTTGGCTTTGAGTAATAAGACGACAACTAAAATAATTAAGCTAATGATTAATGCAGGTATAAGAAAAATTAAGACTGTAACAGCTGCTGATTCATACCACTTTCCAAAGAACGTCAATGTAATTGGCTTACCTTTAACCCATTGGCCGCCATTGATTCTACTCTTGTAATTTACTTCATATGTTCCTGGTCTAATGTTATGAAAGTTAATCACGCCACTTTCAACAGTAATCCATTCATTGTTAATTGAATATGCATATTCACTTTTGCCTACAAAACTTCCATTTGAAATATATAAACTTACTTGCTTACTGGCATCATAGCGCTCTAGCTGGTCACTAAGGTATGTATTACCAACTCGAATTGTTTTTATCGATGGTTCAAGTTGTGTGGGTTTGTTAGCTAGCTTAATAGTAGTAAGACCAAATTGGGTACCAAAAGTAAGTTCATTATTATTTTCTAACAACATTGAGTTAGGTGTAACATTTAAACCTGATGTACCTGGCATTAATGAGTACATATAATCGCTGTACCTATAAACACCATCGATGGTGCCTATGAACAAATCATTTTGGTGAACGATTAAATCAATAATACTTTGGGGGCTATCAATTCTTGTTAATTTTGAATCTTGATATTTGAACAGTCCGTTGCCAAAAGTGCCAAAGAAGATAGCGTTTTGATATTTAACAGCATCGACAACAATACCAATTTCACTACCATGATAACCAATTCTGTTAAGCTTATCTTTTGAGTAAAAACCTTCTGCAGACAAAATATAAGTATTATCTTCTATAAACTTAACATCTAAGATCTCATTGTTATGAAGAAGTGAATTAACATCATATAGATCAAGAAAGTGTTCTCCATCATACGTAAAAACACCTTCAAAACTTGAAGACACAAATAATAATTTTGATTTTTTGCTTAAACCAATTACATATCTATCATAAAGTTTTTCTGAAGTATTGTTTTTAAAATTGTACTTTGTAAGCCCTTTATTACTTGCAATATACAAAGTCTCATCAATGACTTCTAAGTCAGTGATGACGTATCCATACTCCTTTGGGTCACCTATCAAAGTAAACTTATCACCAACTTTTTTATATACACCTTGTTCGGTTCCTACAAAGAAACCACCTTCAGAGAGAACTTTAATATTGTAATCAGAAGAAATTGGCAAGCTGATTTGAGTGATTGCGGCTGGTTTTATTTGTACATTATTACTCGAAATAAACCACATATTTTCAGCATCATCTTTGAAAATTCTACGAATAGGGGAGTTAACCACATTTACTTTTTCATTTATTACTGAAAAATCCATTAAGTTAAGATGTACTACAGCTCCATTTTTTTCAATGAACACCGTGTTACCTAAAGCGTAAATTGATTTTGGCATCGTTGGCCATGGTATAGATTTACTCTTACCGAAAGAGTCATAGTAATACAATGCCTGGTCTCTCCATGCTACAAGCCCATATTCATTGTTACTAATTTTTGTATACATTGCAGGTGTTTTGTCTATCAATTTTGCTGTATTACCATCAACCATGAATAAACCTACATCAGTATCAATGTACCCATCGGCTATAGAATGAACTTTTAGATCATCTGGTAATAGCTTCAAAGGTTCTAACTTTTTACCTTCGTATTCATAGCTATTTAATTTATGGCCACGTAAGCAATAAATAACATTTTCAATAATCCCAATTCTCCAACACCCAGAATTCGTAAGTAGACTAGTTTGATTGTTGTTTAGGTCTATTCTGTAAAGACCTAAGTCACCATAGGCCAAAAGTAGTTCATTGTTTTTTTCAAGGTACCTTACGTCTTCGAGCCAATTATTAGGGACTTCAAAAAGATCAGATAACGGAACATAGTTTTCGCCATCAAGTCTAAAACCTCCTTTTTGGCTGGCTTGATAAATAAAACCACTTTTATCTTGAGTGATACCAAAGCTGTATCCTGCTAGCTCAGTTGCAGGGCTAAAATAGGCTATAAATAACAAAGTAAGGTAAAAAACTGATTTCAAAAGCGTGTGTTCCATGCGTAAAACTAGGGCTTTAAGCCCTAGCCTCCATATATTTTATTATTGTAATTCGCTTGGGTTATGACTCCGGGTGCCGCATAACTGTAAGATTGCAGGCCCAGTATTAGCGCTAACCGTTTTAATACTACTAAACTCTTGCAATTCAACAACTTTAGTAGATTCATTGGGCCATTCCAATGCTCCAAAAGCATTAATTAATAGCATGGTGGGTTTTCTTGGGTCATCTGGATTAGCTTTTGTAAGCCAGGCTTGTTTCACTTTTTCTCCAGCTGCTTGGCCATAAAGCTCTGAGTAGGCATGTGCCAAGAACTTAGCTCCTTGTTCGGTAGTTACGATCAAACCAGTTTCAGAGAAGTCAGAGCCGCAATCAAAGCTCATATCAACCGTCATATCACTACCATCAGGCATAAGTAACGTTGAATTAATATGTTTTACTTGCGCTCGATCACTTAAAGGTTCGAGCGCTGAAGTAGGGAGGGTTAGTGCCATTAAGGCTACAATAGCAAAAGTTTTTAAATAGGTTTTCATTTCACATCCTAAAGAAATTAAACCAGTTTGAGACTACTCCTCGCAATAGCTGTAACAATAGCTCGATCACATTCATACTCAAGAGCTGCATCAACAAGTATTGGCCTTAGCGACTTGCGTACTGCAAGTAACCTTTCAACTGGAAGATCATTTTTTGTAACAACCTCATCCATTATTGATTCCACCAAATTATCAATATGAATAACTTCTTCTTTGACAAGATGGTAAGAACTTTCAGGTTTTGGTTCATTCAGTTGAAGATTAGATTTACTGCTCGTGTGCTTTAATCCAAATATGTGATCAAGTGAAATGCCTCTATCAACACAGGCTTTAACAATTCCCTCATATGGTAATGTGCCCCTATTCATTGCATTTAAAAATGCAGACTGAGACAACCCCATAGCAAGTGAAAGTGCTCTTTCACTACCAACACCAAATTCTTTTTTAAGCTTTTGTGCAGCTAGCTCTATATCAACTTTTTTTAAAGTATCAGTAGTCATAATTACTTGTCAATACAAATGTAATGTTAAAAAATACAAAAATAATGTTACGGGTCACTTAACAATACATATGTAATGATACAAATTAAAAAATGAACAAAACATTACAAATGTATGCAACTAACTTTACATAGGATAACTTAGCATGAAATCTAACGGTTTAGTATTTGAAGATATACGCAATAAATTGCATGAAAAAGATATTCTTCTCACCGATATTGCAGAGGCATTAAAAGTTTCTCGCTCTCACGTTTACTCAATTGCAAAGCGATTAAACAAATCTCAGCCTGTAGCAGAGGCTATTTGTTCAGCTTTAGAGCTAACTCTTGAAGAAGTCTTTGGCGACACTTACGTAGGGCACCAGCCTAGAGGTAGAAAAGACCGCGCATCAAGAAAACAGCAAGTTATTAATGCAATTAGAAATAAAAAACCGATTCCTGCACCAACATACAACTAATCGGTTGAATTAATCCAATAAATCTACAGGGAAAAATTACCATGAAAATTACTGATTTAACGCCGATATTCAACCAAGATGATGCACCTAATTGTGATGTATACCATCAGTTTCTATATGCTGTGAACGCAGCTGCCAGAACATGTGGTCTCACAAGACAGGGGATAGTTAACCGCATGAATCAAGCTTTAAAAGTTGATGATGTTGTAATTAATGAAACTCTTTTGAATAAATACCTTGCTCCAGGTACTGAAAAGTATCTACCAGCGCATCAGTTACCAGCCTTGCTATGGGCCATCAAAAGCATAGAACCTCTAAACGTATTACTTGAACCTCTATTGTTCAAAGCCGTAGACCAGCGATCACAACTTTTAGAAAAGCATGCTGAACTTCAAATGGAAATTGAAAAATTTTCTGAACAGCAACGCGAAATTCAAAAAACTTTATTGCCCTCTAGCAGTAATCAATAACCAAAATTTCTAGGTAAAACTATGACTATCAAAGACCAAGATCCGTCTGAAATTCAGGTTTTCAGTGCTGAAGAGCAACAGCAACTTACTGCAAAGATCGAGAAAATGGCAGGGCACATTCAATTGGTAATGCCTGATTCCGTTGATGAAGCATGGCAGCAAGTTGTACGAATGGAAGAACAAGCTTTAGTTGATACAGCTAAACGTGGCTTGCTTTATCTATCGATAAAAATGCATCTAGGTCATGGCGAGTTCGAACAAAAGCTACGAGCTAATGGTATTGCTCCGCGTTCAGCACAAAGCAGTATAGCTGTAGCCAAGATGTTTTTAGCACTACCAGACTCAAAAACGCCGACGTCAGCGCTTTTGAATATGAATAAAAGCAAGTTGATTGAAATGGCGCGTTTACCTGTTGAAACCGTTGAAGCGCTAGACGAAGACGACCTAGAAACACTTAACGAGTTATCTGTACGTGAGTTTAGAAAAGAGATTAAAAAACTCAAAGAGAAGCACA
Organism: Pseudoalteromonas sp. MT33b; assembly: GCF_014117385.1. Lineage (NCBI taxonomy): Bacteria > Pseudomonadati > Pseudomonadota > Gammaproteobacteria > Alteromonadales > Pseudoalteromonadaceae > Pseudoalteromonas > Pseudoalteromonas sp. MT33b. Next base: position 1,717,453 of record NZ_CP059831.1, on the reverse strand, counting down.
CTGAACTTGAAGATCAGACAGCTACGCTAATAAACGCGCTTGAAAATGAGCGATTAACAAAAGCACCTAAACAACGCTACGAGTTACCAATACTTGTTGCACAGGTGCGTCAAAACGCATTTGCACATAGCGCCATTGTTAATGAGTCACTTGAAGAGTTCATAACCATGGTTGAGCAATTATGTACAAGCCGCGACCTAGACCAAAACCACCGCATTGGCGGCGCTCAAACTACATGGCACTTATGGCTAGGTATTCAACAGCGAATTAACCACATGCTTAACCGCTTAACTGAAGAGTTTGGTTCGGAGAACCTAGTTGGCGCTGAGCAAATTCCACACTTCGCCGAAGACGAATGGCAAGACGCACAAGCTAACCGTGAATACATGCTTGCCATGTTTAACGACCGTATTAAAACCCGCGAGTAGGAGAGAGTAATGCATCCTGCAGTTCAAAAATTTAATAACTTACCAAGTACGGGCTTAGAACTAACCTGGCAAAACGCCAGTGAACCAGCACGTAAAAAAGCCCAAAGCAGAGCTGTACTGGTTCGTCACTTATTAACCCAAGAAGGTGGTTTACCAAAAGCATTTGCAAATTTAGTGTCAGAGTACCGTGGCAACACAGCAATTAGCTCTGTAACAACAGCAATTAATGCATTAGGTAAATTGCCAGGGCGCGCAACAATTTATAACTGGTGTAATGCATATAAAGAAAACGGTATTAATGGTTTATTGCCAAACCATAAAGGCAAAGCCCAAACACAATACAGCTGGCTTGCACGTTGTTTAGAACTTTACCACAGCCCAAACAGCCCAAGCTTTGCGCAAGTGTCCGACCAACTTAACAAAGAAGGTTATAAAGCAGAGCACCATCAAGTGCGCCGTTTTATTAATGGCTTACCTCACGAACTAGGCCCACAAAGCCCGTACCGTATGGGTGCTAAGTTGTACCGTGAAAAGCATAAAGATCACTTATTGCGCTCAACAGAAAACATTAAGCCTGGTGTTTTGTATAACGGCGATGGCCATACGCTTGATGTTTATTTAGCACACCCTAAAACTGGTAAGCCTTACCGCGCAGAGCTTACAGCGTTTCAAGATGTGGGTAGCCGCTGCATTGTTGGCTGGGAACTGGGCTATGCAGAAAGCACGTTAGATACGCTTGCAGCAATAAGCCGTGCTATCAAAGTACACAACAATGTACCTGCCATGTTTTATCTAGATAACGGCTCTGGTTACAAAAACAAATTAATGAACGATGAAACAACCGGCTTTTATGCCCAGTTTGAAATCGACGTTATTTTTGCAATACCAGGTAATGCACGTGTTAAGTGGATAGAACGCTTTTTCTTACACATGGAAGACCGCGTTGGTAAACGTTTTAGTACTTACTGTGGGCGTGATCACGATGACCGCCATAAGCAACTTATCTTAAAAGAAGCAAAGCAGGGTAAACGTAAACTTCCGACTGTTGACGAATGGATAGCCGAGTTTAAAGCCTTTTTAAATGATTACCACAACAGCGAGCACCCTGAAATCAAGGGTAAAACACGCCAGCAAGTATGGGACGAAGGCTTAGAACGTGTACCTCCAGTAGAAGACGATTTTGTCATGCTACCGCGTGAAAAAGTAAATGTTCGCCGTGGCCGTTTCCGCCTGCACCAACGTGACTACAGCGCTGATTACTTACATCAGTTTAATGGCCAAGAGCTAATTGCTGCATACGACTTACACGATGACAGCTACACCAAGCTTTATAAGTTAAACGGTGAGTTCTTAATGTTTGCAAACCTTAAAACCAAGTCGCATGCCGTACCTACATCGCGTATCGAACAAGCCGAAAGCAAACGCCGTGAAGGTCGCTTAAAACGCTTAGATACCAAACGCCGTGAGGTTGAAGCACAAGAAGCAAATGATCGCATTATTGATATTAAAGCGGTTGAAGAACTTGCAGCCCCTGCGACACCAGCAATTGCACATAAACAAGAAGTTAACGTGTTTGAGTTCGATGTAACACCAACTAAACCACAACACGAAATTGACTTAGACGAATTACTTGATCAACCAACTACACGCAAGGAACAAAGCTATGAGCTATAAAACCCCTTTTACCTATTCAGACGAGCAAACACTTCGTGTTGAGCTGATCAACCAAGAAATGTCGACGTTAGGTTTAACACCTGAAAAATTAACTTGTGGCTATGCTCTGCAGTCAATTAAAGAAACACTGGCTTTTACATGCACCATCAACCCGCAAAAGATTATAGATGAACTGTGGCAAGAGCTTTTTAACGATGCCAGCATCAATGAAATTCAGAAACGTAATGGCTTTAACAAGTCGTACTCAAAGGCTGACCGTGATTTATGCACACGCATTTGTTTACGCTTGCAATCGCCCGAAATCCGCGACCAAAACATTACCAGTGCGAGTATTGCAGCCAGCATGGGTAAAAGTGCTGCAACTATTAGCCAACTGATTAACGGCAAATATAACGCAAACCCAAGCAAACATTTGCACAACATTTGGGGCATTTTACAACCTGCAGAACTTGAGCAACCAAAGCAATCAGCTGATAAACAAGTAGCAGAACCTGAAGAACGTAAGCAGGTCAGTATTGTTTACGGCAAAGTGCCGTTTATTCCTACTAGTACATCTAAGCTTATTGCGATGGCTTGCGACCAAGCAAGGCAACGCCGCCGCTTTAGTGTGTTTGCTGGCCAAGCTGGTTTAGGTAAAACAAAAGGTATTAGCGAGTATTGCCGCAATAACAAAGAAGCCATTTTAATAGCCGGCAGTGAACAAACCAGCAGTACACAAGTGCTTGATCAATTAATCCTGGCATTAGGCTTGTCACGTTGCCCAAGCGCCTACAAAAACATGCAAAAGATTATTATGGCGCTGCGTGATACAGACCGTCTGATCATCTTAGACGAAGCCGATAAGTGCAAACCTAATGCGCTTGACCCGTTACGAACTATCAGTGACCAAGCCATTGTGGGTGTAACCCTGGTAGGCAATATTCAATTAGTCGACAAACTTCAAACACAAGAGCGCTACGAACTCATTGCAAGCCGTGTGTGCTTTTGGCCAAAACCAATCGGGCAAGTAACGGTTGAAGATATTCAAACCCTGTTCATTGAGCTAACCGAAGGAACAATAAAGCTTGCAAGTGACGATGCAGCTTGGTGGCAATGGCTTCACAAACGTGTTGAAGGTAATGCCCGGGAGTTAGTTGAAAACCTATTACCGCATGTTTTAAACCATGCCGCCAAAAAACCAGATGTTGCGATCGATAAGTTACTTATCAATGGCATTTTCAGTTCAGTACTAAACAAACCAGCAGTTTAAACGTTAGTTAAACACCATTTAAAGAAGGATTAAATCATGGCATTTTCAATCAAATTAAACACACCGCGTTATTCAGCTGAGCTTGCGTTTAGCTCTTTAGTGACTAATGCAGTAATGCTTGCTCTTTTAGCTAAGAAAGACCCACAAGGTGAGCTAATCGACAAATGCAACGGCAACATTAAAGCGGCCTTTGCCACACTGGCTGCAGATAAGCTTTTTAGCATTCACCATGTTCATGAGGTGAATGGCCCTGCGCATACCGCGCGCCGCTTTAACACAATTTGCCGCGAGTTCCCGCTTATTTTTACTGAAGGCATGAAAGACTGGGGAATTAAGATTATCTCGTTAGAGGCATCGCCTCACTTTGAAATTCAAATGTTGGAGGAAAGCGCGTGAGTAATTTGATCCAACAAATCAAAATTGCGCAAAAGGCGGCGGGTATCGATCAAGATACCCACCAACTTAATGTTGCGTATATTTCTAACCAACGCACTAACACGTGTACTGGTTTAACAAAGCTCGAACAACAGCAGTTGCTTGCTCGTTACCGTGCAATGAACCCGAACGCAGGGAAAAAGCAATTACCACCACAGCTTAAAATGATTTATAGCCTGTGGGGGCAATTACACAGAGCCGGTGCAGTTAACGTTGACTCTAAAAGCGCTTGTGAGTCGTTTTGTGAAAACCACTTACAAGGTAAAAAGCTGTATCAAAGCGCACAGCAATGGCCGCACATCATTGAAGTACTTAAACAATGGTTAGCACGCCACAAAGCAAAGCAGGGGGCTTAAATGGCTCATTACCAAGACTATCAAAACTTTACTATCAACCCGCGTAAACAGCCTTATAGCGAGATGGAAAGTAAGCGCCCAGTTAAAGCTGAAGACAAACGTAAGTGCCGTATTCGCCGTGATGTTGAAGCCTACCATCAACAGCGCGCAATCGATCGAGAATACGGCCTTGAATACTTATGGGATGAACAATCATGAACAAACCTGAGTTAGATTTACGCGCATTGCCTTATGGCTTGCGCAAGCTTGTAGAGATATTAGGCGTAGATAAAACGATAGCACTACTTACTGAACACCAGGGCCAAATGTTTTATATACCGCGTAAGCCAACAGCTAACCATGAGGCCGTTAAGATTTTTGGTATTGAGTTAGTACAAGCCCTAGTTGATGAATACGAAAACAAGCATTACCAAATGCCAATGCTGCATAAAGTACTTCAGCAAATACGCAACCAAGAGATTTGCTACGCGCTTGATAATAAAACCTGCAGCATTCAGCAGCTGGTAAAGCGTTTTAAGATCACGCGCCAGCAAGTAAGCAGTATTTACAGCACGTATCAACAAGAACGTGTAGGCGAAACACAGTTAAATTTAAGCTTATAGGGGATCATCATGGAATCTATTTCTGATTTGAAAAATGAAGCTGAGCAGTATTTTAGCGATGCATCGGCTCGTGGTACCCCTGTTATTACTTTTAAATGCCCGTGCTGCAGTAAGGAGCTTAGAACCTTACAACCACCAAAAGGTGTTATATGGGACATATTGTCTACCTGTTGGCATTGTGGTGCTGGTTTTTTCAAGATAGCGACACAGGACGAAGTTCGCGCTCAAGTACCGCCTTCGCTTGGTCATGCAAAACAATAACTTTGTATTGCTCACTGCTTTGCAACTCAGTGGAGGAAAAAAGCCAAAGCAGTGGCAACTTGAATTTGGTTTAAACCTATTAAACCGCTACATAAACCAACGCAAGTTATTTGGCCTAACAACAACAGGGTTAATGGCCGAATATCATGAAGCGTTTAGAGAAATTAAGGGTAAGAAATGAGTGGAGCAAGAGAAATAGCAGAAAAAGCGGTTGATAACATAGAAGAGCTTTTAAGCGATATGTTCGCAGGTGACTATGCAGACAATGAGGTTTCATTAGGGGTATTAGTAAGTGGTAAAGAAGAGATTCAAGTTCAACTTAAAGTAACCCGCTCACCTAGTGATTTTATCGATACGGATTACAGTGACTGGGACGCCAGTATCAAACAACTCTGATTGTATTTAAACCATGTTTAAACCTAATTTAAATTAATTGGCTTGCCCCTATTGTAATGGCAAGCCTTTTCATTTTAACCTAATAAGACAGCCGCAAAATACAACGCTGAAAACAACTTTACAGCGGAATGCCCCCCTCTAAATTGATTTACTTAACGCATGACAAAAACAGTGCATGCGCCATTTATTGAGTTATTAGCTCAGCTTATTGTGTCGGCCAAGTCTAAAAACGAGCAAATCGCTATATCACGCCGTTGCCCGTTAAAAGATTTGCCAGCACTACGCACACGCGTAAAAGAGCTATTAAACCCAGCTAACCAAAAGCCAACGCGGAAAACTCGTTTGCCTGCCTGTTACGTCCTAATTAAACAACGATTAACTAATCTGAGGACTCAACATGGCGGCCAAAATAAGAGTTAAAGTCCCAACTGCACCTAGTTTCTTATTTCAGGAAATAGTGCCTGAAGAAATATTTAATTTATTTAAAGACGATCCCATTTTTCTTATCAATCTCTTTGATGAAAGAGCCTTACGCATGCTGCAAAAGCTGCGTGATATTTTCGGCCCTTGCACAGTAAATAACTGGCTATGGGGTGGTGCTAACCACTTACGTGGTTATAGACCGTTAGATTGCCCAATTGGCGCAAAGCGCAGCCAACACAAACTAGGCAAAGGCTTTGATTGTAGTTTTGAAAACTACAGCGCTCAGCAAGTACGTGATTACGTATTAGCTCACCCTGAAGAATTTCCTTACATCACAGCCATCGAGGGCGATGTGGATTGGTTCCATTTCGACGTTCGCACACCTACGTGGATCGGCATTAAAGTTTTTTACCCGTAAGGACACCTCATGACACCAGAACAAGAGAACCAGCTATTTCAAGCAATCGGTGAAATTCAAGGAAGCCAAACGGCTATTCTAGACGACCTAAGAAGTATCAAGGCGGATATTCACCACAGCATAGAAAAGAGTGAAGCCCGTCAAAAGCAGATCACTGATAGCTTAAAAATAGATATCGAAAAAAGTGAGCAGCGCCAAGCTGATGCGCTTAAGACCCATGCTGAGCGATTAACAAAAGTAGAAGAAAAGCTCACAAACCAACGTGTAAAAGTGGCTGCAATGGGCGGCTCTGCGGGTTTAGCTGTTTCTTTAATTGCTTACGCTGTTAAAAGTGGGATGTTTAACTAATGGCACACCCAGCAGAAAAGAAAAACGCTTTACGTCACAGCTATGTAAACGAACTGCTTGCTTTAAGTGTTGCAGCAGTAAAGCATAGTGTTGCAGATGGCACAGCCCGCCGCTGGAAGATGGAAGCGAAAGACCAGGGCGATGATTGGGATCTTGCTCGTGCCGCAAGCCGTCGTAGTGAGGGTGCTGCAGGTGAGTTTACAACCGACTTTATCGAAGAGTTTACTATTCAAGTAAACGAAACCTTTGAGCTATTAAAATCTGAAGAAGGTTTAGCACTCCCATTAGAGCAGCGCACTAAAGTACTTAGCTCACTCACTGATATGATGAGCAAAGTAATGAAAGTATCTGGCGGCAATAAGCGCTTAGAAAAACGCACTGTCGCAGCTGAAGTCATCAAGATTTTAGCTAAATTTGTTTCAAAACATCACCCTGACTATGCACCGCAATTAGTCGAAATTCTTACTGCATTTGGTCCTCAGCTCGATAAGGAGTTAAGCGACTAATGGCCGATTTAAACACACGTGAGTTTTTAGCAGAGATAGAGCAAGTAACCAGTGCGTTACGCCGTGATATTGAAGCTAAAGAACGTCATATTGATCCAAGTCCTGAAGCTATTTTAGAACGTCGTAAACGTGTTTTAAGCGGTGATTTTGAGTTTTTTGTATATACCTATTTCCCGCACCATATGTGGCTAGATGATGGGCAGAAACCATCTGAGTTCCAAGCTTATTTTAATAGTTGGCTACCAGAAGCACTAAAGCTTAAAAACGGTTGGAAAAACTGGTTTGTTGCTCCACGTGGCGAAGGTAAAAGTACACTTAGCGTAAAAATCGCCCCTGTGTATGTTTCAGTATTGGCACTGCTTCAAGATGCAGAGATACGCCAAGAACTTGGCTTAGAAAAGCCACCTCTCTTTATTGATTTTGTGATCTTGTTTGGTGCTGAAACCAAAATGCCAACCAAGACCCTTGAAGTCGTTAAAACGGAGTTGTTGAACAATAACAACTTAGCCTTAGACTTTCCTGAAATATGCGAAAAATCGCCAGTATGGAAGTTAGGCGAGTTTGTAACGGCCCAAGGTGTGCGATTTGAGAGCCGTGGTGCTGAGCAGGCTGTACGTGGTGCGTTCCACGGTGCAAGCCGACCTAAGCTGTTACTTTCTGACGATATCATTACCGATGCTGAAGCCAAATCACCCACAGAGCGTGAAAACCGCTGGCGATTCCTTGAAGCTTCAGTGCAGTTCTTAGGCCCACCCGATGGTACCGTAAAATTCTTAGGTGTGAACACCGTTCTTAATAACGATGACCCAATAAGCCGTGCAGAAGAAGCTCCTGGGCACATTGTTCACCGCTTTAAAGCAATTAAACAAATGCCTGAGCGCATGGATCTTTGGGAGCAATGTCGCGACCTCATGGTTCATGATGATAAACGCTTTGAAAAGCGCGAAGCGGCTAAAGGTATTGCTGTTGCAACAGAAGATAAGCCTTCGTTTAAGTTTTGGATCAAGAACAAACGCGCAATGCTTAAGGGAGCTAAAACCAGTTGGCCAAGTGTACGTACACTTTACGATTTAATGTGTATGTGGGCTGCTAACAAGCGCGAGTTTAACCGCGAGATGCAAGGTATTGCAAAAAGCGATGAAGAAGCGATTTTTTACCAGTTCGATTTTTGGGTTGACCGTTTACATGATTGGGTACCATATGGTGCATGTGATCCAAGTATGGGTAAAACTGAAAAATCTGACCCAAGTGCAATACTTGTTGGCTTTTATTCGAAAGACTTACAAAAGCTACACGTTGAATACGAAAGCCGTAAAGTGCGCGGTACCAGCCGTTTACTTAACGACATAATACGCGCCCAAAAGGAATACAACTGCTTAGTCTGGGGCTTTGAGAATAACAACGCCTTTGACTTTATGCGCAGCGAGTTTATCACCAAAGGATTAGAGCAGGGCATTGCACTCCCTTTACGTGGTGTTACGGCCACATTACCAGCTGAAGAGCGTATCGGCTCACTCGAAACCTATGTGACCAATACACCAGCACAAATAGCCTTTCATTCACGCTGCCGTTTATTGCTCGACGAACTCGAAAACTGGCCAGAAAAACAAACAACACATCACTACGACTTGAGTTGTGCCTTAGCCATTTTATGGATGATATCCAGCACTGGCGCAGGCGGGATGCCTAGAGTCCGAAGCCGCAAAGTAACCAAACAAATAGGGGGCTATCATGTTTAAGTCTAAGCCACGCATTAATTCACGGGCTTATGGTGCCCTTGTTCGTATGTTTGAACAAAATCAATTGGACCCTGGCTTTTCATCGTTGATCACAGAGCTCCCAAACCCTGACCCGATTTTACGTAAAGCAGGTAAAAACACAGCTATTTATGAAGAAATAGCCCGTGACGCGCACATTATTGGTGAATTGCGCTCATTACGTAGCGGTTTATATAGCTTTAATACTGAGTTAGTACTTGGCGGAACCGATGCGGCCAGTATGAAAAGCTACGAGTTAGCAAAACAGTTTTTTAAGCGTAAACCTTGCAAGCATACAGAGTGGGCCGATATGGATTGGCACAACTACAGTGCTATTTTACATGGCTTCAGTGTGACGCATTTGGGCAAGTTTATTAAACGTGATGGTACGTGGCAGCCTGAATACGTTGAAACATGGCGTAATAGCCGCTTTGCTTTTAATAGTGATCACGAGCTGCTTGTTAAAACAAGAGAAAACCCGCAAGGCGAAGAAGTAGATCCGCGTCGTTGGTCGTGCGTTCGTCATATGCCTAGTGCAACAAACCCGTATGGTATTGCACTGCTAAGCAGCTGCTTTTGGCCGTGGATGTTTAAGCACGGTGGCTTTAAGTTCTTTGTTCAATTCTGTGAACGCTTTGGTGTGCCGTTCCCTGTAGGGAAATACCCTATTGGTGCAAAGGATGCTGATATAGACAGCCTTTTAAATGGACTTGCTAAGTTAGTACAAGACGGAATAGCCGCAATACCTGATGATACCAGTATTGAAGTACTTGAAAGTAAGTTATCCGGTGAACCAATTCCTGAGCGTTTAATTAATTTCTGTAATGCTGAAATGAGTAAGGCGCTCACCAGCCAAACATTGGCCACAGAGCAAAAGAACGGCGGCGCACGTGCTGCAAGTGAAACGCATGCAAAACGCGCTGGCGATAATCAACGCGCAGATAGAGCGCTTGTTGCTTCTTATCGCAATCAGATCATCAATACCCTTCACACTGTGAATTTTGAGGGTGGCGAGCCGCCGCAATTCATCTTTAAAGATAAGCGCGAAATTAATACCGATACGGTAAGCCGCGTTCGCGAGTCTGCACGCTTGGTACCTGTAAGCACTGACTACGTGTACAAAGAATTAGGCATTCCAAAACCTAAACCAGGTGAAGACATTCTTGAAGTACCAGATGACGGCCAAGGCATAGCCTCAACTGCTAAAAGCACTGAATTTGCGAAGTCTGATTCTGCTAGTACTGAAATTAGCGATGAGTTTGATGTGTTCGATCACGCTTCAAACGACACCATTGAAAAGATTTGGCATTTTGCCCAGGCATCAAAAGACCTGGACGAACTTAAGCAAAAAATAACCTCTCAATTCCCAACTATCTCTGAGTCTGCTTTAGCACAAGTGGCTGAGCAAGCTCTGCAGTATGAGTTTATGGCGGGTATGAACGAGGCTAATTCTAAAACTGTGGAGATAGACGATGAATAACATTCCTGAAGGTTACTTAAAAGACGGTAAAGGCAATTTAGTAGCAATTGCTAACGTTAAGCAAACGGATTTGATCAAAGATGAGTTTGTACAAAAAGCCTGTGCGAAAGCACTTGAAATGCAGGAAAAATTAGCTGAGTTCAAACGTTCATTGATGGCTGAAGCTGACGACTTTATAGAGCTTTTAGCGCAAGAACATGGTGTTAGTTTAGGTGGTAAGAAAGGCAATACGCAGTTACGTTCATTCGATAACACTTTGCGCGTGAACATTCAAACACAAGAACGTATCGAGCTTGGCCCAGAGCTATCCCTCGCTAAACAGCTGATTGATGAGTGCCTAGATGAATGGACCGAAGGCGGCAATCAAAACATACGAGCCATTGTCAGTAAAACCTTTAATACCGATAAGCAAGGATCATTAAACCCGCAACGTATCCTTGCGTTACGCAAGCTTGAAATCACTGATGAAAGCGGTAAATGGCAAAAGGCGATGAATATCATTGCAGAGTCAGTAGGTGTTATCGATTCATGCCGTTTTATCCGCTTTTACAAGCAGGACGAGAAAGGCATTGAACAAGCTATTTCACTTGATATAGCAAAGCTGTAGCGGGGCGCTTATGGCTATTTCTAAAGAGCAATGGGAAAAAATTGAAAACGAGCTGGCTGGGTTTTTAGGTAGTGCTTTATTTAAATTGGGCGATCATGAAATCTCGATACAGCGTGTTAGAAAATCAGAGTCTACCACTGTATTAGCTGTTTATATTGATGGCTATATAAAAGGTGAATGGCACACAAAAGAAGAAACGCGTCCTGCCTGTTTAGAACAAGTATGGCGAAAGCGCTATATCTCAATTTATAAACAGGCAGATATCAAACAGATTATTAAAATCTTTGGGAAACGCGAAGCTAAAAAACGCTACCCCAACTTAAATGAGAAAAAGGAATTTCTTGATTGTTATTTTACGACAGCTAAATCATTAGTTCGCCAATTCAAACGGATCAAAGGTATCGAATTAATGCTTATTGGTGGCGTACCTTACGAGTCAATGGAGGCTTAAATGGAACCGATCACAATTGCACTTGGCCTTGCTAAGCTAACTGGCCTAGATAAAAAAATAGGTAACTGGATAGGGGGCACAAATGGTGAAGCAGTTGCTTCAAAAGTCGTTGATATAGCCCAAACCTTAACGGGGTCAGGTTCACCAGAAGAAGCGTTAAACCGTATTAAAGACTCTGAAAAATTTTCGCATGAGTTAAGAACCACATTGCTCAATCGAGAGAAAGAACTTGACGAGCTTGCGTTTAAAAATACCCAGAGTGCCCGCAATATGCAGATCCAAGCACTAAACCAAGATGATAAGTTTTCTAAACGCTTCATCTATTATTATGCGTGGTTTTGGTCAATTACGACGGCTCTATATATAGGTTTTATCACGTTTATGCCTATTCCTGAGAGCTCTACACGCTTTGCAGATACCATTTTAGGGTTTGTTTTAGGCACTGTTATAGCGTCAATATTGAATTTCTTCTTTGGTAATAGCCGTGATAACTCTCGTCGAAATGAAATTCAAGACATTCAACAGTCATTAAAAGAGCATTAAAATGGCTCTATCAGCTCCACAATATGGCGACCTTGTTAAATTCAAGGAAGCCATTTCACACTTTCAAGACAAAATTAAGCTGACAAGTGAGTCATATAAAGACTTACAGGGCTTAATTCATGCCAAAGCATTCACCGTTGCAGGTGCAACAGAAATCGAGATCCTGAATGAGCTATATACAGCAGTAGATAAAGCAATTAGTGATGGCGAGACTATATCGGACTTTAGAAAACGCTTTGATAAAATCGTTGATGATCACGGTTGGTCTTATAAAGGTAAGCGTGGCTGGCGAACCCAAGTAATTTACCAGAACAACAAAAATACAGCGCGAGCAGCAGGGCGCTGGGAACAACAAAACCGATTAAAAGAACGTAGACCTTATTTACTTTACCTGACCGCTGGTGATAGCCGAGTTAGGCCTGATCACAATAAATGGAACTATATATTACTGCCTGTAGACCATCCGTTTTGGGACACACATTATCCGCCAAATGGCTATAACTGCCGTTGTAAGGTGGTTTCACTGAACAAACGTGATATTGCACGTATGGGCTTATCGATCACAAAACCAGAGTCTGTTAATAAGTTTATGCAGTCATTCAAGGTCGTCGATGCATCAACAGGTGAAGAACTAGATAAGTTACCTGGCATAGATCTAGGTTGGGACTATAATCCAGGTAAAGCGTGGTTAGGTTCTGACATAGCAGCTGGTAAGTCAGTAGTGAAGTTATCGAAAGAACTTCAACAACTAGCGGTACCGCAATTTAATGAAGCTGTTTTGAAGTCACAGCAATATTATAAAAAGCAGGTAAATTTAAAAGCAGCTCAGATTGCACTTAAAAAGCCGGTAGTCGATGGCCAAGAATTTACGTTAGGGCACTTGCCTGCATTTTTCTTAAACGAGTTGTCACGTAAAAATGCACCTATATATAGTAGCGCTGTTACGATTAGCAGCTCGCAAATTGAAAAGCTCTTAATCGGCCAACTGTCAGTTGAACAAGTACACCAGTTAATGAGCGCAATACAAAAACCAAATGCATACACTTATATAGATAACAAAATTAGAATGACGTACCAGGGCTTTATGATCACAATCGAACTGGGACCAAACTTTAATACAGTTGTAGCAGCAGAAAAGATTTAAAGATTGCTCGCTGAGAATATTTAAAGAGCGTTTAAAAGGCGTTTAAAGTGTGTTTAAAGAAAAGTTAAACGATCAGGAATGATCTAATTCTAAACGTAAAATGAGCAGGAATGATCGGGTAATGAGTCAGTTTGAACGGTTAGAGTCTAAAAACAAGCGTAATTCAAAAATCATGAATTTTCGGCTTGGGATTGGCAAAGGTCAGTATTTACGGGCGTTTCCAAAACACGAGGGCGAAAATCTCCATACCTCCATAATTCTAGAAATGAACAACCCCTTACAACAATGTAAAAGAGCATCTTTGTACAAAAGCAGGTGAAAACACGTTAAATCTACAAGGCAACGAACTTAATTATATAAATATTTATGCTATTTAACATAATATAAATTATAGGAAGTAATGGTTTGTATCTATCTGAGCGCTGTCTTCAGTGATACTAAGTCCAATACTAGACGGTATCGGACATTAGGTGGTTGTTTTGCTATATAATCCATTTAATTATCGACTGTTTCTTGAGCTTAGGTATTGCATGGCATATATTAAAACTATCAAACTAAGATGTAACGATAAGATGTAAACAATATGGAATTTGTGAAACCGTTAGAACCCATTTTGATAATTGATGATATGCAAGATATCAGAGACTATCTCAATCAGATATTAACAGGCCTTGGCTTTGAAGATATTTTAGAAAGCCGAGATTTTGAATCAGCTAAAACAGTTATTGAAGAAAAATCGCCTAACGTCATCTTTCTCGATATAGAGCTCCCCAACACAGACGGCACAGAGATTTTAGAATACTTAAACGACAACTACCCACACACACATGTTGTTATGTGCTCTGGCCACAACAGTCTCGAAAATGTACAAAACACGTGGGAACTTGGCGCGAAAGGTTTTATTGCTAAACCATTTAACGCAAAAAAAGTCGATACTGTTATGAAACGTCTAGAATTGATGTAAACCATAACAAATTAAGAAGTTTATGAATTCGACTATTGAACGCGTTATAGATGACCTATCGACAGTAATATTTGGTAAACAACAACAAATTAAGTTGGCATTAGCCTGTTTATTCAGCCAAGGTCATTTGTTAATTGAAGACTTACCAGGTATGGGTAAAACCACTTTATCGCATGCACTTGCGGCGGTTTTAGGTTTATCGTATCAACGCATTCAATTTACCAGTGACTTACTTCCGTCAGATATATTAGGAACAAATATATTTGATGCCAAAGCACACACTTTTTCATTTCATCAAGGGCCTGTTTTTAGCCAAGTTGTGCTTGCAGATGAAATAAATCGCGCGGGTCCTAAAACACAAAGCGCTCTGTTAGAAGCAATGGAAGAAAAGCAAGTCACGGTCGACTCTGTTAAACACGCCCTGCCATCGCCTTTTTTTGTGATTGCTACACAAAACCCAGTAAATCAGTCTGGTACATATCCTTTACCTGAGTCACAGTTAGACCGCTTTTTTATGCGAATTAGTTTAGGGTTTCCTGATAAACAGGCTGAAAAAAACTTAATTTTGGGTTTAAATAATCGTAACTACGACGATTTACCCGTGCGTATAACAACTGAGCAACTCTCTATTATTCAAACAGAAATTACTCAGGTCACACTCAGCAATGCCGTTGTTGATTATATTTTAGAGTTAGTTGCATTTACTCGCCAAGACAAGCACTTTGTTAATCCTTTATCGCCAAGAGCATCTATTGCGCTTTCTCGTGCAGCTAAAGCATGGGCCTACATTGAAGGACGTAATTTTGTTTTACCTGAAGACGTTCAAGCGGTGTTTGCAAGTGTGACCGACCATCGTCTTGGGTTGAATAAAGATGACAGTGCTTATGCACTAAAACATGTTCCTGTTAGTTTGTAAAAGATGCTTAAGCGCCCTACTTTTGTAACTCGTTTTACGCACTTTTTTATAAATAAGTTATTAAAAAACAAGCATAAAACAAACGAGATTACACTTCGTCATAATACAATTTACGTTTTGCCATCGCGCTTAGGGGCTAAATTTTTATTTGTGGCACTGTTAAATTTTGTGATGGGTATTAATTATCAAAACAACCTTATTTTAGCGATGGCGTACCTTATGGTTGTTTTATTAGTATTCGCCATTTTAACGGGTTATAAAAATCTACGTGGTCTCATTGTAAAGTTTAATCACGTAATGCCATGCTATGCACCCAATCAACCAAGCGCTCATTTTTCTATAAAAGCTAAGAGCGCGTGTCAAGGTGTTGCGCTTGGATATAAAAATACAAAATCACAGCTCATTGATGTAGGTAATAACGAAGTAGTAAATACGCATATTTCGTTAAACTTAGACAAACGTGGGCGTTATCGCTTCGAAAAAGTCCAAATTTATAGCTCTTTTCCTTTTGGGCTTGTGTCGGTATGGAGTTATATTCAGCCCAGTGATGCAATTTATATATACCCAGAGCCAATCGATGACCCTAGTTTAGTTTTTGACACACTGGAATTAGGCGATAGCGAAGAGCATGAAAGTCAACAAAAGCCGGGATCGGATGATTTTCACCAACTGTCTCCTTTTATCCCAGGTACAGCACTTAATAAAGTATCTTGGAAACACTACGCAAAAACTCAGCAGTTACTCAGCAAGGAGTTTACGAGTCATTCGTCTGCCAAAATGGCACTTAACTTTAATAACTTAAACGGCAATACTGAAACTAGGCTCAGTCAACTATGTTATTTAGTCAATAAGCTCACTGAACAGCACGTTACATTTTCTTTAACGTTGCCAAATAGTGAGGTTGCTTCGGGTTGCGGTTTAAAACATCAAAAATCGTGCCTTCAAGCGCTGGCGGAGTTTTAAATATGCTGAAGATGCATAATGCAGGCTTAATAAATTCGGCACTTTCATTCATATTCATCATTATGAGTGGATTTTTGTTTACTGAGGTCCCTGCTCTTTTTCTCGCCATTTTAATTTCTTTAAGCTGCCTTAATTTATTTATTGGAAAGTTCTATAAAAAGCTCAATGGTAAGGTGGCTAATATTTTAGCTGCGGCTTGTCTAATCGCTTTATTTGTTGTTGTCGGTGTGTCTGACACAGTTAAGTTATTTGTTTCAATGATGCTACTTGCAAGTACATTTAAACTATTGCAAGCGCGAACAACCAAGCAATATCAAACCGTGTGTTTACTCGTGTTTTTTAACTTATCGACCCTGTATCTCTTTCATCAAGGTTTACTCGAAACATTGCTGGTAAGCAGCTTATATATCGTTAATTTTGCAGTCCTTGGCTATTTAGACAGCCCTAATAGCTTTAAAACGGCAAATAAACAGAGTGTTAAGACCATTTTGTTCGCTTTACCTATTGCTGCATTTCTAATTTTATTTTTACCAAGACTTCCTGCTTTTTGGCAATTACCGGGACCAAAGCTTGCTAAAACAGGTTTGTCTGAACAGGTAAACCCGTTTTCTATTGCCAAATTGGCAGAATCAGACGAGCTAGTTTTTAGAGTTGAAGAGCCTAATAATACAGCTCTGCAGCCCCCCTATTATTGGCGAAGCCTTATTCATGATGAGTTTAATGGTAACGAATGGTCAATATCGGACATTTTAAGATCTCAACAGTTTAACCTTACTCGCAAGCCAGTTGCCCCTCAAAACTACGTTCAATATCAAGTTATTGCAGAGCCTTCATCGGCTAATTGGTTATATGGTTTGGGGTATGCAACAAGTGATAATACGGCTGTAGTCTCCACCTATAATGGTTTGCTAAAACGCAAAGGCAATTTAAATAAGAATATAAAATACACCGTTAAAAGCGGCTCATTAAATAATGTTGTTCTGTCTGACTTTGAAAAAAGACTCTATACGCGACTTCCTGGCAACGTGAACCCTAAAACGCGCACACTGTCATTATCTCTCGCTGAAAAAAATACCAACGAAGAAGCCTATTTTAATGCTTTATTGCGCTATTTTAATGAACAAGCATTTAGCTACACACTCACACCAACAGCAATGACTGGCGAGAATACAATTGACCAGTTTGTATTTGATAATAAACGTGGCTTTTGTGGACATTACGCAAGTACAGCAGCCTTTATGTTCAGGGTTGCCAAAATTCCTGCGCGTGTAGTTTCAGGTTATTTAGGCGGCGAACAAAAGCAAGGTTCAACACTCAACGTTTATCAATATGATGCCCATGCCTGGGTAGAAGTACATTTTAATAATGCGTGGCATGTGTTTGATGCAACCGCGGTTGTTGCTCCAGAGCGGTTAAATGGCTCGTTATCACAATTAAGCGAATTAAATGAAAGCTTTAATGAAAATTTAGGATTTGGCCTAAAACGCTGGAGTCACTTTAAAGCAATAAATTGGCTTAGAAATCACCTTGAAGAGTTAGATTATAAATGGACGAATTGGGTGCTGACATTTGATCAGCAATCACAACAAAACTTTTTAAAATCATTATTTGGAAATAAAGCGAACTGGATAACGCCACTTGTAGTTTTGGTTACGCTAGCCTTTATTTTTCTAGGTTACTTTTTCTATTCAAAGCGCACGCCTCTCTCTAATGAGCCACTTATTAACGAAATAGAACAGCTTTACCGTTGGGCGAATAAACAGGGTATTGAAACCGATGTCACTCTTACTCCTTTGCAAAACATTGCAAATATAAAAAAACAAAAGCCCCATTTATCCAGCGTATTGGCTAAATTTGAACAGATAATCATCGAAGTGCGCTATCAACAGCTCGCATTTACTCAAAAACGTAAAACCACTGCTCGAGTTCTGTTAAACTCGCTCAAAACAGCAAAATAGAGAACAATATGAATGCAGTAATTGTTGGCGTTATATTAATGCTGGTACTAACACTTTGCCGTATTAATGTCATTGTCGCGATGACACTAAGTGCCATTGTTGCCGGTTTAACGGCTGGGCTTGGCTTGTCAGATACGCTTAATGCATTTAACGAAGGGTTATCGGGCGGCGCTGAAATAGCACTAAATTACGCAATGCTAGGTGCATTTGCTGTGGCTATTTCTAAGTCAGGGTTAACACGTATTTTAGCAGCCAAATTGCTCAAGCAAGTGAATGATAACAGCCACAAAGGCGAAACAACCCTAAGCTACTTAATTTTAAGCATCATATTATTGTGTGCAATTTCGTCGCAGAACTTAGTCCCGGTACACATCGCGTTTATTCCTATATTAATTCCCCCGTTACTTATTGTATTTAACACGCTGCGATTAGATAGACGTGCCATTGCCTGTATTTTAACTTTTGGTCTTGCAACCTCTTATATGGTTCTTCCGTATGGGTTTGGTGGAATCTATTTATATTCAATTTTACATAAAAACCTCACTGAAAACGGTTTAGAACTTGTGAATACACAAGTCCCTATCGCTATGATAATTCCTGCGCTTGGCATGTTAGTTGGGTTAATTATCGCGGTATTTGTTAGCTACAAAAAGCGACGTCATTATGAGGCTCACGCCCTAACAGAAAAACAGCAAGACGTTGTTATCGAACAACCAAAAAAGGTATTGGCTGTTGGTATTGCTGCCGTACTTTGCTCGTTGCTTGCTCAAAATGTGAGTGGCTCTATGATTCTAGGTGGCCTTGTTGGAGTTATGATATTTAGTCTGTTTGGTATTGTTAAGTGGGAGCAGAATAGCGACGTTTTTAGTAAAGGTGTAGCCATGATGGCAATGATTGGCTTTATTATGATTTCGGCACAAGGCTTTGCTTCCGTTATGAAAGCAACTGGCGACGTTACCTCATTAGTAAGCTCTGCTGTTGGTATGATAGAAGGAAACAAACCGCTTGCCGCTGCACTCATTTTATTAGTTGGCCTATTGATCACCATGGGCATTGGTAGTTCTTTTTCTACGGTGCCAATTATAGCGACCCTTTTTGTACCTCTGTGCTTAGAACTTAACTTTTCTGTTATGGCAACGGCTGCACTTGTTGGTACTGCTGGGGCATTAGGTGATGCGGGCTCCCCTGCTTCTGATTCTACCTTAGGACCAACCTCTGGATTGAACGCCGACGGCCAACATGATCATATTTGGGATTCAGTGGTACCCACATTTATTCACTTTAATATTCCGCTACTGATATCGGGTTGGATAGCAGCAATGGTACTTTAAATTAAAACACTGTACTGCAACTTCAAAAGTTATTCAGCCAGTTAAAAAGACGTTAGCCCTGCATATGTGGGGCTTTTTATTATATTGCTACGGGCAATTTTAAACACTTTTTTGCTTTTCTCTTAAATTACATCTTCTGCTATCCCCTGTTTAATTGAAGGTAAAGGATTCATAAGTGCTGAGTAATACATATTACAATATATAGTATGATGTGTTCTTTCTGGTTAATTAAATAAGTACCCGCAGGTACTTATTTATTTTAGCTATCTTTGAGTGTGTTAGCTGTCGAAACCGTAGATCATTTTATCACACACAACCGGTGTTGGTCTGTGGTTATCATCAACCGCTACAAACGTAAAGCTACCCGAGATAGCAAGATGCTTATCGTCTTTATGCATCCTCTCTAAAAATATCTCTACGTCTACTTTTAGGCTGGTATTACCAACATAGACTACTTTAGAGATAAGTTCTGCAAATGTACCGGCAGGAATCGCTTCTTTAAAGTCAACACGGTCAGACGAAATCGTTACTAAAGGTTTACGACAAAAACGAGTTGCAGCAATAAAAGCAACTTCATCCATCCACGCTAACGCGTCACCACCAAATAAGGTGTTGTGATGGTTAGTGCGGCCAGGAAATACTGTTTTTGTTACCGACGTTGTTGAGTCAGCAATACGCTGGGCAATAATAGCGTCACGATCGATTTGTTGTGTCATAGTCTCTACTTTTCATTAGCTAATGTGTCTTGCATCATTAGCGCAGGGTCAAGGCGTTCATTTTTCCAATTAAAACGCCAGTCTAAATGGGGTCCTGTTACTCGGCCCGTTGCACCTATCTCAGCGATTTTATCGCCTCGGGTAATGGTATCCCCTACTTTTACATCTAATTTGCTTAAATGAATATAAGTCGAAGTCACACCATGGCCATGATCAAGAATCAGCGTGCCACCAGAGTAATATAAATCAGGCTCAGCAAAAACGACGGTACCACTGACAGGCGCATACACAGGGCTGCCAGTTTTATTTGCGATGTCTAAACCAAAGTGTGGTCTACGTGGCTCACCGTTAAAGTAACGCTGGCTGCCATACACACCCGAAATACGGCCTTGTGCTGGCTTATAAACCGGATCTAAAAAATAACGGAGGTCAGAATTAACTTCTCGCGCTTTTCGTACAGCAACCGCTTCACGAGAAATTCGCTCTGATACCTCTTTGGGCGGCGAAACATACTTTTTTGCCACGCCTGTAATTTTGTCAATCTTGTATTCGCGCTTTGTAATAACAATGGCTTGCTCATGCGCGACACCGTCATTATCAACCCACGTTAATGTGTGCTCTGTGTCTGCGTCACGGCCAAAACCAAATACAAATTCACCTTGAGGCGACAATTTTAAGTTTTCACCGTTAAAACTCACACTTTTAACGTTTTCAAGTTGGCCTGTGACTAAACCACCTTGAGTTAAATGTCCTTTTAGTTCAACCGCATTTACATGTATAGACAACAAACTTGCCAACGCGGTTAGCAGTAATCCTTTACGCATAGCTAATTGATCCTTTGCCGACCCCTTCGTACGCGGTGATTTTCACCTCAGACTCTGGGTATTCGTTTTTAACTTGCGTGCTAAGATAGTCAGCTATGCATTCAACCGTAGTATCGCACGGTAAAATGTCGCAACGCGATTTAGCAATGGCCATTTCAAAGTAGCCTTGCTGCGATGTATACGCAAAGCACACATCGTTATCTTCTGCTGTAACATGTTTTAACTCTGCTTTGCTGACTTCGTCTTCAGCTGTCGCTAAATAAATATCTTCCCATTTATCGGCCCACTCTTTTTGCAAACGCGGCATAGCCATGCCATCAAGGCTAATACCAATTTGCGAACGGTGACCATGAATAATGCGCTGACAATTGCCATCATGCTTTTTAAGACCATGGCTGTAGTGGTAGTAAAAACTTTGGCTGCGCTCAGGGTATAAATTAATTTCAATTTTTTCGATGTTGCTAGGCAATTGCGGCATTATCGTTTTAATTAAAAACGCGGTCACTGAGTGCTCATCAATCACGTCGGCATCAATTAAACAAAAGGCTTGGTTTGGTGCGCTCATCGCTAAGTGGTGGTTGTCACCAAAATGACAATCTAATACGCTGTGCTCATCGTGTTGAGTAAGTGAACCGTTTAGTTTCGCAGGCACGGCAAGTTTGTGATCAATACATTCATCAATAATGCCTTTGATTTGTTTTTTAACTAAACCAAAATCAAGCACCATAGACTCATCATTAAGTTGGCCATGCAGGGTTAAATCAACAATCCAGCTCTCGCCAACTGCGCCGCGTTTATTACACAAGTAAGAAAAATCAATCACTGTCAGTGAGTTTACAAAAAGGATCATAAATTTCCTTTAGACTGGTTAAAGAATCACAGCAATTATAATGATTTTTAATACACAATGCGCGGTTTTATCTCCCTTTAACAGCAACAGTTTAATTAAATGGTCATAAAACAAACGAAAAATAGCAAAAAATTAACTGCTCCGAGTTGTTTAGCGTACAAGTGTACGCTAAAGTACGGGGCAATTTCTAAGCGATGAAAAAGAGTTATGGAACCTAAAAACAGCTATACAAAAGAAGAATTGGTCCTTTGTGGTCAAGGTGAAATGTTTGGCGAAGGCAATTGTCGTCTTCCAAGCGATAACATGTTAATGATGGATCGTATCGTTTCTATCACTGCCGATGGTGGTGAACACGGTAAAGGTCAAATCGTTGCTGAACTTGATATCAACCCTGATCTTTGGTTTTTCGACTGCCACTTTAAAGGTGATCCAGTAATGCCGGGTTGTCTTGGTTTAGATGCAATGTGGCAATTAGTTGGCTTTTTCCTTGGCTGGTCAGGTGGCCCTGGTCTTGGTCGTGCACTGGGTGTAGGTGAAGTTAAATTTACTGGTCAAATCTTACCAACGGCTAAAAAAGTAACTTACCGTTTAGATATGAAGCGTGTTATCAAGCGTAAATTGTTCATGGGTATGGCTGACGGTACTGTAGAAGTAGACGGTCGTGTAATCTATGAAGCAAAAGATCTTAAAGTAGGTCTTTTCCAAGATACAACTGCATTCTAATAACCCCATAATGCAGAAACAAAAAAGCCCCTTTTGGGGCTTTTTTGCGTAAATAAGATGCCTATTTTAAGTTTTGAACATATTTCGGTTTTCTATTGCTTCTCGCCATCCACCTAACCATTCTGATTTAGGATCAATTTGTTGATAAGGGCATTGTTCTTTGGAACGGCCTGCCAAGCCTGCTTTATAACCTTGAGAATGAGCTCTTTCTAAACGATCTCTTTTCTGTCTCTTCATAGGTAATATCCTCACCTTTTATATTTATAGATATGTAGCGAAATTGACATCTACATTTAATGAATAGTTAATAAAACTGTTAAATTCAAATGACAAAAGCAATTAAATAAATTGACAATGAGTAACGTGCTGATGATCAACTGAATTAACATTTAAAACCTTTAAGTGGTCATACCTCTATATTTCAAACCACCTATAAATACAGTAAAAACGAGCTATAAATTGCATAGCCATTATTTGTGACACAGGCTATTTCAGTAAAGTTCCCCATTAATTTGTAATTATGACATTTTTATTATGATTACAATTTAAACAACAAATTGCTTGCATGTTAAAAACCGATCGGTCTAATATTGAGCTATGGAAACAAAAATAATACAGCCAAGCCGTCGTGGCAGGCCCCCAAAAATTGAGCGCACAAATGCAGATACCCGCGCACTGCTAATTAATACAGGGTTAGCTGTATTAACTGAAAAAGGCTTTAGCGCCACAGGTATCGATTTAATTTTAAAGTCGGCGCAAGTGCCTAAAGGCTCTTTTTATCATTACTTTAAAAGTAAAAATGATTTTGGTTTAGCCTTAATTGATGCTTACGACAGTTACTTTCAAGCAAAGCTTAAACGCCATCTCACTAATAGCGCCATTAGTCCACTTGAACGCGTTGTTTTATTTGCTAACGATGCCAAACAAGGCATGGCAAAATATGCGTTTAAACGAGGGTGCCTTATTGGCAATCTTAACCAAGAGCTCAGCCACCTTGATGACGCAATGATAGCCCGCATTAAACAAGCGTATACGCATTGGCAGCAATTAGTTGAGCAGTGTTTAATTGAAGCGAAAGAACAAAAACAAATCGCAAAATCAACAGACTGCAAAATGCTTGCTGAATTTTTTTGGATTGGCTGGGAAGGTGCCGTTATGCGCTCAAAGCTTGATAAATCAAGCGAACCCCTTACCCTTTATACAGCACAATTTTTACGTTTAATCTTATAAAGCCGTTATAAATCAATTAACGGTTTTAATTTAACCATTAAAAGACGATCGGTCTAAAAGGAGTCAACCATGACAACATCAGCCAAATCGATAGTTATAAATAAAGATGATCAAGGCTATCACGCCAATTACACAGATTTTCCTGTTGAGAGCATCCACCAGCATAATGTTAATATTGATGTTGACTACAGCACCCTCAATTATAAAGATGCTCTGGCGATAACGGGTGCAGGACCAGTGGTAAGACAATTTCCTATGATCCCAGGTATTGACCTTGCAGGCACGGTTAGCGAGTCCGATTCTGACGAATTTAAACCGGGCGACACCGTATTATTAAATGGCTTTGGTGTTGGCGAAAAGTATTTAGGCGGTCTTAGCGAAAAAGCCTCAATGAAGAGCGATTGGCTTATTCCCCTCCCCGCTAATTTAACCCCTAAACAAGCAATGCAAATTGGCACCGCAGGCTACACCGCAATGCTGAGTATTATTGCGCTAGAAAAGCACGGTATTAGCCCACAAAGCGGCGAAGTATTAGTGACTGGAGCAAATGGCGGAGTGGGAAGTTTTGCCATCTACTTACTCAATAAGCTCGGTTTTGACGTTGTAGCAACAACGGGTCGTATGAACGAGGCCGAACACTTACAAAAACTCGGAGCAAAACATGTTTTATCACGCGATGAGTTCTCCACTGCCGGTAAACCACTTGCCAAAGAGCAATTTGCGGCAGCCATTGATTCGGTAGGTAGTCATACACTGGCAAATGTCTGTGCATCAATTAACTATGGTGGTGTTGTTACAGCCTGTGGTTTAGCACAAGGCATGGATTTCCCAGCAACCGTTGCGCCATTCATTCTTCGGGGTATCAGCTTAATAGGTATAGACAGTGTTATGCGCCCTAAAGCTGACCGTATCGAAGCATGGCAACGTCTGAGCGAGTTAGTTGAGCCTGAGTATCTAGATACAATTTCGCGAGAAATTCCATTATCAGACGCCATTAGCCATGCTGATGCGTTATTAAAAGGCGAAATACGTGGCCGTGTTGTGGTTAACTGTAAAGAATAACCACTCAAAATACAGTTTCTTGCTTCGTTAGGTATAAAACTAGGGTAAAGGCAATTATACTTACCCTAGTTTTGAGAAATACCGGACAGTCAAATGAGTAATAAAGAAATTTTCAGCAATAACCCTCTACAGGGTGTGGGCATTGAGCAGGTTGTCACTGAACTTGTTGACCAGTATGGCTGGGAATTACTCCATGCCTACCTGCGTTTAAACTGCTTTAAAAATAACCCTGATGTAAAATCTGCCGTTAAGTTTTTGCGAAAAACTCAATGGGCGCAAGAAAAGGTCGAGAACTTTTATCTATACCGCCTAAAAAACTTACCGCGCCCTGATGACGTTAACTACGAGCTACCACCACGCGATCGCGTGATCCCAGCAGATCAAAAACCCGGTGAGCCGTGTGAGCTTAGTTTTACTGATGCAAAACGCATTCATGAGAAAAAAGAAGCGAAACAAAAAGCCCGTGCGCGTAAACAGCGTTCAAGCGCAAGTAACCCTTGGGGTAATTAATCTAGCTTCATGTTTTAAGTTTAAATGAGCCGTTTTTAAGAGCGGCTTATTTAGGTTGTTTCTCTGCTTTTTTCACGACTAATCAAAAGTAGTTGTTAAAAAGTATCTGTTAAAAAAGTACTAATCAAAGTTCCAATCAATTTAAGTCAATTTGTTAGACGTTTTCGTAAAACCCACATCGTTATTTCTTCCTTGGTTTATAAATATCTGCTCAGTCTTTAATAGCATCGGCCCGTGTATTAAGTGACATAAACAGATACACCTATTTTAAAGAAAATAGTTCACTTTATTAGATAGCCTTTACGTATCATGGTTTAAATTTCAATGAAGGTTGATTATGATTACTACACTACATTTATGTTTTTTCACCTCTCACTTTTCAAAGGACATGTATGTCTGACTACAATGAATCGCCAGAACAAATCGCAAATGCGACACAAGATTATGTAATGCAACAAACAATGCTGCGTATAAAAGATCCTAAGCCTTCATTAGAGTTTTACCAAAACGTTTTAGGAATGAAACTATTAGGCAAGTACGATTTTCCAGCAATGGAATTTACACTGTACTTTTTAGGCTATGAGCAAGCTATACCAAAAGGGACTGATAAAGAAAAAGCACAGTGGGTATTTCGCCGCCCAGCGCTTATAGAGCTTACACATAATTGGGGCACTGAAAACGACGACAGCTTTGAGGGTTACCATAATGGTAATAACGAACCCAAAGGGTTTGGTCATATAGGTATTAGCGTGCCTGACGTATACGCAGCCTGTGAACGCTTTGCTAAATATGATGTTGAGTTTGTGAAAAAGCCTGATGATGGCTCAATGAAAGGCTTAGCCTTTATTAAAGACCCAGATGGATATTGGATAGAAATACTCTCCGCTGAGGGGATCACTGAGATCATAGAAGCTCAGAAGCCATAAAACTTTAACATTCAAAAACCTGCAATATGCAGGTTTTTGTTTAATGTGGCGTTAAGCATAAAAATAGCTAACAATCCGTAATCTAATAAGACGCAAACCCATAACCAGCATCATCACTGGACACTGTCACTGAAAGCGTTTCATCAGCGCTTTCAAAAACCAAAAAATTAATAGGCTTACAACAAACTTGGCAATCTTCTATGTATTGCTGATCAACATCAGCGGGGTCTAATAATACATCAATGTATTCACCACAATACGGACACGCAATCGTTTTTTCAGTTAATTGATTCATCAGTACGACTCCCTATTATTGAGCTCTATACTAAATAGATTGTTATTCTCTCTATGCTTTTCAACATAACCACCTTATTAAGTATCAAAAATACCTATTAAGTAAGCTTAGTTGCTATAAACTACTCACTTTTAGGCTTGCGCAGTTTAGATAAAATAAGACTATCAATATCATTACTAACGCTTCCTATGCTGCTATTGGTAAGTATTACGTAGCCTCTATTTTGGTCTGTAATCGACCGTGTTAACGCTATCCACCCTTGGTTAAATCCAGCGAACCCTAAACTTTTATTTTCTGAATCGACAACATAACTCATACTCCAGCGACCCCCTGTATTTGCTACAGGTGTAATCATTTCTTTAATTAAAGCTTGTGATATAAGACGAGAGCCATTGTATTTATTTTCCTTATTTTTAAGCACGGCTAAATTAAATCGTGCTAAATCAATAGCAGTTGTTTGTAAACCCGCAGCGGCTTGCTCAGCAAAGTAGATCATGGATGTTTTCTTTGCATTTTCATCATACGGTGTTGCTGATTTACTCATAACAGCACGTGTTACATTAAATGTTGAGTTATTCATTCCGAGCGGCTTAAGTACATTTTTCTGCATATAGTCTTCAAAACTTAAACCCGATACATCTTCTATGAGTAACTGAACAATAGAGTACCCACCACCTGAGTATGACCATTTTGTATTTGGTGTATGTATTAATTTTACATCGCCTGCACCATTATTCTTGCCATTTAATGAATCTACAATCGAAGGAACATCTGTCGGTGAGCCCCAGCCAGAATAAGGACCGAGAGACAAGCCCGATGTATGCGACAGAACATTTCTTAACGTTACATTTTCAGTTCCAAACTCAGACTTAGGTATCTTCCAGCGTTTTAAATAATTATCTATTGGTTTATCAAGTTCAACCTTACCTTGATCCACCAACTGCATAACCCCCCACGAAGTCACTACTTTTGATATTGAGCCTACATTAAACATGGTATTTTCTGTAATGGCTTTTTGACTTTCAATATCTGCAAAGCCATAAGAAAGAAATCCGGTAACCTCTTCGCCTTGAACAAAGGCAACGGCAACACCAGGGGCTTTATGCTTATCTAAAATCTTTGGTACAGCCTGATCAAGCTCGGCTTTTAGTTCTGAGAAATAAGTCGCGTCAGCTGCTTGAGCATTACTAATAACGAAAAAAACAATAAAAAATAATAATTTATTCATAACATCCCTTTTGAAACACTAAATAACGCAAATACACGCTTCTAAAGTAAGAATCTCTTATAATAAAAACAACCTAATATTAATTATTTAAGTAAGTTCCTATAAATATTTACAGCAATATCTAATAACCTTGGTTTTTTGTTAATCTCACGCCATCAACAACCATTACCCATTCGTCACCAACCAAATGTGGTGCTTCTGTCACATCGAAATTAGAGGTTAAAAAAGCCACACCTACTACAAAGTCGTCTCCTATAAACTCTTTTAACGGCGCGTTTATAGATGTTGACCCACCATCTTGGACCCTCTCATATACCACCGTACCGTCTTGATGGATAAGCAAGTACATTTCTTTGCTTTCCCACTCACCTACGTAAGATAACTTATCCGCTGGCAAAGGCTTGCTACAAGAAGTCAAAGTAAGCACAGCTAAAACTAGTAAAATAAACTTTTTCATTTCTACCATTAAGATCCCACCGAAAACCTGTCTTAAAAGAGCTTAATTTTGCTTTTATCGTTGTATTAATTAAGATCTATTTCAGGGTGATCTTTTATACCGTACATTTCTTCCATTAACTTTTTATAAAAATCGAGTGGTGGCATTTTCATTTTTGCTCGACGTTTATCAACATTGGCCTTGTCTTCAATAGGACTAAATACAATTTGACCCTCTATTAAGTCAGCCTGAGTGCCATAGAGTTGCTTGTTGCCCTGAGCAATAAGGACCCTATCAGTTAGTAGGGCAAGTTGCTGTCCCGTTATACCTTCATTATTTAAATATGATGTCTCTAAATACGGAAGCATTTTTGCTTTAAATTCAATATCTGATGAATGCTGAATTATTAAAAAAGCAGCACTCACTCCTTCATCACCGACTAATTCTTTTGTAAGCCATGAATGTTCTTTGATAATAGCTTTTAGCTTAGTTGTATTAGCTTCATCTATTTTCTTTAGCTGGTTTATGAGTTCTTTGGGGGGATTTTGCCAGCCAACTTTTCCTATTTTATTGCGGATACTTTGATCTTGAATTTCCATTTGCATTAATTCCTTTTTTAGTTGTGTATTGCTTTCAGCTAAAGTAAAAAATGGAATAAATAAGATAAGTATTAAATAACGCATAATTTTCTCTTCCTTGTAAAATGAGTTTTATCGCTGTGGCATGAACGACAACCGATTTAACTATAAACAGCGTTGTAATAAGGGTTCAGAGCGACCGCTATTGTAAACGCTATTTCTAGGCAAAGTTCTTCCATGTTTCTCCAATCTGTATAACTGCCAGTTAAAATTCACACTAGCAAGGCGTGTTATGTTGTTTTTAGATGCAATTTTTTTGATTGATTTAAAATAACGACCGCAAACACGATTTCTAATGCAGCCCCTGTAAACGCACCAATTACAAAATGACTTGCGAAAAATATGCACAGCGCGCCAGATATCATAAGCAGAGCCCCTAAAATCCAATACACTTTTGTGCCATATAAAGTATTGAAAATTAAATAACGTACACCAATTATCATTAGCATAATTGGATAAAACCATTCAGGCTTTAACGTTGCTACAGCAAAGGCAATAAACAACCCAACAAATAAAATTATCGTACTTTCTAAAGCAAGTTTTCCGAGCGGATTTTTAGCATTATGTTTTCCTGAACGCTTCAGTGCTTTTGATAAAAATATAGCGATAGGATGTATAAACATGCCACCAAAAAAAAGCGCGAGCATGCTTGATTGATATGAGTATTGAAGTGCAACTATCCCCGCTAAACACCAGATAACCCCAGATGCTAAAACGCCGGTTCCGCCACCACAGTAAGAAGTATTCATATCTTTTTGTGCATCTTCAAATGTCATAATTACTCCTTACATGCCCTTTAATACCCAACCACTTTACTGCTTCATAACGCATTTTATGGCTTGTTTTTTATACACCCATCTTTCTACACATAAACATCTTTGTAAACACATAATTAAAAAGCATATTTAGACTTCGTAAATCCATTTCAAAACAGTGTACTTAATATTATTGGGCACAAGCACTCACAACTGTATATAAACACAGTATCATGTAGATTACCGTGCCTGCACCTAAAACCCATCAATTAAAACTAAGTCTTAAGCCAATTTTGCTCCCTTTAAATTAGTGCATTGCATGTAAGAAAATTGTACCAATTCGCTAAATTAAGTACTCTTGAGGCAATAAAACAGCGTTGATACCAAAATGATTTTCTATTACTTCGGATTGATATTGGTATTAGTAATGGCTAAGTGAGCGGTAAAACAACTTACGCGACGTCTTTATAACGTGGCAGGTAAAAAAGTGAGCTCTGTATTTTGGCTTTGTTTGACTATGTTAAGCCCAGCGCATTAAAGAGCGACTCTTTTTGGATCCCGTGGGTAGAATTCATCGGGTTGTTTGGCACATAAGTCAAATTCACGGGTGTTTTTATACGGGAGTTTCATAAAACCAGCAACGCCTACATCGGTAATGCTAACAGCATATTGCATCAACTTACTAAGTAAGCGCTTAAATTCAGGTTCTTTACTGGCGTCAAGTAAGCGGTAGTAATGGTGAATTTTCATTCTATCTGGCAAAGCTTCAAAAATGATACAGCCTGTGTGATGTATTTGGTTTAGCTCAAATACGCATTTAATCACTTTTTTAGGCAGTTGTAGTTGCTCATCAGGGTCTTTGCCGTCTTCAAAGTACGAGTGTGGTCGCGTTACATCAGAGGCCTGTACATCCATCACTTCGTAATCAAGTTCTGGTAAATGTTCAAACTTAAAGGCCCCTGTGCCGTCACGTTCTAATTGAATAGTTTTACGCGCATCGAATAAGCAACACTTAAACAGGCCTTTTTGTTCAATACCTTGAGCAAGCATCACGGTATTATTTATAGCGTCTGTAAAAGCAGTGCCTAAGCTTTCATCATGCAAAATTAAGGATGACTCAACAAACACAGAGTTTTCTTTCCAGTGAAAACTTAAGCCCCCTACTACCGGGTATTTAGCTAATCGACTGATTGCAGCCAAAAATGCTTTTTCGGTATCGCCGGTATCAAATAAGAACTCTTTATAGTATCTATCAAGCTGTGCATCATTTACATCGAGCAGTTGTTGATTATGATCAGCTTGGCGCAAAAACTGTTTACGCGAGCTGTATACTACGGTATCAGGGTGCTCGTCTATGTCGCTAAACCAGTAGGGAATATAGGGGCGTATCACCTCACGCGGCAGCTCTGGTAAATATGCTTTAGCCATGGTTGGCATATTACGCATAAAGTAATCGCCCGCACCATCTCGCGTTGCTTTATCTTTTGAAAGCATGCCATCAATTACCCGTGCAAGCTCAATGGGTAAGTTAAGACTGGTGGCAGGAATAACTTTTGCGCCAAAGCGGCATGATTGCGCAGATGCTAATGCATACAAGGTTGATGCAACGCCTTGCTCGTCAAATCGTGGCGATGATTGACCGCCCGACATCTGCTCATCACCAATAAAGTACACATCGCCCATACGTGCGTTGGTGGTGCTTATATCTGCCGACATTAAATCCATAAAATTGCTGGCAACCGGATTCCCTTCACTGTCGATTTGGGCATACACAGAACTGCCCCAATCAACCAAAGATAATTTATTACTTTGTTCGTCATACACGATATTAGAAGGCTTAATATCACCATGCACAATGGGTTGTGGGCTAATGCCATTTTTGTGCTCACGCAAATCAACCAGTACATTCCTGAGCTTAAGCGCTAGCGACATAATTTTTGCTGCACTAAAACGCCCTTGCTTGATGGATATTTTTTCTAAATCTTCGCCAAGGGCGCGTTCCATCATTAAGATGCCTTGCTTTTTTATTCTTTCAAAGGCGTAAAACTTCGGCACCAAGGGGTTATTTACTTGAGAAAGCATGTAAGCTTCGTCTTCTAGGCGGTCGCGAACGCTTTGTGCCAGTGTTATCCGCGAAAACTTAAATACCCACGGCACGCCTTCATCATCAATCCCCGCAAAAACAAAGCCAAATGCCCCTGAACCAATTAGCTCAACCTGCGTGTAACCAAGCAAGGTTAATTGCTTAATACATATGTTGAGCCATCGACGGTGCTTTTTTGCATCATGGTGAGACAGTAAGTATACAGACTGTTCTTCGTTGATATAAAAATTGCGGATTTGTTTGGGATTCACTGCATCTCTCAAAATAAAAACGGCATTATTAGCCGTTTAATTATTGAATGTTGGTAAGTTAATTACAAGGATTTTGCTTTTCAATGGTCCAACCATGTTGTTTAAAAAACAGTTCTGAAACAGTTAAAATGATGCCTGCAAGAATAATTAACTCCATCACACTTATTACGTCTCTCATAAACATCCAGCCTAGAGCAAAAAACCCCATAAGTTGAATCGCTTTAAAATACCATGCAACTTTTCGTATTGTACCGTACTTTAGCTGATAGCTTTGTTCTAAAACGCCATCACACATTAATGAAATAACTGCGGTAGATTTTCTAAAGGGCTTTACGATTACATCTAGCTTGCAGGCTTTACCATCAATATCAAATTCATGGCAAGAGGAAGTTTTAAAACTACGGGCTTCTTTTATTAATTCACCATCGACTTTTAAGGTCTCTTTACCGGTATAGGCTGACCCCCAATATTCAATGACATGCTTGCCTAACGTAAATTGTGCTGTTATTCCCTTCATCAGTGAAGCTTTAACGTTCTCTGTTGTCATTGTAATTTCCTTATTAATCAAAAACTCACCCTAATCTAAAAACAAAAAAACGGCAAGCTAAGCTTACCGTTTTGGTATTCAATGGGTAATTGAAATTAAAGTCGAATACCGCCGTCTATTTCAACAACACGGCCTGTAAAGAAATCGTTTTCAACAATGTACTGTGCCGTTTGTGCAATTTCTTCTGCTTCACCAAAGCGACCCACAGGGGTTACAGCCATCATGCGCTGCTTTGCCTCTGGCTTCATTGCATCGGTCATTGCAGTGCGAATAACACCCGGTGCAATTGCACCCACACGAATTCCAAAGCGGCCTAGCTCTTTTGCCCAGCCCGTTGTCATGGCAACAACACCCGCTTTAGAAGCAGCATAGTTTGTTTGGCCAATATTACCTGCTCGTGCAACGCTTGACATATTAACGATAACGCCACCTTTACCAGACTCAATCATGTGGCTTGCTGCTTCACGTCCGGCTAAAAACACGCCCGTCAGGTTTACATCAATAACAGACTGAAATTGGGCAAGCGACATCTTATCAACCACTTTGCCTTCTTTCGCTTTGATAAACATACCATCACGTAAAATACCCGCATTGTTGATAAGCACACCAATATGACCAAAGTCATTATTAATCGTGTTGAATGTTGTAACGACTGCATCTTCATCAGTCACATTTGCAACATAGGCTTGTACTTTTGTGCCGTATTTAGCCAAGGCAGATACCGCGGTATCGAGGATGTCTTGTTGCATATCAATCAGCGAAATATTTGCGCCAAGCGATGCAAACTTTTCGGCCATGGCAAAGCCTAAACCTTGCGCACCACCAGTAATAACGATGTTGTTGTTTTTAATTTCCACAACACACTCCTACTTCGAGAATAATTTAAAAATGGCACTAAAATCATCACTGCCTGCACCTTGGTGTTGCAGCATGGTGTATAAATTTTTAGCCATTGACCCCATTGGGGTTGATGAATTACTTTGCTGGGCTGCTTCCATAGCAAGACCTAAATCTTTTGCCATTAAATCAACCATAAAGCCCGGTTTATAATCATTACTAGCCGGTGCGGTTTCCATCACACCTGGGCACGGGTTATAAAGCTCTAAGGTCCAGTTACGGCCTGAGCTGGCGGTCATAATGTCACTCAATACTTTGGGGTCTAAGCCATTATTAATGCCCATTTGCAGAGCTTCACTTGTCCCTGCCATCAAAATACTAAGCAGCATGTTGTTACATATTTTAGCCACTTGGCCTGCACCAATATCACCCGCATGGAAAATATTTTTGCCCATATCAACCAATGCAAGCTTGGCTTTTTCAAAGTGACGCTGCTCACCACCGACAATAAAGGTCAGCGTACCCGCGGTTGCACCTGCAACACCACCTGATACCGGCGCATCAACAAAATCAATGCCTTTTTGTGCCAATTCGCTGCCTACTTGACGAGCTGATTCAGCATCAATGGTTGAGCAATCAATAACCAGTGTTTTACTATCTAGTAAATTAATTAAGCCCGTTTCACCAAGATAAAGCGACTTAACATGCTTGCTTGCTGGTAGCATACTAATAAAAATATCGGCACCAATAGCACATTCAGCTGCATCGCTTGCGGCCATTGCGCCTTTTGCTTCAAGCTCGCTGACCGCCGCTTTATTTAAATCAAATACGCGTACTGTGTGGCCGGCATTAACTAGGTTAGCCGCCATTGGGCCACCCATATTGCCTAAACCAATAAAACCTATTGTTAATTTAGCCATCTGTATTACCCCTTGGTTAACACATTGAGTGGGTGAGATTGCTCATCCCAGCGTGATGTAAAAAAGCTTTCTAGTAAATCAGGTTCAATGTCTGATAGTGACTTAAATTGCCAATTAGGTGCGCCATCTTTATCAATTAATAAAGCACGCACACCCTCTTGAAATTCACCAACTTCACCGCATCGTACCGACATACCAAGCTCCATTTTAAAACACTCAGCAAGTGTTTTGCCTTTCGATGCAGCAAGTTGGCGCTCTACCAATGCACAACTCAGCGGGCAACCATGTGCCAACGATTTTTGAGCACGTGACAGCCATTTATCTTCTGTGTCGATTGCTTGGATATAGTCAATTTTGTCTTCTAGAGTTTCAAACTCAGCAAGCTTTTGAATAACTGCTAGGTTAGCTTTCACATTCCCCTTTGGTACTCGACCTGAAATGTTATCGATAGAGACTAAAATTTGAGTTAGCTTTTCATGGTTTAATGAGGCTGTTTTACCCCATTTTTCAGCAGTGATAGCAGAAAAAATGGCATCAAATTTATCGGCCGTTGCATAATGATCGGCTAAGTTTACAAATAATGCATCTTCGGCATTAATAGAGGCCGCCGTTAAACCTAAAAATAGGCCCACTTGATCTGGCATTTTATGTAAAAAGTAACTGCCGCCAACATCTGGGTACAAGCCAATAGTAAGTTCAGGCATCGCGATTCGAGAAGTGTCAGTTACGACTCGATGACTTGCCCCCGCCATTAAGCCAAGGCCCCCGCCCATCACAATACCGTTACCCCATAACATAATGGGTTTTTCGTAGCAGTGTATTAGGTAATCAAGCTTGTACTCTAACGTGAAGAAATCTTCAATGTAGCTGGCAGGCTCACCTGTGCTCATCGCTTTGTGTAAACTAACCACATCGCCACCGGCACAAAACGCTTTTTCACCTGCACCTTTTAAAATAACCATCGCTACTGAGTCATCGTCAGCCCACTTTCTAAGCTGTGGCTCAAGTAACTGGATCATGTCGTAATTTAATGCATTTAACGACTTTGGCGCGTTAAGTGTTGCAATTGCAATGAGGCCGCTGGCGGCCTCTGCAGTTTCGAACACCACTGGCGCATCTTGATGATTTAGTAGTGTTAAATTACTCATTAGCCGTTTACCCAGTTTGCTTTACGCTTTTCTAAGAATGCGTTCACACCTTCGCGTTGGTCTTTGCTGTCGAAAAGTTGAACAAACAGTTCACGCTCAAGTGGTAATGCATGAGCCATAGGCTGAGTACGGCCTTTTTGAATGAGTTCTTTACACGCAGTAACAGCAACAGGGCTCTGTTCAGCTACTTGATTAGCCAGCGCCATTGCTGCATTTAAACTTTCGCCTTGTGCAACAACTTCTTCAACAAGTCCAATTTCAAGTGCTTTGTCGGCTTTTAAACGCTCACCACATAAGATCATGCGTTTTGCCCAACCTTCGCCCACTAACCACGCAAGATTTTGCGTCCCGCCAGCACAAGGCAGTAAGCCTACTTTTGCTTCAGGTAGCGCCATTTGTGCTTGTTGCTCTGCAATACGAATATCGCACGCAAGGGCAACTTCAAGACCGCCGCCCATGGCATAGCCATTTATTGCAGCAATTGAAACACCACGGAAGTTTGTTAATGCTTCAAATGCATCACCAAATACTTTAGACATGGTTGCCGCAACGCCTTTATCGCCACTTGCAAACACATTTAAATCGGCACCGGCACTAAAAAACTTCTCGCCTTGACCTGTGATAACCAATGCATACACGTTTTTATTGGCATTTAACTCTGTCACCGTGTCTTTTAAGGCGGTAAGTGTATCGTGTGTCCAGGTATTCGCAGGCGGGTTATTCATTGTTAACACCGCTACGTTGCCTTCAATAACAAGATCGATAGATGGATTAGACATAGTACGCTCCTTATAGAATGTCGTTAGCTGATTCAGCTAAAATACGGCGCGCAATAATCACACGCATAATTTCATTTGTACCTTCAAGTATTTGATGTACTCGCACATCTCTAAAATGACGCTCTAGTGGGTATTCTTTGATATAGCCATAGCCACCGTGAATTTGCAGTGCATCATCACATACTTTAAAGCCAACATCAGTGGCAAAGCGTTTTGCCATTGCACAGTAAGTGGTTTTTTCGCTGTCGCCCGTATCCAGTTTAAACGCCGCTAAACGTACCATTTGACGCGCAGCTACAAGCTCCGTGTTCATGTCAGCAATTTTAAATTGCAACGCTTGGAAAGCGGCTAAAGGCTTGCCAAATTGCTCACGCTCTTTTAAATACTCGCGCGCTGTATTAAGTGCAGCTTGCGCCGTACCTAACGAACACGTTGCAATATTAATACGACCGCCATCTAGGCCCTGCATCGCAAATTTAAAACCTTCGCCTTCTTGACCCAGTAAGTTTGCAGCAGGAATACGCACGTCTTCAAAGCTAATTAAGCGTGTTGGTTGTGCATTCCAGCCCATTTTTTCTTCGGCTTTACCATACTCAACGCCGGCTGCATCTGCAGGAACCACAAATGCCGAAATACCTGCAGCACCTTCACCACCGGTGCGTGCCATAACCACTAATAAGTCAGTTTCACCCGCTCCAGAGATAAACATCTTAGAGCCTGAAATCACATACTCGTCGCCTTCTTTAACGGCTTTTGTTTTAAGTGATGCAGCATCAGAACCTGAACCCGGCTCGGTTAAGCAATACGAGGCAAGTAATTCACCCATGACAAGTTGTTCGCAGTATTTTTCTTTTACTGCATCGGTACCGAAGCTTGCTACCATCCAGGTTGCCATATTATGAATCGTTAGCATGGCGGTGGTTGCTGTACAACCCATCGCAAGCTGTTCAAAAATAATGCTTGAATCAAGGCGAGATAACCCTAAACCACCCGCTTCTTCTGGCGTGTATAAACCACAAAAACCAAGCTGACCCGCTGCCTTAATGGTGTCTTTTGGAAAAATGTGTTCTTGATCCCATTGAGCGGCGTAAGGTGCCAGTTCAGACTCTGCAAACTGACGGGCTGTTTCAGCAAAGGCTTGCTGATCTTCGGTTAAATTAAAGTCCATAGTAGACCTCTTAAATTGTTGTCTTATTCTTTGTATAAATCGGTGTTTAAAGAGCGAGGACAGCCTCGCTCATTCCTTATAAAGCGCGCTTACCGGCGCTTATTTAAGGTTAATACTCATGTTTGGACCCGAGGCAATATCGTCCTCAAACCAACGAGACGTAATGGTTTTCGTTTCAGTGTAAAAACGAATACCTTGTTTGCCATACGTGTGTTGATCACCATAGAAAGAGCCTTTCCAACCAGTGAATGAGAAAAACGGCAGTGGCACCGGAATTGGCACGTTAATGCCTACTTGGCCTACTTCGATTTCGTGTTGGAATTTACGCGCGGCTGCACCGTTTGAGGTAAATAATGACGTACCATTACCGTATGGTGAGTTATTAATTAGCGCGATTGCTTCTTCAAGCGTATCAACAAACATACACGCCAGTACTGGACCAAAGATTTCTTCTTTGTATAAATCCATCTCGGTTGTAACATCAGTGAATAACGTTGGACCAACCCAGTTACCTTGCTCATACCCTTCAACAGTAAAGTCTGAGCCATCAATTAAACAGGTTGCACCTTGTGCTTTACCGCCAGCAATAAGCGATAAAATACGGTCTTTTGCCGCTTTTGATGTTTGCGGACCATATGCTGCATTCGCATCATCCCACACACCTGGGCGCACGTTTTCAAAACCCGCTTTAATTTCATCAACCCAGTCTTTCGCTTGACCAACAAAAACAGCAACCGAAATACCCATACAACGCTGACCCGCAGCACCAACCGAAGCACCTACTAGGTTGTTTACAACATGTGATTTACTCGCATCAGGCATGATAACCATGTGGTTTTTGGCGCCAACACAAGCTTGAACGCGTTTAAGATTCGCAGTGCCTTTTGAGTAAATATACTCACCGACTCCACACGAACCCACAAATGAAATTGCACGTACAGCAGGGTCTTCTAGTAAGCGGTCTACTTGTGGTTTAGTACCATGAACAACTTGTAAAACACCTTTAGGGGCACCCGCTTCAACAAACAGCTCGGCTAAACGCATTGGTGTAAGTGGGTCTTGCTCTGATGGCTTAAGAATAAACGTGTTACCACACACAATAGCCAGTGGGAACATCCACAGTGGGATCATCGCTGGAAAGTTAAACGGCGTAATACCAGCACACACACCAAGCGGTTGCATATACGAATATGTATCGATTTTACGCGCCACGTTTTCCATGGTTTCGCCCATCATTAACGAAGGCGCATTTGCGGCTTGTTCAACAACTTCGATACCACGCCATACATCACCTTTCGCATCTTCGAATGTTTTGCCCAGTTCATGACAAATAATCGTTGCTAGCTCATCGTGATTTTCTTTTAATAGCGCGGCATATTTCATCATAATGCGCGCACGTTCAGAAATAGGCACTTCTTTCCACGTTTTAAACGTTTCTTTAGCCGAAGCAATTGCGGCATCCATTTCGGCATCTGTTGCACAAGGCACTTGTGCTAAAACTTCTTGGTTTGCAGGATTAATAACATCAATAAGCTGCGTTGAACTTGATTGGGTAAATTCGCCGTTGATAAATAAAGGTACTTGGTGCATGAGGCACTCCTCCCCAGTGGGTATTAAGAGGCCGCAACATGATAGTTTTTAAAATACGTTGCGGCTGTGAGAGACTAAAAAATGCTTAAATAGCTTCGACGGCCATCGCAACCGCTTCACCACCACCAATACACAGTGAGGCAACGCCTTTGCTAAGACCACGATTCTTTAATGCATGAATTAGGGTGACTAAAATACGTGCGCCGCTGGCACCAATTGGGTGACCCAATGCACATGCACCGCCGTTAACATTCACTTTGCTTTCGTCGAGTTTAAGCTCGTTGATTGCAAGCATAGTTACCATGGCAAATGCTTCATTGATTTCCCAAAGGTCAACATCTTCTACAGACCAACCTGCTTTATCTAGTAAAGACTTCATTGCACCAACAGGTGCTAATGTAAACTCGCTAGGGGCTTGTGAATGTGTGCTGTGTGCAACAATGCGACAAAGCGGTGTTAAACCTTGTGCGTGTGCGTCAGACTCACGCATTAATACAAGAGCAGCAGCACCATCAGAAATTGACGACGAGTTAGCCGCCGTAATAGTGCCATCTTTTTTGAATGCAGGACGTAAGCCTGGGATCTTATCTGGGCGAGCATTACCTGGTTGCTCATCAATAGAAACCGTTACATCGCCTTTACGCGTTGAAATAGTGTGTGCAGCAACTTCGCTCTCAAACGCACCTGATTCAATGGCGGCATTGGCTTTGGTTAACGAGCTTAATGCAAAGTTATCCATTTGTTCACGGCCAATTGAATATTGATCAGCGGTGTCTTGTGCGAAACAGCCCATTGCTTTGTTGTCATAGGCATCTTCGAGGCCATCACACATCATGTGGTCTTTCACTTCACCGTGACCCATACGCATACCACCACGTGCATTAGGTAGCATGTAAGGCGCATTACTCATGCTTTCCATACCACCAGCAACAGCAACATTAATAGAGCCAGACTTAATTAGATCATGCGCGAACATCGCCGCTTTTAAACCTGAGCCACATACTTTATTGATCGTCGTTGCACCGGTGCCTTGATTTAGGCCCGCTTTTAACATTGCTTGACGCGCTGGTGCTTGACCTAAACCTGCCGGTAATACACAGCCCATAATCACTTCGTCGATTTTATCCGCAGATAATCCCGCGTGCTCTAAACTGCTTTTAATGGCAGTCGCCCCTAAATCAGTTGCGTGTGCGCCACTAAGTGCGCCCATAAACCCACCCATAGGTGTGCGTTTTGCGGCAACAATAACAACAGCTTCAGTAGTCATAATTGGCTCCATGTTAGTGGTTATCATCATGTGTTCAAATCATGTGTAACCAAACAGTTAATTTGTTATAGTTTAATTTCGATTTAATTCAGCATACATAATATTTACGTTTACGCCAACGTAAATCTAAAATCAACTTTTTTGCGGCCGGTAAAACTGTAAACTTA
Source organism: Pseudoalteromonas sp. MT33b (assembly GCF_014117385.1). Lineage (NCBI taxonomy): Bacteria > Pseudomonadati > Pseudomonadota > Gammaproteobacteria > Alteromonadales > Pseudoalteromonadaceae > Pseudoalteromonas > Pseudoalteromonas sp. MT33b. Next base: position 1,677,272 of record NZ_CP059831.1, on the reverse strand, counting down.
TCTGTATTTTGCTGTATTAAAAATCAAACATTTCCTCACAAAGCCATATAAATAAGGCGCTGCAATAAATTTTGAGCGCTAACCTTATAAGTCTAAAGTATAACTTCACAATGACACTTTACCTTTACGTAAACTTCACTTATATTGGTGTTATTCGAATGAGGTAAATAAATCATGAAACAAGACAATCAAACAAACTTTGAAAGTGCAGCAGTCGAGCCTGCCAGCAATGAGCAAACGTTTAGTATCAGCGAACTAGCAAAAGAATTTGATATTACAACGCGCTCTATTCGCTTCTATGAAGACCAAGGCTTGATCTCACCTGAGAGAAACGGTCAAACCCGTATTTACTCGAAACGTGACAAAGTAAGGCTAAAACTGATCCTACGAGGTAAACGCTTAGGCTTTACACTTGCCGAAACCGGCCGTTTGTTTGAACTTTACGACGCAGATAAATCAAGCGCTAAACAGTTAGTGACTATGCTTGACCTTATTGCAGAAAAGAAAGCGGATTTAAGCCAACAAATGGACGACATTAAAGTTGTTCTTATGGAATTAGTCACCGCTGAACGTCGCTGTCGTGAAACCCTCAATAACCTAGACGAATAACCTGACACCCTTTTTATACGCGTCAACAGACTCTCACAGGAACACATATTATGAGCACTATTTCACTTTATAAAGAAATGAACTTCGGACTTGGCGAAACCGCAGACATGATCCGTGATCACGTTAATAGCTTCGCAAGCCAAGAGATTGCCCCTCTTGCTGAACAAACAGATTTAGACAACACGTTCCCAAATCAACTTTGGCCACAACTTGGCGAAATGGGTTTATTAGGGATGACGGTAGCTGAAGAATTTGGCGGTGCGGGTTTAGGCTATTTAGAACATGTTATTGCCATGGAAGAAATTAGCCGTGCAAGTGCCTCAATTGGCCTAAGTTATGGTGCTCATTCAAACTTATGTGTAAACCAAATAAACCGTAATGGAACACAAGCGCAAAAAGAAAAATACTTACCAAAGCTTATCAGCGGTGAACACATTGGTGCGCTTGCTATGAGTGAACCCAATGCAGGTTCTGACGTAGTATCAATGAAATTAAAGGCCGAGAAAAAAGGCAACGTATTTGTTCTTAACGGTAACAAAATGTGGATCACCAATGGTCCCGATGCTGATACGTTCGTTATTTATGCCAAAACAGATTTAAATGCAGGCCCTAAAGGGATTACAGCTTTCATCGTTGAGCGCAACACACCAGGATTTTCTACCGCACAAAAACTAGACAAACTGGGTATGCGCGGTTCGAATACTTGTGAACTTGTATTTGAAAACTGTGAAGTACCAGAAGAAAACATTTTAGGTAACTTAAACGAAGGCGTAAAAGTCTTAATGAGTGGCCTTGATTACGAGCGTGTTGTATTAGCCGCGGGTCCACTTGGTATCATGCAAGCCTGTATGGACATTGTTGTACCGTACATTCATGAACGTAAACAATTCGATAGCCCAATTGGTCAATTCCAATTAATTCAAGGCAAAATTGCCGACATGTACACGCAAATGAATGCAGCGCGTTCATATGTTTACACGGTAGCTCGCGCATGCGATCGCGGTGAAACAACACGTAAAGATGCGGCTGGTGCCATTTTATATGCAGCAGAGCTAGCGACTAAGATGGCATTAGATGCAATTCAGATCTTAGGCGGTAACGGTTATATCAACGAGTACGCGACAGGCCGTTTATTACGTGACGCTAAACTTTATGAAATTGGTGCGGGTACTTCTGAAATCCGCCGTATGCTGATTGGTCGCGAATTATTCACTGAAAGCCGATAAGGATTAAAGTTATGACGATTTTAAAATCGAGTGTTAATCCACACGATCCGCAATTTCTGCAAAATCACGATAACATGGCTGCCCTTGTAAACGACTTACGTGAAAAAGTGGCCGATATCCGCTTAGGCGGTGGCCCTGCTTTAATCGAACGCCATGTTGGCCGTGGTAAGTTATTTGTACGCGATCGTATCGAAACATTATTAGATGAAGGTTCGCCGTTCTTAGAGATTTCTCAATTTGCGGCGTTTGGTGTTTACGAGCAAGCGATTCCATGTGCAGGCGTTGTTGCGGGTATTGGTCGTGTTAAAGGCGTTGAATGTATGATTATCGCCAACGATGCCACTGTTAAAGGAGGGACATATTTCCCACTAACAGTGAAAAAGCATCTGCGCGCACAAGACATTGCAGAGCGTTGCCATTTACCATGTATTTATTTAGTTGATTCGGGCGGTGCAAACCTGCCTGAACAAGACGATGTATTCCCAGATAAACTGCATTTTGGTCGCATTTTCTATAATCAAGCACGTATGTCGGGTAAAGGCATTCCGCAAATTGCGGTGGTAATGGGCTTATGTACTGCTGGCGGCGCGTATGTGCCTGCAATGGCTGATGAAAGCATTATCGTAAAAGAACAAGGCACTATTTTCTTAGCGGGTCCACCGCTTGTAAAAGCCGCAACAGGTGAAGAAGTTAGCGCTGAAGAGCTAGGCGGTGCCGATGTGCACTGTAAAACATCGGGTGTGGCCGATCACTATGCTGAAAACGATGCACATGCACTGTCTATTGCACGTCAATGTATTGAGCGCATTAATTATCAGCGCCCTACTGCACCATTACTTGAAGACGTAAAACCTCCACGTTACGACATTAACGAGATTTACGGCATTGTTGGTACTGATCTTAAAAAGCCATTTGATGTACGTGAAGTCATTGCGCGAGTGGTTGATGACTCATCGTTTGATGAGTTTAAACGTTACTTTGGTGAAACCTTGGTAACAGGCTTTGCGAAAATTTTTGGTCACCCTGTTGGTATCGTTGCTAACAATGGCATTTTATTTAGTGAATCAGCTCAAAAAGGTGCGCACTTTATTCAGTTGTGCGCGCAGCGAAATATCCCTTTAGTCTTCTTACAAAATATCACCGGCTTTATGGTGGGTAAAAAGTACGAGGCAGAAGGTATCGCAAAACACGGTGCCAAAATGGTTACCGCTGTATCGTGTGCTGACGTACCCAAATTCACCGTGTTAATTGGTGGCTCTTATGGTGCGGGTAACTACGGTATGTGTGGCCGAGCGTTTGAACCAACAATGATGTGGATGTGGCCTAATGCCCGTATTTCGGTTATGGGTGGCGAGCAAGCAGCTGGCGTACTTGCTCAAGTGAAGCAAGACGGTTTAGCACGCAAAGGCGAAAGCATGACTGATGCGCAAATTAGCGAATTTAAAAAGCCAATTATCGAGCAATACGAAAAACAAGGTCATCCTTATTATGCCAGTGCACGACTGTGGGATGATGGCATTATCGACCCTGCCGATACACGTAATGTGTTAGGTCTTGCTTTAAGTGCTGCTAAAAACGCCCCAGAGCGTGATTCTCAGTTTGGCGTATTTAGAATGTAATGGAGGCCGTATGTCAGTAACACTACAAATAACAAAATCAAATGTGGCTGTCCTCGTTTTAAACCGCCCAGAAAAACACAATGCATTTAATGAGGACGTGATTAGCGAACTCATTCAGTGCATTGAGCACGCCAATAGCTGTGATGTACGTGCTTTGGTATTAAAAACACAAGGTAAGCATTTTTCTGCAGGCGCTGATTTAAATTGGATGAAATCGATGGCTGGCAATGACTTTGCAGAAAACTTCGCAGATTCAAAGCAACTTGCCAAATTAATGCATGTGCTTGCAACAAGCCCTCATCCAACGCTATGTGCCGTACAAGGGGCTGCATTTGGTGGTGCGTTAGGCTTAATAGCCTGTTGTGATATTGCTATTTGCCAAGACGATGCACAATTTTGTTTAAGCGAAGTGAAGTTAGGTTTAATTCCAGCTGTGATTAGTCCGTATGTGATCAAAGCGATTGGTGAGCGTGCTGCACGCCGTTACTTTTTAACCGCAGAAATCTTTGATGCACACACAGCAAAACAATTAGGTTTAATTCATCAAGTGACCGGTGACTTACAAACAGCATTAGACAAGCACTTGCAAAGCCTTGTTAATAATGGGCCTATTGCAGTGAAAGCAGCCAAACAGCTAATCAATGATGTTGCGGGTAAAGCCATTGATGAAACACTAATCGATTTAACAGCAGAGCGTATTGCGCGTATTCGTGTATCAGACGAAGGACAAGAAGGTCTCAGCGCATTTTTTGAAAAACGCAGCCCAAATTGGCAGAAATAGGATCCATTATGACAACAAAAACGTTGAAAAAAATTCTCGTTGCAAACCGTGGTGAAATTGCCTGCCGTGTTATGCGCACAGCAAAACAAATGGGCCTAACTACGGTTGCTGTATATTCAGATGCAGATAAACACGCGCAACATGTAAAGCTGGCCGATGAGGCTTATCACATTGGTCCTGCACCAAGCAAAGACTCATACCTAGTCGCAGATAAAATTATCGATGTTGCAAAACAAACCTCCGTTGATTGCATTCATCCCGGCTACGGTTTTTTATCTGAAAACAGTGAGTTTGCCCTAGCCTGTGAGCAAAACGACATTGCATTTATTGGTCCTCCAGCATCAAGTATTGAAGCAATGGGTTCTAAAACGCGTGCAAAAGAAATTATGCACGAAGCCAATGTCCCTTTAGTGCCGGGCTATTATGGCGATAACCAAGACACTGAATTTTTAAAAGCCGAAGCAGAAAAAATTGGCTACCCTGTCCTTATCAAAGCAGCCTTTGGCGGTGGCGGTAAAGGAATGCGTGTAGTAGAGCATGCAAAAGATTTTATCAGTGCGCTTGAAGGGGCAAAGCGTGAAGCTAAAGCAGGCTTTGGTAATGATTTAGTGCTTCTAGAGCGTTACGTTACTAAACCCCGTCATGTTGAAGTACAAGTATTTGCAGACAATCATGGCAACTGTGTTTATTTAGGCGATCGTGACTGTTCTTTACAACGTCGCCATCAAAAAGTGATTGAAGAAGCACCGGCGCCGGGTTTATCTGATTCGCTACGAAAAGAAATGGGTGAAGCCGCTGTACGCTGTGCACAAGCAATTAACTATCGTGGTGCGGGTACTGTTGAGTTTTTACTGTGTGGCGATGAGTTCTTCTTCATGGAAATGAACACTCGTTTACAAGTAGAGCACCCGGTAACCGAAATGGTCACTGGCGTTGACTTAGTAAGCTGGCAAATTAATGTGGCTGCAGGTGGAAAACTGCCACTGTCACAAGCGGATATTCAGCTGCAAGGTCATAGCTTTGAAGCACGTATTTATGCAGAAGACCCAAGCAATGACTTTATCCCGTGTTCTGGCCGTATTGATGCCCTATTCACCCCGACTGAATCAGAGTTTGTACGCATAGACACTGGCATTGCCGCTGGCGATGAAATTAGCCCGTTTTACGACCCAATGATTGCTAAGCTCATTGTTCACGATGACAACCGTGAGGCTGCACTTGGTCGTTTATCAAAAGCACTGCAACAATTTCATTTAGCTGGGTTTAGTTGTAACGTTAACTTTTTACACAACCTTGCTAACCACCCTACGTTTCAAGCTGGTGCGCCTGATACACACTTTATTGAAGATCAAGGTGCGCAATTAGTCGCTAAAGACGAGCAACAACATACACTCGCGACAGTAATTGCTGCATTTGCATACATGAGCACACTAAAAGGCAGTAGTGCGAGTCCATGGCAGCAATTAACTGGCTTTATGCTAAACAGCGCTGCGCTAACAAAAATCCCATTTACTGATGTTGCGGTGCAAGCTGAAAAGTGTGCCGATGGTTTTAAAATCAACCTCAACTCAGTTGCCTATACAAGTTCAGGCACTGTTGAAAATGGCCTTGCTCGCTTAGTCATTAATGGTGAAAAAGTTGTCGCGCATGTTATCCAAACAGACACGCATATCACTGTAATGTATAACGCTCAGCAAACAGTGATTGAACTCATCGATAAACACTACATTAGTGAACATGAAAGTGATGCACTTCCTCTTGCGGCCCCATTAAACGGCACAGTCGTTAAACACCTTGTCGCTGTGGGTAGCGAAGTAGTTAAAGGCGATGCGGTTGTAATTATCGAGGCAATGAAAATGGAATACACGCTTAATGCTCCACATGATGGTGTATTAACCAGCTACTGTTTTGGTGAAGGTGAATTAGTTAGCCATGGCGATATGCTCGCCATAGTCGAGGAACAGGAGGCGGTATGACACAGTTCCCTGCGTGTGTACGTATTGTTGAAGTGGGTGCCCGTGATGGACTGCAAAATGAAGCAGCCGTCACCAGCCAAGATAAAATCGAACTAATTAACTCCCTAGCCAACGCGGGTCTTAACGATATTGAAGCGGGTGCATTTGTATCACCTAAATGGGTGCCGCAAATGGCTGACTCACGTGATGTGATCAACGCATTAAACTTACCTAATGTTAATTTAAGTGCGCTAACCCCTAACTTACGTGGTGCAGAAGCCGCTCATCAAGTGGGTATTAAAGAGTTTGCTATATTTACCGCAGCCAGCGAAGCATTTTGTCAAAAGAACATTAACTGCTCGATTGATGAAAGTATTGACCGCTTTAAAGAGGTCATGGACTTTGCGAAAGAAAATAATATTCGTGTTCGTGGCTATGTAAGTTGTGTAATGGGTTGCCCTTACCAAGGTGACGTTGACTACGCTGATGTATTAAAGGTGTCGCAGCGTTTATTAGACTTAGGTTGTTACGAGATTAGCCTTGGTGACACAATTGGTGTAGGAACAGCAAAAAAAGTGGACGAGTTATTAGATTTATTACTGCAACATATTGATAAGTCAAAACTCGCTGTACATTTTCACGACACCTACGGTCAAGCGCTCACAAATATTTACACCGCGCTAATGCGAGGTATTTCAACCGTTGACAGTGCCGTTGCAGGCCTTGGTGGCTGCCCTTATGCCAAAGGAGCGTCAGGAAATGTTGCCACTGAAGATGTAGTTTACTTACTGCAAGGGCTTGGCATAGAGCATGGAATTGATTTAGAAAGACTGGCGAAAGCTGGTTGGGCTATTTGTAGCGCATTAAATAAACAACCTGTCAGCAAGGTTTCACTTGCTCTAAAGAACACGCAGAATAATTAAGGAGTAGGCTCATGGCCGGTTTTGATAAAGTGGTTTCGAGTTACGAAGCTGCGATGGAAGGTTTAAAAGATGGCGATACCATTATCGCTGGTGGCTTTGGCTTGTGTGGTATTCCTGAAGGACTTATCGGCGAAATAAAGCGTAAACAAACAAAAAACTTAACGGTTGTGTCTAACAACTGTGGCGTTGACGACTTTGGTTTAGGTATTTTGCTACACGACAAGCAAATTAAAAAAATCATTGCCTCTTATGTTGGTGAAAATGCCTTATTTGAACAACAGTTACTTAATGGCGAAATTGACGTAGTACTTACGCCACAAGGTACACTTGCTGAGAAAATGCGTGCTGGTGGTGCGGGTATTCCTGCATTTTACACTGCAACTGGTTACGGCACCCCTGTTGCACAAGGCAAAGAAGTTAAAGAATTTGATGGCCGCCCATACATTTTAGAAGAATCAATTACAGGTGAGTTTGCGATTGTTAAAGCATGGAAAGCCGATCGCTATGGCAACCTCGTGTTTCGTCACACAGCCATGAACTTTAATCCAATGGCTGCAACCGCAGGTAAGATTACCGTTGCTGAGGTTGAAGAAATCGTAGAGCCGGGTGAACTGGAGCCGAGCCAAATTCACACCCCAGGCATTTATGTTAATCGTGTGATCAAGGGTAACTTTGAAAAACGCATCGAACGTGTAACGACTCGCGATTAAGGAGCATTAAAATGGCATTATCACGTGAACAAGTAGCTATGCGCGTTGCACAAGAGCTACAAGACGGTTATTACGTTAATTTAGGGATTGGTATCCCTACCCTTGTCGCTAACTATGTACCCGATGGCATAGAAGTCATGCTGCAATCTGAAAATGGTCTGTTAGGAATGGGTGCGTACCCATCTAAAGACCAAGTTGATGCAGATATGATCAACGCGGGTAAAGAAACCGTGACAGCAGCAACAGGTGCAGCAATATTTAATAGTGCAGATAGTTTTGCCATGATACGGGGTGGTCATGTAGACTTAACGGTATTAGGTGCATTTGAAGTTGACCAGAACGGAAACATCGCATCGTGGATGATCCCAAAAAAGCTGATTAAAGGCATGGGTGGCGCGATGGACCTTGTTGCTGGCGCGAAGAATATTATTGTTACGATGACGCATGCAAGTAAGCATGGCGACTCTAAATTATTAGAAAGTTGCACTTTACCGTTAACTGGGGTTAACTGTGTAAAGAAAATCGTAACTGATTTAGCCGTACTCGAAGTCAAAGACGGCGCTTTTCATCTACTAGAGCGCGCACCAGGCGTGTCAGTAGATGAAATCATAAGCAAAACGGCAGGAAAATTGCTTATTGAAGGTGATGTCCCTGAAATGGTTTTCTAACCACTGACATCCCAATGTACCGACCTCATTCCCAGTGCCAATGGCGCTGAGTTACCCAAAATCCCTCGCAAGAGGGATTTTTTTTATCTTTTATATTCCCCTCACTGCACCAATTTGTCACACAATTAGTATAAAATGCCCTAAACTTGTGAGTAACACGTAAGGAGCACTTTACTTGTTACCAATAAATAAAAACTGCTACACTCGCCTTTTTTGCTTTTTGAGGCGAAAAACTAGATTAAACAAGCAATTAACGCTTAATTTTTAGGCGTTATCGCAAAAGTTAGCTATATTCACCCTTTAGTCTGTTGGTTTTTAAATATTGGGATAATAATTGCTTAGCTCTTAACTTCATAAAACGCGCTATTGAGAATTACTGAAATTAACTATGCAAACACCTATTCGTGGCCTACGCTCATTTTGTTTCGCTGCTCGCACACTGAGCTTTAAAGATGCAGCAAACCAACTTTATCTTACGCCATCAGCCGTAAGCCATCAGATCAAGCAATTAGAAGAGCAATTGGGGATTGAGCTATTCGAACGTCAAACTCGCTCTATTCGTTTAACCGCTGCGGGTAAGAACTTTTATGATTCAGTGTCACCTCTGATTAAAGCTCTCGAAAAAACCATTAATGAATTTAGTCAGTTACAAGAAAATATCACTATAAGCATTACTCTGCCTGAGTTTTTTGCCAGTGAATTATTAATGCCAAAGTTGAGTGAGTGGACCGCCGATCATCCAAACACTAACTTACAGCTAAACACCTTAAAAACGCGCAAAGAACTGACCAAGCAAAGTGACTTATCAATTGTATTATCGTCATCTAAGCCACACGAAGGGGTTGTACACGAATTATTTTCGTTGTCGTATACACCAGCATGTAATAAAGAAAACTGGCAAGCATGGCATGAAAACCCTTTTCAAGCCCTTAATGAAGTGCCCCTAATACTGCATAAAGCACGTCCTTGGGCATGGCACCAATGGGCTGAACATGCAGGTATTGAAGACTTCGCACCAAAACAAATTATTCAGGTTGATAGTATGTTCGGGGTTGCGCGTGCTGCACAGCAAGGGATGGGAATTGCACTTATTCCTTTACCAATTAGTCAAACCTGGTTTGAAGAGCAATGGCTATTTAATTTTACTGATATGCCATTAAAAACTAAAGATAAATACTATTTAGTCCAGCACGAACCGAGTGAGACTAACGCACAGCTAGAGTTATTTATAAAGTGGATGATTGATACGTTTAAGCATTTAAAATAATCACTTATCTGGATGCCTGTGCATAACACAGGCATCATTCACACGGGCTCTGTCGTGAGTAATTTCATCTTTCTAGCGATTCTAACCACCCTTTTATCTCAGCCATTAGTTGTGGCAACAGGCGCTCTAGTTGTTGAAGTGTGTCTTTGATTTCGAGGTTTTGCTCGCGTGCTTTTAACTCAATTTCTTCACATAATTTTCTGAGCTTGTCGGCACTCACCTCACCACACATCCCTTTTAAAGCATGCGCAGTTTGATGTACTTCTGCATGATTTTGCACTGCAAATTGCTCTTTTAAATCAGTGAGTTTTTTCGGCGCGTTGATCATAAATATTTGGCATATTCTTTTTAGTAAAGCCTCTTTATTAAGTAACCGTACAAGCGCTTCTTGACGATTCCATAATGACTGTGCTTCATCTACTGTGCTAACGTGTGCTTCTGTTTGCTGTTCATGATCCGATAAAATCCATTTCACAACTTTTGATAGCACATCATCGGCTTTAATTGGTTTGCTAAGATAATCATTCATACCGACTGATAAACATTTTTCTTTTTCGCCAATCATCGCACTCGCAGTCATGGCAATCACAGGTACATTAATAAAAGCGCCACCAGCCTCACCTGAACGTATTTTTTCAGACACTTGATAGCCATTTAAAGTTGGCATCTGACAATCGAGTAGTACACAGTTTACAGGCGCTCCGCTTGCTTCGCTCTGCAATAAATGTTCAATGGCTTCTTGGCCATTGTTGGCCGTGAGTATTTCAATGGGTAGCTCGTCAAGTGCCCCTTTCGCTACTTCTAAGTTAATTTTATTGTCATCGACAATAAGTACCTTACTGCCTTTAATTTGTGATAAACGTTCATTTGAAATTGCGAACTCACCATCACTGTTGTCATGTAATAACGTGTGTGTTTCGTTATCACGCAGCTCAACCCCTGCAACGCGTAATAGGGCTGTTTGTGTAAGGGGTTTACTTATTTTACTCACTTTGCCCGCTTTGCTTTTTGGTATGGAAGTATCAGATTGATGCAATAAGACAACGTGAGTGCTGCTATGTGTTTCATGCAGGTGATCTAAGCTCGTATTATTATTGATTTCTTCGTCGTCTATGATGGCAAAATCAATGTTCTCATCATCGTGTCGGTCTAATTCACTAAGCGATGAAACGCTTACGTGCCCGCCATATAAAACAACCAATTTTTCAATTATTTCTATAATATGTGCATTTTGACTACACACTAAAACATGTTTAGAGGAAAAACATGCCTGCTCTTGCTTTAAGTTTCTTTCACTCGCGCGTGCCTTAATATAAAAGCTAAATGTACTGCCTTGATTTAAAGTTGAATCTAAGTAAATTTCTCCACCCATTGCATGACATAACTGCTTACAGATCGATATTCCTAATCCCGTCCCTCCAAATTTCTCGGTAATTGCACTACTCGCTTGTTGGAATGCACCAAACAGTCGTTTTTGCGAAAGAGGATCAATGCCAATTCCTGTATCTTGTACACTAACCCTTAATTTATATTCATTATTAGCAACATGCTCCGAACTCACTTTAATTTTAATAAACCCTTTTTCAGTAAACTTAATGGCATTACTAATCAGGTTATTAATAATTTGAGTTAGTCTAAGGGGGTCTACTTCTAGCTTATCGCATGAAAGTTCTGTGGTGTCTAAGTACACATCAACCCCTTTATCGAAGGCTCTGACAACACACGAGCTCACCAAACTTTCAATCAGTAGCAGCGGGTTTATCAACTGAATATTTAAGTCGAGTTTTCCTGCCTCTATTTTCGACAAATCAAGAATATCGTTAATTAATAAGTTTAAGCTTGATGCGCTCAACTCCATCATATCAACAAGCTTGCGTGACTTATCTGTTAGCGCTTCTCGTTTCAAAATATTTAGCGTGCCAATGACACCATTTAATGATGTTCGCAGTTCATGGCTCACATTCGATATAAATGCACTTTTAACCTCGCTGTGTTTAATTGCTTCGTCTTTTGCTTCTGCAAGTGCGTGTGTACGTTTACGCACTTTGGCTTCAAGCTCAGAGTTAAGACGTTTAACTTTAATTTCAGCCTGTTTTTCTTTACTAATGTCTCTAATTATTAAAGCCAAACCACTTAGGTTACTGTGCTCAGAAAAAACAGGACTCACTGAAATAGCGTAATGCGCGATATATTCACCTTGCACGAATGAGCACTCGTCCTTTATTTGAGCTCTAGAACTCTGTATTTTTTTTACATATTCATCGATTGGTAAATTAGATAGAAATTCAATTTCCTTACTCGATTTCCCTACTGCCGCTTTACTTGAAATGAGCAATAATCGCTCTGCAGTATGGTTTAAACTGGTCAGATACCCTTTTAAGTTAAGGGCAATAATTGCATCGATAGAACCATCGACAATTGCTGATGCTTCTTGTCTGGTTTCTGCGAGTAATTGGCTTCTAATCGCATTACGATAAAATGTAATTAAAAGAATTGATGTGAAAACAATCACTGCAAATAACAGACTGTAGGTGATCAAGCGTTTTTCATTGATCAAATTATCCACATATTCTTTAGGTGCAAGTAGGTTAAAATTAACAAAACCATATTTATTACCTGATCTGGTATACAACTTTTCTGAACGTACATAGAACTGTTCTTCGGTATTCGCTTTTGACTTTATTAAATAGATACCGTTGTACTTTATGTTTTCGGTGTAAACAGCCTGCCAATTTACACTGGGATTTAAATCTCTAGAAAATTGATAGCTTTCAAGTGGATGAATAATAAAATCTCCATCAGAGCCACTAATAATAAGTTGTGAGGTATCAAACACTGTTTCTTTAAGGTTATTAAGTAATGTACTGGCATTAACATTCATAATTAAAAAAGCAAAACGCTTACCGTTCTCACTGTATATTGGTATCGAAAACCGAATCATCGGTTTAAAAGGAAATTCAATTTCACCAAACTCACGATTTAAAGACAGTGGTGACATATACACTTGCTTTGGTTCAAGCAACGTACTAGGCAAGAAATAAGGCTCGCCACTTTTAGATTGTAATGAATAATCCGCAGAGGCTTCTACAGATGCGCCAACACGCTGAACACGAATAAGTTCGTTACCTTCAGCAGTCACTGCAATAACACGCACCTGTTCAACGGCGAGGTTATTTTCCATATAACCAATAAAAATAGTTTCTAATCGCTCTTTCCATTGCTGATAACTAGTGCCATCGTATGGGTCTATTCCATTGTTAAAATGGGCTCTTGGTAAGCCTGAAATTGGCGGGGTTGAATACAAAAACCGTAAATCTGATTTATATTCTGACAGTGTCGTTGTTACAATTTCTTTTAGCCTTTGATTCGTTTCGACGAACTCTTGGTCTATCGAGTCTAAAACATCTTCTTTTACTTGCCCTTCAAAAAAGCTAACGGCGATTGCTATAAAAACAACAAATACTATCGACACTAAAGCAAAGTATGGGTTCAATGAGGCTGCTTTTTTATTTTCTTTTAGTAAAATATTCACTCAGCTCCCCTTACCGTTCATCAGCTGCTTTTGTGCACCATTTCAACAAAATAGCTTTAACGCACTCATAATTAATTGGTTTTGCAATAAAGTCATTCATCCCGGCATCAATACAGCGTTGTTTGTCGGCACTTAATACATTGGCAGTTAAAGCAATGATGGGAGTGTTTTTATAGGAAGGCATCTCTCTGATCCTTAATGTCGCTTGCGGCCCATCTAAGACAGGCATTTGCATATCCATAAGAATGAGATCAAACGCCCGTGTTTCACACTGAAGAATAGCTTGCTCGCCATTATCGGCCATATTGATAGAGCTGATATTAAACTCACTCAACATCGCTTCAATAACGATTTGATTGATTTCGTTATCTTCGACAATCAGTACATTCAGCCAAGAGAAATCAATTGCTTGCTCATGGGGTTCTTGCATGCGCTGTTGTTCACTATAAACAGACTCATTCGCTCGGATAACATTGAGATCAAAATGAAAGTCTGAGCCAACACCATACTCACTTTCAACGTGCAATGAAGTCCCCATTAATTTTAATAGCTTACTAGAAATGGCTAAACCGAGTCCTGTACCACCAAACCGTCGTGTAATTGAGGCATCTGCTTGTGAAAAGGCCTCAAACAAGCTATTAAGCTGTTCCTTCGCTATGCCAATTCCGGTATCTGAAACGTGGAATGTAATGCTAAATTCATCATTCGATAGCTGATGAATACTCACATTTAACGATACACTGCCTCTTTCTGTAAATTTAATTGCATTGCCAATTAAATTAATAAGCACTTGTTTAAGGCGTGTTTCATCCCCTAAAAATATAAAATTGGGGTCCTCAGGCAACACTGAAATAAACAGTTCGACTTGTTTATTATTAGCTTGCGCTTTAAATAAATGTGTTAGCTCATCGAGTAATAAGTTTAATGCTATTGGCTGTTCTTCCAGTTCAATTTTTGAGGCTTCGATTTTACTTAAATCTAAAATATCATTGATAATTACTAATAAGCTCGCACCTGAAGAGTGTATGATGGCCAACATTTTTTCTTGTTCTGCATTTAATGGTGTACGACTCAATTGACGTGCCATACCCAAAATACCGTTCATAGGCGTTCGTATTTCGTGGCTCATATTCGCCAAAAATTCTGACTTAACTTTAGTGGTATGTTCGGCGGTTTGTTTGGCATCTGATAAATCTTTACTTAAAATTCTGAAGCTATCTGCCGCTTTTGCAAGTACACCTATTTCATCTTTTCTATGTAAGTCATAAATTGGTGCTGATAAATCGCCATTAAGAAAGTGTTTAAAGCTCACCGTAAGGCGTTTAATAGACTTAGAGATCTGCAAATGGAAAAAAGCAGACAAGGCAATAATGTAAATTAACACTCCCCACGCGAGTAGCTTTAAAATACGCTCTGTTTTAGAAACTGTTTTTTCTGCTTCTTCCTTGATACGGCTTAACCTTGTTAATGATTGCTCTCTTAGTTCATTTGCTAAAGTACTAAATTCAATTGCGTCACCGGCCATTACAACATTGACTAAACTTAAATAATTGCGATTTGCTTGAATACTCCTCGCAAATGCCTGACTATAATTATCTGCCATTTTTGAAAGTTGGTTAATTTCAGAGTGGTATTCACTTTTTTGAATATGCACAGAGGCATTTAATTTCGTCGAAATCATTCGTAAAGCATCGTTAACTGACGCTCTTTTTGCATAATCTTTTTTGGTTAAAAACAAATACGCATCTCGATGCAACGAATGCCACAGATTGAGATACTCAGAAATAAATAACTTTTCTTCAACGGTGGTTACTTTTCGCATTAAGTTATCAAGGTGTGTCGTTGCATCAGCGTAAATTCGGGGTAATTCTTTTTCTGTCAACGTTGCTCTTATTTCGTAGCGCTTGGTCAAGACCTGTAAATTCTCGCCGTACCTCTTTACTAGTTCAGACATGGCGTTGAGGTAAATTTGACTCTCATTCTCTTCATTTTTAAGCTCAACATCGCTTAGACGTGTTTTGATACTTTGAAAATTTTCGACGATTTTTTCAAACACAGCACTGCTTCCACTCCCGCCATACACAGAAATATCGCGTTGCATTTCGACTATGTCTTTATTGATCCTAAGAATACTGACAGCGTAATTACTGATTCGGCTTATATCGTTAAAAGCAACCTCTATTGTATTTAGGCGTTTATTCATAACGTAGTAACTGGCGCTCATAGCAAGTAAAATCAGCATCAACGCTAATAACATTTTTGCAGCAACAGAGCGTGATAAAATATTCGACAAGGCAGATCCTTAAGAATTAAGCAGTTCAAACCACTTATCTAAACTGTAGTCATAATTTGGCATGACCGTATTCCAAACCGCGATATTAGAAAAGCGCTTAATGTAGCTGCCTCCATCCCTTACTTGCCCAGCTTGAACAGAGATTTTTCCATCAGTGCCAGTTAAGTCTGTCACCGCTTCTTTACCTTGATACCAGTAATTCCACTCTGGTATAGACATAAGAGGCTGACTTCGTTCTGGGTTAGAAATGTAATAGCCCTGACGCGCTATAAATGCACCGGGATAGCCTGACAACCACCAGTTCATGTAATCGTACGCTGCATCTTTTACATGCCCTTGCGTATTGGCCGATAAACACATAACCCCATGCCAAGCACGATAACCTTCTTTGGGTGAAGCATACACAACAGGGATACCTTGTCCTCTGCATGCACTTACTCCCGGTGAAAACATACTTTGAATAGTCACACGGTTAGTTTTCATAAAATCAATCGACTGTGGAACCGATGTCCAAAATCCAGAGAAGTGACCCTGCCTTTTTTTCTCGAGCAAAATTTTAAACAGCTGATCAATTTCTGTAATACTCATATTTCCTAAGTCATTGAAACTCATCAGCCCTTGGGCCTGAACAGCAAGTGCGGCGTCAAAAATACCTATGGTGGGCGCATTAACTAAGCCTACTTTCCCTTTATTTTTTTCGTCGAGCAACCATGCCCACGATTCGGTTTCATAGGGAATACCTTGCTCAATAAATTGCGTGTTATAGCCAAAGGAATCAACATTGTGAACATACGGCATATAACTGATTTTTTTGCTAGGCGTCGTACCGAGACGACCATCAGGCTGAACATACAAAAGCTTATTGGGTGAATCCCCCGCCCCTATTTTTGCTTCAGGTATTACACGCCCGGTTTTAGTTAGTGGATTAATTTCGTTCCAATAAATAAGCCTATCAATATCTAATGGTTGGATAGCCCGAGCTTGCCACAAAATATTAATTGAATCAGACCACTGTTCGTACAAATCAAAAGAACTTGGATTCGCTGCCGCCTTTTGTAAAACTGCAGCACTGCCCATTGGAGTAAATTCGATATTAATGCCAAGCTCACGCATTGCTCGTTGACGTAACTCTTCTTGCAAGGTGACATGTGTGCCCATCACTCTCAAAGTGACAGTGTTTTTTGCAAAAACATACGGTGCTTTAAATGCCAGTGTTGAAGCAGCGACTCCCACACCCATTTTTTTTAGAAAACATCGACGGTCTTTTAAGTTAGCCATACATATTCACCTAGTAAATAAGCAACTATGAGTATAGATGAAATTTTTAACGTTAAAATCTGATTATTTCATCAGTCAATTGCATGTAATTTAAAGCAATTTCTACCCGCATTTTTTGCTTCATATAATGCTTCGTCAGCTAATGAGACAAGTTCATCAAACTGTTTCATCTCTTGGTGAGAATACACAACTCCCCCGATACTGACTGACACCCTATTTAAAGAAGATTCTTCGTGACGAATATTTTCGCTCGCTAGTTCATGATTAATTCGCTCGCAGACTTGCTTTACTCCATCAAAATCTGTGTAAGGTAAGAGCACAAGGAACTCTTCTCCTCCATATCGTACAACCGTATCTTGCGGGCGTTTAACTGAACGATTTAATACCTCAGCAATCTTTTTAATACATACGTCGCCTTGTGGATGGCCATAATGGTCGTTATAACGCTTGAAATGATCGATATCTAACATCAGTAGGCTAAAAGCTCTTTTATCACGTATAGCTTGTTTAAAAACATTAGAGACTTCTAAGTCTAGGTAATGGCGATTAAATAAACCTGTTAGAGAGTCTTTGTATGTCAATTCAACCAACTTTTCGAGGCGAAGTTTATTCTCAATATGATTCTTCGTGCGGTGTATTAATGTTGAAGCAGTGATGGGTTTTCCAATGAAATCTGTTGCTCCGGCTTCCCAACAGGCATTTTGTGAATCGGTATCGTAGGTCGATGTAATAAAGACAATAGGTACATTTTCAAAGGCAGGATCGTCTTTTATTTGCCTACATACATTTAACCCATTGATATCAGGTAAATTCACATCTAACAAAATTAAATCAGCAGTGTTTTCTTTACAGTATTCTAAGACACTATTTCCAGCGCTAAATGGTAAAACAGTAAAGTGCTCTTCTAATATTGTTTCAAGTGTAAGTCTGATCATTTCATCATCATCAACTACGAGTATTTTACATTCTGACAATGGTTTTAGAGTTAAAGGCATATAAATTCTTCATCTTTATTATTGTTTAGTTTCGCTTTGCAGCAGCTCTTTAAGGCATAATCGCTTACTAACTTACCTTGTAACTTTTGAAAACATACTATTCATGAGAAGGTCACTTTAGTATGTTATTAATTCTGCAACTAACTGTTAGTTCAATAAGTTTTAACAGTAATTATAGTCAAAGCCCTATTTAATGCTTAACTATTTTTCATTATTTGTAGTATAAAAGAATGATGGCTATTTATTGCATGCGCCATGCACTTAAGCATAAGGTCATTACAATGAATGGATAGCTAATCCTGTCATGAAGTGGGTTTATCATATCGTTTTTGTTTTTTACGTTGTTCGTGCTTTGCTTTAGCCACATTTTCAAATACAGGGGGAGGAATATGAAATAGCGAAAGAAGTGGGAATATGGCCATAAATAAATATGCCCCTTTTGGCATCTTTTTAGCCCAGAGTACCAGCTTAAAGAGCAGATTAAACAATATATTTAAACAATACAGTTCTGCCACACAGTTTACTAATAACAACCCGTGCTATCGTGATTAAATCCATTTACCTTTGTATCAATAACCTTTAAAAGAGAAATGAGGAAAATGCTACTTTTTTAAACGTATTTAATTATTAAACATAAAAAGCGAAGACTGCAATTTTCCGATACTACCCTCTCCTGATACAGCTTAAGCCTTGCAGCAACACTATTCTTAGCATGAGAGCCTCAGTTTTTAAGCCTTTTATTCGACTAAAGTCTATAGGTTAAATTTATTCACCTATTGGGTGTTTTTTTATCGTTTGTTCGATTTTCCTCTCTAAACTAAAGTTGGATTGTCGGTAATAAATGCCGACTCTAACAGAGGAAAAAATTATGTTTAGTACACTTATGAAACGCGTTGCACTTAGCTCTTTATTAACTTGCTCAGCGATGGCAGTGGCTGATCAGGGTGACTACAAATTAATGGTGATTGACCAATCTACAACACTTGCAGAACAAAGCAATCAATACGAATTAGCATTTAATCAGTGCGCATTGAGCGTTAAAGAAAAAGACTTTGCGGCAGCCGAAGCACTCTGCTCTAAAGCAATTAACTTGCTAACGACAAGTAAAGTCCCTGGTCATAAACGTCGTGAATTAACATCATTTGCTTTAAGTAATCGTGGCGTTGCACGTATTATGTCTGAAAACGAGACAGCCGCATTATCTGATTTCTATGAAGCCGTGCAGATTTCAAGTAACGATTTGGTAGAGCACAACTTAACTCGCGCCAAACAGAACTTAGCATTATAAGTTCATCCGCATTATTTCATGAAACCCAGCTTAGGCTGGGTTTTGTCGTTTTGGAGTATCTAAATTTAAGCACTTATAATTGAAAACTTAAATTTTAATAAGTCTTTACGTAATCCATCAGACTATCCGGTAAGATTATTAGCGCTTAAGTAAGACAATCTGTTACGAGCTGCAAACCGTTAAAGCAGAAATCAACCTTTTCGCCGTTTTAGAATTAAAACAGACACGAACGTAAGTCATTGTTGGACAATTGTGAGTTAGAATCGACAGTCAGTGCTATGCTATGCTATGGTCAGGCATAGGTAACGCCCTACTAATGTGCAAAAAATTGTTGGCTAAAATGTTAGGAACGAAAACAGCAAACTGTTTTTTGTTCTTATTAATTAACTTGTTATACGTTTTTTAACTGGTTTAGAATTGTATTACATGCACTGATCACATCTGCTCTGTAGAACTCTATAGTTTCAGCTAACTCTTTATCTGATTTAGCGAGGAACTCAGGAGAACAATTGGCTCGTACGTGCTTCAAAGGTAAATGATCAGTATCAGACTCAATTACACCAAATACGTGAAACTCAGTATCCCAACATTGCTCATATTTATTATTGCCAATTCGCCAGAGCCCTATGACATTATCTAAATAATCCTCATCACTCTCTAGTAATTTTGTAGCAAGTTTTATTGCATCATCAGACATTTAATTAACACCAAACTCTAGAAACGTATAACGCCTCAAACACCGGCTTGGTGAAGTTGACGGCTTTTTTTGGGAACGAAAAAGGTGACAGATTTACCAAGTCCGAGTGCTTTGACTTGTTAAACATTGCTACCACCATTTTGCAAAACTCTCTATGTGCTCAATATGCTGGATCACCAATTCACGATCAAAATCACTCTTGAACTCCATATAGCCAGATCCGATTTCACTATGTATTCGGTGAACTGACAATTGAATTTCTTCCTTAGTGAATGAAAGTACTATTTCTCGGTCCATATCATAGAATTCGGCTTTACCGGCTTCTCCGGTTTTCAACCGTTCTAGCTGCACCAGAAACTCGTCAAAAACGGAGCACTCAAACAAAATATCCTTGGCAGAATATGAAAATATTCCTCTGGGCATTTCAAGTTTCAGCTCCACCTCGCAGCCAATTGATGGCAAGCGATCTTCGCTTTCATTGATCTTTATTCCAAACCAAAACGGGTTGGGTAGTTCGATATCGTAGCTCATAATATTTGATGCTAAACGCCAGATTATGGGGCGGAAAATGCTTGGCTAAAATTAGCGACGAAAGAGCACAAGCCAAGCTTTTTGCGTCCCATCCATAAACCGTTTGTTATGTGTTGCTTGCACTTACTAGCAGAAATTCACTAATTTCATTACGTAACTCAAGGTTACTGCACCTACGAGCATTTTCATCAGCCTTATTTGCCCATGATATTGCTTCACATTTATTACCTGTTTCCAAGAAGCGCTCAGCAATGGCAAGTTGTGAAGAAGCAACATATTCACTTAAATTTAAGTTTGTTGCGACCTCTATTGCAATTAAATAGATATTTAAAGCTTGCTTGTTATTTCGGGTGTAATCGGCAAGAGCTTCCCATTGAAGGGGATGATCCTTGCTTGTTCCCTTATGCATTTCACATAATTCATTTAGTTTTTGATAAGCATGCCAATAATTTTGAGTTAACTCAGCACTGGAAGAATTAACCAATTCACACGCTAAATCTAAAACTGAATTATAAATCGATTGATCAACCATAAAAACACATAAACCGCCCGGTTATGGGGCGAGTATTAGCTTGCTAAACTGGTGAGGAACGAACCCGTGCAAGCTGTTACGAGTCCCTTCCATAAACCGCTTGTTATATTTACAATTCGATCATGTCCGCGATTTGATAACCAAGATTGGTAATTCTAAATACTTCACCTTTATGACCACGATCTTCAATTAAATATTCATTCTCTAGTTCTTGGATAGCTGATTTCCAGCGAGCTACCTCTCTAGGCTCTTGTGATGAAATCAAATTTTTCCCATTTGTTTGAACGTCATCACCACCAATATAACTTAGCGACATAATTGTGCCACCGCTATCGAGGCTAGCTTCTTTAAGTAATATACGAGCTTCGTTTGATAGTTTTGGAATTGAAGTATTTGATTCTACAATTTCGCTTTGAGTTGAGAATGAATCACTTACCTCAAATTGAAATAAAGAGTGTTCATTAACTTTAAGTTGAAGGTGACGATAAAATTTTTCTTTAAAATCAGAATGACTATCATAACCTTCATATAAGCCACGAGATTGACAAGATTTTTTAAACTTACTTAATTCTGAATATTGGTCGGGGTCAACGGTATCCATTACGACAGGCTGACTGGAAAAATAGAGCATTGCGGGCTTGTCAGCCGCGATATGTTTTTCAATTTCCTCAACAGTCCCACTAGCGTACTCAGTAGTGGCTGTTCCAATACGAGTCCAGAAAACACCGACGAGGAAATCACATTTATCTAAAATTTGATTGTTTATAATTTCCTGAGGAGATGCCCCCATTTCTGGAGATGAATGAGATTCCCATCCAACAGGTAACAAAACAATATTTCGTGACTTTGAATGAACAGCATTCCATTCATATATTACATCACGAATGATCGTTCTTTCAGATGCTACATCCCCTGGTGAAGCAATCATTACATTGAATACTTTGGCTTCGTAACTCATAACCTGAACTCTCCTTGTAAATATAACGCCGCAAATATGGGGCGTATTAAGCTTGGCTAAAATTAGCGAAGAATGAGCGTCAGCCAAGCTTAATACATCCCACGCATAATTGCCTTGTTAGGCTACCTTTCTGATAAAGAATGTTTGTTCATCTTCACTTTGGAAAACACCAATTTGGTGTGTATCTAAGTTAACAATACTTTCTAATTCTTTATTCTCAGTATCCCAAGTTACACCTTCATATTTATATGGAAACTCTGATGAATTTGGATTTTCACTGTGAATATAAATTGAGTTATCTATTGTGTCTTCTTTTATGATAGCGAAGCACTGGATTTCATTGCTTCTATGGTTAGTTAAAGTCTCTGCCTTGACTAAAAAACGAAAAGTTAATTCAATGGCTCGTTTCCTGTTTTCAGGTCTCGAATTTCCTTTGCCATCCCAATCAGGATGAGTATGCCAAAGATCAAACCAATCATTAGGGTCGATTCTTGATAAGGCATCCTCACATTGTTTTTCCATTTTTGACCAGTAGCGATCAATTCTTTTTTTATAACGCCTATCCATGATGTTTCCGTGGTAGCCTAACATTTTAGTATTTATGCAACACGCAGTTTGTGATGCATAATCGCTTGTTGGACTGAGCCGCTACCTGCTCGGTGTGTCAGAGTTGGTGTTGTTTATGCTATGGACTTACTTAGAAAAATAGGCTTTTTAGTGGCTCTCACTTTCCTAGCTAATTTAATCAGCTTAGCTGTGTTATGTAAGCTTTCCCTGCATTGCTCAGCGCTTATTATGTATTCATTAAATCTAAATTTTTCTTAATACGCAATTATATTTTTACGCATACAGAGGCTGCTACCTAACTTCTCAGTCGTTCTGTTTTGGGTAACTTCCGTAGTTCGTTCAAATTCGACTCTAGAGCATCTGCTCTGAATTGTTTTAAGACAATAATGAGTTAGAGCCAAAGGACGGTTATGTGCCACTTGCAACATAATTAACACCTGTTTGTATCTCAGCAAGCCCGAGGGCGCATAACTTTTTGTTAGCTGCCAACCCAAATATTACTTAAGTTTGCAGCATTAATAAAAAGCCCAATCGCAATAGGAGCAGTAAACAAAACCATTAAACTGTAGACAAATAATAGCTGGCCTTTACTAAGTTGGTGTAACTGCTGACTTGTAGTTTCACTTCGTAGACGTAACACGGTTGATAGTAAAATGAGAAAAAGTACAAACCACCAAAAGCCTTGATTTAATATAGGGACATTATAGGCAACAACGAAAATGCCAACGCAGCTTATAGCAGCAATGAACCATTCAGCTATCCAGCTTAATTGAAAGTATCCATCTTTAAAATACCAATATAACCTAATGCTTAAAGTAACAATTAGATATATGACTAGAACTATAAAAATATATTTGAATACTTCCATTTTCCATCAATGCCTTACGAAGGAGAGCAAACCAAGCGTTCTGAGTGCTTTTGAGTAACTTGTTATAAGCCGTATGCAACAATTAGATATATGAATAAGCTAAAAAACGATGCTAATGCTACAAACAATGAAATGCGTACCTTTTTAATATGACAGTCTAACCCTTTATGGTACATGGAAAAATTTTTAGGGTTACCAAATAACATGCCCCAATACTGATCTTGGTAACCTAAGTATTCAACCAGCTTATTTTTACGCTCATTTGTGTATTTATGCGCTGCTTCTTTGTATGCTGCCATCTGCATGTTAAACACAATAAAGGTAATCGCTACGACTCCAAACAGGATGATAAATACCATTGCTTCCCTTAGGCTTATAACGCCCACTTAAGCAGACGAAAATTGTTGATTAAAATGTGAAGCGAAGCGGAGCCTACCAACTGTTTTTGTTCCGTTTGAAGTGCATATTATACAGCCTTACGCTTATTTTTATGTAAAGAAAACATTAGTAGTGCAGCAAGTAATGTTGCAATAATATCACCAAGGTCAAAAAACATTGAAGTCCAGTATTGTTCAATTTCATATGTTAATGCACCGGCAGTAAACATTAAAACTGACTTTTTAAATGTTTTTATGTCAATCTTTGGCTTAACTATTGGAATGAGAGACAAGATTCCGAATAAATAGAAAAAGCTTGGGGAAGATCCTAAAAAGGTATCTAAAAAACTATTGATACCAAATATGTTAGATCTCGTTAGCTTCACAATAATTGCGAAAGCACCACATATAATGAAGCTAGCTATATAAAACTTTTGTTCTCGAAACAACAAACCAACTCCTTGGCAATTTAACAGGTTATAGCGAGCGAATAGCACGTTTTCTTACCACACAAGCCGCACTTCTCTCAAAGTTTATTAGTAACAAAGTTATTAACTGATTGCCACATATATTAAAAGTTGGCAGTAACCATTACCTAAACTTAATAAAAGCGAGTCTTTAGGTCGTGTTATTGATTATGTAAGCGCCCACACAATAACTGTATATAAAAACAGCATTTAGGTATTGCTCAAAAAAATAATTAAAAAGACACAGTCCCCTACTTTTCAGCCAACCACTAATTTTGAGTAATTACTCTATAGATTAAATTTCTTCATCTATCAGGTTTAATTTAATCGTTTGTTTAGCTTTGGGGAATATTTTAAAGTTCACTCGTTGGCAAGAAACACCAACTTAACCAAAGGAAATCTATCATGTTTAAAACACTTGTAACCACTATTGCACTTAGCTCTTTATTAACTTGCTCAGCGATGGCAGTAGCCAACCAAGCTGATTATAAACTGATGGTTATCGAGCAAGCTCACTCTTCAAACGACGTAAACAGCACATACGAAAATGCTTTCAACCGTTGTGCATTGAGCGTAAAAGAAAAGAATTTTTCAGAAGCTGAAAGCCTGTGTACCGAGGCAATTTCACTTCTTAGTACAAGTAAAGTACCTGGATACAAACGTCGCGAATTAACTTCGTTTGCATTAAGTAATCGTGGTGTTGCACGCATCATGTCAGAAAACGATACTGCAGCTCTTTCTGATTTTTATGAAGCAGTTCAAATTTCTAAAAACGAACTTGTAAATCATAACTTAACTCGCGCAAAGCAAAACTTAGCGTTGTAAAGTTACCCCACCAAATTGTTGTCGAAAGCCCGGTTCTTGTGTGTTCTGACCGGGCTTTTTTTCGCGCCTGATTTACATGATAAACCAATAAGCAAACTGTAACCCCCTATTGGCCTATACTAAATTTCTCTTTCAGTTCTTGAATTTCTTCACTATACGTAGCTAAAAATTGGTTAAACTGAGTAATAATCTCTGGATGATTAATCGTCGATACATGAAAGTCTTGTACATCTACACCGAGCAATTCATGGAAGTAGACATCGGTCGTTACATTTAACTTTTTCCGTAATTTATAGTTAAGAACATCCCGCGAGATATAAATACAATTTATTCGGTTCAATAAAAGCAAAGAAATAAGCTCCGTTGTATCCGCAGTTTCGATAACGGCAATTCCCTCTTTTTCAAAATATGCTTTAAAACGTTGTGAGGTGAAACCACGCACTTTACCAAACCTGGTGCAATCAGATAATTGTGTATCAGGATTAAGACTCGCAATACCGGTTACAGTTGTAAGAACAGGCTTTGAATAGACTATTTGCTTGGTTTTTGTGTAGATATCTTTAAAACTTTTTTGCCATTGCGGGTTATCTGGGTATTTAAAATCAAGGTAACTTTGCGTAATAAAATCTTTATAAAGGCGGTTTAGAGGCGTTGGGTAAACACTATATTATAGTCGTATTTACGACCGAATAATTTTAATAACTGTGCGCTGTATCCAGTGAACCGTGAGTTATTGTTATCGCTCCCTTCGTAATAAGGTAGATATTCAATGTTCTCTACGCCTACTACATACGAGGCTCTTTCTGCGCATAATAACTGCAACGAAAATAAGCTTACTACAACAGCACTCAAACCACTTATTAGATTTATTTTCACATTTCAAACGTCACTTTTTGGGCATACATACAAGCTTAGGCTAAAAAATGACTTTGAACTAATAGCGTATCGACATTTTACTCTGCTGGAACAAATTCAAGCACCGTAGCATTAATACAATACCTATCTTTACCTTGTGGGCCTTCACCTGGGAATAAATGGCCTAAGTGGATCCCTGAACTTTTCGATTTTAATTCAATACGCTGCATTCCATAACTGTTATCTTCGTGCATGGTGACGCTGCCTTTAACGGCTTGGGTAAACGATAACCAACCTGTACCAGAATTAAAGCGGTCTCGGGTATCAAATAATGGGGCACCACTGAGTTTATCTATAAAAACCCCCTCTGGCGTATTTTTAAAAATATCATATTGCTTACAATATGGACTGTCGGTACGAGCATGAAATGCAACCCTAAACGCCTCACTGTCACCCAACTTAAACGCACCGAGCGCTTTGTAAAATTCATCTTTACTTACATACCCTTGACGGCCATACACTTCTTCACCATTTTCTATAAACAATAAAGTTGGCGTTGCCCAAGTTGGGGTCTTAATTGTCAGCCCATCGAGCTCATCGGCATAACGAAAGGTCATGGGAATAGTACCTTGGTAGTTATTGGCAACTTCTTTTTTGAACTTTTCACAGTATGGGCAATACCCTTTCGCATCAATAACCACAATCTGTTTATTTGTCAGTAATGCACTATTATCAACGTTGGGTTTGTTGGTTGAATCAAATACCACGCCTGTTGAATGATCAGGACAATACCCATTCGGGTTTTTCTTTAAATAATCTTGATGATAATTTTCTGCTGCGTAAAATTTCTTGAGCGGCTTAATTTTTGTGACAATTGTTCCGTAGCCTGCGGCCGTTAACTTTACTTGGTACGTCTGTTTTAATTCAATGGCTGTTTGTTGCTGCTGTTCGTTGCTGGTAAGAATTGTAGAACGATACTGTGTACCAACATCATTACCTTGGCGATTAAGCTGCGTAGGATCGTGATTCTCAAAATAGTGCTTAAGGAGGCTTTCAGTGGTTATTTCATTGCTGTTATAAGTGACTTTTACCACTTCAGCATAGTTATTGTCGTCGAAACGACGTGACTGACGGGTAATATTTTTATACGTTGCTTTAAATCCCTCACCATCTGCATAGCCTGATACAGCATCAATTACCCCATCCAGTGCTTCGTAGCGTTTTTCAGCCCCCCAAAAGCAGCCAGAGCCAAGTACAATAGTTTCAATATGCTGCGTGGCGTTTTGCATGGTGTCTTGTGAATACACTTTACTTGCAGTCATCATGGCACTACTGGTCAGTAATATCAGTAACATTGACTTAATTGTCATACTAATTTCCTCATTAAAGCCTGTATATTTAAAAGACCGGCGAGTTTAATAAATCATTTCACCTTAAACGCGTCTAAGCTGTGATTCACCGCTAACAATTTAACTCTTTTGTATATTTAAGGTAAAAAGCACCTTTTTACATTGGGATATAATAATGAGAATTGCACATAGCCTAACCGCTCTCGCATTGGGTATAACACTTGCTACGCAAGTGAATGCAGCAGAGTTCACTTTCGCACAATCTATTAAACCAACTGACAACACATTAGTGCTGTTTTTTGATTCAAAAACAGGTGTTTCTGATTTCAATTACCTAAGCGCTGAAACGCAAGCCCACTTAGATAAAGTGGTTAACTTTGCAGACTTTAAAGCCAAGTACGGAAAAACATTAGAAGTCATTGCTCCAAACAACAGTGAACATCAACGTATTTTACTTGTTGGGCTTGGTGAGCAAGCAGAACTCAATGCTGCAAAAATGGCAAAGCTAGGAGGTAATGTTCACGCTAAGCTTCACAGTGCGAAACAAGCTTCGGTTAGTCTTGATTTTTCGGTGTTGAAAGAAACAGACACAAACGCCAAATATGCGGCCGAGTTTGCTCATGGTGCTAACCTACGTGACCACCGTTTTGAAGAATACAAAAAAGAAAAAGACACCCATGTAGTTAATTACACTGTCGACGTTGAAAATATAGACCAAGCGGTCAAAAACCACACTTTACTACAACATATTGAACAGGGTGTATTTTTAGCACGCGACTTAACCAGTGAAGTAGCGACAGAGATGACTCCAGCTGACTTTGCTAAAGCCGCAAAAGAGCTTAAAAAGTTAGGTGTTAAAATCACGGTTCTAGAACCTAAACAAATTAAAAAGCTGGGTATGGGTGCGCTCGAAGCGGTTGGCCGTGGTAGTGAAGAAGGTTCACGCCTTGTTGTTGCCCATTATCAAGGTAATAAAAACACACCTATCGCGTTAGTAGGTAAAGGTATTACCTTTGATTCTGGCGGTTATAGCCTTAAAACTGGCGCTTCAATTGCACGTATGAAATCAGATATGGCGGGTGCTGCAGCCGTACTAGGCACTGTAAAAGCAATGGCGTTAGCTAAAGCCGACACCAATGTTGTTGCGGTCATGGGGATGGCAGCAAACATGGTTTCACAATTTGCTGTTGCACCGGGTGACGTTGTTCGCACAGCTGAAGGTTTAAGCGTTGAGATTGTAAATACAGACGCAGAAGGACGCTTAGTATTAAGTGACGCTATGTGGTATGCACGCGATAAGTTCAAACCCTCTATTATGATTGATGTTGCAACGCTCACTGGCTCAAAAATTGGGGCTGTTGGCAACGAATACGCCGCCGTATTCTCAAAAGACGATCAATTAATTGAGCAATTAACACTGGCTGGTAAGCAAGTAAACGAAAACCTTTGGCGCTTACCGCTGGGCTACGACGATGCGTTAAAATCTGACATTGCAGACTTAAAAAATATTGGTTCTCACGGTCCTGGTGCAACAACAGCGGCAAGTTTTTTACAAAACTTTGCGGGTGACACACGTTGGGTACACATCGATATCGCGGGTAACGCACTTAACAATAAAGCAAAAAATGAACTCGCTGAAGGCGGTACTGGCTACGGTGTACGCTTATTGTCTAACTGGTTACTAAACAACAATAAGTAGCCTTTTCCTTTACTCTCTGCCAAGCTGTTATCATTATTTTATAACGGCTTGGCAGTGTTGAGTTTTTAATTAACGCTAAAGACTCATTTACATCTTCACTACTGGGCCTATATGCTAATTATCATCAACAAATAATAAAAAGTGTGACATACAATGGCTTCTACTCAACGACCACAGATCACAGCACTGACTACGCATTGCATTTTTTTCGATGTCTATGAGTCAGGGCAAGATGTGCTTGAAACACAAAAAAAGATTTGGGCACTCGCGCAACTTTGTCGAAATTCAGGGGACTTTATTGATGTGGTGCCTGCGAATAATAACCTCACCCTTTACTTAAAAGAGTCATCTCTACTTGCTAAGTGGCAATCTTCATTACTTAGTCACTGGCATGAGATTAAAAGCAATGATTTTACCTCTACGCATCATAAGCTCGCCACGGTGTATGGTGGCGATTATGGCCCCGATATTTCAGCGGTTGCTAAATACCATAATTTAACCATAGACGACGTGGCTCAAATGCACAGCAGTGCAACGTATCATGTTTTGTTTTTGGGCTTTCAACCCGGATTTGCATACCTAGCAGGCTTAACCCCCCAGTTATACACGCCGCGCCACGAAAAACCACGCATTCATGTCCCTAAAGGCGCGGTTGCTATAGGCGGTGAGCAAACTGGCGTCTACCCCGAAGACTCCCCAGGTGGTTGGCAAATAATAGGTCATACAGATTTCAAACTGTTTGATATAAATGCACAGACACCGTGTGCAATTGCACCGGGCGATACGTTAGAGTTTGTTATTCAGGAGGTGCTAAAATGATCACCATACTCAAGCCCGGCATGCAAATGTCTATACAAGATCAAGGCCGCGTAGGTTCTCGCCATTTAGGCATTGGTCAATCAGGGTGTGTTGACCCTTATGCACAAATCATCACTAATCGTCTTGTTGGCAATCCCGATAACCATCCCGTGATTGAGATCACGCTTGGACTTGCCGAAATACAGTTTGATAACGACTATTACATCGCCTTACATGGCACCGACATGAAAGCCACTGTGAATGGTAATGCTGTTCAACCGGGCTGGAGTTTTTATATAAAAAAAGGCGATATACTAAAGCTAAACGCAGCCCGACATGGGTTTCGAAACTATTTAGCTATTGGTGGTGACTGGCATTTACCAACGGCTATTTTAGACTCTTACTCAACCGATATTGCAGCAGGCTTTGGTGGCTTGCATGGTCATGCTTTAAAGGCGGGTGATCGTTTCGATATAACGCCTAAGTATGCAACTAAAATCGGATTAGGTGCCATGTTACCGCCAAAGAGTACACATATTCGTATTCTTGCCGGTCCGCATGCCTCAATATTACCTGATAATACATGTGAAAAGTTTACAGAGCATTCATGGCATATTTCGCCTAGCAGTAACAGAATGGGCGCACGATTATTAAGCGATGAGTGTAAATTAGCGCATTCATTGTCGCTGCCCTCAATGGCAGTTATGCCCGGAAGCATTCAATTACCACCTAATGGTGAACCCATTGTTTTACTAAATGACGCGCAAACAACGGGTGGGTATCCAATAATTGGTACTGTTATTGAGGCTGACTTGCGTCATTTTGCTCAGCTTAAACCCGGTGATTTCTTACACTTTGAGTTTGTTAGTCTTGAGCAAGCTCATTTAGCCCAGCAAAAGCTCGTTGCTCATCTAAATCAACTTGCAATTGCTTTAAAGTATAAAAATGCCAAAAGTTAACAGTCTAAAATGCCCTGTGTTTAAACTCGTTTGGCGTTTAATAAATGACTAACCCCCTAAACTAAGTTGTCTATACAAGAGTGTATTTACTTTTTGAGACAATGTTTACAGTGATATAAATTGTTTTTGCTGCGCCAAATTGGTGCAGCAAAAATAATTTTTACGTCGCTTATTTCATCAAATTTCTTCATTTTTACTAAAAATAATTCGTTCACTATTGTTCATACAAAGCTTTTGGATCAATCTGGTGCAAAGCCTGTGTTTTCGGTGCATAGATTATTCTTAAATAATTAAAAAACCTGTGTGACTTAGGTAATTATTTCTGTTAAAACAAAGATTCGCAGTTTTAAAATTATTGTTAACTGCGCACATAATTGGAATGAGGAGTCACTATGTGTTCAATTTTTGGGGTATTAGATATTAAATCTGATCCTGCCCAATTGCGAAGCCAAGCAATTGAGATGTCAAAACTATTAAGGCACCGCGGACCCGATTGGTCTGGCGTGTATTCATCAGAGAAAGCAATTTTAGTTCATGAACGACTTGCCATTGTTGGTGTGTCAAGTGGTGCACAGCCGCTTTATAATCCAGAGCGTACACATATTCTCGCTGTCAATGGTGAAATCTATAACCATAAAGAACTAGCGGCAAATTTAGAAACCGATTTTACCTTTCAAACTCAATCTGATTGTGAGGTTATATTAGCCCTGTACAAACAAAAGGGGCCTGAGTTTTTAGATGATTTAAATGGTATTTTTGCTTTTTGTTTATACGATGAAGAGCAAGATGCCTACCTAATCGGTAGAGACCACATTGGTATTATTCCGCTTTACACAGGTCATGACGAACATGGCAACTTTTATGTTGCGTCAGAATTAAAAGCACTATCGCCAATTTGTAAACATATTGAAGAGTTTCCACCGGGGCATTTTTTATGGAGCAAAGACGGTCAGCTACGTCGTTATTATTCACGTGATTGGCAAAGCTATGACGCGGTAAAAAACAATGATGCAAAAGTGAGTGATGTTAAAAACGGTTTAGAAGCAGCCGTTAAACGTCAATTAATGTGCGATGTGCCCTATGGTGTATTACTTTCTGGTGGGTTAGATTCGTCTGTTATCTCTGCAATTACGCAACGCTTTGCAGCAAAACGTATTGAAGACAACGACGAGTCAGACGCGTGGTGGCCTAAACTTCACTCTTTTTCGGTTGGGCTTGAGGGCTCGCCAGATTTAGCGGCAGCGCAAAAAGTAGCCGATATGATTGGCACTATTCACCACCCTATTCACTTTACCATTCAAGAAGGTATTGATGCACTGCGTGAAGTCATTTACCACATTGAAACGTATGACGTAACAACCATCCGTGCATCAACCCCCATGTACTTAATGGCACGTCAAATTAAGGCAATGGGCATTAAAATGGTGCTTTCTGGCGAGGGAGCTGATGAATTATTTGGTGGCTACTTGTATTTCCACAAAGCCCCTAACGCACAAGAGTTTCATGAAGAGCTAAATCGTAAAGTCTCTAAACTTAATATGTTTGATTGCTTGCGTGCGAATAAATCAATGGCGGCATGGGGTGTTGAAGCTCGCGTACCATTCTTAGATAAAGAGTTTGTCGATATTGCAATGCGCATTAACCCAGAAGCCAAAATGTGCAAAGACGGTAAAATTGAAAAACACATCATTCGCGAAGCATTCGATGGTTACTTACCTGATGAAGTATTATGGCGCCAAAAAGAGCAGTTTTCTGATGGTGTAGGTTATAACTGGATAGATACCCTTAAAGAATATGTGAGCATGCAAGTTAGCGATCAAGAACTTGCCAACGCAAAATATAAATACCCTATAAATACACCGGATTCAAAAGAAGCGTATTTTTATCGCAGTATTTTTGAAGATCATTTCCCTGGAGATGCATCAGCAAAGTGTGTTCCTCATGGGAAATCTGTTGCATGTTCAACACCTGAAGCACTTGCTTGGGATGAATCATTCCAAAATAATGCGGATCCTTCGGGTCGTGCTGCTGGCGTTCACAACGACGCTTATAAAAAATAGTAGCGAGAGCTGCAAGTCATAAGCTTGCAGCTTCTTTAGTATTAATCTGTTCGTTCTGAAACAATACTGTCATTAAACTTTTTTACTTTCTTCTTAACTTTGTTTAAAAACCCATCAAAAAACTGAGAAAATTGATTTTATTCGGCTATTTAGCGCCTAAAGCATTTACATTTTCCCTCTAACTCCTACACTAAAGACTACTATTTGGTACTAAATTGATTTGTCTTCAAACTATTTTCACGTTTATTGCGTAAAAATATTCTTTGGGCAAACGTGTTCCAACCGGCCATTTAGCTTTCTGCTAGATAAAATTACAACAAGAGGTATTCATGAGCGAACATCATGACAAGTACAGCATCGACAATACGGATTACACTGTCGGCCAAGACAATGTACAAAAATGGGGGTTCGATGTTCACAACCCTGTTTTTGGCATTAGTGCAGGTTTAATTGCAATCTTTTTAATTGCAACACTTATTTCAGACCCCGAAATTGCAAAAGCAACCCTTAACGGTATCAAAAACGACATTATTAATAATTTTGATGGTTTTTTTATGTGGTCAGCAAACTTATTCGTATTGTTTTGCTTTGCATTAATCATTTCACCCTACGGTAATATTCGTTTAGGCGGAAATGAAGCTCGCCCCACTCACTCGCGTATTTCATGGCTTGCCATGTTATTTGCGGCCGGTATGGGCATTGGTTTAATGTTTTGGGGCGTTGCTGAACCGGTTGCTTACTACACAGGTTGGTATGAAACACCACTCGGTGTTGAAGCAAATACCCCTGAAGCCGCAAAAATGGCTATGGGTGCAACCATGTTTCACTGGGGCCTTCACCCGTGGGCTATTTATGCAGTCGTTTCACTATCACTAGCGTTCTTTTGTTATAACAAAGGGTTACCTTTATCTATTCGCTCAATTTTCTACCCTATCTTAGGCGATAAAGCATGGGGATGGCCTGGCCACCTTATTGATATTCTGGCTGTGCTTGCGACCTTATTTGGTCTTGCCACTTCCCTTGGTTTAGGCGCTCAGCAGGCCTCTGCGGGTATTAATCATGTATTTGGGACTGATGCGGGCATCGGTTTGCAAATTGGCGTTATTACTGGTGTTACCTTGCTTGCGGTGATTTCGGTTATACGTGGTATTGATGGTGGTGTTAAACTGCTAAGTAATATCAATATGGTGATTGCCTTTGTACTGCTTGTATTTGTTGCTATTGTTGGTTTTGCTGCAGCCTTTGGTAATATCCCGAATACGGTGATGGGTTATGTCGAAAACATTATTCCACTGAGTAACCCACATGGCCGTGAAGACGAAACATGGATGCACGGCTGGACTGTATTCTACTGGGCTTGGTGGATTTCATGGTCACCGTTTGTAGGTATGTTCATTGCGCGCGTATCTGAAGGACGTACAATTCGCGAGTTCTTAATTGCTGTATTACTCGTTCCTACTGTTGTTACTATCTTCTGGATGTCAATTTATGGTGGTATCGCAATTGAACAAGTGGTTGATAAAGTCGGTGTACTAGGTGAAAAAGGCCTAACCGATGTACCACTGGCTATGTTCCAAATGTTTGAAGCATTACCTATGTCTCAAGTGCTGTCGTTCATTGCTATTGTGCTGGTGTTAGTGTTCTTTATCACGTCATCTGATTCAGGTTCATTAGTTATCGATTCGATTACCGCAGGCGGTAAAGTCGATGCACCTGTACCGCAGCGCATTTTCTGGGCGACCATTGAAGGCGCAATTGCGGCTGCATTAGTATGGATTGGTGGAACACAAGCCATAGAGGCGTTACAAGCTGGTGCAGTATCAACCGGTCTCCCTTTTACATTCGTGCTGTTACTTATGTGTGTGAGTTTAGTGCTTGGGCTTAGAACAGAGCCAAGAACTCGCTAGACAATATGGTATTAAAAAACGCCGCAATTGCGGCGTTTTTTTATTATGGGAATTATTACTTTAGTTAAATTAGTAACTCTCGTAATGGCGTGTCTGGTCGATAATGATACACTAATTGTGCCTGCAAAAGCTCAGCGGTTGCGATTGCATCCGTTAAGGCGTTATGATTTTGATATGCAGGTAACGAATAACGAGTTCGTGAGTCAGCTAATCTTACCGAGTCTAATTTACTGTTAAATAAACGCCCTATTAATCCCTGTTTCGCTTTAAGCGCTCTTCTTTCAAGTTCTAAGGTGTCTATTACTGCAAACTCTAAACCTTCACCTAATCGTGCGTTTAACGCTTGATACAGGAAGTGGCGTTCAATAGGCGCAAAATGCACAACAATCACTTTACCAGCTAATGCGGCTAATAACGGCTCAATTATCGACGAGAAGTCAGGCGCGCCAGTTAATTCGGAGTGTGTAATGCCATGAATGACTATTGACTCTTCATCGAGCTTTTGCCTTGGTTGAACAAGCCAATGTGCACTGTCTTTGCAATAAATTCGTTTTGATGTAAAAGGCACTAACCCCACACTAACAATATCGTCTTTATCAAAATTTAGACCGGTCGTCTCAAAATCTAACGCTACAAGGGGTACTTCACTAATCGGTAAATTAAGGTCGTTTACCGCACTTTGATAAAAATGTTGTATACAAGGATGACGACTCGTCGCTGATAGCGCTTTATAACGCGCAGGCCAGTTTTGTTTTGCGCTATTAGTGGTCATTACTTCACACCTGAATTAGCTGAATAACGGAATTTTAAGAAGTTCTGTGCTTTATCTAAAATCGCAAACGCTTCTTTTAAGTTTCGCTGTTCAAAAGGCGATAGCAAATGTGGCTCTAAATCGTTGTCGGGCGCTTCATCTAGCTTTTCTATTTGCCAAGCCTGATGACGAATACGGATCATGGCGATATATTCAAGGGCATCTCGTAAGTCTTGCGCTTTTCCTTCTGGTAATAACTTGGCATCAATTATATCTTCAAGTCGTTCAAATGAGTTTTGCTTACGGCTGCCTATCGCTAAAGCATGCACACGGATTACATCAGACAAAGGGGCTGTGCCACGACGTTTTAAGTTCATTGAGCGTTTATGTTGACCATTATGCTCTAATACAAAGTCTTTAAAAAAGCCCAGTGGAGGCGTTCTATTACGTGCGTTAGCTGCCATATTCGCTAAGAAACGCTTATTGCTGCGCCCTTCTTTAGCAATAAACCGTTTTAGTTCCTCTGCCCATTTGGTTTTGCCGTAAACACCATCAAGATCAAAAAATATTGAACTGTGCAATAATGCTTGTGGTTTTGGCTCTGCTATCCAACTAGCAAATTGTTCTTGCCACTGTTCCCGCGTTAAACGCCATTTTTTAAATGACGCCATAATTTCACCATCGCAGTACTTATAACCACACTCAGCCAAGCCATCACAGACAAAGTCAGCAAGTTTTTGAAAATACGCGTCGTGTAAAGATTCATCAAAACTATTGTCTAGAATAATTGCGTTGTCTTGATCTGTAACGATTAATTGCTCATCCCTTGCCATTGACCCCAGTGCAATGAAGCAATAAGGCACAGGAGGCGGACCAAACTTTTCTTCGGCTAAATCGAGTAGACGCTGTTTGAATGTTCGCCCTATCACTGCCATGGCAGTGCCAATCATATGAGAATTAGCATCTTCATTAACCATCCGCACAAATACATTAGGCAGCTGGCGCGCATAATAAGCTAAGTCTTCAACTGATTGCTGAGCAAGAATGCCACGCACCAGTAATAAACTACTTTGCGATTCATAGCGCAAAATATCTGATAACGAAATAACCCCAATGGGTTTTTTCTTAATAACAACGGGTAAGTGATGAATATTATCTCTGAGCATCGCTAGTACGGCTTCAAACACGTAGGCGTTGCTATCGAGTAATACAAGATCAGTCTGCATTATTTGCTGAGCATGAGCTTCGTAACTTAATCCTTGTGCAATAACACTGGAACGTAAATCGCGGTCAGTTATGATGCCAACAACTTGGCCATCATCATCATCAGGGTCATCGCTAATGGGTTTATCGGCATCAGTAACCAATACTGACGACACCGACTCTTGCGTCATCAACTGCGCAACAAACTGAATTGTTGCATCTTTTGTGACCGTGACCACATCTCTGTGCAGTAATGACTTTACTTTTGCGGTAGTTAAATCATTGCTATCGGCTTGCTCGACGATAGCTTGGTGCAAACGTACATTACCATCAGCCTCAAAGAAATCTGCAAATGGTTCGTACTCGTCGCAATACTGGTTAAACAACTCCACATTAATACAATAAACAAGTGTGTCTTCGAGTGCTTTTGCCGGAAAACGTACTTTACGATTCATTAGCAAACCCATTTGGCCAAATATGCCCCCTACGGTTAAGCGGTTATATAATTCACCATCACGGCGATACATTTCCACGGCACCGGTACGAATAACATATAAATCGGCTATGTCGTCACCGTAATTTAATATCTCGGTGCCAGCACGAAAATAAGCAATTTCAATTTGCGACGCTAATTTATTTATTGCCTCTTCTGGTAAGTCATCAAATGGAGCATGATCACTTAAAAATTGTGCAATATCGATGTGTTCGGCTTGCATACGCATACCTAGATTGGGTGTTTTTATTGATTGTGGAGGTAATTGGCTATTTTTTCAAAGAAAAATAGCCAATTAAGGTCGATTAAGCGTTTTCTAACTCATCGGCAAGGTGTTTAGACTCATCACCACGAGGTTTGGTAAAACGTGCTAAACCAAGGTAAATAACGGGGGTTAAATAAAGCGTGAATAATACCGCTAAGGCTAAACCACCAAACACCACCCATCCAATGGCATTACGCGCTTCGGCACCGGCCCCTGTCGACAAAATGAGCGGTAACGCACCCAGTAAGGTAGATACCAACGTCATAGCAATCGGGCGTAAACGAACTAACGCAGCTTCTTCAACAGCGACCCTCACTGAACGACCTTGGTCACGTAATTGGTCAGCAAACTCCACCAGCAGTATCGCATTCTTAGCAATTAAGCCAATCAACATAACTAAGCCTATCTGCGAGTAAATATTTAAAGACGTACCCGTTAAATACAGAGCCAAAATAGCCGACGTGATACCAAAAGGCACCGTGATCATAACCACAATCGCACTGTTTACGCTTTCAAATTGTGCCGCGAGCACGAGTAAAACGATTAAAAAAGCCAATACGTAGGTTAACAGTACTTCATTAGCGGTTTCTTCAAATGTAAGTGCTTCGCCTTTAAAGGCAAGGCTAATACCATTCGGTAAGTTAGTCTCGGAGATGTCACGAATTTTGGTGACCAATTCAGCGATAGTGACATTTTCGGGTAGTTCCATACTTAGCTCAATTGCACGACGCTGTGCATGGCGCTCAAGCTCAGCTGCCACGCCTTCTTCAGTAATCGTTGCAACACTGCTGAGCGGCACAAGCTGACCATCTCGCGCCCCAACGTATAAGTTGGCCAGATCATTTGGGTTAGTGATGGTTTGATTTTGTGCCTGCAACATAATAGGAATTGATTGATCACCAATGTTTAAATCAGCAATATCATCACCATTTATCGCCGCTCTTAACGTGATTGAAATATCACTTAAAGACACACCTAGCTCTTCTGCACGGCGTCTGTCTATATTAACCCGTAACTGTGGCTGCGACGGTTGGTAGGAAATTCTCACTGGCGCAACCTCTGGAATTGCGTTTTCTATTTCAGCTGAGAATGCCTGCGCTGCTTTAAATATTTCTAAGTAATCTTGACCAAGCAGCGCCAGCTCAATGCCACCCCCTTGACCACGCAAATTTAGACTGTTTGAACCACCAGGGTAACCAGCTGCACCAGGAATATTACCCAGCGGTCCACGTATTTTATTAATGATTTCTTGCTGACTAAAGTGACGCTCATCCCAATGCTTTAAAGGCACGGTAATGAATACAATATTGGGATCCCATTGCCCAACAACGGTATATATTGACTCAATTTCGCCACTTTCTACAAAAGGCAGTAATATATCTTCCATTTGCACGGCTTGCCTATCCATAAAGTTAAGGCCGACACCATCGGGGCCACGTGCAAAAATTCGGATTTTGCCTCTGTCTTCTGTGGGCAATAATTCGTTATCAAGGTTCATATACAGTGCACCTGAGCCCGCAGCGACAATTAAGCACACAAAAAATGTAATCCATGCATGGTCTAATACACCATGAATGGTGCGTTTATAAACAGCCGCTAAGCCATGCCCAAGTTTTGCAAAGGGATGAAATCCCCCTTGCTTTAATTTAAGTTTAGAGGTTAATGCAGGGACTAAAGACAATGCGACAAAACTAGAGATAATCACCGCGCCCGCGAGCACTCCACCAAATTCACGAAACAACCGCCCCGCTGTTGATGGTAAAAACGCAATAGGTACAAATACTGCGGCCAATACAGCCGTGGTGGCCACCACCGCAAAAAATACTTCGCGAGTACCAATTACCGCAGCGGCTCGCCGCCCAAGTCCTAGACCGCGTTGACGTTGAATATTTTCACTCACCACAATCGCATCATCAACAATCAAACCTGTCGCTAATACTAAAGCCAGTAACGTTAATATGTTGATTGAGAAACCCAACGCCCATATCAGCGCGAGCGATCCAATTAAAGCAACGGGAATCGCAAAAGCAGGCACCAGTGTTGCGCGCCAAGAGCCAATAAACACCCACAGCGTTATAACAACTAACAACACGGTGAGTAACAACGAGTTGATTACTTCGTCTACTGAGCTGCGAATAAACTGTGCGTCGTCGGAGGTGAGCGTAAATTCCATTTCGGGGAATCGCACACGCATTTTTTCAATCAGTGTTAATACTTCATCTGAAATTTCAATGGTGTTCGACTGGGCTTGACGAATAATCTCCATGCCAATAACAGGTGTGCCATTTAATCTTACGAACGAACGAGGATCTGCAGGGCCAAAATACACAGCGGCGACATCGCCGATACGCGTGTCATCACGAACAATAATATCTGCGACTTGTTCTGCTGAAATTGAAGTGGCATCAGCACGGACAATGACTTGTTGATCGCTCGACTTTAAACTCCCTGCCGGAACATCAAACGGCGCTTGGCGTAATACATTAGCAATGTCGGGCACAGTGAGATTAAAGCTGCTTAATTTAAGGGGATCGATTCTAACCCTTAAAACTCGTTCACGGTCACCATTTAAACGTACATCAGCCACACCGGGAATGGTTAAAAATTGCGGGGCTAAGTCTACATCAACGCGTTCAGTCAGTGCTTCAAGAGATAATGTATCACTCGAAACAGTTAGCGACACAACCGCTTCAGCGTCGTTATCGGCCTTAATAATTGATACCCGTTCAACTTCTTCGGGAAGTTCGCGTTGTACCCGTGCAACCGATTCACGCGTTTCGTTTGCAGCATCATCTAAGTTAACACCCGGGCGAAATTCGACCACGATACGTGCGTTGTTTTCTTCACTTTGCGCGCGAATCGACTTTACCCCACTTACACGAGCGACTGCACCTTCAAGTTTACTTGTTACTTCGGTATCAACTGTTTCAGGTGAACCACCCGGAAACGATGCTGACACCGTAATACGTGGCCTGTCTACATCTGGAAGCTCTCGTACTTCTACGCCAGCAATCGCAGCAATACCCGCAATAATGATCAATAAGTTCAACACCACTATTAAAACAGGTCGGCGAATTGCCATTGACGGCAAGTCTTCCATCATTGGTTGTTGCTTCATCATTACTCCTTGGCAAGCTTAACGTCGTTAGCAAATGTCAGCTCTTGGTTAGGGCGTAATCGTTGTACCCCCTCTGTCACTAACAAGTCGCCTTTATTTAACCCCCCTGATACGAGCAATCGCCCTGCTAAACGCTGCTCAATTTTTACATCAACACGGGTTGCTTTTTTATCGACACTTTTCCATACATACGGACCCGCGGCACCCCACATCATGGCTGCTTCTGGGACTACTGCATATTCATCGCCTCGAATATTAATGTGCACGCGAAAGCTCATGCCTGGCATAAACTGCTTTTCATTGTTATCTAGTTTTGCTTTGGTTCTTATCGTGCGTGTTTGTGCGTTGATACGTGAGTCTAACTCAGCCACTGTTGCGGTATACACTTTATCACCTAACCATGGAATAACCTCTACCTCAGACTTCTGCTTAAGCACAGAAATTGCGGCCTCAGGCGCATTAAAATTAATATACAGCTGAGAAATGTCATCGATGGTCGCTATTGCAGTTTGTGCGGTGATCCTGTCCCCAACTTCTACGTCGGTAAGGCCCATTACGCCGCTAAAAGGCGCCCGGATCTCACGATCTTCACGTTCCGTTTTAGCGTACATTAACTTTACTTTTGCTAGTTCATAAAGGGTTTTAGCATCATCTAAATCGCTTTGCGGAACAGCACCTCGGGCATGACTCTCTTCAAGTCTTTTCATGGTGCGCTCGGCATCTTTTAAGGTAATTTCAGCTTCTTTAAGGGCGGCTTGTTGTCTGCGTGAGTCTAGTTCGAGTAATAAATCACCTTTTGACACATTATCGCCCGGTTTAAAATACACCGCGGTCACTCTGTCACCCACTGCGGGGTACAACGTGACTGAATGAATCGCCTCT
This sequence comes from Pseudoalteromonas sp. MT33b, assembly GCF_014117385.1. Classification (NCBI taxonomy): domain Bacteria; kingdom Pseudomonadati; phylum Pseudomonadota; class Gammaproteobacteria; order Alteromonadales; family Pseudoalteromonadaceae; genus Pseudoalteromonas; species Pseudoalteromonas sp. MT33b. The sequence continues at coordinate 1,635,967 of NZ_CP059831.1, read as the reverse complement.
GCGTTTCCAACGGCTTTAATTTGCTGCTTTGCTTTTTCAGTTGTAACGGGTTCAACAACCACATTGGCCGCCTGTGCAACAGATATGCAGGAAATACAGGCGATTAAGGTCCATGAATATAATTTGCCAATTGTCAAAAGTTCACCTAAATAAGAATCGTTTTAATTGTTACGAAGTGTAACAGCTTTGTGATCAATAAAAACAAGACTTCGTTTAATAAACAAAATGATGAGGCGAAATTAATAATACCTGTGCTTATAATCAAGTGCTCTGCTTCAAGGTAATAAATCCTATCGAAAGCGATGTAAAACAGTGCACCTATTTAGTCGTTAAATGGGGTGTGTTATCACGGTGACATTTAGCCACTTACTGACATTAATTAGCTGTATGAGTGGCAGATAATGTTTAGGTCATAAAAAAGCCCCAGACTATGCTGAGGCTTGTATATTATGCTTTAGAAGTGGAAACTTATTGTTGGCGCTGTGCTTCTTTTTGCGCTTTTTTAGCTTCTTTACGTTTACGAAGTACTTCTTGAGCTTCGTTGCCAATGTGGCCTTCGCCACGAGCTTGTGCTAATTCGATTTGCTTTTGACGCTCAGCAAAACGAGCACGCTGCTCTTCTGTTAGGCTGTCGTGACAGTGATGGCACGATACACCTTCCATGTATTCTGGCTTTAACTTTTCGTCTTCTGTGATAGGCATACGGCACGCATGACATTGGTCGTATGAACCTTTTTGTAAGTCGTGATTAACCGCTACACGGTTATCAAATACAAAACATTCACCTTCCCACATGGTTTCTTCTTTTGGTACTTCTTCTAAGTACTTAAGAATTCCACCTTCTAAATGGAAAACTTCGTCGAAACCTTGTTCTTTCATATACGCCGTTGATTTTTCACAACGGATACCACCCGTACAGAACATAGCCACTTTTTTGTGCTTTTCAGGGTCAAGGTTTTCTTTAGCCCACGCAGGGAATTCACGGAACGTTTTAGTTCGTGGATCGACCGCGTTTTGGAAAGTACCAATTTCGATTTCGTAATCGTTACGCGTATCGATTAAGATCACTTCAGGGTCTGAAATTAATGCATTCCAGTCAGCTGGTTTTACGTATGTACCCACTACTTCACGCGGGTCGATACCTTCAACACCCATGGTTACGATTTCTTTTTTCAGTTTAACCTTAGTGCGGTAAAACGGACATTCATCGTCGTATGACTCTTTAGTCACAATGTTGTCTAGGTTTGGTTGTGTATCTAACCATGCAAGTAGATTGTCGATACCTTCTCGCTTTGCAGACACCGTACCGTTAATACCTTCAGCCGCTAATAACAAGGTACCGCGTACTTCATTTTCTTCCATCACATTGAGTAATGGTTGGCGAATTGCTTCAAAATCTGGAAGGGCTACAAATTTGTAGAGTGCGCACACAACGAAGTGTTCGCTGGTTACATTGTCTTTATGTACAGCAGTCATAGGTTACCTTTTGCTTTAAATGCCATAATTGGCGTTAACCGAATCGCAAATCCGGCGCATTGAGGGCGCGTATTTTACGCGAATTAACGCTAATTGCAAAAACTCTAACGAAATAGCTGTGTTTTTACTGTCTCCAACTATGGCAAGTACGTTATAATAAACACGATTTACTAATTTTGCTCATCGGAGATTAAGCATTGCATTTTACTGAACTTGGGATTGATACACGCCTCGAAAAACAACTTGCGCATCAAGGCATCACCCAGCCCACCGATATTCAAGCTCACGCGGTACCAACAGCTATCGCGGGCCATGACATTTTTGCACAGTCAAAAACAGGGTCGGGCAAAACGCTGGCGTTCTTATTACCCGCTGTACAGCGCGTAATGAAACAAAAAGCACTCAGTAAACGAGATCCTCGCGTTTTAATAGTGGCCCCTACTCGCGAGCTGGCTACTCAAGTTTATAGCCAACTTAGGCTACTAATTGCTGGCACAAATATAAGCGCGGTGAAAATTTTAGGTGGTGAAAACTTTAACGACCAAATTAAGGCGCTTCGTAAAGACCCTCATTTTGTTGTGGGCACACCGGGTCGTCTTGCTGACCATTTAGGGCAACGCTCATTGCAGCTTTCAGGCCTTGAATTACTCATTTTCGATGAAGCTGACCGTATTTTAGATTTAGGCTTTACCGAGCAAGTTAAAATGATCAACGAACTTGCCGATCATCGTTTACGTCAAACTTTATTATTTTCGGCGACGCTAGATCATGCACAGGTAGATGCTTTATCACGCAACTTACTGCGCTCGCCAAAACAAATTTTATTAAGTGCCTCTAACGAGCAGCACAGCGACATAACGCAAAAGCTTTATTTAGCGGATCACCTTGATCACAAAGAAGCCCTACTTGAGCACTTTGTAAAACAAGACGATGTTGGTCAGTGCATTATCTTTACTGCAACCCGCGCCGACACCCAACGTTTAAGCCAATGGCTAAATGATAAAGGCTTTAAAGCGCAAGCGCTTGCTGGCGATTTAACGCAAACTAAACGTTTGGAGATCATGGACGCTTTCAGTCGTGAGAATTTTAAAATATTAATTACCACCGACGTCGCATCACGTGGCCTTGATTTATTAAGTGTTACTCACGTCATTAACTTTGATTTACCTAAACATGCCGAAGAATACGTTCACCGTATTGGTCGTACAGGACGCGCCGGTTTTAAAGGCACTGCAATATCGCTTGTCGGTCCAAAAGACTGGCCTAGCTATAAAGCAATTAAAGCATTCTTAAATGATGAACTGAGCTTTTTCACCGTCGAGGGCTTGGTAGGTAAATTTAAAGGCCTACGCGAGAAAAAAGCGGATACTGTTTGGAAAAAAGCAGAAGAAAAAATGTCTGCAAAACCAGTAAAACCTAAACGTAAAGCCGCTCCTAAAAAACCAAAAACGCCAGTTAAACCCCCTATTGATGTGGATGGTTTTTCACCTATGCGTCGTAAGAAAAAACCAGAACAGGAATAATAATGAGCATTCTTGGAACTACCCAAACATTATTCGTTAACGAAATATCAAACGAAGGCGCCTATTTAGATGGCCGCGATTTAGGTGAAGTGTTTTTACCTAGCAAAGAAATTGAATACGAAATTGAAGCTGGCGACAGTGTTCAAGTATTCATTTACCTTGATCATGCTGGCCACCCGACTGGTACCACTAAAAAGCCACTTGCTCAAGTTGGCGAATACGCCCTATTGCGCGTCAAAGCAATTAACAACACCGGTGCATTTATGGACTGGGGTTTAGAGAAGGATGTACTTGCACCATACAACGAACAAAAGCCAAAAATGAAAGAAGGCTTTTCGTATTTAGTACGCTTATACCTAGATAACGCCAGTCAGCGTATTTGTGCATCAAGTAACTTTAATAAGTTTTTATCAAAAGATGAGCCTAACTATGCACCAATGGAAAAAGTTGAGTTAATCGTTGCGGGCAAAACAGACCTAGGTTACAAAGTACTGGTTAACGAAGCACACATTGGTGTGGTGTATTACAACACAGTATTCAAAAAGTTATTCGTTGGCCAACGCTTAACTGGTTACATTCAAAAAGTACGTGAAGATGGAAAGATTGACGTACTACTCGAAAAACCAGGCATGGGTAAAGTAAACGACCTTAGCGAAAAAATTCTAGATAAATTAAAAGCCGAAGGCGGTATTTTACACCTAGGTGACAAATCTGACCCAGAAGCAATTAGAAAAACCTTTTCGACCAGTAAAGCAAACTACAAAAAAGCCATCGGCGGTTTGTTTAAACAAGGTTTGATTGATATTGAAGCCACGTCAATTAGGTTGAAATAAGCTACGAGCTACGAGCTACGAGCTACGAGCTACGAGCTACGAGCTACGAGCTACGAGCTACGAGCTACGAGCTACGAGCTACGAGCTACGAGCTACGAGCTAACAAGATTATTGATATATATGAAAAAGAGTAAAGTGAAAGCTTTACTCTTTTTTTATTGGTTTTGATAGCTGTAACAAATAGGCGCGGTAAATTTTCTAACACTATAATGCCCCTTTATGTGTTTCGACTGCGCTTTACCTCAGAGTATGGTTTGAAGTTTGACCTACTTTTACTATCACCAATACATCGAGTAATGTGTACAGATTATCTCATGCCTAACCCCCATCCTCTCTGTATATAAGAGGATGGATAGATTGTAATCCTGTACAATCAGGTGCAGCCAAGAGGTGACTGTATTGTTCTAGATTAACTTGAAAACACTTCTTTCAAGTGTGCTTTATACCTATCAAAGTCGTTTTCTACCTGAGGGTTTTTAATGACATCATTACACATAAAGGTGCCCAAAGGAGACATGCCCAAAAACTGATGAGCTTTATGAAATGGCAAGTACACACCGTCAACACCTACCCCTTCAAAAAACTGAGAAGGATCAGTAAACGAATCTTGTGGGGCATTCCATGTAACCGAAAGCATATACTTTTTGCCTTGAAGCAACCCACCAGAACCATATTTTTTGTCGCTATCACTTCTTGTTCTCCCATCGCTTTGATACAAACGACCATGACCAAGGGTAAACACGTCATCAATATACTTTTTCACAATCCAAGGGGCTCCCATCCACCATGCAGGATTTTGGTGGATTACGACATCTGCCCATAACCATTTTTCAATTTCAGTTTCTATATCGTAGCCACTATCGACTTCAGTAACTTTGACATCATGGTTTAACTCGATTAAACATCCATGTGCTAGTTCTACCAACCTACGATTAAGTGTTCCTTCAGAGTGAGCAAACTTTTTACCGCCGTTGATAATTAATACATTACTCATTTTAATCATCCCATTCTGGAGCAAGACCATCAGGGCTCACTTGACGCCCATTGCGTTCAAGACCATCGATCAAATCAATGTCTTCAATCGTCAATCCGAGTTGCTTTGCTTGCAGGTTGCTGATGAGATTTTCGCGTTTGGTTGACGATGGGATCACGGCAAATTCCTTGGCTAATGCCCACGCCAACACCACTTGCGCTGGTGTTGCTTTGTACTTACCTGCAATATCAATAATCAAAGATTCCTTTAAAACTTCACCATAGGCTAATGTCATGTAAGAGGTTACTTGTATACCGTTTTCTCGCATATATGAGACTAATTTCTGGTTTTGCAAGTATGGACTTAGCTCAATTTGGTTTGTAGCAATATTTTCTTTGCCTACTGCATCGAAGGCTTTGTGTAACAACTCAATATTGAAATTTGACACCCCAATTTCTTTAGTTAGCCCAAGGGATTTTGCCTCTAGCAGAGCCTGCATATACTCTTCGATATTTTCACTCTCACCAGGCCAGTGAATTAGTGTTAGATCCACATAGTCCATTTTCAGTTTCTCTAGACTTTCCTTGAGGCTTGGGATGAGTTCAGCCTTAGACATATTGTCTACCCAGATTTTGGTTGTGATGTACAACTCTTCTCTAGGTATGCCAGAATCCACTAATGCTTCTCCAATGCTCGCTTCATTACCATAGATTTGAGCAGTATCAATCGCGCGATAGCCAACTTCTAATGCGTTTAATACTGAACTTTTTACCACCTCGCCCTCTAAGCGAAAAGTGCCTACACCAAATGAAGGTACTGTCATAACGTCTCCAAAGTTTTTATGTTGTTGCTGTGAGTACTAACTTTACTTGGCAGGACTAATTCATTAAAGTTAATATTAATCAATTTTTAATTTACAAAAGGTAACGAATGAAATCGACTTTGGATGAGATGAAGGCACTAGTCGCTGTTGTAGATACAGGAACGGTACGAGGGGCGTCAGAAATTCTTTCTATTACACCAGCTGCAGTGAGCAGAACTATCTCAAGACTGGAAACAAAACTAGAAACTACGTTATTGAGTCGTACTACTCGTAGGTTAAGTGTTACGTCAGAAGGAAGAATTTACCTAAAAAGAGTTCGAAAAATACTCGAAGAAGTTGATTTCGCAGAGGATCAATTAAGAGTCCAAAAAGATAAGCCTTCAGGTCTTTTACGAATTAATGCAGCAACGCCCTTCGCAATTCACGGACTTGCACCTTGTATTACCCATTACCAAACGCTGTACCCTGACGTTGAAATCGAACTGAATACAAGTGAAGAGAATATTGATTTAGTCGGAAAACAAACGGATATTGCTATCCGTATTGGTCAACTTAAAGATTCAACATTGAGAGCTGTATTTATTGGTAGCAGCAGAATACGCATTGTTGCTAGCCCTGAGTATCTAGAGAAATTTGGTGCGCCAAGTTGTATTGATGAACTATCCAGCCATAGGCTATTGGGATTTAGTAAGCCTGAAATTTTGAAAAATTGGCCACTCATGAATGAAAACGATAAGGTTTTTAAAGCAACGAGTAACTTGCAAGCAGATAATGGTGAGGTAATTCGACATTTAGCGTTAAGTGGAGCAGGCATCGCATGCTTATCTGATTTTATGACATATAGAGATAGGAAAAATGGCAGTTTGGTAGAGCTGTTCAAGGATTCTTCTCTCAGAATAGAGCAACCTATTCATGCCATTTACTATAAAAACTCAGCAACATCTCTGCGAATTTCATCATTTATCGAGTTTATCAAAAGTAACCTTAAAATTGATAATAATGAGTTCATGTAGCTCTTCCTTATCACCAGAGCTACACTTTAGATTGAGTGATTTTCCATACTTTTAGTAATCCGTACGTTACTAATTTAGTGATGTCACTGACACGAAAATGTCCATCTTCGTTTCAACTATTCTGGCTGAAACGTTTTTGTCCAAAAACCACTGAGTAAATGCTCTATAGGTTGGCTTTGAGTGGATAGCGAACCTAAGCCCATGTCTGCCGAATGATTGAATTAAAGGTATCATAACGAGCAGGTAATACTCTGTTTTTTTTACAGACCAAATATAAACTTTCTATTACTGGTTGTTTAGGTTTGAAAACCTTTAAACGTTTAGGGAGATAAAAACTGTCAACGGCACTTTTGGGTAATATGGTAAAGCCAATGCCTTGAGCGATTGGTTCTAAGATTTGGCTAATTTGGTTAATTGAACCGACAACAGGAATTTTGCTAACATCTAGTTGTGTTAATTCTTGTTCTAATGATTGCTTAAAATACAAAGACAAATAATGTTCGGCATCTGGATGATTGATTAGCCCTAACTCTGAAAATAATCGCTCCCAGCTATTATTAACATTAGCTTTTTGGGGCAAAATCAAACACAGCTCTTCTTTGCCAAGCACTTCAAAATCAAAGAAACTTTCATTGGGTATATTGGTCACAATTCCTTGGTCAATATGTCCGTTTTTGATATCAGCCAAAATTTGATGATTAGGGGCTGCTTTAATATTAATGTGAATGTTGGGATGTTGATTTTGAAGTGGTAATAACCTTGGGTAAAGTAGTAACGCCACTGAACCAGAGCATGCTAAGGTGCATTCTCCTGATAAAGGGTCATCAAAGCTTAGTTGCTCAAAGAGAAACTTTTCATTCCTTATTAACGCTTTCGCATGGTTGTAAACCAACCGACCTTGCTCAGTAATTGAAAATGACTTCTTCTCTCTTTTAATTAACTTACATCCACACGCCTCTTCGAGTTTGTTGATGTGCTGGCTAACTCCCGGTTGAGTCATATAAAGTTTTTCGGCGGTTTGTGTAAAGTGCCCAACATCAACAAGCGTTATGAACGTTTCTAACCAAACAGGATTTAGCATACCATCACTTAATAACTTTAAATTATCATTTTCATAATAATCGATAATTTCATTTTATCAATAAGCGTTCATATAATTTACTCATTAATTAGATTTTATATTTCAGCAATATCTAGGAGAAAATTATGAAAATGAATCATGTTGGTATTATGGTTGGCGATATGGACAAAGCGGTTGAGTTCTACACTAAAGCGCTAGGCCTTAGAATTGTAATGAATAACACCAGAGTTATAGAAGAGCGAAAATCAGCAATCGGTCGCATGTGTATTGCGGTATTCGGTGAAGGCTTCAAAAGCTTTAATATTGCTCACTTAGTAACTACTGATGGTATCGGTGTTGAGCTGTTCGAAATGGTTGACCGCGAAGATTGCCACAACGTTGATTTCTCGCGCCTTGGTATCTTCCATTTCTGTTTACAGTTGCCAAAGGAGCAGTTTGAAACAGCAATTAAACGTGTTGAAGAGTATGGTGGCAAAGTTCGCATGGATATCCACCGTTATCATCCTGAAGATGAACTAAAGCAAGCGCAAATGGTTTACCTAGAAGATCCATTTGGCAACCTATTTGAGTTTTACTCTCACTCTTACGAAGATACTTACGCTTCAGACTACGAATAACATAAAGGAGTAGAAAATTTTCTAGTCTTTGTTTGTTGTTTCTGCCGAGGTGTTTGTTCATTTTTGTTGTTCATGTGTTGTTTAAAGTAGACGTACACTACTTGTTAATTCTGCATGGGCGCATGCGTGTATATAGCACGCAATAGTAATTAAAGGCTAATATCATCGGAGACTTTGGAGTTTAAGAGCAAGACTGAATAATTTTGAAATGAAGTGAGCCAATAGCTGAGTAAAGTCACTATTTATGAGTTAGGCTAACTCTTAAGCAACTTTTATTTCATGAAATCAATAAATGCATGGTTTTTATTAGGCATGTATTTACTTTGCACAAACTGTAAGCAAATATCCCCCTGATAATTAAGCCCTAAAACAAAAAGAGCAAAGTAAAAACTTTGCTCTTTATTCATTCAGATTAAATAACGCAGGCTATTTTAGCGAGTCATTAATTTCTTTTAGTGTTGCCACTGGGTCTGCAGATTGGGTGATTGGGCGGCCAACGACTAAATAATCGCTTCCATCTTCAACAGCTTGCTTTGGTGTCATAATGCGTTTTTGGTCACCAGCATCGCTACCTGCAGGGCGAATACCTGGGGTAACCAGTTTAAAGTCTGCGCCTAGCTCTGCTTTTAACTTTTTCGCTTCTTGCGCTGAGCACACTACTCCATCAAGGCCTGATTCTTTAGCTAGTTTTGCTAGGTAGATAACCTGCTCTTCAGGTGTTTTATCTACACCTAAGCGAGTAAGTTCGGCGGCATCCATGCTGGTTAATACTGTTACTGCAATCAATAATGGTGCGTCATCACCAAACTGCTCTAATGCTTGCTTTGCTTTGGTCATCATTTCAACGCCGCCAGAAGCATGCACGTTAACCATCCATACACCCATTTTTGCAGCTGCTGTAACAGCTTTTGCAACGGTGTTTGGAATATCATGAAATTTCAGGTCTAAGAAAACATCAAACCCAAGATCTATTAGTTCTTTTACAAAGCTAGGGCCAAAATACGTGAACATTTCTTTGCCTACTTTAAGGCGACACGTTTCTGGCGATAATTGCTTTACAAACGTAAGCGCTGTTTGTTGATCGTCATAATCAAGGGCAATTAATACTTTTTTTGAATCTTCGACAGACATAACTTTCCTAAAAAACTAATGGACTAATATGAATTAAAAACCGTCTATGCCACGGCTTGGAACAATTGTTTCCCAGTGTTTACAAGATGGACACACCCAATAAATGGTATGACTGGTAAAGCCACAATGCTGGCACTGAAAATCAGGTTTGGTTGCGATATAAGAGGTAACCAATTTATCAATTTGGTCCAGCACATCTTTAATATCGTTATTTTGTTTCGCGAGCAGTTGTAATAAAAAGCTAAAACCACGGATCGTGGGATGGCGCTTTAAACTGTCAGTTAAAAATTTAATGGCTTGCTCAATATGCCCTTGTTCAAGGAGTGCTTGGCAATGCTTTATTTTTATTAATACCCCGCCTTTTTCGAGCAGTTCATTCAGTAAATCATGAAATTGATGCGTTAAGTTAAGTTTGTCATAACTCATCGCCAGCTCTTCAATAAACACAGGGGCAAAAAAGGTAAACTGGCTAATTAGCTCACGCCAATAGTAAATTGCTTTCACATAATCTTCTTTGGTAAAAGCGCTGTGGCCGAGCTCATACAAAGGGCGAATAGCTTTGTGGTTTAAGCTAATCGCCTTGCGCATAATTTGTGTATCGTCGTCTTGTAAAGCGGCTTCACAATAAAAATTAGCAATGGCTTTAACATGCTGCGGTTTTGTAAATAGCTCACTGTGCGCCTCGTACATGTTAATGCCTTTATCCCACTCTCGCGTTTGCGAATATAGGTTAATAATAGGCTCTAAGGCTTCTTTGTATCCGGCTTTCACAAGCCAGACTAAATGCTCTTCCGCACCATCTAACAGCCCTGCCATAATATAATCTTCGGCTAGCTCTAAACGGCTGGTGGCTGCTTGTTGTTCATCTAAACTGGGGTGTTTTAATAACAGCTCATGAATTTTAATTGCACGGTCTAACTCGCCACGACGGCGAAACATGGTCGCCAATGTTGAATAGTGTTCAACGGAGTCTGCTGCAACTTCAAGAAGATTAATTAAGTGTTCTAAGCCTTGGTCTTCTTCTCTGTCTAAGAGAAACTTTAGGCCTTTAGAATATTCAGAGGTGATTTGGCGATTAAGCTGATGAGCTTGGTTTTTAGCACTGTTTTTACCCATTATCCAGCCGTAACCGGCTGCAACGGGTAAAAGTAAAAACAGAAGCTCAATCATGATTAGGTGTCTTTATTAGCAACAAGCTTTTTATTGTTTTTTTCAGGCGCTAACTTTTTCTTTAAGCGATAATTTTGCCACTTTAACTGCGAAAACAGTGTAAAGCTTATAAAACAACCAATGGCGACACCTAAAATAAAGCAGATACTTATTACAACAGCTAAGGGCAACGTATTACTGGCAATTAAATAATTGATTTGCACAAGTTGTGGATTTTGTGAACCAAGTACAAACGCAATAAATAAGCACAGCGCTATTAATACAATTTTTAATACCCTAAACAAGTAACTACTCCTGTATAAAACTAGGCAATACTCGCATTTACGCGGTCACGTAATTCTTTACCTGGTTTAAAATGTGGTACGTGCTTACCGTCTAGCTCAACTGTTTCGCCAGTCTTTGGATTACGACCTGTGCGCGGAGAACGATAATGCAATGAGAAACTTCCAAAGCCACGGATCTCGATACGATCTGAGCTAGATAATGAACCGGCCATTTGTTCAAGAATTTCTTTAACGGCATTTTCAACATCTTTCACTGGAATGTGTGCGTGTTGTTCAGCTAGTTGTTCTATCAATTCTGACTTAGTCATAACGTTTCCTTAAAAAGAGATAAAGGAAGGGCAAAACTGCCCTTCCAATTAAAGACTATAGATTAGTCTTTTTGAGCATTTTTGAATGCTGCAGCCATTGCGTTTTCAAACGCTGGCTCTTCTTTCTTAAGCTTCTCTAGTACTTCTTTCTCTTCTGCTTCGAAAAGAGCTTTAACAGATAAGCTTAAAGTGCGGTTCTTACGATCAACACCAACGTATTTCGCTTCGATTTCGTCGCCTGCAGAAACTACAGTAGTAGCATCTTCAACGCGCTCTTGAGCGATATCAGCTACACGGATGTAACCTTCAACGCCTTCGATTAGCTCAACAGTTGCGCCTTTCGCATCAACTTCAGTCACTTTACCTTTAACAATAGCACCTTTTTTGTTTGCGTCCAGGTAGTTATTGAAAGGGTCAGCTTCGATTTGCTTAACGCCTAGAGAGATACGCTCACGCTCTGGGTCAACTTGCAATACGATAGCAGTGATTTCGTCGCCTTTCTTGAATTCACGTACAGCTTCTTCGCCTGGTGTGTTCCAAGAAATGTCTGAAAGGTGAACAAGACCGTCAATACCGCCTTCAAGACCGATGAAGATACCGAAGTCAGTGATTGATTTGATCTTACCAGTAACTTGGTCGCCTTTGTTTTGTAGACGAGCAAATTCTTGCCATGGGTTAGCAATACATTGCTTAAGACCAAGAGAAATACGACGACGCTCTTCGTCGATTTCAAGAACCATAACTTCAACAGTGTCACCTAGTGAAACAACTTTTGAAGGGTGGATGTTCTTGTTAGTCCAATCCATTTCAGAAACGTGTACTAGACCTTCAACGCCTTCTTCGATTTCAACGAAACAGCCGTAATCTGTAAGGTTAGTAACACGACCAGAAAGCTTAGAACCTTCTGGGTAACGACCAGCGATAGCTGCCCATGGATCTTCGCCAAGTTGTTTAAGACCTAGAGATACACGAGTTTTATCTTTGTCGAATTTAAGAACTTTAACTGCGATTTCGTCGCCAACATTAACGATTTCTGAAGGGTGCTTAACACGCTTCCACGCCATGTCTGTGATGTGTAGTAGACCGTCAACACCACCAAGGTCAACGAACGCACCGTAGTCAGTAAGGTTCTTAACGATACCTTTAACTTCTTGACCTTCAACAAGGTTAGCAAGAAGTTCTTCACGCTCTTGTGAGTTTTCTGATTCGATAACTGCACGGCGAGAAACAACAACGTTGTTACGTTTTTGGTCAAGCTTGATTACTTTGAACTCAAGCTCTTTACCTTCAAGGTGAGTTGTGTCACGTACTGGACGAACATCAACAAGTGAACCAGGTAGGAAAGCACGGATTGAATCAACTTCAACAGTGAAACCGCCTTTAACTTTACCGTTGATAACACCAGTAACAGTTTCTTGCTCTTCACATGCTTTTTCTAAGCGGATCCACGCTTCGTGACGCTTCGCTTTCTCACGAGAAAGGATAGTTTCACCGAAACCGTCTTCGATTGCATCTAACGCAACATCTACTTCGTCGCCAACAGCAACTTCTAGTTCACCAGCAGCATTTTTGAATTGCTCAGCAGGGATTGCACTCTCAGATTTAAGACCAGCATCAACAAGTACGATGTTGTTCTCGATTGAGATAACTGTACCTTTAACGATAGAGCCTTGCTCTGCTTCAAAACCCTTTAGGCTTTCTTCAAATAACTGCGCAAAATTTTCTGACATTATACGTCTCTAAATAATTAAATAACCAATTAGCAACCATGCTGCATGGGGTTGTTAAAATAGCGCTGGCATCCTGCCGGCACATTAAAAAATTTACTTTTTAGCTTTAGGGAGCTTACCCGCAAGTACGGCTTCGTCGACTAAAGTAATAACTTTATCAAACACTTGCATTGCATTGAACTCGCTAGTATCGATTTCAATGGCATCTTTTGCAGGCACAAGCGGCGCAACTTCACGTGTCATATCACGGTGATCGCGTGCTTTTATGTCCTCAAGTAGACCACTTAGTGTAACATCTAGTCCACGATCGTTCAACTCAGCAAAGCGACGACGCGCACGCTCCTCAGCAGTCGCTGTTAAATATATTTTTAATGGCGCGTCTGGAAACACAACCGTGCCCATATCGCGACCATCTGCAATTAATCCGCTTTCAGAACGAAACGCGCGTTGACGACGCAATAATGCTTCTCTTACGCGTGGTAAAGCAGCGACTTTTGAGGCTGCAGCACCAACTTCTTCGTTGCGAATTGTTGTTGTGACGTCTTCGCCTTCTAGTACAATTTTAGACGTGTGTGTTTGGCTATCTACCAAAAACTGTACATCTAAGTTTGCAGCCAGCGGCACTAATGCATCTTCATTGTCTAATTCAATTTGATGATGAAGTGCAGCAAGTGACAGCACACGATAAATCGCCCCGCTGTCTAATACATCCCAACCTAATTTCTCGGCTAACAAGCGACAAACAGTTCCTTTACCTGAACCACTTGGGCCATCAATGGTGATTACGGGCATTAATAACGCCTGCATTTATAACCTCCTGCAATGCACACCAAAATAAAACCGCAACATTATACGTCAGTTCTCGTAATAGATCCGCACTTTGAATGTAACTTTTTATATTTTCTTCTGTTTTATTGACTTGAGACAGACTCTAGTACCTTGAAAAACGTTGGAAAAGTTTTATATGTACACTTAGGATCATTAATGGTTATTGGCTTACCGCCAACGGCCACCATCGCAAAGCACATGGCAATACGGTGATCATTGTATGTATCTATCGCTACATCATTAAATGTTTTTGGCGGTGTAATTTCGATGAAATCTTCACCTTCGACTACCTCAGCGCCCACTTTACGAAGTTCTGTCGCCATGGCGTACAAGCGGTCTGTTTCTTTTACACGCCAGTTATAGATATTGCGGATTGCAGTTGTACCTTTTGCGAATAACGCAACAGTGGCCAGTGTCATGGCCGCATCAGGAATAGCGTTTGCGTCGATATCAACCGCGTTAAGTTCACCTTTACGCACAACCAGCTTTTCATCGTACCAATCAATCTTAGCGCCCACTTGTTCCATCACTTTAGCAAAGCCAATGTCACCTTGAACAGACGCAGCACCAACACCGTTAATTTCTATTTCACCACCCGCTATTGCGGCAGCTGCAACAAAGTATGATGCGCTCGATGCATCACCTTCGACCATAATGCGCTCTAGTGCTTGGTATTGTTGGCACCCTTTTACATAAAATACTTCGTAGTTGTCGTGTTTAACTAACACACCAAAACGCTGCATAACATCTAAGGTAATATCAATATAAGGTTTTGATACTAACGTACCTTTAATACGGATTTCTGTATCACCATTAAATAATGGCGCTGCCATTAATAAGGCCGTTAAAAACTGACTAGATATACTGCCGTCAATTTCAACTTGGCCGCCATTAATTTTACCGCCTTTAATGGCCAGTGGTGGATAATCTTTATGTTTTAAATATTCAACATCACCACCCAGCGCATGCAGAGCATCCACTAAATGCCCAATAGGACGCTCTTCCATACGTGGCTCACCGACAAGCTCATACTCGCCCTCTACAGCGGCAAGAACCGCTGTTAAAGGCCGATAAGCTGTGCCAGCATTGCCGAGAAATAACGGCTCGCTAGGTGTTAAGAATTTACCTGCTACACCTTCAACGGTCGCAACGGTTTTATCGTCATTTAAGGTAACATTCACACCCAATAGCTTAAGTGCGCCTAACATATGACGAATATCATCACTGTCTAGCAAATTATCAACGACCGTGGTGCCCTGTGCAAGCGCCGCCAAAAGTAAAATACGATTTGATAAGCTCTTTGAGCCCGGCAGCGTGACACTGCCATTTACCTTTGAGATAGGTTCAAGACGAAGCTGTTCCATATTAGCTATTCTCCTTGGCGAATTTATCCATAAAATCAACCAAGGCTTGTACACCAGCAAGTGGCATTGCGTTATAAATACTTGCGCGCATACCACCTACAATGCGGTGGCCTTCAAGCGCCAGTAAACCCGCTTCTTTCGATTCTTTAATAAACTGGTCATTAAGCGATTCATCGTTTAACCAAAATGGTACGTTCATACGCGATCGGCAATGCTTAGCAACTTTATTATTATAAAAATCTGAATTGTCGATAAAGTTATACAGCAATTCTGCTTTGGCAATATTTTGCTCTTCCATGGCTTTTACGCCACCGTTTGCTTCTAACCATTCAAACACTTCTGCTGCTAAGTACCATGCAAATGTCGGTGGCGTGTTGTACATGCTGCCTTGCTTTGCTTCTAATGCGTAATCAAGAATACCTGGTTTTTCGAGACCTTCGCGCTCAAGCAACGTTTTACGAATAATAACAATTGCTAAACCCGATGGGCCGATGTTCTTTTGTGCGCCTGCATAAATGACATCGAACTGGTTTACGTCAATTTCGCGTGACAAAATTGTTGATGACATATCGGCGACTATTGGCGCAGATGGGTGTGAAGGCACGTCAAAAATCTCAATACCATCAACCGTTTCATTTGGGCAATAGTGAATGTATGACGCATCAGCTGGTAATTCCCAGCTTGTCGCTGGTTTAATTGAAAACTGGCCATTTTGCTGCTCGTCATTACGAACATTAATACTTGTCACTGCGGTGAACTTTTCGGCTTCTTGTGTCGCGCCTTTTGACCACACACCGTTTTCACAATACACCGCGGGCTTATCTGCTAAATGCAAATTTAGTGGTACAGCACTAAATTGGCCTCGGCCACCGCCATGCATAAATAAAACTTCAAATTCGTCACTGATATTCATTAGACGACGTAAGCTTGCTTCACATTTTGCTGTAAGCTCTAAAAAGTCGCTACTACGATGGCTGATTTCCATCACAGATACGCCTAAACCTTGCCAATCTATAAATTCTTTTTGTGCTTTTTGCATTACTGCCGGCGGTAACATTGCCGGTCCTGCACAAAAATTATATTTAGTCATTACTTTGCCTCATTCCAGTAATTATAGTGCGGATAAAAAAAGCGGCCGAAGCCGCTTTTTAAATCAATTTTACTCTGAAGGTGGGTTATCAACCGTTTCTTCAGTATGTGTATCGACTACTTCAACGCCCTCGCCTTCGATGGCTTCAAGCTCATCAACTTCGATTTCTTCGATACGTTGTAAACCAACTACTTGCTCTTCGTCAATAGTTCGTATCAAAATAACGCCCTGCGTATTACGACCAACCGTAGAAACCTCATTAACACGAGTACGTACAAGCGTACCACGATTAGAGATAATCATGATTTCGTCGTTTTCATCAACTTGTACTGCACCAACCACTGCGCCATTACGCTCGCTTACTTTGATTGATACAACACCTTGTGTTGCACGGCTCTTCGATGGGTAATCGGCAAGTGCTGTACGCTTACCATAACCATTTTCAGTCACGGTGAGGATTGCACCGTCTGTCTTAGGCACAATTAACGACACAACGCGTTGGTCGTCTGCCATCTTAATACCACGCACACCGGTTGCAGTACGACCCATTGGGCGTACACCTTTGAAGCGGATTTCAGGGTTACCCTCTTCATCAAGTACCGGATTGCCATTTTCATCAACGACGGTCGACTCTTCCGCTTCTTTAAAGCGTACTACCTTGCCTGCGTCTGTGAATAGCATGATTTCGTTTGTACCATCAGTGATATCAACACCAATTAGGCTATCGCCTTCATTTAGGTTGACCGCAATGATACCGCTTGCACGTTGACGGCTATAAGCCGTTAATGGTGTTTTCTTAACTGTACCAAATGCTGTAGCCATGAAGATGTATTTATCTTCTTCGTACTCACGTACAGGTAGAATTGCAGTGATACGTTCGTCAGCTTCAAGCGGCAGTAAGTTCACAATTGGCTTACCACGCGCTGCACGGCTGGCAAGTGGTAATTGGTATACTTTCAGCCAGTATAAACGACCAGCAGTCGAGAAACACAGAATCGTATCGTGTGTATTTGCAACAAGGAGACGTTCAATGAAATCTTCATCTTTCATCTTCGTTGCTGATTTACCTTTACCACCACGACGTTGTGCTTCGTAGTCTGATAATGGCTGATACTTCACATACCCTTCATGAGAAAGCGTTACGACAACGTCTTCTTCATTAATTAAGTCTTCAAGGCTGATATCGTGAGCTGCTGCACTGATTTCTGTACGACGCTCGTCACCATATTGTTCTTTAATTTCAACTAGTTCGTCGCGGATTACTTCCATAAGGCGATCTGGGGTTGAAAGGATATAAAGTAGTTCAGCAATAAGATCGAGTAGTGTTTGGTACTCGTCTAAGATCTTCTCATGCTCAAGACCCGTTAGTTTGTGTAAACGTAGGTCAAGGATCGCCTGTGCTTGTTGCTCAGATAAATAGTACTCACCATCACGAATACCTAGCTCTGGTGCTAGCCAATCAGGACGCGCTACATTTTCTTCACCGGCTTTTTCAAGCATGGCTTTAACAGTGCCTAGTTCCCAAGACCTTGCTGTTAAAGCTGCTTTTGCTTCAGCAGGCGTAGGTGATTTACGAATTAACTCAATGATTGGGTCGATATTCGCAAGGGCAATCGCTAAGCCTTCAAGCGTATGGGCACGGTCACGGGCTTTGCGTAAATCAAATACCGTACGACGGGTGACTACTTCGCGGCGGTGAATGATAAATGCTTCAAGCATTTCTTTTAAGTTGAAACACTTAGGCTGGTTGTTATCAAGTGCAACCATATTCATACCAAACACGGTTTGTAACTGTGTTTGTGCATAAAGGTTATTCAGAATAACTTCACCTACATCACCACGTTTAATCTCGATAACGATACGCATACCGTCTTTATCTGATTCATCACGGAGTGCGCTAATGCCTTCAATTTTTTTGTCTTTAACAAGTTCAGCGATTTTTTCAATCAAGCGTGCTTTGTTAACTTGGTACGGAATTTCGTGGACGATGATCGTTTCACGACCCGTTTTTTCGTCTACTTCAATTTCTGCGCGTGCGCGGATGTACACTTTACCACGACCCGTTAGGTAAGCTTGCTCTATGCCTTTCTTACCATTAATGATCGCGGCTGTAGGGAAATCTGGACCTGGGATATATTCAATCAGATCAGCAATTGTCATATCTGGGTTTTGGATCAGTGCCAAACACCCATTAATAACTTCAGTTAAGTTATGTGGCGGAATGTTCGTCGCCATACCAACCGCAATACCCGATGAACCATTCACTAATAAGTTAGGTACTTTCGTCGGTAATACGTCAGGAATTTGCTCCGTACCATCATAGTTAGGTACGTAATCAACCGTTTCTTTTTCGAGGTCGGCTAATAGCTCATGTGACATTTTTGCCATACGGACTTCCGTATAACGCATTGCTGCCGCAGAGTCACCGTCAACTGAACCAAAGTTACCTTGGCCATCAACAAGCATATAGCGTAATGAGAAAGGCTGCGCCATACGTACGATGGTGTCATATACCGCGCTGTCGCCATGTGGGTGGTACTTACCGATTACATCACCAACAACACGTGCTGATTTTTTGTAAGGCTTATTCCAATCATTATTGAGTTCGTTCATTGCGAATAAAACACGACGGTGAACAGGTTTTAGACCATCACGTACGTCTGGCAATGCACGTCCTACAATTACGCTCATTGCGTAATCAAGGTAGGAGTTTTTTAATTCATCTTCAATATTGACTGGCAGAATTTCATTGGCGAGATCAGTCATTTGATTTCACATTCCTTCAGTATTGACTCATAAAGAGGCAAAGCGCCGCCTTTAGAGCTTTAGTTATTATTTCATGACCATGCTACCACAATTAATTTAGATTTACAGGCGCTAAATCTTTGCGATTTATTAATTTACCCCTATATAATGGCCTCAGATTGACGAGGAAGTTTTTTATGACCGAACATCAAAATGTAGATAATGCAGAAATTGCAAAGTTTGAAGCCATCGCTGAACGTTGGTGGGACCGCGACGGAGAGTTCAAACCTCTTCATGAAATAAATCCTCTTCGCTTGGATTTTGTTGCCGACAAAGTTGGCGGCTTATTTGATAAAGAAACCTTAGATGTTGGCTGTGGTGGCGGCATTTTAAGTGAAAGCATGGCACGCATGGGAGCTAAAGTAACAGGCATCGATATGGGTCAAGAGCCATTAACCGTTGCTAAGTTACACAGTTTAGAAACCGGTGTCCCTGTTGATTATATGAAAGTACCGGCTGAAGAGTTTGCGAAAGAGCACCCTGCTCGCTTTGATGTAATCACCTGTATGGAAATGTTAGAGCACGTGCCAGACCCTGCTTCTATCATTCGTGCGGTCGCTGAGCTTGCAAAACCTGGCGCCGATGTGTTCTTTTCGACATTAAATAAAACACCTAAAGCGTATTTATACGCCATTGTGGGTGCTGAAAAGTTATTAAAAATGGTGCCCGAAGGCACGCACGACCATAAAAAGTTTATAAAACCCGCCCAATTAATTGCATGGGCAGAAGATGCAGACTTAAAAGTAAGAGCAAGCACAGGCCTCAGCTATAATCCGTTTTCTAAGCAATACAGTTTAAATGATGATGTGAGTGTTAATTACATTCTTCATTTTGAGAAACTTGCCTAATGGCTGGTTGTAATCCTGATATCGCTTTTGATGCCTTTATTTTTGATTTAGATGGCACATTACTCGATACTGCGGATGACCTTGGCGGCGCATTAAATCGCGTATTAGCAGATGCGAATATCGCGCCTGTTGATAAAAGCATTTATCGCCCAGCAGCGTCAAATGGGGCCAATGCATTATTAGAGGTCGGCTTTGGTGATAAATGGCCCGACGTTGAACAATTAGCATTAAGGCAGCAACTGCTCGACTATTATGCAGAAGACATTGCGATTCATAGCAAGTGCTTTAATGGCATAGAGCAACTTCTCGCCTCACTTGAGCAAAACAGCATTAAATGGGGGATCATGACCAATAAGCCCGGCTTTTTAACCGAGCCATTGGTGCAAGCTATCCCAAGCCTTGCTAATGCCATGGCTGTCGTGAGTGGTGATACCTTAGCAGTTGCTAAACCATCGCCAGAGCCACTTATTCATACTGCAAACATGCTCGATGTTGATCCAACGCGTTGCTTATACATAGGTGATGCCGAACGCGACATACAAGCAGCAAAAGCTGCCAATATGTACAGTGCAACTGCACTTTGGGGTTATATACCAAGTGTGGATACCGCACTGAGCTGGGGCGCAGATTTTAACTGGCAAACTCCAACTGATGGATTTATCCATATATAGTGTTAGTTTTAAGTTAAAACACCATATATTGTGATTGGGTTGAGTTTTAAGCAAACTTTGTTGATAAAAAAAACAGTCAGAAATTATTTTTAAAAACGATAATTTTTGTAGATCTTGAGTTGATTTTTACAAATTTCATCATCAATGAATGATCAAAGGTTAATGCTTACTAACACAATTCGTTTATCCAATAGTTATCCACAAAATGGGGCATTTCTATCCCTTGCAAATGATCGCAGACCACACTATCTTGTGATCTGCGTTTTAAAGAACACCAGATATTGTGGCTAAATGTTATTCAATTGACTCATGCTGGTGCTAATAATAATTATAATTAAGAATACCTTTGTCACTAAAAATATAATTTCCCAAGGAATACAGGCAAAACTATGAACCAACAGCTATCTGTAAGCAAACGTGACGGCCGTAAAGAGTCACTTGATCTAGATAAGATCCATCGCGTCATCGCTTGGGCCGCCGAAGGTCTAAATAATGTGTCTGTGTCACAAGTTGAATTGAAATCACATATTCAATTTTACGATGGCATTCGTACTGACGACATTCACGAAACTATCATTAAAGCAGCAGCCGATCAGATCTCTAAAGATACCCCTGATTATCAATACCTTGCTGCTCGTTTAGCTGTATTCCATTTACGTAAGAAAGCGTATGGTCAATTTGAGCCGCCGCGTTTATACGACCACATTACAAAACTGGTTGAAGACAAACGTTATGATCAACACTTACTCGTTGATTACACTGAGCAAGAAATTGACGAGTTAGATGCGTATATTGATCATAACCGTGATCTAAACTTCAGCTATGCCGCTGTAAAGCAGCTTGAAGGGAAATACCTAGTACAGAACCGTGTAACGGGTGAAATTTACGAAAGCGCGCAGTTTTTATATATCTTAGTGGCAGCGAGCTTATTCTCTGACTACCCTCGAGAAACACGCCTTGATTACATCAAGCGCTTTTATGACGCGGTTTCGACATTCAAAATTTCATTGCCGACTCCTATTATGGCTGGTGTGCGTACACCTACGCGTCAATTTAGTTCATGTGTACTGATTGAGTGTGGTGATAGCCTTGATTCAATTAATGCGACATCATCTGCGATTGTAAAATACGTATCACAACGTGCAGGTATTGGTATTAATGCGGGCCGTATTCGTGCTTTAGGTAGCCCAATCCGTAACGGTGAAGCATACCATACTGGGTGTATTCCATTTTATAAACACTTCCAAACGGCGGTTAAGAGCTGTTCTCAAGGCGGTGTCCGTGGTGGTGCAGCAACCCTATTCTACCCGCTGTGGCATTTAGAAGTTGAAAACTTATTAGTCCTTAAAAATAACCGTGGTGTTGATGACAACCGTGTTCGTCATCTAGATTACGGTGTACAGTTCAACAAATTAATGTACAGCCGTTTAATTAAAGACGACTACATTACTTTATTCAGCCCATCAGACGTACCGGGTCTTTACGATGCATTCTTCGAAGACCAAGCTAAATTTGATGAGCTATACGTAAAATACGAGCAAGATGAGTCGATTCGTAAAAAACGTATTAAAGCGATTGAGCTGTTCTCAATGTTCGCACAAGAGCGTGCTAGTACAGGTCGTATTTACTTACAAAACGTTGACCACTGTAATACTCATAGCCCGTTTATCTCAACGGTAGCACCGATCCGTCAGTCTAACTTATGTTTAGAAATTGCATTACCGACTAAGCCACTTAGTAACGTAATGGACGAAGAAGGCGAAATCGCACTGTGTACACTTTCTGCATTCAACTTAGGTGCTATTGAGTCACTTGATGAGTTAGAAGAGCTTGCTGAACTTGCAGTACGTGCGCTTGATAACTTACTTGATTTCCAAGACTACCCTGTCCCTGCAGCGAAAAACGCAACCATGGGTCGTCGCACGTTAGGTATTGGTGTGATCAACTACGCATACTATCTTGCTAAAAACGGTAAACGTTATTCTGACGGTAGTGCAAACGCATTAACGCACCAAACATTTGAAGCAATTCAATATTATTTAATGAAAGCATCAAATGAGCTTGCTAAAGAACGTGGTGCTTGCCCTAAATTTAATGAAACAACGTACTCGCAAGGTATTATGCCAACAGATACGTACAAGCGCGACCTTGACCAAATCTGTGATGAACCTCTTCACCTAGATTGGGATACACTGCGCGCAAACATTAAAGAACATGGTATGCGTAACTCAACATTGTCGGCATTAATGCCATCAGAGACTTCATCACAAATCTCTAATGCAACAAATGGTATTGAGCCACCGCGTGGACACATCAGTGTTAAAGCAAGTAAAGATGGTATCTTGAAACAAGTAGTACCAGAGTATGAGCGCCTAAAAGACAATTATGAGCTACTTTGGGATATCCCATCAAACGATGGTTATCTGCAATTAGTGGGCATTATGCAGAAGTTCGTTGACCAAACGATCTCTGCGAATACAAATTATGATCCATCTAAGTACGAAGGCGGTAAAGTACCTATGAAGGTGCTTTTAAAAGACCTCCTTTCAGCATATAAACTGGGTGTTAAAACGTTGTATTACCATAACACCCGTGATGGCGCTTCAGATGCTCAAGATGAGCTTACACCTGAGGTGGAAGATGATGGTTGTGCAGGCGGTGCTTGTAAAATCTAATTAAATTAATAACATACACAAGCGGGCTCCTTAGCCCGCTTTGTCCTGACTGTTTTTTGAGTATTCACTATGTCATATACAACTTTTAGCCGAAACCATAATAACCAATTACTAGAACCGATGTTTTTCGGCCAGACGGTAAACGTGTCACGTTACGACCAACAAAAGTACCCTATCTTCGAGAAGCTAATTGAAAAGCAATTATCTTTCTTCTGGCGTCCTGAAGAAGTTGACGTAAGTAAAGACCGTCTTGACTTTCAAGCTTTACCTGACCATGAAAAACACATTTTTTTAAGTAACTTAAAATACCAAACATTACTTGATAGTGTGCAAGGTCGTTCGCCTAACGTTGCCTTACTGCCAATTGTGTCAATTCCTGAACTTGAAACGTGGATTGAAACATGGGCATTTAGTGAAACAATTCACAGCCGTTCATACACGCACATTATTCGTAACGTAACGCAGTCACCTGAGCTTATTTTTGATGATATCGTGAGTAACGAAAAAATCAGTGAACGTGCCGATGCGGTGACTAAGTATTACGATGAATTAATCAACATGATTTCGATTTACAACCTTTACGGTGAAGGTAAACATGTGATTAATGGTGAAGAAGTTAAAGTGAGCTTGTTCGACCTTAAAAAGTTGCTTTACCTTGCGATGATGTCGGTTAATATTCTGGAAGCAATTCGTTTTTATGTCAGCTTTGCATGTTCATTCGCGTTTGCTGAACGCGAGCTAATGGAAGGCAATGCAAAAATCATTAAATTAATTGCGCGTGATGAAGCTCTTCATTTATCAGGCACACAACACATCTTAAACATTATGCAAGACGGTAAAGACGATCCTGAAATGGCGATTGTTGCAGCGCAATGTAAAGATGAAGCAATTAAAATGTTTGTTGATGCCGCAGAGCAAGAAAAAGACTGGGCTGAATACCTGTTTAAAGATGGCTCAATGATTGGCTTAAACAAAGATATTTTATGCCAATACGTTGAATACATTACAAATGCACGTATGACTGCGGTAGGCTTACCTGCTCAGTTTGAAAGTAAGAGCAACCCGATTCCATGGATCAATTCGTGGTTAGTCTCTGATAACGTGCAAGTTGCACCGCAAGAAGCCGAGATAAGTTCTTACCTTGTTGGTCAAATCGATTCTCAAGTTGATGCATCAGACTTTGGTGATTTCGATCTGTAATGAGCACTAAACACACTGCACAGGTTATCCTTGCAGGAACAGACAGCCAGAGTATAGATTTTGACTCTGGCTGTTCATCTCTCCTTGAATGCCTTGAACAACATAAAATAGATGTCCCCTATCAATGCCGCGAAGGATATTGCGGTGCTTGTCGTGCTCAGCTTGTAGAAGGCGACGTACGTTATAATCAAGAGCCCCTTGCCTTTGTGCGTCCAGGTGAAGTATTACTGTGTTGCAGTAAACCTAACGGTAAAATCACTATTGAACTTTAATGCCATACAAGATCACGTGTTTGGTAAAAATGGTGTTTATCTGCCACGCTAATCGTTTGCTGATCAATGGTAATATCCCACTGCAAATTTTTACTTAGATGAGTAACGAGTTGTTCAATAAACTGACTATCGAAAGCAATAAGGTGACTGTTGCTGATCAACGCAAGCTGACGTTGATACTCATTTAACCAGTCACTTTCAAGCGTGGTGACAACCCACAGTTCATCAACACGCTTAGCAATTTTAGTTAACATAGATATATCGGGCTGATCAACAGACAGCCACGTCTCATAATGCTCATCGAGCGCTTTTATTGACACATCGGGTTGATTGTTTTTTAGCCGAGCATTGATAGTTGCCTGCTTATTATGCGAAAACAAACAATAGCTCAGCAATTTGAGCACAAAATGCTGATAACTTTCCCCTCTGTCACAGGCGGTGGTGAAGGTTTCTTGATGATTACAATGCTCACGTAAATCTGCGATGGTGAACTGCGCCTTAAATACTCTATTTTTATCAGACATAACCACGGGCCATACCGATTAAATAATCTAAGTATAGTGTATGAAATTTAAATCGCGACAGTTTATAAGTTATAGTATAACGTTATTGCCATTGAAAAATGGTGGTGTTATATTATATCACAACACTCAACAACCAACGTAAAAAGTAGTAACAATGAAGCAATTTTCAATTATTTCTAGTGCTGTTGCCGCTGCACTGTTTTCTCAATCAAGCATTGCTGCTGTTATCACAGGCCAAGTAGTAGATAAAAATCAACAACCCGTTGTTAATGCACAAGTCCATGTACATGGTAAATCACAGGCTGTAATGACTGACGCGCAAGGTGAATTTAAAATTGATGTCGACAGCAAAGGTCAACTTCATGTAAGCAAAGATAATTTCATTGATAAGCGTGTTGATATTAATGGTGATGATCAATCTGTTGTTGTTACTTTGACGCCTACATCCGTAGAAACCGTTGTTGTGTATGCATCAGCCTTACACAAAAACAGCTTAGAGATGATCTCACCGGTTAATGTGTTATCAGGTGACAATTTAAAAAATAAAGCGAAACCGACTCTAGGTGAAACTTTAAAAGGCTTACCGGGTGTTAATGCCAGTTATTTTGGTCCCGTTTCATCAAGCCCTATTATTCGTGGTTTAGATGGCCCGCGTGTTAAAATTACACAAAATGGTTTAGACAGTAGTGATGCATCTCGTATCGGACCCGATCATGCCACCTCAAATGACAGTTTAGCAGCAGAGCAAATTGAAGTGCTTCGTGGCCCAGCTACCCTACTTTATGGTTCAGGCGCAATTGGGGGTGTTGTAAACGTTGTTGATAACCGTATTCCTACCGATAACATCGAGACATTGACAGGTGCGGCTCAATACACACACGACACAGTATCAAATACGAATACCTATGCAGCTAAGTTAGAAACAGGTAACAACGGTTTCAACTTCCATTTTGATGGCACAAAACGCACGGGTGACGACTACAAAACTCCCACGTTTGAACTTCCAGAAGAGCATGAAGAACACGAAGGTGAAGAACACGCTGAGCACGAGACTGCTAACAGCGTAGAAAATACCTTTATAGACAGCCAAACCGTTAACTTTGGAACTAGCTACGTTGGTGAACATTTAACGTTAGGCGTGTCATATGGCCGTATTGAAACAGATTATGGTATTCCTGCCCATGAACATCATGGCCACGATCATGAAGAAGAAGCTGAACATGAAGAAGCAGGACATGGCGAAGAAGCCCATGAAGAATCTGTTTTTGCTCAGTTAGAGCAAGACCGTTGGCAAGGCTACATGAGTTACGCTCTTCATAATAACTGGATTGAAAACATCTCGTTGCGCGTAGGTTATACAGATTATAAACATGCTGAAATTGAAGACGGTGAAGTTGGAACGGTGTTCAGTAACAAAACAACTGAAGCACGTGCGACAGTCGAGCATAAACTTGGTCTTTGGCACGGTATGGCTGGTTACCACTATACAGAATCTGACTATGATGCCGATGGCGAAGAAGCGTTCACACCGGCCAGTGTAACAAAATCAAACGCGCTATTTTTACTTGAGGAAAAACAATTTGGTGATGTCACTGTTGAACTAGGTGCGCGCATCGAAGATTACCAAATCGATTCTGCTGTCACAATGGCTGAACATCATCATGATCATGCAGAAGAAGCGCATGATGAAGAGGAAGAAGCTGAAACAATTAACTACAGTGCCGATTTCACTAACTTAAGCTTATCTGCGGGTGCTATTTGGCAATATCAAGAAGGCCAAAGCGTTGCGCTTAGCGTGTCTCACTCTGAACGTGCGCCATTAAGTGCAGAATTACTCTCGAACGGTGTTCACATTGCAACAGGTACTTATGAATTAGGCTTAGGTTATCATATTGAAGAAGGTGAAATTCACTTTGAACCTGAAGACATCAAACAAGAGACTGCAACAAACTTTGATTTAAGTTTCCGTCGTTTCATTGGTGACTTTGGTTATACAATCAACTTTTTCTATAACGACATTGAAAACTTCTATTACCAACAAAATACGGGCTATTTCTTTGATGAAGAACATGGCTTAGAAATGGCAGAAGAAGTACACGATGATGCCATGGCGGTTTACCAATTTACCAGTAAAGATGCCAAATTGTATGGGTTAGAATTTGATGTGCACTATCAAGTTTCACCTAGCACCTTAGTGAAAGTGTTTGGTGATTCGACGACAGCTAAATTAAAAGATGACAATAACTACTTACCACGAATCCCAGCGAATAAATTGGGTTCAGAGTTACAGTATACCGTCTCTGATTGGCAGTTTAGCCTAACAGGTACACATTACTTTGAGCAGTCAGACATCACTGCCTACGAGACAAAAACAGAAGGGTACACTTTGTTTGATGCGTCAGCGAATTATCAACTTGACTTAGGCCCAGTAGATACACAGCTTTATATCAACGTTGATAACATAACAGACGAACTTGGCTTTGTTCACAGCTCGTTTATTAAAGAAAAAGCGCCACTACCGGGCAGAAACTTCAGCCTAGGTATCCGCGGTTACTTCTAAAAAGTAACGAATATAAAAAAACCCTTTCACTTTAATAAGTGAAAGGGTTTTTTATTTACTTTTAAAAAAGTTAAACGCGCTGTTTAACCTTTTTGTTCGATTTTAGCCCATGAATCACGAAGACCCACCGTTTGGTTGAACACAAGTGTCTGTGCTTTATTATCGCGACAGAAATACCCTGTACGTTCAAACTGGAAGCCCTGCTCTGCTTGTGCATTTGCAAGTGAAGGTTCTAACTTCGCATTTGATAACACCACAAGCGACTCTGGATTAAGCGTTGCATTAAAGTCTTCAGCAGCTGCTGGGTTAGGTACGTTGAATAGACGATCGTATAAACGTACTTCTGCAGTAATAGACTCGCTAGCAGATACCCAATGGATTACCCCTTTCACCTTGCGACCATCACTTGGGTTTTTACCCAGCGTTTCATCATCGTAAGAACAGAAGATCGTGGTGATTTCACCATTAGCGTCTTTTTCAATGCGTTCAGCTTTTATCACATAAGCACCGCGTAAACGCACTTCTTTACCCAGCACTAAACGCTTAAACTTATTGTTTGCTTCTTCACGGAAATCTTCGCGTTCAATATAAAGCTCGCGCGTAAATGGCACATCACGGCGTCCCATTTCTTCTATGTTCGGGTGATTAGCGACTGATAACGTTTCTACTTTATCTGCATCATAGTTCTCTAGAACCACTTTAACAGGGTCAAGTACAGCCATAGCACGTGGTGCATGTTCATTTAAATCTTCACGAATACACGCTTCCAACATGCCCATTTCAACCATGTTTTCTTGCTTAGTAATACCAATGCGTGAACAGAACTCACGTACTGAAGCTGGTGTATAACCACGACGACGTAAACCAGCAATCGTTGGCATACGTGGGTCATCCCAGCCTTCAACATGGCCATTAACCACTAAGTCATTTAATTTACGCTTAGACATAATGGTGTATTCAAGATTTAAACGTGAAAACTCGATTTGCTGTGGATGGCATTCTAGGCTGATGTTATCAAGCACCCAGTCATAGAGACGTCGGTTATCTTGGAATTCAAGCGTACATAAAGAATGTGTAATACCTTCAAGCGCATCAGAAATACAATGTGTAAAGTCATACATTGGGTAAATGCACCACTTATCACCTGTTTGGTGATGGTGAGCAAAACGTACACGGTACAAAATAGGATCGCGTAATACAATAAACGAGCTTGCCATATCAATTTTAGCACGCAGTACACACTCGCCTTCTTTAAACTCACCGTTACGCATTTTTTCGAATAAGGCTAAGTTCTCTTCAACAGGTGTATCACGATAAGGGCTATTTTTTCCTGGCTCTTTTAGCGTACCACGGTACTCACGTGCTTGGTCTGCTGACAAGAAACACACATACGCAAGCCCTTTTTCGATAAGTTCAACGGCATAGCCATAAAGTGCATCAAAGTAGTTTGATGAATATTTAATTTCACCATCCCATTGAAAACCGAGCCACTGCACATCTTCTTTAATAGAGTTTACGTAGTTGATATCTTCTTTTTCTGGGTTTGTATCATCAAAACGTAAGTTGCAAAGGCCATTGTAATCCTGGGCAATACCAAAATTTAAGCATATAGACTTTGCATGACCAATGTGTAAAAAACCATTTGGTTCTGGTGGAAAACGTGTATGCGTAGTCGCGTGTTTACCGCTTGCGAGATCTTCGTCGATACGCGTTCTTATAAAGTTACTTGGGCGATTCTCAATTTCCGCCATAGGAGCATAATCCTCTGAATATTGCATGGTGACAAAACTACTGCATTATTACAAAAAGAAGCGCTAACATACAGTAGTTGATGTGTGTTTATCGAAGATAATAATGCGATTGTTAAAACCCTACGGTCAAATCGGTAAAAAAGTTGTTCTAACGCAATAAAATGATCATTGACTGACGATATAGTGCCGATAGTTTCACTATTTAATAAGGAAAAGAGATGGCTTCACTCAATCAACACCGAGTCTATATTCCTAGCTCTGCACGTGCAAACCAGTATGTGTTAGTTGAATTTAAACCCAATGATGAGTTTTTTGCCCAGTTTACGAACATTAGCTGCGGTTACAAGCGTCTTGCAAGGGAATTATTTGCGCTGTGCGATGAGTATGAACTTCATAACGTACATCTCATTGCGAATGATAAACTACCTGTCGTACGCTACCATGATGAGGCGTACAGTTTAGAAACAACAAAACAAATATTATTTTTCTATAATCCACAATACCACGAAGCACACAATGTATTTGCTAATGGCGAAGAAAGATGCAAAAAAATTCGCTTATTATTCTTAGCAACCGGTGACGATATTCGTGCAAATGCGGCACAGTTCCACCATAAAGTGCAACGGGTAATCAATACATTACAAGACAAGCTTTTAAGCAACCAACCCCCGCTTAAGATTAGAGATCATCAACACTTAACCTATGACTTATTTGCCAAAGCCAAAGGCCACAAAGAAAGCTATGGCTATAAGTTGCGAAGTTTATATCCGCGTTATCAATCGCGCCAATGCCATTTGCCAAGCGATCACAGCGAAATGACCTATGCAGGCTTTTCAATTCCTGTCACACGCGCAATTAAGACGCAATTTCAGCATATGCTAAATGAAGAAAACTACAGTCAGTTTTATCACTATATTTTTGATGCGTTTAAACGTGCCTGTGATAAGCGTCAACTTAACTTAGCTGCCTTTATCGCAAATGGCACACGCCCGATTGTGCGTAATAGTAATATTGACAATGCACAGAGCAATAGCGAGTTACAAAAACTGACTTTCGACTGCACCAGCGAGCAAGTACAAATACAGCAATTTTGGAATGCGGATACGTTGGTCGATGTGCTGCACTTTGTTATTGCAGCAGCAGAAAAAGATAAACACGATATCGGTTACGGCCGATTTATGAACCAAGTACAAAGTGCCATTAATGAGGTGACAGACGAACTTGCGTTTAATCCAACACGCCAAGACTTACGCGTGCGCTTTTATCAGCATATTAACTATCAATATTAAACAGGTTTTACGTGGATGACAGCGATGTGTCACCCCTTTTACCTTAACGATTTTTTGGTAATTTAGATAAGTCTAAGCGTAATACCTTTGAGCGTCGCTGGTAGTTATACAGCGACTTTTTCTTCGCGGGCAGTTCATCGACCGTCACCAATTCAAAACCTTGTTCAATAAACCAATGAATACTGCGCGTTGTTAACGCAAATAACCCATGATAACCACACCGTTTGGCTTTATTAATTATAAAACGTAATAAATTACTGCCACGGTCTGCATCACGATATTGAGGGTGAACAGCAAGGCTTGCAAATTCACCAACCTGCTCTTCATCAAATGGGTAAAGGGCAGCGCACGCGATAATAAGTCCATCACGCTCAATCACTGTGAATTGCTCAATTTCTATCTCTAATTGCTCTCTTGAGCGACGCACTAAATAGCCCTGCTCTTCAAGTGGTCTAATTAAGTTTAAGATACCGGTTATATCACTGATCGTTGCACTACGAAGTTGTTCAGAACTTTGCGGCGCAATCTGGGTCCCAATACCATCCAAAGAGAAGAGCTCTTGCAATAAGGCACCATCTTCTTTGTAGCTGACAAGGTGACACCGATGCACCCCGCCCCGACATGCATCAATAGCAGCTTGCAAAAAGACAGGGGCGCTCAAACATGAAGGTGTATGAGTGCGATAGTGCTCTAACACTCGCTCGGCTTCGTTTGGCATTAATTCTGCTATCGCTTCGCCATTTTCATCTAAAATACCTGCATCTTGGCTAAACCCTAGCATTTTGTCTGCTCTGAGCTTTAAAGCAACCTGAGTCGCAATTTCTTCTGCGGTTAAATTAAAGCTCTCACCCGTCACTGAGGCAGCAATCGGACCTAGGAGCACAATACTATTGTTATTGAGTTGGTGGCGTATTCCCTCAACATCAATTCGCCTAACACGCCCCGAGTGGTGGTAATCAACCCCTTCATCAACGCCTAAAGGCTGCGCTATAACAAAATTACCACTGACTACATTTAAAAATGAGCCCGACATGGGGGTGCTACTTAATGACGTGGATAAACGTGCGGTGATGTCAAATTGCATTGCTCCGGCCACTTTTTTAATCACTTCAAAAGTGGTGTTATCGGTAACACGGATCT
This sequence comes from Pseudoalteromonas sp. MT33b, assembly GCF_014117385.1. NCBI lineage: Bacteria > Pseudomonadati > Pseudomonadota > Gammaproteobacteria > Alteromonadales > Pseudoalteromonadaceae > Pseudoalteromonas > Pseudoalteromonas sp. MT33b. The sequence goes on along the minus strand of NZ_CP059831.1, from coordinate 1,603,988 downwards.
CGTTATGAAAATGACTAGTTATGCCAACCTCATTCAAAGCGGCATTAAATTGTGGCCGTGCGCCAAACACCAAAACAATCTTAATACCTAAGCTTGTTAATAGAGCAACATCATTAATAATACTTCGACAGCCTGGCTGGTCTATCGCCTCACCACCCAGCATTACAACGAAAGTCTTGCCTCTATGGGCATTTACATAAGGAGTCGACTGACGAAATCCGTCTACTAATTCTGTAGTACGCACGTGCTAATTACCTTTTAAATTCAAGCGTTTTTTATTAAAACGGAAACAGAGGAATTAGTGTAAGGAATTTTTATTCATAAATAAAGAATTTTTATTCTTTATTTATGAATAAAAATTGACAGTGAATTTAGCAATAAAAAAGGCCCGCATAAGCGAGCCTCTTTTTAAGAGATTAAAGACCGATTACCAGCCTGTTTTCTCTTTAAGTGCAGCACCGATGTCAGCTAGTGAACGTACTGTTTTAACGCCAGCAGCTTCTAATGCAGCAAATTTCTCATCAGCAGTACCTTTACCGCCTGCGATGATTGCACCCGCGTGACCCATACGCTTACCTGGAGGCGCAGTTACACCCGCAATGTAAGAAACAACAGGCTTAGTTACGTTGTGCTTGATGTATTCAGCAGCTTCTTCTTCTGCTGTACCACCGATTTCACCGATCATAACGATTGCTTCAGTTTGCTCGTCTTTTTCGAACATTTCTAAAACGTCGATGAAGTTAGTGCCAGGGATTGGGTCGCCACCGATACCAACACATGTTGATTGGCCGAAACCAGCATCAGTAGTTTGCTTAACCGCTTCGTAAGTAAGTGTACCAGAACGTGATACGATACCTACTTTACCAGGCTTGTGGATGTGACCAGGCATGATACCGATCTTAGTTTCACCCGGAGTGATAACACCTGGGCAGTTAGGACCGATCATGCGAACACCAGTTTGCTCAAGCTTAACTTTAACGTCAACCATGTCTAGTGTTGGGATACCTTCAGTGATACAAACGATAAGCTCGATGCCAGCATCGATAGCTTCTAAGATTGCATCTTTACAGAAAGGTGCTGGTACGTAGATTACTGATGCAGTTGCGCCAGTTGCTTCTACAGCGTCACGTACTGTGTTGAATACTGGAAGACCAAGGTGCGTTTGACCGCCTTTACCTGGGCTAACACCACCAACCATTTGTGTACCATACTCAAGCGCTTGCTCAGAGTGGAAAGTACCTTGGCCACCAGTGAAACCTTGACAGATAACTTTTGTATCTTTATTGATTAATACAGACATTATTTGCCCTCCGCAGCAGCAACAACTTTTTCAGCTGCGTCTGTTAGTGATTCAGCAGCGATGATGTTAAGGTCAGAATTAGCAAGTACTTCACGACCTAGTTCAGCGTTAGTACCTTCTAAACGTACTACTACTGGTACGTTTACGCCTACTTCTTTAACTGCACCAATGATACCTTCTGCGATCATGTCACAACGAACGATACCACCGAAGATGTTAACTAAAACAGCTTTTACGTTGTCGTCTGAAAGGATGATCTTGAATGCTTCAGATACACGCTCTTTCGTCGCGCCGCCACCAACATCTAGGAAGTTAGCTGGCTTGCCACCGTGTAGGTTTACGATGTCCATCGTACCCATTGCTAGGCCTGCACCGTTAACCATACAACCCACGTTACCGTCTAGTGCAACGTAGTTAAGCTCGAAGCTTGCAGCGTGAGCTTCACGTGCATCTTCTTGAGATGGATCGTGCATTTCACGGATTTTAGGTTGACGGTAAAGCGCGTTACCATCTACACCGATTTTGCCATCTAGACAGTGAAGGTTGCCTTCGTCTGTGATAACAAGCGGGTTGATTTCTAATAATGCGAAATCGAAATCGTTGAACATGTTCGCAAGACCCATGAAGATCTTAACAAACTGTTTCATTTGCGTTGGGTTTAAACCTAGTTTGAAGCCTAATTCACGAGCTTGATACGCTTGAGGACCTACAAGTGGATCGATTTCAGCTTTGTGGATTAGCTCTGGCGTTTCTTCAGCAACAGTCTCGATTTCAACACCACCTTCAGTAGATGCCATGAAAACAACTTTACGAGAAGCACGATCTACTACAGCGCCTAGGTATAATTCGTTAGCGATGTCAGTGCAGCTCTCAACAAGGATCTTAGCTACTGGCTGACCATTTTCGTCTGTTTGGTAAGTAACTAAGTTTTTACCTAACCAGTTCGCAGCGAACTCTTTAACTTCGTCGATTGTTTTAACTAGCTTAACACCGCCAGCTTTACCACGGCCACCTGCGTGAACCTGTGTTTTAACAACCCACATATCACCGCCAATTTTCTCAGCAGCTGCTGCAGCTTCTTCAGGTGTATCGCAAGCGTAACCGTGAGAAACTGGTAAACCATATTCGGCAAAAAGTTGTTTTGCCTGATACTCATGCAAATTCATGATGCTTTATCCAATTTTTTATACTAAAAGAGCTGAATATTTATGCAAATAAACAGCTATCCCAAATTGCGCACCTAGTATAAATCCCAAGGCTCAACATGAAAACCCCAGTTAGACCAAAGGCGCAAAAAAAAAGCTGTGAACGCAGTCCACAGCTTACATTTTATACAACTAGATTAAACATCTAGTAATAAACGTGTTGGATCTTCAAGTAACTCTTTAATTGTCACTAAGAAACCAACAGATTCTTTACCATCAATTTGACGGTGATCGTACGATAACGCTAAATACATCATTGGTAAGATTTCAACTTTACCATTTACAGCCATTGGACGATCTTGGATTTTGTGCATACCTAAGATTGATGACTGAGGTAAGTTGATAATCGGTGTAGAAAGTAACGAACCGAATACACCACCATTAGTGATAGTGAAGTTACCACCTGTCATATCATCAAGTGTTAATTTGCCGTCACGACCTTTAAGCGCTAATTCACGGATACCTTTTTCAATTTCTGCAACTGATAACTTGTCACAATCTTTAAGTACTGGTGTAACTAGGCCACGTGGTGTTGATACTGCGATGCTGATATCGAAGTAGTTGTGATAAACAATATCATCACCATCGATTGATGCATTCACTTCAGGGAAACGTTTAAGCGCTTCTGTTACTGCTTTCACATAGAAAGACATGAAACCTAAACGAATACCATGACGTTTTTCGAATACTTCTTGATACTGCTTACGAAGGTCCATGATAGGTTTCATGTTTACTTCGTTGAATGTTGTTAACATTGCAGTTGAGTTTTTCGCTTCAAGAAGGCGATTTGCAATAGTCTTACGTAAACGCGTCATTGGAACACGTTTTTGAGTACGGTCACCCATAGGTGCAGCAGGTGCTGCCGCTTCTGCTTTAGGTGCAGACGCAGGCGCTTTTAAGAATGTATCAACGTCTTCTTTCGTTACGCGACCATTTTTACCCGTGCCCTTGATTTTTGATGCATCAAGGCCCTTTTCAGCGATTAGACGACGCACTGACGGTGTTAATACGTCTGAGCTATCGCTTGAATCGCTTGCTGGTGCCGCTTCTTCTTTTTTCGATTCTGCTTTAGCAGGTGCTGCACCCGCTTTAACAGTACCAATCACTTGTTCGCCAAGCACTGTTTCGCCTTCTGCGTGGATGTGCTCGCCCATGATACCGTCTTCTTGAGCAACAACTTCAAGAACAACTTTATCAGTTTCGATGTCAACTAGGTTTTGGTCGCGCGTTACCGCTTCACCTGGTTGAACATGCCAAGTAGCAATTGTCGCGTCTGCGACTGATTCTGGAAGTACAGGTACTTTAATGTCCACTTCTTTACCTTCTGATGCTGGTGCTGATTGCGCCGCTGGCGCGTCTTCTGATTTTGCTGGTGCTGATTCTTTAGCAGAATCGTCACTTGCTGGTGCAGCATCTGCATCACCAAGTAAACCAATTACTTGTTCACCAAGTACGGTTGCACCTTCTTCTTGTGAAATTTCAGTAATGACACCGTCGTTTGGTGCAACTACTTCTAAAACAACTTTATCTGTTTCAATATCAACTAAGTTTTGGTCACGGCTTACTTTGTCGCCAACACTTACGTGCCATGTTGCTACGGTAGCATCAGCAACCGACTCAGGAAGTACAGGAACTTTAATTTCTGTGCTCATTGCTTATCCTTTATTTTCAATAGTAAGCGCATCTGCAACGAGCGCTTGTTGTTCTTTAGTATGCACTGACATGTAACCACATGCTGGCGATGCTGATGCTTTACGGCCAGCATATTTTAATTTAGCGCCTTGTGGAATTGCATCGACAAAGTGGTGTTGAGAACAATACCAAGCACCTTGGTTTTGTGGCTCTTCTTGACACCAAACGAAGTCTTTAACGTGTTGATAACGCTGCATGATTGCATCCATCTCATCGTGTGGGAATGGATAAAGTTGTTCAACACGAACAATTGCAACATTATTAAGCTCTTGCTTACGACGCTCTTGAAGTAGTTCGTAGTAAACTTTACCGCTACAGAAAACAACGCGTTCAACTTTCTCAGCTGGGATGTCATCAATCTCGTCAATCATATTATAGAACACACCTTCCGATAACTCTTCCAGTGTTGATGTTGCTAATGGGTGACGTAATAATGACTTCGGTGTCATAACAATCAAAGGACGACGCAGTGGACGAACTGATTGACGACGTAGCATTGCGTAAACCTGCGCAGGTGTTGATGGCACACACACTTGCATGTTGTGATCAGCACACAGTTGTAAGAAACGCTCTAAACGGGCTGAACTATGCTCAGGACCTTGACCTTCATAGCCATGCGGTAACAAACACGTTAGACCACATAAACGGCCCCACTTTTGCTCGCCTGAACTTAAGAACTGGTCAAATACAACTTGAGCGCCGTTCGCAAAGTCACCAAATTGGGCTTCCCACATGACTAATGATGTAGGTTCTGCAGTCGCATAACCATATTCAAACGCAAGCACCGCTTCTTCAGATAACACTGAATCGTATACTTCAAATGCACCTTGCTTTTCGCTGATATTTTGCAACGGTAAGTAAGTTGATGCATCTTGTTGATTATGAACAACAGCATGACGATGGAAGAATGTACCACGGCCTGAGTCTTGACCCGTTAAACGGATATCAGTACCTGCATCAACAAGTGTTGCATAAGCCAGTGTTTCTGCCATACCCCAATCAAGTGCTTTTTCACCTGATGCCATTAGTTTACGGTCGTCGTAGATTTTCTTAACACGAGACTGTGCTTTATGACCTTCTGGGTAACTTGCGACTTTCTCGCCAAGTTCTTTAAGTTTCTCTACCGACACTTTAGCGTCGTATTCTACATCCCAATCGTGACCAACGAACTTAGCCCAATCAGATGAATGAGATGTTTCAGGTTGAATTTCTTCAACAACGCACGAGCCACGGTCTAAGCCATTACGGTAATCATCTGCGAGTACTTTAATTTCGTCTTCAGTGAATGAACCTTCAGCCACAAGCTGATCAGCATAGATTAAACGAGGAACAGGGTGTTTTTTGATTTTTTGGTACATAAGTGGTTGAGTCGCATTAGGCTCATCCGCTTCGTTATGACCATGACGGCGATAACAGACCAAATCAATAACAACATCACGTTTAAACTGATTTCTGAAATCAAGCGCAATTTGTGTTACGAATGCAACGGCTTCTGGATCATCAGAGTTAACGTGGAAAATAGGTGCCTGAACCATCTTTGCAATATCTGTACAGTATGGTGTAGAACGCACATCAGCCTGTTTAGACGTTGTAAAACCAACTTGGTTGTTAACAACAATACGGATACTACCACCACAACTAAATGCATTAGTTTGTGATAGGTTAAATGTTTCTTGTACAACACCTTGACCTGCAATCGCAGAGTCACCATGAATTGTAATAGGCAGTGCTTTAATACCTGACTTATCACCTAAGCGGTCAAGACGCGCACGAACCGAACCCATCACTACCGGGTTTACGATTTCTAGGTGAGACGGGTTAAATGCAAGTGCCATGTGCACATTGCCACCCTTAGTCGCAAAGTCAGATGAATAACCCATGTGATATTTAACGTCACCTGAGCTTAATGTATCTTTATGTTTACCAGCGAACTCATCAAACAAATCTGATGGGTTTTTACCTAAAACGTTCACTAGTACGTTCAGACGACCGCGGTGAGCCATACCAATAACAGCTTCTTTTTGTCCGCTTTCACCTGCACGATGAATCAGTTCTTTAAGCATTGGTACTAACGCATCACCACCTTCAAGTGAGAAACGTTTTGCACCAGGGAACTTAGCCCCTAAATATTTTTCAAGACCATCCGCTGCTGTTAACCCTTTAAGGATGCGCAGCTTTTCTTCTTTAGAAAAAGTTGGACGTGATTGCACTGATTCCAAACGCTGTTGTAACCAACGCTTTTCTTCAGTCGATGTGATATGCATATACTCAGCACCAACAGAACCACAGTACGTGGTTTTAAGTGCTTGATATAACTCACCTAAAGGCATGGTTTCGCGACCGACTGCAAACGAACCCACATTGAATTCACGGTCAAAATCAGCTTCAGATAAATCGTGGTACTCTAATTCAAGATCGCGAACACGTTCGCGTTGCCAGATACCTAATGGATCTAGGTTGGCATTTTGGTGACCACGGAAACGGAAAGCATTTATAAGTTGTAGCACTTTGACCTGTTTAGGATCACCAGAGCCACCCTCTGCTACCACCACTTCTCTATGCTTGTTTTTAGCAAGCTCCGCAAATTGTGCACGAACTTCAGAATGTTTTACGTCAACATCCACACCATCAACTTTTGGTAATTGTTCGAACACTTCTCGCCATTCTTCTGGCACAGAAGTCGCATCATCTAAGTACGCTTCATAAAGCTCTTCTACGTAAGCAACGTTACCGCCGTTTAAGTGAGAAGATTCTAGCCATGCCTTCATCACACCTTCGTGCATTTATAAGCCCTTTTCTTTAGCGCAGAAATTAATTGTTGTAAAAACAAGGTGGTTAATAAATTAACCACCTTACATATTCAATATTTTAAACCGAACGATTTAAAAGCATTGACTTGATTTGTCCAATTGCTTTGGTCGGATTAAGACCTTTTGGACACACGCTAACACAGTTCATGATACTGTGACAACGGAACACGCTGAACGCATCGTCAAGGTCAGCAAGACGCTCTTCTGTCGCTGTATCGCGGCTATCAGCCAAGAAACGATATGCGTGAAGAAGGCCTGCTGGACCGATGAACTTGTCTGGATTCCACCAGAACGAAGGACACGATGTTGAACAACATGCACATAAAATACACTCATATAAACCATCAAGCTTATCGCGTTCTTCGATTGACTGAAGACGCTCACCCGCCGCTGGCGTGTCGTTGATAAGATAAGGTTTTACTTTTTCGTATTGAGTGTAGAACTGACTCATGTCAATAACAAGGTCACGTACCACAGGTAAACCAGGTAATGGACGAATTACGATTTTACCTTTGCCACCTTTAAGTAGCGTTGATAAAGGCGTGATACATGCCAAACCATTTTTACCATTCATGTTGATACCGTCTGAACCACACACACCTTCACGGCATGAACGACGGAATGATAACGTTGGATCTTGCTCTTTTAATTTCATAAGCGCATCCAACACCATCATATCCTGACCTTCTTGCGTTTCTAGCGAGAAGTCTTGCATACGTGGTGCGTTATCAATATCTGGATTGTAACGATAAACGGAAAATTGTACTTGTGCCATCGTCTCGCTCCTAGTATGTACGTGCTTTAGGTGGGAAAGCTTCACGCAGTTTCGGCGCGTAGTTTACTTCACGTTTGCTCATTTCATCCGTTACAGGATTGAAAATTGAGTGACATAGCCAGTTTTCGTCATCACGATCTGGGTAGTCGAAACGAGAGTGAGCACCACGGCTTTCTGTACGGAAGTTTGCAGCTACTGCAGTTGAGTAAGCTGTTTCCATCAAGTTATCAAGCTCTAAACATTCAATACGTGCTGTGTTGAATTCAGTTGATTTGTCATCAAGACGCGCATACTGAAGACGTTCACGGATTTCTTTAAGCTCTTTAAGACCTGTTGCCATTGCTTCACCTTCACGGAATACCGAGAAGTTAAGTTGCATACACATTTGTAGGTCTTTCTTGATTTGAACAGGGTCTTCACCTTGGCCAACTTTAGAACTTTCCCAACGATTAAAGCGTGCAAGCGATGCTTCAAGGTCTGAATCAGACGCATCTTTACCCGCTTCAACACTATTTAGGTATTTGCCTAAGAAGTTACCAGCAGCACGGCCGAAAACAACTAAGTCAAGTAGTGAGTTACCGCCAAGACGGTTAGCACCGTGTACAGATACACACGCAATTTCACCAACAGCGAATAAGCCTTCAACAACTTTTTCTTGGCCATTTGCATCAATTTGTAATGCTTGACCATTTACGTTAGTTGGAACACCACCCATCATATAGTGACATGTTGGGATAACTGGAATTGGCTCTTTAGCAGGGTCAACGTGTGCGAATGTTTTCGCAAGGTCACAAACACCTGGAAGACGAAGGTTAAGAGTTTCTTCACCTAAGTGGTCAAGCTTAAGCTTGATATGTGGACCATAAGGACCATCGCAACCACGGCCTTCACGAATTTCTGTCATCATTGAACGAGCAACAACGTCACGCGATGCTAAGTCTTTCGCATTCGGTGCATAACGCTCCATGAAACGTTCGCCGTCTTTGTTTAGAAGGTAACCACCTTCACCACGACAACCTTCCGTCACAAGTACTCCCGCACCTGCAATACCGGTTGGGTGGAACTGCCACATTTCCATATCTTGCATTGCAACACCCGCGCGTGTTGCCATACCAACGCCGTCACCTGTATTGATGTGCGCGTTAGTTGTTGATGCAAAGATACGACCTGCGCCACCTGTTGCTAAAACAACCGCTTTAGATTTGAAATAAACAACTTCACCTGACTCGATGTCGATTGCTGTACAACCAACAACGTGACCGTCGCTGTTTTTAACAAGGTCTAATGCATACCACTCAGAGAATACATTTGTTTTGTTTTTAACGTTTTGTTGGTAAAGACAATGCAATAATGCGTGACCAGTACGGTCAGCTGCGGCTGCAGTACGTGCAGCTTGTTCACCACCAAAGTTTTTCGACTGACCGCCGAAAGGACGTTGATAAACACGGCCATTTTCAAAACGAGAAAATGGTAAGCCCATGTTTTCTAATTCAGTAATAGCTTCTGGGCCTGTTTTACACATATATTCGATAGCGTCTTGGTCACCGATGAAATCGGAACCTTTAACCGTATCGTACATGTGCCATTCCCAGTTATCTTCATGTGAGTTACCCAAAGCCACCGTAATACCACCCTGTGCAGACACAGTGTGAGAACGTGTAGGGAAAACTTTTGAGATAAGTGCACAGGTTTTGCCTGACTCAGTGATTGCAAGTGCTGCGCGCATACCTGCACCACCGGCACCAATCACTACAGCGTCAAATTCACGAACAGAATAATTCACTTAAACACCCCATAAAACGATTAGACCTATTGCTACGTAAGCAACGGCCATAAGGTTTAATACAAAGCCTAAAACAGCACGTAATTTAGCGCATTTAACATAGTCAGTTAATACTTGCCAAAGGCCAATACGGGTGTGAACCATGATGCAAACAAGGGTAATTAGTGTAAACCCTTTCATTGCTAGGTTTGAAAATAGGCCTTGCCAGGCTTCAAAAGTGACTTCGGGTGTACATAAAAAATAGCCAACAATAAAAATCGCGTAAGCGCTGATAATTAAAGCGGTTGTACGAAGTGATACGTAATCTTGTACACCATCACGTTTAAGAGTTGCTTGATTTAAAACCATATCCACACTCCTGCTAGAATTGCAGCAACAACGCCTAAAGCCATTGCAACTTTAGCGCTGAAGTTACCTGATTCAAGTTCTTCCCAGTGACCCATATCCATAATGATATGACGGATACCACCAATTAGGTGATACGCCAATACAGAAATGGTACCCCACGCTATGAATTTGGCAATGAATCCGCTGAACAGACCCTTGACGAATTCAAAACCTTCAGGAGAAGAAAGAGACTCAGACCACGCCCAAATGACAAACGTTAAAGCAAAAAATAATGCAACACCGGTGACGCGGTGAAGAATTGATGCTTTAGCCGTAGCCGGCATAGATATAGTTGTTAGATCTAGATTTACAGGTCTTTGCTTTTTCACAGTTACTTGCCCATCTTGCCCACTTAGGGGCTCATCTACTTGTTTTTCTAAAACCCATCAAAATGAATTTCGATGGAACTATCTAAGTAAACCGTGTTAATACACAAAAAGTTCACACTGGTGCAAAACTCAAATGTAAAAATAAAGTTTACCTACAGACAATACGGTATAAAACCTTGGATAGTATATATAGCCAATGGTCTTTTTACAATTCTTGTTTAGTAAGAGACGTTTGCGAATTAGCCAATGGTATAATATTTAATCCTGACAGAATATTTATTATCCTTTTATGCATACTATTTATAAAAATTGACTTTACACCCCTCTTTCACGTTAAAATGAAAAGAATGTGCTTAAACAGATTCAGAACATAACAATCAGAGTTGTTATCTTAATAGGAGATAAATAGATGGCGGATAAGAAAGCCACGGTCCATATTGATGGTCTTGATCCAATCGAACTTCCAATTTACCAAGGCACTGCTGGCCAAGACGTAATCGACGTACGTACGTTAGGTTCTCATGGTTATTTCACTTACGACCCAGGTTTCATGTCGACGGGTTCATGTGAATCTTCAATCACTTACATCGATGGCGGTAAAGGTGTTCTTTTACACCGTGGTTACCCAATTGAACAATTAGCTGATGAATCAAACTACATCGAGCTTTGCTATTTGTTACTTAATGGTGAGTTACCGACTAAAGAACAATACGATGCGTTTGCACAAGAAATCACGCACAACACAATGCTTGATACTAAAATTGCAAACTTCTTCCAAGGTTTCCGCTTTGATGCTCACCCGATGGCAATGCTATGTGGTGTAGTAGGTGCACTTTCTTCTTTCTACCATGAAGATTTAGACATCACTGATGCAACACAGCGTAAAACGAGCGCGATTAAGTTAGTAGCTAAGTTACCGACAATCGCAGCAATGGCTTACAAATATAACGTTGGTCAACCGTTTGTTTACCCACGCAACGATTTAAGCTTTGCTGAAAACTTCTTACACATGATGTTCTCAGTGCCTGCTGAAGAATACAAAGTGAGCCCAGTTTTAGCTAAAGCAATGGACAAAATCTTCATGCTTCACGCTGACCACGAGCAAAATGCGTCAACGTCTACGGTTCGTTTAGCGGGTTCATCTGGTGCAAACCCTTACGCATGTATCGCTGCTGGTATCGCATCACTGTGGGGTCCTGCACACGGCGGTGCTAACGAAGCATGTCTTAACATGTTAGAAGAAATCGGTTCTGTTGACCGTATCGACGAATACGTTGCTAAAGCGAAAGACAAGTCAGACCCATTCCGTCTTATGGGCTTTGGTCACCGTGTTTACAAAAACTTCGACCCACGTGCGACGGTAATGCGTCAAACATGTCATGAAGTATTAGCAGAGCTAAACATTCAAGATCCATTGCTTGATATCGCAATGAAACTTGAACAAATCGCGCTTGAAGACCCGTACTTCGTAGAGAAGAAACTATACCCTAACGTAGATTTCTACTCTGGTATCATCTTAAAAGCAATCGGTATCCCGACTAGCATGTTCACAGTAATCTTTGCTATGTCTCGTACTGTTGGTTGGATCTCTCACTGGGATGAGATGCTATCTCAACCTGGCCACAAGATCAGCCGCCCACGTCAGTTATACACTGGTGAAACATCACGCGATTACGTACCAACAGACAAGCGTTAATACGATTTCGTGTTTAAAAAAGGCCGCTAAGCGGCCTTTTTTATTGCCCACCACTTGTCTATTTGTGCAAAGTAATTAAAATCGTCGCATTCTTGTTGTTTAGGCTTATCCATGTTTGATTTCGAAACTATACGCGCCGACTTTCCTTTACTCACACAGACAGTAAATGAATACCCATTAGTGTATTTAGACTCAGCAGCTACCTCGCAAAAGCCTCTATCAGTTATCAAAGCCTTAGAAAGCTATTACAGTGCTGAAAATGCCAATGTTCATCGCGGTCGCCATTTTCTCAGTGAGCATGCGACACGTCGCTATGAAGATACACGAACAGCAATCGCAGCGTATTTCAATGTACAGCGCACCGAAATTGTTTGGACTAAAGGGGCAACCGAATCACTAAACTTAATTGCAAACGGCCTAACTTCACACCTAAAATCAGGCGATAAAATAGCGATTTCAGCGATTGAGCATCACGCTAATATCGTTCCGTGGCAAGAACTTGCAAAAAAAGTAAATGCAGAGCTCATTATTTTGCCCATTACAGCTGATTTAGTCTTGGATAGTAATGAATGTGCTGCATTTATTCGTGAGCATAAACCGAGCGTTGTTGCTGTAACCCATGCTTCGAATACATTAGGAAATATCACTGACTTAGAGCCAATTATCACTGCTTGCAAAGAAATTAATGCGACTTCTGTTATTGATGGCGCACAGGCGGCGATGCATTTAAAACCCGATTTAAATAAACTCGATTGTGATTTTTATGTTTTCTCTGCACATAAAATGCTGGGTCCAACAGGATTGGGGGGGCTTTATGGTCGTTACTCACGCTTAAATACGCTTGATGTCTATCAAACAGGTGGCGAAATGATTGAGACTGTAAGCTTAACACACAGCACATTTCGTGATGCGCCAGGCAAATTTGAAGCGGGTACGCCACACATTGCAGGCGTAATCGCCTTTGCCGAAGCAATCAATTATTTAACAGCACTTGATTTCAATGGAATGCGTCAACATGAGCATACAATTTTCAATTATGCGATAAAACAATTATCAACCATCGATGGGATTTCTATTTATTCGCATAAAGAAAATAACATTGGCAATATCAGTTTTAATTATCGTGATGAGCATCCATTTGATTTAGCAACGCTACTGGATGGTTACGGCATAGCTGTTCGTAGTGGCCATCACTGTACCCAACCAATTATGAGCAAATTAGGCATTCCTGGCACTGTGAGAGCGAGCTTCGCACTGTATAATTCGCTCGACGATGTTGATGCTTTTATTAAAGCACTCAAGCACTGTATAGAACTATTAGATTAATGTTGGATATATTATGAATTCACCTTTTCACACCGTGACTCAAGACATCGAGAATGCAAATGGCTGGCAACAAAAATATCGTCAAATTATGCTGTTAGGTAAAAAGCTACCGGTCATGCCCGATGTTTTAAAAGTTGATGATGCGCTTGTAAAAGGCTGTGAAAGTAAGGTATGGCTTTATATTGATTTTGACCACTCCGAAAACAGCCTAGTGCTTGCGGGTGATTCTGATACACGTATTGTTAAAGGGTTACTGGCCTTAATTTTGGCCTTATACAATGGTCTAACACCCGAGCAAGCAACTCAAATTAATGCCTATAACGAATTTGAACGACTTGGTCTAATTAGCCATTTAAGCCCATCACGCGGCAACGGCATAAAAGCCATGGTTGATAAAATTCAAACCATGGCTCAGGAAAAGCGCTAAAAAGCACTATTTTAAACTTCGCTGTTTTTTATCTAGGTATTTTCTAATTGCTTTGGCTGCAACAAAAAAGCCAAAGCTACCCGTTACCATGGTTGCTGAGCCAAAACCGTTGTTACAATCCATGTTCATCGAGCCATCTGCGCCTTGTTTTGCTTGGCACACTTCACCGTCGGACGTTGGATACACTAATTGTTCGGTCGAATAAACACAATCAACATTAAATTTTCGCTTAGGGTTGCTACTAAAGTTGTACTGTTTTCTGAGAATATAACGGACTTTTGCAAGCAATGGGTCATGGGTTGTTTTAGCAACATCACCAAAACTAATTTGGCTAGGATCCGTTTGCCCCCCAGCACCACCGGTTGTAATAACAGGTAACTTGACTCGCTTACAATGGGCTATCAGTGCCGCTTTTTCTTTTACTGCATCAATACAATCAATTACATAATCAAAGCCCTGAATGTGCTCACGAATATTATCTAGGGTAATAAAGTCATCAATGACATTGACTTTAATATCTGGATTAATTAATTCACAACGCGCTTTCATCGCGTCTACTTTAGCGTCACCTATCGTGCCAGTTAAAGCATGTATTTGACGATTAACATTCGTTGCGCAAATATCATCTAAGTCAATCAACGTCAATTGACCTACCCCGGTGCGTGCTAATGCTTCAGCAGCCCAGCTTCCGACGCCACCAATACCTATGACACAAAAATGTGCTTGCTGTAACCAATCAAATTGTTGATGGCCATATAAGCGCTTGATACCACCAAAGCGAATGTCTTGTGTTGTTTCTTTCATTTACCAATCCAACGTCCAAGGAGTCAGCCACTCTTTGAATTCGTCTGCGTTAAAAACTTCATTGAGATATGCGCCTGTCGTATGCGCACAGCGATATTCTTTTAGTTGACCTTGATACATAAATTGCAGGGCATATGCATGCAAATTAGTACGCTCATCTGGCGTACCAGCATAAGTAACGTCACCCAATATAGGCGCACCAATACTTTTCATTGCCACTCTTAATTGATGCGTCTTGCCAGAAAAAGGTTTTAATAAGTATGCGCGCAGGCCGGGGCGAATACTTTTTGAATAAAAGCGCGTGATAGCTGGGTTTTCTTGGCTTTTTAGCAACTTAAACGCACCACGGCGACTTTTTTGCATATCGCCTTTGATCCAGCCTTGCTTTTTTTTAGGTTTTTCATCACTCACAGCAAGGTAAAATTTATTCACTTGGTGCGCAGTGAAAAGCGATGTAAATTCTGCTGCTGCCTGCTTGTTTCTGGCTAAAATAATTAACCCAGACGTTACTTTGTCTAGCCGGTGAACAGGAAACAGCTTTTCATTCACTCGTTGCTCTGCAAGTACAACAAACCCTGCACAGTCTTCGCTGTGAAAGCTAACGCCCGCAGGTTTGTAAAAAACAAAAAAGTCATCTTCACTAGCATGAAGATGAACAGCGTGCACATCAGTCATCGCACTCGTTGCTCAAAGCGGCTATTACACGTGTGAGATCGTCGGGTGTATCAACACCGGCTTGAGGTTCACACACAGCTCCTGCAATTTTAATGCTGTAGCCGTGGTATAAAACACGTAACTGTTCAAGTGACTCAAGTTGTTCTAAACGCGATTCAGGCAATGCAATATACTGCTGAATGAAGCCAGCACGATACGCATAGATACCAATATGACGCGCATAATCAGCCAGATTTAGCGTGCTGTTATCGTCGTTCATCATTGCATCGCGATGATAAGGAATAGGCGCCCGCGAAAAATACAGTGCGTTTTGCTCAGTATCACTGACAACTTTGACACAATTCGGGTTAAATATATCATCAGAGTCAGTTATTTTAGCACTGAGCGTTGCCATCGGTGCATCAGATTCAGCCAGTAACTTTGCCACCTGACTGACGTTTTCACTGGCCAATAATGGCTCATCACCTTGTACATTGACGACAATCGTGTCACTGGCAAGGTTTAGCTTTTCAACCACTTCGGCAAGTCGTTCTGTGCCCGATTGATGATCTTCACGTGTCATTAATACGTTATCTGTAAAGCCCTTCACAACATCAAACACCGCTTGATGATCGGTGGCAACATACACAGCACTTGCACCTGATGCAGCCGCTTTGTTGTAAACATGCTGGATCATGGGTTTACCACATATGTCAGCTAAGGGTTTACCCGGTAAGCGGCTAGAAGCATAGCGTGCAGGAATGACAACTACGAATTCCACTTATCAACCTCTTCTTGGCTTAATTCACGCGCTTCGTTTTCAAGAAGCACAGGGATATCATCTTTTATTGGGTAAGCTAATTTTGCAGCAGTACTTATAAGCTCTTGATTTTCTTTATCTAAGCGCAACTTACCTTTACATACTGGGCAAGCAATTATTTCAAGTAATTTTGTATCAAAGGCCATGAAGGATCCCTTTTTGTTTTAATAATGAATGTAATTTTTCAATAACAGCGGCAGTCGGCCTTGCATCAACAGGTAGATAATACCAATTAGGTTTAGCAAAACTAAAGCACTTTACTGCGTCTTTTTCAGTCATGAACACGGCATCATTTTCAAAGCCCGAAAAATCAGTCGGTTGATAGTTATAATGGTCTCGAAAATGGTGTGTCGAAAGCAGGTCTATGCCTTGTTGCTTAAGGCTTAACTCAAAGCGTAATGGATTACCAATTGCACTGATAGCGTGCCCGGTATTTAGCGTATCTGATACGCGTTCAAAAGATGCAACCGATCTAAATTGGCTGGGTACTAAGTCATAGCGGTAGTTTGTCGCCCCACCATTCTCTACCACAATATCAACTGACTTTAAACGCGCTTTAGTTTCTCTTAGCGGGCCTGCAGGCATCAAAAATCCATTGCCAAACTGGCGTTCACTGTCGACAATACAACACTCAATATCACGCGCCATTTTATAATGCTGCATACCATCATCTGAAATGATGATATCAATAGCGTGTTCTTGTTGCAGCTTTTCAATACTCGCTTGGCGATTGGGTCCTACCATCACCACGCATCCTAGCCGACGTTGAATAAGTACAGGTTCATCACCCGCTTCACTTGAGGTTGTTTTTTGTGTGACTAACAGCGGATAACTCGAAGACTTACCGCCATATCCACGGCTGATTACCGCGACCTTTAAACCCTGCTGTTGTAAGTACTCAGCGAGCCAAATAACAAAGGGGGTTTTACCATTACCACCTACACTAATATTGCCAACAACAATGATAGGAACATTGGCCTTAAACGCCTTGAGTATTTTGAGCTTATAAAGGCTAACTCGTAAGGTTGAAATTAGCCAAAAGATACAGCTCAAAGGTAAAAGCAGCACCGTTAAAAAGCGGGGCTGTTTGTACCAGCTTTGTTCAATCATACTCACTATTGTTCACCAAATTGCATCTTACAAAGCGCAGAGTAAGTACCGTTTTTTTCTAGCAGCTCGTTATGAGTGCCCTTTTCGATTACTTGGCCATTATCGATAACATAAATACAATCACTGTTTTCAATCGTTGATAAACGATGCGCAATCACGATTGATGTCTTCTCTTTCATTAAAGTATCAAGTGCCTGTTGGATCAGTTTCTCTGACTCGGTATCAAGCGCTGAAGTTGCTTCATCAAGAATCAAAATAGGTGCATCTTTTAAGATGGCTCGCGCAATGGCAATACGCTGACGTTGACCACCCGATAACATCACACCATTTTCTCCGACCAGGGTATTTAAACCCTCAGGTAAGTCTTTTACAAACTCCCAAACATGAGCCTGCTTGGCAACAGCAATTAATTCATCTTCAGTCAGACTTCTGTCTAACCCATAACAAATATTGTTCGCTATCGTGTCGCTAAACAACACGACTTGCTGAGAGACCAATGCAAACTGTTTACGAAGATCCGTTAGCTTGTAATCGGCAAGTGACACACCGTCGAGTAATATTTCGCTTTCACCTTCTAATTCATAATAACGAGGTAATAAATTAGAGATTGTAGATTTACCCGAGCCTGAGCGCCCTACCAATGCAATACTTTCACCGGCATCAATGCTGAGTGTTAAGTTTTTAAGAACAGGCTCTTCTTTAGTAGGGTAACAGAATGTCACGTTTTTAATTTCAATGCGGCCTGTTACCTTATCTACTGTATATGTACCTGTGTCTTTTTCGATTTCTTCATCAAGTACTAAAAATATACTTTGTGCAGCCGAAATACCTCGCTGAAGGTCGCTGTTCACATTAGAAAGTTGCTTTAAAGGTCTTAACAGCATCATCATAGATGAAATTAATAACACAAAATCACCTGAGCTTATCGTGTCAATCATCGACGGCATCGATACAACCCATAAAATAACCGCCATCGCACTGGCTGCTAATATTTGTATAATCGACACGCTTAAAGCTTTCGTCGCATCCATTTTAATGCGTTGCTGGCGGTTGTGGTTGTTAATTGCAGAAAACTGAGCGATTTCTTGTTGTTGTCCACCAAAACCATGGATCACTTTATGGCCTGACAACATTTGCTCTGAAGTACGGGTAACTTGACCCATTGCCGATTGAATTTTTTTTGAAATCATTCGAAAACGTTTAGATACAAACGCAACAATCACTGCAACGAGAGGAATAATCACTAAGAAAATAAGTGATAATTTCCAGCTGGTATAAAACATATTAAACAATAAGAAAACAACAAAGGCGCCCTCTCTCACCACAATTAATAATGCTTTGGTAATCGCTTGCTGTACTTGTTCTGTATCAAATGTGATCTTTGATATTAAATCACCATTCGAATTTTTATCATGAAAAGAAACGGGTAAATGTAAAATATGTTCAAATAACTGTTGGCGTAATGTACGCACTACTTGTGAGCCAACATAACTCAAACAATACGATGACATGTAGTTGAACATCCCACGTCCCAATACCAGTGCAACAACGACAAATGGAGCATATGTTAACACCTTCGAATTACGGGCATTTAACCCTTCATCAATGAAAGGTTTCATTAAGTTGATAAACAAGGCGTCCATTGCTGAATAACCAATCATGCCCACGATTGCAAAAAACGCGATTAATTTGTAATCACCGACATAACTCACTAATCGCTTATAGATTTGGGTTGTAGTTTGATCCATAACACTCTCTTATTCATAGACTTCGACTATTGTAGCCTTATGACAGTAAAAACAAAACGCCAATCTTATTCAAACCAGTAACTTTCCTGCTCACGGGCGAATTCTAAACGGTATGACTGCGGGTAAAATTTTATTCTTATGTGTCCATACTCAGCTGTGGTGTATTGTGGTATGTCACGGTCATTGTATCGCTTAACGACATCAGAATGAGGAAACGACCATTGTCCTTGGTAGGCAGATGAATGAAGTACAATCTCAGGATTTACAGCATCGATAAATAGGCCACTTGAAGATGTATTGCTACCATGATGGGGACTGATAAGAATGGTCGCATTTAAATCAACTTCCTGACTCACTAACTGCTGTTCAATGAATTTAGAAATATCGCCAGTCAATAACACGCTATGCTGGGGATTGCTTATTTTTACAATACAGGAGCGGTCATTATTATTATCATGATTCGAGTCGGCTGTAAGCGAAGTGATATTGAGGTTTTCAAATTTAAAATGCTGAGACAAACATGGCAGTTTGATTCCACTGGGATGAAACTTTTCAAACGTAGCAGTGTAACCTGCTTGTTTCCAACTCGTCAGTCCTCCCGCGTGATCATTATCTTGATGACTTATAATAGTCGCCACAACTTCTAAGTTTTGTTGTCGAATATTTGCAACGAGTACTGAATTTACATAATCATAACGCGCAAAGTATTGCGGACCTAAATCATACACAATGGCTTTATTATTGGTGCTTATCATCGCCATTAGACCATGCCCTACGTCAAATAAATCTAATTGAAATAAAGGTTTTGGTGTCAACAACCAGTCTATAATAAAAATAAAGCTCGGGATTATACTAAAGCGTTTAAATGGGCTAAACAGCCCAATTAACAAGGTACAATACAAGTACAACAATGATTTAAAACCATTAATCTTCACATCAATCCAACGCCAATCATGAGGCGTTGAAATAATAAACTCAAAGGAGCTGTAAAATACAGCATCGAACAGCTTAAAAACGTAACTTGTATCAACAATCATAGACAACAGCGAATACATTACTAAGAGCGGCATAACCACTAAACTAATCAATGGCACAGCTATCAAATTAACTAAAAGGCCAATGACACTGACTCCGTCGAAAAAATATAACGACAAAGGTAAAAGCCCCACAAAAAGCGCTCCTTGGATCATAAACAGCTGAACACTGTGCTTTATTAAACCGTTTTTTATAGTTAGAGGCTGGTTAATCACTAAAAAAATAATGGCAACAGCAGTAAAACTAAAATAAAAACCAGGATTGAGTAGTGAAAATGGATTCATGACCAACACCACTGATAAAGCAAATAAGATACTTCGCCACTGCAGAGGATTTTTAGCTAAAAGGTAAATTATTAAGTAACAACCCAACATCACCAACGCTCGGGTTGCAGATACAACAAAATCGCTTAAGTAAACATACAAAAATGCACAACAGAAACCAAACACCACAAAAAGTTTACTAAGTTGCATGCTTTGTTTAATAGCAACCTGAGTACACATAAACACCCATTTGCTGGTATAAAAACCGAGCGTAAATATCAGGCCAATATGTAGTCCCGATATCGCAAGTAAATGACTGAGCGCCAGTTCACGCAAATGAGTTTTATCAACTGACGAAATTTTACTTCTGTCCCCTGTTAATAAGGCATAGTACATCCATTGTAGTTTCGTACCCGCGGTAATATCACTGATATAAGATTGGTAGTGTGACCTGATCGCAGCGCTACTTGTACTGCTTAAATGATGTGTTTTGCCAACTGTTCTGCCCTTATAAATAATTCGCTCTGTGAACGCAAAGCGCTCACGATTAAAGCTGTCAAAGTTTTTAACAGTTCGAAATGCTTTTAATTTAACTTGGCTTGTTAACAAGCTTCCCACATCTAGTTGCTTTTCAGTCGTAATACTTAGCATCGCTAAAGGGGCTATAAACCGAGGCAGCGAGCAGCCTTGAACATTAATCAAGCGTACTTTGGCATAATAAGGCGATGCAACAGAGTGAATTGAAATAATCTGTAAATGAGCGTCAATGGGTTTGTCTATTTCTATTTGGCATAAACTGGCTGAGTAAAAAATAAGATAATGAAAGATTACGATAAAAATACCACAAATAAACCCTGACAATACCGACAAAAAAGGCTTAAAATAGAGACTCGCTAAAATGACAGCAAAACTCATTATATAGAACGCCGCAGTGTTCAGTGTGTAAACGGTTATAAAACACCCCAACACAAAGCCACTGCATAACCAAATAGATGTAAATGGTTGCTTTAGATGGCTAAAAAAACGATCCAACGGTTTTTACCCGATCATAACAAGGTAAGAGATCATAAATATTTAAGAATTTTTGGTCGTTTATTACATGACGCCAACTTATGGCACTTAAATAGACGCTCCGCTCGGGGTGCTTTTGCGGTAGGTTTGTTTTTTGCTTTCATCCCTGTTCCTTTTCAAATGGTTTTAGCTGCCGCCTTGGCAATTCCATTACGTGTTAACTTGCCTATTTCTGTTGCAACAGTGTGGATCACTAACCCGTTGACAATGCCTCCTATCTTTTATTGTTCATACATTGTTGGGACTATAGCCCTTGCTCAACCAACTCAACATTTCCATTTTGAGCCAAGTTGGCAATGGTTTATAGATAGCCTCACTACGATTGGACCCGCTTTTTTAGTCGGCTCATTAATTTGTGCTTCAGCGGCATCACTTGTAGGCTATTTTGCGATTGATATGCTTTGGAAGCGCTCAGTGCGAAAAGCGTGGCTACACCGTCATAAATAAAGCAATAACAGAATACTAAAAAACACACCTTTCAGTATAGACAAAAACCCAGCTTTAAGCTGGGTTTTTTCTGTTAATTATCGCGATGTTAATTATTTCTTACGGAACACGCGGCGCACTGCAGCAAATGGCAACAGTAAAAACGCAAACCACGGAAAGCTTGCAGATTGGCGTTCATATTGCTCAACTTCTTCCGCCGGGCATTCCTCTACACTGCCACTAATAGGTGTTAGTTTTACAGCTACCGTAACACTTTCGTGTTCAATGTTGCCATCAACATCACGCACTACATTACCAAACGAATCTGTTTTCTCAACCGTTTTAGTCGCAACACCGAAAATTTCGTTATTGTTGTTGATTGATTTCGCTTCAGCTATGTTGTAGCCAAAACGTGTTTCACCATCCGCTTCATAGCACGGTAATAAATCATTTAAATTAACAATTTTATCTTCACCAATGGTGTACATAAAACCTTCACGGCGACGTGTAGACGAATTAAAAATATCGGTTTCACCTTCACCGACAATAATACCATTATCATTTACATCATTAGCAATTGAGTTTGAACTTGCAAAGTAGTCGCTTGGGAATACAACAGTGTCATTTTGCTTGTCATAATAATAAAACTTAGTTGTTGTTCTACCCTCAATACGCTTTGAAGCATAACCAACAATAATGTCATTGTCATTCATCGACAGCACTTGGCCTAATTGCCAATCATCGTCCTGATTGATAAATTCTTTGACTTCTCCGTTTTCGAATATAACCGGCATCGTGGTGCGTCGATCTGTGTCTTTGTATCGCACTTCAGACATACCCGCAATTAACCCATTTTTGTTAATCGCATAAGCGCCACTTTTAAAAGCGAACTTTTCATCGTCTTTGGGGGTTAAACCTATACCCAAAATTTCAGTATTCGTGATGTTGAAATTATTATCTAATGTCCATTTAACGGCACGTTTATTGTATATTCCATTATTGTTATTTCGTTCAATACTCTCAACACAATCTGAAACAGGCTCGTCTTCACCATCACACCTGTCGTCGATATTTTCTTGGCGATCTTCTGCAATGTCTGTCGACACGGTACCAACAACTTCGTAACCAAGCTCTGTTTTAACAATATCATAAGCAGCACTAAAACCGCCAAATTCATCAAACTCAGGCGTAAGAGGCACTTTTACACCATCAGCTGAAATCACCACTCCCCGTCTAATAAAATCACGTAAGAAATGTGTCTCCGCTTCGTCTTCATCAGCTTGTGTAAAAGATGTTTTCTCGTAAGGAGCACTGCCCCAACCCGCCATAACACCGTCTTCAGCAACCGCACTTAAGTAGTTAGATGTAGAGCGTGTTAAACCATCATAATCCAATGATTGTTCATCAAAAATAACTTGTTCAGTTGACCCCTCAGCGCTATAGACAGTGGCAATTGCACTCGCTAATTTCTGATACTCGGAATCCACAGAACGGCTATCACTCGCTAAAAAACGGATCATAAACGTATGCGCATCGGCATTGGTATTTACGGCATCGTTATTTTCAATGTCATCAAGTGTAAACGTAATTTCTTTATCAATTAGTTCAAATCTGTCTTTTTCGCTTTCGTAAGCAGACTTAATAGCATTGTCATCAAAATCAATATAAGAAATATCAATTGGTAATCTGTAAACACCATTACTTAAACCAATAACATGACCATTTTCGCTAACGTCTGTTACATAATTCAGTTTTGCGCCATCTAAACCACCAAGCTCTGTTAGCTTATAGGTCGCGCTCATCGCTGAGGTACTTAAGGTGGCTAAAATACTGGCAGCGAGTAGTTTATATTTCATTTTAATCCTTACTACTGATTCTTTAAATCTTCGAGTTCTTCCCAGCGCTCAAATGCGGCTTCAAGCTCAGACTCTAACTGGGCTAAATGGTTCAATGCTTCTGTTGTAATTGCTGCATCTTGCTTAAAAAAGTCCGGATCACTAACCACAAGTTGCTGAGCATCGAGCGCTTTTTCAAGTTGTTCCACTTTACTGGGTAATTCTTCTAATTCAAGTTTTAATTTGTAAGAGAGTTTATTGCTCTTCTTTTGCGTTTTATCATTGCTCACACCAGCAGACTTTTCTGGTTTCACTTGTTGCTGCTGTTGTTTTTGCTGTTCGGCTAAATATGCGGTGTAGGCTTCATAATCGCTGTAACCACCCACAATATCACTTATTTTACCATCACCCTCGAAGGCCCACACGGAGTTACATGTATTATCAATGAACTCACGGTCGTGACTTACAATCAAAACAGTTCCTTGGTATTGGTTAATAATATCTTCCAATAGCTCAAGTGTTTCAATATCTAAATCATTGGTCGGTTCATCCAGAACCAAAATATTCGAAGGCTTTAAAAATAATTTCGCGAGTAATAAACGGTTTTTCTCCCCACCTGACAGTGCTTTAACAGGCGTGCGTGCACGAGCTGGCGGAAATAAGAAATCTTGCAAATAACCCAACACATGACGTGAACGACCGCCCATCATCACTTCTTGTTTACCTTCTGCTACGTTATCTTGCACTGTGGCTTCTTCATCCAATTTCTCGCGATATTGGTCAAAATAAGCAAATTCAAGGTTTACACCTTGCTTAACGGTACCTGCATCCGGTTGTAAATCACCAAAAAGAATTTTTAATAATGTTGTTTTACCGATACCGTTAGGACCGACAAGACCAATACGATCACCACGCATGACCAGTGTAGAGAAGTCTTTAGCAATCACTTTATCTTTAAAAGCGTGGGCAATATGCTTCGCTTCAAAGACTAACTTACCAGAGCGCTCTGACGTTTCGATATTGAAGTCTGTTTTACCCACTTGCTCAACACGTTGTTGACGTTCTTTACGAAGCGCTTTTAACGCACGCACACGTCCTTCATTACGTGTTCTTCGGGCTTTGATCCCTTGACGGATCCACGTTTCTTCTTCTGCTAAACGTTTATCAAAAAGGGCATTCTGTGCTTCTTCTACTTTTAAATCATGTGCTTTTTGCTCTAAGTAGGTGGCATAATCCCCAGGATAAGAGACAAGTTTACCGCGGTCTAAATCAAGAATCCGCGTTGCAACAGCACGTATAAAGGCACGGTCATGAGAAATGAAAACAATGCCACCTTTAAACTCTTTTAAAAATTGCTCAAGCCAAATAACACTGTTCATATCCAAGTGGTTGGTTGGCTCGTCAAGCAATAACAAATCGGGTTCGCTTACTAAGGCTCGTGCTAAGGCAACTTTACGAAGCCACCCGCCAGATAATGACTCTAATTTAGCTTCAGGTTCGAGCTCTAAACGTGACAAAACCAGTTGAATACGCGTATCAAACCGCCATCCATCCACTGTTTCAAGTTGATTTGATAAACGTTCAAGTTTATTCAGCAACTTGTCATTGCAGTCCGTTTGCATTTGATTACTGACCTGATGATAATCAATTAATAGCTGAGCTATATCTGGCATGCCCTGCGCTACGTAGTCAAATACAGTACCTTGAGCACCTTTTGGTGGATCTTGCTCTAAACGAGAAATGCGGATACCACCTAACTGGTTTATCTCACCATCATCTAGGGTAACTTGCCCATCTAACACTTTTAATAACGTTGATTTACCGGCACCATTGCGCCCTACAATACACACTCGTTCACCTGACTCAATAACCGCATCAGCATCATCAAGTAAAGGATGTGTACCGTAAGCAAGCTGTGCTTTGGCAATTCTGATTAAATCCATCGTGACTACTACTCTTATTCTTAATTATCAGCAATAAATTTTGCTAACTGTAATTCATCAAATGGCCAATATAGTGTTTCACCATTTTCTTTTTTAACAACTGGAATACTCGTTTGATACGCACTGATTAACTGTTCATCGTCCATAATATCGTGCGCTACAAAATTTACCTTGGCAGCCACTAATAATTCATCGGCCAATTCACACAAATGACAACCATCTGTGTGATACAAAGTAAACTTAGCCATGAGTAATTAGCCAGCTATTATGAATTTGCTTATTACGCTTAAAGTCTGGAGATAAGGTATTCGCTGAAATATTTTCTGCTTTTAATCCTAAGCCCATCAGACCCACTTCATCAATTGTGAAACCGCGTTTGTTATTAGAGAAAATTAATGTGCCATTTGGACTTAGAATTTTCTTTACCCAAGTCAATAATTTAATATGGTCGCGTTGAACATCAAAAGCATCTTTCATGCGTTTTGAATTTGAAAACGTTGGCGGATCTAAAAAGATAAGATCATATTGGCCCTGCGCATACTCTAACCACTTTAAACAATCGGCTTGTTCAAAACGATAACGAGTATTACTAATACCATTCAGGTCAAAGTTTTCTTGTGCCCATTTTAAATAGGTTTTCGACATATCAATCGTGGTAATCGCTTTTGCGCCACCCAATGCAGCATGAACAGATGCACTACCGGTATAAGCGAATAAATTTAAAAAGCGTTTATCTTTCGCATTTTGCTGAATGTAGCGACGAGCCAAGCGGTGGTCAAGGAATAAACCCGTATCTAAATAATCAAACAAATTCACTTTAAACTTAGCGCCAAATTCTTCAACCACTTGGGTGCGATTTTGTTTTGAAACTTTGGTGTATTGCTCTTCGCCTTTTTGTTTTTTGCGAACTTTTACTGCAATATTTTCAGCGGCTATATCTAATTGCTCAGCGGTTAAACTTATGACATCTTGCAAACGTTTTTGCGCTGTACTGTCATCAATTTCTTTCGGGGCGGCGTATTCGAAAATAACCGCGGCGTTATCATATACATCAACAGCGACGTTGTATTCAGGAATATCTGCATCGTAAACACGATAGCAACTTACTTCGTTTTGTTTTAACCAATTTTTTAGGTTCTGCTTGTTTTTCTTTAAACGGTTAGCAAATGCTGTTGAACCTTCATAGTTCAGTGCAGGTTTATCTTCTTTACTTAATTCAACTTGTTTATCGTCCAGTTGATAGAGATTAAGCACGACATCTAATGGGCCATTTTTAAACTTATAGCGTTTGAGTTTTACTAACTTCAATAATTTAAATAAGCTTTCATCTGTGCCTAATAAAGCTAACTTCCAATGATTAAAGTGCTTTTTAAAGCCCACACCTAAACTACGATGCAAGTTAACCAGCTCAGCCATTGAGCCGAGTCGCTCGCCATAAGGTAAGTTCGAAATCACAACACCGGGTAACTTAGCAACACTAGTCAATTTTGTAGCATCACTTTGCTTGAACTTAATCACGCTTGCAAGGTCTGCTCGCTCAGCATTTTCTTGTGCTTTTGCAATAACAGAGGCATCAATATCATGACCAATTAACCACAATTTAGGTTCTGTAATTTGTGCCATTAACTCTGCTTTTAATTCTTTATACTTTTGAATTCGAAAACTAGGTAAGCGCTCAAATGCAAAGCCTTCGCGGAATAAACCAGGTGCTTCGTTTCGTGCCATACTAGCCGCTTCAATCAAAATAGTACCAGAGCCACAACATGGATCGAATAATGGTTGTTGAACATTTTCAAGCCAGCCACTGCGTTTTACAAGTGCAGCTGCTAAGTGTTCTTTTATGGGGGCTTTGCCTTGATCTTGACGATATCCACGTTCAGACAAACGAGGACCAGAATAATCAATATACAACGCCACACCATGACGGTTTAATCGTGCAACAACACGCACATTAGCATTGTATTTATCAACATTTGGACGCTGTTCGAACAAGTCAGCAAAGTAATCAACAATTGCATCTTTTATTACTAAACCAGAAAACTGCGTGTTTTTTAAGTAATCATTCGTACCCGTAAAATCAACAGCGAATGTCTGTTTTGGCCCAAACCATTCTTGCCATGGCTGCAATCGTGCAAAATTATACAGGCTGTCTTTGTCTTTAACGCCTTCTTTCTCTTCTATCAACATTAGAATTCGCGTCGCAAACCGACTCGATAAACAAATTTTTTGTGCTAATAAGCTGTCAGCTTCAAAACGGACAGAACCAACAGTTTGCTTTGAGACTTCTGCGCCAAGCTCTGTTAACTCTTCAACAAGTAAATTTTCGATTCCGATAGAAGTAAGTGCGATAAATTGCAAAGTAAAAACCCTTAAATGCTAATTGCGCAGGATTATAGCATAGCTTAGCGAACAAAAACGCCATCATTTAAAGGGATATTAAGCAGATTTAAACTGTTTTTGTTGGATATAAACAGGAAAGATACGATTGTTTAGCACTTTGATAGCTTCAAATTGCTGCAACGATAGATTTTCATCTAACTGAAAGTGCTCACTTAAGTTAATACACACAGACGCATCGCTGCAATGATCAACAATTAAAAACTCACCTTCTTGGGCGTGTGAGCAAAGTTTAACAACCGCTTCAACACTTGGTTCACTGCCATGGTACTCATGAAAAAACCAACTTTTAGCAAGCACTGGTTTTAAATGAAATTTAACCGCAGTCGCGTTCAAAGCAATTTGGCAAAGTTGCGCAGGGCTCCAGAGCGAGAATGTCTCAAGATATTGATATACTTGCTGGTAAAAATCAGCGTCTTCGAGGCTAAAATTTGGTTCACACAAGACAGCATCAGTGAGCTGACGAAGTTTGTAAGGCGTGCACAGCTGCATATTTTGGTCAAGGTCAACCAAAAGACGATTATTTTTAGAACAAGCAAGCCATTTCCATTGCTTTGATGCTTGTAACATGACTCCTCCCTCTACTAAAAATAAAAATTCCTGCATACTTAGCACATAAGTATAACTAAAGCAGACCATTAATAAAATGATTTTTTAGAACATTTTATTAATGATCAATTGCTTAGATAACTGATCCTTATAAGCCTTTTAGGATCGTTTTTACCAATTCTGGGCCTTTATAAATGAAACCCGTGTAAACTTGAACGAGGTCTGCACCGGCAGCAAACTTCTCTTTTGCTGATTCTGCATCATCAATTCCACCAACACCAATAATAGGTAACTTACCCTCAGTTAGACGCTTTATCTCACTAACGACGTGGGTTGAGCGAGCACGTACAGGTTGCCCCGATAAGCCCCCAGCTTCATCTGCATACTGTTGTCCTTGAACTGCTGCACGTTCAAGTGTGGTGTTTGTCGCAATAACACCATCGATCTTATTATTGATCAATGAGTCACTGACTTGTGAAATCTGTACTGCATCAAGATCAGGCGCTATTTTGACAAGCATTGGCACGTGCTTATTATGTTTTGCAGCCAAATCCAACTGTTCATTTTTCAGGCTTTGTAATAAATCATCTAGCGCTTCACCGTACTGTAAATCACGCAATCCTGGCGTATTTGGCGAAGAGATATTGACCGTAATGTACGATGCATGTTCGAATACTTTGCGCATACAGTGGATATAGTCGTCTTTACCCTGCTCGTTAGGTGTGTCTTTATTTTTGCCAATATTGATACCTAGAATGCCATCATACTTTGCAGCTTTAACATTATTAACAAGGTTATCGACTCCTTTATTATTAAAGCCCATACGATTAATGATCGCATTTGATTGAGGTAAGCGGAAAATACGTGGTTTGTCATTACCGGCTTGTGGACGAGGTGTCACTGTACCGACTTCAACAAAACCAAATCCCATTTGTGAAAAAGCATCAATACACTCGGCATTTTTATCTAGCCCAGCTGCAAGACCCACCGGATTTTTGAATTCTAAGCCAAGAAAATTAACAGGTTTATTAGGGACTGTTTGTGACCATGCTGCACTCAATGGAGTATGCGCAAATCGACGTAAATTATTAAGTGCAAATTCATGAGCCCACTCCGCATCACGGGTAAACATAAAACGGCGAGCTAGATCATAAAACATGGTTTGTTCCTTAGGTAAAATAAACAGTGTAGCTTTATTAAAACGGTACATTGCAAATTAAGGGCAAAAAAATACCCCAGCGAGCTGGGGTATGTATTTTAACGACTTTTCATTTATTTGGAAGTGTCACAGTTGTGGCTTAGCAACATTAGTTCACGAAGTGCCACTGAGAACTTCGCAAAATCATGGCTTTGCGATGTCTTAAACTCAGATAACATCTGTTTCCAACGTTGTAATAACAACTCTTGATTATCCATCCACTCGTCAATTTGTGCGTCTACATCTTTGTTGTCACCAACAAAGCTATTTAACACAACCGCTGACAATGTGCGTTGTTGCCAGTCAAGCTCTTCTCGGTATGATGCACGAGCAAGTGCTTGCCAATGGTTTGCAACAGGTTGATTCGTAATTTGGTCTAAGAACCAATGTAATCCCATACGCGCACCCAGCTTGAAGTAAGTGTTAGACACCATGTCGATACTGCAATTTGAGTTATTAGCAATTTCAGCTAAGTCCATTACAGAGAATAAGCTTGAAAGTGAGACAATGCGCGTAGCCAGTGCTTTTGGCACATTGTTATCAATCAATTTATCTGCTGCTTTAACTAAGCGTTCGCTTTCTTTCTCAACCATGTAGCTGTTTAAGTTTTCGCTTAAATCGGCGAATGTGGGTGAGAAGAACTCAATTGCTTGTTCAATCGTTTGTGCTTTATTACGGTGACGTAAGAACCAACGTGTTGCACGACGTACAGTACGGCGTAATTGATACAGCATTTCTGTCTGAACTGCCGCTGGTATCTTATTATCAAGCGCCACAATTGATGACCACGTATCTGTCATCTGGAACACTTCTTTAGCGATTGAATAACACAGTGCTATTTCAGCTTCGTTTGCACCGGTTTCTTCATTCATACGAACCATGAAGTTAAGGCCCATATCGTTTACGATATTATTGGCAAGTTTAGTTGCAATAATCTCTTTACGAAGTGGGTGGTTATCCATTGCGTCGTTAAACTTCTCGCGAAGTGGCACTGGGAATGAATTAACTAACAACTGACGGTAATAAGGGTTTTCTGTGATCTCTTCAACAACAAGAGACTCTTTAAGAACCATTTTCGCGTATGAAACAAGCACAGACAGTTCAGGACGAGTTAAGTCTTTACCTGCGGCTGCGCGCTCAGCTAATTCTTCATCTGTTGGGATGAACTCAATCGCACGATTTAACTTGCCATCTTTTTCAAGTGCATGAATAAAGCGTACTTTTTCTTTAAGTGTTGACGTACCTTTAGACTGAGTAATAGACAGTGTATGCGTTTGACGGTAACAATCTTTAATGACTAGTTGTGACACTTCATCGGTCATTGAATACAGTAACTCATCACGTTGTTTACGTGTTAAGTCACCTTCAGCCACTAAACCATTTAATAAGATTTTGATGTTAACTTCGTTATCCGAACAGGCAACACCGCCCACGTTATCAATAAAGTCAGTATTTACACGGCCACCTTTGGCAGCAAATTCGATACGACCCAGTTGCGTCGCACCTAAGTTACCACCCTCACCTAAGATTTTCGCACCAAGTTCAGCACCATTAATACGTAATGCATCATTCGCGCGGTCGCCCACATCTGCATCTGTTTCTTTAGAGTTCTTAATGTAAGTACCGATACCACCATTCCACAGTAAATCAAACTCCATCATTAAGGCAGCTTTGATTAACTCATTAGGTGTCATGCTCGCTTTCTTGGTGCCAAGCATTTTCTTCATTTCAGGGCTTAAGCTAATTGATTTAGCGGCACGAGAGAAAACGCCACCCCCTTGTGAAATAAGATCTTTATTGTAATCTTCCCACGAAGAACGTGGTAGATTGAATAAACGCTCACGTTCTGGATATGACGTCGCTGCATCAGGGTTAGGATCAACAAAGATGTGCATGTGGTTAAACGCCACTTGCAGTCGAATGTGCTTAGAAAGCAACATACCATTACCAAATACGTCACCCGCCATGTCACCTATGGCCACCACAGTGAAATCTGTTGTTTGACAGTCGATATCCATTTCGCGGAAATGACGTTTAACAGATTCCCACGCACCTTTTGCAGTGATACCCATTTTCTTATGGTCATAACCCACTGAACCACCTGATGCGAAAGCATCACCTAGCCAGAAGTTATACTCGTTAGCAATGCCATTTGCAATATCAGAGAATGTAGCAGTACCTTTATCGGCAGCAACAACAAGATATGGGTCGTCTTCATCATGACGGACAACATCAACAGGCGGAACAATTTCGCCACGCTCAATGTTATCTGTAATGTCTAATAAACCACGGATAAAGATTTTGTAGCACTCTTGGCCTTCTTTAAAGAATGCTTCACGGTCTGTTGGAAGTTGCTTACAAACGAAACCACCTTTCGAGCCTACTGGCACAATAACTGTATTCTTAACTTGTTGTGCTTTAACAAGACCCAATACTTCAGTACGGAAATCTTCACGACGGTCTGACCAGCGCAGACCACCACGCGCAACTTTGCCACCGCGTAAATGCACACCTTCAACACGCGGCGAGTAAACGAAAATCTCGAACGCTGGAAGCGGTAGTGGCATTTCAGGGATCATAGAAGGCTGTACTTTGAACGATACATATGACTTAAATTGGCCATCAGCTTCTTTTTGGAAGAAGTTAGTTCTCAGTGTCGCGTTAATCATATCAACGTATAAACGAATGATACGGTCATCATCTAGGTTAGCAACGTTTTCAAGCTCAAGGTAAATTTGACTAATTAGTTTCTCTAGCGTCTTTTCGCTACCAGGGTTCTTAACAGAGAACTTCTTAGTAAATAAATTAACGATTTGCGATGCAATATGCGGGTAATTAGCAAAAGTACTTTCAATGTAAGTTTGCGAGAACGTTACACCAATTTGACGCATATATTTCGCGTAAGCACGTAAAATTGATGCTTCACGGCCTGTTAAGCCACCCATTAATACTAAACGGTTGAAGCCGTCGTTTTCTAAACGATTGTTCCAAACATTTGTTAATGCAGCACGGAATCGAGCTGACACTTTATCAAAGTCAGCGATACCCTTGTTGTCAATTAGCATGGTGAAGTCCATGATCCAATTAACGTTACCATCAGTTGTTTTTACTGAGTAAGGCGTTTCACCTACAACGCGAAGTCCAAAGTTTTCTAACATTGGCATGACGTCAGATAAATGAATAGGCTCATCCTTATGGAACAAGCTTAAGCGTACAACATTGGTATTCGCTTCTTCTTGCGGACGGTAGAACAACATTTCTAATTTGTTTTCGTCGCTAAGAAGCTCAAGCTTTTCAATATCAACAACTGCAGCGCTTGGAAGAACTTGATCTTTATACGCACTTGCAAAAGCTTGCGCATATTTACGGTTTAATTCTTTACCGCGTGCTTCACCTGCACTTTCAAGTAATGCAGATTGTAATCTATCTTCCCAAGTACGGGCCGCTTCAATTAGGTTATTTTCGATGTCTTTCACGTTATATTCAATATTATTGTCAGTCACACGCACCGTGTAGTGTGTACGGGCTAATGTCGACTCAGAGAAGAAAGTAGTAAATTCGACTTTTTCGTCAGAATTAAATGCATTCGCTAAAATACTTTGTGTTTCACGGCGAAGTGCGGTGTTGTAACGCTCGCGTGGTACATAAACCATACACGAGAAGAAACGACCGTATGCGTCTTTACGAACAAAAATGCGACACATATCACGCTCTTGTACTTGTAACACGCCCATGGCAACTTCTAGCAGCTCGGTTTCACGTGCTTGTACAAGCTCATCACGCGGGTACGTTTCTAAAATATTTAACACGGCTTTGTATGCATGCGTACCTTTCGCAAAATCACACATTTCCATAATGCGGTTGATTTTACTTTTTAGTACTGGCACATCAGCGGCGCTGTTGTTATAAAAACTTGATGAGAATAAACCGATAAAACGGTCTTCACCAACCACGTTACCTTTGTCATCGAAACGTTTAATGCCTACATAATCGATGTACGCAGGACGATGAACGCGAGACACTGAGTTCGTCTTTGTTAAGATGAGTAAGTTATTGCTACGCGCTTCTTGACGCGCCACTTCAGGTAACTCAGATAAAAGACGGCTGTGCTCTTCGTCTGAGTTTTTCATTAAACCTAAGCTAGTGCCTTTTTTACCTTTTAACTGATAGTCGCCTTGAACTGGCGAAAGCTCGTATTCACGGTATCCCATTAGAGTGAAATTATCTTTCGCTAACCAGTCTAAAAACTCAACCGTTTCAGAAACTTCACTTTCTTTATTATTATGGTGACGCTTCGGTAAGTCTTTCGTTACAGCAATTAGTTTTTCACGAATTGGCTGCCAATCTTCTACAGCAACAGAAACATCAACAAGCACAGATTCAAGCTCTTTCTTAAACGATTCAATCACTTTTGCGTCTGTTTGACGATCAATTTCGATAAAGAATACCGTTTTTGTAGACGTTGATTCTTGCTCTGCTTTTAAGCTAGAAATACCCGTGATTTTTGCGTTTTTATCACGTTGAATTTTAAGCGGAGAGTGAAGTAGCAAGTGAGAAGCGATGTTTTCGCGGGTCATGGCCATGCGCACAGAATCAACTAAGAAAGGCATATCTTTAGCGATAATTTCTACAATTGTGTGCGATGACTGCCAGCCATCTTTTGCTACTTCAGGATTGAAGACACGGACAACCGCGTCATCAGAATTATTTTTTTCTAGCGAGTTCCATAGGCTTAGTGCAGCGCCATATAAGTCACTATCGTTGCGATGTGCCAAATCCTCTTTAGACATATTGCTGTACAAGGCTTTGGCGAATTTCTCAACGAGTAACACATTATCAGCGTGAACTTTTTTCTGGATCAGCTTACAGACATTATCTAAGATAACCGAGGCTTGCCCTTCATTTCGTGTCATTGTATGTTCCTTAATCTATACTACTTATTGATTAGTAGAATATTTGTACAGCCATTTATTAGCGTGGAGTCAGGTAAATTCTAACTCTTTTACAGCTAATAAACAGCCTTTTCGATGAAATCATTTTAAGCTTTTCAGCTATTTGGTCATCTATTCACAAAATATAGATATATATGGCCATTCCTGGCCATATCGGAGCACAATTATTTACATTATTTTTTCTGGTCAGTCCAGAGGAAGCTACCAATCGCGGGTAAAAGCAGCACTGCACCTAACATATTCACTAAGAACATAAAGGTAAGCAGAATACCCATATCCACCTGGAACTTCAGATCAGAGAAAATCCACGTGCTCACCCCTATCGCCAAGGTGATACCTGTGAAGAGTACTGCACTGCCTCGTTCAACAAGGGCGTTACGGTAAGCGACTTCTAATGCGACGCCACGTTTTAACTGTGACATCATCGATGACAGAATGTAAATTCCGTAATCAACGCCAATCCCCACCCCTAATGCGATAACAGGTAAGGTTGATACCGTTAAGCCTATTTCTAATTGCACCATTAATGCTTGCGCAAGTGTTGATACGATATACAACGGCAGTACCACGGCTACTGTGGCTTTTACGCTCCTAAAACTCACTAAGCAAAGTAAAATAACTGCGCCATAAACATAGAGCATCATCGGTAATTGTGCAGCCGACACAGATTCATTTGTTGCAGCCATTACCCCAACAGGGCCTGAAGCTAGCTTAAATTGCACTTTATCGGTTTGCTCTTGAGCTGCAAACTCTTTTACCTTTGCGACAACATGATCAATTGTCTCTGCTTTATGGTCATTTAAGAAAATGATTACAGGCATCACTGAACAGTTACCATCTAACAAACCAGAGCTGGTCTCAACACGCGATGTCGATTGCACTAAGCTTGCTGTATTACGCGGTAAACTTTGCCATTTTAAATTACCTTCATTAAAACCAGCATTAACCGACTGAGCAACGCTACTTAAACTCACTGCTGATTGTACGCCAGCTACATTTTCCATTTGCCATTGGAAACGACCGATTCGCTCCATTACATCATGCTCTGTACACGCTGCAGGATATGCTTCAACAATCACTTTTAAAATATCAGATGAAATCGTGTACTTATCTGAAATCAAGAAGGTGTCTTGATTATATCGCGCATCTTGATGCAGTGAAGGTGCGCCGGCGTGCAAGTCACCAATACGCATTTTATCTGCCTGCCAGTAACCGACTGCAAAGAGGAGTGCCGTTAAAACAATGATGACAGCTGCGGTCTTACGCTCAGTTGTCTTAACCAAAATTTCACGCAAGGTATCCAGCATGTTTGGTTTGTCTGTGTGGTTACCAGATTGGATACGCACCGAGCCTTCAAAGTTCATGTAAGACGCCCAAACAGGCAGAAGGATCAAGTTAGTGAATATAATCACCGCCACACCCAAACTCGCTGTAATCGCTAACTCTCGGATAATACCGATATCAATGGTTAATAATGTTAGGAAGCCAATCGTATCAGATAACAACGCTATACCACCGGGAATTAACAAGGCTCTAAAACTTGCCTGACAACACACGCGTGTATTGCTGCCGGTGCACACTTTTTTACCAATGTCGTTGATCATTTGCACGCCATGGCTTACACCAATAGCAAACACCAAAAATGGCACTAGGATTGACATTGGATCAAGTCCAAAGCCAAGACTTGACAGTAAACCAAGCTGCCAGATGACCGCTATAATTGAGCAAGCAATCGGCAAAATTGTTAGTTTTAAACTGTGGCAGAATAACCACACCATGATAAATGTAAATGCGATAGCAATAGCGAAAAACAGCACCACCCCTTTCGCACCTTCTGCAACATCACCCGCCATTTTCGCAAAGCCAATAATATGAATACTGACTTTGTCTGTACTGAGCGGTTCGCGTACTTGTGTTTCTAATTTTTCAGCAAATGCGAGGGTATCGAGTTTTTCTTGCGTTTGGGGATCAAATTCAAGTAGCTGTGCTGTCACCATCGCACATGAATAATCACTCGCAATCATGCGCCCCACAACTTTTGCTTTTTCAATATTCTCTTTTACAACTGCTAAACCTTGTTTATCAGCAGTAAAGTTGGCTGGAATAATTGGGCCACCGGCAAAGCCGTCTTCAACCACTTCTACAAAACGTGCACTAGGAGCAAAAATTGAGTTTACTAGCGGACGATTTACCCCAGGAATAAAGTAAAGTTGGTCATGAACAGCTTTTAACTGCGTAAAAAACTCCTCATTAAATATATCGCCCTCAGCATCACACACTGAAATTAAAATGCTGTTTGCACCACCAAACTGCTTTTCATGTTTGGTATACACTTTCATGTATTCGTGGTTTAGTGGAATATTCTTATTAAACGACGCATCGAGTTGAATTTGTGTTGCTTTAAACAATAAAAAACAAGTGATTACTGCAAACGAAATAATCGCAAATAGACGATGACGAAACACCGCCTTTTCTAAAAAATCTAAAAAGCCACGCATTACTGATTCAACTCCTTCACTTTAATGCCATCTTCAGAAGCCATAACCAGTTTATTCTGAAATACAACGCCATCGAGTAATGATTTACCATCAGCCATCTGCTCTTCTGTTAGCTCACCATCTTTGATATGAAAAATAACCCCACTGTTTGCGAATAATAGCCATTCATTTTTGTAATTAATTGCGCTATTAACGGTAGCGTGATTATCAGAGTCAACTTGTAGCCACTCTTGAGATTGCGCTTGGCGTGTAAAAATATTTCCTCGTAGACCTGCAACAAGATCTTCGCCACCGCTTTGTGCAGTTGACGCAAACGTAAAGAAAGAACCCATATATATTTCTTCTAAACGCTGCCATGTTTGACCATTGTCTAGGCTTTGCGCCATTAAACCCATTTCACCTACGAGCATTAAACGGTCTGCAACGTTAACAATACGGTTAAAATGTGGCAGGATTGATGCTGTTTCAGCTTCGTATCCTTCAGGATCATTGTTTTTAAGATCGTTTAAATAAACACGATCATCCTCAAATAATAAGCTGTCTAAAAACCGTTTATTCCAGTTTTTTCCGCCATCATTCGTTTCAAAAAACATCCCATAAGCACCCACTGCGTAGCCATGCTGCGCTGAGGTAAATAAAATGTCTAGGCACGGCTTATCCATATGGGGCAATGCCTGTTGCAATTGCCATGTTTTACCAGCATCCGTCGTATTAATAATGGTTGCATCATGGCCACAGGCCCATCCTAAATCCGTGTCATAAAAGTTCACTGCCGTTAATAACACTTGTGTAGGTACACTCGCCTGTTGCCATTGCTGTGCATCTGAGCTCGTGATGACAACACCATGTTTACCAACTGCGATGAGTTGATTGCCTGATATCTCAATATCAGTAAGAAGGGTTTTGTCTGCGTTAACAGCAGAAATTGCCTGCTGAGGCTGTGGCATGTCTTGAGCAAAACATGAAGCACTATAAGCAAGACAAGCATAAAGCAAATACTTCATAAAGATAAATCGCCTTCGATAGAATAAAAAAGCAAGCCAACAACATAATCGTGATTACACCTTTCATACGTTGACTTGCCTACATTGCAAGAGGCACCTGTTTCCAGGTGCCTAGTGTGTAGATTAACGACCTTCGCGGCGTAATGCGCTAGAGGTAAACTCATTGTCGTTTAATGTTTTTGAGAAGTCATACATTTTTTCTTGGTTATCTAAACCAATCGCTAAATAACGACGTGAATTTAAGTCGTGGTATACATCTAGCGTACTCCAATGCGTAGGTACTTCGTAGTAGTTCAAGCCATGCGACATTGCAACACGATACATTTGATCGCGATTATCATAAATATCGGCTACATGAACTTGCCAGCTATCCTCGTCAATATAAAACACACGCTTTTTATAAATATGACGCGTGCCTTCTTTAAGGTTCGCTTCTACAACCCATACTCTGTGCTTTTCATAGCGCACATGTTCAGGGTTAATATGACCCGCTTGTAAAATATCATCGTAGGTTAACTTGTCGCTATGAAGCTTATAACTATTGTAAGGAATATAAAGCTCTTGCTTGCCTTTTAATGTCCAGTTATAGCGATTTGGTGAACCATTAAACATATCAAAGTCGTCGGTTGTACGTAAGCTATCTGCTGCAGTACCCGGTGCATCATAGGCTACGTTTGGCGCACGACGAACACGACGTTGACCTGAGTTGTAGGTCCATGCTTGACGTGGCGTTAAGATTTGGTCCATTGTTTCATGAACAAGCAATGCGGTACCAGCAAGACGAGCAGGTTCTGTTACCTTTTGTTTAAACTTAAATAGAATATTTGATTCTTGAAGTTGTTCAGGTGTCGACTTTGGATTTGAGTATTCAACTAACAACTGTTCATCAAAACCTACATAATTATACGAGCCTGATGCCGTCGGTGCTGCTTGTCCAGCATAACGCTCTACGGCTAAACCACGAAAACGTAATAGGTGATTCCAAATTGCTTCTAAGCCGTCTTTAGGAATTGGGAATGGCACGCCTACTGCCGTGTTCTTAATACCATTACCGCCTTCAACTAATTCAGCCGTAGTCGCGTATTTTTTAGTAGCATCGTATACAAACTGAGGATACGAAGCACTGCGACGGGTTGGATAAATGTTCATTTTAAATGTGTCAGGGTATGTATTGAATAACTCAATTTGACCAGGACTCAAGAGATCTTTGTATTTATCGACGTTCGACTTATCGATGGTGAATAATACCTTGTCATCTGCAAACGGATCAGGGTGATGCATACCCGGTTTGTAATCTGCAGGAGGCGTTGTAATACCGCCTGTCCATTCTGGGATAGAGCCATCTTTGTTTGCCGATTTTTCTGCACCAACGGGCGTTAAATCTGTACCTAAACGTGCCGCTTCATCAGCGGTAATTTTTGCAAGCACACTGCTGCTTGCAAAAACGCTACAAAACGCTGCAGCAATGAGGGTAGGTTTTCTAATAATCATAATTTACCCTTAAATTGAATATTTAATATTGAAAGAAACATAATCGCGGTCAGAGAAAGTATTCGTCGCACCACCACCCCAGAAAGAGTTGTAGCTAAAGTCGAATGACCACGCATTTTGATAGTTAAAGTTCATTGTCACGCCCAGTGACTTACGATCTTCAACAAACAGGAACATCGGATCAGGTGTAATACCATTCACGTCGTGTGAGAACACGAAACGTGGTGAGAAATTCACCCCGTTAAAGACATTAAAGTAATCACCTTTAGCGATTAAACGGTAACCCCACGCAGACGCAGTTGGGAATGGGTTTGTCTCAGGGCCGTTTGAAATACCGAGGTGGAGTGTCGAATAATCATCACCTAATGGGCCTTGCATAATACCGCTTCGACCCGTACCCGCAACATTCAAGCGTAACTCATCGTATTCCGGCATATCATTAATACGAACACCACCGATTTCACCCACAACAGCCCAACTATCAGCACCAAGAGACGGGCCAAATAAATGGGTAGCAGTAAACTGAAGCTGAGCTGTATTACGAAGAATATAGCCTTGTGCAACCTCACCAGGGCCAACGACACTGGTCGCATCGCCTAAGCTCATTTGCGAAATACCTGCAAAATCAGGACGAATACCCGCAACAGCTAATTGCTCAGGCATACCAGCGTATAATAATTCAACATCATCTATTTGCAGTGGCTCATCTTGACGGAAGGCAAATTCGCCCGCAAGTGCGGTCTCACCCACGGTTGTATTAAAGCTTAAACCGTACAGCTTAATATCTTCAGGGTACTCTAATTGCCCTTTAGTGAATGCTTGAAGACTTGTAACATTATCTTCTGTTATTTCAGAAGTTAATAGCATACCAATATCAGCAGCCAATGCTTGCGATGTAAAATTAGATACTTGA
This sequence comes from Pseudoalteromonas sp. MT33b, assembly GCF_014117385.1. Classification (NCBI taxonomy): domain Bacteria; kingdom Pseudomonadati; phylum Pseudomonadota; class Gammaproteobacteria; order Alteromonadales; family Pseudoalteromonadaceae; genus Pseudoalteromonas; species Pseudoalteromonas sp. MT33b. Next base: position 1,563,547 of record NZ_CP059831.1, on the reverse strand, counting down.
CCAGAAATAACAGGTCGGCGGCTGTGATAGTTAATGTGGTAAAGGGCGACTTCTGTATCGTTTAGTTCAGGTAAGTACATACCTAAACGTAAACCGTATTGTCCACCATCATCAGGTTCATTTTTACCCGCATCCCCCTTGCCTTTTAAAGCAACTTTGGTCGGAAATGCCAGGTACATTTGCGCCATCATTGCTTGCCCTTGCGGCGATGTAGGATCGATACCTTGTGAGCGCACAATATCATCTAAACTATTTAAGCTGTCTGTTAAGAAAGCTAAATCGATATCAGGGTTTGATGTGAAACCAAGCTGGATATTTTGTTGGTAACCATTTTCAGACGCGAAATCATTCGTTGAAAAATAAGTACCTGCAGCAGGAAGGCGCGTTTCGTGCCATTCATACTGATAAAAACCTTCAAGGGTAATATTATCGGTAATACCTAATGAAGCCCATAGCATACCAACGGGTATGAATGCTTCTTTTAACTCCGCACCTGGCGCTTTCAAACGGTCAATATCAACCGGGTTTACGTTGATACCGTGAGAAATTAAGGTACTTTCACCCCAGTTAACGACCTGCTGACCTAAGCGAATAGATAGCGGGTTTCGACCTTCGTTAAGGTCAAAGTTCGCCCAGACGTACGCGTCAAGTAAGCGTAAATCGGCACATACTTGCTCTTTGGTGTCGTCATCATCACAGGGGTCAACTTTCTTACCTGATGTTGGGTTACTATATGCAAAGTCACCATCCATCAACGCGAAATCATAAAAGTACATGAAACGGGTAAAAAGACCGTAATTATCTTTACTAATCGATAACTCATGGTTGCCTTTTAACAGCTTTGAAAAAGAATCACCACTGTCGAAGTTAAGGTTACCAGCATCGCCATTATTTGAATAAGCGCCTGGCTGGTTCCATACATCAGAAGAAGAGTAAATAGGATTTAAAGCAGGATGATAGCCCGACCAATCAAATGATGGGTTATTACTTTTACCTATAATTGCAAAGTCACGGTCTTCGACTCGAATACTCTGCCCATATGAAAAGCTAGAGTCAAAACGTACGTCAAAATCACCTAATTGAAAAGTGGCCGCGTGCAAAGCTGTGCTTGAGAGTCCCAGAGTCGCCGCCGCGAATCCCAAAGCTATTTTGTTTTTAACAAAAAGCGATCTTTTTATCATTGTGTTCATCCCCCTGTAACGGGTTGTTTTGTGATCAAATTGTTGTTTTTAGAATCTTTCTAACGATAGAAGCGAAATAGTAAAAATACAATATAGAACGCGTTCAATCGGTTAATATTTATTTAAAAATGTGACGTTTACGTATTGGTAAGACGTCATACCAGATAATTTATACACGTAAATTAACAATAGAACAAATTGAATTAACAAAAATATAATAAGATTATTTTATAGGAGGGAGAAAAATGTGGCTAATTTTTGGGTAAATTAGCACACTTTGTCGTATGACAGCTTTAAGGCTATTTGGCGTTTTAACTCACTTTTTCAAGCTTTAAAAACTGATTATCAGCGCCCAGCGTGAGCCTAAAACGCCCTCTTATCCCTAATGATGAAATAAAAGGACGTAAATGCTTGGCAGCAAAACGAATTGTTTTGCCACCATCTTCTGTTACCTGTACTGAAGTATATTTACCATGATAGTAATCAAGGCATTCTGCATAACTTAAATACAAAGAAAAAAAGTATTCAGTCATTAACCTACTAACGCTTTCTCAACTTTTTCAAATAAATCATCACTTAGGTTCTCTAATGATGCCAAACGTTGCAATTGTGCTTTGATTGCCTGCGAACGGTCGTGATCATAACGTTTCCATGCCATAAATGGTGTTAACATACGTGATGCATTTTGCGGGTTAATATCATTGAGCTTAATAAGCAAATCACCCAATAATTGATACCCTTTGCCGTCTGCACGATGAAATTGTGTAGTATTAAAATGACTAAAGCTGCCGACCAATGCTCTGACACGGTTTGGATTACCAAAATCAAAACTTGGGTGATCATACAACTGCTTAATGTCTTCAATGCAGGTTGCTGACTCTTTCATTGCCTGCAATGCAAACCATTTGTCCATTACAAGTACATCATGTCGCCATTTAGCATCAAATTCATTGAGCAAATTATCACAGCGAGGGTGATTCGCTTTTACAACCGCACTTAGCGCAGCTAACACATTTGTCATGTTAGAGCTGGCTACGGCTTCGTCAATAAAGTTATTCACGTCTTGCTGTTCAGTTTTTGCTAAATAGTGCAAACAGACCTGTTTAAGTGCCCTAACGGCAACAGCCTCGGCAGATGTTGTGCCATCATCGTGTAATGCCTTATAACACGCAATCAATGAGTCCGATAAGTCAGTCGCAATGTGTAGTTCAAATGCATTCATTACTGAAACAATGTCATCAACGGGGATCACTGCATATTCAGCCGCAATCGTGTCATAGCTTGGTAATTTTAATAGCTCTGCAATCAGTGCCAAATCCCCTGCTCGTTCTGTAATTAATACGTTAAGAGCAGAAATGATGTCAGGAGATAAGCATGCATTACCCGATGATATTGCGGCTTTAATTTCGTTGGTAAATAATCGTTGCTGTGCATCCCATCGCGAAAAATCACTTCGTGCAAAACGCATAATATGGAGCAAATCAGCGGTGCTGCTAGTTTGGTTAACAATACAAGGAGCAGAAAAATCTTCCAGAAGCACTGCAACAGGCGGCTCTATAACATTTTCAAACACAAAGGTGTGTTGTTTTTCAGTTATATTAAGCACAGAATCTTGCATCTGATTATTAATCGTTAACGGCACTGATTGACCAGCAGGGTCAAGTAGTTCAATCGCAAACGGAATATGTAACAACGCATTATTAGGTTGATTATCTGGCGCAAATTGCTCAATAGTCAGTGTAAAGGTTTGATTAACATGGTCAAAATATTGATCTACTTTTAATCTTGGAGTACCCGCTTGATTGTACCAACGCTTAAACTGCTGCAAGTCAATTTCAGAAGCATCACTCATGGCTGCAACAAAGTCATCACAGGTAACGGCTTGACCATCGTGGCGTTGGAAGTAAAGCGCCATACCTTGCTGAAACTTTTCTTCGCCTAATATCGTGTGCATCATACGAATAACTTCTGCGCCCTTGTCATACACTGTCACAGTGTAAAAGTTATTCATTTCAATAACTTTTTCTGGGCGAATTGGGTGCGCCATAGGCCCTGCATCTTCGCTAAACTGATGAGTTCGCATTACTTTTACAGCATCAATACGGTTTAGGGCACGAGATCCCAAATCACTACTAAACTCTTGGTCTCTAAATACGGTTAAACCTTCTTTCAAAGACAACTGAAACCAGTCTCGACAAGTAACGCGATTGCCCGTCCAGTTATGAAAATATTCATGCCCAACAATAGACTCAATCGTGTGGTAATCTTTATCGGTGGCGGTTTCTTGATTCGCTAACACACATTTAGAGTTGAAGATGTTTAATCCTTTATTTTCCATCGCCCCCATATTGAAGAAATCGACGGCAACAATCATGTATATATCTAAGTCGTATTCAAGATTGAAACGCTCTTCATCCCACTGCATTGATTTTTTTAACGATGTCATTGCATGCGGGGTTTTTGGTAAATTACCTTTATCAACAAATAAGGCCAACTCGACATTACGGCCTGATTTCGTTGTGTACTGGTCGCGTAACACATCAAAATCACCTGCAACTAATGCAAACAAATAACTTGGTTTTTTAAATGGGTCCTGCCATTTTACAAAGTGGCGACCATCATCAAGTGTGCCTGCATCAATCTGATTACCGTTAGACAATAAATGCGTGTATTTTTGCTCAGCAATGATCGTAACATCAAAACTTGCCAATACATCTGGGCGGTCCAAGTAATAAGTGATTTTTCTAAAACCTTCAGCTTCACATTGCGTGCAATACGCGCCCCCCGATAAATACAGGCCTTCGAGGGAAGTGTTTGTTTGAGGATCGATATGGTTGACAATTTTTAAAATAAAATTAGCAGGTAAATTGTGGATGATGAGTGCCTCATCCTCAAGCGTATAGTCACTGTACTCTTGCTCATCTACATGCAGTGAGATAAGTGTTAAATCAACACCATCAAGCACTAAATCAGCCCCCGTTTCGTCCACACGGTTAATCGTCATTGTTGAGTGTACGACGGTTTTTAAGGGCGCTAATTCAAAGCGTAAATCGATATGTTGTATTGAAAAATGAGGGGCTTGGTAATCTTTTAAATATTGAGCTTGAGGTTTACTCGTTGCAGACATCATTGACTCCAAATGGCCCTGTTTAACAGGGCCTAACATGAATTATTCAGCGCTGGTTTGTTTAACGTGCTTTGGTTCGATACGTAAAATTTTAATACCTAAATATGCGTAAACAACAGCGAGTACGGGATTAATTAAATTAAAGAAAGCGTAAAGTGCATAATCAAATGGGTTAATTAATAAAACGCTTTGCATGTATGCACCACACGTATTCCATGGGATCAGCGGGCTTGTAATGGTGCCACCGTCTTCTAAAGTACGTGATAAGTTCACCGGTTTTAAACCGCGTTTTTCATATTCATCTTTAAACATACGTCCTGGTACAACAATAGCAATGTATTGATCTGCCGCCACTGCATTGGTACCGATACAAGTCGCAATTGTCGCTGTTATAAGTGAGCCGGTGCTTTTCGCTATTTTCAATATGCTTTTTACAAACATATCTAGCAAGCCAGTTTTCTCCATAATGGCGCCAAACATCAATGCGGTCATAATTAGCCAAGTTGTGTTTAACATTCCGGCCATACCGCCGCCACTGAGCAATGAATCCATTTTTTCGTCGCCCGTATCGATGCTAAAGCCATCAAAAAATGTTGTCCATACTAGCTTGAAATAGCCAATTAACTGCCCTTGTGACGTATCGATTTGACTATTAATTAAATCTGATTGAAACAACATAGCCCAAATAGCACCCAGTACTGCACCAATTGAAATAGCTGGAAATGCCGGCATTTTTCTTATTGCAAGAATAAGCAACACGACTAATGGCACGAGCATTTCAAGCCCGATATTAAAGTTGCTTTCTAACAGGTTAATGATTTCATCAATTCGGCCTGCTTCTGCTGAACCACCTGCATTAAAGCCCATAAAAATAAAAATAATTAAGGCAATGATAAAGCTAGGCACCGTGGTCCAAAGCATATGATGAATATGCTCAAACAGATCGGCTCCGGCAACCGCAGGGGCTAAATTTGTTGTTTCCGACAGTGGGCTTAACTTATCACCAAAGTACGCGCCTGAAATAACAGCACCGGCAGTCACCACCTGCTCAAGTCCTAACCCCGTTGCAACACCTAATAATGCCACACCGATGGTAGCAGCTGTTGTCCATGAGCTACCAATACTCATCGCAACAATGCCACAAATTAAACAACTAGCCGCATAGAACCAACTTGGATTGATAATTTGTAAACCATAGTAAATTAAGGTGGGTACTGTTCCAGATAGCAGCCATGTGCCAATCAATGCGCCTACCATTAACAGTATAATAATGGCACCTAATGATAAGGTGATCCCTTCAATCATCGCTTGTTCAAGCTTTTTCCAGGTATAGCCGTTTTTTAGACCGATTAAGGCAGCAGTAAAAGTAGCAAAGAGTAAGGCTATTTGATTTGGCCCCGATGATGAGTTATCACCGAATAAATAAACAGCTGCACCCAAAAGGCACACGAGAACAGTAATGGGGATCAAGGCATCTAAAAAACTGGCCTGTTTGATCGGCTTCTCTTCAATTGAATTCAAAAGATAGTCTCCTACACGTCTTATGTGGCGTGTTTAATTATTATTGTTTGATTGCCTAAAGAACGCCTTGGATTAATGTTTATTAATTAGACCACGAACATTTTAGACAGCCAGATTAATCAATTATAACAAGATGCCCCGTTTTGGGCAGTAAAAAAGGCGCCTAAGCGCCTTTTTATTAACCAATTATAGGTATTTATTTTTTCGCGAGCCGACCATACTTAATATAGTCTTGCGTAATTAACGCTGCTTCTTCTAAGAAAGGGTCGAGATCATCAAGCGTATCAGGTAAATCATCTAAGCTTTCCACTGGTTTGTGACCTAATCGAACTAATCGTTCATTAGCACGCTCAAGCGCACGCTCTTCGCCTTCGTCTTTCTCTTTAATACGTGTTGCTTCAACAAGTGAAATTGTTTTTCGATCTTTCTCTTCTTGATAACGTTTAATGTCATCGAACACATAACCAAATTCAGGCTCATTGGCAATGCGCGCATCATGTAATTTATTGACATAAGCAATCGCAGGCTTCAAATCGTCAACTGAATTATATTTAGCGCGAATGATGCTGTCCCAAGGTAATGCATTGTCTTGCTGACTTTCGCCCCAGTCTGCTGGGTCAATCGCTGAGGGGAATGACACATCGGGAATCACCCCTTTATGCTGCGTGCTTCCGCCATTAATACGATAAAATTTTGCAATTGTGTATTGTACGCTGCCAAGTGGGTGATCATATAAATCATACGCACGGCCCAGCGGTTTGTGCTGTTGTACTGTACCTTTACCAAACGTTTGCTCACCAATCACAATAGCACGGCCATAGTCTTGCATCGCTGCTGCAAATATTTCAGAGGCTGATGCACTGTAACGGTCAACTAAAACGGTTAATGGGCCATCATAAAAAGTGACACCATCGCGGTCTTTTTGCTCTTCGATACGGTTGTTTAACGTATGAATTTGTACGACTGGACCTTGATCAATAAACAGGCCTGACAATTGCGTCGCTTCATACAATGAACCGCCGCCGTTTTGGCGTAAATCGATTATGATGCCATCTACTTTCGCTTCTTTTAATTTCGCAATTTCAACTTTTACGTCTTGCGATAAATTATTGTAGAAACCTGGGATTTCTATCACACCGATTTTACTTGTTAAATCTGAGTATTTCGCTTCAAATACTTCTGATTTAGCAGCACGGTCTTCTAAACGAATTTTATCACGGGTTATTTCAACAACTTTCGGAGTACCATGAGCATCCGCCCCTTTTAGATACTGTAAGCGAACTTTAGTACCTTTAGGGCCTTTGATTAAATCAACCACGTCATCAAGACGCCAGCCAATAACATCAACAAAGTCTTCGCCCTCTTGAGCAACACCTATAATGCGGTCATCTGCTTTAATTTGTTCAGATTTGTCAGCGGGACCACCCGGAACTAGGCTTCGGATCACGGTATAATCTTCATCATAACTTAATACTGCGCCAATTCCTTCAAGTTCAAGGTCCATGTCCATTTTGAACTGTTCAGCACGGCGGGGTGATAAGTAAGATGTGTGTGCTTCAATACTACGTGCAAACGAATTCATTACAATTTGAAATGCATCTTCACTGTTTGTCTGCACTAAGCGTTTTTGCGCATTGTGGTAACGCTTGGTTAAGACCTCTTTTATGCCTTGCCAATCTTTACCGGTCATTTTTAAACGCAACGCATCGTATTTAACGCGCTGACGCCACAATTCATCAAGCTCAGCTTGAGTCGTTGCCCACTTAGCGTCTTCGCGGTCAAACATATATTCATCTGCTTTATCGAACTTCATTTCATTTTCAAGTAACGATAAAGAATAATCATAACGCTCAAAACGACGCTTTAAGCTCAGATTAAAAATATCAAAGGCAAACCCAAGTTTCCCTGAAGAGAGCGCATTATCGAACTGGTCTTTATATTGTTCGAAAGAAGCAATATCAGACGCTAAAAACACACTTTTATTAAAATCGAGGGATTCGATATAACGATCAAATATCTGTTCAGATAATTCATCGTTAAAGCGAATGGGTTTGTAGTGTGCACGAGTAAATAAGTTTGTCACCCGTTTGCTTGCTGTACTATGTTGGCTTTCTTGCTTGAGTACTGGTAAATCTTCTGCAGTTAAATTATCTGTAGAAGCCAATAATGAACCTGAAAACAGGGCAGCGACTAACGGAATGAGCGTAAACTTTTTACTCATACACAACTCCTTTATTTTTTACAGCTATTAAATGATATACAGGCTGTCTGCTTTGGTCTTAACTTGCATTCCTGTTACTAACTCAACGTGAACTTCATCTTTATTCACTTCAGTAATAACTGCGTTTACAAGTGCTTGGCCAAGTTTAACTTTAACCTTGCTATTAACCTTGACCTCTGAGGCAGGTAATGGTTCAACTTTTCCTGAACGTTTTGCAGGAGCAGCTTTAGCTGGTTTAGTGTTAACTCTAGCGCCTTTATCGCCTGTTTTGGCGTGCGAACCCGCATTCTTTTTGTAAGATTTTGTGTCTGCATCTTTACGTGGTGGACGCTGGGTTTTTTTGCGTTTAGCCATTTTTGCGCGGCTTTCTTCTAACGCTTTTTGAGCGTGCTCAATGTGCTCTTGTTCCACTTTTTCATCTTGATTACCATCAAGGTCAATACGGAACTCAGACTTTGTCACGGCTTCTAAATAGCGCCAGTTTGAGGTGTACTTTCTTAACGCTTGACGAACCTGAGTTTTACTTACTTTCTCAGAGCCTTCAATGCGCTCAGCGATATCTTTAAAGATACCCACTTTAAGCGGCTGAATGCCGTCTTTTTGTTTAAAACATTGTGGAAATTCTTGGTATAAGAAATCCAATACTTCATTAATATCTTTTAGCTTGTTTGTGGTTTCCATGTTAGAACCTTTTATTACATCTTTTCATCGAGCGATGAATCGACATAGTGTGTTACCCAGTCGGTTAACTCTTCGAAGTCCGCTTCAATAAGCGCTAAATCACCGCGAAGGTGTTCCCAAATACCATTTATAATTTCATCAATTGATTCACAGTCTAAGTCATCTGGAAGACGATCCCAAGCCATATGAATCAAGTCGTTGAGCCTTTCAGCTGCAACTTCTTCTTCCCCTTCCCAATCACCGACATCGTGAATGGCAAAAAGGTAATCTTGCACATTTAGCAGATCTTTCATTTCAGATTTGCCTCAAAGCATTTTACCAATGCTTCTAAACCAGCTTGATCATCAGTATCGAATCGACCGATGCTCGGACTATCGATATCAAGCACAGCAAACACGTGACCATCTTTGAAGATTGGTACAACAATTTCAGAGTTTGATGCTGCATCACAAGCAATATGACCTGCAAAAGCGTGAACATCTTCAACTAATTGTGTTTCTTGTGTTTGTGCCGCAGTCCCACATACCCCTTTTCCAACTGGAATACGGATACACGCAGGATTACCTTGAAACGGCCCTAGCACTAATTCTTCTGGCGAATCCAGTAAATAAAAGCCCGCCCAATTTATATCCTCTAATGAGGTAAATAACAACGCACTAATATTCGCCATATTAGCTATGACATTGGGTTCACCAGCGATCAGCGATTCAGTTTGTTTAACTAATGACTGGTAAAAATCTTGCTTTTGCATACCAAACTACTTCTTATTAAACATACAGTAGCTAAAGGTACTCTTTGTAGGCGATAAATGAAACCTTTTAAGGGCAAAAAAAAACATTTTGCCCTTAATTTCAGTCAGCTTGATTAAATATTCTGCTATTGATGAGATGTTTGAGATGGTAGACCCTGTCGCAAGCCAAATAAAAATAATCCTGCGGCCAATGCAGACATAATTGCATTTACAATAAACGCCATACCTGATGTCGCACTTAGCAAGTAACTAAAAATAGCACCCCCGAGTAAACCCAAAGTAAGAACGCCTGAATAGTTTACTTTTGCGTACTTGTACATAAGCAGATAACCAGGCACAACAAATGCTGCCATTGTAAGGCCAACAATATGTGCATTTGCAATCGCGTTCATAAATAAATTGAAAAAGATACGCCAGCCATTTCCTTCTAGCGTCAATGCGTAATACACACCGAGTACACAGCCAATAATGACGGGTGATAATAATGAAAGTCCTACACTCTTTGCTAAACGATGTTTCATAAATTCCCTAATTTCACAAAGATAATACGAGAAGTATTAAGCATGGACTAACTCGGTAGAATACGAAATATCGACCATAGTCGTAATTTAAAAACAGCAGAAACAAAAAAGCCGCTGAATTAGATTCAGCGGCTTTTATAATGGTGGAGAGATAGGGATTTGAACCCTAGAGGGGCTACAAACCCCTGCCGGTTTTCAAGACCGGTGCATTCGACCACTCTGCCATCTCTCCGAGTGCGGAAAAACTACTCGCTTTCGCCAGTAGTAAAAATAATGGTGGAGAGATAGGGATTTGAACCCTAGAGGGGCTACAAACCCCTGCCGGTTTTCAAGACCGGTGCATTCGACCACTCTGCCATCTCTCCGACGGCGTGCATAATAGATAAGGCAGCTTAGTTTGTGAAGCTTTTTTTTCAAAAAACTGTTTAAGTGATTAAAAAACAACTAAATCGTTCAGCAAAAACACAATGCGAGCCAAATTGTGAACAATCTGAACTTTTTTATTATTTATCGTGTCTATTGATCTACAAAGGTTTGCCCAAATATATAACTCTTGATAGGCTTAGTTCAGTTTAACTATTGGAACTAACGAACATATCAGTTCATTTAAGGAGCTCTAACAATGGCGTTTAATCAATCGTACAATACCGCTAGACCGGTTATGTCGACCATTGAAACAAATAAAGTACTAAAAAACACGTATTTTTTACTTGCTATGACACTGGCTTTCAGTGCCATCACTGCAGGTATTTCAATGGCAATGAACCTACCTTACTTTATGGGTATAGTATTTAGCTTAGTTGCGTTTGGTGTGCTTTTTGTGGTGCATAAAAAGGCAGACAGCGCATCGGGTGTTGCATGGGTATTTGTTTTTACGGGGTTGATGGGAGCAGGCTTAGGTCCGATTCTTAACTACTACGCAGCAATGCCAAATGGTCCAATGCTTATTATGCAAGCACTGGGTTCAACCGCACTTATTTTCTTTGGTTTATCGGCGTATGCGCTAACGACCAAAAAAGATTTCTCATTTATGGGCGGCTTTTTAACCGTAGGCTTAATCGTTGTTATCATTGCAAGCTTAGTCAATTTATTCATCGGCAGCTCAATCACGTTTATGGTGATAAATGCAGCAGTTGTGTTAATTATGTCGGGTTTAATCTTGTTCGACACAAGCCGCATTATTAACGGCGGTGAAACAAACTACATTCGTGCCACCGTTGCACTGTACTTAAACGTGTATAACCTATTCACTTCGCTTCTACATCTTCTTGGCGCAAGTGATGACTAATTAAATAGTTCTGTTAAAATAGCCCCTTTCTAGGGGCTTTTTTATTGGATGCGTTTTGGCACAATTTGTACTTTCACTTCACACCGCACCGACCGATCATGACTGTACGCAACGTCTGATTAAATTTACACAGGCTTGCCTTGATTCAGGGCACACAATTTCAGCTGTTTTTTTGTATCAAGCAGGTGTGTATCACGCCAGTCAACATTTAGAACTCGCCAGTGACGAGTTACCTGTTAGTCGTTTATGGCAAGAACTCAACGCTAAAAGTATCCCACTTTTACTGTGTGTTACCGCGGCAGAAAAGCGTGGTTTAGACATCGAAAATACAGGGGTATTCACCGTCGCAGGTCTGGCCGAGTTTGCTATGCTCGCTGCGGATGCTGATAAATGGGTGCAATTTAAATGAAGAACATTTTAGTAATTAGCCAACATGGCCCGTTTGACGATCAGCATATGCGTGAATCACTCGACACCACACTGATATTTGCTGCCATTGAGCAAAATATTAGTTGGTTACTCAGTGGCGATGCTGTACTGGCACTCAAAAAACACCAACAACCTGAAGTATTGGGAATTAAAAACTATTTTAAAACCATTAAAACGCTTGAGTTATATGATGTTGAAAACATTTACGTTTGCGAAAAATCACTGATGGATTTTAATTTAACCAAAGATAATTTAATTATTGATGTAAAAGTCGCTAATTTTGAACAGCAGCGCCTCTTAATAAGTCAGCAGCACCAGGTGGTGACTCTATGAGTACCTTGCATATTTTTTCAAAACCTTTGTCGCACTACTGCACCAATGCACTTGAAAATTTAATCAGCAGTGATGACACTGTGCTGCTTGTCGGTGATGCTTGCTACAACATTAAACAGTACAGACAATTTTCTGCTGCTTTGCATTTATTAAAAGAAGATGCCACAGCGCGTGCCATTACGCTTAGCGAATATGATGTCGATATTGACTACAACCAGTTTGTTGAACTGACTTTAACTAGCCAAAACACTATCACGTGGTAAACCATGCTCGAATTTAATAACAAACAAATAGACACTGATAAACAAGGTTATTTACTCAACAGCGCAGATTGGAGTGAAGCACTGGCTCCTATAATTGCTGAGCAAGAAAACATAACCCTGACTGCACAGCATTGGGAAGTCGTGCATTTTGTTCGCGACTTTTATTTAGAATACAACACCAGTCCAGCTATTCGTATGCTAGTAAAAGCAATGGCACAAAAACTCGGCGAAGAAAAAGGCAACAGCATGTATCTATATAAGCTGTTTCCAAAAGGCCCTGCGAAGCAAGCTACAAAAATTGCAGGTTTACCAAAGCCAGCAAGGTGTATTTAATGGCACACAAACCTACGAGTAAACCGCGTCGCAGTAATGGGCGACGTTATTCAAGACCCACACTAAAACGTGAAGTAAAAGAACCCTTAAGCCCAGAGCAACGCAAAGTTGTGCTGTTCAATAAGCCATTTGATGTATTGTGCCAATTTACGGATGATCAAAATCGTAAAACTCTGGCTGATTTTATAAACATCAAAGACGTTTATGCTGCAGGTCGCCTCGACAGAGACAGCGAGGGCCTATTGCTACTCACCAATTGTGGAAAATTACAGCACACATTGACTGAGCCACATAAAAAGACCGCTAAAACTTACTGGGTGCAAGTCGAAGGCGATGTTACCGACGAAGCCATTTATGCGCTCAATAAAGGTATAGAGCTTAAAGATGGCATGACCAAACCAGCCAAAGTTAAACGCATTGATGAACCGACCTTGTGGCCTCGAACCCCACCGGTAAGAGAGCGTAAAAACATTCCGACTAGTTGGCTTGAAATCTCAATAACTGAAGGACGAAATCGTCAAGTAAGGCGCATGACAGCCCATGTTGGTTTCCCGACCTTAAGACTTATCCGTTACAGCATTGGCAAATATACCCTTGCAGGATTAGCAAGTGGCGAATATAAAGTAGTGAATAACCCAGATGCATAAACCTCATGTCACTGTTGCCGCTATCGTTACCAGTAAAAACAAGTTTTTACTGGTAAAAGAGCGTGATAAACACACCGGCGAAATTTGCTACAATCAACCTGCTGGGCATTTAGAAGCACACGAGACCTTGAGCGAAGCAGCAAGTCGTGAACTATACGAAGAAACGGGTTTAACGCTCTCCCCTTCACATCTTGTGGGTATTTATAATCTGCATGCCACAAATGGTGTACACTACATGCGATTTAGTTTTGCGTTTAGTTGCGCAGAGCAGCTCCCCCCTTCACCTATTGATAGCGATATTATAAGCGCTCACTGGTTCAGCTTAGACGCCATAAAAGAGCTGCCACTCAGAAGCCCTCTGGTTTTAAAGTGTATTGAAGATCATCTCGCAGGACATGCCTATCCTCTGAGCCTGATTTACCAATAACGACGCGTGTTATTTACCAATAATGACGATTGTTTTGATTAACGCTGTTAAATAAAAGCGATTTATTACAGTAGCAAGCAAATAACCACTATTTGCAATCAATAGCGCGCCTAAATTACGTTTAATCCTAACTGAAACTCGCATCTTGAAGTGGTTTGGGTATATAATATCGGCCTTTCCACAGCAGTTAAAAAATGACAGCGAATATTATGAGCGAAAATAGTCACATTAAAGTCATCGTTGGTATGTCCGGCGGTGTTGATTCTTCTGTATCAGCGTATTTATTAAAGCAACAAGGCTATCAAGTAGAAGGCCTGTTCATGAAAAACTGGGAAGAAGACGATAATGATGAATATTGCGCTGCTGCAGAAGATCTTAAAGACGCACAAGCCGTGTGCGATAAACTAGGTATTGAACTACATACTGTTAACTTTGCAGCAGAATACTGGGATAACGTGTTTGAGTACTTTTTAGCAGAGTACAAAGCAGGTCGCACACCTAATCCAGACATCATGTGTAACAAAGAAATCAAATTCAAAGCCTTTCTAGAATTTGCAGCTGAAGCGCTAGGTGCCGATTATATCGCCACGGGTCATTATGTGCGCCGTGAAAAGCGAGACGACAAATATGTTATGTGCCGTGGCCTTGATGACAACAAAGATCAAAGCTACTTTTTATACACACTAAGTCATGAGCATATTGCACAAACACTTTTCCCTGTTGGTGATATTGCCAAGCCAGACGTTCGTCGCATTGCCGAAGAACAAGATTTAATAACGCACGATAAAAAAGATAGCACCGGTATTTGCTTTATTGGTGAGCGTAAATTTAAAGACTTTTTACAAAAATTCTTACCGGCACAACCGGGCAAAATTGAAGACACTGATGGTAACGAAGTCGGTGAGCACGAAGGTCTTATGTACCATACCCTTGGCCAACGAAAAGGCCTGTTAATTGGCGGTATGAAAGAAGGTTCAGGCGAGCCTTGGTATGTTGTAGACAAAGACATTGCACGCAATGTTTTAATGGTTGGTCAAGGTAAAGATCACCCTCGCTTATACAGTAATGGCTTAAATGCTAACCAACTTCACTGGGTTGACCGTGTTGGGCCAAAGGGCACGACGCGTTGTACAGTGAAAACACGCTATCGCCAAGAAGACATCAGCTGTACATTGCTGGTTGGTGAAGATGGTATGGCACGCGTATTATTCGATGAGCCACAAAAAGCAGTGACACCAGGCCAATCAGCCGTTTTTTATGCTGACGAAGTATGCCTCGGTGGCGGTATTATCGATTCGGTGATCAAATAATGACAGAGCACCAAGTCATGGCATTAGCCGCCATGTGTCAAGTTGCTAAACAGGTTCAAAAAGTAGCGCAATATGGCAGTGGTAGCGATCACGAATTAGAAAAATTACTCAACTGTATTGTAGAAACGTCACCGAATACCCCTGAAGATGTATACCAGGGAAAACATAATTTACGTGAGGGTTATCGCGTGTTGACTGCCCAGCTTTCAGCAGGCGCCGACAAAGACGTTGAAATCGTAAAGTATGTAGGTGGCTTAATGCAGTTAGAACGTGCATTAAGTGCAAAACAAAACAGTTTAAATGAATTAGGTCGACGTATCGATGATGTAAAACGACGCCTCGACCATTTTGCAATCACAGATGATACCGTGGTCGCAGCGCTTGCCGATATTTACTCATCGGTGCTAAGCCCCCTTGGGCATCGTATTCAAGTGTACGGCAAGCCAGAGTTATTAAAGCAGCAACTCACGCAAAACAAAATCCGCGCTCTCCTTTTAGCCGGAATTCGTAGTGCCGTGTTATGGCGACAAATGGGCGGTAAACGCCGTCACTTTTTCTTTGCGAAAAGAAAAATTCTCGCTATTGCTAAACAGTATATTTAATTATCGTTCAAACTAGACAATTTAGGAGTCATTATGGAGCTTTCAGCGTTAACCGCTATCTCTCCGGTAGATGGTCGCTATGGCAGCAAGACCACGGAACTACGCAGCATTTTCAGCGAATTTGGTTTAATCAAATACCGTGTAACTGTTGAGGTTCGTTGGTTACAAGCCTTGTCTGCAGCAAGCGCAATCACAGAAGTACCGGCATTTAGCGACGAGGCTAATGCTTTACTTAATGCCATTGTTGATAACTTTAGCGAAGCTGACGCAGCACGCGTTAAAGAAATCGAGCGCACAACTAACCACGACGTTAAAGCCGTTGAATATCTACTGAAAGAAAAAGTAGCTGACAACGCAGAGCTTAACGCAGTGAATGAGTTTATTCATTTCGCATGTACATCAGAAGACATTAACAACCTATCTCACGGCTTAATGTTAACTGAAGCGCGTGACAAAGTGTTACTTCCTTACTGTGATCAACTCCTAAATGCTTTAAAAGAAAAAGCAGTTGAATATAAATCTGTTGCTATGATGACTCGTACACACGGTCAGCCTGCAACACCTTCAACAATGGGTAAAGAGTTTGCAAACGTCTACATGCGCTTAAAGCGTCAACGTGACCAAATTGCTCAAGTTGAAATGCTAGGTAAAATCAACGGTGCAGTAGGTAACTACAATGCCCACCTAAGTGCATACCCAGATTACGATTGGCACAACCATGCTGAACAATTCGTTACGAGTCTTGGTTTAACATTTAACCCATTCACAACACAAATCGAGCCACACGATTATATTGCAGAGCTTTTTGATGCAATTGCACGTTTCAATACTGTGCTACTTGATTTTGACCGTGACGTTTGGGGTTACATTGCTCTTAATCACTTTAAACAAAAAACGATTGCGGGTGAAATTGGTTCATCAACAATGCCACATAAAGTAAACCCGATCGATTTTGAAAATTCTGAAGGTAACTTAGGTATTGCAAATGCAATCTTTGCTCACCTTGCGCAAAAACTGCCTGTATCTCGCTGGCAACGTGACCTAACTGATTCAACCGTTTTACGTAACCTGGGTGTGGGCATGGGCTATACCCTAATTGCTTATCAAGCAACGTTAAAAGGTGTTAGCAAACTTGAAGTTAACGAACCGCGCCTTTTAGAAGAACTTGATCAAAACTGGGAATTACTTGCTGAGCCTATTCAAACAGTCATGCGTAAATACGGTATCGAAAAGCCGTACGAAAAGCTTAAAGACTTAACACGTGGTAAACGTGTTAACAAAGAAATCATGGCTGATTTCATTGATGGTCTTGATTTACCAGAAGAAGCAAAAGTTGAAATGAAAAAATTGACACCGGCAAACTATATTGGCCGTGCTGTTGAGTTCATTGATAACTTAGCATAAATTGCGTATGTGACTTTAAAAAGCGAAAGGCCTTCCTTTCGCTTTTTTATTACTTTTAATCATGCCAACTTGCTCAATTAATACCATCTTGCTTACTTAAGTGGTTTATTTTGAGGCAATAAAACCGCGTTGATAACAGGCAAAAATTTAGTTATTTAGTTGTTCTAAATCAGAAATTTTAACGCTGGTAGCGACTGGTTTAATCACTCAAGATGATTAAGTATTTTTGCACATTGGTATAACTCAACAGCTTGGTATTAGGTACCTATATGTATCAACTAACTATTAATTCGCTTACTCCGCAGCAATTCCTAAGCGAGTATTGGCAGAAAAAACCGCTACTTATTAAACAAGGTTTTAGTGATTTTCAAGATCCAATTGAGCCAGAGGAGTTAGCTGGACTTGCAATGGAAGACAGCATTGAGTCACGTATCATCACCAATCATGCTGATGACTGGCAGGCATACCACGGCCCATTCGAAGACTTTAGCTTACTAACAGAAAAGAATGCCACATTGCTAGTACAAGCCGTTGATCATTGGCATGCAGATGCAGCTCAATTACTTGAACCATTTCGTTTTATTCCAAACTGGCGAATTGATGATCTGATGATAAGTTACTCAACACCAGGGGGTGGCGTGGGTCCGCATCTAGACCAATATGATGTATTTATCATTCAAGGTCTTGGCAAACGTCATTGGCGTGTTGGTTTACCTGATGCAAACTTAAAACAATTCGCTCAAAATAAAAGTCTACTTCAAGTAGAACAATTCCCTGCTGTAATTGATTGTGTATTAGAGCCTGGCGATATTTTGTATATTCCTCCAGGTTGCCCACATGAAGGCTATGCAGTTGAAAATGCTCTTAACTACTCAGTGGGTTTTAGAGCACCTAATCAACGAGACTTACTCTCACAATTTGCCGATCACCTAATTGATACTGAACTTGGCAATACACGCTATGGCGATAGCAAGCTGACACTGCGCGATTCTAAAGGTGAGCTAAACAACCTAGAAGCCGAGCAAATTAAACAGCTCATGATCGCAGCCATCGATGATAATACAGTGTTTAAAACCTGGCTTGGTAACAGTTTAAGTCAACCAAAACACGATATGGACTTAGCGCCTTTAGAAGAGCCCTACACGGTTGATCAAGTACGTGAGCTGCTCACTGATGAAACGCTGGTTTTTGAACGTTTAGGTGGTACACGCGCTATTTATCAAATTATTGATGATAAAGTTCTTTTAAGTGTTAACGGTATAAACTACCTGCATGAAATGAGTGCACTTGCCGATATCAAAAGGCTTACAGACCAAAGCTGGCTGACAGCAGACGATATAAATAGTTCAAAAAATAACCACGACTTTTTAAAAACATTTACTACACTTTTAAATGAGGGTATTTGGTTTTGTTAGGAGCGTGTGCTTATGGGGTATCATATTGACGAAGTTGAATGGAGTATCGACAAGGAACTCTTACAACGGATCAGAGAACGTGTATTTGTATATGAGCTTCATATACCAAAACACGTTGAATTTGATCATTTAGATAAAACAGCCCATCACGTGCTCGTTACAGACGATGGAAAATGCCCAGTTGCCACTGGGCGTTTGTGTAATGATGGCTTGATTGGGCGCATTGCCGTCTTACCAGAGCATCGCAACCGTTCGGTCTATAAATCACTGCTAACCTACTTAGTTAATATGGCTGAAAAGCAAGGCTGTGATTGCGTCAGTATTAATTGTATTTTAAATGAAGTTGAACGATTTAAACGAAATGGTTTTGCTGCTGATGGCTTAGTATTTATGGAAGCGGGTATTCCTAGACAGCGAATGCTTTGCCCTATAAAACAGTTTGATACGCGACCATTCACGATGGTTCATTAGTGACTTTTGTCATTTTCATAAAAAAGCTGAATAAAATTATTCAGCTTTTTTTTATAATTAAAATGCGATTACGCGGGCTCATTCTGCCACATTTCATCTTTTTCGAATAACTCATACAAACCATGAGCGCGATTAATCAGTAGGTTAGCAAAATCAACTTTCGTTTTATCTGTTGCACCAGATTCCATCAACTGATCTGCTTTTAATTGCCACTGCATTGAGAAATAACGTAAGACTTCGCGTGGGTTTGCAGCCGCGCCCGCTTCAGCATGATCGGTAGGCAATCGACCCGTAATCACCCAATAACTTTTACCATTTTGCGCTTTGAACTTCCAAATTGCGACTAGCGGTGCAATAAAACGGCTTTCTTTTTCAACAACAGTTTGCGGTATAACACCTTTTTCAGCTAAGTGCTTTTGTGCATTTTGGAAACATTCTCTTTGCCAAATAACACTTTGCTTTTGTGCTTCTGCTTGTTCTTCAGGTGTTAATGGTCTCGCTTGTTTTTGTTCCATGATGGTTACTCTTTTACAACATTTCAGACACTTTAAGGCTTAATATTGAGCTGTGCAAGTGTTTAGGGGTAAACGAAGTGCATTTGGATATTATTCACCCAAGTTAAAAGGAAGAGCCCGGTTCCGTTAAAAATTGCAGCTCTTCTTGCGTTGATTCTCGCCCTAAAATGGCATTTCGGTGGGGATAACGACCAAATCTATCAATGATCAACTTGTGTTTTAGTTCAAATTCATAATTAGGCAGGCCCCTAAATAATTGTAAGGCCTGCTGATGAATCGCTTTTGATTCACTGTGCATAAAAGGCATATAAATAAAGGCTGCTTGTTCAGTCGGTAGTGCCTTGTCAAAGCCTAATTCGATTGCACGCTGAGCAAGAGTTAGCGCTTGGGCATCTTGGCTAAAAGCACGCGGTGAATTGCGATAAATATTACGAGAGAACTGATCTAAAACAATGATTTCTGCTAAAGAGCCTATCGCATCGACTCGCCAATTAGCGCACTCTCCTGCTATTACCTGCAAAAGTAACGGTGCGTATTTATCAGTAATTAACCTATCTAATTCATCGGACTGCTGATACCAAGCCGAAGGCCCTAAATCATTAAACCAAAAATCAATAACTGATTGCTTATCCATGCACTCGTCTCCTACATTTAATTGCCTAGCACTTTTGCTGGGTCTACACGGGTGGCTTGCCATGCAGGATATAAAGTGGCCAGTATCGCTAACACAAAGGTCACAATAACGGTGATCACAATATCTTGCCAGACTAATTTACTGGGTAAAAACTCAATAAAATAAACACCTTGTAAAGGGTTGTCGCCCAAAAGGTTACTCAGCCAAGTAAATAATTCGCTGATATTTAACGCCACCATCACACCGATAATAGTGCCAAGTACAACCCCTATTAGCGCCTGTGTAAATCCCTGCATCACAAACGTTGCTAAAATAGTACTGTCTTGTGCGCCCATGGTTTTTAGAATGGCAATATTTGCTTGTTTTTCGCGTACCTCCATCACCAAAGATGACACGATATTAAAGCTCGCCACAGCAATGATTAAAAACACCACAATATAAACAATGGTGCGCACCATTTGAATGTCTTGATACAAGCTGCCCTGCGTTCTAAACCAACTCGAGACATACACATAATCAGGGATAACTTGGCCAACACGCATCGCGATTTGATGAGCATTAAAAACATCATCCACTTTTAAACGTAAACCTGTAACCTGATCTTCACTAAAACCCAATACTGATTGTGCTTTATCTAAACGAATAAAAGCAGCCGTTTCATCAATAGGTCCACCCATGTTAATAATGCCAGCCAAGTTTAAACTAACCCGTTTTGGCGCAAGCAAGGTGTTACTTTGCTGGTTAATTTGCGGGATTAACAAAGTAACAGGATCCCCTATTTTCAGCCCTAGTTTATTAACAACTTGCTGACCTAAGAGAATATCTTCTTGTTGCAGCTGGCTAACCAGTCGGCCTTGAGTAAATTGATTAATCGCTGATACTTGGTTTTCAAATTCGCTAGCAACTCCACGTACCTCAACAGCTTTTAAATCACTTTTAAATTGCGCCATGCCATTCACGCTAATAAAAGGCGCCGCTCCCACTACACCAGATTGCGAGTTAAGTAGGCTTACTTTTGACTGCCAATTATTAATCGGTTTATTCGGCGCAACATATTCAACCTGAGGCACGACAGACAGTAAACGATGAACAAGCTGTTGCTCAAAACCATTAATAACCGAAAGGGCAACGATTAAAACCGCCACGCCCAATAAAATACCAATTGTCGATGCTTTAGCTATAAAGCTAACAAAACCGTTTTGCCCATCTTTGTGTCCTGAGTGCGCTCTAAAACGCTTCGAAATAAACGCACTAAGCAACATGCTGAGACTCTTTAATCGCTAATTTTCCATCGTCAAGATAAGCAATCTTGCCAAGCTTATCAGCAAGTTCTAAATCGTGTGTTACCACCACAAAGCTGGTTTTTAAGCTGCTGTTTAACTCTTTAATGAGGTCGTATATTTTAATCGCATTTTGCTTATCTAAGTTGCCGGTAGGCTCATCGGCAAGCACTAAAGCGGGCTCTGTCACCAATGCACGCGCAATTGCGACACGCTGACGCTCACCACCAGACAAAGCCGATGGTTTATGTTCACTACGATGCGACAACCCTACTTTATCAAGCATAACCCGTGCTTTTTCAGTCGCGTCCTTGGCACTTAATCCCTTTATGAGTAACGGCATTGCAACGTTTTCAACTGCCGTAAACTCCATTAATAAATGATGAAATTGATAAATAAACCCTAAATTCTCATTACGGAAATTAGCTTGTTGCTTACGATTTAGTTTACCGACTTGTTTACCTTTAATTTCAACTTTACCGTCTGTGGCACCATCAAGCGTACCTAAAATATGTAGTAACGTGCTTTTTCCTGAACCCGAGCTGCCAACAACAGCGAGCATTTCACCTTGCTCTAAGCTCAAGTTGACCCCTTTTAATACTGCAACTTGGTTTTCGCCATCTTGATACACTTTATTAAGCTGCTGACACTTGATTACTAACTCACTCATAACGTAATACCTCTGCTGGGTTCACTTTTGCAGCTTTACGGGCAGGATACAACGTTGCTAAAAAGCTCATTGCAATACTACCGGCGGCAATTAGGCTTAAACTGACTACATCAAATTTAACAGGTAAACGCATGCCTGCGAGTAAATTGATGCCAAACATATTCAATAATTCATTAATGTACTGACTAAACAACACACCCAGTAATGCACCAATGCTGGTGCCAATTAAACCGTTATACAGACCTTGGATCATAAATACATTTTGTACTTGTGCTGGTGTTAGCCCTAAGGTTTGCAAAATAGCGACTTCACTTTGCTTTTCACTCACCATCATGGTTAAAGCCGAGACGATATTAAACACCGCAACTAATACTATTAATCCTAGTAACATAGACATGATGCGCTTTTCCATGGCCACCGCAGCGAATAAGGTGCCTTGGCTATCGCGCCAGTCTGTGTGTTCAACGTCTTTAAATATAGACGCATGACTTTTAAGCACCTGCTCAACGGCAAATGGTTCATGCAAAGAAACACTCAAATTCGGGGCAACTGATTGTGAGAGCTTTAAAACACGCTGCAATGAATAGCCGCTAGTAAATGCAAGTGACATATCGATTTCAGATTGTGTTTCGTACAGCGCTGCAACCGTAAATAAACGCTGGCTAGGCACTCGACCAAGCGGAGTATAGGTGCTTGCATTTGGCATGATCACCCGTACTTTGTCACCCAACGAAATACCCAGTTTACGACTTAAATAACGACTTATTGCTATATGATAATTTTCATCCATGACTAGTGACCAATTACCTGCCACTATTTTTTCTTTAATGTTATATAACGAGCTCCCATCATCATATAAGCCTTGTAAGAGCACACCATGAAGGTCTTGATTAGTTTGTAAAATAGCCTCTCCATGACGATACAAATTGACTTGTTTTACAGCAGGAAACTCCGACAGCTGTGACTTAATACGCGACATGGCTTCTTTAGACTGTGACTTAGCGTCCACTTCAATATGCGGGATCAAACCTAACATATTAGTCTTGAGGTTATTTTCAAAACCATTCATCACAGAGCTTACGGTAAATAGAGCCATTAAACCGATAGCAATGCCCGCAATAGAAAAAAACGAAATAAAAGAGATAAAGGCGTTGCCCTTTGAGGAGCGGCTATATCTCAGCCCTATAAAAAGGCTAACAGGTTGAAACATAAGTAATTATAGGTTTTATAAGGGCTAAATATGCGCTCATGTTAGCATATATTTAGCCATGATGGGATTATCGAATTTGTAAAAAATAATTATAAATCTGATACTTGAACAGTCTCTATTAAGTGGTCTAATAATGCTTTTACATTCGTTGCAATAAATTGCCTTGGCGGATATACCCCCCAAACGCCTTCAGGTGCGGGGGCAACATTAGAAAGCACCGCGACTAATTGACCTGACTGCAAGTATTTATTCACGTAATAATCTGGTAGCTGCACAATGCCTAAACCTTTAATAGCAGCATCAACCAAAGCCCAGCCACTATTACACTGTAACCGACCCGCCACTTTAATATGTTTATCTTGAAGTTGATCTTTTACACGCCAGTAACTGTTATTTCCAATTAAACAGTGGTGCTGATGAAGTTCACTCACACTATGAGGCTGACCATAGCTATTGATATAGTCTGGACTACAACAAATCACTAAACGTCGCTGACTTATTCGTCTGGCCTTTAATGATGAATCCTTTAAATGCCCTAACCGAATCGCCAGATCAAACCCCTCATCTAATAAATTGACTTGTTCATTGCTCAAGTGACTAATAACTTCAATATCAGGATGTTTCTGCATAAATGTATGGACAGCAGGCATAATGTAGCTTTCGCCATACATCACTGGTGCAGTTAATTTAATTGTCCCTTTTGGTGTCAGTTGCTGCTCAGCCAAAAGTGCCGTGGCGTCGTCCATCGCATTTTGCAATTGTTTAGTTTGATGAGCAAACACTTCACCTTCTTGGGTAAGTACCACCTTGCGTGTTGTCCGAGTAAGCAATTGCGTATTTAAACGCTCTTCTAATTGGCTCACATAGCGACTGACATGCGCCACTGACATCCCTAATAATCGACTTGCTTTAGTAAAGCTGCCTGTTTCAGCGACGGCTAAAAACTCATCAATTCCATGCCAACGATTCATTATTACCATACTGTAAAAGTGTTTTAATAAATCGAAGATTATCATCCATTGAGAAATAAATAAAATAGTCTATGTTAATTATCTACTACCTACAAATAAGGGAACGTTATGACTGATTTTATTAAATCAAAAGCAGCAATTGCTTGGGGACCAAACCAACCTCTATCGATTGAAGAAGTCGATGTGATGATGCCAAAAAAAGGCGAAGTGCTTGTAAAAATTGTAGCAACCGGTGTTTGTCACACAGACGCATTCACTTTATCTGGTGAAGATCCTGAAGGTATTTTCCCTGCTATTCTCGGCCATGAAGGCGGCGGTATTGTAGAGGCTGTAGGTGAAGGTGTAACTCACGTTGAAGTCGGCGACCACGTCATTCCTCTTTACACCGCTGAATGTGGCGAGTGTAAGATGTGTAAATCGGGTAAAACAAATCTGTGTTCAGCTGTTCGTGAAACACAAGGTAAAGGTTTAATGCCAGATGGCACCACTCGTTTTTATAAAGACGGTCAACCAATTTATCATTATATGGGTTGCTCAACGTTTTCTGAATACACTGTACTTCCTGAAATTTCACTCGCAAAAGTAAGTAAAGAAGCCCCGCTTGAAGAAATTTGCCTACTTGGCTGTGGCGTAACAACAGGTATGGGTGCGGTTACTAAAACCGCTAAAGTACAACAAGGTGACACGGTTGCTATATTTGGTCTTGGCGGCATTGGTTTATCTGCCATTATCGGTGCAAAAATGGCAGGCGCTAGTCGTATTATCGGTATTGATATTAATACTAGCAAATTTGAACTGGCTACTAAGCTTGGCGCCACAGATTTGATCAACCCAAATGATTTCGATAAACCAATCCAAGAAGTGATTGTTGAAATGACCGACGGCGGTGTCGATTTCTCATTTGAGTGTATTGGTAACGTAAACGTAATGCGCTCTGCACTTGAGTGTTGTCATAAAGGCTGGGGTGAATCAGTTATCATTGGTGTTGCAGGCGCTGGCCAAGAAATTTCAACACGCCCATTCCAACTTGTAACAGGCCGCGTATGGCGTGGTAGCGCATTTGGTGGAGTAAAAGGCCGTTCTGAGTTACCTGAAATCGTAGAACGATATATGAAGGGTGAGTTTGCACTTAATGACTTCATCACACACACCATGAAACTTGAAGATATTAATGAAGCCTTTGATTTAATGCACGAAGGTAAGAGTATCCGCTCTGTTATTCATTACTAATCATTAATAAGCGCCTTGATTTAAAAGGCGCTTTCATTTTCAAGGATGCTGATATGCTCGAAAATATAAGCTCAACAAAAGTCAGCGATGGTTGGCATAAGCAATACACGCATCAAGCGAGCAGTACACACTGCACAATGCGTTTTGCTATATTTTTACCACCGGGTGCAAGTGAAACCAATAAAGTACCTGTGATGTATTGGTTGTCAGGCCTTACTTGTACTGATGAAAACTTTATGCAAAAAGCCGGTGCCTTTAAAAAAGCCGCAGAACTGGGTATTGCTATTGTCGCAGCTGATACAAGCCCACGTGGTGACACCGTACCTGACGACGAAAGCTACGATTTTGGTCAAGGTGCTGGCTTTTATGTTAACGCAACACAAGCCCCCTACAATGTACATTACAATATGTATGATTATGTTGTGACTGAGTTGCCAGCGTTAATTGAAGCGCACTTCCCTGTTACTGATAAAAAAGCGATTGCAGGTCACTCAATGGGAGGGCACGGCGCCCTAATGATTGCGCTTAAAAATCCAAAACAGTTTGTTAGCGCAAGCGCATTTAGCCCTATCGTCAACCCTATAAATTGTCCATGGGGTGAAAAAGCATTTAGTCATTACTTAGGGACTGACAAAGCGGCGTGGCGCAATTACGATAGCTGCGAGCTCATGAAACAAGCAAGCCCAGAAGATTATTTACCGCTGCGTATTGATCAAGGCGAAGCTGACAACTTTTTAGTTGAACAACTAAAAACAGAAAACTTGTTTTTGGTCGTCAATGAAAAAGATTACCCCGCTGAAATAAATATGCATGCTGGCTATGATCACAGTTACTATTTTATTAGTAGCTTTATTGATGAACATTTAGAGTTTCATCACCGTCACCTGTAGTGTACTTAGTGTGAGGACATAACTTCCTCACACGCTTTCAACAAAGCAAACAGATAGGCGCTAACGATTGGAGCCTTGCTTTTGTCACTAACTTACTTACCTGAGAATCAAAGTAGCTGAAAATACTCACCCACAACTATTAAAGTATATCCTCAAAAATTATAAGTCGATTTAATTGCAACATGGCAGTTATATTTTTAAGACTTATTCAACAACAAACCATTGTAAATAAAGCTATTTTCACCTCATCCCCTCACGAAATCACCTAATTTAAAGCGCAAGCAAACTCTAATGTGAGCGCTCTTGCGATAAATACGTGCATCCTTTTTCTCTCGCTTGCGTCTCTAGTAGTGAAGTGAATGTTTAATCACAAAATAAGGAAGCAAGGTAATGAGTACAACTAACAACACCAGTAACCCCGATACTAGCAGTAACTGCGACGAGGCCTGTGTCTGTAACAATGAAAGTAACTGTAACAATGACTGTGACAGTAGCTGTAATTGTAACTGCAACTGTGCTAACAATGAGTGCCAAACCTTACAGCCCTGCCATTGTAAGAGCTGTAACCCAAATACAAAAAACAGCTGCTGTTAAGCTGTCATAAATATCAAGGCAACAGCACTTAGGTGCTGATGCCTTAGTATGGACGAAGCCTAATTATGATTGAAAATATCTGGAAGCAATTCCACCAGCAACTGCTGGGATTTATCGCCAGCAAAGTGAACGACCAAGCGATGGCTGAAGACATACTGCAAGATGTCTTTATTAAAGTGCTTAACAATATCGACAGCCTTAGTGCCGCCGACAAGCTACAGCCCTGGCTTTATCAAATCTGCCGTCACGCCATAATTGATTACTACCGCAGTAAACGTCCCAATAGTAGTAGCGACGAACTAGAGCAACTGCATGCGCCTGAGGTAGACTGGGCAGCGGCTTACAGTGAGCAGCAACTCAACCGCTGTATTAACACGTTAATTCAAGATTTACCCGCCCATGTTAGCAACATACTTATCGACAGCGAGTTGCAGCAACTCAAACAACAACAAATTGCCGACAAATATAAATTGAGCCTGCCAGCGGTTAAATCACGCATCAAACGCGGTCGCGAACAACTTAAAACTAAATTACAAGCGTGCTGTAACTTTACCTTCGCAGCACAGGGCATGGATGCAGAGTGTAAGAATCAATGCGGTTGCAGCGCAGATAGTTAGCCTATTAGAAAGCCGGCACTCACTATTTACTTTAAAGAGTCAGCCAGCAAGACGAGATTTCCTCACACGCTTTCACCGTGACAAAATTTTGCGGCACACTCACTGCGACTCTTCTTTAACCACCTCTTACAAATAACTAACAATCAATGACGACTGTAAAAAATGTTGAATAGCTTACTTACATAAGTCACGAACAAATTCTTTTAAAAACCCAACAAGTTGTAAAATAAAAATAATCAAAAAAGGCAGTGCCCCAAGAATCGCTACACTTCTATTTAGTAGCTCATCGTGTTGAAGCAACAATACATAACTACATAAAAACAAAGCTAAGCACCAAGCATATAAAGTAATCCCCTGCGAGTTTTCACGCCCCACTAGCTGCTTAATGACTAAAATTGCAGAGTCTGCTGATGTCGCAACAAACACAAGTAACAGCAGCAAACTAGCCCAAATAAATACCGTACCTTGCCAACCTAATTGATGAAAAAAAACAAACAGCCCTTGGCTATAATCATCTTTTATAGCCAATAAAATACCCGATTGATTCAGTTTATCCCATTCAATTGCTGCACCAGAAAATGCAGAAAACCAAATAATTGTTACAACCGTGGGAATGCAAACAACAGCTAAAACAAACTGCCAAACAGCTCGTCCTTGGCTAATTCTCGCTAAAAAAACACCCACGAATGGTCCCCATGCTAACCACCAAAAGTAGTAATTGTAGGTCCATCGATTCGCCCAATCTGAGTTATTTAACTGGCTATCAAACTGCCAAGTACCCGTTACAAGCAGTTGTATGTAATAACCTGTCCCATCTAAGGCTATCTGTATAATTGGCGCTATAGGAACGACACACAAAAGCCAAATTAATAGAGTAAACGCCAAAATTACATTAAATATACTTAACGATTGCACACCGCGCCTAATACCAAACTTTGCCGATACGGTATAAATAATGAAGAGCACCCCCACTATTAGAGAGCCAATTAAAGCTGGCGAAGTTATGTTTAACTCAAGCTCAACTCCTTTGCTGATCAGTAATGTAGAATTAGCAATGGTACCAACCACACCAAAAAAAATAGCAAATACGGCAATCAACTTAACCACAAAACAGAGAGTAAGTTGCCCCTGTTTATCTACCTTATTGCCTATTGCACTCATTACAGGCGCGCACATGTCACCGGATTTACCGCTGTATTGAGTTAAACCACCTAACACGATGGCAAACACAGCATATAATGCCCACGCATGTGCGCCCCAATTAACCAGCGTTAATGCAAGACTACTTGCTAATCTATCGGGGTATAAACTTTGCTTTAAGGGTGGGTTCAATGAATGCAGCGCAGTCTCAGCGACTCCCCAAAAAACCAATCCAGAACCCATTCCCGCAGCAAAAAGCATGGCAAACCAACCAAAGTTTGAATATTCAATGCGTGCATTCTCACCCCCTATTTTACGAGTTCCCAATGGACTAAACGCAAGTATTATTACTGCAAATAATAAAAAGTTAATTAACAAAAAGAAGCCGCTGCCTATGTGTGCCAATGCTGTAGAAATCATCGGCTGAACTTGTTCTGTCATTAAATTAGGTAAAACAACAGCGATCAGTGCAACAGTCAAGCAAATAGCCAGTGCCGTTTTTTCAAGTGAAGAGGTAGAGTGTTTCAAGATTAAGCCTATAGAGTGAGCGCATTAAGAATACTGTCAGCACGGCGTTGATACAAACAGGCAAAAGTGTGAATTATTACCTTTAACGCGTAAATTATACCAATACTGAATCTCTACAACGCGGCTACATGTCCCTTAAAAATGTATTTATAAGTAGAGTTATAGAGTTAAATACGCTCTTTTAAACTAAATTTTCTTACACGATTTAGGAGCTAAAAATAAGGTGTATTTTTTGGGAAACGAAAAAAGGCGCTTTAAAAGCGCCTTGCTGTCAAGAATGTGCTTAAACATGTCTTGATCTTAATACATATCCTTATAAGGATTTGATTTGTTGAACGCTATCGCTTTGTCAAAACCTGGGATAGTCATCGATTCTTCATTAATAACAATGTCGTTTTCATCAATTAAACCATCACCAAAACGATAAATAAGCTCATAATGGCCTAAGTCGGCTTGCTGCTTATATTCATTTTGTGCTTGTGCAACATGGGTATTGCGGTCTTGGTACTGAGCCATTTTTGCATCGCCATGACGCTTTGTAAGCATTTGCATTGTCACGTTTGGCGACAGCACTGTGGCGGTTGCATTATTACCACCAAACCCTTTTGAGTTTATAAAAGCGATATCCATTGCATCACATTGATAGTGCGCTGTGCGAATATCTAAATGCTGGCTATAAACATCATCGGCCACTTTATCAATAGTGGTAATACCCGGCATAATATTATGACTAAACACGCCTAACGCCATGGCAAGTTGATCACCACTTGCCGGTGCAATTGTGTGGCCAACATACGCTTTTGGCGCGGCCACTTTCCAGCTATCAATCGCAAATGTTTCAGCTACTTTATGATAAATAAGAGACTCTGTTACACGATTTTGAGGTGTGCTAGAACCATGCGCTAAAATAAAGCTGCGCTTTTGTACGGCTTCTTGACCAACAATACTGCTGGCAAGCGCGACCGATTTAGCCATTGTAATATAGTTACCTGGGCCCGGTGCTGTAATTGACTTTTTAATACCGTCGGCATTTACAAATACATCGGCAACAGAGCCTTGAATATCAGCACCGAGTTCGAGTGCAAGCGCATCATCCATTAAAATTACCACCTGTGCGCCTTCACCAATAGTAAAACCACAGTTTTCACCAAATGGACGACTGGTACGTCGATGATCTACCACATCGGTATTATCAAGACGTTTTAGGCCTTCTTCGTTAGCAAGTGCGCTCATATTACCAAAGCCTTCGACAATTTCAGGCGTAATGGCGCATTCAACAGATGCAACAATCGCAACGCGGGTGCGACCAGCTTGAATATCGTTAACAGCAGCGCGTAGGTTGTATAAAAAGGTGGCACACGCACCCGATGTGGTGAACGTTGTTCCAACATTACCAGTCACATACGCATTAATGAAATCAGTCGACATGGTATTTAAGCCAAGTGCTAATTGTTTGGTGCTTACGCGGTCGCCCTGTTGTCTCGCACGAATTAAGCCACCAAACCCTTCGTCATCCACTTGCCCTGCTACCGAGGCCGAATATGTACCAATTTGATCAGGCTCAACACTATTCATAACATGCTGCCATGCAAGCCCTGTAGAGCGAATGGCATCGGTTGCCGCAAAAATGGTCGCTTGTAGGCCTCGTGGTTGGTAACGACTGTTATACATGGTCGCTGGATCAAAACCTGTAGGTAATTGACCCGCGGCTTTAATCGGGTTGTCACGGGTGCTGTCGTGCTTAATAGCAAGGTCGGCACTAATTGTTACTTTTACTTTTTTATCGCTGAGATCTTCAACCTGCCAACTTGCAGGTACTGGCGTTGGTAAATCACGACGACGAGTTTCAAACACAATTTGCTGCTCGTCAGACGCTGTCAGCGTCATTTTTTGTTGCCACGGAGTTGCATCAACGTCAAAGTGATTTTTTTCAATTTTACGGATTAGCGTACCTGCTAATACTTGTTCGCCGAATTGTGCTTCAATATCAGCTTCGTTAATAACGTTGCCTTCAGCATCTTTTAAAACGCCGTCGGTCAGTGTTACTAAATTCATTAACGTCGCTAAGCCTAAAAATGTCTCCTGACGGGCTGTTGCATCTAAGCTGTCTAACACGATACGACGATAACCTTGATGAAAAGAAGTGCGGCCAGCGGCATTAATACCACCCATACCAACAATAACGGGTAATGCTGTCATAAATAACCTTGAGAAACGTGTTACGAGAATTGCTTAAGTTTAAATGGATTAACTAGGTAGCCTTGTGCTTTAATAGCCAAATAACATGCATAATAGGCCAAAAACAACTGGTCGGAGCAATAAAAGTGACACACGGCAAACATGCAAACGCTATCGAAATTAGTATTTTAGTGTACCCTCACCTACTCATTACAAGTCTTACTCTACCTATAGAAATGCTTAGGGCGGGTGAAGCTTTTGCGAAAAGTCATCACCGGTACGATGAATTTACCCCGCTTAATATCAATTTAGTTGCCAGCACAGTAAAACCGATTGCAAACAGAACGGGGCTTGCCATTATGCCCGACAGCGACCCCGACACAGCGCCATATAGCGATTTAATTATTGTTCCAGGTATTTGGCGTAACCCTCGACCTGTGGTGAGTAAACATCCTCGCCTTGTTAATTGGCTCGCTGATTCGTGGCTGCAAGGGAGCCATATAGTGGGCGTAGGCACAGGTAATTGCTTAGTAGCAGAAGCAGGTTTATTAAACGGTCACCCAGCCACAACGCATTGGCATTATGCTGAACAATTTAAACGAGATTACCCTAATGTACAGTTAAAGCCTGACTTCTTTATTACCCAGTCTGAGCGTATGTATACCGTTGCCAGTTTGAATGCCTTAGCCGATGTCATTGTGCATATAATTAGCCAGTATTATGGCCGAGAAGCCGCACAACATGTAGAGCGTAACTTCTCCCATGAAATTCGAAAACCTTACGAAGATCAGCGTTATTTAGAAGGTGCTGTTGATAAACACCCAGACGAATTAATTGCACAGATCCAGTTTTGGCTTAAAAACAATCTAACATCTGAGCTCACCTTACAGGAAATTGCAGCCCAATTTAGTTTAAGCTATCGAACGTTTACCCGACGTTTTCGCCAAGCCACCAGCCAAACTCCGATTGAATATTGGCAGCAGTTACGTGTACAAAGCGCGAAAGAATTACTCGCCTCTTCTAATTTATCAATCCAAGAGGTGGCACTTGAAGTTGGCTATAATGACCAAGGACATTTAACCCGTGTATTTAAGAAAGTACTGTCGCAAACACCCAGTGAATATAGAACAGTGGTAAGACGTAAGCTATTTGGTTAACGCTATTCGATACCATAAAACAACGCTTCAAAAGCCAACTCATACCATTTTGCTTAATTAAGTGAATAATTTTTGAGCGAATAAAACTTCGTTTGATAACAAGGCAAAAATTTAGTTATTTAGTTATTCTCGGCAATTGCTCCTGCATTGCTCTACCACCTGCATCCACGCAGTCGTAAATCAGACATTTTTAACGTAGGTAACGACCAGTTTAATCACTCGAAAGGATTTAATATTAATGAAAATGGGAATAGGTAGTGTAGGCGACGCATTTTTAATTATTGAGACAAACTAACTTAATTGGAAGCAAGCTCTTTGCTGAATATAATTTTGCTCTTGTGCGGGTTACCCCTGTCTTCATAACCCGCTATGGTATAGCCATTTTTTATCAACAGACTTAGCATCGCAGGAAAACGATTCATTGATTTCACATTAATTGCATCGTAATTATGCTCTTTCACCCACATTTCTTGTGCTGCTAATAAAGCTTGAGCAATTCCCATTCCTCGGCACTTAGGCAACACGGCACCAAGCCAACTATAAAAGGTATTATTATCTAACCCATAACCGAGCTTATACGCGACAGGCTCATTATCAATATACGCGACTAAAACAAGATGCTCACGACCTGCCAAGCTTGCGTGTAATTTACTTAGCGTATTTCTGCCATCAAACTCAGGAATTTGGCTATCTACAAGTAATAAATCTTGTAAATTAGCTGATTTTATTGAGTAACAAGTTGTCATTACATTTTTCCGACTCAAAATCTAAATTCAAATTGATCTGACTCCAAAAAGGATCCTACTTTATCGGGGTCAGATCAAATATCTAATGTTTGATTTCTAATTTCTGAAACTATTTTTCTTTGCGATAATACAATTTTGAATAGCGTTTTACTTGTGCGTGAACACCCCGGCCTAAACTTTTAAACTTCGCTTCCAGTACATCAACACCGTATAAAATAACCACAACCAATACCGAAAGCTTAATAGCGGCCATAAGGTTATCAGTGGCAATTACGACACCGATAGACGCTAATACCCAAATGGTTGCAGCTGAAGTAACACCGACCACTGCGCCATCTTTTGCCAGCATGACGCCGGCACCTAAAAAGCCAATACCTGTAATTATTTGCCCAACTACACGGGAGTGGTCAATTACATCACCATGTAACATAAACGCGGTGGCTAAGAATAAATAGGTCCCTAGAACAATAAGCGCCGAGGTGCGAATACCCACTGGCTTTCCGCGCAATTGGCGCTCCATACCAATGATCGCACCACAAAATGCAGCACTACCAATTGCAGACCAAGAGTAAGGGGCAATATCAAATAGACTATTCAGTGTCACTGTACTTCCAAATATTTGAATTAATAATTATAAAGAAAACGCCATCGCGGTGCTTAACCGCAATGATCCAAAGCTAGCCATTTTACTAAAATCGGCTTTTGCTATTGGCACATGTTGGCAATCAATGGCGAGTTGCTTTTTGTCTTCACAAAATGGGTCATGAACATATAAGCAATGCTCATCCACATGCGTTACGCACACCCAATGTGGTGATTTTTTACCATCAAAGCGATATGTACTAATGAGTAAAACTACCGCTTTACCCGCCGCTAGCCATGTTTCAATATCGTTAAGGGTTAGTTCTTGATAGCGTACAGGCATTTTCGCAACGATAGCTTCAGCAACAAATTGGTTATGCACTGTGTGTAAAATTGCTTTTTTCTTTTCACTTCTTACACCATCGATAAACAATGATTCACGGGTATTTAAAACAACATCAGCCTTAAATCCACGTTTCATCGCTGCAAGTGCTAAACCCAGCGGATGGCAGCCACCGTGACCCGAGGTCATAAAAATGGTGGTTGCCTCACGCCAAATATCAAGTTCTTTTAATTGGCTCATTGGCGTATTATTAAGCGACGACATAGCCATTAGTAATGCCGCGGGACCACAGGTAAATTCAGTGGTTTGTTGATACCACGGTGTGTGTTTATCAGCATTAAAGGCAGTATTACGACGAATCGTTTTTTGCATTCGTAGCGCATCACTGTGATCATCATAATAATCACTGTAATGACCAAATACATGATAACCATGCTTTTCGTATAAACGAATTGCGGCCTGATTATTGACTGCAACCTCTAGTCGCATAAAACTACGACCCCGTTTTACAGTCTCGTTTTCAAGAGCAATTAGCAGCTGCGAAGCCACCCCTTTACCTTGTTGGCTCGCAAGGACGGCCAATGAGTACAACCGCGCTAACCGCGTGCCTTTATGACACCACACTAGGCCATAACCGACCAATTCACTGTTAACTTCAGCAACCATTAACAAACCATGGCTTGCTGAAAGCCAGCGCTTTATGCTGCGACTGCTTAATCTATCTTGACTAAAGCTTTGCTCTTCAATGGCAACAAGTGCCGCCAAATCCGATACTTTCGCAAACCGGATTTGGCAATGTGGTGTCTTCATTTAACCTCGGCCTCGTGCTTCAAGGCGTTGCTTAAATTCGTCCATAATGATCATATAAAGCTCATCGCCAAGGTAGGCATCTTCTACTTTGTGATCAATGCTCGGGTTATCGTTTACTTCAAGTACGTACGCGCGCCCTTGATGTTCTTTTACATCAACGCCATACAAACCTTTACCCACTGTTTTACAGGCTTTTAATGCCGCATCTAATACCACTTTCGGTAACTCAAAAGTCGGGAGAGTTTCAAATCCACCTGAAAAAAAGCGTTTTGCATCATGGTTGTAAATTTGCCAATGATTACGCGCCATTAAATAACGACATGCATAAATCGCACGACCATTTAACACCCCTACACGCCAGTCATACTCTGTGTACATATACTCTTGTGCTAGCACTAGCGCACTGAACTCAAAAAGCTCCGTGAGTTTTGCAATCAGCTCTTCACGGTTCTGAACTTTAAACACCCCTTTAGAGAATGACCCCTCTGGCATCTTTAGTACTAATGGGTACGTAAAGTTTGTTTCTAAGTTTTCAATGGTGTCTGTTGATGTATCAGCTACCACATGTGTTTTTAAACTTGGCACTTTTTGATAATTAAAGGCATCGTGTAAGTACACTTTATTACAGCAGCGTAAAATTGACTCTGCGTCATCAATTACCACAAGCCCTAAGCTTTGTGCTTTACTTGCTAATCGATAAGTTGGGTGGTCAATCGCCGTTGTTTGACGAATAAATAGTGCGTCGTATTGCGCAATACTGGTAATTTCATCAAAAGTCAGTGCTTGTGCATAAATGCCATGCTTAGCTGCCGCTTTAATAAATTTTGCAATGGCGTCTTTATCACTGGGTGGTACTTTTTCTTGGTGATCAACCAAAATCGCCATATCCCAGCGGTAACGGCGTTTTTTATCGTGAATACGCCAGACAGATTCTGTGAAGCTGCTTAACTGTTTTACAAATTCGGCAAACGCGTCGTCATCAAGCGCCGCAATAGCACCTTGTTTCACTACACCTTGCTCGTCACACACCAGTATTGGCGCAGGGTATTGTGAAAACAATGCTTTAGTTGCTTTAATATCGTCTTCGCAATGTGTTTGCCCAAAAAATACGGTGCGACCTTGTAATTGCATGTGGCGAGAGCTGTGCTCATCTGAACGTAATGCATTAATGGTTTTTACGCTGGGTAATACTTGGTGTTGTCTTGCTTCTGCAAGTAAAGAACAATAGTAACCCTTACTTAAATACTGTCCTGTATCGCACAGATTTAAAATACGTGTTTTGGGTTCGTTATGTTTTGGGTAATCACGTAGGTAAGTATCAAAAGTGATCACATTTTCAAAGTTTTGAGCAATACGCTGCTCGTTGTTATCAACCACAATCAAGGTTTTAAACACGACTTTTCCTATAATAAGTCTTTAATAATGAAAAAACACCCAACCAATTAAGTGAATGCATGAGGCTAAAATTCACTCAACTAGATGGGTGCTTATGATACCAACCCGCAATAATGCAAAATCATTTAGATTGATTAAGCGTGTGGGTATAAGCGCTAAGCTTGATGTGATTTATAGAGTGTTTTGCGAGGAGTTACCAACGAGATATTTTTCACTTAAAGATGAAATTTACTAATTAAAAATCAGTGTGTTTAAATTAACTTATCAATGGTATAAAACTGCTTTTTGTCGCCTATGACAAGTTCGACTTCGTCATCCACTTTTTTACCAAGCAATTTTTTACCTAAAGGTGCTTCGCGAGTCACAACATAAATCGTGTGCTCTTTAACTGTGACTGATAAGCCACCAGAACTTGGACCAATAAAGAACCATTTTTGCTGGTCTTGATCATCAATAAGAGAGACCAATGCCCCTTCGCGAACTTTCGGAAATTCTGTTTCTTTGAATACCGTATTAAACGCTTGAATATCACGGTAACATTCATTCACTCGTTCAGCTTGACCTTGAGCTAAATAGGCCGCCTCTAATCCTAGGGTGTCGTATTGAGTTTCGGCCACACTTTCTTCATGGGTGGCAGCATCATGAGCCGCTTTTGCCGCTTCTTTAGCACGGTGTAATTGCGATTCTAAGGCGAAACGAAGGTGTTCTATAACGTGTGTTTTATTCATATCAAAGCAGCTAAAACGTAAAATGCGCATTCTACCCTGTTTTACGATTTTTGTAACTGAACTGATATGGTTTGAATATGTTAGCAATAGCTCATTAGCTTATCTGATTGGTGCTTTATATTGCGCGTGCTAAGTTTAAAAAAGCGCAGGGTTAATCATGATTAACCCTGCGCAAGTGTGGTTAAGGCATATCAATGTAAGCTTGGGTTTTATCATCTAAAGTTTGCGTGTAATTATCGCTACTCAGACCCAATAACTGCGGTAACGTGGCAGCAATACAAATTGATGAAAATGTTCCCACCACAATGCCGACAAATAAGGCAATCGCGAACCCGGTTAATGCAGCACCGGCTAACAGCCATATACATGCGATGGTCGCAAGTGTTGTACCTGAGGTAATTAATGTGCGAGTGAGTGTAGAGCGTATTGCATCGTTGATCACCACATGAGTATCAATGCGCTGACTACCTGATTGAATACGTAAAAGCTCCCTGACTCTGTCGCCAACAATGATTGAGTCATTTAATGAGTAACCAATAATTGCTAATAAACTCGCCAGCACGGTTAAATTAAACTCAAGCCCTAATAACGAAAACAAACCTAGCACCAAAATTAAGTCATGTAATAGTGCGACCACTGAGCCCACAGCCAGTCGCCATTCAAAACGCACGGCTAAATACACCATAATTGCGATAAGTGCGGCAAAAAGTGCTAAACAACCTTGCTCAAATAACTCATCACCCACTTGAGACCCTAAAAATGAAGTTGAAAGCACTTTAAAGTCAATGCCTTGCTGGCTAAGCTCTGCCTGCCAATTAGCCGTTGTATTAAGGTCTGGGGCTTGTCTTAAAACAAAGTGATGATCGCCTGCTTTGCTTATTATTAGTTTATCGACGACCTCAGGGCTTAGCTTTGCTGTTAAGTCTGCAATCGAGGTAACCGATTCGGTGCTAATATCTGTGATATAGCCCCCTGTAAAATCAAGTCCAAAGTTTAACCCTTTAACCGATAACACCCCAAGGCTACTTATCACTAGCGCACAGCTTAGAAGTAATCCTAAAACGCGCGCTTTACTTGCTGCTGTTAATGTAGACCAGCTCATGCTTTTGCCCCCGCTAAATTCGTTAATTTAATATACAGTGTTTGGCTAAGTGCTTTTGAAATATACACACCGGTGAACACACTGGTGAGTAAGCCAAGTGCTAACGTAATGGCAAATCCTTTGACGGGGCCATACCCGACTGCATACAAAATAATCGCCGTAATCATGGTTGTTACGTTTGCGTCAAAAATGGTGGAAAATGCTTGATTATAACCCTGCTCAATGGCTTGATAGGTGGGTCTACCTTTGCGTTTTTCTTCTTTAATACGCTCGAAAATAATCACATTAGTATCAACGGCCATACCTATGGTCAACACTAAGCCCGCAATGCCAGGTAGCGTGAGTACAACGCCCGGTAATAATGACATTAACCCCACTAGTGCCGCTAAATTAAGTAATAAAGCAATATTGGCAATAAGCCCTAAGCGGCGATACCACAGCGCCATAAAAGCAAGAGTAATGCCTATACCCAGCATTAATGCAGCAAGGCCATGCTCAATATTCTCAGCACCTAAGCTTGGCCCTATCGTTTGCTCTTGAATTATTGTAACGGGTGCTGTGAGCGAACCTGCACGCAATAACAATGCTAAATCGTAGGCCGCTTGTGGGCTTTTCATATTGGTGATACTAAAGCGTGAACTTAAATGTTGAGCAATATTGGCGATATTAATCACTTCACTTTTTTTAATCACTTCGCCATTGGCGTTTCGCGAATACTCTGAGTAAACAGTGGCCATGGGTTTACCAATGTTGCGTTTTGAAAAAGCAGACATCGCATCGCCACCTTGCGAATCTAAACTCAACTGAACAAGCGGTTTCCCCCACTCATCTTTGCCCACATTAGCGTTATTAATATGGTCCCCCGAAAAAATAGCGACAGGGTTAAGGTTAACAACTCCGCCACCTTGTACATTAAAGGCTTTGCCACCTACTTCAACAACCTGATAAAAATCAAGGGTTGCTGTCGCACCAATGATCCGCTTTGCCTCTGCGGGGTCTTGCACACCGGGTAACTCTATGCGGATACGCTGCTTGCCTTGTCTCTGTGTTACCGCTTCAGTAATACCGAGCTCTTCAATACGTCCTCGTAATGTTGTTAAGCTCTGCGCCATCACTTGTTTATCAAACTCACTGCGGCTTTGCTCATCAAAATGCAAAAACGCCGTGGTTAAATTATTACTGGTTGATTTAGTTTGCACGAGGCCTTTAAATTGCGCTTGTAACGTGGCGACTAAGCCAGCCAGGTTATTTTCACCACTGGGTAAAACGTGCAGTTCAATGCCGCCTTTCACTTCACTGGCACGAATGCCGCGTACTTTCTCTTTGCGAAGTACTAACTTAGTTTGTTGATAGACACTACTTAGGTGCTCTTGCATCGCTTTATCTAAATCAACATCAAGCACGAATAGCACGCCACCGTTTAAATCTAGCCCGAGCTTTATTGGCGATAAGCCTAACTGCTGTAACCATTGAGGGCTTGTGGCATGCTCAACAATTTTGCTATTTAAGGTGGGGTACGCTGTTTTAATAAAGCTCAGCGCATTGGCACTTTGTGTTGGCTCATTTAATAAAATAGCCAACTGATTAGCTGAATCATTCGCTTTGTCTACCTTAAAACCCTGTTGATTTAGCGAATTAGTCACCATTTGCAGTGATACAACCTGTTCAGGTTGCTCGATGTGTAACCACGATTTATTTGGGTATAAATTAGGTAGCGCACTGATAGCTAATAAAATGCAGGCAGCTATCATAGCGGCATAGCTCATTTTTAGTCGACGCCAAAACGTCGGCTTTTTTTTCTTTGACATACAAGACTTCCTTCCGACTCTATTAAGCCGGTAAAATTAATTCCTAAAATAAAAAAATGACGAAGGAAGTCGTTTAGCTGTGGTATGTAGCGCGGGCTTTATAAATAAGATTAGCGTCTTTCCAGCCACTAATACGTGATTTTCGCGCACTCGTAATAGCAAACCAAGGAACAGTCTGTGCTCTTTTAGGAGGTGCTAAGAAATGTGCTTTACCCCAGTTTTCAGCGAAAAACTCAATCAATAACTCATAATCAGGATCTACCTGACTATGGTAAAGAAATAAGGATGAATTACTGGCTGTAAGTCGGGGTAATAAAGTATCAAAACCCGACTTTTCTAAAGGCTTTGGATGAACAATAACCTGTTTATGGGCAATGATAGGGGGTTTCGTTAATTCAAGCTGATAAAATTTAGTGGCAACCAGTGGCGAATCAGTCGAAGGCGCAGCTAAGCTCTGTGCACTAAAGAGCACAGTAAATAGCAATATAATGACTGAAAAAAACCGTAACAAAGAGAAACCAATAAATTAAGCTGATAACCCCTCTATAATGAGGGTTAAAAAATAAAAAACAAGTCATTAAACACATAAAAGCGAGCCTAAAGAGGCTCGCGTTTTAGTGTTAACTTACTGCGTTGTTATCACACGTCTAATGATGACATATCAATGACAAAACGTGAGGCCATATCACCTTGTTTTAATTTATCGAAGGCATCATTAATTTCGTCCATTTTGATCATTTCAACTTCCGGAAGAATATTATGTAAGGCACAGAAATCTAAGATCTCTTGTGTTT
The DNA here is from genome assembly GCF_014117385.1 of Pseudoalteromonas sp. MT33b. Lineage (NCBI taxonomy): Bacteria > Pseudomonadati > Pseudomonadota > Gammaproteobacteria > Alteromonadales > Pseudoalteromonadaceae > Pseudoalteromonas > Pseudoalteromonas sp. MT33b. Next base: position 1,522,700 of record NZ_CP059831.1, on the reverse strand, counting down.
GCGCTATCCCTCCAATCAATGAACCTGCAACACGACGGCGCCCCAATAACATCGGAACTGAGTTTGATTCAGCAAGCTCACCCACTTGACCAACCAAGACTTGCGTACCATCAATATCAAGTAATGGCATGTAAGGTGTAAAGTCATGCTTTACAGGTATGGTATTTATAATGAGATCAAATTGATTAGCATGTGCTTGCATCACCGCTTCGTCACTTGAGACTAATAACTCTTTTGCGCCATACGATAGCACCTGCTGTTTTTTCTTATCGCTACGGCTAATAGCCGTCACATGTGCGCCCATTGCCGCTGCAATTTTAATTGCCATGTGGCCTAAACCACCTAAGCCGATTACAGCCACACGACTGCCCGGACCCACATTCCAAGTACGAAGTGGTGAATAGGTTGTGATACCTGCACATAAAATAGGTGCGCATTTAGCTAAATCTAAACCTTTTGGTACACGTAATACAAACTCTTCACGCACCACGATGTGTTTTGAATAGCCGCCTTGGGTTAATTCACCGCTAATTCGGTCTTGACCAGAATAAGTGCCAACCATGCCTTCACGGCAAAACTGCTCTTCACCCTGATGACATTGGTCACAACTCAGGCAACTATCAACCATGCAACCTACCGCAACATGATCGCCTACTTTGTACTTAGTAACGCCGCTGCCTACTTCAAGAACACGGCCTACAATTTCATGACCTGGCACAACGGGGTACTGAGTCCATCCCCAATCATTTTCTGCAGTGTGTAAATCTGAATGACACACACCACAATAAAGGATTTCAATCGAGACATCTTCGTCACGAAGTGCACGACGTTCAAAATGATACGGCTCTAAAGGTTTTTCTGAGGCATGTGCTGCATAACCAATGGTTTTCATGATTACTCCTTTACTTTCTTCGTGTTTACGTTTGTATTTAACTACATGTTAATGCTCTCATGTATACTGTCACCAGTATAGAGGTAAAGCTGCATTTTCACTTTCCTAAAATACCGATATGTTTGCCTATTTTTATTAAATTAATTCTAAGAGACCCCCATGCGTGGAATGAGCCGTCGAGAACAGGTTACAAAATCCCCTGATGCTATGAATTTGTCACAAAGCATTAAAACACTGTGGCCCTATTTAATGACGTTTAAAGGAAGAGTTACTTTAGCAGTATTAGCACTGATTGCTGCTAAAGGCGCGACATTATTGATGCCTTGGGCTCTAAAAGAAATTATCGACGCCGTTGATGCCAATATTCACCCTATTTTAAGTGTGCCTGTTGCCCTATTAGTGGCCTATGGTTTACTTCGTTTTGCGAGTGTGTTTTTTGGCGAAATACGTGATGCCCTTTTTGGACGCGTAACAGAACACGCAATGCGTCATATCGGTCTAAAAGTGTTTAAACATTTACATAACCTCGAATTGGCTTTTCATTTAGACAGACAAACCGGCGGTATTAGTCGCGACATTGAGCGAGGCACCAATGGACTTAGCTTTTTAATGCGCTTTTTAATGTTTAATATTGTGCCCACTTTATTTGAAATTATGACTGTGGCGATTATTTTTGCCACCCTATTCTCTGCGTGGTTTGCTTTAGTGACCCTCGTGGCCGTTGCAACTTATATTGTCTTTACTGTTGTTGTCACTCAGTGGCGCAACCGATTTATTCGTGAAGCAAATGCTGCTGATAATAATTCGAATACCCGTGCAATCGACAGTTTACTTAATTACGAAACAGTAAAATATTTTAATAATGAACAGTTTGAAGCAAACACCTACGACAGTTTTCTCGCTAAATGGGAACAAGCGCGACTTAAAAACCGCATGTCGTTGCTTGCGCTTAATTCAGGACAAGCACTTATTATTGCTGCGGCCATAACGGCACTAATGTGGCTGGGCGCCAGCGATGTTGTCAATAAAAAGTTGAGTATTGGTGAGCTGGTCATGATTAATGCCTACATGATTCAGTTATTTTTACCGCTCAACTTTTTAGGCTTTGTGTACCGAGAAATCCGCCGTGCACTCACCGACCTCGAAAACATGCTCGGGCTTTTAAATAGAAAAGCAGCAATAAGCGATGATACACATGCCACACCGCTGAAATTACACAACGCAGCTATTCGCTTCGACAATGTGTCATTTAGTTACGACAAGCAACGCCCTATCTTAAAGCAATTAAGCTTTGAGGTAGCAGCTGGCAGTAAAGTCGCCATTGTGGGTGCCAGTGGAGCTGGTAAAAGTACCTTAAGCCGCCTGCTTTATCGGTTTTATGATGTCGATGCAGGAAACATTTATATTGATGACCAAGCAATTAATACGGTTACTCTAGAAAGTTTACGACAAGCAATTGCTATTGTGCCGCAAGACACCGTGTTATTTAACACCACAATTCGCGATAACATAGCTTACGGTAACCCCCAAGCAAGCGAGGCTGAGATTGATCACGCGATCTCACTTGCGCACCTTGATAGTTTTATTGCAAGTCTTGATAAGGGCGATCAAACACTCGTTGGTGAGCGTGGTTTAAAAGTATCGGGGGGCGAAAAACAACGCATAGCTATTGCTCGCGCAATTTTGAAAGGCTCACCGATTTTAGTGTTTGATGAAGCAACCTCGGCTCTCGATTCACATTCAGAACAAGCTATTCTGAGCGCCATGCGTGAAGTGGCTAAAAAACACACCAGTCTTGTTATTGCGCACCGCTTATCAACCATTACAGATGCCGATAAAATCATTGTAATGCAAAATGGTAAAGTGGTTGAGCAGGGTCAACATCAGCAGCTCCTCGCAGCGAATGGCGAGTATGCCCGAATGTGGCAATTACAACAGAGTGAAGAATAAAAACTGTTAACTAGCGCGCTAAATGATTAGAATAGCCGCTTTAATTTTCACTAAAACAAAAAGGCAACACGCAGATGGGAAGAGCTTACCAAAATAAAAAAGATTCAATGGCTAAAACTGCGGGTGCTAAAACCAAAGTTTATTCTAAGTACGGTAAAGAAATTTATATCTGCGCTAAGAATGGCGGTGTAGACCCTGATGGCAACTTAGCGCTGCGCCGTTTAATCGAGCGCGCAAAGAAAGACCAAGTTCCTACGCATGTAATCGAGCGTGCAATCGATAAAGCCAAAGGGGGTGGCGGCGAAGATTATGTTGCGACCCGCTATGAAGGGTATGGCCCAGGCAACTGCATGATCATAGTTGACTGTTTAACAGACAATAACAAACGTACTTTTGCCGACGTACGTGTGTGCTTTACCAAAGCAAACGCCAAAATTGGCGCACAAAACTCGGTATCGCATATGTTTGACCACCTCGCTATTTTTGTATTCGATGGCGACGATGATGAAGCCGTATTAGAAGCATTGATGATGGCCGATGTCGATGTGACGGATGTTGAACTTGAAAACGGTAAAATCACTGTATTTGCACCGCACACAGAATACAACAATACGCGCACTGCACTTGAAGAAATGGGCATTAGCGACTTCGATGAAGATCTCATTGCTTTCGTACCACAAGTTGAAGCACCAATTGAAGGCGAAGACGTTGAAGTAATGGAACGTTTTTTATCAATGCTAGAAGAGTGCGACGACGTACAAAACGTTTACCACAACGCACAGTTTTAATTAACAAGGCCAACTATGTTGGCCTGAACACATGGACTTAATTTTGAATACCCTCGAAGAGTTAAAATCAGGCGCTTTACAAGGCTGTACTCGCCTGCAACTCGAAGAAGCACTGACTGATTTTCCAAAAGAAATTTACACCCTCGCCAACACATTAGAAATTCTCGATTTATCGAATAATCAATTAAGCGACCTACCTGATGATTTCCACACGCTAAAAAACTTAAAGCGTTTGTTTTTATCATTTAATCAGTTTAAGCACATTCCGAAAGTACTAAAGCAATGCCCAAATTTAATCATGGTGGCGTTTAAAGGGAATCAAATTTGCGAGTTTGCCGAGCACAGCTTACCACGCAATATCGAATGGCTAATTTTAACCGATAACCAAATCAAAGCGTTGCCTGAATCATTTGGTGAGTACAGTAAACTAAAAAAATTAGCGTTAGCCGGCAATCAGTTAACTGCCCTACCAGAGTCAATGAGTGCTTGCCACGAGCTTGAATTGGTTCGCTTAAGTGCCAATAGGCTTTCTCACATTGATAATTGGTTGCTTGAACTGCCCAAACTTGCGTGGCTTGCATTTTCGGGCAATGATTTTAATCGTTCAGATTCTCTAGAGTCTGAGCAATTTTCTGAAATTGGCTTAGATGAACTAGATGTAAAACAGCAAATTGGCCAAGGTGCCTCGGGGTTTATTCATTTAGCACAATGGCAGCAGCGCCCTATTGCCCTTAAGTTATTTAAAGGCAATATAACCAGCGATGGCTACCCGCTAGATGAGTTAAATTGTTGCTTACAAGCAAACGAGCACCCTAACCTAATCAAAGCACTTGGCTATATAAATGAGCCATCACAATTAGGTTTAGTCATGGAGCTGATTGGTGAAGGCTTCAGGAATCTCGGTTTACCTCCGTCATTTGACACTTGTACTCGCGATACCTTTGAAAATGGCTGCCAATATAGCCCTGAGTTTGTGCTAAAGGTTGTGAAACAAATGAGCAGCACACTGGCGCATTTGCACAAAAACCATGTCAGCCATGGTGACATCTATGCGCATAACAGCATGATAAACGACAACGCTGACTTACTTTTTGGCGACTTTGGCGCAGCAACCGACTTGTCACAGTTAGCGCCGTATCAGCAGCAATGCATGCACGGCATAGAAATACGTGCGCTTGGTTATTTTATTGAAGACTTACTCACAGTCGTCAGCAACGAGAACGCCATTACCGAACAACTTGCCGCCATCGCTACAGATTGCTTACGCGTAGAAGCTATACAGCGACCCAGCTTTAGCGAAGTATTAAACCGGTTATAAAAATAAGGCCTCGTTGAGGCTTTATTTTTGCTTTTTAAACGGAAACAACTGCTGTTTGAGCATACCTTCTGGCATGTAATCACCCACCACACCGTATTTATCAGGCCACTCGGCTTGCCCTTTTACCGCCGTGCCAAGTACGTAATCTAAAAACGAGAAGTGCGCGGCATAGTTTCTATCAATTGCGGCTTTATCTGATGAATGATGCCAATGGTGAAATTGTGGTGTCACAATGATATATCTCAACCACCCAAATTTAACCCTCACATTGGCGTGGTTAAATACCGCCTGAAAACCAACAATGATCACGTAAAGACTAATGACATCAGAAGGAAAACCAAGCACGAAAATAGGCGTAAGCACTAAGCTGCGAGTCACTAAAATTTCTAAAATATGCTGACGAGATCCCGCTAACCAATCCATTTCTTTTGCACTGTGATGCACAGCATGAAAACGCCAAAGCAATGGCACTTCATGATAAGCTTTATGAACAAAATACTGCATTAAATCAGCCACTAAAATAATCAAAAACAGTTGTAGAACAAACGGCATTTGCACAATAAAGCCTTGTACAGTCTCAGACACTGCCCACCCAAACGCATGGTGAACAAACTGGTTCGTTGCAAGCAGTACAAAGCCAATAATTAAATGATTAATAAAGAAATGATTTAAATCCCCTTGCCACTCAGAACGTAAAATCTTTTGCTCTTTGCGATGCGGTAATAATTTTTCAATAAGGATAAAAATAAGCGTAGAGCCGAGTAAATCAAGAATAAACCAATCAAGCCCTAAATACGGCGTGTTATCCCTAAAGTCGCCCACTTCAACGTTAGGACCACCAAACGCAATCGCCACCGTTATCAATACCCAAGCAGTTGCCCCCAGTCGTTTATTGGTATTACGGACAAAGTTCAACAGTCCTAAACTGCCTGAAATAATCAGTGCCACAAACATTAACTGACGTAAAAATTCGACACTGTAACTTTGTCGTAATTCTGGGGTTGTAAGGTATTCAGGGAAGTGAAAAGCCAATACACCTAAACACGATAACATCGCTAAAAAACAGGCAATATAGCCACTAATATTACCCTCGCCGATGTGAAACTGCTCAGCACGGAAGAGTCGCTTACTAATACGAGACATCATCTAAAATCCATTTAATAATTTGTCGCAGCATAGCACAGACAATTATGCGTAAAAATGGGTAATTGAATTAGCCAACGCGACATTAAAACACAAAAGCGGAATATGTTATTTGAGCGCAGCCCACTGCAACACTAAGTAAAAAACTCGCGACGAAAGTGCGCTCTGGTAGTATGTGATACAGCAACGTTGGCATTATTTTAAGCTGCTTAAATGTTGGCAAAAACAAGGCACTATGCGACTCAAAGCGTAAAAAAAGCTGTTTAAATTTATAAAAATAAAGCTTGATACCAACTAAATGTATAAGCACAAATGTGGTTGGGCCTAAAATTTCAACTAACGCCATTAACTCGTAACCTATCATTAACTCTGGGCCAGCCAGAAGTATAACGAGAACAAGCGCGATTGATTTATAAACGCTGTTGCCTAATAACGATTTAAATTTTTGATACATTAACTTCCCTATTTAGGTATCGACTTCCCGATAGAAATCTATTGAAATGCTTTATCAAACTTTTCTTGATCAAGGTATTTATCAAATGCGCCCAAAGCATTGCCAACACTGGGCTCTGTCATTAATTCTTGCATTGCAACTTCACCAACAAGACGAAATGCATTTTCCATTGCCCCTTGCCCACCGACATCAATAGCGGCTTTTGCTTGCTTTGGGCAGTCTTCGGTTAATAAGCGCGTAACTAATGCGCCAACATAGCGATTGGTATCATCGATATCTTGTTCTGTCACGTTTGAGAAAGGTTTGATAATACTGTGAGTCGACATACCCAGATAAATCCACTTGGCAAGGTTCTTACGTTCCTTACCGTTGAGTGAATCAGTTAGGCAAACAGCGAGTTGCTGCGCCTCTTGAGAAGCGAATGTATAACTAGGAAGCATTGCAAGTGCACTAAGTAGAAGCGGTAGCAGGATATTTTTCATTGTTCGTCCCTCGATGTATTTAACCATAGAATTCGACTTCAGTTTTTACACCGAATGGTAAAACAAACTCCCTGAATTCAGGATCACTTTTATCTGCTTTTGGGTATTTAAGGTTGTACATATTCTTCTTGAACATATTCAAAAATTGCTTATTTTGTAATTTATTATCCAATACCCTTACCTTAACTACATCACCCGTTTGATTGACCATCAACAAAAATAAAATTTTATCATCAGAACGTCTAAAGTCGTCTTTTGCTTGTAACAAAACGTCTTTGGGGAGAGTAAAGTCAGGATAGTTATTAGTTGTGGTTGAGCCACAGGATGCTATGAGTAAACATAGTATTGGCAATACTTTATTCATTATTTTTCCCTGAAATATTGGTAAACAACACGATACTGCGAATAAAATGTTTTTTCTAGCAAAAACCAAAAAAGCCACGATAAACGTGGCTTTGTTGGATAAAGCTTAAACTTTTACGGTTCTATTATAAGAACTTACCTAGCGCTTTAACTTGGTCTAGCATGCGGTTTGAGAAACCCCACTCATTGTCGTACCAAGCCATCACTTTAACAAGCTTACCATCTACTTTAGTTTGCGTAGAATCGAATATTGAAGACGCTGGATTGTGGTTAAAGTCGATAGAAACAAGCGGTAATTCGTTGTACTCAAGAATACCTTGCATTGCACCTTCTGATGCGGCTTTAACTACTTCGTTGATTTCAGCGGCTGTTGTTTCACGCTTAGCAACAAATGTTAAGTCTACTAAAGACACGTTAATTGTCGGTACACGCACTGCCATACCGTCAAGTTTACCCGCAAGTTCAGGAAGTACTAAACCAACGGCTTTAGCAGCCCCTGTTTTCGTTGGGATCATTGACTGTGTCGCACTGCGCGCACGGTATAAGTCTGGGTGATAAACGTCAGATAGATTTTGATCATTTGTATAAGCATGAATGGTTGTCATGCTACCTTGCTCAATACCCACTGTGTCGTTGATTGCTTTTGCAATTGGCGCTAGACAGTTTGTTGTACACGATGCGTTTGAGATGATGTTGCTGTCAGCGTTTAATACGTCGCTGTTCACACCATGAACAACCGTCGCATCCATATCAGTACCGGGTGCAGATACGATCACTTTTTTAGCGCCCGCTTCAATGTGCTTTGCAGCAGCTTCGCGCGATGTGAATAAGCCAGTACATTCTAAAACGATATCTACGTTTAGTGCTTTCCACGGTAAGTTGGCAGGATCACGCTCTTGTGTTAGGGTAATTTCGTCGTTACCAATTAACATGGTGTTTTCAGCAAGTGTTACTTTTTGAGAAAATTGACCGTGTACTGAGTCAAATTGCGTTAAATGCGCGTTAACATTTGCTGGTGCTAAATCGTTGATGGCAACGATTTTGATTTCGTTGTTTTGAGCTGACTCATAAAGGGCACGTAATACGTTACGACCGATACGTCCATAGCCATTAATTGCAACATTAATCATTCTAATATCTCCCGTTAATTATTTTACTTCACTTGCTTGGCGAGCAAGCGCTTCAATGGCTTGCCAGTCTTTGTTTTCAATAAGTTGTTTATCTAACATCCACGTACCACCCACACAAATAACATTACTTAATGCAAGGTAGTTAGGTGCGGTTTCAAGGCTAATGCCACCTGTAGGGCAAAAAGTCACTTGCGGTAAAGGACCGCCAATTGATTTGAGCATCGCGGTGCCGCCCGCTGCTTCTGCAGGGAAGAACTTTAAGAACTTAAAGCCATGGCTTACTAACTTCATCACTTCACTGGGGGTTGCGGCACCGGGTAAAAATGGAATGTCAGACTCTTTAGCCAGTGCTAATAATTCGTCGTTTACACCTGGGCTCACCATAAAGTCAGCACCGGCTTCAACAGATGCATTAAATGTCGCTTTATCAACCACAGTACCTGTGCCTACGTATGCTTCTGGTACGGCTTCTTTCATTAGCTTTACTGCCTCTGCCGCAATCGGTGTGCGCAAGGTGATTTCTAATGCTTTTAAGCCGCCGTTATAAAGCGCGCGTGCTAGCGGTGCTGCATCTTCAAGTTTTTCGATTACAACAACCGGTACCACAGGTGCCGATGATAAAATTTTCTCAATGCTCATTGTATGTTCCTCATAGCCCAGTAACGGCGTATTATTATTCTAAACCGAAGGCGCTTGCGCCAAGGTCTGCACTACTTACTATATTTCTGAAACCTGCGAATAACTCTCGGCCTGTACCGTATGTTTGGCTCGGTTGGCTAAGTTGTAATTCACGTTTTGCTAATTCTTCATCACTTACATGCACCTTTAATACACCCGCTGGTGCATCAAGCGTTATCAAATCACCTTCGTGAATCTTAGCAATCACACCACCTTCAACCGCTTCTGGTGCTAAGTGAATGGCTGCAGGCACTTTACCTGACGCACCAGACATACGGCCGTCTGTTACGATAGCCACTTTGTAACCTTGGTCTTGTAGCGTTGCCATCACAGGTGTGAGCTTATGAAGCTCAGGCATCCCTTTTGCTTTTGGCCCTTGCTCTTTTAAAACAGCAATAAAGTCGGTGTTAAGTTCACCACGGCTGTACGCTTCTTGTAGCTCACCTTGCGAGCTGAATACTTTAGCTGGTGCAGATACAACTTGGTGCGACTCTGCAACCGCTGATACTTTAATAACCGCTTTACCCAGATTACCCGTTAATAGTTGTAAGCCACCTTGTTTGCTAAATGGATTATCAATTGGGCGTAATACTTCTTCGTCGTGTGATTTTTCTGGACATGCAACCCATTTCACTTTGCTTGGCCCTGAGCTATCCGTCATGATCACTGAAGTATCTTTATCTAGCATTGGCTCAGTTGTATAGGCCTCTAAGCCATCACCTACTATGGTTTTTACATCGTTATGTAAGTAGCCTTTGCTTAATAGCTGCTTCATTAAGAAGCCCATGCCGCCAGCGGCTTGGAAATGGTTCACATCGGCTGAACCGTTCGGGTAGATACGTGTAAGCAGAGGCACAACCTCTGACAAGTCAGACATGTCTTTCCACGTCAGGATCACACCTGCCGCTTTAGCAATAGCCACTAAGTGAATCGCGTGGTTTGTAGAGCCACCTGTAGAAAGCAAGCCTACAAGACCATTAATGATCGTTTTTTCACTGACGACGTCGGCTAGACAGTTTGCATCTTTCGTTTCAATTAACTGTTTCAACATTGTTTCAACAGCATGGCCTGTTAAACCATCACGAAGCTCTGTGTAAGGGTTAATGAATGAGCTACCTGGAAGGTGAAGACCCATAATTTCCATTAACATTTGGTTAGAGTTTGCCGTGCCGTAGAATGTGCAAGTACCTGCACTGTGGTATGACGCGCTTTCAGCTTCTAAAAGCTCTTCACGACTAACCAAACCTTGAGCAAACTTTTGACGAACACGGGCTTTTTCTTTGTTAGGGATGCCAGACTGCATTGGCCCTGCTGGCAAGAAATACGTAGGTAAGTGACCAAAAGATAACGCACCAATTAATAGCCCTGGGACAATCTTGTCACACACACCTAAACAGAAAACACCGTCGAACACATCATGTGATAAAGAAACCGCAGTAGACATTGCAATCACATCGCGTGAAAACAATGACAATTCCATACCATCACGACCTTGCGTAACACCGTCACACATGGCTGGTACGCCACCAGCAACTTGAGCGGTTGCATCATACTTGGTAGCAAGGTTTTTGATGATTTCAGGATAATCTTTGTAAGGCACATGCGCTGAAAGCATGTCGTTATAAGAATTGATAATCGCTAAATTAGGTTGCTCATCTGCTTTTAAACGAGCTTTGTCATCACTGCTACAGGCAGCCATAACATGGGCGATATTACCACAACCTAAACCGGCACGGACTCTTGTTTGTTTTTTTGCGTGCGCGATTCGCTCTAAATAAGCTTGGCGGGTCTCTTTACTGCGTTCGATAACGCGTTCGGTGACTTCTTGAATACGAGGATGCAACATATAAATTCGACTCATCTCTATAGTTAGAGGATAAAGGCTCAGTGACAATTAAAGACTCCACGAAAATAATTGCACTGAGCATCTTTGATTTACCCGTTCAAAGGTACGCTGACAGGCTGTCTCTCACAACCAACCTGACACCGGTGTCACTGTATTAACTCATGACTGTGACACCGGTGTCAACCCTATCTGTTAAATTTAGTTTAATTTTTTAAAATGACCAAATAATGAACAGTACTATTTTAGATTAGTATGAATAGAATTCATGCAAAATCATGAGAAAGAGATTTATTGAATGATGACACTAATAAGAGTTAACTTATTAATAAACAATATATTAGATGTTTTATATGAACGGTTTATAGATCAAATAAAAAAGCCCGAAAAAGCGTCACTCAATTTCGGGCTACTGTGAAAAACAAGATGAAATTTATTTAATTGCTGCCGTTGACTCACGAGTAATCAATTTTGCTTCCAAAGTCACTTGATATGGTGACTCCTGTGGCTCACTAATATGGCTAATTAATTGTGTTACTGCTTGGTGTGTCATTTCTTCGACTGGTTGAGCAATGGTGGTTAAACCAGGCCAAATATGACGCGCAATGGGGGCATTATCAAACCCTGCTATCGAGATATCATCGGGTACTTTTAGCTGCATTTGTGTTGCTAATTTAAGAACCGCAGCAGCCATGTAATCATTTGATGCAAAAACAGCTGTCGGGCGTGGGCTTAAATCTAAAATAGTGCGCGCACTATCAACACCTGAATGGTAACTAAAGTTACCCTCTTCGACTAAACGCTCGTTAAACTCAATGCCATTAGTAGCAAGTGCGCGACGATAACCTTTAAAGCGCTGCTCTGTCGCACTGTGATCCGGGTGACCTTTAATAAACGCAATTTCTTTGTGGCCGAGCTTAATTAAATGTTCTGTTATTTCAAAAGCACCTTGCTCATCATTACTGCGTACAGAAATAGAATCATCCTCTAGCACGGCTGATGCAACACGGGCATACGGAATTTTTTTCGATTTTAAAAATGTAACAAGTTCAGCAAAATCTGAAAATGGAGGCGTTAGAACAATCCCGTCAAGTCGTGATGTTTGAAGTAACTGTTCTATATTACTGATCAGCTCTTCACCACGTAATTCACACGGGTGAATCAACAAATTATAATTGTGTTCATGACACGCAGCTAACGCACCTGTTTGTACCCGCGTGATATAACTCTTACTTGGATTATCGTATAAGCAACCAATAATAAAACTACGGTTCTGCGCTAACCCTCGTGCGATAGGGTTTGGTGTGTAATCAAGCTCTTTAAATACTTTTAGTACTTTTTCGCGTGTAGCATCACTCACGTTTGGCTCATTATTGAGCACACGAGACACTGTTTTTTTAGAAACACCGGCGTAGCTGGCGACACTATTAATGGTTACTTTTTTCATCCGATACTCATCCAACGACACTCCTTGGTTACGCGTTACTATTTACATGTAAACACGCAGCAGCACCAACCAGTGGAATGTTGTCTTGTGTTACAAGCGTAACAGGGATTTGCGACGTATATTGCGACATAATACCTTTATCAGCAAAACGCTCAACAAATCGACTAGATAATAACCGTTGTTGCATACGAGGTAAAATCCCACCACCAATAAATACACCCCCTAAGGCGCCAAATGTAAGTGAAAGATCACCCGCAACACTGCCAATCCAATCACAGAACTGGTTAAGTGTGGCTTCGCATACTTCGCACTGGCCTGTGCTTGCCAGCTCGCTTATTTGCGCCGCATCAAGGTTTTTAGCTTCAATACCTTTAACAGCGGCCATTGCGCGATATAAATGGGCAATGCCTGGACCTGAGAAAACAGTTTCTACAGATACATGGTTTAATTGCTTTTTAAGCTCTTTAATTAACTCACGGTCAAGTTCGGTCACTGCCGCAAGCGTAATGTGCCCTGCTTCACAGCTTAATACAGCACTGCCCTGCGACGTTCTCACTAAACAAGCAGCACCAAAACCCGTACCGGGTCCCATGACAGCAATATTTGCATTGTCATCAGCTTGTCCAGCTTTCACTGCAACATTTTTTGAATCATCTAAATAAGGTGCAGCATACGCAAAAGCAGCAAAGTCATTAATGACTTCTAATTGCGTAAAAGCAAATTCATTTTTAAGGTCGGCAACACTAAAGTGCCAACCTAAGTTAGTAAGGTGTACTTGTCCAGCTTTAATTGGACCCGCAACGGCTAAACATGCTCGCGACGGTTTTGCATACGAAATATGATTAAAATAATGTGATATGGCGCTTTCAAGTGAACCAAAATCTGCGCTTGGAAATTTAAGATTTTGCTCGATAACGAATTGATTTGTTTGTTCGTTAAAGTCTGTGATTAAGGCAAAACGCGCATTAGTGCCACCAATATCGGCAACGAGAATGGGATCAAATTCTGTGTTAGGCTGTGTGTTCATGTTGTTTTCTCTATTTGTCTAAGCTTTTTGCCGCTTATTCTTATATTTTTCAATGGCCTAGCCACTGTATTTGATAATACTTTGAGCTATCCTCTCAAAGCAGCTATCTTTAGTATTAAAAAAATGCTGCCCAAATAAATGGGCAGCCAAATACGTTTTGACAACAAAATGATAAAACAGTGACATTATGACACCGGTGTCAGCTTTGAATCAATAAAAATTTTCATTATTTACCCATGCATACGTATTTATTCACTAAAATGACAGTGTAGGTATGGATAAAAAGTAAAATAAATGCTTGCTTATTAACGTATTTCGCTTTGCTGTGTGACTCATCACAAATTGCTTGAAAAAAATAATAAATAGCCGAAAATGGCACTCACTGACACTGTAACTTGGTAACCATATGAAAGGTAAGGCTACATCATTTGACATTGCACACTATGCAGGTGTGTCTCAGTCAACCGTGTCTCGCGCACTCAGAAATAGTCCGCTGGTCAACGAAGAAACACGTCGACGAGTTCACGAGGTCGCAAAACAGCTTAATTATAAAGTAGATAAAAATGCCAGTAACTTGCGCACGCAACAAAGCAGCACCCTCGCGCTGTTACTCTTTGAAGATCCTACATCGGATGAGTCACAAATAAATCCTTTCTTTTTGGCCATGCTTGGCAGTATTACGCGTGCTTGCGCAAAAGAAGGCTACGATTTATTGGTTTCCTTTCAGTCAAGTAGCTCTGATTGGCAAGCCGACTATGAAGATAGTCACCGCGCTGATGGCCTTATATTACTTGGCTATGGCGACTACTTAGACTATCAACCCAAGTTTAGAACCTTAATTGAGCAAAACACCAAGTTTGTTTGTTGGGGAGCCAGTGTAGATAACCGCCCTGACTTAACGGTTAGCTGTGATAATTATGGTGGCGGAAAAATGGCGGCGCAGCATTTACTGGCAACCGGTCGCACCGATTGTGCTTTTATAGGTGATGCATCAGACCATAGCCCTGAATTTTTTGCTCGCTACCACGGTTTTAAAGATGCCTTTTTGGCAAAAGGGATTACTCTTAGCGAACGAAAAATGGCCAATGCAATTTCTACAGAAGAGTCAGGTTACCATGCCACTCGTTCACTGATTGCTAATAATATTCGCTTTAACTCGCTGTTTGCTGCGAGTGACTTAATTGCTATTGGTGCTATTCGGGCTTTAAAAGAAGCAAAAATCAACGTGCCCGACGATGTTCATGTTGTAGGGTTTGATAATATTGCTGTTGCAAGTTTTGTTAATCCACCGCTTACAACAGTACAGCAAGACACCACACTCGCAGGGCAAATGTTAGTTGATAACCTTTTAAAACTAATTCGAGGTGAACCGGTTGAGAACACCCTACTCCCGCCGCGTTTAATCATTCGAGGTTCAAGTATTTAAATCGCTAGATAAGGGCTCTTAAGCGAGTCAATCTCTAGCCATTTTCATTCACTGACAATTCAACCACCATTAAAATGGCTTTTTTTTCGATTTACCCAAGACTATTACCGCGAAAAAGCAGATAATTACACCTATTATGATGAAAACGCTATCAGCAAGCATTTAAAGTTTGTAGTAGCTAAGCGCACTAAGGTGGAATTTTTTAATGGAAATTAAAGTTAATTTTCTCGACAACCTCAGACTTGAAGCCAAGTTTGATGACTTCTCTGTCATCGCAGATCAACCTATACGCTATAAAGGCGATGGTTCAGCACCAAGTCCTTTTGACTATTTCTTAGCGTCTTCTGCACTGTGCGCCGCTTATTTTATTAAAGTGTATTGTAACTCTCGTGATATCTCGACGGATGGTATTCGTGTTGCACAAAATAATATTGTTGATCCTGAGGATCGTTACAATCAAATATTTCAAATTCAAGTCGAATTACCAGAGCACCTATCCGAAAAAGATCGCACGGGTATTTTGCGCTCAGTAGAGCGTTGTACAGTAAAACGTGTTATTCAGACAGGCCCTGAATTTAAAATTGATACCGTAGAAAACATTGAAGCCGATGCGCAAGCAATGTTAATGGCAAAACCTGATGAAGATCATAACACCTTTATTTTAGGCAAAGACTTACCGCTTGAAGAAACCATCGCGAATATGACCGCGATACTCGAAGACTTAGGGATGAAAATAGAAATTTCATCTTGGCGCAATATTGTGCCAAATGTATGGTCGTTGCATATTCGTGACGCCGCATCGCCTATGTGTTTTACCAATGGTAAAGGCGCAACCAAAGAAAGCGCACTGTGCTCTGCGCTTGGTGAGTTTATAGAACGTTTAAATTGTAACTTCTTCTATAATGATCAATTTTTAGGTGAAGAAATAGCAAACAGTGCATTTGTTCATTACCCAAATGAAAAATGGTTCAGCCTAACCGACGATGACTCCCTGCCTGAAGGTATATTAGACGACTACACGCGCGACATTTATAACCCCGATGGCGAATTATGTGGCTCTCACCTAATTGATACTAATTCAGGTAACACAGCGCGCGGAATTTGCTCTATTCCTTATGTGCGCCATTCAGATGGTGAAACCGTTTATTTTCCATCAAACTTGATTGAAAATTTATTCTTAAGCAATGGTATGAGCGCGGGTAATAACTTTGCAGAAGCAAAAGTACAGTGTTTGTCAGAGATTTTTGAACGGGCCGTTAAACGCCAAATAATTGAGCAAGAAATTGCTCTTCCAGATGTACCTGACGCAGTCTTAAATAAATACCCAAGCATTGTTGCTGGCATTAAAGGCCTTGAAGAACA
This sequence comes from Pseudoalteromonas sp. MT33b, assembly GCF_014117385.1. NCBI lineage: Bacteria > Pseudomonadati > Pseudomonadota > Gammaproteobacteria > Alteromonadales > Pseudoalteromonadaceae > Pseudoalteromonas > Pseudoalteromonas sp. MT33b. Next base: position 1,506,397 of record NZ_CP059831.1, on the reverse strand, counting down.
AGGCTTTCCTGTTGTTGTTAAAGACGCATCACTGGGTGGTCAATTTCCGGTTATGTGTGTCACGCTAATGAACCCAAAAACAGGCGGTGTATTTGCCTCGTTTGGCGCGCACCCAAGTTTTGAAGTCGCATTAGAGCGCAGCCTTACAGAGCTGTTACAAGGTAGAAGCTTTGAGGGCTTAAACGATGTTCCTAAACCGACCTTTAATAGCATGGCCGTGTCGGAGCCAGAAAATTTTGTTGAGCACTTTATTGACTCAACAGGGGTTATTTCATGGCGCTTCTTTAGTGCGAAGCATGATTTTGAGTTTGTGGAGTGGGATTTCTCAGGCACAAACGAAGAAGAAACCGCAAGCTTATTCGGTATTTTAGAACGCTTAGGTAAAGAAGCCTACATTGCAGAGTTCTCAGATCTTGGTACTGCGTGTCGTATATTAGTCCCTGATTATTCTGAAGTTTACCCAGTCGAAGATTTGATTTGGGATAACACTAATAAAGCCTTAAATTTCCGTGAAGATATTTTAAATCTGCACCGTCTAACTGAAGATCAACTGGCTGATTTAGTTGAGCGATTAGAAGAAAGTGAGTTAGATAACTATATCGATATCATTACGCTAATTGGTATCGAATTTGACGAAAACACGGTATGGGGTCAATTAACAATTCTTGAGCTTAAGTTATTAATTTACCTAGCATTGGGTGATTTAGAAGCCGCTATGGAGCTAGTTGAAGCCTTTTTACAATACAACGACAATACCCTTGTTGAACGAGGTCTATTTTATCAAGCGATGCATGCAACACTGGAAGTTGCGCTTAGCGATGACCTAGAAATTGAAGATTACATTCACAACTTTACGCGTATGTTTGGTCAAGAAACCATGGACGCCGTGGTTGGCTCGATTAATGGGGATGTTATGTTTTATGGTTTAACCGAAACAAGTATGAAACTTGAAGGCTTAGACAGACATCAGCGTTTAATCGACAGCTACAAAAAGTTGCACGCAGCGCGAGCAAAAAAAGCAGGTTTATAAGGCACAATCAGACACAATCATTTTGCTGAACTGATAAATAAAAAAACCGCTGAGGGTTAAAGCTCAGCGGTTTAATTTTAATATTTAAATGCTCAATTTACTTCAAAGCATCTTCGACAACAGGGTAATGATCCCACACATGTTTATCGCTTAAAGAGCGAAGTAATTTAATGTACTCTGCATGCGTCCACGCAAGTGGTGTCGCTGAGTTCGTCCCCTCGCCTAACACATAGCCAGCTTTATTGTTACCAACACCATCCCACACTTGCTCAGGTAGCATCATGCCTTCATTAGCAAATGCTTCCATGCCTTTTACATACGTGTTTTTGATCGTGTTTTGTTTCATCGCATTTAAGCTATTGCTGGCATTTGCTGCGGCAATTTCATAGTGACCGCGTTCACCCGTGAAAAACGGCCATACTCGCCCACGCTGACCTGGGGTATTATTCCCCCCTTCTGCGTAGTTATTGCCCGTAACTTCGTCTTCGCCGTAACCATCATTACCATAACGACGGTAGCCTGGGAATGACCCTGAGCCATCAGCAAAGTTAAAGGTATAGCGCACTTGTAGGTTATCAATTAAGCTTTCGTCATCATATTCTGGAAGCGTTTTTACAATGCTTGGTGCAAGCGCATCACGAACACCGTAGCGAACCAGCTCTAAAAATCCTCCGTCCAGAATTTGCTTTTTGTCGAAGCCATCACGACCATTATTCGCATTAAGCGTGGTCGATGAGTTTGGATCTTTATCTTGGCCAATGCGAATGAAATATTCTCCATCGGCATTGTCTGATTTTAGGTTACCTTGCGTGGTAAACATGGTGCTTTCGATTTCACTATTGTATTGCTTAGCGGTTTCTAAGTAACGCACTGCGTTTTTAGTATCACCTGCTTTTCTGGCAATATCAGCAGCAGTAACTAGGCCCGCTACAACAGCAGCAGTCGTAGAAGGAGAGTAACCGTTTTGTTCTTCCCAGCGCTCTTGCTGCGTTGCGGGTGGGGTGATTTGTGTATCATTCCACAGAATCTTTGCAAGGCCACCATCTACCAAAAAGTCAGCCGCTGGTTTGAGCATTTTGCCATACCACTGTGTTAACTCTTGGTCGCTAAGTACGTCGGCTTGATGAAGTTTCCATGCAAGCATAATTGGCATAGCCGTTTGGTCAAGTTGCACACCAACCCATTCAAGTTCACCATCAACGTGTGTTTTTTGTAAGAACCAACCAGTGTCTCCCCCGTTACCAGGAGTACGAGCGGTAACTTGTACTTTTTCTAAATATTCAAAGGCTGTCTTAGCTGTTTTAGTATCGCCCATGGCCATAAACGCCATAGCCACCTGATAAAAGTCACGTACCCAGACTGCTTTATAGCCTGTAGAACCTGTTTTAGCTGAGACCGTTTCACCCCATGGGTTTGATAACGACGCAATTAGTGCCCCCGCATGCGTTTTATCTTCTTGCGCCTTTAATACCATGGCACTTGTATAAAGTAGTTTGCCATTATCAGCGGTACTGCTAGTTAATGTACTAAGGGGCTCAAGGCTTGCTAAGTAATCTTGCCAACCAATCGCATCACCTTTACCGTTATAGGCATCTAGTAACTTTTGGTAACCTTGACTTAAGCTTGCTTGACCTTCTTTTAGGCTCGCAGCTTCTGATTGACCAAAGCTTAGTGCTAAATCGAATGTTGTATTAGTTGAAATATCACCCAGTTCAGCAAGTAAACTAACGTTACCCGATTGCTCACCGGTATTTTGGTACGTTGTGCCAAGTGATTGCGACTTTTTAAGTTCTTTTAAACCATCGCTTATCCCCGTAAAACCAACCGTTGCCTGCTTGAATGGCTGAGTAGCTTGCAGTGATAAGAAATTATCGTCTTGCCATGCAACCAAGCCTTTATCAGTTACTTTAGCAAAATCGTCTAGGCCGTTATTATCAATATAAGGGTTCACATTCACATAGGCTTTAACGCCTTCTAAATCGGTATTAAATACGCTGCGTACAAACAGAGTTTGGCCGTTTGGATCAGTGAAAATATGCTTTTCTAAAGAGAAACGACCTTGCTTATCTTTGCTTACCACTTTATAGGCAAGTGAAAGTGGCCGACCAGCTTCATCTTTGTATAGATAATCAATGCTGACATCAAGATCATCATTTTCTGTCACAGTAAAATCTTTGCCTACCACAACAAATTGCATATCTTTAATTTGTGCTTGGTGAATAAGACCAAACATGGTTTCAGTGATCATGCCTTTGGCAATTGAAAACCACACTTTTGACACTTTACCAGTCGCAGCTGAATCATCATAATGACCCGCTTTATATTGCTCATAGGATGTGCCAATACCTGTTTTACCTGAATAAGCCCAAAATGGCTCAACACCGGGCGCGCCCGGGGCTGAAATCTGCGTTAACGCTGTTGTTGATACAGATTGCTCAGAGCTACAAGCCGTTAAACCTAAAGCAATAAAACTTGCCGTAATAAGATTAATTTTTTTCATTGTGTGTCCTTATTATTGTTGCTTAACGCGAAGTACAGCGAACGCTGCCAGTACGAGCGACACAGCACCTAGCACTAACGCATAAATGGGTTGGTTATCGAAGAAGTGGCGTAAAATCAAGCCTAAAACACTCGCCGCAAGTAACTGTGGGATAACGATAAAAAAGTTGAAAATCCCCATGTATACCCCCATTTTTTTAGTGGGTACAGAGGTGCTTAACATGGCATACGGCAGTGATAAAATAGATGCCCATGCAAAGCCTACTCCTATCATGGGCCAAATAAGTAGACTGGGGTCTTTAATAAAGATAAAGCTGGCAAGTCCCAAGGCCCCCAGCACTAGATTGATTGCATGCGCCAGTTTTAAACCACACTTCTTAACGATGACCGGGATACATAATGCTGCAATGGCTGCAAACCCGTTGTACGCTGCAAACAAAACCCCAACCCAATCGGCTCCGTTGTTATAAGCCAGTGAGCCTGTGTCACTACTGCCGTAATGAAAACTGGTTACCGCTGAGGTTGTATAAATCCACATAGCAAACAGTGAAAACCAGCTAAAAAATTGCACTAAAGCCAGTTGCTTCATTGCCTCAGGCATTGTGAATACATCATTTACTACTTGATAAAAGCCACCAGAGGTTGCATTTTTAGCTTTTAACGCTCCCGCAATGAATTGAATAACACCAAAACTAATTAAACCACCCGCTAATAAATAAAGCTCTTTTTCAAGTGATAACCCCGTAACAATGCCCAGCACCACGATACCAAGCAGAGTAAAAATAACCGCACCTTTATTAAAATTTACATTACTGTGAGTGGCGTTCTGTGCGTCGCTGTGTTCTTGTTCATTAAAGCTTTCAAGCTGTTCTGGTGAATATTCTTTGGTGGTAAATATGGTCCAAAAAACGGCAACAAGAAGTACAACTGCACCAAAGTAAAATGAAAACTTTACCGAATCAGGAATTTGACCCGCAGGTGCAGTGTTAGCAATATCAAACCAGTTTGTCATCATCCACGGTAAAGCAGAGGCAACAACCGCACCAATCCCTATAAAAAAGCTTTGCATGGCATAACCAGTTGCACGTTGCTTCTTAGGTAGGTTGTCGCTTACCAGCGCACGGAAAGGCTCCATAGTGACATTAATAGAGGCATCCATAATCCATAGCATCCCCGCAGCAATCCACAGGCTGGGCGAATTTGGCATAATAAATAACGATAACGTTGTTAAAATTGCACCGTAGAAAAAGAATGGACGACGACGGCCTAGTTTATTCCATGTTTTGTCGCTCCAGTAGCCAATAATAGGTTGAACAATTAAGCCTGTTAGCGGTGCGGCAACCCACAAAATAGGGATGTCATCAACATTCGCGCCAAGGGTTTGAAAAATGCGGCTCACATTACCATTTTGTAATGCAAAACCAAATTGGATACCGAGGAACCCAAAACACATGTTCCATATTTGCCAGAAGCTTAGCGTTGGTTTGTTATTATTCATAATCAGCCTTTAGGGTATATACTGCGCTGCTTAAGCCGTTCAGTTTTAATTGAATGGGCGCCTGTTTTGTTAGGTCAGAAATAACAATGTCGGCATGACTTTCTAAGTTATCGGTAAGGGTAAGTGACGTGTGATTAAGCGTGGGGAGTTGCGTTGCATTAAGTGTAAATGACACAGTTTGAGACGCTTGTGAGAAGTTACTCACTACCAACACCAATTGCTGACCTAGCTTGCGGGTAAAGGCTATTACTTGCTCTGAACCAGTTAGCTCAACTGCTTGCATGTCACCGCCCACAATGGCAGGTAACGTATTAAGTGACATTAGTTTTGTGTAATAGGCCCGCAGTTCTGCTTGTTCTTTCGTTAATGCCCCACCATCAAACTTTCCATCATTCATCCATGCTTGATGCGCTGGCACACCCACGTAATCAAAAATACTGGTACGGGTTGGGTCGCCAAATCCAGCGTCTTCAGAGCCATCTTCACCCACTGCTTGGCCAAAATACAGTAATGTCGGCGAGCGAGTCATCAGTGTTGATACCACCATAGCTGGCTTCCCTTTTTCGCTGCTACCCGCAAAATCAGGACTAGCAATACGTTGCTCATCATGGTTTTCTAAAAAGTGCAGCATGTGCTCTTCAATATCGGCCACTTCGCTTTGGATATCAAAAATACTAGTGGCAGGTTGCTTACCTTGCATAACAGCTTTAACGGTATCGTAAAAACCAACTTTGTCGTAAAGGTAGTCCATCTTGCCTTGCTGAATATAAGGACGATAAAGGCTTGGGTTGTATACTTCAGCTAAAATAAACGCATCCGCTTTTTGCATTTTGATAGATGAATTTAAAAAACTCCAAAACTCCACTGGCACCATTTCGGCCATATCATAGCGAAAACCATCCACGCCTTTATCTAACCAGTAAAGCGCGATATCACGGAATTTATACCAGCTGTTTGGTAAGTCTTTGTCTTGCCAGAATGCATAGTGAGCGCGGTAGTCTTTACTCGCATAATCAGCTGGCAACGTTGGAAAATCATAACTGCCGTCAGGCTTAACACCGTAGTTAATTTTTACTGTTTCGTACCAATCATTAATATCTGGTTTTGCTTCGCGAGCTCCATTACCTGTCCATTTAGCGGGCGTTTCATCAAAGTGATTATCAGCAAGTGGGTGTGGCTGCCCACCTAAAACTTGGTAATCTTCACTTGTAGGTACTTGGAATGATTGACCTGTGACATAGTAAAAGTTGTTATCACGTACGTAAGCTTGTGTTGTATCGTCTTCAGCACCAAAGTCTTTAATTCCTTTTGGTTTTGCTACTGAGTCATAATTACGCGCCACATGATTAGGCACAATATCGATGATGACTTTCATGCCATGTTGATGCGTACGTTCGATAAGCTCTACAAACTCTTCTAGCCGACGTTCAGGGTTTATCGCTAAGTCAGGGTTTACATCATAATAGTCTTTAACAGCATAAGGTGAACCTGCTCGGCCTTTTACAACGTCAGGATCATCTTGCGATAAGCCATAGTGTGTATAGTCAGTCACTAACGCATGACGTGGTACGCCAGTGTACCAAATGTGGGTAGTACCAAGCTCTTTTATTCCCTTTAATGCTGCGTCATCAAAATCAGCAAATTTACCCACTCCATTTTCTTCAAGCGTCCCCCATGGTTTATTTGTGGTGTTGGTATTACCAAATAAGCGGGTAAACACCTGATATACGACGGGCTTCGACACTGTTGCATGTGTTTGCTGTTTTTGTGTGTGCTGTTGTGTTGTTGCTTCATTACCACAGGCTGCTAAACCTAAAATAGAAGCCACGACTAATGCAGTTAATTTATATGTTGTCATCACTACTTCATTATTCTGTAAATATCAGTTAATACTAATGTTAAGGGCTACTCACGGACAGTAAATGCATACGTATTCACCCTAAAACTCACAATTATTCAAGTTCAATTAAGCGTGCTTGCATGGCTTTTAAGCGAATAGGCACAGTTAAAGTAACAGATTCGTTGCTCATTAAGTCGACCCCCGTTTGAGTGTTTTTAAGTACTTCTTGCATATAACTGACATCCCACTCAAGGTCATGTTGGTTTTTATTCAATAACACCACAACTTTTTCACCATTGTGCTCGCGCACATAGCTGTAAACACCTTGCTTAGGTGAAAAATGCATTAAACTCCCTTCACTAAGCGCGGGCTTTTCTTTGCGCAGCTTCAGCAATGTTTGCATTGTGCTTAACATGTCTTTTTGGTCTTTAGAGAGTCCTTCACCGGTAAAGGCATTGACTGTATGTGCTCTAAAACCACCTGGGAAATCAATTCGAATATCGCCATGGTCGTTACTTGGGGTATTATCTAATAGCACCTCTGTGCCGTAATAAATTTGTGGAATTCCGCGTGTAGTCAACAGTAATGTCATTGCCAATTTTGTTTTAGCTAGATTTTGACCCAGCTCTGTATAGACACGGCTCATATCGTGATTGTCGGCAAACACTAAAATATTATCGGTATCTGCATATAAAAAATCATTCGCAAGTGATTGGTATACCCTGACCCAGCCCGTGTTCCAGCTTTCTTGTTCATTCAGTGCTTTAATTAGCGCCTCTTGCAATGAAAAATCCATGACACTGGGTAAGTCTGAGGTATAACCATCTTGATTTATTTTTCCGCGTTGCCAGTACGATGCAATTGCAGGATTACTTGTCCACTCTTCACCCACAATATTAAAATTGGGGTATTCGGTCATAATCGCTTTAGTCCAATCTGCTAAGAACGCTTTATCTGAGTATGAATACGTGTCGACGCGAATGCCGCTCAAGTTAGCGTATTCAATCCACCAAATGGCATTTTGAATAAGGTAAGTCGACAATAACGGTTGACGCTGATTTAAATCAGGCATCGACTCAACAAACCAACCATCATTAAATTGGCGCTTATCGTATTGGCTCGCATGTGGGTCTTGAATTGTTTGACGGGCATGCGTTGTGGCATTTTTACCTTTTTCAAACTGACCATCAAAGTTAACCCAATCAGCTGTTGGCATATCAGACATCCACTGGTGCGATGAACCAAAGTGATTAAGAACCATGTCCATCACTAAACCGATACCATGCTCTTTTGCTTTCACTGATAGCGTTTTATAGAGCTCATTACTGCCCATACGCGGGTCGACCTTGTAAAAATCTGTGATTGCATACCCATGATAAGAGTAACTTGGCATATTATTTTCAAGTACAGGTGTTAGCCAAAGTTGAGTGACGCCTAAATTTTCTAGGTATTCAAGACTATTAATCACACCTTGAATATCACCGCCATGGCGCCCGCCCTTAAACTCAGGGTTTGCTGCCTCTTGCATTGAAGCAATACTATCGTTCGTTGGATCACCGTTAACAAATCGGTCAGGATTTATTAAGTACAGTGTGTCTTTATTTGTAAATCCTGGGCGCTTTGCACTGTTTTTATTGCGGGTATTTAACCGATATGTAAAGACAGTTCCATCCGACGCTTTAAAGCTAAGTTCACCTGCTTTTGCATTATCGCTGATGTTTAAATTCAGAAATGCGTAGTTAGCATTATTCGTTGTTGTAACCCCTTTAAACTCAACGCCTTTGTAAGGCAACATCTGCCAAGTTTGTTTCGCAATGTTGCCCTCGTGAAGCATAACTTGTAACGATTCGTTCTGCATGCCCACCCACCAGCTTTCTGGTGAGGCAGTGATTGCATAACTCGCTGTCGAATTTAAAAGCGTTAATACGGTGCTTACTGCAAAAATTGTATGTGTTTTTTTCATAATTAATTTTGTATTTTTTCTAAAAATTCACTGTGGCTGGGCAGCTGCTCAACCGTGCTATTAATCAAGGTTTTTAAATTGCTAAATAGCTCATTAAGCTGATTATCTGTTAAGGCATTTGTTAAAGGATGATAATCTTCAGCAATCAGGCCTTGCCCTATCAACACTTGTTGCCACGCGACTTCGGCAAATAACTCATCGTCTTCACGCACTAGCTTACCGCTGGTTTTAAATAGTGCTATTTTCTTAGCAAGGCTGCTTGGAATATCCATGCCCTTACAAAGACGCCAAAATGGACTGTCGTCTCGCTCTGTAAGTTTGTAGTGGAGAATAATAAAGTCACGAATTCGCTCAAATTCTGTTTTACTTTGTTTGTTAAATTCATCCACTAAGTTTTGCTTAATACCTTGATGTGGAAAAAACTTAATCAACCGGATAGCTGCACTTTGAATTAAATGAATACTGGTTGACTCTAAAGGCTCTAAAAAACCACTCGATAAGCCAACCGATACCACATTTTTATGCCACTGCTTTAAGCGTCGACCCGTTTTAAATTTAATAATTCGTGGCTCAGTTAAGGGCTTAGCTGGCAAGTTGTTTAGCAGCTGCTGTTTTGCATTTTCATCTGATAGATATCGACTTGAATACACCAAGCCATTACCAACACGATGTTGGAGTGGAATTTGCCATTGCCAACCTGACTCTCTAGCGATAGAGCGGGTATAGGGAATGGCGTTGCTTGCAGACTCACTTTGGACAGCTACAGCGCTATCACACGGTAACCAGTGCGACCAATCTTCAAACCCCGTATTCAGCGTTTGCTCTATAAGTAATGCTCGCAGGCCGGTGCAATCAATAAATAAGTCCCCTTCAATCAGGCTACCATCTTCTAGCTTTAACGCATTGATAGACCCTGTTTGATCGCATTGACTTATCGTTTCTATTTTTCCTTCAATGCGATTAACCCCCCGCGATTGGGCTAATTCTTTTAAAAATTCACCATAGCGTGTCGCATCAAAATGATACGCGTAATGTAAGCCCGCTAATTGGGTATTAGGAATGTTTTTGAGATGGGCAAATTTATGCGCTTTTGCAGCTTGGTAGTTGAGAGAGAAATCCCAAAAGTCAGGGGCGTTTTGTGTTTGGTTTGCTTTCAACCAAAAATGATAAAATGCGCAAAACGGGAAGTCCTTACCTATTTCGCCAAAAGCGTGCATATAACTGTGCCCTTGGCTACGCCAGTTTTCAAACTCAATACCCAGTTTAATGGTTGCACCAGTCGCCTTGATAAATTCTTTTTCTGAAATACCAAGAGCCCCATTTAAATGCAAAATAGGGGGAATACTTGCCTCACCAACGCCAACAGTGCCAATTTCGGCAGATTCAACGAGAGTAATATCAAGTGATTTTCCAAGCACTTTGTTGAGTAGTGCGGCGGTGATCCACCCAGCAGTTCCACCACCGGCAATCACAACTTTTGTTATTTTTTTTGCTTCCATAGTACACCTAACACCAATTTCAATTCATTGAGTGTAGCCCACTGATATAAAAAAGCCCTTGTAAAACAAATCACAAGGGCAATTTTCTATCGCTGTTTAAGCTAATTACAGCTTGTAGCTGAAACCTAACAGGAATGTACGACCGTAGTCTTGGTAATCACGTACTTGCAGTGCGTTATCACCTTGTAGAGACGTGAACGGCTCTTCTGTGATGTTTTGTACTTGGAAAGTAACACTCAAGTTTTCGAGACCTTGGATACCAGCTTCTGCAAAATCATAGCCGATTTGCGCATCCCAAATTGTTTCGCCTTTGATATCAACTTGCGTTGTTGCAAAGCCTAAACCATAAACATCGCCCTTAAAGTCGCTACGTTTACGCATGCTAGTACGCGCTTGGAAACCATTACGTTCAAAGTACACGGTCAAGCTATCGATTTGGTCCGATAATCCAGGTAACTCATAATCATTACCATTTTGGTCTGTAATATCCTGCTCAACACCAGTATGGCTTGCGATTAAACCAAAACCATCCAGTGAATCACTAAACATAGTGAACGGTAGTGTTAATGAAAGCTCATAACCCAAAGATCACCTGACCCACCATTAACTTTACCAGAACCTGTACCTGTAGATGAAGCTGGGATTTCACCTGTAGATGGGTCCGCCACACCACTCATGTCGATTTCATATGTACCATCAAAAATCCACTGAGTGATATCTTTGTAGAAAAATGCTGCTGCAAAGTACCCTTCTTCATGGAAGTAGTTTTCGTAACTTAAATCAAAACCTGTTGCCTCTTTTGGCTCAAGTTTAGGATTACCACCTGACACATTCCAAAAGTTGCCATTTTCATCTGGCTGTTGACTGTAAGATGCGTTCACTGATGCATTCATTTCATCTAAACGCGCACGAGAAATCGTTTTCGCAGCACCAAAGCGTATTGTTTGCTCTTCATCAATTGCAAACGATAAGTTTAAGCTTGGTAAGAAATGACTGTAGTCATGACTGATGTCTGTTGGCGTAACAACAACGAGTCCATCCACCGTGTTTGCAGCAAAACCTTGCGAAGATTGCTCGGTTCTTACATAACGAGCACCAATATTACCTGTTACAGGAATAGAGCCAAGTTCAGCATTAATGTCAGCTTGCGCAAAAATGGCGGTTACTTCTTCTTGCACTGTCCACGATTGTGTTTTGTGTTTTTGATCCGTTAAACTTTCTTGTAAAGGTTATAATAACCATCATTTACTAAGCCGTTCGTATCGTAAGCAACCATGTTACCCATACCGATAAAATCAAGGCTTGCACTTCCTAAACGATACTGTTCAGGAATTGATAACATACCTGGATTGTCTAAAGAGAAGTCTTTTAATGTCATGAAGTAACCTTCAGACACTTTACTCTTCTCACGGTCACGGTAAGACATACCAAATGAAACACGGCTGATATACGCGTTATCTAACACCTTGCTTGCAGCAAGTTTTAGTGTGCTTAATTCATCGTTGATTTCTGGTGCATTGATAAAACCATCTTGGGCTGTATTCTGATATGGCGTATCTGTCAAACCATACTTGTCATTCAATGCAGCGCTTGCACCCCATGATAAAGGACCACCTAATTGAATTAGATCATAATCACTGTAATCAAGATTATGTGAGAACTGCGCTCCGGTATTGCCACCGTCAAAAACATAACCAATCGTATCAGCAACACCATTTGCATCACCGCGGCCTGTACCTGAATAACTTCGATACTCCAAATTTGACGCTCAACTTCTGAACGACTCGCATCAACTCAACTGACCATTCGTCATTAATATCGTATTTAGTATTGAAACCAAACTGGGTTAGTTCTGCATTACGCTCTTCATAGTCGTTACGAACAACAACACGCTGGCCTTCTGTTACTGCACTTGTGATAAAACCAGAATCTGCATCTACAACTGCAGAGCTAGGATCGATTGTTCCTTGACCCCAAGCGAATGGTACTTCAATACCACGAAGGATTTTCTCGTCAGAAAAATCTACGTAAAGAGCATCAAATGTCATATTAAGGCGGTCATTCGGTGCTGCTTCAATAACGAGCATTGCTGAATCACGCTCAAGCGTTGATGAACGTACGAAAGGCTTTGCCCACCTAAAATAGAATAAGTGTTACCATCTTCACCCGTAAATTCTGGATAACCCATGAATTCCAGCGTTTCTCTTGGTTAGGTGAGCTCATTGTGTTGTAAGCAAATGCAACACCGATGGTGTCATCAGCAAACTGATCAATGTATGAAACGTACCACGGAAACCTTTATCGTCACCGTCTGGGTTTAATTTATCAAAACCTGTTTGCTCATATTGGCCATTAAACATGATAACTTGCTCGCCTTTACTTAAAGGCTTAACAGTTGCATGTCGATTACACCAGCAATACCTTCCGCTTCGATACCTGGCTTGGGTTTTTGTATACCGTTACGCCGCTCATTATTTCTGATGGGTAAAGGTCAAACTCAACACGCGGTTATCGCCAATTGATACTTGCTCACGACCGTTAAATGTTGTTGCACTTTCGTTTTCACTGAAACCACGCACACTTACGCGACTAGCACGACCATCTAGACGTTGTGCTGTAAGGCCAGGAAGGCGTGCGATTGATTCTGCAATTGATGAATCAGGTAATTTACCGATATCTTCTGCTGAGATTGACTCAACAACTTCAGGAGTGAAGCGTTTCGTGTTAATAGATTCTACAACACTGCCACGAAAACCTTTTACTTCGATAACTTCAACGTTATCGTTTTTTGTTTTTGGTCTTCTTCTGCAGCATACGCTACAAAGCTATTTAAACCTGCGGCTGTTAAAGCCAGAGTTAATATACTTGGTTTGAACATAGACATGATGTTTTCCCATTACCCAAATTGTAATGTCAACGCCTTGCAGTTATTCATGATAGCAATAGCTGTTAATCGCTGACTGATTTTGTTGTCAACACGAATATTAACGCTCAGATTATTTTCTTAACAAATTTATGCATACGTATTCAGACTAGACGATGCAAACAAAAATTAACAACAAATTTACACGCGGATGTTGTAATGCATTGTTTATTAATCGTTTATTTATAAAACAGAGACGTCAAATGTGAATGAAACATTTTTTATCCAACGTCGTATTGTATTTGGCACAAATACGTATGGAGCACGCCTCTACCTAGTTTATATAAAAGTTGAATGTCATTTAAAAAAGGTAAACGAACGCAAAGTGTTAATTGGTCTTACCAAAAACATTTTGCACCTTTATGGTGAAAGCCAATTAAATTATGCACCACGTAGGCGCGTTGTTTGGTATCACTCTAAACGGCAAAAATTGGTAAATAATTTACTCTTAAAAATAATCGCTGTAAAAGTGGACTCAATCCCTTAGTTTTACAACGCAGGCAGATGAAATTACCGTGCATACGTATGCAGAGTTTTTACAGCATCCCACCCTTCACGTATGCTTTTGACATTCTGGCAACATATTAATAAGCGTTGCCCTAGGGTTTACATACACTGAGTGTCACGATGGAGAAAAAACATGGCTCAAAAGCAGTGGTATAAAGGTGCGGTTATTTATCAGGTTTATCCGCGCAGTTTCCAAGACACCAATGGCGACGGCATTGGTGATATCAAAGGTATCATTGATCGCATTGATTACATTAAAAGCTTGGGTGTGGATGCTATTTGGGTTTCACCTTTTTTTAAATCACCCATGAAGGACTTCGGATACGACATTAGTGATTACCGCGATATCGATCCTATTTTCGGTAACCTAGACGATTTTGATGAATTAATTGCCCAAGCGCATGAGCGCAATATTAAAATCATCATCGATCAGGTATTGAGCCACACTTCAGATCAACACCAGTGGTTTCTCGATAGCCGTGAAGATAAAAATAATGATAAAGCTGATTGGTACGTGTGGGCTGACGCAAAACCTGACGGTACTCAACCAAATAACTGGCTGTCTATTTTTGGTGGTCCTGCATGGCAATGGGAGCCACGTAGAGGGCAATATTATTTACATAACTTTTTTGCTGAACAGCCAGATCTAAACTTCCATAACCCTGAAGTGCGTAAAGCCGTCCTTGATAACGTTGAGTTTTGGCTGAAAAAAGGCGTAGATGGCTTTCGTTTAGATGCCATTAACTTCTGCTACCATGATGCATTATTACGCGACAACCCCGCTAAGCCACCTGAAAAACGTCAAGGTCGAGGTTTTAGCGAAGACAATCCATATGCATTCCAGTACCACTATTACAATAATACACAACCTGAAAACTTAAGCTTTATGCAGGATATCCGTGCGTTATTAAATAAATACCCTGGCACAGTAGCCCTTGGTGAAATTTCATCTGAAGACTCACTAGCAACAATGGCTGAATATACATCGGGTGGCGATAAGCTTCATATGGGATATAGCTTTGAATTACTTACAAACGATTACAGCGCTGAGTATATTCGTAACACAGTAAGTACACTTGAAGAACGAATGACAGAAGGCTGGCCATGTTGGGCGTTTAGCAACCACGATGTTGAGCGTGTTGCGAGTCGCTGGAGCAAAGGGGATAACATCAACCCTGACCAATGCAAAATGTTAACAGCACTTCTTGCATCGCTTCGCGGTAGTGTATGCATGTATCAAGGCGAAGAGCTTGGATTAGGCGAAGCAGACGTTGCATTTGAAGACCTACAAGACCCATACGGGATAACTTTTTGGCCTAATTTTAAAGGTCGAGATGGTTGCCGCACCCCTATGCCATGGGATGCAAGTGATATAGAGCAAGCTGGGTTTTCTACAACAAAGCCGTGGTTACCTGTGGGTGAGCAGCACAAAGCAGTTGCTGTAAGCGCACAAGATAATGACAACAACTCCATTCTAAATGCATACCGTGAGTTTATGGCTTGGCGTAAAGCGAAAGATGTACTGCTAGAAGGAAGCATCGAGTTCATTAATACTGATGAGCCAGTACTTGCATTTTATCGCAGCCTCAACAGCACTAAGATGCTATGTGTGTTCAATCTAAGTGCACAACGCGCTGAATTTACAACTACTGATGTAATAACGCAGCAGCACAATGAACTATCACATCACACTGCTGAATTAACAGATAATACAGTTACTCTGCCCGGGTTTGGTTGTTTTTATGCAACTCTGAGTTAATCATCAGTTGTATTGTGAGAAGGCCCTGCATTATGCAGGGCCTTTTTTCTTAATGATTTGTTGTTTTACTATTAATATAATCTGTCAGCGCGAATAGCACGCCCGAAACAACAAAAGTAACATGTATTAAAACCTTCCACAGTAATTCATCCGTTGAATGATTTGCCGAACTTATAAACACCTTTAAAAGCTCTACTGCCGATATAGCCACAATAGCGCTTATTAATTTCATTTTTAGGCCAGAGAAGCCCACTTTACCCATCCAAACGGGTCTGTCTTCATGGTTATCTATATTGAGTTTAGAAACAAAATTTTCATAGCCACTAAAAATAATGATTAATAATAATCCCGCTAATAAAGCGGTATCAACCAGTGTCAAAATACCAACCAAGAGTTCCTGATTGCTCGCTGTGAATGTATTTAAGGCCATGCTGTATAAGTATTTAAAAAACTTTAATAGTAGAATCACAACCGCAACTAACAAACCGATAAAAAACGGGGCTAGCAACCAACGAGAGCGGAAAATAAAAGTTTCTACGACTCGCTCTAGTGTTGATGGAACTTTTTTAGGTTTTGTTTGCGACACTGACTCTGACATAACTACACGCTCATTTTATTTTTAAAATTATGTGGATAATACGTGGTTTACAATGCCAATGACTAGTTTCTACAGACAAAAAAATGATTATTTTTTGCTTATCTTAACGATAAAAATATTTCGTTATCTTTTTTAGATATTTAGTTTATAAATTCACTCAAGCAAAGTGGATAACAGTTTGCGTTCCATTACTGCGCTTTTCGATGGCAGTAACTATTAATTATGTTGATTAGGAATAATTAAATGAACAAAGCATTGCTAGCACTAATTTTGGCACCTGTATTAAGCGTGTCAGCGTCATACGCAATCGCTAACGAAGCACCTGAAGCGTCACCAGAAATGATCAAAGAATTCACTGAAATGTGTTTAAACTGGGCAAAGGACGACGATATCAGCAATGAAGAATTAAAACCATACGTATTAAAATGTGTTAACGATGAACTTGAAGCTGAAGGCTTTAAGAAAGTAAAAGACGTACAAATCTAATTTATCGTTGATAGCTAATAAAAAACCGGAGTTGACACAATGATGTGCGCTCCGGTTTTTTATGTTCAGCTATTCTATTGCTTTAACAGACAGGCTACTTTTTAGCCTTTGTTGCAGCTTTCTTTTTAGCGGGGGCCTTCTTCTTACTTTCTTCGACCCATTTTCCACCTTGATAATGAGCTGTCCAGCCTGTTGCTTTGCCGTCTACCTCTGTCATCACATACTGTTCTTTATTTTTACGGCTATAACGAACAATTGATGGGTTACCATCTGGATCATGCGTAGGAGCATCTGCTAGGTAATAAAACTTCTCAGAAATACGGTCTCTAAAACGTTTTAATTCTTCAACTTTAGGAGCTCGCGTTTCCCGTGATTTCGGGAATGTATTCGCCGCTAAGAAAATACCCGACGCGCCGTCACGCAGCACAAAATACGCTTCTGACTTTTCACACTCTAATTCAGGTAAATGGACAGGATCTTCTTTTGGTGGCGCAGCTTCACCATTTTTAAGTAGTTTACGGGTATTTTTACAATCATCGTTACTACAACCAAAATATTTACCGAATCGGCCAGATTTTAGTTGCATATCAGCACCGCATTTATCGCATTCGATTATTGGGCCGTCATACCCTTTAATTTTAAACGTGCCTTGCTCAACCACATAACCTTTACAGGCTGGGTTATTACCGCAGACATGCAGCTTACGGGTTTCATCAATTAGGTATGAATCCATAGCTGTTTCACAGATAGGGCAACGCTTCATTTGCATCAACGTTTCTGTCTCGACGTCTTCAACATCGGCAGCAATGGCTTCATCACCAGAAACAAGATTCATTGTCGTAGTACAGCGCTCTTTGGGTGGTAAGTTGTATCCTGTACACCCTAAGAAAACACCAGTCGATGCAGTACGAATCCCCATTTTACGGCCACAGGTTGGACAATCAATATCTGTTTCAACCATTTGGTTCTGACGCATACCACCTTGTTCTTCATCTCCTGAAGCGATTTCAAGCTGTTTTGAAAAGTCTGCATAAAACTTATCGAGTACTTGCGTCCAGATGCGCTCGCCTTCAGCGATATCATCTAGGCGACCTTCCATTTTTGCTGTGAAATCGAAGTTCATTAAATCTTCAAAGTTTTCAACTAAGCGGTCAGTAACGATCTCTCCCATTTTCTCAGCAAAGAAACGACGGTTTTCAACTCGCACATAACCACGGTCCTGAATGGTTGAAATAATTGAGGCATACGTTGATGGACGCCCAATACCTCGTTTCTCAAGCTCTTTAACCAAGCTTGCTTCACTAAAACGAGCAGGTGGTTTTGTAAAATGTTGTTTCGGGTCAAGCTCAACTAAGCTCAGAATTTCACCTTGCTTTACAGCGGGGAGTGACTGATCTTCTTCATTTTTCTTACGCACAGCAGGCTGTACTCTTGTCCAACCATCAAAACGAAGGACA
The DNA here is from genome assembly GCF_014117385.1 of Pseudoalteromonas sp. MT33b. NCBI lineage: Bacteria > Pseudomonadati > Pseudomonadota > Gammaproteobacteria > Alteromonadales > Pseudoalteromonadaceae > Pseudoalteromonas > Pseudoalteromonas sp. MT33b. The sequence goes on along the minus strand of NZ_CP059831.1, from coordinate 1,488,338 downwards.
CGGCCTTTTGCTTTTAATTGGTAATCACCCGCGCCAACCGTTAAGGTTGTTAAATCATATTCTGCTGGCACCATTTGACACGCGACGAATTGACGCCAAATTAACTCATATAATTTTTTCGCATCGGCTTCAACACCGTCTAAATGACCCGACAATACAGAAACACTTGAAGGACGAATCGCTTCGTGCGCTTCTTGTGCATTGCCTTTAGAGCTGTAGCTAATAGGTGCTTTTGGTAGGTACTTATCACCAAACTGCTCAGCAACATAGTCACGGCACATTTCAACCGCATCTTTTGACAAGTTGGTTGAATCAGTACGCATATAGGTAATATGACCTGCTTCATACAAACGCTGAGCAAGCATCATGGTCTTTTTAACACCATAGCCTAAGCGAGTGCTCGCGGCCTGTTGCATAGTCGATGTAATAAAAGGAGCACTCGGTTTGCTTTTACTTGGCTTTTCTTCAACGCTTACAACTTCATACTGAGCTTTCTCAAGGTCACGAACCGCAGACATTGCTTGCTGCTCGTTAACAGGCTTAAATGACTTATCAGCGTGTTTTGTAACTTCAAGGCGTAAGGCAGACTCACTATTTTTAACATCGGCATGCACATCCCAAAACTCTTCAGGAATAAATGCTTTTATTTCACGTTCACGTTCTACCAGCAAACGAACAGCAACAGACTGAACACGGCCTGCAGAGAGACCGCGTGCAACTTTGGCCCACAACAACGGCGAGACCATAAAACCCACTACTCGGTCAAGGAAACGGCGTGCTTGTTGCGCATACACCATATCGGTGTTTAATTCACCGGGTGTTTCAAAAGCTTGCTGAATCGCATTTTTGGTAATCTCGTTAAAAACAACACGCTTATATTTCTCTGGCTCACCACCGATAATCTGTTCGAGGTGCCATGCAATCGCTTCCCCTTCTCTATCCAAATCGGTTGCGAGATAGATTTTATCGGCATTTTCTGCAAGCTTCTTTAATTCTTGAACGACTTTCTCTTTGCCAGGCAAAACTTCATAATGGGGTTCCCAGCCTTTCTCAGGGTCAATTCCCATACGCGCAACAAGATTTTTGTAATCTCGTTGTTTTTTATACGCAGCTTTTTCTTCTGGTGACATTTTTCGAACCTCAGCAGGGGTTTTCGTTGCTGCTGTTTTCATTTTGCCTGAACCTGAAGTCGGTAGATCACGTACATGCCCAACACTGGACTTGACGATAAAATCGTTACCTAAGTATTTATTAATTGTTTTAGCCTTTGCTGGAGACTCTACAATTACAAGTGATTTGCCCATAGCTGCCTATTTCTGACCAAGAATTTTAAAAGTTTTTTGCCCTTATAAATGTATATCTATCACATCAAACAAATTAGTATGATTTATTAACATCGGAGCACGAATATTTATAGGTATATCTACAAACACCAATTGTTACAAGCTTTTAATCGAAACTTTTAACCATTGACTGAATAATTGAACAATTTTTGCTGCTAAATTAGCCAAAATGATAATTTGCTGTATTTTTATGGGGAATATATAGAACAGCAACAAAAATGCCAACCTTCTGGTTGGCATTTTTTTAAATTTAAACAATTAAATACTTGTTAACCATCATCACTGATTGCGATTGGAGCTGAGGTAACTAAGCCTTTACCTGTGGTAAATTGAACAACTAGGTTCCCCTCTGCTTTTTTATTTGCTTCAGCCTCTCTACTAATTGTTAAACCAAAAGACATGGCTGACGTTTGACTAGTATTAGGCAGCTCAAAGCCAGATGTTCCACTGTAATCACCATTATCAGTGCTCACTGAAACCGCCGTACTCGCTGGTAATGGGTTATTGTAAACATCTGAAAAATAAAGCGCGAAACTTAAAGCAGCCAATTGGTTGCCAACCATCGCTGTGGTTATATTTATTGAACCTAAATCACAGTAATCAGTGTTATCTGTAGGTTCTAAGTCCAAGATAACGGCAGTTGATGAGTCACCAGCTTGACGATAAATCGTATTACACTGCGCTATATCAACCCCTAATTGCATTGCATTGTCAGTAAAAACTGTTGGGTCTGCTGCAGTTCTTTCATTGAGAGCCGAAGCAAATCGATTACGTAACTCAGCTTTCGTAACGACAAAACGAGTGTATGCTTCACTGCCGGACATAACAATTTCAAAAGTATCCCGAATATCAATGACTTCTTTGGTACATAAACTTTCAAACGTTGCTCCCACGGTTGGGGTAGTCGCGCTTTCAGTACACACTAAACCATTGTATTTACCATCAGCAAGTGTATGCATTCCATTTAAGTCAATATCCCAATTTTCCTCAAATTGTCCTGCATTGGTATTTGTTGGGCTACAGGGATCAGTTGCATCACCTTCTTGGCAAAATTCAGCTGACTTCGTCACAGTGCCACTCACTGGGTCGTAAATAGCTGCTAAACCGTCATAGAAACCATTTTCATTATGGTCGATAAAAGCTTCTGGTAAGTCATAGCCACTGTAATATTCATTAGTATCAAAGCGGCCATTCCCATTAATATCAATATATGATTCTTGACCCTTTGCTGTCACCAACACCGTCGAACGTGCGCCTAATGGTACACCATCGTCAAAAAACGCAGCGTTTCTAATTCCAGCCATACAAGGGGCTGCGGAACCAAAATAAAGGTCACAATTGATAACACCTGTTTTCGGGTTGATACTGTTGATTTTATTGCCCCACTTATCCTCGGTAAATGGCTTTGGATTCTGTGAACGCCACTGCGCAACACATTGACCATCAACTGTATTACACTCAAGTTGAGGGTTAAATTCAGCACCATCAAGAGTGCCAACCGCCCCACCTTCTGTTGTTAAATACACAGCCGTACCATCTGGTACAGGGTTATTAAAGTGATCAGCTAAATAAACAGAGATATCCGTGGTATCACCAATATAATTAAGTGCTTCTATGTTAATTATAGTAGGGCCAGCTGTGAAACTATTACCATCGGGTAAACCTGAACTAATAGAGACTAAATCTGATACACTCACCACTTGCTCATCAAGTGACACTAATGATAATTCACCTACAGGACACGATACATTACCATTACGTTCCGCTTCTGCTTTTTGGCATTCTAAATACAACTCCTGCCAACACGTGACATTATTATTCTGATCAGCAGGTATGAGCTCTTCAGGTATATAACACGCCTGTACACGTACCGCTTGTGGCACAAAGCCAGCATTTACTTGAATGCGCGCAAGCCCTTCAGAATCGGTAGAGACACTTGCATGTGAATAGCCACCAGCATCTGTTACCTCAGATAGTGAAATGCCACCGTTGGTTGAGCTTAAACGAAAATCCATTCGTTTTTGTTTTGCAGCATTACCGATTTCATCCGTTAGCTTAAATGTTAATTGACTGATTTCCTTACGAGATACGCCACCAGTTCCTTTTAACGCTAAAACATTTTCAGTGGCTTCAATGAATTCTATTGAACTGACTTCTGCAGCAGAAACAGGAACGTTTACATTAACTACTTTGGGCGTGCCACCAGTGAGCACTGTGGCTGTCACAGTATCACCTTGCGAAGTATTACATCCATTGGTTCTGTATGTAGCCGTTGCAACCCCGCTAATACTGGTTGCTTTTGAGTCCATTACAGCCAATCCCGACTCTACGCAACCAGACGTAAACTCAACATCGAGCGGTGTAACAATTGGGTTTCCGTTGCTATCAAAAATCGAAACGGTGATCACCGTAGTTGCACCAGCAGCCAATGGAACATATTCACCGTCGATTGGGTTACCTGATGCATCAAGTTTGTTGTATAGGCCATTGGTGATTTCAACATTAAGCTCTGCGGTGGCAATTTCAAATGCTTTTGAAAGAGTCACTGACTTGGCTGTCACCGACACTTCACCTGCACCACTGTTTGCACCTGGTTGTAGTTTTAAAACCGCGAAACCAAAAGGATCCGTTAATGCTTTGCCAGACTCAGGTAATAAACGACCTAGGTCAGTAGATAACTCTGCGATAATTCCTTCGATTCCATCACCTGAGCTGGTATCGGTAACTTTAACCAGAACGTCAATGAGTTGATCAGATGAAAACTGATTAACAACAGCACAGCCCGATGATAAATACGTTGTTTCTAATGAAGTCGAATAGCGATTAGCATCCCAGTCTGCCGCACAACCTTTTAAAAGCTTAATATCAAGTGCGGCTTCTGCATTTTCGATTGGGGCATCATCACCACTCGAAATAAAACCGGCGATTTTAGTAATTGTGTTACCACTTTCATCAGTGTATGTAGCTACAACTTGACCCGCGCCTTTTGAATTACCGCTACTTAAAGTAACAAATGCTTCGCCGTTGGCGTCTGTAAGTGCCGTCCCTAAAACAGGCGTAATTTTACCTGTATAGTTGGTAGAGAAAGAAATCAGTTGACCTGCTAAAGGCGCCTCATCGTCTAATAGAGTGGCTGTTACTGTTCCTTTATTATCTTTACTTACTGGGTTTTCTACACTGAATGGGAGGCCTGAGGCATCAACAATAGAGACGCCCAATGTCACTGTGCCACTCACACTTGAATCATCTGACTCAGAACCGTCTGATGTAAATGCAAATGTATCAAAATAGGTTTCGCCACTGACAGTATAAGAGGCTGTCACAATACCCGCACCGGCAACATCACCCGCTGTAAGCGTCATGAGTGCGTTACCATCGTTATTTGTTAATGCTGTACCTGATGAAGGGGTGAGCGATCCAATATCATCGGCAAGTGTGAATGTAACTCTTTGACCCGAGATAACTTCATCATCACGTTTTAAAGTAGCAACTAGGTCTAATGGTGCACCAGCGGTTACTTCATTATTGCTAGTTTGAGTTCCTTTAACAAAACCATTTAATGTAACCGTGAAAGTTTGATCGCCAGTTTGCGCATTGTCGCCCGCTGTTGAAAAGCTAAAACTACCAGAGAAAACAGTACCTGAGCTTGAGGTAAAACTGGCAATAATTTCATCTGCGCCAGCTTGGGTGCCTGCGTTTAATTTAACTTCAGCATTACCTTCACTGTTAGTCAGCGCTGAGGGTTGATCTAAAGTCCCCAAGTTATCCGCTAATGAAAATGTTATTTTTTTACCTGTTACATCTGAATTGCTACTCGTTAAAGAGGCACGAATCATTAAGGGCTGATCGGCTGTTACATTATTCGATTCAGTACCATCAGCGCTATACCCTTGCACTGTTATTGTATAAGTTGGGTTATCAGTAGTATTCCCACCGTCTAATGAACCCCCTTCTTTCTCAAGTGATCCACCACCGCCACAGGCGACTAAAAGTGAGCTGAAAACTATAACACTTAGCCATCGCAATAAAGGCATTGACCTCTCCCTAGTTAGCTATTTTCATATTTACATTATTGTTTACCTGATATTAACCTAAAATCTGGACGAATATCATAATTATTTTATCTGAATTGCATCGAATTAATTCTAATATTTATCGAATTTTTCTGTATAAAAATCTTCATGCTGGTAGGCTATGGCAAAATTTATAAAAATATAGATTAGGTGTATGTCAAAAGTCCGTTCATTGAGTCTCACATCTCGTATCATGATTGGTATGGTCTTGGGTGTGATCGTTGGTTTTATCTTCCAAGCAATTTTAGCGGGTGAAGACGATTTCCTTATTCCATTAGGGTTATTCTCTTTGCCAATTAAAGCATTTTTCGTTGATGGTATTTTCCACATTGGTGGTCAAATATTCATTGCCAGTTTAAAAATGCTCGTCGTGCCCCTCGTATTCGTTTCCTTGGTGTGCGGTACGTGTAGTTTAAGCGATCCAAAAACACTGGGCCGTTTAGGGGGTAAATCAATTCTACTTTACTTGGTTACAACAGCGATCGCGATTACTGTTGCGATCACACTTGCACTTTTATTTAATCCTGGCGAGGGTATAAATTTACCGTCAGATGCAACCTACAGTGCGAAAGAAGCCCCGACTCTTGCGCAAGTTATTATTGGGATGTTCCCAACCAATCCAATTGATGCAATGGCAAATGGAAATATGCTACAAGTTATTGTTTTTGCCCTTCTTTTTGGTGTGGCAATGGCTTTAAGTGGTAAAGCAGGTAAGCGAGTTGCTAGTGTATTTGAAGACCTTAACACTGTTATTTTAAAGCTTGTAACACTGCTAATGAACATTGCACCTTATGGCGTGTTCTTTTTAATGGCGAAACTATTTACAACCATCGACTTTAAACTGATTAAAAGCTTGGCACTGTATTTTAGTATTGTGATGCTGGCATTATTTATCCACGGTTTAGTGAACTACAGTATTCTTTTAAAAGTGTTAACAGGACTAAACCCAATAACGTTCCTAAAGAAAATGAAAAATGCGTGTCTGTTTGCATTTAGTACATCAAGTTCAAGTGCAACGATGCCAATCACACTGGAAACTGCCACTAAAAAATTAGGAGCTCAGAACTCAGTAGCTTCATTCACGGTCCCATTAGGCGCGACTATTAATATGGATGGCACCGCTATCATGCAAGGTGTTGCGACCGTATTTATTGCGCAAGTATTTTCTGTTGATTTAACTATATCAGATTACTTAATGGTTATTTTAACTGCGACTTTAGCCTCAGTTGGTACTGCAGGTGTACCCGGTGTTGGTCTGATTATGCTAGCGATGGTGTTAAATCAAGTAGGCTTGCCTGTAGAAGGTATCGCTATCATTATCGGTGTTGACCGTTTACTTGATATGACGCGAACAGCTGTCAATGTAACTGGTGACTGTATGGTGACATGTGTGGTAGCAAAATCGGAAGGACAGTTCGATGAGAAAGTCTTTAACGACCCTGACGCAGCCAAAGACCTAGAAGATTATCACAAATCAATTAAATAAATTTGGTCAATAAAAAACCCGCTCCTGAAGCGGGTTTTTTATTCGCTGTCATGCAAATAAATTTAAGGATTCATTCCTTTAAAACGTGACATTAAACTTACCCCTGCTTGACTGATACTTGAGCTCAGACCCACCGCGAGTTTATCCGTTAAGTTCTTTTTAACTTTGTACTTTACTTTATAGATTTGGCGTTCATCCGCTTGGTTTAGCAAGATATCATCACTGGTTTCAATTTTGTCCACTAAGCCTCTATCAAAGGCCTGAGTTGCAAACCAATGTTCACCTGTGGCAACCGAATCGATATCAAGTGAAGGACGTTGTTCACTCACGAAGGTTTTAAATAAACCATGTGTTTGTTCTATTTCCTCTTTAAACTTCTCACGGTCCTTCTCTGTATTTTCACCAAAGAGTGTCAAGGTGCGTTTGTATTCACCAGCAGTGATTTGCTCAAAATCCACATCATTCTTCTTCAAAATTTTATTGAAGTTGGGTATTTGTGCAATAACCCCTATAGAACCGACAATTGCAAATGGCGCAGCAACAATTTCGTTAGCAACGCACGCCATCATATAGCCACCACTGGCTGCAACCTTATCAATTGCTACGGTTAAATGAATACCAGCATTGCGTAAGCGTTGCAGTTGAGATGCAGCAAGCCCATAGCCATGAACCACTCCACCACCGCTTTCTAAGCGTACCAATACTTTGTCTTTTTCTTTGTCAGCAATGGTAAGAATTGCAGTGATTTCTTCACGTAAGCTTTCAACTTCATGGGCATCTATACTTCCATTAAAATCAATCACATATAATCTTGGCTTAGGGTCTTTATCTTGCTGCTCTTTTGCCTCAGCTTTTTGTTGTTTAAAGTAGGCCTTAAGCTCTTTTTTAGAGAGCGTATTTTCAATAAAGTTTTGCTTAAGATCAGCCAATTGCTCACTTAAATCATCAATGCTTATCTCGCCTTTCTTAGCCTTTGGCTTAACAGCAGCACCCACAATAATCGCAACGATGGCAGCAACAGCAACCACAAAAGTAAGGGTTTTGGCAAAAAACAAGCCATATTCATATAAAAATTCCAAACACTCTCTCCATTAATTGTTAATTCGCCACAATTTATCATGCTTTAAGGCAAAAAAAAGCCACATTATGTGGCTTTTTACTTAATTGGCGGATTTCACTTATTCTGTGACAACATCCGTATTCGTAACCTGTAGAAATTGACCGCGAGCTGCTAAGAAAGTCCCTATTTGCAGCTGCATTTCAGTGGTCGCTGCTGCACTCTCTTGCGCTGTTGCACCTGAGTCTTCAGTAGGCACAGGTGTTAGCACAGAGCTGTGATGTCCTTTAGTAAACTTAACTACATAACTCATAGGATCTGCGGTAGGCGCTTGTGTTTCAGCCACTGTCGTTAACCCCATAAGCTTTGCAAGAGGCAGACTCCCTGCAATTGGGTTGCTTGCAACCATCGGTGGAATAACTTGGTCTGCTTTATTATCTGCACCATCACCCACAACAACACTCATGTATACTGGTGTACCAAGCGCTGCAACTGTAGATGCATAGTTAGAGGGATCGCCACTGTCTAGTGCGGTTTGTGCTGCAAACGCAAATTGCGTTACTACGCCTTGAATATTAGCAAGTTTTTCGGTTTCACCAGCCATAGTTAATGAACCCACATACTCTTTATAAGCACATGTTACAAAAGCCGTTTGATTAGCCGATAATGCACCACAGTTTGAAAGTGCTTCATTTTGTGAATACGCACTAAACTCAGCCGACTCTTCAATACCAGCAGCAAGTAACACAGAACCTTGTACAAATGGGCCAAAGGTTGCTGATTCGATTAAGAAACTTGCAAGACCACCGCCACCACTGGCCAGTGCAACGCTTTTTACATTAAACAGTGGATCAACTTGTTCATCCAACGGTGAATTAGCAACCGCGACAAATGCAGGCGCCACTACAGAGCCCAGTGAATGGCCAAGGAAAGAGACATCTTGTGAATTAAGATCAGCTTGGCCTGTAAAGTTCAAGCCCATACGTAAACCTAACAAATCAGCTACCGATTGACGTAAGCTATCACGTGCAACTAATAATGACTGCAAGTTCATATAGCTTAACACCGACCCAGTCGATGCATTAAAATCATCGGTGCCATCGCCATTAACATCAACACCGCGCTCACCATGTCTTGGGTGGTCAATTGCTACAGTCGCAAAGCCTTGAACTGATAACTGAGCCGTAATGGCTAACATGTCTTCTTTTTTAGACGTAATACCATGTTGTAAAATAACAATTGGCCAACCACCCTCTGGCATTACAAGCGGATCTGCTCCTAATTGCTCACGGACAGCATTAATTACAGGCAAAATTGGCTTCGTAATTTGCACCGGTACATTAGCAATGCTCTGTGTTTTTGGAATGGTATTGTACTTAGTTAGATGTTTCGTTTGGTCAAGCCCTAAATCACGTAATTTACCACCACTTAGCGCCATACAAAGACCATCGTTCTCGCTAATTGGATCCGTTGGAAATGATGCTCCCGCAGAAGACGCATAACCAAGCACTGCCACACCACTGTCACATAACCCTTGCCAATAGGTTGCCGACAAATCACTGACATCAGTCCCCGTCGGTGTACCTAGGTACATGGGTAGCATCACGCTGCCTTTTTGATATTGCACCCCTGCAAAAGCTGGCGATAAACCAGTAATGCCTTGTGATGCAAATACTTGTTCAACCGTAATAACGGGTTGCTCTGGAATTTGCACTGTAGGACGCGGTAAAGCGTCTTGGGTTAGGCTGACAGCTAGCAGTTGTTTAACAGTGCCTAATACTTGACCTGCTGATTGCATTGTCATTGCCGCAGAGTAAATAATGTCATCTTTACTGATTTGGCCACCTGAAGTGACAGCATTTTCATAGCTGTTAATGACTGCTTGAAGTGACTTTTGAGAATCAGTAATAAGCGGTGCTTCTTCACTAACAAGCGCATACGTAGACGAAGGCTCAATTGAACGACCTTCAGAGTCCAACAACGACGTCGTTAATACATTTATATATGTACTACCCGCTTTAAATGGTTTTAGCGGAATAACAGCGACAGAATCACTCGAACCTTGCGTAATAAAATCAACACCAAAAGTGAGTTCTGATACCAGCTTACATGCAATACCTGCAGGTACTTGTGAACAGGTCTCATCAGTTTGACTTGCACCCATCACAACTTCAAAAATACGTACAGCACCAGGCCCCCCCGCCGAAGAGGCATCAAGCGAAACACCTGGAGGGAATGCGAGGTCGATTTTAAACGGAGTCTGTGTTGACCAACCATCGAGTGCACCCAATGCAAGTTGAGGATTAGCATATGCAGCACGAGGAACACTGACATTGTTGTCATCTAATTCGCCAGGGATATTCAGTGTACCGTCTAGTGTGCCACTCATTAATAAGTCATTTGGCACAGAGATAACACCGTTGGCAGGGTCAAACTTAACTGTCGCGCTAGGGATGATAGGAGGGCTGTCATTTTTTACATCTTCTAATGTTTCTCCTCCACCACAGCCGGTAATGACTGATGCAATGGCTAGTGAAAGTAGCAATTTTTTCATAATTTCGCTCCGCGCAAATCTTATTGTTATTGTGTGTTCAAGTATAAAAGTAGTCGCTAGACTGCCTTTAGTTAAGTTAATTTAATGTAATTAGGTTATTAATAAGACATTAGACCAGTTAAAGTTAACGTAAAGTTTCATTTTTCGCCACCTTAATTTGCAATAAATTCGATAACTTGGCTTTTTGCTATGGTAAAATAGAAAAAAATGTAATCAATGGTACTTTTATGCACACATATAAAGCTGCTGAGAATGCGCTAAAAGACAAAGTAATTCTAATAACAGGTGCCGGTGATGGTATTGGTCGCGTTGCCGCATTAACCTATGCAAAGCAGGGTGCCACTGTTATTTTACTTGGAAAAACAACCAGTAAACTTGAAGCTGTTTACGATGAAATTATCAATGCGGGTGGTCCACAACCTGCTATTGTGCCAATGGACTTAAAAGGCGCAACTAAGCAAAACTACCGTGATCTAGCTGCTACTATAGAACAACAATTTGGTAAATTAGACGGACTACTCAATAACGCTGGAATTTTAGGGTCGCTCGGCCCGCTTGAGCACTTTTGCGTTTCAACTTTCGAAAATATCATGAAAGTTAATGTGACAGCGCAAGCTATGATCACTAAATATATGTTCCCAGTACTTCGTAAATCGCCGAGTGCTTCTGTGATATTCACATCGTCAGGCGTTGGCCGTAAAGGGCGTGAGTTTTGGGGAGCATATGCTATTTCAAAATTTGCAGTTGAAGGGATGATGCAAACATGGGCATCTGAAGTGGGTAAAACTAATATCCGTATTAACTGTATTAACCCTGGTGCAACGCGGACAGCCATGCGCGCGTCTGCCTACCCAGGTGAAGACAGAGATAAATTGGCTACTGCAGAAGATTTAATGCCAACCTATTTATATCTGATGAGTGATGATTCTAAAGAAGTGAATGGTCAATCACTTGATGCACAGCAAAAATAAAAAACGCGGGTATTAAACCCGCGCTTTACTGTTTATTAACGGCGCTTAGTTTGTTTAACGCGATGATTATGCTTTTTAACCGCTTTACGAATTTGATTAATCTTAGCGCGCTTCTCTTTACGCTTATCTGGGATTGCAGATAGCTTAGTTTGTGTCTCACGACCTAGCTGTACTGTTTTACGTAAATAATTCACTGTGTCTAGGTCAAGCTCTGCCCATCCACCTTGCGGTAAACGTTTATCAAGTTCTAACTTACCATAGCGAATACGGATCAAACGAGACACTTCAACATCTTGTGACTGCCACAAACGACGCACTTCGCGGTTACGACCTTCAGTTAATGTCACATTAAACCAACGGTTAATGCCTTCTCCACCCATCGGCTTTATATTTAAAAATTTCGCAGGGCCATCTTCAAGCTCAACCCCTTTGGTCAAATTGCGTAACGTTTCGTTAGTAACTTCACCAAATACACGCGCCGAGTACTCACGTTCTACTTCATAACTTGGGTGCATCAAACGATTAGCCAGTTCACCGTCATTGGTAAACAACATTAAGCCAGCCGTATTAATATCTAGGCGCCCGACCGCAATCCAGCGATCACCATCAACACGAGGGAGACGATCGAATACTGTGCGTCGGCCTTCTGGGTCTTTACGTGTACATAACTCACCTTCTGGCTTGTTATACATTAATACACGACAAATACGCTCTGCCTTATCTTCAATTTTTACTACATGACCGTCGACACGAATTACATCAGTTGGTTCAACACGATCACCTAAACGGGCAACCTTACCATTTACACTCACGCGATTTGCATCAATGTATTTTTCCATTTCGCGGCGCGAACCCACACCCGCTCTCGCCAACACTTTTTGTAACTTTTCAGTTTCTACTGTACTCATTCAGATAGTTCTCTCACAGAAGGATCACTCAATAGCTGGTTGATTTTACTTTCCTGAGTGTCAGGCAAAGGCGGTAACTCATCTAAACCAGCTAATGAAAAATAGTCTAAGAAAGTGGCCGTCGTTGCATAAAGCGCCGGGCGCCCTGGCACTTCTTTGTGCCCAACAACTCTTATCCACTCTCTTTCTAATAACGTTTTAATAATTCCTGAGCCCACCGTTACACCTCGTACTTGTTCAATTTCGCCACGGGTGATTGGTTGTCGATAGGCAATCAGAGATAATGTTTCTAACAGCGCTCTTGAATATTTAGGCGCACGTTCTTGCCATAAATTCGCAAGCCAAGGCGCAAGGCTTGCACAGGCCTGAAAGCGATACCCACTGCCAACAGCAACAAGTTTTATGCCGCGAGTTTGATAATGCGTTTGAATCTGTTCAATTGCATTATTAATTCTGGGCATTGATACGCTTAACTCAGCTAAAACCGTTTCTTTTAAATGACGTTTAGACAGCGGTTTTCCAGCAACAAAAATCGCGGCTTCTATGATTTCGACAAGCTGTTCATCACTGATACGTTTTGTAGCCATTGCACCTAAAGGTCATTTTATTTCACTAACGCTCTATTATGACAGAAGTCACTGAAGGTTGGAAAATTTATTACTAAAAACCAGCGTAATTTACGCCATGCTTTTGCAGCGTGGATAAAACAGAGACCTTTTTGACAGTTTTAGTCATTAAAAAAGCGCTACAAAGAGCGCTTTTATCATTCAGAGTAAGTTATTGCGTCATTCAGCAACACTCACCTGTTTTATAAACAGTTATTTTTATTAAATTGCTGCGTTTTGGTAGCGTTTTACAAAGTCTGTCACCGCTTCGCCATTACATTTTAATGAATTTAAGTTACCTATTTTCTCACGCACAGGAGTTAAGCCTTGCTTAAGTGCTGTAATACAAAGCTGAGTTTCTTTTTGCTGGTTTTTTGCAAAAACTTCAACCTGCGCTTTTTTTGGAACATGCTGTGAAGGTGCTTTTTTAGCGAGCTCACGAATGTCAGTTCCATTGCATAAAATACTTGGTGAAAAACGTGACATTGCGATGCCATGTTTTGCTGCTTCTTTACGAGCAGCGGTAAACCCTTCATTTGCACTTAAACTACATAACTTAGATTCGATACTGTTGTCTGCAGAAAAGTAGCTCGGGTTGCTTGCTAATGTGCCAAATGAGATAGACGCAATTGAAAGCATCACTAATTGTTTTTTCATGGTTTACCTTTAAGTAGTACATAATTTGAACGGGTGTGTTCGCGCATTATATAAACAAAAATAAGCAGATCAACTGAATTATTTATTTAATTCAATAATTAATAATGAGTTAACAATACCTTTAAGAAGTTAATCAATTGTGCAACATTTATTCATAGTGTTTTTCAAAATTTGCTCATGAATAGCCGTTAGTTTGATGGTAGAATTAACCTACTCGTTCTAAACAAAAATAACTTATAGGTGCACGATGAAGGTAATTTCATTCAACATTAACGGGCTGCGTGCTCGTCTACATCAATTGCAAGCCGTTATCGATAAACATCAGCCTGATATCATTGGCTTACAAGAAATTAAAGTTCACGATGAAGCCTTCCCTCTCGAAGACGTGCAAAAAATGGGTTATCACGTTTATTTTCATGGTCAAAAAGCGCATTACGGTGTAGCTATGCTGTGTAAGCAAGAGCCAAAGTCTATTGTTAAAGGTTTTGCGACTGATACAGACGAATCACAGCGCCGTATGATCAGCGTAACTGTGACGCAAGAAAATGGCCGTGACTTAACGGTAATGAATGGTTACTTTCCGCAAGGAGACAACATTGCTCATGAAACAAAATTTCCTTATAAACGTCAGTTCTATAAAGATTTAATGACGCATTTAAATGATAACCACACGCCAGATCAAGATGTAATCGTGATGGGAGATATTAATATTTCACCGACTGACCTCGATATTGGTATCGGTGAGCCAAATCGTAAACGTTGGTTAAAAACGGGTAAATGCTCATTTCAACCTGAAGAGCGTGAATGGCTAGCCACATTATTAAATTGGGGTTTTAAAGACACGTTCCGCGAGCTTTACCCTGAAAAAACAGAGCAATATTCGTGGTTTGATTACCGCTCGAAAGGGTTTGATGACAACCGAGGACTGCGTATCGACGTTATTTTAGCAACTCCAACCCTTGCTGAGCGTTGTGTCGAATCTGGTATCGATTACGAATTACGTGGAATCGAAAAGCCATCAGATCACGCCCCTATCTGGTCTTCTTTTGACGCATGATAGAGCAATTGCAATGGCAGCTCCCTTTGTGGAGCTGTGTGGCTTTCATACTTTGGCTTAGCTTTGATAAAAACAGCTTTGCACAGCTATTGGCAACGCCAATCAGACAAATAGGTGTGCTTGCCTGTGCACTTGTGTTTGCTGTGCTGTGGCGCATAAAAGCCGGTATTTTACCTGGCCTCGAATTGCATATACTAGGGGTCAGTGCCGTTACCCTTATTTTAGGCTGGCGGTTGGCAATTTTTGCAAGTGTACTGGCAAGTGCCTTGTTGATTTTAGTGGCTCAGTTGCCCATAAGCCTTCTGCCGATTCACTTACTTTTCACTGCCTTTATACCCATTTCGCTCAGCTATCTGTGTTTTGTGCTTTGCTATACTTACTTACCAAAACACTTTTTTATCTATATCTTTTTCTGTGCTTTTTTAACTGCTGCACTCATCGCCTGTATTAAAATACTCACCAGTGGCATGCTCTATTACGTTATGGGTGAATATAGCTTGATTGAAATTTCGCAAAACTACCTAATTTTATGTGCCATAATTTGGTTTCCTGAAGCGATGCTCAATGGCATGGCTATTACCTTATTGATCACCTATCGCCCGCATTGGGTTAAAACCTTTTATGATAAGGACTACTTAGACTCATGAGTCTTCACTACCACTGCCCGCTTTGCAAACACGCACTGACTTTAACTGATAAAACATATCGCTGCGTGAATAATCACAGCTTTGATATTGCCAAAGAAGGCTACGTAAATTTATTACCCGTACAAAATAAAAAGTCGAAGCAACCGGGTGATAACCTCGACATGGTACAAGCGCGCCGCGCCTTTTTATCTGCTGGCCATTATGGCTTTTTACAACAAGCTATTGCACGCTTAGTCTCTAAATTAAAACCTGTGTCAGTAATAGATCTTGGCTGTGGTGAAGGGTTTTACACCCAAGCGATAGCGAACTCATCGAATGCAACAGTGTATGGGGTCGATATTTCGAAACCGGCAGTGAAATATGCCGCAAAACGCTATGAAAATGCCCATTTTAGTGTCGCATCAATTAGCCAATCGCCCTTTGCAGATAGTGAAGCTGATGTACTGGTAAGTGTCTTTGCCCCGCTTTTTGCAGACGAACTCGCGCGCCTTGCAAAACCCCAAAGCACATTGATTGTGGCAAGCCCCGGCCCATGGCACCTTGAAGAGTTAAAGTCGTTTATTTACGCAGATGTTAAACCACATACCCAGATAGAAGCGCCCAATGGTTTTAGCACAAAATCGACAGAGCTACTTGAGCAACAAACCGTATTAAGTGTTGAAGACATTAAGCATTTGATAATGATGACGCCATTTGCGTGGAAATTTCGCCCTGAACATTGGCAAGAAATAGAACAAAAAGGCCCACAAACAGTGACATTATCATTTTATGTGAGCCAGTTTATTCGTGACTAAAAGTGTTCTTTTGTGAAGGCTTTGTCCATTTTTTCGAACATATCTTTTAGCAGTTGAGCCAAATCAGAATAGCGTGGTTTTTCAGTCGTTAATTGCGACTGGTAACCATGCGCTTTCATTTTACTATGAAGCTCTGTGTACCAGTTAAACATTGCAGGCTCTAACCGAGTTTCTGCGCGCTTACCTAACCACAACAAACCTTGCAATGGTAATGACAGAAAAAATAATGCAATTGTAATTGCTTGTGGGAAAAATTCACTGCCTAAGTAGTTTACTTGCATAAACACAGTCAGCATTGCCAGTATAGGCATTACTGTAATGGCAAGCTCAGTGGCTTTTATCACTTTAAATTCAGCAAACAAGGGAGCAAGCTCTTGTCGCATAGGCCACTTTTTGGCGTATTGGCGACCTGTTTGCACTTGTGACATGACACTTTTTTGCATCATCACTCCTAGGTTTTCATACTGTTTCACATGTGAGTGTAACACACTCCCGGACACAATCCCTGCAAAACCTGTCCTAGTTTTTTGTTAATCAGGCTAACGTTTAACAACTAAATGAGATAAAATATTATCGGCACAAGTCAACAAGACTTTAGTATAATTACGACCTAACTCTGTTAAGTGTAGCAACAAAATATGTTTTTACTATACTGGCACAGAACACTAATTATCAAGCCGTACTCACTCTGATATTGTATTTTTAGGACTCAGCTATGCCTTTGCAACCTTGCTCACCACGCCATGTTTTAGTATTAAACTGTGGTAGTTCAAGTCTAAAGTTCGCCATTTTAGACGCCACCACCTCCGACGAAATAATTTCTGGTCTTGCTGAACGATTAGGCTCAGAAACACCTTCAATTAAGTACAAATACAAGGGCAACAAGCAAGTTATTGAACTAGCAAATGGTCAAGCACATGACGCGGCAATCGCTGAGTTAGTTAATCTGGTGAATAGTTTAGGTTTAGCAGACAACCTAATTGCTGTCGGGCATCGTGTTGTTCACGGTGGAGAACATTTCACCGAGTCAGTGCTAATCGACAACGATGTATTATCTGCGATTGAAAAAACGGCAGCCTTAGCCCCCTTGCATAACCCTGCAAATTTACTTGGTATTCGTACTGCGCAGCAGGCATTTTCAACGCTGCCACAAATTGCAGTATTTGATACCGCTTTCCATCAAACAATGCCAAATATTGCTTACTTGTATGCCCTACCTTACTCGTTATACAAAGAGCATGGCGTGAGACGATACGGCTTTCATGGTACCAGCCATTTCTATGTAGCGGGTGAAGCGGCAAAATTACTCGGCAAAGAACGCGAACAAACCAATGTGATCAGTGCTCATTTGGGTAATGGCTGTTCTGTGTGCGCCATTAAAGATGGCAACAGTGTTGATACAAGTATGGGCCTAACCCCTCTTGAAGGCCTTGTGATGGGCACGCGAAGCGGTAGCATTGACCCGGGTTTATTTACGTTCTTAACCCAGCAACTTAACTATTCTGTACAAGAAATTGATGATCTACTAAACAAACAAAGTGGTCTATTAGGTATCAGTGAGTTATCTAACGATTGTCGCACAATTGAAGAAGCGGCTGTTGCTGGTCATCAGCAGGCTAATCTTGCGCTTGATATTTTCTGCTACCGATTAGCAAAACAAATAGCCGCATTTATGGTGCCTTTGCAGCGCCTAGACGCGCTGATTTTTACCGGGGGTATTGGTGAAAACTCAGATATCATTCGCAAAAAAGTGATCACACAATTAGGCTTTTTAGGCCTTATTTGTGATGATCAAGCAAATTTAGCCGCACGCTTTGGTCACGCAGGCTTAATCACACAAGGTGATGCCTTTACAAAAGCCTTTGTTATTCCAACCAATGAAGAATGGGTAATAGCAAATGACGCAGCACGCATTGCGAAGGAGTGTTAATTATGGCTCGCAGAATAATGTTGATCCCTATTTCAACAGGGGTTGGTTTAACATCCGTTTCGGTTGGTTTAGTACGCGCACTTGAACAAAAAGCGTTAAAAGTAAACTTTTTTAAACCGATTGCACAGCCTCGTTCAGGTGATACAGGCCCCGAGAAATCAACACAAATTGTGACTCATGGCTCCCCCATCACTCCACCTAAGCCTTTTGATTTAGCCTATGCTGAGCAAATGATTGGGGATGGTAAGGGAGATGATCTACTTGAAGAAATTGTTGAACGCTTTGAAAACACCATAAAAGAAGACGAAATTGCCATCATCGAAGGCATGGTGCCAACGCGACGCCAGCCTTATGCTGGACGAGTAAACCGTGAGATAGCGCAAACTCTTGGGGCTGATATTGTCTTTGTGCTAACCCCAAGCAACGACAGTAATGATCAAATTGAAGACCGCTTAGAAATTGCTTCTGGTAACTACGGCGGCGTCAATCACCCTCGCGTATTAGGCTGTATTTTTAATAAAGTGAATGCCCCACTTGATGAAGAAGGCCGCGCACGTGCTGACCTTGTTGAAGCGCATGAACCTGAGCAACTTGAAAACGAATTAAACCGTTTAGCTTCATTGCCTATCTTTAGAAAACACCCATTTAAATTACTTGGTTCAATTCCGTGGGATTTTGATCTTGTTGCACCTCGCGTTAAAGATTTATGTGAATACTTAAAAGCGGAAGTCATTAATGAAGGTGATATGGCACACCGACGTTTACGTCACGTTACTTTTTGTGCTCGCACGGTCTCAAATATTTTAAACCATTTTACCCCAGGCGTCCTTTTGGTTACGCCCGGTGACCGCTCCGACGTACTCGTTGCTGCGTGCTTATCAGCAATGAATGGTACAAAAATTGGCGCTATATTACTCACCGGTGGTTTTAAACCTGAAGACCGTATTATGCAGTTATGTGAGCAAGCAATGGACACTGGTTTGCCTATTATTGCCACAAAAGAAGACACTTGGCGCACTTCATTGCTGCTGCACAACTTTAATATGGAAGTGCCGTGTGATGATGACCAACGTATCGATAAAGTGAAGCACCATAACGCTAGCCACATCGACTCTGACTGGCTAGATAGTCTTGCGAAAAGCGTCGGTCGCACCCGAAAAATGTCACCGCCAGCGTTCCGTTTCTTATTAACAGACAAAGCACGCCAAGCGAACAAAACGGTCGTGTTACCCGAAGGTAATGAGCCACGTACAATTAAAGCTGCCGCAATTTGTGGCCAACGCGGGATTGCCAAAACCATTCTCCTTGGTGATAAAGAAGAGATTTTACGTATTGCACAACAGCAAGGTGTTGAGCTTAACGACCATGTAACCATTGTTGAACCTAAAGATGTGATCAACGAGTATGTTGCACCTATGGTAGAAATTCGTAAAAGCAAGGGCCTAACAGAAGTCGTTGCACAAGAACAACTGCTTGATAACGTTGTACTTGGTACGATGATGCTCGAACAAGGCAAAGTAGATGGATTAGTATCAGGGGCCGTTAATACCACTGCTAATACGATTCGCCCGCCATTACAACTTATTAAAACAGCACCAGGCTCGTCATTAGTATCATCGGTGTTTTTCATGTTGTTACCTGATCAAGTGCTAGTCTATGGTGACTGTGCTATTAACCCAGATCCAACGGCTGAACAACTCGCCGATATTGCGATTCAATCAGCTGACTCTGCTGCTGCATTTGGCATTGAACCCCGTGTTGCGATGATCAGTTACAGTACTGGCACATCTGGTTCAGGAGCTGACGTTGAAAAAGTGCGTGAAGCCACCAAGTTAGCGCAGCAAAAACGCCCTGATCTCATCATTGACGGTCCTCTTCAATACGATGCCGCAATTATGGAAAATGTCGCAATTAAGAAAGCGCCTGACAGCCCTGTTGCGGGTAAAGCAACTGTCTTTGTGTTCCCAGATCTTAATACCGGTAATACAACCTACAAAGCAGTACAACGAAGTGCAGAACTCATCAGTATAGGGCCTATGCTGCAAGGTATGCGTAAACCTGTGAATGACTTAAGTCGTGGTGCATTAGTTGACGATATTGTCTACACAATTGCCCTTACGGCGATTCAAGCAAAACAGGCAGAAAGCTTACTAAAATAACCCCTCAAAAATTAGGCTAGTTTATAATTCACTTATAAATTAGCCTGTTACCTTCTTTATACTGAGCTATTCCCATATTTATCCACAGATTCTGTGGACAACCTTCCAGCCCCTCTTTGACTAAAAACACGGCAACTAAATTTATTGCGCTTTAACTTACTCGTATTTATATATACTATAAATTTAAAGGCGACCTAGATAGGATTACAGATGTCAAAACAAACGCTACAGCTTCATAGTACAGAACTTACGATTCATAGCCTTGATGTCAATGACACAATTGATCCTGCCTTACTTCAACAAGCCATTTTTTTTATTGCTAAAACTGCTGACGAATTATCGATTGTTTGTCCGAGTAGTTTTGAACTTCAAAGCCTTGATCAAGAGACTGATTGGCTAGCACTTGAAGTGATTGGTCCATTGGGCTTTTCACTAACGGGGATAATGGCAAATATTTCTGGGGTATTAGCAAAAGCCTCTATTTCAATTTTTGCGTTATCAACGTATGACACTGATTATGTATTGGTAAAAAAACAAAGTATGCCAAAAGCCATAACTGCGCTAAAAAAAGACGGCTACCATGTACTCGGTGAGCAAAAGTAATCCCATGAGTAACGACGTAAAATACTTGCCTGAACGTACGCTAAGAAAAAGCCAAATAATGGCCATTAAAAGCCCTTTTAGCGGTCGGGTAAAACCAATAACAGAACACCCTGAGCCCTTTTTTCGGTTTTCGACATTGGGTCCGGGGATTTCTGTTGAGCTCACAAGTCATAACATTATTGCACCGTTTGATGGCACCTTATTACAAGTTAAAAATGCGGGTAAAGAATACCTATTACAAGCAAACAATGGCCTGAAAATTTTAATAAATTTATATTTTTCATCTGAAGATGATCACATTAATCACACCAACATTGCTAAATTAAACGGCAATAAAATTTCCCAAGGCGAACGCTTAGCGTATTTCGATTTACGTGAATTAACGCGCCCAATGATAGGCACACTGTGTGTGTTGAATGCAGCAAACCTTGGACCGCTTTATTTTTCGTTATCTCAGGTCACCGCTGGGGTAGATACATTACTAACAGTAACTAAAAAGTAGAATTTATGACGATCATGTATGGTATCAGCAATTGCGATACAATTAAAAAAGCCAAGAAATATTTATCTGATAAAAATTATGACTTTACTTTTCATGACTATCGAAAAGACGGCATTAGTATCGACCTTATCACCGAATTCGCACAACATATAGATTGGCAAGAACTCGTCAATAAGCGTGGAACAACCTACCGTCAACTCACTGATGAACAAAAACAAAATTTAGATAAAGAAAGCGCTTTAGCACTCCTTGTCGCGCAGCCAGCAATGATAAAACGTCCAGTACTGATTCATAACGGTCAGTATCATTTAGGGTTTAAAGCTGCTCAATACGACGAGATTTTTGCCTAATGACTGATCCCGTTATTGAATTAGCCCAAGCACTCATCCAACGAGAATCGGTCACCCCTGACGATGCAGGCTGCCAAGCGCTTATGAACGAACGCCTAGAAAAGCTAGGGTTTAATATTGAGTCGCTATTTTTTACCGACACGCTAAATACGTGGGCAAGAAAAGGGACTGAGTCTCCCCACTTTTGTTTTGCCGGACATACCGATGTTGTCCCGACAGGCCCAGAAAAAAATTGGCAATTCCCACCTTTTTCAGCCCTTATTAAAGACGGTATGCTTCATGGCCGTGGTGCTGCAGATATGAAAGGCTCTTTAGCAGCAATGGTTATCGCAACTGAGCGCTTTGTTGCTAAACACCCTGACCATAAAGGCTCCATATCATTTTTAATCACCTCTGACGAGGAAGGCCCATTTATCAATGGTACAACCCGAGTGATTGATACACTCGAAGCACGTGGTGAAAAGATTGATATGTGCTTGGTCGGCGAACCGTCTTCGCGTGATGTGCTCGCAGATGTTGTAAAAAATGGCCGCCGAGGCTCTCTCACAGGGTTTTTAACTGTCAAAGGAGTGCAAGGACACGTTGCCTACCCTCACCTTGCTGAAAACCCCATCCATTTAGCTGCCCCAGTTCTTGCAGAACTGAGCCAAACTCAGTGGGATGAAGGCAATGCGTTTTTTCCAGCGACCAGTTTCCAAGTATCAAACATTAATGGTGGCACCGGTGCCGGCAATGTCATCCCTGGTGAGTTAGACATTCAATTTAATTTTAGGTTTAGCACCGAAGTAACCTATGAAGAACTACAACAACGCGTTGTTAAAATTGTTGAAAAGCATGGCTTAAACTACGAATTAAGCTGGATTGTTAATGGCTTACCTTTTTTAACCGACCACGGTCCGCTCGTCGACGCAACGGTAAACGCCATTAAACACGTTACGGGTCGCGATACTGCACTTGAAACCACAGGCGGTACGTCTGATGGACGTTTTATCGCACAGACAGGTGCCAAAGTCATTGAACTTGGTCCTCGCAACGACACAATTCATAAAGTAAATGAATGCGTGAGCTGTGACGACCTCATTCAACTTGCAAAAATATACGAAACCATTCTCGAGCAATTGTTAACATGAGTCAGCCCGATTTACTGCAATGCGTTACAGGGTCAAGTAGCTCACATTTAGTTGAGCTGCAGAACCACCGTTTACATGCAGATATTGTTACCGACTTTTTAGCATTACAACAAGGCGCTAAAAGGACTGGAATTGAGCTTAGAATTGCCTCAAGTTTTCGTGATTTTACGCGCCAAAGTGCAATTTGGAATGCTAAATTTAAAGGCCTTCGCCCTGTTTATACCCTTGAACAAGAAACCGTTGACCTATCGGCATTGAGCGATGCTGAAAAATGCCACGCAATTATGCTTTATTCAGCCTTACCCGGTGCTAGTCGACATCATTTTGGTACCGATTTAGATATTTACGACACTGCAGCCATCAGTGATAGTTACCAACTGCAATTAAGCCCCGAAGAGTATTCAACTTCTGGGCCATTTGCTAGATTAACAGCGTGGCTTGATGATAATCTCGAGAAATATGGCTTTTTTCGTCCATACCGAGAGTACATGGGTGGCGTTGCACCTGAACCATGGCATATCAGCCATATAGCGCAGTCAGCAAACATGATGCAGTACCTTTCTATCGACACATTACAACAGCGCATAACTGAGAGTGACTTATGTGGCAAAAAAGCCATTTTATCCGAGTTAAACAGTTTATATGAACGCTACGTATTAAATGTAAATAGCCCACAATAAGTTACGTTCTCACTGGCCTTTTTGCTAATAGAAACACCATAACAGCGCCAAGAATTAAGGCGCTGGCTATCACTAACCTCATGGTTAATAGCTCATTTAAAAATACCACACCAGCAAACGTTGCTAGTACAGGCACAATAAGTTGAACAACGCCTGCCTGACTGCTTTTGAGTTTAGGTAACACTAAGTACCAAATACTATACCCAACCCCTGATGCCAGTGAACCCGAGGCTATAGCAAGCCAAATGCCGGTAGGTGATACAGCGTGCCATTGCATCGCCACTAACAAAATGAGTATGGGTACGAGCATTAAGCTCCTAAGAAAGTTATACGCGGTTGCTTGAAGAGGCGCTTCGCATGTTTTTCCTCGAATACTGTATATTCCCCAAGCAACACCACTGACAGCCATTAACACCGCGGGTAATAAGGATGGAACCGTTGCAGAGGGTAACATTAGATACACAAAGCCGGCAAAAGCAACGATGAGTGCGCCCCACTGTAATTTACGCAATGGCTCTTTGCTAATAATACTGTGCCCTATCATCGTCAATTGCACTGCTGAGAATAATATCAGCGCCCCCGTTCCCGTGTTTAAATTAACGTAAGCAATTGAAAAGCACAGCGCATACACAAACAAACTCAATGCACTTAGGTTATTACCTCTATCCACAACGGTCATCGATTTAACTGATTTAACCTGCCATTTCATTAACAAAAATAAGGTTAATGTACCACTGACTAAACGAATGGCAGTGAAGCTCAAAGGGTCAATATCACCACTTTGTAAAGCCATTCTGCACAATAAAGAATTGGCGGCAAAAGCGCACAAAGCCATCAAGGTATAGAACACAGTGGTTGGCAAAATACAGATATCCTTTTGATAATAAAATACAAGACCGTTCTAAACGTAAATCACTTACGATTTTTTACATAATTTATCATAGACGGTTAAGTCGCGTATGCTACTCTGATTACATTGTCTTATAGGAGTATTCAGTGCATCGACATTTATTTATTGGAGCTGTTTTACTGTTATCTGGTTGCAGTACCATAGGTATTACTGATCTATTCCAAGATTATGCAACACAGCTAAGGCCAGTGCGCCAAGCTGTCAGCCAAAATGATATCGACACAGCCAACCAACTATTACCTAGTAACAGTTCAATGCACAGTAACTATTTGTTAAATCAGCTGGAAACTGCGCGGTTAGCGTTTTTATCAGGTCAGCACTCTGAGGCTAACAGCACATTTGAAGCTGTTTATATGAACATGGAAAAAATGCGCCAAGCTGCAAAACTACAAATAAGCGCAGGTCTTGAGCAAAGTAACGCATTATTAACCAATGACTCAGTCATTAGTTATGAACCACCCGCGTACGAAATGACTATGTTGCATAGCTATAAAGCGCTTAGTTATGTATTTGAAAACCAATTAGAATCGGCTTTAGTAGAAATAAGGCGTGCAAACAAAGTACAAGAAGATGCACTGAAAGATAATCAAGCTGAGCTCGATAAACGCACTGAAGAAGCCGCCGCTGGCTACCCCGACATGACCACGCTAATTGGTGATGTGAAGAACGGTTTTCAAAATGCTTTTACGTTTTATTTATCGGGTATGCTTTATGAGGCGAATAAACAATTTGATGATGCCTATATCGATTATAAAAAAGCCCTAGAGATAAACACCGATAATACATATTTACAACAAAATGTATTACGACTCGCTAAAAAACAAGGTTTTGATCAAGACTTTGAAATTTTTAGTCAGCGTTTTGGTAAGCTCAATGAGGTCAACGCCAATCAAGGTCAGGTTATTATTATTGCCGAGCAAGGCCTGATCCCTGCTAAGCAAGAATATAATTTACGGTTACCCATTTATACTTCGCGTGGCGATGCGCGTTTTTACAGTATCGCCATGCCCGTATACAGCGACGTGCCTTATGTGAGCTCACAAAAAAATATCACGGTCTCGGGTGAAAGTTTAACACTCACGCCGATAGTTCGGCTTGAGTCACTTGCAGCGAAAACATTGAAAGATCAAAGCGCGGGCAGAGTTTCACGACAAGTTTTGAGGCTAGTGGCAAAAGAAAAAATGCGTGCAGAACTTGCCAGAAGTGGTGGTGATGTCGGCAATATTTTAGCGAATATATATAACCTTGCCTCTGAGCAAGCAGATACTCGCAGTTGGTTAACTTTACCAAATCAGTTAAGTATCGCACAAACAGCAATGACCCCTGGTAATCACTCTCTGTGGGTGTCAGGGCACGGAAAAATTGACTTTGCGGTTAGTAAGCAGGGGTTAACCTTTGTCTACCTAACCTTTATTAATAACTACTTTGACTCACATGTAGTCCAACTCTAGGAGCAATAATGAAATATTTAGTGCCATTACTAACCCTATTACTCGTTGCGGCTTGCTCCTCTCGCCCAACCACCTCTGGTATCGGTGTCGAGCAAGCATCACAACAATATAATCAACAACTTATTGTTAATAACCCTGAACTTGGTAACAAGCTTGCGATTTCTGATGTAAAAACTCGCCAAACCAATGGCTTAACCGATGTGGTTGTGACATTAGCAAGTCAGTATAAAAAATCTCAATACTTACAATATCAATTTACTTGGTATGACGCCGATGGGTTTGTCATAAAAGGCAATCACTCACCATGGCAAGCAATTACCTTGTTTGGTTTTGCAAAAACACAACTACCGGGCTTAGCCCCAACATCTGATGCAGTCACCTTTTCGCTTGCTGTTCGTGAAGTCTCAACAGAAGCACAAGAATTCGAAGATTAAGGAAGCCACAATGAAATTATATTCAGTGAAATCAGCCACCGCTATCGCAATTGCAACGTCGTTACTGTTATCTGGCTGTGCCAACAAAGCAGTTGTCAGTTATGGTGATGCTCAGGCTGTTGAAACAACCGATATCAACTTTGGTTCAACTGATTTGCAAAAGGTCGCAAGCCAAATGACAGATTCGTTATTGGCATCGCCTGTTGTGGGGACATTAACAGCAAATTCGCGTCCTATCGTGTTTGTTGAGCGGATAAAAAATAAAACCAGCGAGCATATTGATACAGAATCAATCACTGACTCAATTTCGACACAATTATTACGCAGCGGTAAATTCCGTTTTGTTGATATGACGCGTGTCGAAGCGGTGCGCGAACAGCTTAATTTCCAAAATGTCGACCCACTCGTCAATCCCAATACTGCAATCGCATTTGGTCAGCAAGTGGGAGCGCAATATATGTTATACGGTAACCTGTCGAGCATTGTAAAATCTAATGCAGATAAAGCCGATGTCTATTATAAATTCACAATGCGTTTAATGGATTTAAAAAGTGGCCTGATTGAGTGGGCTGATGAAACTGAAATCCGTAAAACACGCGAAAAATCTACTTTTGGCTGGTAGCCAGGAGGTTATATGAAGTACCTTATTAGTTTATTTAGCCTATGTTTACTGCTCAGTGCGCCGAGTTACGCAGATTATCAGCGTAATAAAGCGGTTCCCGTGCAGCAAGTTTTGTTTGGTTCAGTGCAGTCAGTTCGTAATATTACCGAGCAAGAACTGGTTAAAGACCAAACAAATGGCTGGAAAACCTTTGGCGGCGCACTATTAGGCGGTGTTGTAGGGAATCAATTTGGCGGCGGAAGTGGTCGAACTGTGGCAACTATTCTTGGTTCAATGATTGGCGGGTCGATTGCACACAACCGTCAGCAATCAAGCCGTTATATTGAATATCAACTTGTTGAGTTAATGATTCAAGTAGAAAGTGGCGAGCAATACATGGTCGTTCAAGACAAGGATAGTCGGATGATATTTAATCAAGGTGACAAAGTTCGTCTTGTTTATTTAAGTGATAACACCGTTCGCGTAGATAAGGCTTTTTAATAGTAATACCAATTTGCTTAATTAAGTAATCTATTTTGAGGCAATAAAACCGCGTTGATAATAAGGCAAAAATGTCGTTATTTAGGTGTTCTCGGCAATTGCTCTGCATCTATGCCGTCGTAAGTCAGAGATTTTTAACGCGGGTAGCGACAGGTTTAATCCCTCAAAATGATTAAGTATTATTGCGAACTGGTAAAAGTAACAGCGAGCAATCGTTACTCCATAAAAAGAAATGCCGCTCACCTAAAGTGAACGGCATTAGAGCCTTAGCTCGCTGTTATGAGCGCTGATTTTAGCTCTGTTTGTAATCTGCAAAGAATCGTTGCATCTTACCCATTGCTTCAGTTAAATCATCTTTGTTCGGTAAAAACACCAATCTAAAATGGTCAGGCTCAGGCCAGTTGAATGCCCTGCCGTGCACGAGCAGTATTTTTTCGGCTTTCAGCAAATCTAAGATCATGCGTTCATCGTTTTTAATCTTAAACTTGTCGGTGTCAACTTTTGCAAAGGCATACAGTGCGCCTTTTGGTTTTTTACAACTAATGCCGTCTATCGCATTTAGTCCTTGCCATGCAATATCACGTTGCACACACAAGCGCCCACCGGGGTTAATTAGATTATCGATTGACTGTACACCACCCAATGCTTGCTGAATCGCATATTGTGCAGGTACATTGGCACACAGGCGCATAGACGCCAACATATCTAAACCACGCACTAAGTCTTCCATTACACTTGTACGGCCACTTAATACCATCCAGCCCATACGCAAGCCCGCTGCTCGGTATGTTTTTGCAAGGCCGTTAAAGGTAATAATAGGCACATCATCACACAACGCCCCTATTGAGGTATGTGTGGCGCCGTCATATAAAATTTTCTCGTATATCTCATCACTTAATAACAGCAACTTATGCTCTCGCGCAATATTAATAAGCTCCATTAATAAGTCATCACTGTAGACAGCCCCCGTTGGATTGTTCGGGTTAATCAGTACCAGCGCTTTTGTCTTTGAGGTAATTTTACTTTTTATATCAGCAATATCTGGAAACCAATCTTGTTCTTCATCACATAAATAATGAACAGGGTTACCACCCGCTAATTTAACAGACGCGGTCCATAGTGGGTAATCGGGTGCTGGGATCAGTACTTCATCATCGTTATCAAGCAATGCTTGAGTCGTCATTTGAATAAGCTCGCTCACCCCATTACCGATATAAATATGGTCGACATCTAGGTTGAATAATCCACGTTGCTGATAATGTTGATAAACAGCCACACGGGCAGAGTAAAGGCCTTTAGAGTCACAGTAGCCTTGGGCTGAATACAAGTTACGGATGATATCGCGGTGCATATCTTCAGGCATATCAAAACCAAAGGCCGCAGGGTTGCCAATATTAAGCTTGAGAACTTTTTGACCTTCATCTTCCATTTTTCGAGCTTGTGCAAGCACAGGCCCACGAATGTCATAACAGACACCGTTAAGTTTGTGACTCTTTTTTATTTGTGACATGGTTACCTCTACTATTAGACCCTAAGACTAACCTAGCAGAGGCTAACCACGCTAGTGGATTTTTGAGGTTATAACTGAAATAAATTCAAGTTATTAGCGACCAGCAAACCAGGCCTGTAGTTTTTCAACTGAACCTGCAACTTGCGCGTCAAGGTTTTGTGACTTTTCTATTGCTGTATCCACATGCCCCTCGTTTAACGCCTGTTCAATTTCGCGAGCAACATCAGATAAGCTCGATGCACCGAATTGCGCAGCATTTGACTTTAAGCTATGTGCATGACGCGCAGCAACTTCATTTTCTGAATCCAAATTCGCTAAAACTTCACCACTCAAGCGTTGAAACTCACTGCAGCAAAAGGTTAAG
The DNA here is from genome assembly GCF_014117385.1 of Pseudoalteromonas sp. MT33b. NCBI lineage: Bacteria > Pseudomonadati > Pseudomonadota > Gammaproteobacteria > Alteromonadales > Pseudoalteromonadaceae > Pseudoalteromonas > Pseudoalteromonas sp. MT33b. The sequence continues at coordinate 1,459,061 of NZ_CP059831.1, read as the reverse complement.
GTGTCGGCAAATTGATCACCCAAAAGCGATTCCATACCTTCAAGTGCACCTTCATCTATTGTGATCGTCGTCATGTTTATCCCTTGATCAAAAACGTCATCATTTAAATCGCAACTCTAGCTGTTCATTGTAAAAAAGCAACCCTATGACCAGAGCTCATGTATAATAGCCATACTTTAATTGTATGCTAGAAGTTTAATATGGCTAGAGAACTGTGTTCGGGTTGTGGCTTTTCAGTCAGAACCTGCTTATGTAATGCGATAAGCATAATTAATAATAAACTAAAAATCATTATATTACGTCATCCTAGCGAAGAAAAAGTAACTAAAAACACAGCGCACCTGCTTAAATTAGGTTTAGCGAACTGTATTATTTTGAGTGGCGAGTCTGAACAAGACTTTCCTGAGCTTGCCTCACTGCCAACACAGAGCACGGCACTGTTGTATCCCGCCGATAATGCAATCATGCTTGATAAGTGCACTGATGCAACATTAGACTTTAAACAACAGCTTACTCATTTAGTGGTGCTTGATGGCACATGGAAAAAAGCCTACAAAATGCTGATGCTGACCCCAAGTTTGCAGCACTTCAAGGCTGTCAGCTTCGCCACTTTACCAAAAAACAAATACGTGATCAGAAAAGCACCTCGCGCCGATAGCTTGTCGACATTAGAAGCCGTTGCACAGAGCCTTAATTTAATCGAACAGTGTAATGTTGACCCGCTTTATCACTTACTCACGGCGCTTGTTGAAAAACAAACTCAGCACATGCCTCAAGCAGTCAAGGCACGTTACTTATAATGCGAGTGTCTAAACGTTTAAGTGCGGGGTTTAGCCGCCAAGGTCCCGATTACCGTTTTGATGACCAAGTTGATTTTGACGATATTCGCGACACGTTCGGATTTCGTACCCTCGTTGTGGGTCATTGGGTTACCAAGCAAGAACGATTATTAGCTGCAAATTTAATTTATGACGCGCTGGCAGATCTCGCACAAATACTGTCATTACCACCTGTGGCAATGGGCCTTCGTGGCAAACTGAATTTTGCTTTCGGTCATGGCGGTCAAAAAGGAGTGCAAGCACATTATAATGCGCAAAGCCAAACACTTGCTCTGGCAAAAAATGCCGGAGGAGGAGCCCTCGCACATGAGTGGTTTCATGCCTTTGATCACCATATTTGCCAGCATATGTTCCCACACAGACAACCCATGCAGTTTTGCTCATCATTGTGGTTAACCCAAACACCTGATTTAACACACCCGTTAAATCATTTCCTCAATCAGTTTTTTCATCAGGTTTTTTTAGATACTCAAGGTAATAACCCAAACGAGTTCGTCACACAATCGATAGCCTTTGATAAACAACGACAGCATATTTATATGAGCATGCCAGAAGAACTTGCGGCACGGTGTTTTGAGCAATGCATTGCTGTCCATCCTGCGATTAAAAATAGTTTTTTAGTGAGTGGCTTAAATGACGGTGGTTTAATTTACCCAAGCATAGAGCATACATCACGCTGCTCAGACGCATTATTACGGTATTTTAATCAACTAGGTGTGCTTTTACATCGTGGCTAACATCAACCGACTTAAAGTTCTTGATCCACAGTAAATAATCGTCAGCCTCAAGCGGTTTGGAAAAGTAATATCCCTGCCCTATTTGGCAGCCATAACGTTGTAAAATGGCCAAGCTCTGCGGGTCTTCAATGCCCTCGGCCACCACTTTGGCACCGAGCGTTTTAGCAATATCACAGGTTGCTTTACAGATACTTTGATCATTTAACGAAAAAGCGAGATTAAGAACAAACTGCTTATCAATTTTCACCTCATCAAAGCCCAGTTGACTTAAATAAGCGAGTGAAGAGTAACCTGTACCAAAATCATCAATGGCGAGTTTCACACCAATTAAGCGATAATCGTCCAGTGTTATTTTTATATTTTTACTTTCTTCCAGGGTCGCTGATTCTGTTAACTCAAGCATCACAGAATCAGCACTTACACCTAGCTCATTTAACTTAGTAATAAACAGCACAGGTAAATCTTTATTGAGCAAATCTTTTGCCGAGATATTAATAGAAATGACATGCTCAGGTATTAACTCACAAAACCTTGCTTGCCATTCTATGCCTTTCGCAACGACCCACTCGGTAAGTTGATTAATGACCCCTGAGGACTCAGCAATCGGAATAAAGGTATCAGGGCCGATTGCTCCAAGTGCAGGGTGATGCCAACGAAGTAGCGCTTCGCAACCCACAATATCACCCGTTTCTAAACATATCTGTGGCTGAAAATGTAAGTTTAATTGGTCTTCTTCAATCGCTAATTTTAATGATGCGGCAATGAGCAGCCTTTGCTCTGAGAGTCTCGCACTTTCTAAATCAAACATACGCCAGCGCTCACCTTGCAGGCGCTTTTCACTCATAGCTTGAATCGCGCACTGTAGAATTTGTCTGGCGGTATTACCATGTAAAGGATAATGGGCAACACCAATATCAACACTATCAACTAATTTTACATTGTTATGCGTGATGCCCTCTTCAAACACTCCATGAATCAAACAAGCAAATTGCTCTATATGACTCAGTTCCAACTCCCCCATTACAACACAAGCAAAAATACTGTCATCAACGCGTGCTATCCAGACACCTTGATCAACATGGGTTTCCAGCCTTAAAGCATTAATCGATTCAAGCTGTTGGGTAAGTACATCCAGCGTAGTCACAATGCAGTTATTAGCATGCTCATAGCCAAATGTTGCTCTGGCATTTACCAAGACATGGGGCCTGAACAACATCACAGAAAAATGTTGTTTGTGCGCTACTTTTTTCATTATTTCACTCAGTAGCAATTGTTTATTGGGTAATTTTGTATCCGCATCATGTGTCATTGAATAATTAAATGATGAAATTCTGTGTCTATCTTTAAGTAACAACAATGAACTAATAGCTAACGATGTGAATAATAGAATGACATTTTGCATGGTGTGATTACCAACACCAAAGCCATTCCACACCAACCAACTAAACGCTTGAACAGACAATGTAAGCACCATTAATAATCTTAAACGCGTACGCTCACCTTTTCCTTTGTACAAAATAGTAATCGCAATACCTGCGAGCATTAAAAAGACAATACAACTAAAAATGTACGACGATTGCAGATTGAGTTGCGGCAATAACGAAGCCATTATTGCAGTAATTATTGACACACCTAATAAAGCGATCCACACCGATTTATAGTGACTTTTAAGTCTGTTTATTGCAGCAAAGTGATACAAAAAATAAGCACCAAAACACAATGCATACTGGTTTATAAGCCACTTAGCGCTCCACTCTAACCCGCTAACAAAAAAGCTCGTTAAACCATTATCTATCATAAATCCAATGGTCACTAAAACGAAGTAAGCATTTAATGTCAGATACTTAAAGCGTTTCGATATGAAGTAATACACCCCACATACAAACATGCATAAAACCAAGACACCCAGGATAGCGCCATACCCCAAAATTGTTTGGTGTAAATTAACTTCAAACGTTTTAGCTGAAACAACCCCGACTTCAATTGATATCGCATGCTCATGTTGGAAATTAAGAAGTGCCCAGCGATTTTGACGATTGTGATCGACTAACCAGTGTGGTCGCACACTCGATAAGCTGACTAATGATGCCAATCTATCTTTATTTTGAATTTGTAATAAATCATCAAGAAGATAAAACTTTTTCCACGTTAAGTTGGGTTCAGCAATATACACAACGTAGTCTTGATTACTTGGTAACTTATTTAAGTCGATGACAAGCCAATACGAACTGTGTGCTTTTAAGCGAAGTGTTTTGGGTTCAAGCATATTTACTTTATGCTTATCGTCTAATTTCTGCTGCAGTGATTGGCTAACAATAAAAACTGGGTCATCAGTGTTTATCAGCCAAACAGGGAGTTCAGCCGCATTTAAAGTCGCTGTAAAGGTATACAAAAAAAGACAACAAGTAGCAGTTACCAGCTGTTTATAAAACGTAAGGATGCACCTGCTGATTGAAAGCATTTTAGCTCCGTGCCATTAAACACCAGCTAAAAGTATGGGGGGGAACAGCGTAAATTGCCAACTTTTGGGAACGATTTGCAATTAAAGTACTGTGGCCCGTAGGCCACATAAGAAAAGCTTACTTATTATCGTCGCTAATACGACTCGCTACCGCCGAGTTTTGATCTTTATATTTCGCATCTTTACGGGTGTTGTAAGGATTTTCGGCTGGGCTGGTCATGGTCTCAAAACTCATCGCCCCTATTTTCATCATGGGTCTTAATGCCAAAGGCAATTTACCCGAGTTATAAAACTCAAGCACAATATTACCTGACCAACCTGGGTCAATTCGGTGTGCCGTTACGTGCACCATTAAACCAAGGCGAGCGAGTGAGGAGCGGCCATCTAACCAACCCACAATATCAGCGGGTAACGTAACTTTTTCATGCGTAATCGCCAAGGCTAATTCGCCTGGGTGAAGAAAAAAGGCTTCTTCTTCCGCTAACACGATTTCGTCGCTCATAATTGATTCCATCGCTTTATTAAGTTGATCTTTCGGACCGCTTAAATCAACGTAAGCTGCGGTATGATCTTGAAACACTCGAAACTTATTGCCTAAACGTAAGTCTACCGTCACCCCAGAAATCATGTCTTTGCTCGGTGAAGGTTCTATAACGATACGACCCTCGTTAATATATTGCTGAATATGGGTATCTGATAATCTCATTTATTATTCTACCTAAAACAGCCAAACAGTTATTATCAACATGTTGCGCTGTAAAAATTATCTTGCTTCACGTTAGTTCATGCATTTAATGCAATCAATAAGCGTTAAAGCTCACAGTATGCTGGGATTATTGTGACACAAAACTCACTTATCAAGTTAGTCTTACAGACATTTCTTCATGAATTAATTTTTTATACTCATTTAAACCGTTAAGAATAACTTTTACGTTTAGTATGGGGTGAAATGATTTTTTTAATACAATGAATGTATAACAAGACGCGACATAAGCTGAGAAAATATGAACCTTCAAATACGTTAACGAGTTCGTACTCTCGCGATGTTAGTGCGCAAAATAGTAAATAAGCCGCTCAGAGAGCGGCTTTCATGTCTTGGGAGATAACGTGTTGTTTAAAACATGTAGCGTGCACCAATTGCGTAACGAGCGCCGTATTGACGAGCAAACAAAAACTGCTCTTCGTAACGGCCATAACTGCGCTCGGTTTCATTATTGAGGTTAATTCCCTCAAAGAACACCGTCATGTTTTCGTTTATATCGTAGTTTACGCTTAAGTCCCACTGCCCGAATGTGTCACCAAACTGTGGTGGTGCATCCGCTGAGCCTTGTGATTGGCCAACACCAATCAAGTAAGCGTCACGCCATGCGTAGGTCACTTTTACCGACAAACCGTCTTTGTCATAGAAAGCTTGGAAGTTTGCAGAATTACTCAAACCTGGTAGTGGCGACTGTTGTGTTAGGCTGTCTACGTCAAATTCAACATCACCATCAACAAATGTCGCGTTCACACCTAAGCCAAAGCCGCTTTCACCAAACAAGTGCTGTATCGCAACCTCTACACCATCAACTGACTTACTGTCCGTGTTTTGCGGCTGGGTAATATTCCACACTATTAACGGGTCTGAACTACTTGGTTCTATTTCACCATCAGCATTACCATAGCCAAGGGCAATCATTTCGTTAAAAATGGCTTTGCTTGTGACTTGCTCATTACGCGCTTCAATAGCTGCAATGGCTTCTTGATAACGCGGCCCGTCTAAAATATCGTAAAGGCCATCGATTGTCGTTTCAGTGATTTGACGTTGAATAAAGTTATCCACGTCTTTTTTAAAGTAACCAACAGACGCATAGCTGCCTTCGCCGTAGTAATATTCAATAGACACATCCAAGTTTGTAGACTCAAATGGCAACAGGTTCGTGTTACCTTGCCCACCCGTGCGAGCACCCGGTTTTGGACTGCCGGTCAGGCTGCGTCCACCCGCTAAATCGCCCAAAGGAGCTCGAGCCATCGTTTTACCCCACGAAACACGGCCAACGAGTTCATCGGTTAACTCTACTTTTACATCAATATTAGGTAACCAAATATCATAATTGCCTTGTTCTTGGTAAAAGTTATCGGTGCCGCCAGCTTCATATTGCATGATCCACTCTGATTCACTCACCCAATTCACTTGTTGTTCAACACGTTGGCGTACCGTGCTGGTGACATCCGTTTCTTCATAGCGAAGCCCAGCATTAATTTGTACAAAGTGATTAGCGGCATCAAATTCCCACAACGTATTCACGTAGACGCTTTGCGTTTTCTCTTCAACATAACTTTCACTGTCAATGCCATCGAAAAAGGGATCGATTGAATAGTAGTTATCACCTAAAAGATCTTCGTTTAAGTAAGCGAGTTGCCGGGCTAAAGCCTCTTCAAAACTGTAGGTATAGTAATAGTTCGGTTGTAAATCACTGCCTCCCCCCTCAAATTGATCTAACATGTCACCCGTTTCCTTGTAGGTGAACATGCCATCAGGAAAGATTTCTGTGAATGATGGGTTAAAGCCAGGACCCCCTCGCAAACCACTCCATGCAGTGAACCCACCCATGGTTTGTTTTGTATGTGCAGCACCAAATTTCACTTTTAGCAATGGGATTTCAAAACGCTCATTAAACCAATGTGTATGCAACTGCGCTTGCTCAACGTTCGACTCACCCGGAGAGTAAATAAACTGGCTGAAATTTGAGTCAATCTCGCTTGGGTCTAGTACCGTAGTCCCGTTGTTCCAATTAACGTAAGCATGCGGGATCTCACCTGTACGGTAATCGTAAACCTTACTACGCAATTGATCTGAACCGAGGATGATTTGCCCCGATGAACCTAATCCGTCATCAGCACCGTTGTCTATTTCATTTTTAGAGTCGTGGTAGTCGAACTCTACTTCCCATTCATTGTTAATTTGCCACTCTAGGTTTAAACCAATTGAGCGTGCTTTAACTTCAGTGGTTTCTCGATTTGCTGTGAATGAGCCATCGTTGCCACTAATATCAGCGAATAATGCAGTACCGTTTTCATCCAGTTCATAGCGATTGATGTTACCACCGAACTCGTTCCAGATACCCCAACCAACGGTATTAACGCCTGTGATTGCTCGGCTTGCTGTGTAATCAAGCGTAGCAACAAAGTTATCAATGGGCGCATACTGCAAAGTCACTTGACCATTTGTACGTTCACGTTCGGCATCCGCAATGCTGTAGTTCATATCTTTCGGGAAGAAATGATTACCAACACGTTTACCTTCGCTGTCGACTGCACGCGGGTCGATAAATGCCCCCTCATCTAGCGTCGGTAAATCGACATTGGCTTGCCAACCCTGAATATTGGCATTTTGCTGTTGAAAATCACGCTCTTGATGAGAAAACGATACCGCAAAACCAACAGAATCTTCAGCGTAGGTATTACTGTACATGGCAGAAAACTCAGGGGTTACATCATCACCTGCCTCGTTTGACGAATCGTGAATAGCCTTAATTGAGGAACTAAATTTTTCACCAGGGCTATTCAATGGGCGAGTCGTGATAATATTGACCGTCGCCCCCAAGCCCCCACTTGGCACATCAGCTTGACCTGACTTAGCCACTTCGAGCGCACTGACACCATCTGCGGCAATATTTTCAAGTGCGTAAGAGCGGGTATAACCCGTCCCCGGCATTTGACGTCCGTTTAACATGATAAGATTAAACTCAGGGCCAAACCCCCGTACTGTGATTTCACTCCCCTCGCCATTCGAGCGGCTGACAGAGACACCCGTTATACGTTGTAATGACTCGGCCAAATTGGTGTCGGGAAATTTACCCATTTCTTCTGCTGAGATGGCATCAATCACTCCCGTTGCGTCTCGTTTCATGTCCATGGCACGGATCATACTGCCACGAATACCTTTAATTTCGATGACTTCGATTTCTTTATCTACTTGCTGTTGCTCATCTTGAGCATACGCCATTGAGAGATTGCCAAACCCTGTTGTCAGGATCATTGCGATTGATGCTGCAAGAGGTGTTTTAATTAATTTTGTGCTTTTCATGATTACCTGCTTTTGCAAAAAATTGTCATGTAAAATGGGTGCTGTTTTGTGTGCACCCTAGCCTGTTGTCAGATGAAATTATGGGTTTGTAATCACGGCATTATCGATACGATAGACCGCACCTTCTCCCATGCCCCACGAGGGAAATACCATGACAACGTCTATTGCACTAATATCAAGACCTGCACTGAGCAAGTCAGACAATGTATAGGTGTAAGTTTGCCATTCCCCGACCACAGGCTCGACGCCTTCTTGGCTTGCACTTAGCGCAAGCTCAACAGCTTGACCTGCATCATTCGATTCGATTTTGAACAACCACTGCGCATCTTGATTGCTGGCATTTGAAACCAGTTTCATTTCAAAACGAACAACCCCTTCAGAAACCATATGAGAAGCATCAAAACTCACGCCATCAGCAGCTAAAAAGCCCATAACAGTAGCTGTTGCACCTATTTTAAACTCAGCCACAGCACCATGCGCTTCATCATCCGTTTCAACTGTTGGTGTACTGCCTGCGCAGCAATCCCAAATACTCCATTGCTCAGCGACATTATCAGCAAATAATGTGAGATCAGACTGTGGTTCTGGTGCATAAATACGTGCATTATCTACACGATATACAGCCCCTTCACCTTGACCCCAAGCAGGGAAAATCATGATCACATCAATAGCGCTGACATCTAAGCCTGCTTGCAGCAACGTACTAATAGGGAAAGTATAGGTTTGCCATTCACCCGCAACAGGGTCAACCCCCTCAACACTGGTGTTCAGATTAACCTCCACAGCGGTTGTACCGTTGTCTGATTCAACTTTTAGCAACCACGCTGCCTCTGGTGTGCTCGACAGAGATATCACTTTCATTTCGAACTGCAACATCCCCTCGTCCACAAGCGCTGTCGCATCAAATTGTGAACCACTACCACCTGATGATGTCCGGTTAATAAAGCCCATAACTGTCGGTTGAGCACCGATAGAAAACTCTGCTGTTACCCCGTGAGCCTCATCATCCATGACTTCAATTGGCGTTGAGCCACCACAACAATCCCACAACGGCCAGTCAATGTTCGTTTCATCTGTGAATAACGTTAATGAAGGTAAAGAGGTCGATGCGCCGTTTGTAATTTCAACATTATCAACACGATAAACTGCACCCTCACCTTGACCCCATGCAGGGAAGATCATGATGACATCAATAAGTGACACATTTAATCCTGCATCTGCAAGTGCTTGCAGTGGAAAGGTGAAGGTTTGCCATTCACCGACGACAGGTTCAGCACCTTCAGTACTCATGTTAAGGTTCATTTCGACTGCAGAACTGCCCTCGTCACTTTCTATTTTAAAAAGCCAAGGAGCATCTGGCGTGGCAGGTAATGACATGATTTGCATATCAAATCGTACGTAACCATCCTCCAACATAGCACTTGCATCATAAGGTGAAGCAACACCATTTTCGTCAGTGATAAAGGCTTCACGACTAATAAATCCATTCACTGTTGGCTGCGCACCAATATTAAACTCAACTACTTCGCCACGCTCTACATCTTCAACAAGGGCGGGTGTAGAACCACCACAGCAATCCCATGCAGGCCAATTTGGATTGAAGCTACCATCAAAAATGGTAAGCGGCGTAACCGTGCCATCGCTTGGCGGCGTTGGGGCTGGTGCAGCACCTTCTACCAGTGCATCTTCTACGCTGTCATACCCTGGGCGGACAGTTTCACAGCCTTTACCCGTGTCTGGATTTTGAGCACACTCATAAACTCGTACATAATCAATTTCGAACGCTTGACCATTTTCGAATGCACTCGTATCTATGCCCGTCGCATTAACGTTTTCTGGCCAATCACCACCAACTGCAAAGTTTAATATCAAGTAAAACTCTTGATCATAGGGTGAAGCATCCCAAAATGTCGTTAGTTCACCCGTTGTTTGGTCGAAATATTCTGAATACCATCCTTTATGCTTTAGCGCTAGCGCTTCGCCGCTGGCGTTATAAAGCAGTTCAGACTTTCGCTGAGTCGCGTAGAGGTAGTCATCAACATACCAGCGAATTTCTCCCTCTTGCCATTCTATTGCATAGGTATGGAAATCATCTGCAGGGTTTGACGCCTGATCAAAGGTATACGCTTTGCCGCTTTGATCGTTATTTGGCCACTCTTTACCATAATGCAATGTTCCGTAGATGTTTGATTCTAGACCATCATCGGTAGGCACTTTAAGGTTCACGGCTTCAACAATGTCAATTTCACCAGAGCGGGGCCAACCGCCGTATACTTCGTCTGTGGGCATCATCCAAAAGGCAGGCCATGCACCTTGACCACTTGGCAGTTTAGCGCGCATTTCAAAGCGTCCGTATTTAAAATCAGCTTTATAGCGAGTATTTAGACGTGCTGAGGTATACGGTTTAGTCGCACCTTCCTCTGCGGGCAGTGCAACAATATTTAGAATGCCATTTTCAACAAAAGCATTATCTTTGCTGTCGGTGTAACATTGTTTTTCGTTATTACCCCCACCGGCACAATCAACTTCGAAGTTCCATTTACCATCGTCAATTGAATCGCCATTAAAGTCATCCTCCCATATCATCACCCAATCAGAAGTGGGTTCACTTGGGTTGATAGTGTCGATTTTTGTTTCTGTGGCAGAGCCACCGCAGCCAGCTAATGTCGCTACAGAAAGCGCCATCGCAAGTTGTGTTATGTGTGTTTTAATTCTGTTCATTACATTGAACCCTAACATGAGTGTTTGTTAGTACTCAGCTGATCGGTATAAGTATTTTTTTAATCAGCCAATTGTAAGCGCTTACATTTAAGGGCAAATAAAAAGCCAAACAATGTAAGCGCTTACAAAAGCGTATGTCAGGGTTGTGAAAAGGCAATAAAATATTAACAAAAATCGAACATTTGTGTCTTTTAAGTAGACAAAAAACACTCTAAAGGGCAGTAAATGCACTGATTAAGCACAAAAACACAAATACCTCATTGTCACAATGAGTAATAAAAAACAAGAAATTAACATTTTTTTCTGTGTTTAATCTTCTGTTATCAGTATTTCTACCGAACTATTTTGTGTTTGCTGGTAATGCAAGCTGCTGGCTAGGATACGTGCAGCATTTTTGTAGGTAGCGCTGATTGATGCTGCATTATCTCGAGAAATTACCTGCCCTTGCTCCGAGCTTTCACGTATTTCAATCGCAAGAGGGATGTTGGCTAATACAGGCACACCATGGCGGTGAGCTAATTTTACAGCGCCATCTTTGCCAAATACATGATTGGGTTCGCCGCAATGACCACATAAAAAGTAACTCATGTTCTCAATAAGACCCAATACTGGAATATTGACCTTATTAAACATAGCAATCCCCTTTTGTGCATCAGCTAGGGCTAAATCTTGCGGTGTTGTAATAATTACAGCGCCACTAGCAGGTACTTTTTGACTCATGGTTAGTTGAATATCACCGGTGCCGGGCGGCATATCAACGATGAGGTAATCAAGTTCACCCCAATCGGTCTCATTCATAAGTTGATTAAGCGCCCCCGATGCCATGGGGCCTCGCCACACTGTTGCATCATCACTCGGCACTAAGAAACCAATTGATTGCGCTTTTAAATTATGTGCTTCAAATGGTAATAAGTTTTTATTATCCAGTGTTTTAGGCTCAGCACCCTGCAGACCTAAAAGTAAAGGGATCGATGGGCCATAAATGTCAGCATCTAAAATCCCCACTTTAGCTCCCTCTTGCTCAAGTGCTGAAGCAAGATTCACAGCCGTTGTCGACTTACCCACTCCCCCTTTGCCAGATGCAACAAGTACAATCTGCTTAATCTGCTTAAAGCAGCATTGGTTGGGTAATGACACCTCGGCGTCGATGCTCACCGATACTGAGAGCTTATTGCTAACAAACTCTCCGATTTGTGCTAATTCTCCCTTGCCAGCAAAGGGTAATTCCAGCTTAACCTTAAAGCTTTTGTCGGTATTTATTGTTATTTCTTTTACCCATTGGGCTTCAATCCCAATCGCAAATGCGCTGCTTCTATAAGCAGCTAACGCATCAAGTAGCGGTTCTTTTTCAGCCGATTTACCAGAGAATAATTTTGACAGTCCAAACATAGCAATAAAATAGCGTTTCTTTGATGAAAAGTGCTTCGGAATTATGTAACATTCAAGGCATTAAAACCAGACAATTAGATAATATCATTGCGTTGTTTTGTATATAGGCAACTCGCAATGAATTAAATAATGATATTCATGCATTTTTGCAACGAACTATCCTCAATTCGGAATGATTATGGCACAGCGAAAGATCCTGATTACTAGCGCATTACCTTATGCCAATGGCCCGACTCACTTAGGTCATTTATTAGAATACATCCAAACTGATATTTGGGCGCGTTTTCAAAAGCAACAAGGTCATGAGACCTATTACGTGTGCGCAGATGATGCTCACGGCACCCCCATTATGCTTAATGCGCAGAAACAAGGGATCACGCCAGAGGAAATGGTTAAAAATGTCAGTGTAGAACGCCAACGCGACTTTGCTGATTTCAACATAGAATTTGATAACTATCACAGCACTCACAGCGAAGAAAACAAGCAGTTAAGCGAGCTTATTTATAACCGCTTAAATGATGCGGGCCACATTAAGAAGCACACTATTTCTCAGCTTTTTGATCCAGAAAAAGGCATTTTCTTACCTGACCGTTTTGTAACAGGTACTTGCCCAACGTGTAAGTCTGAAGATCAAAACGGTGATAGCTGTGACGCATGCGGTGCAACATACAGCCCAACTGAACTTATCAATCCACGTTCTGTCATGTCGGGTGCGGAGCCTGTGTTAAAAGACTCTGAGCACTACTTCTTTGACTTGCCAGCCTTTGAAGACATGCTAAAAGAGTGGTTACACTCTGGCACTATCCAACAAGAAATGGCTAACAAGTTAGACGAATGGTTTGCAGATGGCCTGCAGCAGTGGGATATCAGTCGTGATGCACCTTACTTTGGCTTTGAAATCCCAGGTGCTCCAGGTAAATACTTCTACGTATGGCTAGATGCACCCATCGGTTACATGGCCAGCTTTAAGAACCTATGTGACAAGAAAGGCATCGACTTTGATGCGTTCTGGCGTGAAGACTCAGAAGCCGAACTTTACCACTTTATCGGTAAAGACATCATTTACTTCCACAGTTTATTCTGGCCTGCCATGTTAGAAGGGGCAAACTTCAGAAAACCAACGAATGTATTCGCTCACGGCTTTGTCACCGTAAATGGCGCAAAAATGTCTAAATCTAAAGGCACTTTTGTAAAGGCACGTACTTATCTAGATAATTTAGACCCTGAATACCTACGCTACTATTACGCGGCAAAACTTAACAACGGTATTACTGATTTAGATTTAAACCTTGAAGATTTTGCCCTGCGTGTAAATTCAGATCTGGTTGGTAAAGTGGTCAATATTGCAAGCCGTTGTGCTAGTTTCATCACCAAGAAATTTGACGGGAAACTAAGCGACACAGTGATGGATGAAGCGTTACTAAGTGAATTCCAAGCGGCATCAGACAGCATTGCTAATCATTACGAGAATCGTGACTATAGCCGTGCTATTCGTGAAATTATGGCGCTTGCAGACAAAGCCAACCAATTTATTGATGCTAAAGCTCCTTGGGTGTTAATTAAAGACGAAGCAAAACAACAAGAAGCGCATGACGTGTGCTCACTTGGTCTCAATATGTTCCGTGTGCTTATCACCTACTTAAAGCCTGTTTTACCAGGAATGGCTGCCAATGTTGAAACCTTTTTAAATGACGCATTAACATGGCAAGGTGTGCAAACAGCACTTGTGGGTCATGCTATTAATAAATTTAAACCGTTAATGCAACGCGTTGAAATGGATAAAGTAAATAAAATGATTGAAGAATCAAAAGAAAGCCTCGTCGCTGAAAAAGACAAGATTGATCCTAATAGCCCATTAGCGAAAGAGCCAATCAGCCCTGAAATCGAATTTGATGATTTTGCTAAAGTTGATTTACGTGTAGCGAAAATTGCAAAAGCAGAACACGTTGAAGGTGCTGATAAGTTATTAAAATTGACGTTAGATTTAGGTGGCGAAACTCGCCAGGTATTCGCCGGTATTAAATCTGCGTATGCGCCTGAAGACATCGAAGGCAAGCTGACCGTTATGGTAGCGAACCTTAAACCACGTAAGATGCGTTTTGGTATGTCTGAAGGCATGGTGTTAGCAGCAGGCCCTGGCGGCAAAGAAATCTATATTCTTAACCCTGATGAGGGTTCAGAGCCAGGCATGCGTGTCATGTAAGGTAAAACCTTATTGTAAAAAAACCGTTGTGTGCAAACACAACGGTTTTTTTATATTCGGCATTTATGTTGTTGGGCACGCGGGGTGTTCGGTTAATACTTGGGTAATAATTTGGCCAAATACTTGGTGCTGTTGCTCAGTAATAGGGAAAGAGGCGCTGTAAGAAAGCGTATCGGCAAGCTCTCCGGTAATAATTTCATAAAAGGTCATCGCAGTTAGCAAATGCCCAGCATCCGAGGCATGATTACCGTCACTATGGTATAGATTCACTTCTGGTAATCTTGCTATCGCGTTGTCCCACACTAAACCGATGGGCGCAACACAGCTCGTTTCTTTATCACTAATGGATAAATGTAACTTATAAACCGCTTCACCTTCTTTACTATCCCCCCTTTGTGGGTGTTCAGGGAATAGAATTGGCGTGATTCCCAGCACTTTTGCATTCGCAATTAGACGCTCGGTTTCTGCCGTAGAATAATTTACAGATCCCGATTGAGAATACTTTTGCCCTTGAAAAATCGCATGACTCCACTTGTTTTGTTTTAGCTTTTCGATATTCCCGGGGGAGTTAACTATTTCATCCAAAAAACGGCCACTCACCGTGAGGGTCACAACCTGACTATTACTTAACTCACTCGAAATTAACTGCTCAAGCAAGGTCGCAAGTTTTGCGCTATGACTATTGCCATAAATGATAATGTTATAATCAGCACTTGCGCTATTATCAACAATGCCGGTGCTATTATTAGGAAGTGAGCTGTCAGGCTCGGTTGCGATTGGGTTTTCAGTCTTTGAACTCGAACCACATGCAACTAACCCAACAAAACTCATCAATAAAAAGTAAACAATAAAAGGCTTAAATCGTTTGCTGTCCGTCACTGATTATTCCTTATTTAGACGTATTATTTTTCATGTAGTCAATATTGAGACACAAAACGATAAATAGCCAATTATTATCTGACGCTTACTCACACTTAACTATTTCATCTTCAGGGTGCTAAATATAAATCTTTAAGAAACCGCTCTTTGCGGGGTAAGTAATGATCATCATAATCAAGCGACACCAGCACCCTTTCTGCTTTTCCTAACAGCTCACTACGCGGCACTAAACCGATTACACGCGAGTCTGCACTGTTATCACGGTTATCTCCCATCGCTAAATACATATCTGCAGGGATAACCACTGGCGCAAAATGCTGCATCACAGAGGGGGTCTTCGACACCTGAATTGCATGTTTAATACCCGCAAGATTTTCTAAATACGTTTGCTGCCCTGCTTCATCATCCACTAGCGAGTAATCAAGTGCTTGACCATTAATAATCAATTTATTATCAACTAAAGTAACCGTATCACCCGGCACTGCAATCACACGTTTGACTAAGCGGTTATTAGCAGCAGTTGAATCAAATACAATGATATCGCCCGCTTTTGGCTCATCAAGGCGCGCCAGTGAGATATGACTAAATGGTAACCGTAAATCATAGGCCATTTTATCGGTTAAAATACGGTCTCCCTCAACAATTGTCGGTTTCATAGACCCTGTGGGTACTTCATACCAATCGGCAACAGCACTCCTAAATACACTCATTAAGCAGATGAATACAATCAATGAACGGTTATTTTTCCATACGTTAGCAAGCCAATTCATATTCGTTCCTTCTGTTGTTAGTTTCATTAAGAGTCTTTGCCGTTCAAATTAGTTCTTAGCTAAATGTAACGAAATACTTCAAAGATAAAAATATCATACATGGTGTTAAAAATATTTGACACAATCAACAATGAGTAGTTTACTTAACACCAAGTCAAATATTTTTTACACTGGATGATAAAAGATGAGCTACAAAGAACTGACAATTTGGGGCACGTTGGGAGTGACTATTGGTTTGTTAATTTATTACCTTACTGGTATTAACTCATTACAAACAAACGGAAACCTAAGCCAAGATACAATGGTTTCTTACTTATATAAGGTCGTAATTACTGCGGTGATACTCGAAATTATTATGCAATCAGTGCTTGCAGGCATTAAGCACAAAGAAGCAGATTTAGGTGATGATGAGCGCGATAAACTCATTGAACTTAAAAGCGCTAAGCTTGGCCATTGGTTAACTTCAGCAATTATTTTAATGTGTGTATTTTTAGCAACTCAAATAGAGCGTGTATCTGGTCGCATGTTATTACCTGAAGTTTCAGATTTATATAATATAATGCACTACCTCATTATAGGCTTTTTGATCAGTGAGATTATCACGACAGCCAGTAAGGTGTATTTCTATCGAAGAGACAGCTAATGAAAAAACAGCTCAGTAATACTATTCGAGAATTACGATTTCATCACAATGAAATGACGCAGCAAGCTCTGGCCGAAGCCGTCGGTGTTTCAAGGCAAACAATTGTCGCCATTGAAAAAGGCAAATATTCCCCTTCACTTGAAGTGGCTTTTAAGATTGCTCAATTGTTTGATAAGAAACTCGATGACGTTTTTTCTTATCAATAGCACGCTTGCAATAAAAAAGGTTAGCATGCAGCTAACCTTTTCTATTCTATTTAAGACTGTTGATTTTTAAACTGTGCTTTCGCTTGTTCAACTTCGTCATTACTGATACCTACTGACTCAGCCGCTTCTTTTATTAAATGCGGTTGTGTCATAACCAACGCCATCAGTTGTTGAAGTTTTTCGGGCGGGATCCCGAGTTGCTGAACTAAGCCCATAGCCATCATTGGGTTTTCCATAAATGCTTGAAAAAGCTCACGTACTTTTTCGTCACTCACGTTATGCTCTTTCAGCATTGCGATAATTGGGTTCATACTAACCTTTATTAATTTACTGCTAATAAGCTCAATAATGTGGGCAATTTTTCGTTATTCAACCAGTAGCACCACTTTACCCGAATTTTCATTATTATCTAAAATGCGGTGAGCCTCAGTTGCATCCTGCCAATGCAGGGTTTTATATATATTAAAGTCAAATTTACCCGCAGCAAGTTCGCCATAAAAGCGAGCTATAAACTGTGCTTTTAGTTCACGTTTAAAAGCAATAGAGCGGTTTCTAAGTGTAGAAGCATGAAATGAAATACGTTTACTCAGCAAACGTGCGAAATCAACCTCAGCAAAGCGCGCATCTAAAAATGCCAACATCACAATTTGGCAATCCATTGCAGCAACAGCAGCATTTTTATTTAAATAATGCCCTGCAACGGGGTCGACAATTGTATTTGCTTGTAACTGATGTGTCTTCATATACTCCACAAAGTCGGTGGTTTTATAATTTATACAGTGATCGGCACCCAACTTTTTTGCATGCGCGCATTTTTCATCGCTCCCAGCAGTAATGACTACCTGAGCCCCAATAGCTTTTGCCATTTGAATAGCGGCACCACCCACACCACTTGCACCAGCGTGTATAAGTGCAGTTTGCCCAGCTTCAAGCTTGCCAAATTGAAATAACGCCGAAAATGCCGTGAGATAAACTTCACTCACCGCAGCCCCTTCAGCCATACTCATTGAGTCAGCAAGCGGCATCACCTGTGCTGCATCTACCGCAACATACTCACTGTATGCGCCTCCGGCACACAAAGTAAAAACGGGTTTATTAAGCCAATCAACCTCAACGTTTTCCCCTTGTGCGACGACAGTGCCTGCACACTCTAGACCTAAAATCTCACTGTCGCCTTTAGGAGGTGGGTATTTATCTTGCCTTTGTAAACAGTCAGCACGATTAACGCCTATTGCGGCGACCTTAATCAGTACCTCATCGTGTTTAATATTCGGCTTTTCAATTTCTGCAAACGTTAACTGTGAATTTTCATGCTTAATATAACGCATAACACCTTCTATTTAATTCGCTGCCAGATTTCAGCTTCCACCAATTTACCATTTTCATATAAAGTATGATGCCATAAATCACCGTCTACTTTGTAATCAAATGCCATGGTTTTACCTTGTAATGAAGGCACATTACCATAAGAAAAAGTCTCGATAAATTGCTGGTCTTGCAAAACATATTTGCCGCCACCCGCATAATGAAAATTGCCATTTTTCTGCGTAATATAACTAAAATGAGTATCGGTAATTAGCTTTACCGAGGTTAATTCGGGTGCTTTTGCCGTAACATACCCTTCCTTTGTCGCATACTTTCCTTCAACAAACTGCCAACTCCCCACCAGCGGGTTCGCATTCGCGAATGAGGCTAGCAACAAACTTGAAATGCCGAATATTTTTAGCATAGTGTACTCCCTTGATTGTTCGTATTAGCATACGCCAATACCGGATCCCGATGAAGGACTACGTGGTTGAGATTTTTTCACCCCTGTTTTGCTCTCATTTCACTAAATCGCCACGATTGTTTATACGGATACACATCCAATAATTGTCCCTCATTAATAGCCGCTTGCAGTCGCTGCCACATAGCAACACTGAAAATGTCGTGATGCACAGCATTAAAAAATGAAAATGCCGTTTTATTTGCACTGAAAAATACCTTGAATTGGCTCGGAAACACATCGTTTTCAGCAATATCAAAGTAACTCTCGCTGCTTAACTCTTCTAACGAGTCAGCACTTTTTGGTAACTCTCGAAATTGACACGCCGTCATCGGGCAAATTTCATCGTAATCATAAAACACCACTCTTCCCCAGCGGGTCACACCAAAGTTCTTCATCAACATATCGCCTGGAAAGATATTTGCACCTGCCAGCTCTTTGATTGCTTTACCATAATCAATCATAACAAGTTCAAGTTTTCGTTCATCACACTGATTAATATATAAATTAAGCGGTGTCATTTTCCGTTCAACATACACATGACGCAAAATAAGCGCATTACCCGATATAATTAAACTGTCGCCAATTTGGCGCTGCATCGTAGTGAGTAATTCTTCACTAAATCGGCTTAAATCAAACGCTAAATAACGAAATTCATGGGTATCAACCAAGCGCCCCACGCGATCGGCTTGCTTTACAAAGTCGTATTTCGCCATGACATGTTGTTTAGTGGCGGTTTTTGGTGCGCTAAATTTATCTTTAATCACTTTGTACACATAATCAGAGCCTGGTGTCGTAAATACCAACATCACCATGCCAGGCGTACCTGGGGCAATAATGTATTTATCATCAGGAGGGCTATTTTTAGTGGTATCAACTTTATAGCGATAAAACTCGGTTTTGGCATGCTTGATAAATCCTATCGCGTTAAATAACTCAAAACGTTGCTTATGGGGCATCAGCACGCTGAGGTAATCAACGTAACGCGCAGGTTGGTCGGTGTCGACCATAAAGTAGGTTCGCGCAAACCCAAATAGCAGACTAAGTTGATCGGCGCCCATCATGACGGCATCAATGTGCAGCCCTTTTTCACTATTTAGTAAGGCTATGGCAAACGGCATATTATCACCATTTTTAGCAATGCATCGCCCAATGATATAACACGCTTTATTTCTAAAAAATAATGAATTAGCGTATTCGATATACCCATCATTCAGTGCTAACAGCTCATAAACCTGTGGGCACTGTTTTTTTGCTCCTGCGATTAAAGTACGCTGCAACATGTCAATATCATCAGTGAAATGTGCATAATCGGAGCGAAAAACATGACGACTCACAAGGGTTTTTATCGCATTTTCAAAACCACTTTGTAACGAGATCCGACTTACCAGAGAATCAAACGGACGAGGCCCTAAGCGATACCGTGCCTTTAAAACAAACAAATGAACATTACGGATTTTACGTGAGTCCCAAATAGCCCCAAATGTCGAGTTGAAAAACGTATGTGCAATGGGCTGGTTTTCGTGATTTTTCACCATTTCTGCATAAATTTGTTTTGCTAATAACCACAGAGCAGGATCGTTAACTTCGCTGTAAGCTATGATCTTTACAGCTTCACTTACTTTTTTTACTTGGCCTTCGTAAACCTGTAACCGTAACTTCATTGCTGTTTGCACTTGATGCCATTGACGTTGTTCAAACCGGCTTTGTGCCCCTAAAGTGATATTCAAAAACTCTGCAAACATGGCCTCAAACCCTGCATACACAGCGCGGGCTAGTTTCGTGGCAATAATATTCTTTAGTTGTTCCGACTCTGTTTTTTTACGAAAAATTGCATCGTGTTGAGGCATTATTAATATCACTTATGCTGATTATTTTAGTTGCCGTGTTTACACACAATAGCAAGCACGCTTTAATTTAGGTAATTAATAAAGATAATAAATAAGATTGATCAGATGAATATTAGGCATGTCGACCTAAATCTATTGGTGTATTTAAATGTACTGATAGATGAGCAAAATGTATCAAAAGCAGCCAATAAACTTGCCTTAACGCAGCCTGCGATGAGCAATGCATTAAAACGGTTACGTGATTTATTTGACGATCCCTTGCTCGTTCGAGCCGCTGGCACAATGACACCCACAGCCAAAGCGCTGAGTCTCAAGCCTGAAATTGAAGCACTGCTAAAAATGGCCGAAGAAATCACGCAACCAAGTGAACTGTTTGACCCAAGCACTGCAAATATAACGTTTCGGATCATGGCAAATGATTATCTAGAATCAACCTTAATAGCCCCTTTTATCACCCAACAACTGGCGAAAAGCCCCGGCCTTAATTTTGATATTTTGAGTCCAAGCGACGTCAACTTACACGATATGGAAAAGGGCACAATCGATTTAGCTATAAACCGCTTTAATGGTTTACCCCGTTCATTTCACCAAGCCAGTGTCTGGCGCGATAACTATTGCTGCTTAAGTCACCCTGACAATCCTTATCTACAACAGCAAACGCTTGAGAACTACCTTGCACAAGAGCATATTTGGGTAAATAGGGCTGGCTGGGGGGTTGAAGCAGCGGTGACTAATAAATCCGGAAGTCAAAAATTAGGCTGGGTAGATGAAGCATTATGGCAGCTCGAACAAACGCGTAATATTCGTGTATTCACTCGCCATTACATGGTCGCAAGCTTGCTCTGCCAATCGCCTAAATTGATAGCCACGCTGCCTCGTCGTCAAGCGATGTTGCTCGCAAAACACACCGATTTAGTCATAAGTCCAGTGCCATTTCAAATTGTTCCCATTGAAGTAAAAATGCTGTGGAGCCCATTATTACACCATGCAAACCCGCACCAATGGCTGCGTCGAGAACTATTAGC
Source organism: Pseudoalteromonas sp. MT33b (assembly GCF_014117385.1). Classification (NCBI taxonomy): domain Bacteria; kingdom Pseudomonadati; phylum Pseudomonadota; class Gammaproteobacteria; order Alteromonadales; family Pseudoalteromonadaceae; genus Pseudoalteromonas; species Pseudoalteromonas sp. MT33b. The sequence goes on along the minus strand of NZ_CP059831.1, from coordinate 1,437,504 downwards.
TTTTGCAAATACAGTGGCCGACAGATAACAAATTAACAATATTGATAAAATCAATATCAGTTATTGAAAACAACAATTTCATTAATAATGAGTGACAGGCTAGAGTGAAGTTAAGCACATAAACAAAGAGAACTTGATATGGAAACTTCAGCACAATTCACTCAACAAGACGGCCTTTACATTAATGGTCAATTACACACTTTTATTGAACAGCAACTTTGTAAAAAAAGCGAAATTGCGTGTGACGAGATATACCAGATTCTTGCAACACTGGTTGATGAATTTGGGTGTCAGTGTCGTAAAACGAAACACCAAGCAGATGATGTTTTACCAACAGAAACACTGTTAACTGCCTACAGCTCTGTACGCACTCATCCACATTGTCATGTAGATGCTCAAACGACGACCGCTGTACTTGATGAGTATTGCTGCCAAGTACCGGCTATTTTAGTGGTTGCTCTTATGGATACGCTAACAGGTATTACAAGCGACGAGCCTGGTGCAAAGCACATTTACCAACGTGCCGCAGCACTGACAGGTAAACCATGCGTCTACGCCATTAATAGCGCACACGCTGCTTAATATGCGCATTACTTTGAGTTACTTATTCGAGCGATGATGCTTTTTGCAAAATCACTGCAATTAAGCATCGTCGCACCGGTGACATAGTCAGCCAAATCAAAGGTAAGTTCTTTTGCCAATAATGTTTCTTCCAGAGCTGATTCCACTTTTTGTGCAGCCTCCTGCCACCCCATAAAACGCAGCATCATTACCGCACTTAAAATACTACTGCTTGGGTTCGCCGTGTTTTCACCCGCTATCCGGTTAAAAGTGCCATGTGTTGGCTCAAAAAAAGCGACCTCATTATTTAAATTTGCTGCTGGCATTATACCAACGCCACCGACTTGTGCAGTCAACATATCGGCCAAATAATCACCATTTTGATTGGTGGTTACGATTACATCAAATTGTTCTGGTGTAAGCAACGCCTGCTGAAGCATATTATCGGCAATCACTTCTTTAATGACTAAATCGTCCTGATTGTCACGCTTTATTAGCAACCAACGGCCATTCTCATGGGCAACTGCATTAAACTCTTGCTCTGCAACCGCAAAGGCCCAGCGTTTAAACGCCCCTTCTGTAAACTTTAATACATTCCCTTTATGCACCACAGTTAAAGATTTACTTTGTTGTTTTAGTGCATAATTGAGTGCATATCGCATCAAACGCTCGGCCGCTTCTTTTGAGCTATTTTTAATGCCAAGCCCACACTGGGTATCAAAACGTAATCGTGTCACCCCCATTTCTTGACATAAAAAGTCGAGCATTCGCTCGTTGTCAATACTGCCAGCTTGCCATTCAATACCCGAGTAAACATCTTCTGAACTGTCGCGAATAACGGTTATGTGGGTTTTTTCAGGCTCTTTTAATGGTGAGGGTAAATGCGGATAACTGCGGATAGGCCGCATATTAACGAATAAATCCATTTCATGGCGAAGTGCGACGTTCAAAGAACGAAAGCCCCCACCCAAAGGAGTGGTTAGTGGGCCTTTTATGGCAATTTTAAACTGCCTTACGGCATGGAGTGTTTCTTGTGGAAACCAATCTCCGTCGTAGAGTGCGGCCGCTTTTTCACCGTTAAACACTTCCATCCAGTGAATCCGACGCTCTCCTTGATAAGCCGCCTCAATAGCAGAATCAACGATACTTCGCATAACGGGGCTAATATCTTGCCCAACACCATCCCCTTCAATGTAAGCGATTACTGGATTGTCAGGAATACACCACTGGCCATTTTTATCGATGGTGATTTGTTCACCCTGCTCTGGCACTGAAATATGTTGATACTGCATCATAACGTTTTAGCAACTAGTCGGTTGAATATGCTTTGTGAGTATCTATTAATACCAAGATTTGTCTGCACTGTCTGCGTATGTATGGAAATACCCATTATTCAAATCATTAATGACACACTTTGTCTATTTCGTCTTCCATGGCCTTGAATAGCGAGGCAAACAACTGCGTGTCTAGCGTTACGGTGTCATTTTTTAATGCACTATCAACAGCAAGTGCTTTGATATAAAGCGTCTCACACTCAAACATGTTGGCTGCGCCCTTTAACATGTGCACATTTCGACTTAAGCCTTCGATATCCATTTTTTTATATTGCGTACGCATATCGGCATATTGATTTTTAAGTCCTTTGATATAGTCATCCTTTAGCAGTTGGAATTCGTGTTCAGGTAGCTTTATATCAGCCAACTCATCGCAGTCTAGGTAACTGGCAATTTTATGGCTAAATGCATTACGGTCTATGGGCTTTGCAATTAAATCGGTGAAACCTTGGTTCATGTAACGCTCTACCTCATGCTTCATCGTGTTCGCGGTTAAAGCAATAATGGGCACCGAGATCCCCGTCGCATGCATCATTTTCAGTGCTTCTTGACCATCCATAATTGGCATTTGAATATCAAGTAATATTAGGTCAAATGTGTTCTCAAGCGTTTGCTGCACGGCATCTTTACCGTTTTCAACCGTTGTGACTGTTAGCCCCATACGCTCTAAAATACGTGCAAATAAACGTCTGTTGTCAGGGTGATCTTCAGCGAGTAACACCCGACCTTTTAAATTTTCTGGCGCATCAAGTTTACTAAACGGAGAGGTTTCGACTAATCTAACTTCACTCATATCATTGAGCCAACGCGTATTGTCTGTTGTGTACACAGCGATTGTTAAAGTAAACTCACTACCTGAGCCAACGTAACTTTTTACACTGATATCACCATCCAGTTTTAGCGCTAAACTTTTAGAAATATTAAGACCCAAACCTGTGCCACCATACTGACGAGAAATACTCGAATCCGCTTGGTAAAAGGCACTGAATAACGACTTTTGTTCAGAATCTGTCATGCCAATACCGGTGTCTTTCACACTGATCGCTAAGGTATTATTCTCACAACTCACCGTAAGCGTTATTCGCCCAACCTGAGTAAATTTTAGTGCATTGGTCGTCAAGTTTAATAATATTTGCCTTAATCGGCTAGGATCGGTCACGATGTAATCAGGCAGAGGGAATTGATAATCAACGCTAAATTTTAAGCCTTTATCACGTATTTGCTTACCAATAAGTGATTCAATATTCGCTATCGTGGCAAATAAATCGGTTTCAATTAGATCAATTTCAAGCTTATTCGCCTCTATTTTCGACATATCCAAAATATCATTAATAAGGCCGAGTACATGGCGACTATTTTGTAAAATGACACCGATGCCATGATTTCGTTCATGAGGCTTAATATCACCAAGCATAATGCCATCAGCATAGCCAATAATCGACGTCATGGGTGTGCGTATTTCGTGGCTAATATTGGCTAAGAAGCGACTTTTAGCTTCATTTGCGTCTCGTAATTCATCGGCTAATTCTTCAAGTTCAAGTGTTCTTAACTGTACTTTTTGCTCGAGATTTTTATTAAGCTCAACATTATCCTCATGCAACAACCTAAATTTATCAGCGACAGCAAACGCTAGTAGCATGGCATCCATCGCGGTGCCAATCAGTCCTAATAAATATAAATTCATCGACGTGGCAGGCAATAATCCTAAGTTTGTAAGATTACCCACCATGTTAGGCACCATCATGGCAACATAGGCCAGTACAAAATAACGTGCAGGTTTGAAGCCAATCAACATACAACGTACACCGATATACAAGCCTAAACACAAAGCGACACCCGTTACTAATGTTGACCAATAAAAACCAAAGCTAGGCCACACAACACAAAATGGGATCCCCAATGTTGCGATAACCCCGACAGTCAGAGACAGCTGCGATAATTTCGGAAACGTTTCCTTTAACTTAAGGAGATTATTGTAAAATAAAATGTTGGTCAGTGGCGTGAGTGCAAAACCTAGCCAATGTAAGTGCGGGTTGTAATACCCAAACAATTGATCCGAAATATGAAAGAAATGACTCCATGCGAACACCCACGAAGCGGTGAATAAAGCATAATATAAATGCGTGACGTCTTTAGACACTAAATAAATTAACAGGTTATACAAACCAAGCGCTATACCGACCCCAAAACACAGCATGATGATTACATTTTCGAGCGTGATAATTTCGAAATAATCTTGATACGGCGTTAACACTAACTTTGCAGGAGTATAAAAATAATCGCTTTCAAAATGTGTGATCAACGTATAGCGCTTGCCTTTTTCAAGGTTTAGGCGGTTTCCATAGTGAAATGCAAATTGGTTTTTTTCGACGCCACCTGTCACAAAACTTCGTACAGGTTGAGAAACATCGGTTAGGTCATAAATCCGACTTTCTATTTTTGAAACCAAGGTATTGTAGGGGTACAGGACAAGGTCTTCGATATCACTTTGATTTTCTATATCGACAATCAACCAGTAACCGCCCCCAATCGAACTGATACGTGATTGTGGCCTTTTTGAGGCACGCCAGCGTTTAATATCAGCCGCAGATTGAGGAAATCGATTGTCTCTCGCAGCTAATATTTGCCCGACATCATGTAGGTTCTGCTCAAAAGATGCGTCTGTATATATAAACGCTTGTTCGGCGCACACTGAATACGTTGAATAAAATAGAAAAAGCAAACTGCCTAAGAATAGCTTTAACCGCATTCACAGCGCCCCTAATAAACAAAAGTCATAAATCATCAAAATTGAAAAGCCACATCAAAGCCATAACGTCGCCCTTCTCCTTTAAAGTCTTCTAACATACCCAGAAATGAACTTAAATCGAATTTTAACTGACTGTACTCTGTATCAAATAGATTTTTTCCCCATAATATAAACGACCAGTTATCTACATCATATTTAAAGTGTGCATTAACAAGGCTGTAGCTTTCTTGACGGGCGTACAGGTTCATATTTTGATCAAAGTAAAATGCTGACTGATAGTCAACCATCACATTGGCTGAAAACGGGTTATTCATTAACCGCGTATCATACTGCAGCCCTGCCGATACATTCCATTTTGAAGTAAAAGGTAATTGATTATCGGTGATACTATTACCCAATGGATCGACATACTCTTCGTACTCAGCATGAGGAATATAGCCCACTGATAACTGCATAGCGAGTTGTTGGGTGGGCTGATAGTTTATTTCACTTTCGAGACCATAAATTATAGAGTCGGCTACATTTTCAAGTAATTGAACAGGCGGCATTTGCGGTGTTTCAGAGGCTTGATTCATAAACACTTGCTGGTCATTATAATCATAATAAAACGCAGCCCAGCTCATTCGTAATCGTTGTTCCGGCCAATACGTTTTCAGGCCAACCTCATGGGCATTTAAACGCTCCTTGCCGTAATCAGCTAAGATTGCTTGTTCTTCAGATGATAAAAAGCCGCCATTATACCCGCCACTTTTGCTGCCATTAGCAAAACGATAATACAGGTTCGCTGTGTCAGAATACGTATAATTGAGAGCAAACTGACCGGTAATGCCATTATCGGATTGCTTATCAGAAACCGTGTAAAATGGCACTAAAACCCCTGCTAAATCATTGGGGTTGACTACCACATTTAAGGTTGATGTAGAGCTGTATTCAAGTGATTCATAATCGTAACGTAGACCCGCAGTGAGCAACCAACGCGTGGCTAATGGCACTTCAATTTGGCTAAATAGCGCTACGTTTTGTGTATCGATATGATTATCGTAATAAAATGTGGCCGTTAAATCTGCAGGCAAAATACCACGAAAGTCGCGTAAAATATCATTGATGTTATCTTGCTTAATCGTTTCATCAGCAAAATACACCCCACTGGTCAGCGTGTAATGAGTAAATTCATTAAGGACCCTAAACTCTTGACTGAATAAATGGGTGTCTAAACCTAACACTCCTTCGCACAACCTAGCAGGTGAGCCATCGCAATTAAATGCATGGCTTCGCTCTAAATTATTAAAACTACTTACGGAGGTCACCGTTGTGTTATCACTCGACTGCCAATTTAATTCGCCGATAAAGCCATAGCCGTCTGATTTATGCGGTGAGTCATTATTAACACTCACAGTAAAAAAGTCGTCACTCCCATCGTTAAACCCAAAGCTATCAAAGCACCGTGTTGAACCCGCATCGGCTGGCGAACATAATTCACCCGTTAATGGGTTTGCTATAATACCGATACTCCCCACTGGCTGCGAAATGCCATCCCAATCTTCAATATGTGCTTGCAGGTAAAGCTCTACGTTATCCCATTGACTTAACAGTGACAGCCGTGCATTTTTTTGCTCCATGCCCGCGGTCGGTGATGCAGAAAAATTATTTTGTGTCGAATAGTCATAATCTTGATAATTGAATGCTAACCGCATCGCCGTTTCATCGCCCAGCGGTTGGTTCCACATCCCCTCTAAGCTACTGGCGTTATTGTTGGCAATACCCAGTGTTAACGACCCTGCTTGCTCAAACTCAGGCCTATTTGTGCGGATTAAAATTGCCCCACCGGTTGAGTTACGACCAAATAACGTGCCTTGCGGGCCACGCAAAATATCAACATGCTCTACGTCATACAGGTTAATAATTTGGTTATTTGCCGAACCAACCGCCACGCCATCAAGGTACATAGCTACAGGCGATGTATTCGCAGTATTGTAATCAAGTAAGCCAATTCCCCGAATACTGACGGCGGGAGGTGTGCCCTCGGCCGCGTTTTGCGTTATTTTCACGTTCGGTGCAAATAACCCTATTTCGGTTGAATCTTTAAAATGCTGCGTTTTTAAAAGTTCGCCATTCACTTGGCTTACCGCAACACTGACGTCTTGAATTGATTGCGGACGCTTCTGTGCATAGACACTAATAACTTCCATGTCCTTTTCAGCCTCTGTATTTTGCGCTGAGGCATTACCCATGACACATGCCGCTAAGCAGCTACTCGCAAGCATAGTGAGTTTAGGATTGAATTGATAAGGACGTTTCATTCGTTTTTAGACCTTAAAAAGAGGGACGTATGTTAAATTATTGTAATTTCCAGTAAGTATAGACCAAACAACGCTGTAAAGTCGCATAAAAAGCAGAGGGTTAACGGCTTTTATGCCACATTAAAGTCGCTGTTGACTAAACATTACCCTTTTTCAAAAGCGTGTTCGCCGCTAATTTGACTTGGAAAGCCACAGAGTGAGCGTGACGTTTGCATGCCAGCCATCACCGCCGCTTCAACACAGCCAGCATTAACGCCTGTTTTTATCCAATCGCCAGTAAGGCGTAAGTTTTTATAGTGGCTGCCATCAGTCGCTAATCTAAATTTGCTCGACCCTGTAACAGAGAGTACATAACGCTCACTGGGATCAATATTTACCCGCCAATACTGTTGCTCTAAAACAGGCAAAATACTGTGTGGATCTTGGTAAAACACCTGCCAGTCAAACTTATTATTGGTATAAGCGTGCGGCCACAATGCTTGCATATCAACGCTGAATAAATACTGCATATTATGTTTCACCTCAGCTTTCATTTGCTCAGGAAAATGATGTGCCGTAGCCGGTGGATAATGCTCACACGTAAAAGCGCTACAAAAGTAGGCAATATTAACGGGCGGATCACTGTCTGGCCACGCCTCTTTGTCAACGAGATTGCTCATTGCAGCCCATGTATCGAAGGGTTCAACAAAACCACTTAATATAGGCCCTTCTTGAGCCGAATTGGTATCGGTAAAGCCGAGTTGTTGATCAGTTTTATTCAACCAAACTTGGCAAGCTTGTGTCGCAACACTCTTCACTTTACTTGCTTGTAAAGCAAGGGCATTATCGTCGCTAAGCAAATCTGCCGCCACATGCTCAAGCGAAGCAACAGATACCCCCAATATTAGGGTATCAAAATCAACTCCATGCACTAACGTAAGACTTGGAAGTGGCTGCTTAAAATGCGCTTCATATACTTCTGGCCAGTCACTCCAGAACGACTCTAAATTAACCTGATATTCTTGCAACAAATGCGCTTGTAGCGGGTTTATTTGGTCTAAGAGCGGCTCACTTGGCCAACAAGGCAGCTGCTTTACATTGATAAGCGGCGCATATTCACCCGAATTTAAGCTGACCTGCTGACGCAGTTCAATATGCGATACCACAGCTTGCCCATGAGAATCTTGACCCGGCGTTAATTGTGTAAGCTGGTGGAAAAATTTAAATTTTACACCGCGTTTTTTGAGTAGCTCATAAATAGGAGCAAAAATGACATCTCCCATGCCTGCTTGCATTTTCCACATCACTCCCCCTTTATAACAAAGGCCAATTCTTAGCATGGCAAGTGCTGCAACACCGGCCTCAACATTAGGCTTGTTAAAGTCGCCATTGGGGTATGCAAACACCAAGTCATAAAAACCTCGTACAGGAGCAGAATTAACGCTATAGGCTCTATTTGCACCATTTTTTTCGAGCCATTGACGAAAATCATAACAATTAATTACCCCAAAACCATCGCGATAAACTTTATCTTTTATCAGACCTGTCAGCATCGCAATAGCCAGATCGGCACAAATATATAGCCTGCGCAGTTGTGCATTATCATCCAGTAACTCTATTACTTGCTCTTTAAACCAACGCTTTAATTTGCGAACGATATACCAAATCACTAAACGATCAGCTTGCTTGTCTGTGTGGGTTGTTTGCTGTGCGGTAAACTGTTGTAAGTGCGTAAGTAAAGAGCGAGGAGTGGAGATAATCTCGGCCGCATCCGATTCAATGTCATCAATAAACTGTTTTGCCGAGGTAACCTGAGTATCAATATTCGCTTTTATTTGCTGATAGAGGTGCTTTAGTAAAAACTGATCTCGTGGCTTTTTAGTAACTAATGTGGTTTTTGCGTGTTGCTCACAGACATCTTCAATGTCTTCGGTCCATTTTTTCAGCCAAGCCAGTGTCATCGTAACAAAATCCCACACTGTAATATCCAAGCTTCCATCTGCTGGATTACCCGCAACGGTTGGGAAATCTATCGGCCATGTTTGCCACTCGTTATCGATAAACTCTTGTAATGCAATAAAACTATGCGGCTTAAACGCCTGTTGCCAAGTTGCAAGCGGGGAACTCGCTGGCCTGTCCAAATTATTGTAGACCCCTTGCAAAGTGCGAAAGCTATTTACATAAGCACCAAACCACACATGCAAGCCATGCTCTTCAATACGTTGACCAAAGTGCTGATTGCGACCACTTGCGCCTTTACCTCCTAAGCGCCACCCTTGTTGATAAACGGTTATTTCGCGATGTTGCTGCCAATCTTCTTGCTCGGTTAAATACACCGCGGCAGTCATTGCAGCAACGCCACCCCCTACGATTGTGATTTTTTCTTTGCTCATGGTCATCCTTTACGCAGGTAAAACCTGGCTTGCGCCAAGTTGATCAAAGTCCATATTGATGTAAAAAGGCAAATGTACCGCTTGGCTTCCTAATTGAATACCAAACATATCGTGCAACGGAAAACTCGCTACTGACTTCACATCAAGGGTAAAATTATTAGTGAACAACTTAAGTTGGTGAATTTTTTTTATCACTGATGGAGAATGCACAACAGAGCGATAAACGGCACTTGTACCCTCTCCATCTGGGAATTGCTTAAACAATATTTGATCCATTTGCGGGTGAATAAACCCCTCAAACAGTTGCTTAATTAATGAAAAATCCACGCCTTTAACTTCATCATCAAAAAAATCAGCCACTCGCTTCGAAAAAAGAGCAAGGTTATCTAATAAGTTTTCTGATGTGTTGATATTGTCTTGTTCAATTGATAATAGTTCATGCATTGCAAGCTTTGAATTAGCCGAGAACACATCAAAACACGGCAATGAAATTGAAAAACGTGATGTTTTGTTCGCCGGTGTGGGCATGTCATAGTCACATAAATATTTGTTGTAACCCCATACCTCACGCCCATTTATTAGCGCATAAATATTATTCACACTAATGAAGGCGGGATACCAATACAGGTGGGCAATATCACCATTAACCACTTTAGAAACAGGTAACCAAATAATAATGTCGGTTTCTTGCATCCAGCCCTGTTCAGAAAACGGAGGGGTCAGAGACGATATTTTTTCAATATCAGTAAACGTGAGTAAACACACTGCCTAACACATTGAATGACACAGAATCATTTGCAACTGTATTGAGTGTCGCATCGACATATTGCTGCATTTTTTGCTCACAAGCAGACACGAAAAAACCATACATTGCCGCGTTAATCATGCGGCATGGCGGCTTAGCAACGGGGTTTGATAAAAAGTGGCAGTATTTATATGGGTTAGTCATAGTCATTAACTAAATTGTTGTTTACTCATGACTATAGACTAGTTTTACTAGTTCGTTACAAGTTGTTCATTGCATTTTTTGGTGAAAAGTTGCTCTATATACGCTTGGTAACCAGCATGATCAAAATTATCAGATAACGGGTTCATAAAACCATGGGCATACTGTGACACTTCACAGCTGACATTCGGTTTATTTCTGAGTGTAGCCACCACTGGTTCAATATCAAAATGTGCTTCACTGTGCGCAAAAATAAACTGACAAGGCACTGTCGCCGATAAATCAAGGTGATTTCTAACTTGTGATGGGTAAAATGCAATAATTTTCTTTATGTAGGGGTTTTGTAATTCTGCTTGCGCTCGCCAAACTGCTGATGCTCCCGCACTAAAGGCAATGATCGTAGTTGGTCGCTTAACAGCGGCCATTTTAATGTAGACTCGCTCAAGATAGGTGTCGTGGCCACACTGATTCAAAAAGTGTTGATATTGAACGTGCTCAGAAACCGGTGTTTGTATTTCTCCTAAATAAGGTTCACACAAACTGACTTTGCCACTAAGCTGCTGCGCAAGCTGTGATAAATGTGCTGTATTTCCGAATATATCTGACACCAAAAGGTAGTTCATTTATGTACTTCTGTGTTGTTATTATTGTGCCCGTAAAGAATACGCGTGTTTCAAATAAACATCCAGAAAAATAATACTTGCGTTTAAATATTTATTGCAGTAGTCTACTCGTCTGGTTTTTATAAACCTCGCGGTTAACCCCTTACCTTGATCCAGTAATTCCCGCATATTCGTATAAATATTTGCACCTGTGTGGCTCAATGACATTTTGATGAATTTTAAAATTATCACCAAACTGTCACAAATATAGTCAACACTGTAGGCAAGACAACAAATGTCAGTCTGTATTATAAGTTCCCTTACAAAGCTCTACAGAACACTGACAAAAAGAAAGAGTGAGTTTTATTATGTCATACAAATACAATGGATCTTTGATCCAAATAGCACATCCAGTGCAATCAATTTCGGTTAACAAACAGCGTGTAATTTTTAGCGACACGCAAGGCCTAAAAAATGCCATCTTCCAAAAGGCGAGCGATGCACGCCAATTTGTAAAATGGTTAAAGGCCAACTAAACCCAAACCGAAAAAGCGCCAGCATACCACGCTGGCGTTTTAGTTTTTAACTTTCGTACGCTTATCTAAATTCCTGCTACACTTATATTTTTAACCTACGAATAGGTAGTGAAAATGCGTTTGGCATGGTTTTTTTTACTATTTTTTTTGTGCCCTTTTGCAAATGCAACTAATCAATCTAAAACGATTGAATGGATCGTAGTTGATTTTGCCCCCTACTACATAATGAATGACCGTTACGAAGGTATGGGACGTGACGAAAGTGTCATTAAACTGCTTAAAAATGCTCTACCCGATTACACTTTCACACGCACTTTATTGCCTGCTAGTCGTGCCATTCATGAGCTATCAAATCCACACAATAATTACTGCATGTTGTCTCTATATCAAAGCGAACATCGCAAACAACACATTGCATTTACAACACACACGTCCACTGTAGGTTTGTCACCCTCCATTGCGATTCGTAAAGAGCTAATTGAAAAACTTAATTTAGATCCCTCTAAGCCGGTATCACTAAAGTCATTACTTAACGACAAACACCTTGCATTAGGTGTATCAATGAGCCGCTCATTTGGCAGTAATATAGATAACGTAATTAACTCAAGCCATGATGCAAATATTATCTCAAGACCAGGCCGCGATACCCTTGCAAGCTTAACTTATATGCTACACAAAAAGCGCATTGATATTTTATTAGGATACCCAAGTGAGCATTATTATTTGGCGCACTCGATGGGATTCGAGAATGAATTAACCCAACTAACACTCTCTGAAGCGCCTAAATTAAGTGTTGGTTATATTGGCTGCACAAACAATGAACAAGGCCATGCAATGATTACCTTGTTAGATAAAGCGCTGGAGGAAATAGCGCATACACAAAATTTTGAAGATATCTTAGTACGATGGTTGCCAGATAACTTAAAACCAATCTTAGAAAAAAGGTTAAGAGATAGAAATGAAAGTGCCGCTCATTAAGCGGCACGTTTCGTGTAGTCGTTACTTACGAATACCTTCGATAAACAGGCCAATATCAACATGAGTTGATGCTGGGCCTAAGTTGTAATCAATACCATAATCAGCCAGTTTTAAGCTTGTTTCACCTTCAAAGCCAACACGGTAACCACCCCATGGATCTTTACCTTCGCCAATTTTATCAATTTCAAAAGTAATCGTTTTTGTTACACCGTTAAGTGTAAACTCACCAGTGACATCGGCTTCATCGCCTTCTTCATCAAACTTGATTGATGTGCTTTTAAACGTCGCTGTAGGGTATTTATCTACATTTAAGAAGTCTTTACCACGTAAGTGCTTATCACGTTCAGCATGGTTCGAATCGATACTTTTTGTGTCAATAGTGACATTGATCTTTGATGCATCCGGTGCTTTGTCATCGTAACTAAAATCACCTGAAAACGTATTAAAACGACCGTGTAACCAGCTATAGCCTAAATGTTTGATTTTAAATGTAACAAATGCGTGAGCACCGTCTGTATCAATCACATAGTCTGCGGCATTTGCATTCGCTGTAGATAAAAGTGCAGCGCTTAGTGCTGTGCTTAATAATAATTTTTTCATATTAATCATCCTTCAATGGTTTGATCATTCTAATTAAGGTTTTATCTTTATCGATAAAATGATGTTTTAGTGCCCCTAAAGCATGTAAAACAACAACACCTATAAGCCCATACGCGGCATAAAAGTGAATTTTACCTGCAATATCTTCTTGATTAGCCACCGACTCGGGTAAAGCCGGAACAGCAAATAAGTTAAATACGTCGATCGCACGGCCGTCAGCCGTCGAAATTAAGTAGCCAGATGTAACAATGACAATAAGGGCTAAATAAATTAATTTATGTACAGAGTGCGCAGCCATGTTTACCGCTTTAGAGCTTCCTGCAACAGGGTCTGGTTGCGTGCCTAATAAACGCCAGCCAAATCGAAACAATAATAAAGCAGCTAAGGTAATGCCAACGCTTTTGTGTAAATCAAGAGAGCCTTTGTACCACGTATCGTAATAGGTTAACTCAACCATATAGACACCTAAGCCAAACAGACCAAATACTCCAAGTGCCATTAACCAGTGAAGTAAGATAGCTACCCAGCCGTAACTTGACTTTGAATTCTTTAACATACTCATTTCCCATGAGAACCATGAAACTAAACACAGCTTAGCTCAGCTGTAATACAATGAAAATAGCGTAAAACAAACAGCTTCTGTGCGTATACGCACAAGTAACATTAGAATAGTCAGTGGTTAGTGGATTAAAAGCTTCTCTCAGTAAAACGGGTGTCTAAACTCTGACAGCTTTAAACTTTAACTTTCTTCCACCAGCCCTACGTAAATCTGGCTATTGGCATCAACTTGAAAGCAGCTAATGAGGTTTTCTTTTACCAGCTCTAGCATAGCGATAAAGCTTACAACGACACCGCTTCGGTCTTCTTCAACAGTAAACAGCGTATGGAATGGTAGTTGTGATTGGGCTTCGGATAGCTTGTCTAAAATTAAGCTCATGCGCTCACGAGTAGACAGCGCTTCTGCGGTGATATGGTGATGTTCAAATGTTTTAGCACGTGCCATTACATCGCTTAATGCAAGTAATAAGTCTTTCATTTCGACGTCTGGTAATAGCGCTTCACGCTCGCTAAACTCGGGGGCTAATGCCTCTGCTACAAAAATATCACGACCTTCTCGAGGGATCTCGTCAAGGTTTTCTGCTGCTTTTTTAAATTGCTCGTATTCTTGTAAGCGTCTGACTAGCTCTGCGCGCGGATCGTCGTCTTCTTCCAGTTCCTCATGTTTTGGTAACAGCAATCGTGATTTAATTTGTGCTAACAAAGCTGCCATCACTAGGTATTCACCCGCAAGCTCGAGTTGAAACTCACTCATCATTTCAACATAGCGAACGTATTGTTCCGTAATACTAAAAATCGACAGCTCTAATACATCTAATTTATGCTTTTTAATTAAATACAAGAGTAAGTCGAGCGGACCTTCAAAGGTCTCTAAAATAACCTCGAGTGCATCGGGTGGAATGTATAAATCTTCAGGCTTGTCGACCACCGCTTTGCCATGCAAAAAAGCCAGTGGCAGCTTTTGCTGCACTGGCTCTTGTATATCGTTTGGGGCATTACGCTCTGGGCTTGTCAATGATGTCTCTATATTTCAAACGGTTTAGTATCGCCACAACCAACACGTAAAATTTCGATATCATCATCTGATAAATCAATCACTGTAGTGGCCTGTTCAGGAAGATAACCACCATGAATAATTAAATCAACTTGCTTTTCGATGCGATCCCGAATTTCATCGGGATCAGCTTCGGTGAATTGCTCACCCGGTAAAATTAAGGAACACGACATCAACGGCTCCCCTAATTCAGCCAATAAGGCACATGTAATCGGGTGTTCAATAACGCGAATACCAATGGTTTTTTTCTTTTCGTTTAGTAAACGCTTAGGAACTTCCTTAGTTCCTTTAAAAATAAAAGTGTATGGCCCTGGTGTGTTATTTTTAATCAGCCTAAACAGCTGATTGTCTACACGTGCATATGTTGAGAGCTCAGATAAATCGCGACATACCAAGGTAAAATTATGGTGTTTTTCAATGCCTCGAATACGTTCTATGCGCTCTTTTGCTTGTTTATTACCAATACTGCAACCAATCGCATAACCCGAATCAGTTGGGTACACGATAACACCACCTTGTTTAATAATATCAACAGCTTGACTAATTAATCTCGGTTGTGGATTATCTGGATGGATATGAAAAAACTGACTCATTACACGCTCCTATTGCCCTTCCCACGCTTGCCAAACACCTTGGCAATCTTTGGGTAAGTATAAATTTTTTCCCAGCTCCAACCAGCTTGTAGGAAAATGAAAGTCTGACCCCTGTGAGGCGAGTAAATCATATTCTCTAGAAAGCTCACCTAAAAACTGGCGTTCACTTGGTGCTTGCTGGGGTTGTGCAACTTCCATTGCATCGCCCCCCGCGTTTTTAAACTCGACTATCAACTTACGCAACCACTTATTCGACATTTGATAACGACCAGGATGCGCCAGAACAGCCACCCCACCCGCTTGATGAATAGCCGCTATCGCCGTTTGCATATTGCACCAGCAACTTGGTACATAGCCTGTTTTGCCACGGCCTAGGTATTTTTTAAAGACACCTGGAAAGTTTTTGGCAACACCGCGCTCAATAAGTGCGCGAGCAAAGTGCCCGCGGGTAATTTGGGCATTGTCGGCAAATGCTTTCGCTTCGTCATAAATACCTTCAAAACCATTTTTTGCAAGGCGATGACCTATTTCGATAGCACGCTCTTCACGCTTCGCCTGTTGCGAGCTTAATAGCGAAATCAAGGCTTCATTCTCATCGTCGATATTTAAACCAACAATATGAATTTCAAAGCTTTCCCATTTAGTTGACACTTCAACACCGGCAATTAATTTAAGCGGTAAATCGTCATTCGCAATGATGTCACGTGCAGGGGCTATCGCCGCCAATGTGTCGTGATCGGTAATTGCGAACACATCTATATTTTTTTCAACCGCGCGGTGTAATAGTTGCTCGACTGATAGCTGACCATCAGAATATGTGGTGTGGCTATGTAAATCGTATTTTATCAAAGGAAAAGACTGCTTAACGTAAGTTCTTGAATCATTGATAGGAGTATAACAAAGATTTTATACTAATTGTTGTAAATTAATGCTTGACAGTATCGGCTCAGGTACGCTTTACTGTATGCACTTTAAGACACGTTGAAAAAGAAATAACAATGAACAAAACAATTCAAATCACAATTTGGTGGTGGCACTCGTAAATAGCGGGTGACGAATTGTCGTGTCTATACGATTTCAAAACCCGCTCATGTAGCGGGTTTTTTTATATCTAAATTTTAAGGTTTTATAAATGAATAACATAGCAACTCTTACACATCATTGGTGGTGGCGCCTGGCTTAGCGGGACGGTAAGGGTCTATCTAATTTATAGACATTATTATACGAACCCCGCTTAAGCATCGCTTTGCGGGGTTTTTATTTTTGGGAATGAGGGAGAATAAGGTTTGATTTTTAGTCATATAACAACGACACCGGGTGAGGTAACCAGTATCACTCAAGTGCGTGACTACATTAGTAGCCCACTTGCGTTATACAGTTTACTCGATAAACCCAATTCACTGCTGTTAGAGTCTGCAGAAATTGACTCTAAAGACAGTGTCAAAAGCCTAATTTTGGTTGACTCAGCGCTACGTATTGTTTGCCATGGTAAACACGTCACACTGACAGCACAGTCAAATAACGGTAAACAATTACTACCTTATTTACAAAGCCATGTGCAAAACTGCGATGCAGTGCTTATTGAAGACACACTCACATTGACCTACAACGAAGTAGCGAGCGATATTGACGAAGCCAGCAAACTGATTGCCGACAATGCTTTTAGCGCTCTTCGTAGCTGTATAAACAGTATAAAAAGCACCACAGACAACCCTTTTTCAGTCTTTCTTGGCGGGGTGTTTGCCTACGACATGGTCGCAAATTTTGAAACGCTGTCTGACGTACCTGAAGGTGAAAACAGCTGCCCAGACTATGTTTTCTATTTAGCCGAAACACTTGTGATAATTGACCATCAAGCCAAAACCACCGAGTTGATTGGTAATGTGTTTAACGGCCCAGAAGTGCACGCCAACTGCTTCGAAGTCGGTCAGCAGCTAGAACGCTTGAACAGCGTATGTGACAACGCAGCGCAATACCAAGGACAAAAGCAAAACGGTGCAAGCCCTGTCTCGGTTGATGTCAGCGATGAGCAATACTGCGAGCATGTCATCAAATTAAAAAAGAACATTGTCGATGGCGATATCTTCCAAGTCGTACCATCACGTACTTTTTCTCTTGCCTGCCCAGATTCACTTCATGCCTACAGCCAACTTAAGCAACAAAACCCCAGTCCTTACATGTTTTACATGCGCGACGAAGAGTTTGTGTTATTTGGTGCATCGCCTGAGTCAGCACTTAAATATTGTGTTGATAGCAAGCAAGTTGAAGTGTATCCAATTGCAGGTACTCGCCCACGCGGTAAATTTGCCAATGGACAAATAAACCCAGATTTAGACAGCCGCATTGAACTTGAACTACGTAACGACCAAAAAGAGCGCGCTGAACATTTAATGCTGGTTGATTTAGCCCGTAACGATGTCGCCCGCATAAGCGTGCCGGGTACACGCCATGCCAAAGAGCTATTAAAAGTAGACCGCTACTCACAAGTGATGCATTTAGTTTCACGCGTGGTCGGTACATTAAAACCTGAACTTGATGCCCTGCATGCGTATCAAGCATGTATGAATATGGGCACCTTAGTCGGTGCTCCCAAAGTACGAGCTGCTGAACTTGTACGTCAAACAGAACAAAAGCGCCGTGGTAGCTACGGTGGTGCAGTTGGTTATTTAACCGGTGATGGTGCGATGGACAGCTGTATTGTTATTCGCTCAGCTTTTGTGAAAAACGGCATGGCTTATGTACAGGCAGGTGCTGGCGTGGTGTTTGATTCAGACCCGCAGTCAGAAGCCAATGAAACGCGCGCTAAAGCACAAGCAGTGATTACCGCAATTCAATCGACTTATGAGGCACAATAATGAACACACCATCAGCCTATAAAATCTACTTTTTAGATAACTTTGATTCATTTAGTTATAACTTAGTCGATGAACTTTCTATGTTAGGGTGCGAGTTAGTGGTATACCGTAACAATATCAGTGCACAAAGCATTTATAACAAAATGTGCCAAGAAACTGTGCCAGTATTACTCGTGTTATCACCTGGGCCGGGAGCCCCCTCAGATGCGGGCTGCTTAATGGCATTAATTGAGCTTTGTAAGGGACGTTTCCCAATGCTAGGTATTTGTTTAGGCCAACAAGCATTAACACAAAGTTATGGTGGCGTGATTGGCCATGCAGGTGAAACCGTACATGGTAAATCGTCGATTATTGCGTTGTCTGATCACCCTGTATTTGCAGGGATGGGTGAAAAAATGCCAGTAGCGCGTTATCACTCACTCATGGCAACTAAAGTGCCAGACGCAGTCGATGTCATTGCCTCGTATGAAAATATTCCAATGGCAATTTATCACCCGCAAGATAATGCACTTGGTTACCAGTTTCATCCAGAATCGATTTTAACGCCAAACGGCGCCTTGCTATTACAGCAAAGTATTGAGTTTTTAACCGCACGCGTGCAGTAGAGGAATAACATGGAAGCAACAACCCTATCCCCGTTAAACCAATTATTGGCCAATCAACACTTATCGTTTGAGCAATCAAGTGCCTTATTCGATGCAATAATGAATGGCCAATTAAATGATATAGAGCTAACTGCTGCACTTATCGCGTTAAAATTTAAAGGTGAAACGAGCGACGAAATCGCTGGCGCTGCAGCATCTATGCGCGCCAACGCAATGCCATTTACCACCAGTAAAACACTGTTAGCCGATAGCTGCGGTACCGGTGGCGATGGCTCAAATACGATTAATATAAGTACCACGGCTGCCATTGTTGCCGCAGCCGCGGGTATCAATATGGTAAAACATGGCAACCGTAGCGTATCGAGTAACTCGGGGTCAGCTGATTTACTAAAAGCCTTGGGCATCAATATTGATATGAGCCCAGAGCAAGCTGCCACTTGCTTAGAAAACACTGGCTTTGCATTTTTATTTGCCCCGCATTATCACAGTGGTGTGCGCCATGCGATGGGGGTACGTACTGCCCTGAAAAGCCGCACTATTTTTAATATTTTAGGTCCGCTTGCCAACCCAGCCGCACCCCACGTGCAATTGCTTGGTGTCTACGATGCATCTCTTTGCTTACCGATGGCCGAAACCCTAAAAACCCTCGGCACGCAACGCGCTATGGTAGTGCATGGAGCCGGTACCGACGAAATTGCGCTACACGGCGAAACCAACGTCGTTGAGCTCAATGATGGCAAGCTAACCGAGTATACGCTGACAGCAAACGATTTTGGTCTTGCAAACTATTCACTTGAACAATTAGCAGGTCAAGGCCCAGAATATAATGCGAAAGCCAGTTTAGCGATTTTACAAGGCCAAGGGGAAGACGCTCACAACGCAGCCATTATTGCCAACGTAGCAGCGCTTCTTTACCTAACAGGCAAAGCAAGCGACTTAAAAACAGCCGCGAAACACGTAACCGAGTTGTTAGCATCTGGCAGCGCGATGAACACATTGAACGCAATTATTGAGGTAAGTCATGGCTAACGTATTAGACAAAATTGTTGCCGACAAACGTATCGAACTTGAAACCAGAAAAGCACAGCGTCCACTTACATCATTCATTGCGGATGTTGTGCCAACCACCCGTGATTTTGAAGGTGCGCTGGCAGCAAAAGGCACACAATTTATTTTAGAATGTAAAAAAGCATCGCCTTCTAAAGGGCTTATCCGTGAACCGTTTAACTTAGATGAAATTACCGCGGTCTATAAAAAATACGCAACCTGTATAAGCGTATTAACCGACGAGAAATATTTTCAAGGAAGCTATCACTACCTTGAGTATGTGCGCAGTCAGGTTGAGCAGCCGATTATTTGTAAAGACTTTTTCATCGATGAGTACCAAGTGTATTTGGCACGGTTATCAGGCGGTGATGCCATTTTATTAATGCTGTCAGTACTCAATGATGAGCAATACTTAGCACTGCATAACGTCGCAGATACTTTAAATATGTCGGTGCTGACTGAGGTTAGCAACGAAGAAGAAGTGAGCCGTGCACTTGCACTGAATGCTCGTTTGATTGGCATCAACAACAGAGACCTGCGTGATTTAAGTACGGACTTGGCAACCACTGAACGATTACGCACCTTAATACCAAACGACAAAGTAGTTATTTCAGAGTCTGGTATATATACACACAACGATGTAAAACGCCTTGCTCCTTTATGTGACGGTTTTTTAATTGGCAGTTCACTCATGGCTGAACGCGATTTAGACGCAGCTTGCCGCAAGGTGATTTTAGGTGAAAATAAAGTGTGCGGTTTAACCCGTTCACAAGATGCTGAGGCTGCTTATCAAAGTGGTGCGGTGTATGGAGGGTTAATTTTTTACCCTAAATCGCCTCGTTATGTTGATATTGACTGCGCGAAACAAGTGACACAAAGTGCCCCGCTTGCTTATGTTGGCGTGTTTGTTAACGCACCACTTGAACAAGTCGTTGACTACGCACAAAGCCTAAAATTAGCCGCCGTCCAATTACATGGTGATGAGAATAGCGAGTATATTCAAAGTCTCAGAAAGCAGTTACCACTTGGCTGTGAAATTTGGAAAGCGCAAGCGGTAAATGGCACGTTACCAAAACCGCTTGAAGGGGTTGACCGCCACTTATACGACACATACAGCAAAACCCAAAAAGGTGGCACTGGCGAAGCCTTTGATTGGTCAATATTAGACACAGCCACAGTGCCATTTATGTTAGCGGGCGGTTTAAATCCAGAGAATATTCATGCAGCGCTTTATCGCGGTGCCAAGGGGCTTGACCTAAATTCTGGCGTAGAAGCGTCAGCAGGTAAAAAATGCCCAACAAAATTACACAATGCGTTTTCGCATATCAGAAATTATTGAGGTTAGAATGCAAAATCCAGCTTATTTCGGTGAATTTGGTGGTATGTTCGTACCACAACTGCTTGTACCAGCACTTAAGCAATTAGAAGCAGAGTTTAATAAATCACAAAACGATCCTGCTTTTCAGGCAGAATTTGAAAAATTATTGAATGAGTACGCAGGTCGTCCAACGCCATTAACGTTAACCCGAAACTTAATAAAAAACCCCAAGGTTAAATTGTATTTAAAGCGTGAAGATCTCCTTCACGGTGGTGCACACAAAACCAACCAAGTACTGGGCCAAGCGTTATTAACGAAACGCATGGGTAAAAAAGAAGTGATTGCAGAAACAGGGGCTGGTCAGCACGGTGTTGCAACAGCACTTGCGTGTGCCCTACTTGGTTTAAAATGCCGCGTTTATATGGGTGCAAAAGATGTTGAGCGTCAGCAGCCTAACGTGTTTCGTATGAAGTTAATGGGCGCAGAAGTTATACCTGTAACAGCCGGTTCTGGTACGTTAAAAGACGCAGTAAACGAAGCACTTCGTGATTGGTCTGCAAACTACAAAGATGCCCATTATTTGCTAGGTACAGCAGCAGGTCCGCATCCATTCCCGACCATGGTTCGCGAGTTCCAAAAAATGATCGGCGAAGAGGCAAAACAGCAAGTATTAAAAGCAGAAGGCCGTTTGCCTGATGCCGTATTAGCCTGTGTAGGAGGTGGCTCAAATGCCATTGGTATGTTCACTGATTTTATCGATGAGCCAAGTGTAAAACTCATTGGTGTAGAGCCTGCGGGTAAAGGCTTAGATACCCACCAGCACGGTGCTACTTTATGTAAAGGCACGAAAGGTATTTTACACGGCACCTATACGTACATTATGCAAGATAATGATGGCCAAATTGAAGAGTCTTACTCTGTTTCTGCTGGCCTTGATTACCCTGCTGTGGGTCCTCAACACGCTCATTTACATGAAACAGGCCGAGCTCAGTACGTCGGTATTACCGATACCGAAGCACTTGAAGCATTTCAGCTCCTTGCTAAAAATGAAGGGATCATCCCTGCGCTAGAATCGAGTCATGCACTGGCTTATGCACTGAAATATGCCGAGCAACAAACCGAAGACACAATTTTAGTGGTTAATTTAAGTGGCCGAGGCGATAAAGATTTGGCTCACGTTCACAGTGTTTTATCAGAAGGAGGCGCGCTATGAGCCAAACTAATCGTTACGGACACATGTTCGCCACATTAAACGAGACAAACCAAGGTGCGTTTGTGCCCTTTGTCACCATTGGCGATCCTAATAAAGAGCTCAGTGTTGAAATCATCAAAAGTTTGATAGATGGCGGCGCAGATGCGCTTGAGCTAGGTATCCCGTTTTCAGATCCAATTGCCGATGGCCCAGTTATTCAAGCAGCGAACATTCGCGCACTTGATGAGAACATAAATACCCAAGACTGTTTTGATATTATTAAACAAGTACGTGAATACAATGCCGACATTCCCATCGGTTTATTACTGTATTCAAACCTTGTGTTTAAACGGGGCATCGAAAAGTTCTATCACGATGCAAAAGACGCCGGTGTTGATTCAATTTTAGTGGCTGACGTGCCGCTGCACGAATCAAAGCTGTTTCGTCAAACGGCAATGAAAAATGGCATTGACCCAATTTTTATCGCAACCCCGAATGCCGATGACGACACCTTACGTCAGTGTGCATCTTATGGCCGTGGTTATACCTACTTGCTTTCACGCGCGGGGGTTACGGGCACTGAAACCAAAGCACAAATGCCTGCTGATTCATTGGTTAAAAAATTAAAAGAGTACCATGCAGCCCCTGCTTTGCTCGGCTTTGGTGTATCAACACCTGACGATGTGAAATCGGCGCTTGAATCGGGTGCTGCTGGTGCAATTTCAGGCTCTGCGGTTGTAAAAATCATCGAAGCAAACCTTGACGACCAAGCAGCAATGCTAAGTGGTTTAAAGGCGTTTGTTGCCAGTATGAAAGCGGCAACGAAGTAATACCATTCCGCTTAATTAAGTGGTCTATTTTGAGGCAATAAAACCGCGTTGATAACAAGGCAAAAATTTAGTTATTTAGTTGTTCTAAATCAGAAATTTTTAACGTAGGTAGCGACTGGTTTAATCACTCAAAATGATTAAGTATTTTTGCGGAATGGTATAACGCGCAACC
Source organism: Pseudoalteromonas sp. MT33b (assembly GCF_014117385.1). Taxonomy (NCBI): domain Bacteria; kingdom Pseudomonadati; phylum Pseudomonadota; class Gammaproteobacteria; order Alteromonadales; family Pseudoalteromonadaceae; genus Pseudoalteromonas; species Pseudoalteromonas sp. MT33b. The sequence goes on along the minus strand of NZ_CP059831.1, from coordinate 1,414,302 downwards.
AATATTAAAAAAGGGCCCTGTGGCCCTTTTTTGCTGCTTATGACTAATGATGACGATGAACGCCTTCTTTTATTTCCTCAATAAACTTACGATTGAACGCCTCTAAGTCAGCAGGACTGCGGCTTGTTACAATCCCTTCGTCGACACACACTTCTTGGTCAACCCAATTGGCACCTGCATTAATTAAGTCGGTTTTAATGCTCGGATAAGAGGTCACTTTCCGATCACGTAATTTGTTAATCTCGGCTAATAACCATGGGCCGTGGCATATCGCCGCAATCGGTTTGTTCTTACCGGCACTGAAGAAGCCATCCACAAATGCTTTTGCATCGCTATCTTGTCGTAACGTATCTGGATTAAATAATCCACCTGGCAGTAATAACGCGTCATACTCCGTTGAGTCAGCTTCACTCACAACACGGTCTACAGTGACACGCTCCCCCCATTGATTTTCATTCCAGCCTGTAATATCCCCACGTTCAAGAGATACCACTTCGACTAGCGCCCCAGCTTCTAATAAAGCGCTTCGTGGTGACAGTAGTTCGCTTTGTTCAAAGCCATTGGTGGCTAGAATTGCAATCTTTTTACCATTAAGTTGGCTGTTTAAATCTGACATGTTACCTCCTTATTACTGTGAAACTACACCAGTAAAAGCAGACAACATGCCAAGCTTAATGCATTGATATTATTGAAATTAAATTTAATGAGTTGCGACAAGCTCTGTAAATACTACAGTGCCTTTGCAAATCCTACTTAAAGAATATCCTTTAAGGCTTTAGCAGGCTTAAAAACAGGTTTATTTGCGCCTTCAATTTCAATTTCTTCACCCGTTTGTGGATTGCGGCCTTTACGTGCTGGGTAATAACTTAAAGCAAAGGTACCAAACCCGTTAATTTGTACTTGATCACCTTCTGAGAGTGATTTTTCAATGGCATTTAACATACTATTCAGCGCTGCTTGGGTGTCTTTTTTAGTTAATTCACTGTGGGCTGCCATTTGTGACACTAAGGCGGCTTTATTCATAAACTGCTCCAAAATACGCCGCTTAATCATCTAAGGTTAAGCGGAAAAAGATAAGGTAAAACAACCTAAACACGGGTTTAAGTCAAATTGGCTCGGCAGGCTAAGCGTTAAGGAAAGCTAAGTCAACCTTGTATCTTAGCCAATATATTGATACAACCCATTATCTTTTTAAATGAGAGCATTTTAAAATCTATGCATGCAATTATTGAATATATTCCGCTGATTCTGTTTTTTGCGGTTTTCAAACTCGTTGATATTTACTGGGCAACAGCAGTACTTATGCTAACTACCTTGATACAAGTTGCGTATTGTTATTTTAAGGAAGGTAAAGTACCGACTCGCCACTGGGTCTTTTTTGCTATTGCCGTCGTGCTAGGAACATTAACGTTAGTTTTCCATGATGAGCAATTCGTAAAATGGAAAGCCACAATTGTATACGCAATTTTAAGTTTCACCTTATTATTTAGCCGTTATGTACTTGGTAAAAACCTCGTAAAAAAAGCATTGAGTTCAATTTTAGAAAATGCCTCAGAAAGTAAACAAGAAGTCATTGTTCCCGACTCCTTGTGGAATAAACTAAATTTATTCTGGGTGGCTGTTACAGCGGGTATCTCAGCACTTAATATTTATATTGCTTATAATTTTTCACTCGATTTTTGGGTTAACTTTAAAGTATTTGGTTTAATGGGTATCACCTTTGTTTGCGTACTTGCGACCATTATCCTGCTGTTCAAATACTTACCCGAAGATGACGAAAACACCGATACGAAAGAACTGTAATGTCATAAAACTGTCGTCTTAGCTTGGTAACGTAAACAAAAAACGCGCTGAGACGACATTGAACGCCAATCAATACCGCTGGTTTGAATTTACCCTCATATTTGTTTCGCTTCCGCTTTTAGGCTTCTTGTTACGCGCACACCTTGCGAATTGGCTGATACCCGCCCTAATCATTTTAATGAGTGTCTGCGGGATGTTACTGTTATCAGACCCCCACTTTAAGCGCTTTCGTTTAACCAGTCTTGGTCAATTTAGTGCCGTTAAGCGCAGGCTATTTAGCTTTTTCTTTTTAGGTGCACTCTTTTCAGGTATGTTTTACGGCATCATAAATCAAGAAAATTGGTTTTCATTACCCCGAAACTCATTCAACGACTGGCTGTTATTGTTGCTGCTTTATCCTATTTTATCTGTGATGCCACAAGAGCTGATTTTTAGGACGTATTTTTTTCACCGTTATAAACGCATTATGCCAAGCAAAACAGTGCGGATTTTTGTGAGTGCTTCAGTCTTTGCCCTCGCTCATATTGTCTATGCCAATGTACTTGCGGTACTGCTTGCCTTTATGGGCGGCCTGTTGTTCTCCTATACATATGCGAAAAGCCGCTCCACTTTTGTTTGTGTTATCGAGCACAGCTTATGGGGGCTTTGGATGTTTACTTTGGGACTGGGTGATGTTTTAGATGCAGGGGCTATTTAGCGAATATAAAAAAGCCGCGCAAGGTGCGCGGCTCAATAACGAACGGGTTTTTAAAATCCGAAAATACTAAATGCAAAGAACTTCGTTGCGACAGTATTTACAAATATAAGCAGTAAAATAGCCGGAATAAATGTTGATAAAGAGAAGTTCACATACTTTTCTGTAAAGCTGCCTATATAACCTTCACAACCTTGGCTTAACTCTTCAGATAGATTTGCTTTTTTCCAGCGATACATAACGAACAAGCACACCATTAAACCATTCAGCGGCAAAATAGTATCGTAGAACACGTCATAAACAATATCGAATAAGCTTTTATCTGCGCCACCATAATTTACAAACGACGTTAACGACTCCACCATACCAAACGACATGGTGCATAAAACCGTTAAAACACCTGTTGAAAGCGTTAAAATAGCTAACGCTTTTTTACGGCTAATACCTTTACGATCGCTTAGCGTTGCTGTTGGTACTTCAACAATTGAAACTAATGACGTAATTGCGGCAAAAAACACCAATAAGAAAAATACAAAAGCAACGACCGACGCACCAAAGTATCCGATGTCAGCTTGAAGAGCTAACAGAATTTTGGGTAAGTACACAAAAATCATTGATACTGATGAATCTGATAACGTGCTTGGATCTGTATTTGGATTAAAACTAAAAATAGCAGGTAACACCATAAGACCAGCAATAAATGCCACTAATGAATCCGTGACCGCGACCATCTTTGCACTGCCAACAATGTCATCTTTCTTAGAAATATACGACGCATAGGTCATTAAGATACCCATACCTAACGATAAAGAGAAAAACGCTTGAGCCAATGCCCCATTTAATACGCTAGCATCCATTTTACTAAAATCTGGAACGATGTAATATTTAACACCCGCCATAGCATTATCAAGGGTTAATACATAAACAACTAAGGCCGTTAAAAGTACAAAAAGCGCTGGCATCATAAACTTCGCGGCTTTTTCAATACCTTCTTTAACACCACCCACCAGAATTAAATTTACAATAATGGCGACAACAGCCATGTAACCAAACACAGTATAATTGTTTATAAACGTGCCAAAATTATCTGGCTGAGCGAGTGCATCTAAATTACCCAATGCGGTTTGCGATAAATAACCAAAAATCCACACTGTGATTACCATATAAAAAACAGCAATCATAAATGGCGTTAATACTGCTAAAAAGCCTGCAAAGTTCCATTTAGGATCATTACCCGCTAAAAGCTTGTACGAACCAAGGGGATCTTTTTGCGCCTTGCGACCCATTGCCATTTCGGCCATCATTACCGGTAAACAAATAAAAATGACAAACAGTGCATAAACTAAAAGGAAAGCGCCACCGCCATTTTTAGTTGCCGAAACTGGAAAACCCACTAAGTTACCAATTCCTACAGCAGAACCCGCTGCCGCTAAAATAAAACCGAGGCGGGAGCTAAAATGCTCGCGTTTTTCGCTCATTTAAAAACCTTATTATTATTTTTTCAATCCCGCGACTCTACCAGTGTTACACCGCGTATTTCAAGCTTTATAAGTTAAAGCTATATGCCCAGCTGTAAAGATTATTACGCGAATAACTTCTCGTCTATTGACAAGAATATGCTACTATTTTCAAAAATTACTTTGGGAACACACCATGTTGTATATGATTTATTCAACAGATGTTGAAAATAGTTTAGAGGCACGTAAGTCTGCACGTCCTGCTCACTTAGCTCGCCTGCAAGAGTTAGCCGATCAAAACCGATTATTCACTGCAGGCCCATTGCCAGCAACTGACAATGAAGATCCTGGCGAAGCTGGATTTACTGGCTCTTTAGTCGTTGCAGAGTTTGAATCATTAGAAGCGGCTCGCGAATGGGCAGCCAACGATCCTTATATTGCTGCGGGCGTTTATGATAATTCTGTGGTTAAGCCGTTTAAAAAAGTATTTGGTTAAGCCCTTTTAGGCCTGAACTTAACTGAAGCAACAATTCAGTGTTTGTTCACTGCTTATTAACTAAAATTTGCTCGTTGAATCACTTAATTTAACGTTTTTACTTGAGTTTTAGTTAATTGGTTAATTAAACTAAAAGGGTCTGGTTTAGGAGTTCCCCATCATGCGCGTATTGTTAGCCTTCAGTTTTAGCCTACTATTTGCACTTTCAAGCTATCAAGCTGCTGCAAATAACAAGCAACCTGCTGAGGTGACTAAAAAGCAAGCTGTTGTTATAGCTAAAAAAGCTGAAGATGGCCGAACCCTCAAGATCACAGAGCAAGAAAAAATATATACCGTGAGAATTTTAAAAACGAACGGCCATGTGGTTGATGTCCACGTGAACAAAAAAACTGGCGAAGTGAAAAAGGATTAAGAATGCGAATTTTAGTAATTGAAGATGATTTACATTTAGCAGACAACCTTCGTAATGCTCTAGAAAAAGAGCGTTATAGTGTAGACCTTTGTCACGACGGTGAAGCTGGTTTATTTCATATTACAGAGTACCCGCTTGATATGGCTGTGGTCGATCTTGGCTTACCAAAAATTGATGGTATTGAGCTAATCAACAAAGCACGTGCTCAGGGTATTACAATCCCTATTTTGATTTTAACAGCACGTGACCGTTGGCAAGATAAAGTAGAAGGCTTAGATGCTGGCGCAGATGACTATTTAACAAAACCATTTCATGTTGAAGAGTTAATTGCCCGTTGTAATGCACTTATCCGCCGCAGTGCAGGTAAAGCAAACCCAGAAATGACAGCCGGCCCGATAAAAATCCATACCCGCTCACAACAAGTCTGGGTTAATGACAGAGAATTAAGCTTAACGGCATACGAATACAAAGTGTTAGAGTACTTGATGGTTAATCCGCAAAAAGTGATCTCAAAATCTGAGTTAACTGAGCATATATACGACCAAGACTTTGACCTTGACTCAAACGTTATCGAAGTTTTTGTTTTACGTTTGCGTAAAAAGCTTGACCCTGAGGGTACATTGAACCCTGTTGAAACATTACGCGGCCGTGGTTACAGGCTTAAAAGTCAGTGGTAGCATCGCAAATTCCGCTTAAAGTAAGGCAAGGATTTATCCTTGTCTTTGTTTTATTGGTCGCTTTACCCATTTTATTTTTCTCAATTGGTAAAGCTTATTATGCCTCCCTAGTCGAAGCGACCGAAAAAACCCTTGAAGCTCACCTTTACTCATTGATCTCTGAAGTTGATTTCACCGAGCGTGGTATTGTGATGCCAAGCACAATTTTAACGCCAGAATTAAACCGATTAAATTCAGATACCTATGCAATGATTTACCGAGGTGATTTACCCGTCTGGTATTCTGAGTCAGCCACAAATATTAATTTTATTCCCGATAACTTTGAAGCGCCTGCAGGCTCCGCTGATTTTCGCCGTGTAGAGTACAATAATGTTGTGTACTGGCAATTAACGCTCACCGTTATATTAGAAAACATCGATCAATCAGAACATGCTCGCTTCATTTTGCTCAAACGCAACGACGCCCTATTGCGTTTAATGGATGGTTTTAAACAAACACTCGTCAATTGGATGTATGTAATGGGGGTAGCCATTGCGGCATTGATGGCAATCGGCTTTGTTTGGAGTGCGCGACCTTTACAACGGTTAGATAAAGAAATTAAAGCGATTGAATCGGGTGATAATCAACAAATAAGAGGGCTTTACCCTGTTGAGCTACAAACAATCAAAGCCGATTTAAACCTTTTGCTTGAATCACAGCAGCGACAAAAAGAACGTTACCGTGCTTCACTCAGCGACTTGGCGCATGCCCTAAAAACACCGTTGGCTGTATTAAAGTCGAGCCCTTTAGCCAATGACGCAGATGCACAAGAACAGCTAGACCGCATAAATGTGATGATCGAACATCAATTAAAACGCGCTGCAACGGGAGCATCTGACACGTGGAAAAAGCAAACCCACATCAAACCTGTTATTGATTCTATCCTAAGTGCAATGACTAAAGTGTATCGTGATAAAGATATTATTTTTACTTCAGAGGTGAGCGAAAAAGATTACTTCTTAGGGGATAAAACTGATTTAATGGAGCTACTTGGGAATTTAATTGATAATGCATGTAAAGCCTGCCGTTCTCAGGTCGATATAAAGGTTATACAAAATAAAACGTTAACAGTGAGTATCTGTGATGACGGCCCGGGTGTCCCACACGATAAGCGTGAATCGTTATTAACACGTGGCACACGTCTAGACACTTACGAGAGCGGTCATGGGGTGGGTATGGCCATCGTTTCCGATTTAGTAAACTCCTACAATGGCACACTAACAATCAGCGATGCTGAAAAACTAGGTGGTGCAGAGTTTATCTTAGAGTTTAATTATCATGATAAAAAATAGACCTTCTTTAATCAGTTCATCAGCCCTAATAAGCTTACTCGCCCTCAGCTCGCATGCAATCGCAGATCAAAACTGTGTGCTTAAAGGCAATCATCCTGATGAAACTAGGCATTATATTCAATGCTTAGATCAAACCATTGAAGATTTACAACGTGACCATAAAATGTGGGTCAACAAACTTACAATGGATATCGAAAAAATTAAAGAAGAGACAGGTAATAGTCAACTTTTGCCTATTTTTCAGCGTAGTTTAAAAAACCAAGAACGTTATTTAGAAGACAGCTGTCGTTGGCGCTACTTACAAAAAATGCCAAATGCAACAACAGCGGCAATTACCTATAAACACTGTGAGATTGAGATTTTAGAAAATCATATTAAAGTTTTACAACGACCATTAAATTAAAAAAGGCGCTTAAGCGCCTTTATTAATCTTCTAGTTTTAACTCTTCACCATTACCAAGCAAAGTAGCAAGCCAGCGCCCTTCTTGACTTGTCTCTAGCGCAATTTTAACGATCATCGTAAGCGGTACCGACAACAACATACCTACAGTACCCATGAGCCATCCCCAAAATATTAACGATAAAAAAACCACCAGCGTTGATAAACCAAGGCCTTTACCCATAAATTTTGGTTCAACAATATTTCCCATTACAGTGTTAATAACGAGATAACCACCGGCAATAAAACTGGCCACCAGCGGGCCCTGGGTTATCAGCGCCAATAATACTGCAGGTATCGCGGCAATAATCGACCCTATATTAGGAATGTAGTTAAACATGAAAGCAACAACACCCCACAGCACAAAATAATCAACATTAAGCGCCCAAAGCATAAAACCAGCCAGCAGACCCGTGCCTAGGCTCACCATCGTTTTTATGGCTAAATAGGAGTTAATTGAGTCTAAGAAACGGTCAATTTGCTTCATTTTCATTTCGGGGTCATCTAATGCCAAATGTATCTTTTTGCCCAACATAGGGCCTTCAAACAGCATGAATACTACGGTTAGAATAATCAAAAATAGATTTGCCATTACACCACCCAGCCCCGTTAGCATGTTAGTGGCAACATCGATTATTTTACCTGGATCAAACAGTGATATTATTTGTTCTTTGTCTATCAAAATGTTGTAACGCGCGGCAACATTGACTACCCACACAAATTCTTCTTTTAATTGCGCTTTATATTCTGGGAGATTTTTCGAGAAATCTGTCATCGATTGCCCAACCAACCCGGCAAGACTGATCCCCACACCAACAATTATCATCATTACAAATATCACTGCTATCGCTTTGGGGATGCCATATCGGGCAAAAAAACGAATTAAGGGATTACATATAATGGCAATAAATGCCGCCAAGACAAATGGAATAACAATCACACTTGCAGCTTTAATTCCTGCTAGAACAATAACTAATGCAGCAAATATCACTAAACTCTTATTAACACCCGTCAAACTCGACAAAATAAAATCCTTGTAAACTATTTCCCCCAGTGTAAGTGAAATGAGCAACAAAATAAATCACAACGCACTTGGCATAATAAGCGCTTAGCATATGTACGAAATTTGTACAAATTATAATATTGAGTTACCATGCGTTGAAGGCGCTTAAAAGGAGTTATAAATGTCACATTTATCAGAACAAGAGCTCTCTTTTTTCAACAGCCTATTTGAGGCAGAACACGGTGTAAAAGATTTAACAACCGACACTAAAATATCTGTTAACTTTAATTTACCCGATAAGCTGAATGGTCTGTTAAACAATGCCAAGCTAACCCTACTTGCTGAAGTGGGTATTTATCAATTGTGGTTTCCACTTGAGTTTATTGTTGACGACAAAGGGCAAGTTACCCCCACGTTAAGTGCCCCCGAAGTGATCGATACAAAAGGAATTGAACGCAGCTGGCGTACCCCCAACCTAGAATTGCAAACAGAACAATACCTGATTATTTCACTGTCTAGCACGGGCGTATTGTTGCAACCCAAAAATGCTGAGGAAACGCTCGATAAAGAAATTTTACTCGCTTTTAATCTGCCTAATAATGAGCATGTCGTCATTAGTGCAAAACCTGTGCGTGTCACAAGTAATGGCGTTGCAGCTAAAATAGAAAAAATTTGCGAAGGTGAAGACGCTATGCGTCAATACTTGTTTGATATTCATAAGCATCATCATGCAAAACTGTATGAAGAGGAAAATATTTCCACTGACCTTATCTAGTTGCAGGCTATGCTGAGCTTCGTTAAGCTTGGCTTTTTTGCACCTAAATCCAAAAAGGTATTTTATGAATTATCCTATCGGAACCCCTGGTAAGCCATGGAACGACGCAGATAAAAAAGCATGGCTTGAGTTACAATCTGTCAAGCGAAGCTACCAAGATGATGTTGTTTCACAATTAGACGCCTTATCAGCTCACTTCGATATTGAGCAGTATGGTGCACTAAGTTATGACACCGAAAACTACCCTCTTTACATTCTAAAAAGTAAGCATTGGCAAGCAGATAAACCGTGTGTGCTGATAACCGGAGGTGTTCATGGCTATGAGACAAGTGGCGTTCATGGTGCACTAGCCTTTGCTAAAACAAAAGCAGCTGACTACCTTGAACATTTTAATATCTTGGTTGCGCCGTGTATTAGCCCATGGGGTTATGAAACAATCAACCGCTGGAATCCGAACGCAACAGATCCTAATCGTTCATTTTATAAAAATAGCCCCGCAGAAGAATCAGCAGCTATTATGTCTTTTTTAGCAGAGCATGATATCGCGCCGTTAGTGCATGTTGATTTGCATGAAACAACCGATACCGATAACAGTGAGTTTCGTCCAGCGCTGGCAGCCCGAGATGCAAAAAACCACGATAATTGGAACATTCCTGATGGTTTTTACCTTGTTGCAGACAGTGAACGACCACAGGATGCCTTTCAAACAGCAATCATTAAAGCCGTTGAAAAGGTAACACATATTGCTCCAAGCGATGAAAACAACCAGCTCATTGGTGTTGTACAAACTCAATTTGGCGTCATAAATTACGAGGCGAAAAAACTGGGTTTATGCATGGGTTTAACCAATGCAAAATATGTTACTACCACAGAGGTATACCCTGACAGCCCACACGCTAACGATACAATTTGCATCAATGCTCAAGTCGCTTCTATTACCGGAGCACTTGATTACGTTGTTAATAATTAGTTAGTTATAAATCAATTATGTTGCATATAAATTATACACATATGGACGTAATACAGGTAAATTATTAATTAAAATAAACAATAGCGAAAAAGTTATGCTTTTTCGCTATTGTTCAAAAAATCGCTAGACACGCACTGCAGATTGTATAAAATTCGCGCTCTTTTAATTAGATAGGGAAGCAAATTGAATTTTAAGAATCACTATGGCAGTGTCGCTATAATCACTGATGGCCCCATTATTATTGGGCAATTTTCTGGTAATATTAATGCACGTTTGGTCAACGACTTCGCGGCTGGATTAAAAAAACATATTTGCGATTTAGCTGGAAAACCGTGGGCATACATTAGTCATTCAACAAATTTATATGCAACTACCCCAGATGCTGAGCACGGTTTTGTCAGCTTATTAAAAGAGTTGAAAGATACCAATTGTAAAGCCACCGCGTTTATATTTAGCTCATCCATTGTGCTAAACCAAATGAAGCGTGTAATTGCGCAAGCACAATCACCGATTCAAATTCTAGACTGTTTATATGATGATTTAGACAGTGCAAAGGCCTATGTTCTAAAACAACTAGAGTTAGCAGAAATGGCTTGTTAAAAACAAGCCATTTAATACCAATGTGCAAAAATACTTAATCTTTTTGAGTGATTAAACCAGTCGCTACCTGCGTTAAAAATGTCTGGTTTCAAACACCTAAATAACTAAATTTTTGCCTTGTTATCAACGCGGTTTTATTGCCTCAAAATAGACCACTTAATTAAGCACAATGGTATAGGTAGCCACTGTTTAATCTCTGTAGAATTTACTTTCTTTCGTTATGCCAATACTCGCATCTTCCAGTGCTTGTATATGAAAACGAATTGATGTCACTTTTGATTTTAACCCATAGCCATCTGCAACAACAGTCACTGGCACTCGCTTCATTTTACCGGCTTCAATTAAAATTGACTCTGCTACTTGCAACACTGCCCCATCAATTCCTGAAATGCCAATCGTATAATTTAACGGCTGCTGTGTTTTATTGATAATCGACAACGTGTAAGGATTCTCAACTAGCCCTTCAAAGTTAACCCGATATAAAGCGTTTCTATCCCTTATCACTGATGCTTCGATTGGCGTACGCATTGCTGTCCATACAACCATAGCTAAAATAAACAAAGCTGTTAGACCACCATAACCAAGTAGCTTCAACCTAAATGGATTTGTCGTTTCACCATCCATTTGCTTTTCAGAAGCATATTTTATTAACCCTTTTGGATAGTTAAATTTTTCCATTGTACTATCACAAGCATCAATACATAACCCACAGTTGATGCACTCGTATTGCAAGCCATTACGAATATCGATGCCAGCAGGGCAAACTTCAACACATAGATTACAGTCAACACAGTCACCTAGCCCAAGTGCTTTAGGGTCGGCTTTACGTTTACGTGCACCACGTGTTTCTCCCCTTTGTTGGTCATAAGTTACCACTAACGTGTCTTTATCAAACATCACTGATTGAAAACGAGAGTAAGGACAGGCGACAGTACACATTTTTTCACGTAAAAAACCCGCATTGCCATACGTACAAAATGCAAATAAAAACACCCAGAAGCTTACAATACCTGACATTTCAAGCGTAAATAAACTCATGTATAACGACTTTGCAGGAATAAAGTACGCCATAAAAGACATCGATGTGATTAATGAAATAAGTAACCACGCAGCATGTTTAATCACTTTTTTTTGTACTTTTGTTGCCGACCAAGGTGCCTTATCCATTTTTATACGTTGGTTTCTCGATCCTTCTATTTTTTGCTCAACCCATGTAAACATTAACATCCAGATTGTTTGCGGACAGGTGTAGCCACACCATACTCGCCCTAACCAATTCGTAACGAAAAACAAGGCAAATGCACCAGTCATAAATAACATAGCTAAAATCATAAAGTCTTGGGGTAATAGCGTTAGGCCAAACAAGCTAAACTTTTGACTCGCAACGTCTAATAGCACTGCTTGGTGACCTTTATAAGGTATCCATGGAATCGCTATAAATATAAGCATTAAAACCCATCCAAGGTATCGACGAATACGTTGAAAACGGCCTTTTTGCTCACGAATATAAATGGGACCCTCTTGATTATAGGGCTTGATGATTAGGTCTTGCTCTTTGATTTCTAATTTCATTTTGCTACTTACTGTTAGTCTCGGTTCTAACAAGTAAGAGCAACAATCAGGCCAACAACACAACACACATAACACATTGAAAAATAACGACATTAAATATATAGAACGCCTTAATTTCGTGAAATACCGCGAGCTTGCGTGATATTTCGCGCCTTAGTATTTAATACCTAGCTTTTTCATTTTTGAGCGCAGAGTACTTTCTGGCAACTCAAGTAATGTCGCAGCACCATCCTCACCAGAAATTTTGCCATGACACTGCTTGAGTACAGTACAAATATGCTGTTTTTGCGCGGCATCGAGTGAAAGTACCACACCAGAAGCAGGGTCTTTATCACTCAACGCAGATGATAATTGCAGAACATTTTGTTTTGATAGAATTGCTTCACGCTCAAGTATGTTTTGTAATTCACGAATGTTGCCAGGCCACTCGTAGTTAGCAAGCTGTGCCAAGGTTGTTTTTGTAAGACCTTTAAAGTGTTTGCCAAGACGCTTATTAAGCTGGTTAATAATATTAGCAGCAAGCAAGGGGATATCTTCTTTTCGCTCACGCAATGCTGGTACGCGAATAGGAAATACATTTAATCGGTAATAGAGATCCATACGGAAACTTCCCTGCTCTACCATCTGCCATAAGTTTCGATTTGTGGCTGCAATAACACGAATATTCACAGTTAAAGTGTGTGTTCCCCCTACGCGCTCAAACTCATGTTCTTGTAATACTCTCAAAAGTTTACTCTGTAATTCAAGCGGTAGCTCTGCTATTTCATCTAAAAAAAGCGTTCCGTTATCAGCTAACTCAAAGCGACCTTTCCTGCGTTCATTCGCGCCTGTAAACGCCCCTTTTTCATGACCAAATAATTCAGATTCGATCAAATTTGCTGAGAATGCAGCACAATTTACTTTGATAAAAGGTTGCTCAGCTCTCGTACTCAAACGATGTAAGTTACGTGCGACAAGTTCTTTACCTGTGCCATTCTCCCCCAAAATAAGCACTGTGCTGTTTGTTTGGCTGACAAGGGTAATTTGTTCAAGCATCGTCTGAAATGAGTGACTTTTTCCAACAAGACCCGAATCTTGCCAATCTTCATTTAACTCAGAAATAAGATAAGCATTCTCTTCTTGTAATTGTTCAGATAAATGCTGTACTTGCGCCAATGCATCACGCAAAGCGAGTTCGGTTTGCTGTTGTTTTGAAACGTCGCGAAAAATCGCGACAGCCCCTATCAGCTCACCATTCTTATAGACAGGTGTTGAGGTGTATTCTACTGCAAAATGGCTTCCATCTTTGCGCCAAAACACCTCATCGGTTACATGCCGATGCTTGCCATCAAACATGGTGCAATATATCTGACATTCGTCGGCAGGATAAGGCGAGCCATCTTTTCTAGTATGATGATGATATTGGTGAATTTTTTTACCTAATAACTCATCGGCATGCCACCCCGTCATGCGCTCTGCGGCAGGGTTAACAAACACCGCATTGCCCGATAAGTCAAAGCCATAAATCCCTTCACCTACCGCATTGAGTAATAATGTTGGGTCGTTTAAAAATTCCTTAATCATACATAGGCTCCACTCGCGAAATATCACGAGCATTATGACAAGCTTTTAATTAGCAAACAAGTAAAGTAATAAAGGACTGTTATACCAATTGGCTTAATTAAGTGGTCTATGTTTAGGCAATAAAACCGCGTCAATAATAAGGTAAAAATGTCGCTATTTAGTTGTTTTCGGCAATTGCTCCTGCATTGCTCTCCCCCCTGCATCCATGCAGTCGTAAATCAGGCATTTTTGTCGCAGGTGGCACAGGTTTTATCACTCAAAATGATTATCTATTTTTACGGATTGGTGATAGTCAGTTGGCGACTAAGTTTGACGTTTACAAAATTACACTGACGTTTTCAGAAAAACGACTTAACTATTTTTAAATTGACGCACTAAATACATTAAAAAAGCGGCATTTTGCCGCTTTTTACACTGCTTGCTGATACCCTTTCTAGAGAGTAGGTACTAAGAGAATTTCACCCTGTGATACTTTCATATCCAAAGGTAACTTACTTAGTAGTGCCACTTTAGGGTCATTCATATTTAGTTTATAAACTGGATTAACGGCTAAAAAGCTATTTATAACTTGCATCGCTTGCTCATCTAGTAAGTTTAAATTACCTTTAAACCCAGCAGTATCGACCGTGGTGTCTATTAATTTCACATTACGAAGAAACACCGCTTTTTTCTCACTGTCATAGAAAGGACTGCCTTCGATTTTTAGTTTTAATCTTACTGGGTATTTAAGTGCAAACGCTTTAATCACTGCACTTGAGTCTGCGCCTAAAACGACTACGTCGCGTTTATCTGGACCAACGTTAACACTTAAGTCATTTACTGAAAAATCAACTGGCAAACCCATCAACTTAATTTGTTCACTGAGTTTTGGTAACTGATTTGCAAGTGCAGTTTCTATTTCTGAATTTGTAAATGAATAAACAGAGACACCTTGATCTGTGCTCTTACACGCCCCTAAAAATAAACACGTAAGTAATATTAAAATTCTCATTTTTTTCCTCAAAAAAGCCGCTTTAAAAGCGGCTTAAATCAACCATGTTAACTTATTTAATCTTTCAATAATCAAGATAAGTAGGATATGACACCCCACTTATCTTGAGAGAAAACTAAATACCTTAATCGATTGCTATTAATCGTTAAATTGCGAATATAACTTTAAGCCTAGCTAGTGTGTCAGGTGAAACTGAACCTTCACTGACCGCTAAAAGTTGTTTTAGATAGTAGTAAACATCAGCCTGTTCGCCACGATGCTTATCATCAAGCATTGCAACTTGCTCTGTCATACGTAATTGGCTATCGGCTGATTCAACCCCTGCTAAAATTTCAATACGTGTCAACAACTGCTGCGCAGTTAATGCTGTTGTTAACGAAGCCTGAAATTGAGCCGGTATAGTACTGCCCTCTTCTAGGGCACTAAACAAAGCAGCTAGCTTTGATTGTTCAGCTTGTTTACCAAGCACCTCTGTTTTCGCCGCGATGGCACTTTCTAATTGCGCAACTCGACCACTAAGTGATTTAGAGTAGTCTAATGCTGATAATTTAGCCGCTAAGTCTTTAAGTTGTGCTAAGTGAACCACACTGCCTAACGCAGACTCAAGCTCGGTTAATTCCACTGCAGCGACTTCATCATTCTGCTGTTGAGCTTGCTTTTGTATTTCAAACTCTGCGCTACGCTTTGCAAATGTCTCATCGTTGACACGTCTAAATTGCTGCCATAACGTGTTTTCTGCTTTCATGCCAGCAAAACCAATTGTTTGCCATGTTTGTTGCAATGCCTTTAATTGCTGACATGCGGTTGCAAGGTCGTCAGATTGAGAAAGTAGTGTTGCCTGCTCAACGAGGGCACTTTTCTGTTCCGCATTGGCTTTGTGAAATGCAGCTAACTTCGCATTCACTTGCGACTGAACCGTTTTGAACTCGCTGTGTAATTCACGATACGTTTTAGGGTCTACATTACCCACAGAACGCCATGATTTACTGATGCGGTTATACTTACTTTCAAACTGTTTCCAGTCAAAATCATCGGTCTGTGCATCAAGCTCAGCTAATTGCTGCATTTGTGCAATAATATCTAAACGCTGTGTTTTTGCGTGCTCGCGCAACTGCTCTTGCTCTGCAAAATACTCACGACAAGGCGTGAACAACACTTCAATGTGTTGATCAAAAAGTTCACCCTGCTGTTTTTCAGCATCAGTATCTAAGCGACCTAATTCATTCCAACGACGGCGTAATTGTTTAACTTGCTCAGCACGCTGTTTAGGATCGGTACATGGCGTTGCAACAAGCTCACTGACCTCTTGTAAAATAGCGTCGCGCTTCGGCGCCGATGCATATTTTTGCCAGTCTTTCGCTTCTGCTAGCTGTGCCTCAAGATCTGCTTTTAATGTATTTAATGGCTGCTTATAAGACTCGGTTAATGTCTCATATAACTCTTCAAATCCTTTAAAAACACCAAAGGCAACATTAAAACGACCTTGATCAATCAAACGTTTAACATCACGTGCTTTGCGCTTCGCGGCTTGTTGGTTTTTGTCAAACTTATTCGTTAATGGCAACATAGCATGTTGCCACGCTTTCACACATTCCGTTAAGTTAGCTTTAAAGCGCCCTTGTAAGCGAGACGGGATATGCGAGAGTTTTTTTCGCGCGAATTTGCTTTTCTGCTCAAACTCTTTATTTAGCGTATCAAACTGTGTTTCATCGTCGCTTGTCGTAACCGCAGATAAAGCATCGAATGCCGCTTTATAGTCAGCAATCGCAGCAACTAACTGTGGTAACTGCTCCACTTGTTTAAACAAATTCGTTAAATGCTGTTTCACATCACGTACATTTTGATTGTCAGCAAGCTCAGTCTCAGCAAGTGCCTCTTTTGCTTGACTTACTTTCGCTTCAAGCCAATCTTGCTGTATTTGTTCTGGGGTCTCTAGACCGAGCTGTAATGCATTTTCAATTTCTTCGCCTAGCGCTTCTAAAGTAGCCAGTGCCAACACTTGACGCTGTTGCTCTGCAAGCTTTTGCTGCTGCGCCTCATGCTCTTTGCTAAGCATCGCAAGATGTGTATCTAACTTTGCGATAATGGCTGAGTATTTTTTATCTAATAAGTTGACTTGTTCATCCGTTAGCCACTTTAACTCGATGGCCTGCCATTGCTGTAGTAAATCAGCATGTTGCTGAGATACTAGGTTGAAATCACTTTTTTCACGCAGTGCATTAAGTTTAGCAAGTACAATTCGGGTATCAGCTTCAACTTTAGCCGGCATTTCAGCGGCTAAACGCTCATTTTCTAAATGGGCAGCAAGTTGCGTATGCGCTTCACCTTTAGCATGTTTCAAAAGTGGTTTAGACAGTTGGTGTTGAATTACAAGTTCAACTAATTTGAGCTGTAACTCTTCGCTTCCTTCTTTGAAAGCTTTATCAACTAGGTTTGGGTTAGCTAAGCGTTTTAGTAACTTAACACGCACTTGAATTTCTTTTTCTGCAAACGCGAGTTTTTCAAGTGTTTTAACGGGTGCAAAACGTTCAATGAATTCGTTTTTTATGCTCTCATCAAGCTGACTGTCGGTGTTTAACACCGCTTGATTTATATGCTGTTCGGCAATCTCTTTTAATGCCTGATCTTGTTTATATACTTGCCACCATAAAACAATATCATTTACTTTATTCAATGCTTTTTTACGGATTTCTGCTGAACTGTCTTCAAGCGCGATGCTATTCAAAATGTTGACATCACGTTCTGAGTCAAGGCGTTCAACAGCAGCCAAACGAACTTGGCTCTTAGGGTGTTTCCATTTCGGTGTAAATAGGTGTTTAAAGATCATTTTCACTAAACCTAGCTATTTCATTTTCAGATGCGAATTCTTTTTGCAATTGAGCTTTGCTCTTTTGCACCATTTCACCATTGGCACCAATGGTAAACTGCTCATTGGTCTGCGAAACTTTAGCTTGATAAAGCATCACGAGTTGAACGGTTTGTTGTTTTTGCTCTTCAGTCAATACCGTGCCATCAGGCCATTTGCCTGTTGATGCGCCATACTGAAGACGTTCAAATACTTCTGGGGTGATATTCTTAACGATGTGATCAATATTCATGTTACTTTTTCTTTTTTAAAACAACTAAATAGATACGGCTTACAATATACCATACAAAGCCTACTGCCATGGCTGCCGAATAGGCATACCACTCTAAAGATTCTGCTTCAGGGTGAATAAAGTAATAACAGAAAAAGCCCCCTAAAAATAAAATCAGTGCGAGGAAAGAATGATTCATAAACTTTTGCTGTTTACGAATGCGCGTTTCTTTTTGCATTTGCTGCAACTGCTCATTGCTCAGCTCAGTGACTTGGCACTCACAATGAGGACATTGTTTATGTTTGTCAGATATTGATTTTGCACATTGCGGGCAACTAATAATCGCCATATCTTTCTCCATACTACGCATAAAAAAGGCGCCTTTAGGCGCCCTTTATTGTACTTGTTTTATGAGTCGATGTCTTTTTCGAATTGCATTCAATCGTGAAGATTCGAAAATAGTAATAACTAAGACGCTCTAACCCACACTTTAAGTTTATTGCTTTAGCAACTTATAATTTATCTTTTGCCTTTTGTTCAAGGCGTTTTTCCCAGAATGTGGCATTTTTAATCCCTAACTTAATAGGGTCGAATGTAATTTCGCCACCGGCTTTCTTTTGCTCTTCATAATCGCGTAAACAATTAAGCGCAGGCTTAGCCACGAAAAAGATAGCTAAAATGCCCACAATATTAATCCACGCCATTAAGCCAACACCGATATCACCAATAGCCCAGATATACCCAGAGCTATTAACCATACCGTATGCCACCATAAACATAATAACGAGCTTTACAAGAACAAGTGGAATGCTCCCCTTGAAGTAACGATTTAAGTAAGCAACGTTTGTCTCTGCGATATAGTAATAAGCAAGAATTGTCGTAAATGCAAAGAAAAATAACGCAATACCAACAAACGCCTGGCCAAAACCACCAAACACACTAAATAATGCCATTTGCGTAAAGGCTGCTGAGCCAATTTCAGTTGCTGCATCAACGTTTTGAACAATGAATTGCCCTTCAGGTAATTCACCTACGATATTATATTGTTGAGTAATTAAAATCATTAATGCCGTTGCTGTACATACAAAGATAGTATCAACATAGACTGAAAAAGCTTGCACTAATCCTTGTTGTGCTGGGTGATCAACCTCAGCGGCTGAAGCAGCATGCGGCCCCGTACCCTGACCCGCTTCATTTGAGTATATACCGCGTTTTACACCCCAACCTATCGCTGCACCAAAGCCCGCTTGAGCCGTAAATGCATCAGTAATAATAAGTGAAAAAATACCCGGTACTTTATCAAGGTTTATAAATACCACGATTAAAGCAAGAACAATGTAACCAAGAGCCATAAATGGCACAACGATTTGAGTAAAGTTGGCAATACGTTTAATGCCACCAAAAATAATGAACGCTAACACAATCAAAATGATCGCAAGTGCAACCAGTTTAAAGCTACCAACATCACCAAAACTTGTGCTCACTAATGTACCTTCGCCAAAAACTTGGGTAAATGCGTTACCTACCGCATTCGCTTGTACACCTGGTAAAAATACACCGCATGCGATAATTGCCGACACAGCAAATAGCACTGCTAACCACTTTTGTTGTAAGCAACGATCAAAGTAATAAGCAGGGCCACCGCGATACTGGCCATCTTCTTCTGATTTATAAATTTGACCTAGTGTTGATTCTGCATACGCGGTACTGGCTCCTAAAAATGCCACGACCCACATCCAAAAAATAGCACCGGGGCCACCAAAACCAATTGCTGCAGCTACACCTGCGATGTTACCAACACCAACACGGCCTGATAACGAAACTGCCAAAGCTTGAAATGATGAAATACCGGTATTAGAACTGTTTGAGCTTAGTAGCAACTTACACATTTCTTTGAAATGTCTAACTTGAGCAAAACGGGTTAAAACGGAATAAAACAGACCTGCGCCAAGACATAAATAGATGAGTGCACTACTCCAGACTACGTCATTAACGGCGCTTACAAAAGCTTCCATGGATATCCTCTATGATTATATTTTTTATTGTTAGTTACGATACTCGGCGTTAGCTTGTGAGAATGCGCGACATACATATAGATGCGAGAAATAAATACTAAGATTAATTTACTTCTCAGCTAAACGTATTGAATATTAACTTAAATCAACCAACCTTGTTAACAGTTAATTTTCAATATAACAAATCTAATTACGTGATATGTAGCAGAAACAAGGACGGGCATCAGTATTCGCTGATGCCCGTCATTGGATTAGACTCGTTATCGTAATTTATCGACAACGTTAACAATGGCCGCTAGTGTATCTTGACCAAATTGATACGAGCGACGATCTGACCAGCCATAGTCAGGATCTGGTAAATCGTTATTATCTTTAAATGGCATTTCAACAGTGTACGCCAAAGCATTAAACTCATGAGCAACTGCAGAAGAACCAACCGTTAAGTTCGCTTGGCCTGGTTCATCTTTCGGATAACCGTGCTCATCTTGAAATTCAGGTGTCACTGTTAATAGCGCTGCTTTGAAGCTGTCTTCAAGCTCTTTTAAGCGGTCATCGTATCCCGGAATACCTTCGCTGCCCGCAACAAAGTTATATGGAATAGCTTCGTCACCATGAATATCTAGGTGCATATCAAGGCCTGTTTCACGCATTTTATTTAGCACTAAGAATACTTCAGGGCTATTTTCCATGCTTGGCGTTTGCCATTCACGATTTAAGTTCACGCCTTTAGCATTGGTACGCAGATGACCACGAACGCTGCCATCTGGGTTCATGTTTGGCACAATGTAGAACACCGCTTTTGATAAAAGTGCAGCGGCATGTGGGTCTTCATCATCAAGTAATTTATGTAGTAAACCTTCAACGTACCACTCAGCCATCGTTTCGCCTGGGTGTTGGCGTGCAGTAATCCAAATTGTTTTCTTATCACTGCTTGGAATACCAACACGTAGCACACTCATGTCACGACCATCTAACGTTTCGCCGAGTGTTTCAAGCTCACAAGCGTGCTGGCTTTGTGCCCATGCTAATAAATCTAAATGACGGTCATAGCTGTATGGCGCAAAATACGCGAAATACACGCTGCCACACTCTGGTTCCATTTCAAATGATAGTGTGCCATTTGCGTACTCTGAAGGGACACGGAACCACGTTTGACGGTCGTAAGACGCAACAGCATGGTAACCTTCCCAACCATCTGGGTAGGCTGAATTTTCTAAGTTGTTGATATGTAACTTGTGGTTTTGAAATGGGGTTGTTTCTAGACGAAAGTGAAACCACTGGAAAAAATCAGACTGATTATCTTTATTGATTTCTAATTGAATATTCAGCGGGTCAACGGCTTCAATAACCTTGATGTTACCACTGTCAAAATTGCTGGTAATTTTCATTCTATAAACCTATTGCTTAAAAATAATTCTTAACGACGTAGTCATTAGATAAGAATTAAGTCAACGCACCGATTAGGACGTTTTGTTAGTAATATGTAGCAGACTAAATACAGCCTACCACATGCAGAAAATTTGCAAAAACTTTCACGACTAAAAAAGCCAGCAATATGCTTAATGCAGATCAGTTAAGCATATTTTTATGATCACTTGACTGATCTTTTCATAGCTTCACAATCCGATATTAGAAATAGTATCGGATTTTTTTATGTCTCTAATTCAACACTTCGATGATATGTCCTCCTTTTTAGATGATGTACATACACTCGACAAACTTAAGCAGGTTCTTGACCCTGATATTCTTGAACAAGCATTTGAACATGCGGGAGTTGCCACTGTTCGTAAAAGGCGGTTACCGCTAGAAGCTATTATGTGGTCTGTAATTGGTATGAGTTTATTCCGAAACGAAACTGTGTGGGATATTGCTAACAGACTCGACATATCCTTGCCTGGAAAAAACAAATTAGTAGCGCCGAGTGCGCTCGTGCAAGGTCGCCAAAGGTTGGGTTACGAAGCAGTCCAACAAACATTTCAATTACTTTCACATAAAGTGTTTGCCACCCAGCCTTTTGAGCAGTGGTGTGGACTTAATTTACTTGCAGTGGATGGCGTTAGCTTCCGAACTCATGATAATCAAGAAAACCGAGAAAAGTTTGGCAGTGACAGTAATCAGCATGGAGAAGTCAGCTATCCACAAATTCGAATGTGTAGCTTAATGGAAGTATCTAGCCACTTATTGTTAGACAGTAGTTTTGATGCCCGTTGTGTAGGCGAAATGAGCTTAGCTCAACGTCTATTACCAGCCGTACCGGATAACTCTCTGACCTTGTTTGACCGTGGTTATTACTCATTAGGGCTACTTTATCAATGGCAAAGCCAAGGAAAAAACTCTCACTGGATGTTGCCAGCAAGGAAGGATTTACAGTATCAAGTTGAACACAGTATCAGTGACAATGATAAGATTGTTACCTTGTCTACAAGCCTTCAGGCGAGAAAGAAGTTTGAGTCATTACCAGATACCATAACGGCAAGATTAACCACTTATAAAGCTGATGGAAAAAGCTATCGTGTTCTGAGTTCTCTTATTGACCCTTTACGATTTCCGTATGACGAATTAATAGAGGTTTATACACAACGCTGGGAAATTGAGCTGGCGTTTAGAGAAATAAAGCAGGGATTGAATCACAGCAAACATACATTACGTAGTAAGAAGCCAGACATGGTACGCCAAGAGTTATGGGGATTACTACTCGCTTACAACTTAATACGCATAATCATGCTTGATGCAACTAAAGAAGAAGATATCTTGCCTACTCAATTAAGCTTTAGCCAATCTATGCGGCAGGTAATCGCTTTCTTCATGTTTACGCCAATACATAGTGCAAGTAAGTTACCTGTTCATTATGATGAGTTACTGACAACACTTAGGTTGTTTATCTTACCCGATAGGCTACCAGACAGGCATTATCCAAGGGTGATAAGAAGGAAACCAAATAAGTATCCTTACAAAAGAAAATGCCAGTCAGCTCTTAACTGACTGGCATTAAGCAATATGCTGGCTTTTAAATTTATCACGTTAGGTATTAGCGAGGTAAGCTTGGGAACGTTACTTCAGCCATATCACGCATACAACGTACTACTTGGCAGCTATAACCAAACTCGTTATCGTACCAAACGTAAAGTACAACACGGTTGTCATCAACAATCGTCGCTTGTGAATCTACAACACCTGCATAGCGGCTGCCCACTAAGTCTGTAGATACGATTTCTGTTGATGCTGTGTAATCGATTTGGTCACGTAAATCTGAATGCAGCGCAGTATCACGTAAGAAAGCATTTAACTCTTCAACGGTTGTGCCTTTTTCAAGGTTAAGGTTTAAGATAGCCATTGATACGTTAGGTGTAGGTACACGGATAGCGTTACCCGTCAGTTTACCTTCAAGTTCAGGTAATGCTTTTGATACAGCTTTAGCAGCACCTGTCGAAGTGATAACCATGTTAAGTGCCGCAGCACGACCACGACGCTCAGCACTGTGGTAGTTGTCGATTAAGTTTTGGTCATTTGTATAAGAGTGAACCGTTTCAACGTGGCCATTCTTAATACCAAACTTATCGTTTAATGCTTTAAGCGTTGGTGTGATTGCATTTGTTGTACAGCTTGCTGCACAGACAATTTTATCTTCAGGTTTGATATCTTTGTTATTTACACCGTAAACGATATTTTTAATATTACCTTTCGCAGGCGCAGTTAAAAGTACTTTTGAAGCGCCTTTTGATTCTAGGTGAAGTCCAAGACCTGCTTCGTCTTTCCAGATACCAGTATTATCAACGATAAGCGCGTTGTCGATACCGTATGCAGTGTAATCAATTTCGTTAGGTGAGTTAGCATAGATAACTTGGATGTAGCTACCGTTCGCTTTAATTGCATTGCGCTCTTTATCAATCGTAATAGAACCATTGAAAGGACCATGGATTGAGTCACGACGCAATAAACTTGCACGCTTTTCAAGGTCACCGTCTTTACCGCCACGTACAACTATCGCGCGTAAGCGTAAGTCTGCATAAGGACCTGATTTTTCAATTAATAAACGAGCTAACAAACGACCAATTCGGCCAAAACCATATAAAACAACGTCACGTGGCTCTTTACGCTCTGCATTCGCAATTTCAGCAAGCTCTTCAGTTAAATACTCTTCAACAGAACGGCCTTTAGCGGCATCGTTATATAAATAACCGTATGCTAATTTACCAATATCGATGCGTGCTGAGTTTAAATCCATTTTGCTGATGGCTTCTAAAAATGGGAAGCTCTCGCGCAAACGTAATTTAGTGCCTTCAAACTGAGCAACAGTTTTGTGTGCTTTGATGATATCGATAGGGCTAGCATTAACAAGCGGGCGGCCATAAACAGCAATTTCGATACCGCGGTTACGGTATAGGCGACCAATAATTGGTTGCATGCTTTCTGCGTAATCTTGGCGTTCTTGCCAGCTGTTTGTGTATTCTAACTCGTGAGATGAGGTCATTTTTTTTACCTAATTAAACAATTTTGAACGGATAGCCTTAAAAATATGCTGTGATTTGAGAGCAACACATCTCAGGCAGGGGTATTCTAATTTAAACTCAAATGATTCTCCACTGTTACAGAACAATTCATTGCGCTAGAATAAAGTCGTATTTATTAACTCGAGGTTAAGGAATGTTACTAAGAGCAAGCGTTTTGCTTGGTTTATTGGCATTAACAGGGTGTGAAGATCCGCTTACACTGGCTAAAGTGTGCGACGAAACACCGGGTTTTTGTAGTGATCTAAACAAAGATAGCCACTGCAAAGAACAACGTGCCGATGTGATAATTCAACGTTATGTTGAATATAAGTCACCCACTGACGAAAACAAATATCAATTATTGAAAGACTTTGAAAAATATAATCAATGTGTGTCTTTGGCAGCAAAAATTGAGCATATTAAGTTAAAAGAAAAAACCACATCTCGTGTGGAAGGTCATTTAACCAGTATTAAAGAAATGACACGTATCTTCCAAGACACTAAAGATACCAATCATCCAGGGCTACTCTATTACCATTGGTCACGCAATAACGACCAATCAGCGTTATCAAAATTACTTGCTTTAGAGAACAAACAAGATAAACGCGTAACAGAAAATGCAGAAATACAATTTTTCTTAGCCAGTTACTATGTCAAGTTTGACGATGAAAAAACCATTGATCTGCTCTACAAAACATTAGAGCTAAATAAGGCGGGTCAAACACCTAACCCAGAAATTTATCCAACACTTGTAAGCTTATTTTACAAACACGAAAAATATAAGCACGCTTACACATTTGCACGTGTTGCACAATTATCAGGGTTTGAAAATGTTGATATCTTGCCGATTGAGCACAAGCTCACCGTTTCTGGTAAAAGTCTCGACAGCCTCAATGAGCTCGCACAAAAAACTTACGACAGCATTCAAGCTGGCGAATTTGTCTCGCCCCGAGGCTTTTAAAAATAAAAAAGGCAGCGAATGCTGCCTTTTCTTATTTTGATTTGCTTGTACCAACTTCCACACGAGTTTTAAGCTTCTGACCTGGTCTAAAGGTCACAACTCGGCGTGCCGAAATAGGGATGTCTTCGCCTGTTTTCGGATTACGGCCTGGACGTTCTTTTTTATCTCGAAGATCAAAGTTACCAAATCCAGAGAGCTTAACCTGCTCGCCTTTTTCTAGCGCTGAGCGGATTTCTTCAAAAAACGCTTCAACTAAATCTTTGGCATCTTTTTTATTGATCCCGAGTTTTTCAAATAGGTGTTCAGCTATGTCGGCTTTAGTAAGCGCCATATCTAGTCCCTCAACGATGCGTTAAATTGTTCGGCCAATGCGGCCACCACATTATCAACTACTTGATTGATATCTTTCTCTTCGAGCGTTCTATCAACCGCTTGCAGTGTTAGAGCAATCGCCAAACTCTTATAATTTGGCTCAATACCTTTGCCCTTATACACATCGAATAAGTTTAGGTCAACCAATTGATTTCCGCCAACTTTTTCTATGACCTTAAAAATATCACCCGATTTCACGTGATCTTCCACTAAAATCGCGATATCACGGCGGTTTGACGGGAATTTCGACACTGCAACTGCTTCAGGTAATTTTCTTTTTTCAAGAGCCGACATTTCAATTTCAAACACGAATGCTGTGTTATTGATATCTAGCGACTTTTGTACTTGTGGATGAACCGCACCAAAGAAACCAACCTTTTTACCATCAGCATAAATAACGGCAGATTGACCAGGGTGTAAGCCATCTGACTGTTCTGCTTTTATCTCAAAACGTGACATATCGTTGCTAATAGCTAAAAGTGCCTCAACATCGCCCTTTAAGTCATAAAAATCAACAGGACGCTTTTCTTGAACCCAATGTTCACCGTGAGCAAGACCCGAAATCACACCACCGATTACCGCAACTTGGTTTACCCCGTTTTCGGCCTGTTCGTCACGTAAGAATTTTAAGCCATGTTCAAACAAACGAACACGCGGTTGCTGACGATTTTGGTTATACACCAATGATGCCAACAAGCCAGGCATTAAGCTTACACGCATCGCTGACATTTCAACTGAAATTGGGTGAGGTAATATCAATGCATCACTTTGCGGATGCAGAATTGCTTGTGCTTTAGGGTCTACGAAGCTGTATGTGATGGCTTCTTGATAACCACGTGTCACTAAAGTATTACGGAATTTAGTAACCGCAACATGTGATTCATTGTGGTTAGTCATTTTTAGCTTAGCTGTCGGCGCTACGTTTGGAATGCTGTTATAACCAAACACACGCGCCACTTCTTCAATTAAGTCTTCTTCGATACGGATATCAAAGCGGTAACTAGGTACATCAGCGCTCCATACACCATCGACAATTTTCACGTCTAAGCCTAAACGCGTTAGGATATCAGTAACTTTTGCATCATCAATGTGATAACCAATGACACGGTCTAAACGCTCACGGCGTAAACGCACTTCAGTTACTTTTGGCAATTTATCATTTGCAACCGCTTCAACGACTGGACCTGCTTCACCACCTACAATATCAAGTAACAGTGCTGTTGCACGCTCCATTGCATCTTCTTGCAAGGCAAAGTCAACACCGCGCTCATAGCGATGTGATGCATCTGTGTGAAGACCGTAACTACGTGCTTGGCCCGCAATAGCAACTGGGTTGAAAAACGCACTTTCTAATAAAATATCAGAGGTTGATTCTGTCACACCTGACTTTTCGCCACCAAAAATACCTGCAATAGCAAGCGCTTTGTTGTGATCTGCAATAACAAGCGTAGACTCATTCAGTTTAGCTGTGTTGCCATCAAGAAGGACCAACTCTTCGCCCGCATGAGCGCTGCGAACTTTAATGCCGCCTTCAATCGCATTTAAGTCAAATGCGTGCATTGGGTGGCCAAGCTCTAATAACACGTAGTTTGTTACATCAACCACTGGGTCGATTGAACGAATACCACTGCGGCGCAGCTTTTCTACCATCCAAAGTGGTGTCTGTGCATCTAAGTTAATTCCCTTGATTACACGACCTAAATAACGAGGACAGGCATCATCGTTAACAAGTTCAATTGAAACTTTGTCGTCGATCGTTGCAGCAACTGGCGCAATATCAAGTGTATTAACATCAATACTGTTTAGAACACCCACTTCACGGGCAAGACCTTTTATGCCTAAACAGTCACCACGGTTTGGTGTAAGGTCAACATCAATGATGTTGTCATCTAGGTTTAAATACTCGCGTAAATCTGTACCGATTGGTGCATCAGCTGGCAATTCCATGATGCCGTCGCCTTCTTCGCTGATCCCTAATTCAACGAATGCGCACAGCATACCATGTGAGGGGTGACCACGAAGCTTGGCTTTTTTAATTTTAAAGTCGCCAGGTAAAACTGCACCAACCGTGGCGACAGCTACTTTTAGTCCTTGACGGCAGTTTGGTGCACCACACACGATATCAAGAAGCTCATCACCGCCAACATTTACTTTAGTCACACGTAGTTTGTCTGCATCTGGGTGCTGACCACATTCAACAACTTCACCAACGACAACACCGGTAAATTCTGCCGCTGCGGGCTCCACGCCATCCACTTCAAGACCAGCCATTGATAACTGTTCCGAAAGAGCCTGCGTGTCGATTGCTGGGTTAACCCACTCTCTTAACCACTTTTCACTAAATTTCATTTTATTTCTTCACTCTTAACGGAACTGGTTTAGGAATTTTAAATCGTTTTCGAAAAATGCACGTAAGTCATTCACGCCATAACGTAACATTGTTAAGCGCTCTACACCCATACCGAATGCAAAGCCGGTGTATTTTTCAGGATCGATACCTACTGATTTAAGAACGTTAGGGTGTACCATGCCACAACCAAGTACTTCTAACCATTTACCGTTTTTACCCATTACGTCAACCTCTGCTGATGGCTCGGTAAATGGGAAGTAAGATGGACGGAAACGAATTTCCATATCTTCTTCAAAGAAGTTACGTAGAAAATCGTGAAGAATACCTTTTAACTCTGTGAAACTAACATCTGTATCAACCATCAAGCCTTCCACTTGGTGGAACATCGGCGTGTGCGTTTGGTCATAATCGTTACGGTATACACGACCAGGAGAGATAATACGCAATGGCGGCTGTTCCGTTTCCATAGTACGAATTTGCACACCACTTGTTTGCGTACGTAGCACAAGCTTAGGATTAAAATAGAAAGTATCGTGATCCGCACGCGCTGGATGATGCTCAGGAATATTTAATGCGTCGAAGTTATGAAAATCGTCTTCAACTTCAGGGCCTGATTTAACCGCAAAACCTAATTCGCCGAAAAAGCTCTCAATTCGCTCAATTGTACGAGTTACTGGGTGTAAGCCACCTGTTGGCATAACACGACCAGGTAATGTTACGTCGATCGTTTCTGCCGCTAGCTTTTCTTCAAGAGCCTTACTTGCTAGTAACTCACGCTTTTCGTTGATTGCTGTTTGTACTTCTTGTTTTGCTTGGTTAATCACTTGACCCGCTTCTTTACGCTCTTCAGGGGCAATCTTGCCAAGCGTTTTAAGTAAGTTGGTGATTTCACCCTTTTTACCAAGGTAATTAACCCTGATATCTTCTAATTGCGCGATTTCACTCGCACTGGCTACTGCCTCAAGTGCTTGCGCTAAAATATTTTCTAAGTTCATTGAGTACCTGGTTTTTCACAGAGGATTTTGTAATAGCTAATGATAACTGAAAGCAAGGACTAGATTCTAGCCCTACTAAAGCTTTAACGTTGATTTTATGAAAGGAATAGTTAATTTTCTTTGTGCAGCCATCGATGCATGGTCAAGTTTGTCCAATACATCCAATAATGCTCGCATATCACGACTTAATCGGGTTAATAAAAAGCGGGCACACTCATCGGTTAATTCAAGGCCACGCATATGAGCACGACGTACTAGCGCTTCTGCTTTATCATCATCGCTCATAGAACGAATTTGCAACGTTGTGCCCCACTTTAAACGCGACTCCAAGTCGGGCAAATTAATATGCAACATGTCTGGAAGCAAATCAGCCGTTACCACTAAAAACTTGCTCGGCTCGTTAAAGCGATTAAAAAAGTTAAAAAGGCCTTTTTCCCACGCATCATTCCCTGCAATAAGGTGCAAGTCATCAATACATAGAACATCGAGCGTTTCTAATCCTTCGAGCACAACTGGACCAAAATCAATGACCTCTCTCATCGATAACAACATCGTTGATAGACCCAGTTCTTGCGCGTGAATACAGGTTGCATAAAGTAAGTGTGACTTGCCTGAGTCACCTAAACCACACAAATATGTGTATTGAAACTTGCTATTTAACTTAGTAAAAGCATCTTTCAAGTGGCTGACTTCAAGCGAGTTTTCACCACCAAAATACGATGTAAATGTTTCATCATCAGGCAACGTTACTGGCAATGCCATTTGCATAGGTTCTTGCACGAGTGTTAAAGCCCCTGCCATTGATACTCTAGTTCATCGTTGTTGACGACTTGATAAAAATCTCTTGGGTTTTGGTAGGCTTTAAAAGCACTATCAAGTTCTAGTGCTTTTCTAAAATCATTCATACTGCCAGTGTGGTTCACAACAAATTGTACGGAGTTAGGAGTACGAACAGCAATTTGTGCTTGTGTAACAACACTTAAACTTTCTAAGCGACGTTTTGCAAACTCAATATCAACAAAGTTCGTAATTCCTTTTAAATGAAAGGTTGCGGTTGCGAGTTGCCCAATCATGGTAGGATCAATGGCGTACTCAAGCGCTAAGCCGCCTGCTAGGCTATCTACCATATCAGCCACAATTTGTTGCTTATCACCCACCAAGCGATTCGATTCAAACAATTCATCATTGGTAAACCGCCAATCAAGCACCCACGTTTCAGAATCCTGCTGTTTATACATGCGCGCAGTAATACTTCTTTCAGCACTGTAACGACTTGAAGCTCGCTCTACAGGGTCTGAAAAGTTCCCCCATACTTCTGGTATACCGACAATGGCTCGATCTTCTAAATCAAGCAATGGCACAACAACGGGTAAACCGCGGCGACCTGCTTTATCATATATAAGCTGTTCAAGCTGAGGGTAACTTTCTTGTGTCACAAGTTCGCGACGCCAGTTATCTTCAATTGCAAGCCAAATTGCCACCAATGGACGACGAGTCCCCCAAAGTGGAAGATTTAAATCTTTAATTAACGCATTGATTTTATTCGCTTCAAATTTTACGACGAGATTTAAAGTGCCATCTGCTTTTTCGTCGTATTCGAATTTAAGCATGTAATCTGAAATGTCTTTCGTGCGCTCTTTCGCGGTTGGATTTTGATCCGCACTCGTGTCGCCACTCACTTTAACCAATACATTCAGAAGCGCTTCACGGCTTGCTGCTAGGCGAGCATCGCGTGATTTATCAGCCACTTTAAGGGTATCTTGGTATAAGTTGGTTACTTCAACTGCAAATACTGACGCACTCGAAAAAAATAATAATAAACAAATAAGTAATCTAGACACTGGCTATTAGTTCTTGCTTTTAAACTCATTTGATCCTAAATCAAAGCCATAAACAAAGCAAAGTTAATTTACTGAACGGTCGCTGATCATAAGGTGATTCATCGTGCACAACGCTGTTAGAAGACTCATTAATAAAGGACGAATCAGCGCTAGGCGAAGTAGACAGCTTTAAAGATTTCAGCCCACTCTTCCCCTTTGATCGATACATCGTGATTAAACACCGTAGGAGATTTATGGACTCCCATAAAATAATGACACTGCGAGTAATCGTATGCGTTTTCGTGCGTTTGGTTCTTTTCGCGAAAGCGCTAAAAGCTGTTCAGCTATGTTTTGGTTCAATGTTATTAACCGGTGATTTTATATAGCCTATATTAGATCAGATATTAAAGCGGAATGGTATTAGCCCTGAACTTAATTAGGAGCCATGGTGCGCTACGCAGTAAGATGTCCTACTTTCACATGGTCAATGCCA
Organism: Pseudoalteromonas sp. MT33b; assembly: GCF_014117385.1. Lineage (NCBI taxonomy): Bacteria > Pseudomonadati > Pseudomonadota > Gammaproteobacteria > Alteromonadales > Pseudoalteromonadaceae > Pseudoalteromonas > Pseudoalteromonas sp. MT33b. Next base: position 1,382,946 of record NZ_CP059831.1, on the reverse strand, counting down.
CACGATGCTTACAAAGATATAGGTCGTAGGGGTCTTGGTTGGGTATTTTATTTTTCTACAGGCAACAAAAAACCCGACTCTTTCGAATCGGGTTTCTCTAATTAGGAGCCTGGCGATGTCCTACTTTCACATGGCAAATGCCACACTATCATCGGCGCTGTTTCGTTTCACTACTGAGTTCGGCATGGAATCAGGTGGGTCCAAAACGCTATTGTCACCAAGCAAAATGCGTGGAAAGGATTCTCGACAAAGCGCATCGCGCTTACGAGTCCTTTGCGCAAGGTGAACTGATTTCGCATTAAGCGCTGCGGTTCACCCTACATAAAATTCGGAAATCTGATAATCGTAAAATCTACTTTAGTATACTAACTTCTGTCTGTTACGCTGTCATAAAACGCGTTTGGCGTTGTATGGTTAAGCCTCACGGGTAATTAGTACAGGTTAGCTTAATGGCTCACACCACTTCCACATCCTGCCTATCAACGTTGTAGTCTTCAACGGCCCTTCAGAGACTTTAAAAGTCTAGTGAGAACTCATCTCGAGGCCTGCTTCGCGCTTAGATGCTTTCAGCGCTTATCAGTTCCGAACGTAGCTACCGGGCAATGCCATTGGCATGACAACCCGAACACCAGCGGTTCGTTCACTCCGGTCCTCTCGTACTAGGAGCAACCCCTCTCAATTCTCAAACGCCCACGGCAGATAGGGACCGAACTGTCTCACGACGTTCTAAACCCAGCTCGCGTACCACTTTAAATGGCGAACAGCCATACCCTTGGGACCGACTTCAGCCCCAGGATGTGATGAGCCGACATCGAGGTGCCAAACACCGCCGTCGATATGAACTCTTGGGCGGTATCAGCCTGTTATCCCCGGAGTACCTTTTATCCGTTGAGCGATGGCCCTTCCATTCAGAACCACCGGATCACTATGACCTACTTTCGTACCTGCTCGACGTGTCTGTCTCGCAGTTAAGCTGGCTTCTACCATTACACTAACCGTACGATGTCCGACCGTACTTAGCCAACCTTCGTGCTCCTCCGTTACTCTTTGGGAGGAGACCGCCCCAGTCAAACTACCCACCAGGCACTGTCCGTAACCCCGATCAGGGGCCAACGTTAGAACATCAAAACTACAAGGGTGGTATTTCAAGGACGGCTCCACAAAGACTAGCGTCTCTGCTTCAAAGCCTCCCACCTATCCTACACATGTAGGTTCAATGTTCAGTGCCAAGCTGTAGTAAAGGTTCACGGGGTCTTTCCGTCTAGCCGCGGGTACACAGCATCTTCACTGCGATTTCAATTTCACTGAGTCTCGGGTGGAGACAGCGTGGCCATGGTTACACCATTCGTGCAGGTCGGAACTTACCCGACAAGGAATTTCGCTACCTTAGGACCGTTATAGTTACGGCCGCCGTTTACCGGGGCTTCGATCAAGAGCTTCGTCCGAAAACTAACCCCATCAATTAACCTTCCGGCACCGGGCAGGTGTCACACCGTATACGTCATCTTGCGATTTTGCACAGTGCTGTGTTTTTAATAAACAGTCCCAGCCACCTGGTCACTGCGGCTCCAATCAGCTTAAAGAGCAAGTCTCATCACCAATCGGAGCGTACCTTCTCCCGAAGTTACGGTACGATTTTGCCTAGTTCCTTCACCCGAGTTCTCTCAAGCGCCTTAGTATTTTCTACCTGACCACCTGTGTCGGTTTGGGGTACGATTCGGTATAATCTGAAGCTTAGAGGCTTTTCCTGGAAGTATGGCATCAACAACTTCACCACCTTAGTGGCTCGTCTCGTGTCTCAGTCTTAAGAGTCCGGATTTTCCTAAACTCTCAACCTACTCACTTTCACATGGACAACCAACGCCATGCTTGCTTAGCCTGCTCCGTCCCCCCATCGCAATTATACCAAGTACGGGAATATTAACCCGTTTCCCATCGACTACGCCTTTCGGCCTCGCCTTAGGGGTCGACTTACCCTACCCTGATTAACATGGGATAGGAACCCTTGGTCTTCCGGCGTGCGGGTTTTTCACCCGCATTATCGTTACTCATGTCAGCATTCGCACTTCTGATACCTCCAGCATACCTCCCGGTACACCTTCAACGGCTTACAGAACGCTCCCCTACCACTCAAAATAAATTTTGAATCCGCAGCTTCGGTGCATAGTTTAGCCCCGTTACATCTTCCGCGCAGACCGACTCGACCAGTGAGCTATTACGCTTTCTTTAAAGGGTGGCTGCTTCTAAGCCAACCTCCTGGCTGTCTGGGCCTTTCCACATCGTTTCCCACTTAACTATGACTTTGGGACCTTAGCTGGCGGTCTGGGTTGTTTCCCTCTTCACGACGGACGTTAGCACCCGCCGTGTGTCTCCCGGATAGTACTTTACGGTATTCGGAGTTTGCAAAGGGTTGGTAAGTCGGGATGACCCCCTAGCCTTAACAGTGCTCTACCCCCGTAAGTATTCGTCCGAGGCTCTACCTAAATAGATTTCGGGGAGAACCAGCTATCTCCCGGTTTGATTAGCCTTTCACTCCTAGCCACAGGTCATCCCCTAACTTTTCAACGTTAGTGGGTTCGGTCCTCCAGTTGATGTTACTCAACCTTCAACCTGCCCATGGCTAGATCACCGGGTTTCGGGTCTATACCTTGCAACTCAACGCCCAGTTAAGACTCGGTTTCCCTACGGCTACCCTAATCGGTTAACCTCGCTACAAAATATAAGTCGCTGACCCATTATACAAAAGGTACGCAGTCACCCAACAAGTGGGCTCCTACTGCTTGTACGTACACGGTTTCAGGTTCTATTTCACTCCCCTCACAGGGGTTCTTTTCGCCTTTCCCTCACGGTACTGGTTCACTATCGGTCAGTTGGGAGTATTTAGCCTTAGATGATGGTCCACCTATATTCAGTCAAAGTTTCACGTGCTCCGACCTACTCGATTTCACTTAAGATGCATTTTCGTGTACGGGACTATCACCCTGTATCGTCATACTTTCCAGAATGTTCCACTAACACATAATAAGCTTAAGGGCTGGTCCGGTTTCGCTCGCCGCTACTTCCGGAATCTCGGTTGATTTCTGTTCCTACGGGTACTTAGATGTTTCAGTTCTCCGCGTTCGCCTCTTACACCTATGTATTCAGTGCAAGATACCTGCAAGCAGGTGGGTTTCCCCATTCGGAAATCCTAGTCTCAAGTGCTTTTTACTAGCTTGACTAGGCTTATCGCAAGTTAATACGTCCTTCATCGCCTCCAACTGCCAAGGCATCCACCGTGTACGCTTAGTCACTTAACCATACAACCCAAACGGGTCTTTGTTAGTGACAGCTGTTAACTTCGCCAGAAGTTAATTCATCAAATAATGATGAGAATACTAAAGTAGATACCGATTAATTTTTCAATTAATTGGCATATTTTTACTTTTGAAAACTCTTGATAAATAACAATTGTCATTCATCAGAATTTTATTATCAGCTTTCCAAATTTTTAAAGAGCATATTAATTAGTGAAGCCAACGGCTTTACTAACTAACAATCATCTGTGTGGACACTACGAACAAATAAGTTCTAAATCGTATAAGGAGGTGATCCAGCCCCAGGTTCCCCTAGGGCTACCTTGTTACGACTTCACCCCAGTCATGAATCACTCCGTGGTGAACGTCCTCCCGAAGGTTAGACTATCCACTTCTGGAGCAACCCACTCCCATGGTGTGACGGGCGGTGTGTACAAGGCCCGGGAACGTATTCACCGCGTCATTCTGATACGCGATTACTAGCGATTCCGACTTCATGGAGTCGAGTTGCAGACTCCAATCCGGACTACGACGCACTTTAAGTGATTCGCTTACCCTCGCAGGTTCGCAGCACTCTGTATGCGCCATTGTAGCACGTGTGTAGCCCTACACGTAAGGGCCATGATGACTTGACGTCGTCCCCACCTTCCTCCGGTTTATCACCGGCAGTCTCCTTAGAGTTCCCGACCGAATCGCTGGCAACTAAGGATAGGGGTTGCGCTCGTTGCGGGACTTAACCCAACATCTCACAACACGAGCTGACGACAGCCATGCAGCACCTGTATCAGAGTTCCCGAAGGCACCAAACCATCTCTGGTAAGTTCTCTGTATGTCAAGTGTAGGTAAGGTTCTTCGCGTTGCATCGAATTAAACCACATGCTCCACCGCTTGTGCGGGCCCCCGTCAATTCATTTGAGTTTTAACCTTGCGGCCGTACTCCCCAGGCGGTCTACTTAATGCGTTAGCTTTGAAAAACAGTTCCGAGGAACCGAGCTTCTAGTAGACATCGTTTACGGCGTGGACTACCAGGGTATCTAATCCTGTTTGCTCCCCACGCTTTCGTACATGAGCGTCAGTGTTGACCCAGGTGGCTGCCTTCGCCATCGGTATTCCTTCAGATCTCTACGCATTTCACCGCTACACCTGAAATTCTACCACCCTCTATCACACTCTAGTTTGCCAGTTCGAAATGCAGTTCCCAGGTTGAGCCCGGGGCTTTCACATCTCGCTTAACAAACCGCCTGCGTACGCTTTACGCCCAGTAATTCCGATTAACGCTCGCACCCTCCGTATTACCGCGGCTGCTGGCACGGAGTTAGCCGGTGCTTCTTCTGTAAGTAACGTCACAGCTGAATGCTATTAACATCCAACCTTTCCTCCTTACTGAAAGTGCTTTACAACCCGAAGGCCTTCTTCACACACGCGGCATGGCTGCATCAGGCTTGCGCCCATTGTGCAATATTCCCCACTGCTGCCTCCCGTAGGAGTCTGGGCCGTGTCTCAGTCCCAGTGTGGCTGATCATCCTCTCAAACCAGCTAGGGATCGTCGCCTTGGTGAGCCATTACCTCACCAACTAGCTAATCCCACTTGGGCTGATCTTATGGCGCGAGGCCCGAAGGTCCCCCGCTTTGGTCCGAAGACATTATGCGGTATTAGCAGTCGTTTCCAACTGTTGTCCCCCACCATAAGGTACATTCCCAAGCATTACTCACCCGTCCGCCGCTCGTCAGCAGAGTAGCAAGCTACTCTCTGTTACCGCTCGACTTGCATGTGTTAGGCCTGCCGCCAGCGTTCAATCTGAGCCATGATCAAACTCTTCAATTAAAAGTTTTTTCTGTCCTTCCCATAAGGGAGCGGACATGCTCAATGAATTCTGAATTTATTTAACATCTTTCGATGTTGAATTGACTGTGCTGAAATAAGTAAACTTATTTCCGTTGGTCACTCAGTTTAAATTGAGACTCTAAATTTTTTTGTCTTACTACCTAAGTAGCTCGACTGTTAGAACTCAATCTGTACGAGTGCCCACACAGATGATTGCTTTATATTGTTAAAGAACGTTTCGAGTTGCTTTCGCGTCTCGAGGGATGCGTATAATACATCCTTAATTTTTCGAGTCAACACTTAATTTTAAACTTTCTTTCGAAGACTTAAAACCGAAGTTTTACTTAACTCTCTGCTACGTTGTTCAGCGTCTTTCGTTGCTGCCCGCCGTGTCAGTGAGGTCGCATTATAGGGAGATGGATTTTTTACGCAAGCACTTTTATTACTATTTTTTAATTATTTTTAAATACGTTAGATACCCACTAAGTACCAACATCTTACCCACAAAACCCTGTGGATAACTCTGGTTTTTTAACAGAATTACTAAACTATCCCTCTATGTTGTGGTAAGTTGCGCCGCAGATTTTCCACTCGCTCACAAGGCATGTAAAATGACAGATATTATAAATAGTATAAGTGGCCTACTTTGGGGTCACATTCTGGTTTACCTATTAATAGCTGCGGGGCTATTTTTTACTCTTCGACTCGGTTTCATTCAATTCACCCAATTTCCCCATATGATCAAGGTTATGTTTCATAGCCGCCAAGGTTCAGGAGAAGGCATCTCCTCTTTTCAAGCTTTTTGTACTTCTTTAGCAGCTCGCGTTGGTACAGGTAATATGGCGGGTGTAGCAGTTGCACTTTATTTAGGGGGCGCAGGTGCTATTTTTTGGATGTGGTTGATTGCTTTAATTGGTATGGCAACCAGTTTTGCTGAAAGTACACTTGCGCAAGCTTATAAAACGGTCGATGAAGACGGTAACTTTCGAGGTGGTCCTGCTTATTATATGGAATACGGTTTAGGTAAACGTTGGATGGGCGTGATCTTTTCGCTGTGTTTGATCCTTGCCTTCGGCCTTGTATTTAATGCTGTACAATCTAACTCTATCGCTGCAGCGTTTGATGTCGCGTTTGGTATTCCAAAGTATATTGTCGGTATTACGCTTGTGCTTGGTTCAGGCATTATTATTTTTGGTGGTTTAAAGACAATTTCTCGATTCGCAGAGATGGTTGTTCCCTTTATGGCGCTTGCCTACTTACTCGTTGCACTTTATGTTTGTGCAATCAACTATGAATTATTACCTAATGTGTTTATGCATGTAATTAATAGTGCATTTGGACTTGAACAAGCAGGTGCAGGCGCTATTGGTTATGGCGTGATGCAAGCAATGATCCAAGGTATAAAACGTGGTTTGTTCTCAAATGAAGCAGGTATGGGTAGCGCCGCGAATGCTGCTGCAACAGCAACACCTAATCCGCCACACCCAGCTTCACAAGGTTATGTACAAATGCTTGGCGTCTTTGTTGATACCATTATTATATGTACAGCCACAGCGGCTCTTATTTTATTATCTCAACAATTAATCCCAGAATCAGGGGTTACGGGTATTGCACTGACACAAGCAGCACTTGAGGAGCATGTTGGAAGTTGGGGCGCAACCTTTGTTGCAATTGCGATTTTATTCTTTGCATTCACATCGATAGTTGCCAATTACTCATACGCTGAAACAAATCTATTATTTCTAGAACATAACCACGCTGCAGGTATGGTGATCTTCAGATTATTAGTGCTGGGTATGGTAATGTTTGGCGCACTTGGTGAGTTACCTATTGTCTGGACTCTCGCTGATATATCCATGGGCCTTATGGCTATCGTCAACGTTATTGCGTTATTTATGTTGTCAGGTGTCGTAATTTGGCTTGCTAAAGACTACAACACCCAACGTAAAGCGGGCAAGCTACCCACGTTTGATCCGTCACAAAACGAAAAATTAAATCAAACAATACCAAAAGGTGCTTGGCGTAAGTAAGCTTGATAGGTCTTTGCTTAATTTAGTGTCGTATTTTCAGGGAGCTGTTCAGCTCCCTTTTTTGATTCTGCAAGCTTTTCAAAAACCGTGAGTAAGAATGTAACTTGCTGTTCGGTTAACGTTACTTTTAGCTTTTCTGTTAACTGAGCTTTGACTTTTGTTTTAAGGGCTTGCTTCTGTTCTGCCGAAAATAGCGGCTGAGTTTGTTGTTGGTAAGATTGCACTGCCGTGAGCACTTCCATCACCACTTCATTGTCAAAATCAACAAGTGCTGTTTTCGCTTTTTCGAGAGCTTGTTCTGTTTTATTAAATGCCGTTGAGACTTTTTTGACTAACACACTGACTTCATGAATCTTCAGTACGTCATTGATGTTAGACATGATAATCGCAACCGGAATAAGAACAAGCGCAATGGCGAAACATACACCAAACACTGCGCCTACCCAAAACTGATTTAAACCACGTTTAAATTGTTCCATTATCTGTCCTTGATACTTTATGAATAATACCACTGATAATGTAAGGAAATTTAACGCATACATTAATCAAGTAGCCATAAACAAACTATAAAGCTATTTTGGAAATAACAAAACTAATTAGAGTAAATAAGGAAATAGAAATAAATATGAAATAGAGTAGATATAAACTTTGAAGTATAAATGGTGCCCGGGGCCGGACTTGAACCGGCACGTCCTTACGAACGAGGGATTTTAAATCCCTTGTGTCTACCAATTCCACCACCCGGGCATCGGGTCGCTCTAAGAGCATGTGGAGTATTAAATGGAGGCGGAACCCGGAGTCGAACCGAGGTAGACGGATTTGCAATCCGCTGCATGGCCACTCTGCCATTCCGCCTTATCGCTTCCAAATAATTGGAGCGGCACACGAGGCTCGAACTCGTGACCTCAACCTTGGCAAGGTTGCGCTCTACCAACTGAGCTAGTGCCGCAAATTTAGTGTTTTATCCATACAGTTTAAACTAAATAAAGTTTAAATGGTGCCCGGGGCCGGACTTGAACCGGCACGTCCTTACGAACGAGGGATTTTAAATCCCTTGTGTCTACCAATTCCACCACCCGGGCATCGGGTTTGCTATTTAAAGCAAGTGGATAAAGCTAATATGGAGCGGCACACGAGGCTCGAACTCGTGACCTCAACCTTGGCAAGGTTGCGCTCTACCAACTGAGCTAGTGCCGCATCATATTAACTCTAAAGTTAAACTATTTTAAAACTACATTTGGTATTGTAGTCAACCAAAAATGGTGCCCGGGGCCGGACTTGAACCGGCACGTCCTTACGAACGAGGGATTTTAAATCCCTTGTGTCTACCAATTCCACCACCCGGGCATCGGGTTGCTCAAAGAGCGTGTGGAGTGTTGAATGGAGGCGGAACCCGGAGTCGAACCGAGGTGGACGGATTTGCAATCCGCTGCATGGCCACTCTGCCATTCCGCCAATTTAGATAATTGGAGCGGCACACGAGGCTCGAACTCGTGACCTCAACCTTGGCAAGGTTGCGCTCTACCAACTGAGCTAGTGCCGCTTTTCTTTATCTTGTGGGCTATACCCTCTCAACACGGACGCATTCTACAGAGATTATTAAACGCGTCAATATAAAAAATGCGAGTTTTAAACTGTTTGCTTATTTTTTATCTAAAATGGTGTGTAATTATACGTTTAGGATCAATTTTTGGTCAATTCTGACCAAGCAGCAAACAAATATTGCAGCATCGAACTCAATGTTAAGAACGTGGCAATATATAAAAGTCCATAACTTAAATAAATCATCCAGGTATCAAACTGCCAAATAAGTCCGATTATCGCCAACATTTGTGCAGCTGTTTTGAACTTGCCCATATTAGATACAGCAACGTTATCTCGTTTGCCCTGCTCTGCCATCCATTCGCGTAAGGCAGAAATAACTATTTCACGGCTAATGATAACAAGTGCGGGAATCGTCATATATAAATTCTGATAATGACTAGATAATGCCACTAATGCAGCACAGACCATTACTTTATCGGCAACAGGGTCTAAGAATGCACCAAAAGGTGTAGACTGATTTAAACGGCGTGCTAAATAGCCATCAAGAATATCAGTAATTGATGCAAGCCAAAAAACAAACGCGGCCGCGAAAAACGCCCATGAATAAGGTAAATAAAATATCACCAAAAAAATGGGGATAAGAAAAAGTCTAAAGGTTGTGAGTGTGTTTGGAATATTCCACATAACTACTTGGAGATGTCTTTTTTTCTATATTCGCATGAAGGCTACGCCTTGTCATGCAAATGATTAAATATCTTTTCAGCCATTTCAGGGCTGATCCCAGGAACTTGTTTTAGTTGTTCTATATTAGCAGCTTTTACCCCTTGCATGCCCCCTAAATATTTTAATAATGATTGTCGGCGCTTTTGCCCCACACCATTTATTTCTTCAAGTAATGATTGAGTCCGTTGTTTCTGACGCTTATTACGATGTCCTGCAATTGCGAAACGGTGTGATTCATCGCGAATATGTTGGATCAAATGAAGTGCCGGCGCATCTGAATCAAGCGGAATAGTCTTCCTGCCGCCGTCAATCAATAAGGTTTCTAAACCGGGCTTACGGCTCGTGCCTTTTGCTACGCCAACTAACAGTGGCATTTTGCTATGGGGCCAATTTTCAAAATATTGCTCAGCACGCGATAATTGCCCCTTACCACCATCAATAAAGATAACATCTGGGATCTTGTCTTCATCAACAACTTTGTTATAACGCTTGTTTAACGCAAACTCCATGGCGGCATAGTCATCACCGCCAGTAATACCCGTCACATTAAAGCGACGATACTCTTTATTATTTGGCCCTTGTGAGTCAAACACGACACAACTTGCTACTGTGTTTTCACCCATTGTATGGCTGATATCAAAACACTCCATGCGATTAATGTCGTCAAGCCGAAGTGTTTCTTTTAATTGCGCATAACGCTTGTTAATTGAGTCTTGCGTGCTTTGTTTTACACTTATGCTGTTAAGCGCATTCTTATTTGCAAGCTTTAAGTATTGCGCTCTCTCACCTCGATTCGCTACTTTCAAGCTGACTTTACGTTCTGAAATTGTGGTAAGCGCATTACTCAATGGCTCACTTTCTTCAATAGCAAACGGCAAAATGATTTCTTTTGCAATTCGCCCTGTTGCACCCGGTGCTAAATAGTATTGCCCTAAGAAGGAGGTGAGAATTTCTTCTTGCCCTGAATCCTTAGGGACTTTCGGAAAATAAGTCTTACTGCCTAATACTTTATGATCGCGAATCATTAATAAATGTACGGCATTTAAACCATTTAAATGTGCAAAGCCCACCACATCCATTTCAGCATGATTACCTGAAATAGATTGTTGCTCTTGCATTTTTCTAAGCAACAAAATTTGGTCACGAACTTTAGCGGCCAGTTCAAACTTTAGTGCTTTACTGGCCTGTTCCATTTTTGTAATTAAATCGGCAATAACTTCATGTGACTTGCCAAGTAGAAACTTACGAACAAAGTCGACTTCTTGACTGTACTCTTCATCAGATACTTTGTTGACACAAGGTGCAGAGCAGCGTTTTAACTGATACTGAAGGCATGGGCGACTTCGTGCACGATAATAAGCATCTTCACATTGACGAACAGGAAAGATTTTTTGCATTAGCCGTAAGCTTTCTGATACCGCACCCGCACTTGGAAAAGGACCGAAGTACTCACCTTTAATTTTGCGACTACCACGATGAAACGCCAAACGGGGATGTTTATGATTTGTCAGTAAAATATACGGATACGATTTGTCATCTCGCAGTAAAATATTATAGCGAGGCTGATATTTTTTTATAAGGTTGTTTTCGAGAAGAAGAGCCTCAGTTTCTGTATTCGTCAGGGTAACTTCAATGCCACAGATATTGCTAACTAATACACGCGTTTTACTGTCTGTTACATTGCTGCGAAAATAACTTGTAACACGCTTTTTGAGGTTCTTTGCCTTACCGACATAGATAACTTGCCCTTCACTATCAAGCATTCGGTATACACCGGGTTCGCTTGATAGTGTTTTAAGAAAACGGGCGGAATCGAAATCAGACATTGAGCAAATTAATGCGAGCTATCAATGTCGATCATTTTATGACGTATCGCCAAATGGGTTAACTCAACATCGCCACCCACATTTAGCTTTTCAAACATACGATAGCGATAGCTATTGACTGTTTTAGAGCTGAGGTTTAAACGCTCTGCGATATCTTGTGCTTTTTCACCTTTGGTGATCATAAGCATAATTTGCAGTTCACGCTCAGATAAACTTTGGAAAGGGTTTTCATCAGTACGACCGCTAACTTGCGCAAGAGCAATCTGCTGGGCAATTTCAGGCGCAATATAACGCTGACCCGCATTAACAGCACGAATGGCATTAACCATTTCATCAGACCCAGCCCCTTTGGTTAGATAACCATGGGCACCAATTTGCATTACTTTACTTGGGAATGGATCTTCACAATGTACAGTAAGCACAATAATTTTCACATCAGGGCAGTAACGACAAATTTTCTTCGTCGCTTCTAAGCCGCCAATACCTGGCATATTCATGTCCATTAACACGATATCAGGTGAGTTTTGACGGCAAAATTGCACCGCTTCTTCACCTGTTTTAGCTTCACCCACCACTTTAAAACCACGAACATCATCAAGTATACGTCTGATCCCTGTCCGTACAAGCTCATGGTCATCAACTAAAAGTACATTAATCAATGGAACACCCTCAAATAACCCAAATATATGCTTTTGCACTATTTAATGTGCCACATTAGCACAGAAGAAGTGAAACGATAAATCAAAATATCGTTTCACTCGTTAATTTTACGCAGCGGCTTTCTCGCTAAAGCGATCAACCCACAACGCAATGATACCATCGCCTGTTACATTACAGGCAGTACCAAAACTGTCTTGCGCTAAATAAAGGGCAATCATTAATGCCACTGCACCTTCATTAAAACCAAGCATACTTGTTAACAAGCCTAACGCAGACATCACTGCACCACCTGGTGCACCCGGTGCTGCAATCATTACAACGCCTAACATCATAATAAATGGCAACATACCAAACAATGACGGCACATCCATATTAGGTGATAAAAACATGACAGCCATCGCACAGGTAACGATTGTAATCGTCGAACCTGATAAATGAATGGTTGCACATAGAGGCACAGTAAAGTTTGCAACATCTTCTTTTACATTGTTGGCTTTACTAGAGCGTAACGAAACTGGAATCGTCGCCGCGCTCGACATTGTACCTAAAGCAGTAAAATAAGCTGGCAGCATATTTTTTACAAGCTCTAATGGGTTACGCTTTAATAATAAACCAGTTGTTACATATAAAACGGTTAGCCATAACCAATGCATTATAAGTGCGGCAAGTAACACAATACCGAAGGTTTGAAGGGTATCAACGACGGTACCAGCCACTGTCATTTCAGCAAACACACCAGCAATATAAAATGGTAATGCTGGAATAATTACTTTCGCCAACAAGCCATCAATAACATCGCGACCTTGATCTGACACTTTCTTTAAAGTATCTAGCTGCAACTGGCTCATACCAATACCAAACACAAATGCGGTTGCAAGCGCGGTCATCACACCCATTAACGGCGGAATTTCTAGATCAATAAAGCTACCCACTTCTGTGGCAACTTCAGCTTCAAATGTTAAGCCACCATCAAATAATGGGATCATGGCACTTACGAGTAAAAATGCCAATGTGCCAGCAATGATGGTAGAGCCATAGGCAAAGCCAACTGTTTTGCCAAGTAAGTGGCCCGAGCCTTTTGGCAAACCAGCAATACCTGATGCAATAAAAAATAAAATAATCAGCGGAATCGTAAAGGTGATCAACTGACCAATAATTTCTTTTGCTGTATAAAGGAGTTCAACACCCGTTAGTGGCACATACAAGCCCACTAAAATACCGGCAACAATACCGGCAATTAATTTAAGAATTAACTTCATAACGATCACTTCTTTTTTGTGGTGGTAACCTTTTACCACGTTTTGATTTACTTTTGTTATAAAACAGCCAAATTTGTGTTTGATTGCCTAATTTACCACCACGATTATCCTGAATCTAATTTGAACGTAAATATATGCACCCTATCGCGTTGCATTTGTTAACAAACTCGTAAATTAATAACATGCGCGCAGTTTTGAATACCAAAAATAGTACTTATGTATAAATCAATTTTAAGTGTGGCCCTTTTGTGTACGCCTTTTACAAGCTTGGCGACTAGCCTACCCATTCAACTTCCATTTATTGCTGAATCTGCAACAGTTGATGGTCAACTGGATGAACCTAGTTGGCAGCAAGCCAGAAAAATAATAATCGATAATGTCACTTGGCCTTACGAGAATGCTAAGAGCCCAGTCACTACCTTTGCCTATGTCTATGAAGATGGCGAAACCTTATACATAGGTTTTGAAGCAAACGATCCGAACCCTGAACTTATTCGCGCTTTTTACCGTGACCGTGATGCTGCATGGAATGATGACCTAGTCGGCCTAAAAATAGATTCATATAATAATTCGCAGCTTGCTTATCAATTTTTTATTAATCCATTAGGTGTGCAACAAGACTCCATTGAAAATGAGCTTACAAAACATGAAAGCTCTTCATGGGATGGTATTTGGGATAGCGAAGGCGTTATTCATGACCGTGGTTATACCGTTGAAGTGGCTATTCCACTTCGCGTACTTAACTTCGATGACAGCATTAAAACCAAAACCATGGCTATGGAGTTTGTCAGATTCTTACCACGCAGCGAACGTTTGCGTCTTTCCAATATGAAAATTGACCACGGCAATAACTGCTGGATTTGCCAAATGCCAAGCTATCAAGGTTTTGAAGAAGCCAAACAAGGGAATAACGTGGCCGTGATCCCCTCTATTGTATTAGGCAAAAATGAAACCCGAGAGATAGAGAATGCTCATATTGATGAATGGGAAAGTGAAAACACCACCGAAGCAAGCTTAGATTTGAAATGGGGTATAACACCCGATATCACATTAAATGCCACTATTAATCCTGACTTTTCACAAGTTGAGGCCGATGTAGCGCAGTTAAGTGTTAACAACAACTTTAGCTTGTTCTTTCCTGAAAAGCGGGCATTTTTTCTTGATAATGCAGACTACTTTGCTTCAACACTCAATTTAATCCACACCCGTAATATTGCTCAACCTGATTACGGCACAAAAATAACGGGTAGCAAAAATGGTCATACTTTCGCAGGCTTTATAGCCAACGACAATCAAACCAATGTGCTGATCCCTGGCAACTTGGGCTCGTCGCTTGTCTCTCTTGACAGTAAAAGTGAGAACGGTGCTTTGCGCTATCGATACGATTTTGAATCAGGTTTGTCATTAGGCTCAACAGCCACACACCGTCAGAGTGATGACTACAAAAACACGGTATACAGCATCGACAGCAAATATAAACCAACGGTGAACGACACGTTTCTCGTACAAGTCCTGAAGTCGGAAACTCAGTACAGTCAAACATTTATCGATGAGCTTTGCGATGGCAATAACTGCACACAGCCAGAACAAGTGACATGTGAAATCAATCGCGACTGTGATTATAACGAAGGAGTTTTACGGGTACTCAACCAACAGGAGCAATCAGGGAACGGTTACTTTGTAAAATACCAACACGACGAAAAATATTGGCGTGCGTTTGCAGACTATAATTACCGCGATGCCGACTTACGCGCTGATTTAGGTTTTATTTCACAAGTTGATTTTAAAAAATTTACCACCGGTGGTGAATACCGCTGGTATGGCGATAAAGGTAATTGGTGGAATCGAGCTAACCTTTATGCCGATTGGGATATTACACATAACGAGAATAACGAACTACTTGAGAAGGAAGCGCAGTCAAGTTTTTCAGTCAGTGGCCCATTACAAAGCTTCTTTGAGTTATCAGTTGAACATCGAAACCGCAGAGGGCTTCGTCATGACAAGTCACGACTAGACATAGATGACAACACGGATCTATTTAGCGAAAACGGCATTGGCTTTTACAGTGACTTTAAGCCACAGGCAGGTTTGTTTGCCTCTCTATATATGTATACCGGAAATGCAGTCGATTTAGCGAATAACCGTGTTGGTGAAAAGCTGCATATTCGCCCTGTTCTAAATATGAACTTAGGCAAGCACTTTGAAGTACGATTACGTCATACATACGAACAACTAGAAGCTGATGGTAGCGATGTTTTCACTGCTAATTTAAGCGATGTACGTTTGACTTACCAATTTAACGTCAATAGCTTTTTACGTCTCGCTGTTATTTACACAGACCTAGAGCGCAATCAAGCTAACTATCAAGACGACGTAGACAGCCAATACAAAAAGCTCGCCACACAATTACTGTATTCATACAAATTGAACCCACAAACAGTCTTTTTTGCTGGCTATTCTGATAATGGCTACCAAGATGATGAACTGTCATCAATCACCCAAGAACAACGAACCTTATTTGCTAAGTTCAGCTACGCTTGGTTATTGTAGACTCATTAAGGGCACTCAAACGAAGTGCCCTTTTGTCCTTTAGTTTTAAAGCTTATTCCTAAATGCTATAAGCCTATTCGCTATATGTTATAGCCAAACTTTACTTTCGTTTTTTATTAGGCGAAGTAAAGTGTGACTATTACAGATCGATAGCCTAAGCTATTTGATCCCGATTGAATAAATTGCTTCCAAGGGAACATTATGTCTAACATTTTTGAAGATAATTCATTAACGATTGGTAACACACCAATTGTAAAGCTTAACCGCGTTACCACAGGTAATGTGTTTGCTAAAGTAGAATCACGTAACCCGAGCTTCAGTGTTAAATGCCGTATCGGCGCTTCAATGATCTGGGAAGCTGAAAAGTCTGGCGTTTTAACAAAAGACAAAGAGTTAATTGAACCTACATCTGGTAATACGGGTATTGCATTAGCATTCGTAGCCGCTTCTCGTGGTTACAAATTAACTCTGACTATGCCAAATACAATGAGCTTAGAACGTCGTAAGCTATTAAAAGCATTGGGTGCAAACCTTGTGTTAACCGATGGTGCTAAGGGGATGAATGGCGCAATTGAAAAAGCGAAAGAAATTCAAGCGAGCGAGCCTGAAAAGTACATTCTTTTACAACAATTTGAAAATCCAGCCAACCCTAAAATCCACTTTGAAACCACGGGCCCTGAGATCTATGATGCAATGGATGGAAAAATCGATATTTTCGTAGCTGGTGTAGGCACGGGCGGTACAATCACTGGCGTGAGTCGTTACCTTAAGCTTGAAAAAGGCCTAAATGTGCAATCTGTTGCTGTTGAGCCAACAAACTCACCTGTTATCAGCCAAACGCTTGCTGGTGAAGAAATCAAACCAGGCCCTCATAAAATTCAAGGTATCGGAGCCGGCTTCATCCCGGGCAACTTAGATTTAGAAGTTGTCGATTCAGCGGAGCAAGTATCAAATGAAGATGCGATTGCAATGGCACATGAATTGATGAAAAACGAAGGGATTTTAGTCGGGATTTCTTCTGGTGCAGCGGTTGTTGCAGCTAAACGTTTAGCTGAAAAACCAGAAAATGCAGGCAAAAATGTTGTCGTTATTTTACCAAGTGCAACAGAGCGTTACTTATCTAGCCCATTGTTTGCAGAAGAATTTAGCGACAAAGAATTAGTACAGTAATCACACACTCAAAATCAAAAAAAAGGATGCATGTGCATCCTTTTTTATTACATAAAATTCAATATTATCCAATAAATTTACTGAGTTAACTTTACATCACTGCCATTTCGTCACACACTTAAAGTTATCTTGAACTGCCAAACAATAACAATGAAAAAAATACTCTTTATTTGTGCTCTATTAAGTGGCGTGCTGCTGTTCGGTTGCGGCTCTGAAGATTCTCCAAAAGGTGAAAAGAACACACCAGGAAACACGGCAACCTTATATTTCGATGCCCTTTATAATCAAAAAGATTTCGACCTTGCAATGCAATATGCCACCCCTAAAATGGCGCGCATTATGAAATCTTACGGCACAGCAAGCCAATTTGCGCGTAACCTTATTAATATGCAATACGATGAAGTCGTGATTGAAGTCGATATGACAAATATGAGTCTACGCGAACAGTACGGTGATAAAGCGAATATAAACCTAATATTTACCGGCTACTTTAATGGTAAGAAAATAGATGATATGCGCAGTGTTCAAATGATACGTAAAAAGAGCAATTGGTATATCGAAAAAATTAATCCAGACCCATTTGCACGATAAATAACGTTTAAAAAAGCCTTGCTCTTGCAAGGCTTTTTTATGCTATGAGCTACAGCTCACCGGGGGCAAAGTTATCAACAGCAATGGCTCGTTTTCGCAGCGCATTTGCTTCATTCATTCGCTCAACAACCGTGTCGTTAATCAAGTTTTTCTCTGCCGCCACCGCTATCGCATCTTCTAGCTCTAAATTACGGCCAATGGTGCCCTCTTTTTGCCACTTGCGCAGCTGCTTGAAGTCTTCATGAGTATCAATCATCGCCATAAAGGCATTTTCCATCACACCCGTCCCAGCATTCTCATCTACATAGCACAAGTGTGTTAACCTATCTCTGAACACACCAGGCTTACTCATGTGCTCACACATAGTTTGCGCCAGCTCATCACTTGGGCGGTGATAATGGTTGCCTAATGGAAACACAATACGTTTAAGTAAAAAGTTCACTACAGGGTTTGAGAAGTTTTTGAAAAAGCCATCAAATGCTTGGCCAATACTAAACAGTGAATGTTCTACTGCGTATTGAACAAACGGTAAATCGGCCTGTTGACGCCCTTCATCTTCGTAACGTTTAAGTACACAAGAAGCTAAATACAGGTGGCTGAGAACATCGCCTAAGCGTGCTGAAATCATTTCTTTGCGCTTTAACTCGCCGCCTAAAACTAACATCGCTACATCGGTGCAAAACGCTAAGCCTCGGCTCATGCGCCCTAATTGCTTATAATACACAGAAGTGGCACCACTCACAGGCGCTTTGGCAAAATAACTACGCGTTAAACCGTGTACAAAAGCCATCCCCGCATTACTCCCAGCAAACAAAATATGCTGTAGTAGTAGCGCGTCGAACTCTTTTAACGCTAAGTCGTGATCTTCCATTGCAGCAGCTTCCATTTCTTTAAGTACAAATGGATGGCAGCGGGTTGCGCCCTGACCAAAAATCATTAAATTACGGGTAAGAATATTAGCGCCTTCTACCGTAATAGACACTGGGATCCCCATATAACCATGAGCTAGATAGTTATTAGGCCCGACTTGAATTCCCTTGCCTGAATGAATATCCATTGCGTCGTTCATTACTGTACGACCCATTTCTGTCATATGGTATTTGGCAATCGCAGTGACTACCGAAGGGCTCAATTTTAAATCAATGGCTCCTGCGGTCATGAGTCGAGCAGACTCAAGCGTGTAAGTTAACCCGCCGATGCGTGCCAAAGCCTCTTGCACTCCTTCAAATTGACCAATAGAGACACCAAACTGTTGACGAACAGTGGCATAGGCAGATGTCATCCGTGAAGCTAAATGCCCGGTTGCTGTGCTTAAGGCGGGTAACGAAATACCGCGGCCTGCGCTTAAGCATTCAACCAACATACGCCAACCTCGTCCTGCACCCTGCTTTCCACCAATAATCCAATCAAGCGGAATAAATACATCTTTACCATACGTGGTGCCATTCATAAACGCCATATTCAATGGATAGTGGCGCTCACCTGTTTGCACGCCTTCGTGGTCGGTTGGAATTAACGCACACGTAATGCCCAGCTCTTTTTTATCACCTAGTAAACCATCGGGGTCATACATTTTAAACGCGAGCCCCAACACGGTCGCAATCGGTGCAAGCGTAATGTATCGTTTCGACCAGTTAAGTTTTAAACCAATGACTTCTTCGCCATTAAACTCACCTTTACACACGACACCCGTATCAGGAATACTCCCTGCATCTGAGCCGGCCTCAGGTCCTGTTAATGCAAAGCATGGCACATCATCACCTTTTGCAAGGCTTGGTAACCAACGCTCTTGCTGCTCTTTTGTACCGTAATGAAGCAGTAATTCTCCCGGTCCTAAGCTATTAGGAACCATAACCGTCACAGCGGCTGTTAGACTCTTAGTGGCGATTTTAGACACAATGGTTGAGTTAGCAATTGCCGAAAATTCACGACCACCAAACTTCTCTGGAATGATCAGTGCAAAGAAACCTTCTTTTTTCAGGTAATCCCATACTTCTTTAGGCAGGTCTTTATCTTTTTGAACAATTTGATAATCGTCGAGCATTGCCAGCAAGGTTTCTACTTGCTCAGCTAAAAATGTACGTTCTTTTTCGCTCAACTCAGGCTTGGGAAAGCGATGTAGCTTTTGCCAATCAGGGTTACCACTAAATAACTCACCATCCCACCAAACATCACCCGCTTCCATTGCTTCGCGTTCTGTTTGAGATAAAGGCGGTAATACCCTTTTAAACATACTAAATGTAGGTCGCGTGATCAGGTTTATGCGAATATCTTTCACAGCAAAAATCACAATCACAGCAACCAGTAACAGAATAATTACAGTAGTCATTGTGCAATCCTTTTATTTTAATCAACTGCCTCAAGTATGACTGATCGTGCCATAAATACAACGTGTCAAATCGTAACGGTGACTCAATTCGGCTCTTCGCTTGTTCTTTTTTTCGACACTGCTATTATGCCACTACCATACTAAAACTACTGACACATCAGAGCTCAGCCAGTAGTTCGATAACAATAACATTCTTTAGGGAAAAACTATGAAGACTCCATTTAAGCTCAGTGTGAGTGCTGTAATGGTCGCAAGTGCCTTGGCACTTTCTGGCTGTAACGACGAAGCGCCTACTGCGAAAACAACGACCACGCAAACACCACCCCAAGCAACAGCACAAGATGCAGATAAATTTATCGCAGAAACAGAAAAAGAATTAAGTGCACTGTTTTTAGAATCGAGCCGTGCTGAATGGATTTACGCAAACTTCATTACTCATGACAGTGCTGAGTTATCAGCAGAAGTTAATCGAAAAATGACTGAATCGGTTGTGCGACTCGCTAACGAAGCAGCCAAGTTTGACAGTATAGAGCTTGATTACGATGCGCGCCGAAAACTCGATAAACTAAAGCTAGCTCTCACATTGCCTGCACCTCAAGATGCAGCAAAAACTGCTAAGTTATCACAGCTTGTGGCTGAACTCGGCGGTATTTATGGTAAAGGGAAATATTGTAAAGAAGAGGGAAATTGTTTAAGCCTAGGTGAAATGACCGCTAAAATGGCCACCAGCCGAGACTACAACGAACTACTCGATTTATGGCAAGGTTGGCGACAAGTATCAAAACCTATGCGCCCGTTGTATGAACAACAGGTTGTGCTAACCAATGAAGGCGCTAAAGAACTAGGTTACGCAGATACAGGTGCAATGTGGCGAAGCAAGTACGATATGCCTGCTGATGATTTTGCCAAAGAACTCGATCGTATTTGGGGTCAAGTTAAACCACTTTACGAATCGCTTCATTGTCACGTTCGTGCAAAACTGGGTGAACAATATGGTGAAGATAAAGTACCCCAAGACCAACCAATCCCAGCACATCTATTAGGCAACATGTGGGCACAAACGTGGGGCAATATCTATGATGTTGTTGCGCCTGAAAACGCAGATCCTGGTTACGATGTGACAGCATTGCTTGCTGAACACGATTACGATGAACTGAAAATGGTTCGCGGTGCAGAAAAATTCTTTACATCAATGGGATTCGCACCACTTCCTGACACGTTCTATGAACGTTCATTATTTATAAAGCCTCGTGATCGTGATGTGTTGTGTCATGCCTCTGCATGGAACATCGATAGTAAAGACGATTTACGAATTAAAATGTGTATTCAACGCACAGGCGAAGAATTCTCAACTATTCACCACGAGTTAGGGCATAACTTTTATCAACGTGCCTACAACACTCAACCGGTTTATTATCAAGAAAGTGCGAACGATGGTTTCCATGAAGCAATTGGCGACACCATTGCCCTCTCGGTAACGCCGGGTTACTTGAAAGAAATAGGCCTGTTAAATGAAGTGCCTGATGAGTCTAAAGATATTGGGCTATTAATGAAAATGGCTCTTGAGAAAGTCGCCTTCATTCCATTCGGCCTGCTTGTCGACCAATGGCGCTGGAAGGTATTCTCTGGCGAAGTAACACCTGAAAACTATAATAAAGCATGGTGGGAGTTACGTGAGAAATATCAAGGTGTGCAAGCGCCAATCGCTCGAAGTGAATCAGACTTTGATCCCGGTGCAAAATACCATGTTCCAGGTAATGTGCCTTATACACGTTATTTCTTAGCTCATATTTTACAGTTTGATTTCCACAGAAGCCTTTGTGAAATTGCGGGCAACGAAGAAGCCATTCATCGCTGTTCTGTGTATAACTCTAAAGAGGCTGGTGAGAAACTAAATGCAATGCTTGAAATGGGCTCGAGTCGTCCATGGCAAGAAGCACTTGCCACCATTACCGGTAAAGAACAAATGGATGCCACTGCAATCTTAGATTACTTTGCACCATTACAAAAATACCTTGATGAACAAAATAAAGACCGTGAGTGCGGTTGGTAAACAACCTAAAGCAAAAAGCCCGCATATGCGGGCTTTTTCATATAATCAAATAAATGATTAGAACTGCAGGCTAACGTTTGCGAAGTATGCATCGTAATCTGAGTCATCCCAGTTGTTTGCATAACCCACTTTTAAGCCCACATTTTTGTTGAAATAATGTTGAGCACCAAAGCTGTAATCATCTTCTTTGTTAAATGTAACAAATGCCGATGTTGCTTTTGAGAAATAGTAGTTAGAACCTAACTCCCATGAACTACCTGCATTATCAGTATCAGAGATAGTCCCTTCAACCGTTAAGTAATTACCTTGTTTAAGGTCCATGAAGTACTTCGCATTCACCGCGCGATAATCAAAGTCATCATCCGCTGTTAATGTGAAGCCCACGTAATCTGTGCTGTTTAGCTGGTGATTGTACTTAAGATCAAACATCACCGAATTTTCACCGTCTTCAACGTCGATGAATGTCGCTTTTAACAGTAGGTTCGGATTAAAGAAATAACCCGCAGATACGTTAAATACATCTGTGCTCGAACCATAGTCATAATTGTTATAGCCCGCACCAAATACGAAATCTTTTACAAAGTACTCACCGCCAAGACCCGTCACATCACCAAAGTCATCATCAGCATACGAACCATACACGTTGGTTGTTTTGTTGATGTATTCAAATTGATCATACGGACCTAATGTCGTCTTTGGAGCAAAGTAGTAAGTTGAATCAACACTCACAGTGTCGTTGCCATCGGTGTCCATGTACCCTAAATGGCTAATTGATTGATAACTATCCGCAGCAGTCGCGGCAGTTGACAGAAGCATACTTGAAATAATAACTGCTAACTTTTTCATAAACAGATTTCCCTATTAACATTGTTTTATTGCTATTAAAAACTAGCCTGTTGGCTAATGTGGGCACATGCTAACGTGAGAAAACTGAACAACAACTTAACTAAGCATTTGTTTTTACTATACTAATTGTAATAAAGTGTCGGTAAATGTAAAGAAAAAGTTGGCTTAAACGGATGTTCAAAGCCCCCTTTTTTCTAGAAAAGAACAAGCAGTTCAGTACCTTATATAGAGAATTGGCTTATAATTTTATAAACTTCATTAATGTTATCTCCGGCTTTAAAGTCTTTAGTGATTGGTGTTGGATCTGACCCAACCCAAATTTTCAACTCCGCATCTAAATCAAAATGACCGGCACTTTCCTTACTAAACTTGGTGATTTTTGAATAAGCAATACTCAAAATTTCCATTTTAGAACCAGTAACACCTTGTTTATCAATAAGGATTAGTCTTTTATTGGTAAAGATAAACATATCGCGTACAACCTTGTAGGCTTTTTGTACGCTTTCTCCTTCAATTAATGTATTGGCAATTAAATGCTCTAAGTCACTGTTATCGACTTCGCTTGCATTCCCCATTAACCCACTTAATAGACCCATGATTAGCTCTCCTTATTAAATATTTGATTTTCAAGTGTATGACCATTAACCAATTGGCGATAGTGCCAACCTTGTTGATAACAAAAATGAAGAAGATTGATATCAAATGGGTCAGCGCCTTTTTCAAACTCTATAACATATTCTTTTGATTGACTCATATAGACATGGTTGACCTCTGGCAAACTTGATAGTTTGGTCTCTACCCCGTCGTATAATTGACTCAGTTGCAAAGTGATATAATGTTTGTTGTCCTGACTTGTTGAACGAGCTTGATGCTCGCTTAACACACCTTGGTCTAAATGCAGCACTTGAGAGCATAAACGCTCGAGTTCAGTTAAATCATGCGAGCTCAAAATAAAAGTCGCTTCATTGCTAAGTGTACTGACAAGCTCGCGCACTTCACGCGCATGAATCGGATCAAGGCCAGCGGTTGCTTCATCTAGCATCACGATTTCAGGTGTGCCTATTAATGCTTGCGCAATTGTGACACGCTTGCGCATACCATGCGATAAATCATCAGGGCGCTGTTTAGCTACCTCAGCCAAACCAACCAGCTCAAGTACGCGTGCGGTTTCTTTGTTGCGTACCGCATTGCTTAAGCCTTGTAATTGACCATAAAAATTAAGTTGATGGGCAATGCTAAAGCGCGGGTCCAGTTGAGCATCTTGTGGTAATGCAGTGAGCTTACCAAACAAGGCCGCACTGCCCGGTTTATGTCCCATTACCGATAAACTTCCTGCGCTAGGTAAAATGTAACCACAGAGCAAACTAAATAGCGTTGTTTTACCGGCTCCATTTGGCCCAACCAATGCCACTGGTGCCCCTTTACTAATTTCGAAACTGACATTATCGAGCGCGCGTTTGCTGCCATAATTTTTCGATAGACCTTCGCCACGAATTAATACGGTCATAATGAACTCCTTGCAAAAATACGCTCAGCCACAACTAACAAAACAGCTGTCTGCAGCAAAGGTAAACCGACACCTAACATCAGCCCTGCCCTTTGCCCTGCCATAAGGTCAATTTGATAACCTGGAAACAGATAATTTAACACCTCAAAAATAGGCCATTGCCAGCTTAAAAGACCAATAATAATGTTCCCTGCTGCAAAAAATAAAATAGCCAAAACAAAGGATAATCGCGCAGAACGTGCAAACGTATTTAAAAAACTCATTAACGCGATAAATGGCATAACGGTGATCACTAAATGCAGTAATAAAACAACACTGCGGCTAAGCCCAGATACAAATAAGCTCGGCTCTCGGTACGCTAACATCGAAACAGTGGCCATTAAGGTCACAAATAAAAGTACGGTGAGTATTAATAACTGCCCTAAAAAGCGACCTATAATTATTTCGCTGCGCGTCGCTCTCAAGGATAAAAAGCGCAGTGTGCCGCGTTGTTTATCTCCCACGGTTTGGTCACTGCATAAAAATAAACAAAAACCAGGAAAACTAAACAAAGCAATAAGCCAATACACCGCAAGTTCTGATTCTGGCCAATCGAGAAGTTTACTAATTCCGATAGCACCAAACATTTGCCTCGCAAAATCGGCAAAATCTGGCGAACTTATTAAGCTAACAGATTGCGCTATGGGGTAGCGTAAAATTAATAACCAACAAATGGCAAATGCGGCAACGGCTAGTAACCCTCTTTTGGTTAAAAAGAGTCTTACAAGCTCAAATTGTGCAATTTGCGCAAGGCGTTTAGGATGTAACTGCGTCACTCATAATCCTTAATGAATTTTAATATTTAATTTACACTAAGGTGAAACAGCTTGAATTACCAGAAAAAAAGAGCCGATAAACGGCTCTTATGTAACAAAGTATATTTTTAAGTTAGAGGTGCTGCTCATAAATGGCGAGTGCTTGATCTAAATCGGCTAGCAAATCAGCCACATCTTCTAGGCCTATATGTAAACGTATCACAGGGCCTTGCGTCCAACCAGTTTCAGAACGCAGTCCTTTCATGGTTAAATTTGCCGTGACGAGGCTTTCATATCCTCCCCATGAAAAGCCCATTTTAAAATGCTGTAAGCTATCTAGAAATGCATCAATGGCTTGCTGATTACCTGCTTTCATTACAAATGAAAACAAGCCATTACTGCCATCAAAGTCACGCTTAAAGAATTCATGCCCTGGGCATGTTTCGAATGCAGGATGGCGTACATGATCAACCAATGGGTGGGTTTCAAGCCATGTTGCAACGTCAATTGCAGCTTGCTCATGTTGTTTTAATCTCACAGCCATCGTACGAAGGCCGCGCAATGCTAAATACGCATCATCTGCTGAGGTACATTGACCCAATAAATATGAGTTTTCTCTTAATGTTGGCCAATATTTTTTGTTTGAAACCGCCACACCCATCATTACATCGGAGTGACCAACAATGTACTTTGTTGCAGCTTGAATACTGATATCAACACCGTGCTCAAGTGGGCGATAATGCAAACCGTTCCCCCACGTATTATCGAGCATGGTCATCACACCACGTTCGTTTGCTTTAGCAACCATCGCTGGCACATCTTGAATTTCCATGGTGATTGAGCCCGGCGATTCTAAAAATAGCACGCGGGTGTTGTCTTTTATAAGCGCACTAATGCCCGCGCCAATGCCTGGCGGGTAGTAAGTGGTTTCTATGCCCAAGCCCGCCAATATTTTATCGCAAAAGTCGCGTGTCGGCTCATAAGCCGTGTCGACCATTAAAATATGATCACCCGTTTTTACAAACGACAATAAAGCGTTACTAATAGCCGCAGCGCCTGATGGATAAAGCGCACAGCCTTCGCCACCTTCAAGTTCAGCGATGGCTTCTTGTAATGCAAAGTGTGTTGTTGTTCCTCGTCTGCCATAAAAAAGTGTTTTATCACCCCGTTTTTTTGCTGCTTCCTTTAACTCTGCAACTGAGTCGAATACCACCGTTGACGCACGTTGCACTACCGGGTTAACAACGCCTTGTGTATAGGCTTTCTTACGCCCTGCAGAGACGAGTTGGGTATTTCTATTTATCTTTTTCATTTGTTTTCCAATCTGCTTTACAGGTTGCGCCAGTGCTCAACCAAAAATCGTGAAATAGAATCTTGTCGTGTTAGCTTAAGGTGATTGCCTTGTTCATGCCATTGCCCAAATTCATTAAGTTCTGCACGACTAAACCATCTCGCATCGTCTAATTCGTCTTTATCAACTAAGATATCTTCTGACACGGCGGTTGCCATAAAACCAAACATTATAGAGGAAGGAAATGGCCACGGTTGAGAGGCAATGTATTGAATGTCTGTCACCTCAATCCCCGCTTCTTCCATTACTTCGCGTGCAACGGCTTGTTCTAACGTTTCGCCAGGATCAACAAATCCAGCAAGCGTTGAATAAACCCCTTCGGGCCAACTGGCTTGGCGGCCTAGTAAACAGCGCTCAACGCCATCAGCAAAGGTTTTTGTTACAATCATAATAACGGCAGGATCAGTGCGCGGGAATGTTTGATGTTGGCAGGTTTGATTTTCACATAAGCGTGAATGACCCGCTTCAACCATGTTATTTTCATGACCACACCGACCACAAAAGCGATGCGTTGCATGCCAGAAGCACAAACCTCTGGCAAGGGCTGCAATAGAGCCTTGTTTAAGTTCAACTTGAGGGCCTAACTTGCGAATATCAACAAATTCAGCACCATCAAGTACGGGAGCTATTACCGATTCTGGAACGTCACTTACATCCAATGCAAAATGAGCAATGTCCTGCTCATCAAGGCCAAGCAAAATGCCTTTTGATAAGTCTAAATGATCCACTTGCGATAACCGTAAATAACATACTTGCGGCGTATCTTTTACGAATAAACTTTGATTTTTATTAACCAATAACCAGCGGCTTTGCGAATTTATTTGTGCCTTTAGCCACTTAGGATCTTTGCGACGATTTGATGCACGGTCCAATGGCATTTGAGAGTAATTCAGCATGACGTTCCTTTGAAATAATTTACATCTTCTACTCTAACCATTTAAAGAAACTACGTTTTAGTATCCTAAAAAGGTTCGTCTACGAAATTACCATAAGCTGATGATAAACCCAATTTATAACGGGCATAAAAAAAGCCCAAA
Organism: Pseudoalteromonas sp. MT33b; assembly: GCF_014117385.1. Taxonomy (NCBI): domain Bacteria; kingdom Pseudomonadati; phylum Pseudomonadota; class Gammaproteobacteria; order Alteromonadales; family Pseudoalteromonadaceae; genus Pseudoalteromonas; species Pseudoalteromonas sp. MT33b. Next base: position 1,355,557 of record NZ_CP059831.1, on the reverse strand, counting down.
TGGGCTTTTTTATGCTCTCTCACAATTTTACAAGCTCGCTAGGTGTGCCTGTAATTTTTGGTTTTCAGCCTCTATGTGCTGATAAAACGCCAAATCTTCTAATTTACTTGCGGCAGCTTTATCGATAATAATCACTGCATCTTTGTGTAGCTGCAATGCTGATGCTGGGCATTTCGCCATTAATGGGCCTTCAACCATCGCATGTACAGCATCGGCTTTACTTTCACCTGTAGCTAGCAGCACCACTTTTTTAGCATCGAGAATGGTGCCAATCCCCATCGTAATTGATAAATGAGGCTGGTATTCGCCCTCAGCAAAAAAACGCGCGTTATCATCTATCGTTGCTTTAGTCAGTGTTTTAACACGTGTGCGTGATGCAAGCCCTGACGACGGCTCATTAAAGCCAATGTGACCGTTACGACCAATGCCCAGTAATTGCACATCGATGCCGCCCGCATCGACAATTTTTTGCTCGTAGTCTTTACACGCAACCAAAGGATTCTCTGCATCCCCTGGCGGCACATGCGTATTGGCTTTATCGATATCAATATGATTAAACAGCTGCTCATTCATAAAGTATCGGTAACTTTGTGGATGCTCACCTGTTAAACCTAAGTATTCATCTAAATTAAATGTTGTCGCTTGGCTAAAGGAAATATCACCCGCTTTATTTTTAGTAATGAGTTCTTGATATAGCGCAACAGGTGTTGAACCTGTTGCGAGACCAAGTACTGACGCTGGCTTTTTTAATAATTGTTTTGCAAAGATGTCAGCACCATAGGCTGCGACTTGTGCGGCATCATCAAGAATCACTATTTGCATATCGATTAGCTCTAATTTTAAGTTGGAAAAAAATGGGATCTAAAACCCAACCACACGTGCAATCTAATTGGGTTTTAGATCAAGCCACTGCCAGGATACGGTACAGTGACTACAACCATTATGACAACGCTGTCATTATCACTTTTAGATTTAAGTTTGTAAAGTAAAAGTGAATAAAAAATAACTGTTTTCGACAAAAATATGGGGCTATTTTGTCATACACTCACGAAAATTTTGCGGCGGTACATCCAATGTAACACCAGCATTTGAACGGCCAGTAATGCAATAACACTCATTAAAGGCTGCCATATTTCTGGTGTTGAGCGGATCACTCCACCAAACACACTTTGGCTTACATAGCCCCAATTCACCAAACTTGATGCCAAATAAATAATAATTGAATTAGCACCAATGATCACAAATGGATACGCTGCTCGCTGGCCTGGCAGAATATCCACCAGCGCGTAAAACACAGCAAGTAACATCGCACTCCAGCCAACAGTGACCAATACAAACGAACTCGTCCATAATTCTTTATTTACCGGAAAATGTAAGTCCCATAACCAGCCTAAACACACACAGATAACCCCTGAGGCAAACAGTATTACCGACATTTTCCATTCACCCATTTGCTGAGCTCGGGCAATAAGTTGGCCTGCAAACACACCGATTAAAGCATTAACAATCGCTGGAACATTCGACAGCACGCCTTCTGGGTCAACGACACGGTTTTGATAGCTAATACCTGGTAATAAATGTGCATCAAACCATGCATTCCAACTCCCCGCTGCAGATAGGTCCCCTGCACTGCCACCGGGTACTGGCACAAAGCACAAAAGGACCCAATAACCGACTAAAATAGACAATGCCGTGATAACTTGAGTACGCAGACTCGTGTGCCACACTAGCATGGCACAAAAAAACCACGCGATCGCAATGCGACCAAGTACACTGGCATAACGGATTTCATCAAGCGCCACAGGCATGCCTGTGCCCCAACCATGATTATACAAAATCCCTAATAGGCACAATAATAACAAACGTTTAGCTGCCTTACGGTAATACACTTTACGCTCATCCCAACTTAAGTGGTCAATGCGCTTCGGTGCAAGCCCCATAGCAACGCCTGATAAGAAAATAAATAACGGGAAAATTAAGTCATAAAAAGTAAAGCCATGCCAGGCACTGTGCACAGTATGTGCTTCAAATACTTTCCAGCCAGTCCAGCCTGTTAACACAAATAGCGCTGCGAATATCGACTGACCACCTAATATCCAAAACATGTCCATGCCACGAAGCGCATCTAATGAGGCTAAACGTTTTTTTGTAGGGTGTGTTGTTGTCATGTTATTACCTCGAATACAAAAAGCCCCGCGATACAACGGCGGGGGTTTTTACCAGGGAAGTTAATTACAGCGCTTTACCAGCAATAAAAGTAGCTGTCACACATTGATGCTCATCAAGTACGACAAAATCGGCATCATAGCCTTCTAGTAAGCGGCCTTTTTTCTTTAAACCGAGGTACTGTGCAGGATACAGTGACGCCATGCGTAATGTTTCCGCTAAACTAACATCTAAGGTATTCACGGTGTTTCGCACCGCGCTTGCCATGTCTAATACACTGCCCGCCAACTCGCCCGTCGTTGAATTTAAACGATCACCTGTTCGAATTACTTTTCGACCATCAAAAAAATCAAATTCCATATCATTTGTACCCACAGGTGGCATCGCATCTGTGACTAACATGATTTTCCCACGTTGCTTGGTACGAATTGCCAACTTGGCTGATGATGGGTGTACATGGTGACCATCAACAATCAATCCGCACCAGCTGTTATCATCCCAAAGTGCGGCACCAACAACACCAGGCTCTCGAGAAGTAAACGCTGACATAGCATTAAATAAGTGTGTAAACCCATCGGCTCCCGCAGCAAGTGCTGCATTCGTTGTCGCAAAATCAGCATTCGTGTGACCAATAGATACTTTTACACCACACTCGATTAAACGAGCAATGTCGTCGGTACTGACACTTTCAGGTGCCAAGGTCACCATTTTTATACCCAAGTCTTGACGTGCATAAATCGCAAATTCTTGTTCTGTTATTGGTCGAATGAATTGCTCACTGTGTGTGCCTTTTTTAGGGAATGATAAATGTGGGCCTTCAAAGTGTATTCCTAGTACCCCAGGTACCCCCTCAGCAAGTGCTTTGGCTGTTGCATCAGCCGCCATCGCCATTACTTCAACTTTATCGGTGATCAAGGTGGGCATCAGTGCCGTAGTGCCAAACTGACCATGTGCTTTCGCTATTCGGTCTAAGCATTCTGTTGTTTGCTCAGCATTAAAGAAGGCACCGCCTCCTCCATTCACTTGTACATCAATGAAACCCGGAGCGACTAAGCCATCTAATTCAATCGCATTATCAACAGCATCAACAAATGTCATCACCCCATTTGCAACACTAAAAAAAACATTTTCTAAAAACTCGTCACCGGTAAACAATGACGTAGCATGATAAGTAGCCATTACAGAGCAACCTCTTGATTTTGTTCGAGCACTGATTGTTGTGCGAAATACACAGCGCCCATTTCTGGTGGCTGAATAGGCGCTTCTACGCGTTTTGCTATCTCGGTATCAAGCCATTTATTAAGGGGCTCTGCTAGGCCACCAATCATCGATAACCGAGGAGGCTTATTTTCAAGTAAACGGTGCGCTAATTTACTCACATAATCAGCACCATCTTGAACGATAGCAGTGGCAACCGCATCGCCATTATTAGCAGCGTCAAACACATAGCGCGCTAGTTTTGCATAACTACTTGAAGGCTGTCCCGACATTTGCTCAACAATACCCATCGCATTTTCAGCAGAAAAATGTTCAGTAATCACTCTCGTTAAGCTCGTTGAAGGCCCTAAGCCATCTAAATTAAGTAATGCGGCTTTAATTGCTTCTAAGCCCATCCATGCGCCACTTCCTTTGTCACCTAACGCAAAACCGTGGCCACCAAAGTTAGTCGTGCGACCGTTTACGCATGAAAAACCACATGAGCCAGTGCCTGTAATAATAACAGCGCCATCACTGCCCTCATGTGCCCCTATACACGCGGTGTGTAAGTCGGTCGTTAAGAACATTTGTTTGAATGGATGATCCCATTCCATAATTTTATCGTAAAGGCTCGGAAGATTTACACCCGCTAATCCTAAACCAGCATAAAGTTGATGAACCGTTTCAAGGGGTAATCCCGCGTCTCGAAGCGCAAGCTGTGTGGAAACCATGATTGATTCAAGTGTGCGTTCCAAACCATGTAATGGATTCGCTGGACCACCCAGGCCGGTTCCTAATACACCCTGTTTAACAGAGTAGATAGTTGCTCGACATTTCGTTCCGCCACCATCAATACCAATAAACAACTGGTCCTCACTCACACTCTTCGCCATCATTTAACGACCCCTAACCTTCGTTTAGTTTTTGTCTCAATCGCACTTTTTTTCTTATCTGAATGCGAAATCATCTCGACCCATGTTGATTTAATGTTACACAACAAATGACAGCGTTGTCATTATATTTTTTATAAAAATTAGCATTAGTTTCATATTTATTCATAATTCACTGAATTAAATAGCTTTATTTAAAGGTAAGAAATTTTAATTCTCCATCAAGGATGGCTGATAACGCTTTCATTCACACCTTTTTTGGCATAAATCTGGTTTTGACAAACCACGTTTCCTTTATTTGTAATCAGTGTAACTCATGTTAGCTTAGCTGAAATAATACTTTATTTAAATATTTTATTTATTATGGAATAATTTTTCTTCACTTACCGAGCAACAAAGAATCATCAATACAATGAAACTCAGCAGCAGCGTGTTTAAGCACATCGGCAGTAAGGTATTCAGCGCCATACACATCGCAAGGAATGTGGTAGTTGTGTGCTAGGTGGCCAAGCAATAAGGCAAAGTCACCATCGCCGGAGAGCAAAATCATTTTATCGAGTTGTTTTGCATGCTCAAGCATATCAATGGTAATACCAACATCCCAATCCCCTTTTGCGCTCCCGTCGCGGCGTTGAATAAAAGGTTTAAGTTTTACCTCAAAGCCAATCGCACGGAGAATATTTTGAAACTGAGACTGTTTCTCATCACCGCGATAAATTGCATACGCAATCGCGCAATCAATCTGATATCGTTCGCTCATTTTCGCCCAGAAGGCATTGTAATCAAAATTCTTTTTATAGCTCTCTCTGCAGGTATAATAAATATTCTGCACATCAACAAAAATGCCGACTTTTGGCTTATCAACTGCTTGCATACTGATTCTATTCTTAGTGGTTTGATCACACTGTAGCATATCTTGGTTGAAATTTACGAAAGAGTAACCTAAATTGGTTACATAAAACAAAGTAACCGAATTTGGTTACTTATCGCGATGTAACCGAATTAAGTTACTTTAAAAAGGAAATCCATAATGATAGCGGTGATCAGTGGTGATTTAATTAAATCACAAAAAATCCCCCAGCAAGAATACGACGCGATGCTGTATCAGCTTGATCAGAGTCTACGCTTTATTGCTAATCGGTTCGACGCTGACTATACCATTTACCGCGGCGATGCTATGCAACTGCATCTAGCGACGCCTGATACAGTATGTTGTGCGGCGATACTTTTATATTTGCAAATGAAAGCCGCTAATTATGAGCTCAGACAAAGCCTGGCCATTGGAAAGGTTGATAATCCACGGGCTGATATAAAAACAGCCACAGGCAGTGCCTATACTCTATCTGGCCGGGGGTTAGATAATATGGGCCATCAACGACTCATTTTACAAATAGACAATCAGCCCCTTGACGAGGGTTTTTTACTCAATATTGAACTAATTGAAGTATTACTTGAAAAAATGAGTCAAAAACAAGCAAATGCGTTGTTTTATTATTTAACAGCAGAACACAACAATCATGCCGAACTTGCTAAAGAACTCGCAACAAGCCGAGCCAATGTCACAAAACTTTTAAATTTAGCTCACTACCAATTAATTGAACGTTTTATGCAGTACAGCCAAACCACACTCAAAGGAATGACAACATGAGTTTTTCATTACTTATCGTAAGCTTAATTTTAGCGCATTTAATTGCCGACTTTTACTGGCAACCCATGAGCTGGGTGCATGACAGAAATACACGCCACTTTCGTGCCAGTAAACTTTACTTACACGTGCTCACCCACGGTGTTAGCTCATTTTTGGTGCTATTACTTTGGGAGTTTAATTATGGTTGGCAAGCGCTTTCAAGCGTCGTTATCGCCACGGCAGTAATTATGGTTACACACTATGTAATCGACCTTGCTAAATCTTACTCAAGTAAAGGCGTGGTTCCTTTTATTGTCGACCAACTTGCACATTTAGTTGTCTTGTTGTTACTGGCTATATGGTTAAGCGACAACGATGAATTTTTTACACATAGCTGGGAATGGTTGATACAACCGGCGACATTATGGGTGCTGTGTGGCTATTTATTGGTTTTAAATCCAACAGCGGTGTTTATTCGCATGATGTTAGAGCGCATCACATCTGGCTTTAGCGCCACTGGCAGTTTACCAGCCGCAGGACAAAGTATTGGCATGCTTGAGCGCGTATTAATGCTAACATTTATCTTACTGGACCAATTTGCAGGCGTTGGCTTTTTACTTGCAGCAAAATCCGTATTCCGCTTTGGTGATTTAAGTGCCAGTAAAGATAAAAAACTGACTGAATACGTTATGCTCGGTACCTTACTCAGTGTCAGCATGACTTTATTCATTGGCTTAGCGGTTAATTACCTCAAAGCAGTGTGACTTTGCAGACCCATAAAAAAACGCGCCAAAATAGGCGCGCTTTTTATTAATCAACCGATAAATTAGCTGTTATTTGAGCCACCGTTTTTAGGGCGACGTTTGCGTTGAGCATTCCCCCCTACAGACTGACGCTTAGCCCATGGGCTTTGTGTTTGCTCGTCACTTCCTTTAGTGGCATTAGATTTTTTTCCCGAACCACCACGGCGTGGACCTATGCCACTGCCATTGCTATTTGGTTTTTTACTATCCGACTTCGGCTTAGAAAACGGCTGTTTGGCTTTTTTCGGCTTTTTAGGTTTAATTGGGCGTGCATCAAGCTCTCTTTCAGGCACGGGATTGCTTGGTTCAAACCCCGCTTCAGTCGCGCGCGGGATCAATTCACCAATAAAACGTTCAATACCGTATAGATCAATGGCATCCTCGGCTGTCACAAACGAAATAGCATGCCCAGAAGCACCTGCACGACCAGTTCGACCAATACGGTGTACATAATCTTCGTACACATTCGGCAAGTCGTAATTGATAACGTGTGGCAGCTCAACAATATCAAGCCCTCGGGCTACGATATCTGTGGCAACTAATACACGTACTTCGCCATTTTTAAAACCTTCAAGCGCTTTAACACGCGCACCTTGCGATTTATTACCATGAATAGCCGCGCCCACAATGTCATCACGCTCTAACTGTTTAACCAAACGGTTAGCACCGTGTTTGGTACGGCTAAAAACTAATACCTGTTGCCAATTGTTGGTACGAATCAAATGGCTCAATAGGGCTGTTTTTCTTGACTTATCAACCGCGTAAACCGATTGTGACACGGTTTTTGCGGTGGTGTTTTTAGCTGCTACAGAAATCTCGACTGGGTCGTTAATAAGTCCCTTTGCTAAGGCACGTATTTCATCAGAGAACGTCGCTGAAAACATCAAATTTTGACGCTGAGTAGGTAACTTCGCAATGATACGTTTAATATCGTGAATAAAGCCCATATCAAGCATACGGTCGGCTTCATCAAGCACTAACACTTCTAAGGTATCAAACTGGAGCGCATTCTGATTATGTAAATCCAGTAAGCGTCCCGGTGTTGCAACTAAAATATCAACACCTTTACGAAGGCGCATCATTTGCGGGTTAATTTTAACGCCACCATACACCACAAACGAACTAATATTAGAATGCTTAGCATATTCCTCTACGTTTTCGCTCACTTGTAATGCAAGCTCACGTGTAGGTGCAAGCACAAGCGCGCGCACGCGATTTCCACTTGCCTTTTTGCCTTTGGCTAAACGCTCGATTAACGGTAAAGTAAAACCTGCTGTTTTGCCTGTACCGGTTTGCGCCGCGGCCATCACGTCTCTACCCGCTATAATCGCAGGGATCGCTTGTGTTTGAATAGGCGTAGGTGTTTCATAGCCTTTTTCTAAAACTGCATTAACTAAAGACTGTGATAATCCTAAGCCATCAAAACTCATAGTGTCTCTCAAATTCAAAAAGTCAGCTGAATTGCCGAAGTGCGCGCATTATACCTATGATAGCCAATAATGCATGGAATTATTTTATAACGGCGATTTATTGGTATGTGTATTAAAGACGAAAAAAGCGGCCTGAGCCGCTTCTTTCTAGTCGTTTGCTTTTACTTAACGCCTAGCTCACGTAAACGTTCTTGTAAATAACTATCGGCAGTATAGCGCTCAGACAATACAACATCTGGACGCGGGTGAAGGAATAACGGTAACGAAATGCGTGATTTCGTTGACGCTTTACCCGTTGGGTTGATCACACGGTGAATAGTCGATGGGAAGTAACCACCCGACGCTTCTTGTAACATGTCACCAATATTGATGATCAGGTTACCAAAATCACACGGAACATCTAACCAACCGCCATCTGTTGTTTGTACTTGCAAACCTGGTTCGTTCGCTGCTGGTAAAACCGTTAATAAGTTAATATCGCCATGTGCAGCGGCGCGAATCGCACCCGGCTCTTCATCACCCGTCATGGGGGGGTAATGTAAAATACGTAGAAGTGTTTGCTCAGAGTCTGCAATCATATCTTTAAGATCGATAGAAAACTTAGCACGCACGTCTTCTGGTGCTTCAGCTTGAACCCAGCTTAAAAGTGTGGCTGCAAACTCATTGGCTAAGCGATAGTACTCACGAATTTCTTCTTCTAATTGTGCGGGCACTCGGCCTTTAGGATAAACGTGGTAGTACTCTTTAATATCTTTTACGGTAAAGCCTTTTGCAACTTCAGACACAGACGGCGGGAAATAACCATCTTGTGTTTCTTTTGAGAATAAAAACGCATGCTTTTGCTCAGAATTAAAGAATTCTTGCCAATTTTTATAGATTGATTCAACTAATGACTGAGGAATTGGGTGATTTTTTAATACACCGAAACCTGTGTTTCTTAGTGACTCAACAAATTGAGCGGCCGCATCGCTCGCTTTATAATCAACGGTAGGTAAATGTTGCATTGTCTTTTCCAGTGAATAAGGTTCTAGAAGTCTGTGCTAAGCATAGCATTTCTTCATTATAGCGCTTCGCGAGGATAGAGAAACGCAGTTAAAAATATAAGGACTTATGTCCTCCCCTACAGGCTGAGTTCCTGAAATTTGACACAGATCAACTAAACTTTATCGACTATAATACACACGCTAGAACACACTTTAATGTGCTTATTTAGATACGTTTCAACGTAAAAGGATTGTTTATTCTACACCGCGATGCCAATTTTCCATCCGCGTCGTCATGTAAGGCGGCTCAGGATTTAAACTTGGGTCACCGTTTAATTCATGCGCAACTTCAACCGTTAAATAGCCATGCTGATGAAAAACCTGCTGCGCAAATTGATAATCTGTATGCGCCATACCGTAACCTGCGCCAATAAAAACAACGGGGCACTTTTTCTGCGCGGTGCATTTACTATCGGTAGGCGTTATCGTCACTGGAATATGGCGCGATCGTTGGGTATCAAACAAAACCTCAGTTTCAGTAGCAATGGCTCGCTGTCCAAAAAGTGTAAACGCTAATAACAAAGTTATTTTTCTTATAGTCAACACTTTCTACTGCTCTAATTTATATTCTAAACTGCGTTTAACCATCGGCCACTCGCCATCAATAATTGAAAACACCACCGTGTCACGCACATGCCCATCGGCCATTACTTGGTGGTTTCGAAGTACACCGTCTTGTTTAGCCCCTAAACGTGCAATAGCATTGCGTGATGCCATATTATGCCAATGAGTACGAAACTCTACAGCAATCACATGCAGCGTTTCAAAAGCATAATTAAGCAGTAACTTTTTGCATTCGGTATTGACGGCTGTGCGCTGAAAGCGCTTGGCATACCAGGTATAACCAATTTCTAAACGGCGGTTTTTAGTATCAATATTACAAAAACGGCTTGAACCGATAACCTCGCCACTTTGCTGGTCTATAACTGCAAATGGTAATGCTCGGCCCTGAGCTTGTTGCTCAAATGCCATGGTTAAATAGTCATCAACTCGCTCTTCATTGGGCACAGAGGTAAACCATAATTTCCACAACTCACCATCTGCGGCTGCATTTACAAGTGCATCACGATGCGCTGGTGTTAATGGCACTAATTTAATAAATTTTCCTTCCAAGGAGGTGGGACTTAAATTCATGGCTTTCCTTAATCCTATTAGTAATGGTACTTAATCCACCAGCTCTATATCGAGCCCGGCGAGTAAGTCCAAAGCTGCATAACGCTCGAATTTAGCTTTACTTATATTATTAGCGGTTATATCAATAGCAAAATGGCTGGCGCCAATAAAATTAGCTTTACTGAGATTCGTTTGTTGAAACACGCTGTCACGAAAATCAGTATCAGTAAAATCAGCAGATGATAAATCCGCATGCCTAAAATCAACATCTTTGGCAAAGCAGCTGCGCATTTTTAAGGCCTTTAAACTGAGTTCAAAAAAGCTGCTATGGCTAAGTTCACAGCCAATAAAACTCACAGGGGCACGGGTGGCAAGCAGCGGCCAATCAACATCTGTAAAGCGTACACTGGTTAATTTACACGCTTTAAAGCTCACCTCTTCAAGTGAGGTATACTTGAGCCCAAGCGCCACTAAATTACAGTTTTTAAACTCGCATTCTATAAACCGACAGTTTTCAAACTGGCTGTGGCTAAAGTCGCAATCGATAAATTCGCATTGCTCAAATTCGCAATGCGAAAATGTTTGCCCTGCTAGGTTTACTTCAAAGGTGTGTTCAAAGGTGTGTTCAAAATAAAGCGAATGGCTTGTGATCACGCGCTCGTCTCAATATCTTTTTTAAGCGCCAGTACAGCAATAAATACCAGACCAAATAAAGGCATTAAACCTAACAAACCACCGATAATAGCGACAATGATAGGGGTTGTCGTTTTACGTTTACCGAGGTAATAACTCATTACAGCAAAAAACGGAACTAAAATAAGCATTAAGTAATTAATAAAGCTGGCGTTTATATTCATACCCACTCCTTGAAATACACCATATAAAAATTAATTTAAACACAAAAAAGCCCTAAGGGGTACACCTTAGGGCTTTCATTAAAGCTTATAATTCAGTTTATTAAGAATTACTCAGCGTCTTTTGCAACCACATTAATCGCAAGCTCTGTTAACGAATCCGCATTGGCTTTGCTTGGTGCATCTGTTAATAAACATGATGCTTGCGTTGTTTTAGGGAATGCAATTACGTCACGAATGTTATCAGTGCCACATAGCAACATCACTAAACGGTCAAGACCAAACGCAAGACCTGCATGCGGTGGTGTACCGTATTTTAGGGCGTCAAGTAAGAAACCGAACTTGTCTTGTTGCTCTTGCGCATCAATACCTAAAATTCTAAACGCTGTTTCTTGCATGTCGGCGTTGTGAATACGTACTGAGCCACCACCTACTTCATAGCCATTCAATACCATGTCGTATGCATCAGAGATTGCTGCGGCAGGGTTTGCCTCAAGCTCTGCTGGCGAAATTTCTTTTGGAGCCGTGAATGGGTGGTGAACCGCATGTAATGTACCTTCGTCGTCTTCTTCGAACATTGGGAAGTCAACAACCCATAGCGGTTTCCAGCTATCAAGGTTTGTAATACCTAAATCAACACCAATCTTAAGACGTAGCGCACCCATTGCTTCGTTAACCACGTTGCGTTTGTCTGCACCAAATAGAATGATATCGCCCGATTGCGCATTAGTACGCTCAAGTAATTGGTTAATCACGTCTTCATTTAAGAATTTAGCGATTGGTGATTGTACACCTTCAACGCCCGCAGCACGGTCGTTAACCTTCATCCATGCAAGGCCTTTCGCCCCATAAATACCGATGAATTTCGTGTAGTCGTCAATCTGCTTGCGAGAAAGCTCTGCACCGCCTGGTACAGTTAACACGGCAACACGGCCTTTTTCGTCGTTTGCAGGGCCTGAGAAAACTTTAAATTCAACGTCTTTGACTAAGTCAGCAACATCAACAAGTTGCATTGGGTTACGTAAATCTGGCTTATCTGAACCGTATAAACGCATTGCTTCGCTGTAAGGCATGACAGGGAAGTCACCTAAATCAACGTCAAGCAGTGATTGCCACATTTCACGGATCATTTTTTCTGTCATCGCACGAACTTCATTAGAGCTCATGAATGACGTTTCTAAATCGATTTGTGTGAATTCTGGCTGACGGTCAGCACGTAAATCTTCGTCACGGAAACATTTAACAATTTGATAGTAACGGTCAAAACCCGACATCATTAGTAATTGTTTAAATAACTGTGGCGACTGAGGCAATGCATAAAAGCTGCCTTTGTGCACACGGCTTGGTACTAAGTAGTCACGCGCACCTTCTGGTGTTGCTTTTGTAAGTACGGGTGTTTCGATATCTAAGAAACCATTGTCATCTAAGAAACGACGCACAAAGCTGCTCGCTTTTGCACGTAGTTTAATACGGTCACTCATTTCAAGACGACGTAAATCTAGGTAACGGTATTTTAAACGGCGCTCTTCAGAGTTTTGCTGATTAAAATCAAGAGGTAATGGCTCTGAACGGTTGATGATAGTTAAGCTTGTGCCTAAAATTTCAACTTCACCTGTTGCCATGTCTTTATTTACTTGGCTTTCAGGGCGTGCGCGAACAACACCTTTTAACTGCACACAAAACTCTTGGCGTAGTTTATTCGCAGTGTCCATTAATCCTTCTACTTCAGGATCAAAAACCACTTGAACGAGCCCTTCTCTGTCACGCAAATCGACGAAAATAAGTCCACCAAGGTCACGGCGTTTATTGATCCAACCACATAGTTCAACTTCTTGATCTACGTGAGATTTATTTAGCTGTCCGCAATATATAGAGCGCATAGTATTCCTGTCAGTTAAAGACTTATAGCCGCCTGCTCTTAAGAGTTCGCTATTTTGAGAGCAAAAGCCACTATACAAAGTAATCATTTAAGGCTGAGCATTATACCCAAACCATCTCAAAATGCGAGTGCCAGCAGTGCGCCAAGAAGCCTAAATATGCGCACTGACTTCTGAGCATTCATTTCTTTTGTTACACTACGCGCAGTTTAAATTTATTGGTTGATTTAATGCTGTACTTAGGTTGTCCACAGTGGTCTAGCACCGCATGGAAAGGAAGTTTACTTTCTAGTCACTGTAAAAGTGCCGACATGCTCAACGAGTATGCGCACACCTTCAACTCGGTTGAGGGCAATACCAGCTTTTATGCTGACCCAAGTCACGAATCACTATTACGCTGGTACGATGCTGTACCCGAAGACTTTAAATTTACTTTTAAGTTTCACCGGCGTTTTAGTCACGAATTACAGCTCACCAATATAAACAATGAGCTAAATGCATGGCTGACCCTGTTTGAACCTATTTTTGCCAAAACTGGGCAAATTATGTTGCAGTTACCAAGTGCCTTTGGCCCTAATGCTCTGCCCCTGCTGACTAATTTTATTACCCAGTTACCCAAACACCTCAATTATGGTGTTGAAGTACGCCACCCCGCGTTTTTTCAAAAAGGTGATGCTGAAATTCGCCTTAATCAGCTACTAATTGAAAACAACATTAATCGCATAAGTATGGATACACGGGCTTTATTTGCAGTGCCCGCAGAAACAGATGCATTGATTGATGCGCAAAAGAAAAAGCCTTATTTACCTGTCCATGCTATAGCAACGGGCAGTAATCCGATGCTGCGCTTTGTGATTGCAAGCCTTAACCATGAATACAAATCGTATTACCAACCTTGGCTTAAAAAAATAAAACAATGGCTTGAAGAAGGTAAATCACCGTATGTGTTTTTTCATACCGCCGATAACCGCGAATCGCCACTATTGGCGAGGCAATTTTGCCAAGATTTAGGTTATAATCACCCGGTGCTCGCGCCTTTTGCAGGTGAGCGAGAAGCCAGCCAAAGCAGTTTATTTTAATTTCAGAGTGCATATGAAAGACTACAGCCGTTATTTTCAAGGTTACCCGCCCCATATCGTTGACCAAGTATTACAGCTTTTTAATAATGACAAAGCCGCACAGTATTTAAAAGGTAAATACCCTGACGCGCATAACATCACCAGTGATAAAGCCTTATACAATTATGCAACCGAGCTTAAAAAACGTTACCTTAAAAACGCCCTGCCTTTTGGTCGTGCCGCGTTTAAAAAACAAGGCGATATGGTCACCAATGCGTTAGGTACGCATACTTTTCGTATGCAAGGCAAAACGCGTAAGCACGACCTAGCCATTAACAGCGACTTACTATGCGCACCAGAGCCGTTATTAAAAGCATTGGTTGTTCACGAACTTGCACATTTTAAAGAAAAAGATCATAACAAAGCGTTTTATCAACTCTGTTGCCACATGGAGCCGCAATACCATCAACTCGAGCTTGATTTAAGAATATTCAGTGTGTTGGTAGGTGAAGGGAAAAACCCTTATTAATGCTATCAGTAAAAATAATATGAGATCTAATACCAAAAATAGACTGTTTACTTAAGCTTTTTTATAACATCATCACTAAAGAGCATTAAAATCAATGCACCTTCGCAAAGAGTAAGTAAATAACCAATAGATGCATCAAAATACATTGTGACATATAGCCCAAGAATGTAAGGGCTAACAAGAAAGTTAAAGGCAGTCAGTGAACAAAATAACCACTTTGCTAATTTTTTGTATAAATAAAGACCAAGTAGACTTAATACATATACCATTGAGTAAATATATGGAAACGAGCTTTGAGGATCGATAATTCCACCTGTTCCTGCAGCAGATAATAAGTAAGAAATGTCTTCAGAGTAAATATATTGCCAAATATACGGTAAGAAAAAAAACGTCGAGTATAAAACTGCTGTAACCAGCACAGTAAACTGAAAATACCTAGTCATGCTTTTCTTGCCAAAAATTTTAAACTTAATATTTACAATAATTAAGTTATTGGTTCATAGCAACATGTTCCTCATAAACGTTCAATCAAAATTGCCCCTCTCTCATTTCGGCTAAAAACTGACAGCTAAACTTCAGTTACCTCAAACCTTCTCTGACCTATCAGCTGCCCTGATTCGGTAACCACTTTAACGACCCATTTTCCTGCCGCATTAGCAGGGAAATTCGTTTTGTGGCTCCATGCTCTATAGCCTTTTTTACGACCGCCGGAAATATCCAGGGCTATGCGTTCAACTTCTTTACGATTATGCACCCAAACATGGAAGACTTTTTCATTTAAACCTCTCGGGGCTTTAACTGCGCTAAAGCTGTATAGACCTTTTTGATGTAAATCATACTCGGTTAACTTTTGGATAGGCTCTATTGGTTTACGGGCTTGTTCATCAAGCTGATACGACACGCTCATATCGGTTAAACGCAGTGCCGCAGGCGGTACAAAGCTACGTAATTGCCAAAGCCCGGCACTTAAAGCGCAAAGCAATAGTACCAACAGCGGGAAACGCCACCATTTTGCATTCGGCATCAAGTTTCCTAAACTCGGGATAGTTAAAATAACCGCTGTCACCAGCGCAATTTCAAAACTCTGACTGGTCGTTAATTTTAATAAAATAGGTAAGGTAACCGACAACACGACAAACAAGGAAAAGCTATGAAACACACTAAACCAGACACTGTGCCTTGCGAGCTTTTTGTAATAGAGGGGATCAACAACAGAAACGAACGCACAAAGAATGATTAAGGCGGTAAACGCAGCCTGACCATGATCCCAGGTTGTCACCGCTAAGAAAAATGGTAAAGCAAAGAACAGGCTTTCTTGCTGCACAACTTGCAGCGCAAAGCGCACCACGTTGGGCGACACCGCCACACCAAAACGCTCCTCTACTTTATCTCTTAGCCAGTTATCTATTAACAACCACAACCAAGTGACTAATAACAAAATAGAGATAAGTTGCGAAAACGATTCTTTTCGCTCAACAAATACATAGCTTGCCACACCACTGCAAAACGCTAACACCGCCATTAACCCTGGGCGCTTTTGCATCATGAAAACAAATTTAGTTATAACGTTTTTTAAGTAATTCATGCAGTCATCAAATCCTTTTTAGGCTTTATGAGTAAAGCATAAATTGGATGAATGTAGGCTTTAAAACGAGCTTTTAGTTCAAAGCTGTAAGATATTTAGATAAAGTTAACGAGCATCGAGTATTTTTTCTAAAAGGAACAAATGAAATGTTATATAGAGTCTTGATAATACTTTTATTACTTTTTAAGTGTACAACTGCAGATGCTTTTGAAGATTATAACTTTCTAAATGGTGAATGGACTTGCAAGATGAAATCAGTATTAGAAAACGATGCAATACTTGAAGTTGATAGCCACATAGCTACTTCAATTAAAAATTTAAACTCATACGCAAAAAGCTTTTTTTAAATTTATTTTAAGCAAAACCCTGATTTGGCCTCTATTATCTCTGTTGAATCGTCAGAAAAAATGGATTTTGAGGGTGATATCATGATCAGCTTTGATTCTAAAACCCATAAAATAGATTTAATCAAAGATGAGCTAAATATCTTTTCACCAGAATCTGTGAAAAGCTTTACTCGAGGGCCTTCAGTGACAGTTAAATCAAAAATTCAAAAGATAGACGATGAGACTATTACGTTAATTGGGATCCCTGCTAAAGATGTTATCAATTGCTTTAAAGCACAAAAAAGCGCGGTCTAAACCGCGCCTCTATTTTATCTAACAGCTGAAAGCCCAAGTCGTTGAGTTACAACCCTAATTCGGCCATAAAATCATCATCGGCATCGTCTGCTTGTGATGCTGCTTTTTGCTTTTCAGCTTTTTGTTTTGCTTCGTTTTCAATGATGTCATCAGGGTCAACCGCTTCTGAAATATCAAAGTCATGAAGCTTGATAAACTCAGTTTTATCCATCGCAAGCTCAAGATAGAAGATATTTTGCTTCGATGTAGTGAATGTCACGCGGCGTGCTTGTGGTCTATCCATAGTGGTATCAACCGAAATCTGTACTTGCTTGTTGATTGCCATCATTTTAGGTTGGTTTTGGGTGATAGACGTATGCAATTGGTCGCGTACTTTAGAAGTAAAGTCGCCCACGATTTGGTTCATCAGCTCACCAAGTACGTTGGCAACGTCGTCTGATAAATGGCTATTGGCTATTTCTTCTTCTGGCATACCCATACTGCGCATATAATCATGGTAAATTTCCATCGCCGCTTGTGCCGTGAAGTTTGTTACCACCAGGCCTGTAAAACCACCATCGAACAATACAAAACAACCTATATCTGGGCGCATGCAGGTACGGGTTATTTTTTGTACCATAGCCGAATAGCTAATTTTATTGCCACTTGCTGACGATAATACGCCGGTAACTGAATGACACAGAGTTGATAAGATATCTTCTGTACTGATCACTTTGCTTTTAGTCATTAAACTTCTCTTTCTTGTACTTGTTATTGATAATTCTAGCCAAGCTACTGAATTTATCACTGACTATCCAGCTAAAAATGCTAAAATAGCGGTATTATTTTTTAAAGAGACTGTTCACGTGACGCAAAAAGACAGTATTTATGCCACTGAGCAAGCGGTTAAAGACTTTAGTTTTGACCAACATGTAGTTGAAGTATTCCCAGATATGATCCAGCGTTCGGTGCCGGGTTATGCCACTATTGTTAGTACCATGGGAAAACTAGCTGGTGAGTACGCACAAAGTAACTCAAACCTATATGATTTAGGCTGCTCGTTAGGCGCTGTAACATTAAGCATGCGCCGTAATATTCGTACAGATAACTGTAATATCATTGCGGTAGATAACTCACAAGCCATGGTTGAGCGTTGTAAACTGCATTTACAAGGCTTTCGTTCTGAAGTTCCCGTTACAGTTACCCTTGGTGATATTAACGATTTAGCCATCGAAAATGCTTCTGTTGTAGCAATGAACTTTACCCTGCAGTTTATTCCGCCTGAAAAGCGCCACGCAGTGCTTGAGAAAATCTATGCTAATTTAAAGCCCGGTGGCGTATTGCTGCTTAGCGAAAAAATTAAAGGTGAAAATGAGCAATGCAATAATTTGCTGATTGATTTACACCATGATTTTAAACGTCACAACGGTTACTCAGAACTTGAGATCAGCCAAAAACGCACTGCGATTGAAAATGTTATGCGCCCTGATCATTTGAGTACTCATTTAGCACGCCTCACTGAGATTGGCTTTAGCCAAACCCAAGTATGGTACCAATGTTTTAATTTCTGCTCGATGATTGCCATCAAGTAACAGCACAACGATATAAAGAGTATTTCATGTCTCAATGGTTTAACCAATTTTACGCTGCAATAGCACAAAGCCCGCTCAGTCATTGGCTCGAAACCTTGCCTGCTCAACTTAAGCATTGGGAGCAAGAAGCAAGTCATGGTGATTTACCCAAATGGCAAAAGGTATTAAAAAACTTACCAGAAATCAGTACGGATCATGTAAACCTGCAAGATAAAGTACAGATAGGCACAGGCGATGAGTTATCAGAAGGTCAACAAAAGCAGCTCACCCATTTATTAAAACGCATGATGCCTTGGCGTAAAGGCCCATTTAGCTTACACGGTATCGACATTGATACTGAATGGCGCAGCGATTGGAAATGGGATCGTTTGTTGCCGCATATTGAGCCATTAAAAGGCCGTACAGTACTTGATATTGGCTGTGGTTCTGGTTACCACTTATGGCGTATGCGTGGTGAAGGTGCCAACTTTGTGGTGGGCATTGACCCCTCTGATCTATTTTTATGCCAGTTTCAAGCGATTAAACATTACCACCAAGATGACAATGTTCACTTATTACCACTCGGTGTTGAAGCACTGTCAGAGCTTAAAGCGTTTGATACCGTGTTTTCGATGGGGGTGTTATATCATCGTCGCTCGCCTATCGACTTTTTAGCCCAATTAAAAGCACAGCTTCGTCCTGGGGGTGAATTAGTGTTAGAAACGCTGGTTGTCGAAGGTGACGAACACACGGTACTTGTGCCCACCGATCGTTACGCAAAAATGCGCAACGTGTGGTTTATTCCAAGTACGGCAGCATTAAAGCTGTGGATGGAGCGCGTTGGTTTTAAAGATGTCCAAGTTAAAGATTGTGCAATCACCACACTTGAAGAACAACGCAAAACCCAGTGGATGGAAAACGAGTCACTGGTTGACTTTTTAGACCCCACCGACACCAGCAAAACGATTGAGGGCTACCCTGCTCCTCTGCGGGCTATTTTAACGGCGAAAGCCTAACCTATTTTACCCCTCTTTATTTAGGCGCCAGAACACAGTGGCGCCTCTATCCTTACACCTTCATTCTCATTTTGCGGACAACTGTCCTTGTCAAGTCGGTTAAAGTGATTTTTCAACTAGCCGCGCCAGTGCAATTGTTGTAAAATACGCGCGTTTCTAAGCAACCCACATGCAACTTTTTTGAGGAAAACCTGTGAGCGAACAAAAACAGTCTCTTAGCTATAAAGACGCGGGCGTAGATATCGATGCCGGTAATGCACTTGTTGAGCGTATTAAAGGCGTCGTTAAAAAAACCAAACGTCCTGAAGTAATGGGCGGTATCGGTGGTTTTGGCGCACTTTGCGAACTACCAACTGGCTATAAAGAGCCTGTCCTGGTTGCTGGCACAGACGGTGTTGGTACAAAACTACGTTTAGCAATCGATCTTAAAAAGCACGATACAGTGGGTATCGACCTTGTTGCTATGTGTGTGAACGACCTTATTGTACAAGGTGCTGAGCCACTATTTTTCCTTGATTACTATGCAACGGGTAAATTAGACGTCGACACTGCAGCTGATGTTGTAACAGGTATCGGTAAAGGCTGTGAGCTTTCTGGCTGTGCGTTAATCGGTGGTGAGACTGCTGAAATGCCAGGTATGTATGAAGGTGAAGACTACGATATGGCTGGTTTCTGCACCGGCGTTGTAGAAAAGTCAAAAATTATCGATGGCACTAAAGTGGCTGCTGGCGACCAATTAATCGCTCTAGCATCAAGTGGTCCTCATTCAAACGGCTTCTCATTAATTCGTAAAGTACTTGAAGTATCAGGTGCTGACACAAGCGCTGACCTAGACGGCAAAACACTGGGCGATCACCTTTTAGAGCCAACTCGCATCTACGTTAAACAACTTCTTGAGTTATTTAAGCAGGTTGACGTTCACGCGTTATCGCACATCACAGGCGGTGGTTTCTGGGAAAATATCCCACGTGTTTTACCTGAATCTGCAAAAGCAGTGATCAAAGGTGACAGCTGGGAATGGCCTGTAATTTTCAACTGGTTACAAGAAAATGGCAACATCACAACTCACGAAATGTACCGTACATTTAACTGTGGTGTTGGCATGGTATTAGTTGTTCCAGCCGATAAACTTGAGCAAAGCCTAGCGATTCTAAAAGATCTTGGCGAAAATGCATGGCATATCGGTGAAATCCAAGATGCAAAAGCTGGCGAAGAGCAAGTTGAAATTTTAGGTGGCCGTGATTAATGGCCCCTTGTCGTCTTGTTGTATTAATTTCTGGTAGTGGTTCGAATCTTCAGGCCATCATTGATGCCTGTGGACGTGGTGAAATTAACGCCGATATCGCCGCTGTAATTAGTAATAAAGCCGACGCCTATGGCCTTGAACGAGCAAAGAATGCAGGTATACAAACACGTGTACTTAGCCATAAAGACTTTGACTCACGCGAGGCCTATGATGCAGAGTTAATGGACATTATTGACAGTTTTGAACCAAATCTGGTTGTATTAGCTGGTTTTATGCGTATTCTAACACCTAACTTAGTGCAAAAATTTAAAGGAAAAATGTTGAACATTCATCCTTCTTTGTTGCCTAAGTACCAAGGGCTGAATACCCATCAAAGAGCTATAGACGCAAAAGATGATGTTCATGGCGTTAGTGTTCACTTTGTGACAGAAGAGCTAGACGGTGGTCCCGTTGTGCTTCAAGCCAAAGTGCCGGTACTCGAAAACGATACCGCAGAAACACTCGCACAACGTGTTCATCAGCAAGAACATATAATCTATCCTTTGGTGGTCAAGTGGTTCAGTGAACAACGACTCAAGATGGAAGCAGATTATGCAGTTTTTGACGAAAAACAACTTCCTGCACACGGCGCGCACTACCCAGAATAAAAATCGAAGTGCCCTACTCGCGTGTGTGGGCACTTTATTACTTCCTACCAGTGTTTTAGCTGGCGATCTCACTCAATACCAAGCCAAATACGATGTACTTCGTAAAGGTGAAACCCATGGTAAAGCAGTACGCGAACTTAAAAAAACAGCCAACGATAGCTATGTGCTAACTTATCATAGTGAAATCGAATGGATGATATTTTCTGATTCACGAAAAGAAACCTCAAAATTTACCTATCAAGATCAAAAAGTATCGCCTTTAAGCTACACAATGGAGCGCTCTGGTACAGGACCTGATAAAGAGTACACATTAAAATTTGATGCTGCACAAAAGCAAGTGAACAGTAATCAAAGTAAATACCCGCTAAAATTTGATTGGTCAGATGATTTTCAAGACTCTCTGTCGTACCAAGTTCAAGTGCGCGAAGAGTTAAAGCAAGGTAAAACCCAGCTTTCATACCCATTAGTAGATAAAAAAGGAAATCTGCGTAGCTACGACTTTGAAGTCATTGGCACCGAAATGATTTCTTTACCAATCGGCAATATTGAAGCCATTAAAGTAAAACGCTTATACGATAACGATAAACGTCAAGCCCTTGCTTGGTTTGCTCCCGAAATGGATTACATGTTAGTGCGTATGTGGAAAGGCGAAAAAGGCGTGGAACAGTTTGAAGTACAACTTAACTCATTCACAGTAACAGCACCTGTGAGTACGCCGACTGCGGTTAAGCAAGAAATGAGTAACGAAGCGCCGTAAAAGCGCTTCGATTTTATCGTTATATTTTCTCGCCCATTTTAAATAGCACGAACTCACCTGGTTCCATTTTTTGCCAGCGCTCATCGTGGGTAAGTGGTCGGGTTGCAATGACAGTAACCACATCATTCGGTGTGGTTTCTTTTTGAAAATCAACCACCATATCAGCATCAATTAATGTGGCTTTGCCAAACGGCGCACGACGGGTGATCCAATGCAGATTATTAGTACAATAAGCCAACACATACACGCCATCCGTTAATAGCATATTAAACACCCCCTTTTCTCGCAGAGTATGGGCGAGTTTTGCGGCATAACGGAAAACCGACGCCATGTTGGATGGGCGCTTAGGGTACTTTTCACGAATTTTATCGAGTAGCCAGCAAAAAGCCAATTCACTGTCGGTGTTGCCAACTGGCCGATAGTAATCAGGCTTTAAGTCATGATAATTAGACAACTGACCATTATGTGCGTAAGTAATTTCGCGGCCCCATAATTCACGCGTGAATGGGTGTGTATTTTCAAGACACACGCGGCCACGATTGCCCTGACGAATATGACTAATAACCGAAATACTCTTTATAGGATACGCTTTAACAAGCTTCGCAATCTCAGATTGGCAGCTTGGCTCAGGATCCTTAAACGTACGGCAGCCTTTTCCTTCATAAAAAGTAATGCCCCAGCCATCTTTATGTGGTCCGGTGTTACCGCCACGTTCTAATAAGCCTGAAAAACTAAAACAAATATCCGTTGGTACATTGGCAGACATGCCAAGCAACTCACACATAGAACTCTTTACCTATAAAACTAAATGAAGGAATGGCATTAATAGCGAAGCTGTGCCAGCAGTTATTGTTAAACATAGCGACACTATTAGCAACTACCCTATTTGTATTTTATTAACTATCTGGTTGAACACGCTAAATTTTCACTTTTATCAACATTATTATTTATTAAATCGCAATAATAAACCCGAATGCCAATCTGGTTGTCTGCTCATCATGGTTTACACTGTAAAAAAATGAACAGGTAAAATTAGTTTTATCCGTGTCCCCCTCTTGATAATTAGCGTTTCTAGCGCTACTCTAAGAGAGGTGGTCTGACCTCTATTAAGGAATAATCAATGACTCTCTTATTTTTACTTGGTTTACTCGTGCTGCTTAGTATTGCGAGTTACCACAGAGCAAGCTGGAATACCTGCTTAGGTATTGCCATTGCGACCTTACTTGTTGGCACTTTTGCTGGCGCGTTTGGCGCAATTAGTTGGCTACTATTCTTATTAATTGCTGTGCCACTTTCTGTGACTAGCATTCGTCAACAATACATTATCAAGCCTATTTTTGCTGCATTTAAAAAAGTAACTCCGACAATGTCGGATACAGAAAAATCAGCAATCGATGCCGGTACAACATGGTGGGAAGCGGATCTATTCTGCGGCCGTCCTGACTGGAATAAATTACATCAATACCCAGTCCCCAAACTAACCATTGAAGAGCAAGCCTTTATTGATGGTCCTGTTGAAGAAGTATGTGGCATGCTTGATGATTGGCACGCAACTCATGAATTAACCGATTTACCACAAGATGTTTGGCAATATCTAAAAGATAATAAATTCTTTGCCATGATCATCAAAAAAGAATACGGCGGTTTAGAGTTTTCTGCGTTTGCACAATCATGCGTACTGCAAAAGCTTACGAGTAAATCAACACTACTTTCTTCAATTGTCGGTGTGCCTAACTCGTTAGGTCCAGGTGAGCTGCTTCAGCACTATGGTACTAAAGAGCAAAAAGATCATTACTTACCACGCTTAGCAAGTGGTCAAGAAATTCCATGTTTCGCCCTAACCTCACCTGAAGCCGGTTCAGACGCGAGTGCTATTCCTGACTACGGTGTCGTATGTAAAGGTCAGTGGAATGGTGAAGAAGTGGTAGGTATTAGCCTAACATGGAATAAACGTTACATTACCCTAGCACCTGTTGCGACAGTGCTTGGTCTTGCTTTTAAATTACAAGATCCAGACGGGTTATTAGGTGATGACAAAGAACCAGGTATTACTTGTGCGCTCATCCCAACAGACACCCCAGGGGTTGAAATTGGTCGTCGTCACTTCCCGCTAAATGTTCCATTCCAAAATGGTCCTACACGCGGTAAAGACATTTTCGTACCACTAGATTACATCATTGGTGGCCCTAAAATGGCTGGCCAAGGCTGGCGTATGTTGGTTGAATGCTTATCGGTAGGCCGCGCAATCACCTTGCCGTCTAATTCAACGGGTGGTATCAAAACCATCGCACTTGCTACTGGTTCATACAGCCGCATTCGTCGTCAATTCCGTTTACCTATCGGTCAAATGGAAGGGGTTGAAGAGTCACTCGCAAAACTTGCAGGTTATGCCTACAGCTCTGATGCCGCAGTCAGCATGTCGACCGGTGCCGTTGACCTTGGTGAAAAGCCGTCAGTGGTATCAGCTATCATTAAATACCACTTAACAGAACAAATGCGTGAAGCAACCATTCACGGCATGGATGTTCACGGTGGTAAAGGCATTATGCTTGGTCCAAACAATTATTTAGGCCGTGGTTACCAAGGTGCGCCAATTGCAATAACAGTTGAAGGTGCAAACATTCTTACGCGTAACATGATCATTTATGGTCAAGGTGCAATTCGTTGTCATCCGTTCGTACTTACTGAACTAGGTGCATGCTCGATTGAAGACCGCGAAGAAGCACTTGCAGTATTCGACAAAGCACTTATGGGTCATATTGGTTTTACCATTTCGAACCTAGTACGTACTAAGTGGTTAGCATTCACCGGTGCGCGCTTTACAAGTACGCCGTACAAAGATGAAACCGCAGAGTTTTACCGCGTAGCGTCACGTTTTAGTGCTTCACTTGCATTAATGTCTGACATCAGCATGGCTGTATTTGGTGGTTCATTAAAACGTAAAGAGCGTATTTCAGCACGTTTAGGTGACTTACTAAGCTACTTATACCTAGTGTCTGCAACACTTAAACGTTACAACGACGAAGGCCGTAAAAAAGAAGATTTTGCGCTTGTTCAATGGAGCTGCCAAGATCACCTTTATCACTGCCAACGTGCACTGGCTGACTTAATTAATAACATGCCATCTGCTGCGCTTCGTGCGATGCTTAAAATCATGTTATTCCCATTTGGTCGCCCGGTACGCAAGCCAACAGATAAGCTTGAGCACAAACTCGCACACTTATTACAAGTACCTAGCGAAACACGTAACCGTTTAGCAAGTTATGTATACCTTAAAAATGAGCCACTTAACTTAGTGGGCCGTCAAGAGCAAACGCTTAAAGACGTACTAGAAGTTGAACCATTATTTGATAAAGTATGCCGCGAAAAAGGCGTAAAACTGCCTTTCTTCCAACTTGATAAAGTGGCGCAAATGGGCCTTGAAGCAGGCATTTTAAGCCAAGCCGAAGCTGATAAACTAGCTGCTGTTGAAAAAGCTCGTCTCGATGTAATTAACGTAGACGATTTTGACCCAGCTGACCTCGTTGCAGGTAAAGCTGCACGTAGCGGAAATAACAGCAAAGCTGATGCAGCTTAAGCAATTAACGCTATTCCAATTGTTATAACACACCAAACCAGCGCATAATGCGCTGGTTTTTTTTGCGCTAAAAGCTGCTGTAAAAAGCACCACACAGCAGCCAAAGCGACCAGCGGCCATTGTAAAACATTTAACAAAAGCATTGCCGCCAATGTCGCTGCACTATAAAACAGTAAACTGGGTATAAAATGACTTAAATAAAACCGTCTGTACTGACCATTTGTTTGAAAAAACACTCGGTATTTTTGAAGCACTGCAAAGCAATCAAACTGTAATGAACTACCTAGTAATACACAGTTTGCCAACACCATAACCTGTATCGCATGATTAAAGTCGCTACGAATTTCAACTAGTTGCACTGCGGCTAATAGGCTTGCAGTAAACAAAGCACTTCGCCAAATTACACTCCAGCTGTGCTCCAAAAAGTAACTAATCCAAAATGAAGTGAGTGAACTAACCACACGTTTGTGACTGAGGTTCATGTTAGGAAAAAATAAACTCCCCATAAAACCAATTAAAAAGCCGCTATGGTAGTGTAAGGAATCTAAACTAAACGGTAAAAGAACCAGAATACTACACGCTAAAAAACCATAAAATAGCGAATAAGGTCTATAAATTACCATTAAACCGCACAGCCACTGCAACAGCATAAATAGAATAAAATGAGGAACCTGCAACCATTGCTGAAGACGAAGGTCAACGGCTATCAATAAGCTTGCCATTAACCACACATTACTGAGTAGTAAAAGCTTACAGTCGATTAAAATTAGCCAAGCAGGCTTAAAGATATGTGCTTGAAAGGCTCTATTTTCTGAGTTTGTTATAGCAGGAGCAACAGCCCATAACATAACGGCTTGCAGTGCCAGATAGAGCAAAGCTAACTGGGCGCTAAAACGGGCATGTTCATGGCTGTCTACAATTTTACCCAGCCCCAAAAATAACAACAGCGCGATGCCTAAAACCGCAGGCCCAAGCACTAACGCAAACAACAAACCAAAGTTTTTAAGCTGCGCCAGTAAGTTCTTAAGTGCAGTTGTATATGCTAAATAGCGGTAGCTCATTAATGCATTATAACGTGACAAGCTCTCTATCATAATGGCGTACACTCAAAGCCTTGGTGTAAAAACACATCTGGCTCGTGGCTGGTTAAAATGATTTGCCCATCGGGTTTATCACTTAAATAGTTATCAAGCAAATTTAGTAAATAATGGATACTTGCTTGGTCAAGTGCTGCACTCGGCTCATCTAAAAGCAAATAAGGCGCCCGCTTCATAAACGTGATTATAAGCTGGCATTTTTTTTGATTGCCTGTCGATAATGCACTAAAACGGGTGTGTAAGTGTTCGCTGAACTTAAATCCGTTAATAAGGTCAATTGGCGCAGGCACATTTAAGGCTTTACAGGTCAGTTGAATAATTTGCTGAGCCGTTAAAAAATCAGGTAAACAAATGCGATCGCTGGCAATAGCCACATACTTTTGTGGTGAACTATGCTGTTTATTAGCATACATTATTTGCCCCGACTGTGGTTTTTCAAGGCCAGCAATTATCATCAGTAACGTGGTTTTGCCACTCCCATTGCTCGCCTGTAAGCACATTTTCTTACTGTTAAATTGCTTATTATAATTTTCGAACACGGTTGCTGTAGCAAAACGCTTATTGAGATTTTTTATTTCTATCATTGCCATTCCTTTGCGAAATTTAAATTGTAACACAGCAATGTCCCTAAAAAGTTACATGCTTTGTAACAATTATTTAGCTGCAAAACTTGCGTTTATATATTGAACAAGTAAGACTCAATAACGGAAAAATAATAAGGAATAATTAAAATGAAACCGAGTTTTCAACTAGCAGCCATTGCGTGTGCATTAAGCCTTGCATTAGCAGGATGTTCACAATCAAACCAAACGACCACCAGCGAAATTAGTCAGCAACAAGAACACACTATTAAACAGTATGACGCTGAAACATTTTTTGATACCACTTCAATTATGGGCAGCAGCTTTTCACCTAAAGGTGACAAAATCCTTGTTAGCAGTGATGAAAGCGGCATCTATAGCCTCTATGAAATTGATATTAAAACAGCGAAAAAAACACGTTTAACAAACTTTGAAGACAGCACCTATGCTGTTCGCTATTTTCCAAATGATGAGCGCGTATTATTTACCAAGGACTCAGGCGGGAACGAGCGCTATCATATTTATGTACGTGAGACAGACGGCACTGTCAAAGACCTGACTCCTGGCGATGAAACTCGTGCCAGCTTTGCGGGCTTTACAGACGATGGCAAACACTTTTTTATAACGAGTAATCAACGCGATCCTAAGTTTATGGATTTATATCGCGTAGACAGTTCACGCTATGAAATAACACCTGTTTATCAAAATACTCTTGGTCTAGATGTCGGGGCGATTAGCCCTGATGGCCGCTTTATTGCCTTATCAAAAAATAACTCTAATAAAGACAGTGATGTGTTCATTCTCGATACAATGAAAAAAACGCTCAAACCTGAGCTAATCACTCGTCATGATAATGAAGCGCAATATGGCCCTGAAACATTCTCAAAAGACAGCAAGTCTCTGTATTACTCGACCGATGCAAAAGGTGAATTTTCACAGGTTTGGCGCTATGACTTAACGACAGGTGAGCACAGCCCCGCCCTAAAAGATGACTGGGATGTCAGCTTTATTTACTTCTCAAAATCAGGGCGTTACCAAGTAAGTGGGGTTAATGCTGATGCCAGTACTAAAGTGACAATCATTGACACAAAAACCAATAAACAAATCGATATGCCTGCCTTGCCCCAGGGCAATTTACGTGGTGTAAGCTTTTCAGCTGATGAAAAGAGCATGGCGTTTTACCTAAATTCAGATACCTCGCCAAGTAACTTATTTGTTTGGCAATTAGGCGAAACGAAAGCAAAAAAACTGACCCATACTTTAAGCGATGCAATTGATCAAAATGATCTCGTTGAAAGCACGATTGTGCGTTTTAAAAGCTTTGACGGTTTAGAAATCCCTGGCGTTTTATATAAGCCCAAACAGGCTAATAGTAATAATAAAGTGCCTGCTCTAGTGTGGGTGCATGGGGGTCCGGGCGGCCAGAGCCGCACAGGTTACAGCGCAATGCAGCAGCATTTAGTTAATCATGGCTATGCTATATTTGCTGTAAACAATCGCGGTAGCTCTGGCTATGGTAAAACTTTTTTCCATTTAGATGATAAAAAGCATGGCACAGACGATTTGCAAGATATTGTCTACGGGAAAAAACACTTACAGAGCTTAGACTGGGTTGATGCTGATAAAATTGGCATTATGGGTGGCAGTTACGGTGGCTTTATGACGGCAGCGGCGCTGGCTTTCGAGCCTGAAGAATTTAAAGTGGGTATTAATATTTTTGGTGTAACTAACTGGGTAAGAACATTAAACTCTATACCACCTTGGTGGGAAAGCTTTAAAAAAGCGCTGTACGATGAAATGGGTGACCCTGCAACTGATGGCGAACGCCATCGAGCGATATCTCCCCTCTTCCATGCTAAAAACATTACGAAACCACTGATGGTTATTCAAGGTGCAAACGACCCTCGTGTATTGCAAGTTGAAAGTGATGAGCTTGTTGCCGCAGTAAAAGCGAATGGTGTCCCCGTAGAATACGTGTTGTTCGATGACGAAGGTCATGGTTTTACTAAAAAAGAAAACCGTATCAAAGCATCAAACGCGTACCTTGAGTTTTTAAATACGTACTTGAAAAACTAAATTTTAGAAGCCGGTGTACACCGGCTTCTTTATCAAAACACCTGTATAAACCTCAAATATCCTGCATACAAACTACTGTATAAACTTCGATATAAAACACTATATATATTATTTCATCCATTTTTCACAAAATATCACACTGCAAAGAAACAAAATAACCAATTGTTTTTAAAGATTTAATTTTTTAAAATTATTAAAAGCTGAATAATTGGTTAAAAAAATAGCAAAAAAACACTTGCGCAAAAACACTGTATAAACTACTGTATACACATACTGTATAAACAACCAGTGAGTGAAAGTTATGTTACAGCCAATTACCTTAAGAACCGTTAAAAGCTATCAACAAGATAACGACAAAGCGTCGGTTAATTTAATTCAAATTGAAGACGAAATTTCAGCAACATTTGAGCTATTAAAGGTATTACATCACTATAACAGTCAAAGTGCGTGGACATTGTTAATTGCACCTGATCATGTGCCAAGTAAAGCATTACTCGATTCATGTTCAATCGACACCAGTAAACTGTTAGTGATCAGACAAAAGCACCTTGTGAATCTTGAATATGTGTTAAGTTCGGCGCTGCACAACGGTAACTTTGCCGCAGTGATCACCTGGACAGATATTGTCAGCAACAATCAACTAGATTCTATGACTCTTAATTTAGAACATGCATCTGCAAAGTTTTACTGCTTCACCAAAAGCAACCCATTAAACAATTTAGTACCGCAGCCACAATAGGCTTGCTAAAATAGCAATTTATTGTTTTAGGTAAGTTGTTATGACATCACTCACACACTCCCTTTGTCCTTGTGGCAGCAAACAAGATTACTCGCTTTGCTGCCAACCTTTGCACACAGGCGATAGCCAAGCGCAAACGCCGGAACAACTTATGCGTTCTCGCTTTAGTGCTTATGCCTTAAAAGATGCAAAATATGTCTTTACAACATACGCACAAAGCCAACAAACCGCTAACCCTGTTAGCGAAATCAAAGATTTTGCTAATAGCTGTCGTTTTACCAAGCTAAGCGTTTTAGATACTGAATATAACGAGCAAGAAGGTTTTGTAGAATTTAAAGCAAATTACTTTTACCAAAACTTGTATTGTGAGTTACACGAGAAATCGCGTTTTATTAAAGAAAATGGACTATGGCGTTACCTTGATGGTGAAATAACGCCCGTTGCTGATATTAAAATTGGCCGTAATGATGAATGCCCTTGCGGTAGCGGCAAAAAATATAAAAAGTGTCACGCAATTTAAATCACGGCTATTCACTTTTTATATAGCCAATCTAAACCTTGACTAGCCATTGTAGGGAAAGCCGTTGCGTGGTGGGCATGTGATATAAATCAACACAAAATAATGTCATTGTATTTCAGACAATAAAAATGGGCCTCAAGGCCCATTCTTAAATTCTATGAATTATAACGACTATTCTTCGTCAAATTCTTGTAACTGGCGTTGTGCTGGACGCGCTAGAATCTCGACATAAAACGATGTAAGCCCTTTTGCTTCAATATCGCTAATGCATTTATTAATTTCCGCCACATGAACGACTTTCGCGTCGTCAGCTGACTCTCCAAATTTACAATCAAATGCCCAGTAATCGGCATCTTCTGGGAGAGTTTTATTACGCTCACGTTTTAAATACTTCTTCACTTCGTGCTTAGCTGCATCAACCATGCGAGGGTATTTAATTTTCTCATGGTTAAGCGTGAATGTTTTCTTCATTATAGTCCTAATAACTTGGTTCAATGATAATGGCATAAAGCCATTTGGGCGCATTATAACAAGCACATAAAAAATTAGCTGTACTTTTTACTGATTTGCACCAATTTACCTATCTTTGTAAGTGTAGCGTACAAGGCGAGTATGACAATTTCAATTAATTAAGCAGTTGCCAATTGCAAAGGCTGATGAATCGCCTCGTCCGTTAAGCTGTCATAAAACGCAGCTGCATCCATTTGCATACGCTCTGTGGGTGCGTTTTTATCGTAATAGCGTTTTCTGACTGCTGGCTCACAGTTATCGATAACTTCTAACGGCACATGATTTTTATCATCGCGGATAGCAAGCGGCTCAGGACTGAGACAATTACGTAGGCGAATATCTGACAAGCCACCTTGTAAAAGTCGCAGCCCATTATTCTGCCCGATTAACATATCATATTGTTCAGGCGCTAATGGTTGTTTTGGGCCTGCCCCTAACTCATTTCTGAGTACGTGTTCTGAACTCTGAGTATCGGTTAATTCTGTTTTCGGTAAATGAAACTGGCTAAAATCAAGCGCATCATGAGACAGCATCGCCAATAATAAGGCAAACTCACCTTGGCGGTGTTCATGAACACTTTTGTTAAGACGATTATCAAGTTGACTCTCGTTGAGCAACAAACCATCAATTTGCATAGACTTTGGCCGAATAGTTTCAAGATTAACCAGTTATCGGCATTAATCTATTTTTCTTTAGTTTTTTTCTTTACTTAAAGAGCCAGTTTGCTATTATCAGCGCCGTTGCATTGGAGGGGTTCCCGAGCGGCCAAAGGGATCAGACTGTAAATCTGACGGCTCAGCCTTCGCTGGTTCGAATCCAGCTCCCTCCACCACTTTTCTACGCTCAGTTAAGTGGGGCCAAATGCAATAAAAATTAGTGTGGAGGGGTTCCCGAGCGGCCAAAGGGATCAGACTGTAAATCTGACGGCTCAGCCTTCGCTGGTTCGAATCCAGCTCCCTCCACCACTTTCCTTCTCTGCTAATTCACTATTCTATTTTTCATCTTATTATTTACTTCTCTTTTCCTAAATCGTTAAACTAAAAATACAGCTATTTCAATTGAATTATCCTTTTGTTATACCATTACGCTTAATTAAGTGGTCTATTTTGAGGCAATAAAACCGCGTTGATAACAAGGCAAAAATTTAGTTATTTAGTTATTTAGTTGTTCTCGGCAATTGCTCCTGCATTGCTCTACCTCCTGCATCCATGCAGTCGTAAATCAGACATTTTTAACGCAGGTAGCGACTGGTTTAATCACTCAAAATGATTAAGTATTTTTGCGGATTAGTATTAGAGCCAGCGTAAAAATGGACCATTCACTTTCAGCCAATTGCTTGCTTTTTTATGTTCGGGATAAAACTCACTCACCCGTTGCCAAAATGCCGCACTGTGATCCATATGCTTTAAATGCGCAAGTTCATGAACAACAACATAATCAATAACCCATAGGGGCGCACTGGCTAAGTGCAAATTAAAGGTTAACTCTCTTTGGCGATTACAACTGCCCCATCGCCGCTTGTAATGTTGAATTTTAAGACGTGTTGGTAACGCTTCTCTCATTTGAATACAGTAGTTTTGTATACGCATCTCAAGGTAGGTTTCTAACTTGTCATGTAAAAACTCTTCCATCAATGCAAGATACTTTGCGTCTGTGAGTTTAACGCGCGGTGAAATAGCAAGGGTTAATTCATGAGTATCAGTGTCTTGATACCATTGGCTGCAATTTTCTTGCTTAAATACAAGGGGAATTACCTGATCAAATAGCTTGATTTGCGAATTTTTAATGGGAAATTGACACTGCTCAGCGTGTAATGATTGTTTAGTAACTTGCTCTGCAACCCAATGCTGCTTTGTTTTTAACCACGCTTCAATATCTTTACGCGGGACAAAGTGAGGTGCATACACAGTCAACTGCTGCTCGGCGACTTTAATCGCGACAGTTTTTCTACGTTTACTGCGTTTTAACGTGTACTCAAACAAAATAAGCCAATGTAATTAATAAAATCTTTGTATTATATTTTACCCCGTAAAATACCTGCTAATCTATAAAGATGACTCATAAATAAGTTTTTATTCTTATGCCTGATAAACCGTGTTGTAGCTACATTTCACCAACAGGTAACACGTGTCAAGAAACCGATATGGGTTCTGGGTATTGCTTTTGGCATGACAATAAATTTGATAAATCAGGCTTAGAGCTGACTCAAAAACTTGAACGATATGCGAAAAAGGGCGGGTTACTTCAGGGTCTGCAATTACAACGTGCAAATTTAGTGGGTCTAAATTTAATAAAGAAAGATGATGAAGAAGGTTATGATCTTTCTTACTGCAATTTTTATCGAGCCAATTTGTCGGGGGCACATCTTTTCAACAATAAAATTGCCAATACATCCTTAATGAAAGCGAACCTTCATAGCGCCAGCTTACACTACTGCGATTTACGAAATACCAACCTACTTGGGGTTAAACTCAGTGATAGCCGCATTGATAATATCGATTTAGGCGAACAATTACTGCAAGAAGCCGAGGCGTTTAAAGCTCGTCGAAATAGGCAATACTCGACTGCACGCGACTTATTTGAACAATCCGAAGAAATATACAGAAATTTACGTAAAGCGTCTGAAGACCAAGGGCTTTTCGAGCTCGCGGGTAACTTTACCTATAAAGAATTAAGAATGCGCCACGCACAGTACCCGAAAGGATCAACGAAACAAATTACTTCCAGCTTTATTGACATGTTATGTGGTTATGGTGAAAAACCTGAAAATGTCATTCGCTTTAGTCTGTCTCTTATCGTTTGTTGCGCAATATGTTACTTTTTATTTGGTGTCAGCTATCAAGATTCATTGCTTAGATTTAGTTTTGATAATTCGTTCGATGATAACGTATCAGCACTTTTAAACAGCATTTACTTTAGCGTTGTTACTTTTACAACGCTAGGCTATGGCGATATTACCCCCATTGGATTATCAAGGCTCATAGCTGCGATTGAAGCATTTTGTGGCAGCTTTTCGCTAGCGCTGTTTGTGGTGGTGTTTGTAAAGCGTATGACACGTTAATGGATTATGTGAGAACCTTGATGCTTTTTAGCCTCGTACATTTTCCGATCAGCACGATTTATAAGCTCCTCAGCACCGACGGTGCTGTCTAAAGGCGCTGAAATAATGCCAAAACTCAAATGTAACGGGGGGTATTTTGCTTCAAAAGCAACGATCAGCTTATTACATATCGCAATGGTGTTTTCTACGTCGCAATCTGGCATGATCAGGCAAAATTCATCTCCCCCATAACGACAGGCAATGTCTATTTCTCTTGTATTCTTTTTAAGATATTTCCCGATGAATTTTAATACCTCGTCACCTTTCAAATGCCCTTGTGTGTCATTCACTGATTTAAAGTTGTCTAAATCAAAATATACAATAGTCAAAGGTAGCTTCTGACGGCGCGCTCTTGCTAATTCTCGCTGAAACAACTCTTGCATTTCTCGGCGATTATACAAATTTGTGAGGGGGTCTAGTTTGGCAAGTTTTTCAAGTTCATGTGTACGCTGCGCCACTTTCTCTTCAAGCCCTTTCGCATACACTTCTGTTCTTCGTTTCGCATTTTCTATTTCGCCAACAAGACTCGCAATGTACGTATCAAACACTAATGTTGTATCAAAATAAATAAGCTTATCAATAATGGTTAATGTTTGATTTAGCTCTGCATGGTCTTTTATGGTGTTTCTTAACACATCAAAAATGAGCTCTTTAAGGGTACATACCGCCGATAAATAAAGTTTGGGCTCTACCCCAATTCGCTTATGTACCATGCCAATACGTAGCCGATTATTAACGTAATCATTTTCATAACAGCCACAAAATAAATCTATAATGTATTGTCTTTGTGCATCTCTTAAACGTGTCAGTGTGTCAGCATCTCCAATAAGTAATGAAATTTCATCGACTTCTGTTTGCTTTTTATAGAACTCATCAACCATTTTCTCAATCGCCGACTCGATAAGTGGTTTATAGTTAATGAGTGATGCTAAGCATTGTGAAGAGAGCCCTAATAAATTCATTCTATGCTGAATTTCAACATCATTTATTTGCATTTGCTCGACGAGTGTCTGCTCAGTCCTGCGCATGGGTAATCTCACACTTAAGTATTTTCTAATTAAATATAGCTAATGAAATAAATCCTACTTAGTCTGTCATATCTTTTTTCTCTAAATCTAGCGCAAATTGTATTAGACTGACATTACTTGCAGTCTGAACGAATTATTATGCTCGCGAAATTTTTTATTACCGATCAAAATCCAAGCTTAATCATAAGTGGGGTGTACAATCCTAGTTTAGTTGTCCTTTCGATTGCTACCGCTATTTTTGCTGCATATTTTTCATTGCATATTATTGATTTAGCCAATAAAACCCGCTTTGAATCATACAGAAAACTAGGCAATGCAACCGGCTCTCTAGTCTTGTCTGGCGGAATTTGGAGTATGCACTTTATTGGTATGCTTGCATTTTCTTTATGCACAACCATTAACTATGATCCTGCTCTGACATTTTTTTCGTTTATTCCTGCTTTTTTAGCCTGCTACACAGGTATGTCACTAATACGCAGTAAAGACATTGCACATATTCCCGCAGGGTTAAAGTTACTCATGAGTTCTGTGTTAGTGGGCGCAGGTATTGGTACCATGCATTACACGGGTATGGCGGCAATGGAAATGAGCCCATTACTTCGTTATGACCCTATGTGGTTTGCTGCATCCATTTTTGTTGCCGTGTTTTTATCCTTTATTGGGCTGTATACTCGCTTTCATTTGAACGACCACTTTCAAAATTTAACCGCATTACAAAACCGGATTATTTGCGCCATTATTTTTGGTTTTGCTGTCGCCGGTATGCATTACATGGGCATGGCTGCAACGCGATTTGTCGCGACCTCCCCTTTTTTATCCGATAACACAGACAATACCAATCTTGTTTTTATTGCTGCCATGGTGTCATTTGCTACCGTGTTATTAACCGCTGTCGTTGCGATTATCAATGGTATGGTGCGCTATCGTATGCTGCTTGCTGAAAAATCGGCAGAAGAATCACGACTCGATGCCATTTTAAGTACGGCAATCGATGGTATTGTGACAATTAATTGTCGCGGTATTATTTTAAGCTTTAATAAATCTGCAGAAAGTATCTTTGGCTGGAAACAAGAAGAAGTGCTCGGTCAGAACGTGAAAGTGTTGATGGATGACGACATTGCGGCTCAGCACGATGGTTATTTGCTAAACAGTGGCAACCACGCTCTTAAAAAAGTGATTGGCGTTAACCGCGACGTGTGTGCAAAACACAAGGAAGGTCATTTATTCCCTATTCGCTTAGGTCTTGGTGAAGTGAAACAACCCGATGCAGAAACGTTGTTTGTGGGCTTCATAACCGATTTAACTGAACAACGCGCATTACAACGCAGCCTAGAAGAAAAAGAACAGCAATATCGCACGTTAATGAATAACACGCCTGGCGCTGTATTTCGTTGTTTGCTCGATGACCATTGGAGCATGCTGTTCATTAGTCCCAATGTATTTGATCTAACGGGCTATACTGCCGAAGAATTTACGTCAAAAGCCATCAGTTTTGCTGACATTATAAATAAAGAAGACGAAGCGCATATTAATGAGATCATGACAAAAGCAATCTCTGAAAAAAATCAATATGCACTTGAGTATCGCGTACGCCATCGCAGCGGTAAGGTCGTTTGGGTATTAGATCAAGGTTCTATTAACAAAACGGATGATTCTGAAGTTCAGTGGATTGATGGTGTATTAGTTGATATTACCGCACGCCATATCTATGAAGAATCATTAAAACACGCAAAACAAGAAGCTGAAGCCGCTGCACAAGCTAAACAGGCATTTATGGCAAATATGAGCCATGAAATTCGCACGCCCATGAATGCAATTATCGGGTTCAGCGATATTTTAATGGACAGCCCACTTAATAAAGAACAACAAAAGCACATCGTTACCGTAAATAATGCAGCACGCTCATTATTGCATCTTCTTAACGATGTTTTAGACTCGGCAAAATTAGAAAAAGGCAAACTCGATATTCATCACGAGCACTTTAATTTACAAGCCCTTCTCGATAACATCGTTTCTACCTTTTGGCTTGAAGCAAAGCGCAAAAACCTGTTATTAGATTTAAAAATTGCTGATGATGTCGCACCAATTTATATCGGTGATGACGCGCGTATTCGTCAAGTACTCAATAACTTAATTGGTAATGCGGTTAAGTTTACAGAATCAGGTTCTGTCACGATTAGTGTAAGTAAGACACAAAACAATCAGCTCTTTTTTGAGGTGCAAGACACTGGGATTGGCATTGCAAAACACCGCTTGAAAGCAATTTTCCAACCTTTTGAACAAGCCGATGGAACGATGACGCGTCGCTTTGGCGGCACAGGCTTAGGCACCACCATAAGCAAGCAATTGGTCGAGCTTATGGGAGGCACAATAAGTGCCGTGAGTAATGAAGGCGAAGGCAGTTGTTTTTTCTTTTCTCTTCCTTTGCAAGAAGGCGACATTAATAAAGTAGATAAACTCAGTAATAACCTACTTACATTACCACCTCTTCGTGTCTTAGTGGTTGATGATATTGAACAAAATGTCGAGCTATTAAACATATTACTCTCACAAGCTGGCCACACAGTGTATAAAGCAAAAAATGGGCTAGAGGCTATTGCTGAATTTAAACAACACAGCTTTGATATCATTTTAATGGATATCCACATGCCTGAATGCGATGGTATAACTGCTTGTAAAAAAATTCGTGAATTAGAGCAGCAACAACAATTAAAGAAAACACCTATCATCGCGTTGACCGCCAGCGTGCTTCAACAAGATAAGCTCACAGCTAAGCAAGCAGGTATGAATGGCTTTGCAAACAAACCCGTCGATATACAACAAGTTAATCATGAGATAGCGAAAGTGCTCGGTTTAGAAATTAAGCACATCACAGCTAAGCCTGATAACAAAGCAAAGCAACATATCAATTATGTTAAAGGTATCCAAATGTGGGGTAGCAAAGAAAAGCTTAATACTGAAATACGCTTATTTCTTGCTAATCATCAGCAGAGTATTCTACGTTTAAAAGAGTCAACACTTAATGCATCTGAACAAACGACACTGTTACACACGCTAAAAGGTGTGGCGGGCAATTTGACACTAACGAAATTACTGTATTTATTGTCGCAGGCCGAAAAAGAACAGGGTAAAGAAGACTTTTCTAAATTAATAACTGCGTGCTATCAAGAGTGGCAAGCACTGGCTACTTTACTCGATGAGCAAGAGCAGGTTAATACTGATAAAACACCTTCGCAAGCGGTATCGATAAGCGTATTTTTAAATCACATCGAGGCACTACAAAATCAAGCCGAGCATGCTGAAATAGATGATGAACTACTGAGTGATGTTCAAAACAATGCCCCTGTCGAGTATAAAGACGCAGTCGCAGAGATAGTTGGACATTTTGATAACTTTGACTTTGATGCAGCAAGTACTGCATTAGCCAATTTAAAGCACCGCATTGCAGCTGATTAAGGAGCAGTCATGAGTCAAATTACTGATCGAGCAAGAATTCTTGTCGTTGATGATGAGCCCGCAAATCTTAAGGTCATGCGTGAAGTTCTTGCAAATGACTATCGGTTATCATTTGCTAAATCGGGTGATTTAGCTCTGCAGCTCATTGAAAATGAACCTCCAAAACTAATTTTACTGGATGTCATGATGCCAGATATGAATGGCTTCGAGGTATGTAAAATTTTAAAAGCGAACCCTGAAACAGCTCATATTCCCGTGATATTTGTCACGGCACTGTCCCATGAACAAGATGAGTCCGAAGGCTTTTCACTTGGTGCTGTTGATTATATAACCAAACCCATCAGCCCTGCTATTGTGCGAGCCCGAGTGAAAACACATTTATCGCTAGTGCAGGCCGAGCAATTACAATTAGCCCATATTGATTTAATTAATCGCTTAGGCCGAGCGGCAGAATATAAAGACACAGATACAGGTGAGCATATCGCCCGTATGAGTCGCTACAGCAAAGTACTCGCGTTAGCTTATGGTATGACTGAATACCAAGCCGAACAGTTGAAACAAGCCGCCCCTATGCATGATGTTGGCAAAATAGGCATACCTGATTCGGTACTTTTAAAACCCGGCCGTTTAGATGCCAACGAGTTTGAGCATATGAAGCAACATGCTGTCATTGGTGCAAAAATACTCGAAAATTCAAGCTCTCCCCTATTACAGCTCGCTCATAAGCTTGCACTGGAGCATCATGAAAAGTGGGATGGTACGGGTTACCCTCTTGGTTTAAAAGGAGAAGAGATCAGCATTGAAGGTCGTATCGTCAGTATTGCTGATGTATTTGATGCACTCACCTCTGTGCGCCCATACAAAGATGCGTGGCCAGTTGAAAAAGCAGTAGAGCTGCTACAAGCCGAATCAGGCAAACACTTTGATCCCCAACTCGTCGATTTATTCATTGGCCAAATCGACGCAATTATCGAGATTAAAAATACTTACTCTCGCTAGTTTATACCCATTAAAAGGGGCCTTACTTAAGCCCCTTTTTAATTTGCTCATAATCATGAGAGGTAATTTCATGACTGTTGCCAGCACAGTCTTTAAAATACATAGAATAAGTCACGCCATGATCGGCAATCACCGTTTTTATATTAAATTGAGCTAAATGCTCAAGCCACGCTAAAAATTGCGCTGCGTTTACACTAAAAGCGATCCCTTTACTATTACCGGGCGCTTCAAATAATGCGAGACGGATTGTTTTTGCCTGATCTTCAAGGGTTAATGGACCTTTACCTTCATCCCAAAAAGCAAGCTCAGGAACCACAGAAAAACCTAACACATCACGGTACCATGTCACTGCCCGCGCCAAATCATCAACATTTAAATGGCAGTGATCAACCCCGTTTAATAAAGGTACACCCATGGTTACTCACCAATCTCAGATTTAAGTTGTTCTAGAAAGGCCAACATATACTCTGTTCGTCTTTTTGCTTCATCTTTCGCCGAGGGAGTATTCATACTTTGGGCGATATGTAATAGTTTAATAAAAAAGTGATCAAGCGTGTATTTAGTGTCATCAGGCTCACGATGTAAACAGAATGGATCGTCTTTATGGTAAAGGTAACGCCCTATCGAGCCACCCACTTTCATGCAGCGACTTACCCCAATAGCCCCTAATGCATCCATTCGATCAGCGTCTTGGACTATTTGTGCTTCAACACTTTGTACTGCGATGTTAGCGCTAAAACTATGTGCAACAATGGCGTGATGAATTGCGGCAAAGTATTGCTCAGGGTAATTAATGGATGATAAAAAACTCAACGCTTTATCTGCAGCCATTGTTGACGCTTTCGCTCTATCAGGGTGGTTTTTAGCAACCGCAACGCAATCATGTAACCAGGCTGCGGGTAACACAACTGCCATATTAGCCTCTTCTGCAGTGCACAGCTGTTTTGCAACCCTCACCACTCGCTCAATGTGGCTGATGTCGTGTGCCACATCGGCATGAAGTAAAGATAAAATAAAATCTCGACATTGGGTTTCAAGTTCTGCAAAGTCTATTTTTGACTGCATAAAGCGGCTGTTACCATTAACTGATTGAAATTATGCTTACTTTAACGTGGTTACTGGATTTGTTCAAAACATTCATTGTATGTTTGCCAGTGCTTCATTAAACTATGCCCCCTTTTGTTTGACGCGAGAATCCCTATGTCATCTGCTATTTACCTACAAGCTGGACGAGAAAAATCATTAAAAAGAAAACACCCTTGGGTGTTCTCTAAAGCCATTAAAAAAGTAAAAGGTAAACCAGGACTAGGTGATACGGTTACTATTTATGATAATGACGGTAAGTTTCTCGCCATTGCAGCTTACAGCCCAGAGTCACAAATTCGCGCACGTGTATGGAGCTTTGACCAAAACGAAGTGATTGATCAAGCATTCTTCGAAAAGCGTCTTCGCCGTGCGTACGATGCACGCCAGCAAGTGATTAGCGAGGGAGGCTTAACAGGCTTTCGTTTAAGTGCTGCGGAGTCTGATTACTTACCGGGTATCACAATCGACAAGTTTGATAACGTATTAGTATGTCAGTTACTCAGTGCAGGTGCAGAGCGCCATAAGGGCGAAATAGTCGCGGCATTAATGGCTATTTTTCCTGGCTGCGATATCTACGAGCGCTCTGATGTCGACGTGCGAACAAAAGAAGGGTTAGATCCAATCAAAGGTGTTCTGTGGGGTAATGCACCGACAGAGCCCGTATTAATTGAAGAAAACGGCCTAAAGCTAGAAGTCGATATTATAGAAGGTCATAAAACAGGCTTTTATTTAGACCAACGTGATAGTCGTGCGGCTCTAGAACGCTTCTCTAAAGATAAAACAGTGCTTAACTGCTTCAGTTATACTGGCACATTTTCGCTGTACGCA
Source organism: Pseudoalteromonas sp. MT33b (assembly GCF_014117385.1). Classification (NCBI taxonomy): domain Bacteria; kingdom Pseudomonadati; phylum Pseudomonadota; class Gammaproteobacteria; order Alteromonadales; family Pseudoalteromonadaceae; genus Pseudoalteromonas; species Pseudoalteromonas sp. MT33b. The sequence goes on along the minus strand of NZ_CP059831.1, from coordinate 1,313,931 downwards.
TTACGTGGCGGCTGTCAGCATGTAACCAATGTGGATGTATCGCAACCTGCGCTCGATACCGCCAGACGCAATGTAGAGCACAACAACCTAGATTTGAATAAAGTCGATTTTGTTAAGCAAGACGTCTTTAAGTTACTGCGTCAATACCGTGATGAAGGCAAGCTGTTTGATACCATCGTGATGGACCCGCCTAAATTTGCAGACAATAAAGCACAGCTGACCGGCGCATGTCGCGGCTATAAAGATATTAATATGATTGCGATGCAAATACTAAAGCCCGGTGGCACCTTATTAACGTTCTCGTGCTCTGGCTTAATGGAACAAAACTTATTTCAAAAAGTGGTTGCCGATGCAGCGCTTGATGCAGGTAAAGATTTACTGATTATGGAACGATTAAACCAAGCTGCCGACCACCCTATTGCTGGCAGCTACCCCGAAGGTTTTTACCTAAAAGGCCTTATCTGTAAAGTGTACTAAAACAGCTAAAACCTAGTTAAAGTGAACAATTTCAAGTCCTGCACTCAAGGAGCCATCTTGCTCCTTGGTTGCTCTAATAACTTTAACTGTTGCATCAAACGAGGTGATTGCTGTGCTCGTAGAGGCAATCACCACTCGGTAAACACTGCCAATTTCTAATACTTCATCACAACATATTGCTAAGCCTGTTGCACTTAAATCAGTGCATGTAACGACTATTTCGGTGTGACTATTTTCGCCCTCTAAAGGTATTAACTTTGCGGGGGTATGAATTTGCATGCGGCGAAAATCGCGCTTTTCCTCATGAAACATGACGCCTCCTTACACAAGTGCTTTTATTTTTTCTATGAGTGTTTTTACAGAAAATGGTTTCACTACATAGGCGTCACATCCAGCATCAAATCCTGCTTTTTGCTCAAGTTCAGATTCTAAGCCAGATACCATAACAACGGGGATATTTTCTGTTTCCGGGGTGTTTTTTAATAACCGACACGTGTCATAACCATCAAGACCAGGCATACACACATCTAATAAAATGGCATTGGGAGGGTTTGCAATAGCCGATGCCAAACACGATGTTCCTGAATCTGCATAGCTTAACGAAAACTCATTGCTTAAGGTTGCTTTGAGCATTTCGAAGTTAAAATATTCATCGTCAACAACCAAAATTTCTGGTCGTACTCGACGTGAAGTGTCTGCTGGAACTGCAATCGGTTTATCCTTTTCTATGCCCACATAATCTCCTTTTAGCATTTGTGTTACTAATTCAAGCGCAATGAATTCACTGTTTCATTGCGCATACCTTTACTGAATTATAACTCACATTCTTTGATTGCGTTTAAAACACGCTTTGCAGATACAGGATAAGGTGTCCCTAGTGTTTGTGCAAATAAAGAAACACGTAATTCCTGCTGCATCCAAAAAATAGACCTGATTTCATCAGGTACGGGCATTCCTTTGGGAATTTTATTCGCCAGTTTTTGATACTGTTCAGCCACTTTTTCTAGTTCAAGTACACATAAACGATCTCGATTAGGATCAACAGGGAGTTTTTCTAGACGACGTTCAATCGCTTTTAAATAACGAATTAAATCCGCCATTTTTGCCGCGCCGTGCTGACTTACAAACCCTTTAAAAACGAGGCTTTGTAATTGTGATTTAATATCACCATGAGCGGTGATCATGGTTAAATCTACGCGCCCTTTCATACGCTTATTAAGACTGTGAGCAATGCTGAGCACTTGCTCAACTTGCGTTGCTATGTCGACCACCGTATCGCCCAACTCACCACGAATTTGCTCTTTAGCCTGCTCAAATGCTTGCTGAGTACGAATGTTGCCGTACTTTATCAATAAACTATCAACACCTGCAGCAATACAATCATCAATCAAATCATTCACTTTACCAAAGGGGTTAAAATACAACCCAAGCTTAGATTTATTAGGTAAATTTTGCTGCAAATACTTAATCGGTGACGGTACATTTAAAAGCACTAAACGACGTAAGCCCTGTTGGTGCGCCTGCTGTGCTTTTTGTTCGTTATCAAATAACTCAACCGCAGCGGAGTCTTTTTTATCGACTAAAGCTGGAAACGCTTTTATTTCATACTGACCTTGCTTTTTAACATAGGAAGCTGGTAACTCACCAAAGCTCCACTGTGTTAAGTCGGCTTTTTCTATGCCTTTATCAGCCACTTTTGATAAGGTATCGGTGACTTTGCCCTGAAGCTGAGCTTTCAGCTTAGCCAAATTTAGACCTCGAGCAAGTAACTTATCGTGCTCATCGCGAACTTCAAACTGCAAACGCAAATGAGGGGCCAACGTTGAGTAATCCCAAGCGTCTGGCTCAACACGTACCCCTGTCATACGCAGCAAACGAGTGCTTATGGCGTCAATTAAATTGCCTTGCATAGGCTCAATTGCCGCTAATACAGCATCGGCGTAGTTCGGAGCTGGAACAAAATTACGGCGTAGTGTTTTTGGTAATGACTTAATTAATGCGCAAATCAACTCATGCCTAAACGCAGGAATATGCCAATCAAAGCCGGTTTCTTGTACTTGATTAAGTAATGCAACCGGAATTTGAACCGCAACACCATCAACAGCTTGCCCTGGATCAAAATGGTACGTCAGCGGCAAGAGTAAGTTTTCTTGTTGCCATGTATCTGGGTAATCAAATTCGGTGACATGATCAGCACCATGCTGCATTAACGCTTCACGTGACATGTGCAAAAAGCGTTTATCTTTTTGTTTTTGTTGCTTCCACCAGGCGTTAAATGCCGCACGATTGTTGATATCAGCAGGAATTTTTTTGTCGTAAAACTCATACAGTGTTTGCTCATCCACTAAGATATCGCGACGACGAGACTTATTCTCAAGCACTTGAATATCATCAATAAGTTCTTGGTTATACTGTAAAAAGCCTTCATTCTGACCAAGCTCTTGTTCAACCAAAGCGCCACGAATAAACAACTCTCGGCTCACTTTAGGATCAATTTTGCTGTATACACAACGACGCTTATTAACAATAAGCAGGCCGTATAAAGTTTGCTGCTCGAAGGCGATAACAGCACCCGGTTTTTTCTCCCAATGAGGCTCGCTGTAGCTGCGCTTCACTAAATGTTGAGCAAAACCTTCAACCCATTTAAGGTCGATACGGGCATTTATACGAGCGTAGAGTTTACTTGTCTCCACCAGCTCCGCAGCCATAATCCACTTAGGGCTCTTTTTAAATAATCCTGAGCCCGGAAAAATATGGAACTGACTATTACGTGCGCCTTTGTAAATTTGTTTTTCGTCTTTAAAACCAATGTGGCTCAACATACCGCTTAAGAGTGACTGATGAATTCGGTCGCTGTCGGCTACGTTAGTTGTTGCTTTCATGCCCATTTCATTACACACAGTCGACAGTTGATAAACGATATCTTGCCATTCTCGAATACGCATATAAGCTAAAAAGTCTTTTTGACACAGCTTTCTAAACTGACTATTGCTTAACTCACTTTGTTGCTCTTCAAGATAATTCCACAGATTTAAAAATGCGATAAAGTCTGAATCTGGATCATCAAATCGGCCATGTTTTTCATCAGCTGCCCCCCGCTTTTCTTGGGGTCGCTCACGGGGGTCTTGAATCGAAAGCGCAGCAACTATAATAATGACTTCACGCAATGCCCCAAGGCTGTCTGCGGTTAGCACCATTTTGGCTAAACGCGGGTCGACGGGTAAACGACTTAAGCTACGTCCTGATTTAGTCAGCTCAGTTTGCTTATGGCGCTTAGCAGGTTTAACCGCCTCAAGCTCTTCGAGTAACGTTAAACCATCATTGATGTTACGACTGTCTGGCGCTTGTACAAACGGAAATTGTTGCATATCGCCCAGCCCAAGGCCTAGCATTTGCAAAATAACCGACGCTAAGTTAGTACGTAGAATTTCAGGGTCAGTAAATTCTGGACGCGAATTAAAATCATCTTCGCTGTATAAACGAATACAAATACCCGCTTCGATACGACCACAACGGCCTTTACGCTGATTGGCACTGGCTTGTGAAATTGGCTCTATTGGTAAGCGTTGTACTTTTGTACGGTAGCTGTAACGGCTAATTCGCGCGGTGCCTGGGTCAATAACATACCGAATACCGGGCACGGTTAACGAGGTTTCTGCCACATTTGTGGCTAAAATGATGTGGCGACGTGAATGCGGTGCAAAAATACGATTTTGCTCGGCATTTGATAAACGCGAATAGAGTGGCAGGATATCTGCGCCTTTTAAGTTGCGTTTAGAAAGCGCATCGGCAGTGTCGCGTATTTCACGCTCACCATTCATAAAGATAAGAATGTCACCGGGTCCTTCGTCACACAGCTCGTCAACGGCATCAAAAATACCTTGCAGTTGGTCACCATCGGCTTCCATCTCTTCTTTATTAATCTCTGTAGTTGGGCGATAACGTACTTCTACAGGGAAAGTGCGTCCTGACACTTCAATAATCGGGGCGTCATCAAAATGCTGAGAAAATCGCTCTGGATCGATGGTTGCTGAGGTAATAATGACTTTTAGATCGGGGCGTTTTGGCAATAAATTCTTTAAATAGCCCAAAATAAAATCGATATTTAGGCTACGCTCATGGGCTTCATCGATAATAATCGTATCATATTGATTTAAAAAGCGGTCTTGCTGAATTTCAGCCAGCAAAATACCATCGGTCATCAATTTTATATAACTATTATCTGAGACCTGATCACTAAAACGAATTTTAAAACCGACTTGCTGACCAAGCTCACATTGCATCTCTTCAGCAATACGGTTAGCAACACTGCGAGCTGCCAAACGCCTTGGTTGAGTATGCCCTATGTAGCCCTCTACCCCACGACCAAGCTCTAAGCACATTTTTGGAATTTGTGTTGTTTTACCCGAGCCAGTTTCACCTGCAATGATCACCACTTGGTTGTTGGCAATCGCCTGCTTAATATCCTCTTTCTTTTGGCTAACAGGAAGTTGCTCTGGATAGGTTACTGATGGTAATGCCGCTATACGTTGAACACGCAATTGCTGTGAGCGAGCAATATCATCCGCAATTTTTTGCGCTATGTTCGCTTGCTTTGTTTCATCGTTTATTTTTTTGATGCCATGCAGGCGTTTTTTGAGGATGAATTGATCTTTGCGTAAGCATGTTTTTAATTCGCCGAACAGCGGACCTAGGTTAACCACCCGATACCCTTATAGTTATTTGCCAATAGGGCAACCATTGTATCAAATAATCTATTGGGTGGTCATGGCTTATTTATGCCAATTCGCTCAATTAAATGAACAGTTTTGAGGCAATCAAACCGGGTTGATAACAAGGCAAAAATGTCGTTATTGGGGTGTTCTCGGCAATTGCTCCTGCATTGCTCTACCTCTTGCATCCATGCAGCCGTAAATCAGACACTTTTAACACAAGTAGCGACAGGTTTAATCCCTCAAAATGATTAAGTATTACTGCGACTTGGCATTATTCGCTCGGTTGGAATAGGCATGGCACATACGTCGATGTAATGTGGGCTTTCAACGAACCAATCTTCTACTCGATTTTTGCGCGCATCGATTAACTGTTTAAAAGCTGTTGAATCTGTTTTCATTACTTTAAACTGGCTTGTATCAATGTCTGTAATATCAGCCAGAACTTGCATATCTGTAATAGGATTAAATACCGCACCTTCAATGGGCTTTCGCATTAATTGGTTAAAGTGCTCCATCCCCTCTAATACACGCCCAAATACTGTAATATTTCGGTCTAGGTAGCGCTGTGCATTACCTATCGTGATATAAAATTCTGTGCCACCACTGTTAATATCGTTATCACGAGCCATTGCAAAGATGCCGGGGCAATGCACTTGCCATGTTTGTGTTTGACTTTCATTTTGCGCAACCGCGAACCCATTTAGAAAGCCCGTTTTTACTGCGTAACCATCTGGGCCTTTTAATTCAGTGATCGCCAGTGGTGTATCCGTTTTGAAGTAAAATTCAGCAGGCAGCGCTTTTTTCGCCTTTTTAACCGACTTTGTTTCATTCGCGTCACCACCTTGCGCGACAAAACCTTCAACAAAGCGGTAAACACTCAGCCCTTGATAAAAACCTTCTTGGGCGAGTAGTCGCATATTTTTGGCGTGCAAAGGCGCCAAGCCATCATTGAGCTCAATATACGCGGCACCCGTCGGGAGAGTAAGTTTAAGAACGTTGTTTGGTTGCACAATGCGCCATTGAGACTCATCTGCGGTTTCAATAATTTCAGCTGCTGAGCGTTTTTCAACGTTATCAGCAGCGTGAATAGGCCCTGTTAAAAGTGCAGCAACGCATACCGTTAATAGACTAAATTTCATTATTATTATCTTTTAAGTAATTGACAATTCAGCCTATTAACTTCTTAACAATTAAGCAAGTAAAAATACCCCAACGCACTGTGATACGATTCGCTTAATTAAGTGCTCTATGTTGAGGCAATATAACCTCGTTGATAACAAGGCAAAAATGTCGTTATTGAGGTGTTCACTGCAATTGCTCCTGCATTGCTCTCCCCCCTGCATCCATGCAGTCGTAAATCAGACATTTTTAACACAGGCAGCGACAGGTTTAGTCCCTCAACATGATTAAGTCTTATTGCGGATTGGTATGGTTATTAATCCCAATCAAACTTATACAGAATATCAACATTTTGATAAAGACCGCTGGTTACTTCAATATACAGTTGTGACAAGAGTTGATAGCGCACTGCCACCTCACTCAATGAATCAAAAATCCCCACGCTGTATTTCACTTGAATACCGGGCGTAACATAGCCTGATATTTCAACTTTAGTATCATCGCCACTGCCTGTAGAACTCAAGCTCACATCCGATAAACCAAAGCTTTCGCCAATTTTAGATACCACACCTTCACTGCGGTTAACACCTTGCGCTAATAATAGTTGCGTCAACATTGCATCGGTTGAGCTGTCCCCTTCGTCAAGTGGCTGACCATTCAATAAGTAAGCCAATGCTTGTGCTTGATCCATTGCCGGCTCTGAGAACACTTTTAACGATGGCTGTTCCACATTCCCGGTTAAAGTAATACCCGCAACCACACCATTTGCGGTGTTATCAGGGTTGCGAATAGCTTTAATATTTAAATACGGTTTATCTATAGAGCCACTAAAGCCGACTTGACCTGTCCGTATTTGTAAATCTTGGCCAAAAGCGCGGTAGGTTCCTTCAACAAGGTTTAATTCTCCGGTGGCAATCATCGGTGTCGTTTGGTCCATGTTGATATTAATATCCCCTTCGACTTTTGACTGTAATCCAAATGAATCAATACGCACGTCTCTTTCAACCAGTACCTTTAAGTTGATAGCGTAATCGAAAGGAACTTTTTCAGCTTGTTGTTGTTCAATATCCACAATGACTTCGTCATCACTGACTTGCACAGCCCCCTCGGGTAGCTCCTCAATGGCAATCCGCCCCCACGGAACAACAACCTGCCCTTCAAGGTTAAAGGCATTATTTTTTAATGACATAGTGAGCTCAGGCGACACTTTAAAGGTGACATCTTGTTGCGCACGTACAAAGAACTCATTGCCTTGCAATTGTAAATTTACATCGGGTAAATCTGCATGCCAATCAACACCCCCAGATAACTTTAGCGCTCCCCCTTCACGGTCTTTTAGCTCACCAGTCACTGTCGCACTTTGATTATTAAAAGCGATATTCACCTGTGAGTTTTGCAATGAAACAGGAAGCGTTGCTCCTTCTAAGTTAATGCTGTCAACATTAAGCTCACCATTAATGAGTGGCTCTTTTAATGAACCTGCCAAGGCAAGCTGACCCTTAATATCACCATTTAGCTGCTCTAACGTGCCAATAAAAGGCTGTATATTCGTGAGTAGAATTTTTTCAATAACCAGATCACCCGAGAGTAATTGCTGGTTTTGAATATCCTCTACATTAATTTGTGAGGTTACTTTTCCAAGTACTGATGAGTCGAGTGTCGCTTCAAGCTTCGCCGTTTCTGCATCACTTATCGCAGACAGGCTGAAGACCTCAATCGGTAGCTTATAAACTGTCGCACCATCGATTAGTGATGCAGCTAGTTCTTGCGTATTAATGTTAGCTCGCAGGGTTTTTAGCTCTGCGTTATGCCAGTTGGCAACAAACTCACCTTGCGCTAAGCCGGTTAAATCGAGATTATCTGGTAAGAAATGTTTAAACTCTGGTATCGATAACGCCCCAAGTTGCGCATTAAGTTGACCCAATTGCTTTGTTTGCTGCAAGGTGTTTACACACAACTGAGACTTTTCACTTTGCCAACAGTGTGCCGAGACATTAAAGTCTTGCGTCTGCGTATTTACACTGACATTAATGGCTTTATCTGTTCCAAAACGAACTTTATTATCGGTAACAAGTATTTGACTTAACGCCCCTTGCCACGTGTTCTTTGTGAACTTTCCATCTAAATCAAACGACACTTTACCTTGATCAGCATCCAGTAAAAATACGACATGGTGATCCGTTTTGTCACCTGAGGCATTAAGTTCAATCTGATTAATTTTGTGCTCAGCAAAACTAGCTGAATCCAAAATAAGCGATATCTCTGTTTGCCAGTCCGCAGCATAATCAAACTGCCCGTTTAACGCTAAACCCTCAACTTGGATATCCTGATAACTTAAAGTATTGAGGAGCAAGTTCACATTGGCTGTCGGTTCAAGGCGTGCTCCGCGCAATTTAAGGTCTGCACTTCCTTTACCCTGCAAAGGAAGCACACTTTGTTCACTTGCATCAAGGCGGATTTTACCGTCAACAAGCCATGTATCATCGACTTGACCCGATAGTGTAATTTCGTTATTTCCACTTTTAAGCTCAAGCTTATCAAAACTCGCGTGAAGGCTGCTGTCGAGTTTAAAGTCAGAGGCGACGTTCACAGGGATATCATTTACTGTGCCATCAATCACTGTGTTTGCTAAGATTAGCTGCCAATCCTCGTCTTTTAGAGTGAAGGAGCCATTAAACTTGCCAGATAAATTACTGCTTACGGCATCCGTTAAGTACTGAGCTTTTAAATCGCTTAACGTGCCTGAAAACTGACTTGTCACGCCCTCAGACCAATCTGCTGATGCGTTAACCGTAGCTTGGCTGTCGTTAGCACTGAGCTTTAGTTGATCAATTTTGACTCGTGTAAGGCCTCCATTTGCCTGCATTTCAGTTAACATCGCAGGGTATGCACCTAGCCGACTTGTTAAATTCACATTAATGGCGTAATCATCCGCATCGCCTTGCATACTGATAGCAAGGTCAGATAAACGTAATTGCGCAGCTTCTGTGTCTAACAGCCACGTATCAATGCCACCTTTTAGGCTAAACGGGTAATTCGTTTGTTGTAGATTGACTTGACCACTCAGTGTAGCTGGGTATTGACCCTGCGTAGTGAGGTTTAAGTTTAAATCCCCTAAACGCCCATTTAAGCCAAGAGTTGCTTGGTGCTGAGAATTAACCACAGACAACGAGGCATCAACTTTATTATCACCCCTTAAAAGCGCATGAAACTGGGTATTCAACTGCCAGTCAATGTAACGTGCAGCCAATTTCTCGACGCTGATTTCACTCTCTTTCGCTATCGCTTCAAGTTCAATGTTGTTAATAACGTGCGCACTTTCAGCTGCAAAAGGAGTTATTGCAACTTTATCGACCTTAAATGCGTGCAATTGCACATTAATTGGTAAGGTAAAATCAAGTGATGGTAGAGCTGGCAGCTCATTCAGCGGCGCACTTTTTGGGGCTTCTTTTACTTCATGCAATGCAACTGCAATATCGGCGATAGTAAATGCGTGTACGTTGATATCAGATTGTGATGCATAGGCTGTCAGGTTTAATTTGCTCACCGTCACATCAGCACTTGCATGCTCCAAGGTAAAACGATTAACAGCAATGCGTTTAACCGTGACATTTATCGGCAACGTTATTTGCTCAGCCGTGGTGGGCTCACCGTCAGTCATTTTTGTATCGGTTGGTTGTGGGTTTTCTGCCAAAGAGGGGGGTGTATCAAGTTTTAAATCTATTGTTTGCGCACTTAAGTTGTCTACACAAACACCATCACACCCCCACCAGTACAAATCAATTTTTAGTTGTTTTGCTGAAAACTTAAGTCCTTGTTTATCGTACGAGATATCGAATGCATCATTGTACAAAAAACGCCCACTCGGTAAATTTATCTTCAAGCCATCTACTAATTTATTAGCTGAATATGCAATAAAGTGATTTCCTGGCGCGGTGAATAATAAACAAAAAAGTATGACGCCTACGCTGACTAGTATGGCTGATAAAATCGTCGTCGTTTTTTTAAACTTGTTCATTAAATTTCAGGCCCTATGGTAATACTTAAACGGGTACTTTTACTCTCTTTTGTCAGCCCCCATGCATGATCAATGCGAACGGGTCCAACGGGCGTTAAGTAACGAAAACCAAAACCAGCACCAACTTCAACACGATCAGTAAAATCATTAGTCGCTGTACCACTGTCTACAAAGACGGCAGCTCGCCAATGTTCTGCAAATTGATAGTTATACTCAACAGTTCCAGTGGCTAGGTATTTCCCCCCAATAAGGCGACCTTTTTCATCTTCAGGAGAAATTGATTGATATGCAAAACCACGGACACTTTGGTCCCCCCCCGCATAGAAACGCAGTGAAAAAGGCACATTGTCAATATCATCCACTAACATGGCCCCCAAATTAGCACGTAAAAATATCATGTGACGATCAGCAACGGTTGTAAGCCAAGCGTTCTGTAATTGAAGTCGCAAAATATTTGTCGTTGAAAACATGTCTTTTAAACCAAATTCAGCAGATATAAGCCATTGATAACCCTCGTAAGGTGTTGTGCCACCTTCGGTGTCTTTTTTCGCGTAACTAATGCCTGGCATCAGCATTTTAGAGCTTTGCTCTTCATCGCCAATTTGGTAGGTTTCTCTATCGCGTCTTAAAAAGGCAGTACGCACCCACTCATCATCAGTTAACCACTGGCGCTGCAGTTGGGCTGTTAAAATTTTACTGTATACATCATTTGTCAGCTTATCTTCGAGCTTATAACCGACTGAAAAACGCCATAAATCATCATTTGGATCATTTACCGGCACAGTATAACCTAACGATATGTCTTGTTGCTTTTCAGAGACATTCAGGTTGCTTTCGAGATAGTGTCCGTCTTGTGTAATCCAAGGTTTAGACCATTTAAAACGCACTTTTGGGCCTAGGTCGGTACTAAATCCTCCCCCCACTTCGTAACTATTTGCAGGCTTGTGCAAAACATCAACATTCACTGGCACCTTGCCATCTTTTCGATTTGCTATGTCGGCATAGACTCGTACACTCGTAAAATAAGGGGTACTCGAGAGTGCTAGATTGTAGTCGGATACTTCTGTTGATTTGTAAGGTTGACCTGCCTTAAATTCAGCTAAAGATCGAATGTATTTTTCAGCTGGCGTTTGATTACCTATCGTTATTTCACCAAATTGATAACGAGGACCGGTATCAACATTGAAGGTAATTTTCGCACTGTTTTTCTTAAGAGATACAGCCAAGGTATGTGCATGCCATTTAGCATCAAAATACCCCAGCTCTAAAAGTTGACTTTCAATACGCTTCCTTGCGGCTTCATATTTAGCGTGATTTAAAAAATCACCCGGTTTTAAACTAATACTATCTACAGCAACCATAAACTCAGGATCCGCTTTACCGGCCCCGCTAATGGTAATTTCAACGTCGGATATACGTGTCACTGGCCCACGCTCTATATCAACGATGATCAACTGCTCGGCGTTATCAAATTTTATTTTAACGACAGGCTTATAATACCCCAGTGCTTTTAAGCTCGCTTTTACTTGGCTTTTAGCATGACGCTGCAAGGCTTTAGACGTTTTTTCATCTATTAACGGTTTAATGTAAAGCGCGACGTTTTTTTCAAGGTCGCCATTGACCCCTTGAATTTTATAATCTTTGATGATCGTTTCAGCACTAAATGCATTATTACTCAGTGAAAAAAATAAAATTAAAAAGACAAAAAAGAAATGCCGAATGTACAAAAAATATCCTTACTTTTTTGAAAGTGTCATAAATCAGATAAATACAAAATGATACTAGCACAGTGAAATAGCCACTGACATAATTGAAGTGTTAAAATTAGTGCGCGTTAACCAATTATTTTCGCTACAATAGCTAACAATTCCTAGATTTATAATGAATGAGCGATTAAATGCATTTCCCTGACGACGAAAATGGTCAATTATTAGCAGAAATTGCAGCGGCTGGTGTTGATTTAACCAGCATGCAAGTAATAGATTTCTATATTCTTTTTGAACAAAAACCTGAAGCAGAAAAGTTCGCAACGGCAATTGCAAGTGATGAACTAGCGCCTGCAACAGAGTTAGTAAAGTGTCCCGACACCGGGGTGTGGGAAGTCGTTACACGTGTTGAAATGGTCCCTGACCACACGCTATTAAGCCAAACTGAACAATACCTCGAGAGCATCGCAAATAGCCACAACGGCTATGGTGATGGTTGGGGTTTAATGGCTGACGAATAAACACGCGACATAACGCCTGCATATGGCAGGCGTTGATTACTTTAATTGATTGGCTTTTCTATAATTACCCTGATAATCAAATAGTTTCTGGGCAACTTTCCAACCATACTTTTTGTTCTTCCGGGCAATAACAAAATCTGGCGCGACCAATACATGTTGTTGTTCAATAACCTGTTCTGCCGTTTTCCAGGTAATCGGGGCACTATTCCCTTGAGCTCGCCGACCAAATTGCTTGTTAAAGATAAAACGGCCTGTGTCGTTACTAAGATTAAAAACTTCGTCGCAACTGGCACCATCCTCATCAAAATAGCTAATTTTCAACAGCCCATTTGCGATAAGTTGTGCCGATAAACCACTACAGCGAAGCACCAACGCATCTTTTAAATTAAGCGCTTCACGCAACTTATCATCGGGGTCTGTCATCATGGCTGAGCAAGCTTGGCATTGCCTCGCTGCTATATCATTTTGCTCACCGCACTGCTCACATTCTTTAAATCTAAAACGGTAGTCGCACTGTATTTGCGTGCCATCATCATCGTCTAGAAGACCTTGGCAGCGACGCCCAAAGTGCTCAATGACATTGCCTGCGGCATCTGTTTTTCCCCAAAAAATATTCGCAAAGCCACAACCAGGACACAGTACTTGCACAGGTTCGTTGTCACTTTGGGCTTTTTTACTGCCCACCTCTGGGTAAAATAAGTCAAAGCCATTGCCTGCGTAATCAATCACTAAGCACTCTTTTTTCCCCTCACTTAATCTAAGCCCCCTGCCAACAATTTGCTGATATAAACTGACTGACTCGGTTGGACGCAAAATAGCAATAAAATCGACATGCGGCGCATCAAATCCGGTGGTGAGTACAGACACATTGACCAAAAATTTCAACTTTTTCGCTTTAAATTGATTGATGATAGTGTCGCGCTCGTTGTTATCTGTATCACCAGTAATTAATGCGGTATTGTCAGTTGGCAAGTAGCCGACGATTTCTTTGGCATGCATGACTGTTGCCGCAAAAATCATGACGCCGTGCCGATGTTCACTGTAGTCAATAACCTGCTCAATAATCGCCTTCGTTGCGCGGGTATTATCTTTGAGGAGCGCATTCATATTTTCAGCACTATAGCGTCCAAATGAATCGCTGGGTAAAGATGAAAAATCATAATGGCTTATGGCTGCGTCTACTTCATGAGGCGGCGTTAAATAGCCATGTTTAATCATGTAACGAAGCGGTAACTCAAAAATACACTTTTTAAAGGGTGCGTCTTTATCTCCCCTTACAAAGCCATGATAATGATGATGATAAACCCACCCCATTCCCATACGAAAAGGAGTCGCGGTTAACCCCAATACTTTTAGCCGGGGGTTCTGTTTTTTAAGGCTGGATATCACTTGACCATACTGACTTTGATCATCCCCACTGACGCGATGACACTCATCAATAATGAGCAATGAATACGTATCACTAAGTTGCGCCGTATTGCGCGCTAGTGACTGCACACTTGCAAACGTAACCTGTTCTTTAAGCGATTTTTGTTTAAGCCCTGCAGAGAAGATACTCGCTTCAAAACCAAAGCTGATGTACTTTTGCGCGTTTTGCTCTACGAGCTCTTTAACATGTGCTAATACTAAAATTTTCTGTTTAGCAATACGTGCTAATTCAGCAATCACTAAACTTTTGCCCGCGCCTGTTGGTAATACAATCAGTGCCGCCTCGTCCGATTGCTTAAAGTGGCTAACCGTTCGCTGTACGGCCTCTTGCTGATAAGGTCTAAGTACGTATTTCATTATTTTGTGCAGTAATAAAGACAAAAAAGGGAAGCATGTGCTTCCCTAAAAGTTCATATGGGTGAAATTAAGCGAGGTGCTTAGTTAAGTCAACACCTTGGAATGCTTTAGGGCGTTTACCACGGCCTGTCCACTCAATAATTTCACCATTGTATTCGATGCGGTATTTAGGTTTTACTTTCGTACGCTTATCTGTGCCTACTACATCTTGTAAATCTTCTAATGTAAGTCCTTTTTCTTTTAGCAGATCGAGTACTTCTTTTTTAGCTTCTTGCTGTTGAGTATATTTCTCGATAGCTGAATCAATTAACTGTTTTGCTTTTTCAAGTTCAGTTAAAGACGCAGATTTGACAAAAGATCGGATTTCTTTCATTTAAAGCTCTCTTAATTATAAAAGTTAAAGATACATATCAATACACAGCTTAGTATATGGTGAAAAAATAAAATAATCTAATTTAAGTTTATTATAACCATAACTTTATTTTTTCGATCACGTCGCTTAACTCGACAATTAATTCCCTGACTATTAATGTCTCTTTTTCTTGATTAAAGCGATTTTCAGTACTCACTATAAGTTTTGATAATGGCGGGTATTGCAACATCACAATAGCCCCCTTAAGTTTATGAATAGCAGGGGGAATTTTTTCTATATCTTGGTTATCCACATGTGCAGTTAGCGTGTTTAGATCTTGTTTCAAGCTCGTAATAAACACCTCTGCTAGTGTTTTAGCGTCATTTTCATTACCAAAAACATTTAACCAATGTTGTTTATCTTTTATACCTTGCAGGTTCGATACTGGCACCTCATCTTGTACCTGTATTTCATCTTTATTTACATCAATAAACTCGGCTAAACGATTATATAACTCGTTAAGTTTATATGGCTTAAATAACACACTGTTCATGCCTGCATCTAACGCTTTATTTAGGCACTCTTGTGAATCGTCAGCAGTAAAACCAATGATCGGTAAATACTTAAACTTTTCTTTATCACGTAACTGTTTAGCTAATTTAAAGCCATCTAAATGAGGCATATGACAGTCAGTTAGTAATACATCAAAATTATCATTTTCTAGGGCTTTTAATGCGGCTAAACCGTCTTCAACCATCACGGCTTTTATGCCTAATTTTTGACACTGTTTTTCTAAAAGAAGCTGATTAGTTTTATTATCTTCTGCAATTAGAATCTGCCCATGCAACGCAGTTGTGAGGCTGTGTGGTAATACGTCAACACCACAATGAACATTGTTAACCAGCTCTCTGAGTAAATCGGGATAAAGAGGATCAACAAGTAAAATATGGCAACTACATTTTGCGGGAGTTTGAGTATCATTAGCGCTGGCCACGATGATGTATTTATTCTCAATATTACAAATATTCTTTTGCCAGTTTTTACCCCATCGCTCAATGGCATACTTTTCATCAATAATCATATTATCAACTTGCTGAAATACGTTAGCATCTAAAGGATGACTGAGCTGATTATGTTTAACTCCCATGCTTGCTAAATTATTCAGTAATAAATGATTCTGAGTACACACAGACCAATAAACAGAACTCGCTGCTAAATCAGGTTTAGCGACTTTAGTCAAAGGAACCGAAATAAATACATTCGTACCTTTTCCAAATGTACTGGAAATATTAATTTCACCTTTCATCGCTTCTATTAATTGCTTAGCAAGTGTTAAACCAAGCCCTGTGCCGCCATAACGTCGCTCTGTCGAGTTATCAGCTTGCTCAAAGGGTGTAAAAGTATGCGCAAGTTGCTGGGCAGTCATTCCTGCGCCGGTGTCGGATATCTCAATCTTCAAGGTCTGTTTTTCAAATAAAACGTCGCAGCTAATCGCGCCTTTCTCAGTAAACTTAACGGCATTATTTAAAATATTAGACAAAACTTGCAGTAAATGACTTACATCTATACGCGCTTGAGTAAAAGCAGCTGTTCGCCACGTTAAACGGAATTCGAGACCCTTTTGTTTTGCTAAATATTCATGCGCCCTTAAAACACGGCACAGGTGGGACTCGAGATCTACATCTTGGCAGTCGATTTCAATTTTACCTGAGCTTGTATTTGCAAAATATAAAATGTCATCAACCAAGTTACGTAATTTCGAAATCGCACTGTCAATATGTTCTACGAGGTAGAACTGCTCTTCATCTAAATAAGAAGCCCGCAGTAGTTCAATAAAACCATTAATGCCAGATATGGGGGTTCTTAACTCGTGACTCATGGTCGCGATGAATCGGCTTTTAGCTAAATCGGCCTGATGAGCCAGTTGATTTGCTTTACTTAAATCTGCTTGCTGACGCTTGAGTAAACTAATATCAAGCAATATACCATTCCAGCGAACGCCTTGAAGTTGATCATCAGAATTTTTTTCGCCTGTCGCAATGTAACGACACCATATTTTCTGCCCTAAGTTATTAACCCTAAACTCAATATCAATCATTGAGTTACGCTTTGCCGCTCGCTTAAAACTCTTCGCAATTTTTACTCTGTCTTCATCAACAATAAGCGGTGAAATACACCCTGTCATACCGCGTTGGTTAATGGTTCGAGATGTAATCCCTAAAAGGCTTTGCGCTCCTTTACTTATGTAAGTATAAAACCCCTCACCATTGTCATAGTATTCATATTGAAATACCCCGCCGGGTATCGTATCCGTGATCGTCTTTAATAATTTTTGAACAGATTCATTTTCTCGCTGCAGATTATTATGCTCTGTGACATCAGTTATCACAGTCATGATCCCTGCGATATGGCCGTCAATCCCCAAAAAAGGTTTCTTTGTATAAAGCAACTCGAGTGGTTTACCCAGACGATTGGTGAAGCGAATATGTTGATTAATTATTTTACCCGAAGTAAGGCTTTGCTTATTTTGATCTACTAATTCTTTAACGACTGCAAGATCACTGCGCAAAAATTGCTGCTCGTCATCCCAAAGATGCGCGAAATTATCTTTATACGCTTTATTCCACATGATGCGCTTTTGGTCTTGATCCTGAATAACAACCATTGTGGGTAAATCATCAATTAACTTTTGCGTAAAATTAAGCTTACTCAGTGCAGCCTGTTCTGATTGCTTACGACTCGCTATTTCCCGATTTATATTGAGACGCCGATTGATAAAGTAAGTCAGTGATAAAACAACTAAAATCAACACCAAAATTGCAGTGATATTGACCGTTTTTTTATCATAACCACGCTCTATATTAAAAATACCATGACGATTTACAACATGGCTAAAATCATTACTAGTTAAGGTTTTAAATAAACTGTCTAGCAACGTTGTTAATTCAGAAAAGTGCCTATTAATTAAAAAATAAATTGGCTGTGTATATCGATATTTAGGGTTGATATAAAACTCACCAATATAAAACTGGTTTAGCTGATACGCTGCAATGCTCTGCGGTAGCATAGCCGCATCAACAGCATCATTTCGTAGTGCATAGAAAAGCGTTTGAATTGAGTCAAATGACACGGTTTCGATAGGCTCGCTACCAACTAATTTTTCTTTAGGATCTGCAAACGCCTCAATATAACCAATACGGCGAATTTTACTCGCACGCTTAGAAACCAATACCATTTCGAAGCTATAATGTGAGGGTAACGCAATTAATATTCCTTCATCTATTTTGTCAGGTGTCATCGATGGAATGATATCGATTTTATTTGCAAGAAATAGCTTTTCTAACTCTTTACTATTTGCAGCGGGTATATATTTAAACTGTATGCCACTTCTCTGTGAGAGCAATGCAAGAGTATCATTTAAATACCCAGTAGCTTCGCCTGTTTTACTGGTTGAATTAACGGGGTATAAACCATCAATAAACGAGAATGTGAGTAAATAGTTAGTACTCTGCTGTGCATCAATACGGTTAAAATCACGCTTGAATTTACTGTATGCCTTTGCAGCGATGTATTCTTCACTGGCAGAACTTTCCCACAGCTGTTTAGTTGCAGGTGAAATAGAGGCGAGTACCGAGTTAACTTGATTTCGTAATGCGGTTTCCTCTTTATTAAACATGACGTGAAGGGTTTCACTCTCGAGCCAAATAGGACTAACAACCTTTAAGTTATTTTTAGAGTGATTTTTTAATTGGTGAGACAACACTGAATAGTCCCCCAAAAACCCGTCAAACGTACCATCAGCAACCTTGTCTATCGCATCTTCAGGTTGAATAAATCGGTTTATGAATAAAGCACCATTTTCGGCTAAATACTCACAGTGTGAGCTCCCTGTTATACATACCCAACGCAGACTCGCTAAATTCTTTAATGCATCATTAGCAATAGACTGGTTTGCAACAATACCCCGTGGGGCTTCCATAAATGCGGAAGAGAATAAAAAATGCTTTTTACGTTGCTGGGTTTTATTAAGACCCACTGTAAAATTAATGTCGCCCGCCTGAAGCGCATCTAACAGTAAATCGAGACTGTCGTATACATGATACTCTAAATCAGCATCTGCTAATCGCGCAATCTCATTACTGTAACCAACGATGACCCCCGAAAACCGGCCATTTTCATCACGTGTATGATAAGGAAAGAAGTTATAATTAACGATACCTGCTTTGAGCTGCTTTGCATATGCACAACTTGAAAGGAAAGCAAATGTTAACGCAATGAAAAATAAGAATAGCTTATTCAGAATGATGCCAATAAGAAGGTTAAAATTTGTTACATTTTAGCAGTGTAAATTAAATACAACAATTCAGAAATCCCCACTGCTTAGATTTCTTTACAGCAAAGACTATTTAAAAGCCCTAACAACAACTTTACATGTATCACTTAAGCTAACTCGTTTTAACGTGTGAACAACACCACTCTAATTCACCTTAGTTCAAATACAGTTTATAAGGTGATAAAAAATCATGGTTTATGCCAGACATAAGCAAGCTGTAAACAGCAAAAATACTTCACCTAAATGACGATGGATATTTGACTACCCAAATTTATACCATTCCGCTTAATTAAGTGGTCTATTTTGAGGCAATAAAACCGCGTTGATAACAAGGCAAAAATTTAGTTATTTAGTTGTTCTCGGCAATTGCTCCTGCATTGCTCTACCTCCTGCATCCATGCAGTCGTAAATCAGAAATTTTTAACGCAGGTAGCGACTGGTTTGATCACTCAAAATGATTAAGTATTTTTGCGGATTAATGGAATGGACTCTCTCCACTCCCCAACGGCGTCATAATGCGCCATAGTAGTTTAGGGTAAGTTTTAGCGTAAACAAAGTAGAGAGAGTCACATGAATAAAATAACAATTGGATTAGATATCGCCAAGAACATTTTTCATTTAGTTTGGTTATCAAACTCGGGAAAAGTGCTCAAAAAGAAAAAGCTCAAACGCACTAACATGAAAGAGTATTTTTGTAATTTAGAGCCCGCAATTGTCGTCATGGAAGCGTGTGGCTCATCAAACTACTGGGCACAAAGTATTCAAAACTATGGTCATGAAGTGAAAGTTATCGCTCCACAATATGTAGTCCCTTACCGAAAAGGAAATAAAAATGATTTCAATGATGCAGAAGCGATAGCTGAAGCTTCACAACGAGTGAATATGCGATTTGTGCCAATAAAAAGTGTAGAGCAACAAGACATTCAACTGTTGCACCGTATAAGAGAGCGGCGAATAAAATGTAGAACGGCCTTAGTGAATCAAACCAGAGGCCTCTTAGCCGAATATGGTATTAGCCTCTCGCAAGGCGTTAATCAAGTGAGAAAGTCTATCCCCGATATTTTAGAAGATGCGAGTAACATGTTAACGCCATTGTCTCGTCGATATATAGCCAGTTTGTATGATGAATTAATTGAGGTAGATAAGTTAATCACGGATTTGGATAGCGAGATAAAAGCTTTAAGCCATCAGATAGAGCAGTGCCAGAAATTAGAAACAATGACAGGAATAGGTCCCATCATCGCAACAGCTTTGTATAGTGCAATAGGTGATGGTAAAACCTTTAAAAGTGGACGTCATATGGCAGCCTGGCTGGGACTAGTTGCCAAACAGCATACGACTGGCGATAACCCCAAGTTAAAGGGAATAAGTAAACGAGGAAATACTTATTTGCGAACTCAGCTGATTAATGGTGCCAGAGCTGCGTTAGTCAAATCGGGGAGTAAAGCTGACAAGGTAAGCTTATGGGCAAATAACCTGCGGGAGCGGCTGCCATTTAATAAAGCAGTGGTTGCATTAGCGAATAAAATGGCGCGAATGGCATGGGCGATGACCGTAAAACAAGAGAGGTACAAATTTGTATAAAAACATTAACCGCAATTAAAAGACAAAAGTTCAATAGCAAAAATTGCAAAGATTGAGATTGACGGAAAACGGTTCATAGCCGTCCTATTTAAACCTGATAATACCAAAGGCTGTTAGAAGCCGTCGAGATTGATAAGGTGATAGGGGCGGATATCCATCAGGGCTAGAGCGGATAAATCCGCTCATAAAAAAGCCGAATATATGGCAGCAATGAACTTTGAAATTCTATCAATTACTGTCTTGCAATCGGAGAGAGTCCATATATGGTATTAATATTAAGAAAATTCTTGTACGAAGGAAAGGCTATTGGAGCGTAATGATGAATGATACACCATAAAGAACAGGAACGTTCTTTATGGTGTATTTTATTGATAATACAGACTAATTATACTGTATTAAAATTTATAAGATGCTTGAAGGTAACCAAATCGACCGATATTGTCATAGATGGCTGAGCCTGCACCTGTACCCGTTGTGCTTCCTGGTAACCTACGGTTAAATAAGTTGTCAACACCCAGTTTAAGGCCAACGCCATTTTCAAAGTTATATGCGAATGAAGCATCAGTTATAAAGTATGAGCCATAACGCATTTCACTTGATGGATTTGGGTTAGTATCTAACGACGTGTGATCATATAGTTCAACACCATCTATAAAGCGTGTGCTAAAACCAACTTTATAGTTATTGTAAGTATAATCAACGGTTAGATTACCTTGCCATGTCTCTTCACCTAAAACACCTTCATAATCAGTGTAGTTTTCTGGCTCTGCTGAGAATGGATAATCTTTTGCTTCAATTAGGTATGTACCAATGAAGCTAGTATTGAATCGACCACCTAGTGCGTCAAAGTCATATGCAAACTCAAAGTCAACACCAGAATTTAAACTACGAGCAATGTTAAGCGCAAACCCTTTTAGTAGGGTAATTTCGCTCGTTTCAGGATCGCGAGTAATTAAATTACAGAATTGATTATCAACACCTGTAGGCGAATCAACACAACGGTCAATAATAGTTTGGAAACCGATACCACTAATTGTATCGTCAATGTCAATTTCCCAGTAATCCGCAGTTACGCTGAAGCCTTCTAACCAACTTGGTTGATAAACGATACCAGCCGTAATTGATTTTGATTCTTCAGGTTGCAAATCAGGATTACCACCGACTAAAGTTTCAAGAGTTGCGCTATCGTAGTTAGAATCGAAGTCTGCTGGAACACCTAATGCAGCACAGTTTGCAGCACGTATTGCTCTGCCCTCAGCGCTTAACTGATCCAACTCAGAAACCTTACAACTATCATCTACATTAGTAAATGACTGGCTCTGACCAGAGAATAGCTCGTCAATGTTTGGTGCTCTCATTGCTTCTGAAACAGTGAAACGTGCTCTCAACTCTGGGTTAATGGTCCAATCTAAACCTAACTTCCAGCTTGTTGCATCACCAATTGTAGAATAATCCGCATAACGAACAGCCGTGTCTAAAACGAGTGAATCGATTAAAAAGACTTCTTCTAGTAATGGAATCGATAATTCAAAGAATGCTTCAGATACATCATATCCACCATCGGTTTCACCTAGGGCATTAAAGAAAGTAGCCCCGGTTTTAGCAAATGGGTCTTCAATAGTGACGCTTGATTCGTCTCTATATTCGATACCACCGGCGAAACCAACCATACCCGCAGGTAATTCAAAAAGTGCAGAATTAGAGAATGTCGCATTAAACACAGTTTGCTCAATCTCTGAAGTTCCCACAGACGTCGTAGTTACATAGTCAATCGCTTGCTGACTAATAGCACCATCGCCCATAATATTAGCAGCTACACAGCCATCAGCACGGGCTTCTTCACTACGACAAACAATATTTCCTGCGTCATCAAAAACCGCATCTATTGCATTGGCATAATTAGCCATGATGACGTTTGCACCATTAATACGTTCTATCTCTGACTTACCATGTACCAAAGATATATCCATGCTCCAGTCTTCAGTCAAATTACCTTTGAACCCTGCTACGAATCGTGTTGTCTCACGCGTATTTTCTTCTAAGCGGCGACCGATATCATTGTACATTTTATTGACACCAATGATCGATAGACCTTCTTGATCCATTAGGGCTGCTGTATCTTCAGATAAGAAAGCATTATCACGCTTTATTAAGTTTGCACCACTGAAGAAGCGGAAGAAAGGCTGACCAATATTTTCCCCTTCGGTTTTAGAGTACTTTGCTTGGAAATATGCATTCAAGTCATCTGTAACATCATAATTAACTTTGAAATTTAAGTTAATGCGGTCAAACTTTGGCTGAATTTCCGAATATTGGCGTAAATTAATATAATCACAATCTGGGCCACCACAATATGAGCCGTCCTCAAAACTGCCTGTATTTACAGGTCCTAACGTGCTGTCTGGGTTAAATCGACCCATAATCGCACCAGTGTTAGGGTTCCAAACTGTACCCGCGTTAGAGATTAAATAATAGCCCGCATTTGGTACTACTATTTTGTCTGGAAAATCTTCACTGTCTAGCATATCTTCAGGTCTTTCCATACCTGTCACGACTTCATATGGCATCGAAGCATAAGATGTCGAAGTCCACGGGTTATCTAATGCATTTAGAGAATCCTGTGAATTGTATTCGAAAGAGATAGCCGCATTACCGCGCCCTTCTGAAAAATCTTGACCGTATGAAAAAGTAAACTTCTCATTTTCATAATTATTGTTATCCGCAAACCCTTTCGTTGCAGATACATTAAGGCCTGTTATTTCTTCTTTTAAAATGAAGTTAACAACCCCCGTTACAGCATCAGCACCATATACAGCTGACGCACCACCTGTGATAATCTCAACTCGTTCAATCCACGCACTAGGAATAGTATTTGTATCTACAGAAGATGTACCTGGGGCACTAGAAACGTGACGTTTTCCATCTACAAGTACTAACGTACGCTCACTACCCATACCACGTAAATCAAGTAAGCTTACACCGGCTGTACCAATAAATCGGCCTGAGTTAGCCAGTGAATACGTCGTTGCTAGTGCAGGTAGCTTGTTTAAAACCTCACCGATATTCATTGCACCAGTGCTTACTAAATCTTCACCTGTAATTACAGTAACTGGTGATGGAGAGATAGCCCCTTCACGAAAAATGCGCGAACCTGTAACCTCAATACGCTCAACTTTTTCTACGCCTTCATCATTTTCATCTGCCGCAATAGAGCTTGCAGAGAATAGTGAAGTTGACGCTGCACTGAAAGCAAGTGCTAAGCGAACGGCCTTCGAAACCTGATTATTTAACATTGTATTCTCCCTGGTCATATCCATATTATGACTTATTAATTTTTATTTAACCCCGCCATAGGCACTAATACCTTAATGCGGTGATTAAATACTAATATCCTAGATAACTTCTGGTCAACATGTTTTTAACTTGCGCTTTTTAAAATAAAATCAATATAAATACAAACGCAACAAAAAATAAAAAATTTAAAATAAACCAAACAATGTAAAAACAAAATTGCAACAATATATTAATAATGCATATTTAAAAAAAACATTAAAACCCCACTATTTTAAAGGGAAAAAGTCTAAAAACGCAGGAAAGAAGAGAGCATCAACCTTAAAACACATAAATCCAAAAAACAGAACAATGAACAACCACTAAGCTCATCACCTATAACGTCCTCATAAGTCAAAAAGGTTATAAGCACTGATGATTTGCTAATATAAAATACTAAAGACACAACTTTTCATAAATAAAAGTAGCTTTGATAGCCTTCGGCATAATTACCACCCGATAGACGGATCAGCTATGTACATTTACATGTCAAACTCACCACCCAATCATAAGCACTTGATTTTAATGTATTTTTAGTTTTAATGGCCAGAAAGCTAAATTTGAGACGCAGGAAAGATTTTAAATGTTCGAGATTAATGGCATATCAGTGTCAAAATATGCAGCTGCTATGCGAAATGAAATGGACGGCTACTTCATAACTGAAGCACTACCCTATTCTTAATTCAATATTGTTGAATGACAAAAGATCTAATATAAAAAGTAAAGAAGTGACATTTCTAAAAAACACCATTACAAATATAAAGTTTATTTTCATTCACGTAAAAATTAATAGTACAAAATATTAAATATAATCTTCCAAAACTTATTATAAAAACCCCTCATAAAAACACAAAAATTTAACAAACGTAAAAACAAGCATTAGAAATAAATAAAGACATGAAACCATTGCATTCAAAGCCAATACCAAAGAGCTAGAACAATTACTTCAACCTACACTAAATTACATATGATAAAACGATGTTACAACAATGTATTTACAACACTTTCAACTCTGATATTCTTAATACCTACAATTAAAAAACCAAAAACAATTGGATTGATATGAGATATATAAAAAGTTTAGGCCTCTTACTTTTACTATTTAGCCAAATGACTTTTGCTAAAAACACCCTTGAAGACTTCTTTAACAGCAAAGATTATCAACAAGTAAAAATCTCGCCTAATGGAAAATACTTTTCGATTACATTTCAAGATGAGACACAAGTTAAGCTTGTGATTCTCGATAGAAAGACAAAAAAAGTGCTATCCAGTTATGGATTTGGTGAATATCAAAAAATAGCTAACGTCATCTGGGTAAATGATGAACGCTTCATCATGTCAGTCAAAAAAACCGTTGGTTATTTAGATACTAAAGGTGGTTCACCTTACTTCATAGCTTCAAACTTTGACGGCTCTAACCGACGGGAATTGTTAGCGTCACAAACATCGTTTTACAACATTTTAAGTATTTTACCTGACGACAAAGAAAACATATTAGTTACAAAACAACATTATGCTGATGATTTTGCAGTAAAAGTTCATAAGGTAAATGTTTATAATGGTCGTTCTAGTTATCAAGCAGATCAACCTAAAGAAGATGTCTTTGGCATGGTTGCAGATGTGTCAGGCCAACCAAGAATTGCTTTTAGTTATGTTGAAAAAGAAGAGCATGAAATGGGGAAAGGTGAACTCAACATGTTCTATAAAAAGACACCTAATTCAGACTGGGAGACATTTAACCTAGGAATCTTAAATTATAATCCTGGTGATAACCTTTCAATTATTGGCATGAACAAGTCAGGAAATTTAGCGTACTTTACTAATGACTCTACCACTAAGAACATAGCCGTATTTTCTTTTAATTTGGAAACAAATGAACTTAAGAAACTGATAGAAGACGCAGATGTTGATATTTCAACACCTATATATGGCTTTTCAGGTGAGGTTGTGGGTGTTACGTATGATCCCAATTATCCTGCATATCATTATTTCTCGGATGCAGGGGATAACGATGTTTTAAAAAGGCTAAGTGACTCATTCCACGCATATAGGCTAAGATTTACAAGTCATGCCAAAGAACAAAAGCTTTCTGTCTTTGAAGTTTCATCAGATAAATCACCCACAGAATTTTACCTTTACGACATTACCTCGAAGAAAGCGAGTTTTGTCGCTTCGATGAACGAGAAAATAAACAAAAAGGAACTAGCAACTGTAGAGCCATTCAAAATATCAGCACGAGATGGTGTCGTATTACACGGTTATATAACGATACCAAATAATAAAAAAGAACCTTACTCTGCAGTAGTAATGCTGCATGGAGGACCTCATGGTGTCAGAGATTTCTGGGGGTTTAATGCTGAAGCTCAGTATCTCGCAAGTATTGGATATGCAGTGTTGCAAGTAAACTTCAGAGGCTCTGGTGGCTATGGTAGCTCATTTTTAAAGAGTGGTTACAAAAATTGGGGTACAAAAATGCAAGATGATGTAACTGATGCCACCCACTGGGCTATAAAGCAAAAAATTATCGATAAAAATAATATCTGTATATATGGTGGGAGTTATGGTGGTTACGCAGCACTAATGGGCGCAGTAAGAGAGCCTGACTTGTACAAATGTGCTATTGGATATGTAGGCGTATACTCTATCCCTGAAATGTTTTCCAGTGGAGATATCCCAACGAGAGATTCTGGGGTGAAATTTTTAAATACTGTGCATGGTATGGACGTAGAAGATCAGAAATCTCGTTCACCTGCATATAATGTTGATAAAATTAAGGCTAAACTTTTTATAGCTCATGGCTCGGATGATATTAGGGTTCCTATGGAGCAATATGAAGCGCTAACTTCAGCCCTTGATAGAATTAATTACCCTTATAAATCAATGGTAAGAAATGAGGGGCATGGTTATCATAAGCCTAAAAATCGCACTGATTTTTACAATGCTATGACAAAGTTTTTAGATGAAAATCTTAAATAGAGTTTAAAGAACCAGAAATAAAATTAGCAAAATTTTAAGCCGTTAGTTAAATAACCTCTAACGGCTTAATGTTAAACAGAGTGTAGATAATTAAGTTTATTAACCTAGTTGTGATACGCTTTGAGAAAATAAAAAAGTTCACTGCTCTTATAAATAGCGTGCAGTAATTAATCTGAGCAGCTTATATTTACTAGGAAGTTTTTATAATGTTCATGCTTTTTTGTAACGCTAACTTAAATTTAAAGTCCTTTTATTAGTGATAAATACACAGAAACACAATAGAAATATTCAGCGGGAGATTCGTTTTAACGAAACAAGGGGCCCTTGCCTCTTTACTCGATAACAACGGTCCATGCAAAGTGTTCTTCATCAACTGACATTGGGTTAATACTTTTAATCTTTAATTCTAGACTCGCTTCATCGAATGCGCTGCGAATAGAGTTTTCAGTCATTGACACACGTGTTTGCTCTTCAAGCCGTTTAATTTGAAATTCAACATTAGTCTGTAATTTATCAATTGCAGTATGCGACTCTGAATTAATGTTTTGCATTATTTTTGCAACATTACTTACAACATCTTGAAACCACTGTAATGAATTATTGTCCAGTGAAAACTCATTTAGTGATTTAATGAGTTGTTTATTTTTGTTAGTAAACTCAAGCTGCTGATTTGTAAGCTTGAGATCAACCAATGTTTTTAGTTTTTCAAACAGTTCCAACTCAACCAAAGATTTAAACACTGACAGTCCTGCTGCCGAGTTTAGTGCAATTTGTGATGATGCACTGTGCATCATAAACACCGCTTGGCCACCTGGTTTTAAAACCCGGGTCACTTCTTTGAGGGATGATTCCCACGACGAATATTCGAAGCCAAATTGACTAACTAACAGATCAAAACAATCATCTTCATAAGGCAACTGTTCAAGGTTAGTCGCAAATGAAAAATTTATATCTTTAATGATTTTTTCTAATTTCACATCATTTGACTTTATCGAACTTACGTCTATGTCAGCCGCATCACAAGCATAAATATCAACCAACTTATTCTGTGAATTTGCCGCAGCTTTTAGCCAAATAGCAAGCGCCCCCTTACCGGTTGCTAAATCAAGTACCTTTAGATTTTCACTGCTTATTTCACTAAGAGTTTTCTGCCAAAAATGCAGTATTTCTTTAGGGTAACCAAACTCATTTTTAAGTTCTGCAAAACTTGAAAAACCATCTGTTGAATTCCAATATTGTTCCCAATGCATAATAAAGTCCGAATTTGATACGCACACACTCCAGCTCATATTATAAAGAATCAAAAAACTAGATTCTATAATTAAAGTCTCTACTGTGTATTCGTATTAATAAAGAGGGGCGAAAGAGGTTATAAAATAAAAGAGCGACATATAATAATGTCGCTCTTTTCTAGTTAAACTTAAACAATATTAGAATGATTGTTTAAAGTTGAAGTACATGATACGACCGAAACCTGAGTATAGGTTGAAGTTGTAGTCACGACCATCATAAGCAAATAGAGGTGGCTCTTTACCAAATGCATTTTGAGCACCGAAGCTGATCTTAGAGTTCCAAGGCGTGTTATACGCTACTTGAAGGTCATGAGTTACCCACGTAGGAATATGACCAATACACTTACCATCTGCATCGATGTCTTCACATTGGCTATCAATAAGGTTTAAGTTCCAAGTTACATCAAAATCAGCAACTGAATAAACATTTGATAATGTTAGACGTTGTTGTGGTACACCTGGGTCTTTAACGAAGTTACGACCACCGTCCGTGCTGTAATCAAGGATGTGAGAGATGTTTAAGTTAGTTGTTAAACGACCTGCATCACCGAAATCAAAGCTTGAACGTGCTTTAAAGTCTAAACCAGAAGTTTCAAGTGTACCATCGTTACCGAAACCACGAACTACATTAGTAATACCGCCATTTGGTGCACGAGTTACTGTAAATGCTGGCGGAAGTGAGTCACCACGTAATGTTGCATCAATAATGTATTGAGAACCAAACGCACGGATACGGTTAGTAATCTCGATATCATAGTAGTCTAGCTCAAAATCGATGTTATCAGTCGCTTGATATACGATACCTAATGACATTTGCTCTGATTGCTCAGATTGTAGATCAGGGTTAGAGATAACAGTTGCATTAATTTGTGATGAACAACCAGCTGCCTCACCGATTGCCGCACATGTTAAATCATCGCTTACTGAGTCAGCAGACTCTGCTGGCTGTTGTGTAAGGTCTGGTAATGACGGTGCACGGAAACCTTTACCCCAAGAAGCACGAAGTACTAACGCATCAATTGGGTTATAACGAGCAGATACTTTTGGTGAGAAATCTGAACCATAGTCAGAATAATCATCGTAACGACCAGCGAAGTTTAGTTCAAATTGCTCAGTTACTGGTACTAGCGCTTCGAAGAATAGACCTCGAACAGAACGTGAACCACCTGCAGAGCTACCTGATGAACCACCTACTTGACCCGCTTCAGAAAGTGAATCGTAGTTATCAGCATAATCTTCTGTACGGTATTCAAAACCTACGAAACCTTGGATAGCACCAGCATCAGTTTCCATGATGTCAAATGCCGCATTCGCAAAGACTTCTTCTTGGTTAAATTTACCAGTACGAGAAGTCGTTACAGTCATCGCGTTACGTACTTCTGCTGAAGCACCAAACGGGTCGTTTAACATGTAAGTACCGTCATTGATATACTGACGAGCGATACTACGAAGAATGTAACCACTACCTACGTTGTGGCTTTCGTTGATTGTTTTACGTGCGCCAGCTTCAACTGAAACACTACCAATCATACCATTAGTACCGAATGTGATATCTTTCAACTCTGTAGAAAGGTTGTTATCACGATTACCTAGAGCAGCAAAACGGTGCCAAAAATCGAGTGGCTGTTGCTCAAGCTCTAACGAAGGATCGTAAATAGGGCTATCAGGGTTAGTTGGGTTATTTGGGCTATCCGCATCAATTTGGTCTGGGCCATATGCAGTCTCATCTAGACCTGGTGCGTAACGACCAAATGACTTAGTTTGTGCGATATTGATGTTAGAGAAAATGCTCCAGTCATCATTGATGTCAAAACGTGCTTTTACGAAAGCTGAACGGTTTTTAATTGACGCTTCATCAGCAGATACAGCTGCGAAGTTAAAACCACAACGCGCACCAATTCGGTAGAAGTTTTCGTTACCAACACCTTCACAAGTAGCTTCTGGCGAGAAGAAATCAAAGTTACTTGCACCTGGGATGTAATTACCCTCATCATCTTGTGC
The DNA here is from genome assembly GCF_014117385.1 of Pseudoalteromonas sp. MT33b. Classification (NCBI taxonomy): domain Bacteria; kingdom Pseudomonadati; phylum Pseudomonadota; class Gammaproteobacteria; order Alteromonadales; family Pseudoalteromonadaceae; genus Pseudoalteromonas; species Pseudoalteromonas sp. MT33b. The sequence continues at coordinate 1,283,722 of NZ_CP059831.1, read as the reverse complement.
CATTGTTGTGAAGTTGTTTGAGTACACTGAACCACCTGGCGAATACCAAGGGAAGTCACGAGCGTAAACAATATCACGACCATTCCATGAAGCACCTGCAAGTACTGATGCATTATCAGAAGAAGCACCGAAAACTACAGAACCATTTTCACGATCGCCACCTTCATGCTCAATACGACCAGAACCTAATGTAACTTCTGCGCCGTTGTAATCTTTACGAGTGATTACGTTGATTACACCACCAATTGCATCTGAACCGTACAATGCTGATGCACCATCTGAAAGAATTTCAACACGCTCAACAGCTGCCATTGGGATGAAGTTTAAATCTTGGCTAGAACCAGTAAGTGTTGACTTAGGTAAACGACGACCGTCAACTAGAACTAATGTACGGTCAGAACCTAGACCACGTAAACTTACAGTAGTAGCACCTTGCGCAGAGCTACCAGACTGTGGACGAAACGAACCCAGACTGTTGAAAGTTGTGTTACGAAGTAGATCAGCAACTGAAGATTCACCACTAAGCTCAATTGCTTCACGGTCAATTACTGTGATTGGTAAATCAGTAGCCATATCAACACGCTTAATGCGTGAACCAGTTACTTCAATTCGCTCAACCTTTTCAGCACTTTCTTCATCTTCTGCTGCCATAGTGCTAACAGAAAAAGAAGCAGCTGAAGCTGCACCAAAAGCGATCGCTAAGCGAACAGCTTTTGAAACTTTATTATTTAACATTTGATTCTCCCTGGACCACTATACTGTGGCTATATTTTGCATAAGCTTGTTTATTATTTGTTATCGGACATGCGTCGCGACCAACAAATAATAAACAAATTAAACAAAATATCCAGAGTTTTGTTTATAAAAAATTAATAAATTGATACAAAAATTAATTAAACGCTCAAAAAAAGCACTGTTTTAACATTAATAAAGCTGTGAAATTTACAACACTTGGGCAAAAAACAATCAGAATAGCTGAATTTGACTAGAATATAGCCCCTTTGAATTAGTCCCTGAAACCTCAATAATCATGTTAACCAGTGGCAACAGCTGTTTATTAACATAAACACCATAATCGAACTTGTGATTTCCGGTATAATACTCAGCGCCTTTCAGCGTATATACGTATTCAATTACTTGACCTCGTTGCATTTGAGCATTGGGGTTATGTGCTAAATATTGCTTAGCAGCTTTGACATGAGGAGGGATATTTTTTTGATAGTCTGTTAGGTGTTGACCTAGACGTTTTCGATAAACCAGTAGCGAGTCATACTCGCCTGCGTAAAGCTTTTCCACATAGTTATCAAATAGCTGCCTGATCAGCTCTTGGTTGTATTGTTCGCTAAATAAAATTTCAAAGAGTGCGACCTGAAACCTCTGAGCAAGCTCTGTCCAATCACTTCGCACTGTTTCCATTCCTTTAAACACAAGTGCTGTTTTTCCATGTTTTGCTACTCTACCTACATAGCGTTTCTTTGAACCGGTGGTTTTGCCCCTAATTGTCGGCATAAAAAATGGGCTGTAGTGAGTTTCAAACTCAATTTCTAAGAAATTTTCTAATTTGTATGTTTCCTGTAATACACTTTCCCAGCGTTTGTTTATATTTCTTGCCAGCTTTGTACCGATTTCGTTACAGTTCTGAGAATTTAATTCATCATCAAGTTTCACAAACGTGGAGTCAGTATCACCATAAATTACCTTATACCCCCACTCTTCTAGCCACTTTTTAGTAGTTTGCATAATTTCATGACCACGTAATGTAATTGAACTTGAAAGACGAGGATCGTAAAACCGACAGCCTTTCGAGCCTAAAACACCATATAAACTATTCATGATGATCTTTATAGCCTGAGAAAGCATCGGCTGTTCATTGTCTTTAGCAAGTTGCCTCGTTGCGGCAAGTTCACGAATAAGCTCAGGTAGGTGGTGCTCTGTTCTTGAGAAAAGGGCTTGATTAAAACCTTCAATTGCGTGATTAGGGTGTTTTAGCCCCTCCACCATACCAAGTGGATCTATACAAAAAGTGCGCATTATTGATGGATATAAGCTTTTGTAATCAAGTACTAATATATTTTTATATAAACCAGGTTCCGAGGACATGACATAACCACCTGGACTATCAAAGCTAAGACCATGATCGCCTGAGTTTGGAGCTACATAACCACTGCGATGCAATAAAGGAAGATAAAGGTTAGTAAAGGCCGCAACGGATCCACCCATTCTTTCAAGCTCCAAGCCGGTTAGTTGACTTCGAACAACGGCAAAATCGAGTAGCTTAAGCTTTTCGAAAATGCGTTGTACTAAAATGCAGTCTTGGCGGTTGTAGCAAGCAAGTGCGCGCTTATCTTCATTAAATTGGCGAACGATTTCTTCTAAGCGGTTATCTGAAGAAATCAGTTTTTCTTCACCTAGCTCAATATTTGCCACATTCGCGAGGCTAAAGCTATCGTAGTGATACGTTGCATTTTTAAGTGTATCAATACCATCAATAACAACCCTGCCTGGGATCGTTAAACGTGTAAAATTACCAGTTCTGAGGGTCATTTTTTCATTGTTACGACCCAGAGGCAGCCCTACACCTAATGCTTCAGAACGAGCATGAAGTACCGTAAAATCAAACTCAATGACGTTCCAGCCAATAATAACGTCAGGGTCAATGACTTGCACACACTCACAGAGCTTATACAATAAGTCGATTTCATCCTCACACCATATAACATTGAAGTTAAGATCAGCGGTGTCATCAGCTTTACCGATCATAAGAACAGCATCTATGCTCTTCCCGACTAGTCCTACTGAAAACAGCACCCCTTCTCCATCACATTCGATATCTAACGATACAGTCGTGAAAGTGGGTGTGAACTCGGTATTTTGTTTAAACTGAACGTCTGCTAATACGGGGTAAGGCTGACCTTTAATTAACCGCCCTTTGGCCCACACCGAACCTTTGATAAAACGCTCCATTAAAAACCGGTCAACCGGTCTAATATCGTCTTCGTAAACTTTGATGAAATGGGCTTTTAGCTGTTTTGCAGCGCGGTAATAATGCTTAAGTGAAGAAAAATAGCACGACACAACAGCCTGCTGCTGGAAGCTTTTTAATTGCACTGGCTTAAATTCACATGCCACATTGTGCTGTGCCAAGATTCGAGTTGCCGCAGCAACATCTTTTTCATTAATGAAAAAGAGCACTTTTTGCGGTGGGCTAATCAGCTTGACAGGTCCTTGCTCAGACAAAATCCACACCACAATGGATACGCCATGCGTACTATCAAAGCATTGTGTTGAAAGAATAAAGCCAGAAGTTAATTGCATCTATATGACCCTTTAAACCCAAATATGAAAATGCGAAATGCATAAAACAAATGCTAATCAACAAATTTACTAACAAGTCGCTTGTAGTTACTCAGTTAACTCTCTAAAATTAATTACTGTAATTATATACATACTTTAGGTTATCTGGGCATGCTTTCTGACTCATTAAAAAAAACTATTCGGCAAATTCATAAGCATGTAGCTGATAATCTCACTGATTACCGCCCACGAAGTAGTCAAAACTACTTAGTTGCTGAAATAGCCAAAACACTGGCGGGTGAATACCATAAAAGCCAACGTATCTGTGTTATAGAAGCCGGCACAGGCACGGGTAAATCGTTAGCTTATTGTTTAGGTGCGCTGCCACTCGCTATGGCAAAAAAGAAAAAGCTGGTTATTTCAACGGCGACCGTTGCACTGCAAGAACAGCTAATTAATAAAGAGCTGCCTTTTTTCAAAGAGCATTCTGGCCTCGATATCAAGTTTGATCTTGTTAAAGGCCGACAACGATATATTTGTGCACAAAAGCTCAGCAATGCGGTCAATGGCGATAGCCAAACCCAAATGGAGTTCATGCCCACACTTTCTTCTCCCTTAAGTGATATGGAAACAAAGTGTTTAAAACAGCTGTACGATGCGTATTCAAAAAAACAATGGCAAGGCGATCGCGATAGCTGGGCCGACACAATTCCCGATAAAGTATGGGGCCTTATTGCTTGCGATAAGCACTCATGCCAACGACAAATGCGTGCTCATCAATTATGTCCATTTCATATGGCGCGCCAGCGGTTAATGCAGATGGATGTGCTTGTTATCAACCACTCATTATTGCTTGCCGATCTTGATTTAGGCGGCGGAAAAATACTGCCTGAACCCGATAACACCATTTATGTTATTGATGAGGCGCATCACTTAGCCCATATCACTCGCGACTTTTCATCTGCCGCAGCGACCATCAAAGGCACGATAGAGTGGCTTGATAAACTGGTAAAATTTGCAGGCAAAATGGCCAACGTTTTGGTAGGCCAAAAGGCCATTGGGCAAAATTTTAAACTGAGCGACAGTATTAATGATGCGGCTAAAAACTTAAAAGTGGTGCGCGACATACTCGACAATGCCAACTTTAATTACAACAGTGATGATACCTATCGCTTTGAGCACGGTGAAATCCCAGCCTCGTTACATGCCAAAGCAAAAGACATTAGCGACGCAACGCTTGATGCTCTGCGTGCCTTGAATAAAATGCATGACACGCTCGTACAAGATGTGAGTGATGGCGATATAAAACCCTATGTTGCCGACCCTATTTTAGGAGAAAGTGGTCACTACATAAATCGTTTGGAATTATTAAATAAATTATGGTTTAGTTATGCCACAAAGGGTGAAGGTATTCCCCATGCACGCTGGATTAAACGTTTAGAATATAAAAATCATCATGATCATTTACTCAGTGATTGCCCAATTGAAGTTGGTTATTACTTAAAAGATAAACTTTGGAATCAATGCGCGGGAGCCGTACTTTGCTCTGCAACTTTAACCGCACTAGGGTCATTTGACCACTTTGCTTACGAGTGTGGCCTTGCCAAAGAAGAGGGTGTTAAATATATCAAAGTGCCGTCACCTTTTGATTACCCCAAACAAGCTATATTACATATTCCGAACACACTTATAGAACCGACAGACAAAGCATTTAGTGATCATTTAGCCGAAAAGTTACCAAGTTACCTTGATGATAAAAAAGCAAATTTAGTGCTTTTTGCCTCATATTGGCAAATGGACCATGTGGTCAAAGTACTTAGAACAAAAGGGATAGATGTCTTAGTTCAAGGTGAAATGTCGCGCGAGGCTTTACTCAAAAAACACAAAGCTAATGTCGATTTAGGGAGGGCAAGTTATTTATTTGGTACACAAAGCTTATCAGAAGGGCTCGATTTACCGGGTAAATACCTAGAAAACCTCGTCATTACTAAAATTCCTTTTGCGGTGCCAACTTCACCGATAGAAGAAGCACAGGCCGAGTTTGTGCAAAGTAAAGGGGGCAATCCATTTTTATCAATCACAGTTCCTGATGCAGCAAAGAAATTAGTTCAAAGCTGTGGTAGACTGCTTCGCAAAGAAAACGATCAAGGTCGCATTACCATTCTTGATCGCCGTTTAGTGACCAAGCGATATGGCAAAGCCATGCTCGATACCTTGCCACCTTTTAAAAGACAAATTGATTATTAATGTTTGAACTAGCTTTAGAACCAACCACATGGGCATTACTTTGCGCTGTCGCGCTGGCCGCTGGATTTATTGATGCCATTGCTGGCGGTGGAGGTATGCTTACCGTCCCCGCGTTACTGACAGCCGGACTTCCTCCCCATCTTACGCTTGGCACCAATAAATTGGCAGCCAGTTTTGGCTCATTAACAGCCAGTGTCACCTACTTTCGTAAGAAGTTATTTAGCCCTCGTTTTTGGGCTGCATCCATAATAGCAACAGCAATAGGGGCATTAATTGGTACGTTGGTTGTTGATTATTTAAGTATCGATTTTTTAAATAAATTGCTCCCTGTGGTAATCATTTTGGTTGCCTGTTACAGCTTATTTGGCAGCCTAAGCACAACAGAGCATAATGAATTACCAACACTTGATACTAAAACAAAGATTAAACAATGGTTACAAGGTTTAGGACTTGGCTTTTTTGATGGTCTTGCAGGCCCCGGTACCGGCACGTTTTGGACGGCTTCAAATAGTCTATTATATAAAATGAGCTTATTGCTTAACTGCGGCCTTGCTCGGTCAATGAACTTTGTCTCAAACTTTATTTCATTGATTACCTTTGTCGCATTAGGCCATGTTAATTTTTTATTAGGCATCACAATGGGCTTATTTTTAATGCTAGGCGCATGGCTAGGTGCGCATTCTGCGATTAAATTTGGTGGTAAAATGATACGCCCTGTCTTTAATACCGTGGTCATTATTTTGGCATTAAAGTTAATTTATGAGGCTTACTTATAAATGCATTCCCCTGCTTTTGATAAACTATGTGAACAAATTGCTCGGCTGAAACATCAAGCCACACAATTCGATCAAAGCAATTTATTTGCTAAAAACCGCTACATGCAAGCGCAACCAAGTTTATTTGATAGAGGGGTGTTTACAACAAAAAGTATGAAGCTTGCTGACTACGTGAGTGAAATTGAAGACGAGTTAAAAAGTTTACCCCCGGCAGAGCATCGCCACGCGTATCAATATGCCTTAGAGCGGATAACTCAGCAGGTACAAGCCGTCTTCAATGTAATAAAGTCGACTCCTGTTTGGGCAAAAGAAAATAAATACAGTTTTAAGCCTAAGACCAAACCTCAGGTATACAAACAAGCCGTACAAAAAATGATGCAATCGTCGCATGAACTGTATGACGAACTGAAACAGAACCATGAGTTTGAACGTCGTTTAGTACTGATGATCGAAGAAAGAAAACTCAAACTAGACGCAGCCAGCGCAGCAAAAGCAGCAGAAATAAATCAAGAGATACTAGCATTGCATGCACGCTTAGGAAGGTGTCGTAAAGCAATTTCTGCCACCGAAGACAAAATTCAACAGGTCGAAAAACAGCAGCTTAGATAATGTTTTACTATCATCCCAGTTATTCTGCGCTTAATTTACCCGCACGGCATCGCTTCCCTATTCAGAAGTACAGCTTACTAAAACAAAAATTAAGTACCTTTATAAACGACGATAAGTTTATTACACCTAATAAAGCCACAACAGCACAATTAGCGTTGTGTCACGACCCGGCTTACATTAATGCATTTTTAAATGGGACACTTGAGGAAAAAGCCATTAAGAAAATGGGCTTTCCTTGGTCAAACGAGTTAGTTGAACGCACCTTACTTTCTGTTGGTGCAAGTATAAATGGCGCTGAATTCGCATTGCAGCACGGTGCCGCTTTTAATCTAGGCGGCGGTTATCATCACGCCTTTAGTGATCACGGAAGTGGTTTTTGTATTTTTAACGATTTAGCGATTGCTGCAAACCACTTAATAAACGAAGGGCTGGCTGACACTGTTCTGATTTTCGATTGTGATGTACACCAAGGAGATGGCACCGCAGAAATTGTAAGCCATCACGAACAAGTGATTAGCTGCTCAATTCATTGTGAGCAAAATTTTCCGCGCATCAAGCAAGACTCTCACTACGACTTCGCACTTGAGCATGGCACCACTGACCAACACTACCTTGAAACAGTAAAACAAGCATTCCAACTAACCGTTCGACTTCATCAACCCGATATCATTTTATATAACGCCGGCGCAGATATCGCTAGCGACGATGAGTTAGGGCATTTTTTTGTTAGCCTTGATGGGGTATACCAACGTGATCACTTCATATTAAGCCAAGCAAAAGCGCAGCAAATTCCTATTTTTTCGGCTTTGGGTGGGGGCTATCAACGAAATATAAATCGCTTAGTTAATGTTCATTCTCAGCTTTTTAGAGCTGCTGTCGATTTATTTTAAAGCTTGGTATACACTGAAATGACTATCACTTTGGATTCAAACTGTATGAAATTGCATGATGATATTCATAACTATTATGAAAAACTGGTTGTCGAAGATATAGCGCAACGAGAGTTAGATTCCGTATACAATGACGATGTGATGGCCGATTTATGCTGCACAGTACTCAACCAGCTTCCCGCTCGTTACATTCGCTACGATGTCGATATGGAGTTCTATTTACCGCACAGTGAGCGAATGCTAATGGAACAACAAGTACAAACGGCTATCGATGTTGCAATCAGCCAGGTTGCAAAGAAAAAGGAATTACAGAATGGGCAATGAATTAGAAGCCGCTCCTAATTATATTAAAGTGGCTGTCGACCTTATTATGCTCTTAGAACAAAACGAAGTCCCTGCAGAGGATGTGCTCGCAGCATTAGAAATAGTCAAATCAGATTACGAAAAAAAACGTGTGAAACCTGCTGAATAGAGGCCTTCTATCCAGTGCTTACTCTACACTTACAAGCCCGAATAAGGCGAGTTTATCAGGCAGTATCTGATATGCTCGTGTTTTATTATTTTGAATGATTCATCATTATGCCAATACACAGCTTACTGCGCTTATTTTTTCTTGCCGCTATTTGGGGCGCATCATTCTTGTTTATGCGTATGGCGGCCTCAAGTTTAGGGCCTGCCGTTTTAATTGAACTACGCGTAGGGTTTGCTGCCTTAACACTCTGTGTCTTTGCCGTGTATTTTAATAAAAAGCTTGCTTTTCTTACCTACAAAAAGCACTTTTTTATTATTGGTGCACTCAATTCTGCGATTCCATTTTTATTATTTGCGTTTGCCGCACAAACTATTAATGCCTCGACATTAGCGATTTTAAATTCAACAACCCCCATTTGGGGAGCCATTGTTGGCATAATTTGGAGTAAATCGACACCGAGTAAAAGTATGATACTGGGACTCTTAGTCGGTCTCATTGGGGTTGCTATCCTAGTTGGACAAAACAGCCTAACTATCAATACCGCCACAGTAACAGCAATTATTGCATCCCTGTGTGCCTCACTTAGTTATGCTATTGCCTCGCATTACACCAAACACGCCCCCAAACTGTCAGCTTTCGATAATGCGCATGGCAGTATGTGGGCCGCAAGTATGCTCGTATTACCATTGATTTTTGTGATGCCAATAAGAGAAATGCCAAGTCAAACCGTAATGGCGGGTGTTATTGCTCTGGGTATTGTGTGTACTGCAGTGGCGTATATTCTCTTTTTTCGTCTAATTGACGAGATTGGTCCAACCTCTGCGCTCACCGTTACCTTCTTAATTCCTTTGTTTGGCATTATATGGGGCAACCTGATACTCGACGAAGAAATAGGGCCAAATACGTTACTTGGCGCTCTGTGTGTTATTGCTGGCACCATGCTTGTGACTGGGTTTATTCGTATAAAATCGCTTTTTAAACGACATACCTTGTAACAGAATCCCCTTTGCTTTTTAAAATCCAGTCTATACTCTATTGGATAAAGATACTGATAAAAGGAGAATTATGATGTCAGGCACTACGATGGTGGTATTAATTGTACTGATCTCGGTTGGTTCAGGCGTTATCTTCGATATGTATAAAAAACATTTAGAATTTAAATCGCGCACCCTAAAAGACAATAAAGAAGCGAATGAACAAGTTGCAGCGGTTACCGCTGAGCTTCTTGAGTTAAAACAACGCGTACAGACCCTCGAAGCCATAGTCACAGACTCAAGTTACAGCGTAAAACAAGAGATTAACAAGCTTTAAAACAATTAGGTTCGCATTAAGCGAGTATACTCATTAAGCACTTGCTGATAATAATCAGCATCTTGGTTTAGCATGCGTTGGTAATGTGCACATAGTTGCCCTAAGTAAGCTTGGTGCTCCTTATTCGTTAATTGCCACATCCCCTGTCCTACTCGCGTTATTGGCGTTTTAGCCGATGCGCTCACGAACATTAACTCATAAAAGCGTCTATTTTCAGAAATAAGGTGCTCGGCGACTAAACCAAAATCTAATGACTGTAGGTGGCTGCGTACTTTATAGCTATGGTGCACAGGACAAACTATAAAATCGATGTGAGCAAGATGATTGTGAGCCTGAATCTGCGAAATAAACTGACACATTAAATCTCCCCCAACTCCTGCAATAATCACGAGATGACGTTTTTGGGGTGTTAAAGAAATAGTGGCCACATCTTGGCAATGTACCTGCCAATGTCCGCGTTGTTCTTCAGTTGAAAAACGCGCCAGTGTCTGTTGGAGTGACTGCATCAACTCAGGCACGATATCTACAAAGTGGATTTGATCGGCTCTATTATCTTTGAGTAACTGCATGCCTAAAAAGCCATGATCGCAGCAGCAGTCCCAAATCTCATCATACTCATTTGGGACCATTTGCGCGATCGCTGATAAACGCTTACTTAACGCCATTACTGTGTGGTTTTATAAACAAGCGCTTTTAAGCTTCTATCGCTGTCTACTTCAATAAAACCAGCGGTAGGCGCTAAACGTTCAACGAATGTAATTGCACCTTCTGTGTGCTCTGCAATCAGTGCTTTAAATGCTTGTTCAGACATTTCAGGGCTATTGGCACACAACAATAAAAGGGTGTTTTCGTTGAGCAGCTCAGGCAAACGGCGCAATATTTTTTGATAATCTTTCGTCAAAATAAAGCTGCCTTTTTGAAAGCTGGGCGGATCGACAATAATCAACTCATAAGGTGCTGACTTTTTAAGCTTACCAAATGATTTTAAAATATCATGAGGCAAGTAACTAACACCCCGTGTAAACCCATTAAGTTGGTGATTTTGTTTACCTGTTCTGAGCACGCCTTTATTCATATCCATATTAATGACTTGCTCAGCCCCCCCTTGCATTGCCGCAACGGAGAATCCGCAAGTATATGAAAATAAATTCAGTACTTTAGCCCCCTGACTATGAGCCTGTACAAACTCACGGCCACGACGCATATCAGGAAAAATACCGGTATTTTGCCTGCTCAATAAATCGACTCTAAATTTTATGTCATTTTCTTGAACAACATGCTCGTCAGGAAGTTCGCCGTGTACCACGCTATTAATCGTATTTATACCGCTACGCTGTTGATACACCAACGCAGTAATTAATTCTGGGGCATTATTTTGCGCCCATTGCCAAAGTACTTCAGTGAGTTGACCTAGTTGATCGTCAGGGATGCTCTCATACGACACTAAAAATAATGCCGGAGGGTAAAAATCAACATTAATATGGCTTAATTCAGCCACACTGTGGCCGCGGCCATGAAAAATACGGCAAAGTTCGTTAGCCGAAAGTGGCGCATCTGCTAACGCAGTTAAAATGGCTGAAAAATCGTTTGTCATAGTACTTAATTTATTAGCTGTTGTTGTAATTCATGTATTTCGTCACGCACTGAGGCTGCTTTCTCAAACTCCAGATCACTTGCGTACGCGTGCATTTTAGTCTCCAGTGCTTTAATTTGACTGGCAATCTCTTTAGCGCTTAGCACTTTTTTAGATTCTTTACGGACCAATCGAAGGTTATCTTTAGGGCCAGCCTCTTCACCAACATCCATAATATCCGTGATACTTTTCACTAACGCTTGCGGTACAATTCCATGTTCTGCGTTATGAGCTTGCTGTTTTTCACGACGACGATCAGTTTCATCAATAGCCTGACGCATTGAATTCGTTATACGATCACCGTACAGAATTGCTTTACCATTTAAATGACGAGCAGCGCGCCCTATTGTTTGTAATAAAGAACGCGTCGAACGTAAAAAGCCTTCTTTATCAGCATCGAGTATCGCTACGAGTGAAACCTCTGGCATATCAAGGCCTTCTCGTAATAAGTTAATACCCACTAACACATCGAAAACACCAGCGCGCAAATCACGAATAATCTCAACTCGCTCAACAGTGTCGATGTCAGAATGCAAATAACGAACTTTTACATCATGATCATTTAAGTAATCCGTTAAGTCTTCTGCCATACGTTTTGTTAAGGTCGTCACTAAGACACGCTCATTTACCTCAACTCGTTTGTAAATCTCAGACAATAAGTCATCAACCTGAGTACCCACAGGGCGCACTTCAATTTCAGGATCTACTAAGCCTGTAGGACGAATAACTTGTTCAGCCACTTCACCTGCTGAGCGCGTTAGCTCAAATTCGCCTGGCGTTGCCGATACATAAATCGTTTGCGGTGCAATTGCTTCGAACTCTTCAAATCGAAGTGGCCGATTATCCAATGCCGAAGGAAGACGAAATCCATATTCAACTAAGTTCTCTTTTCGACTACGGTCACCTTTGTACATTGCACCAATTTGCGATACGGTCACATGCGACTCATCGATGATCATCAAGGCATCATCAGGTAAATAGTCAAGCAATGTAGGCGGCGGATCGCCCGGAGTACGCCCCGATAAATAACGGCTGTAGTTCTCAATACCAGAGCAATAACCAAGCTCGGTCATCATTTCTATATCGTATTGTGTTCGCTGTGCAATACGTTGCTCTTCGACAAGTTTATTTGCGCTAAGCAACTGGGCTCTGCGATCTTTTAACTCGACCTTAATATTTTCAATCGCATCAAGAATTTTCTCACGGGGTGTCACATAGTGTGTTTTTGGGTAAATAGTCGCGCGCACAATGTGCTTTTCAACAGCCCCTGTTAATGGATCAAAGATACTTAAACGCTCAATTTCATCATCAAACATTTCCACGCGCACCGCGTATGTATCTGACTCAGCTGGGAAAATATCAACCACTTCACCGCGCACACGGTACGTACCACGACTAAATTCAATGTCATTACGCGTATATTGCAACTCGGCTAAGCGACGAAGCATATCACGCTGGTCGACAGTTTCGCCTACTTTAAGTAACAACATCATCTTCATGTACGAGTCAGGATCGCCCAAACCGTAAATAGCCGAAACAGATGCAACAATAATTGTGTCACGGCGTTCAAGTAACGCTTTGGTTGCACTTAAGCGCATTTGCTCAATATGCTCGTTAATAGAGGCATCTTTTTCTATAAATGTGTCACTGGCAACAACATACGCTTCAGGCTGATAGTAATCATAATATGAGACGAAATATTCAACCGCATTATGAGGGAAAAACTCTTTCATCTCTCCATATAACTGCGCTGCAAGCGTCTTATTATGCGCCATGATAATCGTTGGCCGATTTAGATCATGGATTATATTTGCCATGGTAAAGGTTTTACCCGTCCCTGTAGCACCTAACAATGTTTGATGAGCAAGCCCTGCTTCAAGGCCCTCAGATAATTGAGCAATGGCCGTGGGTTGGTCACCACTTGGTTTAAATTTTGAAACCAGTTGAAAATGATCACTCATAAATGACACTCCTTCATCGCCGTTGTGCTTAATGCATTTACTTCTTTTATAAACCACTTATAAGCCACAAAAGCGGTAAACAAATTACCCACAGCTGCGCCTATAAACAAGCCTGTTAACCCTGCAATTTCACTCCCGACATAAGCAATTGGCACATAAAAGACAAATAAACGAATGATACTTAAAATCAGCGCATTCATTGGCTTATGTAAAGCATTAAATGAAGAGTTAGAGAGAATTATCACACCTTGCAAACCGTAACTTAATGGCAAGATATAAATGAAAAGTTTAATGACATCAATAACCGCCTGCTCTTTACCAAAGACATGCGCAATAAAACCAGAGGTCAAAAGCAACAGTAAATAAATGCCGAATTGCCAAATCATCACAAACTTCAACGTAGTAATATACGCTTCTTTTACACGGCCTAACTTTCCGGCTCCGAAGTTCTGACTAACAAACGGTGGCAATGTCATCGACAATGCTAAAACCACTAAACTGGCTATTGACTCAATTCGGCTACCCACACCAAATGCAGCGACGGCTTCAGGGCCATGCTTAGCCACTAACGCCGTCATCACAGCCATTGCAATGGGTGTCAACATGTTCGCCCCTGCTGCAGGTAAACCTATTTTTAAAATTTTTCTTATTGCCCCAATAATCGTTTGTTGGCCAGCGTACAAGCTCAACAAACCATTTTTAATTGCCAGTATATAAAGAATAATCACCACCGCGAAAGACCATGCAATTACACTGGCAATGGCAGCGCCTTGAATACCCAATGCCGGTATTGGGCCCAAACCAAAAATTAAAATCGGATCTAACACGGCATTAATGAGACCCGCTCCCCCCATTACTAAACTCGGCGTTTTTGTATCGCCACTTGCGCGCAAAACAGAATTACCAACCATCGGGGTAATCAAAAATACACTGCCTAAAAACCACACACTCATATAGTCGTGTATTAGCGGAAGTACTTGCTGCCCAGCTCCCAACAATTCAAAAATAGGGTTAATAAATACATACCCAACAACAGACAAGCAAAACACCAAAACCACAGAAATGAGTAAAGCAATACTGGCATCAAACCGAGCTTCATCTAATTTGTCACTCCCTAATGCTTTCGCAATTACCGCTGAAGTGCCAATACCGAGGCCAATGGCAAGACTAATAACCGTAAAGGTTACAGGAAAAGTAAAGCTTACTGCTGCAAGGGGTTCTGTACCAAGTAGACTAATAAAGAAAGTATCAACTAGGTTAAACATCATTAAGGTGATCATCCCGAAGATCATAGGGATAGTCATTTTTTTCAACGTTGGCAGGATTGGAGAGTTTAAAAGATCAGGTTTAGATTTGCTCTGCGACGTCACGGTCATGGGAATACTTTGCCTCTTTTACTGAGCTGATAAGTTTAAAGCATCCTCGCCTTGCAAGCCACGGTTAATTTTAAACAAAGAAAACTGTCACTTTTGAGGCTTTAACATAAAAACAACCACGAACATCGTTAAAAAACAAAATAAGAACATCATTAATAGCATTGTTACAATAAAATGGCAGTAACCGCTGCTTTTTTACACAACAAACCGTGTCATTTTATCGTCACGAATAACATTACTTATCAATTCAGCGTCGCTTCAGATACAAAACTTAACTGTTTGATTTTAAATAAGTAAAAAAAATATGATTAAATGCTTGAAATTGCTGCAGCGCCCTAAAATTCTAGCGCCATAGCTGTTCTTAAAGTTTAATAAACAGAGTTATCCACAGAAACCGTGGATAACTCTCTGAAAGCCGCAATTATAAAGGCTTTTGAGCTCAGTATTTATCGCAACCTATGAAAATCACGCAAGTGTCTTGTTTTAACCCTTTTGTTAGATTCTTTTAAAGAATGCCTAATTATTGTTCACACTCACCCTGCAAATAAATATGACAATTCAAAATAAAGTGGCTAAAAAACAGCCTAACACACTGATAAAAAACACTTAAACCACTCTTCCATCTGTCTTTACATTCACAATTCAGGATCAATTAATGCCGTATTTAACGTTTTTTCTCAACCGACAGACCGATTTGAGACCTCTAAAATGGAAGAATTTAATGCGCAAAAAAAATGATTAGATTAAATTTTTATAGCGAGAATAAAATCTGAGATAAATGACAATTTCCTCTCTTATAAGCCAAAATTCTATACAACGAATACTTTTGACTAATTTATAATATTGCTCGTGGTCAAAAAGCATGCAAAAAATCACATGATCCAACATGAAATTTTACTTTAACCGCGAAAACATCTGTGTTTTTCAGCTACATTTTGTTCAGATCGAACATAAAAACATCGAATACACTTCTTTTTTGAATTTATGAAGTTTTTATGTTGACACTTTGCAATGCTGTCATTAATATTTCGCCCCGTTGAAAGGCATGACGCTTCCCCCTTAGCTCAGTTGGTTAGAGCGACGGACTGTTAATCCGCAGGTCCCCCGTTCGAGTCGGGGAGGGGGAGCCAAGTTTTTCGACCATAAACGTTTCCCCCTTAGCTCAGTTGGTTAGAGCGACGGACTGTTAATCCGCAGGTCCCCCGTTCGAGTCGGGGAGGGGGAGCCAAGTTTATGATTATGATTGTTCCCCCTTAGCTCAGTTGGTTAGAGCGACGGACTGTTAATCCGCAGGTCCCCCGTTCGAGTCGGGGAGGGGGAGCCAAATCATAAAGCACACTACTCTATTGTTCCCCCTTAGCTCAGTTGGTTAGAGCGACGGACTGTTAATCCGCAGGTCCCCCGTTCGAGTCGGGGAGGGGGAGCCAACTTCCAGAATATATTAGACTTTTATCATCTTTCACATTCTGCGAATCTATTAGACTTTCTGCCTTATATATTCTAATCTATCCTGAGTTATTTCTTTTTTGCTATTTAAATAGAATTCACTGTACTTAAAGCAATCAATCAGGGAATTGATTCTTCCTTTTAGGCTTTTATAAGATAAAAAACATGGCAGGCTTTAAAAAACTAATATTTGTTCAACTTATTTCTTGGCTACTATTTGCATTGCTCGGTGGGTATTTTATTGCACTGGGGTTTGACAACGCAGTTAGCGATGCTCAGAAAAAAGCGCAATTCGTAGTGAATACTTACATAAATAGTTTAACGATGGACGAGCTTGCGCCTGAAAAAATACAAAAAGCGCTTGCCGACGGCACTACTTTCTCTAAATTTATAATACGAGATCAAGCAGGTAACCTCGTTACCATGGTTGAATCGCCACAGCCCCTGCCCCTCTTTGCAGATATTGTAAATACGAGCTTTAATTCGATTCGCCCACAATTTGCTGTTAACCAAGCTTCTGACATAAAAGTTGAATTCACAATCAACGCAAACAATCTGGCAAACCTGCTACAACAGTCCATGTTTATTGTCATTTTAGTCTCAGGCTTAATTGCTTTGTTGCCTATTATATATATGCAAAGCATGTTCAGACGCTTAAACCGAAAAGTGAGCACCACCATTGCAGATATCATCGATATCTATATCAATCAAAATCAGGTTAATGGCGATCTTGAACAAGCAATGGACACAACACGCTTGAAAAAGCTTAGTAAAGATTTAATACCTACTTTCAATCGTCTTTCGCACTTTTTACAAACCAAGCATGATGATATTGAAAACAATGCAATGAGCATTAAGCAAGAAGCGTATAAAGATGTCATTACAAATCTTGGTAATCGTAATATGTTCGTCGAATACTACGAGAAAAACATCGAAAATGCCGATAAAAGCACCTTTGGCTCTTTAGCTATGGTGCGTTGTAGTGAGCTACAAGCAATAAACCAAACTCGCGGTTATCAAAAAGGCGATGAATACGTAAAAGGTGTTGCCGATATTATTAAACATATCAGTGGTACTTACACCAATAGCCAAGTATTTCGGGTAAACAGTTCAGACTTTGCTGTTATTTTACCTAATACTCCCCTAAAAGAAGCTGAACGATTCGGTGATAACTTACAATCGCGTTTTACGCAGTATCAGCAGAACCAAGAATTAAGTTCAGTAGCAAATACAGGCATAGTTGGGTACGAAAAAGGCAAACCTTTAGGCGAACTACTGTCGATTGTTGATAACGCTATGAGCATGGCACAATCTAAGCAAGCAAATGCATGGCATGTTCAACGCGAAACAGATTTAGTAAACAATGTGAGTGCTGGCTTTGGTAATCAAAACTGGCGCAAAGTGATAAACGAAGTGATCGAGTCAAAGCGTGTTCACTTAGTTATGCAAAATATCATGCCAATTGGTAAAAGCATCAAAGCCTATGCCGAAATTCAAGTGCGCTTTAAAACAGCCGAAAATCAAATGCTTCCTACGGCGTCTTTTTTAGCGATGGCCGAAAAACTCGGTATGGCAATGGAAATTGATCGATTAATAATCGACACCACCCTTGAAAAAGTGAAGACACGCAACTTCTCACAAAAGTTTTTTGGTATAAATGTCACAGCATCCAGTGCGCATAATGATCAGTTTCTTATTTGGTTAGAACGCCGTTTGTTAAAAGATAACAATATTGCCACTAAATTAATTTTTGAAGTCAGCGAATTTGGTCTTCAGCAAAATATAAAAGCAAGTAAGCGTTTTATTGATATGGTTCATCGTGTCGGTGCGCGTGTGACTGTTGAACGCTTTGGTGTAGGCTTAACTTCATTTAAATTCTTCAGAGACTTGAAGCCTGACTTTATTAAAATGGATGCAAGCTATACCCGCGGCCTTGAAGATGATAAAAACAATCAATATTTTATGCGCTTGATGGTAGATCTTGCTCACCGGATTGGGGTTAATGTTTTTGCCGAAGGTGTAGAGAGCCAGGAAGAGAAACACATTATCGAAACCCTTTGCTTAGATGGCGTGCAGGGTTATTACATAGAAAAACCAAAAGACATCTAAGATCTACGCCAATAAGACCTAATAAACCGACTGTTTATCAGGTCTTTAACGTAACTTTAACACTTCAAATACAAACAGCTTTGTTAATTTAAGCTAATCGCCTCGCATGTGTTGTGTCAGCCTCCAGAAAAAAGGATAATGACGTTGTTTTTATTCTCGTGAGGCACGCATGACAGAGTATGTCTTGTTACTGATTGGTACCGTACTAGTCAACAACTTCGTTTTAGTTCAGTTTTTAGGTTTATGCCCGTTTATGGGTGTATCAGGTAAACTCGACACTGCTATTGGTATGTCTTTAGCGACAACCTTTGTGCTAACACTCGCCTCTGTTACCAGCTATCTGGTGAATCACTATATTTTGATTCCACTCGATATCGCATTTTTACGCACCATGAGCTTTATTTTGGTGATTGCTGTCGTTGTGCAATTTACTGAGATGGTTGTTAGAAAAACCAGTCCAACTTTGTATCGTTTGCTCGGTATATTCTTGCCTCTGATCACAACAAACTGTGCAGTGTTAGGTGTTGCCCTTCTTAATATCAAAGAAGACCATTCATTCTTACAATCAGCCGTGTATGGTTTTGGCGCAGCAGTTGGTTTTTCAATGGTGTTAATTCTTTTTGCCGCATTACGCGAACGTTTAGCTGTTGCAGACGTTCCTTCACCATTTAAAGGTGCATCGATTGCGATGATCACCGCAGGTCTGATGTCGATGGCCTTTATGGGTTTTACAGGATTAGTGAAGTTTTAATATGACCTTGTTTTATGCCTTAATTGCGCTAGGTTCATTAGCGCTAATATTTGGTTTGATTTTAGGATTTGCTGCCGTACGTTTTCGGGTAGAAAGCAACCCTATCGTTGATCAAATTGACACCATATTGCCACAAACTCAATGTGGACAATGTGGCTACCCTGGTTGTCGCCCTTACGCAGAGGCGATAGCGAATGGTGACGAAATAAATAAATGCCCGCCGGGCGGCGAAGCCACGGTAAAAAAACTGGCAGATTTAATGGGGGTTGAAGCAAAACCTCTTGCTGGCGGCGAACAAGCAGAGCCAGTAAAAACCGTTGCATACATTCGAGAAGACGAATGTATTGGCTGTACTAAATGTATCCAAGCCTGCCCTGTTGATGCCATTGTTGGTGCGACCCGTCAAATGCATACCGTACTCATTGACGAATGCACTGGCTGTGATTTATGTGTTGAACCTTGCCCAGTTGACTGTATTGATATGCTGCCTGTAAAAGAAACCAAACAAACTTGGAAATGGCAATTAAATGCAATCCCTGTGACTCAGGTAGATTAGGAGCGCAGATGGAAACGTTAATAGAACAAATCAAACAAGGTAAAGTCTGGCCATTCGCTGGGGGGATTCATCCACCTGGACAAAAGCAACAATCAACATCACGTGCAATTGAGCGACTAGAGCTGCCAGATAAATTAGTTGTGTCACTAAAACAACATATTGGTGCCAACGGCAAATTAATCGTAGAAAAAGGCCAATCAGTTCTTAAAGGTCAAGCGTTAACGAAACCTAGCGGTAACTGGTCAGTACCTGTACATGCGCCTACTTCTGGTGTGATCACTGATATCTGCCCGATGCCATCTGCGCATCCATCAGCGTTGCCTGAGCTCAGCGTCATTATTGAACCAGATGGCAAAGATACATGGTGTGAACTAAACCCTGTTGATGACCCTAAAGCACTCTCACATGATGAGCTAGTCGATATTATTCATCAATCAGGTATTGCAGGGATGGGGGGAGCTGGTTTTCCCACTTACGTAAAAGCAGATACGCGAAAAAGCATTGAATTTTTAATTGTAAATGCCGTTGAGTGTGAGCCATACATCACTGCAGACGACATGTTAATGCGTGAACATGCACACGGAATTATCGCCGGTATTGAGTTAATGCAGCACTTGCTCAACCCAACACTGACAATCATAGGTATTGAAGATAATAAGCCAGAAGCTATTGCAGCAATGCAACAAGCAGCAAAACATAATGAGTCTATCATTGTTCAAACTGTCCCTACTGTTTATCCTTCTGGCGGTGAAAAACAATTGATAAAATTGCTAACAGGCAAAGAAGTACCTAGCGGCAATATTCCTGCTGACATTGGTATGTTAGTGCACAATGTAGGCACCCTGTTTGCAATTAACCAAGCGGTTTATGAAGGCAAGCCATTAATTGAACGCGTGGTCACAGTGACTGGCAATACAATCCATAAACAAGGAAATGTATGGGCGTTACTTGGCACTGAAATAAAACACTTACTAGATTGCCAAGGCTTTTCACCGGTGCCACAACAACGAGTTGTCATGGGCGGCCCTATGATGGGCTTTACCTTACCAACGGTAAGAATCGGCATTGTAAAAACCACAAACTGTATTTTAGCCCCTGATCATCAAGAGCTGGCTGAACCAGGAGACGAAAAAGCCTGTATTCGTTGTAGTGCCTGTGCTGATGCCTGCCCTGCTTCGCTATTACCCCAACAGCTGCAGTGGTTTGCTAAGTCAAAAGAATACGACAAGTTAAATGAGCATAACCTATTCGATTGCATCGAATGTGGAGCCTGCGCCTATGTCTGCCCGAGTGAAATTCCACTTGTGCAATACTACCGAGTTGCTAAAGCCGAAATCAAAGAGCAACAAGCAGAACAAATAAAAGCTGAGCGCGCCAGAGAGCGCTTTGAAGCACGCAAAGAGCGTTTAGAGCGCGAGCAAGAAGAGCGACAAAACCGTCATAAACGCAAGCCCGCGACGAAGTCGAGCGATGAAAAACAAAAAGTGGCCGATGCCCTCGCCCGTGTTAAACCAAAATCTGACGATAAAGACAGTAAATCAGCTGTTGCAGCCGCAATTGCTCGTGCCAAAGCGAAAAAACAAGGTGCAGAACTGGAACCAGATAATTCTGAAGTAGCTAAAGAACGTGCTGCACGTAAAGAGCAAGCGCGTAAGTACAAAGAGCTAAAAGCGCTAGAGCAAAGTGAAGAAACCGTCGATAAAGACGATAAGAAGTCAGCTGTTGCAGCGGCTATTGCCCGTGCTAAAGCGAAAAAAGCAGCACAAGCCACAGAAGCTGATAACGCAACCAATGCAGAGCCTCCAGCCGTTGACGATAAAAAAGCGGCCGTAGCGGCGGCGATTGCCCGTGCTAAAGCGAAAAAAGCAGCACAAGCCACAGAAGCTGATAACGCAACCAATGCAGAGCCTCCAGCCGTTGACGATAAAAAAGCGGCCGTAGCGGCGGCGATTGCCCGTGCTAAAGCGAAAAAAGCAGCGCAAGCCACTGAAGCTGATAGCGCAACCGATGCAGATCCTGCAGCCGTTGACGATAAAAAAGCGGCCGTAGCGGCGGCGATTGCCCGTGCTAAAGCGAAAAAAGCAGCGCAAGCCACAGAAGCTGATAACGCAACCGATGCAAAGCCTGCAGCCGTTGACGATAAAAAAGCGGCTGTTGCAGCGGCGATTGCCCGTGCTAAAGCAGAAAAAGCAGCACAAGCCACTGAAGCTGATAACGCAACCGATGCAGAGCCTGCAGCCGTTGACGATAAAAAAACGGCTGTTGCAGTGGCAGTTGCCCGTGCAAAAGCAAAAAAAGCAGCGAAAGAGCAAGCCGAAACTGAGAGCGCAACCGATGCAGAGCCTGCAGCCGTTGACGATAAAAAAGCGGCCGTAGCAGCGGCAGTTGCCCGTGCAAAAGCGAAAAAAGCAGCGAAAGAGCACGCTGAGCAACAAGCAAAAAACGAAAGCGAAAGCGCAGACACCCACGGTACTGACGCTCACTCTGATGATTCAAGTACAGATGAATCTGAAGCACAGCAAATAGATAACACGCCTGAATCAAGCGAAGACAAAAAGAAAGCGGCGATTGCACGTGCAATTGCTCGCGCTAAAGCTAAAAAGTTACAACAAGAAGGAACCGATAAGTCATGAAACTAACCATGGCCAGTTCGCCGCATAATCATAGTACCAAATCATTAAGCCGCTTAATGATCACCGTGATTGCTGCGTGTATTCCAGGTTTAATAGCCCAAGTTTACTTTTTTGGCACTGCGGTATTAATTCAGCTTGTGCTCGCGTTACTGACTGTCAGTGCCTGTGAAACGGCTGTTCTGTTACTTCGTAAACGCAAAGTATGGCCAACATTAAGTGATGGTAGTGCTTGGCTTACAGCTGTGCTATTGGCGCTTAGTATCCCACCTCTTGCCCCATGGTGGATTATCGTAATTGGTTGCCTATTTGCTATTGTCATTGTTAAACAACTTTATGGCGGGCTTGGTTTTAACTTGTTTAACCCTGCAATGGCGGCATATGTATTATTGCTTGTGTCATTTCCTGTGCAAATGACAAGCTGGCTGCCAGTAAACGATCTGCTCGCAAACCCAATTAGCTTTACACAACAAGTATCCGTTATTTTTAACGGCTTTACCTTTGCTGGATTTAGTGTTGATCAGCTGCGTGTTGCAATTGATGGCACAACAATGGCAACCCCTTTAGATACGGTTAAAACCGATGTGGCTCACCACCTAACAGTATCAGAAAGTATGAGCAAACCGCTGTTTAATGATTGGTTTGGACTTGGCTGGGGCTGGGTAAACTTTGGTTTCTTATTAGGTGGTTTATACTTATTAAAAGCAAAGATAATAAACTGGCATATTCCTGTCGGCTTTTTAGCATCTCTTATACTGTGCAGTGGTATTGGTTATATTGCAGCGCCAGGCACAGAGCCAGGCGTGGTATTTCATCTATTCAGTGGTGCAACCATGTTAGGCGCATTTTTTATCGCGACTGATCCTGTTTCGGCATCAACCACCAATAAGGGCCGCTTAATTTACGGTGCCTTAATTGGTTTACTTGTTTACTTAATTCGTACCTTTGGTGGTTATCCAGACGCGGTGGCATTTAGTGTTTTGTTATTAAATATGGCTGTGCCGTTAATTGATTACTATACACAACCACGTACTTACGGCCATGGAGTGAAATAATGATCCTTTCCTCAATGACTAAAAATGGTGGCATTCTTACTGTTTTTGCACTGCTTACCACAGGGGCTGTTGCACTGACACATAGCCTGACGGCTGAGCGTATAAGCGAGCAAGAAAAAAAGCAACTTGCAGAGCAATTACAGCAAGTGCTTGATGCCCATCACTATGACAATCAACTATATAAAGATTGTGTGATCATTACAGATGAACGTTTAGGACCTCGTCCTGATCAGGTTATTTACCGTGCTTACAAAAATAACGAACCCTATGCTTTAGTCATGCGCCATGTCACACCTAGTGGCTACAGCGGCGATATCAACTTACTAACAGCCGTATTTGCTAATGGCGATATTGCTGGCGTGCGTGTCACAAAGCATGAAGAAACGCCCGGTCTCGGCGATAAAGTCGAAATAAAAAAATCGGATTGGATCACCCTCTTTAAAGGCCAAAATGTGCTAGGTGACGATGACACACGTTGGGCCGTTAAAAAAGATGGCGGTCAGTTTGATCAGTTTACTGGGGCAACAATTACCCCTCGAGCGGTCGTTGGCTCAGTCAAAAATGCGGTGCTGTTCGCAAAAGCTGAGTTTGATAACCTATTTGCTGCGCCAAATTCATGCCAAGGAGCACAGTAATGAGCGAAATCAAAACCTTATTTAAAGAGGGTATGTGGGCAAACAACCCCGCCCTCGTGCAATTACTGGGCTTGTGTCCTCTGCTGGCCGTAACATCAACCATTACAAATGCATTAGGCCTTGGTTTAGCAACCTTACTGGTATTGGTTGGTTCAAACATCACTGTCTCTATTGTGCGTAACTGGGTGCCGAAAGATATACGTATTCCCGTTTTCGTGATGATCATTGCAGGGTTTGTTACCATCGTTCAGCTGCTTATGAACGCCTACACATTTGGTCTGTATCAATCATTAGGTATTTTTATTCCACTGATTGTAACCAACTGCGCAATTATTGGCCGAGCAGAGGCATTTGCCTCTAAAAATACCGTGCCTCTTTCTGCATTCGATGGCTTAATGATGGGACTTGGCTTTATGTTGGTGCTTGTTGTGCTTGGCGCTATTCGAGAATTAATAGGCCAAGGCACGCTGTTTGATGGTGCCGACTTATTACTTGGACCATGGGCAGAAGTACTGCGCATTGAAGTCTTTAGCTTTGACAATCAGTTCTTATTAGCAATTTTACCTCCTGGCGCTTTTTTAGGGCTTGGATTATTGATTGCGGCAAAGAATGTGATTGATACACAAATAAAATCTAAGCAAGTTGTTACTCCAGAAGTAGAAAAAGGCCCTCGAGCCCGAGTAACGAGTTTAACTTAAAGGGGAGCACGCACCGTCACTGCGTGCTTAACACTCACCATGAATAAAGAAAAACGCTACGAGATCCTGTCTCGCCTCCGCGCAGAAAACCCTCACCCAGAAACTGAGCTTGAATACTCAAGTCCTTTCGAGTTGTTGGTTGCGGTTACCCTATCAGCTCAAGCAACGGATGTTGGTGTAAATAAAGCGACCCGTAAGCTTTTTCCTGTCGCAAACACGCCCCAAGCTATTCTTGATTTAGGTCTTGAAGGCCTGCGTGATTACATAAAAACAATTGGTTTGTTTAATTCTAAAGCCAATAATGTCTATAAAATGTGTGAAATTCTGGTCAATAAACACAACGCTGAAGTACCAGAAAACCGCGAAGCCCTTGAAGCACTACCGGGCGTGGGTAGAAAAACGGCTAACGTTGTTTTAAATACCGCTTTTGGCTGGCCGACAATTGCAGTTGATACGCATATTTTCCGTGTTTCTAACCGCACTAAGTTTGCCATGGGTAAAGACGTCGTTGCAGTTGAGCAAAAACTAGAAAAAGTCGTACCTAAAGAATTTAAGGTCGATGTGCACCACTGGTTAATACTTCATGGGCGCTACGTGTGTACTGCACGTAAACCTAAATGCGGCAGCTGTATTATCGAAGACTTGTGTGAGTTTAAGGATAAAACAGAGTAATAAAGTTTGCTTTGCTAACTTAAAAAGTGGTCGCGCTGAATGCGCGGATAATGTCGCTAATGTGTCAATATAATCGCTAATTTGTGAGAATCTATCAGTATTGCAAACTCACCACTGCTATTTTCCATCCTGAGTTCATTCGCTAATTGTGCCAAACACAGGCTTTGACACAATTAGCTAGGCCTATTATTAAGGGTTTTGGCTCAACTGTTTTTTAATAAAGTCTCGCGTATCTTTTAAAAGCGACACTCTTGCTGGTTCGTGAACATACATCATGTGACCACCGTGATAATAGTAGTAATCAATTTTATCAGCGTTTATACCGTGTCTGTTTAAGGTGTATTCAGCATCAAAAAATGGTGTGACCATATCGTAATACCCAGAGGCAACCATAACTTTCATCTGTGGATTACTGCGAAGGGCATACGATAAATCTGGCGCAGTATTCACGTATTTTGGCTCCCAGCTTTGTCCATCAGGAGCCGTACGCCAGCGCCAATTATCAGATAATTCAGGGTCAGATGGATTTAAGTATTTTCTTTTCCACTGTACGTTTAAATCCGTGTGCATATATTTCATGAGTGCTGCTTTGTAGGCCGGTGCTATGGCTTTCGACGCATCTTGCGAAGGATCAGCGGATAGGTCGTCTCTTTCATCAAGCTTATAACGTCCATCGAGCAACCCAACGGCGACGCCCTCGTCACGCAACAACTCTTTAGCAAATCTAAACGCGTTGATGCGCAAATCAGTTCGCTCTATGTATTGTTTGCTAAGGCCTGTATAACGTTGTAATCCCTCAACAATTCGCGCTCTTTCAGCTGTGCTAAGGGTATTACCTTTAAATAATGCGGGCAGCAATTCATCAACGGAAAATTGTCGACTCGCATCAATAAACGCTTCAAAACTTCCTGATGTATCAACTTTTTTATGGTACCAAGCTGTCGCAGCTAATGTTGGTATGTAAGTAATGTAAGATATAATATTGTCGTCTACATAAGGGCTTGAGCCTTGGTAATCCAAAGCTTGGGACACAAAAATGATGCCATTTACATTAATAAGGTGTTTGTCCATGAGCACTTTAGAAACAGCTGCCGCTCTAGTCGTACCATAGCTTTCTCCTAATAAAAATATTGGCGCGTTCCAGCGATTTTCTTTCGTCAGCCACTGCGCGATAAAATCAGCAATGGCGGATGTGTCTTCATTCAACCCCCAAAAGGCTTTGCTTTCAGTTTCACCTAATGCGCGAGAGTACCCTGTACCAACAGGATCAACAAACACCATATCAGTCACATCGAGAATCGTTTCTGGCGCATCTTTTAATTCATATGGAGCAGCCCCTGGATGCGCTGCGTCACTTGGCACAACAACGCGTTTAGGCCCGTAAGCGCCCATGTGTAACCAATTAGAAGACGAACCAGGGCCACCATTCCATATAAACGTAACCGGTCTGTTCTCTTTGTCGTCTGCGACAATGTAATCAAATGAAAAGACAGAGGCGGTAGGTCCTTCGTCTTTGTTCAATAAATAGGTTTCACCGGCTATAACTTTGTATTTCAGTTTTTTGCCATTAAAGGTGCCTTTGTGCTGTGTAACAAATTGAGTGGCTTCTGGTATCAGTTTCTTACTGTTGTTTGAAGCTGATACTTCCTCTGCATACGCCACGTTTATACTCAACGCGCTTAATGTAAATATGACCACTGTTTTGAAATTTTTAAAATACGCCATTCTTTACTCTCTTGGTTGTTTACTTTTGTTTTTATCTGTATCGAGTGGGAGTGCTTTTGTCACTCGTTCTTTATCGCTGAGCATTTTTCAATTAGGCAGTCATCCTCCCACGAGTCAAACTTAGAAGCGTGCAAGTCCCCTCTGTTTACACTTGGCAATGATGTAAAAAGTTGCATTATCGTGTTGCTCACTCAGGATAGCCTCTGTGGTGAATACCCTATGCCATCGGGTCCATTTCCTGTGGGCAGTTCAAATAACGTTTTGCCAGAGATTATATCAATAACAAGCACCTTATTTTTTCATAAGCAAACAAAAACAAAGTACGATCATCAGGATGAAAAACCACACCTTTTGGCCCCGTCCCCTTCTCAAATACGATTTGATGCAATATTTCCAACGAAAAGTACACAAATCAAATAATACATCCACTTCATTTTCTGCTCCCTATTCTTAATAAGCTTAATTTTCGAATTAGGTATAATTAAGCCCCCTCTAAGGAAAATATATTTTTCTGCCTTCCTAACTCAAGTGCGGCGATATAAGTTGTCTGCGTTTAGTTGTATATAATTACAGCAATCTCGCCAGAAAATAAAATATATGTGTTCAAACTCACTATTCTGTTTGCTAATACATAAAACATTTTCCTTGCTAAGGTATTACTAGTATCGAATGATTGTGAGTGATTCCAACTTGTACTCGAATTAAAAACATGAAATTGCACAAACTGTCATCTCAAAAGACTCGAAACTAATAGCACAATAATCAAAGTATTAATTTCACAAGCCACCATCCTTTCGTTATGCTGTTGAGTATTGTGAAAATTTTTATGAGAATTGCTATGTTACCTTTACTTCGTATCTTGTTAATTGAGCAAGACCCTGCCACTTTGCAAGAGCTGTCAACGAACCTTGCACGAACAATCCCTAATTTTGAGCGGAGTGATGTTGATATCGATATTATTGAATGTAATGAGCTCAAGCAGGCATTAACATGTGTAGAAGAAGATGGTGATATTCAAGCTGTGGTACTCAGTTGGGATGTACTGAACAATAGCGAACGAACCTATAGTCGCTTTATAGAGCAGTTAAAAGGGATCCGTCTTGAGCTGCCAGTGTATGTTATTGGCGACGATACTAAAGGGTTAGAGATCGTTAACGAGTCAGAAGAAATTGAATCTTTCTTCTTTAAAGATGAAGTAATTTCGGACCCCGAAGCAATCTTAGGTTATATGATCAACGACTTTGATGACAGATCAGAAACCCCATTTTGGACAGCCTACCGTCGTTATGTCGGCGAAGCGAATGATTCATGGCACACACCCGGGCACAGTGGTGGTTCTAGCTTTAGAAATTCTCCCTACATCAAAGATTTTTATCAGTTTTATGGCCGTAATGTATTTGTTGGCGACCTGTCGGTTTCTGTTGATTCGCTTGGTTCATTGTCAGACAGCACCAATACCATTGGCCGCTCACAAGAGTCAGCTGCTGCGACATTTGAAGTTAAGCATACTTATTTTGTCACCAACGGTTCATCCACCTCGAATAAAATTATTTTGCAAACGTTGCTGCGTAAAGGCGATAAAGTGATCATCGATCGCAATTGTCATAAATCAGTACATTATGGCATTTTGCAATCAGCTAGTTTACCCATTTATTTGTCGAGTATTTTAAACCCTAAATATGGCATCTTCGCGCCCCCCTCATTAGCAGATATCAAGCAAGCGATTGAACAAAATACTGACGCAAAACTGCTTGTTCTCACCGGTTGTACCTACGATGGTCTTCTTAGTGACTTGAAACAAGTGGTTGAGTTTGCCCATCAACATGGGATTAAAGTGTTTATCGACGAAGCGTGGTTTGCGTACTCGCTTTTTCACCCAAGTTTACGCTACTACTCTGCCATTCATGCGGGCGCTGACTATGTAACCCACTCTGCACATAAAGTCGTGTCGGCGTTTTCTCAGGCGTCTTATATTCACGTAAACGATCCTGATTTCGACGCCGATTTCTTCCGCGAGATCTACAGTATTTACGCCAGTACATCACCTAAGTATCAACTTATTGCCTCGCTTGATGTGTGCCAAAAACAACTAGAGATGGAAGGCTATAAGCTACTGAATGCCTTGTTGAATCATGTCGCAGAGTTCAAGCAACAGATGGCGTCACTCAAGTATATAAAAGTGCTTGGAAAAGAAGATTTTATGGAAATTTTCCCGCATTTTAGTGGCGATAACATGGGTCACGATCCACTAAAAATTCTTATTGATATTAGCGAATTGCCTTATTCATTAAAGGATATTCATAAATTCCTATTGGATGAAATTGGCCTAGAAATAGAAAAATACACGCACAGTACAATATTGGTTTTACTGACACTTGGCGGAACGCGTTCAAAGATCATTCGTCTTTACAATGCATTAAAGAAACTAGACAGCGGAAAAGTAAAACTAGCTACATCAATGAGACGTACACGCTTACCAGAGAACTTACCAGCCATAGACTTAGCATGTATTCCAAGCGATGCGTTTTACGGCGAACGCGAGTCTGTGCCTATTAGTAAGAGTAACAACCGCATTTGTGCCGGATTAGTGACTCCTTACCCGCCTGGTATTCCACTTTTAGTGCCAGGCCAGCATATCACTGATGAGCATATAGAATATCTAAAAGAATTAGCAGGACAAGGACTGACGATTCAAGGGAGTTTTGATGGCGAGATCTATGTTCTTAAAGGTAAGGTGAAAAAGTAAACAAGACTATTAATACCGTCAAGTACCTTATCACTATTCAGCAATGCCTCACGGTATTGCTGAATAGTAGATTAAAAACAGCCCCACACACTACAAAATAAACGAAGCGAGAATGCAATGCTACAATTGAAGAACAAAAAAGCGCTCAGACTTATGCGCGTTGCAGCTCTTATTGTTACTCTCACTAGCATATACATTTTTGCCCCCTGGCAGTTTGCCATATATTACTTTCAGCCACTTCCCGCCAACATTCAAGCACAAACACAAGAGGCTATTGAACAAGGAGTTGATGGCATTATTGTGTATATTCATAAACAAGGAAACCAACCTGAATATTTTGCACAAGGTTGGCATAATCGAGAGCAAAAAATCCCCGCTTATGCGACTGCGTTGTTTAAAATTGGGAGTATCCGTAAGCTGTATGACGCATCAGCTTTAACAAAGCTTGTGTCTGCAGGGCTGATTGATATCGATAAAACACTGGCTGATTATCTTCCATCGTTAGTTGGACGCATTCAAAACGCAGATAAAATCACCTTACGAATGATGGTACAGCACAGAAGTGGCATTCCCAACTACACAGATACTAATAACTTTGATTGGTCAATCGCCTACCCCGATCCGCTAGCTTTGGTGCTAGACACCCCTGCTGACTTTGATCCAGATACAGATTATGGTTATTCCAACACAAATTACCTGCTACTGCGAAAAATAATGTCTACTGTGCTGGGTTATGATCATAACCAATTTATTAAAGATGAAATTTTAACGCCATTGGGCCTAACGCATACGTTTTCATCAGTACATGAAATCAATTTAGTAGATTTGATGAGTGGTTATTACGTGGGTTATGAGAATGATTTTAAAGCACTCGATCAAGGCTATGTGGCGACAGCACAAGATGTAGGCGACTTTATTCTTGCTTTAAACAAAGGCACTTTTTTCAACCAACAAGAGCAAATTTTGTATGCATCACTTTATAAGTATGAACACACAGGTTGGGTATTAGGGTATTCAAGCATTGCTCGTTATTATAAAGATATCGATACAGTCGTTGTGCAGTTTATAAATACTAATGGCGATGATACTGTGATGCTAGCAGAAATAATTTATAATCGAATTATTGATATTTTAACAGCGCAGCAGTAGCTGCGTTATCAAAAATTTGTGAATTTTAAAGAGGATTTAAATGCGTTTATTACACACAATGCTTCGCGTTGCTGATTTAGACAAATCTATCGAATTTTACACGCAAGTATTAGGCATGAAAGAACTGCGTCGTGCAGATAATGAAGAATACCGTTACACACTTGCTTTTGTTGGTTACGGTGAAGAAAAAGACGCTACCGTACTCGAGCTCACCTATAACTGGGATACTGACAGCTACGACTTAGGCAATGCGTATGGCCACATTGCAATTGAGTTTGATGACATTTATAAAGCCTGCGAAGATATTAAAGCCGCAGGCGGTAATGTAAGCCGTGAGCCAGGCCCAGTAAAGGGCGGCACCACTGAAATCGCTTTTGTTAAAGACCCTGATGGTTATGCAATTGAGCTAATTCAGAAAAAAGACTACAGTCAATTTTAATTGTTTTGGCTATTTCAGTCATTAAATTGACTGAAATAGCCACTTTGCAAGCGCCCGTTCAAGCTCTGTGAAATCGATTGGCTTCGCAATGTGATCGTGTATACCTATTTCCATACTTTTTTCGATATCTTCTCTCATTGCATTCGCACTCACCGCGATAATGGGTGTATTAAATCCTTCTTGCTTCAGCAGTGTTTTACTGGCCGTTAAACCATCCATCACAGGCATTTGAATATCCATTAAAATTAACGCGTAGTTATTCATTGATGCCTTATCACAGGCTATTTGGCCATTTTCAGCAAGTTCATAGCTCAAACCTAATTGCGATAAGTATTTCGTAATAACAATTTGGTTAATTGGGTTATCTTCTGCGACTAACAACGGTGTTTTTATGCTTGAAAAGTCGACCGTTATCGCCGTGTCGAGTTGACTTGTTTTTGCTTTGCTAAGCACGTGTGAGTGGGTTTTAAAACTCACCATAATAGTAAATGTAGTGCCTTCACCAAGCTCACTTTTAAGCGTAATTTCGCCGCCCATTAAATCCACTAAGCCTTTACTTATGGCAAGCCCTAAACCTGTGCCGCCATATTCACGCATGATATTACTTTGCGCTTGTACAAAGGGGTTAAACAAAGCGGTTAATTTATCTTCTGCTATACCAATACCTGTATCAGTCACAGTAAATTCAACTGTTGTCGTGTGAGCATCTTTGTCAATGACATTAATTGATAGAGTAATTTCCCCTTCTTTTGTGAATTTAATCGCGTTTGACAGCAGGTTTATGAGCACTTGCTTAACGCGAATTTCATCACATTCGACGTTGACTGCTTTGAGTTGATTAATATTAAGTTGGCAAGCAATCCCCTTAGCATCGCAGCTGGGTTTAAATAACACAATGAGATCTTGGCATAGCGCGATTAAATTGCATTCTCGCGTATCGAGTTCTATTTTATTTGCTTCAATTTTTGAAAAGTCGAGTATGTCATTAATCACTGTGAGTAACACATCGCTGCAGTTATTAATTTGTCTCACAAAATCAGCTTGTTCTGGATTTAATTGGCTTTTTTTCAACAACTGTAAAAAACCAACAATCCCATTCATTGGTGTTCTAATTTCATGGCTCATATTTGCTAAAAACTGGCTTTTAACTTGCTCAGAATGCTCCGCCCTAACCTTCTCTAGCTGTAAAGAAGTGATCTGAATATCAATTGTTTCAGCCATGCTATTGAGTGACTGAGCTATATCTTTAAACTCCTGATAATGAAAATCATCGGTTATTTTTTTGTAGTTACCACATGCAAACTCCCGACTCAGTGCAGTAATACGATTAAGTGGATTATGCAAACGTTGCGTTAACCAATGAACCAAAAACAATGACACAACTGAAAGACCTATAATTAACAAACCTCCAGCTATCGCTGTTTCCTTTACCGCATTGGTATATGCAGTTTCAGCTTCATTAATTCTAAAGTGTAATGCTGTTCGTTCATTATTAAACAGCACGTTACTAATCGACGCACTTCCTGTTAGTAACGCCGTACTTTCAACGACCCCTAAACTGTATAAAACATGATCTTGCACGGTAATTTGTACTTGTTTACCTGATTGGTAAGTAGGCTGCTCATTGTGAACAGCAAGCCACTTTAATGCTTCAGATAACGGAATGAACGACACTAATAACCCCGTTTTTCGGATTGGTTCACTTAACGAGTCTTGCTCGTGTAACAGCGTTGAAGTAATTGCTATTAATGCATTTTGTTTGGCTTCTGTTTGAAAGAGCAATTCATTCAACTGCGGCTTATTAATTACTTGAATGCTATTTTGATTGTTCGAGATCTGCGCACTATCGAGAATACTTTTTGTTAGTGCGTAATTTAGCGTTAACGATGTTATTGGGTAACCTTCAACAATAAAGCCTTGATTATCTAAAACAATTGATGCAATTATTTGTGGGTTATCTGTTACAAATTGCTGTAATTGAACCAATGCAAATTGCGAATACACCACGGTATCTGGAAGCTCAGCTATCGCTTTTGTACTACTTAATAACTGACTATTTTTTTCTAATTTGAAGATCAGTTGTTCCAAGCTTGCCGCGTTATTTCTTGCCTGCCATTGTAAGCTTGTTTTAGCTTGTTCAATCGAGTTTAAATAAAAACGCCCGATCATCAAGCCTGCCAGCACCAAAAGCGGAATAATAACCAGCAATAATACACTTGCGAATAATGCTTGGCTAAACCGTGGGCTGTTCATTGCACCTCTTCATTCGCAATTGAGCGCTCTGCGAGTCCCTGCATAAATAAACCTGCTTGTTCGGCAGTCAGCGCACCACTGCCATAACGAGAAAAGCCTTTTGTTAACACTTCCCATGCAATTATCATCGCAGCCGATGATGGCATTGGTTTGGTGTGTTGCAAAGCAGCAAGCAAGGTAAGTAACGTATCATCGTTTTGCTCTAAA
This sequence comes from Pseudoalteromonas sp. MT33b, assembly GCF_014117385.1. NCBI lineage: Bacteria > Pseudomonadati > Pseudomonadota > Gammaproteobacteria > Alteromonadales > Pseudoalteromonadaceae > Pseudoalteromonas > Pseudoalteromonas sp. MT33b. The sequence goes on along the minus strand of NZ_CP059831.1, from coordinate 1,250,082 downwards.
AGCCGCGTTAAAACTTGCGTGTTCACTGGGATATCGTGAAGTTTTTGCCAAATTAAATGCTGAAATGGTGCATGTTGCACAGCCTTTGCAAACTTAATTAAGTTGTCTTTATTAGGGCCCTGTAAACTATTATTCGGAAAAGCTAAAACAAACGTTGAGTAGTACGGCTGCATGAAGTGACCATTCAGTTTTGGTAGTGGTTGTACGGCCAAATGCTCCCCCAGTGCTTCTTTGTAAGTATTGAGGGACCAAGCACCATTTATAATAAATGCAGCCTGTTGGTTTTGAAATGCGGCATGTGAACAGCTGTAATCACACTCTCTGTCCACGATACCTTGCTGATTTAAATCCCATACATATCGCAAAGCTAATTGCATTGCTGATGTATTCAACTGTACTTTGTCATCAACAATCAGGTCGCCTTCAAATGCGCTTAAAAATGGAATAAACCAATACATTTCCATAAAACTCCAAGTGATTAGTTTCACCTGTTCAGGCAGCATAGGTTTTAGTTTAATAATATCCTGCCAGTCATTTATTTTTTTCTTTACGTACCGAGTGTTATAAAAAAGCAGTAAATGATTACCTTGAATAATGGGAATGCCGAGTAATTGACCATTCACTCTTGTTGTATCTAAAGTGCGTTTATCTGTTGTTTCAGCTATCAGTGATTCGGGAATAACACTAAAATTAGCGTATTTGTTCAGACCCAGATGGTCAGCAGGAAAAATTACGGCATCGGTGGTTGTCGCACTATTGGCTTGAACAAGCCGTACTTTTAACGCTTTTTGGTCAACCAACACAGAATCAACCGTTAATTCTGTTTGCTCAGCCAGCTCACTTAACAGTTGATTGAAGTTATCATGCTTCATTGTATAGGCCAGCTTAATTGTCGTGGCATAACACGGGAACATTGCCAACAGCACTACCAACCCAAATACTCGCCACACGCTCGTATCTACTTAATAAACAGAAAATTATAAATTTAGTTAAGCACACTTGTTTACAATTGCCTAGCTTAATCAGGGGTTTTCTTACATCTCAACGTTGTGATCACTAAACCAACAATTGCAAAACAAATTAACCAAATAATACCATTCCGCTTAATTAAGTGGTCTATTTTGAGGCAATAAAACCGCGTTGATAACAAGGCAAAAATTTAGTTATTTAGTTGTTCTAAATCAGAAATTTTTAACGCAGGTAGCGACTGGTTTGATCACTCAAAATGATTAAGTATTTTTGCGGATTGGTATAAGGTCTCCACTCATACTCGTTAACGTCACACCTTTTAAAAACAATGCCTCAAATTAGACATACATGATGTGTCGCAGGAAGCATTAGAAATAGATTAAAACTGTCTGTCGCAGTGAGAAGTAAAGATCTGTACTGTGATTTTTAAAAATATCAGAGAAAAGTCGAAATTAAATAGCGTAGATAATTGATTTTTATAAGATAAGTATGGGATGTATAAATAGGAATTTTTGAATTGAATCTTACAGTATTCACTGTGCAATAAATATAAATTACGCAAGTAAATGGCGTCCCCAAGGGGATTCGAACCCCTGTTACCGCCGTGAAAGGGCGGTGTCCTAGGCCTCTAGACGATGGGGACGCAGAAATTGGTTTGCAAATCACTGATTTGCTATTTCTGCGTAAGATGAGACCGAGCCTGTTAGGCGAATGGCCTTAGCTTAAACAGAAAGTTTCTGTGTCACTAGGACAACTGAATAGTTAAACTCGATTCAGGCGAGCTGTTTAATAACACAACACCCTCTTTAACACGGTTAAAGTAAGTGGCGTCCCCAAGGGGATTCGAACCCCTGTTACCGCCGTGAAAGGGCGGTGTCCTAGGCCTCTAGACGATGGGGACACAAGAATGTGTCACTAGGACAACTGAATAGTTAAGCTCGATTCAGGCGAGCTGTTTAATAACACAACACCCTCTTTAACACGGTTAAAGTAAGTGGCGTCCCCAAGGGGATTCGAACCCCTGTTACCGCCGTGAAAGGGCGGTGTCCTAGGCCTCTAGACGATGGGGACACAAGAATGTGTCACTAGGACAACTGAATAGTTAAACTCGATTCAGGCGAGCTGTTTAATAACACAACACCCTCTTTAACACGGTTAAAGTAAGTGGCGTCCCCAAGGGGATTCGAACCCCTGTTACCGCCGTGAAAGGGCGGTGTCCTAGGCCTCTAGACGATGGGGACACAAAAATGTGTCACTAGGACAACTGAATAGTTAAACTCGATTCAGGCGAGCTGTTTAATAACACAACACCCTCTTTAACACGGTTAAAGTAAGTGGCGTCCCCAAGGGGATTCGAACCCCTGTTACCGCCGTGAAAGGGCGGTGTCCTAGGCCTCTAGACGATGGGGACACAAAAATGTGTCACTAGGACAACTGAATAGTTAAACTCGATTCAGGCGAGCTGTTTAATAACACAACACCCTCTTTAACACAGTTAAAGTAAGTGGCGTCCCCAAGGGGATTCGAACCCCTGTTACCGCCGTGAAAGGGCGGTGTCCTAGGCCTCTAGACGATGGGGACACAAAAATGTGTCACTAGGACATTAAATGATAGTTTGACTCATATCAGAGTAAGGTTGCTAAATTAACATGTAAATACTCGAAATTGACATGTTTAGCGCCTTGGTATTAGCTCACTTACATAAATAAGTGGCGTCCCCAAGGGGATTCGAACCCCTGTTACCGCCGTGAAAGGGCGGTGTCCTAGGCCTCTAGACGATGGGGACGCAGAAAACTGCTACCCTAGGACAAACACTATGCAAATTGGTGGAGCTATGCGGGATCGAACCGCAGACCTCTTCGCTGCCAGCGAAGCGCTCTCCCAGCTGAGCTATAGCCCCGACTTTGCATACACACTACCAACTAATGCTGACGTGTATCGCTGAGTGCGGGGCGCATTCTATGCAGCCCCCCAAATAAAGTCAACAGTTTTTTATCTAACTTTATTTAAATGATTTAAATTTCAACAAGCTGACTAAATAACACCCCAAGGAGGAGCTATTTTATACAATCCACTAATAAATAGCTGAATTTTACATATTAGCGTGCTGTTTAGATTTTATTGTGCCTCAATGAAAGGAGGTTTCGCTTACTAAAAGGTATACATTTATATGGAAAACGGCGATATCTTAATTTTATAACTAAATTGATCATTCTTCCCCTCCCCCACGCCCTTTTAATTAACGTTAAAAAGAGCACTGCGTTGTACTTATTTATACAACCGACAAATGCATTTACATATAAACAAAACTAACACAGCTCATCCCCGCTAAAGTAATTGACCCCAAACAGCCTAAAAGTCAGCTTGCGTATAGAAGGAAAAGCACTGAATTGCATAATTGTTCATCAAAAAATGTAAAAAAGCCATGTCGTTGTTTATAAAAGCTGCATCTAGCACATTTTTACTCATTCAAGTGTTGACACATTTACAACTCTATCTATAATAGCGCCCCACAACAACGCAGCAATGAGTTGTTTTTTAGATATGGGTCGTTAGCTCAGTTGGGAGAGCATCGCCCTTACAAGGCGAGGGTCACTGGTTCAAGTCCAGTACGACCCACCATTATTAAATGGTGTTCATATCTGAAGTTCTTAATGGGTCGTTAGCTCAGTTGGGAGAGCATCGCCCTTACAAGGCGAGGGTCACTGGTTCAAGTCCAGTACGACCCACCATTTAAATGGTGTAAACTCAACATTAAGAATTTATTGCATGTAATATGGGTCGTTAGCTCAGTTGGGAGAGCATCGCCCTTACAAGGCGAGGGTCACTGGTTCAAGTCCAGTACGACCCACCATTATCTTTTAATGGTACTTCATATTACACAATCTAAATGGGTCGTTAGCTCAGTTGGGAGAGCATCGCCCTTACAAGGCGAGGGTCACTGGTTCAAGTCCAGTACGACCCACCATTAATCCAAGTTTAATGGTGTTCTCATTTAGATTATTCTTCGCGGGTCGTTAGCTCAGTTGGGAGAGCATCGCCCTTACAAGGCGAGGGTCACTGGTTCAAGTCCAGTACGACCCACCATTTTAAAAATGGTATCGCGAAGAAAAAGATTATTTGGGTCGTTAGCTCAGTTGGGAGAGCATCGCCCTTACAAGGCGAGGGTCACTGGTTCAAGTCCAGTACGACCCACCATTTAATCTTTACAAATTAGCCTTTCGGCAATTATATGTGGGTCGTTAGCTCAGTTGGGAGAGCATCGCCCTTACAAGGCGAGGGTCACTGGTTCAAGTCCAGTACGACCCACCACATATAAAACACTCTTTTCCATACTCCATACTTTATATTCTAAACTTTCTAAAAGCATCGCCACTCTTTACAAAGACTCGACTCGATGGTTCAAGTCCAGTGCAACCCACCACAAATAAAACACTCTTTTCCATACTCCATATTAAAAATTAAATTTTCTAAAAGCATCGCCACTCTCTACAAAGACAAGGCTCGATGGTTCAAGTCCAGTACGACCCAGCACCTGCAAAACACGTCTAGTCGTTGTGCCATTTTTGATATTCACTAATATAAATATCATCACGTTTGTAGCTGATTGCTAAGCTAATTCTTTGAGATAAAAAGGAAATAAAAAATACGACATAAGTCATGCTATAGCATGAGTCAGGTTTTTAAATTAACTGAAAACCTGTAATTTGCCTTGTCAGCAGCTAGACTGTTTATTATAGTCACTGTTAATATCACTCGATCGCAAGTCCAATGCCTGCAAAGATTTTTTCGAAAGCCAAAATTTTAATAGTTGAAGAGCAACCACTCGCTCAAAGCTACATGAAACAATCCCTCGAAGGATTAGGTTTTCGACAACTGCGCTTTGCTGACCATGCCATTTCAGCCAAAGAACAATGTCAGGACGAACAATTTGATCTGATTGTTTGCTCATTCAATTTAAGCAAGCACCAAGATGGCTACCAACTTTACGAAGAACTTAAAGTTAAACGCTTAATTAAAAACTCCACAGGGTTTATTTTCATTTCAGCCGAAACAAGCGGTTCTCTAGTTCACAGTGTGTTAGAGCTCCAGCCTGACGATTTTTTAGTAAAGCCATTTACCATTTATGAATTAAAAAGCCGTATTGAGAAAGTACTACTTCGTAAGCACCACCTTTACAGTGTTTATCAGCTAATTGATGATGAAAATGACTCGAAAGCAATAAAGAAAATCGATGAATTACTACAAAATAAAAGTAATACCTACAGTGCCATTTTATTACGATTAAAAGGTGATGCCCTACTTCGTTTAAATCGAAATGAAGATGCAAAAACTTTTTTTAAATCCGTACTCGATATACAAAAGTTTACGTGGGCTAAAGTCGGGTTAGTAGAAGCGCTTATTGCCAATAATGAGCATATTCTTGCTCAACGCATGTTAAAAACCATGCTACAGCGCAGTGAAACTCGCCTTGTGGCTCTTGATTTGTTAGGTCGTTTAGACATTAAACTTAATAAGTTTGACGACGCTCAACTATTTTTTAGTCAAGCTGTTGATATAGCACCAAGAAACATTGAGCGACAAAAAACACTCAGCCATGTATCACTGTTAAATCATGACTACGAGAAAAGCTACTTAACGCAAAAAGATATCGCCAGTTATGCAAAGCACTCCATACACGATCACCCTGATATATACTTAAATGCAGCACGGGCAGGTATCGATTTTGCTCTGACAACAGATCAAACAGACCAAGTTAATCGTATTGCGAGACAAACAAATCAATATTTAAATGATTTAAAACAACAGTTTCCAAATAGTAACAATCAAACCCAAATTGATGTACTCAACGCACGTTTACATTATTTGAAAGACGAGCATAAAAAAGCAAAGGCCCTAATCGAGCAACTTGATGAGAGTGACAGTCAAATTCGTTCTGTTGATGGTGCGCTTGATAAAGCAAAGGCATTCCACGAGCTCGGTTTTCACAACAAAGCGCAAACACTCTTTAATCAAATTATAAGCCATTGTGAGCGCCATCCTTCTGTAAGTGATCCTGTGTTTCTTCGCTACATTCAACAACAGCAAACTGAACGTCGTGATATCAAAATGGGGCCGAAAGAACTCAATAACCATGCTGTTACGCAATTTAATAAAGGCCAGCTAAATATTGCGCTCGAAGCGTTTACACAGGCCTTTAGAATTATGCCTAAAAACGCCAGTATTGCATTGAATCTTTTACAGTGTTTATTCGACTCTAATGCGCAAGGGCAATCATTTAACTTATTGCTAGCAAAAAAATGCTACGCTTTACTTAATGAATACACATTACACGATGAGCAAGCCACTCGCTTCGAAAAAATAAAAGCGCAAGCTGCAAAAATGAATCTTCAGCTATCTGAGTAAATGTTCTCATTATGGAGCGCCCTTTTTTGAAATCTATTAAGCTTCTTTTAGCTGCAATAGCACTCTTCAGTCCAGTCAGTATTGCTTCTGCTACTTTGCAGTATTGGCAGCAAGCTAATATAAATTGGCAAAGTGAAGCAGGCAGTCATATAAATATACTGGCTGACGAGCAGCCCGCATTTTTGGCCCTTAAACCTTATATCCCCCTGTTTGAGCAACTTACCGGGATTTCTGTTGGTTTTCATGCGCTGGAACAATCTCAAATGCGCTCTCGTCGTCATCAAGATTTAAGCGAAGGTTTAGGCCTATACGATGTATTGCCTATGGGCATTACATTTTTAGGTGAAGCACAAAATCAAGGCTGGATAGAGCCCCTACAACCTTATCTAGATAACCCACTCATAACTGATAAAACGTGGTATCAACTTGAAGATATTAGCGAAAGAAGCCTCACTCTTTGCAAAATAGATAACAAACTTTATTCTTTACCTTTTGATTTTTCAGCCCCTATTTATTTTTATCGCAAAGATTTATTTGAGCGCTTTAATCTTGAAGTGCCAGATACTTACGAGCAGTTACACGCAACTAAAATAAAATTACAGCGCGCGATTGATGCCGACTCTAAACTCGCCGGCATGCACGCGTTTGCTTCACGCACACTACCCGGTGCGGGGCTTAATACATGGACGGTGTTACCCGTAATGCGTGCCTATGGCGCAGAAGTGCTCAATGAACAAGGTGTATCAACATTTGATAGTCCACAGACGGCACAAAGCCTTAAAATGTATCGAAACTTAGTTACAGGTTACGGTAATCCGGAAAATAGCCGCTTACTGCATTTTTATGAGATACGTCAATTGTTTAAGCACGGCAAACTGGCTTCAGCAATCCTTGCGTCTCACTTTTACAATGAAATAGACACGGCTGAAGAATCCGATATTTGGAATAAATGGGAAGCCGCTCCCCTTCCAAAAGGACCTGTTGCCAGAGAAACATCACCATGGGCATGGGCATTTGCGATTAATAGCCACTCTAATAAAAAAATTGCAGCCTGGTTATTTATTCAATGGGCAACGAGTGAGCAAACGGCCGCTTTACTCAGCACCGGGGGGTCGCCACCAAGACAAAAGGTATGGCACGAAAAGCTATTTACTTTAGTCAATAAACCCGGCTTTAACAACGCAATGCTATGGGTATTTGAGCATGCCACGCCTGATCGACTGCAAGCAGGTATGGTTGAATTTCCAGTCATTGGTGAAATTATTTCGCAAACATTTAGCCAAATATTTTATGGTGCCGACATTAAACAATTAATTAAAAGTACTGATGCAAAAATTAATGCAAACATGCACGCTTTAAAAACACAAACTAAGAGCAGCCAATGAGAATCAGTATTGCGCATAAAATTCTGATAATCATCGGTTTTACTATCACGCTAATTTTAGGCGTGAGTACGGCTATACATGTCTTGGAATTAAAAGAGCAAACCTTGCTTAATATGAGTGAAAAAGCAGACGCGATTGTTTCGCCGATGCTGTCTGAAATAAACTCATTAACATCAGATAACACCGCTGGCAGTTGGGTCTTAAAAATTCAGGGGATAACATTAAAAAATATTCTCAAACATAATACCTTTGATGACCTCAAAACCATTTATTTTATTGATCAAAATAACTTTATTGCGGCCCACCCCGATAACAGTAAAGTCGATACCTTAGAGACGAATCAAACGATATTGCAGCAACTCAATCCGAGACGAAATAATATTATCGCGCTTGATCACCAGTACGCTGTAACAGTGCCAGTAAAAAATCATTACGGTGAAAATATTGGTTACGTTATTGTCACGTTTTCTGACATCGATTTATCCCAAAAAACCAAATCTATTATCAGTAACGCCGTCTCTTTATTTGCAATCTATCTGCTAACTGCACTCATTATTGCTTATATCATTATTAGGCGCATAATTTTGCAACCCATTGATCAACTTGTTGAGTTCTCCCATGCAGTGACCACAGGCGATTTAAATTGCCCTATTAATATTAAAAGCCAAGATGAAATAGGCACACTTGCCAGTGGCTTTAAAATGATGCGAGCCGCGGTTAGACAACAAATTAACAGCATGCATGAACAGCACAGCCAACTCGAAGAAACCGTGGCTAAGCGCACTCAAGAATACTTGGATGCAAAAGAACAAGCAGAACAATCAAACCAAGCAAAAAGTCGCTTTTTAGCCAATATGTCTCACGAGTTAAGAACACCTTTAAATGCCGTGTTAGGCTTCAGCCAATTATTGCAAGACAGCGAAACCGACAAAAACAAACGCCGCTACCTTGAAGCGATTTCCATCTCAGGCAATTCGTTATTAAACGTACTAAACGATATTCTTGATTTATCAAAAGTCGATGCAGGTAAAATGCAGCTCGATATTGAGCGGGTTGAAATTCCCACCATGTGCCATGAATTAAATATGATGTTTTTACAGCTCAGCGCACAAAAAGATCTCAATTTTAAAGTAACCGCACACCCTGATCTCACTCCCCCCGTATTGCTCGACAGTAACAAGCTTCGTCAAGTACTTACCAACTTAATAAGTAATGCTATTAAGTTTACGTCACAAGGCAGTGTAAGCGTATACTTTGACTTTAAACCACATGATGACGACAGCCACCTTGATATAAAAATTCATGTGAAAGATACCGGTAAAGGCATTCCAAAAGATCAACAAGATTTAATCTTTAATGACTTTGAACAAGTTCAAGGACAACGCAGTTCTGAGTTTGGTGGTACAGGCTTAGGCCTTGCTATTTCATTACGCTTTATAAAATTGATGGGCGGCGAGTTATCGGTTATCAGTGAAAAAGGCAAAGGCAGTGAGTTTATTGTTTCAATTCCGAACGTCGAGTTAGCTGAATCAATAACAGAAATTGAGCACCGTAATTACCCTGCAATCACTAGTTATCACTTTAATCCTGCGCGCATTTTAATCGTAGACGACATTCCCTATAACCGTGATTATTTAGAATCGTTCTTATCGCGCTGGAGTTTTACTATCGATACGGCAATTAATGGTGAAGATGCACTGAAAAAAATAGAGCAACATCAGCCTGACCTAATCATAATGGATTTGAAGATGCCTGTAATGGGAGGGCTTGAAGCCAGCCAGTTAATTCGCAGTGATGATCGTTTTAAACATATCCCGATTATTGCTGTAACAGCCTCGGCTTTAAAGGATGATAAGGCACAATCAAGTATCTTGACAGACTACACTATCAGTAAGCCAATTTACCGAGAGCACCTTATTTTTATTATTGCGCAATATTTAGATTAGTTTACCTAATCGCATTTTTTCATTGCCACCGCATTCATGCAGTAGCGCAAACCACTTGGCGGCGGACCATCAGGAAAAACATGACCTAAATGGGCATCGCAGACATTACAAATAGCCTCAATACGTTGCATACCGTGACTTGTATCGGCTATGTACGCAATGCTTTCGACGCTGCTTGGTTGAGTAAATGAAGGCCAACCAGTGCCACTGTCAAACTTTTCATCGGCATCAAACAATAAATTATCGCAACATACACACGCATATTTCCCAGGCTCAAAGAGTGTGCATGAATCAGAGCTGTGCGGACGCTCTGTGCCTTTTTGGCGTGTTACATAGAAAGTATCTTGCGCAAGCTCATGCTGCCACTCTAATGGCGTTTTTTCAACTCTACGGGGAGGTGTTGGATTGCCGTTGTGGGCAAACTCTAAAATATCTTGCCAAGTTAACATTGTGTTCTCCTAGGATTGATAAACCCACGTTCAAAATACTGCTTAAAAAATAGTTAAGCAAATTAAACCTTATACCAATTTACTTACTTAAATGATCTATTTTGATGCAAAAAAACCGTGTGGTCGCAAGGCAAAAACGATGATATTTAGTTGCTATCGGCCATTGCTCCTACCTTGCTCTAATGCCCACAACGAAACTGTCGTTCATGAGCAATTTTTAACGCAGATAGCAACTGGTTAAATCCATCAAAATGATTCTGTATTATGGCTAGTCGGTACTAGACTGCTTAATTATTTTTATATTTTCGCGTTCTCGTTCAGACAGTAAGGTATGTAAATATGCGTCAATTTTCGACTCTGCAACGCTTAAAACTGCGGTCAATGTCTGTTCATTGATATCTGTAACATGAATAATACCATCGCCAATTTTTATCTTTTTAATCTGCCCTATTAATACAAATTCCGCTTTGCGTTTAAAATCAAACAAACCGGAAAGGCTAATCAATGCTAACTGGTTAACATCGCGCTTTAATGAATCTTCAATTGGATTGCGTGACACGAATAAAGGTGTCACACGGTACAGACTTGATACTGTGATAAAAGCCCACAAAAGAACAAAAAAAGAAAACGCGACACTGTGCCAAAGTGGTGTAAAAAACCACAGGGCAATCAATACCACTGCAATCAATGCTGAAATTTTTGCTAGTAATTGATTAATAGCCAGCATGGTTAGTTTCCTTTTTTTACGATTGGATCGGGCCAATCATTGAAAAACACGGATAAATAGCGACTTTTTACCAGATAAAGTAGCACCCAAAGCACCAATACCATTTGGCACGCCAAAAAAAATGAGAATTGATAATAACTGTGCGCGGCTTGGTAGGTCAGCCAGCCTAAATCTATCACAGCACACACAATCAAAGGCCACCGCATAAAACGCCACACAGTTGCCCACCGCTTAGCGGTTTCAGGGTTTTCTTGTGGCCTTCTAAAACAAAAAACAACCGCGGGTAACAGCGCAATTGCTGCAATGCCTATCGCCATAAAAAACTCTGATTTAGAGCTAAAAAACAACGACATAATATCTAAATCAGGGCGCCGACTTAACGCGGCCATTAACCAGATAAAATAACTACGAAGCAGTACTAACAAGGTTAAATGAAACGCTATGGGGGTTCGATAAGCGCCATGTTTATCCCAATATTCTGGCCCGTAACGCATCATAGCTGATTCTTCTTATCTGCGATAACACCCAATACCAAGAATGCACCGGTTAACGTTAAACCTAACCACTTTATACCTAATAACATCAGTAGCTTACTTAAAAATGGCGTCACAAACACCACCAAAAGCCCCATACCAAAGCCTGTCACGGCAACAAAGCATAACACGCGAATAATAAAGTGACGTCTGGCAACAAAGCGCTTAGTCACTTTAATAATATCGTTGGCATATAATGAGATAAAACACACCACTAACAATAAAGAAATATTATACAAATGGGGTTGAATCCACTGACCTATCGTTAAAGAGACTGACGAGACAGCTTGCTGCAAACTATCCATTGTGTTCACTTAATAAAGCAATTAAATCGGCTTCTGTAAGCACCTCAATACCCAACTCTTGTGCTTTTGTTAGTTTAGAGCCTGCTTTTTCACCTGCAATAAGGGCATTTGTTTTAGCCGACACACTCCCCGATACTTTTGCGCCGAGAGCTTGCAGACGCGCTTTCGCATCGTTTCGATTAAGCTCACTTAAGGTGCCTGTTAAAACATACGTCAGCCCAGCTAAAGGTTGCTTCTCAGCGCTTGGTGCATTTAAAGCTGGCCAATGAATTCCCTGCTCTATTAACGCATTAACAACAGCCATGTTGTGCTCTTCACTAAAGAACCCGCGCACATGCTTAGCAACAATTTCACCCACATCGCTCACTTCTGTTAGTGCATCAACACTGGCTTGAGTAATTTTCTCTAAGGTTAAAAAGTGATTAGCGAGGTTTTGAGCTGTTGCTTCACCGACTTCACGAATACCCAAAGAGTAAAGAAATTTAGCTAAGGTAGTTTGCTTTGCCTCTTGCAGCGCATTCACCAAATTTTTAGCAGACTTTGGCCCCATTCGTTCAAGTGACTCAAAGTGACCTTGTTTTAAAATAAATAAATCAGCAGGCGTTTTGATAAGCTCACGATCGACTAATTGGTCAACAATTTTGTCTCCTAACCCGTCAATATCAAGCGCTTTACGTGAAGCAAAATGCTTAATTGCTTGTTTACGTTGTGCTTGGCACACCAACCCACCGGTGCATCGTGCAACTGCTTCACCCTCGATACGCTCTACATGCGAGTCACAAATTGGACAAGTGGTTGGGAATACAATCTCTCTTGCACTCTCAGGACGACGCTCCAGTACCACTTGGGTAATTTGAGGGATTACATCGCCTGCGCGGCGAATAATCACCGTATCGCCAATTTTAACGCCTAACCGGGCTATTTCATCCCCATTATGTAAAGTGGCATTCGATACAGTCACTCCGCCAACAAATACAGGCTCTAAACGTGCTACCGGTGTAATTGCACCCGTTCGCCCTACTTGGAATTCAACATCTAAAAGTTGTGTAATTTCTTCTTGAGCTGGAAACTTAAACGCAATAGCCCAACGAGGAGCGCGAGCAACAAAGCCCAAGCGCTCTTGGAGCTTTTTGTCGTTGACCTTAATAACCACACCGTCAATTTCATAGGCAAGCTCACTTCGGCGCGCTAAGATATCTTGATAATAATCAAGCGCCGCCTGTTGACCTTCAACTAACTTAGTTTCAGGGCAAAGTGGTAATCCCCAATCAGTCAATTTTGCCAGTTGTTGGTAATGATCTTCTGGCAATTGCCCATCAGCCACCAGCCCTGTGCTGTATGCATAAAACATTAATGGGCGTTTTGCCGTTACCTTAGAATCGAGCTGACGTAAACTCCCAGCCGCAGCATTACGCGGGTTAACAAATACCTTTTCGCCTCGCTTTTCAGCGTCGCTGTTCAGTTTTGCAAAGCCTGCACTATCCATAAATACTTCGCCGCGTACTTCAAGTTCAGCAGGAAAGTCATTGCCGCGAAGTTTTAATGGCACATTACGAATCGTTTTCACGTTTTGTGTAATGTTTTCACCCACCATACCATCGCCACGTGTTGCAGCTTGAACCAGCACACCATTGCGATAAATAATCGACACAGCTAAACCATCAAGCTTTGGTTCGCAGCAAAATGTGAGTTCGCGGGTATCCATCACGCGCTCTTTAATTCGGCGATTAAACGCCGCAAACTCTTCTTGTGAAAAAGCATTATCAAGCGACAACATAGGAACTTGGTGCGTTACTTGTTCAAATTTATCAAGCGCGGCCCCACCCACTTTTTGGCTGGGTGAATCAGGACTCTGAAACTCAGGATTTGCTTGCTCTAAGCTACTTAGCTCTCGCATTAAGCGGTCATATTCAGCATCGGGAATACTGGGTGCATCCAGCACATAATAATTATGATTATGCTCTTCTAACTGGGCACGTAGTTGACTAATTTGCTCAAAGATAGGGCTGGACATGAAAACCTCAAAAATCTACATAAAAAAGCCACTTAGACGACTTAACGCCAAGTGGCCTAACAATCATTTACTTGCGAATATGGATTACGCTGAAAAGCTTCTTACCTTTTCAACATATTCACGTACGCTATCAACCGTCATTTCTTCACGGTTGCTATCTAAAATAGTCGCACCAAACTCATCCGCTAACTTTTTAGCAGCGCTGTGCAACATATTGAAGGCACTTAGGCCATCACCATCGCATGGTAATGTCATAAACAAACTAACACCCGCTGTGCTGAACTGTTCCATATTATCAATATCAAACGTTCCAGGATTGTACATATTCACTAAACGGAATAACACAGGGCCTGTTCCAGCAGGGTCTAGATGGCGATTAAAGAAGCCTTCATCCGAGTATTTGAAACCTAGCATATTAACAGCTGGCAGTAATTGACTGCCCTCCATTGCTAAGCCTTCTGGCATCTGTAAGTGCACAATTATAAAGTCTGTCGGTGCAGGCGATTCTGGTTGCTCTTCAGTGTCAGCCGCTTCTTCGACTTCAACGTCTGGCTCTTCGGTGTTTTCAGCAGTAAAGCTTAAATCACCAAACTCAGGCTCATCACGCTCTTGCGCATAAGGCTGTGAAGATTCACTCGTTTCTGCACTTGCTTTATTTGGCTCAACCCGTTCTTGCTGCTCAACATCAGGATTATCCTTTTTGCGCACAGACCATAAACCATGAATTAATAAACCACCAATGACAAATACACTGATTACGATTAAAGCCCATCTTAATTCTTCGGCCATCCCCTCACCTTTATTATTTGATATGCCAAACTAAATTTATGCATGTGCCATTTGCACAGCTTGTTCGATATCTACGGCAACCATACGTGAAACGCCTGGTTCAGCCATAGTTACACCCGTCAATCTGCCTGCCATTTCCATAGCAATCTTATTATGACTGATATAAATAAATTGCACTGATTGTGACATCTCTTCTACCAAACGGCAAAAACGACCCACATTTGCATCATCCAATGGCGCATCCACTTCATCTAGCATACAGAATGGAGCTGGATTGAGCCTGAATATTGAAAACACCAATGATAATGCGGTCAGCGCTTTTTCTCCACCACTAAGCAGGTGAATTGTCGAATTTTTCTTGCCAGGAGGCCGTGCCATTATACTAACACCACTTTCAAGCAAGTCATCACTGGTTAATTCTAAGTAAGCGCTTCCGCCGCCAAATACTTTTGGAAATAACTCACCAAAATCACTATTTACTTGTTCAAACGTCGCCTTAAATCGATTTTTCGTTTCGCGGTCGATTTTTTGAATCGCGCCCTCAAGCGTATTAAGTGCTTGAGTTAAATCATCAAGTTGCTGATCTAAATAGTCACTTCGCTGCTTAGCCTGCTCAAACTCATCGATCGCGGCTAAGTTAACTGCCCCTAGTTCATGTAAGCCCTGCGTCGTTTTAGATAGCATGCTTTGCATACTATTTAAGTTGGCATTGTCTGGCAGTGCTTCAAGCACTGTTTTTAAGTGTTGATCCAACTCTTCAAGTGGCTCCAGCGCCGCTTGCGCTTTTACAAGCAAACTTTGTTCATCTAACGCCAGTGATTGCAGTTGTTCTTGCAACGTAACTAGCTCTGATTGCGATGATTTAAGCGATGCCTGCTTATCCGCTAGTTCCTTTTTAGCGTGAGTCAGTGACGCTTGCAAGTTTTTTAGCTCAACGTCACTTTGTTGATGTTTTTCAAGCAATAACACAATATGCTCTGCCGTCTCTTCAAGCGGGATCACTAACTCTTCTAACTGCGCCGTTAATTCTAAAACAGCGTCACTTGCGGCTGTATGTGCTGCATCAGCATGTTGTAATTTTGTTTCACTGAGTTGACACTCACTACGGGCTTTTTGTTCCGCTAAATTCGCTTGATGGGCAAGTGTCTTGTAATGCTCTAATTGAGACGCAACTTGGCGATACTGATTGTCAGCATCCATTTGCACTTGCTTAGCCTGTTCAAGGTTACTTTCAAGCGTTGCGTGGTGTTCTAGCAAGTCTTCTAGGCGCAATTGTTGGTTTTCTTGTTGCTGAACGACACCTTGCATTTGCTCTTTAAGCGACGTTTTGCGCAGCTGTAATTTAGCCAGTTGATTTTGCCACTGCGTTTGCTGCTCAAGGAGCATGTCTCTGCGAGTACTTGCTGAGGCAATTTGCTGCGCAACGTGATGAATACGCTCTCTGTGTTGCTCTTTTTCAGCGATGAGCGTGTTCTTTTTGGTAAGGTGACTGTCGAGCTGCTGTTGCTTGTCTGCGATTTGCTCATTGAGCTCTTCATCAAGTTCCTCTGCATCACTCAACTGGGCATGTTTTAACAGCAGTGAGTTGTCCGTGTCTTTTTTTGCATCAGCTTGAAAATTACGACCATAAATACAGCCCTTTTCATCAATCACGGCGAGCCAATATGGATCCGCTAGAATCGCTTCATCAAACGTTGCTTGAAATGCAAACCGTGTCAGCAGTTCAGGGTAAATCCCCTGTTCAATGTATTGTGCTAATGAATGTTCAGGCACAGCAAGGGTCTGTGACCAAACACTATTAGGCTGCGCATTTTTGCTGACCTGTAAATGCTCAAGACCCAGTAAAGCTTGCTCAACGAGAGGCTCAAAACCTGGCGTTACTTTTAATTGCGATAATAAAGAAGTGCGGTCACTGTCAGCATGCTCACTCAGGACTGAACTCAGTGCCGCAATACTGGCTTTATTTTCATTGCTGTGTTGTTGCACCCGTTGTAGTGCTTGCGCTAACTGTGCTTGCTCTGTCTCTGTTTGCACTAGATTTTGTGTCAGCCGATTCAGAGCCGTTTGCTGTTGAGCAAGTTCCTTGGTGAGCGCTTGGATATGAGTTTGCTGCTCAGTAATCTGCGTCGCAACAGGAGTCGCTTCAAGCTCACTGATTTCGTCCGTAAGCTGTTTAAGCTGTGTCTCTAGTTGGTCGATGGATTGCGAAAAATGCGCCAGCTGATTTTTGGCTACTGTCACCTCACTACTGAGCGTTTGACTTTGCTCTAATGCACGCTGGTATTCCTGTGAAGCAGTATGTCTGTGCTGATGTTGTTCTGATGCGTGAAGTTCAACTTCGGCCACGTGCTCTGCACATAATAAACTTTGCTCTATCGCTTCTTGTAACTGCTCTTGCAGTAAAGAAGCCGCAGCGTGTTGCTCAGCCTGCAACTCTTTGTTTTGCAATTGCAGTTGCTGCTGCTTAATCAAGTTTTGACTAATATTTTGCTGCTGTTGCTTTAAGCTGATTTGTTGCTGCTCTTTACGCGTTAACTCAGTGTGAGTTTGGTGCTGCGCGTGTTGTGCGTCTTGTAATTTTTGCTGCTCAAGCTGTACTTGATTCTCAAGGCTCGCTAAAACATCATCATGACCAGAGTGGGCTTCTTTAAAAAACTGTATTTGTTCTTTAAGCTTATCTATTTCAGCAGCCTTATCAACTTGCTGTTGATGCAGCTTTTGCCACTTTAAAACCGCAATTTGCCCTTTTAGAGTCCGCTCTGTGGCTTTTAACTCACGGTATTTTTTCGCGTCGACTGACTGTACAGCAAGTTTATCGAGTTGCGTTTGTAACTCTTTACGAACATCCAGTAAGCGCTCAAGGTTTTCGCGAGTACTTTTAATACGGGTTTGTGTTTCGCGTCGGCGCTCTTTGTATTTAGACACCCCAGCAGCTTCTTCTAAAAACACACGCAAATCGGCAGGCTTACTCTCGATTAGTCGCGATATCATGCCTTGTTCTATAATGGCATAGCTTCGCGGCCCAAGCCCTGTTCCCAAGAAAATATCAGTAATGTCGCGCTTACGACATTTGCTGCCATTAAGAAAATAAATAGATTGCCCATCACGCGTTACCAATCGCTTAATAGCAACTTGGTTCCTGTCTGCAAATGTATTCGGTAAATGACCACTGGTATTATCAAAAATTAGCTCAACAGAGGCTTGTGAAATCGGCTTACGATTGGTTGAGCCATTAAAAATAACATCGGTCATGGCATCGCCACGTAAGTTCTTCGCTGAACTTTCACCAAGCACCCAGCGCACCGCATCAATAACATTTGATTTGCCACAGCCGTTAGGCCCGACAACACAAGTCATTTGATCAGGAAATGGGATTTTAGTGGGTTCAACAAACGATTTGAAACCCGCTAACTTTATGGTGCTTAAGCGCATCTAGTTGTTTTACCGATTTTTATTATTATTCTGCAATTTAACTCATTTTATAACAAAAGGTTAAGCGTGACGTTTAAAATTATCTAAAATAATGCCTGTTGCCATGGCTACGTTCAGCGATTCAGCCTGACCATAAGCTGGTATGGTTATTTTATCAGTGACCAGCTTTTCACAATCTGGACGAATACCGTGCGATTCACTGCCCATTAAAAGAACAGCATCTTGTTTAAGCTTTGCTTGATGAATATTATCACCCGCTAAAAAAGCCCCATAAACGGGCAGGTTTAAGCTCGGTAAATAGCACGTTAAATCGGTTTGCGACACTGTCACACGGGCAAATGACCCCATGGTTGCACTAATGGTTTTTGGATTATATGCATCGGCACTGTCTTGGCTTGTCACTATATGGTTAATTCCATACCAGTCCGCCACGCGAATAATTGTGCCTAAGTTACCGGGGTCTGATACGCCGTCTAGCGCTAAAATAAGGCCCGAAGTGGGTAATGCTTGCTGCTTTGGCATATCAACAACAGCAATGGCTGCGTTATTGGTCACCAAGGTGCTGGCTTTCGTTAGACTGTCTTCATCGGCTTCGATAATTTGATGGGCTGCAAGTGCTGAGCGATGCGCGGCAATAAACGCGGGTGTTGCGAATATATTTGCGATACTCAAACCACTGTTTAATAACTCAAGGACATTTTTTTCACCTTGAACTAAATACTGGTTGTATTGCTTGCGGTATTTCTTCTGACCTAATGCTCGAATAAGTTTCAGTTGGTTTTTTGAAATCATAACAGCCTCATAAAATGAAGCCGTTAGTATACCCAAACCACCTAAAGATGCGAGTTTCAGTTAGAATTAAACGCGATTTAGGCAGGCATTAATTGCAAAGTGTGATTATTCCGATATTTAAATCTTTAAATCATAAAAATCACCGTTAAACCGACTACAGGGGGTGTCTCGCGGTGAATGATGTATCGCACAGTAAGAGCGCACTTAAAGTCGCAGACCGTGCCAATTGCTTTCCCCAATCGGCACGTGTGAATAGGCTATAAGCTATTAGCTAATTTTTGTTAGCCATTCATTTAACCATGGCTCAGTTACCGGCCACGGTTCAAAGTCTTCACAGGCATCAATTTCAAGGCGATGGCCAACAGGCTTTGCCTGTAAATCACGAAATAGTTCATCAAAACTGCGCCCTGCCCCACAAAATGTATCACCATAGCTGCGGTCACCCATAGCGATAATGCCATACTGCTTGCCTGTTAACATGGGGAATTGGTCATTTAACTGGCTGTACAATGTCACTAAATTATCAGGAATATCACCTTGGCCTGTGGTCGAGGTAATCACCAATATATGTGATGCAGCCAGCATGTCTTCTACTGTGCCATTTTCAATAAGCTGTGCTTGGTGCGGTGACTTTTTAATCACCTCAATTACTTGCTCACTTAAACGCTCTGCACCGCCGTACACACTGCCGACAAAAATACTAATGGTTGCCATAATAATCCTTTTCTTCTGTTGGCCAGCCTAGTTGCTGGCAAATCGTTAACATCGCCTCTCCAAGGGGGGCTCTAATCGTTATTACTTGTTTATTATAAGGGTGCACAAACTTTAGCTCAGACGCAAATAACATCAGACGACGCAGCTGAAAGTGCTCTCTAAAAAATTGGTTATGTTGGTTATCACCGTGGTTTACATCACCAATGATCGGTAGCGATAAATGTTTTAAATGCCGTCTAATTTGGTGCTTTCGCCCCGTTTTAGGAAAACACTCCACTAGCGAATATCGCACAGTGGGGTATTTACCAATTGGGATCGGCAAAGCGGCTTGGTGCAAGCAGTTAAAGTGAGTTTGCGCCTCTTGTGCAGCCTTATTTTGATCAGCAAACTTATCGGCTATTTTATCGAGTTCTTCTTTTAAAGGCTTATCAAGGAAGATTGACTCATTTAAAAAGCCCCTAACCAAGGCTAAGTAACGCTTTTCTATTTGCCCATCAATAAACAATTGATTCATGTCTCGAGCCGCTTCTGAGCTCAATGCAAACAATAAAACACCTGAGGTGGGTCTATCTAAACGGTGCACCGGAAACACATGTTGACCAATTTGATCACGTAGCATTTGCATGGCAAATTGTGTTTCGTGTTTATCTAAAAATGAGCGATGCACCAGTAAACCCGACGGTTTGTCTATTGCGATATAATTTTCGTCGCGATATAAAACCGTTAACTCTTCATAGTGCGGTTTAACAATTTCATCCATCTTGGTTATCACTCAAATGCTGATCAAGCTTTAGTAAAACGCTAATAACATCATGGCCACCGGCATGTTGTGCCAGCATCATTTCAGCCATAGGCGCAATAGCAAAGTTTCGAGGCAATGGCTGGTTATTGGTGATTAACACCTGCATTTTTTCAATAAATACAAATTGTAACCACTGCTCAAACGCCATGGTGTCATGACAAAACGGAACAGATGAATTTAATGCTGCAGGATCAATTGCAGCTGTTTGCCATAGTTCATGACGTTGGAGTGTCGTTTGTAATTCGCGCAGCAGCGCCAAAGTCTGTTGATACATTATATAACTCTTAAAACCTTTGGACTTATTATACCCTGTTCCAAGGCGCCATGGTATGGCGTATAATTCGCATCTTATAACGATTTATAAACGACGATTGGGATTTTATGACAGAGCAAATTGCTACTTTAGGGCAACTTCTTGATGCTGGGGGCACTACATGGCGTGCTTTTGATATTGGTAGACACATCACTAAGTTAGACAAAAAACAATTTCTTGCGATTGAAGAAACTAAAATCCCTTACCCTTACCCACTTGCTGGTCACGCTTGGCTTGCGATTCAGTTTTGGGATGTCAAAGCATCCAAAGAGCCTTATGTCTGGTTTTTGAAGTTCCCACTCGATGAACAAAGCCGTTTAGTCAGTGCCAGCCGTGATCATTTTGCGAACATGGTCATCGAAGCATTAGGTACCGAAATTACCGGTGAAAATGCAGAAGGCAAACTCGACAATAACCCGTATGTATTTACACCAAACGCCAATAAATTGGCCGCATTTAATGCCCAAGTTAAGTGCTTACTCAAACAAAGTGCATCGCAATATTATGAATATGCACAACTTTATTTTTCTGGCACCCTAGGTTTTGAAAATTGGCAAAGTGTTGCTGTACAAGGCATTGCTGATTTTGCAATGCGATTAGACAACGATAAAAACCTAACTAACTTGCAATCAGCGTGGCCGCAACTACCTGTTGAAGTGTTACAACCACTCAGCGCTATGCTTGAACACGTTACAATTCCTCCCGCTTTTGCGGAGCAACTTTTAGCTTATGGCTTAAATGCCATAGAGCAAAAAGATGAGATAGCACTCGTCGCTGCACTTCGCAGTATATCAAAAGCATCAGCACAAGGTTTAACAGCCCAACTGGTTGATGCCGTATTGAACTCTGAAATGAACACGCATTCAGATGTGCTTTTAACCATTGCCGGACGTTGCTTTAGTACCTTAGAAGATCCTGCGCGCCTACATGTGTTTATGGATTGTTGTGCGCATCACACGGATATCGAACAGTTGTTTGTGAGTATTTTCACAGACCTAGTTGCAATTCCAACTATTCGACCTCACTTATTAGGTTTGTTACGTTTAGAAAATCGCAGCGAAACACTCGCGCGAGCAATAGGAAGGTTATTTTCGTAAATGGCAGGTTTATGGACACTCATCATTATTGGCAGCATTATCTATTTTTTTTGGTTAAACAGAAAAGTAGCTGAGGCCGCCAATCTTCATGCACAAAGGCAAATTGAACAGTTAAATGTGCAATTGGTGAGTGTTGCATGTAATAAGCGACGTATTGGCATTCTAAAAAATGGCAAACCCGGCATCAAAAGCGAGTTTATTTTTGAATTCTCAAGTGATGGGGAAAGTGTCTATCAAGGTGTGCTGTTTATGGAAAATGAAATGCTGAAAAGTGTGGTGATACCACCGCATAAGATTTAAGTTGCGAGTTGCGAGTTGCGAGTTGCGAGTTGCGAGTTGCGAGTTGCGAGTTAACAATACTAAGTTGCTCAGCTAAAAATACAACCCCATAAAGAACTAAGGCGTAGCTTCAAGCCACGCCCCAATCTTGCTACTTCCATGATAAAGTATCCGTACTTTTGCCGAAGCTGCCGTTTTCATCTATCCCCTGAACGGGTATACATCCGATACACCCACCATGCAACATCATGTCACATTTAACACATCCTAGTGTCGTCCACTTGCCTTCACTGGCTATCCTCTACGTTTCCAAACGCTCCTTTAGCTTCCTGCTAATATCATCCCTTGGTCAATCCTTTTCAATTGCTCCGCAATTGTACTGCGTCCTGGCAGTGTCCTTGTTCGTCCTTGCCTTCCTTAGAACTTGTCCTTTTGCTTCCTGCTTAAGCATCATGCTTGGTGTGCCATAATCCTAATCCTTGGCATCAGTTCATTCATTGAACCTGTGTCTTCTTGACATGGTTAAGTTTAGAGAATTCCTGAGATGTAGATAGGCATAAAAAGTAATTTTTCTTAAGTCACAAAATTGCAAAAAACAATAAATCCTTATAAATCATTTAAATAAGTCATTTTAGGTACAAAAATAACTGTATTAAAGTGATAATACTCACAGCAATGTAAGAGAAATCGCACACGCTACTTTCCAAAACGTCCCAATTACTCTCTCGCCGCTTTGAACATTAACTCACCTTCGACCTGATTAAAGCTTAATGCTTTAAAGACTTCGAACCCTTCGGAACTAAAGAATTCACGCTGCTCACCACGTGTGACAAATACGGCTAAACCCGATACTTGTTGGTGGCTGTCTACTAAATCATCTAGTCCTCGAAGTAAGTAACGTCCTAAACCTTGCCCCTGAAAATGAGGGTCTACAGCGATAAACGCTAAAAACAAATACTGCCCTTTTTCAGCTAACATTTCACGAATTGTGCGCTCTTTTTCAATAAGTTGATTTGTCTGTAGATATCCTGCACTAAGCATTAACTTTAAACGCCAGTGCCAATAGCGCTCTGCTTGTAACTCACTGGATGAATCAAACACGCATGCAATGGCTTTTAATCGGCTTTGCGAGTACAAACCAATTAAAGGTTGTTTTTCTTGCCAAAAGCTCGCGAGCTCTTCACGTACTAAAGCGCGTAGTTTGGTTTCATACTTACTGGGATTATCTTCTTTGTAGCCCAGCACATTCTGAAGTACGGGGTCATCATGATAGGCTTGGTAAATAAGACTAGCGGCCGTGCTGATATCTTCAGCACTTAAGTATTGCACACGTAAGGTCTCGGGTTCAGCAACAGTTGTCATACTCATCCTTTTCTGTGTTTTATTATTTTTAGTACTAGACTATAAGGTATATACCCAAGCGCGATTAAAGACAAATTCAGCGTGAGTTAAACTGCTGTTCATCATTATTATGGTTGAGCAGTAATAAAGACCGCCATACACAAGGAGCAGAATTATGGATACGACAAAACATGATATTTCGACCTTATTTGCACAATTAGGTTTACCCAGCAAAGAAAGTGAAATCGATGCATTTATTGCCTCGCATCAGCTGTCTGATACCACCCTACTACAGGAGGCTCCATTCTGGGACGAAGCTCAGCAACATTTTCTAGCAGAATCTTTAGCTGAAGATGGGGCGTGGAGTGAGGTTATTGATGAATTAGACGCCCGATTGCGTCAATAAACACACGATTAGTTATCCATAACCTAAAATCTGCCAATTTTGGGTTATGGATAAGGAAAGTAATTTCACATCACCTCTATTATTGCTACCATACGCGCGCATTGCAGCCCATACGCTACAGTGCTTTTTATTCTTTAATAAGAGTTTATACAAAAATGAATGCCGTTGTATTTGATGCAATTAAAACCCTTCTTGATGAAGGTAAAACCCCTACAGTTGCGCTAACAAAAAGCAAACTATCACAACCGATGCCAATGCCTGTAATTATTGCAGCTGTTAGTCAGTATAAAAACAATCCGGATTCAATTAAAAATTTCATTAATAACCCGTCAAATGAACATGTTAGTGCGCCAAAAGAAAGTCAATTAGATCGTATTGAAGCAAAACTAGATAGGTTATTAGCATTACTTGAGAAAAAATAATGTTTGTTGTCGATCTGACTTTTGATTGCTACCAAGATACCACCCTAGAGCTTGCTGAACAGGCAATAAACCGCCTTGTGAATGCATTGCGATTTAATGGCCAAATAATCGGTGATGAATTCCCCACTGTTTTAAAAGATGGCTATTTTATTACGCGTGTTATGTGCCCAACCGAAGATGCGATGCACCCGCTTAACAACAGCCCGTTTGTTAAACACAGCATTGAGCAACTGCACTCGGCGGGATTGTTAGCGCCTAAAGTGAAAGTGATCGGCCAAGATATACATTCAAATGGGGCTGACGCGTGTCAGGACCCATCGTGTTATATTTTATACACCACTTATGTGCATACCTGCAGCCCACTTTATTGTGGTGATGACTTTTTGCCTGTCCCCCTGTTTCGTATTCCAGCCATTGCTAATGGTGATTACAAAACACTGATCAAATGGCAAGAAGACTGGCAAGCATGCGATCAAATCCAGATCAATGGCGCTACGCGTTGCGAGTTTCCAGCCCTTGAGGAAATGGCGAGCACACAAAGTGATTTGTATCGTCGTGGTAAAGACATTACTAAGCGAATAAGTTATTTGACTAAAAAACCTGTCTACTATTACTTATATCGTGTTGGTGGTATTGATAAAGAATCAGAACTCAAACGACGTTGTCCAAGCTGTGATGGTGACTGGAAACTGCCTGAGCCATGGTTTGGCTTATTTGATTTTAGATGTGAGCCCTGTGGCCTTGTATCGAATATATCGTGGGATTTTCAGTAAACATAAGGGGCACACAGCCCCTTTTTGTTTATTAAACTATACCAATGCAATGCGCTTAATTAATACCACTGTGCTTAATTAAGTAGTCTATTTTGAGGCAATAAAACCGCGTTGATAACAAGGCAAAAATGTCGTTTTTTAGGAGTTGCTCTGCATCCATGCAGTCGTAAATCAGACATTTTTAACGCAGGTAGCGACTAGTTTAATCCCTCAAAATAATTAAGTATTATTGCAGGTTGGTATTAAACCGTTACCATATCTAAAAACTCACTAATGCTGTTAGCAAGTACATGGTGCGGTTTTTTGCCCACGTATTCTAAACACACCTGACCGTTTTCAACTAACACCGTAATCAGCAAATCATCTTGCTCTGTGAGGCCAATAAATACGGTCTCAGGCTGTTTTAACTTACGTTTCATAAGCACATGCCCGGTAATATTTTGTTGCAGGCGGCTAAAATCGTCTTCATTCCATGCTTGTAATAACTCAATATGATGATCGTTTATATTTAACAGCACGTTGCCTGCATAAAGGTGACCAAATAACGCATTTAACCCTTCAGGGAAGCGAAGCTCAAGCGCACTGGCTAGGTCATCTAAAGAACCTGCTGGCTGCTGCGCAACGGCACGCCATTGAATTAAACCTTGCTCGTCCACTTCACCGTGTTCACAAGGACTTGGCCAAGCGGTGTCATGTTCAATGACAGGAAGCTTTCCTGTACGCTCTAGGCATTTTTCACTAAATGCTTGGTGTAACTTATCCAGTTTTGAAGAAACAGACATACTGCGAAACTCATTAGCTTTAGGTATAATGCCGTTATTGTAACCACAAAAGTGTAAAGATGACAGATTACAGCAACTCCCCCGAACTGAAAAACAGCGTGCTTGGTAAGTCAACGGACTATGTTGATACCTATACACCTAGCTTGTTGTTTCCTATTGCCCGTAAACTAAACCGCGATGCACTCGGTGTGAGCGAAGATAACTTACCTTTTAAGGGCCAAGATATTTGGACAGGCTATGAATTATCATGGCTAAATAGTAAAGGTAAGCCGATGGTTGCTGTCGCTACATTCGTGTTTCCTTGCCAAAGTAGTCATATTATTGAATCAAAGTCATTCAAGCTTTATTTGAATAGTTTTAACCAAACTCGCTTTGCATCGATTGAAGAAGTGCACCAAGCACTTACACGCGATTTGTCAGCGACAGTGAATGCAAACGTGAACGTTACTTTGTATCGTGCAGATGATCATAATTGTTTACCATTTAGTGCGCTACCGGGTGAGTGTATTGATGATCTCGATATTGAAATCTCAAGTTATGACATTGATGCAACATCGCTTTGCCATAGCCATGATGAAAAGGTATCTGAAACCTTACACAGCCACCTTTTAAAGTCGAACTGTTTAATCACCTCTCAGCCAGATTGGGCCAGCGTGATCATTCGTTACACAGGCCAAGCAATCAGTCACGAAGCCTTATTAAAGTATTTGATTTCGTTTAGAACTCACAATGAGTTCCACGAACAATGTGTTGAGCGTATTTACTGTGACTTAATGCAGCACTTAAACATTGATGAGCTTGAAGTGTATGCTCGCTATACACGCCGAGGTGGTTTAGATATCAATCCTTATCGCTCGACGAATCAAGACGCAACCCCCTTTAACGTGAAAATTAATCGCCAATAAGCAGAACTCAAGCAATAAAAAACCGAGTAAAACTCGGTTTTTTATTGCTTATCTAATCGTTAAGCAGCATTGCAGAAGAGATTAACGCGTCGATTTCTTTTTTAACAGCCCAGCTTCGTTACTCATCGTTGAAGATCGCAACATACGTTGGTGTTGTATTTGATTTACTCGCGCGATACATGCCAGCAGTATTAAACGGCAAACTAATATTGCCTTTCGTATCAATAATAATTACACCGCCAGTGCCACCAACAGGCATTAATACATCATGGATAACTTCGTTACCCGCTTCAGCAATCGTTTTACCTTGGTATTTCACACGTGCGCAGATATCTGCGGCAACGTTGTAGCGAATAAAGTACTCACCATGGCCGGTTGCCGACACAGCACACGATGCATTTTCGGCAAAGGTGCCCGCACCAATCACAGGCGCATCACCAACGCGTCCAAAGCGTTTAGCTGTCATTCCCCCCGTTGAAGTACCTGCCGCAATGTTGCCATTTTTATCTAGTGCAACGGCACCAACCGTGCCCATTTTGTAATTAACAGGTAACGCTTTATGTGCTGCTTGGTAATCTTTACTGGTCACTTTCTCTTTATCGAGTTTTTCTTTGGCTTTTAGTAAAGCTTCATATCGGTTTTCGGTATCAAATAAATTATTTTCAACCAATGGCATGCCCTGAGTTTTTGCAAACTCTTCGGCTCCTTGGCCACTTAACATCACATGCACCGATTTTTCCATCACTAAACGCGCTAGATTAATGGGATTTTCAATATGCTTTACACCTGACACGGCACCTGCTTGACGAGAACGGCCATCCATAATTGACGCATCTAATTCGTGTGTCCCGTCGTAGGTATATACCGCACCACGCCCTGCATTAAAATAAGGTGAATTCTCAAGTACATTGATTGCCGCAGTGATGGCATCTAAGCTTTCTCCGCCTTTTTCTAACACAGAATAGCCTGTTTCAACCGCCTCTTTTAATTTTGCACGGTAGGCTTTTTCTTGCTCTGGGGTAAAACGGCTTTTCTCGATGGTTCCCGCTCCACCATGAATGGCAATAGCGAATGGTTGCTCTGCTGAGTAAGCAAACGTGCTTGTCGTTAACGCACTGAATGCAACGATTGAAGTGAGTAATGTTCTTAGCATAGTGGGCACTTAAATTGAGTGTAGTTTGTAAGCCCAATGTGAATAATTTACGACTGTTTTTCAAGCTTTAACCGACGAAAGAAACAAAAAAAGCGCCTAACGGCGCTTTTCTGTTTGCTGTTTAAAATTAAGCTTTAGCCGCTTTTAAACGCGCTAAACGTGCTACTTGATGAGTAGACGTTAAGAAAGAGTAGATAGGTGCTAGGTAACCACGTTTACGAAGGTCTAAGAACTCTTCATCGCTTAATGAGTTAAGTTTTTTCTCATCAACCAGATAGATACCGTTAATGTCTTTCTTCTCACCTTTGATTTCTACTGTTAGCGTTTGTGCTACAAGTAGTTCTTTATCTGCAAGGTATTTAGTGAATGCTTCAGTTACTTGAGAAAACTCGATGAAAGAAACAAGCGCTTCTTTACGACGTTTAAGGTACTCCGTTTCTTCACCATTTTCGAAAAGTGCATTACCAGTTTCTTCGCTAACTAAAGGGCTTGCTTCGTCGATAACGATGCCAAATTGGTCAGCTTCTGGGTGCTTAACAAGACCCAGTGGGTAGCGAGTCATTGCCATTGGTGCAAATGCAGCTGTCCACTTGTCGTCTTGAATGAAAAGGTTTTCACCTGGCTCTAGACCAAATAACGCAACGGCTTGAA
Organism: Pseudoalteromonas sp. MT33b; assembly: GCF_014117385.1. Taxonomy (NCBI): domain Bacteria; kingdom Pseudomonadati; phylum Pseudomonadota; class Gammaproteobacteria; order Alteromonadales; family Pseudoalteromonadaceae; genus Pseudoalteromonas; species Pseudoalteromonas sp. MT33b. Next base: position 1,221,697 of record NZ_CP059831.1, on the reverse strand, counting down.
ATTGACCTGACTCGTTGTTTTTAACAAATGCCATTGGGAATTCATTTGCGATACGTGCAAATTCGTGTGCAACCACAGGAACTAAATGCTGAGTTTTCATGAACTCAATGTTGATGCCGTTTTGAATTTTAGTGTTGGCATGTTTTTCGTTATGTAAAGGCTGTACTTGTTGCTCCGCCATGATACTGCTCCATTAAATTTTATAATATGTTTTTTGCTGTTAGTGCCCAAAGCCTATAGGTTTTGGCAACAAAAAGGAAGTGAAAATTTTGTGGCAGTTTGTACATTATTAATTAACAAACCGAGCTGTTTTTACTTACACTTTAAATTGACTAAAAAAACAGCATCAATGAAGTAAATATTGTCACGCTTAAGTAATTATTTTTGTTAGTATATTCAATAAATAATACTATGTTTACTGAGCCTATAATGGAAAGTTATCAATTAAATAAGCACTATAAAACACAAGTCATTCATATTAATGAAATCAACGACAATGTAATCATTATTGATGACTTTTTATCCAGCTTAGCACCTGTTTATCACTTTGCATCAGAGGTTGCCTATTTCCAACCTCCAGGGAGCGACGGTACATTATACCCTGGTAAGCGTGATGAAATGCCCGCCCCTTATTATCGCGTTTTTGAACAATTAATGGCAGAGTTAATTGATAAAGGCATATTAGTCAGTGGCGAAAACACCCTTTATTTACACAAGTGTAAACTCTCTATCGTGACCCAAAAACCGAACGAGCTTTCGCCGTTACAACGTATGCCACATATCGATTCAACCGATGACAAAACATTCGCTGCGGTGCACTACTTATCAGGTAAAGAATGGGGAGGAACTGGTATTTACAAGTATTTACCTGCAAACGTAATTAAAGTGGGCTCCGATAATAAAGAGATAATTTTTGAAATGATCAATGACATGCAGCAATATGAAAGTACGCATCAAGGTTATTTAAATACCAGTACAGAGTTATTTGAAAAAGTGGTCAATATTGAAGCTAAAGAAAATCGTGTTGTGATCTATAAAAGCAATTTACTTCATAGCGCTGCCATCATTAAAGCACCAACAAATGAGCCCACAATAGGGAACTGTCGGTTAAGTATTTCATCTTTTTTTAGAATTGACTAAAACCCGAGGTGGCCATCAATTCATAAAATTAACAGCCAGTTATATGTACCTGATATAAATTAGTATTTTTGCATGCCGAACATTTTAATTTTGGCTAATAATGCCCGGTGCGTCGGTAACTCGGCTAGTAGCTGATTAACACGTTGTTGCTTTAACTGAGTTAATTGTTCATGTGCCTTATTGTCAGAGTGACCGGTGTTTAGCGTCGGCAAATATTTCATACCGAAAAGCACATATAAATAGTTTTCAAGATCAAACAGATCAAACTTACTTTCGAAATCTTCGCGTTGCGGTGCAAACCGCTGCCAACGCGCTAAATTATATTTAAGCTTATCTGATATCTGTGTTTTATTTCGGTTTTCACGCCAAAAACCCGAATCAGTACGATCGGAGACACAGTAGTGCATTTTTATAAAATCAAAAGTCTGTTCCCATACATAATTTACTTGGCGATTATAGTCATCTGCGATTAAAGCGATATCGGCTCTGCACCGAGGAAAACGTTTTGAAAGTAAATTAGCAGAAAAGTCAGCGATGAGTATCGCCGTGGCTTCTAGGGGCTCAACAAAGCCTTGTGACAAACCAATAGCAACACAGTTTTTATGCCACATTTTTTCTCGCCGTCCCACTTTAATCGGTATTTTACGAGGAGTAAGGTGAGTAAATTGATTACCTAAATAGCGATGCAACTTAACTAAAGCCTGTTCTTCCGTCATGTACTTTGATGAATAGACTAAGCCAACCCCTCTTCGCTGTGTGAGAGCAATATCCCAAATCCACCCGGCTTGGTGTGCAGTGGCAATAGTATAAGGTGGGATTTCTTGTTCAGGATTGGTTGGAACTTGAATCGTAATTGCAGTATCCGTCAATAAGTAGTCTGACTTATCGATATACCCAACGTCCAGCTTCTGACCAATAAATGCCGCGGAAAACCCTGAACAATCAATAATAAAATCAAACGCTGTGGCGTTTCCATCAGTATCAATAAGCTGAGTAATGTAGCCATCTTGGTCTGTTATTACTTCTTCAATTTCAGCATAACGATGCTTAACTGCAAATTGTTTCTGCGCATGACGCCCTAAAAAAGCAGCAAACTTCTTCGCATCAAAGTGATAAGCATAACCATTAACTCCTGCATATTCTGGCGTGGCAATTGTTTTTGGTGCCAGGTTATGCTCGCAACAGGCATGTTGCTTTGAAACAAATGAAGCATAGTCTGAATCACTACTTTGTCTGAGCCATGCGTCGGTTAATTGCTCACCGAATACATGAGGGTGATCAAACAAGTGATGATAAAAATTACTGCCATGTTTCGATTTATCGAGCCAATTCACGAACTTTATAGACTGCTTAAAGGTCACATCGCATTCATTTATAAAGTCAGTTTCACTTATACCGAATTTTTTAGTGAATTGCGCATAGAAGGAACCGTGCCCTCACCTACACCTATCGTTGGAATTGTGGGTGACTCAATTAGGGTAATTTCGATACCAGATCCAGCGAGAGCGTGACCCAAGTGATTAGCCGCCAGCCACCCTGCAGTTCCCCCGCCGACAATTGCGATTCTTTTAATCATTATTAACTCGCTATCATTTACACACAAAAAAGCCCAGAACACGCTGGGCTTGATAGTTTCGTTACCTAACTTAAATTAGAAACGAAGTGATACACCTAGCTTATAGCGTGCTTCACCTTCGAAGCTCCATGCTGGGTAGCCATTACGAAGCTCAGGAACAACTTCAGCATCTGAAGGCGCAACACCAATTTGTACGCTATCTTCTTCAGTTAAGTTAACAGCTTCAAACGTTACGTCAATGTTATCTGTCACACTGTAGTTCGCACTGAAATCAAGTGTACCGTAAGATTGGTGTTCACGGTTACCGTAGAAACCAGGAAGCTCACGGATCATATACTCTGAACGCCAGTTATAAGCTAAACGTGCTGAGTACGTATCTGTTTCATAGTAACCTACTAAGTTAACTGTGTGCTTAGACGAATCCGAGAATAATGGAATCATATCAGGGTAATTTTCAGCTTCTGATGGTGCATCTACAAATGTATAGTTTGCAGAGTAACCAAAGCCACTGTCGAAACCATCTTGGATTTGTAGCTCGATACCTTCGATTTGACCGCCACTTGCATTTAGCTTAGTTGATAAAGTCCAGTTGTCGCCTTGGGTATCTGGGTCAACAACACCAATTTGTTGATTCAAGATTTGGCTTGAAGTCACGAATGAAGTGATGTCTTTAAAGAAGTAAGTTGCACTTACCATACCGTCGCCATCAAAGTACCACTCGATACCTAAATCTGCTTGTGTTGCTTTGAATGGGTTAAGACCAACGTTACCTTTTGTTAGTACTTCGTTATTTGCTGTGCCATCTGAGTAACCTGCAAATGATGATGCAGAGAACATATCTGTGTAATTAGGACGCGCAATAACTTGTGCAGCAGAAGTACGTAAAATAACATCTTCAGCAATATCGAATGCAATATTGATACTAGGTAAGATATCGTTGTAGCTTGCTTTATCTGTGCTCAGAGTGCTTTCGTATTCACCGTTTGCAAAGCCATAATAATCTGATTCTGCATCTGTCGAGATATAACGTAAACCGAAGTTACCGCGAATAGATTCCGCAGAGAATTCAGCCATTGCGTAAACTGCAAAGTTTTCTTCTTCGATAGTGCCGTAACCTGAACGGTATACTGCTGAATCATTATCAAAACTTGAAATTGCTGCACGTGCATCTGCAACCATTTTGTCAAAGTCTGGTTCAGGTAAAGTAAAACCAGCGCCTGATGACATCGTACCAGAGTAATATGTCTCGCCATCACCACTTGGTAATGTATCAACTAACGTTGTTGAATAAGTTTCTTGCTTAACTTCGTGGTCAGCCCAGCGGAAACCTGTTTTAATCGCAGTAATAGCACCAAACTCTACAGGGAAAGAAAGGTCGAACTGTGCGTAAGTTTCTTCATCTGTGTTAGGTTGCTTTTTAAGTGCCCAACCAGCTGGCGATAATGGACCAGCAAAGTCTGACGCTTCAAAGTATTTGTTATTAATATCAATTTTGATTACTTCGCCCGTTGCATCATATGTACCGGCATAATCAGATGGAACACCAATAAAGTTACCATAGTTTGCAGTAAGATCTGTACCACCTTCAGACTCAGTTGTACCTAAGCGACCTTTTAGCGTAAAGTTTTCACCTTCATATTTAAGGCTGAAATCAGCTGTATCAGATGTCATGCTAGCGATACGTGCCCACGTTTGAACCCAACCTGGGTTAGCGCCTTCGCCTGTACGACGATAGAAAGTACATGTACCTGATGCATTTTTTTGCTCACATGCAGCTTCTTTATCGTCTGGGAACATTACGAAGTTTGAGGTATTTGCGTTGTTTGCATCTAACTCAAGGCTCATAATATTTAAACCTAATTCTAGGTTTTCTGTAGGACGGTACTGGAAAGTTGCATTTAATGCAGTACGCTCACGCTCTTGTTGGAACGTTGTAGGAACAATATCACCCCAACCGATTAGTGACTCAATACCGTTACGTTGATAGTTTGTTTCAGCCCAAGACACTGAGCCTAATAGACCAAATGTTTCTTCATCATTTTTCCAGCTAAATAAGCCAGAAACTTGTGGATCTGTTTCTTCAGAAATTGTGCCGTAATCTGCTTTCGCACTTAAGAAAGTTGTACCAGCATCAAGGTCAAGCGGTTTACGAGTATTAACAATTACTGTACCACCGACACCACCTTCAACAATGTCTGCTTGAGATGATTTATACACTTGAATTTCACCAACTAATTCTGGTGGTAAAAGTGTGTAGTTAAAGCTACGGTCGATTGATTGCTGATCATACCAACCTGTCGATGCAACAGTTTGACCGTTTAAAAGCGTACGTGTTAATTGACTAGACGCACCACGAATAGAAACTTGCTGACCTTGACCGAATTGACGGTTTACGGCAACACCCGAAATACGGCCTAATGCTTCACCCACGTCACCATCTGGAAATTTACCGATGTCTTCAGCAGACACGGCATCGACAACGCTGTCAGCAAAGCGCTTAGTATTCATTGACGCTTCAAGTGAACGACGAATACCACGTACTTCAATAACTTCAACGTCTTCTTGAACTTTTGTTTCATCAGCTGCATATGCAGCACCAGTGAACCCGGCACTCATTACAAGACCGATATTAACTGCTAATAAGCTTTTCTTAAAATTTTTAGCTAACACAGGATTCCCCTTGAATCATTTTGTTGGTTTTTATATCACTTCTGCCCAGTGATGATGACAACGCTGTCATCTAGTAACAAACCATACACTCTAAATTACATTTGTGCTACATCTTTTTGGTGAATTTGTGCAAAAAATTGGCAACAAATAAACAAAGTTATTGATATAGAAGAAAATTAATTATTAGATATTTAAGAATTGTTACATTTAAACGGCGCAAATATAACATGAGTAATGAGGCTGATGACAAGTCACAAATGATAACTTTGTGAAATTGACATCATTTTTTGGACTTTTTTGTAAGCTTAACTTGCCAGTGACCACTTATTAACCATAACAAAAAGTTATAATAAACCACTGTTTTTACAATATGTTAGAATTAAAAAAACGTGCTATTTTGGAACAGCACTGTCACTGGAAAAGAAATGTTAACTTTTTTCAGGGCAGAAAGAATCAAGGGTTATGATAATAAAAATCAATATCAATGACAGCGCTGTCATTTTTAAGTATAACGAGTCATTCTTACGATGTCTATCGTTTTTATATTTTGTTATTGAAACAAAAAAGCGAGCCTAAGCTCGCTTTAAATACAGAGATATTGATTAGAAACTAAGGTGCCCAATAAACTTCAATATTAATTGTTGGATGGTTAAGAACTGCTCTAAGTGGCATGTCTGCAACATCACCACCCTCTTTCGCTTGTTTGTATACAGCCAGTTTTTCTTCACCACTGATCAACAGCTTAACCACTTTTGAATGAGCAATCGCTGCAAGCGTTAATGTCATTCTTTCAGTAATTTTACCTGTCACATCACTTTCAATCGCATTTATTGCACACACCAAATCATCAGTGGCAAGCCCATGCTCTAATCCATCAGCGTGTGGAAACAACGATGCAGTATGGCCATCTGGCCCCATTCCCAAAATGGTTACATCAAATGGGCGCTTTAATGTCTGATAAGCAGCTTCACATTGAGCAACGCCATTGTGTGCTGTTAACGCATCATTTTTCATTGTAATGAAATTAGCGGCTGCGCCTTTGTTTTGCAATAAGGTGCTGTTGATAAATGCTTCGTTACTTTTGTCATGTGAGGCATCAACCCAGCGCTCATCGACCATTGCAACATCAATATTTTGCCAATCAAGATCAAGGTTAGATAAATGCTTATACGCAGGTGCAGGTGAAGAACCACCCGATACCATCAATACAGCACGGCCATCATCTTTAATGCCTGCAACTAAACGTTGCTCTAAACTTGCTGAAAGCTCAGCTGTTAATTCGTCTTTGCTTGCAAAGAATTTTTCAACAATTGTAGCCATCTTAATTATGCCTTGTCGCCAGTGTTAAACCATACATGGTTATTTTCTTCGAGTAGCTCATCTGCATCTTCTGGGCCCCAGCTACCTGCACGGTATAACGATGGTGCCCCTTTTTCTTGCCAGCGTTCGATAATTGGATCAATCCATTTCCACGCTTGACGAACTTCATCACGATGGATGAAAAGTGATGGATTATTTGCTGCTGCATCTAACATTAAACGTTTATAGGCATCAGAATGGAAACCATTGCTGTAAGCTTGTGATAATTCAATGTTCATTGTCACAGGCTCTAATTGCATTTCAAGGTTATCAAGACGCTTCGACATCAAGGTTAACTGAATTGTTTCTTCAGGTTGTAGTCGGATCACTAAGCGGTTCGGCTCAATATTTCCGACTTTATCGCTGTACACATTGTGCGATACTTTTTTGTATTCAACGACAATTTCAGCACAACGCTTCTTCATGCGTTTACCTGTACGAAGATAAAATGGCACACCCGCCCAACGCCAGTTGTCAATGTGTGCACGAATAGCAACGAAAGTTTCTGTTTTACTTGCCCCTTCGTTTAACTCTTCTAAATAACCAGGGACGATTTTACCGTCAAGGTTACCTGGTACATATTGTCCTCGAACAATATTTGCATCAACATCTTCTGCAACCAATGGACGCAGTGATTCAAGTACTTTTAATTTTTCAGTACGAATGCTATTCGCTGTTAATTTATTTGGTGACTCCATCGCCACTAAGCAAAGTAACTGCAACAAGTGGTTTTGTACCATGTCACGCAAAGCACCTGCTTTATCATAAAAACCAGCTCGGCTTTCAAGACCCACAGTTTCAGATAAGCTAATTTGAATATTGTCGATAGACTTTGCATCCCACATATTTTCAAATAATGAATTTGAAAAACGCAGCGCCATTAAGTTTTGTACGGTTTCTTTACCTAAATAATGATCGATACGGAAAATTTGCTCTTCAGTAAAATACTCAGCGATTTTGGCATTAATTTCTTCTGCAGACGCACCGCAATAACCAATTGGCTTTTCTACAACAACACGTGAAGTTTCCGTGATAAGGCCTTTTTTAGATAAAATTTCACAACAACTACCGTACACGGCAGGAGGAAGCGAAAGATAAAAAACACGAGACTTGTCAGTATCGTGTTCATCTAAAATATCTCTTAATTTATCCCAGTCATCATCGGCTTCTGTCACATTAGAGACAACGGGTACTAAATATGCTGAAAAGGCTTTCCAGTCTTTTGCGTTAAACTCGCCTTTTCCTAAGAAGTCTTGTAATGCTTTGTGCGCAGTTTCTATGTATTCTTCACATTTGCTTTGCTCACGTACGGTAGGAAGGATACGTGAACCTTGAGGAAGGTTGCCCTCTTGATAAGCGCGATACATGGCAGGAAGTAATTTGCGTAACGCAAGATCACCACCGCCCCCAAAAATTACGATATCAAATGGATTTAGCATATATCACTCTCTACATTGGCAATGCCATTTAGTTCACTTCATGTTGTATGGCAGTGCGTATTGTTATACGGATGATTTGGCCGTGTTAGCAGGTTCCCTTAACAAAGCCTGTTGAATTTTTTTGTAAGTAGCTTACTCATTATTCTTATAGTGTGCTGAAGTAAATGAGTCTTAGGGGCTCTGTAAATCCTCTCACAAAAATACAGGCCCTAAGAACTCCAGCGCTACCCGTTCAAAGGTATTTTTTTTGCAGCAATGCTGCGAATCTGTTACTGCTTACGATGTGTTTTGTAGTAAGCGATCAATCCGTTGGTTGAGCTGTCATGAGGATGGCTCACTGAGTCATCACATAATTCAGCTTCAATTTTAGAGGCAAGTCCTTTACCTAGTTCAACGCCCCATTGGTCAAATGAACAAATTTCTAAAATAATGCCTTGGCAGAAAATCTTATGCTCATAAAGCGCAATTAAACGACCCACTGTTTTTGCATCTACTTTGTCTAGTAGCATTGACGTTGTTGGGCGATTGCCTTGATGAATCTTATGATTCAGTAATTCTGCAATTTCGGCTTCAGATTTACCTTTCGCGGTCAAATCTGCTGTTACTTGCTCTGCATCGACACCGGCCATCATGGCTTCTGTTTGTGCAAAGAAGTTTGATAATAAAATATCATGGTGTTTGCCAACATTCACTTGCGGCTCAATTGACGCAATAAAGTCAGCTGGCACAATCACATTACCTTGGTGTAAACATTGGTAAAATGCGTGTTGGCCATTAATACCTGTCATACCCCAAATGATTGGAACTGTTGTATACGGTACAGTGTCCCCTGCAAAGTTAACATGCTTACCGTTACTTTCCATTTCGCCTTGCTGTAAGTACGCAGGTAGCATATGCAGTGCTTGATCATACGGTAAAATAGCGTGCGACGTATGACCTAAAAAGCTCGTATTCCACACACTTAAAAGTGCCATTAATAAAGGAATATTAGTTTCAAAGTCAGCATTTTTAAAATGCTCATCAACTTCAAACGCACCTTCTAATATCGCTTCAAACGCGTCGAATCCTAGGTACAACGCGATTGGTAATCCTATCGCACTCCATAAAGAAAAGCGACCACCGACCCAATCCCACATTGTGAATACGTTTTCATCAGCAATACCAAATGCAGCTGTTTTTTCTAAATTTGTGCTCACTGCTACAAAGTGCTTAGCGATATGCGCTTGTGCGTCTGCCGCTTGTAAAAACCACTCAACAGCCGTTTTAGCATTCGTCATCGTTTCTGACGTAGTAAATGTTTTCGAAGAAATCACAAAAAGCGTGGTTTCTGCGTCTAATTCTTTTAAAACAGATGCAATCTGTACACCATCAACATTCGATACATAATGCACGTTTAACGTATCGTCAGCGTAAGCGGCCAATGCTTCAGTTGCCATTTGCGGTCCTAAGTTAGAACCCCCGACACCAATCGCGACAACATCTTTCACTGCTTTGCCAGTGTAACCACGCCACTCACCGCTGCGCACCTTATTTACAAAGGTCTCCATTTTAGCCAGTTCTGCGTTGACTGCATCGGTCACATTCTCACCATCAACCACAATAGCCGTGTTTGCACGATTACGAAGAGCGGTATGAAGTACGGCACGATCTTCAGTGATATTAATTTTTTCACCACTGAACATTTTTTCACGCCATGCACTCACATTGCACTCTTTGGCTAATGAAATGAGCTGCTCAAAAACCGTTTTATCAATATGTTGCTTTGAATAATCAAATAATATGCCTGGGATTTGAGTAGAGAATTGTTCGAAACGCGCACTATCTTCGGCAAATAAATTTTTAAGATGAATTTGTTTCATCTTCTTTGCACTTTCTGACAGTGCTTGCCAACTAGCTAATTGCGAACGGCTGCTCATAAACATAATCCCCTAAAAACTTGCAACAAACTGATTTAAAACTATCTTTTTATTAATTTAGAATAAAGACAGCAACTAAAAACACGAAGTAAAATAACACTAAGTTAAAATGACAACGCTGTCAATGTTCTACTTTTACATTTTATAGTCGAGATAATAGCGCAATTTTTCTCTTTTGACACCGGTATCATAAAAATTATCTCAATTATTTTACTGCTAATTTGGTAGAACATTAGATACACTAAACAACTTATATTAAATATTAATGTACTTAAGTAAGAAAAGCGTGCAGGAGCACATCTTTCGAGTAATATTATAATACAATTATAACGAACTATAAAGTAACCGTATGAAAGTAACCATAAATGATGTAGCTAAACTTGCGGGTGTTTCTATGAAAACCGTTTCGCGAGTGATCAATAAAGAGCCATCGGTCAGAAAAAAAACGTATGACATCGTGATGGACGCTGTTAATACGCTTAACTACCAACCTAATCTTGCAGCTCGAAATCTTGCGGGTACATCTTCTTTCACTGTCGGCTTAGTGTATGACAACCCGAATGCCTATTACGTTATCGATATGCAAAATGGGGTTTTATCTCGTTGTAAAGAAGAGGGCTATGAACTTGTAATCCACCCATGTAGCTACACAGACAGCAATATGGAAGCAGATTTTAAGACCATGATAAAACGTTCTCGTTTAGCTGGTTTAGTCCTCACTCCCCCACTATCCGAGCAAAATAGTATTATTGATATGCTCGATGAAATGGGTATCCATTATGTGCGTGTATTATCTGGCCGCCCTACAGACGAAGACCAAGATACGTGTATTTATGTGAACGATTATGAAGCTGCGTATGAAATTACTTCTCATTTATTATCGCTTGGTCATAAAAACATTGGCTTTTTATGCGGCGACAAAGAGCATAAGTCAACCACTGAACGCTTAGAAGGCTATCAAGCTGCGCTAAAAGATCACAACATCGCGCTCAACAATGCACTGGTTTATGAAGGCCAATATTCATTTGAATCAGGCGTTGAAGGAGCCAAAGCGTTACTTGGTGAGAACAACCCACTGAAAATTACTGCGCTTTTAGGCGGAAACGATGAAATGGCAGCCGGTGCGTTGTTCGCGTCTCGGCTAATGGGAATTGAAATTCCAGAGCAATTATCAATCACCGGGTTCGAGGATTCACCATTCTCGCGCCAAACATGGCCTAAACTAACAACCGCGCATCAGGCTAATGATGTGATTTCACAACATGCAGCGCGCCTGTTATTCAGAAAAACACGTGGTGCGCGCAATCAAGATAAAGACATTATTACCACATTCACCCCTTCGTTGGTGATACGTGAAAGCTCAGGGCCTAACAGCGCCTCCTGATAAAACACATCAACTATACAAAAGCCGCTATAAATAGCGGCTTTGTTTTTTATAACTCAATGGTGCTGTGTCGCGCTAATACCAGTTCGCTTAATTCAGTGGCCTATTTTGAGGCAATAAAACCGCGTTGATAACAAGGCAAAAATGTTGTTATTTAGATGTTCTCGGCAATTGCTTCTGCATTGCTCTGCATCCATGCAGTCGTAAATTAGGCATTTTTAACGCAGGTCGCGACAGATTTAATCCCTCAAAAATTAAGTATTATTGCTGATTGGAATTGATCAGTGCGAGTCCGCCATTCAAGTTATAAACATGTTCAAACCCTAATTGCGATAAATTATTTGCAGCCTGCTTTGAGCGATTACCGCTGCGGCACACTAAAATATAATTTTTCGCTTTATCGAGTTGTCCTTGCACTATCGCATTTGCCATACGGCTCAATGGAATATTGATAACTTTCGCGTTCTCAACATTAAATACCTCAGCAAGATTAGCCACACCATGTTCGTAAGGTTCACGGGTATCAATCAAATAGGTTGCTTGATCGCCTAACATAGCTTTGGCATCCGTTGATGTAAGCTGTTTCATTGGCGTGCTTTCAAGCACATCAACGTAACCACACAATGGGTGACTTGTGTGCTGCTTTTGTTGATCGGCTTGCTGCTTTAATTCAATAAATTCAGCCTCACTTAACTGCCCATTAAGCAACGTCGCTAATAAAGGAGTCGTCGCTTTTTGTGCATGCCAATCCATCGCAAAGCATTGCTGGTAATCATGTCCCGAGCAAATCAGCGTAGTATCATCAATCAGCGTAGCGAGAGATTTTAATGATTGCACCATTTGTGCCGTATCACTGCCACTAATTACTGTGTTACCTAACCCACCAGGAAGAATTAAATCACCGCAGAAACAATAACTAACATCATTTGTTAGGCTATTTTCGAGTAAATAGCTCACACTGTCTTGGCTGTGACCCGGTGTCGCGACTTTACGTAAACGCGCGGTATTAAGTGCTATTGTTTCATCATTAACAGGCCAGCCTAATTCGTCTGTTTCATTGCCTACGTACTGCTCTGCTAATTCTTTAGCAAGTAAACAGCGAGCTGATAAGCGTTCTTGATGTTTGTGTGTATCTAAAATAGCTTTAACTAACAAACCTTGTGTTGCGACAATTTTAGCCATTCGCGGTATCAGCTCAATAATTGGATCAATCACAACTGCATGCTTATTGCTATCAACGTATAACCAACAACACGCTGCTTGATGACGTAATTGAGTCAAACCAATTGCACAGACCTCTTGTTGAGGTGAAGTGCTGTCCGAAACCACCAAACAATTTGCTTCAAGAATAGGTTTAAGCGAGCGGATCTTATCGCAGGCATAATTAATTTCTTGCTCGGTTACCGCTGGACCAAATGACATCCGAATTGCATTTTCACTCTGCCAATCAGATGCGCCCATTGCATCAAGTACAAAGCTGCGATTCGCACCAGAGCTACACGCAGAACCACCACTAACACGAATACCCGCAGCATCAAATAAGTCCATCATCTCTTTGCTGGTTAATTCGTTCACAGCAAAATTTAATGTCGTTGGCACTGAATACTCAAATTCATGATTAAACGTAATACTGCCAAACGTATCAATCAGAGCTTCATGCAGCTGCTTGCGAAAAGCATGTAACTGCTCTAGTGGTTTAAAGGTGTGATTATCTTTATCAAGCAATAACGAAAACAACTCGTTCAGGCCAGCAATTCCCGGTAAGTTTTCTGTGCCAGAGCGCATGCCGCTTTCTTGACCACCACCGGCAATAAACGGAGTGTATGCACTGCCTTTACGAATATATAGCACCCCAATGCCTTTGGGTGCATACAGTTTATGGCCAGAAAAAGGCGCATAGTCTATTGTGGTTTGGCTTAAAGCCAAACGGGTTTTACCTAAAGCTTGAACACAATCGACCATCCAAGCGACGCGCGTGTTTTCACTGCGGATCACTTGCTCGATAGCCGCTAAGTCTTGAAACACACCCGTTTCATTATTGACTGCCATAGTGCAGATCATTAGAGCATTTGCAGCATGCTTGCGGATGAACTCATGATCTAAAATGCCGTATTTATCAACCGGAATAGCCAACACTTGCGCATTAATATCCAGCACATTGTTCCAGTGCTTTAATGTATTTGGAACCGCTTTGTGCTCTGTGGCGCCATAAAGCAGCACTGGATTTTCAATTTGATGATTTTTTGCCGCTATTAATGTCGATACAACAGCAGTCTGAATACCTTCGGTTGCTCCCGAGGTAAACAATATGTCGCCATCAGACGCCCCAATCACATCACGTGCTTTGCTTCGTGTTTGTTCTAATAGATATTTTGCTTGAATACCTGTGATGTGTGAACTCGATGGGTTACCAAAACAGACTTGCATTGTATGAGACACTACATCTGCAATTTGAGGAAGTACCGGTGTCGTTGCGTTTGCATCTAAATAAATCTGCTGATTAGCATCGTCTGGAAGAAAAAAATTTGCCATGAAAAACGCACCATATTACTAAAAGATATATCTTATAACCTATTTTACATTTTTCACGTGTAAATTATAATAATCAATTAGTCAGTAAAGTGCGTTTTATATAGCTTTTAATACTAAGCTAGCTAGGAGTAAGGTCGACCTGCTTCGATGACCAAGCATTAATTAGTGCTTTAACAAGCGATGCCAGCGGTATCGCAAAAAACACGCCCCAGAATCCCCATAAGCCACCAAAAAATAAAACCGCAACGATTATAAATACAGGATTCAAATCAACAGCTTCCGAAAATAACAGCGGAACTAACACATTGCCATCGAGCGCCTGAATAACCCCATAAATAATAAGGATTGTCCAAAACTGGGTCTCTAAACCAAATTGGAATAGCGCAACAGCCGCAACCGGAATCGTCACCAAAGCAGCGCCAACAAATGGAATAAGCACCGATAAGCCCACTAAAACGCCAAGTAATGCTGCATAACGTAAATCAAGCACCGCAAATGCAATAAATGAAGCAGTACCGACAATTAAAATTTCAAACACCTTGCCACGAATGTAATTCATGATTTGCTGATTCATCTCTTGCCATACTTGGATGATAAGGCGGCGTTGTTTTGGAATTAATCGTTCAGCACTTTGTGTTAATTCTTGCTTGTCTTTAAGCATAAAGAAAACTAACAGTGGCACCAAAATCAGATAAATAAGCCAAGCAGCCACATCTTTTAACGACGTTAACGAAACCGACAGCGCAAGTTGACCAAATTCAATCACTTTTGCTTCAACGCTACTGACTATCGACTTAACTTGTTCAGAGGTAATTAAACTGGGGTAATCTTCAGGTAAATGTAGTAGCAGTGCTTTCCCTTTTTCTATCATGTAGGGGGTTTCTTGCACTAAATTACTGGTTTGCTGCCAAAGTACAGGCCCCATTCCAATTAAAATCATGATCATCAAACCGCTAAATAACAGCATCACTAAAATAGAGGCCGTAAAGCGCTTCATGCCTAGCTTTTCTAAATGAACAACAGGCCAATCAAGTAAATATGCAATGACCAGCGCAACCAGCACCGGCACAATAAGAGAGCCAAAAAAGTAAAACAGCGCCACCGTTGCAATTAGCAGCAACAATAAGGTGACCGAATGGGGGTCGGAAAATTTATTTTCGTACCAAGCTTTTACATATTCAAACACGAATTGGCTCCACAATGAGTACACCTAATTTTAGGTCAATTTTAAAATGGTAATGATGTTTTTCTAAAAATCGCTGCATATCCTCACTCGACTCAGCAGCATTAAATGTAAAAGTAACTGATTGATTGGCAGATACTGCCTTATTTAACCCTAATTTAAACTGAATAAACTGTTGCGGGCATTTAAATGGCCGCAAATCACACATCAACATAACGAATCAACTACGTAATTTATATGAATAATAAGTATTAGATCACAGCACTCATTAAAAAATAAGTCTTTATAATGAGTAATAAATCATTTTTTTCTTAAAACACGCAAAGCAATAGTTTATCCTTATCGGATACCGGATAGTAAAGGAAACACGATGCCTGGCTCGCATAATAAAGCGCAATTACCAGCGAATCCAACTCTTAAAGAGATTAATTGGTTTAAAAAACAAATAAACTGGGGGGAATTGCCTCCATTTTATCACATGGTGGCATCTTCGGTCAGCGAATCGGAAGGTATTTTAGATCATGGTTTTGACAATGCAGTAAAGCGGCTTATCGACCCGCGAAATTGGAATCTTGATATACTTGATGGACACGAAACAGAATTAGGCGAGATAGTGTGTAATAATAAGCCGCGCCTTGCTTTGCACCAAAGCTTCACGGACCGAGGGTTCGAGCTGTGGGCTTATCCTTATGCAAAAGATGTCACGGTCGATCAGTATATTAAAGATAATCGCTTTATGGAGTTTCGTGTGTGGGATCCACATACTATGAAAAATCTGATTCGTATCAATCAGCTACATAAATTTATTGCATTTTACTTTGAACGAGGCGATAAAGCAGATAAAGCACTGATCCTTCATGCTCATAAAGTTGTGCATAAAATCATAACTTTTTTACAACGGGAGTTGAACGTTGTTAAGCTAGATGGAGTCACAATAAAAGATTTCTATCAATTGTGCGAAAAAGATAGCCGTGCATGCAGCGACGAAATTGATATAGCCAAAGTCATGCTAGGTGAACAAATCAACAAGGAATAAAATGCGAATAAAATCAGCCTTTATTACACTATGCAGTGCATTATTAACGTTTTCGATACTGCATAGTGAGCCGTTGAAGGCACAAACAAATTTTAAGCTTCCAGATTTAGGTACCTCAGCACTGCAAGCATTGCCGATTGAAAAAGAGCAAGCAATCGGCGAAGTTATGATGATGCAAATTCGCGGTTCATCCCCTGTCGTATCTGATCCGGTACTTGATGAATACCTCACCACTTTAGGCCGTCGATTAGTGGCCAATGCCAATGATGTGCGTTTCCCCTTTTCATTTTTTTGGATCGACAACCCCGAAATAAATGCGTTTGCTTTTTACGGTGGCCATGTTGGTGTACACACGGGTCTCATTGCACAAGCCGATAATGAAAGTCAATTTGCCTCGGTACTAGGTCACGAGATTGCACACGTAACACAACGCCACTTAGCGCGTCGTATTCAACAACAACAAGACAATAATGCTTTAACCATTGCCGGTATGATTGCAGGTATTTTAGCAACCGTCGTTGCTCCCGATGCCGGTATTGCTATTATTTCAGCTAACCAAACACAAGCGGCATTTAGCCAACTAACACACAGCCGAGCTGCAGAACAAGAGGCAGACCGTATTGGTATGCAAACACTCAATAATGCCGGCTTCGATCCGCGCCAATCGAGTGAATTTTTAACTAAACTGGCTGCACAAATTCGTTACAAATATAAGCCACCGGCGTTTTTGTTAACTCACCCATTACCTGAAAGCAGGGTGTCTGATGTTCGCCTACGTGCCGAGCAATATCCAAAAAAACATTTCGAAGACAGCCTCGAGTTCAATTTAGCAAAAAGCCGAGTTATTGCTCGCTATTACCAGAAATCAAAAGCTGCTGAAGACTTATTTCGTAAGTTAATGCGTGAAAATACCGTACACAACACCGCACTGAAATACGGATTAGGCATTAGTTTGTTAGATCAAAAAAAGCTGGATGAAGCGGCCAGTATTCTTGAGCCTTTACTGAAGGAAGACCCTAAAAACCTATTTTATATCGACACCCACACTGATTTACTTATTGCGCAAGGCAAAGCCGCTGAGGCTGTGACGTATTTAGCAAAACTGGATGTTGATAGGCCAAACAATCAAGTAATTACACTAAACTACGCAAATGCAGCAATTGAAGCAGAACAATACGAACTCGCTGAGCGTATTTTAAAATCGTTTTTATTAGCAAAGCCAGAACATAACTTAGGGAAGCAATTAATTGCCTCTGTTTATAAAAAACAAGAAAATATGGCGTCATATCATGAAGCAAATGCCGATGTACTTGCCCAGTATGGAGCCTATTTAAAAGCCGCTGACGAAATTCAAAAAGCGCTTAATTTTGTTGAGCCTGAAGAGCTCGTTAAGCAACAACGCTTAAAAGCACTTCTAACACAATATCGTCAACTGCAAAAAGAACTAGCGAGACTTTAAGTCTCGCCACGCTTGCCCTAAAATAAACCAAATTCATAAATTTAGAGAACACACCATGTCTGTTACTATTTATCATAACCCACGTTGTTCAAAGTCACGTGAGACACTTGCCCTACTCGAAAGCAATAACGTACAACCTACCGTGGTTGAATACTTAAAAACGCCACTAGATGAAGCGCAAATCGCAACGCTTGTAGACCAGCTTGGTTTTTCTTCTGTGCGAGAATTAATGCGCACCAAAGAAGATATCTATAAAGAACTTGATTTAAAGAGCGAGCAAGATGAAAGCAAACTGCGTGCTGCAATGGTTGCTAACCCTAAATTAATTGAGCGTCCAATTGTTGTAAATAACAACAAAGCGGCCCTAGGTCGTCCACCTGAAAACGTATTAAGCGTGCTTTAATGACAACCAATATTGTTGTTTTATACCACTCAAGCCATGGTTCTTTAGAAGCCATGGCCCATGAGATTTGCGATGCTATTGAGCAGCAAGGGGCAAACGCCTTATTGCGTACGTTTGTACAACGTCAACCGCACGACATCGTGATCAGTAAAGATGATTTGATTAACTGTGATGGCCTTGCGTTTGGCACTCCTACACGCTTTGGTATGATGGCCTCACAAGCAAAAAGCTTTTGGGAAACAACCAGCGATTTATGGCTTAAAGGCCAGTTGATTGATAAACCTGCTTGTGTCTTCTCGTCATCAAGTAGTATGCATGGCGGAAACGAAGCCACACTGCTTAATTTATCATTACCACTGTTACATCACGGTATGATGTTGCTTGGTGTTCCCTATGACGTACCTGAACTGCTTGGCACCGAAACAGGGGGTACGCCTTATGGCGCAACACATGTCGCGGGTAGTAATAACAGCAATGTTCTAAGTAAAGACGAAATAAAAATTTGTCAGAGTGTTGGAAAACGTCTGGCACTGATTGCGAGTAAATTACAATGAGCTCAGAGTCTGAGTTAAACCACCCTGTAGCCAAAAAGCCGATTACAAAGCGTTTTCAACGTTTTGCATTAATTGGTTACATTGGTTTATTAATTTTAATGCCAATTTGGTTGTTTTTAATTGCACCACGAGAAGGCCACAGCAACGCATTTATATTTGTTGTTTATATTGTGCCATTGCTATTGCCATTAAAAGGAATTATTCAAGACAAGCCCTACACCTACGCATGGGCTAACTTTATTGTCATGTTCTATTTTATTCATGGCTTTACCTTGCTTTGGGTAGCCCAAGATCAGCTTATTTGGGTGTTACTTGAGTTAACCTTTGCAAGCCTCATGTTTATTGGTTGCACTTATTATGCACGCCATAGAGGGCAAGAGTTAGGATTAAAAATTCGTAAGCTCAAAGAAGAGTTAGCAGAAGAAAAAGCCGCCCACGAAAGCGAGTCTAAAAAATAGCAAAAACGGCAACCAAGGTTGCCGTTTTTTTATTGAAATAAAAGCGGAAACTCCACACTTCTGTACTTATCCCAATTCAATTCGGTTAATTAAATGAGCAGTGTTGAGGCTAAAACGTCGCTGATAACAAAGCAAAAAAATCGTTATTTAGTTGTTCTCGGCAATGGCTCCTGCATTGCTCTACCTCCTGCATCCATGCAGTCGTAAATCAGCAATTTTTAACGCAAATAGCGACAGGTTAAACCCTCAAAATGATTAAGTATTATTACGAATTAATGATATTAAACAAGCTCTGAAAGTGTCGCTAATGCCACAATGCTTGCCAAACCAACTTGTGCGACCAAACTAAACAACGAAAACATACGCAGTAGAAAGAGTCCCCAAGGGTGGCGTAAATGTGGGTAAAGCGCGCAACGCTTTAAACTCGTTGCAAAGAAAAAGCACATGATGGCAAGCAAGGTAAAGCTCAGCGTTAATTCACTTTTTATAGCAATGCTATCATCAAAAAAGAAGAACAACTGCACAGGGAAAAGCAAAGTGACGATGGCATGCAGCAAATGCACTTTTTTCACACGTTCGAACTGCCCTTCTGGTGAAAGCTCTTTAATCCCAAAATCGCGCTCTAGGCATTTTACCAAGTTATCTGCTTTTATACTGACGGCTAAGCGATAACAACTTAAACCTTCGTTATTACGGACACGAAAATCAAACCCCGATTTTAACAAAAACACTAACAAAGGTTCACTTTGGGCAAACACGGCATAATGTAATGCGGTATTACCTTTGTTATCTTGTCGCGTTTTATCTTGATGTTCGAGTATCGTTTCAACAACATTTACGTAGCCTTTTTCTATCGCCCACATAAACGCAGTTTTACCGTTTTCGTCAGCAAGTGTGCCTGTTGCCCCTTGCTCAATAAAGCGCTTTGCCATTGTTTGCTTTGCACTTTCATGACTTAAATGCGCTAACAGCGCTTGCTCAAGTAACGCGACAGAATCAACGTCTGGCGAGACCAACTTCAATAACGTAAAGTAGTCTTCCCCTTGCGCGACTTTATCTGCTGCAAGGCTGGTTAAATGTTCCAGGTCAGCAACCGTTTCAGGGATAAAGCCACTAAGACGATCTCTAAAATCCACTTCAGTCCACAGCTCAAGCACGTCTTGTGCAGACATTTTTGCACCTTGATTCAGCACATGCTCAATCACCGTAAAATAGCGACGATTGAATAGCTGGTGAATAAGTGTAATCGGTGTTTTAACCGCTGATTGCGCAAATGCACTGGCGTATTTTTCAAGACGCTGGCAGAGCATAAGTACAAGGCTTTCTGGGGTGTAATCGTTGTCTAGAAAATGCGTTTTCATTGCATTTATATAGTGCTGCGCAGATTCATCAAACTCAGAAATATGCTGAAAGTAGCACTCTTCAAAAGGCTCAAGCGGTGTTAACCAAGTAAGGTAATAAATAGGTGGCAGAACCGTCGTGCACACACCGTCATCTTCATTTGTTGAACGACATGCAGGCCAAGCTTCTAAAGCATCTAAAATATAAGCCCCGTTTTGCTCAGCTAATCCTTTGATCAGTAACGGGTATTCCTTCGGCCAAATCAGTACATTTTCCATTAAAAAAACACAACTCCGCTGCACATTATTCGAGGTCTTATTAAGCACTCAGTTATAACAAAATATAACTGACACTGAGCTTAATATTGCGACCAAAAAACGAGTATCTTGACAGATACTTAGGTTAATAAGAAAAGTAGCTTGATTCTACCACAGAGGGTACGAGGTGCTAGCGCAAAGTAGGTGATTTTTAAAGAAAATAGAAAAGCAGTGGCACACACACGGAGCACACTGCTTGGTTGGAGACTATATAAACTTATTTACTGGCTAATTCGTGTGTTACTTGGTCGATGCCTACTTGGCTAATGCGTTGCAATACTTCTTTTTGCTTTGCACTTAAGAGCGAAATACCTTCAGCAACGATATCGTAAACTTTCCATTGCTTGTCTTTGCCTTGACGCAACTTAAAGTGTAAATCAATGGCTGGGGCATTATCGTCAACAATTTGCGTTTTCACTGTTGCATAATCACCATCGACTAACTGAGATTGATCGAAAATAACTTTTTGCCCAGTGTACTTCATAAGCGCACCCGCATAAGTCACCGTTAAATAGTGCTCAACAGCAGCAATAAACTCAACAGCCTGTTCGCGGCGTAAACCTTTAATATGCTTACCTAGCAGTTTGTAAGATACAAATTTAATATCCATGTGTGGCAGTAAACGTTGCTCTACAATACTGCTCATTGCTTCAGGGCTTGCATCACCTTTGGCATTCACATTGGCGATATCAACAAATAAATCGGCTGTTACTGATTCTAATAACTGCTTTGGCGAACTCACATTACTGGCGCTTACACTGGCCGTAAAGAGTGTTGCAATTAGCAAGAATGAATTAACTAATCTGGTCATTGTGTGTGCTTCTGGATCAAAAAATTTTCGCTAATATACCGATTACTACCCCAAAGAAAAAGAACCAATACGACACCTTTTTAATGCCAAAATGACACCAATCAGTTTTTATTAGCATTTTCATATAATTACTTCTAAAACCACGAGCCTGCACAGCGTCTGTGTATTTTCGCACATTGAAAACGGCTCCCCCCTGCCCTTATCTACATTCTCACAGTCACAAAGAGAAGTACCGATATGAAAAAAATGCATCAATTAAAAACCCTCATACTTTGCGCAACGGCTTTGGTCGCAGGCCCGCTTTATGCAGCTTCAAATCATGGTTATGCAATTGATTATATTCAAGGTGAAGGCGACGTGAAAGGCATTAAATTAGCCTACCAATATCATATCCCGAGCGAGAAATTACCACTCAAGTACGGCCGTTTATACTTCGAATCGAGTTTTAACATTTGGCAATACGGTAAAGAAAACAATCATCAAACTAACGTAGTGTTAGCAATGTCACCCGTGATTCAATACCCCGTGTTCAATGTTAAAGGTATACCGGTGTCAGTTGAGTTTGGTATAGGCGTCTCAATTTTAGATGACACCCACTTTGCAGGAAAAAATGTTAGCACTCACTACCAGTTTGAAGATAGGTTAGGCTTGGTTGCTGATTTAGGTGACAACCGTTCGTTAGCACTACGCTATTTACACTACTCTAACGCAGGATTCAAAAGCCCAAACCCTGGACTTGATTTTATTTCTCTTTCTTATGCAAAACGCTTTTAATACCATTGTGCTTAATTAAGAGGTCTATTTTGAGGTAATAAAACCGCGTTGATAACAAGGCAAAAATTTAGTTATTTAGTTGTTCTCGGCAATTGCTCCTGCATTGATCTACCTCCTGCATCCATGCAGTCGTAAATCAGACATTTTTAACGCAGGTAGCGACTGGTTTGAACACTCAAAATGATTAAGTATTTTTGCGGATTGATATAAGTGCTACTATCTAGATTGGTGAATTAGCTGAGTGTACCTATGGAAACCTGGCAAAAAATTGCAATCGTCGTGGCCGTGTTTGGGGTTGTCATTGGCAACCTTGCTTTATTAAAACATGCAGCAAAAATGGACTTTAAAAAGCCCGAAAAAAAAGACGAAAATGATCAAAAAAGCCCTGATTGATCAGGGCTTTTTGATTATGCGCTGACGAGTTTACACTAACCAATGCGCCATCAATACAATGACCGGCAGCGTCACCAATGTTCTTAAAATAAAAATTAAAAACAATTCAACGATATTCACCGGGATTTTGCTGCCTAATAACAATGCCCCTACTTCTGACATGTAAATTAACTGCGTGACACTCATAGCAGCAATAATGAAACGGGTGACATCGCTCTCAATGTTTCCCGCCGCTAATATTGACGGTATAAACATATCGGCAAAACCCACCATAATAGTTTGCGCCGCTGCTTCTGCTTCAGGGACCTGCAGTAATTCTAAAAATGGCACAAATGGTTTGCCCATGTATTCAAAAATGGCAGTGTATTCAGCGATAATCAGGGCAAATGTACCCACAGCCATCACCACGGGTAATACAGCAAAAACCATGTCAAATGCGTTGTGTAAGCCTTCTTTAAGCGTACCTACAACGCCTGGAGCTGTGCGTGCTTTAGCTAAAGCAACATCGAGAGAATGCGTAATAAGAGTTTTCCCTTCTGGCACTGACTCTGCGTGCTTGTCGGGTTCTGTGCCGTCAACATACAAATCTTTCTTAAAACGTAAAGGCGGTAAACGCGGAACAATTAAAGCAGCAACAAAACCCGCTAAACACACGGTCAAATAGAATGGAGCAAACAAGTGTTCTAATTTTACTTGGCCAATAACAACCAAACAAAAAGTAATTGATACCGCAGAAAATGTGGTACCAATAATCGCAGCTTCACGTTGTGTATAATGCTTGTCTTCATATTGGCGTGCGGTCATTAAAATACCGACACTACCATCACCAAGCCACGACGCTACGCAGTTAACTGCGCTTCGTCCTGGTACACCAAATAAAGGGCGCATCACCTTTGTCAGTAACGTACCAACAAGCTCCAACAAACCAAAGTTGAGTAATAATGGCAGCAGTAAACCCGCTAAAATAAACACCGAAAAAAGTACCGGCAGGAGGTCGTTTAAAACTAATGCCCCTGTATCACCCGAAATAATCATTTCGGGACCTTGCTTCGTGTACGTTAATATAATAAATACCATACCGAGCAAACGCACAGTCAACCACAGCCAACTTACATCAAACAAATGTTTAATAATAAATATTTTTAACAGCGCTCTTGGCTTAAAAAACTTTATTATTAACGACATAACACCTGTGATACACACAATTGTGGTAATTAACCCCAATGCAAATGGCGCAATCCACTCCTGCACAGCTTTTGCCATAACAGCAATTGGAATTGTCATTGCTTCACCTATGGGTACCGGCGTCATAAACAAGAAGACACCTATAAGTGAAGGAACGAAAAAGGTAAACAAAGTTCGCAAGTTACTGCGGTTTGCAGCGTTTAAGTTAGACATATTTTCAACCTGTAAAAACCACAAAAAGAGCGGCTAGGCTCTTTTTGTGGTGGTTTTAACTTTTTTAATTATTAAATATTGATGCCGCGTTGGCGCAGCGCATTTTCTAATGCTTGTTGTAGGTCATTCATTGTACCCGGCTCAAGTGTATTGCCTTCTGAGTCCATCCAAGTCAGGCTTGTGCCACCTTCATTGGTACGGCTAACAAGAATTTGGTATTGGCCATCTTCAATAGGCAGTTCTGCAAGCTCTTCACCCCAAATAGAATCCCACACGCTTGACTCTGGCTTTTTGTAATCAGCCGTGATCAAACCGCGCTCTTGATCGATTTCAACAATGGTGAAAGACAAACGCTCTAAGAAACCAGAAAAACGATCAAACACAACAAAGTAATCTTGCTCAGTAACTAATGCGGCATTGCCTTTGTTATCAAAGCCCATTTCAAGCGAAATAATGCCTTGTTGTTTACGCATTTCAACCTCAAGTTGACGATAACGATAGTCAAACTCAGCGATTACTTGGTTTAAAACACGCACTTCTAATTGTTGTTGTAGAAGCGGTGTTAATTCTTGTGAGTCACTTTTATAATCAACCAGTTTTGCATTTAAAGATGCAGTACGTTGATGCGATTTCTCTTCAATTGTAAAAAGAAAACGCTGCTGTGACACTTCCGTTTCGCTTTCCCAAAACCAGCTATCTTCAGGCTTGATGATTGTGTACCAATCAGTTTCTATGCTGCCTAATAACTTATCTTCTTTAACGGCACGGGTATTACTCTCATTCAGTACCGCGTGAACGGAATCCCAAATAAACTCATCTAAATCAACGATACCGTCATTTTTATCAAAATAAACACGTGCGTCTTTATCGCCTTCTTCAACCCAGCTACCTTGTGCAATGGTGATCACTTGCGCCGGTGGACGATAATTTTTCGCTTCAGGATTATTGTCGTACTGAGCCACTTCCATTTTATAAGTCGGATCTTGAGCTGGTTGCGCAAGTCCTTCAGGCGCTTTAACCGGTTCGTTAGCACGATAATTACGTTTATGGTGTGCTTCATCGGTAAATACACCGCACCCAGTTAAACTTACCAATACGCTTACAGCAAGCGCCTTTGAGATCCAATACTGCACAGATATTTCTCCTTAGCAAACCCTTAATTTTTTTAACAAATATATGAGTGGGTAATGCCGATTTGGTTCACTGTAAAATCACTTTTAACTTTACATTTTTTATTTTATGCAAAAAACCCGAATGGTTTGGGTTAGCGTAACGTATGTGTTTGCTTATCACCTTGCAAAATTTTAACTATGGTACTTTCTGATGCCCCTAAAAACAAGAAAGAGCGCACTTTATTCACGGCTTAATTAATCGTCGCTATCGTTAACTGAGTAAATTATGTTAAACTTTGCCGCCGTGCGTTATTAAACTCACGTGAAATCAAGGCTTATTCTGGCTTATATCTATTGGTATTATTAATTACTAGGTACTTAAAATTCCATGACTGTTTTTACAAATCATCAGATAGTGCTCACTGCGATTGGCGAAGATAGACCCGGTATCGTTAGCGAATTGACTCAGTTAGTGAGTGATTGCCATTGCAATATAATTGACAGTCGCATTGCTATTTTGGGCAACGAATTTACCTTTATCATGTTATTGGCTGGCGATATGTCAGCAATTAGCCGCATTGAGCATACATTGCCTACAAAAGGCATGGAGCTTGGCTTATTAACCATGATGAAACGCACAGCAAGTCATGTTGCGTGTGAATTTTGTGCTGGTTACACCCTCGAATACACAGGTATTGACACACCGGGAACACTAAGCAAAGTAACGCGCTTTTTTGCTGACAATCATATCAGTATTTGTTCTCTTAAATCAGACACCTATGAAGAGAATGACGAACTTAAAATGCGCTGCGAACTAGAGTTTAATATCCCTGTAGAAGTCGATATTGATCACTTTAAAGTGAGCTTTGAAGATCTTTCTCGTAGTTTGAACGTAGACTATATATTCAGACGCATTCGCTAAGGAGCAAAGCATGAAGAAAATTAATCCACTACAAGCTGGCGACACAGCCCCTGCTTTTAGTTTACAAAACCAAAACGACGAAACCGTTGTCTTAGCTGATCTTTTAAAAGAGCAGCAAGTACTGGTTTATTTTTACCCTAAAGCATCAACTCCTGGTTGCACAGTGCAAGCTGAAAACCTTCGTGATGAAAAAGCAGAGCTTGCTAAGTTCAATACGCACGTTGTTGGTATTAGCCCTGATCCAATCAAACGACTAAAGAATTTTGAAACAAAGAAAGAGCTTAATTTTGATCTGTTAGCCGATGAAGATCACGCCATTGCCGATGCATTCGGTATTTGGGGTTACAAAAAGTTTATGGGTAAAGAGTACGAAGGTATTCACCGCATCAGCTTTTTAGTTGGTCAAGATGGTAAAATCAAGCACGTGTTTGATAAGTTTAAAACCAAAGATCATCATCAGGTTGTGCTTGATTATTTAGCGCAGAATAAATAGTTACGAGTTACGAGTTACGAGTTACGAGTTACGAGTTACGAGTTACGAGTTACGAGTTACGAGAACATAGTAAAAAAGCGTTGCCATGGTGCAACGCTTTTTTTGTTTCTGTACACAAAAATTATGTGTTTAGCTAATTCCCAAATACTTATGCACTTGCACTGATAAACGCCAGTTCTTTGCAATACAGGTCTCAATGGCAAGTTTAGTCGCTGATGTTTTTTGGCTGATGGGTTGAAGGTAAACTAAACGCGGATTCACGCCTGTTTTTAAAAACAAATCTTCAAGCTCTTCAACATGCTTTTGCATGGCCACTGGGTGTTTAATTTCATCGGCGCGTTGCATTGCACTGCGCAGTACTTTGTAACCGCCGCGCATATTAATTTTTGGTGAAACCGTTACCCACGTTTGCTCAGGGACTAAAATCTCGAATGTGCCGCTGGTTTCTATTTGCGTAGAATAACCGTTTGCATGTAATAGCTCACACACTGGGTTTAAGTCATACATGCAAGGTTCACCACCGGTGATCACCACATGCTTTGCGTTGTAACCGCGTTCTTTAAATAGCGCTAATATTTGCTCTGCAGAGGCTTCGGCCCAATGATCAGAGTCCGCTTTTTTTTCGACCGTGTCATCAAGCGACACCCTATACACATTATCAACGTCCCATGTTTGTTTTGTATCACACCAAGCACAGCCCACAGGGCAGCCTTGCAAACGTAAAAAGATTGAAGGTGTACCCGTAAAACTTGCTTCACCTTGAATTGTTTCAAACACTTCGTTAATTTTGTACAAAAGACATCTCACTTACGACGCGACGGACAGTAAAAATTGGCCGCCTAAAAACCAAAATCGCGGGCAAAAATTGTTATTTAGGCCCGAGCCGTGTAGTATATCGCGCCCTGAAGTAAACCTCTATCAAAAGTATGAGCAAAACAGTTATGACGCAAAAAGTAGTTGTTATTTATTCCGGCGGTATGGACTCATTTACCGTATTAAATAAAGCCCTGCAGCAAGGCCACGAAGTGTATGCCCTGTCGTTCGACTACGGCCAGCGTCATGTTAAAGAGCTTAAAGTGGCGGCACAGGTATGTGAAAAGCTTGGTGTTCCTCATAAAATCGTTGATATTTCTGCGATTAATCAACTAATTGGCGGCTCGTCGTTAACCGACGATATAGACGTGCCAGAAGGTCATTACGAAGAAGAGAGCATGAAAAGCACGATCGTGCCAAACCGTAACATGATTTTATTATCACTGGCTGTTGGCTACGCAGTGTCGCTAAAAGCCAGCAAAGTGTATTACGGTGCTCATTCAGGTGACCATGCAATTTACCCAGATTGTCGTCCAGAGTTCGTTAAAAAAATGGATGATGTATGCCGTATTGCAAACTACGACGCCGTTGAAATTTTCAGCCCTTATTTAAACAATACGAAAATCGATATTTTGACAGATGGTTTAAAAATGGGCCTTGATTACAGCCAAACATGGACCTGCTACAACGGCCGCGACAAAGCCTGTGGTAAATGTGGTGCATGCCAAGAGCGTTTAGAAGCCTTCGCACTTAATAACGTAACAGACCCTATTGAGTACGAATAACCGCAAACGCAAAATGATAAAAGGCGAGTTTAACTCGCCTTTTTTGATTGTGTTTGCTGAATAAGTTTTAACAACTGGGCTGTGGCGGTAGCATCAGCCAGCGCACGGTGATGATTCGTTAAATTCAGTTCAAAATGCGCAGCTAAATTACCAAGCGAGTATGAGGGAAGTTTCGGAAATGCTTTTCGCGACTCAACCACCGTACACAATTTAGGCATTTTAAAGGTCTGGGCGATTGCGGCGTATTCTTTACGAATAAAACTGTAATCAAAATTCACATTATGAGCCACAAATACCGACCCTTTTAAGAACCCTCTGAGCGTATCGGCTATATCAGCAAAACAAGGGGCATCGCGCACCATGGCGGCATTAATGCCGGTCAACTTGGTGATAAATGGCGGTATACTTCGCTCTGGATTAATTAAACTTGCCCACTGCTTAATCACTTCGCCGGCTTGTAGCTGCACCACGGCAATTTCGGTTATTTTATTATTACCTTGCACCCCACCCGTGGTTTCAATGTCAACCACACTGTATATACGGTTAGGATCATTAAACCAATTTACCGCAACAATATTCACGGTAAAGCCATGCTGTTTTAATATATCAATACTCACCAGCTGATTGCGTCTGAGTTTATCACCAGGCGCTTTCACTTCTTCAAAGCACAAGCCAGTGTCTTTCAGTACCATTAAGTCTGGGTAGCCATCTTTGAGTTGTTTAAAAGTTTTTGTCATTTGCAATAAATGCGCTTTTAAACTCTCAAGTTCACTGTGCTGAATAAGCACTTTTAAAGGCTCAAGAATATCACTGTGCCATTGAAACAACCCCGTTGGCGTATCGTAAAACTGCGCTGCACTTTTGCAAACCTGCTTATAAATACAATCATTATGGGTGAACGTTGCCAGTTTTTGCTCAATATCTGCCTGCTGCGAAGCGTAAAAACAATCGGCTAATAAAACATGCGGGTAAATATCAAATTCATTGCACGGTGGGTACGGTGTATCCACAAACAGTTCTTGCCAAAACGTCAACGCGAATAAACTCAACCACAGATTATTTTCAGTAAAAAATACCGTATATCCCTGCTGTTGATAATACTCACAGACTCCTTGTTCAACATCGCCACGATAAATATCGTCAATCTCTAACTGACACTCAGTATCACTGAGCATTTGTGTTAACCGAGAACGCTGCTGCTTGTTGTATTTTCGTTGTAAGAAATCTTCAGCAAAATACAAAATGCCGTCGTCGATGGGGTCGTTAATAATTGCTTCTAACGTTTGCTGTACCCAATCAGTATCACCTTGTTTATAACGTACACGAATAGCCAGTTCTTGTGCCTCACTGCTACCAGTGCAATTATCTAAAAGTGTGCATGCATAAGCCAAATCGGCCTCTTTAAATTGCTTAAATAAGCGAATAAGCAGTTTATTTTTAATACTATGCGCTAAATCGTCAGTACAGTTTATCTGTAACAGTTCATTGGCTAAATGACGATATTGTTCAGGCATCTCGCATGCCTTAAACTGCATGCGGCATTGATTTAATTGGTAATGAGTCTGTGCTTCTTCAAGAGTATTAAAACGTGACCGCGTTTCACCAACATCATTACGCACCTTCGCTATCCCTAAATCACGCATAACAAAGCGGTTTTGATGGTTTATATCACCTGCACTTAAGCGACCGCTGTATAAAAATTCAAAGTACTCGTAATATTCTGCTCGGCTATTAACAACAAACTCTCCACATAACTGCTCAAGCGCATTCGCCTCTCGGTCAATATGTTGTTTACACAGTGCCAGTAAAACCCCTTTACTGGCCGACTTTTTAAACGTAACAGGGGTTTTAAAAAGTACGTCATCGGCAAGCAATGCAACAAGCTCTGGTTTCGTTAAATGAGCAAGTACCAAATCAAGATCATCAACCCTAGGGTGAGCCACCAGCGCAAACTGCTTAAGTTTAAAAATAGCGCCGTGTAGGTTTGGGATTTCTTCGTAATTAAGCGATGAAAGCGCGACGAGTCTTGGTTTTCGCGAATAGATACGTAACAAAGTACACAAGCTTTGTTCGTCGAGCTGGGTTAACTTAACGATAAATTGCTGTTGTTCAGGAGTTAGCAACGTTTTGCATTGCGCCTGAATAAATTCGGCTAATTCAAAAAAGTGATTTAAATAATATTTTAGCGGTAATTGTTTTTGCATAGCTAACACCACAACTGTATATAAATACAGTATCAGGTATTAGCTTGCTTATTTCAACATGTGGTTGCTTATTTTACTTTATAAATTCCCACAATGGCGCAGATTGCCCCACCCACCATACCAAGCCATGCTTCGATTGGTGTGTCGCCACTAAACGTACGACTTACTTGAGCACTGGCCGAGTCATAAACGTTATAACCCCATACAGCAAGTGCAACACCAATCACGATAAGTGCGATACCAATAATTTTACCCATAGTTATTATTCCTTATTGTTGTTCACTTTCAGTGTTGCACATAAATACACACGCTGCAAAATTTCACTTTAATTTCAAACTAAAGGTAATAAATTCCTCATTTAACTCAACGTTAAGTTCGGCGTTTATCGATGTGCTTAACGCTTTTGCAATCGATAATCCAAGACCAAAATTATCGCTGGATGTTCTGGCACTGTCTTTTTGCCACAGTGGATCAAATAACTGGCTAATATCTTCATCGGTTAAGGGTATTTTTAATTCATTAGTAACAGATAATTGCAACTTACCCTCTTTATTAAGCAGCGTACTTACAGTCACTACACTCTTTTCTGGGCTGTATTGTTTGGCGTTATTCACAAGATTGATGATGATTGATTCAAGTGCAAATAGGTTACTAACAATAGCTGGGATATCTTCTTGAAGTGCAAATTCAACTCGCTCTAGATCGCACCTTTCTAAGGTACGCATTATGACCTGATTTAAATCGCAAGCATCTTGTTTTGATAAGGCTTCATTACTGTATTTATGCAGTAGCAATAGGTTCGACACAATGCTTTTTAACCGTTGGCTAATTTTCAGTACCTCGGGTTTAAAATCGGCTTCAAATTCTTTTTCATCAGGAAAACGAATGGCCACTTCGGCCATGTTGATTAGCTCAGCAATGGGGGTTTTTAGTTCGTGAGCGATGTCTGACGTTAAACGTTTTTCGCGAAAGTACAGCTGCCTATTTTCTTTAATAAAGGCATTCAAGCTATTTACAATCGGCTGCAGCTCTTTAACTGGTTCTTCAACGACAATTATTGCATTTTTATCTGCGATACTAAGCCGACTAATATCACGATTGAGTTTATTCAGTGGCGCTAAAGAACTGTCGACCGATTTACGTACAAAGAGCCGAATAAAAACAATGACTGTCACTGTGGTTACAATAAAAATAACGTCAATTAACCACAAAATAAAATCAACTTCTTCAGAAGACGCGGCATAGGCCAAAGTAAGCGTGCTGTGATGTGGTCTACTCACTCCATTATAAAAATTCCTATGTGAGTGCGAGTCAAGTTGCGGCTGAAAACGAGTATAAATGATTCGTCCGTCACGACCATCCGGTAGCTGGGTGGTCATTATTTTCGCTTCACCCAATTTTAACTCTTCAAACTTAAGGTTCTTCAAAGCAAATAAATTAAGGCTTTGTGAGCGTGTAAACACTCCCTCCTCAGTCCAAATCTGAAAATACTCAGGCTCAAACTGCCCATCAAACTCTGGCATAAATTCACTCGAGAAATTAAAAGCCACCCCTTCTTCATCTTCATGTACCAAAGTCATCAGCATGCCAGCTTTTGAGTGTAAGCCACGGTTAAACTCATTATCAATCCAATTATCGACTGCAATATCTGTGGCTAATAAAATACCTAAAACAAGCCCAGTTATCGCTATGGATAGAGTAAAAACTAATTTACTGCGAATTGATTTCATCACCTTCCTTGAATTATGTAACCAAAACCACGCTTGGTTTGAATAGGTAACTCACCACCTGCCGCTCTGACCTTTTTACGTGCTGATGATAAATGCGCCTCAATAGAGTTTTTCGAAACTAAGTCATATTGCCCTGCAATATAAGTACTTAACTTTTCTGATGTAATCACTTTATTTTGATTACTAAATAAGCACTCAACAATTTTGTATTCGTTGGGCGTAAGGTCGATTACAGTGTCACCGACTTGCAACAGTTTTAATTGTAAGTTCAAAGCCAAGTTATCGATGCGGATCACATCACTGATTGTTTTCAAGCCACCGCGACGCATCAAGTTTAATAACCTTGCATGAAGCTCATCAAACGAAAATGGTTTTGTTAGGTAGTCATCGGCCCCAGTCAGCAGCCCTTTCACTTTGTCTTCAGGTTCTTGCTTGGCAGATAAAATGAGCACACGCACATCGAGCTGCTTTGCTCTTATGGTTTGTAATAACGTAATACCATCAATACTGGGTAACAT
This sequence comes from Pseudoalteromonas sp. MT33b, assembly GCF_014117385.1. NCBI lineage: Bacteria > Pseudomonadati > Pseudomonadota > Gammaproteobacteria > Alteromonadales > Pseudoalteromonadaceae > Pseudoalteromonas > Pseudoalteromonas sp. MT33b. The sequence continues at coordinate 1,188,977 of NZ_CP059831.1, read as the reverse complement.
AATGTCGAGTACTATTAATTCGTACTCTCCTGTCATTGCCATACTAAGTCCTTCAGCGCCATCGCCAGTTTCATCAATGGTAAAACCTAAGTTTTCAAGGCCAACTCGTAGACTACGTCTTAATGACACTGAATCTTCAATAATTAACAATTTCATATGTTACTCAAATAAGTAAAAACTCTTCTACCTCATCAGGTTACAGCACCAAACTTAAGATTCACTTAAGATTTACTGAAGTTTTTCTGGTTTAGAAAATATTAAGATTACCATAAGGATTTCTTAAGTTTTGCTTCCTACTATTGCCGTAGTTTCGATTAAGAAAGTACGACTATGACAGCAAAACTCTCCGTTTTAAAACCTTTGTTTCGTTTTACCTTATTATTAATGACAGTTTTTATGCTGTCGAGAATTGGCTTACTGTTATGGCAGCAGCAACGGCTTGTTGATGGTGATAGCATAGCTGTGCTAATTGGTGGCCTGAGAATCGATTTGAGTAGCCTAGGTTACCTATCAGCTTTAGCCGTTTTGATGTTACTTGCTAACGTGTTTTTGCGCAGTAAAACCGCTTTATTTCAACATGCTTTTACTCTTTATAGCAGCCTAGTCGTAACTTTAATCGTGGTTGTTGAGGCTTCAACACCCGCATTTATTAACCAATACGATGTGCGACCAAATCGCTTGTTTGTCGAATACCTAGATTACCCTCAAGAAGTATTCTCTATGCTGTTAAATGGCCATCAGCTGGCTATGATAAGCACCTTAATTATTGCAACACTAAGTTGTGTGTTTGCGTATCGCTTTATAAATGCAGCATTTAGTAAACAACAAAACACTAAAAAGGCTAGCCAAGTGGTAATACTCGTTACCACCTTAATAATTTGTTTAATTAGCGCAAGAGGTACTGTAAGTCATCGACCTCTAAATCCGGCATTAGTGTATTTTTCGGGTGACTCGCTGGTTAATTCACTGGTGCTCAACTCACCCTACAGTGTAGCGTTTGCTTTAAAAAATATGGGTAATGAAAAGAATGCCAGTAGTCTATATGGCACCATGCCACGCAGTGACATTATCGACACCGTTAAAAAAGCATCATATCGCTCACAGTTCACCATTGAGGCAATCCCAACGCTTGCTGTTAACACAGCGTTTAACCATAAAAGTAAAAAAAACTTAGTGATCATTTTAGAAGAGAGCTTAGGTGCTCGTTTTGTCGGGGAGTTAGGTGGCATTGGTGTTACACCACACCTTGATAAGCTGTATAAAGAAGGTTGGGGATTTAACAATTTATATGCAACGGGTACACGTTCTGTCCGAGGAATTGAAGCTGTAACAACCGGTTTTATCCCCTCACCTTCTCGCTCAGTAGTAAAGCTATCAAAGTCACAGCATAACTTCTTTTCACTTGCCGATGTATTGGCACGCACAGGTTATACCACCCAATTTATTTATGGCGGAGAAAGTCACTTCGATAACATGAAAAGCTTTTTCTTAGGCAATGGCTTTAGCGATATTGTAGATATTAATGACATACAAAGCCCAGAGTTTATCTCATCTTGGGGAGTAAGCGACGAAGACTTATTCAATCAAGCTGATAAAGAGCTAAACGAGCTAAATAAAGCGGGCAAACCTTTTTTCAGCCTTGTGTTTACTTCAAGTAATCACGATCCCTTTGATATTCCAGAAGGTAAGGTAACGCTGCCTGAAGGCCACGACCCTCAAAACTACAAACGCGATCTCGCAATTAAATACGCTGACTACGCGCTAGGTAAATTCATCGCAAAAGCCAAAACACAAGATTACTGGCAAGACACGGTATTTTTAGTGGTTGCTGATCATGATGTACGCGTGTTTGGCTCAGAGCCTGTGCCGCTTAAATCTTTCCATATTCCTGCGGTCATTTTAAACAGTGATATGAAAGCAAAGCGTGATACTCGCTTAGTAAGCCAAATGGATTTACCGGTAACCTTGTTATCGTTGTTAGGTGTTGAACAAGCGACTCCAATGATCGGCTACGACTTAACAAAACAATACCCCGTAGAGCGCGCCATGATGCAGTACTACGACAACTTTGCTTACGTAGAAAATGGTGAAGCCGTGATCCTGATGCCAAACCAAAAAGTGAGCTATTGGCGCTATGACCCTGCTAGTAAAACCCAAGTTGCCATCGATAACGCAGATAGCAGCGTTGAGCTTGCCAAAAAAGCCTTAGCTCACGTCTTATTTAGCAATTTAGCTTATACCGAACAGTTGTATCGCTTACCAAATAAACCGTAGCGATGAGGAATGATTATGAGCATGCAAATTAAACAACTCCTTACTAAAAAATGGCACGTTAGCTACAGCCAATTTGTCTGGCTGGTGTCGTTTTACTTGGTTATAGCATTTAATGGCCTGTTTTTATTTAACATGCTTGAAGCTGCCAGCAAACCTGAACATATCAATTGGTTATTTATAGCAAGCGTACCTTTTTTCTTATTAGCACTGACGGCAATGGTATTGAGTTGGTTATCGTTAATCACCTTTGTAAAACCCGTGCTTTTAACAAGCATCGTAGTTTCGTCGCTGTTGTTTTATGCAACCTTAAATTACGGTGTTATCTTTGATAAAAGCATGTTGCAAAATGTCTTAGAAACAAATTCAGGTGAGGCATTTTCATACCTAAATGTACAAGTCATCGCTTTTATTGGTGTGCTTGGGGTGCTCCCAGCCTATTTGTTTTCTCGCTTTAAAATTGTCGGAAACTTTCGTGTTCGCCTAAAAAGCTTTGCGTTTCTTAACGTCACAGCGTTTATTGCTGTAGCCGTTATTGCTGTGCCATTTTATAAAGATTATGCCTCTGTAGGGCGTAATAACCGCCAGCTAACAAGTTACATAACTCCCTTTGCATTTTACACCGCAAGCTATAAGTACTTGCGCGATAATTATTTTTACCCGCCTTTACCATTTAAAGTATTAGATAAAACACCGCATTTATTGGCTGAGCAGCAAAGCTCACTCACCATTATGGTGGTAGGCGAAACAGCCAGGGCAGCTAACTTTTCACTGCAAGGTTATGACAAGAAAACGAATCCATATACACCAAAACTCGGTGTGAAATACTTTAGCGATGTCAGCTCATGTGGCACCGCAACAGCCATTTCTGTGCCTTGTATGTTCTCGCGTTTAGATAGAAATGAATACGATTCCCGACTTGCGCAAAGCCAAGAAAATGTGCTTGATCTTATCCAGCGAAGTGGTGTTGAAGTCACTTGGATTGACAATAACAGCAGCTGTAAAGGCGTTTGTGTTCGCGTTAAGTCTAAGACTATCGAACCAAATAAAACAAATACACAGTGTGATGGCCATTACTGTTTTGATGAAGTACTCGTTGAAGAGTTAGCTGCAACACTTGCCAAGAGTCATGCGACGCACCAACTAGTCGTGCTACACATGATTGGTTCACATGGGCCAACTTACTATCGCCGCTATCCAGAAAAAGAGACTAAATTTTTGCCTGACTGCCCACGTAGCGATATCCAAAATTGTAGCAGCGAGCAACTCACAAACACCTATGACAATACCATTGCTTATACCGACTTAGTGCTGAGTAAACTAATCAACTTGCTTAAAGACAGTAAGGCGGATGATAAATCACTGTTATATGTCTCTGATCATGGTGAGTCGTTAGGTGAAAAAGGTTTGTATTTGCACGGTTTTCCCTATGCATTAGCGCCTAAAGAGCAAACCCAAGTGCCTATGCTATTTTGGAGTAATAAACTAGCCGATAGCCGCTTTAACCAATGTATTGAACAACAGCGTAACCATGCTTTTTCGCACGATAACATATTTGACACCCTACTTGGCTTAACTCATGTCGGAAGTACTAAATATAACCCTGAGCAAGACATTTTCTATGCTTGCTCAAAACAAAGCTAACGAAATAGAGATTTCATACGATGCAATTTGATAGCACTAACAAACCTATAGGCATTAAACGTATTCGCCTAGCATTTAAAAATTCCCAACGTGCATTCACGTGGTTAGCAAAGCATGAGTCTGCTTTTAAACAAGAGCTGATACTGTTAGTCCTTGCCATAGCCGTGGTTTTTGTCTGGCAAATTACCCTGTATGAGAAAATCATGCTGCTTGTATCTGTGTTATTTGTGATGTTTGCTGAAGTGGTCAATACGGCAATTGAAGCTGCAATAGACCGCATAGGCCTTGAAATTCATCCATTATCAGGCCTAGCCAAAGACTTGGGGTCAGCAGCTGTACTTATTGCTCTTACGATTTGTGCGCTGGTATGGGGCGGTGTATTTGTTAACAACCTAGGTTAATTCGCTTTTTTATCATCTGGGGTGTCATTACACAATGCACAATGTCGCCCTTTTGATGAGTGATATAAACGGGTTGCGATAAAAATTGCCGTTGCAATAAATGACCAAAGTAGCGCAAAACTTAATGCACTTTGTGTGTCGTGGCCTTTAAGGATTTCTACCATAAATAATAAAATAGCCACCAGCGTGAAAACTCTAATGGCTCTTAAAATCCAAAATTTTGTACTCATAACTTACTCCTTTAAAAGAGTAAGCGTAGTGCAAAATAAGCAAAAACACCTAAAAATCCAAAGCAGGCTCAGACAAAACCTGTACACCATTTTTAAATACTTCTAATTGCCCCGCTGGTGATTGCTCAGTACCTAGCACAATAACATGACACACATAGCGGTAGCCGTTATTCATAAACGTATAAAAATGGTTACCGCCACTGCCATCAAAACGCAATGTGCCATTTGTTATCACAATGCGTGGTTCATCCGCCATTGTTTGCGTGATGTCCCATGCTGCATAGCGGTATTGATTTTCTGCCAATTCATCAATACGAATTAAATGCTTTTTTGTCTTCCAAGTTAGTATCGGCTGTGTAAATTCGCGAAGACTTTCATGCAGGCGTTGTTTTTGCTTTGCAATAAGCGCTTCACGCCGTGTTTTTTCTGCTTCTGATTCATAGGGAACAGCCCAAATTGAACCATCAAAATCAAGCCACAATTTACCCGAGTCAAACATAATGCCTCGCCAGCCCATCATTTGCCAATCGTGGCGAATATTGGAGGTTGTGATTTTTTCAACGAACGCTTTATCAAAAACCTCATCAAAGCGCGCTATCAGCATGTGCTTGTTTTTAATAGCTTCTAAGGGGGCTTTACGCTTTAGCGGATAATGAACACGCTCTGCGATGGTGTCTTTATCACCCGCTTTAAATGCCGCAACTACTGGCTTAACAAGATTTATATGTTGAGTTGCGGCCATATTTTTTGTCGAAAAAATACATCCCAGCAGCAATACTGCAAATACCTTAATTGCGTTCACTCTGATGCCTATTTTATTGATTTTCATAAGCGTAACAGATAAAGGGATACAGCGTACAGGCTCTACTTAAAGGCGATTTCTGTGGCAGGGCTTTGATTTCCTAGCCTATCGACCGCAATCAGTTTTACAACATTGAGCGACTGCCCCTCTTTTGTTTCATTGACCTTAAGCCAATTAACATCAGGCGTGTAAATTTGATAGTGCCAATCATCACCATATTGCGTGTACACTAAGCTGTGCGCGACGTGTTCAGGGGTTGTATGTTGCCAGCGTAACACTATAGATTCAGCCTGTTGTTGATACTCAAGTTTAAACGGTGATAGAGCGGGCATGTCTATCCAAGGCGTTTCAGGAATTAAAGCTTGATGCTGAAATACGCCATCTGCAATGACGTCACGCATTAATTGGCTACCATCTAGTGCGGCAACATTCCAAAAAACGGTCCCTGGTGATGCAGTCAAAAATCCACGGTTGATCATTATTTGATTAACCACTTCATCAACACCAGCTTCGTCGAATGATCGCAGCGCATTAATACCAGGCCATAAATGACGACCTTGCGTGTTTTGTGACTGCCACCAGCTTAATAAGAGCGGGTAGCTTTGTGCGTATTGGTTTATTGGCCAATAAAGCTGAGGTGAAAAGTAATCTAACCACCCTTCGTTTAGCCATAACTTGGCATCTGCAAAAAGCGTTTCGTACTGATCCATGCCACGAATGGTACTAGGCTGTGTTGGTCTATATACACCGAATGGGCTGATCCCGACTAACACATGTGGTTTAATTTCTTTCACCGTACTGTAAAGACGCTGCACAAATGTGTTCACCGCATTGCGTCGCCAGTCTGACACACTTAGCGTCCCACCTGCTTGAATATATGCCTGATATTGCTCAGCATCTGGAAAATCGTCTCCTTCGTTATACGATGGATACGGGTAAAAGTAATCATCATAATGAATACCATCTAAATCATAGCGCGTTACCAGCTCTGTTAATGTATTTAATGTATGAGTGACCACATCTTTATCTGTCGGCAAAAACCAAAAAGTACCATTTTTTAATTTAACCACCTTATCAGGCTGGGTATTCACGACCGACTGCGACGATAATGGCCCGCCTACATGATGATGTGCTCGATATGGATTGATCCATGCGTGAAGCTTTAAGCCACGTTTATGCGCGTTTTCTATCCAAAATTGTAAGGGATCATAATAAGGCTCTGGGGCTTTTCCCTGCTCTTTCGTTAAATAGTAAGACCACGGCTCATAACTACTTTGATAAAGGGCATCAGCTTGGGGCCTCACCTGAAAAATCACCGTATTAAAATTATGTTGTTGCAGCGTATCCAGTATTCTAATTGCGTGTTCTTTTTGCTCTGCAACAGGTAACCCCGGCTCCAGGGGCCAATTTATATTGGCCACTGTCGCAACCCACGCTGCGCGAAATTCTCGCGCGACGACCTGTTGGTGAATTTTGCCAAGCATCTGCTTTTCAGCACTACTCGGCTCAGAACTGGGCAAAAAGCTACATCCAATCAAACCAGAAAACATCAACAAGATAAGTAAATTTTTAAAATGCATAGCTAACCTATTATTAAAAAGGCACAGCATAAATATGCTGTGCCTTAATCAAATGAGTAAACGTCGAATCAATCTGATTAGAATTTCATTTGTGCGCCCAGTAAGAAACGGCGACCGTAGTCATGAATAGCCAACGGACGATTGTTATCAGGCATACCTGTGCTGTTACCCGACGTCGCTTTTTGCTCTTCGTTTGTGAGGTTAATCGCTTGGAAAATAAGATTAAGATTTTCTGTCACGTTGTAACTCATGTTCAAATCATATTGACCAAAGCCATCTTTATACTGGTTTAAACCTAAGTAGTTTGTGTAGAAGTACTCAGAGCGATAAGTGTATGAAACACGTGCAGAGAATGCGCTGTTTTCGTAATAAACCGTGGCATTAAACGTATCTTCAGAGTTATTTGGTAATACGGCTTCTTCACCTGCTTCTTTTTGCTCAGCGGTTTGCTCAAGCTCAGCATCAGAATAGGTATAGTTTGTTTGAATACCAAAACCATACGGTAGTTTTTGGGTATAGTTCACTTCGAAGCCCGCATTTTCGCCACCTAAACCATTTTGTGGCTGCGTCACTAAGAAATCACGCACTTCTTCAATACCGGTATCTGGGTCCGTCCATGTCCACTGTTTTTCAACAGTCGCATTGGTAATATACGAGTCGATATCTTTGTAGAAGTAAGCAAATGATAGAATTGACGATTCATTAAAGTACCACTCTGCCGAAAGGTCATATTGAGTCGCACGATATGGTTTTAAATAAGGATTCCCTTCGGTGCCTTTACACCCTGTGGCAGCTGCACAGTAACCACTTTTGCGTGCAGATAAAAAGTCATAATCAGGGCGAGACATCACTTTTGCTGCAGCAAAACGCACAACAACATCATCGGCTAAATCATAATTAATATTTACACTCGGTAAAAAGTCATCGTAACTATTTGTGCTTTCGACATCTTGGATATTTTCAGGTGCAAAGCTGCGACCTGTGTACTCAACTGAACGCGAATCAAGCTCAGTTTTCACCGCTCGAACACCCATGTTACCGCGCCATTTATTGTAATCGAACACAGCCTTTACATACCCAGCGGTCACGGTCTCTTCTAAATCAAAGGTGTAATCTAAGTGCTCGTATGGGCCACTAGTCGGCGTGGTTGATGAAATCCAATCGGCGTACTTAGCGTTATCAAACTGCCATAAAATTGCATTTGCCCCCTCGCCCATAAAGTCAGAGGCCGAGTCGCTTGCAAACATACCCAAGTGATAAGTTTCACCGTCTGCTGACACTTTAGGGTAATTAGCTTTCATTAAACTGGCTGCTTTTGAGTGCTCTCTGTACTTAACACCCGCTTTGATAGCGGTAAAAAAACCACCATCAAGTAAATATTCAACGTCTAATTGACCATAAATTTCTTTTGAATCATTAAAAATATCGTTTTTATGGTTATAGTCTAGGCGGTAATCTTGTGGACTTAAATCCGCTGATAAAGTGACATCGGGTGTACCATTTTCAAGTGTAAATGAGGCATCTGTATTAGCATAATATTCTGAATACACATCGCTGACCTCACCATCCGCTTTGCTGTAACCTAATTGCCCCGTTACGGTGTAATTATCAGCTTTGTAAGTTACTTTTAAATCATGCGCTTGAGTCTTAAATTCGCCCTCGTAACCTGCATTACCGTAATAACCTAAATTATTATGAGCCGGTAAATCACCCGCCACTAACGTACCATCAACAATAACAGGATTTTCTACATTACTGATATTTTGTAAAATAAAACCACTGGAGTAAGTGCCAAACGACTTGTGCTCCGACGATGAATATAAATTGTTAAATACAAAATCCAGATTATCATTTGCAGCATATTGCAGCGTCACGGTTGCGGTGTCTAAATCACTGTCACTTGCATAACGGTTGTAACCCACAGCACCCGGATAAAACTCAGCATTGCCGTCTTGGTTTGCATCAGTACTACGGTAGCCAAAACGTACTTCTTTACTGTCACGTTGCGTCGCTGTTTCTTTGTGAATAAAACCTACATTGAAGCCAAAGTCTTGTGCTTCATTTTTCCACGAGTATAAACCCGATAAATACGGTTTTGTTTCATCAGCATTTTCAAAATGGAAAGCCTTTACTGATAACGCGGCATAATTTGCCTCGCTGTCCAACGGTTTACGTGTTTTAACAACAACGGTTCCCCCAATTGAGCCTTCGTCAATGTCAGCTTCAGCCGATTTATATACTTCAAGCGTATCAACAAGCTCTGCAGGTAATAACGAATAGTTAAAACCTCGTGATGGGCGCGTAATTGAGGCTGAAGCTGTCGCTGATGCCACGTTTTGCCCGTTCAACAACGTAATATTTAAATGAGGTGCAGTACCACGGATACTTACTCTGTCGCTTTCGCCACCCAAGTCTTTTTCAACCTGAACACCTGGAATACGCTGAAGTGCGTCTGCGACCGTTTGATCTGGAAACTTACCGATGTCTTCTGCAGACACAGCATCAACTACGCTATTTGAAAAGCGCTTCATATTGATACTTTTTTCAACGGAAGCCGCATACCCACGAACTTCTATTTGTTCAATGTCTTCTTTGGTGACTTTCTTTTTATCAGCTTGTTCATCGGCTGCGAAAACCGATGCTGAAGCCCCTAAAACAAGTGATGGAACGAGCGCTTTTTTAATACAAATAGCTAACGCAGAGAATTTTTTATTCATGAAACTGTAACCCTATCGTTTTTTATAAAGTGAGAGATTTTGTGACTACAAACTACATAAATGCTCTTTAGAACAACAAACGGTAACAACTTTATTGTTACATTGCGGCTACAATATTCGTAATAAACTTTAAAATCAAGATATTTTATTCTTTACATTTAATTTTTTAAAAATATAAAATTCTATAAAAGGGACTAAAAGTGTTTAGCTGAATTTTTGTCACATTATTTTTTATCCATTAATCAACGTTATAGAAAACGAGAAAAGGCTATATCGCTTAACACCCCCTGATGAATACGCATTTATAACGCCTAAAACAGAGAAATTCGCGCTCGGGTTACTGTTATTGGGTAACCAAAAAGTGCTGATGAGACAGTGGGTATACACACCTCCTAAAAAGAGTATGTTTAACTCATAACTAGGTAAATACAGTGCCCAGAAAACTGATTGCAAGGGCCGTTGTCACCATAGTACCGCCCCTTTACTTCGGCACTTATCGGCTTTCGCTCTTTGTGCTCGCCGTAATGTATAAATACCTAAACATAAACTTTAACTTTTTGTTCGATTACAAAAAGCGTTTTATCAGCCTTAAAAAGTGCCCGATAACATAGTTGCAACCGCCTCTTTTAAAACGCTTACTAGCATACTCTGTATGCCATTCACTAAACACAGAGCCATTAAATACACAAAACGCATTGAACAAATCTTTTAGTAAAAAATTAAACTAAAACAATGAGATACTAAGGTCATTAGTTAATTCAATTAAATATGCAGCCTACCTATTACTGTTTTTAGATAAATAACAGCTTATTTTTCAATGCATTATTTTGCGAGTATATAACAGGTTTTTGAACGTTTTTTACCACTGACGCATTAACATTTAGACATAAATTGACGAGATAAAAATGATGAGCCATAGTCATTCAACCCATGCTTTAATCCAAAACAGTAAAACACTCTCAATAAGCAGTGTCATTGCATAAAAAAATAAGGAGGGAGAATGTTATGAGCCGTAAATCAAAATTAATTTACCGTATTATGTTGGCCTCTAAACTTCGTAGCCGTAACAAAGAAATTTCACTGGAAAAACTCAAACAAGATTGCTGCCTGAGCGAGTTTGAATTATTAACCATTATGAAAGAGCTTGAAATCAAACAGCTCGTCAGCTGGGATCCCAATAAATCTGCATTTTTCATCTCTGCTTAATTTCCCTAGATCACATAACGGCTAGCAGTACTTAATGTTAGCTAGCCGTTTTATTTATTGATAAAGGCCCCCCTAAATAAACTTAACCATTCCAGAAAACATCAAAAAATAACTACGAATACACAGCAAATATATCACTTAATCGATTATGTAAATTAAAAGTGAATACGTATGCACTTTATTGTTGCACCGCGATTTGAAGTATATATTTTAATCACACGCTGTTATTCAACTGTGTTTAAGGAATCACATGAATTCATTTCTGCAAAAAAGTTTACTAATACTCACACTGTGTGTGCTCACTGCCTGTACGCAAACCACGTCAACATCCCATGTTTACGAGCCAAAGCCCTATGTAAAGATCACTCACCCCGACTGGTCAAAAAATGCGGTAATGTATCAACTAAACACCCGTCAATTTACGCCCGAAGGCACCTTTAACGCAGCTAAAAAGCAGTTACCTCGTTTAAAAGAGTTAGGTGTCGACATAATCTGGTTAATGCCCGTACACCCAATTGGCGAAGAAAACCGTAAAGGCACTCTCGGCAGCCCATATTCAGTCAAAGACTACAGAAAAGTAAACCCTGAACTGGGCACCCTTGAGGACTTAAAAACCTTTGTAAGTGAAGCGCATAACATGGGCATGTACGTTATTTTAGATTGGGTGGCGAATCACAGTGCATGGGATAACTGGCTGCGCTATGAGCACCCTGATTGGTACGAGCGTGACTACCAAGGACAATTTAGACCAACGCCTTGGTGGGATTGGTCGGACATAATCGACTTCGATTACTCAAAACCTGCGCTGCGTGAATACATGACAGAGTCTATGAAGTTCTGGGTAAAAGAAGTCGGTGTAGATGGCTATCGTTGTGACGTAGCCGGTTTTGTTCCCGTTGATTTTTGGAATAATGTACGTCGCGAACTCGATGAAATAAAACCTGTATTAATGCTAGCAGAATGGGAGTCTCGTGATTTACACGCTGAAGCCTTTGATATGACCTATGCATGGTCGTGGTCAGAACAGATGCACAAAATAGTTAATGACCATGTCGATGTCAGCGCTCTATTTGTTTACTATTCTTGGAACGAAAGCGCATTCCCTGTAGAGGCTTATCGGCTTGTAGGGGTTGCCAATCACGACTCGAATGCATGGGAAGGAACTATGTTTGAAACCTACGGTGACGCACTTGAAGCGGTCATTACATTATCGGTCGTAGGTGAAGGTTTCCCAATGATTTATAACGGACAAGAAGCAGGAAACGATAGACGACTCGCCTTTTTTGAACGCGATCCGATTAAGTGGCAACCCCACCCAATCGGTGATTTATATAAATCACTATTTGCACTCAAACATCGTAACGAAGCGCTGTGGAATGGCCAATTTGGTGGGCGTATGGTACACGTACCAAACACGGCTCCAAAACATGTTCTTAGCTTTGTACGCGCAAAAGGCGATGAAAAAGTCTTTGCAGTATTTAACCTATCCAAAGAACCGCAAACAGTGAACTTTAAAGAACCATTATTTATCGGTGAATATAAAGAGGCGCTATCGGGGAAAACGGTTAACTTTACCAACGACACAACGTTAAGTTTGCCCGCTTGGGGATTTAAGGTATTCGAAAAATAACGACCTTAGGTACATAACAGCTCTCTTAATTAAGAGGGCTGTTTTAAGGCTCAAAAACAGGGTGTTGATAAAATACGTTTCGCTCTTTAAAGCTTGGTTGTTATAGCTTAGCTGTTATGGCTTGGCTGTTATGCATCGCTAATTTAGCCGTGCTAAAAATAAATTAAAAGCGCAGCGGTTTCGCAATAAAATCAACGATAAAGTGACTAAAAAGGCCAACTATAATTTGTAAACGTTGGCAATGCAGAGCGAGCCAACGGCCGACTTAAACGACTTATTGCGTCGTTAAATTAAGCTCACACGCATGAGCAGACCTTGATAATTGTGATACCAGACCTTAAAGCTCCACCATTTTGGCTTTTGTAATGTGTTTATTTTTTAGAAAACAACATACGTTTAAAAGTGTTATCTGCCAAAACGTAATGGTGAAATAATGCAGCCGCAGCATGTAAGCCTATTAAGTAATACCCAACCTCAGCTGCTGTTTCGTGTATTTCTTTAATGGTTTTACCAAGCTCTTTGTTTTCACTTGCCAATGGGGGGAGCTCTACACCAAAAAATGGCACAGGTTTACCTGCCATACTCAATATTAACCAACCCGCTATCGGCATAGAAAACATAAAGACATACAGCAAAACGTGTACACATTTAGCGAGTGTGCTTTGCCACTTTGCAGGTTCAGGCTGAATAGCAGGTAACGAGCCACTCGCCAAGCGCACAATTACCCTCACACACACTAAAACTAAAACAGATAAACCCAACATAAAATGCCACATTTTAAAGGCATCACGGGTTTCTGTGCCTTTTTCAAATAACTCACGTAGCTCAATACTGCCAAAAACAGTGACAATTAATATAAACATTAGCCAGTGCAAGGCAATAGAGAGTGTATTGTAATGAGTTGTTGTATTTTTAAAATTCATAATGCCTCTTTTGTAAAAAACGCATTCAGATAAGTGCTCTTTTTATGCGTAATAAATGTGCAGAATTAGCCTAGCGTATACTCATCCTTGTTTTCATGTTCTAAAACATAAAATGAGTTACTTTTAACTTTTTTGTTTACTACTTTCTTGCTTACTACTTTGCTGGCACTTAACTGTAATTTATTAAACTTAAAATAACCTTATGTATGTTATTAAAATTAAATATCGAGGATAAAAACGATAACCTTAAGTGACCGTTTTAAAAAAATAACGTGCGTTTAAGAGCTATAAACAACTGAGGTTGAAGCAAACAAAGATGTCAGATCTACTTTATTTTATTGCACCAAAATTCTGAATAACCACCATCAATCCAACACTCAACACGAATCGTTCCATACTCTCTTTGTGAGTTTAGTGCTTGGGATATGATTACTTTCTCAGATTGAAGTAGGTTAGAAACTAGATCTAGATCATCCAAGCCCTCTATTTCTATAGTCTTGGATTCATTATCACACTCAACTTGAAAACAGAGTGCCAACTCCCCTTCAAGGCTGTTTTTTCTAGTTGTTAAATCGCTGACAAACCAAGGTCGCTGAAATTCAAAAAATATTTTGTAGTTACTCATATGCGCTAAAAAATGTCATGTTTATAGCGAACAGGTAATGTATTTTTCTACACACTCGTGCTCACTTTTAGTGATTGATGTACATGTATCAAATAATATAAGTTGTTGCCACTTTTTTGACTTTAGTCAAAAGTCTCAAATTGAAAGTTACAGTTAACATCATCATCGTATACATCAAGTTGTATAATCTTCGCAAACCAGGATATTAACCCCACTATTTTATAGCTGTGACTACTTGAAAGCGCAGATACAATTTTTATGACTGCATCGCTTAACTGTTCATTATTGGCTGACTTTGAACATCTTGAACAATCAATGATTCTGGCAACAGTTTTCTAATAAATTATTAAGCTGACGATTTACGCCAGTTATGAACAATTTGTGAAGCATTTTCTTTGGTTATTGCAATATGCTGCTGCAAACGAGCAATAGTTTCTTTTACTGGAGTATCTATGGTACATAGGGCATTTAATGCGTCAGTCAGATTAGCAAATAAAATAGGCTCAATGCTGTACAATCCGTGTGATCTAAACCAACCTCTTTCTGCGGCAAAACACCGTGCAATCGATGAATAAAAATATTTCGAATAACTTACCTGTAATAAAGGGTTTAACATTTTCTGAAATATAGACGCATCAACCGGTTTAGAGAACTTCTCTAAAATACTTTGCATTGAATCCAAATATTTAGGTAAATCTATATTACGATAAGCATGCGCGGGGGTGGTATACAATTGTCGATCGACCTGAACAACGCGGGCCTCTTCAACTAAGCCATCTAGGTAGATTGAAGCGTGAGCAAGACTTTTGCTTTTCAAAAGACTTGCGACCTCCGGTTTAGTGTAGGGCTTTATTCTAGTATTCATAGCTTCGATTATCACATCTTTTTGTGTAATATTTTTGAAGCCTTTTTCACGACCAACCGAATCCGCTTGTGATCGACCACTGAAATAGTAGCCATAGTCTTCACCAAAATGCTTAATGAAGTAACGAATCTCGTAGTAATTAAAACGTTTTAGATAATTTGATGATTTGTAGCACTCATTTAGGTGAAATACATCTCTTGAAGCCACCTCTGTATATTTACAAAGTTCCGCAAACACCTTTTCTAAATTGGTAATATCAGTAATATCAGCACTAATAAATCGCGTGTGTTTATAAATGCCTTTGCCAGCTAGATAGATATAGTCTTTATGCTTAAAAGCTTCGCTGTCTAATCTATCCTCATATATTTCTGTTCTAGAATAACCGTTTGCATTAACTAAGGCTGCAATGTCTAACCATGGTAAACCTTTAGGATGACTTACAAGTATACATGCAGAAGCTTCAGACTTGCCTAGCATTTTCGGCACAATATCTTCACCATCAACAACTAATACACCTTGCTTTTGTAGATATAAAATAGCGTTACGTGGATTTTTCACATTCACCAATTCAGCCTCTTCTATTACATCCATTGCACTTTGGATATGAATTGGAGCTCCATTTTCAGCAAAGTATGAGTTTAAAATCGTTTTATCGATTTCTGGATATACATAATAAAAGAGTTTCTCTTGCTGGCATACAATATCCAAAAACTCATAGAAAGATTTTTCAGACGAGAAACAGCCAAACAAATCAGGAAGTTGTTCCTTGAGTGAAGGTGCCATGTGAGGCTCTAAAAGATGCCAAAGTACGTTAGGGTTAACTTTTAAGTTCAATATCAATAATTTATTAATCAGTGCTTCTTTTTGGCGAACTCGCTCTCTTGTCAGTCCTAATCGAGCACCCACTTGCTCCAAAGTTTCTTTATCCTCTACGAAGCCCCAGCGCCTTTGTGCAATATCAACTTCATCGTCAGCTAATTTATCGAGAAAGGTATCTATATCTTCTAATATCACTCGCTCAATTTCTGTCAAAGGCATGGTCTCGATATCAAAAGGAACTATGATTTGTGATTGTAACGCCAAATAATCGACTTCTCCTTGATAAATCGCTTTGATTTCAGCTTCTATAATACTTTTAAACTCCATCAGTAAATCAACAACACCTTTCCCAAAACCAGGCAATTCTAATAATTTATCTCGCTCAAATTTCAAAATAAGCTCTATTTGCTGTGACATATCTGGTAATTGGTATTGCCGAGCATATTTGTCTAATGGTTTTACGAAACGCAACTCAACTCCCGACATGCTAATTAAGAAGTTAGATGTATCAACTATTGAGCAATCAAACGATTTATTTTTCGCTTTCTCCAATTCAGATGAATAACCAGTTTGCTCAGCAACAAGTGATTTAAGCTCTTTTAGGGTCTCAACGTAAAAAGCTCCTACACCAATTAGGGATGCAACTTCAACAACCTTTAGATCTATCAAATCTCTAAAAGTATTACCTAGCTTAAACTCAAAATTATTGATGTTTGCTTTTCTCAGTCTATTTATAAGTTTCATGAAACGAGTAGGTAATTGCAAGCCATACAAAGGGGTTTCTAGGTCTGGAACTACGAAGTCTTCCTCAGAGGTGGACGCTGGAATTTCAATTTTGTTGCTCGATGCAATTATAGCTAATTGGGAGTCACTTTCTAAGAATTCATTCTCTGGTAGCTCAATTTTATTTTCACTCGACTTAATAAAAACCTGGCGAAGAAAATCTGCAAAATAGACATTTTTATGTAGCATGCTAAAAGTAACCGCATCCATTTCTTCAACAATATCCCACAGGGTTTCAAAGTTATGATTCTTAGAGTCTTGCTGCAGACATAAATCACGGGTTAATTTATCTAATGCCACCATCATTTGTGTTTCATCTATTTCAATACCCAAGTTTTTCAATTTAAGATGCTTCCTTTAACTTCTTTAAAAATAATGAAACCGAGCCATATTTTGCTTTAATCTGCTTCAGCACTGGATCAGAGATTAATTTTAAATCTGAACGTGAACTAATTTTATCTTTATATTGGTTAATGAACTCGCATTCTATATGCTTACTATCTTCAATAACCTCATTTTCACTATCTGGAACGACAACGTTGCATTGCTCGACCTCTAATTTAGGCAAAAGTTGTTTAATTTCGCGTTCTGTAAATTCGAAAAGCTCTTGATACATAAAATGATAAGTAATCGCTCGAAAACTAGGTACAACTTTTTGCTTAGATAAAAACTTCGAAACATACCCCTTTATTCGTTTTTCCATTGAGTGCTTATCAAAACCTTGGTCGAATGCCGCTAACAAATAGCTATAGTAAGAACCGAAGTGAGTAGCAATTTGATCAAGGCTCACATCTGGGAGGCTTTCTTCAAGCTCTTCGATTGCAGGAACTCTGCCTATTTCCTCTTTACACACTCTAATTTTATCTATCAGTATCTCACGGCTATTAAGCTTCATTTTCATATGCTCAAGTAGAGTGAGTACTTTTGCTGCTTCTTCACTGTATTTAACTTCTAGTGTTGAATCATGTAATACGCTTCTGCACTCCTTAGGCTCGTCATAAGCAACAAGACTCTCTTTATCAAGAGGCTCTCTTTCAACAGCTTGTGAAAGCTCTTTAATTTCATTTATACGTTCTAACGAACCTACAAAATCCAATACATGTACATAGTCTTTATTTGGCGTTTTACGTAAACCTCGACCTAATTGTTGTAACCAAATAGTTCTTGAACCGGTGTAGCGCATGAAAATGAGCAAATTAGTTTCGGGGATATCAATCCCTTCATTGAATAGATCACAAACTAAGATGAATTTAAAGTCGCCTTCGCGAAAGTTTCGTATGTTTTCTCTGCGCTCCTGTTCAGCCATTTTTGAATGGACTAAAGTGGCAGTACCTAATTCAAAAAAACCCAGCAAATGTCGCATGTGTTGAATACTACGACAAAAGATAATGCCCTTTACATCTTCTATTTCTTTTTCAACCACTGTTCTTTCTATAATTTTGACAACTTCTTGATCCTTTTTATGCAAGAACAATTGTTTGTCTAGATCTGAGATTGATAGCCCACTTTCTAGTTGATCAATTTTATCTTGGTCAAGGTCATCTAAAAGAACTAAGTACTTAGGAAATGCCAACTTTCGATGCTTAAGAGCCCAAACTAAATCGAACTTACCAATATGACCATCAGTACCTCCGAAAAAACTTAGAACATCTTTGTTGTCTGCGCGATGGGGTGTCGCAGTTAAACCAACCAAAAGCCTTGGCTTAAACAAGCTTACTACTTCACCATATGTTCGAGCAGGTGTGTGGTGAGCTTCGTCAACTATTACAAAATCAAATGACTCTGAACTTATTGAATCTATCTGACCATATAGTGTATCAAATGATGCAAACACAAAGTCTGTGTCCTCTGGCATAGATCCTGAGAAACAAGCAGAAAAACTATAATTCCCCACACCTAATACGTTCTTAAACGATGTAACAGATTGAAGCAATATTTCTACTTGATGAGCTAAAAACAATACTCTTGTCCGCTCTTTAGTATTTTGAATTAAATGTTTAACCAAATGGGCGACCGTATAGGTTTTACCAAGACCAGTGGCCATCTCTATTAAAAGTTTTGTTTTACCCGATGCAAAATTTGCAATAGCATCATCAATCACATCCTGTTGATATTTGCGAGGCTTAATTTCCCGGCCAATTTCTGAATGTTTTTTAACCCATAGGTTTTGTAATGCATCACGATCAATTAATTCAACGCCTAATCGCAAAGCTCGTACTTTTACCTCAGATGTGAAATAAGAGTTAGTAACTAAAATCTTGTTGGTTACGTTTGCAAGTTTTGCCCCAGTAATTAATTGATTTAATGCTTTGACATCAACAGTAGAATCAATATGCCGTTGCTTCACTTCAATCGCAAATTTACGCTTCCCTTTATAAGCAAAAATATCAACACCACCATCACCATAGCGATATTCCCGACCGACCTGTGTTACTTCTGCATTACTCCAACCAGAAACCAAAAATAAATCTCGGATAAAGAGCTCAAAATCACTAGGGCTTAGTTTATCAATATTCTTAAAATCATTAATCATTCAGCTTGAACTAATCCTTTGTATAATTTTCATTCCAGTACAATATTTGCTTTTTGCTTGCCGTTACATTTTTATCACAAAAAGTAACAATTGTGTAAATGCGATCACACAAAAGAAGGAGGAAAATCTCTGTCGGCTAACAATAGTATCGCAACCTAAAGAGGTCGCTTAGGAGTAAAGCCCATCTTTAAATTAAGTTATAGCCTCTTGATTGTGCTTATCAAGTTTTACGCCGGTACATCAGGGTTTCGGCTTTGGATTGATCCCAATATATAAAGTCATTTTCTAGATGGTAAAATTCTAAAAATAAATGCTGCACATCTTATATTTTAATACAAGTTTATCAGCTGCGGTCCTTAGGTGCAGGGAACCATAAACACAGGTAATCAAGGGCGGCTCACTGAGTTGTGTGACGCTGCAATTAGGAGCAAGTGATTTACATTGTTAGCTTTCTATATCAATATTCAGCTTGTTTTTATCTCGCATATACCCCAGCTTATAAAGCTCAATAGCTATTTGCTTGAGCTCCCTATTCTGGGGTGGCGTTCTTGCTTTTAAAGTAATAAGTTTTTGATATCGCTTATGCATAAATCGGACGCCTTGATCTTTTTTTCTACATTCAATACACCTTGTGCAGTGGGCGTCGATCCAAAATCCCAGCTCTTCAAACCAGTGCTTCTGCTCTTGCGCAAAGAAAATGAAAGGCCTGCAACAT
The DNA here is from genome assembly GCF_014117385.1 of Pseudoalteromonas sp. MT33b. NCBI lineage: Bacteria > Pseudomonadati > Pseudomonadota > Gammaproteobacteria > Alteromonadales > Pseudoalteromonadaceae > Pseudoalteromonas > Pseudoalteromonas sp. MT33b. Next base: position 1,169,233 of record NZ_CP059831.1, on the reverse strand, counting down.
ACGTCACACATTTCTTCAATGTCTACATAAATCTTGCGGGGGTAAATAGCAAAATTCTGCTTAGAAGTGTCTGCAAAAATCGCTGTTTCAGCAAAGTAATTAAGACTTGAGTAACGCCAATGTGCACTTTCAATTGCGCATGCAGGCACTTCATCTGATGATATAACTGGGCGATCGCCATATCTTGGGTGAGTAACATAGCTCGGAATGCTATCTTTCTTCGTCATAAGCCTAGAAGTGCTAATTAAGTAGGATCAGGTCTTTCATTTTGCACATAGCCGATAACTTAATCAACATTAGCTCTATGATACGCTTCGTAAAAGTACCGTTTTCAATTATAGCGGTATAGTGGTTTTGATCACCCAAGATAGCTTGTTTCTTATTTATGCCGCATCAAAGAGTTAATAAACCACTCCACATAAGGTGAATTAGAGGGGATTTTTATACTCATCGAAAGCAGATTCAACTAAACAGCTAGATTTATTTTTTTATAACTTACTGGAGGATTTAACAGGCGGTGTTTTATTTTTTTCTGTACATGTGAATGAGTTAAGGACTACTTAGTTAGGTACAAAGCCATGTCACTTTATACTTTCAATTTATGTCATCTTTTATTAAAACGACACCCAAGAAGAATTTGGGTGGCAGTCTTACCAGCCACATCTCGGCACACACGTCACACGCTGTGGCTGCTCCCTTCCGGGCCTGACCAGGTTCACCTGCTAGTGTTGCGAGAGGACCAATAAGACTACCATTGAGGGCCTTGTTTGGCGCGGGAGGGATTATCTCTACTTTTGGCTCGTTATTCAAGGGGTATTCGAAAAAGAAAGTGCGATTGCATACTTGGTATACAATCGCACTGTATTTAGGGGCTTTTATGCTTACTTTTCAAGTTCAGCTTTTATGTTACGCAATGCTGCTTTTACTTTTTTCATATTTTCTGGGCCCATACGCAATAATTGTTTTTGCGCATCGGGTAAGTTTTCCCATTCTGAATAAGCATATTGATAAGTCACTGAGTTACGCACTAACGGCATATCACCTTTGGGTTCTGGGGTATCGAGTAGTACATCAATCGCTTCTTCAAGTGTTTGCGTAAAGGCATCACCTTGATAACCAATTTCTGCGTATGCTTCATTAATAAGCGGTTTGTATTCGTCATAAATACGAATCGCTTGTGCAGCACTTAAGCTGGTAAATAATTTTACATACGGGGTGTAACGCTCATAACTATTTGGGTCAATCGTTAAAATATCCCCTTCGATAACCATGAATGACTCTTTAGGGCGCTCAACGGGCGCATGGCTCAATGCAACTTTGCCTTTGGCTAGGTTATCAACATAAACCACACCACGGCGAATAAGATCATCGGTCACCATTAAACTCATGACTTGATCTGTTAATAATTCATCCATACGAGCCACCACGACCTCATCACTGTCGTTTAATGTAGGCAGAGGCTTAACCTCTGGCTCAGGTTCAACAGCTCGTTGCTCTGGGCGTTCAACCGCTACAGGGTCTGGGGTTGGCTCTGTTACTACGGGTTCTGGCGCTGGCTCGTTATATTCAGCCATTGGCGTTTCTTCGATAACAACGTCTTCGACTACTTGCGTCGGTTTGTCGTCTGGCTGTAAAAAAATAAACGCCGCAACACAGGCTACAATAATAACAATAACAACTGCAAAAATGAGATTGTTATTCCCAGGACGCTTTTCTAATTCGGTATCTGACGAATGCTCTGACATACACACTCCCTTAATATAAAAAACAGACAAAAAAACACGACAAAATTAATATTACCAGTAAGGTAAACTTTGCTTCTTCTAGCTTAAAGACTTACAGTTGATAAATAAAGTAAAGACGCACAACGATTTAAATGCAACCATGAGCAGTAAGTTAAAAAAAACACAACACTCAAAAATCGCTTTATTATTAACAGGTGGTGGTGCCCGAGCGGCTTATCAAGTGGGTGTGCTTAAAGCCATCACACAAAGTATGCCTCGTACTGCGCCTTTACCTTTTACCATTATTAATGGGACATCAGCCGGCGCAATTAATTCCGCTGCGCTTGCCTGTTATGCTTCTTGTGCTCACTTAGCAAGTAAAAAGCTTGAATGGGTATGGCGCAACTTTTCCACCTCGCAAGTTTATAAAAGTGATTTTTTAAGTGTATTTTCACACCTCACTCGCAATATTTTAACGAGCTTTCAGTCTGAACATATTAACCACCCACCCGCAAGCTTGTTAAATAATCAACCGTTAAGAAAGCTGCTTAACGAGATACTCGATTTAGCACGCATTGAGCGTAATCTTCACAAAAACTACCTTGATGCGGTATCAATCACAGCCTCTAGTTATACAACGGGTGACTCTGTGGCGTTTTTTCAGTCGTTAACCCAACAGCCTTGGCAGCGAGCCAAACGCGAGGGACAAGCGACCCGCATTAATGTTGAACACTTAATGGCATCCAGTGCCATTCCAATGGTGTTTCCAAGTGTTAATGTGTACAACCATTACTTTGGCGATGGTTCAATTCACCAATTGTCGCCGTTAAGTCCTTCTGTGCATTTAGGGGCTGAAAAAATATTTATTATTGGTGTCGATGCACCCAAAGAGTTGCACCCACCTGGTTATCAACCCCACTATCCGGGACTGTCTAATATTGCAGGTCACCTGTTAGATAGTGTTTTTACCGACACATTGCAGTCTGATTTAGAACGTTTACAGCGTATTAATCGTACGCTTGGGTTATTACCAGCGCGTGACAAGCACCAAGAACTGAAACAAATTGAAACCTGTATTATCAATCCATCACAAAACTTTAATATGATTGCTGCGCAGTATTACGACGATATGCCATTAGCTATTAAAGTGTTGCTGCGCATGATCGGGGTGAAAAAACGTTCTCAATCAAGTTTAACGAGTTACTTGTTATTCGAAAAACGTTACACCCAAAAATTGATCGAGATTGGTTATCAAGATGGGCTTAAAAAACTGCCCGAAATACGGAAATTTTTAGAATTAGAGTAACTGACCCGTTACTCTAATCCATCAAGTAAAAAGCGTTCAACGCGCTCTACCCTGCGTGGTTTCCCCTGCAATACCAAAATATCACCGGCGAGCAAAACCGTTTGCTCAGAGGGCGATTCTATTTCACGGTCTTGACGACGTAATGCACGAACTGATACTCGGCGCTGCTCAAGCTTAAGTTCGCTTATCATGTGATTCACAGCGAATGCGTGTTCAGGTAAAGCGATAACATGTAAGTACTCTAATCGGTCTGAGCTGCTTTCTTCGCTGTCGAGTTTATCACCGGTAAAAAATCCATTTAAAAACTGATAACGATTGCGGCGCTCTTTGCTCACTCTACGAATAATACGGGTCATTGGTACACCCGACATATACAGTACGTGTGATACGAGCATTAAACTTGCTTCAAGGGTTTCTGGTACTACTTCTGTGACACCTAACTCTTTGAGGGTTTCGAGCTGTGAGTCGTCACGCATACGTACGAGTATCTTAACGGTGGGTGCAATTTGTTTTATCGCATCTACCACGACTTGCGTCTGCTCAAAGTCTGTAAACGTTATGATCACTAAACGAGCACGTTCAACCCCTGCAGATTTTAAAATATCTTTTTGTTTTACATGACCAAATATAATTGGCTCACCTGCAGCTTTTGCTTCTTGCAATAAAATGGGGTTGCTTTCTATTGCAACGTACTCAATGGCTTCGGGCTTTAAAAAGCGAGCGATTGTTTGCCCTACCCGCGAAAACCCACATATAACAACATGGTTATGATACAAGGGGCTGCTATTCGCTGGCTGTTGCCAATACTGCCCTGGCTGAGAAAGCAAACCCAAACGCTTTAGTAAAACAGGTGTTTTTTCAATAAGGTAAGGGGTCAGTGCCATAGACAACACGCCGACCGCAATTAAAAATGAGGCTTGCTCTGAGCTTATCAATAAATGCTGTGAAGCGAGTGCAATCAACACAAAGCCAAATTCGCCCATTTGCCACAGCATAATACCTGCTGCAACGGCATCTTGCTTTCGCTCGCCTATTAGCTGTGCAGAAATAGCCAGAACCGCAATTTTAAAAAATAATAAACCGACTAATACCGCAATAATCCAATACCAACTTTGCAGCACATACAAAATATCTAATTGCATTCCTACGGTAACAAAAAACAGCCCCATTAAAATATCGCGAAACGGTCTAATATCGGCTTCTAATTGGTGACGGTACTGGCTTTCACCGAGCATCATACCGGCCAAAAACGCTCCAAGCGCCATAGAAAGACCAAACAAATACGTTAAACCGGCTGCAAACAATGCCACTAACAATGTGGTGAGCACAAAGAGCTCGTCGGTTCTAACAAGCGCTATTTCTCTAAAGACTTTAGGCAGTACCCACTTGCCTATTGCCCATAACAAAATACACACAAAAGCACCTTTGGTTAATGCAAAGGCAAGTGCGCCAACAATTTCATCAGAGCCACTTTGAGCAAGTAAGGGGTAAATAATTAGTAAGGGCACGACAGCGATATCTTGAAACAACAATACGCCAATTGCTAACTGACCACGCCGCTGATTTAACTCACCTGATTCTTTGAGTAACTTCACGACCACTGCCGTTGATGATAAAGCCATTAAGCTCGCAATCGTAAAGCTATTAAGTAGGCTGTACTCAAGTAACAGTAAAATCAACATGAACACTAGGCTTGTGATCACCACTTGCAGTGACCCTAAGCCAAATACAATATTGCGCATTGCCATTAGGCGCGGTACTGAAAACTCAAGCCCTAAGCTAAACAGCAAAAAAACAATGCCTAGCTCAGCTACAAAGTGCATTTCGTGGCTTTGTGCCATCCAGCCAATACCATGACTCCCCGCTAATAAACCCGTTGCGAGGTACGCCAGAATAGGAGGTAAGCCAATTCGCTTGAAAAACCAAACAAAAATGACCGCAGCTACGAGTAACCCAAAGGCTTGAATCAGCACATTTTGCAAGCAATTACCTCCTTCTACTTAATGATAAAGCCGAACCCTCGTTTAAATATAGCAACCATATGTTTTTCAGCCAGTTTAAAAAAGTGGCACAAATTTCGCTTTATTAAGGAGTATCTAACACTCCGGGGGGAGAACAATCATGGAAAATGTCCATATTTTGACGCAGCGAGTGACTGCAAGAGGCGACTTTATGCCGTTTTCGGCAGAACGTTACCGAATAAGTGAACAGCACAATACACATGACTTAGTGACAAAGTTACAAACAACCCTGTCTATTGAGGGGATTTTGACTATTTTTGCCGAGCATGCAAAACAGCTCATCAATTTGTCTGGGTTGCAGTTTCAATCGGCTTTGGGTGTGTCTGAAAGTGTCGACAGCGATACCACGCACACTCCCTACTCGTTTGATTTAGATTTAGAAAGTGAGCGTTTAGGTCAGCTAATTTATTTTAGCCAATTTCCTATGGGGCAAGCTATCGAAACCAAACTACAGCAATTACATGCTGCGCTTGTTTACCCGCTTCGTAATGCAATTATGTATACACGTGTATTACGCTTGGCAACAAAAGATGCGCTAACGGGGTTAAATAACCGTAGTCAATTTAATGACAGCTTGGCACAAAGACTAGAGCGTTGTCGCCGTCAGCATCGTCCATTTAGCTTAATGTTGCTCGATTTAGACAACTTTAAACAAGTGAACGACAATTTCGGTCATAAAATTGGCGACGACGTACTACAAGAATTTGCTAACGTTTTACGTAACTGTGTACGAGGCACAGATTCAATTTTTCGCTTTGGTGGCGATGAATTTGCGCTGTTAATTGACGACCCTGAATTTACCACTAACAAAGTCATCGCAGATCGCGTTATGCGTTTAGTCTCGCAATCAAGCATAATGGCCCAATACGCTGTAACATCGAGCATAGGGTTTACGCTTGCGAATAACCAAGACTGCGAAAATGAAGTGTTTGCCCGCGCAGATAAAGGCCTATACCGTGCTAAAGCCGCGGGTAGAAACTGCGCAAAAGCGTACTAAAAGTCACATTTTTAAAGCGCAAAACAATTCGCAAATATCGTTACGAAAAGCCTAGCTTCCCCCGCTAGGCTTTTTTGTAGCCAATTTATAACCGAGTAATACCAACCAAAAACCTGCAAAAAAACCGCTCAGTAAATAAAGTAAAGCTGCCATGGTCGTTAGTGGCGACACAACAACGAGAGCAAGGGGTGTTAACACCCCTAAAATAAAAAACACGCCGCCTTTGCCTGACCAATACCCTAACAGCAATAACGAGCACGCAACGCCCCCCGCTAGCGCATAAAACAAGGTACTCATTTCAAGCTCAGCAAACGAAAAACCGGCAATAACCGCAACTATAATCGACACAATAAAGCCCAGCGGTGCTTTATTAACTAGCGATAAACCAACATGAGCCTGTTCACTCATTTTCACTCTCCCAAAAAATGCCTTCATCTGAACTGTGCGTAGCACTGATAAAATAGCCAACCACTTGAACAAGCGAATCATTATAAAAAATAAGCGGCACTTGTGCACGAACCCAAGGAGCGACCTTCGCATCTTTAAACCAATGTTTGAGCGTATTTGACCCCGGCTTTTTAAGCGGCTTTATGCGCGCTTGCGGGCAATTAAACACCACTTTCACCTGCTCATCAGCCTTTGGCAATCGAATTCCTTTACCGGTTTTAAGTCTTAAAGTTCGACCATCCGATAAGGTTACGGTTTCAAGATTTATATCGCATGATTTAGGTATTGGCTGTTCTGTAACGAAATACCAGTAATGTTGATGGCGACGAACTTGTCCGCTCGCTAAACAGATTTTTAATTGGGCATCGGCCTGTGCGTTTAAGCCCTGTTCAATAATTTGCTTAAGCTGATTTTCAGAGGGCATTTGATGTGTAAATTGCTTGAGCCACGCGCGCACAATGTTTGCTTTACGCGTATCAGAAAAACCTTTAACCGCACAACAGCTTAAACCGCCGTGTTTATTTTGACAGTGCGCAAGGTCTGTTTCTGTGTATTCATCTAACAGTGATTGTTGCTGCTGTAATAAGCGAATACTGCGCGCAGCACTTTTCTCAAAGCCCTGAAAGCGGTCGTTTAAAACGGGGATCACCTGATGACGTAAAAAGTTACGGTCAAAGCGCTCGTCGCTGTTTGAGTCATCTGTAATATGTTGAATTCCACGCTGTTCAGCAAATAGCTCTATTTGCTGGCGTGTCACATTAAGCAAGGGTCTAAAGCAAACACGCCCAGATGACAACACTCTTTGCTGCTGCATTGCACTTAACCCTTGCAAGCCTGAGCCACGCTTTAGGCGCAAAAAGAACGTTTCAAGCTGATCATTTAAATGCTGACCTAGTAACAACACGCTGCCTTTTGGACTATGCGTATCGAGCGCATCATAGCGTGCGTCTCGGGCTTGCGCCTCGAGGCTGGTTCGTGCTTGTGTTTCAATGTTCACTTTTATTGCTTTAAATGGCACTGCAAGAGAGCTGCATAACGTTTCACAAAATGATTGCCACTGCCCTGCATATTCACTCAAGCCATGATTTACATACACAGCATCTACACTCAGTGCCGTATTTTCACGGTGTAATTCAGCCATTAAATGCAAAAGCACCACAGAGTCGACACCACCAGACAAGGCAACAGTATACGCCTTGTGCCCCTTTGTAATTAAAGGCTCAAGTTCTTTACGAAAATCGGTATAAAGTGGCAAAGTTAACATCGACTGGCACGCTTAAAATAAATTGCGTTGTATTATAAAACAAAAAAAGCCGCAAAAGCGGCTTTTTCATCATTATGCTAATTAGCAATAACCAAACGACATTAAACGTTTGTAACGCTGATCAAGCATTTCATCAAGTGACAAGCCTTGTAAATCAGCTAAATCGCGCTTTAGTTGATTTTTAAGGTTACGCGCCATTGCATCGTAGTTACGATGTGCGCCACCCAGTGGCTCTTCAATCACGTTGTTGATTAAATCTAGTTCTTTAACACGTGCAGCTGTTACACCCATTGCTTCTGCAGCGATAGGCGCTTTATCTGCACTCTTCCAAAGGATTGATGCACAACCCTCTGGTGAAATTACTGAGTAAGTGCTGTACTGCAACATGTTTACGCGGTCACCCACGCCTATTGCCAATGCACCACCCGAACCACCTTCACCAATAACAGTACAGATCGTCGGTACTTTTAATGCAGCCATCACTTTAAGATTACGTGCAATCGCTTCTGATTGACCACGTTCTTCTGCGCCAACACCTGGGTATGCTCCCGGCGTGTCGATAAATGTCATGATAGGCATTTTGAAACGCTCAGCCATTTCCATTAAACGTAATGCTTTACGGTAGCCTTCTGGTTTTGGCATACCAAAGTTACGTTTGATTTTTTCAGCTGTATCACGCCCTTTTTGCTGACCAATAACCATGACTGGTTGGCCTTCAAAACGCGCAACACCACCTAAAATAGCGGGATCGTTAGCAAAAGTACGGTCACCTGCTAGTTCGTCAAATTCCGTGAAAATGCGCTCGATGTAATCACGAGTATAAGGACGCAACGGATGACGGGCTAACTGTGAAACCTGCCAAGCACCTAACTCAGAGAAAATTTTCTCTTTCATTTCAGCGCTTTTTTCTTTTAATCGACTGACTTCCTCTTCTAATCCAAGGTCTAATTCGCCAGCGCGGCTTACATTTTGTAACTCTTCAATTTTTGCTTCTAATTCTGCGATTGGAAGCTCAAAATCAAGATAATTGAGGCTCATGCTCTAAACTACCTAATTAATTAAATTCTAGTTCTACATCTTGCGCCACCATCAGTGATAACTTGTGAATTAAGTCATCACTAGGCGTAACACACCATTCGGTTCCTAACGTAATCTCAGCCAACGCATCAGGACGTTGATAGAATACTTTAATAGGACACGTGCCAAACTTATAAGGTTCAAGCACTTTTTGTAAATTATCGAAGAAGTTCGCCTCGATCTGCACCATATTCAGCGTCATTTTAATCGCTTTTATACGCTTTTCTCGCGCTTGAGCAATGGTGCATATGTCTCTGGCGGTCATTGTAATGCCACCGGAGAAGTTATCAAAGCTGACCTGTCCAGATATTACCAAGATATTGTTAACTTGCAGCATATCTTGGTACATTTCAAACTGTTCTGGGAATAAGCGTACATCAATACGGGCACTCTTGTCATCTAAAGTTACAAGACCCCAACGATTTCCCTTTTTATTTATGAGCGTACGCGCCGCAATGACTAAGCCTGCAGCGGTTGACTGCACATCGCGATTCGTTGGCTGCAAATCAACCAAACGCCCCGAAGTATAATATTTAAGCTCTTTTCGGTACTGATTAATCGGGTGGCCCGTTAAATACAGCCCTAACGTTTCTTTTTCACCGTCTAACCATTCGTTATCCGTAAGGTCTGGGGCTTTAATAAAGGCTTGTTCAACTTCGTCTGGCTCTGTGGCTAATAAACCAAATAAATCAGCCTGACCAAGCGACTCCGCTTTATGGTGCTGGTCTGCCGCTCGCATGGCATCTTTTAAACTAGCTAACAATGTTGCACGACCAGGCTGGGTTTTATCAGGGCCTAACTGATCCAGCGCCCCCGCATAAATAAGTTTTTCTACTACGCGTTTATTTAAACGTTTTAAATCAACGCGAGCACAAAAATCAAATAAGTCTTTAAACGGGCCGCCTTCTTTACGCGCTTCTAAAATGGCTTCTACTGGGGCTTCACCCACCCCTTTAATCGCACCAATACCGTAAACGATTTGGCCTTTTAAGTTAACCGTAAACTTGTACTCACCCGCATTTACATCAGGCGGCAGCAAGGTTAACTTCATGTTTTCACATTCGTCGACCAAGGTAACAATTTTATCGGTGTTATCCATATCAGCCGACATTACGGCCGCCATAAACTCGGCCGGATAATGCGTTTTCATCCACAGAGTTTGATACGACACCAATGCATAAGCAGCAGAGTGAGATTTGTTAAAGCCGTAACCTGCGAACTTTTCGACCAAGTCGAAGATTTTTATCGCTAGTTCGCCGTCAATACCGTTCTTTTCTGCACCTTCTTCGAAGGTTGAACGCTGCTTGGCCATTTCTTCAGGTTTTTTCTTACCCATTGCACGGCGAAGCATGTCTGCGCCACCAAGGGTATACCCTGCCAGTACCTGAGCAATCTGCATTACCTGCTCTTGATACAGGATGATGCCGTAGGTCGGCTCTAATATTGGCTGTAAGCTTTCATGTTGCCATTGTACATCGGGGTACGATATTTCTTCACGCCCATGCTTACGGTCGATAAAGTTATCTACCATGCCTGATTGCAGTGGACCCGGTCGGAATAATGCCACGAGTGCAATCATATCCTCAAAGCAGTCGGGTTTTAGACGACGAATAAGGTCTTTCATGCCGCGCGATTCTAGCTGGAAAACCGCGGTCGTCTCAGCGCGGAGCAATAAGTCAATGCTGGGTTTATCATCAAGCGGGATAGCATTGATATCAACGGGGTCTTTACCTTCGCGCGCTAAACGCTCGTTGGTCATGTCGAGCGCCCATTGCAAGATGGTTAATGTTCTTAAACCTAAGAAGTCGAACTTAACCAAACCTGCGGTTTCAACGTCATTTTTGTCAAATTGAGTTACCGGGAACTTGCCTTCATCGTCGCAATAAAGTGCAGCAAAATCGGTGATCGTGGTGGGTGAAATTACCACCCCCCCCGCGTGTTTACCGGCATTACGTGTACACCCTTCAAGAATGCGACACATGTCGATAAGCTCTTTTACCTCTTCGTCACCGTCATAGGCTTCTTGTAAACGCGGCTCTACATCAAACGCTTTCGCAAGCGTCATACCGGGGTCGCCAGGGACTAATTTTGATATGCGATCGACAAACCCATAAGGGTGGCCAAGTACACGCCCCACATCACGAATAACCGCTTTTGCAGCCATGGTCCCAAAGGTGATAATTTGCGATACCGCGTCGCGGCCATACAATGCCGATACGTGATCAATCACTTCATCACGTCTGTCCATACAGAAGTCAACGTCAAAGTCGGGCATGGATACACGTTCAGGGTTCAAGAAACGTTCGAATAGTAAGTCAAATTCAAGCGGGTCTAAGTCGGTAATTTTAAGTGCATATGCAACCAACGAGCCTGCACCCGAACCACGTCCTGGTCCTACTGGAATATTGTTATCCTTACTCCACTGGATGAACTCCATTACGATTAAGAAGTAACCCGGGAACCCCATTTGGTTAATTACATCAAGCTCGATTTGTAAGCGCTCATCGTATTCTACGCGCTTTTCTTTTCGCTCTTCTTCATCGGGGAATAAAAACTGCAATCGCTCTTCAAGACCATCTTTCGATACTTTAACTAAGAATTCATCGATTTTGAGCGAGCCCGTTGGGTAATCGGGTAAGAAATAGGTGCCCAACTGTACGGTTACGTTACAGCGTTTTGCAATTTCAACGGTGTTTTCGAGCGCTTCAGGAATATCACTAAAGAGCTCAGCCATTTGCTCAGCTGTTTTTAGGTATTGCTGATCAGAAAAACGTTTTGGTCGGCGCTTATCTTCAAGGGTGTAACCATCATGAATTGCAACACGAATTTCGTGGGCTTCGAAGTTTTCAGGTTTTAAAAACACCACCTCGTTAGTGGCCACCACGGGCAGTTGTTCTTGGCTTGCTAATTCTACCGCTAAATGAAGGTAATCTTCTTCAAACGGGCGCTCAGTCCGAATAAGCTCAATATAATAATGGTCACTAAAGTGTTGCTTATAGAAACTCACCACCGACTCAATCAGGCCGGCATTGCCTTTAAGTAATGCTTTGCCTAAATCGCCATCTTTTGCGCCTGATAAAATTATGAGGCCATTTTTGAGCCCCACCAGCCATTCACGGTCAATCACGGGACGATGAAAAACATGCCCGCGTTGATACGCTTTAGAGATTAATAACGTGAGGTTTTTATAGCCTTCGTTATCTTTGGCTAAAATAGTTATTCGGCATGGTTCATCTTCGAATTCTGGGCTTCGTAACCAAAAATCAGCCCCCACAATTGGCTTAATTCCAGCGCCATGTGCAGCCCCATAAAAACGCACCAAACCACATAAGTTCATCTGGTCTGTTATGGCCAGCGCTGGCATTTGTAGCTCTTCTGCTTTGGCAACGATTGGTTTTGTTTTTGCGAGGCCATCCACCATTGAAAAATCAGAATGAACACGTAAATGAACAAATTGCGGCGCAGGCATTAGCGTTGCTCTCCTTTTAACGCCAAAATGCGCTGCACAGGTTTAAAGCTTTTGCGATGCTCATTAATAGCACCATACTGTTCTAGTGCAGCAAAATGCGCTTTGGTTGGGTAACCTTTATGTCCTGCGAAGCCGTATTCTGGATAGCGTTTATCGAGTTCAATCATTTCGTCGTCTCGGGCCACTTTCGCAAGAATTGATGCAGCCGAAATCTCTTCCACTAAGCTGTCGCCTTTAACTACCGCTTGCGCAGGTATGGTTAATTGGCTAGGAACGCGATTACCGTCAATAAATACAAACTCAGGTTTTACACTGAGTCCTTCAACCGCACGGCTCATTGCCAGCATAGTGGCATGTAAAATATTAAGCTCGTCAATCTCGCTTGGGCTACAACGACCAATGGCATAACACAGGGCTTTTTCTTTAATTTCTGCAGCTAAAAGTTGGCGTTTTTTATCCGATAATTTTTTTGAGTCGGCTAGTCCCACAATCGGTTTTGTAGGGTCGAGGATCACCGCGGCGGTTACTACGTCACCAACGAGCGGGCCACGTCCTACTTCATCAACACCGGCAATATAATTTACATGTGGTCGATCAATCTGCATTTAGTAACTCCGCGACTGCTGTTGCAGCTTGTTCGTTGGCATTTAACCTAATTTCTTTATGAATCGCTAAAAAGCGTGCTTTTAGTTCACTATTATCTGAATTTAACATAGGTGTGAGTGCATTTGTTAAATTATCAACATTACATTCTGTTTGTAGGTACTCGGGGACAAGCTCTTCATCGGCCAGTAAATTCGGTAGCGAAAAGTACTTGATGTTAAAGGTAAACAGCGTTTTAAATATCCAATAGCTCATTGGCTTTATTTTATACCCTACTACCATTGGCTTTTTATAGAGCATGCCTTCTAATGTCGCGGTCCCTGAGGCAAGTAAAATCGCATCGGCAGCTTGCATAGCAAGATTTGACTGGCCATCGAGTAACTGTAATTTTAAATGAGGGGCTGTTTTTTCTAGAATGTCACAAAACTGAGTTTTTCGTTTTTCGTTAACGAGTGGTACCACTATTTTCAGTGCTGGGTTTTCTGCCTGTAGTTTAGCGGCTGTTTGAATGTAAGTGTCACTCAAAAGACCCACTTCTGAGCCTCGGCTGCCCGGTAAAAGCGCCAATACTTTGTCTGAATCTGATAAACCGAGTGCATTACGCGCTTTGCTCTGATCATGCTCCAGCGCAATATCATCAGCCAGCGTATGACCAACAAATGTGCAAGGCACGTTGTGCTTGTCATAAAATGCTTTTTCGAATGGTAATAAAGCCAACACTAAATTAGTTGCTGCGCTGATTTTATGAATACGTTTTTCACGCCACGCCCAAACAGAGGGGCTCACATATTGAATTGTTTTGATACCTGCTTCTTTTAGCGGCTTTTCAACACGTAAATTAAAGTCTGGCGCATCGATACCAATAAACACATCAGGCGGATTATCTATAAAATGTTGCACGAGTTGTTTGCGAATTTTTAATAAGCGCGGTAAGCGCCCCAACACTTCAACCAGCCCCATTACCGATAACTCATCCATATCGAATAATGTTGTACAACCCGCAGCTTGCATACGCGGCCCTGCAATTCCTTCAAAAATAGCATCTGGGAAACGTACTTTAAGTGCTTTAATGAGCCCTTCACCTAAAATATCACCTGATAACTCACCTGCCACCAAGGCAATACGTAACGGCTTTGTTTGTTCTTTCATTCGTTGATAATTCGCAACTTTCTGCACTAATAAAAATGAGTTTACCGTGTTTTAGCAATCGGATAAATGTCACAGAGTTAATAAATACTAGAAATTAAAATTGCGATTAAAAGTTGCTCTAAAAGCCGTTTATAAAATAGATAAAAACAATGCCAGCACAGGGGACTACTCACTTTTAAGTAAGTCAAAGGGGTTGAATTAGTAATTAATCACTTTCTTAAATTATAGATTAATCATTTGAAATATTTAGTTTTTATCTCTAATCTGTAGAATTAACGAACAATCGCTATCATATTAATTTCCTATTTTCTATTGACTAAAATAGATACAAGGTTAATATTCACAAAGTTTCAGTAATTACTGAAACTTTGAAAGCTGTTTTTTGTCGTGTCTACCTCACCCTTTAATAAGGAGCTAAACAATGATAGATGAAACATTTGTGGATCTATCGCGATTGCAATTTGCAATTACTGCCCTCTTTCACTTTCTATTTGTACCACTCACTATAGGTATGACGTGGATTTTGGTGATCATGGAATCCGTTTATGTGATGACAGGTCGTGAAATTTACCGTGATATGACTAAGTTTTGGGGTAAGTTGTTTGGTATAAACTTTGCGATTGGTGTGGCCACTGGTCTCACCATGGAGTTTGAGTTTGGTACTAACTGGTCTTATTACTCTCACTATGTGGGTGATATTTTTGGCGCTCCTCTGGCTATTGAAGGGTTGATGGCGTTCTTTTTAGAATCGACCTTTGTCGGCATGTTTTTCCTTGGTTGGGAGCGACTCACAAAACGCCAACACCTTGCAGCGACCTTTTTAATGGCTTTAGGCACCAACCTTTCGGCATTATGGATTTTGATTGCCAATGGTTGGATGCAGAACCCTGTGGGCGCAGAGTTTAACTATCAAACCATGCGCATGGAAATGACCAGCTTTGCGGAGCTAGTATTCAACCCCGTCGCACAGGTTAAATTTATTCATACGGTGTCTGCCGGTTATGTCGCGGCTTCAATGTTCGTACTCGGCATCAGTAGTTGGTACATACTCAAAGGTCGTGATTTGGCCTTTGCGAAACGTTCATTCTCTGTTGCATCAGGTTTTGGCCTTGCCTCTATTTTATGCGTTATTTTACTAGGAGATGAGTCTGGTTATGAAGTAGGCGAAGTACAAAAAGTTAAACTGGCTACAATCGAGGCTGAATGGCACACAGAAGAAGCGCCCGCAGCATTTACACTGGTAGGTATTCCTGACTCTGAACAGCAAGTCACCCATGCTGCGGTTAAAATACCTTATGCGTTGGGCATTATTGCGACACGTTCGATTGATGAACAAGTCACGGGTATCAAAGATTTAGAAAAACAACACGAAACACGTATTCGTAACGGTATGCAAGCATACGAGTATCTCGAAAAATTGCGTGGTGGTGATGACTCCGCCGAGAACATTGCCAAGTTCGATACACTGAAAGCTGACCTCGGTTATGGTCTGTTGCTTAAACGCTACACTCCTAATGTGGTTGATGCCACAGAAGCGCAAATTCAGAAAGCGGTGAAAGACTCATTTCCGAAAGTGGGGCCCATGTTTTGGTCATTTAGGATAATGGTTGGCTGCGGTGTGATTATGTTAGGGGTCTTTGTACTGGCCTTTTACTATAACGCCAAACGCGTTATAGAGCATAAGCGTTGGTTACTCTGGGCCGCCGTGTGGAGTATTCCATTACCTTGGATTGCTATTGAGTTCGGTTGGATTGTTGCTGAATATGGACGTCAACCATGGGCTATTTCAGAAATATTACCCACATTTTTAGCAACCTCCTCGTTAACTGTAAATGATTTGCTGATCAGCATTACGGGCTTTATTGTATTTTACACCGGTCTAGCAACCGTTGAAGGTTGGTTGATGCTGCGCTTTGTTAAACAAGGGCCTAGCTCTTTGCACACAGGTAAATATCATCACGAACTCATTAAAGAAGACTCGCTAGCAGGCCAAGGAGTACAGTCATGATCTTTGATTACGAAACACTAAAATTAATCTGGTGGGTATTAATCGGTGTGCTCCTGATTGGCTTTGCTGTTACCGATGGCATGGATATGGGGGTGGCTATTTTGCTCCGCCTTGTTGGCAAAACAGATGTCGAGCGCCGAACCGTTATCAATACCATCGGGGCTCACTGGGATGGTAACCAAGTGTGGTTTATTACCGCTGGGGGTGCATTATTCGCTGCATGGCCTATGGTGTATGCTGCTGCATTCTCAGGCTTTTATTTTGCAATGATGTTGGTCTTATTTGCGCTGTTTTTCAGACCACTTGGGTTTGATTATCGCTCAAAAATTGAGTCAGCTCGTTGGCGAAATAACTGGGATTGGGGCTTGTTTGCAGGCAGTTTTATTCCTGCACTCGTATTTGGGGTTGCTTTTGGTAACTTGCTACAAGGTGTGCCTTATCATATTGACGATTTATTACGTGTAAGCTATCAGGGCTCATTCTTTGCTTTACTTAATCCATTTGCCATTGTTGCTGGCTTAATAAGTGTGCTTATGTTGGTTGGTCATGCGGGTATGTGGCTGCAACTTCGTACCGATGCAGACGTAGCCAAACGCTCAGCACAATATGGCCGATATGCACTTATGGCGTTTATTGTATTGTTTGCCTTAGCAGGTGTTTGGATATCGCAAATTGACGGTTATACAATCGTCAGCATGGGCGACACTCAAGGCTATGCGAACCCACTGGCTAAAACAGTAACGCAGGCACCAGGTGCATGGCTTGATAACTATACAAAAATGCCTCTAACGATGCTTTTCCCAGCGCTAACATTTGTGATGGCGGCACTGGCTATTGTGTTATCTAAATTACAAAAGCCTGCGTTAGCACTTGTTTCATCAAGCATCATGTTGGCTGGAGTTATTTTAACAGCAGGCATGTCAATGTTCCCGTTTATTATGCCTTCAAGCAACAACCCTAATATTAGTCTTACTATGTGGGATGCGGTTTCGAGCCATATGACCCTCAATGTTATGTTTGTTGTTGCCATTATTTTTGTTCCTTTAATTTTAACTTACACGACCTGGTGTTATGTGAAGATGTGGCGAAAAGTCACTATCGCTGAAATCGAAAACAACACTCACGGTAGCTATTAAGGAGATTTAATTATGTGGTATTTTGCCTGGATATTAGGTGTTCTATTAGCCTGTACACTTGGGGTAATTAACGTGATGTGGTACGAATTTCATCAACATAAAGATTCTATCGCTGATGATGAGCTAGAGCTGTACGCGAGACTCAAAAACAACGATGACAACTAAACCCCGACCAAATCGCGCGCAGCAGCAAACGTTGCGCGCTTTTTTAAAGCAGTATAGTCAGTCCGCTTCTGGGCTGCTTAAATTAAGCATTAGTCTGGGCACTTTCAATGCCCTGTTAATGATTGCCTCTTGTTACCTTCTTGCGAATGCAGTTCATCAAGTCATGTTCGAGCAAGCAAACTTGCAAGCTGTAAGCCCTTTATTATGGCCTCTTGCTGGGCTAATTTTAGTTCGTGCTTTGTTGGTTGCGCTAAGTGAACGCGTGAGTAACCTTGCCGCGTTAAAAATAAAAAACGTGATGCGAAATACATTGCTAGAAAAGCTCACCAAACTTGGGCCAGCCTACAGTGAACAAAAAGGTCACGGCGCTACACTTAATACCTTACACAATGGTGTTGAAGCACTGCATCAATATTACGCCAACTATATTCCAAGTGTTGCTTACAGTGCACTTATTCCATTTGCGATATTAGTGGTGATTTTTCCAACCGATTACAAAGCGGGCCTCATTTTCCTATTAACAGCCCCGCTTATCCCATTTTTTATGATTTTAGTGGGCCATAAGGCTGAACAGTTAAACCAAGAGCGTTGGCAACAGCTAGCGGTACTAGGAAATTACTTTTTTGACAGATTACAAGGACTGACTCAACTCAAGCTCTTTAATGCAACCAAGCGTGAGCTAAATAGCATAAGTCAGATTTCTGATGATTACCGTGGTGCGACCATGGGGGTGTTGAAAGTCGCCTTTTTATCATCTTTCGCCCTTGAATTTTTAGCCACCATTAGTGTTGCCCTTGTTGCCGTTATTATTGGCTTTAGGCTGTTTTTTGGCACGCTCGACTTTGCCACTGGTTTTGTGGTGTTATTACTGGCTCCTGAGTTTTATTTACCGCTTAGGCAAATGGGCACCCACTACCATGCAAAACTTGAAGGTATCAGCGCTGCTGCTGATATGGTCGAGATTATTAATCACAGTGAAGCAGATGAACACACGGGTACATCCCCTCTCCCATTACCGCTTAAAGACATAAAATTAACCGCACTTAGCTATCACTACCCCGAAACAAACGAAGGGGTGACAGATATCAATTTAACACTACCTAACACGGGTTTAATTGCATTTGTTGGCGAAAGTGGCTCAGGGAAAAGTACTTTATTTGACTGCCTATTAGGTTTTCATCATCACGCTAACCACGCCATTAGCATCAACGGGCAACCCTTAAGTGACACAGCTTTAAGTGATTGGCATGCACAGCTTGCATGGATCCCTCAACACGCCACTTTATTTTACCGAAGTGTTGCCGACAACCTGCGTCTAGCCAAACCTGATGCATGCCAAGACGAGCTCATTGAAGCCGCCAGTAAAGCGGGCGCACTTGAATTTATTAACGCTTTACCACATGGCTTTGATACCTTACTGGGTGAGCAAGGTGAAGGCCTCTCCGGTGGGCAAAAACAGCGCATAGCGCTTGCCCGTGCATTTTTAAAAGATGCCCCAGTTCTACTACTCGATGAACCTACAGCACATTTAGACAGCCAAACAGAACAGCTTATCAACCAAGCAATCTGTGAATATGCGAAAAATCATTTAGTCTTGGTCATTGCTCACAGACTTAATACGGTAAAGCACGCTGATACCCTTTACGTAATGCAGCAAGGCAGCATTGTAGAATCGGGCCGTTATAAACAACTGGTCAACGACGCGGGGCTATTTGCAAAACTGGTAAGTCGAGGTGAAGCCCATGCATAATTTTGTACGCTTACTTAAACTATGCAAACCGCATGCTGGCATGCTGTTACTCGGGGCTTTTTTAGCAAGCTTAACCTTGCTGGCTAATGTGGGTTTACTGGCTATTTCAGGCTGGTTTTTGGCCGCGATGGCTGCCGCTGGCATTGCCGGTGTGCAGATGAACTATTTTACTCCAGCAGGCGTGATCCGCTTTTTAGCGATTGTGCGAACCGCATCGCGTTATGGCGAGCGAATGATTACACATAACGCGACATTTTTATTATTGAGCGAGATTCGCGTAAAAATGTTCGCAACACTGAGTCGGCTCAATAATGTCGATTTAGCAATGAGCCGCAGTGCCGATTTAGTCAATCGATTACAAAACGATGTCGACGCGCTCGATAAGTTTTACTTAAATGTGCTGCTACCAATCATCGTTGCGCTTTTTACTATCCCAATTGTGCTGGCGTTTATGGCAGCGTATAACGCCGACGTTGCATTGCTATGCTTTATTTCATTAATGGTTATAGGGGTGCTACTCCCCGCTTTACTAAGCCGTAAACTTCATAAAGAAGCGCATGTCGAAACACAACTTAGTGCAGAATTAAGAGCTGAACTTGCCGATACATTAAAAGGGGCAAGAGAGCTTGCTGTATATCAAGCACAAAACGCTCAACTCACGCATTGTGATTCTTTAAGCCAACAATACAATGCTCAGCTTTATAGCCGCCATAAAGCGGTTGCAAACAGCAATGGTTTAAGCACCTTGGTTATTCAACTGACTATGCTGGCAAGTGTGTTTATGATTATTCCATTGGTTTCTCTGGGCACCATGAAAAACGTTGAACTGGCTATGCTGGCGCTATTTGTTCTAGCAAGCTTTGAAACTGTACTCACCCTGCCTACAGCGTTTATAGAATTACCTCTGACCTTAAGCGCCGCAGAGCGCCTGTTCGTACTTGAAGACAATCACAGCAAAGCCAATACACAGCAAAATGAAATAGACAATCAATCAGCGCTCGGTCTTACGTTAAGTAATGTCAGTTATCAATACGCTGGAAGCACACGTAAGGCACTTAATGACATCAACGTGTCTGTCTGTGCTGCAAGCAAGGTTGCGCTGGTTGGTGCCAGTGGCAGTGGTAAAACCACGCTTGTTAATTTACTCACCGGTCTTTGGCCACTGCAATCAGGCTCTTTAAAGCTGACCACAGACGAGCACAGTTTTGAGCTTGAGAGCATGACACCTTCAGCACGCTTTAAACAACTGACAATTGTTGCGCAGCAGCATCATATTTTTGATGGCACTCTGCGTGAAAACCTACTCTATGCAGCGCCTGATGCAACAGATGAAATGCTTATTCAAGCCTGCGAACAAGCAGAACTCAGCTCTTGGCTTAACAATTTAAAGGCCGGGCTCAATACCCGTTTAGGCATAGCAGGTAGAAAGCTGTCGCACGGTCAATCACGCCGTATTGCAATTGCTCAAGCCATATTAAGGCGCGGTAATTTAGTCATTCTTGACGAACCGACAGAAAGTTTAGATAACCACACTAAATACCATTTGCTTAATACACTTGAGACAGTTTGGGCAGATAAAACGATGCTCACTATTACCCATGACCCAGCCATGCTTAGCCGGGTTGATAAGGTCATTTGGTTAGAGCAAGGGAAAATAAGAGCAGTGGCCACTCATGCAGAGTTGCTTGCAAACGAAGCTGATTATGTTGAGCTGATCACGCGTTTTTAATCGAGCTGCTCAACCGTAACGTCAATCACACCGTGCTTTAAGGAAGCAATTTCTGAAAACGCCTGCTTAGATAAATCAATAATGCGACCGCGAATAAATGGGCCGCGGTCGTTAATGGTAACAATCACACTTTTGTTGTTGGCAAGGTTCGTCACTTTGACCCGTTTGCCAAACTTAAGTGTTTTATGAGCAGCACTCAAGGCTTGTTGATTAAAAGCCTCCCCGCTTGCTGTCGTTCGACCATGGTACTTGTCAGCGTAATAACTCGCTTTACCTTTTTCTATCGCGCCCTTTGGTACGGAAGGTGCGCTACTACAGCCACTCATTAGCAAGGTCGCTAACACTAAAATAAAGAGTTTGTTCATATTGATTGTCCTTTTTAATCAATAAATTTAGCAAATCATTGCTTAGTAAAACCTGAACTACAAATACAAAAAAGCCACCTGTCGGTTAATGCCAGTCAGTTAAGAGCTGACTGGCATTTTCTTTTGTAAGGATACTTATTTGGTTTCCTTCTTATCACCCTTGGATAATGCCTGTCTGGTAGCCTATCGGGTAAGATAAACAACCTAAGTGTTGTCAGTAACTCATCATAATGAACAGGTAACTTACTTGCACTATGTATTGGCGTAAACATGAAGAAAGCGATTACCTGCCGCATAGATTGGCTAAAGCTTAATTGAGTAGGCAAGATATCTTCTTCTTTAGTTGCATCAAGCATGATTATGCGTATTAAGTTGTAAGCGAGTAGTAATCCCCATAACTCTTGGCGTACCATGTCTGGCTTCTTACTACGTAATGTATGTTTGCTGTGATTCAATCCCTGCTTTATTTCTCTAAACGCCAGCTCAATTTCCCAGCGTTGTGTATAAACCTCTATTAATTCGTCATGCGGAAATCGTAAAGGGTCAATAAGCGAACTCAGAACACGATAGCTTTTTCCATCAGCTTTATAAGTGGTTAATCTTGCCGTTATGGTATCTGGTAATGACTCAAACTTCTTTCTCGCCTGAAGGCTTGTAGATAAGGTAACAATCTTATCATTGTCACTGATACTGTGTTCAACTTGATACTGTAAATCCTTCCTTGCTGGCAACATCCAGTGAGAGTTTTTTCCTTGGCTTTGCCATTGATAAAGTAGCCCTAATGAGTAATAACCACGGTCAAACAAGGTCAGAGAGTTATCCGGTACGGCTGGTAATAGACGTTGAGCTAAGCTCATTTCGCCTACACAACGGGCATCAAAACTACTGTCTAACAATAAGTGGCTAGATACTTCCATTAAGCTACACATTCGAATTTGTGGATAGCTGACTTCTCCATGCTGATTACTGTCACTGCCAAACTTTTCTCGGTTTTCTTGATTATCATGAGTTCGGAAGCTAACGCCATCCACTGCAAGTAAATTAAGTCCACACCACTGCTCAAAAGGCTGGGTGGCAAACACTTTATGTGAAAGTAATTGAAATGTTTGTTGGACTGCTTCGTAACCCAACCTTTGGCGACCTTGCACGAGCGCACTCGGCGCTACTAATTTGTTTTTTCCAGGCAAGGATATGTCGAGTCTGTTAGCAATATCCCACACAGTTTCGTTTCGGAATAAACTCATTCCAATTACAGACCACATAATAGCTTCTAGCGGTAACCGCCTTTTACGAACAGTGGCAACTCCCGCATGTTCAAATGCTTGTTCAAGAATATCAGGGTCAAGAACCTGCTTAAGTTTGTCGAGTGTATGTACATCATCTAAAAAGGAGGACATATCATCGAAGTGTTGAATTAGAGACATAAAAAAATCCGATACTATTTCTAATATCGGATTGTGAAGCTATGAAAAGATCAGTCAAGTGATCATAAAAATATGCTTAACTGATCTGCATTAACCTGTCGGTGGCTTTTCGTCTATCGCTATTGATTAGCGAATGATTCCGCGCTCAGAACTTTTCACAAAGTCGATCATAAGCTGAACGGCTGGGTATTTTGCTGCATCTTCGCTGAGTTCAGCGATTGCCTCCTCTACACCTAGGCTCTTACGGTAAAGTGTTTTATACGCACGGCGTGTTGCCATTATTTCATCACTTTCAAAGCCACGTCGTTTCATGCCTTCTGTATTGATAGCAACGGGTCCTGCTGGGGTACCAATCGTTGTAACAAACGGTGGAACATCTTTGTTAACGCCTGAATACATGCCAACAAATGCATGTGCACCCACTTTACAAAATTGATGAATACCCGAGTTACCAGCAAGAATAACCCAATCACCAATGTGTACATGGCCTGCAACAGATGCATTATTAGCAAAAATAACGTTATCGCCAATAACGGCATCATGCGCAACATGGGTGTACGCCATAAACAAGTTATTGCTACCAATTTTAGTAACACCTTGGTCTTGGATAGTACCGCGGTGGATTGTTGCACATTCACGAATTACGTTGTTATCACCGATAATTAACGTAGTTGGCTCATTAGCATATTTTTTGTCTTGGCAAGCTTCACCAACCGATGCAAATTGAAAAATATGGTTACCAGAACCTATTGTCGATGGGCCTTTAACAACCACATGAGACTCAATGATACAGTTATCACCAATTTCTACATCATTACCAATGTAGCTGTATGGGCCAACTGAAACATTATTTCCAAGCTTCGCACCTGGTTCGATTATCGCCGTAGGATGGATCACTGTTAAAACTCTCTTCTCGCACACATGATTTCGGCAGTACACACTACTTTGCCGTCAACTTTTGCTTCTGCTGCAAATTTCCATATATTGCGGCGCTCTTTTACAAACTCTACATGCAAATGCATCGTATCGCCAGGTAAAACGGGTTGCTTGAATCGCGCATTATCAATCGCAGCAAATAAATAAAGTTCATTTTCGCTGCGGTTTTCAACTGTTTTAAAACCAAGTAAACCAGTCGCTTGAGCCATTGCTTCTAAAATCAACACACCTGGGAAGATTGGTTGATTAGGAAAATGTCCCGTAAAAATAGGTTCATTCACTGTTACATTTTTAATAGCATGTAACGACTCGCCTGGCGTGTAATCTAGTACACGGTCAACAAGCAACATCGGATAACGATGCGGAAGTAAACTCAAGATATCTTGGATATCAAGACTATTTAATTCATTTGCCAAAATAGCTTCCTTATTTGTCTTCAATATTGAGTGACTTTGTCAGTGACTCAAGTGCTTTAATGCGGTCTTTCATATCACCTAAATTACGGATATGGGCGATACTGCGTCGCCATTCTTTATTGGTTAGATGCGGTAAACCAGATGAGTAGATCCCAGGTTCAGTGATTGCCTTTGTCACCATACTCATGCCCGTGATTATAGCACCATCGCATACGCTAATGTGACCATTAATTGCGACCATGCCACCAATCTGACAATTCTTACCAATCACGGTACTGCCAGCAAAAACAGTGCAACCAGCAACGGCTGTACCTGAACCGATCTCGACATTATGCGCTATTTGACATTGATTATCGATAATTACATTACTATGGATGAGTGTGTCGTCAAGTGCACCACGGTCAATGGTGGTCGATGCCCCAACTTCAACTTTATCACCTATAATAACGCGACCCAGCTGCGGAATTTTCACCCACTCGCCACGCTCATTTGCATAGCCAAACCCGTCACTGCCGACCACGGTATTCGCCTGAAATAAGCAGTCACTGCCAATTTCAACGTCGTGGTAAATAGTGACATTAGCCCAAAGTTTAGTGCCTTGACCTATTTTTGCATTTTCGCCAATGAAACAACCTGGGCCAATTTGCACATCATTTGCAATCACGGCACCGGCTTCAATCACGACGTTAGCAGCAATCGCGGCATTATCACCAATTGAGGCTGAATCGTGAATGACTGCACTCGGATGAACACCTGTCGTAGCAGAGCGTGGCGTCGTGTCCATTAATTGAGCTAGCTTGGCGTAGCACACGTACGGGTTAGCAACAATAATCTTGTTACCCGCAAAATACTCAGCGTCGGCAGGTGATAAGATCACCGCACTGGCTTGTGTATCATCTAATTGCGAGCGATATTTCTTGTTCGCTAAAAATGCAATATGCCCAGTACGGGCATTTGCAAGTGTTGATATTTTTTTAATCTCTGTAGCGCCATCACCCTGAAGTTCGGCGCCCAGAAGATCCGCAATCTGCGAAAGCGTGTAGTTTTGCATATATGGTTTCTATTGCTTACTTACTTTTTCAACTACTTTATCTGATAAATCAGATACTGTTTTAGAGTTAACGTAAATTGTGGTTTCTTTCACTTTTACTTCGTCAAACTTGCCAGCTTTAGCAACTTCTTCAATTGCATCTAAGATTAGCTTTTGTACTTTCGCTAATTCTTGGTTTTGACGCATTTTGATTTCTTGCTCTAAAGGACGGCCTTTTTCTGCAAGTTGTTGTTGCATACCTTGAATCTTAGTACGTAATTCTTCTTTTTGCTTGTCGCTCATTGTCGTTGCTTCACGCTTGAACTTTTCAGCTTCAAAACGGATATCACCTTGCAGCTTTTCAAGCTCCTGACGACGCTCTGAGAATTCAGCTTCAAGTGTTTGTTCAACTTTCGCCATTTGAGGGATTTGTTTATAAATTTCTTGCATGTCTACAATCCCTACCTTGTGCGCAAAAGCATTAGTAGATAGGCCCATAGACAATGTAGCAAGAAGTGCAAACGCTGTTGATTTAAATGATTTTTTCACAAAAAACTCCTTTAGAATGTATTACTAATATTAAAGCTGATGGTCTTCGTATCGTCATCTTCTTCTTTTTGCAATGGATACGCAAAACTGATCAGCATTGGACCCATTGGAGAGATCCATTGTAGTGATAGACCGGTTGACAC
The DNA here is from genome assembly GCF_014117385.1 of Pseudoalteromonas sp. MT33b. NCBI lineage: Bacteria > Pseudomonadati > Pseudomonadota > Gammaproteobacteria > Alteromonadales > Pseudoalteromonadaceae > Pseudoalteromonas > Pseudoalteromonas sp. MT33b. Next base: position 1,143,525 of record NZ_CP059831.1, on the reverse strand, counting down.
CCTAAAGCGCATAGGATCTGAATAATCCTCTAATTTAGCGCGTTGATCAGGTAACAAGTTTTGATAACGGTCAATGTTAAACTCTGTATCCCATACGTTCGCAGCATCCACGAAGAAGCTTGTACGTACAGAGCTGGTGTTTTCTTCATCTAAGAAAGGCGTAGGAACAATAAGCTCCATACCTGCAACCGCTTTGGCATTACCACCAATACGGCCTTGTGGTATTAATACATCAAATTCTGATGCGCCACCAATACTGCCTGTTGTTGTGCCATCTGGCAGTGGTGTGCCCGGAATGCTTTGTGGCTGACGAGACACCGCGCGCGGTAGAATTGTATTACGGTCAAAACCACGCAGTTCCATCTCGGTGATACGGAAAAACTCTTGGAAAGGCAGCGTTTGGTCATAACCATTTGTCGTGCCATAACCATTACCATAAGCAAGGGCTGCACGCGTTGAGAATACCCAACGATGGTCATTACTAATTGGCCAGTAAAAACGTGAATCATAATTTAACTTAAAGTAGGTTAAATCTGAATTCGGCGTTGTACCAGTTAAGTTAAGTGACTGACGCGAACCCGCTGTTGGGAATAAACCACGGTTTACAGTAACACGCGACCACCCTGCACTCAGCTCAAACTTGGTAAAGTCGAAACCAGCATCTGGATTCTCTGGGTCTAAGAAGGTTTCACGCATTACACGTGTTTGCTCATATTCTGCAATATCAGACAGTTCTTCTTGAATCCAACGGAAACCAAAGTTAATACGGTTCACCGCATCAATTGGGAAACCAATATTGGTACCAATACCATAACTCTTCGATTTATAGTCGATAAGACTAAATTTGCTCGCATCATAGTTGCTATAGAAGATACTGCTTCCTTGCGATACACCATCTGGCGTAAAGTAAGGGTCGGTATACGACAAGCTGATACGCTCAGAACCACGTGAGGTATTAATGTTAAAGCCAATTTGGTTACCGGTGCCTAAGAAGTTTGATTCACTCACACCAATATTAAATTGCAGACCCAAGTATGAACCATACGCAAGGCCCGCATTAAAGCTACCAGCAGATTGTTCTTTAACCGTAAAGTCTACATCAACTTGGTCGTCAACACCGGGAACTGGCACCACATTAAAATCAACACTTTCCATGTATGGAAGACGTTGAATTTGTAATTTTGAACGCTCAAGATTTTGATTTGAAAGCCATGCACCTTCAAGCTGTGTCATCTCACGACGAACAACTTCATCCGCAGTATTTTGGTTACCACCAACAATGATTCGGCGAACATACACACGCTTACCTGGATTAACAGACAGTGTCAGTTGCACTTCTTTCTTTTCATCATCAATCTCAGGAATGGTGCGCACTTCTGCGTTCGCATAACCAAAACGTGCTAAGTAGCTTTTGATAAATTCTTCAGATGACGTAACCACTGAGCCATTATAAAGCTCACCAGTTTTTAGCGGTATAACACTCTTAATTAGCTCTTCTCGACCTAATAAATCACCGATGAAGTCAAAACCCTTTACGGTGTATTTTACACCTTCGCTAATATTAGCTGTTACATAAACAGAATCGCGCTCAGGGCTAACCGATACCTGTGTTGAATCGATATTAAAACGCAGGTAACCACGGTCTAAGTAGTAACTACGAATTTTCTCTAAATCGCCTTCGATAGTTTGCTTTTGATAACGGTCACTCGACATAAACTTCCACCACGGCAAGTCTTGTTGTGACTCAGCAAGTTTTAGCAATTCTTCGTCAGAGAATAACTCGTTACCCACGAGGTTTATTTGACGAATTGACGCGGCGTCACCTTCATCAAACTTAAATAATAATTTTACACGGTTACGTGGCAGCTTTGTGATGCTAACTTCCACTTTTGCATTGTATTTACCAATACTGTGGAAAAACTCAACTAAGCCTTTTTCAATGTTATCAAGTACCGTTTTATCAAGCGGCTCACCAGTACGAATATCTTGCTGGTCTAGCGACTCGTTTAACTGCTCATCTTTGATGTCTTTGTTACCATCAAACTCAATGAGGCTAATCGTAGGGCGCTCAGTTACTCGAAAAATGACGTTATTACCGTCACGTAACGCTTTAATATTGTCAAAGTGACCAGAGCGATAGAGAGCCTTTATGGTTCTTGAAATTGTGTACTCATCAATATTATCGCCCACGTTGATCGGAATATGGGTTAGCGCTGCACCTAGAGCAACACGTTGTAAACCTTCAACTTTTAAATCTTCTACAATAAAGGAGTTTTGGCCTAGGGCTGCAAAGCTTGCACCTAATAAACTTGAAACTGCCAAATGTTTTTTTATAGCCATTTTGTTATCTTTATCCTTTACAACTGTATTACCGCTCAACACCTTATAAATTAAACTTTTGCGGTGTTTTACAATCGTGTTCAAATTGGAATTTTTCACTTATTTGTTATAAACGCGATACATCATTGAACAAAGCGAAACATGTTAAAAATATGAGTAGCAAGGCACCCACTTTAAAACCAAATTCTTGCGTCTTTTCAGAGACCGGCTTTTTGCGAAAAAGTTCAATTATGTAATACATTAAGTGCCCACCATCAAGCACTGGCAACGGTAATAAGTTAAATACGCCAAGGTTTACACTGATCAAAGCTAAAAAGCTTAAAAATGCAACCAAGCCATAGCTTACGCTAGTTCCCGCTCCAACTGCAATGCCTACAGGGCCACTTAAATTTTTAACCGAGACTTGACCTGTAATTAAATTACCAATCATGTCAAAACTTAGGGTGATTAAACGCCATGTTTCTTGTATGCCCAGCACAATACTATCGACAGGGCCATAATGTCTAGTTTCAATATAATTTTCTGGCCATGCTTCAACTACAGGAGCCACACCTAAAAAGCCCTGCGCTACACCATCTGCATTGGTTCTGCTCTGAGGTGTCACAGTCAACTTTCTTATACTATCTTGCCTTTGTACACTAAATTGTAAGGATTTGTTAGGTGATTGCTGAATAACTGAAACTAACTGGGTCCAACTGCTGATATTTTCGCCATTTACAGCCACAATTGTGTCATTAACCTGTAAACCAGCCAGCTCAGCGGCTGAGTCTTTAGTGATTTGCGCAACGGTTAATGTTGCTTCAGGTCTAAAGGGCACAATACCGATTGAGGTCAATGGTGGGACATCTTGCTGATCAAGTTTCCAACCATCTAGATTTAAAGTGCGGACATGTTTTTGGTAATTCTGATCACGTAATGTGACGACCACACTTTGCTCACCTAAGCGGCTCATTAATGAGAATGTGGCATCTTGCCAAGTGCTGATATCATCTTCACCAATTTTGATAATTTGCTGATTAGGTTCGATCTTAGCCGCTGCAGCACGACTGCCCTCGGTTACAGACCCCACCACAGGCTTTAATGATTGCACACCGACCATGTACATTACAGCAAGTGCAAAAATAGCGAACAAAAAATTGGCCATAGGACCTGCTGCTACAATCGCAATTCGCGCTTTCACTGACTTAGCATTAAATGATAAATGACGCTCTTCAGCAGGCACTTCATCGACACGCTCATCCAGCATTTTAACGTAGCCACCAAGGGGAATAGCAGCAATAACATATTCCGTTTTATGTTTGTCGTACCACTTAATCAGTGGTTTACCGAAACCTATTGAGAAACGTAGCACTTTTACACCCGCTTTACGGGCTACCCAAAAATGCCCATACTCATGGACAGTCACTAAAATACCCAGTGCCAAGATAAACGAACCAAGGTTCCAGAAAAAATCAAACATGTTAGTTCAGACCCCTTTTTATAAACTCACTCGCTTTGATACGTGCAGCTTCATCACACGCTAAAATCTCTTCCAGCGTGTGTACGTTCACATCCTCAGTCGCGTTGAGTGTCTGTGAGTTTATACGGTAAATATCAGTGAAACCGATTTGCCCATTTAAAAATGCAGCAACGGCAATCTCATTCGCAGCATTGACTGTTGTTGTTGCACCCTGTCCCATTTCACACGCATCAATCGCCAGTTTAAGGTTAGGGTAACGAGCATAATCAGGTTTGGTAAATGTAAAATCAGCAATCTGAGAAAAATCAAGCGGCTTAACCCCTGCATCAACACGTTCAGGAAACGCCAGTGCATGCGCTATCGGTGTACGCATATCAGGATTCCCCATTTGCGCAAGCACCGAACCATCTTGATATTGCACCATAGAATGAATGATACTTTGTGGGTGGATCACCACTTCAATATCGCTGGCATGGCAATTAAACAGCCATTTAGCCTCGATAAACTCAAGCCCTTTATTCATCATGGTTGCTGAGTCGACTGAGATTTTTTGTCCCATAGACCAATTTGGGTGCGCAACAGCTTCTGCCACAGTCACCGATGACAAACTCTTTAAGTCACGCGTCAAAAATGGCCCACCAGAACCTGTCAGTAATATTTTACTCACGCCGTTGTCTGACAGTAACCCCGCAGTGGCTTGCAGTTTTGCTGGCATACATTGAAAAATAGCATTATGTTCGCTGTCAATCGGCAACAAGATTGCACCGTGTTGTTTTACTTTATCAATAAACAACTGACCCGACATAACTAACGATTCTTTATTGGCAAGCAGTACTTTTTTACCTGCTTCAACCGCACTTAACGTGGGTAATAGACCTGCCGCGCCGACAATGGCCGACATAACTGTATCAACATCAACATGCGCCGACAGCTCACTCATAGCAGTGACACCCGCGAGCACAGCTGTTGTACAAGCGGTATTAGCTAACAACGATTTTAATTTATTTGCAGCGTTCTCATCCGCCATCACTGCAAATTTAGGCTGATGCGTAATACACAACTCTGCCATTTTTTCTGCATTTTGCCCCGCGGTTAATGCAAAAACAGCAAAACGATCTGTATTTCTAGAAACAACGTCTAAGGTGCTTAAACCGATTGAGCCAGTTGCGCCAAGTACGACAAGCTGTTCTATTTTGCTCATAAACTTAACGTCCATGCATAACAAAGCACAAAAATAGGCGCTGCAGCTGTTAAACTGTCAATACGGTCCAAAATGCCGCCATGACCGGGTAGGCATGAGCCACTGTCTTTTAAGCCGACTTCACGTTTAAACATACTTTCTAATAAATCACCGACTGCTGAAAACAAGGCGATAAACGCGGTCATTACGGCGTAGATTGGCCATACTGCCATGTCTACATTGGTAAAGTGACAAAACGCCAAAACAAAAATAACCGCGGCAACAATGCCCCCCAATAGACCTTCAATCGTCTTATTTGGGCTGACTTTCGGCATGAGCTTGCGTTTACCTAGGTTTTTTCCGGTGAAATAAGCGCCGATGTCTGCGCTCCATACAATACCTAGCACGACTAAAATAAGCACTGATCCAAAATGCGTCGACTCGGTATACCCTGCACTTCTTAAGGTATTGAGCGCAAGCCACAACGGTACTAAAGTAAGGAATCCTGCAATCGCGCGCATGAGAATGCCTTCATTCCATGCTTTTGCCATGGCTGGGTAGCGCCATACTAAGTACGTCGCAACAATCCACCATGCAAATGAAAGGGTAAATAAATAGTTCGCGTCACCAACAAGCTGACCATTTTGCCACAACGCTTCAATAGGCCAATGCCAATTGAAAAGAGCAAGAATGACCGCCGTGGCTGCCACAAATGAAAAACGTTTAATTTTATCGCACAGGCCCATAAAAGCTGACCATTCCCACGCACCAAGTAAAACAATACCAGCGGCGATATAACTAAATAATGTTAGTGGGGTATAAAAAACCAGTACAAGTGCAAGCGGTGCCAGCACCAGCGAGGTTAAAATTCGTTGTTTAAGCAATGTGTGTACCTTCAACTAGTAATTAGGTCTCGGCGAGTAATTGTTTTATTTGTTCGCCGGTACAACCAAATCGTCGCTCTCTGGCAACGTAACATGCGACAGCATCAGCAAAAGCAGCTTCATTGAAGTCTGGCCAAAGCGTATCGGTAAAGTAAAGCTCAGCATAGGCAGCTTGCCATAAAAGAAAATTACTAATGCGTAAATCACCACCAGTGCGGATCATTAAATCAAGCTCACCTTGACCTGCCATACTCATGTGTTCATTCATGAGGTCTTCTGTAATCTCTTCAGCTGCTAATTCACCCGCAGCGACTTTTTTCGCAAGTGCGGTTGCTGCGTTGGTTATATCCCAACGACCGCCATAGTTAGCTGCAACATTTAATTGTAGACCCGTATTATTACGAGTTAATTCATGGGCTGCATCAACTTTGTTTCGCAAACTTTCTGAAAAGCGCGATAAATCACCAATAATAGTGAGCTTTACATTATTCTTATGAAGTTTTTTAACTTCTTTGCCCAGTACGAATAAAAACAGTTCCATGAGTGTATTTACTTCGTCTTCTGGACGTCGCCAATTTTCACTACTAAATGCGAATAGTGTTAACGACTGTATACCTAAGCGAGTACAAAATTGCACTGATTGACGAACCGCATCAACGCCCTTTTTATGCCCATATACACGTGGGCGATTTTTCGCTTGCGCCCAACGACCGTTGCCATCCATGATTATAGCGACATGCTTAGGCAAACTTTGCTGGGAAATTTTATCAGCGTTAAGAACCATAAATATCGAGTATTCCATAAAAAAACGCCGTCTAGTATACCCCAGACGGCGTTTCAAAACTAATAAATTTAGTTGCTTAGATTTCCATCAACTCTGCTTCTTTCGCAGCCAGCTGTGTATCCATCTCTTTGATGAATTTGTCCGTTAGCTTTTGAATTTCATCTTCAGCTTGGCGCGCTTCATCTTCAGAAATATCTTTATCTTTCAATAAGCTCTTAATATCGCCATTAGCATCACGACGAATATTACGAATGGCAACACGGCCACCTTCAACTTCACCACGCACAATTTTGATAAGGTCTTTACGACGCTCTTCTGTGAGTGGAGGAAGTGGTACACGGATTACAGTACCTGCTGACATAGGGTTTAAACCTAGGTCAGATGCCATAATTGCTTTTTCTACCGCTTGTGCAAGCGACTTATCAAACACACTAATTGCAAGAGTACGAGAATCTTCAATCGTCACATTTGCAACTTGGTTTAATGGCGTGTCTGCACCGTAGTAAGACACTTGAATGCCGTCTAGTAATGCTGGGTGAGCACGACCTGTACGAATTTTAGATAATTGACTGCCTAGTGCCGCAACACTTTTTTGCATGCGCTCTGACGCATCTTTTTTGATATCGTTAATCACGGTTCAATCCTAATCTATTTAACAATTTCATCTGAGGCTTGTGAAGAGATAAGCGTTCCTTCATCTTCGCCCATAATAACACGCTTAAGCGCGCCTGATTTATTCATATTAAAAACGCTTAAAGGCATTTTGTGGTCACGTGCAAGTGTGAATGCCGCCAAATCCATCACCTTTAACTCTTTTTCGATGATCTCATTGTAGCTTAAGTGGCGATATAGTGTAGCTTCTGGGTTTTTAACTGGGTCATCAGAATAAACACCATCTACTTTCGTTGCTTTGATCACGGTGTCAGCTTCAATTTCAATACCACGTAAACACGCAGCAGAATCTGTTGTAAAGAATGGATTACCTGTGCCCGCAGCAAAAATAACAACACGGCCAGATTTTAATAAGCTAATCGCTTCAGCCCAGTTGTATGCATCACACACACCATTAAGTGGAATAGCAGACATTAGACGACAATTAACAAATGCACGGTGAAGCGCATCACGCATCGCTAAACCATTCATTACAGTCGCTAACATACCCATGTGGTCACCTACAACGCGGTTCATACCCGCTTCGGCTAATGAACCACCACGCAAGAAGTTACCGCCACCGATAACTAAACCTACTTCTACGTCGAGCTCTACAAGTTCTTTAATTTCTTGCGCCATACGGTCAAGTACTTTCGGGTCGATGCCGAAGCCTTCGTCTCCCATTAATGCTTCACCGCTAAGTTTAAGAAGAACACGTCTAAAAATAGGTTTACGATTGATAGTCATAGTATTTGGGCCAGCCTTAATAATGAGATAAAAAATAACCGCGCTTATGGTTACACATAAAACGCGGTTATTTTAAAGAATTTTCGTCAGTGACGCAAAAGCTAATAGCAGATTAATTTCATCTAATTATCGTTGCGTCACTTACGTTGAAAATTACTCGCCTTTTGCAGCAGCGATTTGTGCAGCAACTTCAGCAGCGAAATCTTCTTCTTTACGCTCGATACCTTCACCAACTTCTAAACGGATGAAGTTAGTAACAGTTGCGCCTTTCTCTTTAAGAATTTCACCAACAGTTTTCTTAGGTTCCATGATGAAAGCTTGACCAGTAAGAGAGATCTCACCAGTGAATTTCTTCATACGACCAACAACCATTTTCTCAGCGATTTCAGCAGGCTTGCCTTCGTTCATCGCGATGTCGATTTGAACTGCTTTTTCTTTTTCAACAACGTCAGCTGGAACGTCTTCTGGGTTTACGAACTCAGGCTTAGACGCAGCAACGTGCATTGCAACGTGCTTAAGTGTTTCTTCGTCAGCATCACCTACTACAACAACACCGATACGGTCGCCGTGGCGGTATGCAGATAGTTTTTCACCGTCGATGTACTCAACGCGACGAACGTTGATGTTTTCACCGATTTTAGCAACAAGTGCAACACGTGTTTCTTCGAACTGTGCTTTAAGTGCATCGATGTCTGCTTTTGATTCAACAGCAGCATCTAAAACTTCGTTAGCAAAACCAAGGAAGTTTGAGTCTTTAGCAACGAAGTCAGTTTGACAGTTAACTTCAAGAAGTGCAGCGAAACCGTTGCCTTCTTTGATAAGGATTGTACCTTCAGCAGCGATGTTACCCGCTTTTTTAGCAGCCTTTGCAGCACCGCTCTTACGCATGTTTTCGATCGCTAACTCAATGTCACCGTTAGTTTCAGTTAACGCTTTTTTACAATCCATCATGCCAGCGCCAGTACGCTCGCGTAATTCTTTAACTAGGGCAGCAGTTACAGCCATTAGAATATCCTCAATTGAATTCTGTTATTAGGGAAGCGGTATAGGCCGCTTTACAAGAATAACAAGTCTTCACCTTAAGTAAGATGAAGACTTGATGACAGCTAATTATTCAGCTTCTACGAAGTCGTCTTTCTCAGCTTGAGCAACGATGTTGTTCTCACGACCTTCAGTGATCGCAGCTGCAACAGCACTTGTGTAAAGGTTGATAGCACGGATCGCATCGTCGTTACCAGGTACGATGTAATCAACACCGTCTGGGTTAGAGTTAGTATCAACGATAGCAACAACTGGAATACCTAGGTTGTTAGCTTCACGGATAGCGATGTGCTCGTGGTCTGCATCGATAACGAAAAGTGCGTCAGGAAGACCGCCCATATCTTTGATACCACCAAGGCTCTTTTCAAGCTTTTCCATTTCACGAGTAAGCATTAACGCTTCTTTCTTAGTTAATTTCTCGAAAGTACCGTCTTGGCTTTGTGCTTCAAGGTCTTTAAGACGCTTGATTGATTGGCGAACTGTTTTCCAGTTAGTCAACATACCACCTAACCAACGGTGGTTTACGTAGAACTGATCGCTTTGAAGAGCTGCTTCTTTAACTGCTTCGCTTGCTGCGCGCTTAGTACCAACGAAAAGTACTTTACCTTTGTTAGAAGCTGCGTTCGATAAGAACTTAAGTGCTTCGTTGAACATTGGTACAGTTTGCTCTAGGTTGATGATATGTACACGGTTACGAGCGCCGAAGATGAAAGGCTTCATCTTAGGATTCCAGTAACGTGCTTGGTGACCAAAGTGAACACCAGCTTGAAGCATATCGCGCATTGAAACGTTTGCCATTTGTAAATTCCTCTAATAGTTTAGGGTTAGGCCTCCACATATCCCATAGCACCAACACCTAAGTTAATTTGTAACTTATGTGCACCCAAGTGTATGTGACGATACGTGTGTGTGTTAAAATAAAATTGTGTTTGTCTTAAATACAAAAAATCAGTAAAGAATTTATTTGTAAAAAGACGGCGCGCTTTATACCATATTAAAATTGAAAACTCAACATTCAGTGCAAAAATTGTGCACTGAAAAATGACCTGAAAAACAACTTTGGAGCCTCAATGAGTGCTGTGATCAAGACCCCTGAAGAAATCGAAAAAATGCGTGTTGCCGGGCGCTTAGCCGCTGAGGTACTCGAAATGATAGAACCGCATGTGGTGCCTGGTGTAACCACAGATGAATTGAATACAATTTGCCACGATTACATCGTTAATGTGCAAGACGCGATTCCAGCGCCGCTAAACTATCACGGTTTCCCTAAATCAATCTGCACCTCAGTGAATCATGTTATTTGTCACGGTATTCCTAACGACAAACCTCTCAAAGAAGGTGACAGCGTTAATATCGATGTAACCGTAATTAAAGATGGCTTTCATGGTGATACCTCAAAGATGTTCCATGTAGGCACACCCAACATTCAAGGCAAACGCCTTGCTGATATAACCCAAGAAAGCCTTTACCTTGCCATAAAAATGGTAAAACCAGGTGTTCGCTTAGGTGACATTGGTGCCGCGATTCAAAAGTACGCAGAAAGCTTTAATTATTCGATTGTACGTGAATATTGTGGTCATGGTATCGGCGCTGAGTTCCACGAAGAACCTCAAGTAATGCACTACGGTAAACCAGGTACAGGCGAGGTGTTAAAAGCAGGAATGTGTTTAACAATTGAGCCAATGGTGAACGCAGGAAAACGCCAATGTAAGTTATTAAAAGATAACTGGACTGTCGTTACAAAAGACCGTTCATTGTCTGCTCAGTGGGAACACACACTGTTAGTGACTGAAAATGGTGTTGAAATTTTAACGCTCCGATCAGATGATACTATCGACAGGATCATCGAACACTAGGAGCCAGCCCCTGTGGCATTACCCAACAAAGTAAAAAAGTTGCTCAGCCAAGCTGAGCAACTTAGCGATTATCGCGACTGTTCTGGTTATTTTTATAAGTGGCTACAGAACGAATTTTCTAAACAACCCGTCAGCAACTTAATCAATGCCCGCGCTGAGTTTATTGACCGCTTATTGATTAAACTGTTTCACGACTTTGACCTTGCCCACGAAAGTGATTTAGCACTTATTGCTGTCGGTGGTTATGGGCGTGGCGAGCTACACCCCTACTCCGATATTGACTTTATGCTGCTGGTTAGTGAACAACCAAGTGACGCTGTATGCGAAAAAATTGGCCAGTTCGTGACGATGCTATGGGACCTCAATCTCGAAATTGGTCACAGTGTTCGCACTATTGAACAAGCACTGGAGCAAAAACGTGAAGACGTTACTTTTGCCACCAGCTTACTCGAAAGCCGTTTAATATTTGGCAATCACATTGAGTTTGAAAAACTCAAAATGCACTTAATCGACACGCCAATTTGGCGCTCTGATGAATTCTTTTTGGCAAAAGTACAAGAACAACAATTACGCCATAAAAAATGCCATGGAACCGCCTATAATCTTGAGCCTAACATTAAAGAAAACCCAGGTGGCTTGCGCGATTTACAAACCATTATTTGGGTCGCAAAAAAGCACTTTAGGGCTGAAACATTACAAGAACTCATTAATCATGGTTACCTCACTCATGAAGAATACCAAGAACTCTCAGAGTGTTTAGAAAACCTGTGGAATATCCGCTTTGCCTTGCACATCGCTGCGGGACGTTCTGAAAACCGTTTATTGTTTGATCACCAGCCTCATGCTGCCGAAATTTTAGGTTTTGGTAGCGACGGTAAAGCGTCGGTCGAGCGCATGATGAAACGTTTATTTCGCATTATGAGCCGTGTACGAGAGCTTAACCAAATGTTGCTGTCTTACTTTGAGCAAAGCATTTTGCCAGGTGCAGGCGAGTTACCCGTTGTAGAGCTTGACCGGAACTTTGAGCGTATTGGTCATCAGATTCGGGTTAAAAACCCTTCTGTATTTTTCCGTCGCGACCAACTCTTTGTGTTGTTTGAGCACATTGCCGACAACCCCGAAATTACGCATATTTACCCAAGCACGATTCGTACAATGCGCCAAGTACGTCGCCGTTTATTAGGTGATTTACAAGATTACGCGGCGTGTCGTGAAGCATTCTTACGGTTAATTAAACACCCTAATGGCATGGGCCGAGCATTCACGCTCATGCACAAACACGGCATTATTGCGGCTTACTTACCGCAGTGGCGAAATATATTCGGACAAATGCAATTTGACTTATTCCACGCCTACACTGTGGATGAGCACACGCACAAGCTTATTAATAATATTTACAAATATTTTGATAAGTCTCGAGTCAGTGAATTTCCTCTGTGCAGTGAAATCGTCACCCGCATGGATAAACCTGAACTGTTATATTTAGCCGGTATTTTTCACGATATTGCCAAAGGACGTGGTGGCGATCACTCAGAGCTTGGCTCGGTCGATGCCTTAGCGTTTGCCAAACTGCACCGTTTTCCTGCATCAGATGGTAAACTTATTGCGTGGTTGGTTGGCAATCACTTACTTATGTCGGTCACCGCGCAACGCAAAGACATTAACGACCCTGATGTAATTAAAGATTTTGCCAGCAAGGTGAAAAATGAACGCCAGCTCGATTATTTATATTGTTTAACACTGGCTGATATCCGTGCTACAAATGATAACTTGTGGAATGATTGGAAAAACACCCTACTGCGAGAGCTGTATTTACACACCCAGCGCGCACTGCGCTTGGGACTTGAAAATCCAATGGACCAACGAGATCAAATTCGAGACAAAAAGCGCCAAGCAAAACAGCGCTTGCTTAATCTTGGCTGTAACGAGGATCAGATTGATTTAATTTGGAGTCGCTTTAAAGCTAATTATTTTACCGCTTTTAGCGAGCAGCAGATTTCATGGCACACAGAGCACCTGTTAAACAGTGCAGACTTAAGCCAACCCAGTGTCATGGTGTCTGACACAGCAATGCATGGTGGCACGCAGGTATTTGCTTACAGCCCCTATTCTGGTGGCTTATTTGCACGCCTTGTGAGTGTTATAGGCTCTAAAAAAGCACAGATCCAACATGCGCAAGTGTTAACGACCAAAGACGGTTATGTGCTGTTTAGCTTTGTTATTTTAGAAGTGAATGGCGACCCTATTGCCAGTGGTCGTGCACAGTCGATTAAGCGTGCATTGGATCTCGCTATTAATGATCCTAAAAAGAAAATTCGCTTTAAAAAGAATCGTTCGCAGCGCTTTAAAGACTTTAATATTAAACCAAAAATTGTGCTTAGACCGCATGCACGAAAAGACCGCAGTCTAATTGAAATTCAAGCAGTGGATATTCCGGGCTTACTCACCAAAATAGCCGAAGTATTCCAAGCACATTTACTGCATATTCATGCTGCACGGATCACCACAGTGGGCGAACGCGCAGAAGATTTCTTCGTGGTATCGAATAATGAATACCAAGCATTAACAGACGAAGAACAAGCAAAAATTCATCAAGCATTGCGTAAAAAACTCAACGCAGAAACCGAATAAGAGGATCTTATGTCAGATTTAAAAACCATGATCGAAAACGCCTGGGAAAACCGCGATAGTATCAGCCCAAGCACAGTATCAAGCGAAGTAAAACAGGCCATTATTGATGCGCTTGAACTGCTTGATAGCGGCGCGGCTCGTGTTGCTGAAAAAATCAGTGGTGAGTGGGTTGTTCATCAATGGTTGAAAAAAGCAGTACTGCTGTCATTCCGTATTCGTGATAACCAACCAATGAACGATGGTGTTAATCAATTCTACGATAAAGTACCACTAAAATTTAGCGACTATACGCCAGAGCAATTCCAACAAGGCGGCATGCGCGTAGTCCCTAACGCTGTGGCGCGCAAAGGCAGCTTTGTTGGTAAAAACGTGGTGCTTATGCCTTCTTACGTCAACATTGGTGCTTACGTTGACGAGGGCACCATGGTCGATACTTGGGCAACCGTTGGCTCGTGCGCACAAATTGGTAAAAACGTTCATTTATCAGGGGGCGTAGGCATTGGTGGTGTACTTGAGCCACTTCAAGCAAACCCAACCATTATCGAAGATAACTGCTTTATTGGCGCACGCTCTGAAATTGTTGAAGGCGTTGTTGTTGAAGAAGGCGCCGTTATTTCAATGGGTGTATACATCAGCCAAAGTACGCGCATTTATGACCGTGAAACCGGCGAGGTTCACTACGGCCGTGTACCAGCGGGTGCCGTTGTTGTTCCGGGTTCACTGCCTTCTAAAGATGGTTCGCACAGCCTATACGCTGCCATCATCGTAAAAAAAGTAGATCAACAAACGCGCGAAAAAGTAGGCATTAATGCACTACTTCGCTCGATTGATGAGTAATCAGTGATTTTACACAGTCTGTTATGACTAAAAAGCGCTTTCCTTAATGAGGAATAGCGCTTTTTTTATACCTGTTAATTTTCATCAACTTTATTAAATTGTTACATCTTATTTCAAAAACACACTTTATCGCGTATTTACAGCAACCCAGCGTCTACTTTGACATACATTCCATTAAACTTACTGGCACTTTTTTTACGTCGCATTACAATGCACACAAATTGATTTTGGAACACACACAATGAATTTGACGCGCAGTTCACTGAAGAACCCAGCGAGTGTTATTGTCATCTTAGTACTGATTATGTTGTTTGGCATGTTGAGTATTTTCAAGCTGCCAATTCAACTTACACCCGATATTGAACAACCGCAAATCACTATTTTTTCAGGTTGGCGCCAAGCCGCACCAGAAGAAATAGAATCCGTGATTATTGAGCCGCTCGAAAACGCAGTAAAAAACACACCTGGCGCTTTAGAGGTGAATACCAATATCAACCGAGGTAATGGCTCTATCACCCTTACTTTTGCAGTCGGGCAAAATATGCAGCAAGCCATGCTCGATGTACTCACAAGTCTAAACCAAGCACCGCCACTGCCCTTAGATGCATTCGACCCTGTGGTATTTGCAGGCGGCAATAATGGCGAAGCCGCTGCCACTTTATTAGTGACTCCGACGCACTACAACGCCGATAGCTTAGATCTTGATATGGCACAGTTTCAAAAACAAATCGACGAATTTGTTGAGCCACGTTTAGCCCGTATTCCCGGTGTTGCCCGCGTTGATTTAGCCAGTGAACGACCAAAAGAGTTGCGCATCACCTTTGATCCTCACAAAGCCGCTGCCCTTGGCGTAAGCCTTGACCAAATAAGTAACGTATTAGCCAGTTCACGCGATACCTCAGGAGGCCTTGCTAATGTCGGACGCCGTCAATATACCGTGCGCTTTACGGGTCAGTATGATTTGTCGAGCATGGCACAAATGCGCGTTGGTTATTCTGGCGACAGGCCAATTTACCTTGGCGATATTGCACGCGTAGAACGCACTTTTTCTGACCGTTTAGGCATGAGTGGCCGAAATGGTAAACCGGCGTATTACATTCGAATTTCGCGCGCCAACGAAGCCAATACTGTCGCACTTCTTGATGACATAAATTTAGCGATTAAAGAGCTAAACGAAGGCCCTCTTGCTGAAAATGGCTTATCGATTGAGTTAAGCTTTGATGCCTCAGTGCATATTCGTAACGCCTTATCATTAGTGAAAAGTAACTTAGGATTAGGTGTACTTTTATCATGCTTGATCTTATGGTTGTTTTTCCGCGGGTTAAAAGCCACGTTTGTGATTGCCGCTACAATCCCGGTGTCGTTGATGGTGGCGTTTTTAGCCCTTAATATTTTTGAACGCAGCTTAAATGTTATTTCCCTTGCCGGCCTAGCCTTTGCTGTCGGCTTAGTTTTAGATGCTGCTATCATAGTCCAAGAAAATATAGCCCGACTCAGAAGCGAAGGCTTTGATACTAAAAAAGCGGCATTAAAAGGAGCAGCGCAAGTCACCGGTGCCTTATTTGCGTCAACCACCACCAGCGTTGCTATTTTTCTCCCTATTCTCTTTATGGCAGGCATTGAAGGTCAGCTGTTTTCAGACCTAGCACTCACCCTCTCTATTGCGGTCATTGCCTCAATGGTCTGTGCCATTACACTCATTCCATTAGCGAACCATGTTTGGCCTGACACTGAACTAAAACCCGATCCTTATCGTGCTTATTGGCAAAAACTAACTAACTTTATCATGGCACTCACTAACACCCGCACTAAGCAACTGCTCTGGATTGCCTCGTTATTAGGTGGCTCATTAATTACCACCATGACTATGCTGCCAAAAACTGACTTTATGCCCAGAGCGCCAACTGATGGCTTTTTCTTTAACTTGAATACCCCACCGGGTGGCAATGTGCAATTTATGGAAGAAGAGTTATTAATGCGTATCAAAAAACGCTTAATGCCTTACTACACAGGCGAGAAAGAGCCAGGAATAAAAGACTTTAACTTTTATGCATTTGGTTCCAACGCTGGCGGATTTATTTATTCGGCTGATCCACAACGCGTTGAAGAATTGATGAAAGTTGCTCGAGAAGAAATTTTCATCGACTTACCCGACACGCAGGTATTCTTCTTTCGAGGTTCTATGATCCAAGTCGCGAATGGGGGAGATGGCCGAGATATCAATATTGATCTAACCGGTCCGAACATGGATGACCTGATTTCAGGTGCTAATGTCGCCTTGCAAGCAGTCACAGAAGCAATGCCAAATGCCACAGCAAGACCACAACCGCGTTTAGATATGGCCGAACCAGAGCTCAGGCTTACACCTAACGACCGCCGTATTACTCAAGCAGGGCTAACTCGCCGTGACGTTTCACAAGCGGTACAGGCTTATACAGGCGGCTTATTTGTTAACGAATACTTTGACGGCAACGAGCGCATGAATGTAATTTTGCGAGGCACTCCATGGCAAACCCCTGAAGAACTAAAAGCCTTGCCCATTGTTACACCGCTCTCGGGCATTCAAACTCTGGGCGAGCTTGCCCAAATTAAGCGCACTGTTGGCCCTACACAATTACGCCGTGTTAACGGACGTCGCACAGTGAGTATTGTCGTCACACCACCTGCCGATATGAGTTTGCAACAAGCACAAACTATTTTAGCCGAACACGTTATGCCAAAAGTACGTGCCAGCTTACCCGAAAGTGCTGGCGCGATTTTGGCTGGCAACGCACAAAAAATGAATTCAGCTATGCAAGAGATGACTCTCAACTTTTTACTAGCCTTGTTTATTTTATTCCTGCTGATGACAGCATTATTTAAATCTGCAAAAGACAGTGTCTTGGTACTGCTAGTTATGCCGCTGGCGATAGCTGGCGGGGTACTGGCCTTGTTTGTGCTGAATTTATTCACTTTCCAATCACTCGATTTATTGACCATGATTGGCTTTATCATTTTGCTGGGATTAGTGGTCAATAATGCGATTTTATTGGTCGACCAAACGCGTGTTGCGATGTCTGCAGGGCTTAACCGAGAGGCTGCAGTTCGCCAAGCAGTGCTACTTAGAGCACGCCCCGTTTATTTAAGTACCTTAACGAGTTTATTTGGCATGTTACCGCTGATGTTAATGCCCGGTGTTGGCTCAGAGATTTATCGCGGTCTTGCGACCGTCATTGTAGGCGGCATGGCTATTAGCGCGCTATTTACGCTTATTTTAATGCCGAGTTTATTGCAGCTTGGCAGGCAATTACCACCAATAAACAATAATCAACAACCCGAAAAAACGCCTTTAAGCTTGGTATCGAATCAATGAGTGATAAAACGATGATAAAAAATATACGTATTGTAACCGCGGTATTATGTGCCTTCGCCTTTCATGCTTTCGCGGTCGTTCCTGTCACGGTCGATACAGTGAGTAAAGCACAGCTAACCAGTGAAATTGAAGTAAGTGGCACTTTATACGGTAAAGACGATGTCACGCTTACCGCAGGAATTAGTGGACGTTTACTCTATGTGGTAGAGCCCGGCACTTTAGTCAACCAAGGTGATACGCTAGTGCGCATGGACACTTTACCACTGGAACTTGAAAAAGCCCGTCAGCAAGAAATGCTCAACCGTGCAAAAATAAACCTGCGTTTATACGAGCAAGAGTTAGCCCGTTTACAAAAACTCGCAAAAGCGAGCAGTGCAGCGGCAAGCCAAGTTGATGGAATGCAAAATAAACACGACCTCGCTTTGTCTGATATTGCCCTTGCTGAGGTAGAGTTAAAGGTGATCGACGATAAACTATCCCGTGCGACCATCAGCGCACCCTTTTCAGGTGTTATCAGCGAGCGCTATAAACGTGCTGGACGTGAAATAAACCGCGCCGATGAATTAGTCACCTTACTCGATATCACTCATTTAGAAGTGCGTTTATATGTCCCTGTTAAATACCTTAAGTTTTTACATAAAGACATTGCACTGCCGGTCAAAGCAGGCGATTTATCAGCACCTGAAACAACAACCGCTAAAATTACAGCAGTGATCCCATCTACAGATCCGCGTTCACAAACAGTCGAAGTACGTGCCGCATTGCACGTATCTCAAGAGCAAGTATGGGCGATAGGTCAACTTGTCGATGTTACTGTTCCATTAACAAGTAAAGGCGATGTGTTATTAGTGAACCGAGATGCCCTCATTTTACGTAAAAATGGCACGCATATCGTAAAGATTGATAACGCCAGTACAGCAACACAAATTCCCGTTATCGTTGGCAGTGGCAAGGGTCAGCTTGTTGAGGTGAGTCCCCTCACTCCTGCGTCTCTTAGTGCGGGCGATAAAGTGGCAATAAGGGGGGCTGAACAATTGCAAACAGGCCAAAAGGTTGATGTACAAATAAAGCCCGAATGAAAAATGAGTAAAGTATAAAGCCAGTGTCACTGGCTTTATACTCCTAGGTTTTTAACTGACTTTAAATTGCTTCACAATTTGGTCTAGCTCAAGCGCTGTTTGCGCTAAGCCATCAGCAATCGCTGCTGCGCGCTCTGCACCATCCATCGTTTCATGTGCTTTTTCGTTAACATGTTGAACACTTTCACTTATTTGCATACTCACGACATTTTGCTCTTCAGACGCACTGGCAATTTGTACATTCATATCTTTAATTGTGCCTACCGATTGTGAAATTTGCTCGAGGACTTCACCGGTTTGCTCAGTTTTCTCTGCGGTTTGCTCCACATTTTGCATATTCATTTTCATCGAATCGACTGAGCGCTTCGCTTCATTCTGTAAATTAGAAATCATCACTTGAATTTCTTCAGTACTTTGTTGTGTCCGACTTGCTAAAGAGCGCACTTCATCTGCAACTACTGCAAAACCGCGTCCTTGCTCTCCAGCTCTAGCAGCTTCGATGGCCGCATTTAAAGCTAATAAGTTAGTTTGGTCAGCAATACCTCTTATCACATCTAAAATGGAGCCCACTGACTCAGTTTCTGCTTCTAAGTTTTCAATCGTTTTGCTCACGTTCATCATGGTCTCAACCAACTCGTCCATTGCGTGATGCGTTTGTGAAACTACTTGCGTGCCCGTCAGTACTTCATTATCGGCTTTTGTTGCTGCATCAGCAGCCATTTGTGCACTTTGCGTAATCTCATTAATGGTTGCTGACATTTCATGCATTGCAGTGGCTGTTTGTGTTAATTGGTCAGATTGATGCTCTGCACCTGTTTTAGAACTCGCCGTTATCGTTGTTAAATCTTGTGATGTGCGCGAAACTTGCGTGGTAGATTCACTGATCTGAGTCAGCATTTCGTTAAGCTTTGACACCATTTCGCGCATCGCTAAGTAAATTCCTGTTTCATTTCCATGCTGACTAAAACGATATGTTAAATCACCTTCAGCTATCGATTGCACAATGGTCGCTATTTCGCTCGGCTCCCCGCCAATAGGCGCTTTTATTAAACGCGAGATAAAGATACTTAAGAAAATGCCCACAGTAATAATTATGATGGCAAAGACTAAAATGGTGGTAATCGCATTTTCACTGCTGGCTTGTATCATGGGACCTATTTCATCTTGGCGGTTTTGGCTGGCGAGTTTAATACGTTCAATTTCCTCAGCTATTTGCGGGCCTACTTTATCAAGTGTCCCGCTAATTATATTATTACGCTCTGTAATCAAGGACTTTACTTGCTCAAGCCCTGTAATATAGTCATTCGTTCTGGTTTTGAAATCAGACAATAATGCCTGCTCTTTTGCATCAAAAAGGCCCGCTGACAATTGCTGAGTTTTAGCTTGAACGCCCTTAAATTCTTTCATTGTTCTGTCAAAATCGGCCAGTGAGTTGCTGACTAAAAACTTTGCAGCATACAATCGCCCAAGTAATAACGACTCTTGCAATTGTGCACTTAAAAATAATGCTGCGCTGTTTTCTTTGTTTTTACTCAGCAGCATAATTTCTGTTAAGGCCTCACG
Organism: Pseudoalteromonas sp. MT33b; assembly: GCF_014117385.1. Taxonomy (NCBI): domain Bacteria; kingdom Pseudomonadati; phylum Pseudomonadota; class Gammaproteobacteria; order Alteromonadales; family Pseudoalteromonadaceae; genus Pseudoalteromonas; species Pseudoalteromonas sp. MT33b. The sequence continues at coordinate 1,123,121 of NZ_CP059831.1, read as the reverse complement.
CATAAACGGCCCGTTTCCATCGAGCTTATTTTCGACTACATCATTGCGTTTTTCTACTAACTTAACGATGTCTTCAAAACCATTCTTATAATTACTTGCTCCTTTTTCTATTACTGTCATTGCTTTTACTTTCTCGGCATCAGTAAACTGTTTTTTGCTCTGAGTGATTAATTCACTGAGTAAATTATGACGCTCGTTAAAATCGGAAATGGCTTGAGGTTCTTGATCTTTCAAATATTTGAGTGCATTTAAGCGTAAAGTTAATACGTTTGATTGGACTCGTCCCGTGATATTGCTATCGCGTGCATTTACGCGATAATCAACAAAATTATCATAGCCTGAGTTAAGAGCTAACAAGGCAACTATACTGACTACCCCTAGCAGAACAATCATTGCGCCAAATGCAAGATACAGCTGTGTATTTAACCTGAACTTCGTAAACATAATGTTCTCTCTGTTTAATTGCAGTACCCTATGCGTGATGGCTTCCTTACTAAAAATCTCATTAAGTATAGGAAACAACAGTGAGAATGATATGTTATGAGGGGAAATAGGGGGGAATTTAAGAAATATCTGATATGTAAGTAAAAATCGTCCTAATTATTCCAGTTTTATAAACAATTAAACCCCTCTAAGGAAATCTGTTTAGTTTGCTCATCGACATTACTTTTTTGATAGATCTGTAAACTATCTTGATGAACTTTAAAACTAAATTCACCTGCCCACGGTAATGAAGCAACCGGGATCTGGCGATAAAAACCATAACGGTCATAGCAAATATATGAAATATGATGGTAAACATCTGTAAAAACGCCATAGTCAGCTGTAAATACACTAATATGCTGTTGCTGCTTAAAATACTTTGCCTGTGTCCCTGCAACAAGGTACCAAAAACACAGACTCACCATAACCACAAGTTGAAGCCCTGCGACAATGAATAATAAAAGATGTCGTCTAGCGGTTGGTTGAGTCTCTAGCGCTGCTCTGCCTGTGTCACACCTGTTATTTTTGAGTAATAAATAAATGCCCGTTATGACCATAAACAGCTTAATAATGAGTAACGCAACGCCTATTTGATACATCATTTTTGGGCTATGCCATTGAATGCCAAATACAGGAGGTACAAAAAGGCTGTCGATAAGCGGCAATAAAATAAGTAATGAGGCTATGATTAGGCTTTTATTCTTCATTGTTTTCTACCGTGTTGTTTCATAACGCAAATACACTATATAGGCTTTTTCCTTTTAACAAAAATAAAAAGGCGCGACCTTGGGTCACGCCTTCTGGGCAGAACTTATTGCGTTTTATAATGCAGCAAAGACATCGTCAGTTTTTGCAGCACAAATAAAATCGTTTTTATGTAAGCCTTTAATTGAGTGGCTCCACCACGTAACAGTCACTTTGCCCCACTCTGTAAGTAAACCTGGGTGATGGCCTTCTTCTTCAGCCATATCACCTACTTTATTTGTAAATTCAAGTGCTTGTTTAAAGTTTTTAAACTTATACACACGCTCTAATTGCATAATGCCGTCGCGCACTTCTGGTACCCAATCAGGGATCATTTTAATTAATTCTGCTAACTCAGCATCAGATACTTTCGGCGCATCAGCACGACACGCTTCACACTTTTGTGTGCTTAATGAAGACATTATAAATCCTTAACTTGCTAATTTTTCTTTAGGTGGAAACTTTGGCTCATGAAGCCCTAATTCTTTTGCTTTACTCACCAATGACATGATATCCATTTGTGAGATATCAAATAAGTCATTAATCGAATTAATGGTGTAGTACACAGGCTGCATTATATCAATACGGTACGGTGTGCGAAGCACATCCAGTACATTCATTGCATTGATTTCTGGTTTATCAGAGTACACGTATTGCGTTTCACCTGGGCTTGATAAAATACCGCCACCATAAATACGCAAGCCTTGGTCTGTTTGCATTAAACCAAACTCAACAGTAAACCAATATAAACGTGCCAGATACACGCGATCTTTTTTCTCTGCTGCATACCCTAATTGACCGTATTTATGCGTAAACTCAGCAAATGCAGGGTTTGTTAACATTGCACAGTGACCAAAAATTTCGTGGAAAATATCTGGCTCTTGTAAATAGTCAAACTCTTCACGGGTGCGAATAAACGTGGCCACGGGGAATTGCTTATTAGCTAACAAACGGAAAAACTCGTCAAAATCAATTAACGCAGGCACAGGCGCAACTTGCCATCCAGTGGTTTTTTCCAGTACTTCGTTTAATTCACTTAATTGGGGAATACGATCTGAAGGAAGGTTTATTTTTTTTAAACCCTCAAGGTATTCATTGCAGGCTTTGCCTTCAATGCAAGCGAGTTGGCGAGCAACCAGCTCAGACCATATTTTGTTTTCGTCTTCGCTCCAATGGATCACCCCATTTTCATCGGGTTGCTTGGAGGTGTAATTACTTGCTTTAGCCATAATAACCTTCTTCGTTAAATCTTGATCAGCACGATAAGAATCACTTTAACTTGTTAAGTCGATACTATGTAAAAGTAAGCGAGATTTTAATAGTTTTGGGTGTTTCTACTGTTTGCAGAAACACCCCCACTGTAAATAAAAAATTACACCAAAAGATCTAAATATTTACACACCCCGTTAAATAAGGGCTAAAACACCACTTTGGTGTAAACTTAAATTCACACCCTACCCAATAGATGTAAATGCAGTTTTAAGATCGTTAATTATATCGTTAACATCCTCTAAACCGACTGATAAGCGAATTAATCCATCACTAATACCAGCCGCAGCCCGTTCTTCTGGTGTATAGGGAGAGTGAGTCATAGACGCGGGATGCTGAATGAGGGTTTCAGCATCACCTAAACTCACTGCTAACGTACAAAGCTGGGTATTATTAATGAAGGTTTCACCTTGTTCTAAGGTGCCTTTAATTTCGAACGCGATCACACCACCCGCTGCTTTCATTTGTGTACCAATAAACTTATGACCTTGATGTGATTTAAGGCCAGGATAATAAACCTTGCTCACCAACGGGTGCTGCTCTAAAAACTCAGCAACCACTTGGGCACTCGCACAATGGCGCTCCATTCGTACTGCAAGCGTTTTTAACCCTCTGTTTATTAACCAGGCATCATGTGGACTAATCGTTGCGCCAATATCTTTAAGCACGGTCATTTTTATTAAATTAATGTGCTCATTAGAACCACACACAATGCCAGCAACCACATCGCCATGTCCGTTCAAGTATTTAGTCGCACTGTGAATAACAATATCGATGCCATATGAAGTGGGTTGCTGAAGTAAAGGCGTTAAAAAAGTATTATCAATAACACTGAGCAACTTATGTTGCTTCGCGACTTCTGCAATTAAGCTTAAATCAAGCACCGTCATGGTTGGGTTTATCGGCGTCTCAGCAAAAATCATTTTACTGTTTGGTTTAACAGCAGCACGTAACGCGGCTTCATCGCTCATATCAACAAAACTGACTTCTATACCGAAGCGAGGCAGCATGTGAGCAAAAAAAGCAAAAGTACAACCGTAGAGTGCACTTGATGCCACAAGGTGGTCACCATGCTGTAAAAAGCTCAGTACAGAGGCTGATACTGCGCCCATTCCCGTTGCTGTTGCTGCAGCCGCTTCACAATTTTCAAGTTGTGCAACTTTTTGCTCTAACTCTTGCGTGGTTGGGTTACCTAAGCGAGTGTAAATAAACCCCTGCTCTTCACCAGCAAAACGTGCAGCTCCTTGTGCTGCACTCGTGAACGCAAATGTTGAGGTTTGATAAAGTGGCGCACTCAGTGCGCCGTGAGGATCATTTGGCTTTTCTGGACCATGGATACATTGTGTATGTAAGTGATGCTTAGTCATTGTCTGTTCTCGTTTTTATTATCAGTACTTCATACTCATAAATAAAACGCACATACAGCCTAACCACAAGCATGCCGGATGCTCAGATGGCTAAATATCACTCAACCGTTTTTATTAACTGTACACAAATGTTGTCATTGAGTCTTTTCGGTGTCTTTATCGCTGCTGCGCGAGGCTATTTTTCGCGCAATACTATTAGCCGTTTCTTTTAATAGGCTACGTTTGTGCTCTAAACGTGGCAATGGCCTACTTAACTCCATGGCTTTATAGCCAATGCGAGCAGTAAAAATACCGGCGCTAAGCCCTTGCGCGGCACGGCCCGACAATTTACCCAACAGCTCTGCACTGAGTGCCGTTGCAGCCAGATCGGACACCAGTTCAGCACTGCCTACAAAAAGCACTTGTTTGATCAACAAGCGATACAATTTTATGCGACTTGCATAACCAAAACCAATGCCATAAATACGACCAATTTGCTCAATTAATTTAGTGCCACGCCAAAGTACCGCCATCATATCAACCAGTGCAAGTGGGCTTAATGCCACCAATAAGCCCGATTCTGTGGCAAACCGATTAATCAGTTTCTTTGCTTGCTGATCTTGGCTGACTAATAAGCTGTCTGCATATAACGTCATGATTTCTTTGTCGGTATGATGACTGGCTATTTGTGTTTTAAAGTCATCAAAGCCTGTGAGTGCTTGATGTTTATTGAGTTTTTCTAGCCAAGGCAGCGCTTCACCTACTTGCTCACTATTAAGTAATCGATCAGCCTCTGTACGATGTAGCTGATTGCGCTTTAAGCTACGCAGCATGCGATACTCACGCCAAATAACACGGCTAATCAAGAGCACGCCACTTAGTACCGCTGTTAAATACACTGAACCGACAATAATCGATTGCTGAAACGTCACATACAGCGACATACCAAATTCAAGCAAGACCAAGACTAAAAAGCTCACAACAAAAAGGCTTTTTAATGTTTGCCATTTTGACTTTCTGTATACCGGTGCCAGTTCTATGTCGTCAGTTAATTCGTCATCGTTTTCAATAAACTCTGCATTTTCAATTACCTTTGCAGCTGTAAGCTCCTCAGTCGGTGCTTCATTTGCTGCAGAGCTCGCAATACGGCGCCCAGCTTGAAAATCAACCTCGTTCGGCTGTTTACTCATGTTAGTTTATCTCCTATCAGATACTGCATGACATGATCTAAACGAATATGCTTTAACCGTTTATCAGGGCATGGTAATGGCGAAAACGATAAAAACTCAAAGCCTTGTGCTGGCCACTCGTGTTTATTCAATAGTCGTGAAGGTGGCTGGGGGGGTAAATAAGTGACCCACTCATGCTCGCCCAATGGTTTACCGTAAATACAGGCTAATTGCTGGCCTTTTTCTACAACTTGACGCGGCTCTGTCGCACAAATTGACGACATAGCCATGGTTTCAATTTGTACGCCTTCAAACTTTAAATGGTTGCTTTGATCATGCACGATTGAATCAAGCAATAATGCTAAATCTTTATGATACTGCGCGCTAATATGGTCTGATTTATTTGCAGCAAACAACAGCTTGTCGATGTTAGGTTTAAACAAACGTTTAAAGAAACTGGCTTCACCGTAATTAAAATGTGCAAGCAATTGGTTTATTACACGACTTTGCTCATGTAACGTTTCGGCCCCTTCGTTCAATGCACTCAAGACATCCACCAGCACAATTTGTCGGTCAAAATGGCGAAAATGTTGCTCATAAAATGGCTTCACAACTTCTTTTACGTAGGCCTTATAGCGCTTTTTAAGGTGCGCTAAATTTGACCCTTCAGCAATTTCCTCTGGTACGTTTGCGACCGGGAAAAACTGCAGTAAGGGGGCACCTTTAAGTTCACCCGGCATCAACATACGCCCGGGTTGTAACATGGCAAGTTTGGTATCTTGCTTTAGACTGATGAGTAACTGCTGATACAGTGCTGCCACCTCAGCAAGTAAACTTTCATCAACACTGGACGATAAATCGAGCTCTGCAAGTGCAGATAAAAATGGCTGAGCTTTTTCATTGCGCGCCGTTTGCATAAGCAATGAATATTGTAACTCACACCAATCAGCAAATGACTGCTCAAGCATTGGCAAGTCGAGTAACCATTCACCTGGGTAATCAATGATGTCTAAATACAAAGTGGATTGCGGTGCAAAATGACCACGAAGCCCGGCATTACTTTGATACTTGATTGCCAGTCGCAGTGTGTTGATACGCTCAGTTGATGCCGGCCATGCCGGTTCACCTTCCAGGGGCAATAATGACGACAAAGCCTGATTATATTCAAACGTTGGAATGGTGAGAGCTTGCTGAGGTACCACTTTGGTTGCAATATGGCGTTTTTCACGCATTACATTAAAAAATGGTAGGTTTTTATCATCAGCTTGACTGGTTAAATGCTTAACAAGTGCGGTTATAAACGCCGTTTTACCACTGCCACTTAATCCTGTTACAGCAAGTTTCACGTGTTGATCTAAACCACGATGCAGCGCTTTTTCGGCTTTGTTTTTTAATTTATTAAAGGTGTTCTTTGCAAATGATTGGCTCATACAGTGTCTAGCACCCTATTTGCGCTTGGTTTCACATTGCAAACAAGGTGCTTTAAAATCCTTTAAAGTTTGTTAATTTCACGGCTAACCGTAAATTCAGTTGAGGTGACATAGCGTTCCATCTCTTGTAAACGACCATCAACTCGCGCAAGACGCTCTTTTAAATCTTGCAGTGCACGGCGAGGTGGTTCCCCTTTTTGCCATACTTTAAATTTCACTTCAAGCGGGTCTTGGTGAATACTGTCGCCAGTTTTCATTGTTTTCTCTGATGGTTTCTTATCTAAAATAAACCACGCAGCAATGTAAGCAACAACAATAAATGGCCCACCCGATAACAACACTGCGGTGACGACAAGAATGCGTACGAGCCAAAGCTCCATATTAAAGTAGTCGCTGATACCCGCGCACACACCGGCTATTTTACCGCGCTCTGCGTCTCTGAATAATTCGCGTTTGGTACTCATACTTTACGTCTCCACTGTGGAGCCTCTTGATCAAGTAAGGCTTCTAATGTTTCAACTCGCTCTGCCATTTTGTCTGCTTTTTGTGCAAGCTCTAACAGCTGGCGATGTTCGTGTTCACTTAAACCTTGACTCACTTGCTTTTTACTACGGTAGTGTAAAATAAGCCAAAGTGGGGCAACAACCACCATAAATACAATAATGGGTGCCATCAAAACTTCTGCGTCGAACATGATTCTCTCCTGTCAATCCGTTATGTGTTTAAGCATTGGGGGACTTGCCCCCATTTTTTATTTTTTATCTGCCAGTTTTTTCTTAAGCTCAGCAAGCTCATCATCAATCTTTTCGTCTTGCTGTAGACCCGCAATTTCGTCAGCTAATGATTTTTTACCAAGATCATAAGACTCTATTTGAGATTCTAGACCATCGATCTTGTTTTCGTAACGTTCGAAGCGGTTTAGCGCATCTTCCACTTTTGAGCTATCAAGCGCTTTTTTCACTTCTAAACGTGACTCAGCTGAACGTTGACGTAAGATAATCGCTTTTTGACGTGATTTAGCATCAGCCAGCTTCTCTTGTAACGTACTTACTTCTTGCTGAAGCTTTGCAATATGAGATTCAACATGCTCAAGCTCAGACTCAACGGCAGCCACAGCATCCGCAGACTTTTGCTTTTCAATCAGTGCTGCACGCGCTAAGTCATCACGGTCTTTGCTTAGTGCTAACTCCGCTTTTTCTTGCCAATCAGCAACCTGTACTTTTAATGTATCAACGCGACGTACTAATTCTTTTTTCTCAGCAAGTGTTTTTGCTGACGTAGAGCGTACTTCTACTAATGTATCTTCCATCTCTTGGATGATCAGACGAACCATTTTTTCTGGGTCTTCTGCTTTATCTAAGATGGCATTGATATTAGAATTAACGATGTCTGCAAAACGTGAAAAAATTCCCATAACATTTACCTCTTTGGTGTTTTAACTTAATCAGTTGGTATATCTAGTATCAATATGCTTGCCAACTTTTATAAAGCTAGAATAACTTAATATATTCAAACAGTTAAACTAAATTTATAAATTTCTTTAGTTCTCTCAGATAATGAAATACACTAGATCTTAGTAAAAATGACTAAGAGTTAGGGAATATGAGCCAATTTCGCCAACAGGATAATTTACTCGGCCAATCTGACAGCTTTTTAAGCGTGCTGGATCAAGTATCACAGCTGGCTAGTTTAGATAAACCAGTGCTTATTATTGGTGAACGCGGTACAGGTAAAGAACTGATTGCAGCGCGTTTACATTTTTTATCGAAACGCTGGGAACAGAACTATATCAAGCTCAACTGTGCGGCGCTTAACGAGAACCTACTCGAAAGTGAATTATTTGGCCATGAAAGCGGGGCTTTTACCGGAGCAAGTAAACGCCATGAAGGTCGCTTTGAACGCGCCAACAGTGGCACGCTGTTTTTAGATGAATTAGCCAACACCTCAGCGATGGTGCAAGAAAAACTGTTACGCGTTATTGAATATGGTGAGTTTGAGCGTGTCGGCGGTAAGCAAACCGTTAAAGTAGATACTCGCCTTGTTTGCGCAACAAATGAAGACCTACCAAGTCTTGCAGAGCAAGGTGAGTTTAGAAGCGACCTACTTGATCGTCTCGCTTTTGATGTTATTACCCTGCCCCCGCTTCGTGAACGCCAAGAAGATATTATGTTACTTGCAGAACAGTTTGCGATTAATATGGCGCGTGATCTTGAGTGGGAGCTATTTAGTGGCTTTACTCGCAGCGCTACCGAAACACTGCAGTCATACGACTGGCCGGGTAATATTCGTGAATTAAAAAATGTTGTTGAACGAAGTTTGTATCGTCACGGCAATGAACATATTCCCGTTCACCAGATTATTTTAGACCCATTTGCCAGCAAATTCAGACCTAAGCAACGTATTAAAGGCAGTAGTAACAGTGCACCAATTGCACATATAGAACATGCGGTTACACCCCCTTCACAGGCGCAAGAGTCAGTATCACTAAGCAAACCTGAAATTCAGTTTCCTTGTAACTTGAAACAACTTTCCAATGACTTTGAAATTGATGTCATAAAAAAAGCATTGGAACACAGTCAATTTAATCAAAAGAAAACTGCAGAACAGCTCGAATTAACGTATCATCAATTACGTGGCTATTTGAAAAAATACAATTTATTAGACCAGCAGCAATAGTTAGAGGCTAATCAGGTGTATAAACCGTTACTTGCTTTGTCTTTGGTATGCTTAGTAGGCTGCCTAGATAGCGAAGAAAAAACCACTGAACAAAAAAATCAGGGCTTAGTGTATTGCGCTGAGGCTAACCCGGTGTCGTTTAATCCACAAGTAACGACCACGGGCTCAACCATTGATATTATTGCTAATCAGCTTTATGACCGCCTATTGAGTATCGACCCTGTGTCTGCTGAATTTCAGGCGGAACTTGCCACCGATTGGAAAATCAGTCCAGACGGCAAGTCCATCACTTTTACTTTACGAAAAGGGGTGAAGTTTCATACTACCAAGTACTTTACACCGAGCCGTGATTTTAATGCCGATGACGTCATTTTTACCTTTAGTCGCTTATTTGATGTATACAATCCCTATCATTTTGTGGGTGATGCCAATTACCCGTATTTTCAAAGTGTCGGTATTGATCAATTAATTCGCCGCATTGTGCGTGTTTCTGACTACCAGGTGCGCTTTGAACTTTATAATGCAGAAAGCAGCTTTTTAGCGAATCTTGCAACTGATTTTGCCGTGGTGCTATCAAAAGAATACGCCATGCAATTAAAAGAGCGAAAGCAAGAAAACCTCTTTGACCAGTACCCCGTTGGCACGGGCCCTTATGTGTACAGAGAATACCGTCGCGATCGCTTAATTCGCTATTACCGTAATCCTGATTATTGGAAACACCCTGTGGTGCTTGAGCAATTGGTTTACGACATAACGCCAAATGGCACCACCCGAGTTGCCAAAATGCTGACCAAAGAATGCGATGTAACCGCTCACCCTAGCAGCGCACAATTAAGTATTTTAGCTGAACGAGACGATATTAACGTTCAAAAAGAGCAAAACCTTAATATTGGTTATTGGGCATTTAATACTGAGCGTCCACCGTTTGATGATATTCGTGTGCGCCAAGCACTGGCCAGCGCGATTGATGTCGACAAAATCATGCAAGCAGTTTACTACGGTAATGGTATTAAGGCACAATCGTTACTGCCCCCTGCCTCTTGGGCTTTTGAAGCACAAAAAGCGATGCCTGAATTCAATCCTGAACTTGCGAAAACACTGCTTGCAGAGGCCGGCTATAAAAATGGCTTTGATATGAATATCTGGGCCATGCCAGTCAGCCGAATTTATAACCCAAATGCCCGTAAAATGGCGGAGCTGATGCAAAGTGATCTGCGCAAAATCGGGGTTAACGTGAGTATTGTGGAATACGAATGGAATACCTTTTTACAACGCGTTGGTGAACACCGCCACGATAGCGTGTTACTCGGCTGGGCAGCCGATACGCCCGACCCCGACAACTTTATGAGCCCATTGCTAAGTTGCACAGCAACTTTTAGTGGTAAAAATCCGGCAAACTGGTGTAACCCTGAATTTGATTTATTACTCACTCAAGCGCTCGACACCACCGATTTAGAAAAACGGAAGCAATTTTACAATCAAGCTCAGCGCATTATTGTACAAGAGTTGCCGATTCTGCCAATTGCCCACGGCATGCGTTTTCAAGCATCTAGCAGCGATGTGAAAGGGATAAGTTTAAGCCCGTTTGGCGGTATTTCACTGGCTAACGCGAGGAAAGAATAATGATACTTGATTATATTCTTCGCCGCTTAGCGCTGTTAATGTTTATGATGCTGACATTAAGTATTTTTACTTTTTCGTTAAGCTATTTATTCCCCGGTGATGCCTTAACCAATTTAAGTGGTATTACTAACAGCACTTTTTCGCAAACCAGCGTGCTTGAAGAAAAGTTCCACTTTACTGAAAATTATGCCGTTCAATACTTCGCGTTTTTAGAGCGCATCGTCCAAGGAGATTGGGGGGTATCTTTCGCCTCTGGTGAAAGTGTATTTCAACATATTGTTGACCTATTTCCTGCCACACTCGAGCTGAGTACCTATGCGCTAATCGTGTCAGTGGTCGTCGGCGTGCCAAGCGGTATTTTAGCCGCAGCTTATTACAGACGTTGGCCCGATAAATTCATTAACTCAGGCACACTCATTGGCTATTCAATGCCCGTATTTTGGTTAGCACTGCTGTTAATAATGGTGTTTTCACTGCAGTTAGGCTGGTTTCCGATGTCGGGCCGTATGGGGTTACTTTACGAGATTGAACCTGTCACTGGGTTCATTTTGATAGATATCATTGCGGGAGACTTTCCGTATCATGGCATGGCTTTTGTGGATGCATTGCACCACCTAACATTGCCAACTATCGTTTTGGCTATGTACCCAACAACCGTGTTGGTGCGCTTTACGCGCGATTCAATGCTCAAAGTGCTTGATCAAAGTTACATTAAAACAGCACGTGCTAAAGGGTTAAACCGCGCCCAGCTCATTATTCATCATGCCCTTAGAAATGCGTTATTGCCTGTGATAAAGCAAATCGGCTTACAATTTAGTACGCTGATCACCCTTGCGATGATCACCGAGGTCATTTTCTCATGGCCCGGCATAGGCCGATGGTTAATTGACAGTATTTATCAACGCGATTACCCCGCTATTCAAGGCGGCTTATTGGCTGTGTCTATGTTCGTAATTTTAGCAACGATTGTCGCAGAGCTCACTTACACTCTATTCGACCCACTCTCGCGGAACCAAGCTCATGGCAAAGTTTAATTTATTCTCTGAAGAGTCGAATAAATCGCCGTTGGCGCGATTTTGGCGTAAATTTAAAACCAACCACCCTGCACTTGTTGGCTTATGGTTATTTATTGCCTTTGCTTTACTGGCTGCATCAGCCCCTTTACTTGCCCCTTATGGCGTAAACCAGCAGCACAGCGATGCGTTATTATTGCCGCCGTCATGGCATGATGCCGGTGATGTTCGGTTTCTATTAGGCACCGATGATTTAGGTCGCGATGTGTTGTCGCGATTAATGAATGGCGCAACTTACACATTTGGCTTATCTGTTGTAGCAGCCCTTATCACCACGGTTATTGGGGTTTTGGTAGGCACTTTTGCGGGCATTAGTCGTGGTATTCGTTCAAGCTTTTTAAATCACTTACTCGACATTACCTTGTCGATTCCCTCGTTACTTTTAGCCATAATTATTATCGCGATTCTTGGTCCTGGCTTAATGAACACCGTGTGGGCAATTATCCTTGCTCTACTGCCACAGTTTATTCACTCTGTTCGAAACCTGATTGTTGAAGAGCTCAATAAAGATTATATCACCGCCTTTAAACTAGATGGTGCGTCTAACTGGCACATATTAGCCCGAGGAATTTTCCCGAATATCTACGAACATATTGTGGTTATATTCACAATGGCACTTTCTACAGCAATATTAGATATCTCAGCACTGGGCTTTTTAAAGCTCGGTGCACAGCCGCCAACCACTGAATGGGGGGCGATTTTGGCCGAAAACCTTGGTTTAATTTACCTTGCCCCTTGGACTGTGGGTTTACCCGGCGTATTATTATTTTTAGCTGTGCTGTCTACCAATTTGGTGGGTGATGGTTTACGCCAAGTGCTCAAAGAACGTAAGGCCGACTAGTTATGCAATTACTCGATATTCGCAATCTCACGATAGAGTTACGCACCTCTGATACGGTAATTCGTGCGGTTGATAAAGTGAGCCTAACCCTTAAAGAAGGTGAGGTTCATGCGCTGGTTGGTGAGTCAGGCTCTGGCAAAAGCTTAATTGCGAAAGCCATTGTTGGGGTGTTGAATAAGCGCTGGCATATCACTGCTGACAGAATGCACTGGCGCGGTGTTGACTTAATGCGTCTATCCAATGAGCAACGCCGTAAATTAGTTGGTCAAGATATTGCTATGATTTACCAAGATCCAAGCCGCTGTTTGGACCCCACAGCAAAAATATTTGATCAAATTGCCGAAACCTTACCCGTTGAAGCAACCAGTGGCTTTTTCTTAAAACGAAATCGCCAACGTAAAGACCGCGTAAAAGCACTTATTCATAAAGTGGGAATTAAAGATCACAAAAAAGTGCTCGACAGCTATCCTCATGAGCTTTCAGAAGGTATCTGCCAAAAAGTGATGATAGCGATGGCGATTGCTCGTACTCCTAAATTACTTATCGCCGATGAACCAACCACAGCCCTTGAGAGCACGACTCGTGCACAAGTTTTTAGATTATTAAAAAGTTTGAACCTGTTAAAAAACATGTCAATTTTAATGATCTCTCATGAGCTTGAAGAGATCATAGACTGGTCGCATGGGATGCATGTTTTATACTGCGGACAAATGGTTGAAGCAGGCCCTACAAGCCGCATATTTAGTCAGCCACACCACCCTTATACACAAGCATTATTAAAGAGCTTACCTGACTACGAGCAAGGTTTGGCACATAAAGAGCCCTTTTATGCGCTCAAAGGCACGATTCCAACCTTGCAACATTTGCCGATAGGTTGCCGACTTGGCCCCCGTTGCCCACAAGCACAAAAAGCGTGTGTGGTAACGCCTAAATTGACGAAACATCATGGTCATAGTTATGCGTGTCACTTCCCATTAATTAAGGCGATGAAATAATGCAACCTCTGCTAAAAGTGCAAGCCCTATCGAAAAGTTTTAATTTGCGTGCAGGACTCTTTTCACGCAAGCGTTTTACGGTGCTGAAAGACATTTCATTTTGTTTAGGCCAAGGAGAAACTATCGCCATTATTGGTGAAACAGGCTCAGGTAAAAGCACCCTTGCAAAACTATTAGCAGGTGCAGACAACGCAGATAAAGGGCAAATTTTACTCGATGGTAATATCATTGAAAATGATGGGCTTCGCGATAATGACTGTCGTCATATTCGCCTTATATTCCAAGATTCTGAAGCCTCACTCAACCCCGGCCTCACTATTGGTGACATGCTAAACGACTGCTTACAATATAATACTGATCTAGACAAAGCCGCTCGCGAAGAGAAAATTAAACAAACGTTAGCAAAAGTCGGGCTCTTGTTAGACCATCGTCATTATTACCCGCATATGTTCAGTAGTGGTCAATTGCAACGTATAGCGCTTGCACGCGCTTTAATTCTAGATCCTAAGGTTGTGGTGCTTGATGAGGCTTTATCGTCGCTAGACCCCTCTGTGCGTGCTCAAACGGTAAACTTATTACTACGTTTACAAAAAGAAACGGGCCTTAGCTATGTCCTGATCACTCACCATTTAAGTTTAGTGCGCCATATTAGCGATCAACTTGTGGTGCTTGATCACGGCGAGATTGTCGAATACGGCCAAACTGAAACGATTTTCCAAAACCCGCAATCATCCGTAACACAGAAATTGCTGAGTTGTTGATTTACCTTAACGCTTTACGCTTAATTCGGCGTTAAAACGCCTCCTACACTCGGCACGATTCAAATCGAGGTAGGAATGGCGTGAGCCATGAAGAAGTTGCTATTCGGCGTTAAAACGCCTCCTGCACGATTTCAAATCGGGGTAGGAATGGCGTGAGCCATGAAGAAGTTGCTATTCAGCGTTAAAACGCCTCCTACACTCGGCACGATTCAAATCGAGGTAGGAATGGCGTGAGCCATGAAGAAGTTGCTATTCGGCGTTAAAACGCCTCCTACACTCGGCACGATTTCAAATCGAGGTAGGAATGGCTTTAGCCATGAATGCAGCATTCGCTAATGCACTTTGGTATAAAGAAAGCGCGCAATCTTGGCCCATCAAGGCTAAGTAACAGCACAAGCCTCATCTGAGCGACACTTCGACTCTATCACCGTGACTGGGGGTGTTGAAGTGACAATAAAATGAAGCGCTTCAGAGCCTTGATTACTTAATTGATGAACTTTGCCTGCGCTGAGATGTAAACCATTGGTATTTTTAAACGACAAAAAAGGCGCCATAAGGCGCCTCTTCATTTAGCTAACTAATAGCTTACTCTGAAGGTTGAGCAGCTTTAGGTACTTTTACATCAGCTTGCGCTTTGAGTGCAGCAATAAATACCATATAGTTTTTATTTACTTGCGCCATTGTGATGTTTTGTTTTTGTTGCTCATTAATATCACTGCTTTGAGCTTCATTCACCGCTTTAAGCGCAACAATCGCAGAGTCACCATTATTTAAATCAACAACATCTGTCACGGGTGCACCTTGTGGGTGTGCCATTCTAAATGCCTGTTGAACAATAGCGGGTGAAACGGTGTACGCTTGACGTGCTAACGCCGCTTCTTGGCGAACTTCTAAGCCTTCAGCTTCCGCAATATCACTTAAGCTTTTACCTGCTTCAATATCTGCATACAGAGTACGTGCTTTATCTTTAGCAAGTTCAGATGCTTTCTGCGCAACTAACGTCGCTTTGATTTGCTCTGAAACATCTGCAAGTGGCTTCGTCGTTGCTGGTTTGTGATCATTCACTCGAACAACAACAGCATGCTCATCACCCACTTCAATCACTTCTGAGTTCATGCGATCTTCTAACACTTCTGGAGAGAAAATTGCCGCAATAACTTGTGGGTTGTTAAGTGGCTCTGGTAATGCGTTACGCGTTACTAGCTCTGTTTTTTGAACTTCAACACCTGCCGCTTCTGCTGCATCGTTTAATGTGTCAGAGATTTCAAACGCTAATTCACCCATTTCTGTTTGCTTCTCATAGAAAGCATTCACTTTCTTAGAACGCTCCAGCTCAGCACGTAGCTCGCCTTTTACGTCAGCATAAGGTTTTACTTGCTGTGTTTGAATATCTGTCAGCTTGATGATGTGATAACCAAACTCAGATTCTACAACATCAGAAATGTCACCTTTGTTTGCAAGTGCATATGTTGCCTCTTCAAACGCAGGGTCCATCATGTCGCGTTCTATCCAATCAAGATCACCGCCCATCTCAGCACTCACGACATCGTCTGATGACGACTCAGCAAGCTGAGCAAAGTCTGCACCATTTTTAAGTTGTGCAAGTAACTCTTCTGCTTTCGCTTTTGCAGCATCATCGTCTTCACTATTATCAATTAAGATATGTGAAACACGGCGTTTTTCTGGCTCAATATATTGCGCACTATTTTGATCGTAATACGCTTTTACATCTTCTTCTGACACGCTTGAATCTAGGCTCAGATTCGCCGCATTTAAATCAATGTAGCTCACTGATACTTGCTCAGGTGCTAAAAACTTCGGTTGATTTAGGTCATAGTAATCAGCAATTTCTTGTTCGCTTACTTCAACGCCTTCTTGTAACGACTCTTTAGTAACAACAAGGTAATCGATACTGCGCGTTTGTTGTTGAAGTGCAACACTGTTGTTTAATTCGTTTTCTAATACGAAATCAGTTCCTGCAACAGCACCCACAAGTTGGCTACGCGTCATATCTTCACGTAGATACTCTCTAAAAGTATCTGGTTGAAAGTTCATTTGACGAAGCACTTGTAGATAGCGGTCGTTATTAAACTGGCCACCCACTTGGAAGTAAGGCATTTCTAAAATAGCTTTACGAACACTTTCGTCACTAACACGAAGACCTAATTCTGCCGCTAGTTGAGTTTGCAATTCTTGTTGTACTAAACGGTCAATTACGCCTTGGCGGATTTGTGCCATGTAATTTGGATCGGCTGCGATTTGCGCAAAATATTCACCAAATTGTTGCTCTAAACGATTACGCTCATTTTGATAAGCACGGCTGAATTCGGTTTGGCTAATTTTAACACCATTTACTTCTGCAACGGGTTGCTCTGTGGTTTGTCCTAAATAACCACCGATCCCAGCTAAAGCAAAAGATAAAATCACCGCGCCTAAAATAATTTTGGCTGCAGGTCCCTGCGAACCTTCTCTGATTTTCTCAAGCATTTATCTATCTCTATTCTGATCAGGTACAAATTAACCCTGCTCATGTAAAAAAAGCGTATCTTACCAGATACGCTTTTTCACTTGAAGTAACTGGTGCTAAGTTACCTAATTCAATTTAAGTGTGATTAGGTATCTCTCACCTTACTAATCTTTTATTGATTAGTTTACTGCGTCTTTCAGCGCTTTACCTGCTTTGAAAGAAGGAATGTTTGCTGCTGCAATCTGGATAGCTTCACCAGTTTGTGGGTTACGACCTGAACGCGCTGCACGCTCACGTACTGAGAAAGTACCAAAGCCAACTAGCGCCACTGAATCGCCATCTTTAAGAGCGCCTGAAACAGCCTCGATGAATGAATCTAGTGCACGACCAGCAGCCGCTTTAGAAATGTCAGCATCAGCTGCGATTTGATCGATTAATTGAGATTTATTCACAATATCATCCTCTTTCATTGTTATTATCAAGAGCGATTGTTTTTTTAATTAACATCACTGTTTTGAAAATTTATGAGCAAGTTAAGTTTATGCTCAGGTTATTATATTTTTCTCAACCCTAGGCCACATAAGGCCTAGGCTTGAAAACTAGTGCTTAACTTATCATACCCTTTGTATTTGAAAAGCCCCTAAAAGCACTTTTTTGCTGTTTTTTACTGGTTTTTTTCAGTTTCGACTGAAAAACTCTCTACTGGGTGCTTCAAAGCTATCTTTAAAACGTCATCAATCCATGTAACTGGGTGAATTTCAAGACCCTCTAAAACGTTATCAGGGATCTCTTTTAAGTCACGTTCGTTAATTTTTGGAATAATAACGGTTTTAATACCGCCACGGTGGGCAGCTAAAAGTTTCTCTTTTAAGCCACCAATTGGAAGTACTTCACCACGTAAAGTGATTTCACCCGTCATGGCAACATCAGAACGTACCGGGTTACCCGTTAAGCTCGATACTAAACCTGTCACCATGGCAATACCCGCACTTGGGCCATCTTTGGGTGTTGCACCTTCAGGCACGTGGACATGTATGTCACGTTTTTCGTAAAAGTCACTATTGATACGCAATTTATCCGCGCGATTACGCACCACAGTCATTGCTGCTTGAATTGACTCTTGCATCACATCGCCCAGCGATCCCGTGTACGTTAG
Source organism: Pseudoalteromonas sp. MT33b (assembly GCF_014117385.1). Taxonomy (NCBI): domain Bacteria; kingdom Pseudomonadati; phylum Pseudomonadota; class Gammaproteobacteria; order Alteromonadales; family Pseudoalteromonadaceae; genus Pseudoalteromonas; species Pseudoalteromonas sp. MT33b. The sequence goes on along the minus strand of NZ_CP059831.1, from coordinate 1,105,088 downwards.
TTTGCCTTTACCAGGCACTGCGGCTGACTCAATCGTTAATAAGTCACCCCCTACTTCAGTCCACGCTAAACCCGTTACTTGGCCTATACGATCGCCATCTTCTGCTTTACCGTAATCAAAGCGCTGCACACCTAAGAATTCTTCTAGGTTGTCTTCGTCAATGGTGACTTTCTTAATGTCTTTATTAAGCAAAATATTTTTCACTGCTTTACGACACAGCTTAGACACTTCACGTTCAAGATTACGCACACCAGCTTCGCGGGTGTAGTAGCGAATAATGCCAATGATGGCGCTATCTTCAATCTCAACTTCGCTATCTTTAAGACCATTACGCTTAACTTGCTTTGGAATTAAATGCTGCTTGGCAATATTTAGCTTCTCATCTTCGGTGTAGCCCGATAAACGAATTACTTCCATACGGTCTAATAATGGACCCGGAATATTAAAGCTATTTGATGTAGCAACAAACATTACATCAGATAAATCGTAATCGACTTCTAAATAGTGATCAGCAAAATGGCTGTTTTGTTCTGGGTCTAATACCTCAAGCAATGCTGAGGCTGGGTCACCACGCATATCAGAAGACATCTTGTCGATTTCGTCTAATAAGAACAGTGGGTTTTTAACCCCAACTTTGGTCATGTTCTGAATCAACTTACCTGGCATTGAACCAATGTAAGTACGACGATGACCACGTATTTCAGCTTCATCACGTACGCCACCTAAAGCCATACGAACATATTTACGACCCGTAGAGCGCGCAATAGACTGTCCTAGTGATGTTTTACCCACACCCGGTGGACCAACTAGGCACAAAATTGGGCCTTTTAATTTATTAGTACGCTGTTGTACTGCAAGATACTCAATAATACGTTCTTTAACTTTGTCTAAACCGTAATGATCGGTATCAAGAATTTTTTGCGCACCCGCTAAGTCTTTTTTCACTTTAGAGCGTTTTTTCCATGGCACATTGATAAGCGTATCAATATATGAGCGAACCACGGTGGCTTCTGCCGACATAGGCGACATCATTTTCAGCTTCGCAAGTTCAGCACTTGCTTTCTCTTGCGCTTCTTTTGGCATGCCCGATTCTTCGATACGCTTTTTAATTGCTTCGAATTCATCTGGTACATCATCCAGCTCGCCAAGCTCTTTTTGAATCGCTTTCATTTGCTCGTTGAGGTAGTACTCACGCTGCGATTTTTCCATCTGCTTTTTAACGCGAGTACGAATTTTCTTCTCAACTTGCAGTAAGTCTATCTCACCTTCCATCAAGGCCATTAAGTACTCAAGACGTTCTGTTACATTAGAAATCTCAAGTACTTTTTGTTTTTCTGGCACTTTAAGTGGCATATGCGCTGCCATCGTATCTGCTAAACGTGCAGCCTCATCGATTCCCGACACAGAAGTAAGTACTTCAGGTGGGATTTTCTTATTGAGTTTCACATAGCCTTCAAATTGGCTAATAGCGCTACGAATAAAGATATCTTGCTCTTGCTCATCAATGTGGCTTGATTCAATGAACTGCGCCTCAGCAACGAAGAAATCATCGTTATCTAAAAACGTTTCGACGCTCGCACGCTGCGTGCCTTCTACAAGCACTTTAACGGTGCCATCAGGTAGCTTTAATAACTGAAGTACTGTGGCTATGGTACCAACACGGTAGATATCATCTTGTTGCGGATCATCAACAGAGGCGTCTTTTTGCGCCACTAGGAAAATTTGTTTGTCTTTGTCCATCGCCGCTTCTAAGCATTTTATTGATTTTTCACGACCAACAAATAGCGGGATCACCATGTGCGGGTATACCACTACATCGCGCAGTGCCAACACGGGGATTTCAACTCGATCTGTTCTCTCAAGCGTCATTATATTCTCTTCGCACTTCATTTATTTTAAAGATTACTCAAGTATATGGGGATATGTAAGGGAAAGTTCAACATATTTATAAAAAAAGGAGCCATTGGCTCCTTTTTTATGTTTAACCGCTTAAATTTTGAACTATTTCAAATTTATTCAGATGCCGCTTTGTCTTGATTACCACTTTGGTAAATCAAAATTGGGTCTGACTCACCTTTAATAACCGTTTCGTCAATTACCACTTTGCTTACATCATCCATCGAAGGAAGTTCATACATGGTATCAAGTAATACACCTTCTACGATTGAACGTAAGCCACGTGCACCTGTTTTACGCTCCATTGCTTTGTGCGCAATCGCTGATAAAGCATCTTCACGGAACTCAAGCTCAACGTCTTCCATTGCGAACAATGCAGAGAACTGTTTAGTTAAAGCATTTTTAGGTTCACTTAGAATTTGAATCAGTGCGGCTTCATCCAGCTCTGTTAACGTTGCAACAACCGGTAGACGACCAATGAACTCAGGAATTAAACCGTACTTCACCAGATCTTCAGGCTCAACATCTTTAAATGTCTCACTTAAGCTGCGGCTGCCAGATGATTGTTTAACTTCAGCACCAAAGCCAATACCCGTATTTTTGTGACTACGCTGCTCAATCACTTTATCTAGGCCTGCGAATGCACCCCCACAGATAAATAAAATTTTCGACGTATCAACTTGTAAAAACTCTTGCTGCGGATGCTTACGACCGCCTTGCGGTGGTACAGAGGCAACCGTGCCTTCAATCAGTTTTAAAAGTGCTTGTTGTACACCTTCGCCTGATACATCGCGGGTGATTGATGGGTTGTCTGATTTACGAGAAATCTTGTCAATTTCATCAATATAAACAATACCACGTTGCGCTTTTTCGACGTCGTAATCACATTTTTGCAGTAATTTTTGAATAATATTTTCGACGTCTTCACCCACATAACCGGCTTCGGTTAGTGTTGTGGCATCAGCCATAGTGAATGGCACATCAAGTAAACGAGCCATCGTTTCTGCAAGCAATGTTTTACCACTACCTGTAGGACCAATTAACAAGATATTACTTTTACCAAGTTCAATATCAGCGTTGATGGTTTGATTACGAAGACGTTTATAGTGATTGTATACCGCAACCGACAGTACTTTTTTCGCGTGGTCTTGGCCAATCACATAATCATCTAAGTGATTACGAATTTCTTTCGGCACAGGCAGTTTATCAGACGCGCTATGTTTCGGCGCAATGTCTTTGATCTCTTCCCTGATTATATCGTTACACAGCTCAACACATTCATCACAAATGTATACTGAAGGGCCTGCAATTAATTTGCGAACTTCATGCTGGCTTTTGCCACAAAAAGAGCAGTATAACAATTTATTACTTTTGTCGCCGTCTGTAGGAGTGTCAGACATTCAGCTACCTCATTTTTTACGTTGGCAGCAGCACGCAACTGCTGCTAATTCACTATGGTTAACTATATCAAAGAATATAAGTTTTCGCATAGTAAAGGGTGATAGCTAATAATACGATATCATTAGCTATTCAGATTACTTTGTTTCGCGACTAGAAAATACTGAATCAACGAGACCGTATTCAACCGCTTCGCTTGCACTCATAAAGTTGTCACGGTCGGTATCGCGTGATACCACGTCTAACGGCTGACCCGTATGCTCAGCCATCAAGCGATTTAGTTTATCTTTAATTGATAAAATTTCACGGGCATGAATTTCGAAATCAGACGCCTGACCTTGGAAACCACCAAGTGGTTGGTGAATCATCACACGCGAGTTAGGTAAACAAAAACGTTTGCCTTTAGCGCCACCTGATAGCAAGAAGGCTCCCATGCTCGCCGCTTGACCAACACAAATAGTACTGACATCTGGCTTAATGAAATTCATTGTATCGTAAATCGCCATGCCTGCAGTGACCGAGCCACCTGGCGAGTTGATATAAAGATAAATATCTTTTTCTGGATTTTCTGACTCTAAAAACAGCATTTGCGCAAGAATCAAGTTTGCCATGTTATCTTCAACTTGGCCTGTTAAGAAAATAATGCGCTCTTTTAAAAGACGTGAGTAAATATCATATGAGCGCTCACCCTTTGCTGTTTGCTCAACAACCATAGGGACTAATGCGTTTAGAGGGTCTATCATACCGCTGTTCATTCTTATTTAATTCCTTATCCGCTGCGACTCATCCTTACTATAAGGAAAGCACATTTATACTAATGTTAATTTACGCGTATTTTCAATCTATTTAAGTATATGCGAACACAAAGATGTATTTTCAATCCTTTATGTTTAATGTTGCGCATTAACATAAGTATTGTTGGTTTTGGTGAAACTGGCCACCACAAACTAAAATGGCCCGAGTACGCTGTATAAATACAGTGTAACACGAGCCATTTAATCGCTAGCGAGAGCTTAAGTCAATGACTTATTAGGCACCTTGCTGTGGATTCATGATGTCGTCGAATGCTTTTTCAACGTCAGTCACGTTTGCTTTAGCTAGGATAGCTTCAACTGCTTGCTCTTCCATCGCTACGTTGCGCATTTGCTGCATTAGTTGATCATTTGCTTTGTAGTATTCTACTACTTCAGTTGGATCTTCGTATGCAGAAGCCACTGTTGCAATTAACTCTTCAACTTTTGCGTCATCAACTTTAAGCTCGTTCGCTTTAATCACTTCACCTAGTAATAGGCCAGTTTTAACGCGAGTTACAGCTTGCTCGTGGAATAACTCAGCTGGAAGCTCAGGCATGTTTTGAGCGTTGCCGCCAAAACGTTGTGCCGCTTGTTGACGTAGAGCATCAATTTCTTGATCTACTAGTGCTTTTGGCACGTCGATTTCGTTGTTCGCTAAAAGACCTTTGATAGCTTGGTCTTTCACGTTAGCTTTAACCGCTTGGTCAAGCTCACGTGACATGTTTTTCTTAACTTCTTCTTTCAGTGCATCAACGCCGCCTTCAGCAACACCGAATTTAGTTGCGAACTCTTCGTTAAGCTCAGGAAGCTCTTGAGTTTCAACTTTCTTCACAGTAATAGTGAAAGAAGCCGCTTTACCTTTTAGGTTTTCAGCGTGATATTCTTCAGGGAATGTTACTTCAGCAACAACTTCTTCGCCCGCTTTTTTGCCAACGATGTTGTCTTCGAAACCTGGGATCATACGACCTTGACCAAGTTCTAGAGGGAAGTCTTCAGCTTTACCGCCTTCAAACTCTTCACCATCGATAGAACCAACGAAGTCGATAGTTACACGATCTTTTTCACCTGCAGCAGCGTCAACTTCAGTCCACGATGCGTGTTGCTTACGTAACGTTTCTAGCATGTTAGCTAGGTCTTCGTCAGTAACAGAAACAGCTGGTTTTTCAACGTTAATTTTATCTAGACCTTGAATTTCAACTTCAGGGTACACTTCAAACGTTGCATCGAATTCTAAATCTTTACCTGCTTCTAACGCTTTTGGTGCGAAAGTTGGTGCACCCGCTGGGTTGATTTTTTCAGAAACGATTGCTTCGATGTAGTTGCGTTGCATTAATTCGCCCGCAACTTCTTGACGTACTGCAGCACCGTAACGTTTGTTGATGATAGACGCTGGAACTTTACCAGGACGGAAACCATCGATACGCTGGGTTTTAGACAGTTGTTGTAAGCGTTTTTTTACTTCAGTCTCAACGTTCTCTGCAGGAACGGTGATGGTCAGACGGCGCTCAAGGCCTTGAGTCGTCTCAACAGAAACTTGCATGATTTACCTCAATCTTCAATTTTGGCGACTGTTCGCCTTCCTTACAAACAAGGTGATCTCCATGAGTGATAGCAAGTTTTAACGCTGAAAAATTCAACTTAAAACGGCGCATTGTAACCATGAGATACCATTGCTGCTCTGCCCCTATGGGCACTATGTTAAACAATAGACGCGGCATTATAACCTAATATTTTTGATAGTCGAGTCTAGGGGGCAATTATTTGGTCTATATAGCGGCAATCAGCGTTTAAACGAACAAAAAACGAACGTAAAATTATCAGCAAAGTAAGGTGATTAATTAAATCAGAATGTTTAAAAAGGGAATGACTAAGCGGTATTAGTTTAGCGCATGAAACGCTCAGATTACCAAGATGAATATACTAGTAGAAAGTGGTCGGCGATGCAGGATTTGAACCTGCGACCCCTTGGACCCAAACCAAGTGCGCTACCAAACTGCGCTAATCGCCGATATAAAGAGAAGTTTTGAAAATACAACCACAATGAAAGTGGTCGGCGATGCAGGATTTGAACCTGCGACCCCTTGGACCCAAACCAAGTGCGCTACCAAACTGCGCTAATCGCCGATACTGTGTGTAAATTGGGGTGACTGATGGGGCTCGAACCCACGACAACCGGAATCACAATCCGGGGCTCTACCAACTGAGCTACAATCACCACGGCATTTACATATTTTCAAATGGCGCACCCGGAAGGATTCGAACCTTCGACCAACGCCTTAGAAGGGCGTTGCTCTATCCAGCTGAGCTACGGGCGCATCGAAAACTTCAAAAGTTTGCCTGTAAGCAACCGCTTCTTAAAGAAGAAGTGGTCGGCGATGCAGGATTTGAACCTGCGACCCCTTGGACCCAAACCAAGTGCGCTACCAAACTGCGCTAATCGCCGATGCTTACTATTGTTTGCGAGTGACCTCGTTAACAACGGGGTGCATAATAGTGATTTGGCCGAGTCAGGTCAAACATTTTTTTAAGAAAATAATTCAATCGGTCACTTTTAGTTCATAATGGTTAAATATTGCAAATATAAGCTAAAATTTGAACTCTTTTTTATAAATAGACGCTTTATATCATATTGCATCTTGGCGCTATGCAGGTTTTCTGCGAAAATACGCAGCATAATAAAATATGATCAAACAAACGTGTTTGTTATATCCATGCCCCTTATTCGGATGATCATATTTTGATGTATCAGTATCAAGTTAACTAACCCCAATGAAAGGTCACCCATGACGGCAAACATCATCGATGGTAAGGCAATAGCTAAACAAGTACGCAGTAATGTGGCAGAACGAGTTGCAGCGCGTGTTGCAAACGGTTTACGTGCTCCAGGACTCGCAGTCGTGTTAGTTGGTCAAGATCCAGCAAGCCAAGTATATGTAGGTTCAAAACGCAAAGCCTGTGAAGAAGTCGGCTTTGTTTCTAAATCTTACGACTTACCTGGCGACACGACAGAGCAAGACTTACTCGCATTAATTGATCAACTTAATGAAGACAAAGAAGTAGACGGCATTTTAGTTCAACTTCCTTTGCCGCAAGGTCTTGATGCAGAGAAGATTCTTGAACGTATTACCCCTCATAAAGATGTTGATGGTTTCCATCCTTATAACATTGGCCGTTTAGCACAGCGTATGCCAGCACTTCGCCCATGTACACCTAAAGGGATTATTACCCTACTCGACTCTACGGGTGTGCGTTACAAAGGCATGCATGCGGTTGTGGTTGGTGCATCGAACATTGTTGGTCGTCCTATGTCACTTGAGTTACTGCTTGCCGGTTGTACAACAACGGTGTGTCATAAATTCACGCAAGATTTAGAAACTCATGTGCGTCGTGCAGACTTATTGGTGGTGGCTGTAGGTAAACCAGAATTTATTCCTGGTGACTGGGTTAAAGAAGGCGCTATCGTCATTGATGTAGGTATTAACCGCCTTGAATCTGGCAAACTTGTGGGTGATGTTCAATATGATATTGCCGAACAAAAAGCGCACTTCATCACGCCTGTACCAGGTGGTGTCGGCCCGATGACTGTTGCAAGCCTCATTGAGAACACCCTTGAAGCATGTGAAAAATATCACAGCTAATAATGATTGATTGTAAAAAGGGTTGCCACATGGCAACCCTTTTTTGTTGTGAAACGAATACGTTTACACGCGTTTAAGTTTTAGCATTTGCGGCAACACCGAAAAAATAATCATCGTAAACATAATCAAATACTGCCATGGTTGGTATTGCTCATTTAATAAAATAATTGCACAGATGATCCCTGCAATTGGATTCGCAATCGTGCCAAACGAAAATTCAGCCACACTCATACGCCCAAGTAACCACACATATAAAATATAGGCAATCGCTGTATTGGGCACAATAAGCCAAAATAATGCACTGTATTGTAGCGTTGAAATAGGCTCAAAAACGCTGTAGTAATTTGTTGGATTAATGAAGCTGCCGTCTATAACCGCAGCGAGTAATAAAATAGTACCGCCAATAATTAACTGCCATGTAAGCACCACCCACCAATGAATACTGACTGATAAGGTTTGTACAAGGGTACTGCCAATCACAATCGTCAGTAATGCCCCCAATAAAGCACCGACACCCAGAGCATTTAAAGCGACATAAGCGGGGTCGAACAATAACCATGCAAGCACGACTAATACGGCTGCACTAATAGCTTGAGGCTTTGCAGGTCGCTGTCCTTTTGCTATCCATGCATATAAAAGTGCGACCACGGGGACCGACACCATGCCAACACCAGCAATTGCTGCAGGAAGATTAATCGCCATAATAAAGATAAACGCAAAAAACAGGGCGATGTTTATAGCGCCTAAAACGAGTAAGCTGGGCCATTGACGCGCGCGAGGAAAGCTTGGTTTTATTAATAATAAAAGTAACCCTGCGGGTAATGCGCGTAACGCACCTAATAATAACGGCGGCCAATCAGGGGTCGCATATTTTGTCACCGCATAAGTTGTACCCCATAAAAAAGCGGGGATCATGGCAAGAAAAATATTCAATGTAAGTCCTTGTAAATGCACAATAGCGATAAAATAAAACCTCAACCTTTATTGAGGTCAATACTTAAAAATAAAAAACTAAAAACAAAAAACAAAAAAGGCTGCCAATATGGCAACCTTTTGTCGGTTTCAATTTTAGCTTCGTGTTTACGCTTTACGCCACGTTGTTTTTCCAGCAGAGTCTTCAAGCACCACACCTAACGCATTTAGCGCATCACGTGCTTCATCAGCAGCGGCCCAATCTTTGTTAGCGCGGGCTTCATTACGTTGCATGATTAAGGCCTCAATCTGTGCTACTTCGTCATCGTCTTGACCGCCTTGCAGGAAGGCTTCTGGGTCTTGCTGCGCAACACCTAATACTTCGGCAATACTACGAAGCACAAAAGCTAATTTTCCAGCTTGCTCTGCATCGCTGTCTTTCACACGGTTAAGCTCTTTTGCTAATTCAAATAACACAGGTAATGCTTCAGGTGTATTGAAGTCATCGTCCATTGCTTTTCTGAATTTTATAACGTATTCATTGTCGGCTAATTCACACTCAATAGGCGTTACACCGCGTAATGCCGTGTAAATGCGCTCTAATGATGAACGTGCTTGCTCAAGGTTCTCTTGCGAGTAATTAAGTTGGCTGCGGTAATGACCCGAAATTAAGAAATAACGAACCGACTCAGCATCGTACTCTGTTAGTACGTCACGTACGGTAAAGAAGTTGTTTAATGACTTAGACATCTTCTCTTTATTTACCTGCACCATGCCTGTGTGGATCCAGGTATTTACGTACTTACCATTGTTTGCACAGCATGATTGAGCAATTTCGTTTTCGTGGTGTGGGAACTGTAAATCTGATCCTCCCCCATGAATATCAAAATGCTCACCTAAATGTTTAGAGCTCATTGCCGAACACTCAATATGCCAACCAGGACGACCCTCACCCCATGGCGATGACCACGAAGGCTCACCTGGCTTGGCTCTTTTCCAAAGTACGAAATCAAGCGGATCTTGCTTATCTTGCGCAACTTCAACACGCGAACCCGCTTGCAACATAGTTAAGTCTTGCTGTGAAAGTGCACCGTATTGCTCAAATGTAGATACATCAAACAATACATCGCCGTCAGCTGCTACGTAAGCATGACCTTTCGCTATTAAACGCTCAACCATGGCGATGATTTCATCCATGTGGTTGGTTACCGTTGGCTCAACATCAGGACGAAGCATGTTTAAACTATCAAAGTCTTCGTGCATCGCTTTAGTCATACGGACTGTTAAGTCATTTATAGACTCACCGTTTTCATGAGCACGCTTGATTATTTTGTCATCAACGTCCGTAATATTGCGGACATATTTTAAGTCGTAACCAATGTGGCGCAGGTAACGGACAATAACGTCGAAGCCAACAAAAGTACGCGCATGTCCAATGTGACAGTAATCATAAATAGTGATACCACACACATACATGTCGATTTTGCCATCAACAAGGGGTTTAAACTGTTCTTTTTGTCGTGTAAGTGTGTTGTAAATTTGTACCATTTATAAAATGTCCTTAACGGTGTTTCGAGATTCTCTATGGTAACACTTGCAAAGCCACTGCTCTAGCGCTTTATCAATTGAACAAGCACTTTGTTAATCTTCTCAACAAGCACTTTGTTAATCTTAGCTAAGTGCTATAAAATAACGGCATTATTAAACCAGATATAGGAAACCTCATGGTTGTTCTACACACAAACTTTGGTGATATCACCATCAAAATGCACGAAAGCGATGCACCAAACACTGTTAAAAACTTTTTAGAGTATGCAAACGCAGGCTTTTACAACGGTACTATTTTCCACCGTGTAATTGATGGTTTCATGGTTCAAGGTGGTGGTTTTGAGCCAGGTATGGTTCAAAAAGAAGTTAATAACCCTATTCAAAATGAAGCAAACAATGGCCTAGCAAACAAAGTTGGTACATTAGCCATGGCACGTACGCCTGATCCACACTCAGCGACTGCACAGTTCTTCATTAACGTGAACGACAATGATTTCTTAAACTTCAGCAGCGAAACCTCACAAGGTTGGGGCTATTGTGTATTTGCAGAAGTAGTTGAAGGTATGGACATCGTAAACAAAATCAAAGGTGTTGCGACTGGCAGCGCAGGCTTCCACCAAGACGTACCACTTGAAGATGTAATTATCGAAAAAGTAACTGTTAGCTAAGCTAACGGTGAGTCTTTATAAGCGGGCTTAAGCCCGCTTTTTTGCGAGTGACTATGAAACAGAGCTATTTTATTGCCGACCTCCATTTAACAGAAAACCGCCCTGATATCACTGCGGCATTTTTTGATTTTCTTGATGAGAAGATTATTAATGATGACGTAGATGCGTTATATATTCTGGGTGATTTTTTTGAAGTTTGGGTTGGTGATGACTATCAAACGACACTTTCAGAACGTGTCGCTGCACACTTAAGACAAGCAGCTGAAAGTGGTACTGAGCTTTTTTTCATACACGGCAATCGAGACTTTATTATGCGTGACGGCTATGCCAACAGCGCCAATATGACGTTGCTGCCTGAACAGGTTGTTATTGATTTATATGGCACGCCGACGGTGCTACTGCATGGCGATGAAATGTGTACTCAAGATATTGAATATCAGAAGTTTCGTAAAAAAAGTCGTGGTTGGTGGTGGCCTAAGCTCATGTTAGCGATGCCACTATGGTACAGAAAGAAAATTGCCCGTAACGCCCGCGAAAAGTCAAAACAAAGCCAAGCAGGTAAAGCACTCGAAATTCTTGATGTAACCGAAGAAGCTGTACTTGCCATGTTCAAAAAGCACCACGTTGCCAATATGATCCACGGTCATACACACCGCCCAAATGTTCATCAATACACTGTTAATGGTAAAACGTTAATTCGTACTGTGTTAGGTGACTGGTATGAACAAGGCTCATATTTAAGAGTAACCCCCAACAATCAAGAACTCGTCCACACCCCCTTTAAATCGTAAGAATTTTAGCTATGCTTGAACAGAGTCTCCGTTTAAAGCGTGCCGTTTTATGATTACACGATTAACATGCCTGTGCTGCTTACTAGTTTGCTTTACACTCAATAGCCAAACTTGGCGGTTAGTCACAGAGCCTTTCCCACCTTTTCTAATCGATAATAGTGAAAAACCGGGTTGGGTTCATGAGGTGGTTATTGCCGCTTTAAAAAGTCAAAATAAAAAAGCCGTCATTGAATATACACAGTGGGCTCGGGCACTTAAATTAGCCAAACGACATAAGCACATTGCTGTTCTAGGTGCTTTTTACTCAGAAGAGCGAGCCAAAGTATTTTATTATTCAAAACCTCTCGGCTTTGCCCATGTTGTCTTGTTTAAGCGCCAAGATGCCGTAATTCGTTACAATGGCTCTGTTGATTCTCTGAAACCTTATACCATTAGTATGGGGGAAGATTATGTGAGTAGTGAAGAATTTACGAACAACACAACATTAGGTGTTACAACCACACGTGATTTAGTTGAAAGCCTTTACTTGCTTCAGCAAGAACGGGTTGACCTCGTAGCAGGTACGCAAGAAGTGGCTGAATACTGGCTCGCACATAATAGTAAATTACAAAACAGCGATGTGGTTGTTACCGCGTTAAACCCCAATCTTGCAACGCATCAACTCTATATCATTTCAGCTAAAAGCCATCCTCAATCAATTGAATTTCAAAACGAATTAGAAAAAGGCTTGGTCGAAATAATTAACAATGGCCAAGCAGAAATAATCCTTAATCGTTATCAACTAAGTGACAAAGAAAAACAAGCCTTCTACTCACCATTTCTTCGCACTGAGATGCCTTAAGCAGGCACCCCACTGTGAAATTTAAAATCGTCATCAGGCGTTGAAATTAACTCAGCTTCAATGTGCGCAAAAAATTCGACACGCTCGCTGATATCGAACTCACTGATCTCTTGCGCAAGTGTTAAATAGTCTTGGTAATGACGCGCTTCTGAGCGCAGCAATGAAATATAAAAATCACCTAAGCGTTTATCAACATGCGGCGCTAATTTAGCAAAACGCTCACACGAGCGTGCTTCAATGTAGGCACCAATAATTAACTTATCAACTAAGGCATCTGGCTCGTAAGTTTTTACGTGGCGCAGCATCCCTTTGGCATAACGACATGGGGTAATACTTTTATACTCAATGCCATATTCATCCATAATCTCAAGCACTTGATAAAAATGATGCAGCTCTTCTTTAATCAGCATCACCATTTTATCAATGAGATCTTGCCCATAAGGTGAATCCGACTTTGGGATCATCGACTTAGTCAGCTTGTTTTTATCTGCAAGCTCACGCCAATCGCCGTCGCGCTTATAAATAAGTGTTTCAAAGGGCTTTAACCACTCAAGTAACGCATCCGCACTTTCTTTATCAACCGCATACTTACGAATTAAAAACATCGCACTCTGTGCCGCTTTTAATTCACAAATTAAGTGATCGATTAATACGATATCTAAGTTTTCTTTTTTGGTTGCCGCAACAATCCACTCATCGGGTGTTTCGCATTGCAAAAATGACTGTATCGGGGCTAATAATGCAGAGTAAGGCACTGATTCTATTCTCATCGTCAAACAAGCGTGCATTTTACCACATAAATATCGTTTCACTCCATGACCCAAATCAGGGCAAAAGTAATTTCTTATATGCACTAAAGAGTTACATCTTAACTGAGTATTCGATTATTTCAGCTTCTTGACAAGATTTAATAAGTGAACCATAACTTAATCAAAGCTGTACAAAAATAAAACAGCTCATATTCCTTTTTTACAGGGGCAACAATTATGATTCTAAACCATCTATGGGGCTTATATGCTCATCCACTCGAAGAGTGGCAAACCATTGATAACCGGCATGAAAGCTTGCGTTACAGCTTATCACATATCTTACTTATCGCGTGTATCCCCTCTATTATGGGGTATTACTCTTCAGTTCATTTGGGTTGGAGCATTGGCTCAGGTGAGGCAGTCTTTTTGACCCATGATAGTGCATTGCTTATCGCGGTTGCGATGTATTTTGCACTAATAGTAGGCGTATTTGCGCTGGCCTACCTTGCGCATTGGATGGCCGTTACGTTTGGTGCAAAACCGACCTTTACACAAACTTTGGAACTTGCTGCGTATACGGCAACACCGGTGTTTATGTCATCGCTTGCTGCATTTCTACCCGAGCTGTGGTTTGTCGTGTGTGTAGGCTTGGTCGCGCTTGCTTACTCGGTATATTTACTCTACACAGGGGTGCCCATTTTAATGCATATCCCTGAGGAGCGAGGTTTTATTTATGCCAGTTCAGTGGTCACATGCGGACTGATTTTATTGGTTATTATTTTAGCTGCAACCGCTATTTTGTGGACTAACGGCATTGTCCATCCTATGTTTACCTAACGAGAATTAAATCCTTTCTTTCCACAAACAAAAAAGGAGCTCGCAAGCTCCTTTTTTATTATTCAAGCGAGTTGCTAATTAATCAGCACCATTCTCTTCTTGATTGTGTAACTCTAAACCTGACGACATTGCATTTTCACGCGTTGATTTCGCTGAATCATTACGTAAGCGGTCAATGCGGTTTAAATAATCCTGATCAATATCACCCGTAATATACTGACCATCAAATACCGATGTTTCAAAACGTGTGATTTCAGGGTTCTCTTGGCTTACTGCCGAGATTAAGTCATCAAGTGACTGATAGATTAGGCCATCTGCACCAATACTTGCATTAATGTCTTCTACTTCACGGCCATGCGCAATCAGCTCAGCAGCCGAAGGCATGTCAATACCGTACACGTTCGGGAAGCGTATTTCAGGCGCTGCTGAAGCAAAGTATACATTTTTAGCACCTGACTCACGTGCCATCTCAACGATTTGCGCTGAGGTAGTACCACGTACAATTGAATCATCTACAAGCAGTACATTCTTACCTTTGAACTCACGGTCAATCGCATTTAATTTCTGGCGAACTGACTTTTTACGCATTTCTTGGCCAGGCATGATAAATGTACGGCCAATATAACGGTTTTTAACGAAACCTTGGCGGTATGGCAAGTTAAGTACAGAAGCAATTTCCAGTGCGACATCACATGATGTTTCAGGAATAGGGATCACAACGTCAATGTCTTTATCGGCCCATTCACGTGCAATTTTTTCACCGAGCTTGGTACCCATGTTGACACGCGTTGCATACACTGACATACGGTCAATGTTTGAATCAGGGCGTGCAAAGTAAACAAACTCAAAAATACAAGGCGAGTAACTCGTTTTTTCAGCACAAGGTTGAGAGAAAAGCTGACCGTCTTCAGTCACATAAATCGCTTCGCCTGGCGCAACATCACGTACAAACTCAAAACCGTCTGTTTTTAATGCGACGCTTTCTGATGCAAACATATATTCTGTGCCGTTTGCCGTTTCACGCTTACCAAATACTAACGGACGAATACCATTCGGGTCACGAAAAGCAACAATACCGTGGCCGATGATCATTGCAATTGTTGCATAGCCACCATTTACTTTATTGATTACTTCAGTGACAGCATCAAAAATGTCTTGTGCTTCAAGCTTTAATTTATTTGGCTTACTTAACTCATGCGCCATGATATTAAGTAAGATTTCAGAGTCTGATGTTGTATTAACATGACGGCGAGCTTCTGAAAATAATTGCTGCTTTAATGCTTCTGCATTTGTTAAGTTACCATTGTGCGCAAGTGCAATACCAAATGGCGAGTTAACATAGAAAGGTTGCGCTTCAGACGAGCTAGATGAACCAGCTGTCGGGTAGCGAACATGGCCAATACCAATCGTTCCTTGTAGACGCTTCATATGACGGGTATGAAATACATCTTTAACTAGGCCATTGGCTTTACGTAAGCTAAACGTGTTGTTTTCAATGGTAATGATGCCAGCTGCATCTTGACCGCGGTGTTGCAAAACAGTTAAGCCATCATATATCGCCTGATTAACAGGAGAAGTTCCGACTATGCCAACGATACCACACATTAAATTTATCCTCGCCGATTAACGGTTTACAGAATTTAAAAAACTTGAGTTGTTTTCGAGGTACGAAAAGAACCACTCAACAACAAAGCCAAATTCTGGAATCAAAATAGAGTTGCCCCACCAATGCGTATTAGGCGCACCGGTAAAAGCATCAAGAAAGAAGAGTAACGCGCTCACGACCAACACGCCTCGAAGCGCACCAAACACTATGCCAAAAACACGGTCGGTGCCAGATAAACCAGTACGTTGTACAAGCTCACCTAAAATATAGTTTAGTAATCCACCTAACAGGAGTGTCGCAAAAAATAATATGGCTATTGCGGCAGCATTTCTTAAAAGGGGTTCTGAAATACTTGTTAGGAAGGATGCTAAATATTGGTAAAACAAGCTAGAGATGATAAATGCGCCAGCCCATACAGCCAATGACATTGCTTCTTTTACAAAGCCACGTATTAAGCCAATGATGGTAGACAGTGCAATGATGCCAAGTATGGCGTAATCAACCCAGATCATAATAACCAACTAGTCGTTAATTTGGGGCGCATTCTATACCCAAACCACCTGTAGATGCAAGATTTCAGCATGATATAAAACGTATTTAGACAAGGCATTGATTGCAGGCAATAGTGATATCTTGGCTAAATCAACATGGCAGTAAAAACATGTTTTAGCCATGCCCTTTGGCACGTTACAAGGGGGGCTGTACGGTGTTGTGGCAACTTAAATGATACTTGAGCTGTATCGCCACCCGTTCGGTTAAAGCCCCCTTGTCGCTGTTACAGGATTCGTTAGGGGGTTAAGGGGTTATACCAATCCGCAATTAGACTAAATCACTTTAAGGGACTAAATCACTTTAAGGGACTAAATAAGCGCATTGGTATGAAAGCGTGCAACTTAGGTTAGATCACTTTGTTACTTCAAACTGAGTAACTTTGCCATTTAACTTGGTTAGCTGTTTTAACTCGGGCAGTTTACTCTCAAGCTCTTTCTTATTCAGTGACGGACCCACAAAGACTTTTGTTAAAGTGCCATTAGGGGTCTTAATTGGACGAGTGAAGGTTTTAAAGCCGTTTGCTTTTAGCTTTTCTTGCAGTGATTTAACGTTTGGAGCGTGCGAAAAGCTACCGAGTTGAATCACATAAGCCATTTGCGTCAAGTTTTCTTCGGCTTTGCGTGCCGGTTCTGCTGTTTTTTCAGCAGGCTTAGGCTGCGCTTTAACTTGCGTTTTAACTTGCGTTTTAACTTCCGCTTTAGGCTCTATTTTAGCAATAGTCACGGTGTCGTCTGTCGATGCTTCGACCATTTTGGCGGGTTCATCGATTTGTTTAACGTGGTCTGAAGCAAGCTTTGCGTCATCAGCCTGAATATCTTCTTCCGGCGCTGCTAAGGGCTGCTCTGTTGAGGCGACCTTATTATCAATCGCCTCTTGTAAGTCAATCGTCGTGAACTCTGGGCGTTCAGGGATCGCTTTAAAGCCGTCTGTGTAATGAACCTTCTCTCCATCCAAAATATTTGGAATAAAGACAATAGCCGCTACAACCA
The DNA here is from genome assembly GCF_014117385.1 of Pseudoalteromonas sp. MT33b. Taxonomy (NCBI): domain Bacteria; kingdom Pseudomonadati; phylum Pseudomonadota; class Gammaproteobacteria; order Alteromonadales; family Pseudoalteromonadaceae; genus Pseudoalteromonas; species Pseudoalteromonas sp. MT33b. The sequence continues at coordinate 1,087,869 of NZ_CP059831.1, read as the reverse complement.
CAATGGTGGTCCCTACTAAGCGATTAATAAACCCTGCGTTCACCGAATTCCTCTCTATTTTTTAAAGTAGTTAATGGCTGCAGCCACAGTGATAAACGAACCAAACACAATCACTAAGGTGTTCGCATCGACTGTTTGCACTATTTTATCCAGCGCAGCTTCTACATTGGGGTAATGCGTGCTGGGTGCTGTCGATGGTGTCTCAGCCAGTGCCTTCGCTAGATTTTCAACTGTGTCTCCACGAAAACAATCTAAGCTCGCTAATGACCACTCATCAACCACATCTGCCACGGCCGACATCGCAGCCACTTTATCTTTATCTGCAAGCATAGCGACTAATGCATGAATTTTAAACCCTTGATCTTTATACACGCTTAATTTGCGCGCTAAATAACGTGCTGACTCAGGATTATGTGCAACATCGGTAAAAACACGTGGTGTGTCGCTTAATTGTTGAAAGCGCCCTTCTACCGTTAAATTTGCCAAGCACTCACGCACCTGCTGCTCACGTGGTAAAAGTGCAAGCTTGCTTAATAAGGTCAGTGCAGTTGCAGCGTTTTGACAAGGGATGGCAGGCTTTGCAAAGCGCCAGTTATTTCCCTGATACTGCCAATTAAACCCGTCAGCGTCCTCGGCAAAAGTAAAATCACGGCCAGATAACACCATATCCGCGTTAATTTCATTACCGTAATCGGTAACCGTATGAGGAATATTTAAATCGCCAACAACTGCGGGAGTATTGTTACGAAAAATACCGGCTTTATCGTAACCGACAAGCTCACGTGTATCACCTAGGTATTCTTTATGATCAAGGTCGATGGTAGTAATCACACAGGCATGCGGTGTAACAATATTTGTTGCATCGTATCGTCCACCTAACCCGACTTCTAACAGCACGTAATCAACAGCATGGCGTTTAAAGATAGCTAACGCGCCTAAGGTGCCATATTCAAAATAAGTCAGTGACGTGTCACCTCGGCCTTTTTCGAGCATATCAAACGCATCAACATGAAATTGATCGTCCAGCTCTTGTCCGTTAATACGCACTCGCTCGTTATATCGAATTAAATGAGGAGAAGCATACGTACCAACACTAAAGCCTTGCGCCAGAAGAAGGCTTTCAAGGCAACGCGCAGTCGTGCCTTTACCATTCGTACCTGCGATAAGGATAATTTTGCTAGGGCTATTGAGTAAATCGACTTGATTAGCAACGCGTGCAACGCGCTCTAAGCCCATCTCAATATTTGCAGGGTGGATACTTTCTAAATAACAAAGCCAATCATCAAGGCTCGATGATTGGCTAGGAAGGATTTCTGTCATAGCGTGTAATCAGTTAAGCTGAAATTTACGCTACTCTATGCTCTTGTTCGGTAGAAGGCAAGTTCATAAATTTTGCGAGGATGCGAGCAAGGGTGTCACGCATTTCACGACGGTCAACTATCATGTCAATTGCACCGTGCTCTAACAAGAATTCACTGCGTTGGAAACCTTCAGGAAGCGTTTCACGTACTGTTTGCTCAATAACGCGTGGGCCTGCAAAACCAATTAATGCTTTTGGCTCAGCGACATTAACGTCACCTAACATGGCAAGTGATGCAGATACACCGCCCATCGTTGGGTCTGTTAATACTGAAATAAATGGCAAGCCTTTTTCGCTCATTTTAGCTAAAGCTGCACTTGTTTTAGCCATTTGCATTAATGACATTAATGCTTCTTGCATACGCGCACCGCCCGATGCAGAGAAACAGATAAGCGGCATGTTGTGCTCTAAACATTGGTCAACAGCATCAACAAAGCGTGCACCTACAACCGACGCCATTGAACCACCCATAAATGAGAACTCAAATGCAACAGCAGCGACTGGAATACCTTTTAAACGGCCTTTCATTGCAACAAGTGCGTCTTTTTCACCGCTTACTTTTTGCGCCTGCGTGATACGATCTGAATACTTTTTAGAGTCTTTAAACTTTAAAACGTCCTTTGGCTCATGCTGTGCACCAATTTCTTGGCGGTCAGCGTCATCTAAAAAGTTTTCAAGACGCTTACGACCACTTAAACGCATGTGGTGATCGCATTTAGGGCATACATTGAGTGCTTTTTCTAATTCTGCTTTATATAAAATTGAATCACAGTCTGTACACTTAGCCCAAACCCCTTCAGGGATTTCTTTTCGACCTGACGATTTAGTCGTTTTAGGTAAGATTTTTTCTAACCAACTCATTTGCAACTCTCTTAATACTGTTCTGTGTCGCAGTCTGCTAAAGTGAAATACCACTTAGTAATTTACACAAGAAATAAGCAGACAGATTTTTTCAATTAAAACATGAATTACCCGCAGACGATATAAAAAACTGGTCTTAGTAGTGAGCCATTCGCAGTTAACTATCTGAATCAGGTAAGAACAAAGGTCCTAATGGGGTTTTAGGAATACCAAAATGCTCAGGGTAATCCACGTCCACTAAATACAGTCCCGCCGCTTTTGCAGTGGCACTTGCCTTTGCACGCTCTTTTAAATCAAGTAATTCTTTTAACCACACTGGCTCATGCTTGTGTAAGCCAATATCCATTAAACAGCCCGTGATATTTCTCACCATATGGTGCAAAAATGCATTGGCTTTAATGTCAATAACGACATAGTCACCCTGACGTTTTACAGACAAGTGATGAATCGTTCTATTTGCCGTATTCGCTTGGCAATGCAGTGCGCGAAACGAAGTAAAGTCATGCTCACCTATTAAATACTGACAGGCTGCTTGCATTTTAGTTTCATCTAGTGGGTGATGAAAGTGCGTCACCCCTTCGCTCATAATTGCGCCACGATAAGTGTAATTGTAAATCACATAACGATATCGACGCGCCGTCGCACTAAAGCGAGCATGAAAATCTTCATCAACAGGCTTTGCAAAACGTATCGAGATATCTTTAGGCAATAAGGTGTTCATGCCCATCGTAAACGCGACCATTTCACGCTCTGCGTGTGTATCAAAGTGCACGACTTGCCCAGTGCCATGCACTCCAGCATCAGTTCGGCCAGCACAGACTATTTCAACGGGGTGATTACAAATGCGCGACAACGCAGTTTCTACTTCTTGTTGTACGCTATTAACATGTGACTGGCGCTGCCAACCACTATAACGTGCGCCGTTGTACTCTACTCCAAGTGCTACTCGCATAATGACATATTTACCTAGTGTGCTTAATGACGGGGCATTTTATGCGATCTACGAGCGCAATAAAAGCCACCATCGCAGATCGCACAATGCTGTGTGCTCAGATATTAATCGTCTTCAATATTATCTAAGCCCTTTGTGCCTTCTTTAGCCCGTAGCTTATGATGTATTGCCGACTTAATGAGCATGTAGCCACTGATAGGTGCGGTAATTAATAAAAAGATAGAAATTAAAATTTCTTTTACGCTCACGCCATCGTGGGTGTAAGTAAAATAAACCATGGCAGCAATGAGTAACGATGCCATACCTAATGTTGTTGCTTTCGTTGGCCCATGTAAACGCATGAAGAAATCAGGCATTTTAACTAACCCTATTGAGCCTATTAAAATAAAGCAACCACCAATTAATAATAAGATTGATACAATCCACTCACTCATCATCTGTTACCTTATTCAATAATATCGCCGCGTAGCAGGTACTTACATACAGCGACGGTGCTCACAAAGCCCAACATGGCGATAAGTAAAGCCGCTTCAAAATAAAGCCCTGTATCCATGCTCATCCCATACAGAATGATCAATGCGATGGTGTTGATAAACATAGTATCAAGAGCCAAAATGCGATCAGGCACTGATGGCCCTGCAATCAAACGCCACAAGTTAAGCAATAACGATATTGCGATCATGGCGTAAACAATTAAAAAAACCGTATCTAGCATCGAAAAATCTCCTTAAGCGGTGCTTCGTAGCGCTGCTTAATCGTATTAATTAACACCTGTTCATCTGCTAAGTCCAAGACATGAATTAACAAATAGCGTTGCTGTACTTCTTCCCCTTCCGCAAGTGATTCAGGAATAGGATACACCTCAGCACTTACCGTACCTGGGGTTAGCGACACGGTGCTTGCCAAAATTGTGATTGGCATTTCATGACTTAAATCGAGAGGCACTTTAACAAACCCCGGACGCAACTTTTTAGTTGGTCCCAAAATTAAAAGTGCAACTTGCAAATTGGCTGTGACAATATCGTATAAAACTAACAATAAATGTCTAAATGCCAGCCCTGGTCTTACAATTAACGGTTGCGGGTCACGAAATGGAAAAGTAATCCACGGGATCGTGATAGCAAAGAAAGCAGCCAACAATAGGTGCCCAGGTGACACGCTATTATTTAACAGCAGCCACACAATAAATAATAATACGCTGCGAAATGGCGTAGGTAGCCAACGAAAACGAGCTTCTAACCGCATTTACTGGCCTCCATGTAAAACATCATTGATACCACTGTTTATGTCGAACAGTTGCTCTGAGGTCGCCAACATAAATTCAGACACTGGCCCAGCAAAAATAACCATCAACGGCGAGCAAATTAATAGCGTCATTAATGCAATCACTTTCAGTGGGTGTGCATTGACGCCTTTTATTGCATCGCTGTCTTTGTGTTTATGATCCCAAAACAAGCTTGTACCTGCACGAGAAATAGCCACCAAAACAGCCAAACTCGTTAAAAGGTAAATAGGCCAAAATAACATGGCTTTTTCGCTATCTAGGGTACTCTTCAAAATCCAAATTTTACCCACAAAGCCCGACAGCGGTGGCATACCCACAACTGTAAGTGCGGCTATCACAAAACTAATCCCCAACAAAAACGGCTGAGCGACAGCGCGTCCTGCAACTAAACGGTCTGCAACTTTACCACGCTGAAGCGCGACCAAGTCAGCAAGTAAAAACAACACGGCGCACACGATAGTCGAATGCACTAAGTAATACAGTAATGCCGCAGTTGCCGCTACATTTTGAAGCGCAACAAGTGCCACTAACGTACCGACTGATACGATGACTAAGTTAGCCACCAGTTTTCTAAAATCTTGGCTGGCAAGGACACCAATGGCCCCCATTACAATGGTAGCAAGTGCTAAACCCCATAACCAAGGTTGAGCCATGTGCGCAAGCTCGCCTGCATTATCACCAAAAATAACGGTGTATACACGCAGCATGGCGTATACACCGACTTTAGTCATAATAGCAAAGAGTGCAGCTACAACCGGTAATGCGCTTGCGTAGGTGTTCGGCAGCCATAGGTGCAGCGGTAATAACGCACCTTTTAACGCAAACACGACAATAAGCAACAAACCACCTATTTTTGCTAAATAAACATCATCCCCTGTAAGCAAAGGCACTTTTTGGGCTAAATCAGCAATATTCAATGTGCCTAGTACACCGTAGAGCACGCCTAATGCTATCAGGAACACGCTTGAACCAATTAAATTTAAAGTCACATATTGCAACGCAGCTCGGGTGTTGTGTTTGTCGCCAGCATGCATTAATAATGAGTATGAAGCGATGAGCAATACTTCAAAAAAGACGAACAGGTTAAAGACATCTCCCGTTAAGAACGCGCCATTCACACCTAAGATCAAAAAGTGCACTAATGGGTGGAAAAAACTGCCTTTTTTGTCATCTCCGGCACAGCTATAAAGTACAACAACAGCCCCCAGTAAACTGGTTAAAAGCACTAACAATGTCGCTAATCTGTCGGCCACTAATACAATGCCAAACGGTGCTGACCAATCGCCAATAGCATACACAAGTGGCGTAGTATCATTCACATACACTAATAAACCAGCGCTAATGAGTACGGTGATCACAGCCATAATCACCGACATAACACGGCGAATATAGAGGTTTTTCCCACAGGGCGGCATTAAAAGTATAACGCCTGTTAGCATAGGGATTAAAATAGGCAATGAAGCTAAATGCTGGATCATTTTTGCTCCTTCGACGATTTAACCAGGTGTCCGTCTACATGGTCGTTACCTAAATCTGCGCGACCACGAATAGATAAAATCACCACAAAGGCTGTCATTGCAAAGCCAATAACAATGGCCGTTAATACTAACGCTTGCGGTAACGGATCGGCATATTCACTGCCACTGCCAAGCACAGCCGCTTTATTGATTGTTAAACGGCCTGATGAGAATAAAAATAGGTTTACCGCGTACGATAACATGGTTAAACCAAGCACCACCGGAAAGGTTCGTGCTCTTAAAATTAAGTAAATTCCACACGCGACAAGCACGCCCACGCATGATGCGTACAATACTTCCATTAAATATTTACCTCTTGCTTGGGTGTATCAGCAGTGAGTTTTCCTAAACTTGCTAAAATCATCAGCGTTGCACCTACAACAGTTAAATACACACCTAAATCAAACATGATAGCACTGGCAAGTTCTGTCTTGCCGACTAGCGGTATATCAAAATAATCAAACCATGTTGTTAAGAATGGACGCCCAAACACCCAACTTCCTAACCCCGTGAATAAGGCAATGGCAATACCGGAAGAGATAATCTTACGGTAATTCACATCAAAACGTGCCGCAATCCAGTTAGAACCGTTAGCCATATATTGCAAAATAAAGGCAATCGCAGTCACTAACCCCGCTATAAAACCGCCTCCTGGTAAGTTATGACCACGCAAGAAAATGTACGCAGACACCAATAACGCAAGCGGTAATAAGCTTTGTGAAATACTGGCAAGTAAAATGGGGTATCGTTCACGTGCCCAAGGTCGCCCTTCACTGTCACTTGCTGGCATAAATAATGGCAAGTTAATTAATAGTTTATAAATACCCAGTGCAGCGATACCTAACACGGTGATTTCACCTAATGTATCGAATCCCCTAAAATCAACAAGGATCACATTTACAACGTTGGTTCCCCCACCGCCTGTTTTTGCATTTGCCACAAAAAAGTCTGAAATAGACTCAAGCGGTCTAGTTAGGAGTGCATAACAGATACTTGCTATAACAACACCAAATGCAGAGGATATACCTAGGTCACGTAACATGCGTAATGAGCTTGATTCTTTTGGTGTGCGCTGTGGTAAGAAAAACAGCGCAAGCATCAGTAGAATAACAGTCACTACTTCAACCGTTAATTGAGTTAATGCTAAGTCAGGTGCCGAGAATCGAGTAAATGCGACCGATACCATTAAGCCCACGATTGAAATCATGATCAGTGAAATCATACGAGAGCGATGCCAAATAACAGTTGCCAGCGCACCAATAATTAATAAGCCAGCCCCTATCGCATTATGAAAATCAATCGGCGTTAGTTCACTTGCCCCTGCTAGTTGGCGCATTTCAAATAGCGGCCAACCTGCACATAAAAGAACCACCGCAATCATCACAAAAGCATAGCGTTGCAGTGAGCCATTTTCGATACGATTAACTTTCTGTTGCGACCACTTAATAACACTGTACAAGCCAAGGTCGAATCCTTTTTTAGCATTCAGCGTGGGGAGCGATGCTTGGAAATGGAACAGGTGTTTGCGCTGCACATAAATGATGATACCGCAACAGGTCGCAATAAAGCTCATTAACAGCGGAAGGTTTAAACCATGCCAAACAGACAACTTATAGGCTGGCGCCGCATCACCTAAAACGGCAAATGACGCTGAAGCCAAAATATCGCTGACCGCAAAATGCGGGAACATACCGACTAATATGCACACTACGACTAATATTTCGATTGGTACTCGCATATAGCGCGGCGGTTCATGAGGCGTTTTTGGCAAATCAATTGGGTCACCATTAAAAAAGACATCATGAATAAATCGCGCCGAATAAGCGACTGAGAGCGCACCTGCAACGGTCGCTAAAACAGGGATTAACCATGACATTGAACCAAGCACTTGTTGATGCAGTGTTTCTGCAAAAAACATCTCTTTCGATAAAAAGCCGTTCAGTAGTGGCACACCCGCCATTGCCGCTGCTGCGACCATTGCTAATGTGGCGGTATATGGCATAAAACGCCACATACCATTGAGTTTACGCATATCGCGCGTGCCCGTTTCATGGTCAATAATACCGGTGGCCATAAATAAAGACGCTTTAAATGTCGCATGGTTAATAATATGAAAAATAGCGGCCACAGTCGCAAGCTCTGTATCTAAACCAAGCAATAAGGTAATAAGGCCCAAATGACTAATTGTTGAGTAGGCAAGCAGCCCTTTTAGATCATGCTTAAAGAGCGCAACGTAAGCACCAACAAGCAACGTTGATAACCCTGTCATAGCAACCAAAATAAACCACGTATCGGTTCCTGATAAGGCAGGATAAAAACGGGCGAGTAAAAAGATCCCTGCTTTAACCATGGTTGCCGAGTGTAAATACGCACTCACAGGTGTTGGCGCTGCCATGGCATGCGGTAACCAAAAATGGAATGGGAATTGCGCCGATTTAGTAAACGCCCCCAACAGCACAAGTACCAATGCCACTTCATATAAATCATGCGATTGAATCAGTGTCTTACTGGCTAAAATAACATCTAAATTATAACTACCAACAATATCGCCGATGAGTAATAAACCCGCTAATAACGCTAAACCACCTGCACCAGTAATTGCCAATGCCATGCGCGCACCTTTACGTGCTTCTGACTTATCCCACCAATAGCTAATTAGTAAAAACGAGCTAATGCTGGTTAGCTCCCAAAATAGCCATAATTGAATCACGTTATTTGACATAACAATGCCAACCATGGCTGTCATGAATAGCATTAGATAGCAGTACAACTTCGGTAAAGAGTCATCTTTGCTCAGGTAATAGCGAGCATAGAATATGACCAAGACACCAATGCCTAATATCATATACAGAAACAGCAAGGTTAGGCCGTCAAGCCTAAATGAAACTTGCATGTTGAGTAGCGGGATCCAGTCCGCGCTATAACGGATTATTTCGCCAGAAAAAACCGCAGGCGTAAACGAGAATACAATTCCAAGGGCAATCAAAGGCGCTAACATGGTCAAAGCCGTACTTTGATTTCGCGTTAGTTTTGAAGTGCAGGATGAAATAACACTGCCGATTAAGGATAACAGGGGTATCCAGAGCAAAGTCATAATAAGGAGCCTTTTTGTGTCATAAGAATATCAATACCGCTGCTAGTTATAGTTAGGTGCGTACTGTTCATTTGGATGGTTAAAAGTTGGCTTCAAAAAAAGCTTACAGTGCGTATAGTTATACTGATCAGGTGCTATTTTGTCTATAGGAGAGCAGCCTATTTGCACATTTTTTAACCGCTTTGTGTGTTAAAATAGCAATAATTCTACGATTAGTCAGAAAATTTATCCAAGCTTGAAGTTGTTGTTATCGTTGGCTTTACACCTAAAAACGTGAAGTAATCAAGAAACCTTATCGGCTTTGTTAAGGGCTGGTTAATTTGTTTTTGCCAAAGTTGTCTGTATTGCTGTGATAACGCCATTGTTTGGTATTGCATAATTGACCAATTAGGACTGGGTTTATACGCCATTGAATTCTTGCATGCGCGGCTCTTCTGCCAACCACTTGGTGGCAATACATCATTGGCAATGAATAAATTAGGCGCCACTTTACCCTGCTGTTTACACAACCACTGCTGTTTTTTCTCTGGAAGTGGGTATTCATCCTCAAAACCATTAAAGTGCATTAGCTCATGCAAAAACACTTGATAGCTCTGTTGAGAATTAATATGCATAATCCCCCCAACCACATTTGCCGCGCCCGACTCTGACATCATTACGATAAAGTCAAAGCCTGCAGGCCAATTGTATGCAACAGCGTTTTCCCAATTACACTGAACTGCCATATCATGATTACGGCAAGAAAACTGATCGCCAACGTAGACAATTTCGCTAAAGCAAAAACTATTCTTCTCTGGCTCTGGTTTAGCTTGGTAAAAACGTTTAAATGATTTCAGTGCATTAATTCCTGCATGATGATCAGTCAACATCAACACATTAAATTTACACTGTGACATGACACTCACTGTGTGTAATGACAGTGAAAAATTGTGACGTTTTGCAAAATCGGCCTTTATATACTCTGCATCCGAGCGCTGGCGTAACAACCAAGCTTGCCTCGCATCGCCTTGTGGCAAACGATTCGTTTGCCACAACCATTCAATTGACTGCCACTGCTGCTGAGCAATCAAGTTGTCTGCTAAGGCTTGTTGCTGGTCCACAGCATAATTATCAAACTCGGATTGCCACCACAGCTTAGCTGCCGCAGGGTTACCTTGTTGTAGAAAGCGTAATGCGAGTTGGTAATGAGCATCTAACTCACCTAGTTCAGCGAGTTGCCGTAATTGAACATTATCAACAAGGGTAAGGTTTGAACTCACAACAGTGGGAGCCAAATAGAAAATGGCCACAGCACGTGTTGGATTTTTATTAAAATAATAAAGATACGAAGGCGTGAAGTCAGATACTGAGCTTGAGAGAGTGCTCAAGCTCAGTAATAACCCGCCTATCAGGTAAACATTAGCTCGCGTCTTCACCAGCCATTAACTCAAGCTCTAGACGCGCATATTTATATTCAACAAACTCATGCACATTTGTTGCAAGGGCAAGCCTAAAATAATCAGCCGCAATGTAATCATTACCTGCTGCTTGATGTAATTTAGCTAAATAGAAATACGCCTCGCATAAACGATGCGCATACTCTTGCTCAGAAGTAACCCCTTCAATAATACCTGATAAGAATTCAAACTCACTGATTTCGCCTAAATACAATGCAAGTAATTGATAACCCCATTGGGATTCGTCAACCCCTTGTGAATTGGCTTTTAAATCAATCAGCGCTTGCTGCTTGTCAGCGTCTGCTTGTGCTAGGTAAAGCCATAAAACACGATAAGGGTCACTGGGTGAGCGGTCTAAAAACTGCTGTAAGTCGTCTTGTGCTAATAATGGACGATTTCCATAATACAACGCAATTCCGCGGTTTAAGTAAGCATATTCATGCTGTTCATTGAGTTCCAGCGCCGAGTCAAAAAGCTCATACGCCTGCTCATACTGTTGCATAAGCGTGTGATGAATACCTAAAAAGTTATACACTTCTGCTAAATCAGGCTTTAGTTTAATGGCCCGATTAAAGTCTATACGCGCTAATGTCGACATGCCCAAACTGTCAAATAACACACCGCGATCATAATAAAGTTTTGCTTGTTGTTCTGCACTTAAATCGGTGCGATTAAGCAGCTCTGAATAACGGGCTATGGTAATTTCATTTCGAAAATCAGACGCTAATGGTGCGGTGAACGGCACATTAACAATAGGGACTGACTCAGGCTGAGAAGTTGTTTGACATGCACTTAAAGAAAAAATAGCCACAGCTGTCAATGCTAAGTGTTTAAAAATCATTAAAGTCCTTAATACCTGAATTCTCTGTAGACAAAGTTGAAGCGATTGAGTTTCATTAAAGCATAAAAAAAGGGGCTAAACAGCCCCTTTTTCTTGTATCCAGTAAATTACTGGAAAATCAAACCTTATTCAGCGTCTTTAGGCGCTTCTGCTGTTTCTTCAGCAGCCGGTGCCATCGCTTCTTTGATACTTAAACGTACGCGACCTTGGCGGTCAACCTCAAGTACTTTTACTTGTACTTCTTGGCCTTCGCTTAAGTGATCAGTAACGTTGTTTACGCGCTCAGTGCTGATTTGAGAAATATGCACTAGGCCATCTTTACCCGGAAGGATATTAACGAATGCACCAAAATCAACGATACGAACAACTTTACCTGTGTAGATTGTGCCTACTTCAAGTTCTGCTGTTAATTGCTCAATGCGCTTGATTGCATTATTTGCGCTAATGCCGTCAGTTGCTGCAATTTTGATTGTACCATCGTCTTCGATTTCAATCGTTGTGCCTGTTTCTTCAGTAAGTTGACGAATCGTTGCGCCACCTTTACCAATTACTTCAGCAATTTTCTTCGCCGGAATTTGCATCGTGTAGATACGTGGAGCGAACTGAGATAACTCTTCAGAAGGAGCAGAAATCGCTTCGTCCATTACACCTAAGATGTGTAAACGTGCAGCTTTTGCTTGTTTAAGCGCGATTTGCATGATTTCTTGTGTGATACCTTCGATTTTGATATCCATTTGAAGTGCAGTGATACCGTCTGAAGTACCCGCAACTTTAAAGTCCATGTCACCTAAGTGATCTTCATCACCTAAGATGTCAGAAAGAACAACAAAGTTTTCTTCTTCTTTAACAAGACCCATCGCAATACCTGCAACAGAGGCTTTAATAGGCACACCCGCGTTCATTAACGCAAGAGAAGTACCACATACAGACGCCATTGAAGATGAACCGTTAGACTCGGTGATCTCAGATACAACACGGATTGAGTAAGGGAACTCAGTTAGTGTTGGCATTACAGCTTGGATACCACGCTTAGCTAGGTTACCGTGGCCGATTTCACGACGCTTAGGTGAACCAACAAAACCTGTTTCACCTACGCAGAACGGAGGGAAATTGTAGTTAAGCATGAAGTGGTTTTTGTGCGTGCCCGTTAAATCATCAATTAACTGTGAATCACGTTCTGTACCAAGCGTTGCAGTAACAAGTGCTTGTGTTTCACCACGTGTGAAGATAGCAGAACCGTGAGTACGCGGTAATACACCCGTCATTACGTCTAGTGCACGGATCATATCTGGTTCACGACCATCGATACGTTTTTCACCGGCAGTGATACGGCCACGAACAATTTTCTTCTCTAAAGAACCAAATACTTTACTTACTTCTTGAGTATCAAGTGTTTCGTCTTCAGCAAGCTCAGCAGAAAGCGCTTCAATAACAGCGTCTTTAGCTGCGCCTAACGCTTCTTTACGCGCTACTTTGTCAGTGATGCGGTATGCTTCACCCACTTTATCAGCAGCAAGTTCAGCTACTTTCTCTTCAAGTGCAACGTTCTTTTCTGGTGCAGTCCAATCCCATGTAGGCTTGCCCGCTTCTGCTTTGAACTCATTGATTGCGTTGATGATAGCCTGAGATTGCTCATGACCATATACAACAGCGCCTAACATAACATCTTCAGACAGCACGTTCGCTTCAGACTCAACCATTAATACCGCGTTGTCTGTGCCCGCAACCACTAAATCAAGTTGGCTTTCTTCAAGCTCTTTTAACGTTGGGTTTAGAACGTATTCGCCGTTGATGAAACCAACACGTGATGCACCGATAGGACCATTAAATGGAATACCAGAAATTGCAAGCGCTGCTGATGTACCAATCATTGCAACCATATCAGGTTGGATTTCAGGGTTTACAGAAACAACTGTCGCGATAACTTGTACTTCATTTACGAAGCCATTCGGGAAAAGTGGACGAATTGGACGGTCAATTAAACGTGCAATAAGTGTTTCGCCATCGTTAGGACGACCTTCACGCTTAAGGAAACCACCAGGGATACGACCCGCAGCGTACATGCGCTCTTGGTAGTTAACTGTTAGTGGGAAAAAGTCTTGACCTGGTTGTGCATCACGCTTACCAACAACAGTAACAAGTACTGAAGTGTCGCCAATGCTTGCAAGTACAGCGCCGTCAGCTTGACGAGCGATAGCACCTGTTTCTAGTGTCACAGTGTGTTGACCTAGTTGAAATTCTTTAATAATTGCTTGCACTTAAAAATGTCCTTTAAATGTAGAAGCAACTCAGAAAAATTAGCCCGTAGGCTGCATCTCTGAATTGGTAAAAATAGTCCATCAAAGTACCAATTACAGTACTTAATTAACCTTAAGTAAAATCAATTAAGTACTACAATTGGCAATGATGATTTTTCAAACACTTAGCAACCTGTGCTACTAAGTTGTGCGCTAGTATACCTTTCATACGCGCACAAAAAAAGGGGCTATATAGCCCCTTTTCTCGTAATCTAGTTCTTAGCGACGTAGGCCAAGGTCTTGGATTAACGCAGTGTAACGTGCAATGTCTTTACCTTTAAGGTAATCAAGCAGTTTACGGCGTTGGCTTACTTTGCGAAGAAGACCACGACGTGAGTGGAAATCGTGCTTGTGATCAGCAAAGTGGCCTTGAAGCTTGTTGATATCGAACGTTAGAAGTGCAACTTGTACTTCAGGTGAACCAGTGTCGCCTTCAGCGCGTGCAAATTTAGCAATGATTTCAACTTTTTCTTGATTGCTTAGTGACATAGTAACTCCAAAAATTAATTTAAATTGTGTCTTAGCCGATCACTAATTCAGCCAAAACGATTGAGCGGGCGTATTCTACCAGCTTTAGCAATAACTACAAGGTAATCTTTACTCAGGCAGTTGATTCGATAAACCACGCTTTGATTTTAGGTGACCGTCTTTATGACGCTCGCCTGTGCCAATGAATATACCATCAGCCATTACTTTCACCACACCATCAGGCACGGGCTTACCAATCACCACGGTTTGACCATGGCTAAATGCCATACCTTGTTCTTTACTAATTTCAATCACAGGTAAGTCAACCAACGCGGTATCCATGGGTAACAAAAGCGCATCTAAATAAGTAGACGGTGCAACGTCATCGGCTTTAGCTTGTTGCAATTTTTCTTCAAGTTGCTCAAGCGTCACCATTTTATCACTCGGATAATGACCAACAGCACTTCGGTGCAACATAATAACGTGTGCGCCACACCCTAACTTTTCACCAAGGTCATCCACAATAGTGCGAATATACGTCCCTTTCGATACATGGGCGGTCATTTGCACTTCGTTATTTGCTTCATCAAACTCATCAAGCGTTAAACTAAACACATTAATTTTTCGGCATTTACGCGGTACCTCAATGCCCTCGCGTGCATATTTATATAAAGGCTGGCCTTGATATTTTAATGCTGAGTACATTGATGGGTATTGGTCCGACTCACCTAAAAAACTTGCGATCTCTTGCTCGAGTTGAGCACGAGTTACCGCTACTGGACGCGTTTCAACAACTTCGCCATCCGAATCTGAGGTGGTTGTACGTTCCCCAAGTTTAGCGCGTACGACATACGTTTTGTCCGTGTCTAACAAAAACTGGGTAAACTTAGTTGCTTCACCAAAACAAATCGGCAGCATGCCTGTTGCAAGCGGATCGAGCGCGCCGGTGTGCCCGGCCTTCTGTGCAAAGTAAATGCCCTTTGCTTGCTGCAATGCTTTATTAGACGAGATACCTTGCGGCTTGTTAAGTAATAAAATGCCGTCAATTGCACGGCCTTTACTGCGTCTAGCCATTAGTCTTTAGTGCCTTCTTCGCTATCATCTTCGTTGACATGCTTTGCATTATCTTCACGAATAACCGAGTCCACTAAATTTGAAATACGCATACCTTCCATCAGTGAGTTATCAATGACAAAACGTAACTCTGGCATAATGCGCGCACGAATGCGTTTACCTAATAAAGAACGAATATAACCCGTTGCTTCATTCAGGATTTTAGCGCTCTGCTTGGCTTTATCTTCATCATCAGTATTGAATACTGTAATAAATACTTTTGCGTACGAAAGATCGCGAGATACCTCAACTGCAGACACCGTTACCATACCTAAGCGCGGGTCTTTAATTTCGCGTTGAAGAATAACAGCAATCTCTTTTTGAATTTGCTGTGCAACACGATCAGTGCGAGAAAATTCTCTCATTATACTTCACTCTAAAATTATAACTTATTGATGTATATAAATAAGTTAATTTAATTACGAATACACAAATGGGGGCTTAGCCCCCATTTATAATAGTGACTTAGACGAAATTAAAGTGAACGTTGTACTTCAACCGTCTCGAACACCTCGATTTGGTCGCCAACTTTAACATCGTTATAGTTCTTAACGCCGATACCACATTCCATACCGTTACGAACTTCAGCTACGTCATCTTTAAAGCGACGTAATGATTCAAGCTCACCTTCATAGATAACCACGTTATCACGAAGTACACGGATAGGTGCGCTACGCTTAACGATACCTTCGGTCACCATACAACCTGCGATAGCACCAATCTTAGGTGACTTAAACACGTCACGAACTTCAGCAAGACCAATGATCTCTTGCTTAAATTCTGGTGCAAGCATACCAGACATGGCTTGTTTAACTTCTTCGATCAGGCTGTAGATTACGCTGTAGTAACGTAGGTCTAGGTTTTCTGATTCAATCACTTTACGTGCTGATGCATCGGCACGAACGTTAAAGCCTACAACGATTGCATTAGAGGCTGCTGCAAGTGTTGCGTCAGTTTCGGTGATACCACCTACGCCTGAACCAACAATCTTCACTTTAACTTCATCAGTAGATAGTTTAGTTAATGAATCAGCAATTGCTTCAATTGAACCTTGTACGTCCGCTTTAAGTACCACGTTAACTTCAGAAACATCGCCTTCAGTCATGTTAGTAAACATGTTTTCAAGCTTCGCTTTTTGTTGACGCGCTAGTTTCACTTCACGGAACTTACCTTGACGATATAAAGCAACTTCACGGGCTTTACGCTCGTCTTTAACCACCGTTGCTTCATCACCTGCAGCAGGGATACCAGAAAGACCTAGAATCTCTACAGGAATAGATGGGCCAGCAGACTTAATGTCTTTACCGTTCTCATCTTTCATTGCACGTACACGGCCGTATTCAAGGCCACATAGTACGATATCGCCTTGGTTAAGCGTACCAGACTGAACTAAGATAGATGCAACTGGACCACGGCCTTTATCTAAGCGTGATTCGATTACAACACCCGCAGCCATCCCTTCTGATGGTGCAGTTAGTTCTAAGATCTCAGCTTGCATTAATACCGCTTCAAGTAAGTCATCAATGCCTAAACCTGTTTTTGCAGAGATATGGACGAATTGCGTGTCACCACCCCACTCTTCAGGAATAACGTCTAGCTGTGCTAATTCGTTTTTAACGCGATCTGGATCTGCGCCTTCTTTGTCCATTTTGTTTACAGCGATGATTAGAGGCACGCCAGCTGCACGCGCATGCTGAACCGCTTCTTTAGTTTGTGGCATTACGCCATCATCTGCTGCAACAACAAGGATTACGATATCAGTGGCTTTTGCACCACGAGCACGCATTGAGGTAAATGCGGCGTGACCTGGTGTGTCTAAGAACGTGATCATGTTGCCATTTGTTTCAACATGATAAGCACCAATGTGCTGAGTGATACCACCCGCTTCACCTGATGCTACTTTCGCTGAACGAATGTAGTCAAGTGTTGACGTTTTACCATGGTCAACGTGACCCATTACTGTCACAACCGGCGCACGAGGAAGCGCTTTGCCTTCTTCGTTACGGTCGTTTAGCACTTTCTCTTCTAATTCATTTTCTTTAACAATGATAACCTTATGTCCCATTTCTTCAGCAACAAGCTGTGCTGTTTCTTGGTCGATCACTTGGTTGATGGTAACCATGTCACCCATTTTCATCATTGTTTTAACAACTTCGGCACCTTTAACAGCCATACGCGATGCAAGTTCAGCAACAGTGATAGTTTCACTGATACGAACTTCATTTTTAACGTCTGCGGTTGGTTTTTGGAAACCATGCTGTAACGATGTAGGCGCTTTAAGCTTGCCTTTTTTACCTTTAGGTGCAACAAATTTTTCTTTTGCTGGACCTTTTTTCTTTTTCTTAGCACGGCGAGCAGTTTGCTCTTCACGAGCATCAGACTCATCTTCTGCTTCACGTGCATAAGTTGAAGTCGTAAGGTGGTGATCAGCACTTTCTTCACGCTGCTTACGCTCTTCTTCTTCTTTCTTCCAGCGAGCTTCATTTTCTTCAGCTAGCTTTCTTGCCTCTTCTGCTTGACGTTTCGCTTCTTCTTCAGCTTTTCTCAATGCGGCCTCTTCTGCTTCTTTTTGCAGACGCTCAGCTTCGGCGCGATCTTTTTCAGACTTAGCACTTTGTTCTGGGGTCATCTGCTTCTGTTTCGCTTTACGCTCAGCTTCAGCTTTGCGTTTAGCCTCTTCTTTGGCTTTACGCTCAGCTTCTTCTTTCGCTTTACGTTCTGCCTCTTGTTTCGCTTTTAGCTCCTCAGCTTCTTGCTGGGCTTTAAGCTCTGCTGCTTTACGTGCAGCTTCTTCTGCAGCTAAACGCTCTTCTTCTTGCTGTTGCTCAATGGCGCTTTTCTTAACATAAGTACGTGTTTTACGTACTTCTACTTGTACAGACTTTGCTTTACCTGTAGAGCCAGTCACACTCAGTGTGCTCTTGCTTTTACGTTGCAAAGTCATGCGAGCAGGGCCTTCCGAGCCCGTGCCGCCATGCTGCTTGCTAAGGTGGTCAAGTAACGTTGACTTTTCAGCCTCGCTCACCATATCACCTGCTTTTTTAGAAATACCGGCTTGCTCAAGCTGCTGTAGTAACTTATCAACAGTTGTACCAATATCTCCGGCTAGTTTTTCAACATTTACTTCTGCCATAGTGTGTAATACCTCCGTTAATAAATTACTCGTCTGCGAACCAACAAATGTTACGCGCAGCCATAATTAGTTTGCCAGCTTCTTCTTCTGAAAGCTCAGTGATATCAACTAACTCGTCGATACCTTGCTCGGCTAAATCTTCTAATGTTATAACACCTTTACTTGCCATAACGAATGCAAGGTGACGCTCTAAACCTTCAAGGGCTAATAAGTCCTCTGCAGGTTCTGCACCTTCTAGGCTTTCTTCAGTTTTAAGTGCTTTGGTTGTCAGTGCGTCTTTCGCACGTGAACGTAAAACATCAACTGTTTCTTCGTCTAAGCCATCAATTTCTAAAAACTCTGATGCTGGTACGTAAGCAACTTCTTCAAGGGTTGAGAAACCTTCGTTGATTAGTAATGTTGCAAACTCATCATCGATATCTAGGTACTCAGTAAATAAGTTGATTAACTTGTCTGACTCAGCTTCATTTTTCGCACGCATTTCATCAACCGTCATTACGTTTAATTCCCAGCCAGTTAACTGGCTAGCAAGACGAACGTTTTGACCATTTCGACCAATTGCTTGCGCTAGGTTATCAGCTTCAACAGCGATATCCATTGAGTGCGTGTCTTCGTCCATCACGATAGATGCTACCTCAGCAGGTGCCATCGCGTTAATAACGAATTGCGCTGGGTTATCATCGTAAAGTACGATATCAACACGCTCGCCACCAAGTTCAGTAGACACCGCTTGAACACGCGCACCACGCATACCTACACAGGCACCTACTGGGTCAATACGTTTGTCATTTGACTTAACAGCGATTTTCGCACGTGAACCTGGATCACGCGCTGCTGCACGTAATTCAATCATTTCTTCGCCAATTTCTGGCACCTCAATGCGGAATAGCTCCATGAGCATTTCAGGCTTAGAACGCGTTACGAATAACTGTGCGCCACGCGCTTCAGGTTTAACTTCGTAAAGAAGACCACGAATACGGTCGCCCGGACGGAAGTTTTCACGCGGTAGCATGTCGTCACGGTAAATAACCGCTTCTGCATTGTTACCAAGGTCAAGTACGATAGCATCACGCGTTGCTTTTTTAACAACACCCGTTACTAACTCACCTTGTTGGTCTTTGTATTCTTCAACAACAAGTGCACGCTCAGCTTCACGTACTTTTTGTACGATAACTTGCTTAGCCATTTGTGTTGTAATACGGTCAAACTTAATTGACTCAATTTGTTCTTCTACGTAATCACCCATTTGCAATTCAGGGTCTTCAACTTGTGCCGCTTCAAGCGTGATTTCGCTATACGGGTGCTCAAGTGAACCATCTTCTTGCACAGGAGCGATTTTCCAGCGACGGAATGTATCGTAATTACCTGTTTTACGGTCAATTGATACGCGAACGTCAATTTCACCATCGTGTTTTTTCTTTGTTGCAGTCGCTAATGCGAACTCTAACGCTTCAAAAATCTTTTCTTTTGGAACCGCTTTCTCATTGGAGACGGCTTCAGCAACCAATAATATTTCTTTTGCCATGGGTTATGCCTCGCTTGCCCTATTCCTTCGCACTCGAATTAAAACTTTGCGATGATGTTCGCACGTTCAATGTTACTTAGCATAATCATATGCTCAGTCCCATCTGCTGAAAGTGTGATCATATCACTGCTAACTGATACTAAATCGCCTTTAAAATTACGGCGACCATCTTGTGGAAGCTTAGTACGCACGCGTACTTCTTCTCCTTGTGCCTTCTCGTAGTGATCTTGTTTGAATAATGGACGATCAACACCAGGAGACGACACTTCCAAATCGTATTCGTTTGTAATTGGGTCTTCGACATCTAAGATTGCGCTAACTTGACGACTTACGTCGGCACAATTGTCTACCGTGATCCCTGCATCATGATCGATGTAAACACGTAATGTAGAGTGGCGACCAGCTTGCACAAACTCAAGACCATGTAACTCAAAGCCTAACATTTCAACGGCTGGTGAGAGCATGGCTACTAAATCTTGCTCAAGTTTTGTCACGAAAATCCTCCATACAAACAAAAAAAGGGCATATAGCCCTGAAATACTGAGTTTAATAATGATTCATAAAATCATGCTAGATCAGATACAACAACGCCCCGAACCAAGCGGGGCGTCACACCTAAAGCATAAAACTGTGTGGCCTAGGGCCAAGCTTGGTTGCGGTCAATTACCTGACTAAATTAAACTAAATAGCCTAAACGCAAAACGCGCATTACCCAGAATGCGCGACTTCATACAGTAAAAAATTACTGTGCATGTTAAAGACAACTTACGATGTTTTAACATGAATTTGGTTGCGGGAGCCGGATTTGAACCGACGACCTTCGGGTTATGAGCCCGACGAGCTACCAGGCTGCTCCATCCCGCGCCAATGGATATCAAGTAAATTACTTAATATCGTTTGCTTGAGTGGCAAGCACATCAAGTCAATGGCGGCTATTATAAGCATGTAGCGCTCAATTAGCAACCTTCGGGCATGAATTAGTTGGACAATTTTTTACGAAAAAAAATAATGACAACCTTGTCATAAAATTTCCTATTTCCGAAAAAATAGGTCTATAGTTAACACTATAAGAAGAACAAACTATAGTGTTGGCTATTAAGCGATTTTCCTATGAGTCTATCTATTTTTCAAAAAAGGCTTTTACAACAGAATGTTGAATTGCTAAAACCTGATTTCCATCAATTTACGCACACCTTTTACCACAATTTGAGCCAGCGTAATCTAACAATGACGATGCCAAGCGAAGAGAGTGTTAGCAAACGAAGCTATATACTATTTTGTGCGCTTAACAAGGTTGTGTCACACCTTGATGACTTACCTTTGGTGATGCCTTTCATTCAATATATAGCAAATAACCTAAGCTTTTTGAATGTATCAAGTCACGATATAGACCATTTGTGTGACGCATTTTTCGACACGCTGGAGTCCCAGCAAAGAGGCTTAAACAGCCACCTAAAACAAGCGTGGTCACAGGCAATTCGTATATTTTCCAACATTGTTAAAAGCTATTTGTTTGCTTACAGTAATGTAATTTCAATCAATACACGTTGCGCTACTCGACTTAGTTCGTAGTTGAGGGCTGACACTAATTAATGTTGAGTAAGTTCATTATTCAGTCTATCGATTTGGCGCTGCTCAACAGCAATGAGTGTATTAAATTTACTGGTCACCGCAGACATTTTGTCTGATAAAGCCTGGTCGCTACTCGCATCGACTAGATTAGTCGGTCTGGTAGAGGCTTGTTGCTCAAGGCGCTTAATTTGTTGATTTAGCTCAACATGATAACGGTCAATTTTGTCTTTGTGCTCTGCGATTTCACGTTTAATCTGTTCACTACGAATAAAATGGTCAATTTCATTCTTTTCTGTATCGTTACTTTGCAAGACTAACTGGCTTTTTTCTGTGCTTAACCTGTCTATATTACGCTGCTCATTGTTGATCAATAAATTATAACGTTCTGAAACGGCAGACATCTGTTTAGCTATGGCGGCTTCTTTTTTTGCTCCGACCAAATTGTGCAGTTGCGCGTCGGCTTGACTGCTTAATGCCGCAATTTCATTGTTCATCCGTTCTGAGTAAGAGTCTATTTTATTATTGTGTTCTGCAATTTTGGCGTCTATTTGCTTTAATCGAATATAGTTATCAATCTCTGCTGTTACATCGCTTGATTCAGAAACAGGTTTTGGCGAGCCTAATAATGTGGGGTTTTGCTCTTTAACGGTGATCAACTTTGCATCTTTGCCGCAAGGTTGTTGGCTAAACTCAACAATGCCATTTTTTTCACATTGATAAATTGCCGCGTTGGCCGCCTTGCTCAAAGTGACCCCTAAACAAACCAGTGTAAATAAAGTAAAGAAGCGTGGTTTCATAATATCGTCCCTGTTGTTTATCCTGTGTTTCTGTAAGCATGTTGTGGGCCAACACGATCTAAATTCAGCGGTATTACGTAGTAATTTAAATCAATTATCATGGGTTTACTATTGTGCATTACTCTACTTTGCGATTTATTTTTGGCGATCAACTCAATGCTAGCCACAGCTGGTATAAAGACGAAGATCAGCACACCACTCTCTATGTCATCGCTGAGCTAAAACAAGAAACCGATTACGTAAAACATCATACACAAAAAATTGCCGCCTTTTTCTTAGCAATGGAACACTTTGCAAAGGCGCTCAAAAGCGCGGGGTTTAATGTGCTACATCTTACCTTAGATGACACAAAAGATGACGAATCATTACCCGCCCTTCTTACTCGTTTAGCGAAACACTACCAATGTAAACGCATTGAATACCAGTATCCCGATGAATACCGACTCAAACAGCAATTACAGGCATTCTCAGAAAACAGTGAGTGTACGATTAACGCATACGACACAGAGCATTTTTTACTTCCCTTTAATGATATATGCCAACACTTTAAAAAAGACAAGCATGTAAAAATGGAATTCTTTTATCGCGCAATGCGTAAACGATTCAATATATTAATGGACGAAAACAATGAACCGGTCGGAGGCAAGTGGAACTTTGATCAACAAAATAGAAACAAGTTAAAACAACATGATCTCAACGCAATTCCTGAACCACTGTGCTTTGGGCACGATGTTAAGGACATTCTTTCACGCATAAAAAAACATAACATAACGACATTTGGAGAGTGCAATCATTCGATACTTTGGCCAACAACACGTTATGAAGCAAAGCAGCTTCTTGATTTTTTTTGCGATCATTTGTTAGTTCACTTTGGGCAATTTCAAGATGCCATGACCTGTCAATCTGAGCACCAATGGTCGTTATATCACAGCCGCTTGTCGTTTGCTCTCAACACTAAAATGCTGCACCCAATGCAGGTTATTAAGCGCGTGATTGAGGCTTTTGAACAACAGCAAAAAATTGATATTGCCCAAGTTGAAGGGTTCATTAGACAAATTCTGGGCTGGCGCGAATATGTGCGTGGTATTTACTGGCAAAATATGCCTGACTACGCCAACAAAAATGCCCTTGACGCAAAGCGTGCCCTGCCCGACTATTTTTGGCACGCAAACACTAAAATGAAATGTATGCACCATGCAATTAAGCAAAGTTTAGACACCGCCTATGCTCATCATATTCAACGTTTGATGATAACGGGTAACTTTTGTTTGCTTACAGCCATAAACCCAAATGAAGTCGATGCTTGGTATTTAGGTATTTATATTGATGCTATCGAATGGGTTGAAATGCCCAACACTCGCGGCATGAGTCAATTTGCAGACGGCGGCTTAATTGCCACTAAACCGTATGCCGCAAGCGGTAATTACATTAATAAAATGAGTGACTATTGTAAGGATTGCCATTACAACGTGAAAGAAAAAGCCACCGATGATGCGTGCCCTTTCAATAGTTTATATTGGAACTTTATGCTAGAGCACGAACAATTGCTTAGCAAAAATCCGCGTATAGGCATGATTTATAACACTTGGTATAAACAAGACGAATCGCAGCAACAAGCCACTCTCAAACGCGCAAAGTGGTGCGTCGATAATTTAGAGAAATTATAAAAAAGGCCGCCTCAAATGAGGCGGCCTACTTCTAACAAATAACAAGGGGAAACAATGCTGATTACAGCTTAATTACTTATTCTCAAGCAATTTACCACTGCCAATTTCAATTTTACGTGGTTTGAGTGCTTCAGGAATTTCACGCTGTAAATCAATGCTTAAAAGTCCATTTTCAAGGTCTGCACCGAGTACTTTAACGTGGTCACCTAGTTGGAACTTACGTTCAAAGTTGCGCTCAGCAATTCCTTGATGGATAAACTTACGCTCTGCATTGTCTTCTTTGTCAGCTTTTGTGCCGCTGACTTTTAATGTATTGTTTTCTGACTCAATGGTCAGTTCACTTTCACTAAAACCGGCAACGGCCATAGTGATACGGTATTTGTCTTTATCTAATGCTTCGATGTTGTATGGAGGAAAACTTGGCTGCTTGTCTGTGCGTGCTGCCGCATCCATTAATGATGCTAAATGATCAAAGCCAATGAATGAACGATAAAGTGGTGATAAGTCTACTGTACGCATAATAATATCCTCATATTTAAGCGATATTTTGTTAGTACTCTTCTTTTGAACAAGTGCTAACAAAGTTAAATTAATTATATAGATTTCAATTACTTTGGTTTATTTGGGACCCATCAGGCGTCCTCACTAAACGATTTATGGGCAAGCAAAATCTTTTCAAGATTTTTTACAAAAAAAATTGCAATTTTTTTCTCTTTTTGAAATTTATTGAGGCTTATTCTGGTCTGAATAAGTTGATTTTAAAGGGCTAAGCACGTACAAAATAAAAATGAAAAAAATACCCTCAGTTTTAAAAAAAATAGTCGCTTTGACTAAAAACCTGCTGTTGATGGCTATCATCTTGTATGCCGTTACGCTATTTCAGCAACGAAATTTATTACCAACAGACCACACTCCCGCCCCCTATTTCAATTTAGCGACACTCGACAACCCACAGCAACGCGTCACCATTGCCGATTTAAAAGGCACAAACACAGTGCTGTATTTTTTTGCCCCTTGGTGCAGTATTTGTCGCTACAGTATGCCTAATCTCGAAAAAGCCTATCAACAAGGCGAGCTGAATGCGGTTGCCATTGCCCTTGATTATAAAAATATTGACGAGATAACGCAGTTTACAGATTCACTAAACTTAACGATGCCCGTTTTATTAGGGACGCGGTATACAGGACAAGATTACAAAGTCAGTGCCTACCCAACGTATTATGTTATTAATGAGCAACTCGCAATTACAGCTCATTCTATGGGGTATTCCACAGAACTTGGGCTGCGCATACGAACACGTAAGTGACTTAAGAGGCACTCAGAGAAAAAACAGAATAGAGTAATCGATTTTATGCACTGTTTTTATGAATCTAATTCGTTAATATGATAACCAGACCAACACACTTACATCGAGGAGAGCGATATGTTGACTGTAATTTTTGGCCGTGAGGGCTGTCCATACTGTGTACGCGCAAAAGACGTAGCAGAAAAACTAGCGAACGAGCGTGAGGATTTTAAATTTCGCTACATCGATATCATTAAAGAAGGTATCAGCAAAGCAGATTTAGAAAAGTCTGCTGGCAAACCTTGCCCAACCGTTCCACAAATTTTTATTGACCAAACTCACATTGGTGGCTTCACAGAATTCGAAGCATACGCTAAAGAAAATTTAGGGTTATATCAATAAATTGTAAACATGGTTGATTTTGGTAAATTACAACTGATTAAATTATGACCAACATCAACCACATACAAATTAGTTGTAATTTATACAAGCAATTGCATTGTATTTCCTATACAATGCGCGCCTCTTTAAATTCGTTGAGGCGTATTAATGTCAGAACCAGTCACGTTTGAATCTTTAAATCTTTCTCCTGCAATTTTAAAAGCAGTTGAAGAGCTAGGTTACAAGACTCCATCTGAAATCCAAGCTCAATGTATACCGTTATTGCTAGAAAGAAAGGACGTACTGGGACTAGCGCAAACGGGTACAGGTAAAACAGCAGCATTTGCACTGCCATTACTAAATAATATTGACCCGTCTGTGAAACAGCCACAGATCCTTGTTCTAACGCCTACGCGTGAACTTGCGATCCAAGTAGCTGAGGCATTCGAACAATATGCTAAGCATACTCGTGGTGTAGAAGTTTTAGCCCTTTATGGTGGCCAAAGCTACAGCATCCAATTAAGTGCACTTCGTCGTGGCGCGCAAATCATTGTTGCAACGCCAGGCCGCTTAATCGACCACATTAACCGTGGCACAATCAAATTCGAGAGCTTACAAGCCCTTGTTCTTGATGAAGCGGACGAAATGTTACGCATGGGTTTCATTGATGATGTAGAAAGCATCATGGAAAAAACACCGCGTGAAAAGCAAACATGTCTTTTCTCTGCAACCATGCCTAAGCAAATCCAAAATATCAGCAGCAAATACATGAACGAGCCTGAGCAAGTTCATATTTCAGCGCGTAACTCAACAGTATCGACTGTTGAGCAAGTATTTTGGAATGCACACGTACACAAAAACAAAGCGATCGTGCGCTTCTTAGAAGCTGAAGAATACGATGGTGCGATTGTTTTCGTACGTACACGTAATGACACAGTACAATTAGCTGAATTACTTGAGCGCGAAGGTTTCTCTGCCGCACCACTTAATGGTGACATGAACCAACAAGCACGTGAACGCACTGTAGAGCGTTTGAAAAGTGGTTTACTTGATATCGTAATTGCAACCGACGTTGCAGCACGTGGTCTAGATGTTGACCGTTTAAGCTTGGTAATTAACTACGATATTCCACAAGACTCTGAAGCCTACGTTCACCGTATTGGCCGTACAGGTCGTGCGGGTCGTTCAGGTAAAGCGATTCTTTTCGTAAAACACAACGAGCGTTATTTACTTAAAAATATCATTCGTCATACGAAGTCTGAAATTGCACAAGTAGATTTACCAACAGCGAAAGTTGTTGAAGAAAAACGCATCAAAGCATTGCAAGACAAGTTGACTATTGCACTTGAAAATAAAGACATCACGTTCTTTAACCAAGTAGCGGCCAACATGGCTGAAAAGCTTGAACTAAGCTTCGAAGACTTAGCAGGTGCCTTACTGTGTTTAGCGCAGCAACAATCACCAATCAAGGTTGAAGAAGTTAAAGTTCAACCGCGTGGCGAACGTACAGAACGCGGTGGTGATCGCCGTCGTAACGAACGTGCTGACCGTGGTGATCGCCCTGCTCGCGAACGTAAACCACGTGAGCCGCGTGAACGTAACAGCCGCAGCATGGGCCCTATGGATACATACCGTATCGAAGTAGGTCGTGAGCACGGTGTACAAGTTAAAAATATCGTTGGTGCGATTGCTAACGAAGCAGATATCTCAAGCAAGTTTATTGGTGACATTCGTCTGCACGACAGTCACAGTACGGTACAATTACCGCAAAACATGCCTAAAGATGTGCTTGATCACTTCCAAAAAGTGTTTATTTGTAAACGCCCAATGGGAATGACACTCACCAAAGCTGAAACCGCTTCTGAGCGCCCAGAGCGCAGCGAACGCCCAGCAGGTGAGCGCAGTGATAAAAAGCGTAGCTTCAAAGACAAAGACCGTGGTGAAAAACGTAGCGGCCCTCGTAAAGAGCGTCGTCCAGTAAGCTTCACAGCAAACTAAGCGTTTAAAGCTAACGACTAAAAAAACCTTGTCATGAGAGTGACAAGGTTTTTTTGTGTCTGTAATAAAAAGCACCTACTGTTCTCAATTCATATACTCAGCTCATTTCTCTCATATTTGTTAGTTTTCTTTTTATTTATAGCGTTATACTTAATAAGAATCCACTCAGTTCTTTTTTCAAACTTTTTATTCCAATCTGCATTTATTGTTGTTGGCTGAGGATACTTAAGACGTGCAATTACCCTTGCGTAAAAATTGAGATCATATCTTTTAGGGTCGAGTTGATTGCAAAGCTCTGAATAACCGTTCATTGAAGTACCAAAAAATGCAATAGACAAATAACTTTCTGCTATAACTTTTTTTTTCAGTTTAAAACTAACTAACAAAGCTAATAACTGTTCGACTATTTTACGAGTCGCTGTTCTCTCATAACGACCTGTAACAGTTCGAATAAACTGTTGTTCAATTGTACTCGCACCTTGAATGCTACCTTGTAAAGTACTAAGAATGGCTCTTCCCACTCCAAAAAAGTCCACTCCATAATGAATCAAATTACGTTTGTCCTCACCTAAGTAAAGACATTGAATTAATCGCGGATCAAAATTTCTCTCTCTGTTTTTTGCTTTTTCAATACATAAATTATAACAATCCCTCGTCTTACAAATATTAAGGATGTAGAAAAGCACTGACAACAATGCAAAAGGCATTGATAAAGTAAGATATAAAATTCTTAAAAAGGTTTTCTTTGCCAAATTGAAAGTCCTTCTTGGTTGGCTACAAAAGAGTTAAATGTCCCAACAAAATTCTGCTTGTTTACGTCAAGAATAAAAAAGTTTGTAGATTCTCGACCTTTACCACGTTCATTTATGTGTATATGCATACGATCTTTACTAAAATAATTTTTTTCATACACACCAGTTAAACTTCCTCTAGACCTATTCTCACCGATGTATTCTCTTTCTCCTGTAGATGATATTTCATATACTTTCTCAACTGTGCCATATAAGTGATTACCTTCTCTCCAAACTACAGCCACGTATCGTAAAACCATATTTTCATATGGTTTATAAGCAGTTTTTTGAGTAGTCATATCAAAATACCATGTACCTGAAACATCAGCTATTCCGAAACACTTTTCACGAATCCAGAAAAAAAATATTGCCAAGAAAACCCCTCCAACTATTGTTGATAAAGTACCAACAAAAAAACTTTCTAGAAATCCCATTTTATCTCCCTAACTCAATGGTGCATTACAAAATCTGATTAAAAGGATATTTAAAAAGCCTCGACATAAGATGGCGAGGCTAGCTATTCGTTGTCTATGTTGGATATTGGACGTTAGGAGCCCATTGCTGGGTACACGTAGCTTGACTGTAGGCCGAGTGGGATGCCTAAGCCCCAATATGCTAGTAAGAAGATACTCCAGCCAATTAGGAACGCGATAGAGTACGGCAGCATCATGGCAATTAAGGTGCCGATACCTGTGCCTTTAACATACTTCTGGCAGTACACGACAACCAATGGGAAGTAAGGCATTAACGGGGTGATAATGTTTGAGCTTGAATCACCCACACGGTACGCTGCTTGGGTTAAGTCTGGCGATATGCCTAATTGCATTAACATAGGCACAAAAATAGGCCCAAGTAATGCCCATTTTGCCGAGCTTGAACCCACAAACAAGTTTACGAACGCAGTTAAGAAAATAATACCAATCACGGTTACAGAACTGGGTAATTGCATGGCTTTTAACAGCTGTGCACCTTCAATTGCCAGTAATGCCCCTAGGTTTGATTTACTAAAGGCCGCGATAAATAACGCACAGAAAAACGCCATTACTATGTAATACGCCATGCCGCCCATTGCTTTACTCATGGCATCAATCATGTCTTTAGAGCTTTTGAACGTGCCAACCACAAAGCCATAAACTGCACCAGGTATCCAGAACAGTAGGAAAATTAGTGGCACGATAGACTGCATCAAAGGTGAACGGAAGTTAGTCAGCGAGCCATCGGGGCTGCGCATAGCTGAGTCTGCGGGAGCGGATACAAACCAAAGTAAAGCAAGGCCTGCTACCATCACTGTGCTTGCAATATAAAACGCACGCTTTTCATCGCTACGCGCTTCATCAAAAGCGGGTAAGTCTTCGGTGTCACCATCAAGTGGGGTATTTTGTAAGCGTGGTTCAATAATTTTATCGGTAATGTACCAGCCTAATAGAATAATGAATAAGCTTGAAGCTGAGGTGAAAAACCAGTTATTTAATGGGTTAATCGCCATATCAGGATTAATAATTTGTGCTGCACTTTGGGTAAAGCTTTGCAGTAATGGATCGATACCTGATGGAATGAAATTGGCACTAAAGCCCCCACTCACGCCCGCAAAAGCCGCGGCAATACCCGCAAGAGGATGACGACCCATCGCATAAAAAATAACCCCAGCAAGCGGGATAACTAACACGTAGCCAGCATCAGTTGCGGTGTGGCTAACAATCGCCACTAAAATAATAGACGGGGTCAATAGCTGCTTAGGAGTGACTTTTAGCATTAGCTTTAAGCCCGTATTGATAAAGCCTGAATGCTCAGCAACCCCAACACCTAACATTGCAACAAGCACAACACCTAAAGGAGCAAAGCCTGTAAAGGTTTTTACCATCGACGATAAAAAGGTGGCTAAGGAATCACCCGCCAACAAATTATGGACAACAATGGCCTCGCCTGTTCGTGGGTCTATGGCGTCAAATGTCATGCCCGAAAAAAGCCACGACAGCAGCCAAATAAGTAACATGGCCACTAAAAAGATAATGGCCGGATCAGGAAGCTTATTGCCTACCCTTTCAATCGTATTTAAAAAACGTGCGATTGCTCCGCTTGGTGCCTGCACATCATTGTTATTATTCATTTTCGAATTCCCTAGAAAAATTTCTTGCTTACCTTATCGCATCCGCGTTAAGAGGTAAATTTTAAGTTAACTAAGCTATCCGATTTGGGTACTTAAACTATATAAAAAAAGCGGCCAAAGCCGCTTATTTAAATAACATCAACACCGATTAGGCTAATGCTTTTACTTCATCCCATAAACGAACCACTAATGCTTTATCATCTTCGTTAAGCTCCCCATTACGGTATGCTTTAACCAGGCTCGACTCGACTTGGTTATTAAGCTCGTCGGTTGATAAGTTTAATTCTTCAACTTGCGCATACCCTACCGCCAAATCAAAATGGCCTCGTAAATAGCCACCAGCAAATAACTCATCATCGGTTGCTTTATCAACTAAATCATCAAAATATTGCTGCGCTGCATCAATATAATTTACTAAACTCATGGTTATCTCTCCTCTGGGTGCAGCCCATCTTGATGACCTACTGCATACATTATATGGTCATTAAAACCTGTGGTTACTCGAATATAACCACTTAATTCATCGTCTAACTCACTGTCGCCAGTATCGGCAATCAATGGGCGGCCATTCAAGGCCTGTAATTTTGTTTTGGTTGCGACCACAATAATATTATCGCGGCCGATAGCACGAATAAGTGCTGGACTGAGCTGTTGATTTCCACGACCAAAAATATGGCCCTGACCACCGATCAGGGTGATCACTAATTTAGTCGGTTTACCGTGTGTTAGCTCCAGTAATTGCTGTGCAGTTAAATCCTGAGCAATCAGCGCTTGGTCTGCCACTAAATCAACACCGAGTAAGGTATTCTCTAGGCCCATTTCTTCCATAATGGCAGCAACTGTTGAGCCACTGCCCATGACGTATAAAGTCTCTTCATCCATGTCAGACACCACATAAGCAGCAATATCAGCAAGCACTAACTCGTCGGTTTCTTTACCACCATTTTTAACCGCTTGCACGTAACGTACTTCGCTCGGCACTTGCATTTCACCATACCGCTTTGCTTTTACAGTGCCTTCGCGAAATGCGGCTTCGTCGATATCCATCACGTCTGCATCGCCTAAGCTCACCAACTCACCTTTTACAAGCATTTCAACCACTCGGCCCGCAGCTTTTGGGGTAATAGCATACACACCTGAATGAATTTTACAGCCTGCGGGAATGCCCAACACGGGTGTAGTGTCGCCAACAGCATGACAAATATTTCGGGCTGTTCCGTCACCGCCTGCAAATAAAATAAGGTCTACGCCTTGTTCTACGAGACGCTTTGCAGCTTGCTCGGTGTCATCCGGCGTCGTAACGTCGCCACTGTGATAAATAACCTGGGTATTAAAGCCTAATTGGGTGGCTGTTCGCTCCCCCATTTCACCATTAACGGTGTATATAATGAGCGAGTCTTGATACGCAAGTAATGCTTCAAGTGCTGCACGGGTGCGTAAATTTGCTTTGGGTTCTGCGCCGAGTGCCATGGCTTTCGCTGCTGTATCAGCACCATCACTGCCTTTAAGAGCTACACTGCCACCAAGCCCTGCAACAGGGTTTACAATTAAACCTAACTTAAACTGCATCAGATAACTCTCCTGGATGTTGCCATACAAATTGTGCACTTGTCAGTGGCCACGGGGTCTTATAAAAATCACTGAGTGCTTTTAGTAGTGCGTAAGTTCGTTGATTAAAACCAGACGCTAGTAAACTTAATAGGTGCTGGTGAACACGCTGCTGAAAAGCAAAACGACACGTTTGTTCGCCATTTAAATTATCGACCGAAACATTAAAGTCAAACCCTGCCGCAGCGCTAAGCGCCCATTCTATTGCTTGGGGTTTAACTTCTACCGCTTCAAACTCAGCTTGCTGATGTTTATCACGACCATCTGGACAATACCAATAGCCATAA
The DNA here is from genome assembly GCF_014117385.1 of Pseudoalteromonas sp. MT33b. NCBI lineage: Bacteria > Pseudomonadati > Pseudomonadota > Gammaproteobacteria > Alteromonadales > Pseudoalteromonadaceae > Pseudoalteromonas > Pseudoalteromonas sp. MT33b. Next base: position 1,055,494 of record NZ_CP059831.1, on the reverse strand, counting down.
TCTTCAAGTAAGCGGCGTTTTTCACCTGCCACCAGCCAATGGGCAATTTCGTGGAGTGCACTGGCGTAAAAACCATGCGCAAAGACAATTTGATGATAAGTCGTTTGCTCATCTGCAGGCAGGTAAATAGGCTCGTCAGCACCTTTAATTAAGCGCGTGTTATGGCTTTGATAAAAAGTGCTGTCAAAAATAGCGATTAAATCGGCAATCTGATGCATACTGGCTTACATTCATCTCGTTAAAAGCGTTACAACAACGCACCAAAAACGAGGCGAATTGTACGGACTTTTCAGCCTAAAGTAAAAACAACCCCTCTCGGTTAGAGGTATTTTGCGATATCGACGTTATCTATTTGTTCAGGGCTCAAATAGCGTTTTGCGTATTCAAGGTAAATACCTGAACTTAAAAACAGTTTAAATACGTCACGATCAATATGATCGTCATCGACCATTTTAGCTAAAATATCAATAGCAACACTCAATGGTTTGGCCTTTTTATATGGCCTATCTGCTGCAGTGAGTGCTTCAAAAATATCAGCAAGTACTAACACTCGTTCAGGTATCGATAAGTCATCCGCTGATAATTTACGCGGATACCCCGTGCCTTTTAAGGTTTCGTGGTGGGTCGATGCATAGCGCGGCACACGGGCTAGCTCTTCAGGGAATGGCACATTATTAAGCATACGAATCGTGCTGATAACGTGTTCATTAATTTTAAATCGGTCTTCTGCGGTAAGTGTTCCACTTCTAATTTGTAAGTTATATAACTCACCTAAATTATACTTGTATTCAGGAACCGACATTTTTATACCTAAATTAGCATCGTATTCCACAGCCTTGTGGTGCGTAATTAGGTCACTGGGTTTATCACTTAACAGCGTTTCTTCAACAGGTAAAGATTGCCCCTTTAAATCTGCAAAGCGCATTTCTTCTAGAGGCGATAAACCAAGCGTTGCATCGAAATGCCGATGCCACTTAATACACGCAACGTCTTTTAAGCGTGCAAGCTGCTCATCATCCATAAATTCACTTCCCACATTGCAAGTAGCAATGAAAGCAAAGTCAGCATGTAATTTGTCTGTTTCAGCGTCTAACTGCTGTTGCAGTGTCTCCTCGTGTGTTGGGTTTTCAAGCAGCTTTTCGTAGTAGTTTATTTTAGCGTCGCGCAGCAACACTTCAAAACGTGTACGGATTTCATGAATACGATTATAAATGGTTTCTAGTTTGGTGCCTTTGTCTACAATGTGTTCTGGCGTGGTAATTTTACCACAGTCATGTAACCACGCTGCCAGTCTAAACTCACGTTTTTCATCTTCGTTTTCAAATGCAAACTCTGCAAAGGCGGGATCTGTTGAATCAGATGCAGCATTTGCAAGCCAAATGCCAAGCTCAGGGACACGTTCGCAATGCCCTGCTGTATAAGGTGATTTATCATCAATCGCTTGGGCTATAAGTTCAACAAACGATTCCATGAGTGCTTTTTGTGAGTTTTCGTGTTTCTCTATAGAGCGGCTCATATCAACCATTGAATTGGCTAAATAATGAATTTCGAGAATGCTACTTGACAGAGTAGACACATTTTTATACTCGCGCTGCTGAATTTTTTTGTTCTCACCAACAAGCTTTAAAATTGGATTCACAATTGATGATGCAAAAAACCACGATATTGGCAGTAGCAGTAATAAACATAAACTCGTTATTAAAATAGAAATCCGAATTTTCTCGCGAATGACCGCAAGTACATCTTCTTTTGCTACCAATACAGTGAAGAAATCGTCATTGTCAGCTTGCATGTCACCGCTTAATGGTAAGGGCACGACAAACATGTATTTTTCTATCCCATTTTCATGTACATCCAGCATTTTGCCAAACTGATGACGCTTATTTGCAAGGCCTGTTTTTTGGTCATCAAGCTTAATAAGCGCTGATAAATCGTCAAAGGTATGCTGATGGCTTTGCGTTCTACTGCTGGCAATAATGTCACCACTACCCTGATAGACATACATTTCGGCGGAAACCAAAAACTGCATTTTAGTCTGTTGCTCAGTTAAATACGCACTTAAACTCGAACTTGCTATATCCACCGCAAGCACATCGCCGGTATCATCTGACTTAATCGAATAGGTATAACCCGGTACGTGGTAAACATTAAACATGTACGGTTCAGATTTGGTAACAACCCCACTTTCTGCGTCTTGAAACCATATTCGCGTTCGTGGATCAAAATCGGTTTGTTGCTCTTCTGCTTTACGGACTGTCAGTTGTGAGTCTAAAAATAACATCGACTTACGACGCTCTTCACCTTCCCCCGATACTTTAATGACCAGCCATTTATACTCATCTTTTATATTCAAGCTGGCGGGTAAATTTGCATACCCTTTTAGATTAATAACTTGGAGAAAATCACCATTCGCACGCCCTAAAATAAGTGAATAAAAATCTGTGTGGCGACTAAGTACCTCTATGAGTACATTTCGAAAAATCTCATAGTTACCTTGGCTTTGTGAAAATAGGCGTGTGTCATGAACCATCACGCTGAGGGTGTTATCTGCACGCTGATTTATACGTGTGATATGATCAGCAATCTGCTGGCTTGTTTGCTTAAATTGCTGAGCTTTGGTGTGCAATACTAACTTTTCACTGAAGTAATAATGCAAGCTAATCGCCACAATTCCCGTTAAAAGACTGGCAAGCGCAAAGACTAAGAGAACACTCGCTCTAATTGATATTTTATAGCCTTTTTTATGGCGTGATAGCATTATGCATCTCCTTGCATGCTCTCTTTATTGAATGAATATAAGAAAAAAGAAGTACAGATAATATATACAAGTATCTTTGGATAATTACAATTTATTGACTAAATTAAACGCACCTTGGTATCGATTAAATTTTAATAACCAATTGATTTCTTCCGCCTTCCTTAGCTTGATACAAAGCCAAATCAGCTCGTGATATCACTGATTTTTGCTGCTCCTCACGCATGATGGTCAGACCAAAACTTGCTTGTATCGACAAAGAGCAACTACCTAATTTAAACTCCTCGGCATTTAACCTTGCTATCATGCCGTTTATAAGCGCAGTGGCATCTTTTAATGAACAAAGCGGCAGTACAATGACAAACTCTTCACCACCAAATCGATAGACATCATCAGCACTGCGCAGAGAGTTCGTTAAAAAAGTCGAAAAGTGCTTAAGCACGGTATCCCCCATTTCATGTCCATGGGTATCGTTTACGCGTTTAAAGTAATCAATATCAGCTAAAACGACACACACATGTTTCGTTTTATTTTGCTGCTTAATTAATTTTTGATATCCCTCATAGTTGTTATCAAACGCACGCCGGTTAGGCAGCTGTGTGAGCGCATCTTTAAATGCCTGTCTTTTCATTTCATCTGCAAGTTGACTTAGCTGAGTGTTACGAACAAAAAGCTGCCGACGCATTAAATGCTCATGAGCCGACATAACGACCCCTGCAAAATTAGCGGATACATGTGCCAACCCAACCATATAAAAAGTATGGCTACTTACATCTTTATTAAAATAAATAACGGTAATTGCAAATGCACTGTAAGACACACCGATTAAGGTGGCATTCTTTAATGACAATAAAGTAGAGAAATACATAGTGATCAAAATAATCACATCAAAAAACATATGCAGGACATAATGGCGCTCAAAGGTGAACACCATAAATTGCATACTAAAAAATAAGAATGTCATAAACGCAGCCACCGCCTGCGATAATTGCTGTGGCGTCCGGATATAGCACACCCCAAGTGCAGTGATCACACAAACTGCAACAGAAATAGTCCGGCTAAATAATGCAATACCGGGCCAAAAGCTGGGTTGAATTATCATTTTATCGGAATAGGTCACCAGCATAATCATAATGGCGGTGATACAGGCAAGAAACTGTGCAGTTTTTTTATCTTGCTCAAGCTTACTTTGAGTAAATGCTTGCTCAACTTGCATAGAGTTGAACCGACAAAAGTAGCGTGCAATTGACATATCTTGATTTAATAACTTTGCACCGAATGTGCTCATAATTATATACCTACGCAGGAACGGAAAAAGGCGAGTAATGAGGTGTTCAAATAAAGAGCAACCGTTCCATTATAGAGTGAAGAGCTTACAATTAAACTCGTTCTTTTGTATATAAATTACACACATGCACCAACACAAAGTTGCGAAAATGGCACAAAGCATAAAATTATCGCTTTGTGCGCGGTGATTAAATAATATTCTCTCCTGCCTCATCACTTGTAACAATATCTGTTTCTTGCAGTGCGTGTGCAATCCAATTCTTCAAAACAGGACACGATAGTACCTGGTCACAATAAGCTTGTGCAGGGCTTGATAATGTAACTTGGTAAGTTTTAAAGCGCAGTACCACGGGCGCAAACATCGCATCAACAATTGAAAACTCACCATACAGCCATGTATTGGACGACGATTGTGGTCGCATCGAAAATATCTCATCAATGCGGGCAATGTCTTTCTTTGCGTGTTCTGTCAGCTCAACATGTCTTTTAGCTCGAATATTCATGGGCATTTCATTTCTGAGTGCGAGAAAGCCACTATGCATTTCTGCAGCCACACTTCTTGCGTGAGCTCTTTTATTTAAGTTTTCAGGCCATGCTCTGCCATTTAGATAAGCATCGTTGATGTATTCACAAATCGCGAGTGAATCCCACACAGCTAAATCACCGTCGATTAATGCAGGGACTTTTTGTACAGGAAATTTCGTTTTTAATCTGTCATAAAAGTCTGGGGTATCTAAAACAAGTTGCTGCTCAGTAAATGATATATTGAATTTACTTAATAAATACCACGCTCTTAATGACCAACTCGAATAATTTTTATTACCAATAAATAATTGCATTTTTCATCCCTTAACGATTAGATTAATACCACTATAGAGCAGCAAAAGGCGAATTACTCGCCAATTGTTCTTATACAACCCATAAGAGAAACTGATACATCATGGATATTGATGCCTTACGAACTTTTTGTGCTTTTGTAGACACGGGCAGTTTTACCCGCGCAGCCGCACAGATTTGCCGAACCCAATCTGCGGTAAGTATGCAGATGAAAAAACTAGAACAAGACATAGGGAGTTCTTTATTTGAGAAGCAAGGACGCCAGTTAGTGCTTACCCAACAAGGTCATCAATTAGCAAGTTATGCAAAGCAGTTAATTAATCTTCACGATGAGGCCTTTAAGCAACTTCAAGCAGGCACTGGAAACCGTCGAATTCGTATTGGCTGCCCTGATGATTACGCCCATTCAATTTTACCGCGACTCGTGAATTCACTGCGCATGTTAAATACTGCGCTGGATATACAAATTAGCTGCGCACCTAGCAGTGAATTAAGGGCTAAGCTTGACCAAGGTCAACTTGATTTAGTGATTGCGACCCGTTCACCGAACTCAGAGGAAGGTTACCTAATACAATCAAGCCAAGGAGTGTGGGTGAAAAGTCCGTCTTTTAAATTAAACCCTGCAACCCCCTTACCACTGGCCTTATTTCAACGCGGCTGTAAATTTCACCAAGCCAGCATCGAAGGTCTACTGAAAGCAGAGCGACACTTTAATATTATCGCCTGCTGCGGCTCTGTGGGGGCTTTACATGGTTTAATTGAGCAAAATCTCGCAATAGGGAGCATGGCACGCATTAGTATGCAAAAGAGCGTAGAAGAAATCACCGATGAAACACTCCCCCTCTTACCAGTGATTGATATAGTGCTTTTGCATGGTAATCATGCTCATAACCCCGTCAGCCTTGAGCAACTTAAGTCTCTGATAGAACACATTAAAGTAGTTTGACTAATTTGCGCGTACGTTTAGGGTCGGTTAAGTATAAAAACTCATTCAAATCGTGTGACGCATTAATCAGCATATGCTGTTTTGGGGCTGTTAATTGCCAACTTTTGCTATTAGATGAAACTAAATCAATCGTTTGATATTTGATACTATGCGGCTGTTCTAGGGTGATAGCTAATTGCTGCTTTTCAACTGCAATTCCAATAATTTCATCTTGTTGAGACTGCCATATTAACTCAATATCACCGTCAGAATTTATGCGAAAAACTTCATTACTATTTGAAAAATAAATCTGGTCTTTATCATCTAAGTCCATACCGTAGCAACTCAAGCGTTTACCAGAACCAGAAAATGGCGTCAGCGTTAGATCATTTAAATCAAACTTAGCTGGGTGAAATGTAACCCCATCTTTTGCGCGGTAAGAGACTAAAATGGATTCTTCATTATGATACATTTCGCGTAAATAAAATGAGTGATGAGGATGTGGAATAGCTTCATAGGTCCCACTGACAATATCAATTTTATATAAGGTATCTTTGCTTGCAGTGAATACTTGCTGACCATTTTTATGCCATACAGTACCAAACAGCTCTTCGTTATCTGGATTTGCGAAGACTAATTTCTGTTTTTCATTTTCATACAAAAATAATTGTTTTAGTCCAAAGCGATGTGACTCAAATACAAATTTTGTTGAATCCGGTGAAAACACTGGCAGAAAGTCAACCGAGGAAGTATCCACCCGCTTTGTAAGTGTATTTGGATCTGTTCGTGTTTGACTGACAATATCAACATCCACATTCACTAATTCCATTAAAATTGATTCAGCAGATGAAGTGTACTGGGCATCGCGAATTATTTGATAATTATTAAACGGAATAAGCTGCAGCTCACCTTCAAGATCTAAACTTATAAGTTGGTTACGTTGGCTTATTAATAACGCTTGATTGTTTGGATGCCAACTCAAACCTTGAATACCGTTTTCTATTACTGCAATGGTTTTCACTGTATTACTAGCAAGCTCAAGCACATCGATACGGTATTTATTTTGTCCTGCTTCAAAACCTAACGCGACTTTACTACCATCATTTGATAACGCATGAACAAGTAACCAATCTTGCTCAGAAGCCGCTAGTAAGCGCTTTTTTTGTTTACTGTTTATATCCAGTGAAACCAGTTGGGTGTCATTACTTTGTTTATTTTTCTCGATAAAATAGAGTACTTCTCCAGCTCCCCAATAAATATGATGGCTCGTCAGTGTCGTCTCGGTAAAGCGATTGACAGTCGTTTTCTCACGTGCCACAAATGACGATAAATCAAGCGATAAAGTTTGGAGTGACTGATTATGCTCACTCGCTTCGACAAACGCCAACGCATTGTCTTGTGAAGACCACCCTAAGGCAAAATAACTTGCAGCAAACTTCGTGAGCCTAGCTTCTCGACCTGTAGCTAATTCCTTTAACCAGATATGTTGGTTGCCTTTATCACCTCGAACAAAGGCTAAGTGGTTACCATTATGCGATAAAGATAAATTAGATTCATTCAGTTCGCTTGACGTCAGTGGCATTAATTGACTAAAACTTGGATGCGCTTGCTTATCAGCAATCATTTGCCAAACTACAACGCCTGTAAAAACGAGTACCACGAGTAGCAACGGCAACCATTGCGTTTTTGCTTTAGTTGCTTTAATTGATTGGCTCAATTCAACCTGCTCCAAGCTATAACCCCGTTTTGGATGAGTAATTATAAATTGAGGGTTCTTGGCATCTTCTTTTAAGGCTTTTCGTAATAACGCAATACAACGCTGTACTGAGCTTGGATTAAATATTGAATTAGGCCAAACCGCAGCGAAGATCATTTCTTGGCTTACGACCTTCCCCTGATGAATATAAAGGGTATGTAATACATCCATGACTTTGGGCTCGACAACTTGCTCATATTCTTGCGATGAAATTAAACATCTGCTTTCATCAATCACAAATTTACCGATTCGATAACTCGCCACTTACTGCTCCAATAAATATTGACGAATCAAAGGTTAAGGTTTTCTTAAGAGAAACTCAAGCATTACTCCATTGTGGCTTTACTCAAACTCATAGATTGTTTTTTCATCTTTCAATAGGTAACAAAAACAATGTATAAACTTTTATCAATCGCCACTATTTTCATCAGTGCTTTTTTACTTTTTCAAATTCAGCCTCTGCTCTCAAAGCAACTTTTACCTCACTTTGGTGGAGGTGCCTCTGTCTGGTCAGCCAGCTTAGTGTTTTATCAAACAATGCTATTGCTTGGTTATTTTTATGCACACTATATCAGTCGGTACACGATTACATTACAAGTAGTTACTCACCTGCTATTGGTTATCATTGCAACACTGGTTATTTACTTACAAAACGAAATTTTTCACTTCACTGATTGGCCTCCAACTCTCGCTGTATTTGTGCATTTATTGCGAGAAATAGGCCCTATTTTTATGCTACTTAGCGCAACCAGTGTGCTTTTACAGCGTTGGTATATCCAAGCCTTTGCAAGACATGTTCCGTACCATTGGTATTCTATTTCAAACCTAGGCTCTTTAATGGCGTTAATGAGTTACCCATTTATATTTGAATTACTGTTTTCGCTAGAGCAGCAAAAGTCATATTGGCTTTTTGGGCTACTCTGCTACTGTGCCTTATTACTATTAATAATGGCATTTTTGCTAAAAAAAGACCTTAAAGTAGCCCGAAAACCTCAGTTAGCGAATAGTGCAAAGCTATCACAAGGAAAATCAATCTGGATTATTTTGAGTGCCTTAAGTACCGCGATGTTAGTGTCAACAACACATATGATCAGTACTAATATTCCACCAATGCCATTACTTTGGTCCTTGCCACTGGTGATTTACTTACTCACTTTTAGTTATACGTTTGCCAATAAAGTAAATTATCAGCGTTATGTGTGGGCGTATACGTTTGTATTTGCAGTGTTTGCTGGACTGTTAATGTTTTATTTTGGCAGCCAATTTAGCGCACTAGCTCAACTCATTATGTATTGCTCTATCTTATTAACCGCCTGCATGGTGTGTCATGGTGAACTAAGAAGTACAGCCCCTGATAACGCTCAATTAACCACTTTTTACTTTTATATTGCCCTAGGAGGTGTGCTAGGTTCACTTAGCAGTACCATGATTGCTCCTTTGCTTTTCGTGCAACTTGATGAGTATCTACTGGGGTTAGCTGTTATTTTTAGCTTTATTTGCTATTGCCAATTTAAAACCCAAACAGGTAATAAACACATTAAGTACACCCTCGTTGCAACCGCTGTTGTATGGCTCTCATGCTATTGTTTCTTAGCCGTAAACTTTAATCAGTATAATGTTGCTACGAGCCGCAATTTTTACGGTTACCTCACAGTAAAAGATATTAATACCAATACAATAAAAGAAAGGCGCTTAATAGATGGCACAACCATCCATGGCGCAGAGCCACTTGATAATAATCAATTCCTTGGTCAAAGTTATTATCATCAACATACGGGTGTTGCTAAATCTCTCACGATTTTAAAACAACAGGGCGCATTAAACATAGGTGTCATTGGTTTAGGAGCTGGTGTACTCGCAAAGTTTGTGGGTCAAGGTGACCGCCTCCATTTTTTTGAACTCAATCCTGCAGTGCATGACATGGCAAAGAATTATTTTTCTTATTTAAATAGCAGTAAAGCCAATGTGAGAGTAACCATAGGTGATGGTCGAATTGCGCTTCAAAAAAATCATCAAGAAACATTTGATGTGTTAATCATTGATGCTTTTTCAAGTGATGTTATTCCCGCGCACTTACTCACTCGAGAAGCTATGTCGCTCTATTGGCAAAGACTCAATGAAAATGGCGTGCTGATCGTGCATATTTCCAATAACCACATCGATTTATTGCCCGTATTACAAGCCCACAGCCAGCATTTTGATAAAACGTTAATAAAGTACAGTTATCAAGGGCGAGGCTTAAAATCTCTAGGCTCTGACTGGGTGGTATTAACCAGTAATCACACTTTTTTAAATGATGTTTCTATTAGTGACTTATCGCCTATAAAGCACTACGGGAATTATCAACTTGCAGAATGGACTGATCAAAAAAACAGCTTATTGCCTCTGTTAAAATTTTAAATTAAAACACAAAAAAGCGCGATGGCTTGAAACCTATCGCGCTCATTACTTTTTCTAAATAGATACTTTTAGATTGAGCCTTTGATTGGCCCATGCTCGTGGCTAACATGGGGGTTTTGGCCACGCTGGCGTAATAAATGGTCCATTAAGGTAATCGCCATCATCGCCTCGGCGATGGGGATTGCACGAATACCCACACACGGGTCGTGACGACCTTTGGTGATCATTTCAACGGCTTCGTTGCTGGTATTTATACTGTTACCCGGAATCGTAATACTTGACGTTGGTTTAAGCGCGATAGACGCAATAATATCTTGTCCTGTCGAGATACCCGCAAGCACTCCCCCCGCGTGATTTGATGTAAAACCATCTGGGGTCAGCTCATCACGGTGCTCTGAGCCTTTTTGCTCAACGACATCAAAGCCATCACCAATCTCAACACCTTTTACCGCGTTGATGCTCATTAGTGAGTGCGCAAGCTCAGCATCAAGACGATCAAATACTGGCTCACCTAAGCCAACAGGCACATTCTTAGCGACTACTTTCACTTTAGCGCCTACCGAATCACCCTGCTTTTTAAGCTCACGCATGTACTCATCAAGCGCGTCTAATTTACTGGTATCGGGGAAGAAAAACGCATTGTTTTCTACTTCATCCCAGTTATAGTTTTCGGCTTTAATAGGCCCAAGCTGACTTAAACATGCACGTACTTCAATACCATGAAATTGCTTTAAATATTTTTTAGCAATCGCTCCTGCCGCCACTCGAATCGCGGTTTCTCGAGCTGATGAGCGACCACCGCCACGATAATCGCGGATACCGTATTTATGCCAGTAGGTGTAATCACCATGACCTGGGCGAAATACGTCAGCGATTTTACCGTAGTCTTTTGAACGTTGATCGGTGTTTTCAATCAGTAAACCAATACTTGTTCCTGTGGTTTTACCTTCAAATACACCTGAAAGAATTTTGACTTCGTCACTTTCACGGCGCTGTGTTGTATAACGACTTTGCCCTGGTTTACGACGATCTAAGTCAATTTGTAAATCGGCCTCACTAATTTCGAGGCCTGCTGGTGTGCCATCAACAACGCCGCCTAATGCAACGCCGTGGCTCTCACCAAAGGTGGACACCTTAAATAACTGCCCTATGCTATTACCTGCCATTAACTTTCCTCATTCCTGGCTACTGAGACCGAGCCCTAAGGCTCGGCTTTTAAATTCGCTATTAATCGGCGAAATAATTAACAAGCTGTTGTTTGCTTATCACAAATACGCCCAAGCCACCTTGTTCGAATTCAATCCATTCAAACGGCGCGCCTGGGTACAGTGCATCCATATGTACCATAGAGTTACCAACTTCGACAAATAACAAACCGTTATCAGTTAGATGCTCTGCTGCTTCAGCTAAAATGGTACGAGTGACGTCAAGGCCATCATGTCCCGATGCTAAACCAAGCTCTGGCTCATGGTGGAATTCGCGCGGTAAGTCGGCCATGTCTTCAGCATCAACATAAGGCGGGTTGGCAACGATCAGGTCATATTTTTGTCCTGGCACACCGCTAAATACGTCTGACTGAATAGGTAATACACGCTCATTAAGCATGTAATCACTAATATTAATATCAGCAACTTCTAAGGCTTCATACGAAATATCGACGGCATCAACTTGCGCGTCTTCAAAAGCTTGTGCAAGCGCAATGGCGATACATGCAGAGCCTGTGCATAAATCAAGAATGCGGGTTACCGACTCAGGCTCTTCAAGCCAAGGAGCAAACCGGTTGTTAATTAGCTCAGCAAAAGGTGAACGCGGAATCAATACACGCTCATCAACATAAAATGGCATGCCGGCAAACCAGGCAATATTTGTTAAATAAGGCACTGGCGTGCAATCGTTAATACGTTCAGCGATTAATGCTGCTAAACGATTTTTTTCAGTGCTCGTTAAACGCGCATGCATTAGCTCTTTAGGTGCATCAACAGGTAAACTTAGTGCTGGTAGCAATAAGCTGACCGCTTCATCCCATGCGTTATCTGTGCCGTGGCCAAAGAAAATACCACTGCTCGCGAATTGACTGGTTGTCCAACGTAACCAATCGTGCAACGTTGAAAGTTCAGCAATTGCCTCGTCTAAAATTGCGTCTTCTATTTGGAAATGGTTCATGTATGTTCCTTAACTTTCAAAGTCTGTTCTGACGCGTATTGTACCGTCTTTTCAATTGCTTTTTACTCGATTTTTAGCGTTTTTTTGTTTAGACTGCCGTCATGAAAAAAGATCCCCACGACAACAATCACATCAGCACTGACGATATAGACTTATTTCGTCAGAGTATCAGTGGTGCCAAAGCATTTAAACAAGACACTATCCGATTTACTAACAAGCCTAAAGTGTCACAAGCGAAGCAATTTTCCCAGCAAAAAAAGCAACATCAGTCAGAATTTTTCTTTTCAGACGAATATGTGCCAGATATTGATACGCACGGCACTGTAAGCTATGTCAAACCAGGACATGATTCCTACTTGGCAAAACAACTGCGTCGTGGTGACTACGTACCTGAGCTAACCCTTGATTTACATGGGTTAAATAAAGAACTTGCCAAAGATGAGCTTGCAGGACTGATTCACGAATGTAAAAAACAACATTACTACTGCGCGTGTATCGTGCATGGGATTGGTGAGCGTATTTTAAAACACAAAGTACCGCAGTATTTAGTGCAACATCCCGATGTTATTGCTATGCACCAAGCCCCGCTTGAATTTGGCGGTAAAGGCGCAGTACTTATTTTAATTAACCTTCCACAAAGTGACGAATTCCGACGTTAACGTCACTTTTAATAAGGCCACAAGTGCATATTTTTTCGATCATCTTTCCACTGATTTTTATCGTGCTAAGTGGTTACATTAGTAGTCGTAGCCGATTTTTATCGAAAGAACACATCGCAGGCCTCAGTAAATTTACTTTTTATATTAGCGTTCCGGCATTTTTATTTGTCAATATGGCGCAAGCAGATTTACATAGTAGCGTTAGTATTGCTGGATTTTTAAGCTTTTATATTCCTGTATTAGCAATCTACGCACTCGGGTATTTGCTTGATCGCTATGTAATTTATAAGCAATCAGCCGCATCTCGCCATGCCGTGTTTGCGCTTGGTAGTAGCTACTCTAATACCGTACTAGTCGGGCTACCAATTATTATCGCCGCACTTGGGCAGCAAATGGTTGGGATTGTGTTTATGATCATTACCTTTCACAGCGCTTTACTGTTTACACTGACTTTTCTATTGAGTGCAAAATCGCAGCAAACCTTTTCATGGCGAGCCTTCGCGAAAAATATGTTACTGAATCCTGTGGTTCTAAGTATAAGCAGCGGCCTTGCGATTAACTTATTGGGTGTAACGCTTTATCACGATTTGGCGAATGGTTTGAGCTTACTTGCCAAGCCAGCTATTGCCTGCGCACTGTTTGTGTTAGGCGCAAATTTAGCGTTTTATAAGGTGGCAGATAACTGGCAAGCATCCCTTATCGCAACCATCATTAAGCTCGTAGCCTTACCATGTAGTGTGTACTTTTTTGCAACTCAGGTTTTTAACCTTGAACACTCTTTGATGACTGTACTGGTATTGCTCAGTGCGTCGCCATTAGGAGTGAATGCGTATTTAATAGCGAACCAAATAAAACAACATCAAGCAACGCTCGCAAGTGCTGTCGTCATATCAACCACACTGAGCGTTATAAGTTTTACAGTTTGGTTAAGCATTTTACTTTAAGTCTTACAGCCCACCAGATACATCCACAAAACTGCCTGTGGTAAACGATGCATGCTCTGAGGCCAAAAAATAAATGGCTTTGGCGACCTCATCAGCCTCACCGCCTCGCCCGAGTGGTAATTTACTTTTTAAGCGGTCTACGCGATTAGCTTCACCACCATCACGGTGCATGTCAGTGTAAATTAAGGCGGGCCTTACAGCATTAACACGAATTCCCATACTGGCGACTTCTTTTGCAAGGCCTATGGTAAAGGTATCAAGTGCGCCTTTTGAGGCAGCATAATCTAAATACTCATTCGCTGAACCTGTCCGTGAAGCCCCCGATGACACATTAACAATACTGCCTTTGTGCATTCGCTTTATAGCTTCTCGCGCACATAAAAATGCCCCTGTCACATTACAGCTCAAAATAGCATTAATACGCGCCGCGTCCATTTCTAAAAGTGACATTTGTGGCTTCATCATCGCAGCATTGTTAACCAGTATATCTAAGCGTGACACCGTGCTATCAAGTGCAGCAAACATAGCCATTACTTGTTGCTCATCAGCCACATCTGCCTGAAAGGTGTGCGCTTTAACCCCTTGCTTTTCGATTTCTTTGGCAACTTGTTCGGCGCTTTGTTGGTCTGATTTATAGTTAATGCACACATCATAGCCATGCTTGGCAAATAGTTTAGCTGTTGCTGCGCCAATACCACGCCCACCACCAGTAATAAGCACAACGGGATTTGAACTCATGATGACTCCTTAAAAACTAACTGAAATTGCTCGCACACTAAGGGCATCTCAGGATGACGTGAATAAGCTGTGCCGTGTAATTCTCGCTGGTAGTATGGCCAATGCACTTGTTGCCAATAACGAAGGCTTTTATCGCCCTCGCCTTCTAACGCGGCATACGCTTCGGTAATTTGATTATAAGGGGTGATAACAACAGAGGTGGTTTCAATAATGCCAAGCGGCCGCCCTTGCCAGTTCGTAAAAATAGCCAAGTCACCAACCCGAGGGAGCGCCTCGTTATTAGCTTCAAACCAATACAGTGATGAGGTGGTCGCTCGCTTGACTCCTTGCAGAACAAGGTCAGCGCATTCATTGGCATCCACCTCATTATCGCAAAAATGCCAAGCAGGCAAAGTACTAATTTGACGAGATGACTGCTGCTTAAAATCAGCAATCATCTTGTTAATTCGTTGCTCGTTACTTAACGGCTGCAACAACTGAAATCTCAACAAGTAGCGCGTCACGCGCCATTTTAGCTTCAACACAGGCACGCGCGGGGGCATGACCTTCAGGTACCCATGCATCCCACACTGCATTCATATCGGCAAAGTATTCCATGCTTTTAAGATAGAGGGTGGCGCTTAACATATGCTCTTTGCTGCTACCGGCTTCAATTAGCAGAGTTTCAACTTTATCGAGCATAGTTTGCGTTTGTTCAGCAATGCCTTTTTCTGCATCAGCGCACACCTGCCCACATAAGTACACCGTGCCGTTATGCTTAACGATGCGGCTCATTCGCGCACCTGTTTGTAATCGTTCAATTGTCATAGTATGTATTAAATAGTTAACAGTGACAGTAATTTAACAGACATACTGCTATATTTCGACGTTATTTGGCGAGTGAATACTTAAGTAATGGCTTCGCTGTTTCGTTTCATCATATTCAATGACTGCTACAGCACCCGTATTAAAAATAGGCATATTACCAGGGCTCAATTGATCAACTAAATAACTCACGATCGGCATATGAGCGACGACTAGCCAAGTATTACACTGTGGATGCATCGCGATTAACGTTTCTAAATAATCAGTAGCCACTTGTGGTACACCGTCGGGAGTAATGTCGCGACACGTTTCTTTGTAGAGTAACGGAATATTGTGTGTTGCATTCTCAGCCGTTTGCTGGGCACGTAAGTACGGACTTACCAACAAAGCGTCTGGTTTATAATGACATGCTAACCACTTCCCCATCCTACTGGCTTCTTGTTGACCCGTTGGCGTCAATTGTCTTGCTGCATCATCTGATTGCATAGGCGTTGCTTCGCCATGGCGCATGATTAAGATTGTTTTCATAAAAAATCAACCAATTAAAGAATATAAAACAGTAGCCAGTTTGCTTGATTGTTAGCTATATTAGAATATCATCACAAGATAGATTAAACATCCGCTTATGATATTCAGGTAGATTTTCGTTGCTGTGCCTTTAGCGTTCCTGAGATTATCATCTGTTGTTAGGACATTAACGCATTCTTTCAGGAGAATCTTTTGAATATCAGCCGCAATGATAACAGAACATACCAGCCCCTAACACTGGACAATGGTCTAAAAGTGCTTTTAGTGCAAGACTTAGAGTCAACAAAATCAGCGGCTTCGATGGCTGTTAATGCGGGTCACTTTGACGATCCCCTTGATAGACAAGGTCTGGCTCATTTTTTAGAGCATATGCTTTTTTTAGGGACTGATTTATATCCCGAGTCTGGTGCCTTTTCGAACTTTGTTTCACAATCAGGTGGCAGCACGAACGCCTGGACTGGCACCGAGCATTCTTGCTACTTTTTTGACATCAATAATCAACAGTTTTCAGATGCACTCGCGCAATTTAGTCGCTTTTTTATTGCCCCCTTACTCAGTCCAAAAGAAACCACCAAAGAGCGCAATGCAATTGACGCTGAATTTAAATTAAAAATTAAAGACGACGGACGCCGTATTTATCAAGCGCATAAAGAAACGGTAAACCCAGCACACCCTTTTGCTAAGTTTTCGGTGGGGAATCAACACACATTAGCAGACCGTGAGGGCTGTATTAGCGAAGAACTGCGCGCATTTTTCGACCGTCATTACCAAGCACAATGGATGACTTTAGTTATTTGCAGTAACGCCGATATTGCCACGATGACTGACTGGGTTAAGCAGTATTTTAGCGATATTAAAGGGCAAGCAAAGAGTAAAGAGATCATCGAGCCTCCCCTTTATCGCAAACAAGATTTAGGCAAAGTTTTACACATTGAACCGCACAAACATATGCAAAAGCTCATCATCAGTTTTGCTATGCCCAACATTGACGATTTTTATCGCCATAAAACGGTTAGTTTTATTGCTCACTTGCTTGGCTATGAGGGCAAGGGCTCGTTGTATTCAATTTTAAAAGAACAAGGTTGGATCAATGCTCTTTCTGCTGGTGGCGGTATTAATGGCAGTAACTTTAAAGATTTTAATATCAGCGTAGCTCTTACAGATGAAGGTATTGAATACTATGAAGATATTGTCGAAATGGTATTTGAGTATATCTGTTTAATTAATCAAAACTGCGCCAAACTTCCCAGGCTTTATCAAGATAAAAAGAACCTGTTGCAAATTGCCTTTGATAACCAAGAAAAAGCACGCCTCATCGACTGGGTTAGTAATTTAAGCATTAACATGCAGCATTACGATGAAGAAAATTACGTACAAGGCGATTATTTAATGGAAGGCTTTAATCGTTGCGCCCATGAAATTGCGATGCAATGGTTAACCCCAGATAATATGCGATTGGTGCTCATTCACCCCGATGTTGAGCCAGAACATACTACCGCTTGGTACAATACACCTTATAAAATCGAAGATATATCGCCATGCTGGTTAGAAGCATTAAGTGAAATAAACACGCCCTTACCTGAAATGTGTCTGCCTTGCGCTAACCCTTATTTAACCAAAGAGGTTGAACTGTTACCGCTAGACACTCCCAAAAAAGCGCCTGAACTACTTGTGAAACAAGAAGGGTTTGATTTTTGGTTTAAGCAAGACGCGACTTTCCGCGTTGCTAAAGGGCATTTTTATTTAGCGATGGATTCTCACTACGCAATTAAAGACGTAAAACACATGGCGCTAACGCGCCTGTTTGCAGACCTTTTTATGGACAGTGTGGCAGAGCAGTTTTATCCAGCCGAACTGGCTGGGCTGAGCTATCATTTAACCTCGCATCAGGGTGGGCTTACACTGCACACCGCCGGTTTATCTTCAAGTCAGCTCACTTTAGTCAACGAATTACTCGAAGCACTGTTTAATGTCGATATTTGCGCAAAACGCTTTGCCGAGTATAAAAAACAGCTTGTTAGGCATTGGCGTAACAGTAATCAAAACAAACCCGTCAGTGAGCTATTCAGTATTTTAGGGGCGCAAATTATGCCGTGGAACCCTGAGCCCAATGCACTTGCTCAGGCGCTAAAAGATACCAGTTTCCACCAATTCAACTGCTTTAGAACTGAGTTTTTTAAAGCCTTGCATGTTGAGTCATTTTTACATGGCAATTGGCAGCGAAGCGATGCACTAAAATTTCAAAAGCAAATCGTTGATCACCTCGCTGGCAGTACCACTATTATCGATTTAACACGGCCACTAAACGATGTTACCGAAGTAGAACACCAACGTATCACACTCAATTGCAACGACCACGCAATGGTGCTTTATTACCAAGCATTAACCGATGACACCACAGAAAAAGTTAAAATGATGGTGCTTAATCACCTTATCAATCAAGACTACTTTAACGAGCTAAGAACAAAACAGCAGCTTGGCTATTTAGTGGGTGCTGGTTATGCCCCATTCAACACACGCGCTGGCATTGCGTTTTATGTGCAATCGCCTAAACACAACGCTGATGAGATACTCAAACGCCACCAGCAATTTATTAGTAATTTTGTCGCACAGATCCCCACTGTTGATGAGCAGCAATGGCTTCAAACAAAAGCGGGACTCGTGACACATATTGCAGAAAAAGACAAAAACTTACGACTTCGCTCACAACGTTTGTGGCTGGCAATTGGTAACCGCGATACTGAGTTTAATATGCAGCAACAACTGATCGCTGAGCTTGATGCGCTGAGTCTTGAGGATATGCAGCAATATATTATTGAGATCTTTTCTGAAAATCGGCCTAGAATCGAACTTTTAAGTGAGCCGAAGCTCAAAAAACCAGCAAAAGCCAACCTTTCTTCTCATTCTCTTTGACTCGTTCGTGAGCTTAGATTAAATTATCTGGTGCGAATTAAGGTATTTCATTAATGATAAAAATAATAAAAATGATTTCTACTTTTTTAATAATGAGTATGGCGGATGTTTTTTCTGCTTCTGCAAGCCCGATAGAGCTTGAGCAAAGTACACTGTTGCTGATCCCAAGCACTATTATGATGCTCTTGCTGCCATATTTGCTATTTGTCATTTACAAACTAAAGCGTTCTCGACATCAGCTGCGAATCTCTGAACATCGACTAAAAAGTACCGTAGAAGGCAGTGGTGATACCCTATGGGACTGGAACATAAAAACGGGCGAAGTAATACGTATCAACGATAAATACACCACAGATACGAATAACGCCAACGGCTTCCCTCCTAATCGAGACCTTATTCACCCACATGATTTACCACACGTTGAAAATGCACTCAAAAGACATTTTGCAGAACACACTGCATTTTTCGAGGCTAGTTACCGAATTAAAGATAGTTTTGATCGCTGGCACTGGGTATTAGACCGTGGAAAAATTATCGAAAAAGATACCAACCTAAACCCCTTACGAATGACAGGCACTGTCAGAGATATTTCACAGCTAAAATCAACAGAAGCCCGTTTAAACCTATTTGCTAAATGTGTTGAATCGCTGACTGATGCAATTGCTATCTACGACAAAAACTTTAAGCTTGTTGATTTAAACCCGAGCTTTTTAACTCTGTTTGGCGGCAGCCGTGAACAGTATTTAAAGAAAGATTTTGCACTGCTTGGCTACGACCAAAGTTATGTCGACGAAATTAAAGCCACCGTAAAAGCCACCGAACATTGGCAACAAGAAGTCAAACTTAAAAATGCTCAACGTCAATTATTACCCATTGAAATTTCAATTGATGAAATTAAAAATGAGCATAATCAAATTTGTAATTACGTGGTTGTTTATTCTGATCAAACCGAGCGTAAAAAAGCGGAGTCTCAATTACATAACCTATCAAACAGAGACCGGACAACCGGTTTGCCTAACCGAAACTTATTTTTCACCAATTTAAAAAAACTCGCAAAGCAAGACAATCACCATGCTCTTTTAGTGTTTGACCTAGACAACTTTAAAAAAATTAATGACTCATTAGGTCATCAACTAGGTGACAGTCTCCTAGCCAAACTGGCAATGCGTTTAAATAAACTCACTCGCGAGAAAGATGTGTTTTATCGTTTGGGTGGTGATGAATTTGCACTGGTTATGTCGGGCACTAACGACATTCATACCATCACACGCATGGCTAAACTATTTTTAGCCGCAATTGCCACCCCTTTTAATATGGCAGGCCATGAGCTGGTAATTACCTCAAGTGTCGGAATCGTGCTGTTTCCAGAAGACGGTAATACCCCCGAGCTATTGCTAAAAAATGCCGATACTGCGATGTATCACGCAAAGAAAAAAGGCAACAGCTACTTATTCTTCAATGACACAATGAACCGTGAGGCGGTAAAGCGCTTGCAAATTGAAAACTTAATGCGCTACGGATTAAAAGAGGATCATTTCGAAGTCTATTACCAACCGAAAATGAATATTCACACCGGTAAACTCGATGGCATGGAAGCACTCGTCCGCTTTATCACTCCTAAAAAGGGGATTATAAGCCCAGGCGTCTTTATTCCGATTGCCGAAGAAACAGGGCAAATTATTGAAATTGGTGAAGTGGTCTTAAATAAAGCCTGTCGCGATGTGAAAAACTGGATAGATCAAGGCCTCTTTAATGGCCGTGTGGCGGTGAACTTATCCGCAAAGCAGTTTAGTTTACCCGACTTAACCACTCGCATTGATTTAATATTACAAAAGAACGAGTTGCCCTCTTATTTTCTCGAACTCGAAATTACCGAAGGCACCGTAATGGATGACCCGCAAGAAGCCATTGCAGTCATGCGCTCGTTAAGCGCTAGAGGCATTCACTTAGCGATGGATGACTTTGGCACCGGTTATTCATCCCTCGCCTATCTAAAACAGTTTCCACTAAACACGCTTAAAGTTGATAAAGCATTTATTGATGATATGCAAACTGAGCGAGGCCGGAACATGGTTGACTCAATCGTTACCATCGCACACAACCTAGAGTTACATGTTGTTGCCGAAGGGGTTGAACAAGCTAAACAAGTAGAGATGTTAAAAGAATTAAAGTGTCAAACGGTGCAAGGTTATTATTACTCAAAACCATTGTCACACCCTGAATTTACCGCATTTTTGAAAAGCCAACTCACTAAGTCAGCTCCAAGTTTAATCAGGAGTGTAAACGTTAATTAAGGGCGCCAACCACATGCCTGACGGCCAACATGGCGAACAAAAGCACGGCGGTAGTGCACATTAAACAAACACCAAGCAATGGGCCCAAGCACGCCCCCTAAAAACATCCAACGTTTTACAGGCATTCCCTTCGAAAGCGACTCTAAATACATCACCAATACAAATAAACAACTCAGTAGAATTAGCAGCACACAGCACCTCATTAAAAACAGCGCGCAGTGTATATAATTTAAGCACAGGTTTAAACCATGAAGCTGTAATAGCCACTATAAAGACGGGTTATATTCTATTACTATCAATTGCAAAGCGTTAAAAAATGCGTGAAATGATATACAGAATAAAGTCGAGGATATAATATAGGAACGTGCCTGTGGCACCTAAGGAAAAAACAATAAAATATGAGGATATATTATGTCTAATGAAACCAGCAATCTATACCAAGCGCCCGAAGCTACCCTAACAGATGCAAACAGCAGTGGTAATAAACCAATCTTAAACTTTGACCGTTTCTCTGCGTGGGGCGTGTTCTTTTTAAGTGTTTTTACACTGGGCATTTACAGTGTTTATTGGCTAGTAAATCGCACAAATCTTGCAAATTCACTCGCTAAACATCAAGTTAGCCAAGGTATAATTTACGGCTATGTTGGTTTATACGCGGTGAATATTATTTTATCGATTGCGGGAGTTAGCCCCGAACTTGGGGGGGTTGTGTCGCTTATTTCTTTTGTTGTCGCGATCATTCTTATCTTTTCACTGCGTACTTCTTTAACTGAGTTAATCAACGAAAGCAGTGATGAGCCTGTCAAACTAAATGGTATTTTAACCTTTTTCTTCAACGTGATTTACTTTCAATATAAAATCAACGAAGCAATAGACAAGCAAAAATAATCGTTACAAACGTAAAAAAGGCATTGAATTCAATGCCTTTTTTATTACCTGCTAGAGAGCACCTGAGTGCTTCACATTTAAATACGTATTCAACACATGTGGCAGTAGTTGCGTAGGCTTACAATCAATAGCGATGACACCTTGCTTTTTAAGCTTTGCCATATTGGCTTTGTGTGCATTAAGTAAAGCAAGTGCCGCACAATAACTAGTTGCATCTTCATACTTCTCGATTGGCTCATCGAGTACCTCAGCCACTGCACGGTTATTTATATTGATAAGCGCTACAAGGTGGTGCTTTTGCAGCATTTTTATGGCTGGGAGCAATTCATCAATACTCTGCTCATCTAACGTTGTCACCAAGAGCACCAAAGAGCGTTTAGTTCGCTTAGCAATAAGTTGATTAACCGCGACTAAATAGTCACTGCTGCTATTATCGGGGTATAAATCATAAAAATGATTCATCACCCGCGAGACATTCTGCGCCCCTTTAACATCTGGTAACCAACGCAAGGCTTGATTGAAACTTTGCATACTGAACCAGTCACCTTGTTTTAAAACGGTGTGAGCGAGCAATAAAAGTGCATTTAATGCATGATCAAAGTGAGTGCCTTCGTTTGCTTCAATCGCCATTTTTTTAGATGCATCAAGCATCACAATCACATGCTGATTCTGCTCTTCTTGGTATTCACGAGAAATTAATTTACGACGTTTACTGGTCGCTTGCCAGTCAATTTGCCTAACACTATCACCTTGCCGGTATTCCCTTAATTGATGAAACTCAATACCTTCACCCCGCTTTTTGGTTAACTTTAAGCCATTAATTGGCTTATTGGTTACGCCATTAAGGTGTTGCTTTGAGGTTACACGACTAAAATCAGGGTACACTTTTAACCGAGTCTCTTGCTTGACTAACCAGCTAGATTGCCACAGCCCAAAAGACGAGCCAACTCTGAGCTCAATAGCGGTTATGTCAGCATCACCGCGTTTATGAGCACGAATATTAAAGCTCAGCTGTGCTTGCTGCATCGCTGTTAAAAATACCGTCTGTTGCGGCTCAGCAAGCTCTATGGCCTGACTTAAATGCAGACTAGCATCGAGAAGCTGGGGCTGCTTAGCGGTGTTATTGATAGTAAGCTGAACTGGCTGCCAACGATACAATGCCATATTTTGGCTCGTCGACAATTCTGTTGATAACAGCGGCTGCGACTTTGACAACATTAAGTCAATCCATGTAATCACGACAGGCACCAATAATAACGCCGTCATTATTACGCTTCCAAGCTCAGCTATAGCACAGACAAGCACCATCAGCACGACTGCACATAGCAGTAAAACAAGGCGTTTGGCAGGTCTAAGCTTAATTCGAATCATGAGCGAGGTGCTTCAATACTGGCTAATATGGCATTGATAACTTCGTCGTACGACACCCCTTCTAACTCTAAATCAGCCGATAAGATCAAACGGTGTCTTAAAATATTAGGGGCGACTGATTTTACATCATCTGGGATCACAAAATCGCGCCCATTCATCAATGCGATTACTTTTGCAGCCTTAATCAGGTTTATTGATGCTCGTAAACCTGCGCCGTGCAATACACCTTGCCAAGTTCGTGAATTACGAACAATATCGACAGCATAATTAAGAATTTTTTCGTCAACTAGCCTATCTGCACATAGCTGCTTAATTTCACTAATACGCGCGGCATTAAGTACTGCTGGCAGTTGCTCAACCGTTGATTCATTCGATATCACTTTGGTGTTAAGTTTTAACAACTCCACTTCCGCTTCATGCGTAGGAAAACCCAATTCAACTTTCATCATAAATCGGTCTAATTCCGCTTCAGGCAACGGGTAAGTCCCTTCTTGATCGAGCGGGTTTTGTGTTGCTAAAACCATAAAAGGAGAATCGATAGAAAGCGATTCACCATCAATCGTTATTTGTTGCTCCTGCATCACTTCAAGTAATGAGGACTGGGTTTTTGCGGGTGCACGGTTAATTTCGTCTGCCAATAAAATATTGGTAAAGGCGGGTCCTTTTTTAATATTGAATTCACCCGACTTCATATCATATAAGCTATGACCAACAACATCTGATGGCATTAAATCAGGCGTAAACTGTACGCGCGAAAAATCCACGTTTAAGCTTTTTGCCAATGCCCTAACCAGTAACGTTTTGCCAAGCCCTGGCACACCTTCAAGCAGTACGTGACCACCTGCAAATAAAACGGTTAGCACATCTTCAACAATGGCATCTTGACCAACGAGGACACGTGAAATGTTTTGCTTTACTTGTTTTACAGCCTCCGCTGCATCTATCAAGCTCATGCGTTTATTTTCCAGTTCCGTGCTCATAATGCATTCCTTAATTGTTTAAATCGTTTGATATATTCTAATCGTTGCTCGCGTGATGTGGGTAATTCACTTACAAGCAGCTGGGTCACTTGTTGTTTGTCGAAGTGCGTTAAATTAGCAATAATTTGTGCCTGTTTATCATCACTTAACATTTTAAAATTAGGGACTCGCATCTCTACTTTGGCATTAAAGTCTTTACGAAGCGCTGTCCATAAATACGCTTCGTGTCCGTGTTGCATGTAGAAATTAGCCACTGCACGAATATGCGCATTAAAACTGGTTTTAATATCGAAGTCAGGGGCATAGGCTCGACCAATTCGACTACTGATATGCCACACTGTAAACACAACCAATAATAAAAGGCTCACAACAAACTGCCAGCTCCAGTGCCATATTTTTGCCAGCCAATTAGGGTATGTTAAATAAGGAACATACGTCACTTTATCAGCCCCTTTGCTAAGCCAAAGTAGGAGGCTGCCATGGTCAAGGTGGCGTAATCGATAGTTTGTAAATGGTGCCAATGACGGCATTACAATAACGCGGCCTTGCCCAAAAGCGAGGTCGCACATAACAGTATCGCCCTGTTCTGTGTTTGTGCTGACACCTGGGCAATGTTCAATCGTAAATGCACGGCTTAGTTCAAGCGCTAACACGGTGTCTTCATTTATAGCCAAGGTGCTGTTTTTAGACCCTTCTTTAAGCATTGCAAAGTCATAGTCAAAGGCACTGTCTTTCGCTGAAACGGTGATCCCTAGTTGATTAAAAAACAATGTATTATCAAGTGCCAACTCATCGCGCTGTCGATTTAATACATACACCAATCGCCCACCTTCAGCCACCCATTCAGCGAGCTGCTGATCTAATTGATACGAATCGGCAAGCACCGCTTCATCGACAATTAAAATAGTGTGTGGGTCAATGCGTATTTGTTCGCTATCGGCATGTGCAGCAAGGTGTTTATCTTTAAGCCATTTAATGCCATTTGCGTTTAACAATCGCTGCGCCATGGTGAAATTATCTTTAGCCACATCAGAGTGAAAACCTATTTCGAATTCTTTTTTCTCCCACTCCAGCGACGCAACCCCCGCAACAATAATAAAACCAAGCAATACCAAACCAGCAATCAGTACATATTTAAGCTTCATGAGTACTTTCCTCCTTGCTGGCTGTCATTGCTTTTATTTCCTCTGTAAGAGCAATAAAATCAAGATCGGGTGTTTGGTGCCCCCAAGCAACACTCACCCACGCTGTAAACAAGCGCGTAAAAATATCGTGTATATGCGTCGGTACTTTGGCATCTATCGCACGCTTACATTCACGCTCAGTCATTGAGCGATGTAATCTCACTTGATGTTGCTGCTGCGCCCAACTAAGCGAGTAATGTAACAAATAAGCCAGCGCTAAACGGTGTTGCCCTGCATTAAAACAACGCAATGCCGAGGCAATTAAATCTGTAGGTAAATCCTGTGCTTTAATTTCAGCAAACAAACTGGGGATCACGGGCTCTTCTTTATGTCTGGCACGTTCAGGCAGGCTTAAATTGGCAAAAAAACCGCGTTTTTTCATTAAGTAATAGACTAACCAAATGACTAATAACGCCACTAACACCCATCCCAATACACCAAAAACCTGCCCTATGGCTTCAAAAATATTAAATAACCATGATAAGTCACTCGATGAGGCTTTTTTGGGTTCAAAAATAGGCGTCCACGTTGTTTCTGTCTCTATCACATTAGGTTCATTATAAAGCGCTGTGACTTGCTCTTTTACCTGTTGTTTATCAATTTCATCGGCGTAACTGGCAGACGGAGCAATAGTAACACTGGATAAGAAAAGCAGTGCCAGTGAACACAATACACCGCTTAGACGTGCGCGAATATTTTTAAAAGCAAGCTCAATATCCCACCCTTCAAGCTCAACTCGACGGTGTAAATAAGCTAAAAAGCCCCCCGTGACAAATAAAGGCGCAACGAGTGCAATACTTACTATATATAAAGCATTAAAGGCAATTTCTAACCATTCAGGGGCCTCAAAAATCTGATACATCGCTTCTTCAGCTGTAAATGAATACGGCACTAATGCAATCGTTAATGCAGAAAACCCCATCAACAAAATAAATTCAAAGTGGACACAAAATAGCATCCAAAGTGTTTGTTTGGGTTTTGTTGAAGCGAACAACAGCTGTTTACGCTTCGCTTTTCGCTCTTTAGACAGTTGCTCTAGTTGTTCAACTGGCGCCAAGAAAGCACGATTAGGACTGAACCTTAAGACACTTAAATGCACTAGCATCTCTGCCAACTTTAATTGCTTTAACGACTTTAAACTGTGGGTAATCGAGACCGGTTGATTAAAAACCGCTTTTGACATGTAATCGAGTATCGGGCGCTCGAATAAAGGTTTAAGCCACCATATTAAAAAAGCACTCCAGCTCCAATTAAGTAACACGCCCACAATTATAAATAGTGGTAAGGCCATGCATAAATACATAAAAAACAAAGAAAAAAAGTGCGATTTAACTAATAACACTGTTAAATCAAAGGTTTCGTAAGCATCACGTTTACGAGGGTTAAAACTCAGGCGATTAAGCTCCATAACGCATTCCCTTATAGAGACGATACAGCACATACGCCCAACACCCACTGCCCACTGTATATTTTATTTCATTCGCAATATCGCGCGGAGACCAAAACGCTTCTATGAAAGCAGCTATCACCAGCATTAAAAAGGCCCCTACAATTAAGGGCAAAGCTTTTTGTGCGGCTTGTTTTATGGCATAAGCACGCGTGAATTGGCCAGGGTTAAGGAGTGCGTAGCCAATTCGGCACCCTGCTGCAGAGGCAATGATAATCGCTGTCAGTTCAAAAGAGCCATGGGTGATAACAAACGAGAAAAACGGTCCTTCAAACCCAACATTTACAATATGTGCGGCAATGGCCCCGAAATAAAAACTGTTGAATAACAAGAAAAATGCAGCTCCTACACAAAACAACACTCCCCCTGCAAACATTTGAAATGCGATCCCTATATTGTTGTAGATATACACCCCAAACATTAATAAATCTTGTGATGCTCCCCGCTCAGCAGATTGCACACTTCCACTTGGGTCATACATTTTTTCTATGTTTAGCAACGTACCTTGCCCTAGAAAAGTATACGCTGCATCTGGGTCCAGTCTTACCCAAATAAAGGCAATTAAAGCTAAGCTCCAAAAAGCCAGCAAATTAACAGCTAACATCACACGGTTTTCATACAGAGCCCGAGGAAACGCTGTTCGTGCGACATGCCATAGCTCAGAAAACTGATTGCTACGAGACAAATACAAACGTTTTTGGCCTAACTGCACTAAACGATTTATTTGTTCAACGAGTATGGGGCTGTATTGACGGCTTTGAGCGATGGCTAAATCATTACAGATCTTGCGATACAGATTTGGAAAATGAATGGGCAACGACTCTGAACGTTCCATTTCACATAACGCTTTGAATTCATCCCAGCTTTGTGTGTTCGATTTTACAAATTGGGTTTGTTTCATTGCTGACTCTCCACGTGTGGGTGGTCATGATTATCGTGTAGTTGCCCAGCAAAATAACGGGCATAACTGGCTAATTGCTCCTCAATATCGGTTTCATTACTGGCTAAAGGCTCAGCAAGTATAGTGGCAATCTCTAGGTGTCTGGCAGCGGATAACTCATTGTGTCGTTCAGCAAAAGCAAGCACCGCTAATTGCTCTTCGGTCGTCAAGCTGACCGCAGGAATGCTTACATCACCTTTAGGCAGTAATGGGCGCTCTTGCAGCTCATCATCATAAATAACTAAGGTGCCTGCTGCCCAATCGCCGATCCGTTTGAATCGCGTATTAAACATCATCACGATGAGTCCTAAAAAATAACCAATAGGCAGCATATCTGCAGGACGTAATAAGTTGCGTACCACTATTTGCGAAAAGCTCGCTGGCAAACCGTTGTCTTGTACTACACGTATTTTGAGGCGTTTTTTACCGGGGGTCTGACCATTTTCCATTTCAAAAAGGATGTTGTATCCCCAAGATATAAGAAAGTAGGCAATAAGAACAAGGCCTTCGCCTGCGTCTCCAAAAAAAGAAAAGAGCGTTGATATGGCAAGCAGGATCAAGCCACGAATAATAAGATCGATAATATAAGCGTAACTACGCGCCACAACACCTGCTGGTGTTATAGCAATATCAACACCTTCTGGGAGTTTAATGTACTCTCTGTTTTCCAATCCGTGGTTTAACATGCAATCTACTACTAGTCGTTATTATCGTCTTTGCTTATTAGGGCAGAACCTTAAAAAGCAATAAGTTAAGTAAACCATGATGCGCGTTTTCCAGTCTTTTTTCAATGCCTTTTAGCCTAAAAAAAGGAACATAGGCTGATGTTTAAAGTGAACTTAGCCCTAATTTTAACTTAACAAAAAAGCCGACATAACGTCGGCTTTTACAGATGATCTGATAATTATTTTTCTGCTCGACCCATAAACTTATGTTCAGCAGTATTAATACGAATACGATCGCCCGTTGAAATGTGCTCTGGTACTTGAATCGTTAACCCAGTAGTTAAACGCGCAGGCTTCGAGCGTGCACTCGCAGAGGCACCTTTAATCGAAGGGTCAGTTTCTTCAACAACAAGTTCTACACTTGAAGGTAAATCGATACCAACAGGCGCGCCATCAATCACAATGACATGCACACCTTGTGTTTCTTCGTTAACGAATAAAATTTCTTCGCTAATTGCGTCTTTATTAAGGTTGTAAGGCGTGTAATCTTCATTGTCCATGAACACATATTCTTCGCCATCAATATAAGAAAACATTGCTTCACGACGCGTCAAATCAGCAAGCTTTAACATGTCACTGTCTTTAAACGTCTCATCGACTTTACCGCCAGTAACAACATCGTATAAACGCATACGGTATAAGCTACCACCAGCTCGACCTTGCGGCACAGAACGCTGGATATCTTTTACTACTAAAACACGGCCATTGTATTCAATCGCTGCGCCTTTTTTTACTTCACTTGCCTTAGGCATGGGTGTATTCCTATCGTTTTTTGATGACAGAAATTTACCACGTAATGGCTTTTGTTCAATAAAAATTTGCAGTTTTCCATCACCCGCATTATTTATCCTAGTTTTCAGCAAATTATAAAAATAGATATCTCCAAACTTAAAAATTCTGCTATGTTTATAACTACGAAAAATGACTTCAAGGATTGGATCATGAATCAACACACAGTACACGAATATTTAATGAAAAAGCCATTGGTGATGATCACCCAACCATTTGGCCAAGATGTCGATGTTTATAAGGTTAACCATAAAATGTTTGCCACTCTCGTAGAGGGAAAAGAAGGCCAAATTGACGATGAAGGTAACCTTGTTTGGTGGTTAAATTTAAAATGCGATCCTGATGAAGCCCAAGCATTGCGAGATATTTTCCCTTCCGTGGTCCCGGGTTATCACATGAATAAACGTTTATGGAATACCGTTATTTTAGATGGCACAGTACCACAAGGGGAGATTGAACGTATGATTGATAATTCGTTTAATCTAGTGGTCGCAAACATGCCTGAAAAAGACAGAAAAGCGATTGAGATGCACCTTTAACCTCTTCGCTAGTTACATCAGCACTGATCACAGGGTGTGATCAGTGCGATTCAAATAAAAATGATGATCGGTATACAAAATACCCCCTATCATATAAGCATCAGGCTGTTTTTCAATTAACTGAAAACCACATTTCTCCAGCACTTTTTCTGAACCGACATTGCCCTCAGTGACCACGGCTTTAAATTCACAAACGCGGTGTTCGCGAATAGCATAATCAAGCACCGCTTTTAATGACTCAGTAGCATAACCACGGCCATGAAAGTTTGGCAGTAGCAAATAGCCTACTTCTTGGCTATTTGGCACAGTGGATGACGTAAACCCTGTCACCCCGACTTCTTTGCCCGTGCAGGTTTCGACTATCACCAAACACAACGGCGTATTGCCACCTGGTGACCAAGGCTTTAAGCGTTCATTAAACTTAGCGCGTACGTGTGCTTCAGAGGGTTTATCAAAGCACTTTTCAATCACATCAATATCGTTGTGTAATGCATAAAATAATGGCCAGTCATCGGCATTTAAAGGTCTTAAAGTTAATCGCGCAGTGGTGAGAGTCATGGTGATTAGTCGTTTGCTAAATAAAGTCTGTTATAGCAAATCACTCCCCTACTTTAAATACAACTTATAGCCAATACAGCAACAAAAAAGCCCTGTTCAATAGGAACAGGGCTTTTAGTATAAAGTCACTCGTTAACTACGCAGCTTAACTTTTAGTTGTTTCAGCATTTGGCTCTTCTAAGGCTTGCTCATCTTCAACCACTTCTTTCGTTACTTCGACAGGGTCTAGGTGTGATTCCTGTTGTTCAACAACAGACTCTTCAGCACTTTGATAAAAACGCCCCTTATTCTCAGCCATTGCCTTTAATGTATCGCATGGCGTAAAAATAGGGTTATAGTTTGCAAATGTTGCCATTTCAGAGCTCACTTGCGCCGCCCCTAGCTTATCCATATAGCTAAATGGGCCGCCTAAGAACGGTGGGAAGCCGATACCAAAAATAGCCCCAATATCCCCGTCACGTGGGCTGGCAATAATGCCATCATCTAAACAACGTACCGCTTCATTTAGCATTTGTGCCACACAGCGTTTGGCTATTTCGCTTTTATTTAGACGTGGCGAAGGAGTCACACCCAATAACTCGTAAACTGACTCATCCACTTTTTTATCTTTCTTGTCGTAAAGATAAAAACCACGTCCCGTTTTACGACCTAAACGTTTAGAATCAATTAAACGATTAAAGGCATCAGGGGCTTTAAAACGCTCACCCAATTCTTTTTCTAAAATTGGCGCAATTTTAGAGCCAATATCAATGCCAACTTCATCAAGTAAAGCTAATGGACCCACAGGGAAACCAAACTCAACAAGCGCTTGGTCAATCTTCTCAATAGGTTCACCCGCAAGCAGTAAATTAGCCGCTTCGTTTACATACGGCGCTAAAATACGGTTTACGTAAAAACCCGCCATGTCTTTCACCACAATCGGCGTTTTACCTTGCTTACGAGCAAAATTAACAACGCGCGCAATGGTGTCTTCAGACGTGCCAGCGTGAGGAATTATTTCAACCAATGGCATTTTTTCTACAGGTGAGAAGTAGTGCAATCCTATTACATTCTCTGGGCGTGCAGCATTAGCGGCAATGTGTGCAATCGGTAATGACGATGTATTACTTGCAAAAATCGTGGTGTCTTGGCACTCACGCTCAACATCGGCCACCATACCTTGCTTAAGTGCCAAATCTTCAAACACAGCTTCAATAACAATATCAATGTGTTTAAAGCCGCTGTAATCTGTCGTGCCTGTAATACGGCTCATGGTTTGTTGCAGCTCGGCTTTTGATAAAATACGGCGCTTTTGCTTTTTGTCTAAAATCTTGTAGCTGTAGTTCATTGCATTACTAATGCCCTTTTCAGCCACATCTTTAATACGCACAGGCACACCCGCTTTAACAGCACTTACGTGGGCAATACCCGCGCCCATCAATCCGCCGCCAAGAACTGCGGCTTTACTAATGGCTGGTGCGTCATCATTACGCCACTCTTTTTTCATTTCAGTGGTTGCAAAGAAAATACCACGCAACGCTTTAGACTCGTCGCTCATAACAAGCGTTGCAAAGCCTTCTGCTTCTGTTTTGTATGCTTTTAATTGATCAAGTTCAACACTCGCACGCACGGCTTTAATAATTGCTAAAGGCGCAGGGTAATGACCGCCTGTTTTCTTAAGCACATTTTCTTGGGCTTTTTTGAAAATAATATTGCGGCCAAACGGGTTTGACTCTAACAATTGGCTCAAACGGTCTAATTTAGGCTTGCTTACTTTCGCTTTCCCTTTAAGGGCAAACTCTTTTGCAACTTCAAGTAATACACTGTGCGGAACACAATCATTTACCAAGCCTGTTTTTTTCGCTTGTTTTGCACGTACTTGTTTACCTGTTAGCATCCATTCGAGCGCTTTTTGCAGGCCAACTAATTTAGGTAAGCGCTGAGTACCCCCACCCCCAGGTAATAAGCCTAGTTGTACTTCGGGTAAACCCAGCTTCGTGATGTCGCTGTCTGAACAGACACGATAATCACACGCTAATGCAAACTCTAATCCCCCACCAAGCGCCGCACCATGAATGGCACTGACTGTTGGGAATGGTAGTTTTTTCATATCGAAAAACGCTTGCTGACACATCTCGCTCAGCGCTAATGCATCTTCACGACTGTTTGCACTATCAAGCATTTTAATGTCGGCACCGGCAATAAAGTTATCGCTTTTACCACTAATAAATACCATGCCTTTAACAGCTTGTTGTTGTGCGTCTTTTAAGAGTGTTTTTAAATCTTCTGCGAAACTACTGCGCAGGGTGTTCATTTTTTCACCCGGCACATCAATTGTCACAACGCCAACACCGTCATCACCTACCGATAAACTAAATACTGAATCTGTCATTACGCACTCTCCAATACAAAGGCTGCACCTAAGCCACCCGCTGCACAGGCAGTCGTTAAAGCAAGGCCGCCACCGCGACGATTAAGTTCATGTAAGCTTTGCGTGATCAGGCGCGCACCTGTTGCCGCAAATGGGTGACCGTAAGCAAGTGAGCCACCTAACACATTGAACTTGTCCATGTTAATTTCGCCGATCGCTTTGCTGCGACCCAGCTTTTCTTGGGCAAACTTATCTGATGCAAACATTTTCATATTTGCCAGTGTTTGCGCTGCAAATGCTTCGTGCATTTCAATTAAATCTAAATCAGCTAATGTGATGCCCGCACGGTCAAGCGCGATGGGTGTTGAATGGGCTGGGCCCATAAGCATGTCTTCGTGCACACCGATTGCCGAAAACGCAAAACTACGGACATAGCCTAAAATATTGTAACCCAGTGCTTTTGCTTTGCTTTCGCTCATCATAAGCACCGCAGCGGCCCCATCAGTTAATGGCGTTGAGTTTGCCGCCGTCACTGAACCGTGTTGACGGTCGAAGGCTGGTTTTAATTTAGCGTAACCTTCAATACTTGAGTTATGACGAATATTGTTATCTTGCTCGATGAAGCTCTTATACGGTGCAACGTGTGCCGTCATCACTTCGTCTTTTAATTTACCGTCGGCCCATGCTTGGCTCGCAAGCGTGTGTGAACGGTGTGCAAGTGCATCTTGGTCAGCACGGCTAATGTTATGCGTTTTAGCCATTTGCTCAGCTGTTTGACCCATAGATAAACCTGTAGAGTATTCCGCAACGGCAGGCGGTACCGGCATTAAGTCTTTTAAACGCAATTTAGAGAATATTTTTAAACGCTGCCCGAACGTACGCGCCTTGTTTAAATCAACTAAGCTGCCCGCTAATTTTTTGCTCACACCGATTGGTAATACAGACGATGAATCAGCACCGCCAGCAATACCAACCTGCACAGACCCCGCCATAATTGACTCGGCTACGTTGGCAATTGCTTGGAAACTTGTTGCACACGCACGTGATACCGAATACGCATCAACAGAGACAGGCATACCGGTACCAAGCACTATTTCGCGGGCAATATTAGGGGCTTCTGGCATTTGCACTACTTGCCCAAATACCAATTGATCAATTTCAGATTTATCGAAGTTAAGGCGCTCAAGCATTTCGTTGACAACTAACTTGCCCATATCAAGGGCTGGTACATGATGGAATGCTGTGGCTTGTTTTGCGAATGGCGTTCGTAAGCCGCTAACGATAGCGATACGATCGCCCTTTGCTGTTTTAAGTATGTTTTGCTCAGACATTTATGCTCTCCCGCTGACAGGTCTGACCTGTTTGTTTTTCCTGATTCTAAAACAACCCGTGTATGAATGCCAATAGTAAGTTACCAACCATAGGCTTTTTTCGACCTATTTACAAAAAATAGCACCATTTATATGCTAGGCTAAAAATCCTTAAAAAATAACGAACTATTTTAGGATTTTCTGTCTAACACTTGTGTTATGACTTTTGAATCCTTATAACTTGTTGATAGCGCCCCAATCACAGTATCGCTTGGATAATTTATCGGCACTGAATAGTGTTTATTGGCGCTTCACAAAAATGAACTTTGACTCACGCTTTTAGGACAGTCTTTTTATTATGGCAGTTAACGCATTTTCACAATTAAAATCATACTTAGACACGCAAATTATCGGCCAACCTCAATTAACTCAAGCACTGTTAATCGCTATTTTAGCGGATGGTCATTTATTGGTTGAGGGCCCGCCAGGACTTGCTAAAACGCGTGCTGTTAACGCGCTAGCTAAAGGCGTTGAAGGCAGTTTCCAACGGGTTCAATTTACCCCTGACTTGTTGCCAGCAGATGTCACAGGCACCGATATCTATCGTCAGCAAACAAGCGAATTCGTCTTTGAAAAAGGGCCGTTATTCCATAACCTGATTTTGGCTGATGAAATTAACCGTGCTCCTGCAAAAGTGCAGTCTGCATTGCTCGAAGCGATGGCAGAACGCCAAGTAACCGTTGGCAAAAACACTTACCCGTTGTCAGACTTGTTTATGGTGATGGCAACGCAAAACCCATTAGAGCAAGAAGGGACTTACCCTCTGCCAGAAGCACAACTAGACCGCTTTTTATTACACTTAAGCATTGATTACCCGGGCGCTGAGCATGAGCTTGATATTTTGCGTCTGACGCGTGGCGAAGCAATTTCTGATAAACAAGCGAGTACAGAGCAAATTAGCCAAAGCGAATTATTTGCCGCCCGAAAAGCAATTTTAGGCTTATACCTTGCTGAACCGCTTGAAAAGTACTTAGTGCAATTAATTGTTGCAACCCGTGAAGCATCAGAACTTGATGAACAACTTGGCCGCTGGATTGAATACGGTGCCAGTCCGCGTGCCACAATCGCGCTTGATAAATGTGCCCGTGCACATGCATGGCTTGAAGGTCGCGACTTTGTTGCCCCCGATGATATCCAAGCGGTTCTTCACAATGTGTTACGTCATCGCATCATTTTGAGCTACGAAGCCCAAGCCGATGGTATTAGTAAGGATGACGTTATCAGTCGCATCCTAGAATTGGTTGCAGTGCCATAAACTATGTCGAGCCAATTTGATACAGCGGCGTGGTTAGCTGCAAGTCATAGTCAAGGCGTTAATTTATCACTCAAAGAGTTGATGTATTACAAAGCTAAGGCTCGCTTGCTTGAACTTGCGCCCAAAGTAAAAATCAAAAACAGCTTAGCAGGGCAATATCTTGCGCCTCATAAGGGGCGTGGGATGGAATTTGCCGAAGTGCGCCATTACCAAGCTGGTGATGATATACGCTCTATCGACTGGCGTGTAACAGCACGTACTGGCGAAACCCACACAAAGCTGTTTCAAGAAGAAAAAGAGCGTCCTGTTTTTGTCTTTACTGACTTTTCAAACTCGATGCTATTTGGCTCTCGGTTATTATTAAAGTCGGTGCAAGCTGCGCATATCAGTGCGCTGGTAGCATGGTCGGCCTGCCAACGAGGTGACCGCATAGGTGGTTTGGTGTTCAACCAACACAGTCATCATGAGCTAAAACCTACATCACGTGAAAAAGCAGTATTAAAGCTTTGCCATAATTTATGCGATATTCACAGCAACGCACTTAACAATATCGACAAAACAGCTTCCAGCTTATTCAGCGATAATCTCAAACGATTAAATCACTTAGCAAAGCCAGGAAGCCTTGTGTATATTGTCTCAGACTTTAATGCTCTTGATGAAGCAAGCTTTAAACAGCTTGAAATGCTCAGTAGACACTGCGAACTAATTGGTTGTCATATCAGTGACCCGTTTGAGCATCAGCTGCCGGCATTTAAGCAAACCGTCACTGTGTCTGCTAATGGCCAAGATTTAGCCCTACCATTAATGGACAAACAATTCCGTGAACGCTTCGCAAAATCAGCCGAGCACTCTTTTACTCAAAGACTAAAACGCTTACAGAAATCGGGGCTGAGTTTAATTTCATTCAGTGCAGCCACACCGCTTGAGCTGCAATTAGTGAGAAAGTAACAATGCAAACAAATCCGCTCGATGGCTTACATGATGTCATTGCACCCGCAGAGGTTGCGTGGTGGCCACTTGCGCCTATTTGGTGGCTAATAATCTCAATAGTCTGTGTGCTTTTGATTATTGGCTTGGTGCAGTTATATAAAAATAACCAATTTAAAAAAGCCAAAAAACAGGCTATTGAACTAAGTCGCACACTCGCAGATGACGACGTTCAAGCGCTGCATATCATTTTAAAACGCTTAACACGTCACTACTACACAGAACAATTAGCTGCTCAGCCTGTGGCACAATGGTCACAGAGTTTGTCACAGCTTAGCGGCGACACCTTTAGCTATGATGAATTAATGCAACTTTATCAACCAAACAATAACCATGCCGAGCTGGGTGTAAAATTACGCCATGCCATCAATAACTTTAAACTCAAGGAGTCTATTAATGTTTGAGTTTAGCTGGCCATGGTGCTTTATTTTATTACCTTTACCTTGGTTATTAAGCCGCTTAAAGCCGCTAAAGCAACAAGGTAACTTGCGTTTGCGTATCCCTGGATTTGCTAAGTTAGGCCTTAATAATCAAGCCGTACAAGACCACGGCCGCAAGGTATCGATTGTCGAGTGGATAATTTGGGCGCTATTGGTTATCGCTATTGCCAATCCAACATGGCTTGATGAACCAATTACCTTACCAAATGAAGGCCGCGATATCATGCTGGCAGTTGATTTATCAGGTTCGATGACAGAGCAAGATATGGCGTATCAAGGACAATATGTTGACCGGCTGACCATGGTAAAAGCGGTACTCAGTGACTTTATAGAGCAACGCCAAGGCGACCGCTTAGGACTGATCTTATTTGGTGATACCGCCTTTTTACAAACCCCACTAACCCGCGATGTAAAAACAGTAAGCCAAATGCTCAGCGAAGCGCAAATTGGGTTAGTTGGCCGTGCCACAGCGATTGGTGATGCTTTAGGGCTGTCGGTAAAACGGTTTGCCAATAAAGACGAAAGTAACCGTATTGTGGTGTTGTTAACAGATGGCCAAAACACTGCAGGCAACCTTGACCCTGATGACGCGCTGTTACTTGCCCGTGAAGAGGGAATAAAAGTGTACACCATAGGCGTAGGTTCCGATAACCCACGCGGTTTTAGCTTATTTAACATGGGCGGAATGAGTGGCGGTAATCTAGATGAGGGCTTACTAAAACGCATTGCAGAACAAACCGGTGGTCTTTACTTTAGAGCGAAGGATGTCGCAGGGCTTCAGCAAATCTATAAAGAGCTCGATAAACTGGAGCCTATCAGCAGTGATGAACAAACATTCCGCCCGCAAGTCTCCTTGTTTTATTTACCCTTACTTGCAGCGTTGGGCATTATTGCACTTGCCTTGCTTGTTAATTTTATTCGCCAATTTAAACGGGAGGTCTAAGCATGGATTTTGAGTTTATTCGCCCTACCCTACTTTGGTTATTGCTGCCTGCATTGATTATTTTTAGCGTGCTATTTGTACGAAATAAAAAGCATGCTCCAGCTGATTTAATTGCACCGCACCTTGCACAATTTGTTATGAGCGAAAGTCACAACAAACAAAAACAACCACTCTGGTTGGTGGCGCTATTTACCCTGCTTGCGATTGTTTTTTCGGCCGGCCCAAGCTTTGAGAAAAAACAGGTGCCCGTGTTTCAAGCAAAAAATGCACGCGTTATCGTCATGGATATGTCGTACTCAATGTTCAGTACCGACATAGCCCCCAGTCGATTAGTACAAGCGCGTTTTAAAGCACTTGATATGATTGAGCTATTTAAAGAGGGTGATACTGCACTTGTGGCCTATGCGGGGTCAGCATTTACTATTTCGCCTTTAACTAATGATGCCAGCACGTTAGCGAATCTGATTCCAAGTTTGAGTCCAGATATTATGCCAAGCAAAGGGTCAAACGTGATTGATGGCCTTGAAAAAGCCGATGATTTACTAAAGCAAGCCGGGTATTTAGACGGTGACATTATTTTGGTAACCGATGGTATTGATCAACTCGATCACGATGACATTAGTCGCTTTACTGCTCAATCGAGCTACCGCTTAAATGTCTACGGCGTTGGCACTGAACAAGGCGCCCCCATTAAGTTACCTGAAGGCGGCTTTTTGAAAGACTCACAGGGGCAAATCGTCATTCCCACTCTTAATATCAGCCGCTTAACAGCAATTGCTCGTAACAGTGGAGGCAAATTTGCGTTATATCAAACCAGTAACCAAGACATAAAAGCCTTCGCCCCCAGCGCCAACGCAGAGCGTCTCAAAGACGAAAAACAAAGCCAAACGTTATGGCGTATCGATGCAGGTATTTATGGCTTACTGATTTTAATGCCACTGGCACTCTTTTTAATCCGGGGCAGCAGCCTAGTGCTTGGTTTTATGTTTATTATGCTACTACCACAACAGCAAATACACGCCGCAGAGTTACCAGCAGTGTTTAAAAACCAAGATCAACGCGCTTTGGATGCTTATCAGCAAAAGCAGTTTGATCAGGCCGTTAATACAGATAACACCCAGCTAAAAGGAGCCGCACTTTATCAGCAAGGTAATTACCAAGCTGCGGTTGATGCTTTTAGCCAAGATAAGTCTGCAACAGGCCTTTATAACTACGGTAATGCTCTGGCTAAAGCTGGGCAGCTAGAACAAGCCATTGATGCCTATAAGCAAGCCCAACAGTTACAAGATGATTTTACTGAGGCACAAGAAAATCAAGCACTTGTTGAGCAGTTATTAAATCAACAACAGCAACAACAAGATCAACAGCAAAATTCTGACCAACAAAACAAGGATGGTCAGCAAGACGACCAGCAAAAGCAACAAGGCGATAATTCGCAGCAAGGTGAAAACAGCGAACAGAGCGAGCAACAAGAAGGTGAACAACCCTCTGAGCAAGATAAACAATCGGATCAGAAAGGTGAGCAAAGCGAGTCAAATAGCGAGCAAAAAAATAAACCTGAAATGCAATCTGAATCAGCGCAACCATCCGACTCTGGTGAACAAAAGCCTGAGCAAACACCCGAGCAAAAAGACGCGCAGCCAGAGCCGATGCAAAGTGATGAACAAGCTAAAAAAGAAGCTGAACAACAAGCTATGCAGGCACAAGCGGCTGAACTAACAAATGAAGAAAAAGAGAAAGCCCAGCAACTGAATCAGTTGCTGCGTAAAGTTCCCGATGATCCCGCTATCTTATTAAGAAATAAAATGCAGTTAGAAGCACAAAAACGAAACTATCAACGTCGTCCACGAGGAGCCGAAAAATCATGGTAATGCGATTATTATGTTGTTTATTGCTAATCGCGGCAGCGCCGCTTTGGGCCGCCACCCAACTACAGGCCAGTGTTGATAAAAACCCCGTCCTTGCGGGCGAATTTTTTATCCTCACTATTTCTGCAGACGACACGATTAACAGTGAACAACCCGACACGTCTGTATTATTAAAAGACTTTGTCGTTGGGCCAACCAGTGTGAGCTCACGCACAAACATTATTAACGGCGAAATTAGTAAACAAACTAATTGGTCTGTAAAACTCATGACGCGTAAGGAAGGCACCTACACTATTCCTGCTTTTACGGTGGCAGGTGTAAGTTCAAAACCAATTCAACTTAGCGTTTCTAAACGCAGCCAATCGTCAGAGCAAAATAAAGATGCGTTTATAAAAACCAGTCTCAAGCCAAACAACTTATATGTACAAGAAGCGGGTGTTTACACGGTTAAACTGTACTTAGACAATAACAAAGAACTGCTCGATGGTAACCTAACGACACCAGTCATGGCAGATGCTGAACTAACCCCTATTAACAAACAATCAGAAAGCTATGAACTGATTGACGGTAAACGGTATTTAGTGATCACCCGTGAATACTTAGTGCAACCACAAAAAAGTGGCATTCACACCATAACAGCCCCTGTGTTTAATGGCCGTATTCGTCAAAACTATCGCCAAATGGAAATCTCTGCGATGGGCGAAGATATTGACGCAGAAATCAAACCGATTCCTGATAACTATTCTGGTGCTTGGTTGCCAAGTGAGCTGGTTAACCTTGATGAGCAATGGCAACCAAAAGATGACACTGTAGAAGTTGGCACCCCGATTACGCGGACCATTACTTTAACGGCACTGGGCGTGACTAAAGAGCAACTTCCTGATATCGATATGCCGCAAGTGCAAGGTTTTAGAAGCTACCCTGACGAAAAAGAGAACAATCACCTTGTTCGCGATGGCCGCGTCATTTCTCAGCAAACAGCCTCTTATGCTTTATTACCGCAAACCCCGGGAACGTATACACTGCCCGAAATCAAGCTACCTTGGTTCAACACTAAAATTAATCGTATAAGCTATGCAACAATCCCAGCACGCTCGATTACCGTCGTACCAAGCACTAACCCGCTCACGCCACCTCAAGCAGCTGTTACAGCGCCTACAGAGCAAGCAGCCACGCCTAGCTTAAATAACAGCACACCTGCTGTCGTTACTCAGTTAAGTACGCCAACTTGGCTGATAATTATTGCCGTTGCCGGTTACATACTGTGGTTAGTGACGCTGGTGCTGTATTTTAAAAAACGCCCTCAATCAACAGGAGAGTCAACGCACACTTCAGCGACGACTTCATCCTTATTACCCGAGCTTAAAAAGTTAGCTAAGCAAGGTAAATACACTGCGTTTTATAGTGCATTAAGTCGCTATGCAAAACACCAGACAGGAAAAACAACGGGGGCTTTAGACTCACTGCTAGCCACACTAAACGATGAATCATTAAACACTGAAATTGCCAAATTACGTGCAAAACTCTATAGTTCATCGCATGAAAAACCTGATTTAGTGCTGATTGTTAATCAGCTTAACCAGGCTGAAAAACACCCTAAATCGGCGGCGCAAAATCAGACATTGAAAAATCTTTACGATTAAAATCAATTAATAGTAATAAAATAATGAAAAATAACAGCTAATCTTGAGGTTAGCTGTTATTAAAAATAATGAATAATATCAGAAATTTTTTTTCTGATAGGCAGGTCTTAATTACTATGACAGAAAAACAGAAGCGATATGAAGCGCTGGTTCATATCTACCACAGTGAGCTTTTTCGCTTTGCATATTGGTTGTGTCGTGATCAAAGTGTTGCCGAAGACTTAGTGCAGGAAACCTTCCTGAGAGCTTGGCGTGCCTTGGATTCGCTTCAAGATCAGCACGCGGTTAAACCCTGGCTTTTAACCATACTAAGGCGCGAAAACGCCCGTCGTTTTGAGCGTAAACAATTTGACTACGCCGACGTTGAAAACGAGACGCTAGTAGATGAAAGAAGCACAACCTTAGACGCTGAAATGGAACAAACAGTGATCCAACGACAGATTGGAAAGTTAGCAGATGAATAT
The DNA here is from genome assembly GCF_014117385.1 of Pseudoalteromonas sp. MT33b. Classification (NCBI taxonomy): domain Bacteria; kingdom Pseudomonadati; phylum Pseudomonadota; class Gammaproteobacteria; order Alteromonadales; family Pseudoalteromonadaceae; genus Pseudoalteromonas; species Pseudoalteromonas sp. MT33b. The sequence goes on along the minus strand of NZ_CP059831.1, from coordinate 1,013,750 downwards.
CGAGAACCATTACTCTTACAAGTTGTAATGGGGTGTTCTGGCGATGAGATTGCCGAGATCCTCGATTTAAATAAAAATACCGTTATGACACGTCTTTTTCGTGCCAGAAACCAGCTTAAAGAGGCTTTAAGTAGTGATGATGACCAACTTAGAGGAGCATCAAAGTAATGGATGAACTCGAGTTTCGCCGCCGCATCCTCGCCGAACCAAGCACGATTGATAAGGACCTTGAAACGTTTGCCGAGCAGGACACAGAAAAACACGCATTTATTAATGATGTGCGAGCACTTGATGCTGAAATTCACAGCGCATTAAATGTACCCGTGCCCGAAAACCTTGCCGCACGCATTATTGAAAACACCTATGCCGCTGAGGAGCAGCGTGCTGAAGAGCAAACGGCTGAGCAACCACTTGACACAATTATTGAGGCAAAATCTCGATTCGCCTTTAAGCGCCTTTATTTAGCTGCAGCAGCGTCGTTTTTAGTCGCCGTAAGTATTTTCTTTGTCACCAACAAACAACATACTCTCTACAGTGTCGGTGAACATGCTTTTGCACATTTATACCATGAGATTGGATCGCTTGATAAACACGAGGCAATTGATCTTGCCTATGTGAACAAAAAGTTTGCCACGATCGGCGGACACTTAGATGAGCTACCAGGTAAAGTAACGTACCTTACGTTTTGTGATTTCCAAGGTAAAAAAGGCCTGCATTTAGTATTTGAATCTGATTTTGGCCCAATGACAGTTTTTATTGTCCCATCTGATGAACAGCCCTTTGGCACTGGCGCTGAAGATTTCAGCGACGAACGCTTTGCTGGACATATAAACCGAGGTGAGCGAGCAGATACAATACTCATTGCCAGTATCGGCGCACCACTTGATAGCTATAACAGTATGCTCAACAGTGCCATTCGCTGGCTACATTAGCGAAACAGCAGATAGAAAAAAACCGCACGTCGTGCGGTTTTTTTTTGACATACATTAATGTCTTATTTGCATACATCAGCAACTGCGTTAGCAAAGTAGTCAATGTTTGTATCACTGATACCAGCAACATTTACTCGGCTAGAGCCAACGATGTAGATTGAATAGTCTTTTTGTAAACGATCAATTTGCTCTTTATTGATGCCTAAGAAAGAGAACATCCCGTTTTGACGGTCAATAAATGAGAAATCTTGCGCAATACCTTTCGCTGCGAGGCTTTCTTTAATTAGAGTACGTAAACCATTAATACGGTTACGCATTTCATCAAGCTCATCATGCCACATTTGTGTCAGTTCAGTGCTGCTTAAAATAGTGCTTACAATATCAGCACCGTGAGCAGGAGGCATTGAGTAAATACTACGCACAACGCTTAATAGCACAGAATTTGACACATCGGCCGTTGCCGCATCTTTGGCGATGATAGAGCATGCACCAATACGCTCACGGTATAAGCCAAAGTTTTTCGAGCAAGAAGAACAAATGATCATCTCATCGACGGCTGCTGCTAACTTACGTAAGCCTGCAGCATCTTCTTCTAAGCTTGAACCAAACCCTTGGTAAGCGATATCGATAAGAGGTGTAAAACCAACTTCGACAGCAAGGTCTGCAACCGTGCTCCATTGTTCTGCATTTAAATCCATACCACTTGGGTTATGACAACATGCATGGAATAACACAACATCACCCTTTGGCACTTGCTTTAAGGTATTGATCATCTCATCGAATAACAGGTCTTTATTCTCGTAATCGTAATAAGGGTATTCTTTAACTGTTAAACCAGCCGCTTCAAATAGGCTAATGTGGTTTGCCCATGTTGGCGTTGTTACCCACACTGTCGCGTCTTTGTTACAACGCTTGATAAATTCAGCCGCAACGCGAAGCGCACCTGTACCACCGGGTGCTTGTGCTGTGCGTACACGGTTTGCTAATAGTGCTGGATGCTCGCCCAGTAATAAGTTTTCCATTTTTTGGCAGTAATCTAAGTTACCCGCCAAGCCAATGTACGATTTACTGGTTTCGTTTTCTAAACGAAACGCTTCCGCTTTTTTAACCGCTTTAAGTACAGGCGTATTGCCTTGCTCATCCTTATAAACACCGACACCCAAATCAATTTTATTTGGATTTGTGTCTTGTTTAAAGGCCGCCATTAGGCCAAGAATAGGGTCTGTTGGTAATGGTTTTAATTCTGAGAACATTGACTATCTCTTTTTATAGGGGTTAGCGTTGCCACTAGCTTAACATAAAAACCCAGCCTAATTACTAGTTAAATTAGACCAAGAGTTGAGGAATTTTGATACAACAAGCCACCAGTAAAGCAAGGGTTTGCTTATCAAAGAAATCATTATTAAATGCTTCAGCATCAATAATACCTAAGCACTCATTTTGTTGTGAAAGTAGCGGCAAACATGTCTCTGCTTTCACGTTGGGATCACACGTATAATATTCACCGCCCTTGGCAAGGTAATCAGCAACATTGTTAATAACTCGGCCACGCTTAGATAACGCGACTTGCACATTGTTACTGCCTTTAGCAAAGGCCTCTGTTATAGGAAACAAAGGACGACTTGGGGCACCATGGTAAACTAATTTTAATAACTGCTTACCTTCATCCGTTGCTGTCGCTTGATAAATACCAAACCAGTCCACCTGAGTTTTTTCAACAACAAAATCAATAATTTGTTGTAGTTTTGCCAGCTTAGCAGTGTTCTCTGCGTTATTAGCGACATAATCACTCAGCTTGAATGGCTCATCCTGTAAATAACCAAACAGACTACAGGCACCACCTTCACCTAATTCAGGGATTTGATACTGCCAGCGTACTTCTGGTAACTCTGCATCTGCTAGGTATTGTTCTAGATACGATAATTGCTCAGCAACAAGGTTTTCTGGTAAATCAAGCTGCGCAATTGATAAGTAAGTTGAAATCATTTAGCCATCCAAACATCTATAATGGCAGAATCATAACATGCGTTGTTAGTGTGAGCTAGTGCTTGATGAGGATAATTGATAACAAATTTCGACTTGGTTCCCAGCGGCATTAAATGAAATATGAGAGGCTATTTCACCTAGTAAACTTAACCCCCTACCATGCTCTCGCATTAAGCTTTGATCTGAGGCATGTGCCTTAGCAAAGCCATTTCCAGAATCACACACCGTAAAATACAACGCTAAGTTATCTGGGCAATAACGAATATCAATAATAATTAAAGCGTCGCTTAGAGTGGCAAGTGCGGTGTCTCTTTCTTGGTAATAAACTAAAAAACCATCTTCTTGATTTTTAATCTCAGAATCTAAACCTAACACCCCATGATCTAAAGCATTATTGTATGCCTCAGACAATATTAAAAATATATTTGCGCGATGCGCGTTCAAGCCCGCTACTTGGGTGAGCACATCCACAACCTCTAACACCGGATCTGTGCTTTTTATTTGCTTTGAATTCAGGCTCAAAGAAAAGTTAAACGGTAAAGGAGAAAAAGGCTCTGCCGCTTGTTCTGGTTCAGGAACAGGTAAACAATTTAATAGCACTAAACTCAAATCGTCTTGTTGTTCGTTACCTTGCGCAAATTTATTTACCCGCTCTAACACCTGCGCTGTTGTAATGTTTTCTTTTGAACACAAGGCTTCTTTAAAACGCGTCTCGCTAAAAAAATCACCTTGAGGATTGGCCGTTTCAATAATGCCATCGGTAGCCATCACAACGCGTGAGGTTGGCTCGACTTCGATATGTATTAGACCGCGTTCAAATTCATCTCCCTCAAGTATTCCCAGTGCCATATGCTGGGACTCTAAGGTACGTGTAATTTCGCCTTTATCGTTAATGATATAGGTGTCAGGTAAGCCGCCAAGCCACGCAGATAAACTGCGTCCAGAATGGCTAAGCTCTAATATTGTCGCAGCACAGAACATGTGCCCAGGTAATAAATTAGCCAAAACAGCATTAATTTCAGCAGCAATATCACTCACTGACATGCCTTTACTCACCATGGTATAAAACACTCGTGATACTGGCAGGGCCCCAACTGCAGCCGCTAAGCCATGGCCGGTAAAATCCCCAAGCATGCAATATAAACTGCCTATGGGACTTTGCGCGACGAGAAACATGTCACCATTAAACATGGCAGCGGGTGAAAGATGAAAATCGAGGTGTTGCGTAAATAGCTTTTGATTTTCTAACGCATTATTAAAGATATGCTCAACGATTTCGTGTTCGCGTTCAACTTGATTTTGGTGATACTCAAGTTGTAAATTTTGTTCTCGCGCCTTTTGGCTTAAGTTTCTTATTCGGCTGTGCGCCTTAATTTTTGCGTTTAAAATCACTTCTTGAAACGGCTTATGAAGAAAATCATCTCCGCCTACCGCTAAACAACGTTCAAAACTGGCTTCGTCTTCAAGCGACGTAATAAAAATAATGGGGAGATAAACTTGGCTAAAACGCTCTTTTATTATTGCAGCTGTTTCAAAGCCATCCATAACCGGCATAATGACATCAAGTAGCACAATATCAATACTGTGCTCTGCCAGTAATTTTAGCGCCATCAAGCCATTTTCAGCGTTATAAACTCGATAGCCTTGTTGCTCTAACATCACTGTTAACATGCGACGATTTAGAGCAAGATCGTCAACAACCAGGATATTAAGCATTAATCAATGTCGAACTTTTTATCGAAACGAGAAATTTGCAGAATCTTTTTTAGCTGCGGCTGACAATTACTAATTTGAATATTATCAACTTTTCCCGTAAGGTTTTTTTTCATATTTAGTAACATACCCAGCGCAGAGCTATCCATGTAATCAGTTTCTCTTAAATCGATTACAATCTTATTTATGTTATCGCTTAAGTCAGCGTATGCCTGACGAAAAGATTGCACCAGATTAAAATCAAACTTTCCTTTGATTTGTACAGTTAAAATAGCGCCATCAGCAGAAGTGCTGCGCGTCAAACTCATAATAAACTCCTAATAAACAAATCTTTTCTAAGACATATCTAAATATAACTGCTTAGAAGAAATAAGCCAAAAATTAAAACACTTAAGAGGAAATTTGTTATCATTTAGGCAAGCTTTTATAACGAGTATCACTATGAGCGATAATAATCTAGTTTATTCAACAGCCACTGGACGCATTGAGCAACCTAAAGAAACAAAGCCTTTGCAAAGTAAGGTGTTTAAAGATGGCTTCCTTCGCATTGAACGTCAAACCAAAGGACGTAAAGGCAAAGGTGTCATGCTTGTTGTTGGCATTGACGCTGAACAACATGATCTTAAAAAGCTCGCCAAAACCATTAAAAGTAAAATGGGCCAAGGCGGTGCAGTAAAAGACGGTATTATTGAGGTTCAAGGCGACGACCGAGAAAAGCTTAAAGCGATTCTCGAAGCGCTCAAATTTAAAGTTAAAATCGCAGGGGGCTAAAAAGCCCCCTTTTAATTAACGTCTTCTATATGGCTCAAGCGCTCAAAAAGTGCTGGCAGCTGCGCTTCGGACACCGGCTTACTGTAATAGTAACCCTGTACAATATAGCAGTTGTTGTTTTGTAAAAACTCAACTTGCTCTATCGTTTCGACACCTTCAGCAACAACATTAAGCTTTAACTTTTGCGCCATAGCAATAATCGCCGCGGTGATTTCCATGTCATTGGTATCCTCAGGGATATCTTTTACAAATGAGCGGTCGACTTTGAGAATATCAACAGGAAAACGTTTCAAGTAACTCAGCGATGAATAACCTGTGCCAAAATCGTCAATAGAGATTGATACGCCCAATGCTTTAAGCTGATGCAACTGCAAAATTGCCGCTTCAACATGCCCCATCAACATACTTTCAGTTAATTCTAAATGAAGTCGCTTAGGCTCAACCCCTGTTTGTTTAATGATCTTATCGAGTGTCGAAACCAAATTAGCGTCTTTAAACTGGCGTGCCGATAAGTTGATTGAAATATTATTTTTTAGGTTTTTACTCGCTAAACGCGCAGCAAACTCACACGCTTCTTGAAGAACCCACGCCCCTAATTCAACAATTAAACCGGTTGCCTCTGCAATCGGAATAAACTTAGTCGGTGGGATCATGCCTTCTTTAGGGTGGAACCAACGAATAAGCGCTTCATAGCCAACCACTTGCTGATTTCGGCTATCAACTTGAGGTTGATAATAAACCTCAAACTGACGCTCACGAATGCCATTACGTAGCTCATTTTCAATGAACAACCGTTCATTCGCAGCGGCATTTAATTCTTGGCTGTAGAAGTGGAAAGTATTTCGTCCTTTTGCTTTCGCCTCATACATAGCCAAATCGGCATGTTTAAGTAACTGATCTTCTTCTTGGCTATCAAATGGTGCCATTGTAATGCCTATACTCGCACTGATGATCACTTCATTATTACCAAGTTTGATTGGCTCATTGAGCGTTCTTTGAATCGTATTTGCCACTTCCATTGCATGTGTTTGATGCTCAATACCACTTAACAGTACGGCAAATTCATCGCCCCCGAGTCGGGCAATCGTATCTTCTGTGCGTAAACGTTTTTTCAAACGGTTAGCCACTTCGACCAATAACTGATCACCAGCATCGTGACCTAAAGTGTCGTTAATTCGCTTAAATTCATCTAGGTCAAAATAAAATAACGCAAACGCATAATGCCCACGCTCTGCAAGCGCCATCGATTTACGTAGTTGCATTCTAAAGAACGTTCGGTTGGCAAGTCCGGTTAGTGTATCGAAATAAGCTAACTGCTCCATCTTACGTTGGCTTTCTTTTACAAACGAAATATCCTGCGCTGATGCAACATAACTGGTAATTTTTCCGCCATCTTCACGAATCGGCGAAATACTTAATGACACCCATACAGATTGGCGCTCATTGGCTTGTAACAGTGTATCGCCACGCCAATAATTTCGGCTTCTTAAATCAACATCTATGTCGTCAACCAAAATGGCCATTTCTTGCGATATGATGCTCATTAAAGGCGAGCCAATAAAGTAGCGCTCTTCAAACCCAGTCATCTCAACCATTTTCGGATTGACGTACTCAATTTCAAAATCTTGGTTGGTGATGACAACACCGGTTCCAGAGAATGCCACCGCTTTTGATAATCGGTTAGCCGCTTTTTCGGCAATTTCTTTTTCACTGATACGCTGATTTAATCCATCAATTAGCTTTCTGATTTCTATCGCCATATCTTTAAATGAGCCATTGAGGGTGCCAATCTCATCTTTATTTGCGTACGGAAACTCTGTTTGCAATTGCCCTTTGCCAAAGCTGACAACGGCATTAACTAACGAGTGGATACGGCGCAGAACAAGCTGGTAAAGCGCTTGATGTAACAACAGTGCGACTAAGATGGCATATAAAATAAACAGTCCAAAAAACTTAACTTTTAACTCTTCTAAGGCAGACAACGCCGAAGAACGCTTTTTATAAATACCAATGTACCAGTTAAGGCCTTCTACTTTACGAATATTGATAATGTGTGTTTCGCCGCCTTGCACAAATGAATTTGCAGATTCAGGTAATTTAGAACGAATAGTCTCTGAGACGAGCGTTTGTAAATCCGCATTAACAAAGTCTTTTGTCAGTAGTTTTTTACCTTCGCGGCCATATTCTTCTAATGTCGATTTATCTAAATCGGGATGCGCAAGTAACTGTCCTTTTGCATCAAACACAAATAAATGTTGCTCGCGATCACCAATTGGTAATTGAGCAAGTAAGGTTTCTAGCGCAATATCACTGCCTGTGACACCAAAAAATTCATTATTGTGGTAAACCGGTACCAATACACTCACCACCCATTTATGCCAAATGGTGTCGTAGTAAACTTTTGACCACACTGCTTCTCGGCTTGGGTTTAATGCTTCTTGTGCGTAGTTAAATGTTTCGCCTTTTGTAAAATCAAACTCAGCAGGTACATTGAGTGCCCAGTTTGGCGGCGCGATACGTATAAAGTTATCTTTACTGACTAAATAAAAATTAAAGAAATCTTGAATAAGTGTCGGTGACACTATTTTCCATAATGACTCGGAATCGTTAATCAGCCTTTTATAAAAAGCGGAATAGTTATCTTGAGGAATAAAAGCGGCGGAGAGTCCATCTGCAGACGTACTGCGTATGCTGCCATCAACAGCAAATTTAATATCGGCATTGTGATTACTTTGCAAGTGAGACTCGTTAAGTAATAACTGGCTAGTAACGACATTATTCGCTTGTTCAGCAATATTTGTTTTTGTTTTTATCAAGCCGTTAAATTGACGACTTAAGCGTTCACTCGAATGCTTTAAAAGTTCGTGTTCTTCAAAAACGAGCTGTTTTTCTTCTGATTTAAGCATTAATGCCGCTGCACAAATACCCGCAATTAAGCAAATTGCAGAAATCAGCAGCGATAGCTTCATACTTAACGAATTCACACCAAAACGAGATGGCGGGCGTCGATACACCACAGGACTACCTTATTAATAATTGTTATTATTTATTATCCAAAAACAAATATACCAGATTCATTTTTAGATTTATAAATTTTTTATGAAGATTGATGAATTTTCATAACTAATCCATGTGTTTTGCAAATTCCTTCGATATGCTGTTGACTTTATAAACGACACTTCTTACATTAACTGGATGAAACACATTATTTCTCGCACTTATTTTTCGTTTTTTAGCTTCTTTAGATAGAGGAGGCTTAACTGTTTGCGAGATAAATTCACCGAATAGCTAAAGCCTCCCTCTTGGGAGGCTTTTTTGTTTGTGCACTGTTTTGGAATGAGGAAACCAACATGAGCAACGATGCATTAAATGCGTTACGACACGATATCAATGAAATAGATTCCGATTTATTAGTATTACTCGCAAAACGACGACGTATTAGTCACAGTGTTGTTGAATATAAAATTGCCAACAATAAACCCATTCGCGATGAAGCCCGCGAACAAGCATTGCTTGAAAAGCTAATAAGCTATGGAAAGTCGCTGGGGTTAGACGCCTACTACATCAATAATGTGTTCCAGACTATTTTGGAAGACTCCGTATTAAATCAACAGGCCATGTTACAAAAAAGCCTGAACCCAGATGCAATGAGCGAAACGCATCGTGTGGCATATTTAGGTGGTCAGGGCTCATACAGCCAATTAGCATGCCATAAATACTTTAGCCGCCGCCCGGGTAAAGTCATAGAAATAGGCTGCTCGAGCTTTGAGCAAATCACGGGGAAAGTTGAAAATGGCCAAGCCGACTTTGGCTTGTTGCCGATTGAAAACACAAGTTCGGGCAGTATCAATGAAGTCTTTGATTTATTACAACACGCCCAAGTTTCTATTGTAGGTGAAGTTACTCACAGTGTTGAGCATTGTTTACTTGCAATACCGGGCACTGAGCTTTCACACATCAATAAAATATATGCGCATCCACAACCTTTCGCACAGTGCAGTCGTTTTGTGCAAGGGCTCGGTGATATCCAACATGAAACCTGTGATTCGACATTTCACGCGCTACAATCCGCAGTTGAGAACCCGAATAGTGCGGCCATTGGCTCTGCTCAGGCGGGTAAAAATGTTGGCCTAGAGGTTGTTAAGTCTGGACTTGCAAACCAAAGTGAAAACCACAGCCGCTTTATTGTTGTTGCACGTAAACCATTGCAAGTCTCTAAACAAATCCCCACTAAAACAAGTTTGATTATGGCAACTAAACAGCAAGCAGGTTCGCTTGCAGATGCCTTGATGATATTTAAACACCATCAAATTAACCTTGTAAAACTAGAGTCTCGACCAGTGCCAGGAAATCCATGGGAAGAAGTGTTTTACGTTGATTTAGAAGCAAACCTAGATGATGCACATGTAAAACAAGCGCTAGAAGAGCTTAAAGAGCATACCCAATACACTCGCGTACTGGGTTGTTATCAAAGTGAATCTCTACAAGCTGTGAGTGTTTAACCTTCATTCATACACATATAGTAAAGGAGCCGTTGGCTCCTTTACTATTTATCTGCGTTGTTTTTACGAATATTCATCGCAGGCACTTGCACCCTGCGCAGTCCCTAAGCATAATCTTGAAAACAATTAGAAATGAGATTTTTCATGAGTTGGTTAGCTGAGTTAGCAAACAAAAGAACCCCTTGGGTATTATTAGCCTTAACGGCACTCGCATTTGAAATAACAGCCCTGTTTTTTCAATATAGTATGGGTCTAGAACCCTGTATTATGTGCATATACCAACGCACAGCGATGCTTGGTCTCTTAGCCGCGGGTATCATTGGAGCAATAAACCCACACGCTGTAACCTGCCGATTAATCGCCTTTGCAACGTGGGGAGTCTCTGCCATTTGGGGCTACTTTATCGCAAAAGAGCACATTGCTATGCAAAACAACACAGATCCATTTGCATTTAGCTGTGCGTTTGAGCCAAATTTCCCTAGTTTCATGCCCCTACATGAATGGATCCCGCACTTTTTCGCAGCAACAGGAGACTGTGGCAATATTGATTGGCAATTTGCGTCAATGAGTATGCCCGCATGGATGGAAGTCATCTTTGCCGCATATTCAATTGTTTTTGTCGGGGTTTTAGCAAGCCGCTTACTAGTCAAAAAGTCACTGTAATGATTTACTTTTTTAGCAGTCAAATTCCTGAATTAAAGACCTTTAAAGTAAGGCAGCGTCAGCAGATAATAGCAATTGCACTGAGCCACTTAAGCCCAATGCATAAAATCGTTTTATCTGTGTGCAAACTGGCATTTTTAGCGCCCTTGTTTCTAGGCCTTGCCTACTTTGAAGGTTGGATGCTTTTACCTTGGTTATTATTAGCGGGATTAAGCTACCCATTAATCACAACGCCGGTTGAAAATATGTTCGCTCAACCTCACCTGCGAAAAGCGATACAAGAGTTTAAACAGGGCGAATAGACGCCCTGTTTAAATTACTATTTAGTTAAAGCGAAATTTTTCCTTCTATTTTAGCGAACAATTTATCACCAATCCCCTTAACCTCTTTCAGTTGCTTAACTGATTTAAATGGGCCTTGATTCTTACGATGCTCAACAATGGCTTGAGCCTTCGATTTACCAATGCCAGGTAACTGAGAAAGTTGCTCTACAGTGGCTTTATTGATACTCACTTTTTGAATTTTTGTTTGCACTGACTCAGCTGGTTTTTCAGCGAGTGCCTGAGTCGCCGGCAGTAATGCAAGACTTGCTGCAAATAGTAAACTTGATAAAAACTTCATTGTTTCCTCCATGATGTCCTTACGTGGACTGTTAAATAGTCTCGTCACCGAACACTAATTCCATTACATTCGTCACTAATTTGGTGACAAACTAAATAAAGTCAATTTATGCCTTTTTGTCAAATTAATGTCATAAAAAATACACACACGCAGCTTGCAAATTCGGCCCCAAACGATTACTGTATATAAAAACAGTAATCAAAGTAGCGATTACACGCTGCAAATGCCACGCTTGAATGCAGGAGAAATCATGGCTGTTGTTGTTAAATATGTTGTAGAAAGAAACGGAGTCGAGCGCATGACGTTTACTACCAAAAAAGAAGCTGATGCGTACGATAAAATGCTCGACATCGCTGAGTCGTTAGAGCTCATGCTTGAGAAGGTAGATGTACCATTAAGTGAGCAACAAATTGAATCTCTAGCCCTTGAAATAGCAAAAGAAAAAGACCAATTTATGGCTGTACTAAAAGGCGCTAAAGAACTGCCTAGCAAACCGAAAAAAGCCAAATCAGCAGACACAGATAAAGTCGCTGATATAAAAGAAAAAGCAGCCAGTTAATATCCCTTACTTTAGCAGCGGATATTATTCATCAAAGTAACCGGTCACTCTTAAAGTAGAGTTAAAAAAATTAACACAAAAAAGGGCAACTTATGTTGCCCTTTTTAATTACATTCTAAAGAATGACACTTAGCGTCCTAAAGTGACGATTCAACTTCATCAAATAATTGTGTAATTTCTTGTTTTGGCTCTGATGTGTTCAAGCTAACGACCACAATGGCAATACTTGATAAGATAAAGCCCGGTACAATTTCATAAATAATGGCACTTAACTTTTCACCATCAATCGTAATCGGTGCATAAATCCAAAACAGCACTGTCGCAGCGCCCACAACCATACCCGCTATTGCCCCTTGTAGGTTCATTCGTCTCCAATAAAGGCTAAGCAACACTAACGGTCCAAATGCAGCACCAAACCCTGCCCATGCATTGCTCACTAAATCTAATATAGAGTTATCACGGTCATAAGCTAAGTAGATAGCAAAAACGGCAACCAACATCACACTAACACGACCAATTAATACCAACTCTTTTTGAGACGCGTCGCGATTCAGGTAAATTTTATAAAAATCCTCAGTCAAAGAGCTCGAACACACTAATAACTGCGAAGAAATAGTACTCATAATCGCTGCTAAAATTGCAGCTAGGAGAAAACCTGCGATCAGTGGGTGGAAAATGAGTTCAGATAAAACTAAGAAAATTGTTTCCTTATCGTCAATTGGCATTTGGTTTTCAAGCATATAAGCCGCACCGAATAAACCAGTAAATACAGCGCCAATTGCAGACAATGTCATCCAAGACATACCAATACGACGCATGGTAGGCATATCTTTAACTGAGCGCACTGACATAAAGCGAACAATAATATGTGGCTGACCAAAATAGCCTAAGCCCCAAGCCATTGCCGAAATAATCGCAATTGTCGAGCCACCTGCAAACCAATCCATCATGTTAAGTGCATGAATTTCTGTTTCTTTGGGTGAGCTTAATAAGAGGTCATAGCGAGCATTAGCCAAGGTGTCCATGAAAGGCTGATCAAGCATTGTAAAAGTCGCAATAGGCACAGCTAATAACGAAATAAACATAATACAGCCTTGCACAAAGTCCGTTAAACTTACTGCAAGAAATCCACCAAACAAGGTATACACAACCACAACACCCGTGGTGATATAGAGCCCCATTTCGTAGCTCATATTAAATGAGTTTTCGAATAATTTACCACCGGCAACAACACCTGATGAGGTATAAAGAGTAAAGAAGACAATGATCACAATGGCAGAAATAACGCGAAGAATATTCTTATTATCATCGAATCGATTAGCGAAGTAGTCTGGGATAGTAATCGAGTCATTCGCCTTTTCGGTATACACACGTAATCGCGGCGCTACGAGGAAATAGTTTGCCCAAGCACCTAATACGAGCCCTATTGCAATCCAAACTTTACTTAAACCAAATAAATACATTGCACCTGGCAGACCCATTAACAGCCAACCACTCATGTCAGACGCACCTGCCGATAACGCAGCTACACTGGGTGATAAATTACGCCCACCTAGCATATAACCCGATACATCGTCAGTTGATTGCTTATAGGCATAAAGCCCTATTCCCAACATAACAATGAAGTACAATGCTAACGAAATTATCATTCCTGTTTCCAAATCAGCCTCCAAAAATTAATCAATGTAGGCTTCTAATCCAAATAATGACTCGCAAGTTACTTAGTTTTAAGACATTATTGGGATAAAAGCCAGTATCACACACGACTATATCATGCTTGTGCCCCACAACTCCAATTAAGCCGATGAGCTGTATAATTTACAATAACAACGGTTTGCTAACAATTTTTCTGATATTTAATTCAAGTTATAGAATTTAAGCACAATTTATCTTAGTCTTAAGGTCTTGAACAAGAGAATAAAATTACGTTTCCCGCATAAAATTTATTTAACTAATGCTATTTTAAGCTCAATGCAATATATTGCGGGAAGGAAATGAATTAACAGATGTGGACTTGCTTCAATTATGTATTTTTACGCTGCGCGCCAACCGATTTTAGATAAGGAAAAGAAACTCATAGGCTACGAGCTCCTCTTTCGGGATGGTGTAGATAATGTGTTTCCAGACATCGATGGCGATGAAGCAACTTCACGGCTTATTGAAGGGAGCCAGTTTAATTTCGGCTTAGAAGATTTAACCGACAATAAACCCGCTTTTATTAACTTTACTTTAGACACCTTACAAAAAGGCTATCCGCTGTTATTAGGTAAAGACCACGTTGTTGTCGAAATCCTTGAAACAATTCAACCGGGAAAACGCCTGCTTGCTTTAGTCAAAGATTTAAAAGAAAAAGGCTATACACTTGCCCTTGATGACTATATTCATCAACCTGTTTGGCGTCATTTTTATCCGTTTATCGATATTATTAAAATCGACTTTTTAAGCTCCGAGGCCGAGTCAATTAAAGAGGTAATTGAGGCAATAAAGCCTTTCCCTCATATAAAATTACTTGCTGAGAAAGTAGAAACCCACGAAAAATATCAACTTGCTCTCGACCTAGGGTTTAGTTATTTCCAAGGTTTCTTTTTTTCAAAACCTGAAATGGTACAAAGTAAAACGCTGCCTCCGTCAGAGATGGCACTTGCTGAGCTTTTATACGAAACATCGAGTGTTGATCTAAACCTTAAGAAAATCACTGAAGTCTTTGAGCGTGATGTTAATTTATCTTATAAATTATTACGTTACTCAAATTCAGCCGCGTTTAAACGCCGTGCAGAAATAAGCACTATTAAACAAGCACTTATTGTATTGGGAAGTGAAGAAATTAAACGCTTCTTATCGCTACTTTTTGCTGCACAAGTGGCTGCTGATAAGCCTGCAGAGCTTATTCGATTATCACTCACTCGTGCTCGATTTGCAGAGTTATTGGCAATCAGTCACGGAAAATTCCGTGATACAGGAATGGCATTTTTAACCGGTATGATGTCCTTAATGGACGCTATTTTAGATGAAGAGATGTCTAGCGTAATGAATAAGTTGCCGTTGGCAAACGACATTAAAGTTGCGCTTCTTAAAGACGAAGGCCTTTTAGCCAGTTATTTACGCTTGGTAAAACAATATGAGCAAGCTAATTGGCAAAACGCCAATGAAATACAGCAAGCACTTGGTCTGAAGCCTGAAGAAGTTCCCGATGCATACCATGACGCTGTTAACTGGGCGAATGAACAAATGGCTGTGTTTGGCGACTAATACCACCCCGCTTCATCTCCATAAAAAATGCCAGCATTCATGCTGGCATTTTTTATAGGATACTTTTTAAAGATTTTCTAAGAAGTCTTCATCAAAGTCATCAGGCTCTTTTTCGATGGGGGGATTGCCATCGTGAAGCTCATAGAGCTGGCGCTGAAAATAGACATCTTTTACGAAGATATACGGATCGAGCGACTCATTTAATAAACTTTCTTGGTTTATCAATGAGGCACGGGCCTCCACTGCTTTTAAAACAAAAACCAAGACGGTTTGCGGTGTAGTCAGGGCTATTTCTGGTAATACAACGTTATCGACAACATCACCAGTTAAATTACGGGCTGTACTTGGTCCCATGCCTGGGATCATTAAGTAGGCACCATCACCAACTCCCCAAACACCCAGTGTTTGGCCAAAATCTTCATCCACTATCTCTAACCCCAGTGATGAAGCAACATCGAAGAGACCCAACAAACCGACCGTTGAATTGACTAAAAAGCGTGCCAGACTAATTCCCATATTACCAGGCTTGCCTTGAAGACCCGCATTTACCATGTCTGTTGGTGCAGTGATATTATCGGTAAAATTCACAATACTGCGTCTAACAGGCATAGGCGTAACGGCCACATAACCAACCGCTGCAGGGCGAAGAATGTACGCGTCGAGTACGTCCATATTAAAATCGTACATTGGACGGTTAAATGACTGTAACGGGTCACGCTCATCAACTTTTTCTTCAGGAATTTGTGCGCATCCTGCTAGCACTACAAAAAAGATAAAAAATATACTGTGCCTAAACATCGGCTATCCTTACGGTATTAACTCATTAATTAGCAACGCGTATTCTTTAACGTTTTTACGCTCTAAGACATCCGAATTGCCTTCCAACTCGCCGCTAGAAGTTACCACAGTCTCATCTTTTGATAAACGCGCGGTTAAAATAATTTTATCGACACTCGATAAATTTAAACCATCAACCATGGCATTACTATCACTGAGGGTCACCTCAAGTGGAAAGCTATACTCGGTCATTTTCACAACGGCTAATGGCATTTGTGGACCACTGGCTGCTTTTGCGAAAATAAACAAAGTGCCATTTTCAGGTTGTTTATTGCTAAGTGATTCATCTAAATTGACCGTGATTTTAATCTCACTGTTGCTATCATTGACTGCACCAGCGCTTGCGACTTGTTGCTCATTATTTAAATGTGCATCAATTTCAGCAATACGCTGTGCAATCATTGGATAACGGGGATCATTTTGCTCCATACTAGCAAGTAACACTTCGAATGCAGTTTTAGCTTGCAACCAATCCTTACGCTCATACGCAATAAGTGCTAACAATGAAATAGCATCGATATTGGTGGGTTCAGCCTTGAGCACGCGAGATAACATTGTTGCAGCACGTGACATGTTTGCGTCACTGCCTTCCATTAAAAGTACCTGAGAGTAACTGATCAGCACTTGTTTGTTATCAGGATTCATTTTCAACACTTTATCAAATGACTGCATCGCCATGTCGAACTCATTCAACGACATAGCAACACGTCCAAGCAGCATCCAAGCCACTTCATCGTCACCGCTTTGATCAAGCTTAGTACGCAGTGCTAACGCAAACGCTTGTAGCTCATTTGCTGTCAAAGGCTCACCACTTTGCATTACTGCACGCTCACCATATGACTTTAAGTTTGCCATGGCATCGTGCCAGCCTTTAATCTGTTGCTGACTGCCAGTGTAGCTGTAGAAAATAACCGTTAATGTAATTAAAAACACGGCTCCGGTTAGTGCAAAAATACGATTATTACCTTTACTATTCAGTGCTTTTTCTGGCGAAAGCTCGTTTAATAAACGACGCTTTAACTCAATAACCGATTCACTGTGCATATTTTTATCAATACGCTGGTTGTCTAAATCAGCTTTCAATTCTTCTAAACGTTGGTAATAAATTCGGATCAATTCCGAGTTTGCATTGTGATCAAGGCGTTGAATACGTTCGCGTTTAAAAAACGGCACCACAACAAACAGCAATGCAATCAGTGTGAGTAAAACAAAAGAAGCCCACATTAATGCCATTTAGTTTTGCTCCTGACGTTGATTTTGTTCAATTAACTTAGCGAGTAACGCTTCGTCTTCTGTTGTCCAAGTTTGTTTAACCGACGCTTTACGTTGACGCAAAACAATAAAGCCAAAACCCAGCACCACAATCAATACAGGTAACACCCACAACACTAAAGTTGCTGGTGTAACAGGTGGATCGTAGTGAACAAAATAGCCATAGCGATCAATCATGTAATCAATCACTTCCTCTTTGGTTTTGCCATCTTTAACGAGCGCCAACACTTTATCACGGAGATCCTTTGCCACAACGGCATCTGAATCGGCAATATTTTGATTTTGGCACTTAGGACAACGCAGCTCTTTCGTTAACTCACTAAAACGCGCTGCTTGTTCGTTATTATCAAATTGATATTTATCTTGCTCTGCAAAAGCACTCACCGTGATCAGCAAGCTTACTAAAAAAATCACCCACCTCATTGCTGTAGCTCCTGCATTAACGGTGCAAACTTAGCTCGCCATACACGCGGGTTAATATCGCCAGTATGGTGAAGTAAAATAGTACCTTGTTTATCAACTAAAAAGGTTTCGGGGGCACCCGATACACCTAAGTCGAGAGCCAAGGTGCGTTTTAAGTCTAAAATATTAAACTGGTATGGGTCGCCAGCACGATTGAGCATACTCGTGACATCGTCACGTAACGCATTAATATCAAATTGACCGTCAAAGTCAGGGTCATAACCTTGCTCATAGTACAAGCCGATAATTTTAACGCCTTGTTCTCTGAGCTCAGTTAAGTAGCCTAATTCAGCCAAACAGGTTGGGCACCATGTGCCCCATACGTTAAGAAGATACACTTCACCTTTTAAATCAGTGTCTGTCCAACGTTTAGACTCATCCATTAAATCAGGCAAATTAAAAGTAGGCATCGCTTGACCAATACGCCCTGTTTGCAATTCACGTGGATTAGCAAATAAGCCTTGGTACAAAAATACGCACAGTAAAACAAAAACCAGCAAAGGCGCTAATGCTAACAACTTTCGG
Source organism: Pseudoalteromonas sp. MT33b (assembly GCF_014117385.1). Lineage (NCBI taxonomy): Bacteria > Pseudomonadati > Pseudomonadota > Gammaproteobacteria > Alteromonadales > Pseudoalteromonadaceae > Pseudoalteromonas > Pseudoalteromonas sp. MT33b. The sequence continues at coordinate 995,658 of NZ_CP059831.1, read as the reverse complement.
TTCATGCTGCGGCCTCCCCATTCAATGATTTTTGACGGTAACGCTTATCGCCTAAGACTAAGAAACCCGCGAGTGAAATTAAAATACCACCAAGCCACATCCAACGAACAAACGGTTTGTGGTAAATACGCAACGACCACGCGCCTTGGCTAAGTTGCTCACCAAGCGCTAAATACAAGTCACGAGTAAACCCTGCATCAACCGCAGCTTCTGTCATAAATTGCATGCCAATGTCGTAACGACGCTTTTCTGCATGTAAGACGGTTACTTGCTTGTCGTTTTTAAACACGGTCACCACACCTGCATGACCACTGTAATTCGCACCACGGATTGCTTTAACACCGTCAAAACGATACTGGTATTCATTAAGCGCGACTTTATCACCCGGCTTCATCGATACATCGCGCTCAACTGAGTACGCAGAGGTTAAGGTAACGCCTGCAATTACAAATGCTAAACCAACATGACCCAATACCATCGCCCAATAACTCAAACCTAGACGTTTAAAGCCCTCAGACAAGGTCGTGTGAATAGTCACTTTTGACACTAAATCGACAAACGTTGTGACAAAAATCCATATCGCCAGCGTTGTGGCTATAAACGTGATTGGCGCCACTACATCATAGCTTGAGTACAGCCATGCAGCAGTTGCAACAACACTGACTACTGCTGATAACGCAAGCTTATTTTGTAGCATTGACCACTTATTTTGTTTCCATCGTAGTAGCGGCCCAATTCCCATTAAAATAGCGAATGGAACAAGTAAAATAGCAAACATTTTGTTAAAGAATGGTTCACCAATAGAGATACTGCCTAAACCAAGCTCTTTATGGATCATAGGTAACAACGTACCTAACAGAACGATTAAAGTCGCTACAACGAGAAAGATATTATTAAGCCACAGTGCCACTTCGCGTGATGCAAACTTATAACGCCCTTCACTTTTCACTTGAGAAACGCGCAGTGCATACAGGCTCAACCCGCCACCAACAACAATCGCTAAAAAGGCCAATATGAACATACCGCGATTAGGGTCTGAGGCAAACGCATGCACAGAAACAATAATGCCTGAACGCACAATAAAGGTGCCTAATAGGCTCAATGAAAACGCAGCTATTGCCAGTAATACTGTCCACGACTTAAATACACCACGCTTTTCTGTGGTCGATAATGAATGCAATAACGCGGTGGCAACAAGCCACGGCATTAACGAGGCATTTTCCACTGGATCCCAGAACCACCAGCCACCCCAGCCTAGTTCTGAGTATGCCCACCAACTGCCGATAGTAATACCAAACGTTAAAAAGCCCCACGCTGTCATTGTCCAAGGTCGAGACCATTTTGCCCACGTATTATCAAGCTTGCCGGTAAGGAGTGCAGCAATCGCAAACGCGAATGACACTGATAAACCCACATAGCCCATGTAAAGTAATGGCGGGTGGATAATCATGCCAGGGTCTTGAAGAAGTGGATTCAAATCTCGCCCTTCAACAGGGAAATAAGGCAGTAATCGTTCAAATGGACTCGACATTAACAAGGTGTAAAGCATAAAGCCCACGCCTAAAAAGCCTAAAACACCCAGTACACGCGCACGTAATACCCAAGGCAATGATTTAGAACGCATTGCAACAACCGCAGTCCACCCTGCTTGCATCACTAACCACAACAAAATAGCGCCTTCATGGCCCCCCCACGTCGAGGTAATTTTGTAATACCAAGGTAAGGTGCTACTTGAGTGGTAGGCTACGTACGAAACGGTAAAATCATCAGTTAAACTGGCATAAATAAGCGCAGCAAAAGAGAGCAGTACAAACACAAACTGGCCCACTGCCAGTGAGGGCGCAGCACGCATCAGGCGTAAATTACCAGTATGAGCACCCCACAATGGAAAAATACACAATAAGACACTGAGCACCATGGCCAGTGTGAGTGAAAAATAACCGAGTTCTGGGATCATATTAATTACCGCTTTCTAAGTTATAGGTCGGTTTTTCGTGCTTGATACCTTTCACTGCTTCAGCAACTTCCGCAGGCATGTATTCTTCATCATGCTTAGCGAGTACTTCAAACGCATCAATTTCGTTGGCATTCACAAGCACCCCTTGGGCTACAATCCCTTGGCCTTCACGAAATAAGTCTGGCAAGATGCCTTGGTAATTAATTGTCACCATTGGGCCTGTATCAATCAGTTTAAAACTGACTTTAAGGCTTGATTCATCACGCACAACAGAGCCTGGCACAACCATACCGCCAATACGCAATTTTTGACCTATGTGCGGTTTTTCTTTGTTAGGGCCTTTACCATCAACAAGCTCACTCGGCGTATAAAATAAATTAATGTTTTCTTGTAGTGCATATAGCACCAAACCAATCGTTGCGCCCACACCGAAAATGATGGCGACAACAGCTAATAAGCGTTTTTTACGTCTTGGATTCATTGCCCTGCCTCTTGCTTCGCTTTTTTAATGCGCTCTTCTCGTTGTGCTTGTTGCTTAACTGAAGAGAAAATACGTTTCGTATCGTTTAACGAACTCACTAAAATACCAAGTAAAATTAATGCACAGCTGCCAAATGACAACCACACATAAAAGCCATAGCCTCCCATGGCAATAAAATCTGCAAAAGAATCAAACTGCATGATTAACCTCGCTCAAGCATTTGACGCACCCACGGACGGTGCTTTTCACGCTGTAATATTTCATTTTTAAGACGGATCAACGTCACAGTCCCGACAAAGGCAGCAAACGCAACAATATTCACCATTAATGGCCAAAACATGCTTGGGTCAATCGCTTTTGTATCAAACTTTGTGATTGTGGCACCTTGATGAAGGGTGTTCCACCACTCAACTGAGAAGTGAATGATAGGGAGGTTTATTACCCCAACAATGGCCAAAATACACGCGGCTCGCCCTGCGGCTTTCTTATCTTCAAAAGCATGGTATAGCGACAACACACCTAAGTATAAAAATAACAGAATAAGCTCTGACGTTAAGCGTGCATCCCACACCCACCAAGCGCCCCACATAGGTTTACCCCAGGCTGCTCCGGTGATTAATGCGATTGCTGTTACACACGCTCCAACAGGCGCAATTGCAATCACTGCAAGTTCAGCATTACGTAGTTGCCATACTAATGCGATCACTGCGGCAATCGCCATAGAGGAATAAGCACCCATCGATAAGATTGCAGATGGGACATGGATAAAAATAATTCGGTAGCTGTCTTTTTGTTGGTAATCTGCAGGTGCATAAGCCAGCCCCCAGACCCATCCAACAATCATACACACCACCGTCACGACGGCGAAATAAGGCAGTAAGGTGTTACACAATTGGTAAGCACGATCTGCTTTTGCGTAGGGATGTAACCACTTCCACATATTAACTTACACTCACTTTCAATGCTGACGATATGGCAATTGGCGCAGCTAAAATCGCAACGATTAGCATGGCGCCAAGGATTGCAAGCTGTCCACTATACGCAAGCTCCATTGAACTGGTATCGATAGCAGATGTTGCAAAAATTAATACTGGGATATACAAAGGCAACACAAGTAAACTCATTAAAATGCCGCCTTTTTGTAAACCCACCGTGAGTCCAGCACCGATTGCGCCTATAAAGCTTAGCAAAGGTGTGCCCAATAACAGGGTTAGCACTGTAGCAAGAAGTGCTGAACTTTCTAAATTTAATAACAAAGCGAAAACTGGCGTCATTAATACCAAAGGCAGCCCTGTAATCACCCAATGAGCAGCCACTTTAGCTAATACTGTCAAAGGTAACGGGTATGACGAAGCTATAAGCTGCTCTAATGTGCCATCGTGGTAATCATCACGAAAAAGTTTGTCTAAACCAAGCATGGTTGAGAGTAATGCGGCGACCCAAATAATACCCGGTGCCATTCGTGCTAATAAACCCGGTTCAGGTCCAATCGCCAGTGGGAAAAGAGTGATAACAATCAGAAAAAATAGAATAGGATTAACGATTTCAGCACGCTGACGAAACGCTAATTTAAGATCTTTTGAAAAAACCGCAGAGAACAGTTGCCAATAAGAGTGCTGCTTTACCATCAGTGGCGATACTCCAAAGTCACCGTTTTAAGATCACTAAACTGTGTTGTTAAATCTTGGTGCGTAGTGAGAAGAATAGCCCCACCAGCATTTAAGTGTTCAACGAATCGTGCTTGTAAAAATGCCACACCGCTTTTATCAAGTGCTGTAAATGGCTCATCTAAAATCCATAACTTTGCACTGTTTAGCCATAGTCGCACTAAAGCCACACGACGTTGCTGTCCTGCGGAGAGCATGCGTACTGGCACATCTTCAAGTCCTACTAAACCAATTTTGGCTAAGATAGGATAGAGATCTTGCTGTGTATCGTATCCATTAATCTTTAGCCAAAATGCCACATTCTCAAGCGCCGTCAGTTGGCTATTCACACCTGTTTTATGACCGATAAATAAAAGCGATTGCGCATACTCATCGTAGTATTTTGCAATCGAACGGTCTTGCCATAAAACATCGCCCTCATCTGGCATAGCGAAACCAGCAATAATACGCAATAATGATGTTTTACCAGCCCCATTCGGACCAGCTAACTGCATAATTTGCCCCGATTTCAAGCTGAAATTAAGATCCGCAAACAAACAACGATCTTGCTTGATGCAGGTGACGGCCTTAATGTGTAACAAGATGATGATTCTCTATACCCAAAATTAGGCGTTAGTCTACCATAATGATAGGGTAATACGAATATTGCTTTATAACGATTAACTTATATTTGATCTAAAATAATGAATAAACAAAGCCAGTTGACTCTCACCACTCACCTAAACCTTGATCCAAAAGGCATACATTCGGCTGGTCAACAACACCCCAACGACGCGTTAAAAGCACTCACAGATCAGCACTTAACAGCACGCAATATTGTTGTAACTAAACATACTGTGCAAATGGATGTATTAATTAATAACAGCTGGCAAACCTTACGCTTATCGACAGAACAAGCGAACCCACAACTTGAGAAATTTTTAGCCGCAACCATTCAATTAAGCAGCGATGGTAAACAACTGACAATATCACCCTTACCCGTAACAATGACGCTGAGTAAAGCGCCTCAGTTACACGCTTTACTTAATCTGTTAACACAGGGTGACTCACGTACAACCGCCCCCTTACCTGCAAACCTTGCTGCAACAAAGCCGGCTTTGCAATTACCCGTACTCAACACTGAATTTGTACTCAATAACACCCTTGCAGCACTCTTAAAAACAGAAACTCCACTCAAGGCTGTGATAGTGCCTGCCAGCAATAAACACAACGAGTTTTCGCTGACAATCATTAACCGTTTTGGTGATTCACTTCACCAACAAAGTATTAGCCAGCAAAAGGTCGCAGAACTTTTGGCAAAACTCACACCTGAGCTAAACCTAAAGCTATCTGGGCAACAAGTGCAGTTGAACTTACCTGAAAAGCCAACGTCCTCCTTAACGGTGCCATTAAATACACTGCCCTCTAAGCAAGTAAAAAATATTCAAGCTCAATGGCAGTTAAGCCCGCTTAGTTTAATAATGACACCTAAGGCAATTAAAGACACTATCACGCTTATTAACCAAGCGCCTGCACAGCAAATAACACTTAAAAATTCTCTCGCAGAGACCTTTATTCAAGCACTGCAAAGCCAGCGCAATGCTTCCCCTAAACAGCATGTTGAATTAACGCCACTAAGCACCACAAACTCACCGATTCGCTCATGGTTAAAAGGCAGTTTTGCCGACCTAAAAACGCGCATAACCGATGCTGTTCGTTATTTCGAAAAACTACCCGCTGCAAATAAAGCCACAAATAATTCACTTGATGCTGCATTGAATACTAAAACCGACTCAATCAGTCAGCTTGGCTTTAATGCTAAACGACTCGATATTGTCAAACTCGCGGCTTTTGAAAATAACAGGCCAACCGAAACACGATTCCATCAGTCAACATCAGCAACCGCTGTGGCTGATGCACCAAAGACTCATGCCCCCTTAGCCAACATTTCAGGGACAACAGCTACAATACAAGCGCTGGCCGAAAACCCGATGCTGCCTGTTAGCTTTACTAAATCGGCGCCACTTGTTCAGCTATTTCAATTGATTAAAGCAAGTGTTTTTCCACGCATCAATAGTCAACAAGCAATTGAATTACAAAAACTAATCCCCGCTGAGGCTAATAAAACTCAGGGGACAGAGTCGCCATTAATAAAGCCTCACGCTAAACCTGTTGCAGCAAACCAAATGACACTGACCCAGCCGCCAAGTAATGTAGCAAGTCTCAAAACGCAACCAGCGCTGACACACCCCAAGTTAGACAAACTGCTGACAGATGCGGGTAATACATTAAAAATGCAGCCACCTTATTTAGCGTTGAAAGAGCCTAACTTAGCGCAACCATTACAACCCATTAGGCCTTTAGAGGCGGCGTTAATTGCAAAGTTACTGCCTTTACCTAACACCAAAAGTAGCGCAGTCAGTGATCTTCCTGTACAGCTGAGTCAAAAAATCAATGAACTAAGTGAGCAAAACAAATCCCCCTCAGTCGATTTAAATAGATTGGTGAATCAAGCATTTAATAGAATGATATCAAATCAAAATGTACACCCTTCAACCATTGAGCGTGAGTTACTGAGCATTATAAGGCCCTCAAGTTTGACACCTCAAAGCCAACAAGCCAGTTTTACTCAAGGGCTTGAACAATTAGCTATAACCACACTCGCGGCCCCCATCGTAAGCCAAGCCCCTACAAACCTTAGTTTTAATAATCAAACAGGGCTTGATGCACTTTTACAGGTGTTAGTACCTAACTTTAAAGCCGTGAACAGTAATAAGTTACTCGAACAACTTCAACAACCTAGCTTGCAAGCCATGGCCGCAGAAATAAGCCAAGTAAAAACAGCGCTCACTCAAGTGCAAGCAACACCGATTAACCAGCAACAAGATGCCAGCGCCCTCGCGCAATTTTTCTTACCCATGAAACTCCCCCCAGAAACAGGGCAAACAGAGATAAGTCTTGGGCAATACAAAAAACCCAGTAAAAATAAACTCGAGAGCAAGAATGTGTGGTTTGTTAGGTTAAACTTTGACTTTGCAACGCTTGGTAAACTGCAAGTAACGGCTGAGGTTATGGATACCGCGGTCGATTGCCAATTGCTTGCATCGTCGCAAGAGGTAACCGCTCTAGCGCACCCGCATTTAGATACACTGCGCCATAAGCTCGCTAGTCATGGTTTAAATGTAGGAGAGTTAAGTTTAAAACAAGGTACAACGACTCATCAGGCATTTTATAAATCGCATGCCATCATCAACATTAAGGTTTAATATTCAATGAGCGAACAATACACACATAAGTCAGCCATTGGTCTTCTCTACGAAGCTGGAAACTCGCCAAAAGTAACCTGTAAAGGATTTGGTGAGCTGGCAGAAGAAATTGTGAAGCTTGGCGAACAAAAAGGCATTTTAGTTCATCAAGATGCTGATTTAGCAAAAACACTGTCACATCTTGAGTTAGGTGAAGAGATACCGAAGGAGCTTTATTATGTGATTGCTGAGCTTATTGCCTTTTCGTATGTTTTACGCGGTAAATTTCCCCCTGGTTGGCAAGATTTTCAAGGCAAGTTAAATATTCAGGCTTAAAAAGGAACGTCCTTTCACATCATTAAGTAATACCATTCCGCTTAATTAAGTGGTCTATTTTGAGGCAATAAAACCGCGTTGATAACAAGGCAAAATTTTAGTTATTTAGTTGTTCTAAATCAGAAATTTTTAACGCAGGTAGCGACTGGTTTAATCACTCAAAATGATTAAGTATTTTTGCGGAATGGTATAATCTATATCAGGTAAAAAATGGTGTCGATGGCAAGGCAAAAATGTCGTTATTTAGTTGTTCTCGGCAATTGCTCCTGCCCTACCTCCTGCACCCATGCAGTCGTAAATCAGACATTTTTAACGCAGCTAGCGATAGGTTTAATCCCTCAAAATGATTAAGCATTAGTGCAAGTTGGCAAAAAGGTGCTCTTAAGCACCTTTTTGTTTATGAAGCGACATAAGTAACTCAGCTTCAGCTCTGGGTAGTTCACATTCGTGAATAATCTCTTCGAGATCAGCACCCAGTTCAACCATTTTGACCGCGCGCGAATAGATTTTCGCATTAGGATCATCATATTTTTGTGCGTCTTGCAGTTGCTCAAGCTCTTGGCTTTTTTCTTCCACTGCGACAACACGTTTGCCAATACTTAGCATTCCTGCGCGCATTTCAGCCACTTCACTACGCAGAATACTCAGTTGTTGTTGAGTTTCTTGCAGTTGTTTTTGCTTTGCTTGAATAGCCGCGGATTGTTTATTGTTATTAACAAAAATAAGCCCCAAACACACTAATACAAGTAGGATTGAGGCACCAAACAAGGAGTATAACAGCATATAATTTCCAAACGCTTTATAGTGCGCTCAGCTCGTCCCACTCATCGTCATTTAATAGCTTATTCAGATCAACCAAGATCAATAACTCACCATCACGGTTTGAAACGCCTTGGATAAACTTAGCGCTCTCTTCAGTGCCAATATTTGGCGCGCTGTCGATTTCAGAGCTGCGTAAATAAACAACTTCAGCCACACTGTCGACTAAAATACCAATAACTTGTTTTTCGGCTTCAATAATAACAATGCGAGAATTGTCTGTTACTTCTGCACCCATTAAGCCAAAACGTGCACGCGTATCGATAACCGTAACAACATTACCACGCAAGTTAATAATGCCCAGTACATAAGAAGGCGCGCCTGGTACAGGAGCAATTTCGGTATAGCGAAGTACTTCTTGTACTTGCATTACGTTAATGCCGTACGTTTCTGCTTCAAGTTTAAAGGTTACCCACTGTAACACTTCATCGTTGCTATCAGCATTTTTATTCGCTGACAGTAGTCTTTCTTCACTCATGCTATTACTCCGTAATAATAGTTACTGCTCACGGCTGTCTAAGCCTTGCTCTAGCAATTGATATAAATTTTCAACATCAATCAAGGCACACATTTTTTCTTTGATAACCCCAGCAAGCCAAGGCCGCTTACCTGATTTTGCTCGCCATTTTACATCTTCTTTGCGAAGCGTAATATTATTTACGAGCTTTTCAGCCAACAATCCCCATTGGCTATCACCTAAGGTGATTAAATACTGATAATCTAGTGATTGTTCTAGCTTTTCATTATACTTTTCTGGCATTACCCAGCGAGCGGTGTCTACCACATTCAGTTTTTCATCGCGGTTAAGCATGACCCCTTTAAACCACTTAGGCTTACCAAATAATTGGTTTACCTCTGCAAGTTGATGGATACCGCCTAATGCTTTTAACGGTACTGCAAGGGTTAACCCTGCCACCTCAAAAAATAAAGCCTGAAACTCACCATCAAAATAGTCTTCTTGACGTTCAGATGACGTTTTAGCTGCAATGTCATTGCTAGATTTCTCGACTATATCTTTGATATTAGCTTGGTTCTCGGTTTTCTCAAGCTCTTTAGTCGGTTCAACTAGGGGTATTTCGGGTTCAGGTGCCGCTTCTGGCGGAGCAATGTCTACTTTTGGTTGTTTTACTTGCTCCAGTAATTTTGCAACAGGCTCTAGATTTTGTTCAGCAGGTTCATCTTCGCACAGCAAGGCACCCAAGTATTGGGTCATCACTTTTTCATTGGCAAATAAATGCTTACTCATCGTTAACCTTGTGCAATTAAGAAATCAAGTAACGCGCGATATGCAAAAACCCCGCGTGAACGCGGGCAAAATTGAATCGGCACTTGTTGTGCCAAACTCGCATCTCTAAATTTTGTATCCACCGGCACTACACCAGACCACACTTTGTCTTTGTAATTATCCTGCAACGTTTTATAGGCTTCAAGGGATGCTTTAGTCCGCTTGTCGTACATAGTAGGGATAATTGTATATTGGTATTGTTTCGACTGTGAAGTTTGCATTAACTCCATAGTACGCATCATTCTATCAAGCCCTTTCAATGCCAAGAATTCAGTTTGCACAGGAACCAAAATACGCTCACTGGCAGCTAATGCATTAACCATTAGCACCCCAAGGACTGGCGGGCAGTCAATGATAGCGTAATCATAATGCTCACTAATTTTAGCCAGTGCTTTTTTTAAAATAAGGCCCATGCCATTTTTGTTGCCCATGCTTCTATCAAGCGTTGCTATGGCCATGGTCGCGGGCATTATATCAAGGTTTTCAAGCGTTGAAGGGCACAGCGCCTGTAAAATTTCTTCACTTGCCATACTATTGCCGCGGGCAAAAATATCATAAACACTGACTTCCAGCTCTTCTGAATCAATGCCAAAATAATAAGTAAGTGACGCATGCGGATCGGTGTCTATGAGTAAAACGCGCTTTCCTTGTAATGCTAGAATACCAGCAAGACTAACAGCTGTTGTTGTCTTCCCTACTCCACCTTTTTGATTCGCTACTGTCCAAATTTTCACATCACACCTTATTATTGTTCATTGCGCGTGGTAATTCGAATCCCACCATGGGGTAATTGAATCACTTTAATGGTGTTATCATTGCTTGGCAACTCAATTTCAGCAGGCTCTTCAGGTGCGACATCCATTGGTTGATCATTATTTTGCTTTGGCTCTGGCGGTAAACCGTATTTAGATAATGCCACCACGACTTTACGATTTTCGGCTCGACCTTGTGCTGTATCATTACTGGCAAACGGTGAATACTGGCCATACCCTTCAATTGCCATTCGTGCAGGGTTTATTCCTAAACTTTCAAGCTCAACAAGTATAGACGTGGCACGTGCAACAGATAATTCCCAGTTAGAACGAAACATTTCATTACGGATACCTTCGTTATCCGTGTAGCCTCTAACGCGAATATAGTTATCAACAGGGGCAATAATCTCTTTAACTAGAGCAACCACTTCCTTTGCTCGTTGTTGTGCAACTGCGCTACCCGATGAAAATAACATGCCTGAGCTCAATTCTATGATAAGCCAATCTTGATGAAGCTCTAAACTAGCCTCACCATCCCGAATTTCATCGATTAATGCTGATTGTAACTTGGTAAGCAAGCTATCAAGGGGTTTACCTAAGTGCTTTTTATCTATATTGCTGGTTTCACTTTGACCGTCGAGTAACTCGGGGCCTTGCTCATCTTTACGTATACTTTCACCGTACAAAATATCGTTTTCAGGGGTCACACGGTCAGTTAAAATACCCGTCCCATTGACGCCTGTGCCTGCCTGCTCCTGTTTGCGAGCTGACTTTTCAAACACCTGCTCAAGCGAATCAGACAAAATCTGAAAATCTTCATTCTTGCTAATAGCGATAGCGTACATAACAACAAAAAAAGCGAACATGATAGTCATGTAGTCTGCATAAGAGACTAACCAGCGCTCTGTGTGCTGGCTTTTTTGAGTGGTATGACGCATACGACGGCGCATCATAAAAACTTACTCACTGACTAAGCTTGGACGTTCAACACGGTACGCCTCAAGTTTAAGTTCAATATTGAGTGGGCTCTCGCCTTGAGCAATCGCAATAATGCCTTCAGCAAGTAATTCGTGATACAGCATTTTTTGTTCAATCTGTTGTTTTAGCTTATTTGCCATTGGCAGGAACAATAAATTAGCTAAACCGACGCCGTAAATCGTCGCAATAAACGCCGTTGCAACGCCTGCGCCTAACTTTTCTGGATCAGTAATAAATTGCATTGCCTGAATAAGGCCAAGCACGGCCCCTAATATGCCAATTGTGGGGCTATAGCCGCCCATTGCTTCATACACGCGACTGACTTCTAACAGACGTTCGCGTTCAAGCATTAAATCAATTTCTAGCGTATCTCTGAGCTTATTTTCGCCGGCGCCATCAACAAGCAAGCTTAAACCTTTCGCAGCATAGGGGTCTGGGTGCGCAAGCGCTTCAGACTCTAAAACTAAATACCCTTCTTGACGCGCTTTTTGTGACCACCGCTTCACCTGCTCAATCGCGGCGTCCACGTCATGATAAGGCGGAAAAAACACCCAGTGACTAATTTTCAGCGTCTTAGTAAACACACTGCCTGGTGTTTGCAGCATGACCGCACCTAAAGTTCCGCCAAGTACAATAATTAAGGCAGGACCATTGAACAAAGCACTGACAACCCCTCCCTCAAGCGCGTAGCCGAAGGTTATGGCACAAATAGCAACGATTAATCCAAGAAAAGACAGCTTATCCACAGCCAGTCTCACGTATTAAGCGTGTAGCAACATCATTAAGAGCTAGGTTTTCACTGGCTAAACCCGCATTAGCGACAGCCTGTGGCATACCATAAACCACACTGGTTTTTTCATCTTGTGCCCAAATAGTGGCTCCCACTTGCTTCAGCATGCGAGCACCATCACGACCATCAGCCCCCATACCAGTCAGCACCACCGCTAATACATCACCACCAAATGCTTTTGCAGCACTGGCAAATGTCACATCGACACTGGGTTTATAGGTAATACGCGGACTGTCATCTTCAAACACACGCAGTGTGCGTGCAGAGCCACGTCCCTCTATCAGCATTTGCTGACCACCCGGTGCTAAATACGCAGTGCCAGGCATCAGTCTGTCACCCTGCTGTGCTTCTTTCACATTGATTTTACACAGGCCATTTAAACGTGCAGCAAACGCTGGCGTGAATGCAGCCGGCATATGTTGAATAAGTAATATGGGGTGCGGAAAATTAGCAGGTAGTTGTGTTAATATTGTTTGCAGCGCAACGGGGCCACCTGTCGAGGTGCCAATTGCAACAACTTGGTACTGTTTCCCTGACGCTCTAACATTACTCGACGGCGAAGGCGCTGCGGGAGTTGAACGGCTAAAACTACGATCTGGCTGAACAATGCCGCCGCTTCGCGTGCTAGTTGCAGGTGTCGGGGACGCCGGACGAGGTGAAGTCAAAGGACGTGTAAAACGAGAAATACGGCGACGCCCTATTTCCTTTACTTTATTTTGTAGTAAGGCAATCGCTTCTTCATTGTTTCTTGCAATGTCTTCAAACTTTTTAGGCAAGAAATCAAGCGCCCCCGCGTCCAGTGCATCTAGCGTGGCCGTTGCACCATCTCGGGTTAACGAAGAAAACATTAATATTGGCGTAGGCGTTGCTGCCATAATTTCTTTAACAGCACTAATGCCGTCAAGTACCGGCATTTCAACATCCATTGTAATAACGTCTGGTTTTAGCTCACGCGCTTTATCAACTGCTTCGCGGCCATTTACAGCAAACCCTATTACCTGAATGTCGCTGTCTTGCTCTAATATTTCGCTTACTCTGCGACGAAAAAAGCTTGAATCATCAACAACTAATACTTTGACTGCCATTAGCACTCTCTTGTTATTTATGCCATAAAGTGCAGCATATTAGCTGCACTTTAAAATTATTGAGCCTAACTATTATTAGCCAACGTAATGTTTTAGCATACTTGGTACATCTAAAATCAGTGCAATGCCACCATCAGAAGTGATTGTTGCGCCTGCCATACCTGGTGTACCTTGCAGTAAAGCATCGAGAGGTTTTATCACCACCTCTTCTTGACCAATTAATGAGTCAACGACAAAGCCCACTTGCTTAGTACCAATCTGTACGATAACCACATGACCTTCTGCTTTACGCTCTTGGCGATTGGCTCCTTTCACTAACCAATGTTGTAAATAAAATAATGGAATCGCTTTTTTACGGACAATAATTGTCAGTTGCCCATCGACAACGTTGGTCTTTGTTAAATCAAGATGGAAAATTTCACTCACCCCAGCCAGTGGTAAAGCAAAAGTTTGCTCACCCACAATAACCATCAGAGTCGGCAAGATTGCCAGTGTTAAAGGTACTTTGATCTCAAGTATGGTTCCAACACCTAGCTCAGATTGAATGTTCACAGAGCCATTTAGTTGGGTGATTTTGGTTTTCACCACATCCATACCCACACCACGACCTGAAATATCTGAGATTTCCTCTTTGGTTGAAAAACCAGGTGCAAATATTAAATTATACGCTTCAGTGTCCGATAAACGACTCGCTTGGTCGTGATCGATAACCCCTTTGTTTATTGCTATTTTTTTCAGCTTCTCAGGATCCATACCTGCACCATCATCACGAATGGTGAGCAGAATATGATCGCCTTCTTGCGATGCTGAAAGCGTAACTGTCCCTGTACGAGGCTTACCGGCCGCTTCGCGCACCGCAGGCATCTCGATACCATGGTCAACAGAGTTACGCACTAAATGAACAAGTGGATCAGCAAGGGCTTCAACTAAGTTTTTATCTAAGTCGGTTTCTTCACCGACCAATAGCAAGTTGATATCTTTTTTCAAGCTGCGTGCTAAATCACGAACAACACGCGGGAAACGACCAAATACTTTCTTAATTGGCTGCATGCGGGTTTTCATTACCGCACCTTGCAAGTCTGCCGTGACGACATCTAGGTTCGAAATGGCTTTCCCCATCGCCTCACTGTTGGTGTTATTTGCAAGGCTCACTAAGCGATTGCGCACCAACACCAACTCACCAACCATGTTCATAATTTGGTCTAACCGTTTAGTGTCGACACGCACGGTTGTTTCAGCTTGGGGAGGCGGCGCTTTTTTCGCCGCAGCAGCAGCCTGTTTCTCAGGCGCTTTTTCAGTTGGCGCAGGCTTACTCGTTGCAGGTTGTGGCGCAGGTTTAGCTGGCTCAACCTTTGCAGCCACTGGGGCCGCAGGTTTTGTTGGCTCAACTTTGGTTGTTTCTGGCGTTTGCGGCTTATCTGTCTCTAATGATTGCGGCGCACTGCCTTTGCCATGTAATTCATCAAGTAATGCTTCAAACTCATCATCACTAATTTCATCATCAGAGCCTTCATTACTGACTGCAGGGGGGCTTTGCTCGACCACAGCGCTTGGCTCAGCGGGAGCTTGGCGGGTAATTTTGTCGGCTTTTACTTCACCAAAGCTGCCAACGCCGTGAAGCTCATCTAATAAGCTGTCAAACTCATCATCGGTAATATCATCGCTGTCACTGCTCATGGTGTCTGATGTGATTGATGCAGGCCCTTGGCCTTTACCGTGCAACTCATCGAGCAAGCTTTCGAATTCATCTTCAGTAATTTCATCTATGTTTTGTGGTTGAGCTTGGGTATCACCCAATCCCCCATCAAATAACATATCAAATGCAAACGGATCGTCGTCATCAATATTACTAGAGACATCAGCAGTAACTTCGGGTGTATCAACAACCGGTTCAGGCTCAACAGTGGCTTCTTCTGCTACTTCGTCTGTTACGGTTGTGTCTTCACCAGCGAGCTCTTCTGCTGTTGGTGGTTGACTTAATTTATGTAGGACGTCTAAGAGGGCTTGATCTGCTGGCTCTGGTTGTTCACGATTTTGAATTGTCGCGAACATTTCATTGATTGTATCGAGGGCTTGTAAAATAACATCCATAAGTTCTGGAGTTACACTGCGCACGCCTTGGCGCAACAAATCAAACACATTTTCAGCACCATGACACGCATCAACAAGCTCAGTCATGCTTAAAAAGCCTGCGCCACCTTTTACGGTGTGAAAGCCTCTAAAAATAGCGTTTAGTAAGTCTTTATCATCTGGATTATTTTCAAGCTCGACCAATTGCTCTGACAAAAGCTCTAAAATTTCCCCTGCTTCAACAAGGAAATCCTGTAAAATATCTTCATCGACTTCAAAGCTCATGCAGCTACTCTCCTCTTAGAAGCCCAGACTTGATAATAGGTCATCAACTTCATCTTGTCCTGAAACAACATCATCGCGTGACTCTTTATCAATAATTGGCCCTTCTGGACCTGCCAGCGTATCGCTTTGTGCAGGTGCTTTGTCTATGGCCTGTTTTTCTTGTTTTATTTGACCATCGTCTTGACTGCCGAATACAGTTAAGAGATTGATTAAACTGTCTTCTACTTCGCGCACTAATTCGATAACACGGCGTATTACCTGCCCCGTCAAGTCTTGATAATCTTGCGCCATTAGCACGTTGGTCATCAAGCCTTGTAACTCATCTGTTTTGGTGTGCGAGTTATTCATGAACTTATCTAAGCTGTGGCATAACGTTTTAAATTCACCGAGTTCAATTTCTCGATTCATTAAACGATCCCACGTTGGTTTAATCGTGGCAATTTCATCAGCGAGCTGTTGTGCTATAGGCAAACTCGCTTCCACGGCATCCATCGTTTTATTGGCCGCGCTTTCAGTCATTTCCATAACATAATTCAAGCGCTGCTTTGCATCCGGGATTGCTTCTGTTGTTAAATCTGTGAGTCGAGTATCAAGATCGAAGTTTTTTAGTGCTTCATGAAGTTGTCGTGTCAATTTACCGACTTCAGCAAACAACTCTGATTGTTCTTTTGATGCTGTTTCAAGTATCAGCTTATCAGCTTTCTCTTGTTCACCATTTTCAAGATACTCAACAAGTTGACGAGCTTGCTCTAAACTTATTTGAGGCGCAGCAAGTGCTGACATAAGCCTCTCCCCTTAGATTAACCTAAACGTTCAAACACTTTTTCCAATTTGGTTTTCAGTGTCGCAGCAGTGAATGGTTTGACGATATAGCCATTAACACCCGCTTGAGCAGCAGCAACAATTTGTTCTTTTTTCGCTTCAGCTGTCACCATTAACACGGGGATATGTTTAAGGCTATCATCAGCACGAATTGCGCGTAATAGATCAATACCTTGCATTCCAGGCATATTCCAATCTGTTACAACAAAATCAAACTCTTGATTTTGCAACATCGGCAATGCTGTTGAACCATCATCAGCTTCCTGCACATTGGTAAAACCTAAATCCCTTAACAGGTTTTTAATGATACGTCTCATTGTAGAAAAATCATCAACAACAAGAATTTTCATGTTTTTATCCAAAACATCCTCCGGTGAGGTTTGAACCTTATTTACTTACTACTAATTAATCCAGTCATTGATTTTTGCTTTGAGCTTAATCATCGCCTGACCATGTATTTGACTCACACGCGATTCGCTAACATCGAGTATGTGCCCTATTTCTTTTAAGTTCATTTCATCGTTGTAATACAAAGACAAAACGAGTGCATCTCTTTCTGGTAACGATTGGATAGCCGTCAATAGAGACTGGTTAAACCGTTCATTTTTAACATTATTAAACGGTTTGTCTAGTGCTAAATCATGCCCCATAGGTGTGATGACGTCTTCATCAACGCCTAAATCCTCTATACCCAGTACCTTACTGGAATTTACATCATGTAGAATATGATGGTACTCATCCAGTGTAATATCAAGTTTTTCAGCAACTTCTGTGTCTTTTGGCTCGCGGTTTAAAATACTCTCTAAATCCGAAATCGTTTCAGCGACAAGGCGTGCATTACGGTGAACTGAACGGGGAGCCCAATCACCTCGACGGATTTCATCGAGCATAGCCCCTCGAATTCGAATACCCGCAAATGTTTCAAAACTGGCCCCTTTACTCGCATCAAAATTTTTCGACGCTTCTATAAGGCCAATCATACCTGACTGAATCAAATCATCGAGTTGCACACTGGCAGGTAAACGAGCAATTAGATGACACGCCACTTTTTTGACTAAAGAGGCATGTTTTTCAACAATCGCATTTAAATTCTGTGCTGATTGATATCCCATCGCTTTATTCACCGATGTTGTCATAGTTAACCGTTTACTAGTTTTTCAATAAAAAATTCTAAATGACCTGACGGTTGATTTGGAATTGGCCACTTAACTGCTTTCGTTGCTAATGTTTTAAATGCCACAGCGGCTGGTGAGTTTGGAAATAACTCCACAATCACTTTTTGGCGGCGGGTCGATTTGCGCATATTCTCGTCATACGGAATGGTTGCGACAAGTTCCATAGACACATCTAAGAATCGATCCGTTACTTTTGAGAGTTTAGCAAATAATTCTTGCCCTTCACGCATACTGCGCACCATATTGGCAACTATTTTAAATTTGTAAACGCCATGCTCACGACTTAACACTTTAATTAGGGCGTAAGCGTCGGTAATTGAGGTAGGTTCATCGCATACAACAACAACAACATCTTGCGCTGCACGCGAAAAGCTTAATACCATGTCTGAAATACCCGCAGCGGTATCGACAATTAAAATATCAAACTCAGTATTTAGCTCGCTAAATGCGCGAATAAGCCCCGCATGTTCTGACGGTGTTAACTCAACCATACTTTGCGAGCCCGAAGTCGCTGGCACAATTTTTATACCTGCTGGGCCTTCGACAAGAATTTCATCCAGTTCACACTCACCAGATAAAACATGAGATAAGTTTCTCTCGACACGTAAACCAAGCATTACGTCACAATTTGCCAACCCTAAATCGGCATCTAATACTAATACACGATTTCCCAGTTGACCTAATGCGATCGCGGTATTGAGTGACACATTCGTTTTACCCACACCACCTTTGCCGCCAGTGACAGCGATAACTTTAACGCCACTATTATTATTTTGATTCATTTTGCGCAGGCCGCTTGCTTGATCTAATACTGTGTTAATCATACATCCCTACTGTGTTCGACGCTACTGCTTGACGTCGTGAATGTTGTGCTTTTGCTCGTTTTAAATATAATTGCTCAGCTTTTTTTACTAGTTTCTCTGCATTCGCAACGCGAATATCTTCAGGAACACGCTGACCATTAGTAAGATACCCTATTGGCAAGCGATTTTGAATCGCAATACTAATAATCTCACCTAAACTAAGTGATTCATCTAACTTAGTGAAGATACAACCACTTAGTTGCACTTTTTTAAAGTGGCGAACGGTTTCTTGTAGCACGTTAATTTGCGCTGTTGCACTTAACACTAAATAACTGCGAATGTCGACACGCTGATTGCGCATTAATGTATTAAGTTGCTCAGTTAAGCGTAAGTCGCGTTGACTCATACCCGCAGTGTCTATTAATACTAGACGCTTATTGCGTAAATGGTATAACACTTCAGCTAATTCATTTGCGTCTTTAACTTGTTTCACACCACAGCCAATTATGCGGCCATAAGTGGCTAGCTGCTCATACGCTCCAATACGGTAAGTGTCTGTTGTAATAAGCGCGACTTTATCTGCACCATATTTTTGTGCACCAAGGGCTGCCAACTTCGCCACGGTGGTGGTTTTACCCACCCCCGTAGGACCCACTAAAGCGTACACACCGCCTTGACGTAAAATTTCATTATTTGTTGTATGCATTTGGTTTTCAACCATTTGCAACAAAGCTTGCCACGCTTGTTGACGCGAAACGTCATCAGGAATAAAACACGCCATTTGCTCCGCAACATCACGCTCAATGCCCATACCGGCTAGGCGATCAATCATACAAGCACGGGTAGGATCGCGACGCGCCATGTCTTGCTGCATCAAACCAGACACTTGATGTTCAAGTAATTGACGAATGGCATTCATTTCTTCACGCATCGTCGCCATTTCTGAGTGGCTTGCGGGTGTGGCCGTTTTGTGTTCTGCTGGTGAATCTAAATCGTCGAAGCCTGTGTCTAAATCATCATCAAAACCTAGGCTATGTGCTTGTGTTTGCACTCGCGGTGCAGCTTGCTCTTGATAGCGAGGTTTTGCTGAATATTGCGGCTGATCTTGCGGCGCAAAACTGTGTGCTTTTGGCTGATAATGTTCACTCGTTTCAATACCAGATTGATTAAACATTGAAGCAAGCTCTGGCGAACGAGGGCGTGGGGCTTGACGCTCTAGTAACGCTTGTAGGCTGTCTGCAACTTGGGCTTGTGGCTCAGGTTTAGCGCGCATAGGTTCTGGTTTAACGAAGTTATGCGACTGTTGTGGCGCTGTGTGTGCAGGCACCGGTTTCGCTTCGGCTTTTGGGGCTGCTTTGTCATAATCAACAGCGGCGACAATTTCAACACCATTCGCTAACTTTTTGTTAGACATAATAACCGCATCAACACCTAATTCATCTTTCACTTCTTTTAGTGCGGTGCGCATATCTTTAGCAAAAAAACGTTTAATTTTCATGGTACAACCCCTTTACTATCCTATTGTTGGCCTACTGAGCTGACAATCTTAATCTGTCTTTCGTCTGGTACCTCTTGGTAAGACATTACCCTTAAACCTGGGATGGTGTACTTAACAAAACGAGATAACACAGTGCGTAACATTCCTGACGTTAGTAATATCGAAGGTTCGCCGGCCATATTCAACAAGGGTCTGAACAATTGAACGCATATCACGAATTGCGACCCCTTCGTTAAGTAAGTTTTGCAGCACTTTTACAACCGTGGTCAATGGTAATACGTCAGGAACCAGTCCCTCGACAAGACGAGGATGACTTTTCGCTAACATATCAAGTAGGTTCTGTACTTCTTCATGACCTAATAGTAATGCTGCGCTGTTTGTTAATAGCTGGCTAATATGGGTTGCCACGACAGTAGCTGCATCAACCACGGTGTAACCCAATGATTGGGCTTCATCTTTCTGGTCTGGCTTAATCCATACTGCATCGAGTCCAAAAGCAGGATCTTTTGTTTCAACACCTTTGATTGGGCCAAATACTTGCCCTGGGTTTATAGCAAGTTCGTCACCATGCTTAAGCTCACCTTCACCACTGGATACACCCATCATTGTGATACGGTAGGCGTTAGGGTCTAACTCTAAGTTGTCACGGATATGCACGGGCGGTACCAAGAAACCGAGTTCTTGCGAGAGTTTCTTACGCACACCTTTAATACGGTTAAGTAGCTCTCCCCCTTGCGACTGATCAACCAGTGGAATTAAGCGATAACCGACTTCTAAACCAATCACATCTACTTGCTGTACATCGTCCCAACCCAATTCTTTTTGCTCTTGCTTGTTAGCAACACCGGTGCCTGGCGAGCCCCCATTTGCTTCCAATTCAGCTTTTTCTGCTTCTGCTTTAATTTTTTGTTGTTGGGTAAAGTAAGCAAGGTAACCTAACAATGCGCCCAAGCTTAAAAATGCAAGATGAGGCATGCCTGGCACAAGGCCCATGGTGATCAAAATACCTGAAGCGATAAATAACGACTTTTCGTTTCCTAGCTGCGACTTAAACTGATCGCCCATGTTATGCGACTCATTTTGACGCGTCACAACAATCGCAGTACCAATTGAAAGAAGTAATGAAGGTAATTGCGCAACGAGACCATCACCAATGGTTAATAACGTATATACTTCCATTGCACGGCTGAAGCTTAAGTCATGTTGAATCATGCCGACAAATAAACCACCCACGATATTAATCACAAGGATCACAATACCGGCAATAGCATCACCTTTTACGAATTTACTGGCACCGTCCATTGAGCCATAAAAGTCGGCTTCACGGGTTACTTCTTCACGGCGCTCACGAGCTTGCTCTGCACTAATAAAACCTGCGTTTAAGTCAGCATCAATCGCCATTTGTTTACCTGGCATAGCGTCAAGTGTAAAACGCGCTGACACCTCTGAAATACGCCCTGCACCTTTGGTGATAACCACAAAGTTGATAATAATGAGAATAAGGAACACAACAAGACCAACGGCATAGTTACCGCCGATAACCACCGAGCCGAACGCTTCAATTACTTTACCAGCAGCATCCCCGCCATTATGACCTTCAAGGAGTACCACCCGAGTACTGGCAACATTCAATGCAAGACGCATAATTGTGGCTATTAGCAGCACGGCCGGAAACATACCAAACTCAAGGGGCTTCATGGTGTAAACCGTAACGAGTAACACCACCAGCGCAAGCGCGATATTAAACGAAAAAAGAATATCTAAAAGAAAAGGAGGCAGAGGTAAAATAACCATGCCAAGGGCTGCAAGCACCAGTAATGGTGTTCCAAGCCCCTTCGCATACTCTTTTTTATCTTTATTAAGTTGTTGTAATACCGCTTTAAATTCCATAATTCAACAATTTCAAAAAATTGACACTACACGGAATTTGCAATAACTATTCCAAGTTATTAAACGGCTAATTAATATTTATAAGCCTCTGGGATAGGGAGCTTTTTATTAAGTGGAACAGGACGTTTACCACGCCCTTTTTGGAAGCGTTTTAATTGAAATACATAGGCAAGCACTTGCGCTACTGCGGTAAACAGTTGATCAGGTATTTGCTGGCCCACCTCGGTGGTGTGATAAAGCGCACGGGTAAGCATGGGTGATTCAACAATAGGCACATCGTTACCCTTACCCACTTTACGAATTTGCATAGCAAGCTCATCGACCCCTTTAGCAAGTACAATTGGCGCACCTGCTTTGGCGGTATCGTACTTTAGGGCAACCGAATAGTGAGTCGGGTTGGTCACGATAACATCGGCATCTGGCACGTCTTGCATCATACGCCTTTGCGACATTTCACGCTGAGTACGACGAATACGGGCTTTAATTTGTGGATCACCCTCTGAGTTCTTATATTCGTCTTTTACCTCTTGCAAGGTCATTTTAAGCTCTTTGTGATGCTTGTGGCTTTGATAAGGCGCATCTATCGCTGCAATAATAATTAGCGTGCAAGTTAGGCCTAAAAACATCCAAGCTAGAATCTCAAGGGCATGAATGAAATTCCCCGGCGCACTTTCAATACTTAGATGTAATATTTCATCAAAAAAGGTATTAATTAAAAATACTGCAAAGCCTGCAACCACCGCAAACTTCAATATCGACTTAACCAGCTCAACGCCTGCTTGGGGACCAAGCATACGTTTAATCCCTTTAGCCGGTGACATTTTGCTGGCTTTAGGCGCTGCAGCTTGCCAACTAAAGTTAAAGCCGCCCAGTAACGTGTTACCGATAAATGCCGCTATTACAATAATGAGAACAAACATCGCCATCGGGAACAACAAGGCATCAGAGACAATACTCCACACTGAAAACATTTTGGTGGTGTCGTAAGTTTCATTACGATTAAGGCTTAATAATCGCCCCATCACATTATATAAGCCCTTGCCAATTTCGGGGCCATACAACAGCAATGAAATAGCCGAAAAAATTAATACGAACATCGTTCCCAACTCTTTAGAGCGGGCAACTTGGCCTTTTTTCTTGGCGTCTTCTATTTTTTTCCCGGTGGGTTCTTCGGTTTTCTCTTGACCTGAATCTTCAGCCATGGCGCGCTCCTAAGGTGTACAGCCAACAAGGCTGCACATTAACTCAACCATTTTTAACCACTGAAACTCAAACTGAGTCATAAAATTGCCTAACGTAGCCCAAATAATCACAAGCCCTGCGACAAGAGTAAAAGGGAAGCCTATCGAAAAAATGTTTAATTGCGGAGCAGCACGCGTCATGACCCCAAATGACATATTGATCACAAGCATCGCTGTCAATGGAGCAAGAGCCAGAACTAACGCGGTGGTAAACATCCACCCACCCCATGTAACGATATCCCAGTAGTGGTCAACCGACCACCAAGTACCATCAATAGGCAAGACTTCAAAACTGTGTATGACCATTTGAATCATCATCAAATGCCCATTAAAGACAAAAAATAGTAACGTGGCTAGAATCAGGTAAAACTGGCCCACCGCGGGTACACTCAAGCCATTCGAGGGATCAACAACAGAGGCAAAACCTAAGCCTGTTTGCATCGCCAATATTTGACCTGCAAGTACAAAAGTATTCAGCAATAATACCGAAGCAAAGCCAATTGCCACACCAATCAATAATTGTTGGATAACAACCAGTACCATTTCAAACGAAAACAGGTTTGTAAACGTGCTCTGCGGCAGCATAGGCACAGCCACAAAGGTCACTACGACCGCTAAACCCAGCTTAATACGCGTTGGCACATTCTTCGCACCTAAGCCTGCCATGATCATAATCATGGAGCTAATGCGTACAAATGGCAATAAAAAGTCACTGAGCCACTGTAAGATGACCGCAAATGGAAACTCCATTTACCCCGCAATCTCCGGAATCGACATAACAAGCCGCGTAAAATAATCCATGAGTTCTTGAGTGAACCAATGACCACCCAATATAAGCGCACTGATTGTAATGAGTAGACGAGGCAAGAAACTGAGTGTTTGCTCGTTAATTGATGTTGCAGCTTGAAACACCGCAACGACAAGCCCCACCAGCAAGCCAGGCACAACAATCGCTGACACCAGCTTGATCACTAAAAATAAAGCGTCGCTGAGAATATCGACAAAAATTTCCGGTTCCATCGTATGACTCCTAACTGTTACACGCTATGTTACGCATTGCTACACACCAAGCCCAAAGCTCTTCGCAAGCGTCCCCATTACTAAGCTCCACCCGTCAACCAGTACGAACAACATAATTTTAAATGGTAAGGAGACGATCATCGGCGATAACATCATCATACCCATGGCCATCAAGACCGATGCAACCACGAGATCGACAATCAAAAATGGAATAAAGAACATAAAACCTATGATAAAAGCGGTTTGTAGCTCACTGGTCACAAATGCGGGGATCAGCACGATTAAAGGCGTGTCTTCAGGGGAATCCAACTTATCGTAACCCGCTATTTTTGCAAATGTTTCTAAATCTTTAAGGCGCACTTGCGAAAGCATAAAGGCTTTCATTGGTTCTTTTGCCAATTCTAACGCTTGCACTGAGGTGACTTGTTCATTTAGGTATGGCTCTATCGCACGCTCATTCACTTGCTGGTAAATTGGCGCCATAATAAAGATACTTAAAAACAATGACATACCAAGCAATATTTGATTCGAAGGAGTTTGTTGTAAACCGATTGCTTGGCGCAAAATTGCCAGCACTACAATAATACGCGTAAATGAAGTCATCATAATCACTGCCGCAGGAATAAAGCTCAGCGCAGTCATTATTGCAAGTACTTGCAAAGTTACCGAGTAGTCTTGCGAGCCATCGGGGTTGGTCGTGATAGTGAGTGCATCGATGCCTTCTGCATTAACAGATGGCAGGAATAACACGGTAGCTAAAATAAGTATCCACTTGATCATAGCGTTAATTCTTTTTATTAGGGGGTGATTGTGGGTTCAACAACTTGCCAAAGCGCTTGGCAAGTTCCGGTAATTCTTTTTCTTTTAAGGGAGTTTCTAGCTTATGCAAGTAGTTAATACTGTGCGGCGTAACACCTATTAAATGCTGAGCATTATCAATTTCAATAACCATCAAGCGTTCACGCGAGCCAAGCGGTAAACTGCGAACAACTTTAAACTCTTCACTGTTTGCTAAATTAGGGTTGAGCTTCTTGACAAAAAACGCCAATACCACAATAACCACTAACACTAAAAGCAAAGACATCACCATAGACAGCAAATCTGCCGTAGGTGATGCTGTAGGAAAAACAGTGCTACTGGCACTAGATAAAGCTATAAATGCGCTCATCGTAACTTTTTAATTCGCTCAACTTGGCTAATCACATCTGTAAGACGAATACCAAACTTGTCATTAACAACCACCACCTCGCCGTGCGCAATCAAGGTGCCATTAACTAACACATCAAGTGGCTCACCAGCGACACGATCAAGCTCAACAACAGAGCCTTGGTTTAATTGTAATAAGTTGCGAATATTGATTTTAGAACGACCAACTTCCATCGAAATGGTGACTGGAATATCTAAAATGGTGTCAAGTTTGCGCTTTTCATCACCTGAGAGTTCATGCTTCTCATCTTTCAGCTCGTCAAGCTCAGCAACTGAGGCATTACTTGTTGCACTTTCGGCTTCCTCGGCCTCGGCTAATGCCGCTGCCCATTCGTCCATTGTATCTTGATCATCACTCATTATATTTAACCTTATAAATCGACTACCAGTCTAAATCGACACCTTCAGAGAGGTGAAGATCTTCTTCTAGTTCTGCTAATTCTGCATCCGAATCCAGTTTTTTGCCACCTTTAGTGAACACATGGAGTTCAGACTTAACTGATTCAGGGCGTTTAATTTTTTCGCTAATTTGTAATGCCACATTGTCTCGAGAGCGGCCCATTTTAGCTCTAAAGGTCGGCAGCTCTTCAATAAAGACCGTAATGTGTTCAGGCATTTCAACGGGAATAATATCACCCGCTTTTAATTCCATAATTTGCGCAAGCGTTAAATCAACCTCTAATAACTGAGTTGATAAATCGACTTCGACATCCATAATTTCATCACGGAGAGCTTTACTCCAACGCAAATCAGTGTCTTCAGTATCTGATTGAACACCGGCATCAAGTAATTCACGAATTGGCTCAAGCATTGAATACGGCAAGGCAATATGAAAATCACCACCACCGCCATCAAGTTCAATATGGAACGAGCTAATAACCACCACTTCTGTTGGGCTAACAATATTTGCCATCGCAGGGTTAACTTCAGAGTCGAGGTACTCAAACGACACATCCATAACCGGTGCCCATGCCTCTTTATAATCTTCAAAGATTATTTTGAGTAGCATTTGCACAATACGACGCTCTGTTGGCGTAAATTCACGGCCTTCTATTTTTGCATGATAACGCCCGTCACCACCAAAAAAGTTATCGACCAAAATAAACACTAAGCGTGCTTCCATGGTGATCAGGCCGGTGCCTTTTAAAGGACGAAAACGCACCATGTTTAAACTTGTTGGTACAAATAAGGTATGGATGTACTCGCCAAACTTAATCATTTGTACGCCGTTTATTGATACCTCTGCGGTACGGCGCATCATGTTAAATAAGCTGATCCGCATATGACGGGCAAAACGTTCATTCACGATTTCCAAGGTCGGCATACGACCACGGACAATACGATCTTGTGATGAGAAGTCATACTGAAGTGTATTACCGTCTGAATCACCACCGTCGTGAATATCTTCCTCTTCGACTTCATCAACGCCGTGTAAGAGCGCATCAATTTCGTCTTGGGATAATAAATCGCTCACGCTGACCCCTTATTGCATCACAAAGCCGGTGAACAACACCCGCTCAATCACTTTACTGCCTTCAACATCATTTAAGGCAGTTTGAACTTTTTCTAGTGCCGCCACACGCACTGACTCTTTACCTTCACTGGTGCCAAGTTCATCAGCTGTGGTCGTAGACAACACCCCTAATAAAGTACTTTCGATAAGTGGAATATGTTTCTTTGCCGTTTCTTCGTTTACTTCACCGCGTACTAATAACTGTACTTTAATTTGTACAATTCGATCACGACTGGCACCTGGCACATTAAAAACAAAAGGACGCGGCATCGCGACATATAACGCCGAACCGACCTTCGCAGAGCTTGATGGAGCAGCCGTTTCAGAAACCGTTGTTTCATCAGCAAGGCTTTCTTGTGGGGCATCATCGCCCATAAATAAAAAATACCCCGCACCTGCGGCTAAAATCACAACAACTGCAGCAATGATTATAATCAGCTTTTTTTTACTTTTACCGGTATCTTCTATTTCTAAATTTGCGTCTTCGGCCATAATCATTTCCTTAAGCGTTACAGTAAACTCATTCTCTGTAACTGTATTATTTCTTATAATAGCAGGACTTATGCATAGTAATCTATTGATGATGACGATTGTTGTCGAGAAGTTTCTACGCTTTGCGTCGTGACGTCTTGTTGAACCTCTTCGTCATTATGATGCCCTGCAAGCTGCCCTTGCTCTGACTGGCTGCCTTGTTGTTCAGGGTTACCTTGCTGAATACTACTTTCGCCTAGCTCAATCCCCTGTTGCGCTAACATTTCACGCAGACGTGGCATCGATTGCTCTAAAGCTTCTTTGGCTTGTTGATTTTGCACAACAAAGTTAATTTGTGCTTGCTCAGCATCACTGCGGATACGAATTTGCATGCTGCCCATTTCAGGTGGATCAAGACGTATTTCAGCTTCTTTGTTATTAATATTTAACAGGGCACTGACTCGCTCTTGGAGCATTTTTGCCGCATCACTTTTTATAATATTAATTGCTTGCATCACCCCTGGGTCAAGGCTCACTGTTTTACTTTGTGGCTGCTGTTGAGCCTGTGTTTGAAAACTATGCACATCTAAGGCTTGTTCATATTGTTGATAGGCCGCGTCATAAGCCCCTGTTTGAGAGGGATTAAGCGGTGCCGTCAACTGATTGAAAAGCTGCACGACTCGTGCTGTCGACACCTCTTTTGGGCGCTCAATGTCGAGTAAAGTATCAAGCTTTGATGTTGTTTCAGTGTCTGTGTTTACAGCGCTGGCATTTTTTAGCACTGATAATTGCTCACTGCGCTCAGCTTTAGGGCTTTTACTGTCAGGCTCTGTTGTCGCCGTTAATGTGGGTGTTACAGCATCCGCTTTCACGGGGGTAACCGCGTCAGATAAAAGAGTCTGCACCGCCACTAATTTTTCATATTGTTGAGTGCCTGGTGTTAAAGATTGCAACTGTGCGTTTACTTTATTAAGCAATGCTTGCTGCTCATCTTTCGTTAATGTGGCAATTTGTTTTTCTATTGCAGCCGGAACTTTACTGTCAGGGACTTTACTGTCAGACACTTTGCTTTCTGTAGCATTACTTAGTGCAGCTTTCGCTGCGTCTGCGACTAATGCCGGCTGCGGTGTCTGTGTTTTTTCACTATGAGTATTCATCGCTTCGCTAAGTAGCGCTTTAATCTTATCAACGTCATTTGAGGTTAGCTCACCTGCCGCCTTTAATTGATTAATTTGCTGCTCAAGTTTTACCTGCTGCGTTGACGTTAAAGCCAATTCTTTGGCAAATTGACTGACCGCTTGACCATCACCACTTTGTACTTTTGCCAACAAACTGACGATTGATTGATTCGTGACTGACTCTTTTGCCGCTTTCTCACTCATCACGCTATCAGTTGAATTTGTCGCCGCCATTTTAGTAACGGTATTGTCAGCATCTATCGCTGGCTTACTAGCGATATTTTTCGCATTTTCAGTAGCGTTGTTAGTAGGTGCCAACTTAGCATCTACAGCTGGCGATTCTTGCACTTCGCCACTGGGAGTCACCACTGAACCTAACGATGCGGCCTTCGTATCATTACTTACACTGCTCAACAGTTCTGTAGCCTGTGCGGCCTGTTTCATCGCTGCATTTTGCTCAGTAGTATTTGCCGTGATAACTTGAGGCTGCTTGGCAGTGTTTACTGTTGTCGCATTTTCAGTGTCATCGAGTACAGACGGACTATCAATAATTGGCGTGACTGAATCTTTCGGTGGCAATTCGCCAATCGGTTTCAATTGATTGTCAATCGCGGTAGCAACTTTAGACTTAGTTAATAGATTGGCAACTGAGTTTTCGCTGTCAGACAACGCGTCATCATCTGCTAAAGACGCACTTAAAGGCGAAGGAATAACAGGCGTAATATCATCAATTGGGGTGGGCTTTTTATCAACCACAATCCCACTAAATTCATGTTTGTCTGCGAGCACGTTTACACGCGTGCTCATTGCGTGTGATGCATTAATTTGTGAGAGCAGTGGGTTGTCTTCCCCTTCGATGAGGGCAACGTCTGTGCCTTCATCATCACGCGTCGGCTTATCAGAAACCTGTTTGCTGTCTGTATTATTTGCGACGACACCGCCTGCTTGTTCAGCCTCACTTTGCATTACGTTACTATTGTCGCTCTGTTTATTAGCGACAGTTTTAGAGTGTACCGCTTCGCTTGCTTCAGACAATTCAGTTAAAAAGCTTAGGCCTGATGCGTGATCATTTGCCTCTGATTCTTTGCTTAAAAAACCAGTATCGTGCTCAGTTTTAACCTGCAAATTAATATCACTGATCGCCATAATTCACCTAAATATAAAGAGGCAATTTGCCGCCGCAAGTGCCAAAATTAACGCTGTTAAGCAGATAGCTGCAAATTGCATGCCTAAAAATCAGGATTATAAGGTTGGGTTTTTCAGTTGACGCTGGAAGAACTGATTAGAGGCAAACTCGTCCAACATTTTTTGTTCATTTTTAGCCACTATCGCAGCCTGTTTTAACGCGTGTTTCTCAATTAATTTAGCGACTGCTTTTGCTTTAACTTGCTGTTTTAGCCACAGTGTTTTTCTTTGCGATACAACTTGTTTTGCCGTATTAACAGTACTAGCTTGTTGGCGAATGGCTTCTTCGATTTTTGCTATAAACGAATGGTACTGACTAAACCCTGCGCTTGATAAACCAGAACGGCCTTTTAAGTGCAATTGCTGTGAGTACTCTAATCGAAAGTTGTTTAAACCTTGCAGTTTTTGTTGATTACTTTGCAAGTGCTGCTGTGCTTTTAAGTAATCCATGCGCAATGATTCTTCTTTGTCGTTTTCAAGCTTTAATAATAAATCAAGTTTACTGTTTGCCATTATGCTTGTCCTAATAACTGCGCAAGGCCTTGAAGGCCATCATCATAACTGATCACATCTTTCATGCCTTGCTGTAGGAATTGATTGACTCTTGGCATCATATTAATGGCTTGATCGAGCATCGGGTCAGTGCCTTTTTGATATGCTCCAAGCGTGATCATATCTTTATTCTGCTGATACATTGAATAAACCTGTTTAAGCACACGTGCTTGCTGCATATGCGCCTCTGACACCACTTGCGGCATCACCCGCGAGATCGACTTTTCAATGTCTATTGCGGGATAATGGCCGCTATCAGCAAGCTCTCGAGAGAGCACAATATGTCCATCAAGAATAGCTCGAGCCGAGTCAGCAATAGGGTCTTGCATATCATCCCCCTCACTCAGTACCGTAAAAAAGGCTGTGATAGATCCTTGCCCTTCGCCGCCATTCCCCGCGCGTTCTACCAATGCTGGTAACTTAGCAAACACCGAGGGTGGATAGCCTTTTGTTGCCGGTGGCTCACCCACTGCCAGCGCTATTTCACGCTGTGCCATAGCATAACGGGTTACAGAGTCGAGCAGTAACAGCACATTAAGCCCTTGGTCACGAAAATATTCTGCAATGGTTACTGCACTTTCGCAGCCTTTTAAACGCATCAAGGGAGATGCATCAGCAGGAGCAGCAACGACCACTGAACGTTTACGCCCTTCTACTCCTAGTATTTCTTCAATAAACTCTTTGACCTCACGGCCACGCTCACCCACAAGACCAACAACAATGACGTCAGCCTCTGAACCACGAGTCATCATTCCTAGCAGCACCGACTTACCAACACCAGAGCCTGCAAACAAGCCCATACGCTGGCCTTGACCCACCGTAATCACAGAGTTTATCGCACGAACACCCACATCCATCGGCTGACTAATTGGTCTTCTTGAAAGGGGGTTAATCGTATTTTGCGCAAACTTGAGGTAGTGCTCAGCATTAACAGCACCCAGCCCATCCAACGGTCGACCTAAGCCGTCAACAACCCGACCTAATAAGCCCATCCCTACAGGCAAACCCGTTTCATTAACTTGTGGGATCACCCTTGCACCGGGGAGTACTCCAGAAATATGGTCGTTTGGCATCAAATAAAGCGTTTGGTCGTTAAAACCAACCACTTCAGCATCGACAAACCCATTGATAGTTTCTATTTTACATTGGCTGCCTACTGGCGCTCTCAAACCTCTTGCTTCAAGCGTCAAACCGACTACGCGCGTCAACATACCCGCAACGGCCGGTTTAGAAACTTTAATATGCTTTTCGTACCGTTTTAAACGGTCGCTAAGGGTCATTGATTGACTACTCATAGTGAGCCTAAAAAGAGTTAGATACCACTATTATGCAAGAAGTTTTCCAATGTTTCTTTGACGCGTGTTTTTACGGTCATATCGATGGATGATTGCGGGGTTTTTATTTCGCAGCCGCCGCGTTCAAGTGTCGGTTCTGCTACTAATTGCCAGTGATTATCTGTAATAGTTTGCTCACCGTAACTTTCAGTGATCAGCGCAATGTCATCTGGGTGTAGA
This sequence comes from Pseudoalteromonas sp. MT33b, assembly GCF_014117385.1. Taxonomy (NCBI): domain Bacteria; kingdom Pseudomonadati; phylum Pseudomonadota; class Gammaproteobacteria; order Alteromonadales; family Pseudoalteromonadaceae; genus Pseudoalteromonas; species Pseudoalteromonas sp. MT33b. The sequence continues at coordinate 963,861 of NZ_CP059831.1, read as the reverse complement.
TGAATACGCACTCTTGTTTGCTCGTCTGCTAGTGCATCAATAGCGTGTTTAAGTGCGTGCAAAATAACATCTGGTGATGTTTTTATTTCTTGATAAATAAGCGATTCGCTAAGCATAACGGCCAGTTGAACAAGTTGCTTTTCAGCACTTTCATCCACTTTTGATAAGGGCTGAGTTAGGCTATCAAGCAAACTTCTTAGCGTAGTCAGTTGCTCTTCTAAAATCGGTTTTATGTCTTCTTGGCCTTGTGCTTTACCCAGCTCAACACCCTCTTTGTAGCCCGCTTCTTTTCCTTCACCCACGCCTTTTTCAAAGCCATCAATGTAACCTTGCTCATGGCCTTGCTTTAAGCCTTCGTCGAAAGCATCTTGACGAATTTTTTCAAGCTCAGCCATCGTCAAAGGTGGAAATTCAGGTTCTTCTGGCTCTTCTTCAACGTCTTTTTTTTCTTGCTCTTTACGGTACAGATCAGCCAAAGGGGTACCGTAAGCTGTTGAGCGCCCAGCAAACTTTCGGGTATCTTGCGCTACATCAGGAATCGGCCAGTTCTCGAGTAGTTCATCGACTGCGTCACTTGCATGAACTGGGCGTCCGGGATGAAAGGAAGGCTTTGTCATGGTTTACAGGAACTCCTCACCACCGCCACCGCCAAGCATAATTTCGCCTGAGTCAGCTAAACGACGTGCTGTAGACAAAATTTCTTTTTGTGCCGCTTCTACTTCACTAATACGCACAGGGCCCATAGCTTCTAAGTCGTCGGCCAGTAATTCCGCTGCACGTTTAGACATATTACTTAAGATCTTCTCTTTCAGTGCCTCATCTGTGCCTTTAATCGCTTTCATTAAGACATCTTGCTGTACTTCGCGCAGAATCGCTTGAATACCTCGATCTTCTACATCCATTAAGTTTTCGAATACGAACATCAAGTCTTGAATTTGTTGCGACATTTCTTCGTCATGCTCACGAATCGAATCCATTAACTGACCTTCAATATTGGTATCAAGGTAGTTCATGATATCTGCCGCTGCTTTTAAGCCGCCCATTTTCGCTGCCTGTGCACCTGCTTGGCCGGCGAACTGTTTCTCCATGATCTCGTTTAACTCTTGCAATGCAGCTGGTTGAACTTCTTCAAGGTTCGCAATACGCATCGTTAAATCAAGACGCACTTTCTCTGGGAATTGCGACAGAATCTCGGCTGATTGCTCAGGCTCTAAGTAAGAAAGCACAATGGTTTGAATCTGCGGATGCTCATTACGAATAATATTAGCCACCTGTTTCGAGTCCATCCACTTAAGTGAATCAAGACCTTTCGCTCCCGAACCCATCACAATTTGGTCGATTAGGCTGGCGGCCTTATCTTCACCAAGTGCGGCCGTAAGCGCTTTTTTAATAAAGTCTTCAGATTGGAAACCTATGGTACTGAAGCTTTGAATTTGCTCAATAAACAAGTTATGAACGGCGCTGATTTTCGCTTGCGATAAATCGTCTAATGCAGCCATCGCCATGCCCACTTTTTGCACTTGCTTAGGCTCTAAGTGTTTTAGAATTTGCGCAGCATCTTCTTCCGATAAACTCAGCAATAAAATCGCTGCTTTATCAACACCGTCTAATTTATCAACATCAAACGCCGGTGGGAGTTGTTTTTGTTCTTGATCAGTCATCTTCAGTTAACCACGCTTTCACTACTTGAGAAGACAGTTCTGGTTCATTAGCAACCAATGCACGAACTGCTTTGAGTAAATCTTCATCACCATGTAAATCTGGCAGCTGTAGTGTACCATCACTTGAGAATCCTACAGCAGCAGAGTCAAAGTCTTTATTTAGCATATCTAGCGTACTATCACCAATATCTACACCAGAGCTAAGTGCATCTTCATCATACTCTTCAAGTGTATCATCTGGGTAAATTAAGCGTTTCAGCATAGGTTTCACAACCGCCATGATAAGTACGATAATCACTAATGCACCTAATGATAAACGTAATATCTTCATAAACCAGTCTCGTTCCCAAATAGGCACTTCTATGGCCGCAGCGGTGTCTTCACGTACAAACGGAACAGTAACAACTTCAAGCGCATCACCACGTTGCATATCAAACCCCACTCCGCCTTGTAGCAAGCGACGGATATTTGACAGCGCTTCAACAGAACGAGGAACCATTGTTGTCTCGCCGTTTTCACCCACTTGTGGCACATAGTCAACCGCAACAGATACACTAATACGACGAATAACACCTGTTTGCTGACGCTTATGAGAAATAGTGGTATCTAGCTCGTAATTACGGGTTGCTTCTTTGTGCGAACGACTTGGGTTCATTGCACTACCAGCGCCCCCTTGTCCTGCAACTTCAGGAATATTTGAATTAACAGGCGGTTGATTAGTCAAGGCACCTGGGATCCCCACAGCAAGACCACCAATGTTATTTTCTTCAAATGTTGTTTCACTGCGCACTGCAGGTAAGTCTGGGTTGTAGCGCTTTTGTGTTTCTTCTACCGCACTAAAGTCCATATTTAAATCAACTTGCGCAGTGTAATTACCTAAGCCTACGACAGGAATTAAGATGCTGTCGATTTTATTTAAGTATTCTTCTTCACGCTTGCGCTCAATTTCATATTCTTTGCGAGAACGCGCTGCCAGTGAATTTTGTGAACCCGAATTAAGTAAGCGACCGTTTTGATCTGTCACCGTAACACGCTCAGGTGAAAGACCTTGTACTGCAGAGGCAACAATATCAACAACTGAGTCGATTTCTTCACCATCTAACATACGGCCACGTTTAAGAGTCAGTACAACGGTAGCTGATGGTAATTTTTCACGACGAGCAAATACGTTTTCTTTTGGAATTGCTAAAAGCACTTTGGCGCGAGTGACATTTTTTAGCTCTTCGATTGTGCGAGCAAGTTGCTGCTCACGACCATGTTTTAAACGTTCACGTTCTAAGCGTTGGCTAACACCAAAGCCCATATCTTGCATGATGATGTCGGTGCCTGAGCTTGGCGCTTGCTCAAGACCTTCACGGGCCATCAATAATTTAATATTTTGGTATTCGCCTTCTTCAACTGAGATGACATTACCATCAAGTTCATAATCAATCTTCTGTGCGTCTAAAAAGTCCAGCGTTTGGATAAGCTCTTCGGTTGGCATTTTACCCAGCGGTCGCATATCTGGTTGACGAGCCCAGATAATAATAAAAATTGCGATTGCCAAACAAATAGCCAGTGCAATGACCAACGTCACCTGACGTAATACATCAACGCCATTGAGGGCACTGAGGTAGCCTGACTTTTGCTCTTGTTGATCATCCGTGTCTGAAGTATCGACACCGCCGCCTGCGAGGGCTAGATCAGTTGATTGATTAGATTGCGCCACAATAATTCTCCACTACCTAGTTAAACAGGCATGTTCATGATTTCTTTATATGCTTCAACAAGTTTGTTGCGAACTTGCACCGTTGCTTCAAAAGCAACCGAAGACTTTTGCGAAGCAATCATTACTTCAGCAAGGGATACACTGCGGTCTCCCATCTCAAGTGCTGTTACTTTTTGTTTTGCTTCTTGCTGCAGGCCATTAACGGTATCTAGCGCGCTTGTAAGTAAGTCACCAAATTGCGCCGATGATGTTGGCTGAGCCTGAGTTGGTAAATTATTAACGGATTGACTACGGCTAGCTTCAAGTGCCATAGATTGCATTTCTTGAAATAATGCGCTGTTTTGAACTTTCATAATACTCTCTGACAATGCAGTTTACTTATATATAGATAAAGCACAAAACGTGCCACAAAATAAAACAATATAAATCAATGTGTTAGGTGGTTATTTTGTTTGTCAGAGTTTTGACAGCAAACAAGCCCACACGGAGTGAGCTTGTCAGTTAAAGGGGGATGCTTTTAAGCGGGTAATGCAATACCTAAATCGCGCATTTGAGCTAGTTTATATCTAAGTGTTCGTGGACTAATCCCTAATGTTTCAGCAACCTCTTTGCGCTTTCCTTGGCACCTAGCTAGGGTTTCTAAAATAATGCGATGCTCTTTGTCTTTAAGCTCATCTTTATAATTTCCCTGCTCGTTAACAGATGGAATTTCGTCATGCATGGGGTTAACCACTTGCTCTTTATAAACCGGGGCATTTTGCACCGGTGCACTATTTACAGTCTGTGCTTTAACCGCTAAGAGCTCTTCAATAAATATATCGTCTTCATGAATGCTATTACCATCACATAGTATCAGTGCACGCTGAATCACATTATCAAGTTCACGGACATTACCCGGCCAAGCATGCGATAGCAGTTTTTGCTTAGCTTGCTCAGTTAATAATGCGATAGGCTCTTTACTTCTGATGCAATGACGCTCAATTAAATGCTCTGCAAGGACAATAATATCACCTGGGCGCTCACACAGCGGACGCCACATTAAAGGAAAAACATTTAAACGATAATACAAATCTTCTCTGAATAAATTTTCGCTAACAGCTTCTTTTAAATCACGGTTACTGGTTGCGAGCACTCTAACATCGAGCTCAATGGTTTTACGACCACCCAAACGCTCAACTTCACGCTCTTGCAAAACACGCAGTAACTTAGCTTGCAGACCTAAATCCATTTCGGTGATTTCGTCAAGCAAGATAGTGCCACCTTGTGCTTGTTCAAATTTGCCAGGACACGCTTGAATCGCCCCAGTAAACGCGCCTTTTTCATAACCAAACAAGGTCGCTTCTAACATGTTCTCAGGAATAGCAGCACAGTTAATCGCTACAAAGGGGGCATCTGCGCGACTTGATTTATCGTGAATAAAGCGCGCCAGCACTTCTTTACCCGAACCACTGGGTCCGAGCACCATGACACTGGCATCTGAACGTGCCACTTTACTGGCCAGCTCAAGTAATTTAATACTGGATGGATCCGCGACAATCGGCCCATCGGTTTCTTTTTCTTTCTCGGGTAAATAACGACTCACCATATTCAATAAAACTTCAGGTGCAAATGGTTTAGCCATATAATCAATAGCCCCTAAACGCATTGCCTCAACCGCATCATCAATGGTGGCGTATGCTGTCATCATTAATACTGGTAGCTCAGGGTAATTAAGTTTAATGCTACGCAATAAATCAAGGCCGCTCATCGCGCCCATTTGTACATCGCTTACCACCAATGAATACGTTCCTTGCTTTAGCAATACCATTGCTTGCTCGGCACTGTCGGCAGCGATGCAATCAATACCTGACATTTCCAATGTATCAATTAAGGCTTCGCGTAAGCCTGCGTCGTCTTCAACGACTAAAATAGAGTTCGTATTCATCTTGCCTCCACTGACGTAGTTTCTGCACTAATGGGCAGGATTAAACTAAAACATGCCCCCCCATGGGCATTATTAGCCACTTCGACCCGTCCTTGATGTGCATTAGCGACTGAGCTTACGACTGCAAGCCCAAGCCCTGTACCTTGGCTTTTCGTTGTGTAAAAGGGTTCAAATAATTTTTCGGCTTGGCTAATATCGACTCCAGGGCCATTATCGCTGACGCTGATACGAACACAGTGTTCACTCCTCTCATCACGCTGAGCGCTGAGTGACACTTTTGCGTGCTGGCCAATAATTTGAATACTGTTATGAATAAGATTTTGAACAGCACTGGCTAACGCTGTTTTATTGCCCACAATTTCAATATCGGGCTCTGGCAAACTAACGGTTAATTCACTGTGGTTTTGCGCCACCATAGCATCAGCTCCTGCTTTTACTTCATTGAGTAATTGCTGCATTGATACACGCTCAACTACTTGCTGTTCGCCACTTTTAGCAAACAACAACATATCATTCACTTGGGTTTCTAAATCTTTTAATCGTGACATTAACTTGTTATGAAAATTACCCCGTGAGCTTTCAGGTAAGCGTTTAGAGCCTAAATTAGCCGCATATAACATAGCAGCCGAAAGCGGTGTTCTTACTTGATGCGCAAGCGATGCGACCATTTTACCCAGCGCACTCAGGCGCTGCATGTGCGCAACACGCTTTTGCAGTCGGCGTGTTTCGGTCAAATCGGTCATTAAAATTAATTGCCCCGGTTCTGGCGTCAGAGCCGTTATATCAAGCTTAATCAAGCGACCATCTTTGAGTGAGACTTCGTGACCATCATCTTGTTTAGGACGAAAAGAGCGCTGAATAACGCTGAACCACTTTTCACCTTCCAGAGGCTCACCAAGCATATCGATAGCGATTTGATTCGCTTTTGCAATCATGCCGCGGCCATCCAATACCACAACCCCCGCAGGCATGGTATCAACCAAATGGCTCAACCAACTTGCTTGCTGACGAAGTTCACTCAACTCACCCACATACTCTTCTTGCTGTAAACATGGGTTATATTGATTAGCTGTGATAAATTGTGGTTTTAGTACATGTGCTAAGGCCATAATCGATACTCAAAAAATCGTGTCTAGCTGTATAAATGCACAATCCGTACCATAATTATTATTGTTTTATTTCAGTAGTTTAGCATTAATTTTACAACGACAAAAAAATGACAATTGCGAGGGAACGATGCAACACCATCACCACAACCGCTGCCCATGGCTCGATACCAGCAAAGACGATTATGTCGCCTATCATGACGAAGAATGGGGGGTGCCAATTTATGATGACCACCGCCTTTTTGAATTCATTACTTTAGAATCTGCACAAGCAGGACTCAGCTGGTACACAATTTTAAAAAAGCGTGATGGCTACCGTCGCGCCTTTAAAAATTTTGTTGTTGACGACGTTGCACAAATGGATGACAGCGACATTGAACGCCTAATGCAAGATGACGGCATTATTCGCAATCGCTTAAAAATTGCCGCCACGATTAATAATGCCAAGCGATTTATTGAGATACAAAAAGAGTTTGGTAGCTTCTCAAATTACCAATGGCAGTTCGTTGGGGGCAAACCTTTGGTGAATAATGTCGATAAACTTGAAGATTACCCAGCCATTACTGAAGCCTCGACAGCATTTGCAAAAGATTTAAAAAAACGTGGTTTTAAATTTTTAGGTCCAACAACTGTTTATGCCCATATGCAGGCCTGTGGCATGGTTAACGATCACAGTAATGATTGTTTTAGAAAAGCCCAGATAATCGAGCAATATTAAGCGCTTGATTTAAATAAAGGAAGGTAATGCGATATCAAGTAGGTCGTACTTTAGCCTGTTAATTCAGGTATTCCCGTAAACATCGACCTACATAATACAAACAAGCGCTAGTCTCGCGATAAGTTATATTTTTTCATTTTTTCGACGAGTGTCGTGCGGCGCACGCCCAAAATTTCGGCAGCACGCGCTACAACATAGTCATAACGCTCAAGCGCTTGACTAATTAGGCTAATTTCAAGTTCTGCTAAGTATTCTTTAAGCTCAATGCCATCATCTGGTAATAAACCCGAGTCAACATGTGTAGCGGGCGTTTGCGGCTCTTCATCTTCATAATCGCTAAAGCCAGTGCTGAATATATCGTTAAATGCATCTCGTTCCATCAACTCTTCAGGGTACTCAGGCTGATAGGCTTCAACTTCTATGTAACGATACTTTGCAGGTAAATCTGGCACATCAACCACTTTATCAGGGAACATGATCACCATACGCTCAACCAAGTTTGCCAGTTCACGAATATTTCCAGGCCACGCATGCTCTTTTAAGCTTTGAATTGCCCGCTCTGTAAACTTCGCCGTCGTGCCACTTTGCTCGTTAACACGACGCATTAACTCTTTAAGCAGGAGCGGAATATCATCAGCGCGTTCGCTTAACGACGGGTTCTCAATAGGAAATACATTTAAACGATAGAATAAATCTTCACGAAAATCGCCTTTTTCTATCATCTCTTCTAAATTGCGATGGGTCGCTGCAATAATGCGCACATCGGCTTGAATTGGTTTCGTACCACCGACCCGCTCATAGCTTCGCTCTTGTAAAACGCGCAGCAACTTTACTTGCATCTGTAGCGGCATATCACCAATTTCATCAAGAAAGAGCGTACCACCTTGGGCTAATTCAAAACGTCCTTTTCGCGCCGAAATTGCACCTGTAAATGCGCCTTTCTCATGGCCAAATAATTCACTTTCTAATAACTCACCCGGAATGGCACCACAGTTAACGGGAACGAATGGGCCGGAGCTGCGCTTAGATAGCAAATGAACATTTCGCGCAACCACTTCTTTACCCGTTCCAGATTCACCGAGTATCAGCACATTGGCATCGGTTTTAGCAACTTGCTCAATTAAAAAACGCACATCTTTAACGGCATCTGTTTCACCAACCAAACCATCAAACAATTTATTCGATTTTGACTGTTTATGATCGCCCGGCAACATGCGTTGATATTGCTGACAATCATGTAAAAGCTGCGTAGTCACATCATGATTAAATGGCTCACAAATTAAGCCTACAACATTGGCAATGCTTAAAAGTGGCTTTAACGTTTCACCAATCAAAAGAAAAGGGATCGCAGGAAACTGCTTAATGACAGACTCATGATCTAATTGCTGAAGTGCACCAAGAATAACCATGCACTCTTGTTGTTGATGTTTTTCACAAAATGATTGAAGTGTTGACTCATCAACGAGTTGTACAGCTTCTCCGATAAAAGTGAGGGCTGCATTTAAACCAATCGCACGATTATTATTATTGTCTAAAATTAAGATCATTATTGGCGAACCACAGTGACTACGGGTTAGTTAGTTTCTAAATTGTAAGCGAGTTTAAGAGGGATGCAAGCGCTAAGCGGCAACTTTTTGACATCAACGCCAAAAAATAGTCACTTAGCAGCTATAACCAATACTAAAGGGTTAAAGCAAACCCAAAATTGATTCTGCAGAACGGTTGGCTTGTCCACGCAGTGCAACGGATGCCTGCGATAAAATATCATTAGCAATTTGATCAGACACCGCTTTTGCATAATCAGTGTCTTCAATTCGACTTTGACTTGCTGCAATGTTTTCGCGTTGGTTACCCAAACCTTTTATCGTACTTTCTAAAGTGTTTTGAAATGCACCTAACTCAGCACGTTGCGTGTTAATTTCTTCGCTCGCTTGGTCGCTTATGTCAATCGCAGCTTGTGCTCCTGCTTGTGTCGAGATATCAATACCCGCAATCACTGAGGCGATACTGCCGTTACTCGGCGTAATTGACTGGGTGGTATTGGCATCTGGTCCCACTTGAAATGACACTTGTTCACCATCAAACAATGGCTTACCACCAAAAGTGGCATTTTCAAATGTTTCTGTGATCTGTGTTTGCAACTGCGTTACTTCTTCTTGCAATGCTGCTCTGTCATTGTCTGTCAGTGCACCATTGCCTGCTTGGATAGACAGCTCGCGGATTCGCGACACCGCATCGTTAACGCCCGACAAGTTAGACTCAGTCACTTGCGAGTAAGAAATACCATCATAAGCATTGCTAATAGCTTGGCTATAACCATTTTGCTGAGAGGTTAGCCTATCAATAATTTGCAGTGCAGCGGCATCGTCCGTCGCAGAATTTACTTTTTTACCTGTCGCTAATTGTTCAGCAAGCTTGTTATTTGCTTGCTGAGTTTGATTGAGTAACCCGGTATTGGGTGATTGAATTTTCATAGCGGCCTCCGACAAACCGATTGCTTAAATTATAAGCAAAAAAGTGGCAAATTGGAATTTATACCAAATCGTTTAACTAAGAGAGGTATTTTGAGGTAAGAAAACCGCAAAATGATTTTGGATTTTTACAGATTGATATCAGATAGGCGATCGAGACTAATTCCAGGCTAGCTATGAACATCCTCCTAAGTAAAAGAAAGTCGCATTGCTAAAGTTCGAGCAAATCAGTAAAGCTAATTGTTAAAAAGCTATACCACGTGTATTTAACGACAAACTTTATTGAAAATAAGTTATAGCCTATTGATAGATCATAGTAACGATCTTAAAGACTTTAACTGTGCACTCTTGAAGCAATAAGTTAATTTAAGAAAAGCATATTACTTATAATTTCTCTACTTATGTGCTTCGTGCACTGTTTTACATTTGGTTTTCCAGTTCACTCTAAAATCACCTTTCACTTCAATTAAGAAAGCAATCCAAAGTTTATTAATCCGAGAAAAGTAATCTTTTGATATTTTTTCATCTTCAAAATAATACAAAGTAGTCAGAAGGGGGCAGAAAAAGTACAGCATAGTCCCTTTCAGCAAATTAAAAATATGGGGGTGGGCTGAGCGTTTATAAGCGTATATTACGCGTTGCTGCCGATTAACTAAATTACTCGCTTCTTCACGAGATGAGTAATGACTACTCGCTAATTCAATTAAATGATCACAAAGAGACTCAAACTCATCAAAGTTAAGTTTACCTTCAAAATCATCAAAACTTACTTTTTGGAAGTTTGATGACTTTATCTTTTCGATAATCATATCTTTATCATCGATCACTTTTGATAAAATTACATCATCCTCAGATAACGGTTGAGTTCCTGAAATTCGAGCACCCTCACCTACATTGTACACGGCCACGGATTTAGGTAACTGCCTTGCTAATCTTTCAAGACTGTTTTTCGACATGGCCATTAAAGGTGTTGCTTTAACGGCATAATTTAAATTCGCTTCAAAATCAATATCAGCACCAGCTGGGGCACTGTATTTTGATTTAAGGCCTGTATCAGAGTAAATACTTAGCTTCGAGTGCGTTTGACCACTTAACGAATAACCATTATCGACACCTATTAGGTAAATATTTTTAAACCCTAACGTAGTTGCAAAAGAAAAAGCGGTATTAGAAACAAAAGGTCCACTTGCTGGTAGTTCTGTAATTGGTTGTCTGTATTTTAAAAAACTATGTAGTGTCAAAAATGCGGTAGATGCTTCAGGCCCTTTTAGACCTAAACCTGCCCATTTATAAAGCTTTGGTAATTCAGGATAAATAACATCTACTGATAAAAGATTTAGCTTTTTGTACTCTTCTCTTGGCAGTATATCTACTAACACATCATATTGAGATTTAGGCCTTTCAACAATCACATGAAAATCTGGTGTTATGCCTACTTTTAATAAACTTTGGAGTGCAGTTCCGGCAGCAAATATGATGGCTTTATCTTGATTTTCTCTTATTAGATCAATAGATTGGTCTAATGAAGGACCATTCCCTACTACAAATACTGGAACATCATCTAAAAACTGATTTTCTTTTTCATTCTTAAAGTAAAATTCTATTCCGTTTTCAACATTGTAAATACTGTGGGCTAGCCCTGTAATTCCATCATTGTAAAAACCAAAGCCTTGGTGAAGCTGGTAGTAGTTTTTGAAAAAAGATTTAATTAACTCATTAATTTCTTTTGAAGGGTAATGTTGGAAACAAAAGCTATTTACTACAGCAGTAGAACCTACTTCGAGAGATATCCTGTATACCTCTTCAAAAAACGACTCATAATCAACGCCAATACTTAAAAAAAGTGAGCTTCCCGCATTATCTAAATCATGAATGACTTTTTGCCAATCAATACAAAACAAACTCGCAAAAAATAGCTCAAAGTCAGGCTCACAAATAAAAACATAGTCAAAACTGTGCTTTTTCATTAATTCAGGAATGTGATACCCCAAACCAATGCCAAAGATGAGTGCCGTAGGATAATGAGTAGGGAGACTAAATGCTAATTTATGCGAACGCTCTTTCTTCCGCTCACTTAAAATACCACTTAATTTAGACATATATTTCATGTGCAGACGATCGTCATCAGGACTTGTATCCCATTTCTGAGTTGAAAAATAGTCTGCACGACCAAAGTTTGCTTGCGAGGTGTATTTATCTACTTGTTCTTTAGCTTGGGCTTTTGGATTATCACTATATAATACAACTTCAGAGTCTTTTGGTTTAAAGTTACCATGGCCTGACTTAGTGACATGAAGGCAGAAATCTTCTCTGGGTTTATAGCTACTTACAACGTTAAAAATATCAGGATAATATTTCCTAAAGACTTCTAGGTTTAGTACAAATCTTTCATTTGCTTCTGAAGCAAACTTTTGCTCACGCTCTTCATGCGCCCTTACCTCTGTCAATTTATCTGCAAGGTGATCTAATTCTTTATCTAAACCCAAAGTGCTTTTCATCTGTTCCTACTTTATTTGGTTATAAAGGCCTACTTTCTTTTTATTTTTAACGATACTCGTTAGTTGGCTTTTAGCTTCGTTCTTCTTTAAAAGAATATCAGAACTGTATCCATCTAACTTCTGTAACAACTGATTTAATTGAGGATGAACTTCAGATGGGATGTCACTATCTGAGTTAAAAAAACTCTCGAGCATCAAATGTAACTCATTGACTAATTCAACACAGCTTTCAATGTTTTCTTCGCTCAACGCTGACTCAACCTTTTCAAGTTGAGCTTGCAAATCATGAATATTAGCTTGCATGAGCACTGTTTTCTGAAAACGTTTTATTGCGAACTTCAACTGGGATCGCATCCCATGCAGATTTAATTTCTTTTAATAACCCAGATACTTCATCAATAATTTCTATATCATTTTTAATTGATGCATCAATGAGTCTGTCAATCATGTATGAATAAAGTGCGTATAAGTTTTCAGTAACCTCTCCACCCACTTCAAAATCTAAACATCCACGTAATGCTTCAAAAATTGCTGAGGCTTTAGATAAGTGCTCACTCTTAGCTTCTAGATTTTTTTTCTCTATAGCAACTTTAGCTAGTACCATTTTTTCTAAAGCACCAGCCATTAACATCTGGATTATTTCATAGCGATCAGCACCCGCCACACGAGTCTTAAGTGCCTCTTTTTGGTAATTTTTAACTTTAGCGTTATACATGGTACACCTTTATATCTAAAAAAGAGAAAAGCAGCGTTTACGAAGATGACTTCTTAAACCCTGGAAGGCTTGATAATTGAGCGCTCAAATAGCTTTGTGTTGACTGCATTTGCGCTAACAATACGTCTAAACCCGCATATTGCTGACGAAGTCTAGCCTCTAACTCTTCCATTCTGTATTCATGATTAATAATATCATCTTCTAAGTCATCAAGTTGCGAGTTTAAGTTAGTTTCTCGCTGATTCATGATCCCTTTAGAATCTAGATAGTTATCAAACAATGACTCTAGTTGTTTTGCTATTCCATTTTCACCTGCAAAAGCCTTGCCAATATCATCATAATTCTCATCCATCGCTTCATTTAGGCTGCGAACTAAACTAGACTTCTCAAGATAGCCTTCTTTATCTATTCCTAAGCCTATATCAAATATGCTTGAAAATGGACCTGCATCGGTCAAGGGAGTTGATAGTGCATTTACTAACTGAGAATCAAAAGAACGAATTGTAGAATCTGAGTTTAATGGTTTGCCAATTCGAGTCTGTAAACCTATTTGACCGATTAAATTGTTATAGTTTTTTATAAACTCATCAACTAGAGCTGTTACGCTTTCTCTATCAGTCTCAACGGATAGTTTCGCTGTTTCGCCATCAACACTCTGACGTTTAGCAACAATTGTCATATCCTGTACAGCATCTTTAAAAGTATTGGTGTCGTTAGTTATAGTGATACCATCAACTTTTATTGTTGCATCGCGTGCTTCATTACCCGCAGCAATAGCGATACCACCAGCTCCTCCAGCGTTTGCAACTGTTGAAACATTATCGAGTTCAGCATTATCGTTAGTAATAACTAAATCATTGCCAGTTCCAGACACACTAGAGCTAAGCACTAACTTTGATTCTGTTCCAGTATTTATAATATTAGCAGTCACACCAAAATTATTATCAGAACTGTTAATTGCGTCTCGTAAATCAGCAAGCGTGGCGCCCGCATCAAGTGTAAGATCAAAGCTCTTATCGCCAGCGGCAAATGATAATGTACCGCCTGATGCTGTCACTACATCATCTGTTGACGTAAATAGACCAGCATTAGATGTTGCTCTACTACCTTGAGCAAGTTCAACCACTTCAATATTAAAATCACCGGGTGATATGTCAGAAGTAGGTGTAACCGAAATTAAATCGCCATCATCACTCGTAGGCTGTTTGATGTTAGCAATACGCTTGTTGAAATTATCAATGTCTGCTAGCTTTTCAATTGTATCTTGAAGCGTAGACATTGCTGACTTTACTTCACCAAGTGAAGAAAGCTCGACCTGCAAAGATTGTTCTTTTCTAGCAAAAGCTTGTAATTTAGGGGTATTTTCAGCTGACAGTGTTGCACTAATAATACTTTCTAGATCAAGGCCAGAACCAACCCCTGCTGATGTAATTAAAGCCATACTAATACTCCTAAAATATCTAAATCTCTATGCAGTTCTATCGAAGAGCAAACCTTTATTGCTTAATTTATCGGCAAATTCTTCCAAAGCTTTAGCCACTTCTCGAAATTCCTCGGTAGGGATTTCTCGAATTACTTCATCGTTCTGTTTATCAAGAACTTTGATTACTGGGGGGTCACCCAATTCATCAAATTCAAAAATCAAATTTGTCGAAGTAACGGGAATATACTCATTCAGCTTTTCTAAGTTTTGCTTCACTTCAGCAATCAGATCTTTTTTATCTTTTTGCTCAGTCTTAGACTGTCTTTCTATGTCTATTGGTTCTCTTCCAGCAAGTTCCGTGCCTTTCGCGAGTTTTGCGTTATCTAACTCTGCTTTTGTGTTGTTGGCACTATTCGTTGTTGAAAGGTTTTCATTAGACCTTTGAGTTGAATTAAGATCTATCATCATAACACCTCAAAATGTTAACTCATATCAAGTATAAGCCACTTCAGGAAAAAATACCTCTGTCTAAAGTGGCTTATAAATCAAGTAAATTAGCCTAGTAGAGAAAGCGCTACTTGAGGACGTTGATTTGCTTGACTTAAGATTGACTGGCTAGCTTGCTGTAAGATTTGCATCTTAGTTAAGTTAGCTGTTTCTGTTGCGAAGTCTGTATCTTGAATACGAGAACGTGCCGCAGATAAGTTTTCAGCGATGTTTGATTGATTACGAATGGTTGATTGGAAACGGTTTTGTACCGCACCAAGTTCAGCACGCTTCTTATCAACAACCGCGATCATCGCATCCATACCAGCCATAACAGCTTGAGCATTACCTTGTGTCGATACACTGATACCTGTTTCTGTAAATACACCAGCGAAAGTATAAGTTGAAGCGGCAGCAGTACCACCTGCATCACTCACACCAGCTACCGATGACGCTAATACACTGCCAGAGATTGCAGATGCAATACCAGCGATACCTGATAGCGTGAAACCACCGTTTGCAGACATCGTGTTGGCTGTTCCACCAACATTCTGCATGCTAAAACCAATTGTTTGAACTGCATCTGCGCCGACTTGGAAGTTTGCTTCATAAGAACCATCCAGAAGGTTTTGGCCACCAAAAGTTGTATCTTCTGCAACACGGTTTACTTCTGAAGATAAAGAACGAATTTCTTCTTGAAGCGCTAAACGGTCTTCATCAGTATTTGAACCGTTTGTTGCTTGTTGAGCAAGTGTACGTATACGTTGAAACATTGATGTTACTTCATCAAGCGCACCTTCAGCAGTTTGCGCAAGTGAAATACCATCATTGGCATTACGGTTACCTTGAGTTAAGCCATTAACTTGGCCTGTTAAACGGTTGGCAATTTGCATACCAGCCGCATCATCTTTCGCACTATTGATGCGTAAACCAGATGATAAACGTTTGAATGATGTATCTAATGAGTTGCCAGAATTCATTAACTGGCGCTGTGCGTTCAATGAACTCACATTAGTATTTACGTATAAAGCCATATTAGCCTCCGCTTTATCATTTTATAGAAGAATAGCGGGATACCCCTACCCTGCTATTCAACCGACTTAGAGTCCTAGATTGATAGTTCTCTAACTCATTTATCGTCTGATAAAGCGAAAGCTTTAGCTTTATTTGTAAATATTTTAAATATTATTTAATTTTTTATCCTTGAAGTAAGCTCAACGCAGCCTGAGGTCGCTGATTTGCTTGACCCAAGATTGTTTGACTCGCTTGCTGTAGGATCTGGTTTTTTGTCAACGCTGCTGTTTCTGCAGCAAAGTCTGCATCTTTAATACGCGATTTTGCAGCTGATAAATTCTCTGAAATATTAGCTTGGTTACGAATCGTTGATTGGAAACGGTTTTGTACCGCACCAAGTTCAGCTCGCTTTTTATCAACAACAGCAATCATCGCATCCATACCAGCTAATACAGCTTGTGCATTACCTTGCGTTGACACACTAATACCTGACGCTGTAAACACACCAGCATAAGAATACGTTGAAGCAGCTGCTGTACCACCTGCATCACTGACTCCTGCAAGACTTGAAGCTAAAACACTACCAGATACTGCTGATGCTATTCCGGCGATGCCTGATAATGTAAAACCACCATTCGTAGATAATGAATTATCTGTTCCACCGACATTTTGCATACTAAAGCCGATAGTTTGTACTGCATCAGCACCCACTTGAAAGTTAGCCTCATAACTACCATCAAGTAAGTTTTGACCACCAAAAGTTGTATCTGTAGCAATACGATTAACTTCATCAGATAACTGGCGAATTTCTTCTTGAATTGCCAAACGATCTTCATCCGTATTTGAACCATTCGCAGCTTGTTGAGCAAGCGTCCTAATACGCTGAAATGTAGATGTAATTTCATCCATCGCGCCTTCAGCTGTTTGCGCAAGTGAAATACCATCATTCGCATTTCGGTTACCTTGATTAAGGCCTAGAATTTGCGATTGTAAACGGTCAGAAATTTGTAAACCTGCTGCATCATCAGCAGCACTATTAATACGTAAGCCTGAAGATAGACGTTTAAATGAAGTATCTAAATCAGTACCTGTTCTGTCCAATTGTCTTTGTGCGTTTAACGCACTAACATTAGTATTTACATATAAAGCCATAATAAACTCTCTTCTTATCTGTCAAAGTTTAGTCACTTCAAAAGTGATTTTGACAAAGTGACTCGTTACAGCGGCAAACCTAAGTCGCCTGGGGCAAAAAACTGCCACTTTGCGGGTTAGTTAGTTAACTTGAGATAAGTAGAGCAATTAGTAGGCCAATTATTTAAGAAGATAATAAAGAGAACGAAAAAAGGCTCCAAAGGAGCCTTATAAAGAGATAAGTTTAAGAGTGGGTTAAATCAACACAAACTATGGCATAATCTGTGCTTAGTAATTTATGTTCTTACAAATGTTAGAACACTACTGTCAGGATTTTGAGCGCCTCCGCTTTATAATCCTATCTTGGCGCCTTTGTTAATACCCCATTAGACAAAGGCGCTTTTTCTTTAAGTCAATATTTTGACTTCATATTCTTTAAGCTAACTATTAACCTAGAAGACTTAATGCCGCTTGTGGACGTTGATTTGCTTGGCTTAAGATTGTTTGGCTAGCTTGTTGTAAGATTTGCATCTTCGTTAAGTTAGCTGTCTCTTGAGCAAAGTCTGTATCTTTAATGCGAGACTGTGCAGCGCTTAGGTTTTCAGAGATATTCGATTGGTTACGAATTGTTGACTGAAAACGGTTTTGTACAGCACCCAATTCCGCACGCTTCTTATCTACGACCGCAATCATTGCATCCATACCTGCTAACACAGCTTGCGCATTACCTTGAGTAGATACACTAATACCTGTCTCAGTAAATACACCTGAATAAGTGTATGTTGAAGCAGCTGCCGTACCACCTGCATCACTCACACCTGCAACACTTGAAGCAAGCACGCTACCTGAAATTGCAGATGCAATACCTGCGATACCTGATAATGTGAAACCGCCGTTTGCAGACATTGTGTTAGCAGTTCCGCCTACATTTTGCATACTAAAACCGATAGTTTGCACCGCATCAGCACCCACTTGGAAGTTTGCTTCGTAGCTACCATCTAGTAGGTTTTGACCACCAAACGTTGTATCAGCAGCAACACGATTAACCTCAGAAGATAGTGAACGAATTTCTTCTTGAATAGCCAAACGGTCTTCATCTGTGTTTGAACCGTTTGATGCTTGTTGCGCCAAAGTACGAATTCGTTGGAACATTGATGTTACTTCGTCAAGCGCACCTTCAGCTGTTTGCGCTAGAGAGATACCATCATTCGCGTTACGATTACCTTGGTTTAGACCATTAATCTGTGATGTTAAACGGTCAGAAATTTGTAGACCTGCTGCATCATCAGCTGCGCTGTTGATACGAAAACCTGATGATAAACGTTTAAACGAAGTATCAAGTGAGTTACCTGAATTCATTAATTGTCTTTGAGCGTTTAATGAACTAACATTTGTATTTACATAAAGTGCCATGATATTTCTCCCGAAGTAAACTTATCATTTACTCTCAAACTTACTCTAATTAAGCGGTAGCGGTTATTTGCTACGCTGCTTGGTTAATTAAGTTATCGGTCCGCTCAAAAAATCCTTTAGCTATTTTTATAAAAAATTTAAAAATATTTCTAATACTATGAATTTAAACAGTAAAAAACATCAACTTTTTACTGTTCAAAATTAAACCACAGCAAACAAGCAGTAAAAAATTGGGTGACATTAAGTCTAAAGAAATAAAAACGAATACTTAAATGACGTAGAAAGGGATATTTTAAAAGTGGTTTTTAAAAGCTAAGCTCAAAAATGAGCTTAGCTTGGGGGAAATTATAAATAATCAAATAACGAAAGGTTTGCTAAACGACCAAAAGTCGCTTGTGATGCTTGCAGCGCCGTTTCTTGTTTAGTGAGTTCAGTGATAGCTTCTGCCATATCAAGCTCAACAAGCTCTGCTTTCGCTGCTTTATTGCTAATATCTAAATCACTATTTGATTGCTCTATTTTTTCTGCCGTATTTAACCTGCCACCCAGGCCAGCTTGAACCAACGACACCTTATTTTTAGCATTCTCTAATTGCACTATTGCATCAGCCAATACTTGGTCAAACTCATCCTGAGTTAAATCAGGATTGGTGAGCCCCGCAATTAAGCTATTTAAAGTATTGAGGGCGTTTTCTTTTTGTGGGGCTTCTAATTGAACGTCAATCTGCCCATTAGCAACTGGCTCAACAGAAATTTCCATACCTTGGTAGATTATTTTACCGTTTTCAAAACTACCACTGTCAATAGCGGTTCCGCCAAGCTCGACCACAAAAGTATTTGGGGTGCCAGTTGTGGTAATAAAGCTCAGGGTATTCGCATTGGCTGCTGCCGTCGGATCTGCGTTGTAATTGGCTTTGTGAAATTTATCAAACTCAGCTTGCTCAGTGACATATATTTTAGAACTGGTTATGCCGCCTGAAACTGTACCATCGTTCGACACCACATTTAAACGTGCATCGACTTTTTCGAAAGTATCATAGCCATTGTCACTTGATTTTATTTCAACACCTTCTGCGACCTTTATCTTATGTTGGCCTTGGTCGCCACCATATTGATAACTACCCGATGTACTATCATAAGAATAAGCAGGGGTATTATCTTGATAACCAGAAAAAATATACTTACCGTCTTCTGTTTTCGCATTCATTAAATCAAGCACGGTACTTTGCAGTGCTTTTACTTCTTCAGCAATGCCTTCGCGGTCAATATCACTATAAGCGCCATTACCTGCTTGGATCGATAAGGTATAGGCAGATTCAAGTGCACCTTTAATATTCTGCAGTACACTTTCTTCTGTGGTTAATCGACTCGTTAGCATTGTAATGTTTTTGCTGTACTGCTCGTTACCCTGAATGCGGTCACTGTAAAGCAATGCACGTGCTGTAGCAGAAGGATCATCTGCGGCTGTTAATACGCGCTTTTGCGTATTGACTTGCTCTTGTGCTTTACTGACATTTTGTTGACTGTTAAGAATAGAGTTAAGGTTATTCTTATACATCATGTTATTTGAAATACGCATAATTACCTCGCCGCACTTAATAAGGTATCAAAAATAGTACGCGCTGTTGCAAGTACTTGTGCTGATGCCGCATACGATTGTTGGAACCGCAGTAAATTGGCCGCTTCTTCATCGAGGTTTACACCTGACAGAGATTCGTACCACGCTTCTGACTGCTCTGCGAGCGCATTAAATGCTGCGCCGTTCGTTTGCGCTTGACTAGTGATAACACCAATGTCGGTTACGATCCCCGAATAAGCCTGATTAAATGTTTGATGATTATCAGCCGTGCTACTCGCTTCAACGTTTTGACGCACTAACTCACCATTTTGTAGGTCAGCAAGTAATAAACCATTACGGTTATCATCGAAACCACCCTCATTGAACTCAACAGTAAACGTATCACCTATTGCAGGTGTACCTTCGATATTAAAATCAAACCCGTAAGTATCGTAAGGTGCTCCCGCTTGCGCAAGAATATTTTCTGCAGGTGGCGTAATCGTAAAAGTACTGGTGCCATTGCCGTCGGTAATTTGATATTCGTTAGCATTGGCGGTTTTTACTAGGGTAATATCACCGTTTGCTAAGCTCGGTGGTGGACCAACCGCAATTCCACTTGAATTGGCAATATCTGATACAGTTCCAGCTGAAATACTCGCGTCGCTGTTATTATTAATATCATTTGCGGTGCGAATGGGTGATGCCAGCGCTAAATCTTCTGGACGCTCTGTTGCCAATTC
Source organism: Pseudoalteromonas sp. MT33b (assembly GCF_014117385.1). Taxonomy (NCBI): domain Bacteria; kingdom Pseudomonadati; phylum Pseudomonadota; class Gammaproteobacteria; order Alteromonadales; family Pseudoalteromonadaceae; genus Pseudoalteromonas; species Pseudoalteromonas sp. MT33b. Next base: position 943,296 of record NZ_CP059831.1, on the reverse strand, counting down.
TAAGCTTGTTGCTGCCTGTGAATTTAATTTAATTTGAAATTGATCGCCTGCGTTTGCAGTACCAGACACATTTAGCTGTAAACCGAAGGCTTCGCCACCGGTGATCGTTGATGAATCAATCACACCGCCAACCACATTTGCTGTTGATGCGGTGCCTACCGGTTCACCTTTATTATCGATTGCCTGAATTTCAACTGTCGATGCGCTGGTGTAAGTAACTATAAAATCACTGGCAGGCAACTCACTGCCCTTACCAGATTCAAGTGTTGCCGTCATGGTCGATGAACCGGTATTAGCTTGATAACCAAAACCATTCACCGTTGGAATGGCAAAAATATCACCACCAATTTCACCATTTGCGTCCATACCAAGACGGTTTTGCTGATTAAAGGCATCAGCAAGGGCTAAGCCCATTTGGCCTAATTGATTCTGGGCTGGCACTAAAATGTCATCACGAAATGACAGTAAGCCGCCTATTTTGCCTTTAAGTTTACTTACATCAACCTCAAGCGGCACGGCTTTGCCACCATTAACATCTAAATGTAGCTCTCTAAAGCTGGGATCGGGATCGCCAGTAAATGAAAACAGGTTAAATGTACCGCTTTCCATCACTAATGCTTGGCCAGACCCCAAATAGACTTGTTTCTCACCGTTATTACCGTTGAGAGTTTCTACATCAATGAGTTCTGATAAGTCACGAATTGCTTTGTCGCGCTCGTTGTACAGTCCGCTAGACGCTGATTCACGATCAGTGCCATGCACCGCGGCAATTTTAGAGTTCAATTCGCTAATACTTTGGATTAAGTTATTTGCTTCATCCGAGAAAATTTCTAATTGCTCATTCACGACAGTCTGCTGGTCAACCACGATGCTTGAAAGCCTGTCCATTTGATCAATGAGGTTTTGTGCATCTGTCATAACCAGCGAACGCGCCACCGTCGATGAAGGCTGATTTAAGCTTTCTTGAACATTATTAAAAAACGAGTTAATGCTGGTTGATAAGCTATTCGACTCTTCAGAAAACAAGCTATCGACTCGGCTTGCTTCTGTTACAAACTGATCAAAAAATGCTTTATTTGACGTGTCACGATTTAGCTGTTTTTGAGCAAACTCATTGAGTAAACGATACGTTTCACCCCGACCAACTTGGTTGTCGATCATGGTGCTGAACTCAGTGCGCTCACGAACATAACCCGCTGTATTTACATTAGCTATGTTTTTACTGGTCGTTTGTAAAAGCTCAGAATTCGCTCTTACACCTGAATTTGCTATGTCATATAAGCTGAATGACATGAGGACTTACTCCTTAACGTACCAATGAAGCAGCGACGCTTTGAAGCTCAACACGCTTCAATACCTGCTTAATTTTGTTGGCATAATTTGGATCAGTTGCATAACCTGCTTTTTGTAACGAATCTAAAAAGGCTGCGGGTTCTGCGGTGTTTTTTAGTGCGTCTTGATAACGTGGGTTTTCATTTAAGAAATCCACAAAATCATTCACACTGTCTTTAATTGACTGATAAGAACGGAAGCTTGCATGCTTTTTAACAGGCACACCTTGCTCAAACTCAAGCGTAACTTTACTTGCTTTGTCACCTTGCCAGCTCTTATCAGATTTAATGTTAAAAAGGTTATTACTACTGGTGCCATCCGCTTTACTAATAATATGCTTACCCCACCCTGTCTCAAGCGCAGCTTGAGCAACCATCACAGCAGGGTTTAAACCAATTTTTTCAGCCGCATTTTTTGCGTGCTCCCAAACAGAGCTAATGAAAGACTCAGCATCTTCAAAGCGGTTTTCTGATTGCTCATCAGTGACAACTTCAGCCATTGGGTGTGTTTCTGGCTTAGCTTCTTGATTACCGCGAACACGCTTATCGCTATCAAACTCTGCGGTTGTTCTTAACACGGAGCCAGGAGTAAATTTCTTACCGTCGGGCGATAACTGCTGCACAATAAGATCAGCCAAACCCAGTGAGCCGTTAGAAGACAACTCAACAGAAAGCTGTTGATCATGCATTTCTTCAAAGAATTTTACGCCACTCGAGTTAAACGGACTGTCTTTGTCTTCAAAGGCTTCATTAGCCTTACGCATGCTTTTAAGCAGCATTTGCGTAAAGATAGATTCAAATTGTGCCGCCGCTTTTTTCAGCGCCTCTTTTGACGCATCGCTAGAGGCATCACTTTTTAGAGCACTTTGACGCAATGAGTCTAAGTTGCCTAAATCAAAAAAGTTTTGTTTGTCGAGATGATTCGTATCCATCAGCTTTTTGACACAATAATTAATAATGCATAATCAAATGCAATAATTACGCCAAAAGAGGATTTATCAGATTGAGGGAAGGTAGAAATGAAAAAACGCGCTGATCTCAGCGCGTTTTTAATTGATTATATAATAACAAGTTGCCCGTTTATGGCTCCCGCCTCTTTCAACGCTTCAAGGATAGCCATTAAGTCACCAGGGGCGGCACCAACTTCGTTTATCGCTCTCACTAAATCATCAAGGCTAATACCTGGATTAAACACAAAAGCACGAGAGTCATCTTCATTAACATCGATAATACTTTGGTTTGTCACCACCGTCTCGCCTTCGCTCAGTGCATTCGGCTGCGATACGTTTTGCTGCTCAGCAATGGTCACGGTTAATCCACCGTGGGTAATTGCAGCTGGCTGTAATTTTACGTTTTTACCAATAACAATGGTGCCCGTACGTGAATTGACAATAATTTTTGCCGCAGTATCAGCCGGTGTGAACTCTAAGTTTTCAAGCGTTGATAAATACGATACGCGCTGCGATGCATCGCGCGGTGCAATGACACGTACAGACGCGGCATCAATTGCTTGAGCACTGTTTGGCCCAACTAAATCATTAATAGTTTGCTCTAGGCGCTTTGCCGTTGTGAAATCTGGACGATTCAAATTAAAGGTGATGTAGTCACCTTGCATAAACGGGCTTTTAACAGCGCGCTCAACCGTTGCCCCATTCGGAATTCGGCCAACGGTGGGAGTGTTTATAATCACTCGGCTGCCATCAGCACCTTCTGCGCCTAGACCACCCACGACCAAACTGCCCTGTGCAATGGCATACGTATTACCATCAACCCCTTTCAAAAAGGTTTGTAATAACGTACCACCGCGTAAGCTTCCTGCACTGCCAATTGAAGACACGGTAATATCAATGGTTTGACCTGGTTTTCTAAACGCGGGTAACTCGGCATGTACAGCAACGGCTGCAACATTTTTAATCTTTGGTTTTAAGTTCGCAGGAAGCGTGATACCGAAGCTATTTAACATCGCTTTAAAGCTCTGCTCTGTAAAACGACTTTGCTCGCCCGTGCCAGGTAAACCCACCACTAAACCATAACCGACTAATTGATTTGAGCGTACACCCTCAACCATAGACACATCTTTAACTCGCTCAGCCTGAACAGAAAACTGTACACTAATTAAGCAAAGAGCAATAATGTATTTAAACCCATTCATGATTTGTATCCTCTAAAATGGGAAAATAGAACTGCTAAAGAAACGAGTTAACCAACCCGCACTTTGCGCTTCTTGAAGTTGACCTTTACCTGAGTATTGAATGCGCGCATTCGCAACTCGGTTTGAAGTCACCGTATTATCTGCTGTCACATCTTGGGGACGCACTAAACCTTCAAGACGAATAAACTCTTCACCGGTATTTAAAGTAAGCCACTTTTCGCCACGGATCACTAAGTTACCGTTCGGCAAAACTCGCATAACATTAACTGAAATATCACCAAATAAGCTGTTCGATTGATTCGATTTAGAATCACCTTTAAATGATGAATCTGAACCAATACCAAATTGGATACTATCACCACCTATATTCACAGGATTGCCGCCTAAACCAATGACTGGGTCAAGGCTTGCGTCGGTTTCTTTATCGGTTTCGGTTTTCGCCGCTTTGGTTGCCTGAGTCGATTCTTGCAGTTTAACCGTGATGATATCGCCTGCCCGCAACGCTTTTTTATCTGAATACAGGTCATTTGATAAATAACTATCAAATAATGAACCAGTGGGTACCATTTGCTCTGCTGCAGGCTCTGGGTACATTGGCGCATAGTAAGGGTCATCCTGAACCACATGGTTATTTTGTGTTGCCATACAACCACCGAGCAATAACGCTGTTGATGTGACTAAGATAATGTTACGCATGCTGCCTCCTACCCATTATAACTGTTGGTTAATGTAACTAAGCATTTCATCAACAGCCGAAATCACTTTTGAATTCATTTCATAAATTCGCTGTGTTTCAATGAGGTTAACGAGCTCTTCTGTTACATTCACATTTGAAGTTTCAAGTGAACCTTGTACAACAGTTCCTAAACCATCAATACCGGGATTACCTTGCACAGGAGCCCCACTTACAGCCGTTTCGGTGTAAAGGTTTTGACCCATAGGCTCAAGGCCAGATGGATTGATGAAATCACTGATAGTTAGCTGACCAATAACAACATTGTCAGCTTGGCCTGAGATACGCACCGACACTTCACCATCTTGTGATACCGTAATTGATTGTGCATCGTCTGGCACATTCATCTCTGGTTGCACAGGAAAACCGGCTCCCGCGGTAACAATGCGGCCATCTTCATCGGTGGTAAATTGACCATTACGCGAATAAGCGATATTGCCATCTGGGAGTAAGACCTCAAAAAAGCCCGGTCCTGAAATCATCCAATCCAATGAATTTTCAGTGGTAAGCATGTTACCTTGTGAAAAGTTCTTTTGGTTAGCAACCACTTTCGCACCCGCGCCTAACATCAAACCTGATGGCATTTCAGTGTCTTGTGAGGAACGACCACCTGGCTGATTAATATTTTGATACAGTAAATCTTCAAATACGGCGCGGCTTTTTTTGTAACCGACCGTGCTGGCATTCGCGAGATTATTTGAGATCACCGAAATATCGGTTTGTTGGGCGTCAAGCCCGGTTTTACTGATCCACAATGCAGGATTCATAACTCTACCCTCTCAGTCATCTTAAACAATGCGTAACAGCTGATCTTGACGTTCATCAATTTCTTCCGCTGTTTTCATCAATTTAACTTGTAATTCAAATTGGCGTTGATTGCTGATCATATCGACCATTTCATGTACGGGGTTAACGTTGGACATTTCAAGGGTGCCCGAAAGCACTTTTACATTATTTGAAATGTCGCAAAACCCACATAAATCATTTACCAACATGTCTGGCTTTGGCCTAAATAAGCCATCATTGCCTTTTTCTAGTTGATTGTTATCGGCTTCGATTACCTTTAAACGATCAACCACTTCTAAAAAGTTTGCAGGTGCCCCTTGTGGACGCACCTGAATTGACCCATCAGAACTAAATTCAATCTTCTCGATTGGTAAAGGCAAAATAATGGGGCCACCTTCGCCAATAACTTGACGACCATGACTGGTCATCAATGCGCCATCGGGAGTAATATTCAGCGTGCCTGTTTTGGTATAGGCTTCATTGCCCGATGCATCTTGTACGCTTAACCAACCCCGATCACTCATGGCAATATCAAGTTCTCGGCCTGTTTCAACAAAACCACCCGACTCCATGTTAGAACCTGGGCGCTCTTGCATTGCGAATACACGCGATGGCAAGCCTTCGCCAAATGCTTGCATTGAGCGTGCTTGTGCAAAATCAGCTTTAAAGCCAGTGGTGTTTGCATTTGCTAAGTTGTTTGCCTTTAATTCAAGGCCACGCAAGCTTTGCTTTGCACCAGACATGGCAATGTAGACCATTTTGTCCATAACATTGACTCACTAAAAATACGATAACTATGAAATGCAATAAAAGTGCCAAAGTAAAATTGACGCGGAAATAAGAAAAGGAAAATAAAAAAAGGCTGCCAATAGAGGGGGCAGCCTTTCGTGTCGGATTAAGCTTAGAGCCGCTAAAATTAACGGATCTGTAAGATATTTTGTTGTAATGTTGAGTTAACTTCTAAGGCACGTGAGTTCGCCTGGAAATTACGCTGTGCGCTGATAAGGTCAACCAGCTCATTCGTTAAGTTAACGTTTGATTGCTCAAGTGCTGATGAGTTAATTGAACCCAATGTGCCTGAGTTGGGCTCACCCGCAATAGGCTCGCCCGAGGTTAGGCTTTTCTTCCAAGAAGTGTCACCTGCTTGTTGTAAGCCTTGAGAGTTTGAAAAGCGCACCATAGCCACTTGGCCTAAGAATGAAGTATCGCCATTGCTGTATGAAGCAACTACTTTTCCATCTGCACCAATATCAATGCCCGCTAAACGACCGACTGTCGCACCATCTTGCTCAAGTGCTTTTACTTCAAAGTTACTAGCGTATTGCGTAGGCACTTTATTAGCGGTGCCTGCTTCATCACGCCAATTAACCGTGATTTCATTCGGGAACTGTGCGCCATTACCAAGTAGTGTCGATAAACCTGTTGAAGCATCTGAAGGCAAAATAATGTCATCAAATGTGGTTTCTGGAGCGGTTACGTTCGGTAAACCCGCCGCCGTGAACTCAAGTGTATCAATTGGCGTGTGTGCACCTGTGCCCGTTGCAGCACCTGAAGCATCAAACGCTTGACCATCCATTGTGGCGTACACTTCCCACGTATTTGGCGTTGCTGTAGGGTCTTGCTTTACAAAAAATAACTGTACAACATGCGGCTCACCTAATGAGTCATAAACAGTTGTTGAAGTAGACGAGTTATAGCTCGTGCTATCAGTTGGATCAAAGGTTGTCGTTGTTGGCGTATCGACACGTGCGTCTAAATTCATTGAGCTGTAGATATTACTCGTATGACGAGGCGAACCTGAAGCATCAGGAATTTGAATCGGTGAAGTAGTACTTAAACTTACCGACGTCGTATTACCCGTTGATGGGTCAACAGGGAAACCTTGCAAGTAGTTACCATTGGCATCAACAACAAAGTTATCTGCATTTAATTTAAATGCACCCGCACGCGTATATGTAAAGTCTTGTGATGCGATGTCATCACTCATCGCAAAATAACCTTCCCCTGTGATTGCTAAATCAAGTGAGTTATTTGTGAATGATAACGACCCTTGGTGAAACTGTTGTGCAACCGTTGCTGTTTTAACACCGTCGCCGTTTTTTGTTTTACCAGAACTAAATACTGACGATGCGTACACATCAGCAAACTCAGCACGCGACTCTTTAAAGCCCGTTGTGTTTACGTTGGCAATATTATTTGCCGTTACGTCTAAATCTTTTTGTGCGGCTGCTAAACCTGTTAATGCAATATTGAAGCTCATAACTCACCTCTAACCTATCTCTTAGCCTAAGCTAACCCAAACCTTTTTAATTATGCGATTTCAGCTATATCAGTTAGCCTAACCGCACCCTCTTTTGTATTTACGATAATGCCGCTGCTGCCATTAATATTGACACTTTCAATGTTCTTAAAGGTTGCCAGAGGCATGCTGCTGTAGTCTCCATTTACGAAGCCTTCAGCGCTAATATTGTATTCGCCTTCAGGAAGAACATTGCCCTCACCATCTTTACCATCCCACTCGAAACGGTGAGCACCGGCAGATTTCGATCCTAAATCAATAGTGCGAACTAATTGTCCCGTCGAATCAGTGATTCTTAACGTAAGAGATTCAACAGTTGTTTCTGCCACAACGGAACCTTTAGCTAAATTTTCGCCATCAAAGTCAATAGTCTCTGACTCAAGCAATGCTTGCTTACCCACTAACGTTGACGCTTGTAATGCCGAATTTGATGTCATGGATGCAGTGAGTGACTCAAATTTTGTGTTTAAATTTGAAATACCTTCTGCCATGGTAAAGTTCGTCATTTGCGCAATCATTTGATCGTTATCAGCAGGATTGCTCGGATCTTGAAACGACAACTGCTGCGTTAACAACGAAAAGAAATCTTCTTGAGACAGTGTATTACTGTCTTCTTTTGCTGTTGGCGTGTTTGTCTCATTCCAACGCAAGCTATCCATATAGGATGATGATGCAGAGCTGATGTCGTTACTCATAACTTATCCTCGATTACCGTTGTCCTAACAACAGTGTTTTACTTAACATTTGCTTAGCTGCATCAGCAACTTGCACATTTGTTTGGTAAGAGCGAGAGGCAGAAATCATATTAGCCATTTCTTCTACAACGTTGACATTTGGTTTATAGATATACCCATTTTCATCCGCGCTGGGGTGATTCGGGTTGTATTCTATTTGTAGCGGCTTATCGCTCTCTACAATGCCTAATACTTTAACGCCAACAGAAGAGCCCTGCGGATTACTTTGCGATGCTGACGCTTTTGTAAGTTCAGCAGCAAACACAGGATGGCGCGCTCGGTATGTCTGGTCTTGGCTTGAGCTAATTGTATTTGCATTCGAAATATTACTTGCTGTGGTATTTAAGCGAACATTTTGTGCGCTCATACCCGTGCCCGAAATATCAAAAACATTATATAAACTCATGATTAAGCTCCTTGACTACCGAGGGCTTTTTTAAGGCCTTTAATTTTACTACTCATAAATTGCAGGCTTGCCTGATACTCTAATGAGTTTTGTACATACAAGTTTCGTTCCACTTGTATATCAACAGAGTTACCATCACCTGTATCTGCTTGATTTGGCGTACGAAACATTTCTGAATTACCAACAAATCGACTGCCACCGGCAAGGTGTTTCTCATCCGTTCTTACCATGCTATTGCCGCCGTGCTGGTTGCTTTTTGCCGCTTTTAATGCGGATGCAAAATCGACATCTTTCGCTTTATAGCCCGGCGTATCAGCATTAGCGATATTTGTCGCTAATAACTCAGCGCGTTGTGAACGGATCAACATGGCATGAGGATGCACACCGAATGCTTTATCAAAACTGATAGCCATAACCATCTCCAAAAATTTGACTCTCCTTAGCTAATGCAAAAGGTAAGCCAAAAATTAAGCATGATTATTTTATAATTAAGGTGTTGATATATAATGAAATTAGCAACCTAAGAACTAGGTTGCTAAGGAAAGATTACTTTTTCTGGTAGATGATACCCGGATTACATCGCACCATATCAAAACTGTCACTAAGGCCAGCCATTGACTCTGAAGCGCCTAAAAACAGGTACCCTTTTGGATTAAGTGCTTGCGCAAATTGCGCGATAATTTTTGCTTTTACTTCGGGTGCAAAGTAGATCAATACATTACGGCAAAAAATAATATCAAATTTACCCATCAAGGCATACGAATCCAATAAGTTTAAATGCCTAAAACTGACCATTTTCTTTATTGGATCAACTACTTGAGCCATACCGTTACCACTGTCTTTAAAAAACTTTTGACGTCTTTCAACAGACAGGCCACGTGCCAAAGCCAGTGAGTCATATTCTGCGTTTTTGCACATATCAAGCATAGTATTAGAAATATCTGTGCCGATAATTTGTGCGCCCATTTTTAAAACGCCAGGTTGCTTAGATTGAAACTCAGCAACCGACATGGCAATAGAATACGGTTCTTGACCTGATGAACTTGCCGCTGACCAAATTTTAATTGGACGACGCAATTCTTTGAATTCAGGGAAAAGTTTAGTTTTAAGCAATTCAAATGGGTATTGATCACGAAACCACAAAGTTTCGTTTGTTGTCATTGCATCAACCACTGCGGCACGAAGCTGCCTCTCGTGAGGACTCAAGGTTTTACTTACCAACTGTGACAATGACTCAACATTAAAACGCGCCATCAATGGCGCCAAGCGACTTTTCACTAAATAAAGTTTGTTATCGCCTAGTACAATGCCACATTGTTGCTCTAAAAAAGAGCGGAACTGATCGTATTCGCTTTGTTGTAAGTGCTTATTTTCCAAAGTAATACCACCTATAAATAATTAATCACAATGAACCCACTTTTTAACGGCAGTCGCTAATTCGTCTGGGTTAAATTTTGCAATAAAATCATCGGCACCCACTTTTTCTATCATCGCTTGATTAAAAACACCACTGAGTGATGTATGCAAGATTACATGCAAAGGTGATAATTTTGGATCGGCCTTAATTTCTGCGGTTAAGGTGTAGCCATCCATTTCTGGCATTTCAACGTCTGAAATTAACAAGCCAACTCGCTCAGTAATATTATTTACACAATCAAGTTCTGCTATTTCACGTAAGCGTATTAAAGCTTCTTTACCATTTTTAGCGAGTTCAGTTTGTACACCGAGAGGTTCTAACGCACGTTTTACCTGATTACGCGCAACGGCCGAGTCATCAGCAATAAAAACGATTCGCTCCCCTAAATCTTTTTGGATTTCTCCCTCACCAATCACATCCGCACTTACTTCAGTGTTAACAGGGCAAATTTCGTTAAGGATCTTCTCGACGTCTAAGATTTCTACCAGTTCGTTTTCTATTTCAGTGACCGCGGTTAAATAAGAGTAACGCCCTGCACCTGAAGGTGGCGGCATAATTTTTTCCCAGTTCATATTAACGATGCGCTCTACGCCACCGACTAAGAACCCTTGCACTGAACGATTGTATTCCGCAATGATAATAAAACTATCTTTGATATTTTCAATGGCAGGACCGCCAACAGCCATTGATAAATCGATAACAGAAATGGTTTGACCACGAATGTGTGCAACACCACGAATATAAGCATTCGATTTTGGCATGTTTGTAAGCGGTGGACATTGTAGAACCTCTCTTACTTTAAACACGTTAATACCAAAGCGTTGTCGCCCTCTGAGTTTGAATAATAGTAATTCAAGGCGGTTTTGCCCAACCAACTGTGTACGCTGGTTTACTGAGTCTAAAATGCCTGCCATTTCAATCTCCTAAAGATAAACAACCAGAGCCGGAACAATAATTGCTTACTTTGTGTTAAAGCTACATAAGGTTACGAAGCGTCTGTTTTTTGACGCAAAATATTTATACCTTGTTTTCAACAATAAGCATAGTCGAAACAATATGAGTTTGTTAAAAAAAAGCCGAAGATACAGTGTTTTTTATTTTCTTTCTAGCTTGTTATTTGCCACGCATCTACAAGCTGAAGTGTATAATAACGAGCAACTTCAACAAATCGCTATTGATTTTGTCAGCGAGCAGATCCCCGATCTCGATACGGCACCGCAAGTAAGTGCATTACCACTTGATAGCCGTATTCCAGAAAGATTGTGTGAATCGCCATTAAATAAAACATTACCGACAGAACCTCCTTTTAATCGGCAGGTTACCGTACAACTTAAATGCGATGACATAAATAGTTGGACTCAATATGTGCATGTTCGCATTATTGAGCTGGAACCCGTTGTTGTCGTAACAACCAATTTAGCACGCGGTGAAGTAATTAGAGCAGAGCATTTGCGCTTAGAGATGAAACCTAAGCAGTTTGTAAGAACGCAATATGTTCAAGAAAAATCAATGCTTGTCGGCAGTCGTAGCAAGCGCAATATTCGCAGTGGTGTGCCTATTGTAATGAGCCATGTTTGCATGGTGTGTAAAGGCGACAATGTGACTATTTATGCTTCACTGCGTGGCTTGAGGATCAAAACAACAGGTATTGCGCTTGAAGATGGCACATTAGACGAATTAGTACGTGTAAAAAACAAAAAATCAGGTAAAGTATTAAATGCACGTGTGGATGGTGTTGAGTCTGTGCAAGTGAATATTTAATTTTTTATATTTATGCTAAAGTATCCGCTGTGCCCGCCGATATATAGGCATATGTTGGGTAATGTATAGGTCAAAAATTATGGTAAGCAATGTCAATAATGGTCAACAACAAACTTCTGTGTTGACGAATACCAAGCAAAAAAATCTTGATTTACAAAAAGATAACGCTAACGCGGCAGCGGCAAAATCGACAGCGCCAAAAGCAAGTGCAGATTCGGTAAGCTTAACGCCTCAGGCTAAACAACTTAAATCTTTACAAGATAAAGCTGAACAGTCGTCTGGCTTTGATAGCAATAAAGTGGCTGAGTTAAAAAAAGCAATCAGCGAAGGTAAATACCAAATTGATGCTGAAAAGTTAGCTAAAAATATCGCCGCATTTGAGTTTGATGTGTATGGCTGATCATAATCATTTAATCGCCAGCAAATTAACACAACAAGTCACTTGTTTAGAGTCTATTGCTGTGCTTTTGGATGATGAATTAACAGCCATTGCTGCAAAACGTGGTGAGGGGCTAAAAAGTATTGCCCAACAAAAAGTCTCTCTACTACAGCAAATTCAGTTAATAGATAAAGAAGTGCAAACGCTGGTTAGCAAAAATGACTCGCCAGATGATGAAGTAAACGAACTCATTTCTAAAGTAAACTCTCTTCTTGCAGCCTGTAAAAAGAAAAATGATGTGAATGCACATGCAGCTCATCAAGCCCAGCTTAGTGTTAAGCAACTAAAAGATATCTTGATTGGCGCACCTTCATCGATGACCTACGATCAAGGTGGCAGTGTGATTCAAGGCGATAAAAAAATAGTGCATAACCTTAAAGCATAATGCCCGTTACTCGTTTCTAGCTACTCGTTTCTCGTTTCTCGTTACCCGTTGCTCGTTACCCGTTGCTCGTTACCCGTTGCTCGTTACCCGTTGCTCGTTACCCGTTGCTCGTTACCCGTTGCTCGTTACCCGTTGCTCGTTACCCGTTACCCGTTGCCCGTTACCCGTTACTCGTTTCTCGTTTCTCGTTTCTCGTTTCTCGTTTTACAAACTACCCAATTCAAAAAGAAAGCGCGATAATTATCGCGCTTTTCTTATTTAAGCTTAACTATTTATCTAAATATCAATTGAGTTATTGCCTCCCTCAATGAGTTTTTTGATTAGCTCATCTGACTCACTTTGGATATTACTGGCAGGCTCTGACGTGACTTCTGAATTGCCTGTAAATGCTAAGCTCTGACTTTCACTGTTGCTATCAAGGGCAAGTAAATTACTTTGCTCACTATCACTTAAGACATCTTCGATAGTCACGTCAAGCGCAGCAATGCCACCACTTGAGGTTGGCTCTGGGCTTGCATCTAATAGAACAAGGCTGAGATCAATACTTTCTGCAGTTTGCTCGTCAGCCTCAATGCTGTCAGCTCCTAAGGCCATTTCTTCAGGCCCCGCACCACCAGTGCTTGCGGGCTCTCCATTAATTTCAATATCATTGCCGTTAATATCAACAACGCGCACATTACCAATTGAATCTGTAATGCTAAAGCGTGCATCTGCTAGGCCTAAACCCAATATATCAAGCAGGTTAATATCAACGATACCTATTGACCACTGTCCATTTTGTACAACCGAGCCGCCTTCACTTAATAAGGTGATCCCTAAAGCAAGGGCGTTATCTAATTGCACGATAGCCCCATCTTCTGCATCCGTTGTGCCGTCAAAGCCAGTAATGACAAGCCCTAAGTTTAGTAAAGAGTTAACATCTATATTTTCAAGTGTCGGCGGAATCGTATCAATTTCTAATCCTGAAATTGCACCTGTTGTTACGCCACTACTAACAATCGTTGCGGTTACCGTGTAAGTGCCATCCACTAACGCACTGTCTGGTGTTACACTCCAAGTGCCATCACTTAATGAGGTAACCGTTTTCGTTTGTTGCGTAGTGCCATTATCAAACACCACTTCTATTTCACTGTTTGGTGCAATTGATTTACCCGTAATGAGCGGGGTGTCATCGTTGGTTAGCTGTAACCCATCATCAATGGTTATAGTCAATCCAGCATCAATAATACCTGAGGCTGTTTGCTCTGTAGTGCGGTCTTCAGCATCTGTGACACTTGCCGTTACGGTGTAAGTGCCATCAACAAGTTCAGATAATACTTCCACTGACCAAGTGCCATTACTGTTCACTAAGGTCGTTAGCGTTTGTGAAGCACCATCGGCACCTTGCACAATCAGTGTCACAGTTTGCCCTGTTCCCACAGTACTTGTGCCGCTTATCACTGGCGTTGTGTCTGCTGAGATAGCGGGTACATCTAATGTCAATTCAGGGGCAGAATTGTCAAAAGTGTCTGTACTAATAGTCGTGGTATTACCGGCGGCATCTGTCGCTGTTGCCTCTACATAAGCTAAGTTCAATAATGACACCGACAAGTTCAATACTTGCCAATCACCATTGGCATCAACGGTTGCTGTATATGGCACACCAGCCACTCCACCGACGAGGTAGTTTGTTATCGTAATAACACTGCCTTCAGGTAAGTCAGATGTACCAGATAAAGAGACCAACAGACCTAATAGGAACGATGGCACAATGGTGAGCTCTGGGGCTACGGTATCAACTTCGCCACCTGTTTTACTGTCTGTTCCGGTATTACCCGCAGTATCCGTGATACTTGCAGTAACAGAATAAACTCCATCGGCCAACACTTGATCTGCTGCTGCTTGCCAGTCACCGTTCGCATCGGTGGTCGTTGTAACACTGTGCTGTGCTCCACCGGCTGCGATAAAGGTGACTGTAATAGTGCTATTGGCCGCATCAGACGTACCACTAATAAGAGGGGTTGAGTCGTTCGTTAAAGTTAAACTACTTTGATCAATGCTAACGACAGGTGCTGTGGTATCAACCGCAGATGTCGTTGAAGCGCTGCCATTGTTTCCTGCGGTATCTGTCACGACTGCGGTTACTGTATACGCTCCCTCAGCGAGTGCTTGAGTCGCTTCAACTTGCCAATTTAAACTTGCATCTAGTGTCGTTTCGACACTGTGACTTACGCCGGCAGAGTCTACAAACGTAACGACTACTCGATTGCCTGCCACTGCGCCAGTTGCACTGCCCATTATCACTGGCGTTAAATCGGTTGAAACAGCCACAGTGTCAATGACCACATTCGCAGGTGTAATATCAATCACACCCGATGCAGAGGCTGAGCTGGTGTTACCAGCAGTGTCAGAAACGCTTGCTGAAATCGTGTAGGCACCTTCAGCTAATGCTGTACCTAATGCAACAGACCAAGCACCTGATGTGCCAACAACCGCAGATGCTGTCACAATATCGCCCGCACTGTCGGTGACACTTATCGTCACCACGCTACCCTGTGGTGCATCACTTGTACCACTGATTGTTGGTGTGGTGTCATTCGTGATTGCTGGAGAGTCAACTGTTAACGCTGGCGGAGTGAGATCGATGCCACCTTGACGACTTGCCGTACCAGTGAGTCCATCTTCAGATACACTTGCTGTAACAGTATAGTTTCCTTCGCTGAGTGGCGTTGTTAAGTCTACAGTCCATGTACCGCTGCTAATAGTGGCGATAGCTGTTTGGCT
Source organism: Pseudoalteromonas sp. MT33b (assembly GCF_014117385.1). Taxonomy (NCBI): domain Bacteria; kingdom Pseudomonadati; phylum Pseudomonadota; class Gammaproteobacteria; order Alteromonadales; family Pseudoalteromonadaceae; genus Pseudoalteromonas; species Pseudoalteromonas sp. MT33b. Next base: position 928,090 of record NZ_CP059831.1, on the reverse strand, counting down.
ATTACCAAGTGCATCGACAACAGTAATGGTCACTTGAATACCGTCAGCTGCATCACTTGTTCCCGAAATGGTCGGTGTGGTGTCGTTAGTGACTGCAAGAGCATCAATCGAAATTGTAGGTGCATTGGTATCTAGCGTTGCCGTGTCTGTTACCGTTGCCGTGTTGTTTGCAGCATCGGTAATTGTCGCTGTAATAGTCAGTAAGCCATCAGCCAATGCTGTTGGAACATCTGCTGACCATGACCCATCAGCCTGAACAGTTGCAGTAAAGCTGTATGTATTCCCATCATTTACCACACTAATATTTACGGTGCTGCCTGCAGGCTCATTGGTGCTACCACTAATTGTTGGTGTTGAATCATTAATAGTCCCTAAACCATCAAGAACCAACTCAGGTGTAAGAGTATCAATTGACCCCGTTTCGGTGTCAGTACCAACATTACCTGCAACATCTGTGATAGTCGCTGTGACACTATAATTGCCATCTGGCATAGTACTCGGTGTTACTTGCCATGACCCATCACTTTGGACGGTTGCCGATAATGTTTGTATATCGTTGTTGCTATCTGTCACCGTAACAGAAACCTGAGTACCTGTGGCTTCTGTCGATGTGCCCGAAATAACAGGCGTACTTGAGTTACCAAGTCCCAGTGTATCTATCGCCACAACGGGGGCGACGGTATCAACCGTTATAGATGCCGTTGCAGTTTGCGTATTATTAGCATCATCCGTTATGGTCGCCGTAATAGTGTAACTGCCATCGGTAATATCAACCGGTACTATAAACTGCCAAGTACCATCTGATGCTACTGTGGTGGTAATGGTTTGTCCTGCAACCTCAACGATAACTAAGCCGCCTATTTCGTTACTACTACCTGAAATAGTTGGACGCGCGTCAGAGGTGCCATCAACCGCGTTAACAACTAAGGTTGGCGCAATGCTGTCTAACACACCCGATGTTTGCTCTGTAGTTAAATTACCGACCTGATCCCTTACCGATGCCGTTACTGTAAAGGTCCCTTCAGCTAGCGCTGTGGGCACATCGACAGACCAAGTTTGGTTACTTTGCACAGTTGCAGTAAAGGTTTGTGAATCACCATTGGCATCTTGAACGGTGATGTTGATCACCGTGCCTTCTCCCATATCCGTTGTGCCCGAAATGGTTGGGGTTGTATCATTTGTTAATGCATCAACAGTAACCGTCAGCTCAGGCGCCACATTATCAAATTCTAATGTGCTCACAGTAGCAGTGTTACCCGCCGCATCTGTGCCACTTGCCGTAACATAAGCCAGGCTAATAAGTGGGACAGTAATGTTGGCAAGCGTCCAATTACCATTTGCATCAGTCGTGGCGGTATAATTCGCACCTATTAAGCCCCCTACTAAATGTTCAGTAATTGTGATCACACTGCCTTCTGGCAAATCTGATGTGCCCGATAAGCCAACTAAATTTCCTAATAAGAATGAAGGAATAATACGGATATCTGGTGCAATTGTATCAACTACACCACTGTCTGTGGCGCTGCTGTTATTACCGGCTGAATCGCTGATACTCGCTGTCACACTGTAGTTACCATCGGCCAATGCTTGCGCTGCATCGACACTCCAATTACCTGACGCATCGGTGGTCACTGTCACTGTGTGGCTGGTGCCATTGGCATCGGTAAAGGTCACATCTAAATTAGTATTGGCTAAGTCTGATGAACCTGTCACCGTTGGCGTGTTGTCATTGGTCAGCGCTGGCGCATCAATGGTGATGGTTGGCGCGGTCACATCAATTGTGCCGGTTTCAGTGTCGGTGCCCGTATTACCGGCGGCATCACTCAGTGTCGCAACAACGGTGTAGTTTCCTTCCGCCAGTGCTGAGCTCAGCTCAACTGACCAACTGCCATCAGCCTGCACAATGGCTGTGGCGCTTTGTGTCGCCCCGTCACTGTCAGTCACGGTTAACAAGACTTGAGAGCCTGCTGCCGCACCACTGCTTTGGCCACTAATAACAGGGGTTACATCGTTGCTGTCGGCAATCGCATCAATACTAACAACAGGCGCGGTGATATCCACTTCACCGGTGGCACTTGCTGATGCTGGGTTACCAGCTTGATCGCTGACTGTCGCGGTAACGGTGTATTCGCCTTCCGCTAGAATCGTGCTGGCTGCCACTGACCAACTACCATCACTTTGCATGGTGGTGGTCACGGTGTGACTGTTGTTGTTTGCATCGGTGATCACCACGGTGACTGTGCTGCCTTGTGGCGCACTGGCTGTGCCGCTAATCGTCGGGGTGGTGTCGTTTGTAATACCCAGTTCGTTAATGTCAATCGCTGGCATGGTGGTATCAATAATACCGGTGCGTGTGGCGGTGCCAGTGTTACCATTTTCGAGCACTGAGGCGGTCACGGTAAACTCACCTTCTGGTAATGCGGTCATCGCTGTGACACTCCACGTACCCCCACTGACGGTGGTGGTAATTGTTTCGACAGGGTTTATCCCATCATCAATCACAACCGTCACCACACTGCCATTCTCTGCATCACTGGTGCCGTTGATGGTCGGTGTGGTGTCATTTGTTTCACCAATCACATTAATCGTGATACTCGGAGCAGTGGTGTCAAGCAGTGCACTGTCGCTTGCGGTGGTGGCGTTGCCTGCCGCATCGGTAATGCTGGCATCAATCGTGAAGGTGCCATTATCCAGTGGGCTAGGGACATCGGCGCTCCAAGTGCCATCCGCTAATACTGTCGCGGTGAAGGTGTAGGTGTTGGTGCCATCAGAGACACTTAAGTTCACCACACTGCCCGCAGGCTCGTTAGACGTACCGCTAATGGTTGGGGTGGTATCATTCACCGTTCCCAGGCTATCAATTGCTAAGCTAGGCGGTAAGGTATCAATGCTGCCGGTGCCTGTGTCTGTGCCAACATTGCCCGCAGCATCGGTGATGGTTGCAGTCACAGTGTATGCACCATCTGGCAAGCTGCTTGATGTGGCTTGCCATGACCCATCAGCTAAGACTGTCGCGGTCAAGCTGTGTGAATCACCATTGCTATCAACAATGCTGAGGTTCACGACCGTGCCAGCAGGCTCGGTTGAGGTACCACTTAAGGTTGGTGTACTGTCATTACCTAGGCCATTGTCATTTACAGTAACAACAGGGTTGGTGGTATCGATATTGCCTGTGGCGGTAACGCTGCTGGTGTTGCCTGCATCATCACTGATGGTCACGGCAACCGTGTAGCTGCCCTCGGCTAGGGCTGTCGGTACTTCAACGCTCCAATCACCACTGCTATTTACGGTGGCGGTGAGTGTTTGCTCTGCCCCATTGCTGTCGGTGACTGTCACAGTGACGGTGCCGCCCACTTCATTACTACGACCACTGAGTACCGGCGTGACATCACTGCCCTCACCCACACCAGTTAAGGTCAAGGTGGGCGCAAGGGTGTCGATAACACCGGTCACGGTTTCTTCGCTTAAGTTACCAACCCCATCGCGGACACTGGCTTCAACGCTAAACTGACCATCGGCTAAGGCGGTGGTTGGGCTCACACTCCAATTACCATTAGCATCAACAATGGCGGTCAGTGTTTCTGTTGCACCGTTGGCATCGGTGACAACCACGCTGACTTGTGCCCCTTCACCGGCATCGGTGGTCCCGCTAATAAGTGGGGTGTTGTCGTTTGTCAGTGCATCCACGCTCACGGTTAAGGTCGGCGGTGTACCATCAAAATCAGTTGAGGTAATCGTGCGTACATTGCCGGCTTCATCAGACGCACTTGCGGTGATAGACGCTAAACTGGCCAGTGGCACAGTTAAGCCGGTCAATGACCAATCACCATTGGCATCGGTTGTCGCAGTGTATGTCACTACGCCACCACCTACCAAGTTTTGGGTAATAGTGACCGTGCTACCAGCCGGTAAATCAGAGGTACCGCTTAAAGTCACCAATTGACCCAGTAAGAAGGTCGGCACAAAGGCAAGCTCTGGTGGAATTGTATCAACCACGCCGCTGTCTGTGGCGCTGCTGTTATTACCCGCTGAATCGCTGATACTCGCTGTCACACTGTAGTTACCATCGGCCAATGCTTGCGTCGCATCGACACTCCAATTACCTGAGGCATCGGTGGTCACTGTCACTGTGTGGCTGGTGCCATTGGCATCGGTAAAGGTCACATCAAGATTCGTATTGGCTAAATCGGATGAACCTGTCACCGTTGGCGTGTTGTCATTGGTCAGCGCTGGCGCATCAATGGTGATGGTTGGCGCGGTCACATCAATTGTGCCAGTTTCGGTGTCGGAGCCTGTATTACCGGCGGCATCCACAATGGTTGCAACAACGGTGTAATCACCTTCGGCGAGTGCCGTTGCTGCTTCAGCTGACCAACTACCATCGGCTTGTACAGTTGTTGTTACTGTTTGAACATTACCCGCACTGTCGGTGATGGTTAACGTAACAAGCGTCCCCGCAGGCACGCCTGTACTTTGGCCACTAATTGCTGGTGTTACATCGTTGCTGTCGGCAATCGCATCAATACTGACAACAGGTGCGGTGATATCTACATTACCTGTCGCATTGTCTGTGCCTGTGTTACCAGCAGCGTCTGTAACAGAAGCTGTGACTGTAAATGTACCTTCGGCTAATATAGTCGAAGCGGCAACAGACCAACTACCATTGGCTAATACTGTCGCGACAACTGTTTGTGTATTTCCAAGTGAGTCAGTAATAGTCAAGGTGACTAAGCTGCCTGCACTTGAGTCTGTCGTACCACTAATTGTTGGAGTGGTATCATTGGTGTCGTTAATATCATTTATGGTGATACTAGGCGCAGTAAGATCGACTGTTCCTGTGCGTGTTGCCGTGCCATCAATAGTATTAACTGTCACCGTTGCGGTAACTGTAAAACTTCCTTCTGGTAACGCATTGTTTGCTGTCACAAACCAAACCCCGCCAGTGACCGTTGTGGTTAATGTTTCTACCGGATTGACACCATCATCAATCACAACTGTCACCGTGCTGCCATCAGCGGCATCAGTTGTGCCCGTAATCGTAGGAGTTGGATCGTTAGTTTCACCAATAACATCTATCGCAATGCTTGGCGCTGAGGTATCGAGTGTAAAGCTTTCAGAGGCTGTTGCGGTATTACCCGCAGCATCTTCAACCGTTGCCACAACCGTGTAATCATCGTTTGTTAGTGACGGTGAAGTAACAGACCAGTCGCCATTTCCATCAACCACCGCTGATAAGTTCAGCGTATTACCGCTTGAATCAGTTACAACTAAAGAAATAACTGTGCCAGCCGGTTCTGACGAAGTCCCACTGATTGTTGGCGTATCTGTATTGACCGTCCCTAGATTATTAATGGTTAATAATGGTGGCGTTGTATCAATACGACCCGTGCCTGAGTCTGTGCCAACATTGCCTGCTGCATCGGTGATCGTTGCAGTAATAGTATAATCGCCGTCAGGTAATACAGAGGCATCTGTTTGCCACGACCCATCGGCAGCTACAGTCGCAGTAAAGTTATGTGTATCCCCATTACTGTCAATAACAATAATACTGACCAGTGTTCCCGCAGGCTCGGTTGAGGTACCACTTAAGGTTGGTGTATCGTCATTACCTAGGCCATTATCATTCACAGTAACAACCGGGTTGGTGGTATCAATATTACCTGTTGCAGTCACGCTGCTGGTGTTACCTGCATCATCACTTACTGTCACCGTGACGGTATAATCCCCCTCAGCAAGACCATTAGGAACTTCTCTACTCCAGGTTCCGTTGCTGCCAACAATGGCAGTAAAAGTTTGTACTGTGCCGTTGCTATCCGTGACAGAAATAGTAACCGTCGCACCAATTTCATTACTGGTACCACTTAACACCGGAGTGACATCACTGCCCTCACCCACACCGGTTAAGGTTAGTGTTGGCGCAAGGGTGTCGATAACACCGGTCACGGTTTCTTCGCTTAAGTTACCAACCCCATCGCGGACACTGGCTTCAACGCTAAACTGACCATCGGCTAAGGCGGTGGTTGGGCTCACACTCCAATTACCATTAGCATCAACAATGGCGGTCAGTGTTTCTGTTGCACCATTGGCATCGGTGACAACCACGCTGACTTGTGTCCCTTCACCGGCATCGGTGGTCCCGCTAATAAGTGGGGTGTTGTCGTTTGTCAGTGCATCCACGCTCACGGTTAAGGTCGGCGGTGTACCATCAAAATCGGTTGAGGTAATCGTGCGTACATTGCCGGCTTCATCAGACGCACTTGCGGTGATAGACGCTAAACTGGCCAGTGGCACAGTTAAGCCGGTCAATGACCAATCACCATTGGCATCGGTTGTCGCAGTGTATGTCACTACGCCACCACCTACCAAGTTTTGGGTAATAGTGACCGTACTACCAGCCGGTAAATCAGAGGTACCGCTTAAAGTAACCAATTGACCCAGTAAGAAGGTCGGCACAAAGGCAAGCTCTGGTGGAATTGTATCAACTACACCACTGTCTGTGGCGCTGCTGTTATTACCGGCTGAATCGCTAATACTCGCTGTCACACTGTAGTTACCATCGGCCAGTGCTTGCGCTGCATCGACACTCCAATTACCTGACGCATCGGTGGTCACTGTCACTGTGTGGCTGGTGCCATTGGCATCGGTAAAGGTCACATCTAAATTAGTATTGGCTAAGTCTGATGAACCTGTCACCGTTGGCGTGTTGTCATTGGTCAGCGCTGGCGCATCAATGGTGATGGTTGGCGCGGTCACATCAATTGTGCCGGTTTCGGTGTCGGTGCCTGTATTACCTGCGGCATCCACAATGGTTGCAACAACGGTGTAATCACCTTCGGCGAGTGCCGTTGCTGCTTCAGCTGACCAACTACCATCGGCTTGTACAGTTGTTGTTACTGTTTGAACATTACCCGCACTGTCGGTGATGGTTAATGTAACAAGCGTCCCCGCAGGCACGCCTGTACTTTGACCACTAATAACAGGGGTTACATCGTTGCTGTCGGCAATCGCATCAATACTGACAACAGGCGCGGTGATATCTACTTCGCCTGAGGCCGTGTCGTTTCCTGTGTTACCAGCAGCATCTGACACCTCAGCGTCAATGGTATAACTGCCTTGCGCTAATGCTTGAGATACAGCAACTGACCAACTACCGTCGGCTCCCGTTGTTGCCACCAGCGTTTGCACATTGCCCGCACTGTCTGTAATTGTCAGCCTAACTTCGGTGCCGGTTGGCACACCTGAGGTTTGTCCGCTAATGACGGGGGTTGTGTCGTTTGTCACAGCTTGTGGGTCGATGACCACTGTCGGTGCTGTGGTATCAATAAGACCTGTTTCGGTGTCTGTACCTTGATTTCCGGCTGCGTCTTGCACTGTTGCAACAACGGTGTATTCGCCTTCAGCGACCGCATCTAACGCCTCTACAGACCAACTACCATCGTTGTTAACGGTTGCAAAGAGTGATTGCTGCACGCCTTGGCTGTCTGTGATCACTATACTGACAACAGTGCCCGCAGGAACTCCTTCTGCCATACCACTGATCACTGGTGTTACATCTGAGCTTGGTGCAAGTGCATCCACCGTGATGGTAGGTGCGGTAGTATCCACAACACCAATCGCAGTATCAGAGGCTGTATTACCTGCCGCGTCACTTACTGTTGCTTCAACGGTGAATGCGCCTTCGGCAATAATCACATCAGCCTCAACTGACCATGAACCATCTGCTAAGGTAGTCGTAATCAGGGTTTGCGTATTACCGTTACTATCTGTCACCAAGAGGGTAATTTGTGAGCCTGCAGGTACACCCGTTGTTTGACCAGACAACACGGGCGTTACATCATTTGTGTCGGCAATATTATCAATGCTGATTGTAGGGGCTGTTAAATCAATAATGCCTGTTTCGGTGTCTGTTGCTTGATTACCTGCACTGTCGGCAACCACCGCGGTTACTGTATATTGACCTTCGGCTAAGTCTGTACTTGCCGCCACAGACCACGAACCATCTTGTGCCACCGTCGCTGAAACAACCTGCGAATCCCCATTACTGTCTGTAATAGTCACGGTTACAATACTACCCGACACTAAACCCGATGTTTGGCCTGAAATTAATGGCGTAACATCACTGGTATCTGCAAGTGCATCAATAGTGACTGTCGGAGGGGTTATATCAATTAAACCCTGTGCACTGGCATCGCTGGTTAAGCCATCCACAGTGACCGACGCCGACACAGTGAAATTCCCCTCACTAAGTGCTTGTGTTGGTTCTACACTCCATACGCCATTTTGCACTGTCGCAGTAACAGACTGGCTATTATTATCACTGTCTTCAATGATGACTGTTATTAGCGTGCCATCAGGGGCATCAGACGTACCGCTAATTGTCGGTGTTGTATCATTGGTATCATTAATAGCATCAATCGCAATACTCGGTGCAGAGCTATTAAGAATAAAGGCGCTGTTAGCTTGCGCTGAATTACCCGCCGCATCGGTCACAGTAGCAGTAACACTAATATTGCCATCTTCTAACTGAGCAGGTACATCGCCTGACCAGCTGCCATCGGCATTCACAATTGCTGTAAATTCATAACTTGCGACACCATCAGTGACCACCACTGTTACGATGCTGCCCGCAGGTTCATTTGTTTGACCACTGATCGTTGGCGTGGTGTCATTCACTGTGCCCAGATTATCAATCGAAATGGTCGGCGCAGTGATATCAATCACCCCAGTATCCGTTACTTGAGTTTGATTACCTGACTCATCCGCGACACTGGCTGTGACTGTAAATGCGCCCTCAGCCAAAGGCGTATCAGGGCTGATAGACCACGTACCATCAGCAGCTACAACAGCCGAAAGAGTTTGCGTCGCTCCATTGCTATCTGTAACAACAACCGACACAACCGTGCCAGCAACTGCATCTGTAGTACCCGAAATAAGTGGGGTTGTATCATTTGTAAGCGGATCGAAATCAAGCGTTAATAGCGGACCCACACCATCAAAATTACCAATTTCGGTATCTGTGCCTGTATTACCCGCATTATCAGTGATACTGGCCGTCACTGTAAATTGCCCTTGCGCGACTGCACTGGTTACAGGCACAGACCAATTTCCATTGGCATCGACTGTGGTGGTATACACTTGGCTATTATTTTGCGAATCAACCACTGTCACAGTCACTGTACTGCCATTCACGGCACCTTGTGATGTACCCGAAATCACTGGTGTGCTGTCGTTTATTGAGCCTATCGTATCAATTGTCACGCTAGGGGCCGTAATATCAATCACCCCTGTAATTGAGTCGCTTGCTGTATTACCAAATTGATCTGTCAGCGTTGCATCAACGGTAAACTCACCCTCAGCTAACGCTTGCGATACTGTAATGGTCCAATTACCATTTGCATCAACCTGTGTGGTAAATGTTTGAGCCACGCCAGATTCAGGCGTAATCACCACGGTGATTTGATCTCCCGCTGTCGCGTTTAATGTAGACCCTGAAATAGTGGGGGTTATATCATTTGTCTCACCAACAGCGTCTATTAAAATAGTCAGTGATGAACTATCGATTTGACCTGTTTCAGTGTCAGAGGCTTGATTGCCTGCATCATCTGCCACCGAGGCAGTTACGGTATACTCACCTTCAGCAAGGCTTGTAGGCACATCTGCACTAAAGCCACCATTATTGTTGGTTACCGTTGTAAATGTTTGGCTATTGCCGTTGGAGTCAGTGACCACGAGCGTGACTGTTGTTCCAGCATTAACACCTTGTACCGTACCTGTAATGGTCGGGGTGTTGTCGGCACTGCTCCCTAAGGGGTCAAGATCAATAATTGGCGCGGTTAAATCGATATTACCCGTTGCGGTATCAAGCGCTTGATTGCCAGCTTCGTCTGCCACTGAAGCAATTACCGTGTATTCACCCTCTGCTAGGCCGTTTGGTACATCCGCACTAAAGCCACCTGCGCTGTTGATTAAGGCCGTGAACGTTTGGCTATTGCCATTAGAGTCAGTGACCACAAGCGTGACGGTTGTACCCGCATTAACGCCTTGCACCGTCCCCGTGATAGTCGGGGTGTTGTCTGCACTGCTTCCAAGGAAGTCAAGAGCAATAATAGGAGCTGTTAAATCAATAACGCCTGTTGCTGTATCAAGTGCTTGATTACCAGCAGGGTCACTCACCGTGGCGGTGATTGTAAACTCACCTTCTGCTAAGACCTGATTTGCACCGACTTGCCACGTGTTGTCTGCATTTACAACCGCAGTTAAGACCTGTTGATTGCCATTGCTATCAACAAGCGTAATAGTGACTAAAGTGCCTGGCTCAACGCCCGAAACAACACCCGATATAACGGGTGTAACATCATTTGAATCCGTAAATTCGTCTATCGCAATGCTCGGAGCGGTTAAATCAATAACACCTGTTTCAGTATCTTCAGCACTATTACCCGCTTTGTCCTGTGTTTGTGCAACAACCGTAAATTCACCTTCTGCTAATTCATCAGTGACTGTAACTGACCAGCTACCATCGGCATTAGTAATTGTTGTGAATGTTTGTGTACTACCCGCACTGTCTGTCACACTTACCGTGACTGTCGTTGCTGCATCAAGTCCTTGCGTCGTGCCTGATATTGTCGGCGTTGTGTCGTTACTATCAGCCATTGTATCAATGTTGATAATAGGCGCGGTCAAATCGATAGTACCTGTTGCAGTGGCGGTGCTGGTATTCCCGGCTTCATCACTGACACTTGCTGTGACAGTGTAATCGCCTTCGGCTAATTCGCTGGCAACATCGACCTGCCAGTTACCTTGCGCATCGGTTGTAGCTGTTAGTGTTTGCGTTACTCCATTGCTGTCTATCACAAGCAATGAAACGGTAGTACCTGCGGGTACATCAAGTACTGACCCTGAAATTGTTGGCGTTGTGTCATTGGTATCATTAAGGGGATCAATGAAAATAGTTGGATCGGTTAAGTCAATTTCACCAATTTCACTGGCTGTGGCCGTGTTACCCACCTCATCCGTCACGGTTGCCGTGACGGTAAATTGGCCTTCGACCAGAGGAATGGTGGCCTCTACAGACCAATCACCATTTGCATCGGTAATAACCTGTATTGTTTCTGTCGCGCCATCACTGCCTATAAAGGTCACGGTGACCACTGCGCCCGGGGCAACATCTTGGGTCGAACCCGATACGCTGGGGGTTGTGTCATTGGTATCAATAATAAAGTTAATACTGACTGTTAGGTCAACATTACCGATTGCAGTAGCTTGCGCTTCGTTACCTTGTGGGTCTAGCACGGTTGCTACAACCGTAAAATCCCCCTCAGGAAGAGGTTGAGTCATTTGAATAGACCAACTTCCGTCAGCTTGTGTAATTGCTAATAAATTAAATACGCTACCATCACTTGCTGTAACAGACAGCATGATAGTTGTGCCCGGCGCAACTCCCTCAGTTTGACCACTTAGTAATGGCGTGGTGTCGTTGCTATCTGCAATAGAATCGATCGTGATTGAAATAGACGAAAACGCCACTGTCCCAGAAGTATTAGCCGTCGCAGAATTTCCTGCCGGATCTGATACTGTTGCAATCGCAGTAAAACCGCCTTCAGGTAATGCTGTGCTCGCCTCCACACTATAGCTGCCATCAGCTAACACAAACGCTGTAAGCGATTGTGATTGGCCATCACTACCCACAACTTGAATAGTCACTTGTGTGCCTTCTGGCACACCCTCTACACGACCAACAAACACAGGCGTGGTGTCATTCGTATTGGCAATGGCAGTTAAGGTGATGTCTGGTGCCGTTAAGTCAATCACCCCTGTTGCGCTATCCTGTGCTTGGTTTCCTGCCAAGTCGCTGACAGTTGCAGTCACCTCAAACGGCCCTTCAGCCAGTTCACTTGGAACATCGAGAGTCCAATTACCATTAGCATCGGTGAGGGCGGTTAAAGTCTGTACTTGGCCATTTATATCGGTTACCACAACCGTCACAACGCTACCTTCAACCACACCGACTACATTACCGGTTATGGTTGGCGTGGTGTCTTGCGTATCATCAATTGGGGTAATATTTATTATCGGGGCGGTTACATCAATAATACCAGTGGTGCTTGCTTGTGCTTCGTTACCCGCTGCGTCTAAAACAGTGGCTGTAACAGTAAACTCGCCTTCAACCAACGCAACTGGCACATCAATTGCCCAGCTACCGTCGTCAGCAACAATCGCTATCACGGTTTGAATAGCGCCATCGGCTGCAGTAATCACCACCGTGATCTCACTGCCAACAGTCACCCCACTCACATTGCCTGAAATCGTGGGGGTTGTGTCATTAGTTTCACCAATTGGGTCTATGTTTATCACCGGTGCCGTTAAATCAACGAGTCCATTTTCTGTATCGGTGCCTTCGTTACCTGCCGCATCTACAGCCGAAGCCAATACGGTATATAAACCTTCAGCAAGCGCTTCAGTGGTAATACTCCAATTACCTTGCTCATCAACTTGGGTGACAAATGTTTGTACTTGGCCTGCGCTGTCTGTCACCGTAATTGTGACATCATCACCTGCGCTAATGCCTGATACAGAGCCATTAATCACCACCGTTTGTGACGCAGAGTCGGACAATTCATTAATGATAACAACAGGCGCGATGGTATCGATATTCGCACCAATCGTGTCACTAACAGGGTCGCCATTTGGGTCAATAGCAACCACTTCAATCACAATAGGGCCGTCAGGCAGTGGATCCAAAGGTGGAGTCGTAAAGGTACCATCGGGTTGAACAACAACCGTAACCACTTGGTTATTACCATTCACATCGGTGACAGTCACCGTGATTGTTTCACCAACAAGATTTTCAGTGGTTCCTGTGATCACAGGTTGAGAGTTATTTATAACACCTGGGTCATCAATACTAACCGTTGCCGTTAAGGTGTCTGTTGGGACAACACCATCGGTTGTATCACGTGGCGAAAAAATACCACTGCTATCGCTATTAAAACTATCATCAAATGCGAGACTTGAAGGGTCAATGCCCTCTGCAATACGTGCTAATTCTACAAATGAAGTACCGCCACCTGAGGTCGCTCCCCCTGTACCACCAGCGGCAGTGGCTTCTAAACTATCGAGAATATCGCCGCCGCCTTCAAGCGCATCTAAAAAGTCGCTTATGTCACCACCTTGCTGCGGGTCTGGGGCTGCTTGATTTGGTTGATTCAAGCTTGCAATGGCGTCGTCAATACTGTCATCAAACACCGTATTTTCAGAGCTATCTTTGACCTCTTTTGCGAGTAGGTCCGGCGTAATGGTGACCTTTTTATTAGCAGGAATAGATAAAGACTCACCTTGCACGTCAATTAACAATGTTGACTTATCCGCAGTGATAACGGTATCACCCACAGTGATAACATCACCCACACTCAGTGCTTTAATTGACCCATCGGCTTGAATAATACCGGCAGAGCCTTGTACATCAATAACTAATAATTGGTTCGCATCCATTTGCTATTCCTCAACATATTTAAATTGCACGCGTATAACGTAAATCTAGTAGAGAAACAGCACTTAGTTACTGGACTATGGTACAGGTTTTACATAAAGCTAATACTATAGAACTAAAGTACGGGTACACGTAAAATGTGATCAAACACCCACAAAATAATACAAAAGAAGTATTTGCAGTATCTAAATTTGTTGACTAAAACTAACTTAGCGTGAATTAAATTTAGTCGATAAAAGAGGATGATATGACTATTAGCGAAAAGTTCACTACCAAGAAACTCTCTGTATTTTTCACTTTATTATTTGCTGCAAACGGCAGCTTTTTTAATGCTAATGCAGAACAAGTTTCAGTGATGCCTCTAAATTATGTGGCAGATAAAGCAATTTCAACCAACCCTGAAGTGCAACAAGCTTGGCATGCATTTAAAGCATCTATGCATGGTATTGATGCGGCACGTTCTGGCTATTTACCCACAGTGGATGTGTCGGCCAGTGCTGGGTACGAAAAGCGCAATTACGGTATTGAAGAAGAATATAACCGTAACACTGCCGAATTAACGCTCGGGCAAATGCTTTACGATGGTTTCAGAACCTCAAATAACGTAAAACGTTTTGAACGAATCCAATTAATACGTTATTTCGAGTTATTAGATCAAGCCGAAAAAACAGCACTCGCTGCAAGTATCGCTTATTTAGACGTACAAAAGTTTACCGAGCTTGTTGAACTTGCTGAAATTAACCTTAAAGAACATGAATCGGTTTATCAGCAGATTGAACAAAGTGTGGGAGCTGGCGTTGCGCGTGCTGCCGATCTTGAACAAATTAGTGGTCGTCTGTCATTAGCGCAGTCAAACGTGATGACAGAATATGAAAACTTGCATGATGTCAGTGCACGCTATTTGCGTATTATTGGCGAGCTTCCGACTCAAGGTACGGTAAAGGCAAAGTTGAGTGATGACGCAATCCCCATCACAATAAATCAAGCCCTTGATATCGCCTATAAAAACAGCCCAAATTTTTATGCATCGCTTTACAATATCGAAGCACAAAAAGCCAATGCAGACTCGCAAAAATCGGCCTTTCATCCGAATGTTGATTTATCTGCACGCTACGGCATGCAAGACCGAGACGAGTTAGGGTTAAACGAAACCCGCTCTGAGGCACGTGTTGGTATTGATGTGAGATACAACCTCTATAACGGCGGACTCGATAGCGCAAATCTAGACCAAGCCTATCAAGAAGTGAACGTTGCTAAATATCAACGCGATCAAACATGTATAGAAATAAGGCAGAACTTACAAATCGCCTACAACAGTGTACAAGTCCTACAAAGCAAAATACCTTCGCTCGCTAACCATAAAGAATAGTCGCAAAAAGTTAAATACGCCTACAAAGACCAATTCGATATCGGTCAGCGCACATTGCTCGATGTACTTGATGCAGAGAATGAATCATTTCAATCTAATCGCTCTTACACTGCAGCCCTTTACGATAGACAAGCAGCCATACTAACGATGCTGGCCGAAATGGGGAAATTACTTGAAACCCTCAATGTAAAATCAGATAAATTCCCTGCAATCAGTGAGCTAACCGACGATCCTATCGCACTCAGTGCTGACAGTATTTGTCCTAAATTTGATGTTGCAGCGACCCTGAGTCGACAAGCCTTTTTACAAAAAAAGAAGCAACAAGATAACGCGTATATGAGTGTGACAGCCATGCCGAGTTATCTCACCATTCCAACAACACCCGCAAGCACCTTCGTTGACGATGACAACGACGGCGTTGCTAACGAAAATGATGATTGCCCATCAACTCCTGCTTTTACGGAGGTCGATGAAAGAGGCTGTACAAAGTACCGTAGCAACACTAGCAATGTCGAAATAGGTATTCCCTTTCTTGCCGACTCTAGTGTTGTACGCCCTGAATATATGCAAGAAATTGCAAGACTGGCAGACTTCTTAAAAGAACACCCCAGTAAAAATGTCGAAATCCAAGGCCATGCTTCATTAGAAGGCCCTGCTCTTTACAATAAAAAACTGTCAGAAAAACGTGCTTTTTCGGTCGCTGAAATACTCATTCAACAATACGGTATATCACCAACAAGAGTGAAGTCATTAGGCTATGGAATTGATCAGCCAAGAATAAATGAGATTTCTGTTCGCGCAAACGCAGCAAATCGTCGCATTGAAGCGGTAATAACCGAAAAAGGTAATCGCCCACCCGCCATGCAAGACGGCTGGTCTTAAACTTTAGGTTTATTAATAATGGACATTTTATGCAAGAGAACGATGTACTCGACCACGGCGGCAGTCTTGTAGACTGCCTAGAAATTTTATGCCGCTATCATGATCGAGAGTTTTCTCGTGAAACACTGCTTAGTGGGCTTCCCCTTGAGGATGGCTTATTAACGCCATCGGGTTTCTCGCGAGCAGCAAAACGTATTGGTTTTAAAACCAAGGTTGTGCGCAAAGCACTTTGCGACTTAAACGTTGCTTTGTTACCCGCCGTATTAATTTTGCAAGGGAATGAGGCTTGCGTCATTACAAAACTCGACACTCAAAATGATAAAGTCGAAGTGATCTACCCCGAGATGCCAGACTCTGCTGTGACATTAAGCCTTGAAGAGCTTTATAAAACCAGTACATCGATGATCATTTATGCACAACCCGAGTTTGCCTTTGATGCGCGCTCCCCCGTACTGCAAAAACTGTCGAAAGACGGCTGGTTTTGGGGTGTCATTAAAGAGTGTCGAAGCTTATACAAAGATGTCATTATTTCTGCCATTGCTTTAGGCATTCTTTCCATTGCAATGCCATTGTTTGTCATGAATGTTTATGACCGCGTTGTGCCTAACCATGCCACTGAAACGTTATGGGTGCTTGCCACAGGCGTACTAATTGCCCTTACCGCAGACTTTATTCTCAGACTCGTGCGCAGTTATTTTGTAGAGCTGGCAGCCAGTCGTATTGATGTCAAAGTGTCGGCAGTGATCATGGAACGCGTGTTGGGTATGAAGTTAAAAAACCGTCCTGCGTCAGCAGGCTCGTTTGCCAGTAATATTCAATCATTTGAGGCAGTGCGCAGCTTTTTTAGCTCCATTACTTTAATTGCCCTTGTCGATTTACCTTTCGTACTGCTTTACCTCACAGTCATCGCGATTATTGGTGTTGAATTAAGCTTACCTATTATCGTTGGGGCACTGCTATTAATGAGTTACGCGCTGGCTGCCCATCGAAAACTCGAGAGCCTCTCAGAACAAACCATGAAAGCAAGCTCTATGCGCAATGCTGTTTTGGTTGAAAGCTTAACAAACATTGAAGATGTCAAAAGCTTTCACAGTGAATGTAAAACCCAGTCAAACTGGGAAAAATCAACGATTTTTATAGCCCGAGTCAATGCCCAAAGTCGCTTAATATCATCTTCTATAGCCAATGCTGGCTCGTGGGTTCAGCAATGTGTTGGTGTGGTGATTATGTTAATAGGTGTACACCTAATTATCGAAGGTGATTTAACCCAAGGGGGGCTAATTGCCGCTTACTTATTGTCGTCACGTACTATGGCTCCTATTAGTCAATCTGCGGCTGTACTCGCGCAATTTCATCATGCCGCAATTGCAATGCACTCGTTAAATGAAATCATGGAAAAAGACGTTGAGCGCCCCACAGGCAAACATTGGTTAAGTCATCCAGTGTTGCTTGGCGACATAGAATTTAACGACGTACGCTTTAAATATACCGATGAAAGCAACGAAGCGCTCAGTGGGGTTAGCTTTAAAATAAAAGCCGGTGAAAAAGTAGCTATTTTAGGGCGCAATGGCTCAGGGAAAAGCACCATAGAAAAACTAATTTTAGGTTTGTATGAGCCAACGGCGGGCACTATTTCAATTGATAATAACGACATCCACCAAATAGACCCCGCAGAGCTTAGGCACAACATTGGGTATGTGCCCCAAACCATTTCATTATTTTTTGGTTCGTTAAAAGACAACATCACCCTCAGTGCGTGGCACGCTAAAGATGAGCAAATACTTTCGGCATGCCAGCAAAGTCAGTTATTTGAACTTATAAACTCTCACCCCGATGGGTTCGACATGCAAGTTGGTGAGCAAGGCCGATTACTCTCTGGGGGTCAACGTCAGGCGGTTGGTATTGCCCGAGCACTGTTAAATAACCCGCCAATACTGTTGATGGATGAACCAACTTCGGCGCTTGATCACAACAGCGAAACTAAGATCATTAATAACATCAAACGCAGTTGCCAAGAAAAAACCTTAATCGTTGTAACTCACAGAACCTCGTTACTCGAACTGGTCGACCGTGTCATTGTGCTCGATAACGGTAAAGTGGTTGCCGATGGCCCTAAATCTCAAGTGTTATCAGCGTTAAATCATCAAACAGTAGGAAAAGTATCATGAGCGATAATAACCTACCTATTGAACAGCGCTCGTTTGAGCGCTTAAACAAAGCACTTGAAAAACAAAAAACAAAACGCCCTTCGATCTTTTCAAAGTTATTTTCAGGTTGGTTATCACCCCCAACCAGTCAAGACTGGGTTGTAGATGCACAATGGGAAAAAATGCAACAGCAACCTGCTAGCGCTAAAGTACTGCTTTATATTATTTGTTTCAGCCTGTTAGCCTTAATTATGTGGGCCGCATTTGCGCACCTCGACGAAGTAGCACGGGGCGAAGGACGCGTTATCCCGTCGCATAAACTACAGGTCGTGCAGTCTTATGATGGCGGCATGATTGAGCAAATCTATGTCAGAGAAGGCCAAATAGTTAACGAAGGCGATGTATTAATAAAGATAGATCCAACACGCTTTATTTCTTCATTTAGAGAAAACCAAGCAAAAATACTGTCGTTAACAGCAAAGGTAGAGCGCCTTAAAGCGTTAACCCAAAAAAGACCTCTCGCGTTTGATCCAGAAATTATAGAAAAAGCCCCTGAGGCAATCGCCCACGAACAAGCCATGTTTGAGAGCAGTAATCAAGAACTCGAACAGCAAGTTACTATACACAAGCGGCAATTAGAGCAACGCCGTCAAGATTATGCCGAAGCAAAAGCAGCACTTCAGCAACATACTAACTCATTAAGTTTGGCCAATCGTGAGTTGTCTGTCACCCGCCCATTATTACGCTCTGGTGCTGTTTCTGATATTGATATTATTCGCCTAGAGCGCCAAATAGTAGAACACACAGGCGAAATAAACAGAACCAAAGCCGCCATAAACCGCACCATGTCAGCCATTAACGAAGCTAAAAACAAAGTGACCGAAGTTGAGCTTGCCATGATCAACCGCTGGAGCAACGAGTTATCAGAAGCTTTGCTTCGTCTTGATGCTGTAAAAGAAACCGAATCAGGGCTTGCCGACAAAGTAACACAAACCGAAATTCGCTCCCCCGTGAATGGCACGGTTCAACGTTTACTGGTTAATACCGTCGGGGGCATTTTACAACCGGGCAGTGATGCTCTTGAAATTATTCCACTTGATGATCAGCTCGTTGTCGAAGCAAAAATTTTACCGAAAGACATCGCTTTTTTACGTCCAGGCCAAACTGCGATGATCAAATTCAGTGCCTATGACTTTGCTATTTATGGCGGCTTAGAAGCCGAAGTAACACATATCAGTGCTGATACCGTCACCGATGAAAGAGATAATACGTTTTACATTGTGCAGTTAAAAACGAACCGCAATCATTTTTCAGAAAACCTGACCATTATTCCGGGCATGACCACTCAGGTAGATATAATAACCGGCAAAAAAACCGTACTAGAATACCTTTTCAAACCCATTTTACGTGCAACGTCTTTAGCGATGACCGAAAGGTAAGACGAGATAATTACAGCATTTTTACGGAGTATTCATGCGCCGCAGTATTTTTATTACACAAGATAAATTGCAATCGCCTCATTGGCAAAGTGCGTTTCCAGATTGTGCCGTTCATACCTCGTCGCCCAAGCAATTAATTGCAGACACATTAATTTGGTTGTTAGCCGATGGACCTGAGTGGCCGTCTCTCGTTGAGAAGTACAGCGCCCAACGCATACCCGTTATCGTGATGACCACACAACTTGATATAGCCCAATTGTGTCAAGCACTTCAACTTGGTGCACGTGGTTACATAGAGGCATTTGCGAGTAAGGTGATTATCGAGCAAGTAGCAGAAACCGTGTGTTCAGGCGGTATTTGGTTACCGGGGCAGTTACTGTCGAATCTGGTCGGTGTTTTGTCAAACCAACCTATTAGCTACCAACATCAATGCGATTTGAGCTGTTTAACTAAACGTGAAAAACAAGTTGTTGATCACGTTGTCACTGGCGCAACCAATAAACAGGTTGCGCAAACCTTACATATTACAGAGCGGACTGTAAAAGAGCATATGAGCTCTATTTTTAATAAATTAAAAGTACGCGATCGTATGCAATTAATGTTGGCCGTAAAAGGCCATTAACCAACACGTTCCTCAATTGCGACTAAGCCATCAAATCCTAAACTGTGCAGTATGGCTTGGTCACTCGGGTTTTTAACTCCCTCTGCAACCACTTTAATACCTAAAGAATGAGCTAAAGAGCATACGCCACGTAAGAACGTTTGGTTGTCTTCACTAAAACTAATATTGTGGCAATAAACCGTGTCAATTTTAATCATCTCAAGGCCAAGTTCTTGTATTTTAGTGAGCTTAGTAAACTCAGCCCCCACTCTTTTCAGCGCAACTTTGGCGCCAATACAGTGTACTTGCGAACAAAAGCTTCTAAACAAACTAAACTCTTTCACTGCAAAACCCGCTCTTACCTCAAAACATAAGCGTTTAGCTAAATTCGGGTAAGCAGAAAGCCCTGTTAAAATAGAGGCCACTGCCATGTCATCTCGCAAAGTATCGGCGCTCAGCTCTATGGCAAGTATTGATTCATCCTCACTATCACCATATTCAAGGATCATCAGTTTCATTAAACTCCAATCAAGCCTTGCTAATAAGTGCAAGCGATGTGCCCATTGGTAGTAAAATCCAAAGCGGTATTTTTCACCGTTTAACAGTAAACTCAATGAAATTTGCTGCTGGAGTAACGAGCCACTAAAGCTACTGACCGGGTATAAGGCAATTTCAAGTTGATTCTCTTTAAGTGCAGTTTCGATTGTTGTGCGCCATTGGTCGGCATCAATATGCTCTTGATGGACCGGCACATTGTCGTTAATGCATGCATTACATCCTGGCTGGGCAATAGCAATTTTTAATAGCTGATCAACGCGTGTTAGTAACTCTCCTCGAGTATCATCGGCTTTAATAAGGCTACAACTATGAGACACCCCAAGCTCCACTTGAGCAAACTCTGCCACTAACTGTTTGTGTATATTTAGCACATTATCGCTGAGTGTTTTTAGCTCGCTGACATCACTAAATAACACTAAAAAATCGACATGCGACATACGTGCAATTTGGCTCTCACGAAAACTGTCTTCATTTGATTCTAAAAACACCACTAACGACTCTGAAAAACGGCGTAAAAATGACACCATTTCAACTCGCCCCACTTGGTCAGATAGTGCATCAAGATTAATCACTCTAAACAGAAATAAAGCACCGTGTGCTTGTGAGTTTTGTAAAAAGGTATCGAGTGTTGCATTAAAATACTCACGATTAGCAAGCCCCGTTAAATCGTCGTGCTGACTTTTAAAACGCATTTCTTCTAGGCGTCGGCGGTCTTCTTTGACTGTGCGACTAAAGCGAGATGATAATTGGTTCATTGACGTGACAAGCTTGGCAAATTCGTAGGTTCTTGGCACTTTTGATTTAATAAAGCGCTTTTCACCCAGCGCCACCGCTTGTTTCATTACATCGCTCAATGGGCTTAATATTTTTGATAAGAAATAAGCACCAGCAATGCATGCAGACACCGCAACCGCTAAAAAGCTATAAAATAAATTTACGGCGCTCTGCCACAGTGCATCTTGCGTATATTCGCTGTGGCTTTCGACATATAACGTACCAAATTGTTGCCAGCCATCGCTAACTTGTGCGATGCCCGGCGCCACATTTAGCGAATATAAATGCCGAAACCAACGGGGGGCATTTAGGGTTAGCTCACCACTGTATGTGCGTTTTATTATGGTGTCGCCTTGGGGGTCTTTGAGCTCAATACGATGGTAGTAACCGGTATCAAAAGTAGCCGAAATAAGTAACTCTATTTCCACCGGATCTTTATTCATTTGACTCAGCATTAATGCCAACGAGTTAGCATTATCGACATTTTTCATTCTAAGCTCAGTGGTAAAGTATTCTTTTGCCGAGCTGGTACTAATCAGCAAACTACTTACAAAACCAATAATGATCACCGTTAAAATGGCAATCCACAATTCCTGTTTTAAGGTAATGGTTTTATTTCTTTTGCGTTTTAACACTTTAAATACGCTCACCATTTAACTCCTTCTTTACGCGTTTGCTCTAAAATATGACGCCAACGCGATAGTCTCGCGGTTGGATCTGCCACACTTTGCGTCGAATTATTTGCCCAAAGGCCTTTACTATTAAAACTAAAAACGGGACTAAGATCGGTGCGTTTGGCTGCAGGCAGCACCTTAACAATCAAACTGTCTAAAATAAGGGGTTGGGCATTAGGCTGAGTAAAATAACCGAGCACCATATGCGCTTGGGTTTGCCGAGTACCGGGGAGTTGGGCTTTAACATAAATAAGCCTAAGTTTGTCGTCACTGATACCCAGCGCACGTAAACTCACATACTTGGCAATCGCATAATCTTCACAATCCCCCAACCCTTTGCCCATGGTCTCGAGAGGGGTCGCCCAATAGTCGTTTTGCTTCCAAAGTTCTATATCAGTTTGATAACGAAGTGTGCGGGCAAAAAAGTCATTCACAACTAAAATTTGCTGCTGCTCGGGTAAGCCTGCAGCATGTTGCAGCATGCCCTGCCACTGTCTGGCGACAGTCACTCGGTTAGCACCATAACGCTGTTGCATTTGTTGGATAAAGGTTGAAAACTCAATCACCAAACGTTCAGCAAGCGCGACGCTCGTTAAGCATAAAACCAAAAAAAAGAGGATCGAAAAAAAGCGATAGCGCCAAGCAAAGCGGCATGCACTCACAACGCCTTTACTGAGCATAGGCCATGCCAAAGAACAGAACAGCTTGGTTTAAGTAACGTGTTATCACCAGTATGCTTTTATTAAAACCGACAGTCCTAAAAGCATAGCACCCAAGCTGCAACTATGAGAATTTAACGGTTAATAATAAGTCACTTTTTTTACTTCACGCGGCTTAATTTCACCAATATAAAGGTCGTGAACGCGTTTCATATCTAGCTGTAATTCGGTTGCATACGTATCGCCTACAGCGTAGCTTTTGATCACCTGAGCGCCTTTGATCACCCCTTGCACTTGGCTTTGCAATTGATCGTTGTGCGCAACACTATTTTGCACCGTGGTGCCGGCGGAAATTTTTTGCCCATAAACTTGCTCAGCTAGCTCTCGGTAGGCTTCAAGCTTAGAGGCTTTAATTGCAAGCAGCGCTCGTTGCGATTCACTGCTGCCTGGCTGCGCACTAATAGGCGCGTAACCCACTGCTTTTAGTATTGGGTAGTCATCTGGTTCAATGTAAGTATACTCAACATGCTTATCAAAAATACTGCTACAGCCCGTTAATGCTGCGCAGGTAACAAGCCCAATAAATAGAAGTGCTCGCATAATTTGCTTCCGCTTAAAACTCATTTGTCACAAATATGCACGTTTAATGCCACTTCTGGTACATTCCTTGCTCGTTTAGGCTAATCAATAGTTATCGGTGCTAGGTGTCAGCATGAAACGTAAAATTATAGCCAGTTTACAAGGTATCGGATTAGCCTTCACAATTGTGTTTTCAAACAATAGCTTAGCCCAATGGTTTGAGTCTACAGGGCATGCCGTAGTGAAAAATGGCGACACGAGTCAGGCAAAATCAGCCGCCATTAAAGATGCGATCACCCAAGCATTGGTGTTTTCAGGGGCCCGTGTAACGTCTGTTCAAACCCTTGTTGACGGGGTTTTGACACAAGATCAGTTGAAGATCAGCAGTCATGGCGAGATCCAAAAAATAGAGTTAATCAGCGAAGACCGTCATAACGACACCTATGCCATTACACTTCGCTTAGATATATTCCCTCAAGCTGAAGAATGCCCTGCAAATCAATACACTAAGTTTATCGCGGTTACACAAAGCCAATTAGTAAATCGTGAACAAGCAAGAATGGGCCAAATTTTTGACGTTAATAAAGCGATCAGTGAGCAACTGTATGCCAGTTTAAGTAATACGCAAATGGCAGCCAAGCCAACAGCCTATTACAACGTGCCTCTTAGGGTTGATCACTTTTTTACCCAACAATACGATTACAGTAATGCCCTACTTGAAGAAATAACCAGTCGCAGTAATTCGCAATACGTGTTGCTTAGCCGTATTCGCGACCTGTCGGTTAATCAAAAGCTCAACAACGACTATGCATTTTGGCAAGACGACAGCTTTAAACGTGCTTACAAAGTCGATTATGTTTTATTTGATGGTACAACCTATGAAAAACTGTGGGAGAAAAGCTATCAAGCAGAAGGGGTCTGGCCGTACAAAAAAACCGATATCATCGATGTTTACAGCGATAGATTTTGGGCAACCGATTATGGCCGAGCAATCAGTGATGTAAACCAAACTCTTACCTACGACTTGCAAGCAGCCATGGCGTGTTTGCCCACTCAAGGCAAGATCTTACATATTGAAAACGACACGCTCATTATTAACTTGGGCAAAGCTCATGGCCTGCAACAAGGCCAAATTTTAAATATTGCGCATCACAACTACATTACAGATGCACAAGGTAATAAGCTGCCACACAAAATTACCACTTTAAACCAAGTGAAAGTAACACAGCTGTATCAGCAGTCAGCGGTTGCTACCAGTATCGATAAACAACCTTTGCCCGCGATTCAAATTAACGACATTATAGAACTAGCGGGCGCTGAGTAAGCGTTCGTGTAAGCCCTTATGAGCATTTAGCCATGCGGCTAATTGCTCTACCCCAGCGATATGTGGGTAATGTTTTCGGGTTGCAATTACAATTTGACGCTGCTGATTAGGCGCAATAGACACATAGTTAATACCCGCTCTGGGTGAACACGCCAATTTTGGCACAAAGGTCACGCCATCATCCATTGCTACCAGCGCAAGCAAGGTTTCTAAACTGTTTCCTTTATATTGATTAGACACTTCAACCCCTGCCGAAAAGCAAAACTGCTCAGCTTGCTCTTTAAAACAGTGCCCTTCATTAAGCATCAGTAACTCGCCGCCATTTAACTGTTTTAATGCAACCTCATTATGGCTTGCCAGCGCGTGCTGCTCAGATACCGCAAGTAAAAAGTCTTCTTTGTACAAAGCCGATTTGTGATAACTCTCTAAGTCTGGCACATCAGCGACAATCGCAATGTCTATTTCGCCCTTGTCGAGGGCGCTTAATATTTGTGCTGTTTGCATTTCTATAAACGAAAACTGCGTTTTAGCGAATGCATGCTTCATTGAGGTCAGCAAAGTAGGTAATAAATAAGGCGCTATGGTAGGAATAATACCCACATTAACTTTACCTTGAAGGGGGTCATGTGAACTCGCGGCCAGTTCTTTTAACACTTGAGTTTGCTCAAGTATTACAATAATTTGGTCAACTAGCCGCTGCCCTTGCGCTGTTATAGTAACGTGCTTGGTTGAGCGGTCAAAAATAGTCACGCCAAGCGCTTCTTCAAGCTTTTTTATTTGCCCACTTAACGTAGGCTGGCTGACATAACATGCATCGGCCGCTTTACGAAAGTGCTGAAATTGGGCAACGGCTTTAACATATTCAAAGTCTTTTAAATTCATATCCGTCTCAAAATGATTAAGCATTATTACTGATTGGTATTACCTATCGTATCAATACAAACAAACGATTGGAACTATTAAGAGCAAACCGTCACAATAGTACTCAACAAATCAAGAGGAATTAAAAACAATGTTAAACAATATCGAAGGTCAAAAAGTACCAAACGTTACATTTGCAACACGTGTAGGTGAGCAATGGCAGTCAATCACCACTGACGACATTTTTAAAGGTAAAACCGTGGTGTTATTTGCCTTACCAGGTGCGTTTACACCCACTTGCTCATCAACTCACTTGCCTCGCTATAACGAGCTTGCAGCCGTATTTAAGAAAAATGGGGTAGATGACATCGTATGTATTTCGGTAAACGATACATTTGTAATGAACGCATGGGCACAAAACCAAGAAGCACAAAATATTACCCTGCTTCCAGATGGTAATGGCGAATTTACTGACGGCATGGGTATGTTAGTAGATAAAAACGACTTAGGTTTTGGTAAACGTAGCTGGCGCTATTCAATGCTTGTTAAAGATGGCGTGATTGAAAAAATGTTTATTGAGCCACAAAAGCCAGGTGACCCATTTGAAGTCTCTGATGCTGATACCATGCTTGATTACATCAACCCAGCGCAAGTTAAACCAGAGCCTGTGAGCATTATTACTAAACCTAATTGCCCATTTTGTATAAAAGCAAAAGCATTGCTAGACAGCAAAGGCCTTGTGTACGAAGAAATTGTATTGGGGCAACATGCGTCACTTACTAGCTTAAAAGCCTTGTCTGGTCGTGAAACTGTACCACAAGTATTTATTGGTGGTCAGCACATTGGCGGCTCAGACGACTTAGAAAAACATTTTGCATAAGCAACGCAAAACTTCCTTTAAGGGCTACTTTGTAGCCCTTTTGTATTTACGCTATTTAATCGTTATAAACCGCGCTGAATAAACCTTAAATAAAACCTTTAACGATTCTGCCCATTAGAAATCGCGGCCTATTTACCTTACGAACTTTTCCCCTGCTATTTTTAGCGCCTTCATACCTAAACATTACTCATATTTATATTGGATATACCTACATTTTTATTACTTCTTTGTTACAAAAAGTACAAAAAAAATCTAAAATAGCCACCGCTTCACACAGTAAATACCGTCGACTCTAAATATGACTAAATGGAACACACAATGAACAAACTGATACTAGGACTCCTGCTCTCCTTGGTAGGATTCAGTAGCCAAGCTTACGCTGAAACAACAGCCGCTATTGACCTACTTAACCACCCCGTCGGCATTATCTGTGTCGCTATTTTTATTTTTGCCTATGTACTCGTTATTCTTGAAGAAAAAATCCATTTACGAAAATCAAAACCGGTTCTTGTCGCTGCCGGTATTATTTGGACCTTAATTGCGTGGCAATACAGCGCCCAAAACATGTCGGACTTAAGCACCAATGCATTTCGTCATGCGTTGCTTGAGTTCTCTGAGTTAATGCTCTTTTTACTGGTCGCGATGACGTACATTAACGCGCTTGAAGAGCGCCGCCTATTTGACGGCCTACGTAGCTGGTTAGTCGCACGCGGTTTTAGTTATAAACAATTATTTTGGATCAGTGGCGTACTCGCTTTTTGTATTTCGCCTGTGGCAGATAACTTAACCACCGCGTTGCTGCTATGTGCAGTGGTAATGAAAGTAGCAACCGATGATAACCGCTTTATTGCTATGTCGTGCGTTAATATTGTTATTGCTGCCAATGCGGGCGGTGCATTTAGCCCATTTGGTGACATAACCACACTTATGGTCTGGCAGGCTGATGTTGTTGCCTTTTCTGAGTTCTTCGTTTTATTTTTACCCGCGTTAGTCAGCTATATTATTCCTGCTTTAGTGATGTCTTTCTTTATTAACAATAAACACCCACAAACAGCCGATGAAGACGTGGAACTAAAACGCGGTGCTATCCGTATTTTATGCCTATTTTTACTTACCATTCTTACGGCTGTGGTACTTAAAACAGCGTTTGGTTTACCCCCTGTTGTAGGTATGATGATGGGGCTTGGTTACTTACAATTCTTTGGTTATTTCTTACGTGTAACCCTACCGGGTTCACTGGCAAGAAAACGTGCTATGGCAGAGCGTGAAGGTGATAAACAACGTTTAGAGCGCTTAGGAAATGTGGTGCCATTTGATGTATTTAGCCGCGTATCTCGCGCAGAATGGGATACCCTACTGTTCTTCTATGGCATTGTAATTTGTGTGGGTGGTTTAGGGTTTATCGGATACTTAAGCTTATTGTCTGATTTGCTTTATAACAACTGGTCAGCAACAGGTGCAAATATAATCTTAGGTTTAATGTCGGCTGTGGTAGATAACATTCCTGTGATGTTTGCAGTACTGCAAATGATGCCAGATATGTCTCATGGTCAATGGCTATTAATTACCCTCACCGCTGGCATTGGCGGCAGTCTATTGTCAATTGGTTCGGCTGCGGGTGTGGCTCTTATGGGGCAAGCGCGTGGTATATACACCTTTAATAGCCATTTAAAATGGACACCGGTTATTTTGCTCGGCTATTTTGCAGGGGTGGTCACACATTTATACCTAAATACAGGTTATTTTAACTAACTCAGTAATACGCCCTCGGTAAAGCGCCGAGGGCTTACTTCTTTATTTGCCGCTTAAAAGCACGAGGCGACAGCCCGAACCAATGTTTAAAACTGCGACTAAACACCGAGAACTCTGCATAACCAAGGTTCAATGCCAAGGTGGTCATCGACATATTACTCATTTCGAGAGTACGTAACGTAATTGATTTTCGTGTTTCATTTAACACTTCCCGAAAGCTCGTACCCGCTTCTTTGAGCGACCGCTCTAACTTTTTAGGGTGCATACCAAGGTTTAAAGCCACGCTGTCTTTATTGCATTCACCTGTCGGTAATAACATTGTAATGCTGTGCTTAACTAAATCGCTAATAGGTAGCACTACAGATGCACTGTTTAGTTGAAATTGCTGATTAATAATGTCGGTAATTAAATTATCTGGACGAATTGGTTTTTTCATCAAAATATGCGACGAAAACAATAAAGCATTATTTTGAGCCTGTGGCACAACTTCACATTGAAACATCTTTCGGAGTATTTTTTGCTGTTCGTGGCTAATGGCTTGCTGTAAACAAATACACTGAAGCTCAAAATCAGCCCCCGCCATATCACGTAAAATACGGTAAATAAGCGCAATGCTTAATTGCACGACTTGTGTGCTGCGGCTTAACTCGTTTATCACTAAACTTATTTGCAGCTCGCATTGCTTTGCCGTCAAATGTGTTAGCGCTAGCTGCGCCCCTTGCACATGCATAAATGAATATTTACGTGCAATACTCAAGGCTGTCGCAATATTTTCTTGCTGCGCCATATGTGCGCCAATTAATCCTAACGCGCGGATCCCTTGGCGTAATCCCAACTTAAAACCAAATAAAGGGTCGGCCAGCTGCAGCGCCGTTAGCTCTAATAAGTGCGATACTTTTTCGTATACAATCATGTTATCAGCGTCACGCAAGTGGCTAGGTAAAAAACCCGCTTGTTTTAATAAGCTTATAGGGTTTGCACCCAGCTCATTCACCAACTCTTGATACCCAGCTAACGAACCAGCACGTACACAATAGTCCATGTTAATGCTCTTATTGCTTTGTTATGTCGCAATTTATCATGTTTTTGTCGTAAAAAGTCAAGATATACCCTGCCAGTTTACTTAGTGTAGATAGCACACAAGGTGAAAACCTTTCCCGTTCAATTGAGGATACACATATGAGCCAAATGAATTCGGTCGCTATGCAAAATGGCCAACTACATGTAAAACAAATAGCCATTCCAACACCTGGGCCTGGACAAGTACTTGTAAAAAGTCTTGCGTGTGGAATTTGCGGATCAGATATTCATATTACTCGCCATACGAGCGATGTATTTGATATTTATAAGAACCTTGGCATCATGGATAAAAGCGCAGGGAATGATCAAGAAGTATTACTCGGCCACGAATATGCCGCTGAGATTGTTAGCTATGGTCCAGATACAAAAGGCGAGCTTACTGCGGGCACACGCGTAACATCGGTGCCTATTTTAATGTCGGCAGGCGGTGCTGGAGTTGGAGTAACACCCGGTATATATGGTGCTTACTCTGAGTACTTTATTGTTGATGAAGCGCTATTATTACCTATTCCTGATGGCGTGCCGTCAGAAGCCGCCGCCATTACCGAGCCTCTTGCTGTGGGCTTGCATGCCGTTAATCGCGCAAACATGAATAAAGATGATGTCGCCGTTGTCGTAGGTTGCGGACCTATTGGTCTTGCCGCTATTGCCGCTCTAAAACTGCAAGGCGTAAAACATATTGTTGCCTCTGACCCGCAAGAGAGTAAAAAACAAATCGCCCTTGAGTTTGGTGCAACACACTACGTAAACCCCATGGCCGATGACGAAGTAACAACAGCGGCCACACTCGCAGGCGATCACAAGGTAGTAATTTTTGAATGTGCAGGTGTAAGCCGCCTACTAAACGACTATATTTTGCGTGTGCCAGCCAAAGCAAAAATTATTGTAACAGGCATTCATACCGCACCACTCGAAGTGAACTTTGCGTATGCAACCGTAAAAGAGCTCGACCTTATTTTCTCTTATTACTATCAACCTGAAGAGTTCGCACAATCACTTGAGAATATCGCCTCAGGCAAAATAGCGTGGCAAAAAATGCGCACCGGCAAAGTCGGCATCGACGGTGTACAAGGCGCATTCGACACCTTATTTAAACCAAACAACCACATTAAAATTATCATCGAACCATGGCGCACAGGTGCATTAGAAAAGGTAACAGATTAGTCATCACAATGACTAAAACGGGGGTTATTCGGGTTGATATGCAACTTGGTAGCCCCTAAAACCAGCAAACAGATATTCTAAAAAACCGATAAGTAAAAACCTTCGTTACCCGCTTTTACCCATGGCAGTTAGAAAAACCTAACTCAATCACTTTAAATAGCTAAAGTCCTATTATGATCTTCCCCTGAAACTCTTGCCATTCAAGCAACCTGTCACTTCTTATCCGAAATGCTGCTGTCGATGACAGTTTGGACATAATGCAATGGTATTCTCAAGCGTATCATCACCTCCTTGGGATAACGGGATAACATGATGTACTTCAAGATAAGGAGTCCCATTTGAGGCTCTAACGAAAGGAGCTGTTTTTTTACAAGATTGGCATTTTCCTTTAGCCATAAATAACTGCTCTGCAATGACATCTGCATTCCTTATATAAATCTTTTGTTTTACTGTCAGAACACTAGGTTTGCGAGATGCAGACTTTAGGCGCTCTAATCGTTCGGCACGCTCTCTATTCTCTGAATCTTCAACCCTTTCTTTGAGATCATCAACAATATCTGTGAATGAGGAGCCAGCTTTAATTACAGTGAAACCCAGACTTTCCAAATGCGGCATTATTGTTTTTTGAACACCTTGTGAACGTCGAGTTTTCAATTTTTCACCAAACTGCAATACATACGCACCATAAACAAGAGGTTTGCAATCATAAAGTTGTCCTTTATAAACTAAGAAATATTCCTTAGCTTTGGAAAAGTCATATTTTTCTAAAAATTTGGTTCTACCTAACTTGTCATATTCTCTAATTGCAGAAATTACATATTCCCTCTGCGAAACTTTCAAATACCACATATACACTCCTTAGATATGAAATAATTCAATATAAAACGCTTACTCGTGTTTATTCTTTCAATTCACTAATCCGCTTTCGAAAGTTCACCTTGATTATAAATAAATATTTACACTAAAAATGAACATATCGTACTAAACTTTCTTGAAAAAGAGTTGTTTGAGTGGTGTTCAAAATCGGTGAACATGTCTGCTCTCTAAGACTTTTTGGCCTACTAATAAATAGGTTTGGCAGTTGAAATTGAGATAAAAATAAATGCGACAATCTTTGTCTGTATTTATTCTTTTACTCTGCCATTCACTATGAGTATAAACAACCCGTTCGTATTCATGTTCAAGTTAACTTAACCAGAGCTAATTCTTAACTAGAATTATACAAACTTTATGTGAAACATCAGCAACGTTTCAATTTATCAAACGGAACTTGAAGACTATAAGGAAACGGCATCTGTCAAGTAATGATAGAGCCCCCTCTTTGGTTTAGGTTGAATCTCACTACTGTGTAAGCACATAGACTGAGAACTGCCTCTTGCTGGACTATCCTTGTACAATAATAAAAGCGACTCAATGAGAAGCTAAAAGCTATTTACTCAAGACGTGAGCGCAATTATAGTACAGCCGAAGCAAGCTACGTTAACAGGTCAATCCCAAAAATAATTTCAAATTTTTGACCAAAATACTAAAGAAAACTGAGTATTAAAAATGTATTTATAATATTGTCCATCAATTTTCAATTCGACTTGCAGCTGTTTCCTTAAGTTAATACTAAGTCATTTACCTACCATATTGTCATGTAAGTAACTATAACGATCATATTTAAGTGACAAAACACTTTATCTTCTACTGTTACGAGTAGCAGAATTCCCTTAAATAAGAACACTATGATGATGAATAAGAAGATTTTCTGATATTTAGGTTAATAAATAGGTACTAAAACTTACAGGAATTATTGGTAGCCCCTACAGGAATCGAACCTGTAACTGCCCCTTAGGAGGGGGCCGTTATATCCATTTAACTAAGAGGCCACACTTGCACTGGGTTTTCTAGTGATGGTCACTAGCGGTATGCAACTCGTAAAATTATAACGGGCTAAGGCTTTGGTAATCAAGAGATTATACCAACCGACTACGGTTTTAGCCGGTTGGTATTAATTTTTGTTAGTTTAGCTGGGCTGTTGCCGACTGTATCGACTCATTTTGCAGCACAAAGTACGGGATTACTTTGTTTGAGGTGGCGACAACTTGCTTGGTGGTTAAGTTGATCACGCGGGCATTCACTTCAACGCCACTGGGGCGATAAATTAAGGTACCCGCTAACACATGACTTGCAATTCGGCGCTTGGTTAATTCGTTGATATCGCGTGAAAAAACAAAATCACCTGTTTTATCAATAACCACACTATCGCGCGTCTTAAAATCAATAACACCGTAACCAAATTTTTGCAGTTGATGATACAAGGTTTCTGCCACTTGATTACCAAGTTGGTTACTTTGTTGTAGGCTTTCATTTAAATCGACAAACGAGGTCACGGCTATGCCAAGCTCAGACTCTTGTTGCATGGTGTCGGCTATATCAAGCGCCATTTGCTCAACATAGTTGCCTAACGTTTTATAATGCTGATAAGGCTTAAATTGGCGACTATTGGTTTGTAACTCTGATTCATTTTGCTGCTGAGCAAGTAGCATCATGGTGTTTATATCATAGTTAGTTGGCGCGTTGCTCGCAGTCTGGTTGCTTGGCTCAGGCGCTTGGCTAAGTAACTCACACCCAGATAAACTGAGTGTGATAGCGGCGGTTAATGCAACAAGTTTAAACTTGCTCATAGCTTACCTCACTCACTCGCTTGTTTAAGCATAATACCGTCGGTCCGGTTGCTACTATCAAGAGCATCAACCACTGACTGCGGAATAAAGCCTTGTGCCGAGCCAACCACAGCTTTGCTGGCAAGCCCAATAATACGTGCATTTACCAACACACCACCTTGGTGGTTTACTAACGTGCCTGCAAGTACGTAATTAAAGTTTTGATCTTGACTCAACTCTAAATAATCACGGCTAAACACAAAATCACCGCTTGGGGTTACACGAATGTAGTCTGTGGTTTTAAAATCAACAACAGGCACACCAAACGTATGCAGTTCGTGCATGAAGCTTTCGGCAATTTGATTACCTAGTAAGCTCGATGTGTTGTATTGATCATCTAAAAAGATGAAACTCGATACGGCAAGGGGTGTTTTATCACTAACGTATTGAAGATTTTGTGCCATGTCTTGCATTAATCCACGTACATAATGATTTATATTTTTGCGCGTAGGGGCTGCGGTAAAGGTGGTGTTATTTTTAACGGCCTGACTACTTTGATAAACCGACACATTTGTTTGTGGTGCGGCAACCGCGCGCTCACTGCGGGTAAGCTGTGGCTCTTTGGTGTCTATCGTTTGTGAGGGTGACATCATTTGTGCGCAGCCGAACCCTAATGGTAAACATAAGCTGAGTAGTAAACGTCTCATGAGTGGACTCCTAATTAGTATTCACTGCGGTAGATCATGCCACCGCGCTGCTGAACTTTTTCACTTCCCCACATTACATTAATGGGGATCTCGGTACTGGCTGCAGACACGATCCGCTGATCGGCTGCATCCACTAAACGGGCATTAACAATATAGGCATGTTGTTGCCGCGTTAAGGTGCCGGTGATCACAAAGTCAATATTCTGACGTTGGCGCAAATTTTTTGTATTTCTGCTTAACATACTATCGGCAGATGATTGTAAATTTAAATTATTTTCTAATCGGTACTCAATGGTATGGTAACCAAGCTGAGCAAATTGCGTCATTAAGCTTTCTTGAATTTGTTGACTAAGCCCTGCCCCCTGACCTTCTGCAAGGCCCGAATCAAGTGCATCAGCCAAGTAAAAGCTGGTTACAGCAATGCGTGCATTACTTTTAAAAGCCCCTTGAATTCGGCTTAATTGCGAACTTAAATCAGCCACATACTGGTGTACCGTATAAGGAGCCATTACGGCTTTTGGTGCTGCTGTACTTACCACTGGTTTTGGCTCTTCAGAGAGCTTACAACCCGCTAAGCTTAAAAATATTAATGACACTAGTAGACGCATAATTGCCATCCCATATCGAACATGGTTAATTAAAAGCAATAACTGTGCCTACTTAGTATAAATCGTTTTAGCGACGTGATAAGTCGAGTGGTTCGCCTAAAAAAGGCGCGGTTAAACAGTGCTGTTGTAGCTGTTTAGCAAGGTAACAAAACACGGTTGCTTCGTTATAGTTAGCAAACGGGCCAACACGCAGTGCATACCGTGTTTGTGATTTTGTGGGGCGTTCTAAAAATACAAACTCTAGTTTATCAAATGCACCGGGATACTGTTTTTTCATTATTAACACTTGGCGCTTAATTTGGCTTGGGTCTAAATACACTCCAAGCTGAGCCCCAGCAGGCGCCTGAGCATTTCG
Source organism: Pseudoalteromonas sp. MT33b (assembly GCF_014117385.1). Lineage (NCBI taxonomy): Bacteria > Pseudomonadati > Pseudomonadota > Gammaproteobacteria > Alteromonadales > Pseudoalteromonadaceae > Pseudoalteromonas > Pseudoalteromonas sp. MT33b. The sequence continues at coordinate 893,540 of NZ_CP059831.1, read as the reverse complement.
CGCTACGGCATCATTGTAAGTTATTGACGCGTTATCGGAATGAGTTTGATCACTCTCAGATGCTTTAGAGAGCATTTGCACGTCTGGCTTACTATTGAGTTCGGCCGTTATAATGCGTAAATCATTTTCCATTTCGGTTAAACGGGCAATACTTTGCTGCTGTGATTGATATTGAGCCGCAAATTGCTGTATTTGTTGCTCTGTATATAGCGGCTCTGGTTGCTGTTGCAGCAACATACATGCAGGCAACAGACTTACACTGGCAGTAATTAATAAGTGTTTGAACAACGTTGAAATTGACATATTTATCATCAGCTAAAAAAAACAGAACTTAAGCACAGCAAATAAAATGCCAGCTTTTAGCCTTTATATCAGCACGCTATAGGTAAATGCGATTATCGGTATAATTACTTACCCAACAATCAAGCCCTTGGCGCTTAATGGCTTCACAATCAGCGGTTGCGTTTTTAAGGTATTTATAGCCACCAAATTTTAAACGGTAATAGGTATTTTGATTAACATCAGCCACTTCAACATTTAATAGCGGTTTGCCCTGAAAAACCTCGGGGGCTAAGGCCTTCATTTTTTTAAATGTAATAGCTAAGTTTTTTTCTGAATTTACTGCAACAAGCTGTAATGCAAAACTGTATTCAGGTTTAACCTGTTCGCTGCTCTTACGCTCGTCTGATTTAGCCATAGAATCTGGCTCTTCTTTAGTAGGCAGCCCAGCTGCAGGTAACGCGCTATCTGTGCTCTCTGCGCCATCTGTGCTTAGCTCAGGCAGCGATTGCACGTTTGCTAATAGGCTTTGCTCATTGGCCTGAACATTCATTGACTGAAATAGATGACTAAACGACAAAAAATTAAATAATGTGGTAGGTAATGAATGGTTACTACAACCCGATACAACAAACAGCACCATTAGGCACGCGCTGTAACGCAACGGTTTTAAGCAATATTTCATAAGCAGGATTCTTAAACGTACCATTATATTTGCTTCTTAATCTGAGAAGACCGTTTGTTAGTACTTACCTGCCTGTAAAAAGCCTGAAATATCGTTTAGATATTAAACAAGAAAACACTAACAAATTGCTTTTTTATTATTATATTTTCAGTACAGTGCTTCTACTAACTGCAATAAAAACTTAGTAGCACCCTCAGCTTAAGTTTTCATATACGACAACCTAAAGCAGTAAAAATCCGTTTCATTATAGGTATTTTTATGAGTATAGCTTAATTAGCTATTCTACAGTGGGTAACTAAGCACTTTTCTGTAATAACTATCTTAGCAATCTGCTAATACAAAGGTATATCAGAAAAGTCCTTAATTAGGTAATAATCGACAATTGTGGATGACATGTAAATAACAAAAAAGTGCCATATAGGCACTTTTTTTACATCATTTTTAACTAATCAAATAGAATTGATTATTTAACCAGCGTTTTTATGAAGTCGGTGAGCTCATCTTTAAATTCATCGCGTCGTAATGAAAACTCAACAATCGCTTTTAAATAGCCTATTTTGCTACCACAGTCATGGCTTTTCCCTTTCATTGAGTAGGCATCAACGGTTTCTTTTTCCATTAACATTGCAATCGCGTCTGTTAACTGAATTTCATCGCCTGCCCCTGCTGGGGTTTTTGCAAGAAGTGGCCAAATGTTTTTACTTAATACATAACGACCAACCACGGCGAGGTTTGAAGGCGCTTGATCAATTGGCGGCTTTTCAACCATATTTAAAATAGCGGCACTTTCACCTTGTTTAATTTTCGCATCACCTAGGTCAACCACACCAAACTTATCAACTTCGTTAAGTGGCACAGGCTCAACCATAATTTGGCTTTGACCAGTACTTTCAAAGCGTCCAATCATCTCTGCAAGGTTGTCTTTTTTTAGATCGCTCGCCACATCGTCAATAATCACATCGGGTAAAATAACCACAAACGGTTCATTACCAATGATTGGCGCAGCACAGTTAATTGCGTGGCCTAACCCCTTCGCTTCACCTTGGCGTACTTGAATAATCGTGACATCTTTAGGACAAATAGACTGTACTTCTGCAAGTAGTTGACGTTTAACACGCTTTTCTAATGTTGCTTCTAACTCAAAGCTCGTATCAAAGTGGTTTTCAATAGAATTCTTACTTGAATGCGTCACTAATACGATTTCTTTAATTCCCGCTGAAATCGCCTCATTAACCACATATTGAATCAAAGGGCGGTCAACGATAGGTAACATTTCCTTTGGAATCGCTTTTGTTGCAGGCAACATACGCGTGCCAAGACCAGCAACTGGGATCACTGCTTTCATTGATTTCTCCTTAAACTTTTTTCTTTTTACACTGAAAACGGATACTTAATTGCATCGTGACACTGATAACCTTCTACTTCAAAATCGTCTTTTGTGACCCAAGTTTCAATGTCTTCAAGTGATTTAATATTTGGATTTATTTTTAGTGTAGGTGATGCAAATGGCTCACGCTTGAGCTGTACATCACGCATTAACTCTAACTGATTTTCGTAAATATGTGCATTTGCTATTTTATGATACGCCTTTCCGGGCTTGTGTCCGGTGATTTGTGCAACCAACGCTAATAACACAAAACATTGAATTTGATTAAAATTCAAACCCAGTGGCACATCACAACTACGTTGATACGAGGTTAAGTATAGAGTATCACCCAGTAATGAAAAAGTGTGCGTATGCATACACGGACGTAAACAACCTAGCTCAAACTCGCCCGGATTATAAAACGTGACAATTTCACCTCGGTCATCAATGCCGTTAGATAAGTTAGTAATTACCTTTTTAAGTTGATCAAGGTGTGTACCATCTGGGCGCTGCCAGCTACGGCCTTGTACGCCGTACACACGGCCCATATCATCTTCACCACGTCGATGCGGGTTTTCGAGCCAAGCTTTATTTTCGTTCGCGTTGGCATTCCATGTCATGCAACCGATATCACGAAACTGTGCCGCACTGTCGTAACCACGAAGATAGCCTAACAACTCTGCAATGGCTGCTTTATAAAAGCTTTTACGTGTTGTTATAAGCGGAAACTTATTGTTTGCTACATCGTACTCAAGGTCAGCATTAATAACGGTTAAACATTTGGTGCCTGTACGCTTATTTTCGACCCACACGCCTTCATCAACAATGCGTTGACATAAATCTAAATACTGTTTCATTGACTTGCTCTTATTATGCTTTGCTTGCAACGCGTCGTTGCGGCTTCATGTAGGCCCATATTAACAAACCAAGGCCCCCAAATACCATTGGCAGCGAGAGTATTTGTCCCATTGAAATCACACCTGCAAATAGACCTAAATGCGCGTCTGGCTCACGGAAATACTCAACAACAAATCTAAATACGCCGTAGCCTAATAAAAATAAACCGGCGACACTCCCTGCTGGGCGTGGCTTTTTAATAAACCATTGCAAAATTAAAAATAGCACCAAGCCTTCTAAAAATGCTTCGTATAGTTGTGACGGATGGCGTGGTTCTGGCCCACCGGTAGGGAAAATAAACGCCCAAGGTACATCGGTTACGCGTCCCCATAACTCACCATTAATAAAGTTACCTATGCGGCCGGCTAGTAGGCCCAATGGCACTAATGGCACCACAAAATCGCCGACCTCTAACAATGATTTTTTACGTGTCCAGGCAAAGACCATAATTGCGGTAATAACCCCCAGTGTGCCGCCATGGAATGACATGCCACCTTGGTCTATTCTGAATAAATAAAACGGGTTTTCAATAAAATAACTAAACTGATAAAACAACACATAGCCAATACGCCCACCGAGTATTACCCCGAGCATACCGTAAAATAATAAGTCGCTTACTTGCTCTTTCGTCCACCCAGAATTAGGTTTTGCAGCTTGACGGTTTGCCAGCCACATAGCTAAAGCAAAGCCAATTAAATACATTAAACCGTACCAACGTACGCTGAGCGGTCCTACCGAAAAAATAACCGGATCTATCTCTGGAAATTGAAGAGCCATAAAAATAAAAACCTTTAACTAAACACCATTTTAAGCGCAATTATGACAAGTAATAGCGCGAATACTTTTTTTATTGTTGCCACAGGTAAATAATGCGTCGCTTTTGCACCATAAGGAGCAATTAATGACGACGTGACAACGATGCCGACTAATGCGGGTAAATAAACAAATCCGGCAAAACCATCACTAAAGGAGGTTACTTGCCAACCTGCAGACACATAACCAACCGAGCCAAACAGCGCAATGACAATACCACATGCTGCGGCACAACCAATGGCCTTTTTAATATCGACAGAGAAATAATGCAGCAAAGGCACAATAAGTGCACCGCCACCAATACCAATCAGTCCTGATAACGCCCCCATTATTGCACATAAAAAGCCAATTACGGGACCTGAGGGCAATGGTTTTTCACTTGCAGCCTTGGTACGTGTAGATAACACCATGCGTAACGCGATAAACACCACACTCGTGGCAAAAACTAAACGTAATAACTGCTCAGGAATAAAACTCGCCGCAAAGCCACTCACAAGTGCACCAATACCTACACCGGTCATGACCCAAGGAGCAATTTCCCACGGCACATTAGCATTACGATGATGAGCCAACGCTGAAGAGGTAGACGTAAAAATAATGGAAGCAAGTGAGGTGGCTATGGCAATAACTAATACATGGCTTGAGTCAGCAACATTAAATGATACCAACATGGCGCTCAGTACAGGCACAATAATTAAGCCACCACCAATGCCTAGCAGACCGGCTAAAAACCCTACTACACTGCCTAAAATAGCGCAGTACACCATTAAAAGTATTACGTCATACATAGCACACTCATATATTCAGTTTGTTATATGTATATACTAAACGAATATATAAACGCTTCACAGTACAATTTACTCTCATGCTTGCCCTTGGCTAGGGGTATAAAATAACTCACCCAATTGGTGCTCTATCATAAAGTTACGCGTGAGCCTCAATACTTGCTTAGCGGTAGGCTGCAATAAACATTCGCTAAGCAGCTCCTCCATATCGCTCACTTTTAAGCGACGTAGCACAAATTTAATTTTACTGATTGATGAAAGGTTCATACTTAAGCGACGATACCCCATGGCGATTAGTAATAATGCCCCTTCTGGGTCACCACCAAGCTCACCACATAAACTAAAGGGTAATTCATGGTTTTGGCACTCTTGAGCAACTTTAAGTAGCACTCGCAGCACACTAGGATGATAGGGGTTAAAGAGCTCTGCAACACGCGCATTAGAGCGATCAACGGCCAGCATATATTGAGTTAAATCATTGCTACCCACAGAGCAAAAGTCGACTTTTTGTGACCACTCTTCAAGCATGAATATACTTGAAGGGACCTCTAACATAATGCCAATTTCTGGGCGGTCAATGGCTTGCTCTGGGTATTGTTCTTCTAGTTCGAACAGCGCTTGTTCAACTAACTTAATTGACTCGTCGACTTCTTCAGAGCCACTGATCATGGGTAACATTATTCTAAGGTTACCTAAACCGATATTGGCCTTTAACATCGCTCTGAGTTGATCTAAAAATAGTTCAGGATGATCCAAGGTGACGCGAATACCCCGCCACCCTAAGAAAGGATTCTCTTCTGTGATATTAAAGTAGTCTAATACTTTATCACCGCCGATATCTAAGGTGCGCATTACCACAGGATTCGGGTGATAGCTGGTAAGCACTTCTCGGTACCACTTTTCTTGCTCCGACTGCGAAGGAAATTGCCCCTTTTGCATAAACCAGGCTTCGGTACGATACAAACCCACTCCATCACAAAACAGTTTGTTGTCTTGCTCTGTGTTTAATTCAAGGCCTGCATTTAACAATAAGCTAATGTGCTCGCCATCTAAGGTGACCGCATCTAGGTTCTGCTCTGCGACGAAACGATCATTCAGTAATGTTTCTTGGTATTTTAATTGGCTGTATTCATCGTGGAGCATTTGCGAAGGTGAGATATATAAACGCCCTGCGTAGGCATCTAAAATCATCGGCTTACCTTCAAATTGCAGTAAGGGAACGTCTTCAATACCCCAAATAGCGGGTATCCCCATTGCTCGCGTTAATATTGACGCATGGCTGTTTGCTGCCCCATTTACACTCACCACCCCCGCTAAATGCCCTTTGGGCACTTCGGCAAGCATGGCAGGTGTTAGCGTACTGGCAATTAAAATGGTGTCTTTAGGGTAAGGTTTTGCCGCATGCTCGGTATTAACTAAGTGGTGTAAAACACGCAAACCAATGTCTTTAACATCTACTGCGCGCTCTTTTATGTATGGATCTTGCATGGCGTTAAACTGCGCCACCAGCTTTTCGATAACTATTTTTAATGCGCTTTTTGCACTCCAGCCTTGTTGAAGTTGCTCTTCAACATTTTTGCCTAGGCTTTTTGCATCAAGTAGTTGCTGATACACATCGAATACCGCAAGCGCTTCTTGCGGAATCGAATCACTTAATGTCATTGATAACGTATTAAACTCGTTGCGTGTTGCCGCAACAGCCTGCGTAAATAATTTACGTTGCGTACTTATGTCATCGTCTTTTTGCAACTCAATCGATTTAAAATCGAGTTTAGGCAACACCACAAAAGCTTCACCAATGGCAATACCCGGCGCGCTCGATACCCCTTTGAGTACCGAAGTCTGATGCGAGAATTCATCAAGCCTTAAAATCTCTTTGATCTCGGCATGCGCAAGCTGCGATGCAAGTTGTGCCGAAAGAGTAATTAAAAAAGATTCTTCATCGGGACTAAAAACACGCGCTAACTTTTGCTGAACTACAATAACGCCCAGCACTTTTTTTTGATGCACCACAGGCACAGATAAAAACGCGTTATAGCCTTCTTCATTAACTTCTGGAGAGAGTTTAAAGCGAGGGTGTGATTTAGCGAACGCTATATTAATTGGCTCTTCGCGTTGCGCCACTAAGCCAACTAAGCCTTCGGTAAAACCAATTCTAAACTTACCCACAGCATCTGGGTTAAGTCCTTGCGTGGCCATTAATACAAAGTTGTCTTGGCTATAATCAGCAAAGTAAATTGAGCAGCACTGTGTTTGCATGGCATCTTTTACCATTTGCACAAAACACGCTAAGGCACTGTTTAAGTCCGCTTGTTGCGACACAGCCTCAGCAATTGATCTGAGCGTGGCTAACATGATGCTGCTCCTTTCATTTAGTTGATAAAGTTGCCCTTATCGCTTTTGTCGCCAATTATCTTTATGTTGTTCTCGTTTATTAAACGGCATTGCAAACGGGGCAAACTCTTTCATTACACGACGGTAAACATCGCGCTTGAATGACACAACTTGCCTCACCGGATACCAATAGCTCACCCATCGCCAGTCATCAAACTCTGGATGATGAGTTTTAAGTAAGTTTACATCTTCGTCTTTACAACGTAATTTCAGTAAAAACCATTTTTGTTTTTGCCCAATGCACACAGGACTTGAGTCTCTGCGAATTAAACGCTTGGGTAATTTGTAGCGTAACCAATGTTTTGAACTTGCGACGATCTCGACGTCTTCAGGAAGCAAGCCCACTTCTTCGTGTAATTCTCGGTACATGGTTTGCTCTGCTGTTTCACCATCATCGACACCACCTTGGGGAAATTGCCAAGAGTGCTGACCATAACGTCGAGCCCAAAATACTTGTCCCTGATTATTGCAAATTACAATTCCGACATTGGCACGAAAACCTTCGGCATCAATCACCTTAGTGCCTCATTTGTAAGTCGATTTTTATTGATTGTTCCACATAACCTGCGATACAGCAAACACTTTACACCTTCGCCGAAACCAGATTTGAAATTAGCATTTTAACAAGCGCTTTTAATCAATATGTTAGAAAGCAATTATTACGAAAATACGCGCTTTTAATAAAATAGTAGTTTACAACCGTATTTTTCTCACCTTACCCACAGCTTGTGCATAACTTTTGTAAATCATGCTTATTTTGCAAACAAATCCACAATAGCCAGTTCAAAAAAGCACTTTCTCCACAGAAACTGTGGATAAACATGTTCATATATCTGTATTTATACAAACAACTGTCTAATTAATACAACAGCCAAAAATCAAACACCGACAAAAGTCATTAAATTTCAATAGATTAAGATGTTATTCCCACAAAACAAATTGACTATTTTTAACTCACTTTCAACATGCGCAAAAAACACCCAAATACAAAGATATCCACGGCAATGCGCATTTGTTATCATGTTAAGGTTAATAACACAATCAAATAAACGCCGTATGCGACCACTAAAACCAAGCTCAATCAACGAATTAATGCAACGCGTGAATGCAATAGCGGGGCTTACACTCGGCCAGCTTGCAGAGCAGTACCAATTTAAAACACCCGATGACTTGCTGCGTGAAAAAGGCTGGACCGGTCAGCTTATTGAATATGTATTAGGGGCAACCGCGGGCTCGAAACCCACTCCTGATTTTGAAGAGCTTGGTATTGAGTTAAAAACCTTGCCTATTTCGTTTAAGGGTAAACCCTTAGAGACAACTTTTGTCTCTGTTACGCCGTTATTGAACGTAACAGGTCTTACATGGCAGCAAAGTACGGTGCGTAAAAAGCTCAATCATGTGTTGTGGTTACCGATTTTGGGAGAACGCGAAATTCTGCCATTTAATCGTACCATTGGCAGTGGTTTTTTATGGCAACCCAGTGCTGAGCAAGATGCACAGTTGCAACGTGACTGGGAAGAGCAAATGGAACTTATCGCGCTGGGTCGTATCGATGAAATTTCGGGACACTTGGGTGATGTCATGCAAATAAGACCAAAAGCGGCTAACAGTAAAGCGCTTACTGATGCTATTGGGCCAAATGGGCATGTGATCCAAACCCTGCCTCGCGGCTTTTATTTAAAAACAAGCTTTACCGGCGAGATTTTAAAACGCCAATTTCAGCTGTAAGGGTCGCAACTCTTTGTATTTATATGCGGTTTGTCGTGCTAACTCGTAAAAAAGCCGCGATGATGGTCGTCGCGGCTTTGTTCTAACTTGAATTCTTAACGTATTGTTATTTCCAACTTTTCATCTTATGGCCTTTAAGAGCATAAAATAAAATGAATAGATAACTTGGGATCATAACAATATACGCACCTTGCGCGCCCAGCCCTGCTACGTTACCTAAACCAATCAGCAGCGGACCTAAAGCACCACCTGCAATACCCATGATCAACAACCCCGATGCAGTGCCAGTTAAGCGGCCTAAACCCGCCAATGCTAATGGCCAAATTGCAGGCCACACCATCGCATTCGCAAAACCAAGTATCGCGATACACAATAAAGGATCGGGGAGTTCAGGGCCTCCAAATGGCACAAGTAATAGATTAGAAATAATAAACGAGTCATTGCTACCAAATACCACCAGTAGCACGGTGATTATGCCTGCGATACCCGACATTAATAGCGCTGTTTGCTGGCTCATAAAACGTGGGATAGTTGCAATACCTATCGCGTAGCCAATCAACATACACGCCATTGTGTACGAAGTCATAACGGAGTAATCAGCAACGCCAATTTGCAAAGCGTAAGAGCCAATCGTATCGGCAGCAATCACTTCAACTGCGACATACAAAGCAATACCCACAACACCTAGAACAAGGTGCGGATGAGCAAGTGTTTCTTTTAACTCACCTTTACCATTTGATGACTCGCCTTCGTCAAACACTAAATCTGGAAGAGGCGCAAATTTTGCGAACGCAGCAAATAACATAATAAGACCCGCAATTAATACATACGGCATAATTAAGCTATTGGCCATAATGTCTTTTTGCTCTTGCGACAGTTTACCCGCACCATCGACTACACCGCTTACAACGACCGCAGCAAAGATCACCGGTACGATAACTCCAGCAAACTTATTCAATAAGCCCATAATACATACACGCACCGCGGCTGATTTTTCAGAGCCCATTTTTACTACATAGGGGTTAACAGCCGTTTGAAGAATTGTTTGACCTACACCTATCATAAGCTGTGCAAATAAAAATATTTCGATCATTTGCAGTTTCGCGGCAGGAATATACATTAACGCCGACAGTGCCATGACAGCACAGCCAATCGCCATTCCATTTTTATAACCAACGCGTCTTATGAGCATCGCTGAGGGAATACCTGCAACAGTAACCGCAATATAAAACGAAGAAATAATAAACGAAGCTTGTAACGGCGACAGCTCAAGCATTTGCTGCAAAAATGGTGTAATTGCACCATTAAGCCACGTTATACACCCCAGAATAAAAAACATTGATCCTGCCAATACCATTGGCAGCCAAATGCTTTGTTTTGTGTTGTTGTCACACTCAACCGTTGCTTCCATAATTTTTCTCAACTAGTTATTTTAATTAATTATTTTTATTTGGCTGGCTTTAAAACATCATTGTGCTGTTTAATTTCCATACCAATCACAAAAATTTAATCATACACTAACAAAAATGACAGCGCTATCATTTTGCATTCAGCTAAACGTAAAAAAGCCGTAACTAGCTGGCTAGTTACGGCTTTATTTAAATATTTACAACGGCTTAGTTATTACTTACCAATCGCTTCTTTTGCGAACAAGTGTTTAATTGGCCCCAAGTTATCAACAAGGCTAAGCCCCACACTTCGCACGAGCTTTTTAAGCGGATTAGCACCGGCAAATAACTCTTTTAGTCCTTGCATCATGGCAATGTGTTTTTGCGCATCAAGCTTACGGGTACGTTCATAATCACGCAGCGTGCGTGTACTTGCAAACTCACCCTGCTCATTGGTTAATAACTCAATCAGGTAAGCGGCATCTTTTAAGCCTAAGTTCATGCCAAGCCCGGCAAGTGGGTGAATAGTATGCGCTGCATCCCCCATTAACACGACTTTGCCCGACACCCACTGCTGTGCATAACGCATTTTGAGTGGAAACGCCATGCGCTCACTTTGAACTTCGCATAAACCGCATTGGCCATCCAGTGCAGCCAGTAGTGCTTTATTAAACTCGGTATCGTCAAGTGCTAGTAACTGCTCGCAGTGCACAGGGCTGGTTGACCACACAATCGAATGCGTGTGTTTATCAGGCAGCGGCAAAAACGCTAAAGGGCCGGTTGGTAAAAACACTTGGCGTGCTGTGTGATTATGCTCATCATCGGTTTTTACAGTCGCAACAATGGCATGATGATCATAATCTTTAAACGTAATTGGCATATTGAACTGCTTTCGAATCGCCGAGTTTGCTCCGTCGGCTGCTACCAGCAATTTAGCAATCACAGGCTCACCGCTTTCAAGTGTAATAAAGACATCGGACTCTGTTTGATGTATTTGTTGATAACGGGTTTCGAATAATAAGCTGGCATTACTTTGCTTTTCAAGTTCGCTAATTAAAGCGTAGCGAATAATGTCGTTTTCAACGATATGACCAAGCTGCGGTAAGTCGAGATCATTGTGATCAAAATGAATTTTGCCAAAGCTGTCTTTATCGCGTACATCCATCGAGGTATAAGGCGTGGCGCGTTGCTTAATGATTTCTGGCCACACATTCAGTGACTCAAACAAACTTTGGCTCGCCAAACTCAGCGCACTAACGCGAAGGCCGTACTCATCCCCCGGAAGCGCCTGCTTTTCACTGGCATCAATCACCACCACACTAATATTGGCTTTAGCTAAACCAAGTGCAAGCGTAAGGCCTACACAGCCACCGCCAACAATACAAACCTGTGCTTGTTTCATATCCGTTTACCTTGCTTAACTTGACCCATTAACTGTTTGGCTAACGGGGTTTTTAACGAGGAGAATAAATCCATTGAGAAAAGACCAATGCTACGACCAAGCGCAAGCATTCGCGATGAATTTGAAAATAACCGCACCAAGCTGTCAGTTAAAGTCATAACCGTGGCAATATCTTGACTACGCACTTGGCTATAGTAGCGGGTAAAAGCGTAATCACCTAAATCGCTGCGGTGCGCCATATCACAAAGTAGTTGCACATCACGTAAGCCTAAATTAAAGCCCTGCCCCGCAATGGGATGAATAGCATGACCAGCATTACCTATAAGTACAGTGCGATGGCTGCTTAGCGCATCTACTTTTCCATACACCAGCGGGTAGCTGGCACGCATACCAACTTTACTGAACGTGCCGGCACGATAGCCAAACGACTTTTGCAAGGCAGCTAAAAATGCATCATCTGAAAGCGCCATGTGCGCATCTATATGCTCAGGCTCCATGCACCATACTAACGAGTAACGGTTATTGCTCATGGGCAAAAGCGCCATCGGGCCATGCTCGGTAAAGCGTTCAAATGCGTGGTGATGATGACCACCCGCCACTTCAATATTGGCAATGATCGCGCCTTGCTGATAAGGGCGCGTATTAAACTCAATATTAGCCAGCTTTCGACTACTCGAATTAGCACCGTCGGCTATAACCACCAGTTTTGCACTCAGCTGTTCGCCCGAACTTAAAGTAACGTTCGCAGCATCGGCTTGGTACTCAAGTTTAGCAACCGTGTCAGGACAAAACAGGCTCACATCTGTGCGAGTTAACTGCTGGTGCAAGCTGCGACCAAATGGATTCACCTCAACGACATACCCAAGTGCATCTTGCGCATATTCATGGCAATCAATGTGGGTTTTACCAAAGTGACCACGGTCAGAAACCGTTACTTTTTCAATTGCAGCAGCAAATTGCGCTTGGCAATCAAATGCATTAATGGATTGTAAGTATTGAACCGATTGCTGAGCCAGTGCAATACTTCTATCATCAAAGCTTGGGTGATAGTTTGCACTTACTTCATTTGCTTCAATCACAGCGATTGATAACTGTTTATTGCTGTGTTTTAGGCCTAATGCACAACTTGCGCCAGCCAAACCACCGCCGATAATGACAACATCAAACTGCTCTGCCACGTTTGCTCCTAGCCTTTATTTGCCTTGCATCACTGCTTCAATGTCACTGATAGTTTTAGGTACTGAGAGTGTCAGGTTTTCATGACCCTCTTTTGTGACAAGTAAGTTATCTTCTATACGAATGCCAATACCTTTGTATTGCGCAGGTGCTTTGGCATCTTCGCTGATGTATAAACCGGGTTCGATAGTTAAGACCATTCCTGGCTCAAATACGCGCTCTTTTTCGTCAAGCTTGTATTCGCCTACATCATGCACATCAAGGCCTAACCAATGGCCAAGGCCATGCATATAAAACGCTTTACAGGCTTGGTTTGCCATTAGCTCATCAAGCTCACCCGTTAAAATACCCAAGTCAATTAAGCCTTGCGTTAATACCGTTGAAGCCAGTTCATTGGCTTTAGATAAACTACCACCGGGTTTCACTTGGCTAAATGCAGCCTCTTGCGCCGCAAGTACAATATTATAAAGCGCGGCTTGTGGCTCACTAAACTTGCCATTCACAGGGAATGTTCGAGTAATGTCTGCTGCATAACCCTCAAGCTCACACCCTGAATCAATCAGTACTAGGTCGCCCTCTTTTAGTTCGGCGTCGTTTTGTGTGTAATGCAGTATATTGGCGTTATCACCACTGCCAACAATGGTGCCATATGCTGGGTGGCGAGCACCATTCATTGCGTAGTGATGGTGCAGTTCTGCTTCTAGCTGATATTCAGTTGCGCCTGGTTTTGCAAATTGCATCGCACGAATATGGCCTTGCGCACTAATTTCACAAGCAGTGCGCATAATGTTTAGTTCAGCGTCAGATTTAAATAAACGCATTTCGTGTACTAGGCCACGAATATCTTTAATGGTGTGAGGCGCTTTGTAACCTTTTTTTGGTGCGCCACGAAGTGTGCTTAATAAGTCCCAAATTTTCGTATCAAAATGTGGGTAAGTGCCTTGTGCATAAAATAAAATCTGCTGGCCGTTCACCAAATCTAATAATTGTTCATCTAGTTCACTAAGTGGACAGGTTGCGTCGAATAAGTACTCAGACTTCGCTTTTTCGAAGCCAATTCGACGACCATGCCAAATTTCAGCTAATTTATCTTTATTGCGACAAATAAGCGTACTTGGCGTGTCACTTGATGGGCAAAGCACTAACACTGCATCGGGTTCGTTAAAACCCGTTAAGTAGAAAAAGTCACTGTCTTGGCGAAATGCGTATTCGGTATCACGACTGCGTGTAACTTCAGCAGCTGCAGGAATAATCGCGATGCTATTTTTGTCCATCATCGCAAGTAAACGCTCGCGACGGGCTTTAAATTCAGCTTTATCGATAGCAATAGACAACATGCTAAACCTCTGTAATTTAATTAGTGAAGGGTCTTTTTAGTGCTTTTATCTGTTTGCTCTTTACCGAGTTCAGCAAAACATAATAAGGCAGAAACGCGCACGTACTCGATCACCTCGTGTAGTGCTTGGCTGTCTTCTTCGGTTTCTTCGAATAAAGTATCCAAGCGAGTAATTTCGCTAAAATCGCTAATAACTTCTTTTACGTCCGCAGACAATTTGCCATAGTCTTTTTGCTTTAAACCGAAACCAAGCATAAAACCCGACACCCAAGACACTAGGCCGTTTGCTACGTCAACTAGGGTCTCGTCATCACTTGGCAAGAATAAATCGAACTGAAATTCATCGTCACCAAAACTCGCCACAACCTGTGTATATATAGTGGCAAAAAACGCTTTTAGATCGGTATTGAATGCTAAACCATCATTGAAAACATCGCTTAATAAGCCTAAATACTCGTCGGCTTCAATATTAATGCCACAAGCAAGTAAGCCACTTATTACGCCATGGGCTTCGGCGGGTGCGACAAAAATTTCATTTTTTTCTAATAGCAATTGCGCTTGCTGGTAATCAGGTAACGTGCTCATAACTTTTTCTTTGTTCGTCTCAGTAACGCCATGCTACCACTCGATAAATCGCAACTCCAATTAATTGTATGATTGAGGTCAAAAAGCAATCTGAAAAGTAAATGCCTCGTTAAAGGTGGGGAAAAACTACCCGAACGATCCGCTTTTTTGGTTTCTATGGTTTAATGATTGAAACTTGTCTTATATACTGAATATGTTCCCTAGGGTGTTGGAGCTTGGTTAAGTCCCTGAGCCGATAAATTTTATGTTAGGGTTTCTGTTCGTTTACTATTGTGCAAGCTCGGCATGTACCGAGAAGCCTACGGTAGACCGCAGATTCCCGCCCTGAAACCTCAAGGTTTCAGGACTGACACCGGGCACCGCATACTTGGGGAACACCTTCATTACTTCATGCTACGAGCTACGAGCTACGAGCTACGAGCTACGAGCTACGAGCTATCAATACTTTCATTTTATATTTTTCTAAACTGTATTTTTTGCACGCAGAATAAATTCGCACCTAGACCATTTGGCATTTAATTTTTGGCGTTTAAAGGTCTTCTTCGGTTTATCTTTAATCTTTAGAATTTGCTAACTTACTTGATTTCGCTACGCTCGAATCTACCTACGAATAAAAACGCGGAATAAATCCGCCGCCACCTTTTTACCTGTAGCAGCGGGTTTACCCCGCGTTATAGCACTGAGTACTTGTATTTAGAATCTAATAACGAGTACCTAGTCTCAAGCCTATTTAAACCATCCCTGAAAACGTTCCATCAATAAGTAATTAACCGGAACAAGTAATAAGGTAATAAGGGTTGCAAAAATAATTCCAAACCCAAGGCTTACCGCCATCGGAATTAAGAATTGTGCTTGTGTGGCTTTTTCAAATAACAACGGCATTAAACCAATAAAAGTGGTTAAACTGGTGAGCATTACTGGGCGAAAACGCGATGCTCCCGCCATTTTAACTGTTTCAAGAAGGTCACCGCCCTCCTCGCGCTTTTTATTGATAAAATCAACCAGCACCAGTGAGTCATTCACAACCACGCCAATCAAGGCCAGCATACCGAGCAAGCTCATAATGGTAAGCTCCATCCCCATGATCCAATGCCCCATTACCGCACCTATCATGCCAAAGGGGATCACACTCATGACAATCAATGGCTGCATATACGATTTAAACGGTATTGCCAACAGCGCATAAATAATGAAAAACACAAACACCAGCCCCCAAGCAAGCGACCCAAATGACTCGCGTTGCTCTTTAGCTTCACCTTCAAGCGAATAGTCTGCACCAGGGAATTGCTGCATTAGTTCATCAAGGTACGATTTTAAGTCTGCCTGCAGCACTGTCATGTTGGTGTTTGACTTTTCAACATCGGCAGTCACATTAAGCGTACGGTATCGGTCAATACGGTAAATTGATGACGGGCTTTGTCCCGGCACTAAAGTGGCAACATGCGACAATGGCACCGTACCACCGCTAGGTGTATTTATAAGAATATCTTTTAAATCGGCTACTGAACGGCGCTCATCAATGGGTAAGCGCACCATAACACGTACATCGTCACGACCACGCTGAATGCGCTGTACTTGCGCACCAAAAAACGAGTTACGTATTTGCTGCGACACATCAACGCGATTCAAACCAAGCGCTAAACCTTGCTCTGTTAGCTCAATTTGCAGCTCTTCTTTACCATCGGACATGCTGTCGGCAATTTCGTACACTGTTGGGTATGTTGCCAAACGTTGCTTTACTTTTTCTGCAACTTGCTCAAGTGTCGATATTGAATTGCCTGTTAGCTGTACGTCGATAGGGCTCGATGTTCGACCAAATTCAGCACGAAAGGTTACGCTTTCCGCACCGGGGATAATACCAATTAAATCGCGCCATTCACTCGCAAGTTCTCGAGAGCCAATGTCTGATTCGCGTTTTTCTGCTGGCATAATTTCAAACCGAACACTCCCCGAATTAGACGCGCCACCACGGCCACCTGTAGTAGCCAAAATGTTTAAAATAACACTTTGACCGTCTTCGTCACGGTACTTATCTTGCAGCTCTTTTGCTTTATCAGACATTTTAATCACGTATTTATTAGTGACTTCAAACGGTGTACCCGCAGGAAATGTTACTGATGCCCTCACTGTTTCACTCGGAATGCGTGGGAAGAACACAAACTTTGTCCAGCCACTGGTAATTAACGTTAAAATAATAACGAAAATACCCACAAACAAGCTGACTGTTGCCAGTTTATTCTTAAGAGCGTGATTAAGCAGCGGTTGGTAATATTTCATAATGGCATGCTCAAAGCCATCGGCAAAACGCTGTTGTAAGCGCTCCAGCTTAGTAGGCTCACCCTTTTCGTGGCGCAGCTTTAAATACTTTAAATGTGCCGGTAATACAAACTTAGACTCAATTAACGAGAACAGTAATACAGGAATAACCACCACGGGGATTTGCGCGAAAATAGCACCACGCGCACCTTCAATAAAGGCAAGCGGTAAAAATGCTGCCACCGTAGTCAATACCCCAAATGTCACTGGGGTCGCTACTTCTTGTGTACCACGAATTGCAGCCTGCTCGCCTGTTTCGGCTGTTTTTAAGTGGGTATAGACATTCTCGCCGGTGACAATCGCATCATCCACAACAATACCCAGCACTAAAATAAAGCCAAATAAACTAATAACATTTAATGTGATACCAAATAGTGGCATCACTAAAAATGCCCCCATAAACGATACCGGTATACCAATAAACACCCAAAATGCGATAGCGGGACGTAAAAACAGTGTCAGCAAAGCAAGCACCAGAATGCCACCTTGAATCGCATTGCTGGTGAGGGTTGCAATACGACTTTTTACCACTTCTGAGTCATCATCCCAGTAGCTTAATTCGAAGCCTTCAGGCAGGTTATCTTGCTGTGCGACAATAAAGTTTTTCACGGCATCTGCAACTTCAATCGCACTTTGTGGGCCAATACGATAAACATCAATAAAGGCGGCTTGTTTACCATTAAAACGCGTGCGTACCGGGGTTTCTTCAAAATCGTCTTTAATGCTAGCAATGTCTCCCAAACGAATGATCGTGCCATCTGCTTGATGCTTAATTACAATCTTTGAAAACTCATCTTTACGATATGCCTGCCCTTTAGAGCGAATAAGCACATCACCCCCTTCTGTTTTTAAGTTACCTGCTGAGACATCGGTACTTGAATTACGAATAGCAGAAGAGATATCCGACAAACTTAAATCGTATTGACGCAAGGTATCTTTGCTTACCTCAATAGCAATTTCATAATTGCGCACCCCACTTAGCTCAACCTGAGTCACGCTAGGTAGGCGCAACAATTCATCGCGCACTGTTTCTGCATATTCTAAGGTTTCTTTTTCACCATAAATACTTGAAACGGTGACCGCTATTACTTCACGTTTCCATTCAGCGAGCGACACTATCGGCTTTTCAGCATCAACCGGAAAGGTATTAATCGCATCGACTCGGCTTTTTATATCCGCTAATAACTCTCGCGGGTCATAACCTGTTTCGACTTCAATTGTGACCGAAGCCGAGCCTTCAGCTGAGCGACTCGTTATGCGTTTTACACCTTCTAAATCTTGCACCGCTTCTTCGATTCGGATTGTGACCCCTTTTTCGACGTCTTCAGGTGTAGAGCCACGTAATGAGACGCTGACGCTGATGCGATCAGATTCAAATGATGGGAACACCTCAAGCGGTATTTGCGTTGAAACGCTAAATAACCCCGCTAATAAAATGCTGATCAGCAATAAGTTAGCTGCAACATGATTTTTTGTGAACCAAGCTATCATTATTGCGCTCCTTGCTCACGAGCGGCGCGGCGTTGCTCAATCAATTTTTTAACCGTAATGCCTTGCTCTTTTGCTTGCTTTTCAAGCTCTTCGCGGCTTAGTCGCGGTGTATCCGCGCGCGTAGCTTGATAAGCTTCGCTGCCCATTACCGTTACTTGCGTACCTGAACTTACTTGCCCAAGTGGTGTAAGCACTAAATTATCTCCAGCCGATAAACCATCAGCCACGATTGCCTGAGTTGCATTTTGCCAAGCCAGCGTAATGTCTTTTCGACGTAAAACCCCTTTTTCCTCGGTGTACACATAGCTGCCTTGGTAAATTGCACTGTTTGGAATAACTAAAGCATTCTCAACGGTTTTACCTTTAATCTGCGCTTTAATATATTGACCAATTTTAATGGGGTACTGGTTATCGCTTGTGGCTTTATACGGGTCGTGAATTTGAGCCACAACATAAAGTTGCTGAGCACTTTCATCAATCGCACCTTCGGTACGAATCACTTGGCCTTGCCAATGCTGTTTGCCTACTAGGTTTGAGCTGAACTCAACAAGTGAACCCGCACTATTTTTAGCACCATCGCGGAATTGCTCCGGCAAATTAATAAACGGTAAGTCTTTATTTTTAATAGGTAGCCTAATTTCAACACTGTCTACAGCATAAATAATGGCTATTTCCATGTTATTGCTAACAACTTGGCCTAAATCAACACTACGGCTTAACACTCGTCCTGCATAAGGCGCGGTTATTTTAGTTCGCTCTAAATCAAGTTTTGCTTTTTCAAGGTTGGCTTGTGCCGATAATACACTCGCCTCTGCGGCTGCCAGTTGAGGTTTGCGAAGTACTAAGCTACTCGCTTCTTCGCCTTTACCTAAGCGCTGCCAATCAGTCATTGCTTGTCGGCCACGCGCTTGCTCTTCAAGTAAACTTTGTTCAGCGGTTAATAGTGCGGCTTGCGCTGATTTAACTTCAGCGCGGTGATCTCTATCATCAAGCTGTACAAGTACATCGCCTTTTTCAAAAAAGCCCCCTTCACGGAATTGCTCACTTATTTTAATGATTTGTCCTGAGGCCTGCGCAACCAACTTACTCTGTGTGCGCGGTTTCACTGTACCAAAACTGTCGATCATAATTTGAAAGCTTTGCGGTGTGAGGCTCTCAACAGCAACATTCACTTTTGCTTTAGGAGGTGATGAAAAGCGATTAGCTTGCGGCGGATTCCCTTTTATAAACATCACTAAAAGTACCGTCACGATTATCACTACGAGTGGAATTAATATTTTACGAGTTTTGCTTTTCATGATTATTGCTCTGCTACTTCGGTGTTTGCTTCACTAAAATCACCCCCGAGGGCAATATGTAAGTTGATTCTGTTGATGATAAGTTGGTTTTTAATTTGAATGACTGAACTTTGTGCGTTAAAAGAGCGGTCTTGTGCATCCAGAACCGTGGTGTACGTTACCAAACCACTTTGATATTGCTCAAAAGCAAGTTGCTCTGCCGCGATGGCATTTTTTTGTGCTTCAAGTGTTTTTTCGTAACGCACTTTTAGCGCTTGCTCTTGGCTTATTGCTGTTTCAACATCGTTAAATGCATCATAAAGAGTCGCTAAGTAAACTTGTTCTTGGCGTTTAACATTGAGCCTAGCTTGCTCTTCGTTCGCTTTTAAACGTCCGCCTTCAAATAACGGCATCGAAATGCTGCCAAGTAAAGACCAAGCAAGGCTTGAAGGCGAAAATAAATCACTCATTCGATCAGTGCTATCACTGATTGAGGCTGATAAGTTCAAGCTTGGAAAACGCTGTTTGTGCGCATACGCAAGACCGGCATCGGTGCTGAGTAATTGATACCAACTGGCCATTAAATCAGGTTTACGGGTAATAAGCTCAGACGGCAAACCAAGCGGTATGGCATTATCAAGTAAAGGTAAGTCTGCGCTGACCGTAAGCGCTCCTCTGGGGTATTGCCCTGTTAAACGCTCTAAATCACGAATTGATTTTGTTAACGTAGCTTGCTGCTCAGCAATGTTTGAACGCTCTGTATTTAGCTCATTGCGAGCAAGGTAAACATCCAGTGCTTCGTTTAGACCTTGGCGGTAACCAGATTCAATGATTGATAAGTTTTGTTCTGCATTTTGTTCGCGCTGCTTATAAAGATCGAGCAATTTATGATTGCTGATCACATTAAACCAACCCGAAACAACATCAGCAACTAACTGCTGCTTAGCTTGCTCAAACGACGCTTTCTCTGCTAAGTATTCTAAGTTAGCTTGGCGCTCTGACGCCGACAACTTACCCCATAAATCAACTTCGTATCCGAGCTCAAGTGATGCTGAACTTGCATTATTGTAATTTACCGGGCGGTTATCTTTACTGCGGCTAGTTCGTGTTGATAAGTCTAAGCTTGGCCACAAAGCCGCCCCCGCAGCAACGAGTTGTTGCTCTTTAATTGCAACATCATAACCCGCTTGTAAAATCCCCTGATTATTCGCTAAAGCCTGTTCAACTAAGCTCAGCACCTGTGGATCTTGTAACTGCTGTAACCAATTACCCTTCACAGCTAATACTTTTGAAGCACTGTCTAGTTGTTGCCAAGCGTTTGGTATAGCTTCAAGTTCTGGTACTCGTTCACTATTCGTTGGCTGGCTTGCGCATGCACTTAGCAAAACCACACTTAAGGCAACTAAACTTGGCCTACATTGCCAATTCATCATAAAAACCTGAAAAATAACTATTTATGAGTGTAATTCAAGCATTGCATTAAGTTTTGCTCAACTGACTTTACATAAAATTACACTCGTTGACGTTGTAGTACGATAAACGGCAGGTATTTAGCGATGAGATTAGAGTTACAACGTTCAAACGTAAGCTGGGAGCAATTTGAGGAGAAAAAGCAACCCAGAGTGAAACTGTATTAGGAGCGACCGGTTTAACACTCAAAGCCTATGACCATTACTTGTTACTATTTTTTGCAACAGAAACAAAAAAGCCCCGCAATAGCGAGGCTTTTAAATAATGGTGCCCAGAGGCGGAATCGAACCACCGACACGAGGATTTTCAATCCTCTGCTCTACCGACTGAGCTATCTGGGCATAACAATTTACTAATTGTTTAATAAATGGTGCCGACTATCCGAGTTGAACGGATGACCTACTGATTACAAGTCAGTTGCTCTACCAACTGAGCTAAGTCGGCACACTAAAACTGTGTGCGTTGTGCACTATAATCACTTTAAAAGTAATTATCAAATAATGGTGCCCAGAGGCGGAATCGAACCACCGACACGAGGATTTTCAATCCTCTGCTCTACCGACTGAGCTATCTGGGCTTAACAATTTACTAATTGTTTAATAAATGGTGCCGACTATCCGAGTTGAACGGATGACCTACTGATTACAAGTCAGTTGCTCTACCAACTGAGCTAAGTCGGCACACTAAAGCTGTGTGCTGCTGCACTATATTGATGTTATAATCTTTTGATTTAAAACACCAATATTTTTAATAATGGTGCCCAGAGGCGGAATCGAACCACCGACACGAGGATTTTCAATCCTCTGCTCTACCGACTGAGCTATCTGGGCGTGCGGCGTATTAAACGGGTTTTGCCTTCGCAAGTCAACTTTTTTTTTGAGCTTTATAACTGTTTGAACAGTTTTCCATCAAGATTGCTATTTTTAATACTTTTACGGTTATTTAAGCATCAAACTGACGCTTTCTGATAGTTTACTCTAATTGTTATTTGGTTTCCTTAGGTAAAAACGTGGTGAATTTTTCTTCGTTGATGGTAGGATTGTTCTACCATCAAGGAACTGCTTAATTTTGCTGTAAAATTATTGGATAAGACCCATGCCGAGTAAATCGACCTCTACTGTAAAAGGCCTATTACCTCTTTTTATAATAACAAACGTAGTTATCACCCTATTAGCGGTGGTTGCTTACTCCTTTTACCCAACCAGTAACGCGCCGAAGCAAACAGAGCCCCCTCGCTTAACTGCAATAGAAGTTTCAGAGTTATTATCTGCACCACTTATCAGCGCACTCACTATGCCTGGACAAGATAAAGTTAAAGAAGTACTCGATTTAAGCCTATTGCTTAATAAAGATTTTGATTACTACTTATATAGATACGAAATTAATGGCGATGCATCGCTTGTCTACGCTAATAACAAAGAGGCGCTTATCGCTTCAAGTAAAGTGGACCAGCAACTTGCTCAAGGCACAATTATTCATACGGTGCTTGAGCTGAATGATCAACCCGTTGGTGAGCTTATAGTAAAACAACATCCACAGCAGCAACCAATCATAGAATCAGCCGCGCTCTCGTATGCCCTCGCGGGTTTAACGCTTTTAGCTTTAGTTATTTTATCATTTGCCTTGAGTGTATTAATTAATAAGCGTTTTATGAAAAACAGCGAATCACTCAGCAACGAATTAATGGTAATAACACAAAATGCCGATTATCAAACGCAGGTGACAGAAGAGCTCGATTTTGGCTTAGATAAAGTCGCTAAAAATATTAATCAATTACTTAATAAAGTGTTGTCGGTTATTACCGAAAACAAAGCCGCTCAGCAAGACTTAGAAAAACTACAAAGCGGTCTTGAAGCAGAGGTACAAAGCAGAACACTGGCCCTTGAACAAGCCACCTTAAAAGCAGAACAAGCAAACGAAACCAAAACGACCTTTTTAGCAACCATGAGTCATGAAATTCGCACTCCCATGAATGGCGTGATTGGTACAATTGATTTACTGCGTCAAACAGAACTTGATGGAGCGCAACATAGACTAAGCACCATTATTAGAGACTCAGCGTTTTCATTATTGGGAATTTTGGATGATATTCTTGATTTTTCTAAAATCGAGGCGGGTAAACTTAATATAGATAATACGCCATTTTCAGTGTCAGACACCATTGAAGAGGTCGCGCGGGTGTTGTCCTCTGTCGCGAGAAAGCGCGATCTTGACCTTGAGCTTGCCATTGCCCCCGACATTCCAACCAACCTGATTGGAGATACTGTTCGCGTACGCCAAGTACTGTACAACCTATGTAGTAACGCCATTAAGTTCACCACCACCGATGATAACCGTAAAGGCTGCGTAAAAATATCAGTAGAAGTGGTGCAAAATACCACCGATCACTACACCTTACGCTTTAGTGTTTCTGATAATGGCAAAGGGATGACACGCGCACAACTTGGCGAAATATTTAATCCCTTTATACAAGCCGAAAGCTCAATTACGCGTGAATACGGTGGGACAGGCCTGGGGTTATCCATTTGTAAAAGCTTAACAGAGCTTATGCTGGGCACTATTTCTGTCACTAGTGACTTGGGTATCGGCAGTGAATTTATTGTAGAACTTCCTTTTAGCACGCAAGGTAAAGTCGATTTTGCACATAAACACGTCATTAAAGATCAGCGCGTTGTAGTTGTTACGAATCATGATGGCCGTAAAAAACTATTAACGCGCTATCTCTCGTTTATGGGAGCCACCGCCGTCATTGCCGACAGCAACGAAAAAATAGAAGCAGAACAAGACAGTAAAGATATTATTTGGGTTCTCGATGGGATCGAAAGCATGGAGGACATTAATTATATATTGCGCCGCCTGCTTTACACGCTAGAAGATAACCACCAACAAGTAATCGTTCTCAGTAAATTAGATGAAGCAGCCGTTAATCATAAAAATATTTTCTATTTAAATGCTGCCCCACTGTGTAAGTCTAACTTTATGATGTCGCTACTTGTTGCTGCGGGCTTACATCAGCCAAAACAAATTACTTCTGCAAAAACATTTAACAACTACTTAAGCGTTGAACAAGCGCGCGAGGAAAATAAGCTTATTCTGTTAGTGGAAGATAATGTTTTAAACCAGCAAGTGTTAACTGACCAACTTCATTTACTCGGTTACGGGGTCGAGTTGGCAGAAAATGGCCAACAAGGTTTAGAGCTGTGGCGAAAAAATCACTATGCGATTATTCTCACCGACTTACACATGCCAAAAATGTCAGGTTACGACATGGTGAAAAGTATTCGCGAAGAAGCTTCTCAGCTAGAAGACATTAATGCACAACCGTATATAGTAGCAATCACAGCGAATGCGCTTAAAGGTGAAAAAGATCGTTGCTTGAGCATTGGTATGAATGATTACATCACTAAGCCTGTTGAATTAAATGTGCTTGAATCCACCTTATTAAAGTGGTCTAACAAAAGAAATCCACAAAGCACATCGGTTGAAGTCAAAAAATCAGCTATGCCTATCGATATGAACATGCTCGCTAAATATATTAATAACGATGAGGCTAAAAAACTGCGCTTCTTTAAAATGTATTTAGAGCAAAGTAATCAATTGACTAAAAATATTAATGCGGGTGTCATTGAACATGACATCGACAGCATTATTTCGTCGTGCCACCAGCTAAAATCAATTTCGAAAACGATTGGTGCGATGAAAGTCGCCGAGCTTGCCGCTGAATTTGAGCTCTTTTGCAAAAACGAAGAGCCAACCAGCGATGAGCTAATTGAGCTGCGTGATGGTTTTGAAATTGAGTACTCTAAGGTGGCGCAGTTTCTCAAAGAGCAAATTAAAAAAGCTGAAACCGAGCAATAAAAAAGGGCCTTTTGGCCCTTTTCTATTATTTTTCAGGTGGACGGTAGCCTTCAATTTCTACGTCTTTACCTTCAAATAAAAACCCTACCATTTGCTCTTCTAAAAAAGCACGGTGCTCTGGGTCCATCATATTTAAATGTTTTTCATTGATCAGCATTGTTTGCTTATGCTGCCATTGGCCCCACGCTTCTTTGCTGATGTTGTTGAAAATCTTTTCACCAAGCTCACCTGGGTATAGTTGGAAGCCTAAGCCTTCAGCTTCTTTTTGTAACTTTTGACAAAATACTGTACGTGCCATAATTGCTCTCTACTCTTATTGCGTGATGCTATTGTAATCTATTGTGCTTAATTGTTTAACCAGCTTTTTAGTGGGTGCAGCCAACCCAACTTCAACCGATTCGTCAAGCGGATACCAAACAAGTTGGCGCTCGTTAATAAAATCAGGAATTGCCGGTAAGGTTAGCACATGTGGGTTAATGGTTAATTCAAAATGCGAGAATATATGGGTAAATGCCTCAAGTGCTTGCGTGTTATCAGTTAAACCATGTTGTGCTAAAAAGTGTTCTAACTCGCTGTACTCGGTAAATTCAAAAAAGCCAAATAAACCTCCCCAAATACCGCTACTTGGCCGCTTTTCCATTAATACTTTATTGTCACAGGCTAAAATAAGTTGATGACACGCTTTTTTAGGCACCGCTTTTTTAGGTTTTGAGTGTGGAAACTCTTTCACTTTACCTTGATTAAATGCCTGACATTTACTCTTTAACGGGCATGGCTGACAATCAAACTTACTGCGAGAACAAAGACTTGCTCCTAAGTCCATCATGGCTTGGTTAAATTCAGTAACCGACTCTTTGGGGGTTAACTGAGACGATAACGACCAAAGCTGGTTTTCAACTTTTTTAACCCCGTACCAGCCCTCAACCATAAAGAACCGCGCAAGAACCCGCTTAACATTACCATCTAAAATAGGGTGATGTTGACCCAGCGATAACGATAAAATAGCGCCTGCAGTCGAGCGGCCAATGCCAGGTAAATCCATGACTTCTTCGAGTGTTGTAGGAAACTTGCCTTGGTATTTATCACGGACTATTTTTGCTGTTTTATGTAAATTACGGGCACGGGCGTAATAACCAAGCCCAGTCCAGTGATGTAATACCTGATCTTCATCAGCATTAGCGAGCGCGATAATATCAGGGAAGCTTTGCATAAACTTCTCAAAGTATGGGATAACAGTGATCACTTGCGTCTGTTGCAACATCACTTCGGAGATCCATACTTTGTAAGGGGTTTTATTTAACTGCCATGGCAGTGTCTTACGACCATGAAGGTGATACCAGTCAACCACTTGGTTAGCAAACCAAGTTGACTCCTTATTGCTTAAATTCAAAATAACATCTTTACTTGCTGAAGCTCATTGCGGCTCAGTCTATTGCAGTTAGTTAGGCCAAGCAAGTGAAAACCCAGCATCGAGGCGTGTTACCCTTACAGGATTAAATAAGAGTTAATATAAGTGTTAATCCGTCCTTAAATAGAGCAAAAGCGCTTCGCATATTTATTCGCGTAATTAACAGCGACACAGCGCTTTTGCCAATTATGCCCCCTCTCCACGTCATAAACTCCGCCATGCCTCAATATCAAATTCACTACAGCAAAATTAATCTCGAAAGATAAACAGGTCCTAACTATTGTACTCAAGGCGCTGGTCAGGGATAATACGCACCCTTTTTCTATAGTCCGTGTTTTTATCAGGCCAAATTATATGAATGACTCAAGTAACCCTAACCTCGAGCAAGCAAAGCAAGAGGGTAAATATATCCGCACTATTCGTAGTTTCGTTAAGCGCGAAGGTCGCCTAACTAAAGGCCAAGCAGCCGCCATCGAAAAGTGTTGGCCAACAATGGGCCTTGAGCATAAAAACGGCATGCTCGACCTGAAAGACGTCTTTGGTAACGATAACGATATCGTATTAGAAATCGGCTTTGGTATGGGTAAATCACTTGTTGAAATGGCCAAAAATGCCCCTGAGTTAAACTTTATTGGTATCGAAGTACATCGCCCAGGTGTGGGTGCATGTTTAATGGATGCCGATGAAGCGGGTATTACCAATCTACGTGTATTTGAGCACGATGCTATTGAAGTGTTGGCTGACTGTATTGCCGATGAAAGCTTATCTAAGCTGCAACTGTTTTTCCCTGATCCATGGCATAAAAAGCGTCACCACAAGCGTCGTATCGTGCAACCTGAATTTGCACAAAAACTACGTAGCAAGTTGAAAATAGGTGGGGTTTTCCATATGGCAACAGACTGGGAAAATTACGCAGAACACATGCTAGAAGTTATGCAAGTTGCAGAAGGTTACAAAAACCAATCTGAAACAAACGATTATGTTCCTCGCCCTGATTCTCGCCCGTTGACTAAATTTGAGCAACGCGGTCACCGTCTAGGTCACGGTGTATGGGATTTAATGTTTGAACGTACGAAGTAACATAAGGTAAAGCCAGAATGAGTAAGTTAACCAACCCCAGTTTATTATTACTTCGC
The DNA here is from genome assembly GCF_014117385.1 of Pseudoalteromonas sp. MT33b. Taxonomy (NCBI): domain Bacteria; kingdom Pseudomonadati; phylum Pseudomonadota; class Gammaproteobacteria; order Alteromonadales; family Pseudoalteromonadaceae; genus Pseudoalteromonas; species Pseudoalteromonas sp. MT33b. Next base: position 865,750 of record NZ_CP059831.1, on the reverse strand, counting down.
AACGACGAAGAGTTAGTTGGGCAATCCATTTTAGTGGTTAACTTTGAACAAGATGGCTTTTTACGAGAGCTAAAAGCATTAAACCCAAATGCGGCCATAACTGCATTTAGCTATAACCACGCAAATGCACAGTATGCCAGTAAAATTAATGGCATACGCGCGGTGGTTGATCACACTATTCCTGAAGGGAATTACGACTTAGTTATCTATTACTACCCTAAAGCGAAGCCTGAAGCTTTAATGTGTCTTGATAATATTCGCGCTATTTGTAAAGAAGATGCACAGCTTCTTATTGTTGGTGAAAAAAAAGGTGGCGTTAAGTCAGCAGAAAAACAGCTTAAGGATTTATGTGGTTTTAGTAACAAAATCGATAGCGCCAAACACTGTATTCTATACCTTTTTTCTGAGCTGACATTAAACGATAGTTTTGATATCAGCCGTTACCACAAGCCATTTCAAGTTAAAGCGGGCGATCTTGAATTTACCGCTATCAGTGTACCGGGGGTATTTAACCATGGCGCACTCGATGTAGGGACCGCTGTGCTATTAAATAACGCCCCTAATATCAGTAAAGGTAAAGTACTCGATTTTGCTTGTGGGGCTGGTGTAATTGCCGCCTATTTAGGTATTAAACACCCTGACCTTGTGTTTACTTGCAGTGATGTCAGCGCACTTGCAACCTATGCAACCACACAGACTCTTGCGTTAAACAATTTACAAGGTGACGCAATATTAAGTGATGGTCTTGAAAGTATTGATGGTAAATTTGATTTAATAATCAGTAATCCACCTTTTCATACCGGCATTGCGACGGACTACACAATTGCTGAAGCGTTTTTAGCTAATGCAAAACAACACCTTACTAAACAGGGTAAGCTTACAATCGTCGCGAACAGCTTTTTGAAATACCCTCCTATTCTTGAAGCACAATTTGGTCAATACACAACTGACTTCAAAAATACCAAGTTTTCAGTTTACTCAGCGGCTTAGTTTTCGTTAATTAATATTGGTTGTTGAAATATTTTTCTTATTATTTAGTTACTTTTTGTTGTCTTTGCTAGACTAAGAAGTTACTAATAATACTAAAAAGATTGGCTTTAGACAGCGCATGTCAATATTCTCTGCACAAACAAGTATTCGCAAAGCTTTAACTAACGCAGTAATGTTAGTTACCGCACTCTGTTTGTCGCTATCTATTTCTATTTCGACCTACCTTGATGTAAAAGAGCAAAAATCACTCATCATCGATAAGATTACTATTTTATCTAAAATTGTCGCATACAACGCACAAGTTACCGTGCTATTCGACGATAACGAAACAGAAACTGAGCGCTTAAAATCATTTGAGTCAGTGCCTTTAATAAAAAACATTCATATTTACTCTATTGACGAGCTTTCTAATGAACCGGTTTTTTTCAGTAGCTTTAACGCCAGCAAAACGCCGCCCGTTCCGATTAAAGTTGGTAGTATTAATGACTTATTAGTACCTAATGTTAAAGATAAGGTTATTGAGCTTGTTACCCCTATCGTTTACGAGGGGAACACCATTGGCTATGTGTATATTCGCGGTGGTCTAGACCGATTAAATGAATACATTAATCATAAAATTATGATTGATATCCTACTGACGCTGTTCGTACTGGTATTAGTGTTTTTTGTTGCGCGAAGTATTCAAAAGCGTATTGCAAACCCCATTGATGAGCTGAGTGTGTTACTGCAAGACGTTTCTAAAAATCATAATTATGAAACGCGCGCGCAAAAAACCAATATTGATGAAATAAATCAACTCGCGGGCAGCTTAAATATCATGCTTGCGCGCACTCAAAAACAAATTGAGCGCCATGAAAAAGACAAACAAGAGATAAAACAACTCAACCAAAGCCTTGAAGAAAAAGTAAATCAGCGAACCATTGCCCTTCGTGAAGCAAACCAAGAGCTACTCAACACCCTTGAGCGAATGCATCAATATCAAAACCAAATCGTTGAAAACGAAAAAATGGCTTCGTTGGGCCAAATGGTTGCAGGGGTCGCACACGAAGTTAACACCCCAATTGGTCTGGGGATCACCGGGTCGACGCTGTTGCGTGACAAGCTGGCTGAAATCAATACGCTGTTTGAACAAAAAACCTTAACATCGGCACATTTAAAACGCTTTATAGATGATGGCATTGAAAACCTCGACTTAATTTATCGTAACCTCAACCGCGCTGCCGAACTGGTGTCGAGCTTCAAAAAGGTGGCTGTAAACCAAGATGGCGAAATGACTTCTCTGGTTAACTTACATAACCTATTAAGTGATGTTGTGCTCTCAATGCGTTCAGAAATTGAATACCGCAGCCCTAAAGTAAACATTAATTGCAGTCACGACATTAGCATCGAAACAAAGTCAGGGCCGCTGCAACAGATCTTACAACAACTGTTAAGTAACTCCGTGATACACGCTTTTACTGACAATCAAAATAACGAAATAACCTTTGACGTTGAGCGTAATGAGAGCAGCTTAGTCATTCATTATTTCGACAATGGCGTTGGGGTAGACAAATCGATTAAAAAACGAATTTTTGATCCCTTTGTTACCACCAAACGTGGCGAAGGTGGAAGTGGTCTAGGCATGCACCTCGTTTATAATTTAGTTACCCAAGCATTAGGGGGCAGCATTATTTACGATGAGCTAAGTAATGAAGGCGCTCACTTTATTATTACTCTGCCATTGAACGAAGGTGTAGTTTAATGAGAGCGCTCTTTTATCTATTTGTATTAGTGCTTATAACATACCCCGCGCAGGCTAAGTCGCCTGACCAAGTAAAGTCGGCATTTTTATTTCAAATTGCGAAGTTTGTTGAGTTCACACATGATGACACTGCACGCCCTGTGTCATTTTGTTTTTACAGTTTAAATAGTGGTCCTGGTGCATTTATGAAGGACCGAGATGAACTGCAAATTAACAACAAACCAATTAATGTGATATTAGTTAAAAAAACTCAGCAAATTTCTGAACTTTCTCAACTTTGTGATATCACATACATTGATGAAACATTAGAAAATGATATACTTCCACTTTGGACCGATACAATTTCATTGGATACTTTAACAATAGGTGAAAGTATCAGTTTTTTAGAAAACGGCGGCATAGCCTCTCTGGTTCAAGAAGGGAATAAAATCCGACTGTATATCAATAAGCAGCACGTATTGCAGCAGAACTTTAAAGTGCAATCTCGATTGTTAGCTATGGCTAAGTTTTATCCAAATTGATTTTACTTGTTAACAATTGGATCTACTCCTATAATCTCTAGTATTCGGTTTTGCTTGATAATACCGAATTTTTGTAAATAAAATTTCCGAAAAGGTTAATATACAATGCAAACGCCAGTCATTCTGATCGTAGAGGATGAAGACGTAACTCGACTAAACCTCGTTAGTTTATTTGAAGCTGAAGGTTACAAAGTTATTGAAGCCATTGATGGCGATGATATGCATGACAAGCTTACAAATAATGATGATGTGAACCTTGTAGTTATGGACATCAACCTACCAGGTAAAAACGGGTTAATCTTAGCTCGTGAATTACGTCAAAAACGCAATGTTGGCCTGATTTTCTTAACAGGTCGTGACAACGACGTTGACCGTATTCTAGGTCTTGAAATTGGTGCAGATGATTACATCACTAAGCCGTTCAACCCTCGCGAACTAACGATTCGTGCGCGCAACCTAATCTCTCGTACAGCGTTAGGTGGCGAAGAAGCTAATATCGAAACAAATGGTGTTATTACATTTAACGGTTGGGAACTTGATGAAAACAGCCGTTGTTTAACATCACCAAGTGGCGATGCTAAACGTCTGCCTAAAGGTGAATACCGTGCGTTACGCTTAATGCTTGATTCTCCTGGCCGTATCTTTAGCCGTGAACAACTTATTAAGCATATGACTGGCCGCGAGCTACGTGCTAACGACCGTACAGTTGATGTAACAATTCGTCGTATTCGAAAACACTTTGAAAGCGATAACAGCACATCTGAGCTTATCAGCACCATCCATGGTGAAGGCTACCGCTTCATTGGTAAAATTGACAACTAATTAGAACTAATCTTCTAACTGTTGTAAAAATAATTGGAGGGCTTCATGCCCTTCATTTATTTTATCTGCTAAAACACTTAACCACTCTTGCAGTTCTTCTGCACTCTCATCAAGCGCACCGTGTTCCATCTTTTTAGCATGTAATTGCACATCGTTTAAACCAACAGAACCTGCAGCACCTTTTAGCTTATGGGCTACCGATTTATATTCTTCTCTGTCGTCTATAGCCAGAGCATCGGCTAATTCTGTTTGATACTGCGGGTTAAGCTTAGCAAATAACGCAGCGCTGCGTTTAAACACTTCTAACCCCATAGAGCCAACAAAATCTTCAATGGTTTCAATGTCGAGTAATTCTACTTTGATACCGGAAAGATCTTTCGGCTTAGCGGCTTTAACAGATGCAGAGTCAGGTACTTTTTGCTGTTTAATATCAAATAGCTCACCCAGCATTTTATCAAGCTTAGTGGTGTTAATTGGTTTTGCTAATGCACCTTGAATACTTATACCAGCGAGCTCCTCTTCCGCGCTTCTTACGTTGGCGGTAAGGGCGACTATCGGTAAGTTATCAAAATGCTCATCATCACGAATTTGCCTTGCTACTTCATCACCATTAATGTCGGGTAATTGCATATCCAGTAGCACTAAGTCTAAATCATCCTCGGTGTAAACAAACGACAGCGCATCTTCACCGGTTTCAGCCCAAATAACTTCGTGACCACGCTGCTCTAACAGGTTAGTTGCTATTTCAGCATTTAATGGCACATCTTCAACTAACAAAATGTTTAAGCTGCGAACTGCATAGCTTTGCTCGGTTGGCGCAATACAAAGTTTAAGGGGGATTTCTACCACGAATACACTGCCCTCGCCCTCTGTGCTACTAACATGTATTTCACCTTTCATGGCACTAACCAACGCTTTAGTTACGGCTAAACCAATTCCCGAGCCAATTGCGTTGGTGCCATTTATATCTGGCGCTTTATAATACATGTCAAAAATACGGTGTAGCTGCTCTTGAGGGATCCCTTGTCCTGTATCACTCACTCGCATTACTAACCAAGGCCCATCGGGGCGATTTTCACGGCGGCATTCGAGTTCTACATGACCTTGCTGGGTAAATTTCACCGCATTATTAATAAGGTTCCAAACAACTTGGCGAAGGCGGGTTGGATCTAAAGACGCATACACATCAAGCGTGCCTTTACGCTTGATATTAAAGTCGAGGCCTTTTTGTTCAGCAATTAAACCCGCAAAGTTCACAACATCATTAATAAAGTCTGCAACATTCACTGAATCGGCGACAATATCAAGTTGCTCACGGTCAATTTTATCTAAATCTATAATATCATTGAAGATATTACCCAGCGTTTCAGCACTTGAGAACACCGTATTACACCAGCTTCGTTGCTGCTTATCGAGCTCAGTATCGAGTAGCATGCGGGTTAAACCAACAATGCCATTAAGTGGGGTTCTTAATTCATGGCTCAGAGTAGCAATGAATTTCCCTTTATCTTTGTAGGCTGCCTCTAGCGCTTGAGCAGCTTCTTTACGGCTGGTGATATCACGACCGAACGCAAGTAAGCCTATGTATTCACCTTTTTCATTAATAAACGGCAATTTACGCATTTCAAACCAACGTTTCTCCCCTGCTACAGGGTATTCAACGTCTAAAGTGAGTGCTTGATGAGTCTGCGACACTTTTTTGTCGGTGCGTAAAACTTCAGGTAGATAATCGCTTGGGTAAATTTCTTCGACACTTTTGCCAATCAGGTCTTCGCTACTTTTACCAATCACCTCTTCAAACATTTTATTACACCCAGCGAACACACCATTGTTATCACGGTAGTAGAATAAATCGGGTGAGGAGTCGACAATAGAGCGAAGTAACATGCCCTGTTGTGCTAACTCTTGTTGTGTTTTCTTACGCTCGGCAATTTCTCGTCTTAACTCTTCAATTGCTCGGTGTTTGGCATGAAACGCCATTTTACGTTCGTCAATTTCTTCATTAAGGCGACTAATATTGTCTTTTAACGTTTGGTTTAAGAGCTTTTCTTGTTTGGTTGCACTGTCTAAGTAACTGTATGACGCTTCTAACTGACGAATAGAATTTAACAGTACAGAAATTAAAATTGGCGATACGACAGCCGTAAAAAACATTACAGCCAATACATCAACTAAGGTTACGGTTCCAACTGCCACGTAGTAAAACATACACGACAATATTAAAGACATAACCAATAACAGGGCATAGCAAGCTGCGGCGGTTTTGAATTCACCGTATTTTGATATAAAGCTTGAGAGTGTGCGAGCCCACGGACTCAAAGAAGAATCAATCATAGATAAAGCTTAGGCACATAATCTAAAAAAAACAGCATAGCTAATTTTATCACTATTCCTTATGAAATATTCATATTGTGCGATAAACACAGAATTTTTTCATCAACGCCGCGTTTTTTATATTTTTTCATGTAAAATACCGCGCTTTAATAATTGCAAAGAATGAGTATTACCATGCAGACCACGATGCCAGATATTGCTGATACGGCTCCCGCCTTACGAACAGGAAAATTAGACTGGGTTGGCATGGGCGAAATTGAACTTCCTTTCATTTTTGAATCTCGCAATATTGCCCCTGTAAATGTAGTTGCTAAAGCACGCGCATTTGTAAATTTACATAAAGAAGATGCGAAAGGCATTCACATGTCGCGCTTATTTTTAGCACTCGATACCTTATCAACTGAGCAGCAAGTGAACCCACAAACACTTGCTCAGGCACTTGATACCTTTATTAGTAGCCATGATGATTTAAGTGACCAAGCACAAATTGAATTTAAGTTTGAGCTTCCGTTGCGTCGTGAGTCTCTATTGAGTGGCAAAGTGGGTTGGAAAAACTACCCAATCCACCTAATAGCCAAAATTAATCAAGGTGTATTAAGCTTTGAGCTAATGGTTGATGTCACTTACTCATCGACTTGCCCATGCTCAGCTGCGCTCGCAAGGCAATTAATTCAACATGCATTTGATGAAAAATTTGCAGAGCAACAACTTGATAAACAAACAGTTTTAAACTGGCTTGGCACAACAGAAGGGATTGTCGCCACACCGCACTCTCAGCGATCAATTGCAAATGTGAAAGTGAAGCTTGATAACGCTCTCACCAGCTTTGATGTGGTTGGCTTAATAGATGCATTAGAAGGTGAATTAAAAACCCCTGTGCAAGCGGCAGTTAAACGTGAAGACGAGCAAGAATTTGCACGTTTAAATGGCCAAAACCTGATGTTCTGTGAAGACGCGGCTCGTAAAATCAAAGGGCTGTTAGAAGAGCAAGATTATGCCGATTACTGGTTGCAAATCAACCACTACGAATCACTCCATGCGCATGATGCTGTTGCAATTGCCGTAAAAGGAGTTGCTGGCGGTTATACTGCTTAAATAATTTGGTAACTCCCGACACTTAGGCACACATATTGCTTTTATATTTCAGTGTCAATTTGTTGTTGTGGAGTTACCTTATGGAATTCGCTTTATTATCAATTTTAGTTTTAGTCGTAGTGGCTTCTGTTGTTGCGTCAAAGTTCAGCGATGATGGCGGAAACCCGTACCCTTTCACTCGTAAACAAAGTGTTTTTACTCAAGTTGAAAGTGCTTTTTTAAACCTTCTTGAACGTGCCGTTGGCGATCAATACAAAATTGTAAGCCGCGTAAAACTAATCGATTTAATTGACTGCAAGCAAGGCTTATCTGTTAAAGCAAAGCGAGCAGCCATGACGAAGGCAAAAGGTAAGCAATTAGATTATGTGCTTATCGATAAAGAAAAGCTAACAATCGTTGCAGCGGTTGATTTAGTAAATAATACCAACAAAGACGGTCATAAAGCACAGCGAGATTGGTTTGTTAGTGGCGCATTAGAAGCGGCTGGCATTCCTCATATTCGTATGAAGGTGAAATCGGGTTATCAACCAAGGGAAGTCCGTGATGCGATTATGTTTAAGCTAGGGAAACCTGCAGCAGCGCCGATAAGACCAACACGCAACCGTGTTACAAAGCCTGCAGTATTGTCGCCATCTCAAGCAAAAGCTCATACGAGCTCTACCGCACTTGCTGAAATATAAGTTGTCATAATAGTGGCAAAAGCAGACTTTCGGGTCTGCTTTTTTGTTTGTTTTATACATTTTTAGGTATAATCATCCTATTCAATCTAAGGAATCAAATATTATGCACGTTGGTATTATTGGCGCGATGGAGCCAGAAGTAAAAATTTTACGCGAAGCAATGGCAAACCCAAGCACGATGACAAAAGCAGGGTTTACATTCTACACAGGCGAATTAGCAGGTAATAAAGTAACACTTGTTCAGTCTGGTATCGGTAAAGTGGCGTCTGCGGTAGCGACCACGTTACTCATTGATAACTTTACACCTGATTGTGTGATCAACACCGGTTCTGCGGGTGGCTTTGAACCGTCATTAAATGTGGGTGATGTGGTTATTTCATCTGAAGTGCGTCACCACGATGTTGATGTTACTGCGTTTGGTTACGAAATCGGTCAAGTACCACAAATGCCTGCTGGTTTTGCAGCTCACCCAAAACTGATTGAAGCTGCAGAACAAAGCGTTAGCCAAATCAGTGATGTTAAGACCATGATTGGTCTAATTTGTACTGGCGACTCGTTTATGTGTGACCCGGTACGTATAGAAAAAACACGTGCTGAATTTCCTACAATGCTTGCCGTAGAAATGGAAGGCGCTGCAATTGCTCAAGCTTGCCACGTACTTGAAACTCCATTTGTGGTTATTCGTTCTATGTCAGATATAGCGGGTAAAGAATCACCGCAGTCATTTGAAGAGTACATTGAAACAGCATCAATTAATTCATCAAAAATGGTTGTGGCCCTATTAGAAAAACTGACCTCGGTGAGTTTATAAGGTGATTACACATTTTGTTCAAACCCATTTGGACATTATTGTATTTTTTATAGCGCTCCTTGCTGAGCGCTTTTTCCCCTTAGTTAGCTGGTATCACCCCAACACTTTTTTAAGCATTATATTCGCAGCCTTGGGAGAGCGTTTATATAACCGTTCAAACCCCACGAGTTATCAATATCTTGCCTCTACCCTTGCCTTTACTTTGACCGTTTTAGTGATTGTCATTCTCGTTGTGTTGTTCTTAGAGTTTGCTTTCTACCCCGAGTTACTGAATGGCTTAATCTTATATTTACTGCTAAGTAGCCGCTTACAAGAAAAGAAGTCGCTGCGTATTGCTAGACTCATAAAACAAAATCAAAAAGCTATCGCAAAAGAGCTACTATCGAGTTTGGTTGCACGTGATGTGTCACGACTTTCATCGCCAGGTATCTGTAAAGCCACCATGGAGTCATTGGTGCTGCAAAGTGCGAGGCATTATTTTGCCGTTATATTCTTTTATTTAATCGGCGGCCCTATTAGCGCAATCGTTTATCGTTTATTAACGCTTATTCACCAATCATGGCGTAAAAAGCAACAGCCAAATAGTCCATTTTTAAAACCTATCGCAAAGCTGTTATTTGTCCTTGAGTGGCTACCCACTCGATTAGTTGCCATCACGATTGCGGCAACCAATGCCAGTAAACACAGTATTCATTATATTAAATACTACGGTAGACATTTTTATCAAACGAATACAGGCTGGTTATTAAGTGTGACCTCAGCAGCCTTACACGTACAACTTGGCGGCCCCGCACTTTATCAAGGCGAACGTTACAATAAAATGCGCGTGGGCACCGAACGATTACCCACTGCCGATGATATTCCTGTGCTTGTAAACCGTTTAAATCAAGCAAAAGCATTCTGGCTGCTATCAATCGTTGCAATCGAAATAGCCACACTATTGCTCGTTAACTAATTGCGACAAAAAAACCAGCCGAAGCTGGTTTTTTGTTTTGCTTAGTATGGAAGTATTAAGCAACCGTGATCTTTGCAAACTTACGTTTACCTACTTGGTAAATCTCAGTGGTGCCTTTTGCAACTTCAAGCTTAGTATCTGTTACTTTTTCTTCACCATTAATTTTAACTGCGCCTTGCTTGATCATTCGCATTGCTTCAGACGTACTCGCTACTAAGTTTGCTTCTTTTAGCAAATTAGTGATAAAGACCGACTCTTCAGCGATGGTTACAGTCACTTCAGGGATTTCATCTGGTAAAGCATTTTTTTGGAATCGTTTGATGAAATCTTGGTGTGCACCTTCGGCTGCATCTGCGCTGTGGAAACGCGCAATTAATTCTTTAGCCAGTTCAATCTTAATATCACGCGGATTAACACCCTCTGCAACGCGTTGCTTAAGCGCAGCAATTTCTTCAATAGATAACGCACTTAGTAAGTCATAGTAACGCCACATTAGCTCATCACTAATTGACATCACTTTACCAAACATATCGTTTGGTTCATCAGTAATACCAATGTAGTTGCCTAATGATTTAGACATTTTTTGTACGCCGTCAGTCCCTTCAAGCAGCGGCATCATTAGCACTGTTTGTGGCTTTTGACCTTCGTCTTTTTGTAACTCACGACCCATTAGTAAATTAAAACGTTGATCAGTACCACCTAGTTCAACGTCTGCTTCTAATGCAACTGAGTCCCAACCTTGAACAAGTGGATATAAAAATTCGTGGATTGCAATAGATTGGCCACCGGCATAACGCTTTTTAAAGTCATCACGTTCTAGCATACGTGCTACTGTTTGACGCGCAGCCAGTTTGATCATGCCCGCAGCACCTAATGTCTCCATCCACGTAGAGTTAAATGCGACCGTTGTTTTAGCAGGATCAAGAATCTTAAATACTTGCTCTTTATATGTTTCGGCATTTGCAAGCACGTCATCACGGGTTAACGGTTTACGTGTCACGTTTTTACCCGTTGGATCACCAATCATACCTGTGAAATCACCAATCAAGAAAATCACTTCATGACCTAGGTCTTGGAAGGTTTTCATTTTATTGATAAGTACTGTGTGACCTAAATGTAGATCAGGCGCAGTTGGATCGAAACCCGCTTTGATCTTTAACTTCTTACCAGACTTTAATTTTTCAACTAATTCGTCTTCAATTAATATCTCTTCTGCACCGCGTTTTATCTCAGCTAGAGCGGTTTGTAAATCCACTGTGTATTACTCCAAAAATTCAGCTTACCGGGCGTGGTGGCCTATTAGGGTTAAAATAGAACTAAAACATTAAAATTTAGCTAGTTAGCGCCAGAAATACTGCACAAAAATAAAGCTAACTTAACCGTGTTAAGTAAAAGCCCCGAAGGCAGCGCGCGTGATTGTTCTTTATACCGCGTTATTGCATTTTAATGAAGGTACTTTAGTTAACTAATGCATAATTAGTTTAACTCTTGACATCTGCTGCAAATTTAATCAAAAAAGTTTAACGCGCCTACTAATTCTAGCGTAAAATAGCGCCAGTTTAAATCTACAAAACTCTGGTATTTGCTCTATTTTAGGTATATCCTGCAATATTAGTAATTAATTTTCTTGACAGCAGAAAAAGGCACGTTATGGTTCACGTTGTGCACAAACTCCCCAAAAAACACAAACTGCTTATTCTCGGTTTGGTTTCTGCTATTGCTGGCTTAGCATTATTACCTTCGGAAAAAGCCACCGCATCAAAGGATAACAGTGCGAATGCACTTGAGATTGGCAAGCGCTACGAATTACAAGTTAAAGTTGACGATAACGAAAAACTGACTGAATTAAATTCTGAGCAAGCAGCAGCTAAACTTCCAGAATACGACCTTATCGACCATGAAGTTCGCAATGGCGATAATTTAGCACTTATTTTTAAACGTGCAGGTTTTTCAGCACAAACATTACACAAGCTAATCAATACAAACGCTGAAACGCGTAAACTGACAAAAATTCATCCAGGTGAAGTATTAAGCTTTGCAACCGCAGAAGATGGCTCATTAGCACAGCTTCGCTATGTTATCTCAAAAACAGATACCTTATACGTTACCTTAAACGAAGAAGGTAACTACGACACCTCTATCGATAGTAAAGAGATAGAAACGCTGAGTAAATCAGCCGGTGGAGAGATTAATAGCAGCTTTTGGACATCAGGTATTGCCGCAGGCCTTAGCGAACGTCAAATTATGAACTTTGCTGATATTTTTGGTTGGGATGTCGATTTTGCCAATGATATTCGTAATGGCGACCAATTCGGTTTAATTTACGAAGCACATTATGTTGATGGTGAATACATTGGCGACGGTAAAATTATTGCCGCAGAATTTATTAACCAAGGCGAGCGCTACACAGCAATTCGTCATACAGATGGTAACTTTTACACTCCTGAAGGCCGTAGCATGAAAAAAGCCTTCTTGCGTGCACCAGTTAACTTTAAATATATTAGCTCTAGCTTTAACCCACGCCGTTTACACCCTGTAACAAAGACAGTTAAGCCACACAACGGTATCGATTATGCCGCGCGCACTGGCACACCGGTTGTTTCAGCTGGTAATGGTAAAGTGCTTAAGGCAGGCTACAGTAAGTACAACGGTAACTATGTTTTTATTAGCCATGGCACTCAATACGTGACTAAGTACTTACACTTAAACAAAAAAATGGTTAAAACGGGTCAGAAAGTGAAGCAAGGCCAAAAAATTGGTACGGTCGGTGCCACTGGTCGTGTAACAGGCCCACACTTACATTATGAGTTTTTGGTAAATGGTGTACACCGTAACCCTAAAACGGTAAAACTACCTAAGTCAGAACCCTTGCCTCGTGATGAGTTAGCCAAGTTTAAACCTATTGCAGATAACTTCTTAGCGCAATTACAGCGTAACCGTGAAATGCAATTAGCCTTAAACAAATAAGCTAAATTAATAATGACAAAGCCGCTGCACGTTGTAGCGGCTTTTTTGTGCTTGGCCCTAAATTACCTTACGAGTAAATAAATAAGCTGAATAACCATTGAGATCATCACCAGAGGCCAAATGTACTTAGCGTATTTAGTTGCGCCATCAAGGCCCAGTTTTGAATGGTACTTTTCAAGTAACGGCACCAGAATAACCAAGGCAATAAACAAGCAAAGTAAGATAACAAATATATTCATGGTGGCTTCCTAATGTAGACGGTAATGTAACCAGTTTATAGGCAAAAAAAAGCGCAGTAAAATTACTGCGCCAGTCGGTTGGAAGTAAAATGTGTAATCGATTTATTAACCTACAATCGCTAACAAAATACCTGCTGCAACAGCACTGCCTAGTACCCCTGCAACATTTGGCCCCATTGCATGCATTAACAAGAAATTATGCGGGTTACTTTCAAGGCCTACTTTATTAACAACACGCGCAGCCATCGGAACGGCCGACACTCCAGCAGCCCCTACTAGCGGGTTAATAGGTGATTTAGAAATCTTATTGAGGCCTTTTGCCATAAAGACACCAGACGCTGTACCAATGGCAAAAGCCAATGCACCAAGTACTAAAATACCTATCGTTTCGACAGTTAAGAACTTATCGGCAGCCAGTTTTGAGCCAACAGCAAGACCTAAGAAAATAGTGGTAATGTTAATGATCTCGTTTTGCGCACTATTACTTAAACGGTCAACAACACCAGACTCTCGCATTAAATTACCTAAACAAAACATGCCAACAAGAGGGGTTGCCGCTGGTAAGAACAAAATAGTTAGGCTCAATACCATAAGCGGGAAAATAATCTTCTCAGTTTTCGACACAGCACGTAATTGTGGCATTTGAATTTGGCGCTCTTCAGGCGTTGTTAAAGCTCGCATGATAGGCGGTTGAATTATAGGAACCAATGCCATGTACGAATAAGCAGCTACTGCAATGGCACCTAATAAATCAGGAGCCAATTTCGACGCTAAAAATATTGCCGTTGGACCATCGGCACCACCGATAATAGCGATAGCGGATGCATCTTGCAGGGTAAACTCAAAACCTGGAATAAAGTTAAGTAAAATGGCACCAAATAAGGTTGCAAAAATACCAAACTGAGCAGCAGCCCCCAATAACAACATGCGAGGGTTTGCAATTAAAGCACTAAAATCTGTTAATGCACCCACCCCCATAAAGATCAACAGTGGAAAAACACCTGAGTCGATACCAATGTGATAAACATAATATAAAAGCCCACCTGGGTCAGATAACCCAGCAACTGGAATGTTTGTCAAAATAGCGCCGAAGCCAATGGGTAAAAGCAGCAACGGCTCAAAATTACGTGCAATTGCCAAATACAGCAATAAGCACCCTACGGCAATCATAATCAAAGCAGGAAAGGTAAAGTTTGCTATACCCGTTGCATGCCAAAGGTTTAAAAGACCATCCATCTTCTATCCCCTACGCTAACGAAATCATAGCATCGCCAGTGGTAACTGAGTCACCTTCGGCTACTAAGATTTCAGCGACAGTGCCTGTATGTGCAGCACGGACTTCGGTTTCCATTTTCATTGCTTCCATAATGATAACCACATCGCCTTGATTTACCGTTTGGCCCGGCTTTACCTTAATTTTAAAGATATTACCCGCCAATGGCGCATTGAGCGTTTCACCCGCTGACGCTGATGCCGATTGTGGAATTAATTCGCTGTCTTTAAGAGTAACTTCTTTAAGCTCACCACCTTGCGCTACTACGACATCGTAAACTTTCCCATCAACTTTTACGCTATACTGCTCAGCTTTAACGGCATTTTTGCCTGACGTAGGTTGTTTACTTTCAGTCTGGGCAGTTTGAGCTGTTGGAACTGCTTCAAATGCATCAGGGTTATGGCGGTTTTTAATAAACTTCAAGCCAATTTGCGGGAATAATGCATAAGTAAGCACATCATCAATTACTTCATCAGCAAGCTCTAAGCCTTGCTCTTTGGCTTCTTTTAAAAGCTCGGCTTCTAATTTCTCAAGTTCAGGCTCAAGTTTATCAGCAGGGCGACAAGTAATCGGTTCAGCACCATCAAGGACGCGTTCTTGCAGCTCTTTATTCATTGGCGCTGGTGTCGCACCATATTCACCTTTAAGTACACCGGCAGTTTCTTTAGTGATTGTTTTATAACGCTCACCAGTTAATACATTAAGTACCGCTTGTGTTCCTACTATTTGTGAGGTGGGTGTAACAAGCGGAATGAACCCTAAGTCTTCACGAACACGCGGGATCTCAAGTAATACTTGGTCTAATTTATCTGCTGCACCTTGCTCTTTAAGCTGGTTTTCCATGTTAGTTAACATGCCGCCAGGCACTTGTGCTAGTAAAATTCGACCATCAACCCCTTTTAAACTGCCTTCAAATGCCGCATACTTTTTGCGAACATCACGGAAGTACGCAGCAATTTCTTCAAGTTGATTTAAATCGAGTTCAGTATCGCGCTCTGTGCCTTCAACAATTGACACAATTGTTTCAGTGGCACTGTGGCCATACGTCATACTCATTGACGATATTGCGGTATCAAGCATATCAATACCCGCATCAATTGCTTTTTGATATGTTGCAGTGCTAAGCCCTGTAGTCGCATGACATTGCATAGCAATCGGAATTGAAACTGTCTCTTTCAACCCTTTAATGAGTTGCTCACACTCATACGGTTTTAATAAACCCGCCATATCTTTAATACAAATAGAGTGGCAACCAAGCTCTTCTAATTGTTTAGCAAGTTTTAACCACATATCAAGCGTATGAACAGGGCTTACCGTATACGAAATAGTCCCTTGCGCGTGCGCTCCCACTTTAACAGCCGCTTTAATCGCCGTTTCTAAGTTACGTACATCATTCATCGCATCGAAAATACGGAATACATCAACGCCATTTTTATGGGCGCGTTCAACAAATTTTTCAACAACGTCATCAGCATAGTGGCGATAACCTAAGAGATTTTGACCGCGTAATAACATTTGCTGTTTAGTGTTTGGCATTGCCGCCTTTAGCTCACGGATACGCTGCCAAGGGTCTTCACCTAAATAACGGATACAGGAGTCAAAAGTAGCTCCCCCCCATGATTCAATAGACCAATAACCTGCATGATCAAGCTTTTCGGCAATAGGCAGCATATCATCTAGGCGCATACGCGTTGCTAATAGAGACTGATGCGCATCACGCAATACTAATTCGGTTAGTTTTAATTTAGCCATGTTCAAGCTGCTCCGTTATTGTTGTTTATTTCTAAATTGAGCGATAGCAGCGCTGATAGCTGCAATATGTGCCGGTGGTACCCCTTGCTGAGGCTGTAATTTTGCGGTTCGGACTGGAACTGAGCTCGCAGAGTTTTCAAATCGCCCCAACAATTTCGACATCAGCAGTACGGCTGAAATCAAAATACTGAGAAAGATAAATACACCCACCATACCCGTTAGCATTAAGCTGGCTGCGGTTGTAAGTAAGCCACCAATATCCATACTGCTCCCCTCGCTACTCAGAATAAAAAAACACTTAAATCGAATATTTATACATTTATAATAACAAACAAAACTTATTTTTAAAGCTTTATTGTAAATTGGTAAAACCAATTAATTACAGAGTAACACATCAAACAATTAATTAACACCAAGCCATTACGGCAATTAACTACCCAATATAGACGATAAAAATACTCAATATAGTCAAAAGTTATATGTAAAAATAGTTAACTGTGTAACGTAGCAGCGTAAAAATCAGCTAAAGCAAGGGGTTTGGTAACTTGTATGCCATACAGGTTAAATTGGTCTTACCAAGAAAACATAATCACAGGCGTCCACTTTCAGCATAGAAGTTGAAAAATTATCACTATGAATAAGTTACATGATCACTCGTAATAATTACCAAACGACACGCCACAAAAAAAACCGAAAACAAAACTAACAAATTGAAAAATAAGGACTTTAAAACTTTGGTATGGAACTCGCTTCAGTCTAATCAACCGAAACGAAATTAAATAACCAAGGAGAACATTATGTTACGCTGGACAGTTACTTTTTTAGTTATAGCGCTAATCGCTGCAGTGTTAGGTTTTGGCGGTATTGCAGGGGCCGCAGCAGGCATAGCTAAAATCATATTTTTTATATTCTTAGTTTTACTTGTTATTTCACTTATATCAGGTGCTCTTAGAGGCAATGTACCTAAGTAATAACAAACCAACAGCAATTTACTTTACTAATTTATTTACAAGGAATTTCATTATGAAAAATTCAACTTTAAAAGCAGCTACTATCGCCCTATTTTCAGCTTTATTTATTATGGGGTGTGAAGACAACACAGCAGAAGAAGCTGGTGAGCGCATTGATGAAGCAGTAACCGACGCTCAAAATGCAGTAGAAGATGCATGCGAAGAAGTTAAAGAAGGTGTAAAAGCAGAAGAAACTAACTGCTAAAAATAGAGACTTTACGAAAAAAAGCGGCTTTATAAGTCGCTTTTTTTCGTAAAGCATTGGTATTTTTGAAAAACATATACAAAATAACGAAGTATTTTTTTACTTTTACCTAATATATATACTAAGCTGATATTGCTAAGAATGGACTATCAGCAGTATTCCATTGTTTTCTAGCCAACTATAATTTATTGGGAGATAACAATGTTAACCAGCAAACTATCTAATGCTATAAGATTAGCAATTAGTACAGGCTTCGTGTCATCAGTTTTACTGTATGCACCAACAAGTTCAGCCGAAGAAGAAACTGAAGCAAAAAAAGATCTCGAAGTGATATCAGTCACCGGTAGTCGGATTAGACAACCTGGTGCGGTCTCTGCAAGCCCTATTGTTTCAATTGGAGAAAAAGAACTAGGTTATCAACAAGAACCTGAAGTAGAGCAAATCCTTAGAACCCTTCCCTCAACAATCCCTGGAGACGGTAGTAACGTAAATAATGGCTCTGGCGGTGCAGCAACCATTAACTTAAGGGGCTTAGGTTCACAACGCTCTTTAGTGTTAATGAATGGTCGCCGGATGATTCCATACAACTATAATGGGTCTGTTGATAGCTCAACAATCCCCACAGCCCTCATTGAAAGAATTGACATTATTACCGGTGGTGCTTCTGCGGTATACGGCTCAGATGCGATTGCAGGTGCTGTGAATGTAGTCTTAAAAGATGACTTCCAAGGCGTTGATTTAGACTTTAAGCACTCTGAAACAGGTGATGGTGATGGCGATAAAGACAGCATAGCTCTGACAATCGGCTCTAATTTAGAAGATGATAAAGGCAATGTGGTTCTCTCTTTAGGCTGGAGCCAACGTGATCAAATCTTACTGGGTGACCGTCCGTTGGGCCTACTCGGTATAGAAACTAAAACAGGTGCTAACTACGAGCAATTCCTCAATGGTGAACCCCCAATTCCAGCACCAGCAGATTGTAGCGGTCCAAACTCTGTTGAAAGTGGCGGTTCAACAACAGCATTCCCTACGAGATTTGCGATTGTAGGTGCGGGTACAACAGGTTCTGGGCAATTTAGAAATGACGGAACATTGCAACCAGACACCTGTAGTGTATTTAACTTTAACCCTTATAACTTCTACCAAACACCTTCAGAGCGTTATTCTGCTACAGCCATTGCTAAATATAACTTAACTGATGAGCATAAAGTATATTCAAGCTTCAACTACACAAATACCAGTGTTGATACTCAGGTCGCACCATCTGGAACATTTGGTTCAAGCTTCAACTTACCGCTTGCTAATCCACTAATTGGTGACCAAGCTAGACAATTTATGATTGACGGGGCAACAGCAGCTCTGGCAGCTGGAAGCTTAGATGATAGCAACTGGCAAGACGTCAATGGCAATGGTATCGTTGATAGTGAAGACTATTTAAAAGTTCAACTTCGCCGTAGAACGTTAGAACTTGGCGCAAGAACAGAACGTTATGACAGTGCGCAATTCCAACTTGTAACTGGTGTGACAGGTTTCTTCCTTGATGACTGGGAATACGATGTTAGCTACCAATATGGTGAATCTAACAGAACCACAGTGCGTGGCGGCTATACTAACCTAACTAATATTCAAAATGCTCTTGATACAACAGATGGTGTCACTTGTAAAAATGGTGATTCTAGCTGTGTGCCAATCAATTTATTTGGTGGTTTCGGTACAATCACTGAAGAAATGGCAGGATACGCTCAAGCAATCGCCCTACAACAGCAAAAATACAGCCAAGAAATTTTCACCGCAACGGTTAATGGCGCCATTAATTTTATCGAAATTCCAGGTGCAGGTGCGCCACTTTCGATGAGCTTTGGTTATGAAAATCGTCGCGAAAAAGGCCTTTTTGAACCGGATGAATGTTTAAAACTTGCCCCTGCAAGCTGCCAAGGGGGAGCAGGTGGTAACCAGCTACCAATTTCGGGTGGCTTTAAAGTTGATGAGGTATTTTTAGAAGGTTACCTACCTGTGTTAGATGGGTTACCTGGTGCTGAAACACTTGATGTTGAATTTGGTTTCCGCTGGGCAGACTATGACACTGTTGGTAGTAACGAAACTTGGAAGCTCGGTTTTAACTGGCGCCCTGTAAGTGATGTACTTGTTCGTGTAATGCAACAACAAGCAACACGTGCACCTAATGTTGGTGAGATTGCTTCACCTGTAGTCACAGGCTTAGACAATGCACAACAAGATCCTTGCTCTGTCGCAAATGCCGCTAATATTGATGCAACGTTGAGACAACTTTGTATTTCAACTGGCATGACTGACGCGCAAGTAGGTAATGTACAAGATGTAATATCTGGTCAAGTGCAAGTTATCAGCGGGAGCGATCCTTTGAACCCACCTGGTGCTGAAGAAGCAGAAACATTTACTGCGGGTATTGTCTGGACGCCTGAGTTCAGTGCAGTTGAAAACTTTACAATTACACTCGATTACTACGATATTGATATTGATAATATTATTGGTAACTTCTCAGCTCAGGAAATTCTGGATGCATGTTATGTACTTGGCGATGCAAACGAGTGTGCAAAAATCAACCGCATTGGGGGTGATTTAACAATTGCTGGCGCGGGTATTGAGCAATTTACGACCAACTTAAAAAACCAACGCGCCGAGGGTGTAGAGCTTGGGTTTAATTTTGGTATTTTGCTTGATGATATGGGCGAATTGCAGTTCTCTGGTAATGTAAACAAATACCTAACTCAAGAATCACAAAGTTCCAGCACTGCCCGCATTATTGACTGTAAAGGGTATTTCAGCACAAGCTGTGATCCTGTTTCTGAATTACGCTGGGTACAACGTACTAGCTGGATTTGGGAAGACTTTACGGTTTCATTACAATGGCGCCATATAGATGGTGTTGATGTTGAGCCAATCGAAGCACCTAATGTTTTTGAAGAATTCAGAAGTATTGAAAGCTACGATTACTTCGATTTATTTGCCAGCTATCATGTTACCGAATACATGAATGTTACATTCGGTATTGATAACATGTTTGAAAAAGAGCCACCTGTAGTGGGCGGTGAAGCTGGTGATACAAGCTCAAACTCAGGTAACACATTCCCAAGTAACTATGACGTTTTAGGTCGTCAATTTAAAATGGGTGTGAAGTTAAAGTTTTAATAACTTAAAACCAGAGCGGCTTATAAAGCCGCTCTTTTTTTACTTAATTTTTTACTTACATTGAACAGTTAATACCTTCCCTGACGCCATACTGTTAATTTGCCAATTACCATCGACTAAACTCACCTTCGCTATATCACTTACTTCAAAGTCGCCGGGTACATTCAAACGGGTTAAATTATCAGCCAGTTGCTGCTGACAGTATGGGGGTGTATCACCATGCATTACCAACACCGGCTTATCAGTGCGCTTTGCAAAGTCATTGATTGCATCTCGATATACTTTAAAGGCGTCGCAGTCGCTTCGGCGTGAATCAGCGCATGGCTGCTTTTTAGTTGAACGATAGATATCGGCTTGAAAGCCAAACACATATGCTTTCGCACTCTGATTAACTAACGCCTGATTTAACCAATTTACATTAAGCTTGTCTCGTGTATCGGCCGCATCGAGTGCAACATGTTTATCAGTTTTTAGTATTTGAGAGCGGCCATTAAACGTACCAGGTATATGCAAAGTGCGAAACTCTATTCCGTCAAACTGCCAGCGAGCGTTTTCAAGCATATCGGCCTGCTGTGTAAAGCCCTCTAGCTGCTTCGCTTTTTTAACGTATGCTTCGTCATACATTAATCCTTTAACGTAGTTTAATCGCTCAAGTTCATCAAAACGGGGATTTAGCGTAGCACGGTCACAGTCGGTCCATTCATTGTCGCCAGGCGTGTAAATAAATGGCTGAGAAGAAAGAGAAGTAAGTAGTTTTTTATTGCTTGTTAAGAGTTCATTGGTACATGCAAGAGAGCCAGATTTCATATCACCTAAATGCATCAAAAAGCCATGAGGCGTAGTCGCAACAGCTTTTGCTAACTTGCCATTGGGCTTAGCAAGGTTAATTTCATCAATCGGTGTATAAGGCAAGTCGGCCATAACTAAAAACGAGTTAGTGGCCACTGTAAGAGCTAAAGATAATGAGCTAAAGAGCATAATATTTTCGCCTAAAAACACATTTACTTAAACGCATTCACTTAAACTCTAGGCAGCTTAATTAAATAAGCTGTTTAGAGACAGGTAAAACGGGCAATAGCAAGGCAAAAAGCTTCATCATTACGTTGTTCTAGATAGAAACTTTTAACGCAGCTAGCGTCAGGTTTAATCCCTCTGAATAATTAAGTAATATTGCAGGTTGGTATAAGCTCTCATAATGACAACAAAATGAAAACCAACTACGGTAGTTTTTTTCTAAAAATGATAAACTTCATGTATCAAATAATGTGAGTACCATGAATGTCGCTAAGTATAACTTACACACTAGATAAACCTTATTACTATGAGTGCTTTGATGAGTCATTGCCCTACTCTTCACAGGCAAAACCAAAATATCCATTATTAGTATTGCTAATAAGCCTAGGGTTACTTGCCTTTTATATGCTTGAAAACCATTACCTTGGCAGCTTTATGTTTATGCTGGCTATCGTTGAGTGTTTATCGTTTTACTACAAACGCCCTTGGTGGGTCACTAGGCAAATGCTGAGTCGCGCATCAGGCAGTGAAGTAACCGTTAGTTTTGATGATGAGGGTGTAAAAGCCGAAAACCCTTACAAAAGCTACCAATTAAGTTGGCAGCAAATCAATGAGATTATTGAAACAGAGCAGGGTTATATTTTAAAAGCAGACAAAGGCATGCAGTATTTATCAAAGCAAGCGCTAAACGAAGCAATGACCACCGTGCTAAATAAAAGAGCCACTCAATGAGTGGCTCTTAAAAAATCTTTTTGCTGATTAAACATTACCCGGATTAGGGTTAGATTTCTCTGCTTGGATTCGCATGTAAATTTCTTCACGATGTACAGAGACATCTTTAGGTGCATTTACACCAATGCGAACCTGATTTCCTTTAACACCAAGAACAGTAACTGTTACTTCGTCACCGATCATTAGGGTTTCACCTACTCTTCGAGTTAGTATTAGCATTCTCTTGCTCCCATGTTCCAAAAAATTAAAAGATTCCGCGTCAAAATCATTTTAATGAAAACTAGACCTAAAAGTAAGTAAAAACTCTATATCTTACTCATTTTCAGTTAAAAAAACTTTGTGTAGTGCACGTACAGCCAGTTCTAAATACTTTTCATCAATTAAAACTGATATCTTTATTTCTGATGTTGATATAAGTATCACTTTGATGCTTTCTTGTGCAAGTGCATTAAAAAATAAACTTGCGACACCTGAGTGAGATTTCATCCCTACGCCAACAGCAGATACCTTGGCAACATTGCTTACTCCATTTATAGATTCAGCTTTGATAGCACTTTGGTTACTGGTTAAAATTTCAAGCGCCTGCTCAAAATCATTTGTGTGCACAGTAAAAGCATAGTCTATTTTTTCAAAGTTATGATTAACTTGATTAATCATATCTATTTCGATACCGAATTCTGCAAAAAGTTGCAAAATTTTTGCAAGGTTTTCCATTCCTTGTGGCACTGCGTTGACATAAATAAGACTTTCATCTCGATTAAACGCAATACCCGACACAATATTTGCTTGCACATCCGGCTCCTCAAAACTGATCAAGGTCCCTTGATCGGGATTAAAACTCGATAACACCCTGAGCGGTATATTATACTTTCCTGCTGCTTCGACACTGCGAATATGTAAGACCTTTGCGCCTAAACTCGCCATTTCGAGCATTTCTTCAAAAGTAACATGGCTCATACGACGCGCATTTGGTTCAATGCGTGGATCGGTCGTATAAACGCCGTCAACATCAGTATAAATTTGGCATTCATCGGCATTAATTGCCCCCGCAATTTCAACTGCTGAGGTATCAGTGCCGCCGCGACCTAACGTGGTGATATTGCCCTCGATATCACGGCCTTGAAAACCAGCAATAATTGCAATCCGGTTATGCTCAAGCTCATGCTTTAGCCGTGTCGCTGCAATTTCTTCAATACGGGCTTTACCGAACATATTGTCGGTACGAATATTTACCTGATCGGCAAGTAAGCTAACAGCTGAGTGTCCACGCTTAATTATTGCCATTGCCAACAACGATACCGACACTTGCTCACCAGTGGTAAGCAACACATCGAGTTCACGGGCACTAGGCCGAGAATCTATTTGTTTAGCGAGGTCAATCAGACGGTTAGTTTCTCCCGACATAGCCGAGAGTACCACCACAACTTGATGGCCTTGTTGTTTTGTTTTAACAACAAGGTCGGCGACGGCCTCAATACGCTCAATGGAGCCCACTGAAGTGCCGCCGAACTTTTGGACGATAAGTGCCACTAGTGATTAAGAACGTTCAGATAACCAACTAGTTACGCTTTCTAAAGCTGCGCTTAGGTTCTCTGGCTGAGTACCACCCGCTTGCGCCATATCAGGACGACCACCGCCTTTACCGCCCACTTGTGCAGCCATGTGATTAACAAGTTCACCCGCTTTCACTTTGCCTGTCAGGTCTTTAGTTACACCGGCAATTAAGCTAACTTTGTCGCCGTTTGCTACACCAAGTGCAATCACGCCTGAACCAATCTTCGTTTTCAGGTCATCAACCATGCCACGTAATGCTTTCGACTCTGTACCAGCTACATCAGCAACTAGAAGTTTAATACCATTCACTTCAACAACTGAGTCAAGTAGCGATGCACCCGCCGCACTTGCTAGCTTATCGTTAAGCTGAGCAATTTGCTTCTCAAGCCCTTTTGACTTTTCAAGGAGTGCTGTTACTTTTTCAAGTACCGTGCTGCTATCACCTTTTACTAGAGCTGCAACATCGTTTAACTGTTGCTCCTGCTCACTGACATACGCAACAGCTTCAGCACCTGTTACCGCTTCGATACGACGAATACCAGCTGCAATGCCGCTTTCTGATACGATTTTGAATAAACCAATATCACCAGCACGCTTAACGTGAGTACCACCACACAGCTCGATTGAGTAATCACCAATCGTGACTACGCGCACTTCGTCGTCGTATTTCTCACCGAATAACGCCATCGCCCCTTTTGCCTTGGCCTCATCAATTGCCATAAGCTCAGTCTCAAGCGCAAAGTTACGACGGATTTCGTCGTTCACTGCACGCTCAATTTGACGTAATTCATCTTTTGTTACGGCTTCAAAGTGAGAGAAATCAAAACGTAAACGCTCAGGGTCAACCAGTGAACCTTTTTGACTTACGTGATCACCTAAAATTTGGCGAAGCGTTTCATGTAAAATATGCGTGGCAGTATGGTTTTTCTTAATGCTATCGCGACGTGCTGCATCAATTGTTGCTTCTGCTTTGTCGTTTGTACCAATGCGGCCTTGTACACGACCATGGTGCGCAAATGCATTACCCAGCTTGGTAGTGTTAGTAACAACAAACTCACCACCCGCCACTTTTAACACACCCGTGTCACCAACCTGACCACCTGACTCGGCGTAGAATGGTGTACGGTCAAGAATAGCAATACCTTCTTGGCCATCTTCAAGTACAGAAACAGATTGGCCCTCGGCAAATAATTCAACCACGGTGCCAGTGTAGTGCTCTGAATCGTACCCTTTAAAGTCTGTGTGTTTTTCAGATTTAAGTTGCTGGTTATAATCAGCACCAAATTTACCCGCTTGCTGTGCTTGCTTACGCTGAACAGCCATGCACTCTTGAAAACCTTGCTCATCAATAGTCATGAAACGCTCACGCGCAACGTCAGCCGTTAAATCAGCAGGGAAACCGTAAGTATCGTAAAGCTTGAAGACTAAATCACCCGGGATCACATCACCTTCGATGTCAGTAAGGCTTTCTTCAAGAATTGCTAGACCACGCTCAAGTGTTTTACCAAACTGCTCTTCTTCGATGCGTAATACTTTTTCGATAATTTCTTGTTGCTTAGCAAGCTCAGGATACGCTTGACCCATTTGCTCGATTAGTGCAGCAACAAGCTTATAGAAGAACGCGCCTTTTGCGCCAAGTTTGTTACCGTGACGTACTGCACGACGAATAATACGACGTAATACGTAACCGCGGCCTTCGTTTGATGGCATAACGCCGTCAGACACTAAGAATGCACACGAACGAATGTGGTCAGCCACTACGCGTAATGATTTATCATTTAAATCTTGCGCGTTGGTTACTTTAGCCGCCGCAGCAATGAGTGCTTGGAACAAATCGATTTCGTAGTTTGAGTGAACGCCTTGTAAAATAGCCGCGATACGCTCAAGACCCATACCAGTATCAACAGATTGCTTAGGAAGCGGCTCCATTGTACCGTCGGCATGGCGGTTGTATTGCATGAATACGAGGTTCCAAATTTCGATGAAACGGTCGCCATCTTCTTCAGGTGAACCTGGAGGCCCCCCCCAAATTTCTTCACCGTGATCATAAAAGATTTCTGAACATGGACCACACGGCCCCGTGTCACCCATTGACCAGAAGTTATCGCTCGTTGCAATACGAATGATGCGGTCTTCACTTAGACCCACTTCTTTGTGCCAAATGTTAAACGCTTCTTCGTCATCGTGGTAAATAGTAACCAATAACTTTTCTTGCGGTAACTTTACAGTCTCTGTTAAAAACTGCCACGCAAACTTAATCGCGTCTTGTTTGAAGTAATCGCCAAAGCTGAAGTTACCTAACATTTCGAAGAATGTATGGTGACGTGCAGTGTAACCCACGTTTTCAAGGTCGTTATGTTTACCACCTGCGCGCACACAACGCTGTGAGCTGGTTGCACGTGAATAAGGGCGG
Source organism: Pseudoalteromonas sp. MT33b (assembly GCF_014117385.1). NCBI lineage: Bacteria > Pseudomonadati > Pseudomonadota > Gammaproteobacteria > Alteromonadales > Pseudoalteromonadaceae > Pseudoalteromonas > Pseudoalteromonas sp. MT33b. The sequence goes on along the minus strand of NZ_CP059831.1, from coordinate 839,474 downwards.
CTTTCCGCACCTAAAAATACATCTTTAAATTGCACCATGCCGGCGTTATTGAATAATAATGTGGCATCGTTGCCCGGGATCAGCGAGCTTGAAGGAACAATTTGGTGTTGTTTAGAGGCAAAAAAGTCTAAGAACTGTTGCCTGATCTGTGCGGTAGTCATATGCTGCATGTGAAAGTCTCACCCGTTTATTGCTGTGCTTGCATTGCAAAATCAATTTGTTCGTAATTAAAGCCTCGATACATCAAGTAGCGTACACGTTTCGCTTTTTCTTTCTGATCGAGTTCTTTACGTGAATTTGAAAACTTTTTTAAATATGCGTCCTGTGCGAGCTCAAACCAATCGATTTCGAACTCTTCGAGCGTCTTGTCTAACAAAGCCCGATCTATCCCTTTTGCCATTGCTTCGCTTTGGATGCGTTTAGCCCCATGATACTTCGCTAAATGGCGGCGTACAAACCCTTCGCAGTAGCGCTGCTCGTTAATAAAGTTGTGTGACTCACACCAATCTAACAAACGCTCTGTAAACTCGGGCGTCGCTTCTTTTTGTTGTAGCTTTCGAGTTAAATCACGACGCGAGTAATCTTGTCGTGAAAGTAACCAAAGTACGTAATTTTTTAACTTTTTTTCTTTATCATCCATTACGCGTCAAAGCGTCCTGATTGTGACGATGTTTCTGGTGTCTTTGGTTGGTCATCACTTTTTGGCACAACTGGCATAAAAATAGCCTGAAAAGACACGAAGAAGCTAATGTAACAAATTGGCATTAAAACCAATAGTGGAATAAACGATAAAGGTATACAGATCAGCATTAATACAGCACAAATCAAACCGTAAACACCTAACGGAGCCATATTATGATAAAACACCATGAACGAGGTTTTTAATACCTGGAACATGTTGGTTTGCTTTTGAAAATAAACCAAGGGGACTGCATAAGCAAACGCCGTTAAATATACACAGATTGCCAGTAAAAAAACGGCCACTTGCCCCATAGAAATGGTTGCCAGTAAATCCGCTATGTGTGTTTGGTTTTGTGGGTCGAACGTTTGACTTGAAATAACCGCATAGGCATCTGCAAAGATAAAATTAGATAACACCGCTAATAAAATGCCCGCCGCCATTTGATACACAGCAACTCGCACTAAACCAATACGATTCCCTTTATTGGTAAACGGTTTAAAGATATCTGCCTGACTAATCGTGCCACCTTGTTGTTTAGTTAGCACCGCTTGATAAAAGCCCGCCATTAAAAATGGGGCAACAAATGCACCGACAACTTGCAGCAGGGGTAACACTAACGATAAGAAACCAATCACACCTATTAATAGGTGCATTAAAATAAACGTAAACGGTTGCAGCTTAAAGATTTCCCAACCTGCTTTAAACCATTTTACGCCTGCATCGGCTTTAAAAATACGCACTTCGATCGACATAGCTTCTCATTCAATAACGACAAAACGCACCGAGTATAACTGGGTGCGCTATTTGTTTATAGTCACCTGCTGTGAAAATTATTCAGGCTTTTTAATTTTTTTGATATCAAGCATGTGTGAACCATGTTTGATTTTTGTTTCTAAGTAAGCGCGATTACCAACAACACCTGCTTTAATGTGTGCATGCGTGCCGACAACTGAATCAACTTCAATGCCAGCATCACGCAGAGCTTTGAGCTTATTTGGGTTGTTAGTCATTAACTTAACATGCTTTTGATTAAGTGCCTCGAGCATTAAAACGGCGTCAGAGAAATCACGCAAATCATCGGCAAAACCAAGGTGGTTATTCGCTTCGTAAGTATTCATACCTTGCGATTGCAATACATAAGCATCAATCTTATTGTATAAACCTATGCCACGCCCTTCTTGGCGTAAATATAATAAAATTCCACCTTGCTCATGCATCATTTCAATGCACTCATTTAACTGCTCACCACAGTCACAACGCGAAGAATGAAATACATCACCCGTTAAGCACTCTGAATGCATACGAATTAAGGGGATGTCTTGCTCGGTGTCGGCTTGATTAAATACTAAAGCAATATGCTCTTGGCCATCATTTAAACCACTAAACGAGACGATTTCTGCAGGGATATCACTGTTTTTGCCAACATTTAGCTGGACTCTTGCTCTTACTTGCGCCACGACAAATCCAAATTAAAAAAATAAATGCAATACTGCAAATGTGATTACAACAGTTTGAGGTTGTAAGAATGCAACATACGACGAGTGATAACTAATATTGAGGCAGTTACCAGCAATTCAAGTATTATACACTCAAACCAGACGAAGATACGAGCTTTGCACATCTTTCAAGCTTAATTTTACAGCCGTATTCATCAACACTTCCTCCGCATTTTTAACTAGAAATTACCCAATTAAGTGACATTTATAATACCTTTTGCTAATCTCGACTAATAAATATGAGTAACCCTCGTTTGTGGTTTATTTAAAAGCTAACTTGCGAAATATAATAAGGATTATTATGAAAAAAGCCTCTTTAGCCATATGTTTAGGCATACTATTAAGCCAGCCTTGTTTAGCTAATCAAGATATAAACAGTGAGTTTAATGAAACTTACCGCGCCTATTTAGCTGCACTTGAAAACCAACAAGACACTACCGAACTTGCGCAAAAAGCCTATCAACTCGGTCAAAAAGTGTATGGCGAAAACACCGATAATACAGCGAATTTAGCCATTAACTACGCAAATAGCCTTGCCACGTACCAGCACGAAAAACAATACGAGTTATACAAAACGGCATACACTATTTTAGAAAAAAGACATGGTGAACACAGTACCGAAGTCTATGATGCACTGCTCGGCATGGCTGAATCGACTCAATCAGCAAGAAAAGCAAGTGCTTACTTAAGCGACTTAATTAGTATTGCTGAGCAACAAAAGAATGACAAACTGGTTGCCGACAGTAAGCTCAATGCAGCGCGTATTTTGGCCCTTAAAAACAGTGGTGAACGTTACTTAACAGCTAAACGTTACCTAGAAGAAGCCGATGAATATTACAAAGATAATGTGCCAAGTAACTCGCTAGAGCGTATTCAAGCAGACTTTTTAGCCGCTGCTTTTGCTCAAAGCAGGCACGATTATGACTACGCAATTGAGCGTCTTAACCATGTTGTTAAAGTATTTGATGACGCACTCAGTTTTGATCACAAAGCCGAACTGGACGCCCACTCTAAGCTAGTTCATTTATACGAAAAAATAGGTAAAAGCGATGAAGCAACCAAACACTGTATTGCTATCGCAAAAATGGTGCCGTGGAAAGACAACCAAGAGCAAGAGCCCTTGTATCGCGTGCATCCTAAGTACCCCATGTCAAAGGCACAGCTTAGACAAAGTGGTTCTGTTATTATGGAGTTCGAAGTGACTCCCACAGGCTTTGTAGATAACGTTGCCGTACTTGAGTCTAAAGGCGGTAAAGCATTCGAAGTAGAAGCTATAAAAGCAATGAAAAAGTGGCGTTATGCCCCAAAATTTGAAGATGGGCATGCCGTTGCATCAACAACCCAAGTTCAGCTCGACTTTAAAATAAACTAATCAAAATAAACTAAAAGGTCGCAGTGCGACCTTTTCAAAACCTTGATCGCCACCATAATAAGGATCGGGAATTTCTTGCTCGCCCGCATCACCATGGCTTAAAAATAACGACAATTTATATTGCAAATGCTCAGGGCATTGCGCGTGTAAATCAGCAAGGTTTTGCTTGTCAGCCGCTAAAATAAAATCAAACTCATAAAAATCAGCCTGCGTAACCGGGCGCGAATAAATCCCTTTAAAGCTGTAGCCTCGTTTTTCGCCTGCTGCTTTTGAACGTGAATCAGGTGGATTACCTTGGTGATAGCCAATCGTGCCTGCTGAGTCGACTTTTACATTAACATTAAGCGTCTTTGCACGACTTCTGAGCACCGCTTCAGCAGTTGGTGAGCGGCAAATATTACCCAAACATACAACCAAAACCTTCTTCATTACTCGTCCTTAAAAGTTCTTTAAAATAGCCTCATCATAACGCTCGGCATCCAGGCTTAAATTATATTTCTCGGCGACACTATCAAGCTCAGCTTGTTTAATTGCCAGCTCATCCATAGTGATGGTGTTGTCGTCGAGCTGCCATAACAAACGCGAGCCAGCATAGCTGTAATGAATCGCTAATAAAGCATCGGCATTGCCCTCACGCCCAGCCGCTTTTAGCTTTGGCATTTTACGGGTAATCTTATTCAGCGCTTTTTTAAGCTCCCACACATACACAATCTCGGTCATATAATCATGGTTGCGGTATTTATTGAGTACAAAGCCCACCAGTAAACTGCACACAACAACCCCCAATAGATTCCAGTGAAAATGACTCCCACTTGGGTCTGGGAATAACGCAATCAAGGTTTGTGAAATGGCTAAACTACCAACGGCTAAAGCAATAACACACGCTACAATAACGTGGTTTAAATGCTTACGGTAACGGGCTTTATCTATTTGAATGAGTTTCATAACTACCTAAAGAATCACACTAATTAAAGTGAAAAAATAAAAAGTGAAAATAGTTTCACCCCTTTTTTATTTGCCAGCCGTTTTAGCTATGAAAGCAATTATCCAAAAAGGAACGGCTATGCATACTTTACCACTAAACTCAGCAAGCTTGAATAACAGCAATGGCGCTTTAAAGACAATCGTCGCAATTATAGGTGGCGGGGTAATGACCTTTGCTGCATTTGCCTTTATGCAATACCTAATTTCAGCAGAGCAACGCGCAGATATAAAAATGGGCCCCGATATTACCGTTGAAATTTACCAAGTGCCCGAAGACTCAAAAGTGCAAGTAAAGCAAACTTTGCCGCCACCCCCCGTTACTCAGGTGCCACCGAAAACGCCCCCGCGGCCAGCTGCTGAAAACCCAGATACAATAATCATTTCCGATGCAACACCTACTATGACATTTGATGATATTGGCGACTCACTCAGTAAAGCAATTAATCAACCAACCGGTGATGCGACCCCTATCGTGCGTATTAACCCTAAGTATCCCCCTGTTGCTGCACGTGATGGTATTGAAGGATGGGTGCAAATTAGTTTCAGCATTTCACCCACCGGCGAAGTTATCGACCCAGTCATTATTGACGCTGAGCCAAAACGAGTATTTGATCGAGAAGCTATTCGCGCTATAAAACGTTGGAAATACCGCCCCAAAGTAGTTGAAGGTGTGGCACAATTACAAACAAACCAAAGCGTTCAACTTGATTTTAAAATAGATGGATAACGGCCTATGCTAATGAGCATCAAGACATGGTTATTTGACACGCCAAACAGCGATTGTTTGGCGCTGTATGCCAAAACAGGCGACAACCGTTATCTCAACCAACTTGTTGCTCAATACGGTAACGACCTTTATCACTACCTAGTAACACAAAGTGATAAAGATTTAGCATTCGATATTTGCCAGCAAACCTGGTTAAAAGTCATTGATAAACGTGACTTTTATCACGCGCAAAACAACCCAAAAGCGTGGCTATTTCGTTTAGCGCGTAACGTGCTAATTGATGAGTTTCGAAAACAACAAAAATTTGTTGAACTAGAAGACAACCAGCTAGTGTCTGAGCCACACGATGCAAGTTATCACTACGATTATGACGCATTTGATAAAGCACTAATGGCGCTTAGCTTTGTGCAGCGAGAAGCACTGACCCTGCAGCAAGAAGGCTTTAGCCTCGATGACATTGTTGCCATTACACAAAGCAACCATGAGACCATAAAAACTCGGCTGCGATACGCCCGTCAAAACCTAAAACAACAACTTGGAGGCAATCATGAAGCGTAACGACGAGCAATTTGATGCCGATTTAAAAGCGCATTATCAAAAACGCAAAGCACAGCATACTTTAAGCCCTGAGCAGCTGACGCAAATGCAAAAGCCACAACAAGCTCGCTCAAAACAGCAACGCTTTTTAGGACTTCAAATGACAGGTGTTTTTGCTGCGCTGGCCATTTTGGGCTTTATTATGTTGCAATACAATAACCGCGAACTGACTGACGTATATGCTGTAGATTTATCAGATTACCACTGGCTTGAAGTTCATGAACTTGACGCAAAAGGCGGCTATGTCAGCAACCTAAAACAACAAAAACAGACCCTAGATGCTGACTACCAACACGCCCTTGCAGCTCATCAAACCCGTACCCGCTTCACTGGCCGCTTAGTCAGTGTTGATAACGATTGGTATATCGCAGACTGCGAGCAAAATATACTCGTACAAATAAAACAGTCACTACTTGAAGAGCTACAAAAACACGGCACACTCGATACCCACATTCACCAAGGCGACCTGTTGGCCCTTGACCAAAATCAACAAGGGCAAATCATCGCACTTAAACAATTAACGCATGAAGCCATGAAATGTGAAGCATAAAAAGCTTAAGCCAATTTTTCGAGCCTAAGAGGCGATTTAACGCCGAGATATTTAGATTGAATAACAACTACTCCGGAATAAGAGAGTCATTAATATCAAGTGCTATGCTTATAATTTTTCCTCTAAGTCTTTGAGTATCAGTTTCTTCAATTAGACCCAATTTAGACAATACATTGATTATAATAGAAAAATCAATGAAAAAATACGCAATTTCAATCCCTCCTTTGTTCTGGCATGAGCCATAAGAGTTTATTTGAAACACAACGCCAAAATCTAAAAACATTTCGTAGAAAGAGTACAAAGATATTAAATTAACTTTTAATAAATCGAGGTTACTTAGTGAATATAGTTTTTCACTCAATACTTCAATATTTATGATCTCTTTACTTTTAGGCACCCATAAATCAAAGCAAACCATTTCTTCGGGGCTATTTTCTGGAAATAATTTTTTATATAGCTTTTGACTATCAATACATAAAGCTGATTTAAAATCTCTACTTTGAAGAATGTTGCTCTGATAAGAAACTTGCTCTTTTAGCTCTAATTTTACTAACTCAGACAGTGCTTTCCTATGTTCTATGAACAGAACAAAATTTTCTTTCTTATTGGCCAAATTAAATTGCTGTTGAGAAATATCTAACTGCTTTTCTATTTTATTTAGCTGATGTGAAACTTGAATGCTTCTGAAATACATCCCTATTAATGAGGTAATAGCAACCATAGAAGTAAAGACACCTATAGGTAACTTGAAGGTACTAGAAAAGCCAACCCAGTTTTCAATTAGTTTAAAATCTGTAGATAGCTGTTCACTAGTGAATAGTGCTTGTAATAAGAAAAATACTATAGTTATTATTGGAGTAGCATAAAAAGAAATCTTAAAACGACTTTTCCATAAAGTTAGCTCTTTATCATAGTCTTCACTTATTACTTCGCTTTCCTTTCTTTCCATACCATGTATCCAAATATCAAATTATTTTAAATAGCATTAATTTTTGGGTCATGCCCCGACCTTCGGCAGCATACTCTTACTAATCACTTTGAATGTATCTAGATCTATCAACATCGAATAAACTTCGTTGTTGTTGATGAATACCACAAATAGATTGCCTTCGGCGTTGAGATTAGACTCTACAATGCGGTTGTAACCTGAAATGACTTCGGTGTAGTTTGAGCCATCAATCTTGCTAAGCGCAAAGGTGCGCTTATCTTTGCCATCAAGCCGTTTATCATTATTGCTATCGTTTTTGATAACCTCATAAGAGACCCCACGAGGAGTATCGACTTGTTGCTCCATGTAGGCTCGAGTATCAAACTCTTTGTAATTGCTTAAAGCACCAAACTCTATGATTAACTGATCAGTTGTGTTAAATAGCCACTTTGCTTGATTGGTTTTGTCATTAATAAATAAGATATTCTTTGAGCGCGTGGGATTATATTTGTAGCTGCCGCTACCAAAGCTTTCGTAAACTGCTGATTCAGGTTTTATATCAACCGATCTTTTTTCTGACTCTAACGGGATGTAATAATAATCGCTATCAGCGACTTTTCGTGGGTACCCTAACTTCCACTTTTCTTGCTGCTTTTCATCTTCAGCTAAATTGAGCGCCTGATGATCCATTTGAGTATTAGATTTAAACAAAAAGCTCGCAAGATTATAGCCAACAACCAATATTGTGATAATTAAGCCAATAAGTAACACAAGGCCATTAATATTCCACACCCATTTGAAAAACTTTTCTGATTTCATACGTAGATTAAATCCATTTAAGTAACTGATATCTCTAAGCTACCAGTAAACTTAAAACAAAGCTATCTAGGGACGAAGGTTCGAGTTAATCAACTTGGCAGGTTTTTTCATGACTGTAATGCCTAATATTCGAGATTAAAAAGCCAACTACATTCATACATTTCATTTTTCGCGCGAAGTAAATTTCACGCCTACGGCTAACTTACAACCGCTTTTGTTCTATCCCGCTTTTTCTACCAATAGTCGCACTTTACTGAAAGTTAATAACAATTTACCTACGAACAAGCTAGGCTAATAGTATTGTGCTTAATAATTTGGAGTAACCATGAAAAAGTCTTTATTTAGCAGCCTCGTCGTCGCTTCTATCAGTTTAACCAGCTTGCAGGCATGTGCGCAGCCAGAGCAAACAATTCCGTTAGATGCCAGTGCCAATAAGTATGAGCTTGAATTAGTGAGTAAAGGGATTCAGATCCCTTGGGGTATGGCGTGGCTAAACGAGCGTGATTTATTAGTGACTGATAGGCGTGGTGAGTTAAGGCTGATCCGCGATGGTCAGCTTGATAAACAAATAATCAAAGGAACTCCTAAGCTTCACGCAGAAGGCCAAGGGGGATTACTTGATATAGAGCTCGACCCAAATTTTGCCGACAATGGCTGGATTTACCTTTCTTACTCAGGTTATGAAGGTGATGATGAAGGCTATAACACCTCAATAATGCGTGCACGTTTAAAGGACATGACGCTTGTAGACCAGCAACTCTTATTTAATGGTGAACCAAATACCACAACAACTAAACACTATGGTTCGCGTATTGAGTTTGATAAAGACGGTTATTTGTATTTTTCGATTGGCGACCGTGGCGACAGAGATGTTCACCCACAAAGCCTTGATTACGATGCGGGTAAAATTCACCGTATCAACAGTGATGGCTCTATTCCTGAATCAAACCCTTTTTATAACCATAAAAGCGCGCGTAAAAGCATTTACTCATATGGTCACCGTAATCCTCAAGGTATGGCTATGCACCCAGAAACTGGGGTAATTTGGAGTCATGAACATGGCCCTCGAGGGGGAGATGAAATTAATATTATTAAAGCTGGGGCTAATTATGGTTGGCCTGAGATCACCTACGGCATTAACTACATTGGTACAAAAATCACTGATGAAACAAGCCGCGAAGGCATGGAGCAACCTGATTGGTACTGGGTACCTTCAATTGCGCCCTCTGGTATGGCGTTTATAAATAGCGATAAATACCCGCAGTGGCAAGGGCAAATAGCCGTGGGCTCAATGAAGTTTGCTCACCTTGTGCTTGTTAAACTCGATGGTAATAAAGTCACTGGCCACAGCAAAGTATTTGAGGGTGTTGGCAGAGTGCGCAGTATTGCGACCCATCCAAATGGAGATTTATACCTTGGGGTTGATGGTGTAGGTATTTATAAAGTTGTGCCTAAAGCCTAGCTCCAAGCCTTAAGCTGTCACCTCGAAGAAGCTAGTTTTCAGTCGTCAGATATCAGATTTGAACGTGCTGGCTATCGAGATTTGAGAAGCGAGCCTAGAAATACGAGGTACGGACAATAAAAAACCACAGATTTCTCTGTGGTTTTTTATTGTTTGCTTAAGGGCTTAAAGTTACAAAACCAAAATACTGGTTACCAAATAAGCGATAAAGGTTAATGCGCCGCCGAATAAGGCGTAAGGCATTTGAGTTTTAACGTGGGTTAATAAGTCACACCCAGAGGCAATCGCCGATACCGCACTGGTATCTGAAATTGGCGAGCAGTGATCGCCAAACACACCGCCACCTAGAATGGCAGCAATAACCAGTGAAGGCGGTAAACCTAGCGCTTGAATAAGCGGCACACCAATTGGAATAAGAATGGCAAATGTGCCCCACGAGGTGCCCGTAGTGAATGAAATAACCGCTCCGGTTAAAAATAGCACTGGCACAACAAGGTAAATAGGTAAGAAATCACCCACAAGCCCCGCTACAAATACACCGGTGCCTAAGTCTTTTAAGCTCGCACCAAGTGTGAGTGATAACAAGACAATTGCAACCAGCGGTAATAATTCACCCATGCCTTTAAAGCCAATATCAACAAGCTTATGGTGAGTAAAATCACGAGAGCTAATCATTAAAAAGTAAGCGACTACACAGGCTAAAATAGTTGCATACAACACTGATTTTGAGCCACTGCCACTAGCAATATCGCCATCGCCAGTCCAGAACATAAAGCCAACCATGCTGCCAATTAAGGTAATAAGTGGAATAAGCATGTAACGCGCTTTTGAGCCTTTAACTTCTTCTGCTAATTCGGTTTCTTGCTGCTCAAAGTTCTCTTCGGCTTGTTTTAATGGCCCATGTACTTTGTCGAAAGTAATGGTATAAAACACGATGAGCAAGGTGATAATCGCATAAAAATTATAACCAATACTGCCCCACAGTACCGAAACAGCAGACTCTTCCATCTCGTAGTTACCAAGTAGGCCAAGCACATACGCACCCCAGCCGTTAAGTAAAATTAAAATACACACGGGTGCACTAGTACTATCAATAATATAGGCAAGACGCGCCCGGCTCATTTTAAATTTATCAAATAAACCACGCGATAAAATACCCGAAGTTAATACGCTCAAGTTCGATTCAATAAACACCGCAATGCCCGAGAACATGGTTAAATAACCCACTTGGCGCTTACTCTTAGCAACACCTTTGTTCATTAATAGGTTTACGGTTGCTGCCACACCGCCAGATTCACGAATATAGGCAAGCAGTGCACCAATCAAAATACTAAAAATAAGAATACGGCTGTTACCCGCTGAGCTCGCGACTTCGATTACCCGTTCAATGGTATTGATAAAAGTGTAAAACACGCTATTGCCTTCACCATTGAGGGCTAGCAAAAACTCAGACGACGCAACGGCGACCAATAAAGCCATGATCACTTCTTTGCGCCAAAACACAATTAAGATAGCAATCAAGGGTGGTAAAATTGAATACCAAGACATAAAAACCCTTTTAAATTAAGACCAATATTTTATTTTTATTATGCAAAAACTCGCTAAGCTTAATGGCTTTGCCGCTAAACTCAACTTAAATCGACTAGTGATTTAATATACTCTCATAAATCAGTGAGATAATTGAACCATACTTACCTGTTTCAAAACGCTTTCCAACAAATTCATAATTTTTATCGTTGCCCTCAATAGGTGTGTGACGGGCATTGGTAAGTAACACGATGGCAAGGTCATACTCGGGGTCAATCACAGTAACGGTGCCGGTCCAGCCAGTATGACCATAGGCTCTTGGGCTGGCATACGGGCCAAAATGCCATGTGCGTGCTTGGTGCCCTGCTCTTCGCCAGCCTAAGCCATAGGTTTCGTCGCTGGCTTGAGGCTGAGTAAATTGCGCGAGTACTTGTGGGGTAAATAACTGTTTATTGTCGTAGCCACCGCCGTTAAGCAGCACCTGCATCAATACCATTATATCGCCAGCCGAACTAAAGAGGCCTGCATGCCCTGCTACGCCCCCTAAAGCATAAAAGGCTTTTTCGTCATGTACTTCACCTTGCAATACATCGGTACGAATATTGTCAAACTCAATACGCCCGCCACGGGTGTTGCCATTTATTTCAGTTGCAGCAATCTGCGACGCTAAAAATCCCTTTTGCAAAGGGTTGTACACTGTGTGTGTTAACCCTAGCGGCTGATAGAGTTGGCTTTCGACATAGCTGTCGAGAGGCATACCGCTAATGCGCTCAATCAATACGCCTAGCAACATGTAATCAATATCTGAATAGAGGTGCTTTACATTACGCCCCGCCACAAAAGGCACTCCTGTAAGCAGTAAATTTTTGGTACGTAAACTGTTTTGCGAGAAAAACCGTTCGCCAAATTTATTATCTTTACGGTGAAAATCAACCACTGCAGGGTAACCTGCGCTATGCGTGAGCAAATCCTTTACTAAACGCTGCTCTCGACCGCTGCCTCTAAATTCTGGCAGGTAATAAAATAATGGTTTTTCTACATCTAACTTACCTTCGCTTGCAAGTTTCATTAACGCAAAGTTAGTAGCAAACATTTTTGAATTCGAGGCAATGTCGAATAAGGTATCGTTTTTCATCGCTTCAGGCGATGCGAGCAACGTGCCATCTGCATGGTACTTTTTAGCGGCGCCATAGTGGCTTAATTTAATTAACTCACCCTCTTTAATAACGCCAAGCACAGCGCCAGGAAATCCTGCAGCGACTTCTTTATTTATCAGCTCATCAACAGCCTTAAAACGGTCTTTATGTGTGCTTTTAATCAACGTTGGGTAAGGAAACCGCAATGTTAAGCTCGCCCCCTCTGGTTGAACATTGTCAACTTTAAAGGTGTTAATACCGTTATGAGTGCGTTTCGCTAAGCTGTATTGATATACTTTTTCAGCTGTTAATGGTGATGCGATATTAATTTTTTCACCATTAATATAAATATCAGCACTGCGGGCATCGTGGTTTTCAATGATTATTTCACCACGTCCCTTATACGCTTGAAACGTGCCTCGGTTATTTACTAACTCACGGCTACTAGGGTCGAGCGATGGAATACGTACGACAACTTGTGCATTCGCAAGCACCGTCGTCTCAGGCTCCGTTGCCAGTTGCTGTTGCTGATACTCTTTAAACAGTCTCTCGCTCTTTTTAGGAAAATACTTTTCTAATAAAGCAAACAGTACAGCTGCACTTCTGGCATCGTTATTACCGCTAACATGCCAAGGTAAAAAATGCATTTGAAAGGCGCTCAACGCATCTAATGTTTGTGAATCAAGTTGCCCCGTTGCAATCACCTCGTAACCGTAGCTGCGCATGGCTTTTTGCATTAACTCTGTCGAAGGTTTCGATGCACTAAATAACTGCCAATACTTATCGACCGTTTCGCTGTCGTACCACGCGCCAATACCCGCTTTATATAATTGATACCAAGGAAAACGCGGACCAGGATCATTTTTACGACTTGGCGCAATGTCTGAATGCCCGACAATTTGAGTTGGCCCAATATCTGGATTGCGTTTAAGAATATCTTTGCTTAAGGTAATTAATAATTCAATTTGCTTGGCATCATAATCAGGATAAATACACAGCTTGCTTGCATCATTTTGCATTGCAGGCGAACTATGCTCAGGAATATGACATGTAGGCACATTTACTATTTCAATGCCAATGGAGTGATCGTTTAAATCTTCACGTCCTTGCCAGTAACTTCGTCCAGCATGCCACGCGCGATCGTTCTCATCAACAAGTTGAATAATTTCTAATTTATCGTGCGGATAACTTGAATCGCCCGACTCCGGTAATAAGTAATGTGAGCTTAAGCCCCCTTCATCCACTAAAGCTCGCATCGACTTTTCGTAATCAATCGCGGTGTAGTGCATCACTAAAAACTTAACGCGATGACTGTAGTTAGCTGACTGGGTAAACGTATATTGATTACTGGCACAACTGACTAAAAGCGCAGCGCCACTGAGATAACACAGCTGTTTAAGTAATGTTTTTAAAGAGGGAAAACTCATAACAGTTTCATACCTGAAGTTTTAAGCATTGACGATTCACTGCAATACAGTAGCAACACCCACTTAACATGTAAAATATTTTATTTTAAGATCTAAGAATAAAAAGCATACATTATCGCTACCTCACTAAAAATGGTGCTATCTCAACAAATAATGTTGTATCTATTATGGAATAAAACTATATTATTCCATCTAAATTAAGAAAAATATTCCAAAGTTAATTCGAGTAAAACAAAAATAATTCGTCGTTTATACTTAATTTTGCGTCTTGGCGCTTAATATTCTCGATTGAAAAGTTTGTATTACACAAAGAATAAGTTAACTAACAAAGTGAGCCCGAATGTCTACTTTTGTAAAAATTAAAGCCTTACGCCAGTCTTTGTCGAGCAGCGAAGCCAAACTAGCAGATTTCACATTAAACTCGGCCAATGCGATTCGTAATTTATCCTCTGTTGAATTAGCAAAAGTGGTTGGTGTAAGCCAATCAAGCGTGGTTAAGTTTTCACAAAAATTAGGTTATAAAGGGTTTCCTGCTTTTAAGCTAGCCGTTATCGATGCACTAAACGATGAAAGCAGCGAGCCCAAGTTACACGGTAAAATTACCTTAAACGACTCTCTTGAACAAATTGCCGAAAAATTACTCAGCAGTAAACTGGCCGTTTTAACTGAAACCAAAAACCTTAACGAAGCGCCTGCAATCGAAAAAGCGGTTGAATTATTAAAATCAGCTAAACGTATTCTTATTTGCGGTTTAGGTGGCTCGGCGCTGGTTGCCAAAGATTTCTCTTATAAATTACAAAAGCTAGGAATGCCAGCTATCGCTGAACCAGACGGCCACGCCCAACTTGCCTACGTTGCTACGTTTTCAAAAGGTGACTTGGTTATTGCGATTAGTGAATCGGGGATGACCCGTGAAATTGCTGAGGTCGTTAAACAAGCTAAGAAAAACGACAGCGCAGTGATCTCAGTCACTAAGTTTGGTAGTAGCCCCGTCGCAGACTCAGCAGATGTAAAACTCTACTCTGTTGCTGAAGGTGAATCAGTAAGGCTGTCATCAATTTTAGCCCGAACTGCACAAGATTTTGTCATTGATATTCTGTTCATTGCACTGACTCAATCGAGTCGACAAGGCAGAAAATTACTAGAACATTCTAATGAAGTTGTAGGCGAATTTAAGAATAACTAATTTTTAAATACAGACTATAAACCTAAAAAAGCAGCGAAAGCTGCTTTTTTTATGCTTTTATTTAGCAACTAAATTTGCACCTCACCTTTCTTGTTATGTATTGATTTTTATAAGCTAATAAAAAATAAAGCGTTCATAATTTCTTACAAAAAAGCCCCTTCACATTCCGTATGCTCTTAAAAGCAAATGAACACAAACACTTACCCAATAAAGGTAATATATTTTATTCCACAAACAAACGCAAGTAACAAAAAAATATTCTTGACCGATTCTTCTAACAGCTGTTTAATGTATAGGCAACATAATTTTAAAGTTCATAAGTCTCAATTGGGTAAGCAGTCCAACAAAGCATATAAATATAAGGACGGGAAACAATGAAACAACATGCATCCTCACTCGTAATAAGCTCCATAGCTAAAGCGACACATAATGCACTTCGCGCAAAGAAAACAGCTCTAACAGGTGTTGTAATGGCCGCGGCTTTAGCCAGCGCACCAGCCTTTGCTAATTTAACCGGTGGAATCAAGGGTAAAGTATCAACACCAGAGGCACAGCAGTCTCTGGCGGGGATCACGGTAACGGCAAAAAGTAACGTAATGCCGAAACCACGCACTGTTGTGACTCGTGAAGACGGAAGCTACGACTTACCCCAACTAAAACCGGGGACTTATGAACTCACTTTCACCGATAAAAACGGGGTCACTCAAACGATGACCGTTGATGTTTTGCTTGAGCAAACATCGAGCCTAAACGTTACCTTCGGTGGCGCAAATGAAAATGTTGAGGTCATCACCATTACTGGTAGTAAATTATACCGTCAGGGTAAGTCAGCTCTGACCAACTCACTAGGCGAAGAGGCAATCAACAACGTGCCAGTGGGTCAAGACTACCGCGACCTGTTAAAACTCGTGCCTGGTGTTGAACTTTCTGAGAATGCAACATTGGGTCCATCGGCAGGTGGTTCGGGGGTTGATAACTCATACGGTTTTGATGGTGTTGACGTATCTCTGCCTATGTTTGGTAATTTAGCGTCAGAGCCTTCGACCCATGACGTGGCGTATGTCACCATGGACCGAGGTGGTGCTAAAGCGGTAGGCTTTAACCGCTCAGGTGGCTTCTCAATCAATACAGTATCAAAATCTGGCACTGATGAATTTCACGGTAACGTTGAATATAAAGTTCAACCTAAGAGCCTAGTAGCGACTCCAACAGGTGAAGAAAGCTATGAAATGGATAAAAGCTGGCTAACTGCGAGCTTAGGTGGACCGCTGATTGAAGATACACTGTACTTTTATACCTCGTATTATCGCCCTGAAGAAACGCGATCTAATAAAGATACGGCATATGGCGCTGTAAAAGACTATAAAAGTGTCCGTGACGAATACTTTGGTAAGCTTACATGGGCACCGACCGACGATATTTTAATTAATATTTCACAACGTACCTCAGAAAAAACAATTGAAGGTCGCTCAATTGGGGCATTCGAAACAGATAGTGTGTCTGCTGGTGATCGAGCAGACCAAGATATCTTTACCTTAGATGGCTCTTGGATAGTTGGAGATGCCACAACGCTGTCATTCCAATACAGTAAATTTGAGTTAGAGTCAGGCACAACACCGGATAACGCATTATCAGTTGTACCGTCACTAACAAGCCAACTTGATTTAAGTAACTTAGATCAAATGGGTTACTTTAACGTACCAAGCCTATTAGATGCCGATGATAATTACACTGCAGAGCAAATAGCAGCCTTTAATGCTGGGGCCATGCCATTGATTGCGCAGTATGGTTACTCTGAAAATGGCGAGATGCTTGGTGGCGGGGGGGTTGGTGCTTATTACCAATACGATAACATCGATTTTTACCGCGACAGCTTTGAACTAAACCTAGAGCATGAATTTAGCTGGGGTGATACCTACCATACTCTACATGTTGGTGGTGAATGGAAAGAAGGTAAAGAAGTACTGGCTCGACTTTCTAATGGTTGGGGAGCAATTTCTTACGTTGGTGGCTTAGATGAAAGCCTAGAAGAAGGCAGCTCAGCACCGGTTATTTATCGTGCTCGCGTACAACAAATGAGTTTAGTCGCAGGTGAAGATGCAGTTTCAGCTATCAATTCAGAAATGGAAACGCTTAACTTCGAAATTAATGACACAATAGAAGTAGGTGATTGGACTTATAACTTAGGTGTATTAGTAAGCCGCGATACATGGTACGGCCAAGGCCTCAAATCAGCATCTGGTACACTTTCTGGTTACGAGTTAGCACCGGGTGAAAAATATAAAATGTATCAAACTGATTGGTCAGATATGATTCAACCACGTTTAGGTGTTAATTGGAATTATGCAGAACAAGACTCAGTCTTTGCAAACTTTTCAATGTATAACCCTGAAGCGAGCTCATTGGCCCGTGCAGCTTCTTGGGATCGTAATACCCGTGCTGAAATTGAAGTTGAGTTTGATGAAGCAGGTAATGTAATTTACGCAGAACCACGCCAAGGTTCATCAGGTAAAGTATTCGCTGATAACTTGAAACCGCGCCAAATAAAAGAATTTACACTTGGCACAACAAAATATGTGGGCTCTGATTTAGTATTACGTGCCCATGTCCGCCACCGTAAAGCATCCCACTTCTGGGAAGATATGCCTAACAATGCACGCTTAACAGACTACTCAGGGGTTGATGCCGAAGGTGTGCCACAACATATCGCAGATAAAGGCTTATATGTTGAAAACCTTGCCGATATTCGCGATGAAATCGGTGGTTCATCGTATGTAATCGCTGAGGTTGATGGCGGCGAAACGAAATACTGGGAAGCCAGCATCGAAGCTGAATACCTAGGTGAAAACAGCTATATCAATGCTTCTTATGTGTGGAGCCATTACTACGGTAATTTCGACCAAGATAATACGACTGCAACCACAGATGCCAATACTTTCATTGGTTCATCAAACTATGGTGATGGGCGTGGTCGTTACCCTTGGGATAATAAATATGGCACATTATCTGGTGATAAACCGCATAAACTAAAAGTTTATGGTTACTATACGGTGCCGTGGGAAGCGAATATCGGTGCGTACTTTATATTCCAGTCGGGTAAACCTTGGGAAGCATGGGATGGTTCAATTTATGGCTACTCAAATGGCACCACGCGTTACGGTGAACCTGCTGGTAGCCGCCGCAGCCCAAGCCATTGGCAACTTGACTTAAACTACACGCAAGACTTTACGTTCTCAGGTGATATGGAATTACAGTTCCGCGCTGATATCTTCAACATATTTGACCGTCAAACAGGTTATAATAATAACCCATATGTATCGTCAGAAACGTTTGGGGAATATAGAAATTACTACAGTCCTCGACGTGTACAACTGTCATTTAACTTTAAGTTCTGATTAAGTTTTAAACCAATCAATCCTGTTGGGGGCCGCATATGCGGCCCTTTTTCATCCCTTTTAATCTAAATTGTACAAAACGTTCTTGCTTCATCTAAATTAATGGCCTGCTTCATAAAATAATCAATCTGTACCGTACATTTAATAGCGTGTTGCTGGCTGTTTTTTGATGTTGCTTGCCAGTGCCAGTCACTAAGTGCTTCACGCGATTCACTAATAAACATGCCTGCGGGGAAACTTTCTAGAAAGGTAATATCTTTGCTATTCCCGTGTTGATCAATCGTAATAATGAAGCGTGCACTGCCCGCTTTTTTGGTCATCTGTGCCACTTTAGGATAGCTAGGTTTAGTTACGCGTTTTAATGCCCATAGCTCGATCTGCAGCGCTTTTATCGGCGCTTAAGTCAAGTATACGTGCAGCCTTGCTAGGGGCCTGTGAGCAGCCAGAGAGTAAGGCAAATACTGCCGCACAAAAATAGACCTTCATAATACATCCTTTTAATTATTCAGGGCCTAAATTTACCACAGCCGTCAAAAAGTGATAATAAAAAAAGAGGCAAGTGCCTCTTTTTGAAATATGTTTTGTTATTGATACAGTAAATAGGGCTGTCGCTTACGTTTAAATGCCGCAAGCTCAGTTTGCCAACTCTGTTTTATTTGTTGCTCGGTTTGTCCCGCCTCAATCGCTAAACGAAGCTTATCTGTGCCCGCTAACTTATCCATAAACTCAGCACGTTCAAAAAATAACTGCTGTGAATCGGTTAGTTGTTGATAAGCAGCAATAAATAAACTTAAATCTAAGCCATGCATGTTTGAATCACGTAAATCTTGACCAAAAACCTCAACGTCTTTGAATTTAGGGTTCATTGATGCCCCTTTAATCGCACGTGGCGTAAAACTAAACTCTCCTAGTTTTACAGGTGAATAGCCGACGACTTGGAACGGAAAATCAGTTCCACGACCAATGGTTATGGGTGTCGCTTCAAAGAAGCATAATGATGGATAAAGCTGAATAGATTGAGCATTTGGCAAATTAGGGCTTGGTTTTACTGGCAAGTCGTAAGTAATGGTGCGCTTATAATTCGCCACCGGTACCACTGATAGCTGAAGTTCAGCTGCGTTATTGATCCACCCTTCGCCTTTAATCATCTGTGCAAGCTCAGCAACCGTCATACCATGTAAAACGGGAATTTCATGCATCCCCACGAACGAACGGAATTTGGGATCTAAAATTGGCCCATCGACATAAGCAATGTTCGGATTGGGTCTATCAAGGACAATAAATGCTTTACCGTTCTCAGCAGCCGCTTCCATCATATAATGCATTGAACTGATGTATGTATAAAAGCGCACACCGACATCTTGGATATCAAAAATAATAACATCCAGATCAGCCAGTGCTTCTGGGTTCGGTTTTTTATTGCTGCCGTATATAGAAACAACATCGATACCCGTTTTGGCATCTACAGTACTTTTTACATGGGCACCCGCATCATGATCGCCTCGAAAACCATGTTCCGGGGCAAATATTTTACGCACCACAACCCCTTTTTCGAGTAAAAAGTCGACTAAATGTTGACCATTAATTTCTGACGTTTGATTGACAACTAAACCAACGCGCTTGCCTTTAAGTTCTGGCACATAGGCTTGATAGTTAACAGCCCCCACTTGTAATGGTTGTGCTTTTTCTGGCACATTAACTGGCGTTTCCTTACAACCAAGTAATGCTAAACAGCTCACAATTAAAATGGCTAAAAAACGCATTATTCCTCCACCGCTTTACGTAAAAACCCATTCGCTTGGCAAAGCAGCTGTTTTGCCTCATCTGCAGGCTTACCCGTTAATACAATCAAAATAGCTAATTTGGCACTTTGCTCGGCTTGCTTTAAAGCATCGACAGCTTGCTGCTGTGAGCAACTAGTTGCCTGCATCACTATACGAATAGCACGTGCATGGAGCTTTTCGTTACTTGCATTTACATCAACCATCAGGTTTTTATACACTTTACCGGTGCGGATCATACTGGCAGTGCTTAACATATTAAGTACAAGCTTTTGTGCCGTACCCGACTTCATTCGTGTTGAGCCTGTAACAGCTTCTGCCCCTACCACAGGGCAAATACCAATTTGCGGTAAACGCATCACCGCTGAATCAGGGTTACACGTAATGCCCACCGTGACACACCCTAACGACTTAGCATACTCAATTGCAGCACACACGTATGGAGTACGTCCACTGGCAGCGATACCCACAACGATATCTTTTCCTGTAAGGTTCGCATTTTTTAAATCTTCCACACCAAGTGTGGTGCTATCTTCGGCACCCTCAACAGCTTTTTTAAACGCGGTGTCACCGCCAGCAATAATGCCTAAAACCTGCTGTTCGCTCACACTGTAGGTCGGGGCACACTCAACAGCATCAAGAATACCTAAACGGCCGCTAGTGCCTGCGCCTATATAAATAAGTCTGCCACCTTGTTGAAATGCTTCAACAATATGATCTACTGCTAAGCTTATTTGCGGGATAACCAGCTTAACGGCTGCTGCAACCTTGTGATCTTCATTATTGATTTTTGTGAGGATCTCAGTGGTGCTGAGCAGATCGATATCCAAAGTGTCAGGGTTTTGTCCTTCAGAGACAATACCGTTTAATTCTTCAAGTAACTCACTTTGATGCTTAAAGACGTGCTCAGGGCTCATTACGTTGTCCTTTTTCAATAATGTCATGGTAATGCTTTACCGCTAGTATAGCGGCACCAGTTAATGAATCCCCTTTACAAGGAGATAATTCGTTTTGCAATGTAAGTGGCAATAAGTCTTGGCTCACCTTAGCAAGCCCCCCAATTAAAATTACGGGTAACGGCGATGTACCGCGACTTTTATTAATTAACTCAACCACTGACGTCGTGTGCTCAGTTAATACCTTATTGGCTACTTTACATTCGTTTTGTAAGCTAAACACAAGCGGACTAAAACGTGCATAATCCGCGGGTTTGGCTTGTTTAAGCCAATGACTAATTGCTTGACGAGTGCATCCTAGCTGCTCACTCAAGCGAATCGTTAATCGGCTTTTTGGTAAATCGTAACAATCTATATCGTTTAATAAATACTGTACAGCCATTAGACCAATACGCGCGCCGCCACCAAAGTCATCCACAGTAAAACCCCAACCACCGACTAATTTAGCTTGGTTGTTTGATTGTAAACGCGCACCGACAGCACCTGTACCAAGGGCAACAACAACACAAGGTTCCCCCAAATTTGCACCATAAAGCGATGTAATGGCATCACTCTCTATGCGAAGACTTGCAAACTCAATCTCGTAAATTAGCTTGAGCATTACTTTAACTTGCTCAGCTAATGTGGTTGATGCACCTCCGGCGAGGCCCATTACAGCAACGATATCACTGGCCTTTGCACCACTTTGTTCGCAAACGTCTCGAACAACCTTCACAATATTCTCAACTGCTAAATCAAGATCATTCGAAATAGACGCGGGCCCGCCTTGTGAGCGAAACGTCAATTGTGAGGATTGCTCTGTCAGTTCAGCTAAAACTTTAGTACCGCCACCATCAATGGCTAGAACATAACGCACTGTCATTTATGCAAATGCCTCATTACTTGCTTTGGGTTTGCCAACACAACACACTAATGTTGATAACAAGGTGCCAATACATAACTGCCAAGTAAAACCTAAATAAAAGCGCATCGACTCAGGCAATAACCAATCAATCATATAGGGTTGCATTAATAGCGTAACAACAAAACCAACAATTAATGCAGCGAGCACAGAACCTTCACTGCCGCGTTTTGTAAATAACGTTGTGAAATAAACACCCAATAAACCGCTGTACGAAAACACCATAACGCTTAAGGCAAACTTTAATAACGGCATATCACTGTATTGCTGCCAGAAATAGCAAAGTATTGCCATCAACGCCAACGCTAAACTAACTACTGCCATCCCCACTCTACCAGCTTTAACAAAGTGGTGGTCACTCACGTGTTTATTGGCTTTTTCTAGATACGGGCGATATAAATCTTGCACTATCACTGATGACATTGAGCTCAGCCCCGAATTTAATGTTGATATCGCCGCAGCGATTATGCCCACACTAACCAAGCCTTTAATTCCTGCAGGTACTTCATTTAATACGTAATACATAAAAATAGTAATTTTTTCGCCATTAAACTCTTGTACAACCGCCTCTCCAGCCTGATTATTCATAAGTGTTGGTTGCTGATAAACAATATAAAGCAGCATGCCAATGAAGATAAAAATAGCCATAACCGGTATTACCATCAGCACCGATAGCAATAATGCCTTACTGCCTTCTTTTGGACTCTTACAGGTTAATAAACGCTGTGTCATGTCTTGATCAAGGCCAAATGCTGCAATATTTAACAATACAAACCCGGTTAATACAGAGGCCATATTGAATACCCCCGATGGCGTAAAGTCTAAATCAAACTTAAACAAAGCAAGTTTCGAGTCAGCACCAGGAGCGGGTTCATTTAAGGTGGCTATAATGGTCGAGAAATCGGCAGGAATAATATTCAGCAAACACCAAATAACCGCGATCGCTGCACTAACATAAACAACACTCTGTAAAACATCAGAATAGATAACGCTGCGGATCCCGCCTAAAAAGGTATAAAGTAACCCCGCCAGCGCCAGTACTAAGGTCGCTATCACCACACTGTCGGCATGTATATTGCCATATAAAATCATAGCCACCGCGATGGCTGCCATATAAAGACGCGCACCACTGGCAAACACACGACCAAATAAATACATTAAACCGCTACGGCGTTTAGCTTTTGGGCCTATACGCTTTTCTAACAGCTCATACACTGTGTACACTTTTTGTTGGTAAAACTTAGGAATTAAAAATGCCGACACCACAAATGCCGCAATAAACGCCCCTATATTTGTTGCGATATAAGAAAAATCACCTTGATAACCTTGATCAGGGCCACCAATAAAGGTTGCCGCAGATTGCGACGTCGCCAAAACAGAGATAGCCACCATCCAGGTCGGCATGCTATTTCCACCCAAGAAAAAATCTTGGCTTGAGTTGGCACGTTTGCGATTAAACCACCAGCCACTGAGCAATAAAATTGCGCCATAACTTGCGAATACTAACCAATCGAGTAATGCGTAATTTGCACTCATTTATTATCCTAACTCAAACCTTAATGGAATATATTATTCCACCATTACGACAAAAATAAAATACTTTTATTTTATTATTTTTAATTTTCCAGTACCGGCAATTGCCACTGACTTTGTTTTTGCTGATATTGCTGCTTAGTTAAACTCACCAATAATGGTTTTTTAAGCTCATCAAGCCAAGCTAATAAGGCATCCATATCGGTTTCGGTCATCGCTGTACATCCTGCCGTTGGTTTACTGGGCGCACGCCATAAATGCATAAAAATACAACTGCCCGCCCCATCGACATTGTAAGGATTGTGCTTTACCACGATCCCCTTTTTATATAAGTCGTCTTGGCTGTAAATATCACGGCGCATCCATTCAGATGAGTTTTTTACCGCAGCGTCTCCCACTTCTGACTTATCAACGAGTTGGTTGTAAAAAGGAGACCCTTTTACATCAATGCAGTAATCGTTAGCAGTCATAGCTTGATAGCTAAGATTCGTTTGTAATGTGTCTAAGTAACCAAATGCAGTACCTAGTTCAAAGATACCCGCTGGCGCTTTGCCATCCCCCTCTTGTTTTTGCAAACCAGCTTGTGCTGGATGTAAGCCAACACCCCAAGCAAGCCCAGTACGCCCAAGCACAACAGCGTGTTGATCACCTTGTTGTTGCCATTGTCGCCCTTTTTTTTCAAAGCGATAAAGCGTCGCATCAATTGCGTCACTGTCATTGGCTACAACCACAACTAATTGTTGATGTGTATTATCAATCACAGGCGTGTACTGCTGCGAGCTTGCACAGGCGGTTAAACTCATTGCTGCAACAAAACTAAAGATTTTTTTCATTCTGGCCACACTCCATTTGTTATCAGTTCAAGACCGTTGATTGATTCAATACCAAGACCTGGGGCATCCGAAAGCGTGATCTGCGGGCCATTAAATTCAACCCCACCTTGCACCGGATCATACTGGCCAAGGGCTGGACCGTCTAAATCAATTTTACTAATTTGTTGGGCTTTTGCGGATGCTAAATGTGCAGCACCCGCCACAGCAATACTGCCCTCAAGCATACAGCCAATCATACACTGCGCTTGATACTGCGCAGTGATATTGGCTATTTCAATCGCACGGCTCAACCCACCGGTTTTCATCAGCTTAATATTAATAATATCAACGGCACCAAGTTCTAAAAGCTGAATAACCTGCTGAGGAGAAAAAGCACTCTCGTCGGCCATAATCGGTGTATTAACACGATCAGTAATGTATTTTAGTCCTTGGATGTCGTTACTTTTAACAGGCTGCTCTACAAGCTCAAGCACGACTCCGGCGTGTTCTAGTTGCTGTAAGGCCTGCACTGTTTGCTTAGCACTCCAGCCTTGATTAACATCAAGACGCAAGAGTGCTTTGCTCGCAAAGCCCGCATAAATTGCTTTAACACGCTCAATGTCTTGGTTCAGGTTATTGCCGATTTTAACTTTTAATACATCGAAACCTTGATCAACCGCGAGCTGGCAGTCGCTGAGCATCTTATCGATATTATCAACACTGATAGTGATATCAGTCTTGAGCTCTGACTGCCCGCCACCGAGTAATTTATACAATGGCGCTTTATAAAGCTTGCCCCATAAATCATAAACAGCAATTTCTAGCGCCGCTTTTGCGCTACTATTACCGACTACAGTCGTTTGTATAATATGGGTGAGCTGATTAATATTTTCTATTTCGAGGCCCAATAACTTCGGCGCAATAAACTGCTTAATAACGCTTATCATGCCTTGGTGAGTATCCCCTGTAATAACTGGGGTTGATGCTGCTGAACCATAACCAATCTGGCCGCAGTGAGTCTCGATGATCACCACTAAATCTTCTATAAAACTAACTTCTCTCAACGCCGTTTTGAATGGGGTCACTAATGGCACTTTGAGCTTTGCAAAACGAATTGCTTTAATTTTCATACAGGCCTCTAGCGAATACGTTTAATGTTGTACACACGGTCTAAATAGCTGGTTTCTTGCGAGAGCCTTAACGGCAATAATGGAGTAACCGATACCCCATTTAGAGCACTGCTGTAAAAACTACCATCGCCTTTGTTGTAGCCAAGCCCTTTCACGTCGTGAATTACGTACGGCTCACCTTGGTGTTCACCTAAATACATCATCACATGACCTGGAATATAAATTAAATCACCAATTGCCATATTCTTAACCACAGATAATTTAGACGCTTCATTGGCATTTTTATCAAAGCGGCTATTTTTACCGTATTCACTGCTCCCTTGCTGACCGGAGTTACGTGGCATGAGTAAACCAAAACTTTTATAAATTTCTCCCACAAAACCAGTGCAATCTCGGCCATTGTAATCGTGCCCCCATCCATACCGCTCACCTAAAAACTTAAAGCCTTGCTTAATCAGGTTTTGTTCGGTGTAGGCGAGGTAACCGATATTTACATCTGCGGTTTTACTGATCATTGCTGGCTTTATGGCTAATTGGCCATTTTCATCCCGCGTTGGTAATTGCACAATATGGCTGGCATAAGTATTTTGCCCATTCAGTAAGTAAGGAACTTGCTCGTTATCAACAAGGGGTAAACGCACTCCCATATCAAGCTGAACTTCTGAGCGTGCATCATCATTAGGCACATAAGCAGTGTGCACTTTAGCGCCAGTGATGACTAAAAAGTTTTCTTGGTCACGGTACGCTTTAATTTTATCAGCATCGGCAAAAGCAATATCCTCAGCGGGTGTCCACGCTAAATAGTTATAAGCACGCACTAAAAGCCACTTTTTATCCGCGCTTTGATGCAAGACAGCGACAGTCTCTCCCGGAAACATGCCACTTTCTTGAAAGCGATCTAGGTCGTGATCTAAGCCACTGTTGAGCACCCGATCCCACGTTGGAAAGGTCCGTAATGACGTACGCTTCACCACCACACCAAAGCGAACTAAGTTAGTACTCGCGACCTTATTAATATTTAAATTTTCCTGATATTTAGCAAAATCTTTCGCTGTTAATTGACGTCCGTCAGTAAAAAAGCGCGGGCTTTTTGGCACTGAGCTGGCTTGATTAATTAAGCTAGTGAGTTCGGCTTTAGACAGCGATTTTTGAAATGACAGTGGATCAACAATGTACTTATTTTCTTTGATTAACTTATCGTTAAACGCCTGAATTTGCGCATTTGTCATGAGCATTTTTGCTGATGCGCCTTGCTGCAACCAATAACTAGGTGACAACTGTGACTGAGTGACGGCTATCACATCTGACTGCCACCCTTCGGCATGCATAGGTGAGCTAAAGGCAACACCTAGGCTAATTGATAAAGCGATAATTGAACGACGCATGTGTGTTCCTTAATACTTATTGAGCGCGTGAATCTAATAGTTTTGTAAAAGCTGCCTGCAAATTTTGCTGCATTAGCTTGCCGACTTTTGGCAAGTGGGCTTCCTCTGCACCAGGGATTGCTTGCTGAATACTCAAGGTAAACTCGCGACCGCCATTAATTTGCCCCAAGCAAACATGAGCGAGCATAACCGTTTCGGTCGTAGAGCGAGTTTCACTTGGGCCCCAGCCGATTTTTTGCCACACTCGCCACTGCCCATTTGTCGCGGTATCAAGTACTTCTTTTGCCGAGCGTGTATCATTGGGTGCAATCGCTTTTGCAAGTGCATTAGTCACAAGATGACTGATGCCAATCATCATACCACCTCCGCCAGCCTGTTGTTCGCTATGACCTGTGCCATTAAGGAGTACATCTACATCGCTACTTTGCAAATACGGCATACGGGTACTGGGTTCACGGTCGTGACTAACAAGGCGTTTTAACCATTCAGCTTGTGCCAAGGTAGTCATTGCCTTATTACCGGTTAAACCGCAGTTATCACAACGGTAACTTAAATAACCAGGATCATCACGATTTGCTTTGTAATGGCTGATCTTTGCATCATGTTCTGGGTGTGCAGGGTCATGCCAATATTCATCAGATGGCATAAACTGCTCACCGCCATAGGCACCATTAAATAATAAACCAGGGGTTTCGAGCTTTAACCAGTCATTATAAAAGAAGCTTTGTAATGTATTGCTCCCAGCAACATTAATAAAATAACTCGCGATTGCATTTGAATTGCCATCCGCTTTTCCAAATGGCTCATAGCTATTTACGCTACTAATTAAATCAGCCAAGGGAGTATCACCAGCCAGTGCGTGCGCACCTAATTTAGGCTGCTCTTTTCTCACGGTAGCGACAGCACCTGTGAAGGCTTGAATCTTTGATGAGCTCCATGGCTCATAAAGCTCATTGTGTGTGCCATCACTTAAGTAACGGTAAGCAAGTGCCCCGCCTTTTACCTGATAATCAATAACAAGCAATTTTCCTTGCTGTTGAGACGGAGAAAAATATTGCCAATCCGCGGCAATTCGAGACTGCCAATCAGGTTGCTGATAAGCCACTTGGTCAGCACTTTTATAGCCTTTTCCAGTCCCATTATTAGCGAGACTTAAACAACCGGTATTATTTAAATCACGTGGCATGATTGCAGGTGCCATCATCACTTCGGCAAAAAACTGCTCGTCAGTCATTGTGTCCACGGGGTTATTCGCGTGACAGCCAACTAACAGAAAAAGGCTACTACACAGCGTAAAATTGAGAGAGCGTAAACGCATGGTGTGCATAAAATAAAATTCCCACTTATTTTTATTTTTGGAATATTTTATTAAATTTAACACAAATTTCCCATGAAGCAAATTAACTCAGCTTTATTACGATTCATCTATTCTGCATCCAAAAAAATGACTTACGCGTATATACTTTTAATACCAAATAGAAAAGGGATTTATAAAATGAAAAAGTTATGCTTTATTGCGGGCTGTCTAAGCTGTTCTGGTGGCGCATTTGCTAATATTGAAAAAATTACCGTATATGGCCACCGCACTGGCTTAATCGGTGAATCAATCAGCGCCTCAAGTGGCATTATTGGCCAAGGTGAGATTGAAAATAGACCCATGCTCAGAAGCACAGAGCTACTTGAGTTAATCCCTGGTATGGCCGTTACTCAACACAGTGGTTCAGGTAAAGCAAATCAATACTTTATTCGTGGTTTTAACCTTGACCATGGTACAGACTTTTCAACCAATATTGATGGTATGCCAATCAATATGCGCAGCCATGGACATGGTCAAGGCTATACAGACTTGAACTTTATTATTCCCGAAACGATTGCCACAGTCAGTTATCAAAAAGGCAGTTACGATGCAAAGCAAGGTGACTTTTCAACTGCGGGCAGCGCCTACTTTCACCTGACAGATAACCCAAAGCATCAACAGTTAGATTTCACTATTGGTGAGGATAACTATTTACGCGCGGTTGCTTTAGGCAGCATTCCACTTGGTAATAGTAAACTTATTGGCGCCACAGAATGGCAAGGTTACGACGGGCCATGGCAAGACATTAAAGAAAGTGTAAATAAAAAGAACGCCCTCCTTCGTTTCGTTAATGAGTCTAAGCACGGTAACCTATCCATCAGTGCTATGGCATATGATAATACGTGGAATTCGGCTGACCAAATTCCGCAACGCGCCGTTGATCAAGGTATCATTTCATCGCTGGGCTCTTTGGACACCACATTAGGTGGCAGCTCTAGTCGCTATAGCTTATCGGCTAATTGGCAAAACGAACACCTCACAGCTAATGCCTATGTAATTGATTACAAACTGAACTTGTATTCTAATTTCTCGTATTTTCTTAATGATCCTGTTAATGGCGACCAATTTAATCAACGTGATAATCGTACGGTGTCTGGCGGGGCAATCAGTTATCAATTTTCAGGTGTTTTAAACTCTATTTTACTGAATCATGATGTAGGTGTTGAACTTCGTAACGATAACATTGATAACGTAGGACTGTATAACACACAGTCGAGAAATTACTTATCAACCGTACGTGAAGACCGTGTTGACGAAACAAGTTATGCTGCTTATTGGCAAACCCAACTTACTATGAGCCCTCAATTAGAGGCCACTGTAGGCGTACGCTATGACTATATTGATGCGAGCATTAACAGCGATAATCACTTAAATTCAGGCGATGCAAATGACGATTTACTCGGTTTCAAAGCAAGCCTAACTTATTTATTCAACGAGAACGTAGCGGGTTATGCCAACTGGGGGCAATCGTTTCATTCTAACGATGCACGCGGCGCAACAATTCAACAAGACCCTGTAACCCTTGCAGCCACGGATACCGTTGATTTGCTGGTTAAAAGTAATGGTGCTGAGTTGGGCATGCGCTACTTTGATGAAAAGCACTTTAACTTTTCAGCGGCACTGTGGTGGCTTTCACTTGACTCAGAACTCCTCTTTGTTGGTGATGCAGGCAATACTGAAGCCAGTGATGCATCAACACGTTACGGATTAGAACTAAGCGCTTACTATTGGCTAGCCGAGACACTTAGCCTTGATGCTGAAGCATCGTTTACACATTCACGCCTAGACATAGATAGCCAGAACGACCGCATTGAAGGGGCTGTGCCAGTAGTTGCCAGTGCTGGGGTAAACTGGCACATAACAGAGCAATGGCAAACATCGTTGCGTCTTCGCCATATAGGTAAACGCATGCTCAATGATGATGGCAGTCAACGTTCAGAGCCTTTGACCGTCGTTAACGGTTTAGTTAGTTACCAACATACTCACTGGAAAGTCGGCTTAGAGCTACTTAATCTATTCGATAGCAGTGATCATGATATCGATTACTATTATGCATCACGCTTACCGACTGAGCCCGCAGAGGGAGTAGAAGATAATCACTACCACCCCATAGAGCCACGTACGCTTAGATTCAACGTCAGTTTACTCTTTTAGAGAACCTGCTCTGTGTACTTTTGCAAGTCAGTGAGCAGGTCACGGTAAAGCGATACACTGTTATCTTTGATGCGGTCGAGGAAAAAGTCGTCAGTAATGCGAGTTATTTGCTGGCGCTTGTTCTTATCACTTAACTTACTGCCAGCAATTCCTATTAGTTCAGAAATTTTTAACGCAGGTAGCGACTGGTTTAATCACTCAAAATGATTAAGTATTTTTGCAAAATGGTATAATACCGCGGCTGCGGATTTCGGGCACAAAAAAACCGACTTTCGTCGGTTTATGTCACTTTCAGAGTGAAAGTGGCGGACGCGGGAGGATTCGAACCTCCGACCGCCTGGTTCGTAGCCAGGTACTCTATCCAGCTGAGCTACGCGTCCGCAATAGTTCTGCTTATTTACGTCTTGCAATGACGGTGTCGTTTAAACACAAAAAAAACCGACAGTTTGTCGGTTTATGCTTTCTTACATTGCTGTATGAATGTATAGAAAGTGGTGGGCGCAGGAGGATTCGAACCTCCGACCGCCTGGTTCGTAGCCAGGTACTCTATCCAGCTGAGCTATGCGCCCACATTCTATTCTAGTTAGTTTAAGTCTCACTAAGACTTTTCAAAAGTGGTGGGCGCAGGAGGATTCGAACCTCCGACCGCCTGGTTCGTAGCCAGGTACTCTATCCAGCTGAGCTATGCGCCCACATTTTGATGTTAGTAAAGGATGGTGGGCGCAGGAGGATTCGAACCTCCGACCGCCTGGTTCGTAGCCAGGTACTCTATCCAGCTGAGCTATGCGCCCATTCTTTACTTTACAAGATAACCATTTAAAAAATGGTGGAGAAGGAGGGATTCGAACCCTCGATAGAGCTACAAACCCTATACTCCCTTAGCAGGGGAGCGCCTTCGGCCACTCGGCCACCTCTCCGTCTTGTGGGGCGTATAATAAAGATTTCAGAAAATATGTCAAACACTTTTCAAGGAAAATCGCACAGATGGTTATAGATTGTCCACTACGGGTAAAAACAACAAACTTTTGCTCAGCCTTTGACCGGTTTTGCTTTTTGTCTGAACGAATCGATGCCCGCTAATGGGATATGCTCATCGGTTATTTCTGCTAAATATTGATCCTGATAGCCTAGTTGTTGAAACTCGGCGATGCAGGCACGATAAAAAGCTTCACGTTGCTCATCGTTTTTACTGGTGTCTGTCTGCAACTGCACAGGCTTTTTTGTCATTATAATTAAGTCCACTAATACGTTGAACGACATTTGTACAATGTTCTCATACTCGTATTAAAAAAACACCACTGTAATTACGAACAAAAGGCGATGTTTAACATTTTTACTACAACAACAACGCAGACTTAATCAGTATTTCTTTTTTTATCAATTAATTACAAATCAGTAGTTACAGAACTCAACGTTTAAAATCAGAAATTTCCGATAATAAAAACGCCGCTAAAAAGCGGCGTTTATTAGAGTCTTAGTACTGATTAGTACTGATTAATCAGCTTGCGGACGCATATGAGGGAATAAAATGACGTCTTTAATCGTTGATGAGTCTGTAAATAACATCACCAAACGGTCAATACCAATGCCCTCGCCTGCTGTTGGCGGTAAGCCGTACTCTAATGCACGAATGTAGTCTTCGTCGTAGTGCATTGCTTCATCATCACCCGCGTCTTTCTCTTCAACTTGACGAGAGAAACGTTCTGCTTGGTCTTGTGCATCATTTAGCTCAGAGAAACCATTTGCAAGCTCACGACCCCCTACAAAGAACTCAAAACGGTCAGTAACAAATGGGTTTTCATCGTTACGACGAGCCAGTGGCGACACTTCCCAAGGGTATGCCGTAATAAATGTAGGTTGAATTAACTTATGCTCTGCAGTCTCTTCGAAGATTTCACACAAGAACTTACCTGGGCCCCATACACAGTTTTCAGGTACTTTAACGTGAACTTGCTTCGCATACGCTTTAAGCTCTTCAAAATGATTTTCTGGGTCATTAAATACAGCCGCATCAAAGTCAGGGTTGTACTTAAGGATAGCTTCGCTCATTGTTAAACGTGCGAAAGGCTTACCAAAGTCATACTCTACAGAGTCAACTACGTCGCCATGCTCGTTTTTCGTTGTGTTAACAACGATTGGTGAACCCAATACATCTGTTGCAACTGTACGTAGCATATCTTCAGTGATGTTCATTAAGTCGATGTAATCAGCGTATGCTTGGTAGAACTCAATCATCGTGAATTCTGGATTATGACGCGTCGATAAACCTTCGTTACGGAAGTTACGGTTGATTTCGAATACACGCTCAAAGCCACCCACAACTAAACGTTTTAAGTAAAGCTCTGGCGCAATACGTAAATACATATCGATATCAAGTGCATTGTGATGCGTTACGAATGGGCGTGCAGACGCACCACCAGGGATAACCTGTAGCATAGGCGTTTCAACTTCCATGAAATCACGGTCTGCTAAGAAACGACGAATACCTTCTACCACTTTTGAACGAATACGGAATGTCTCACGCGTCGCTTCATTGGTGATTAAATCAACATAACGTTGACGGTATTTTGTTTCTTGGTCTGATAGACCATGAAATTTCTCTGGTAATGGACGCAGTGACTTAGTCAGTAGCTCATACTCAGTCATTTCGACGTATAAATCGCCTTTGCCTGATTTATTTAGCGCACCTTTAACACCGATGATGTCACCGATATCAAGTTGGCCGTATTTTGCTTTTAATTCTTTTTGTACGTCTTTTGATGCGTATGCTTGAATTTGACCTTTCATGTCTTGTAACGCAAGGAAAGGACCACGTTTAGCAAGGATACGACCTGCTACTGAAACTACATGTTGCTCAGCAACTAATTCTTCTTTCGATTTATCACCAAACTCAGCTTGCAAATCAGCCGTGTAATGTTCACGACGGAATTGGTTTGGATGACCGTTGGCTGGGCAATTTTCGCGAATAGCGTCTAATTTGCCGCGACGCTCAGCGATTAACTTATTTTCGTCTTGGATTTGATCAGTCATTTTTTAGCTCTTTTTTAGCTTGGTGGTTATAGGCCAGATTTAAGGCTGGCTTCAATAAATTTATCTAAATCGCCGTCAAGAACCGCTTGAGTATTGCGGTTTTCAACGCCCGTTCGTAAGTCTTTAATGCGCGAGTCATCAAGCACGTATGAACGAATTTGACTTCCCCAGCCAATGTCTGATTTTGCATCTTCTTGGCTTTGCTTCTCGGCATTTTGTTTTTGCAACTCAAGCTCAAACAATTTCGCTTTTAACTGCTTCATTGCTTGGTCTTTATTTTTATGCTGCGAACGCTCATTTTGGCACTGCACAACCGTATTGGTTGGTAAATGCGTAATACGTACTGCTGATTCGGTGGTATTTACGTGCTGACCACCCGCACCCGACGCGCGATATACGTCAATACGTAAGTCGGCGGGGTTAATATCAATTTCAATATTATCGTCAATTTCTGGGTACACGAAAGCAGACGCAAACGAGGTATGACGACGACCGCTTGAATCAAACGGGCTTTTACGCACTAAACGGTGCACACCCGTTTCAGTTCGTAACCAGCCATATGCATATTCGCCAACAAAGCGAACTGTCGCCCCTTTAATACCAGCCACATCACCGTCGGTTGCTTCAACAAGCTCAACTTTAAAGCCTTTCGCTTCACCCCAACGTAAATACATGCGCAGTAGCATATTACACCAGTCTTGCGCTTCAGTACCGCCAGAACCCGATTGTAAATCTAAGTACGCGTCGTTTTGGTCATGGGCACCTGAGAACATACGACGGAACTCAAGCTTTTCTAGTTGCGCATTTAAATCGGCTAATTCAGCCTCGGCTTCAGCAAAGGTTTCCTCATCTTCGGCTTCAACAGCAAGTTCAACTAAGCCTTCAACATCTTCAGTACCGGCCACTAAATTATCAATGGTCTCAACGATAGCTTCTAATGCCGACTTTTCACGGCCAAGGGCTTGAGCACGCTCAGGCTCATTCCACACTGCTGAATCTTCAAGTTCTGCGTTAACTTCTTCTAACCGCTCTTTTTTAAGAGGGTAGTCAAAGGTACCCCCGAAGCAGTTCAGTACGTTCGCGAATTTCCTTGATTTGATTAATCACAGGATTCACTTCAAACATGTACATTACTCCAAAATGGCTGATTTACCGCGCACAGCTCTCAAGATGAATTACGGTAAAATATCTACAAATATTAAAAACGCCCGATTTTAACAAAAAACCGAGCGTTTTATTAGCCTTTTATGTCGATTATAGCGATATTTTTATGTCGCTTTTTGTAGCTCTCGAATAATCAGTTGTAACGAGAATTTGCCACGGAATTCATTTATATCGAGTTGGTAGGCAGCTTTAACATAGCGTGCTTCGGTATCGGGCCAGGCACGCACATCGACACCAAATGCAATACCATCAACCAAACGTCCAGATTGATGCTTTAACACGAGTTTTAAGTGCTTTTCACCTACAATACGTTGTTGAATAATCTCGAATAGGTGCTCGAATACCGGTTCGGGAAATTGCTGTCCCCATGGCCCTGCATTTTTTAACAGGTTGGCAAACTCCATCGAAAAACACTCATTTGGCAACTCGCCGTCGGTCAACAAAATACTTTGTTTATGCTCATCGGTCAGTGTGTCGGTGACCATACGCTCAAACACAGCTTTAAACTCGGGAAAACTCTGCTCATTAATGCTCAAGCCGGCTGCCATTGCATGCCCCCCAAACTTACTGATTAAGTGTGGGTGTAGAGTATTCACTCGTTCAAGTAAGTCACGCATATGCAGACCTTCAATTGAACGACATGAGCCTTTTATTTCACCGTTATCGCCCGCGGCAAAAATAATCGTAGGCCGGTGATATTTCTCTTTTAAACGCCCCGCTAATATACCAATTACCCCTTGATGCCAGTCAGCTTGATACAAGCAAATCGCATCGGGGATAGCGTCGGTTTTAAAGGCAAGGCGATCGAGCACGGCCTGCGCCTCAACCTGCATGCCCTGCTCTATTTCGCGGCGCTCATGATTAAGACTGTCGAGTTCACTGGCAATACGGCGAGCTTGATTTATGTCGTTTGATAACAAGCACGCGATGCCTAAGCTCATGTCATCTAAACGCCCTGCAGCGTTTAAGCGAGGAGCCAATGAAAAGCCAAAGTCACTGGCACTTAAACGTGCCGCATTTCGATTAGCCACTTCAATTAAAGCGCTTATTCCCGGACGAGTTTTACCACTGCGAATACGTGCTAATCCTTGGTGAACCAACGTACGATTATTAGCATCAAGCGCAACGACATCAGCCACCGTACCAAGGGCGACAATATCAAGTAACTCAGCAAGGTTTGGCATTGGACTATGCTCAAAGGCCCCTTGTTCGCGTAAGTGGCTGCGCAGCGCAATTAATAAATAAAATGCCACGCCTACACCGGCAATCGATTTAGATGGGAACTGACAATCATGGCGGTTAGGGTTCACGATAGCATCTGCATTAGGCA
Organism: Pseudoalteromonas sp. MT33b; assembly: GCF_014117385.1. Classification (NCBI taxonomy): domain Bacteria; kingdom Pseudomonadati; phylum Pseudomonadota; class Gammaproteobacteria; order Alteromonadales; family Pseudoalteromonadaceae; genus Pseudoalteromonas; species Pseudoalteromonas sp. MT33b. The sequence continues at coordinate 803,653 of NZ_CP059831.1, read as the reverse complement.
GCGTATCCCCTTGTAAATGATGATCTGTAACCAGTACCTTAATACCGGCGCGCTTCACAATCGCAATGCCATCAATGCACGAAATACCATTATCCACTGTAATAACCAGCTCAGGCTTCATTTCAACAATTTGCGCCGCCAGTGCGGGGCTTAAGCCATAACCAAGGCTAAACCTATCAGGCACTAAATAGTCAAGGTTGTTAAACCCAAACATGGCCAAGCCTTGCATTAAAGTGGCCGTACTGGTTGCACCATCGGCGTCGAAGTCACCGACAATTAATACTCGCTGTTGTTCTGCGAGTGCCTGTTGCAGTAATAATACGGCTTTGTCTATGTCTTTAAATAATTTAAAGTCATGCAGGGTCGCTGCACTGTTATCTAATTCATTGGCATCTTTTACCTGGCGCGAGGCATAAATTTGCTTAATAACGGGATGTAAGTGTTGAGGAAGGTATGAGTCATCGACACGGGGACGAACTTGGATTATTTTTTCCATGTTGGAAGTATTACTTTAGTTAGCTTAAAGCGAATAAAAGGCCTACCTAAGGCAGGCCTATTTATAAAAAGATTATGAAGATGTTTTTGGTAAGGCATCAAGCGCTTGGCTAATTTGTGCTGCTGATTGATAACCTGGGATCATCGTTCCATCTTCTAAAATAATTGCAGGTGTACCCGACATACCAAAGCTTTGGCCTAATTGATAATGCTCAGCAATAGGGGCACTGCATCCTTCTACCTTGGCAACCTCTGCACCGGCTTTGGCTTCAGTTAGTGCTTCTGCTGGGTCTTTTGCACACCACACATTCATTAAGTCTTCGTAACCTTTACCGCGTAAACCGCCACGAGGGAAAGCTAGGTATTTTACGGTGATGCCCGCTTCTAAGAAATCGTCTAATTCGCGGTGTAATTTACGACAGTAACCGCATGTAATATCGGTGAATACAGTAATTGAATGTTTTTCATTTTTTGCTTTATAAACAATCATTGAATCTTCGTATTCAGCCACACCCGCCTTACGTACATCACTTAATGCGTGCTCAGTGAGATTGACACGATTTTGAAGATCAATCAGCGTACCTTGCATTAAAAATTGACCGTCAGGGCTTGCGTAAAGTACCCCCTTGTCAGTAATTAGCTCTTTAAGGCCAGCAACAGGGCTTGGGTTTACTTTTTTAACCGTAACACCTAACTCAGCAAATTTAGCAATAATTGGCGCATCTGCAGCGTCGGTGGTCGACACACCATTTGCAAACACACTTAAACTCGTACCAAGCAGTGCCGTGGCTAAAACTAACTTTTTCATAACTATCCTATATCCTGATCATTTATTATATAGACCGGTACATCTTTAAAAATCTTGCACTAAGCACGTGGATGATGTTGCTCGTGTACCGACTTCAATCTCTCATTCGCTACATGGGTATAAATCTGTGTTGTTGATAAGTCACTGTGACCTAACATCATTTGCACGACACGAAGATCAGCCCCATGATTCAGCAAATGCGTTGCAAACGCATGTCGAAGCGTATGCGGTGATAACGGCGATTCAACTGATGCCAAAATAGCATAGTGTTTGATACGATGCCAAAAAGTTTGTCGCGTCATGCCAATCCCTCTCTTAGATGGGAACACAAAGTCAGTTGCATGCTTGATCATCTGCGCGCGGCCAACTTTTAAAAAGCGCTCAAGCCAATACATCGCTTCTTCACCAAGCGGCACTAAACGCTCTTTATTTCCCTTGCCTTTAACGAACACAACTGCTTGGCGCAAGTTAATTTGCTCCATCCTAAGCCCTACCAGCTCAGTGACGCGCAGACCCGTTGCGTATAAAAGCTCCAACATCGCTTTATCGCGCAGCCCCATAGGCTCTTCAATATTAGGCGCAGCGAGTAGTGCTTCAACCTCAGCCTCAGACAGAGTTTTGGGTAATGACTGCCCTGCTTTTGGCTGTGCAATATTCAGCATTGGCGAATCAGCAATGGCTTTTTCACGTACAAAGTATTGGTAAAAACGTTTAAGCGCACTGATGCTGCGCGCAGTGCTGCGTGATTTAAGCCCTAAATCAACTCGGTATGCCAAGTAAGCTTCAATATCTTCACTGCTGACAGCCAGTAGATCTTTGTCTTTTAAAAACTGACAAAACTTATCAAGATCGCTGCGATATGCCATCAATGTGTTTTCACTGACCCCTTGCTCAAGGTACAAAATATCTAAAAACAGCTCTAAATGTTCGGCATTGTTTGACGTTATTGCTACTTTTTCAGCTGTGAAATTATTTTCAGCCACGCGTATTGTCATCCTTATCAAGGTATCAATTAAAAAAGCCTTACGGTAAAATAGTATCAAACTACAGGAAGATAGATACTAAAAGCAGCTTGAGTAACTATCATATCAAGCAAATAGACGGTGATAAATACGATGCAGATTGGTTTATTTTATGGTTCTACTACTTGCTATACAGAAATAGCGGCAGAGAAAATTCGCGATATTATCGGGCAAGATGTTGTCAGCTTACACAATATCAAAGATGAGCCATTAAAAAATGCAGAACAATTCGATTTCGTTATCTTCGGCATTTCAACGTGGGACTTTGGTGAGTTACAAGAAGATTGGGAATCAATTTGGGACGACATCAAAGAGGTGAATCTAAACGGTAAAACCGTGGCCCTTTTTGGCATGGGCGATCAACAAGGTTATGGCCAGTGGTTTCAAGATGCTTTGGGTATGCTACACGACGAAATTTGCCATCAAGATATTACCTTCTTAGGTCTATGGCCTAACGATGAAAGCTATGAATTTGAAGCGTCAAAAGCTCTCACAAATGAGGGTAAACACTTTGTTGGATTGGCACTTGATGAAGACAGCCAATATGAACTCAGCGATGAACGTATTGCTAATTGGGTTGAGCAAGTGATGACTGAATACAGCGAGACCCTGTAATATTCACTCCCTAATTAAGTGAATTGCTGCATAACCCATTTATTTATTAAAACGCCAAGCATTGCTTGGCGTTTTAATGTCAGGCTATTCAACACGCTGCCAGTATTGGTTGCGGTAGAAAAAGGCGATATAACCGCGTACTTCAAGCACTTTTCCCTGTTCTTTAGGGGTGAGCTTTAAGGTGTAGGTTTTGCCATTATTAGGGTCAAGAATTTCACCGTCTTGCCAACTGCCATCGCCCGCTTCTTTCGCGCCATCGATAATGGCCATTCCCAAAATTGGCTTATTTTTTTTATCGCCTTTACATGCATCACATATTGCATCTTGTTTGGCTGGGTTAAGAATTTTTTCAACTTCACCAATAAGTACACCGTTTTGCTCACGAATGCGTACCAAAGATTTAGCTTCATTGGTTTCTTCGTCAATGGTTTTCCAAAGCCCGACAGGGCTCATTGCAGCGACGCTTAATTGAGAAAATAAAAGGGCTGATAAAGCGATTGTGAGTCGTAACATAAAATACTCGCATAAAATTTAAGGCCTTATTACTATATCAGGGCTTGGTAAAACACACCATTTTGCTATGATCAGAAAAAGACAACACATTGCGAGGGAACACAATGAGTCAATATACGTTACTTACCGGAGATATTGTCAGCTTCGACAATAATCAAGTCACCCCAATTAAAGCAGATGGCGAGATTAAAACAAACCGCTTTGGTGAGTCATTATTTATTCCGCATAGCGCTAAAACCGCCGTAGAGCTTGGTAAACTCGACGATAATTTATTTAACTTAAACAAATTAATGCGCTCTGGGTATGCCGACCCCTGCCCTGCCACACGCGTGCTAATAGAAACCAAAGATCCTTTACCTGATATCGATGGCTTATTGATAAAACGCCGTTTTAGTATCATTGATTTTTGCAGTGCTGAAATAGAAAAACAGCACACAAAAGCAGTCTTAGATGCCTTGCTTGAGCTTGAGCATGTTCAACAAATTCAACTTGATGAAGTAATGCAGCTGCAACCTCCCGTGCAATTAAGTGCAAAATAGAGGTACAATCAACGCATCAATATGCCATACCAATTCGCTTAATTAAGTGCGCTATTTTGGGGCGATAAAACCTCGTTGAAAACAAGGCAAAGGTTTCGTTATTTAGTTGTTCTCGGCAATTGCTCCTGCATTGCTCTGCATCCATGCAGTCGTAAATCAGCAATCTTTAAAACAGGTCGCAACCGGTTTAATCCCTCAAAATAATTAAGCATTTTTTGCGAATTGGAACCATACGGCAGCTTCATTAGTAAAAGGATAAACAATGAAAAATGCGCTATTTTTACTCTTTGCAACAACGCTGCTTGTAGGGTGTGAGGAATTAGAAGTCGAGGAAAGTCATGATTTTGGCAACCAGATGTATGAGAACAAGTATACATTGATAAACACCACCGCCTTAGAGGTTGACTACTCCATGGCAAATACCGACCTGTTTGGTAACGCAAGAGAAGTCAGTGATGCGCAATATTATGTAGACACGCTCGCATCAGATTCATTACCTGTTGATATAACACACCTTCACAATGAACGACGCCGTATTTCATTTTATGTAGAAGATCACAGTGAAGCGAGCAACTTCGCAGAGCAAATGTATCAAGTGGACAACGACCAGCCTTACCATTTTGTCGCCTGGCAAAGTGGAGAAAAGCTGCGTTTAACGCTCATAAAACAGACTCAAAGTAACAAAGAGGGCTTTTTTGCCGTCCGCTTTCTTGCCACCGAAAACATTCGCTTAAAAATAGAGAATCAAATAGTTAACCTATATCAAAATCAATTAAGTACGTGGTATCACACTGATGACTGCGCAGATGATATTAAAGTCTCTCGACTGAATGATGAAGGTAAGCGTGTTGATGAATCAGTTGCCATTTGTCATGCCTCATATGGACATTCTTATACATTATTAGTAAGCGAAGATGGCCTACAATCGAGCATCAGTGAATAGCAAATACGACCTTTTAGAGTAAAGTGATGACGGACTATTAATGGCTGGTATGCGTCACATTTTCAAATAAAAGTCCTTGCATAGCGCACTATATTCAGCACTATACGCGCCACTGTTTGCATGAATCGTTAAATGTGTTGTCGTTAAAGGGGCTGCAACCTGACTAAATAACATTAAACTGCGACTGGGTGCTTTTTTCTCGGTTGTTTTAACTAAACACAGGTGGTTTAAATACCAGCCTTCTTGCTCTGCAATGGCAATAAATTGCTCGGCCTCAGGACAAGGCAGTATCACATTGAGCAGAGTATGTGCATGACTCAGCGCACTACACGCTTTGATTAATTCGCTAAAACTCAATCCATCGGTGTGGCGCGCTGTATTGCGTGCTGCATTATCGCCTTTAAGGCTGGCATTGAAATAAGGTGGATTAGTGATAATTGCATCAAAGGGGGTTGCTGCTTTAAAAGACTGCACAGCCCCTTGATAAAGCATAATGTCAGGCCAAGGGCTATTAGCAAAATTAGCGCGAGCATCAATACACGCGTTAGCCTCTATTTCGATAGCGTTAACAACCGCCTTCGGCGCACGTTGTTTTGCCATTAAAGCAAGCAACCCGGTGCCTGTGCCAATATCAACAATTCGTGCAGCATCGCTTACATGTGCCCATGCACCCAACAAAATCCCATCTGTTGAAACTTTCATTGCAGTGTGAGTTTGCCCTATCGAAAACTGTTTAAACACAAAACCTGACATTTTTTCACCTTTTCATTCACCAACAGCTGGATAGCGCGTATAATTAACGCCAATTGTCCTCTATTTATGTCACTCTATGCAATTTTCTGAATTTGATATCGATAACAAGCTGTTAAATGCCATTAATAAAATGGGTTTTGATACGCCAACCAGCATTCAACAACAAGCGATCCCTGAAGCATTACAAGGGCGCGATATTTTGGCATCTGCACCCACAGGTACCGGTAAAACAGCCGCGTTTTTGATCCCAGCTATTCAATACTTGCTTGATTTCCCTCGTCGTGACCCTGGTTTTGCCCGCGTACTTATCATGACTCCTACTCGCGAGCTTGCTTATCAAATCCATGAGCATTGTGAACAGCTTGCTGAGCAAACACACCTTAAAATAGGTGTCGTGACGGGCGGCATTAACTATGGAACGCACAAAGAAATTTTTGAGAACAATAACGACATTCTTATCGCGACACCTGGGCGCTTAATGGAATACCTCGAAACCGAGAACTTCCATGCTGAAAATGTCGAAATGCTTATTTTAGACGAAGCCGACCGCATGCTCGATATGGGCTTTCGTAAAGAAATGCTGCGTATTTGTGATGAAGCCAGAAATCGTCGTCAATGTTTTCTATTTTCAGCCACACTTGAAGGTGACAGTGTTGAGCTTTTCGCTGAGCGTATTTTAAATGATCCTGCGCTACTAGAAGCAGAATCGTCGCGTAAAGAAAAAGCAAAGATCCACCAGTGGGTTCACTTAGCCGACGACTACAACCACAAGCTTAAAATGTTAGTCGATATCTTAAACGGCGATGATATCCATAAAGCGATAGTGTTCGTTAAGACCCGTGAACGCCTAGAATCATTAATTGGTGCGTTAAATAACGAAGGACTGCGCGTTGCTTGGTTACGTGGTGAAATGCCACAAGATAAACGCATGAAAGCAATGGAGAACTTCCATTCTGGCCGCAATAAAATATTGGTAGCAACCGATGTGGCTGCCCGTGGTATTGACGTGGCAGATATCAGCCATGTGATTAACTTTGATATGCCTCGCACCGCAGACATATACGTTCACCGTATTGGACGTACTGGTCGTGCAGGCAAAAAAGGAATCGCGATTTCATTTATCGAAGCGCATGACGTTGCCATTTTAGGCAAAGTTGAGCGTTACATCGAACAAAAACTAAAGCGTCGAGTAATCAAAGGGATAGAGCCGCAACACAAAGAAGCAAAAATCCCTTCTAAAAAGAAAAAAGATCCAGCAAAGATCAAAGCGAAGAAAAAGGCAAAACCAAAAAAGAAAAAGTAGTGCGTGCTTAATAAGCCTTGTTAATAAAAATGCCGAGCCTGTCTCGGCATTTTTATCGCTGTTATTTGCCGTGTCTTTTTTACTGAACTATGTGTAATTACTTCACATACAGTTTCTTCAAAAAAATAAAACCTATAAAAATCAACAAACTAAAATTGGAACAGAATTTGTAATTGTTCATACAGAGTTCAATCTGTCATTATTGCGAGGGAATTGTATGAGCCGTTTCAAATTATCTGTTGTCGTAACCTTATTTAGCTGTCTTTTTTTATTGGCTTGCGCCACACAAGTCAGTGCCAACACCCATGTTTTAACAACCAGTACTTCGGCGCAACCGCGATTACAGCAAGTGGCTTTAAAGAAACTAACGAATAACCGCAATTTTAAAATTGAAAACTTACAGGTTATTGTAAATGGCGATACGATTGAATTATTAGGTTCAACGGAAACGGGGTTTCAACGTGCGCTGGCACAAAAGTTCTTAGAACACAGTCAGGGTGTAAGGCATGTAAAAAATAACCTTAAAGTGAGCAAACTAGAGAGTTGAACACTTTAAGGTTATTGAAGCTAACGCACGGCTGCGGTCAGCGGGTTATTCACCACTCGCTTTTAAATTAATAAATTTCGCAAGCTCTTCAGGCTGACCAACCAGCATCATGATTTGCTGGTTGATTTGCATCATCGACTTGCCTTCAGGTAGGCGTGCCGATAAAGACAATTTTGATAAACCACTGGCAAAGTTTTTAATCGCAGTGTCTAACTCCGCACTTACAGGAGCTTGTTGTAATTGCATTGCCACAACTTGCTCAAGGTCATCAAGTGTCATGCCTTGCGCTTTTAAGAAGCTTTCGACAACAGTTTTAAGTTCACCGTCGTCGTTGATTTCAAGCTCGATACTGCGCGGCTCTAATTGGCTCATTGCCGCCATCATTTTTGATTGTTGCTGTAGTTGTTGCTCTAAAGTGAGCTCAGCCCCATTCGCAGCATTTTGTGCTTGGCTGATTGATAAAGATGCTTCCATCAACGCCGTTGAATTTGCTAAACCAAGATTAAAACGTACATCAGCCACTTCGCTTGCCTTCACGTTAAGCGCAAACTTGCTATCACCTGACTCTTTGTTGTAATCAAGCGATGAATTCACGTTGTAACTCGTTGCGGCAAGCTTATTATTCGCACTGTCTGGAAGTTGCGATAAAAACTCATCACTAAAGCGGAAATTTGTCATCACGAAGCCCGTGTGGGGTGGGATCGCATCAACTTCGTAACCCGTCACTTCAATATTGTCGATAGTGGCAATGGTTTCATCGCCTTCAATGCTTTGCACATTTATACCAGACAACTGCATGCTGCTACTGAACACGCTTGCTGAAATATCGCTGTAAGTGATATCTACACCACTTTGGCTTGATAAAGCGCTTAGTTGCTTATCAACAACCTTTTTCACTTCCTGTGTTGCTGTATAGTTTGCGTAAACGACGCCACCTACAGCTGCAGCAACAACGGCTGCAATTACTAACTTTTTCATTTTATTTCCTTTGATTGGTGTTTTTTATAGTCTATCAAATTACAACTAGTTTATTAAAGACAGTAACTCATGCACTGTTTTAACAGGTGTAATTTTTGCGCCCAATCCTTCCATTGATTTATGGTAGTTACGATATGGAATAAAAATTTCAGTGAAACCATGCTGAGCGGCTTCTTTTACTCGCGGCACCCCACTGTCGATGGGCCTAACGTCACCATTTAAGCTTAATTCGCCCATAATACAGGTGGTTCTTGGCACAACAAATTCATTCAAACTACTCAACAATGCCGTAACTAATGCTAAGTCGATACAGGTTTCAGACTCATCAATTTTTAGGCCACCGACAATATTAAAAAACGTGTCATGAAAAATTTTAGTCTTGGTGTGTTTACGCAAAATCCCTGTGAGCATTTTGATACGATTCATATTTAAACCAACACACACTCGCTGCGGAAACTCAGCCTCGGTTTCTGTGGTTAAGCACTGAATCTCTAACAATAAATTACGATTACCTTTACGAATACATGTAATAGCCGATCCCGGCGATTCGGTGCTTGATCCCGATAAAAATATTTCGCTTGGGTTGTCAACACTGAGCATACCGCGCTCACACATTCTAAAAATACCGACGGTATCAATATCGCCAAAACGGTTTTTATTGGCACGTAAGGTACGAATTTGCCCATCGTTGGTATCAATATGCAGCAGCGCATCAACAATATGCACTAAGGTTTGCGGGCCTGCGATTTCGTTGTTTTTATTTACGTGAGCAATAATGAACATGGTGACGTCATTTTGCTTACAATATTGAGTGAGTGCTTGTGCTGCACTTTTAACTTGTGAAGGAGAGCCTGGGCTGCCATTAGCGGCTTCTGTCACAACCGCTTGAATTGAATCGATCACCGCAAACTTAATCTTGTTCTTATCAAGCTCTTCAATAATTGCTTCAACGCTGGTTTCTGACAGTAAATAAAGCTCATCAGGGTTATAATCTAAACGCAGTCGGTTTACACGGTTTTTAAACTGCGATAATGACTCTTCTGCCGTACAATAAAGTGACGGCATCACTTTCGACATGCGAGCAATTAAATCTGACAATAATGTCGTTTTTCCAGCCCCTGGATCGCCCGAAATAATATTTACGGAACCGGTGGTCACACCGCCACTTAATACACGGTCTAACTCACCAATGTCGGTTAAGCGTTTTTCTGCTTCGGCGGTTTCGACTTCATTAATTTTTTTTGAGCCGCCGCCAACACCGCCTGCGTAGCCTGCAACCACGGCACGGCTTGCCGCTTGTTTTGACTGTCCGGCTGAGGGCTTAAATTCTGCTAGCGTGTTCCATGCACCGCACTTACACTGTCCTTGCCAGCGCTGATAGTTCATGCCGCACTCTGTGCAGACAAATTCGATTTTTGCTGATTTTGCCATTCGGCCTTACCTATTTAGGTCGCTAATTTGTGACTAACTTGTTATTAAAAACTGACACTTAACACAATTAATGTATAGTAAGTTTATAATCACAAAAAGATAACTCGTTGTAACTAAAACCTCTTACTCCAGCTCTTTATTCAACACACTGTTAAATAAAGAACCGCTTTAGGGCATAGTTTTTGCTTACAAATAAAACTTAACAGTGCTTGCCATTTATTTGGCAAATACTTATAACAATAATTAATAAAATAAAAAAGTGACTACTGTTTGTGTTTTTACTGCGTAATTGCCGACTAGTATACCTACTTTTTTTAATAGACGTTGATGGTTTTATAAATGGCTGAAGACATTCTGCTTAAATATGAAAGCCTAGTTGAAGAGCTAAAGGCGTATTTAGGCACCCCAAAATTCGACAAACTGTTTAAATCAAAAACAGCGGGCTTAACTAAGCCTGAGCAGTTTTTGATCAAAATGGAGATGTCGCGTTTATCTCAGCCTGTTGCACGGTTTATTGATTTACGTGGGCAAGTAACGGGTCAAGTAAAACCATACGAATACGAAGGTAAACAACACTTTATGGACGATACTGCCATCGAAGTGTTTGAACAGGCTATTAAACGCCATGGCGGTTACACCCTTGCTGTCTATGAAGCGGTGATGAACACTGAAAACAACCATCGTGTCATGCAAAAGAAAGCGGCCGAACAAGCTCTTACTGAAGACGATAACGACAGTCAGTTATCAGCCAAAGTGATAAAATTTGCCTCCTACGAAAGCCGTCGTGAAGAGCGGATGAATTACTCTATCAAAATCACTGTTGAGTTTGATAAAGACAGCAAAGTAGCCGCAACAACATCTGATATCTCACTCAGTGGTGCAAAGATAAAGCTCGCGCCACGCTACAAGTTAAAAAAAGGTCAACTTATAGGCCTGCGCCTAGTCGGCCTTGAACAAGATTTTGAGTTAGGTTTAAAAAACGGAATTCAGTACGAAGTCGTCGCGATTGAAAAAGTATCACGCGAATACAATCATGTTCGCCTAAAACGCACCTTTATTGAAAACAACGAAAAGTTTGATGAGTTTTTAGAAAGCTTTATCCACGGCAATAAGCGTCGTTATAAAGTTAACCTAGACAATACGCTCGATGCGGTTGTGTCAAAAGGCTATGAACAATATTACATTCCGCGTGTGACCTCTCTTTATACCTTTTTAAGCTTACAAGGTGACAAGCTATACCCAAGCCTTGCCTTAACAACTGAAAATAATATTTTTATTCAGCGTTATTTTTGTGACGAGCGCAAGCTGTCTTGCTTATACAGTATTATTAACCAACAACGTATAGGCCACTTATTAAGCTCACCAGAGGCAGTAAAAGAAGAGTACCTTTATACTTTCACGCATGTTGTTGCTGGTAAAGTGTATTACTACTCTGCCACGCGTAGTGAGCTTGAAAGCCAGCCTCAGCTTAAAAATTTATTTTTAGGGTTTGGTAGTCAAAAAGACAGCTGGCAATGTTTTAAGTTGCAATTGATGCCAAGTCACCCTGAAGATTCGTATATTCCGTTGTCACTGCCCAGTAGTGCAGGGAAAGACATTGAAAAGTTGAACAAACCGCCCTCACCTCGCGTGCAAGGGTTGATCAAAGACGTTAAATATTTACTGATCTTAACGGCCATTGGTACGCCCTATGAGCAGCACTCTTATAAACAATTAACATTTGATAAAAACGCGATTAATCAACTAAAACAATTTGGCCATAGCAAACATAAAACACCGCCACACCTAGAGCCCGTAGCCCTTGAATATGTAAATTTAAGAGCGCACAAGCGCTATTTGTACAAGACAGCTATCGCCATAAATCATCACGAGCAGATTATCACAGGCCATACCCGCGACTTGTCAGTTATGGGATTACAAATCGAGTGTGATAAACCTGTTGAGTTTAAAAAAGGCGACATAATTAATATTAGCTTGCCTGATTTACAAAAAATTACCAAAAAACATGATTTATCGAGCCTTGCTTACGAAGTCATGGCGATTAGTAAGTCACTCACCACGGTTAATCTAAAAGTTCACCGTATTACAGACTTACCACATATGGCGATTAAGTTCTTTACGGTACTGATTGAAAACAATAAAGATAAGTTAAGGGTGTGTGAAGAGTCGCCTAAAATACCGGGTCTTTCAACGGCACTCAGAAATATGGTAACCAAAAGTGTTTGCCAATTTCCGTTCTATTTACACAAAGAAGCAGCGCATTTTAAAGCCGGTGCAATTGGTCAGGGTTTATATCCGAGCCCATTACATGTATTACTGCAAAACTTTGCGCTCTTAAACGAAAACACCAGTATTGAAGGGATTTTATCAACGCAGCAAATCACCGAAGTCATTACACCACTCATAAAAGATCGTAGCCGCCAAGACCCGCCGCTTGCTTTTACCTTATTTATTCGTTTTGACCCTCGCCAACCTTCAATCAGCGACGCGATTACGAGTCGGTGCATTAGTGAAGATGACTACAAACCCCAGACTTTGTTTGTAAAAAAAGCGCTGAGAAATGACCTCATGTTTGTGTTTCGTTTATATGTATCACGTACAGGGCGCCCTGATATTGATTATTTATCAAACGAACTCAAATATATAAGTCAGTATGCCTTACATAAAGCGAAAGATCTTGAAGAAGCGCTGTGGGCCGTGGCAGGTGTGGGTGATTTAATTGATATTAGTGATGAAGCGCTTACGCATTTTGATATTGATGAAACACTCAAAATCGAAATGAATAAGCGCAAGAAAACGTGGTTAAAGCGTGTAATCTAATGGAATTGTGAGCAAGTAACTGACTTGAAGTAACGAGCCTTCATTAATGGCTGTTTGTGCTTGCTCAACAACTTTCGGTTTTCCATGAACAGCCACGCCAAGCCCTGCTGCAGCCATCATTTTTAAGTCATTAGCCCCATCACCCATGGCAACAGTTTGACGGGTATTAAGCGCCAGTTTTTCTGCGATTCGCTTAAGCACTCGCGCTTTTTCTTCTGCATCAACAATCGTGCCTATGACCTTACCCGTTAGCCGGTTATCTTTAAACTCAAGTGTATTAGCATGTACTTCATCTAAACCAATAAGCGATTGTACTTGCTCAGCAAATGGCACAAAACCACCCGAGGCAATGGCAAGATGCCAGTCATACTTTTTAAGGTATTGGCAGAGCTCATTCACACCAGGCATCAAGGGTAAACGCGATTTTAAATCATCGATTAAATCAACATCAATGCCTTCAAGCTTTGCAACACGCTGTTTTAAGCTTTGTGCAAAATCAAGCTGCCCAGCCATGGCTTGCGCAGTGACAGCGGCCACTTCATCATACACATCGGCTAAACGTGCAATTTCATCAATACATTCTATCGTAATCGCTGTTGAATCCATGTCCATGAGTAATAAACCAGGCTCATTCACGGTGGGTGGATTCGTTAACTGCACCAATTGCAAGCCATGCTGATTGGCAAAGGCGGTTAATACGGATGGACTGAGTGGTGATGTTGAGTCGCTATGAACACACCACGCTGAGGGCATAGATTCAATAGGCTGATAACAACACACGGTTAAATTTGTGAAGCCGTGCGAGCTTAAAAACGCTGTCAGAGCCAGTAAATGGTCAGCACTGAGTTCACCGCCAAACGCCACGCTCAGTACGCCTTGATGTGCTTTGGGTAAAATATCTGTCGCAATTAGGTGTTTATTTTCAATTTTATACCAGCAATTTAGTGTTATTTGACCTGTTAAATTTGCTGTAGGTGTAGCAGCTAAGCTAAGCTGTGACATAGTGGCTCCACGTTAGACTTATGTCTGTTGTTGTGCGTGTATTTGCTACTCGCAATCAATGAACTAATAAGGTTATTATACTGGTTTAGTTGTACCATCAATTGTAAAAGCTGTCAGCAGCGTATACGGTGACTATGAAAAATAACCAACTTAAAACTCCATTTTCGGCTACTTATCGCCAACGCATCGTGCGATTAAGCCTAGCTGCGGCCTGTTTTGTGTTGCTTAGTTGGGTTGCCGTTAATAGTAGCTTTCAAAGCCATCAACTACTTTATGACAGTGCAAACAGTACCGCGACAAGCCTAACAAAATTTATGGCGCTTAATGCGCAGACCCCGCTCGAAGAAAAAAATAAGCCCGCATTAAATGCACTGTGTAATAACATAGCAGAAGACGAGTATGTTTTAGCAGCCATCGTTTATGACCAACAAGGGATCCAAATTGCCGCCAGTGATAACTGGCAAAGCCACCACACATTTGGACTTTTACCAGACTCGACTCCGGGAATAAGTAAACTCAAAACCCCCTTTGTCGAGCCTGTAATAAGCGATGATGAGCGTCCGATAGGCTTTGTAACCATCACTTATTTAACACAAGCGTCAATTGCAACCAGCCACAGCAGTTTTCATGATTTAGGCAGACAGGTCTTACTCATGTTGGTTATTACCTGTATTTTTACATGGCAACTAGGCCGAGGATTAAAGCGCTGGCAGGTAAATCGTTATATCAAAAAAAGTGCTGAGCAAGAGTCATAAAGCGCATCAGCTAACGATTGCTTTTCAGTACCCGAGACACCTTTTAGCTCACATAGGTGAGTAAACACCTCTCGTATTTTTAGTGGCGTATTGATTTGCCCTTGAGAGCCTGCAAGTGGCATTGAGGGCGCATCGGTCTCAAGCACTAAATGCTGGGGGGCAATATTACTTATCACTTGGCGTGTTTTTTCAGCTCGAGGGTAACTTATCACCCCACCCACCCCGAGTTTAAAACCTTGCTTAATATAGCTGTTTGCTTGTTGCTGCGACCCGGAAAATGCATGAATTACCCCGCCATATTTAGGCTTGCATCGCTTGAATGAACGCGCAATGAGATCATGGCTTTGTCGGTGGTGAACTATCAGCGGGAGTGCCAATTGGTTAGCAAGCTCAATCTGCCCTTCAAATAACGCAATTTGTTTATCAAGATTATCAATACTGCGATCAAGCCCGCATTCACCAATCGCAACAAGTTCATTCGCATGGGTTTTAGCAAGCTGCTCTAGCTCGCTTAGATGATGAGGTTGATGCTGTGATAAAAAATAAGGGTGTAAGCCTAGTGCAATTGATACGCTTGGATACGATTTTGAAAAGCAAAGCAATTGGGTCGATTGTGCCAAGCTAATACCCGGCACAACAAAGTGTGCGATCCCTGCGTTTTGACACGCGTCGATAAGCGCGTCGCGATTCTCATCAAACTCGCTAAAATCGAGGTGACAATGGGAATCAATAAAACGCATTTATGGATTTAAACGACCGAATTGCCAACTGCCGTCAGCGTTGCGCTGATACATAAAGCGGTCATGCAAACGGTGTGCACCGCCCTGCCAAAATTCAACTTTAGTCGGCTCTACACAATACCCTCCCCAAAAATCAGGGAGAGGAATTTCACCATCAGAAAACTTTTTCTTCATTTTAGCAAAGGTTTCCATTAGCACTTTACGAGACGAGACAGGGCGACTTTGCGCAGACGCCCAAGCTGCAAGCTGACTTTCCTTGGGACGCGATAAAAAGTACTTTGCCACTGCTGTGGTTGGTAATGGTTTTGCTTCGCCATACACAATTACTTGACGCTCCATATGGTGCCAAGGAAAGTGTAAGGAAATTTTGTTGTTCCCTTTAAGCTCTTGCGCTTTGCGTGAGCCCGTGTTGGTAAAAAACACGAAGCCGTTTTCATCAAGGTGCTTTAGCAAAACAATGCGCTGCGAAGGCTGACCATGCTCATCAACCGTTGCCACCACCATTGCCGTCGGATCTGGCAAGTTAGTTGCCACAGCCTGCTCAAGCCATTTTTCAAACTGCTTGATAGGCGATGCATCAAGCATGTCTTCAGATAAACCATCCTGTAAATATTCACGGCGAATATCTTCAAGTTTCATTTAAAAATTCCTTCTATCACAGTAAGCTATCAGCTAAAAATTAAGCAACATTTATATCTTGTCAATTTTTGTTGGGTGTCGCTGCGCTCTACCCAACCTACGAAGGCGGTAACATACGTTATCTGCAAGTGTAGGAGTGCTAGCAAGGCAATGAGCTTATTTATGCCATGGAGCATACGTTTTTGTATGTGACTTAGGCTAAATAAACTCATTAACGCAGCTAAAGCGAACTACACGAAGCAGATTACATTTGCTCCATAACTTCGATACCTAACAAATCCAACCCTTTTTCAAGCGTCTTCGCAACCAAATTACACAGTACTAAACGGCTATCACGTACACTTGGTTCTACACCGTCTTTAAGTACTGGGCACGCTTCGTAGAACGTCATGTATAGGCTTGCAAGTTCGTATAGGTATCCACATAGTACGTGTGGTGTTGCTTCGCTGATCATCAGGTCGAGTACTTCTTCTAATTGGAGAAGTTTTAGCGCAAGTGCTTTTTCTTGCGGCTCGTTGATAGCAACGTCTGCTGTTAATGAAGCGGCATCGATACCTGACTTGCGGAAAATACTGCGAACACGCGTATACGCATATTGAAGATAAGGTGCAGTTGCGCCTTCGAAACTCAACATCGTATCCCAATTGAAGATATAGTCGCTGGTGCGGTGCTTTGAAAGATCCGCATATTTTACTGCGCCAATCCCTACTTTACGGGCAATTTCACTACGCTCTTCGTCGCTTAGATCAGACTCACGCTCTGCAAGCTTTGCTGCTGCACGCGTGATTGACTCTTCAAGTAAGTCAGCTAGTTTAACGGTGCCACCCGTACGTGTTTTGAATGGCTTGCCATCTTCACCCATCATGGTGCCGAATGGGCAAAACTCGTAACTAGTTTCATCACGTAACAAACCAGCTTTACGTGCAGTTAGCTCAACTTGGTTAAAGTGTAAGCTTTGACGCGCATCAACAAAAATTAAGATACGGTCAGCACCAAGTTTGTTTGAGCGGTAATCACACGCTGCTAAGTCAGTTGTCGCGTATAAGAAACCGCCGCCTGATTTTTGCACGATAAATACTGAAGGTTCACCGTCTTTATTAGCAAGCTCGTCTAGGAACACAACTTGTGCGCCATTAGACTCAACAGCAATGTGCTTGTCTTTTAATAAAGCGATGATATTAGCAAGCTCACTGTTGTAAGCACTTTCAGCCATGATATCGTCTTGTTTAAGCGTAACATTTAAGCGCTTATACACTTCTTCAGAGTGCTTCACTGACGTGGCAATGAATAGCTTCCACAGCTTTTCACAGTGCGCATCGCCACCTTGTAATTTAACCACGTAGTCACGGGCTTTATCGGCAAAGCCTTCTTCATCATCAAACCGTTTTTTCGCATCGCGGTAGAAGGTTTCTAAGTCTGCCAGAGCCACTTTGTCTAAGTCGACACCTTGGCTAATTTGGTCTTCTAAATGCGCAATCAACATACCAAACTGCGTACCCCAGTCTCCCATGTGGTTTTGACGAATAACATCATCACCACGGAACTCAAGCGCACGAACAACAGCATCGCCAATGATCGTAGAACGTAAATGGCCAACGTGCATTTCTTTCGCAAGGTTGGGTGATGAGTAATCAACCACAACTTTTTGCGCGGTTGCATGCGGTGAAACCGCGAGCTTTTCATCTTCATTCGCTGCTTTTAAGCTTGTTGATAAAAATTCAGGCTTTAAGTGAATGTTGATGAAACCTGGGCCTGCAATTTCTGTTTTTTCTGCGATATCAGCAAGGTCTAGGTTATCGATAATTTTTTGTGCCAGTTCGCGTGGGTTTGATTTTAGCTTTTTAGCCGCTCCCATCGCGCCATTGATTTGGTAATCACCAAACTGCGGGCGTGTACTTTGTGTTACCGCGGGGTTCGTGTCTTCGGGTAGTCCTGCTGCAACCATGGCTGCAACGGCTTTTTCAATTAAAAGAGTACGGATATTCATTGTAATTTTTACCTTTATTGCCCGCCATGCGGGCACTTAAAATATGTGCCTGTGTAAGCTTAGTTTTCGCGTGTATGGTTAAACTTAATATCAGGATAACGTTCCATTGATAAGTTTAGGTTTACACGACTTGGCGCGATGTAAGTAAGGTTATCCCCCCCATCTAGCGCTAAGTTGCTTTCGCACTTGCGTTTAAACTCTTCAAACTTTTTAGTATCGTCTGAACTTACCCAGCGTGCAGTATTAACACTGACCCCTTCATAAATAGCATCCACGTTGTATTCTGCTTTTAAGCGTGCAACAACCACATCAAACTGTAGTACACCAACAGCGCCAACGATAAGGTCGTTGTTAATAAGTGGTCTAAATACTTGCACCGCCCCTTCTTCTGATAACTGCACTAAGCCTTTTAATAACTGCTTTTGCTTGAGAGGATCTTTTAGACGAATACGGCGGAATAATTCAGGCGCGAAGTTAGGAATACCGCTAAACTTCAACTTTTCACCTTGGGTAAAAGTATCACCAATTTGAATCGTACCGTGGTTATGTAAACCAATAATATCGCCCGCATAAGCATCCTGCGCACGTTCGCGGTCGCCGGCCATAAAGGTTACCGCATCAGAAATGCTCACTTGCTTGCCAATACGAACGTGATTCATCTTCATACCTTGGCTGTATTTGCCTGATACGATACGCATGAAAGCAATGCGGTCACGGTGTTTAGGGTCCATATTCGCTTGAATTTTGAATACGAAACCAGTGAAGTTTTCTTCTGTTGCAAGCACTTGGCGATCTTCTGTTTCGCGTGGTAATGGTGACGGAGCCCACTCAGTTAAGCCATCAAGTACATGGTCAACACCAAAGTTACCTAGCGCCGTACCGAAGTAAACAGGTGAGAGTTCGCCCGCTAAAAAGAGGTCTAAGTCAAACTCGTGCGATGCACCCATTACCAGCTCAAGTTCTTCACGTAATTGCTCTGCTAGTTCGCTACCGATGGTTGCATCTAGCTCAGGGTTATCTAAGCCCTTAATTGTACGAACTTCCTGAATAGTGTGGCCTTGGCCGGTGCTATATAAAATCGTTTCTTCGCGGTGAATATGGTAAACACCTTTGAATTCTTTACCACAGCCAATCGGCCATGTTACTGGTGCACATGCAATGTTTAGTTCGGTTTCTACTTCGTCTAATAACTCCATAGGATCACGAATATCACGGTCACACTTATTCATAAAGGTAACGATTGGTGTGGTACGTAAGCGCGTTACTTCCATTAATTTACGTGTGCGATCCTCAACACCTTTTGCCGCATCGATAACCATTAAACACGAGTCAACTGCGGTCAAAGTACGGTATGTATCTTCAGAGAAATCTTCGTGTCCTGGTGTATCAAGAAGGTTTACCAAACGCTGGTTATAGGGAAACTGCATTACTGACGTAGTTACCGAGATACCACGTTCTTTTTCCATTTCCATCCAGTCAGATTTAGCGTGCTGGTTTGAGCCACGACCTTTTACGGTACCTGCTTTTTGGATTGCTTGTCCGAATAACAGCACTTTTTCTGTAATGGTGGTTTTACCCGCATCCGGGTGCGAGATAATCGCAAAGGTGCGTCGTTTATTAATTTCGGTAGTTAAATTAGACATGTAAGCTGCTTTTAGTCATAACAAAGCACACCTAGCGGCTCTAAAAACGAGAGGCCTCGGTGCGCACTGAAAAATAAAATAGAATTGCGGGCATTATACCTTGTTTGTCTTAGCCAAAAAAGCAGCGATTGTAAGTAATTATTCCCCCTTGATAAGCAATTTTCGTTGTTCACTTTTTTGCTAAGCTTGTGTAATCAAGTTGTAACGCATACTATTGACAAATTGCACGGAGGGATATCAATTTAGGTCATGAAAACCAGTAAGCTCAGTATTCGATTATTATGGTATATCACGCCATTAGTGATCTTACCTTTGTTGTTTTTAGGTGGCTTTACGTTAACCAATGTGACCAATTCAACAAAAAAACAAGCAGAGCTTATTGTGAGTCGCTTTGTTGAGCAGCAACAGCATAAAATTTTCAACTATATTGACTCATTTCATTCTATTACTCGCCTTTTATCAACCTCTCCGGTACTTGCCGATTTTTTAGCACGCGAGCCTAATTCGAAAAATCAGTATATAGAACACCTCGGCGAGTTAATGAATGTATTTGCCAGTTACTCAGAAGCGTACCCCGATATTGTCAGCATTAACTATGTTGACTCGCAAGGTAAAAGTGATGCGTTTTATTCGAGCCAATTAACTCCTGCACCTAAAAGTTACCCGTTTTTTGATCAAGTTCTACAGTCTAATTTGCGTCAACAACAATTTATGATCCCCAAAGAAGATGGCTCAACCAGTCTTTATTTTGTGCACCCTATTTACAATATCGACTATTACTTAAAACGACCCCAAGAGTTAGGCTTTATCGTTGTTCATGTTGAACCATCAATTTTGAACACCAGTATTTTAGAAGCCCCTTTTAATAACACCTTAAACCTATTTTTAACCAGTAAAGGGCAAATACTCTTTAGCTCCGACTACGATTTACGGGGCAACTATTTAAGTGAGTATGAATTAGAACAAATTAAAGGCTTGGCCGATTATGGCAAGCTGTCTAGCATTGAACTGTCAAGTATCGATAAAGAAGAGCGTATTATTTATGCGGTACAAATGACTGATGGCGATTATTACGTATCGACCACGCCCAAAGATTTACTTTACCAATCTGGTAAAGCCATTAGTTTAATCACCGCGCTGATTGTGATCATCTCGGTTATTTCGTTACCCATTTTAATTTATATTGTGGTACGCAATTTACTACTCACCCCTGTTGAGTTATTGGGTGCGGCCAGCCATCGCGTTGGTGATGGTGACTTATCGGTGTATTTACCCGCCCACACCAATGATGAAGTCGGTGTATTATTTAACGACTTTAACCACATGGTGAACCAGATTCGTCATTATCAAGATGAGTTAAAAGAGTATAAACACCACCTAGAAGATAAAGTTGAAAGCCGTACAAAAGCACTTGAAGCAATGAATAACAAGCTTGAAATAGCCATTGCACAAGCTGAACAAGCGAATCAACTTAAAAGTCGTTTTTTAGCGAATATGAGTCATGAAATTCGCACGCCTCTTACTGCCATTATGGGGTTTACCGAACAGCTACTACACAATAAAGATGCCGTGAATGACGACCAGCATTTAAGCACTATTTTAAGAAACTCAAAACACCTGCTTGAGCTCATTAATAACATTCTCGACTTATCAAAGATTGAAGCTGAGAAGCTTGCTGTAGAGTGTGGGCCATGCTCAGTCGTCCAATTAATTCATGATCTTGATTCGATTATTCGCCCACTGGCAAACGAAAAACGATTAGAGTTTACAATTAACTACAGCCTGCCAATTCCTAAAAGTATTAACAGCGATACGACCCGTTTAAAGCAAATATTAATCAACATAGCCAGTAATGCGGTGAAATTTACCGAACAAGGGCATATCTCCATTGAAATTCGCTACAACAGTGCAAAACAATATTTAGAATTTGCGATTCAAGATACAGGTATTGGTATGTCAGAGCGCGAAGTTGAACGGGTGTTTAAACCGTTTGAACAAGCCGATGCCACAACAACTCGCCGCTTTGGCGGTACTGGGTTAGGACTTTGTATTTCAAAAAACTTGGCTCAGCTATTAGGAGGGGATGTTTACCTTAAGAGCGAGCCCGGTATAGGCAGCTGTTTTACAGTGCAAATTGCGTGTCACCTAAAACCAGAGCAACAACAAAATGACGCCTTTATTCATAACTTAGAGCAATTGTCTCCAAGCAAAGATCTACAGCTTTCTTTTGCCTCAAATAGTTTTGATGCAAATATATTGGTCGCTGAAGATAACCCTGATAACCAATTGCTTATCAAACTGTTATTACAGACCTGGGGACTTGAGCCAGACATCGCGAAAAACGGCGCAGAAGCCGTTGAAATGGCACTCGTCAATGACTACCAACTCATTATTATGGACATGCAAATGCCTGTTATGGGTGGTTTAGAGGCGACGCAAATGCTGCGCCATGCAGCCTACGATGGCCCAATCATCGCGCTTACGGCAAATGTAATGAAAACCGATGTTGACACCTATCTCGAAGCAGGCTGCGATGAAGCACTTGCAAAACCGATTGATAAAAATGCCCTTGAGCAAGTGCTGGTTAGTTATTTAAATATTGAAAAAGACAGTCAAAACAAGTGGGAAAATTTACTCAAAAGTGAGAAGTTCCAGCAAATTAACGACAACTACCGTTCTAAATTACCTGACTACCTCAACCAAGTCGTGCAGTTGTACCGAACTAAAGAGTGGGAAGCATTACGCTCGCTGGCACACAGTCTAAAAGGCAGTGCGGGTTGCTTTAGCTTTGAGGAAATCCATGAGACTGCGGGGCAACTCGAAACGGCACTACGCAGTAACCAAGCCCAGCAAATAGAACAAAGTTACGAAATGCTTATCAGTGCGTTAAAAAAGGCTTCTTAAACGCTAGAAGCGTAAAGTTAAGCCCATTAAAATGGCATCTTCGTTACCTGTTGCTGTCGGATAATAATTTTTTCGCACCGACATATGAGAAAAACCTGCACGCTCATATAGTGCAATGGCACGCGTGTTTGACTCTCGCACTTCTAAAAATAGATTCTCAGCGTGCTGTTGCTCACCATGATGAATAAAAGCATCTAAAAGCTGCTTTGCAATGCCCTGCCCCTGATGACTTGGCGCCACACAAATATCCATTAACGTGTAGTCAGGCCCAGCTTGCTCACCAATGTAAAAACCAAGCATCTCATCACCTTTAAAAGCGGCAAGATTAAAGTAACGTCCAGCTAAACACGACAACATGGTTTTTTCGGTCCATGGGTGACTGTGACAGGCATTTTCGATTGTCATTAGCTGAGTTATATAATTTGCATCAACAGGCTTAAAGCTTATCAAGTTGTTCACCAATTAAAGTCCACAATTGTTTTTTTTGCTCACTGTTAAGTTTCTCACTTGGTAAGGCTAAACAGCCATCCTGCCAGCTTATATTTGGCGCTTTGACAACGTGTGTAATCACCAAAGGAGCACATGCTTTTTCAAGATCGTGATGAAACTGTAACGAGAGTGTAAGCGGCGTTTTATCAGACATTGACGCATGTTCTACTTGAACATCAGGCACTGTTCGATAGTGTTGGTTTAACTCTAAAGATTGTACAGAAAATATCGCAGCGTAACTTGGATTCATAACAACTCAATCATGATTAAGAGCAAGTAATATAGGGAGATTTGCGATTAAAGTAAAGCGGGAAGAAATGGCAGGGGCGGAGAGATTCGAACTCCCAACCGTCGGTTTTGGAGACCGCTGTTCTACCAATTGGAACTACGCCCCTGCAATGACGATGAATTATATAGAGCTTTTTATAAAGGTAAAGTAAAAAAACACAGTTTGTGGTTCAACTGCTTTCAAAATAAACAAAACGGCGAATTAGCAAGCTAATCCGCCGTTTTTTATACGATAGTTACAGAAATAAAAGGATTATTCCCACTCGATAGTTGCAGGTGGCTTACCTGAAATATCGTAAACAACGCGTGAGATACCATCAATTTCATTAATGATACGGTTAGACACCACCCCCAAGAACTCATAAGGTAAGTGTGACCAACGTGCTGTCATAAAGTCGATTGTTTCTACACAACGCAGTGATACAACCCAATCATACTTACGCGCATCACCCATTACACCGACTGATTTAACAGGTAGGAATACCGTAAACGCTTGGCTTACTTTGTGGTAAAGCTCAGCTTTGTGTAGCTCTTCGATAAAGATAGCGTCTGCACGGCGAAGTAAATCACAGTATTCTTTCTTGATTTCGCCCAGTACACGTACACCTAAACCTGGCCCTGGGAATGGGTGACGGTAAAGCATGTCGTACGGTAAACCTAACTCAAGACCGATTTTACGTACTTCGTCTTTGAATAGCTCACGTAAAGGCTCAACAAGACCCATTTCCATGTCGTCTGGTAAACCACCTACGTTGTGGTGAGACTTGATTACGTGTGCTTTACCTGTTGCTGATGCAGCAGATTCGATCACGTCTGGGTAGATAGTACCTTGACCTAACCAACGTGCATTCTTCAGTTTCTTCGCTTCTGAATCAAATACTTTGATAAATGTATGACCAATTGCTTTACGCTTGTCTTCTGGGTCTGATTTACCGGCAAGATCTGCAAGGAATTGATCTTCAGCATCTACTTTGATGATGTTTAGGCCAAACTTGTTACCAAACATATCCATGACTTGTTGGCCTTCGTTTAAACGAAGTAAACCGTTATCAACAAATACACAAGTCAGCTTGTCGCCAATCGCACGGTGAATAAGCATCGCAACAACCGATGAATCAACACCACCTGAAAGACCTAAGATAACTTCATCGTCACCGACTGTTTCTTTAATTCGCTCAATCGCATCGTCGATGATTTTTGCAGGTGTCCAAAGCTTTTCACAGCCACAGATATCAATCGCAAAACGCTCAAGAAGACGAAGACCTTGGTGAGTATGTGTCACTTCTGGGTGGAATTGTACGCCGTAAAAACGCTTTTCTTCCCATGACATAGCAGCATGTGGACACGTTGATGTTTTAGCAGTCGTTTTGAAAGTATCAGGTACTTCCATTACTTTATCGCCGTGGCTCATCCATACATCAAGTACGCCTGCGCCGCCATCTGTAATGTGATCTTCAATAGCATCGAATAACGCACAGTTGCCTACTTTTTCAACTTGCGCATAACCAAACTCTTTCTTATCTGAGCTGTGTACACTTCCGCCAAGTTGCATTGCCATTGTTTGCATGCCGTAACAAATACCAAGTACAGGCACGCCTGCATTAAA
This sequence comes from Pseudoalteromonas sp. MT33b, assembly GCF_014117385.1. Taxonomy (NCBI): domain Bacteria; kingdom Pseudomonadati; phylum Pseudomonadota; class Gammaproteobacteria; order Alteromonadales; family Pseudoalteromonadaceae; genus Pseudoalteromonas; species Pseudoalteromonas sp. MT33b. The sequence goes on along the minus strand of NZ_CP059831.1, from coordinate 778,833 downwards.
TACATACTCTGGAGCACGTGGGCTGTTATCAAGCGTTGTTGACTCAGGGCCACCCGACAAGATAATACCTTGTGGGTTAAACTCGCGGATTTGCTCTTCTGTTACATCCCAAGCCCACAGCTCACAGTAAACACCAATTTCACGTATACGACGTGCGATTAATTGCGTGTATTGCGAACCAAAATCTAAAATGAGAATTCGTGAATCGTGAATGTCTTTGCTCATGGAGTATCTCGTTAGTCAGGAACTGCTCTCCCACAGGGGAGATGAAAAATAAATAAGGGCTAGCATATGCTAGCCCATGTAATTTCAATACGTTACGGTTATTAACCTAAACGGTAGTTTGGCGCTTCTTTGGTGATTTGCACATCGTGAACATGTGATTCACCCATACCAGCCGACGTTACACGGACAAACTGAGGTTTAGTATTTAACTCTTCAATTGTCGCACAGCCAGTTAAGCCCATTGCACTGCGAAGACCACCCACTTGTTGGTGAATGATTGTCGCAATAGGTCCTTTATAAGCAACACGGCCTTCGATACCTTCAGGAACAAGCTTGTCTGCTTCGTTCGATTTCTGGAAGTAACGGTCTGATGAACCTTCTTTTTGGTTCATCGCACCAAGGCTACCCATACCACGGTATGACTTGTAGTAACGGCCTTGATATAGCTCAACTTCACCTGGTGCTTCTTCTGTACCCGCGAGCATTGAACCCACCATGACACATGATGCACCCGCAACCAGTGCTTTTACGATATCGCCAGAGAAACGAATACCACCGTCAGCAATAACAGGAATGTCACGGCCTTTTAAGCCTTCAACTGCATCTGAAATAGCGGTGATTTGTGGTACACCACATCCTGTAACGATACGTGTAGTACAGATAGAGCCTGGGCCAATGCCCACTTTAACGGCATCAACACCCGCATCAGCAAGGGCAATTGCACCTTCAGCTGTCGCAACGTTACCCGCTACGATTTGTAAATCTGGGTATGTTTGACGAGTTTGTGCAACACGGTCGATAACACCTTGTGAGTGACCATGAGAAGTATCGATAAGTAATACGTCAACACCAGCTTCAACAAGGGCAGCGATACGCTCATCAGTACCTGGGCCAACACCTACAGCAGCGCCTACACGTAAACGACCTTGCTCGTCTTTACATGCGTGAGGTTTGTCTTGTGCTTTTTGATAATCTTTTACAGTGATCATGCCTTTCAGTTTAAATGCATCATCAACTACAAGAATTTTTTCGATACGGTGCTCGTGCATGAGACCTAAAATTTCATCGCGGTCTGCACCTTCTTTTACAGTCACTAACGATTCTTTTTTCGTCATCACTGTAGAAACAGGCTGCTCAAGTTTAGTTTCAAAACGCATATCACGGCTTGTAACAATACCTACAAGGTTATTGTCAGCGTCGGTTACAGGGAAACCTGAAAAACCTTTTTCTTCTGAAAGCGCGATAGCATCAGCAATTGTTAGATCCGCAGTCACAGTAACAGGGAAAGAAACAATACCTGCCTCGTACGTTTTTACTTTACGTACGTTTTTAGCTTGCTCTTCGATTGTCATGTTTTTGTGGATAAAACCTAAACCGCCTTCTTGCGCTAGCGCAATCGCCAAGCGAGCTTCTGTTACAGTATCCATAGATGCTGAAACTAGCGGCAAGTTAAGTTTGATACCACGCGTTAAGCGAGTTGAAATATTTGCCGTGTGTGGCAAAACAGTAGAATGACCTGGTACTAAAAGTACGTCGTCAAAGGTAAGAGCTTCTTTAGCAATTCTAAGCATTTTGGCAACTTCTCACATGTGGATCTGAGTATAAGGAATTGCGGCCAAATTTTATCAGCGTTATGCGCATGAGTAAATAAAATTCCGCATTTATTTATGATAAAGTAGACGCAGTTTATTTTATTGGGGTTTTAAATGGCTTTAACGCACTCAACACAGCCTATTTATACGGTCTCGCGCCTAAATAAGGAAATTCGCCATGTTTTAGAGCAAGGCTTTTCATCACTTGTGTTAACAGGCGAGATTTCTAATTTTATTGCCCCGGCTTCAGGCCATTGGTATTTCACTTTAAAAGACGACAGAGCTCAAGTGAAAGCGGCTATGTGGCGAGGCAATAACCGTGGACAGACTTTTCGCCCAACAAATGGCGCGCAAGTCACAGTGCGTGCTCGGGTTTCATTGTACGAACCGCGCGGTGATTATCAACTCATTGTTGAGCATATGGCGCCGGCTGGTGAAGGGTTACTAAAACAAGAATTCGATGCACTGAAAATGCGCCTTGCCGCTGAAGGCCTTTTTAGTTCTGCACATAAAAAGCCCCTCCCCACTACGATAAACCGCGTTGGTGTCATTACCTCTGCGACCGGGGCTGCCATCCGCGATATTTTAACCGTTTTAAAGCGTCGCGCACCGCAGCTTGAAGTTGTGATTTACCCTGCCATGGTGCAAGGGGCTGATGCCCACAGCCAACTTATTGAAAAAATTAATATTGCTAACCAACGACATGAGGTTGATGTATTAATACTCGGTCGTGGCGGTGGCTCATTAGAAGATCTATGGTGCTTTAACAATGAACAACTCGCCCGCGCTATATTTGCCAGTGAATTACCTATTGTCAGCGCAGTTGGGCATGAGGTCGACACCACTATCAGTGATTATGTAGCCGATATACGTGCCGCTACACCTTCTGCCGCTGCCGAGCTTGTTAGCCCTAACACGCAGGAGCTACACAATAAAGTCAGTCAGTTAGTGAAGCATTTACACCATGCATTTAAACATACACTGTCTGTTAAACGCAGCACTGCGACACAGTTTGAACATCGTTTGCAGCTGTGTCATCCGCGTAACCAATTAAACCAGCAAACTCAAAAATTAGATGAGTTAACCCTCGCATTGCACAGCGCTATTAACGGTAAAATTCAGCATTATGAGCGCGTTCTTGCAAACTTAACACCGCGTTTAATGCAGCGTTCACCTGAAAAGCAGCTGGCCAGAAGCGAACATCAATTAGTGCAATTACATGGCCGTTTAACGCAAGCTATGCAACAACAGCTCTCAATCTCTCGTAACACCCTTTCACTGCAAGCAAGCCGTTTAGACTCGGTGAGTCCGCTAAGCGTGCTAGCACGTGGCTACAGCATCACTAAAAATGAGCACGGTCACGTTGTGAAGTCAGTGGCTGATATCAAATCAGGGGAATTATTGATAACTGAACTAGTGGACGGCCAATTAAAATCAAACGTGATCTAGCTGTGCGTTATTTACTGTTCAGTACTAACAATGATGCTCAGAGTATCGTCGCTTGATGTGGAAGAAGAGTATTTAAACTGCTTCCACCAGCCTTGCTCCATCAACTTATCGCTGATATTTCGCCAATAATGTGCAGGAAGTGAATCAACCCCTTCAGGCTGTTGCAATTTAAATTCACAGACGGAGGTTTTACAGTTGGCAACTGTCATATTTGGCTGTACAGGTAAATCGGCCATGATGAGAAAGTCTGCCATGGCTGTTTCTGTTTGATACGCCCATGCTTCATCACGCGCCTGCTCTTCTAATAAACTGTGCAATGCCTCGGTACGCGAATTAATCTGTTGAGGTGAGACAACCGCCGCTTTGTAACTGGCTATAATTGTTTGTTGATTTGCCACTTGCTGCTGTAACTCTTCAATTTGTTGCACAAGCTCAGTTGCCGTAGCGGATTCTATAGGCGCCTTGTTGAGTGGCTCATTTTGAGCGCTCATGGTTTCAGGTTTTTTAATGCTCACAGATGAGGTTTCATGCGGTTCATAACCAGCAACACTCGGCGCTGCTGGCTCAATGTCAGGCGTTGTTGTAGCAGAAAAAGATTGATAGAACGACATCGCAGCAGCGCCACATAAAAAAGACGCTGCAACGACTAACCCTAAAGATAATTTAGACACTTCCGTTGCCCTTTAAATAACAATTAATTGAAATTACAACATAGCACTCGTATGCGATTCATTGCTAGGGGTAGCAGCACTGTCATCTAAAAAGTTTTGATTCATGCTTTCTGCGGGGCATGGGCAGTTTGGTTTACCAACCACCTTAGCAGGCACCCCAACCACCGTTGTATGGGCAGGAACAGGACTCAATACCACAGAGTTTGCGCCGATACGCGCACCCTCACCGACTTCTATATTACCAAGTACTTTTGCACCCGCGCCAATTAAAACGCCTGCGCGAATTTTAGGATGGCGATCGCCTTGCTCATTACCCGTACCGCCTAATGTCACAGACTGTAGAATCGATACGTTATCTTCGATAACCGCGGTTTCACCAATTACAATCCCAGTTGCATGGTCAAACATAATACCATGACCGACTTTACAAGCAGGATGGATATCAACGCCAAATACTTCTGAGGTTCTACTTTGAATAAAGCGAGCAAGCTCTTTTCTGTTTTGCAGCCATAAACAATGTGCGAGCCGGTGTGCTTGTATTGCATGGAAGCCCTTTAAGTTAAGTATCACAGTTAAATAACTATCGGCTGCGGGGTCACGATCTTTAACAGCTTTTATGTCGTGGGCCACATGCGTTAGCATTAAGTCACATTTTACAAAGGCTTGGTCAAATAATTCACGAATAGTAAATGCTGACACGACGGCATCTGCCAGCTTATTAGCAACAATAAAACTCAGCGCCGACCCCAAACACTCATGATTTAACACACACGAGTAAACATGACTTGCTAATAATGGTTCGCGAGTAACGACTTCGTTTGCTTCTTCGCGAAGCTGTTGCCAAATTTCATGACGCATATTTTTGCCTTTCTGGTTGTACCTAACTGCTATGCCTTAAGTTTAACGGATTTGTAGCAAGATGTACTAACCCGTTGTTTATTTGTTCTGGTTATATCTAATAACCAGAGTGTCATCGCTACTTTTTTGTTATCAAACGGTTATTTTAGTGCAAGCCAATACGACAGTGACCGATACAACATCAATCGAACCACTTAAAATAATTCGCTTATATTTCAATAACAAAACCAATATGACATCTTGGCTGTCATATGCCAAAATAGGGACTGGCGTATCGCTGACGGCGTAAAAAACAAAAATAATCATTAAATTTACATCATCAACTTAACAAGGAAACGATGATGAAAAACGACGTACTAAACTCACATAAACTAGGTTATAAACTTTACTTTCAAGATGGTGATAACCAAATCGCATGCTTTGGTCACATCATGAGCGGCAAAGAAGAAATATATGTAAACGATGAATTGGTTAGTGAAAAGCGCAGCTTCGGCTTTAAAAGTCGTCACGACTTTAACTACCAAGATAATGCGTATGCAGTCGAATTTAAGATGCAAAATATGCTAACAGGCAAGCTTGAATGTTCGTTTTTTAAAGCTGGCAAATTGGTAAAGCAAAGCACGCAAACCGCACTGACTGATAACCCAAAACAAGTTGCTATGGTTACCTTAGGTTGCTTTATTGGGGGGGCTATTTTTGGTTTTGCCTTTATCACACTTATCGAGCCGTTTATTGGGAAGTAAGTGATGCAATTAAACCCTAATACAATTAAAACATTAAGGCTTAAGTTCGACTGGACACAACAGCAGTTGGCCGACGCCTGTGATGTGAGCCTACGAACCATTCAACGCGTTGAAAAAGAAGGTGCGGCATCAAAAGAAACCACCATGAGCCTATGTGCGGTATTTGAAGTACGCCAAGGTGAGCTTATCAAACTAGACGATGAACCAGCCGTTGAAAGCGAAGCAAAAGCAGTATCGAAGCAAAACTTGGCCGCAATTGTTGCAGCTTCATCGTGTGTTAGTTTTGCACTGGGTATGGCAACAGTATTTGTTATTTTTTAGGAGTGAACGATGAAAAAAGAACAGCGTGGTCACGCAGTACTCATCGCCTTTGTTGCAGCAACTTTGTTGTTAGCTATCGGCGTGGAAGTTGGCGCATTGTTATAACAAATAGATTAACTGTCAGAGTTGAGCCTTGGTGTGATTCTGGCAGAAAACTAAATAGCAAAACCTTAAAACCGACTCAACAGCCTCTCTATTACGTAAAACAGGTTACTTAAAAATATGAGTAACCTGTTTCACTGTTGTTTGAAGTATCGACTTATTCCCTGTTGTAACACCTTCACAATGCAGTAAAATGAACTGCGCAATAAATTAAGTGCTTCGGATTATTTTTTACATCAACAACAGTGAAAACTCAGCATTTATTGCTAATCTTAATTGAGTAGTCATGGTCAGGAACCAATGTGGTTGAATCAAAAGAATTTTTGAAATTAATACTTGATACCATCTCAGAACATATCGTTGTTATCAATGAGCTGGGCGATATCATATTTGTTAATCGCAGTTGGCAAACGTTTGGCGATGAGAATAATTGTGACTGCAATATTCAATGGCAGAAACAAAATTACTTAGCTATCTGCAAGTCAGCCGCAATACAAGGCGATGATTTTGGAATAAAAGCCTTAGCAGGTCTCAATAAAGTCATCAATCATCAAGAACCTGAATTTTACTTAGAGTACCCTTGTCATAGCGACATCGAAAAACGCTGGTTTATGATGCGTGCTGTGCCACTGGAGTATAATGCGCAGCGTTTCGTGGTGATTAGTCATTTAAACATCACTGAACGAAAACTTGCTGAACAGCAAGTTCAAGAGTTAGCGCACATTGATGGTCTGACACAAATTGCTAATCGACGTCATTTTGATGACTTTTATGAGCAAGAGTGGAGCCGCTGCATGCGACTCAAACTTCCCATATCGCTGGCGATGATTGATTTAGATAACTTCAAACTTCTCAATGATAACTTTGGCCATGTCGTTGGTGACACTTGCCTAAAAGAAGTCGCAAAAATACTGCCCGACTTCGCGCGTAGACCTGGCGATTTATGTGCAAGATACGGTGGCGAAGAATTTATATTAGTGTTGGGAAATACTCACTGTTTACAGGCTCAAATGCTATTAACGCGTTTTATGGCCGAGCTTACAGCATTAAAGCTCCCCGAACTGGCTGGCCACCCTTTAACAGTCAGTATTGGTTTGGCAACACTTGTGCCAAACGTCGCTGATAATGCCATGCAATTGATCGAAATGGCTGATAATGCACTTTATCAAGCGAAGGATACTGGCCGCAACAAACTTGTTGTTGCTGATCACTACCCGCAAACAAATAAAGAAGAGTGCCCCTAAAGGAGCACTCTATTGTGTGTTATTGAAACACCTTTTCTACATCAACGACTGATATATTTTTCGCTGGAATAGCGAGCTTATAATCAGCAATCACGTTGTCTTCCGCGACAAGTCCTGCTGGTTTTTCTGCGTTATAAACCATAGGCGATGTTTGCTCTGACGCTAAGCGCTTTTGCATGTCTTTACCGTCACCTGTAATAAACACATAGTGAATATTGTCGGTTTGCAGATTCTCGCGAATAACACGGTTCACATCCTCAAGTGTTAGCTTTTCAAGCTTGCCACGTACATAGTCAACAAAGCTCTCTGTATTATAAAACTCACTATCTAGCGCGTAGCCTAGTTGGCGGTCTTGGCTTGCAACCATTTGTGGCACAAAGTTAATTAAGAAGTTGCGCGTTGCTTCAAAATCTTCTTTGCTGATGCCGTTTTTAATAAGCTTATCTAACTCGAATAACGCGGTACGGGTTGCAAAGTGCGCATCGTTATTAGAGCGCAATGGACGCAGCCATACTTGGAAAATTTGCTCAGAGCGGCCTAAGTTCGCATCAGGCTTAGTTTGGAACATACCACGTGGGAAGTATTCAATGTACGCATAGTCACCATAGTTCATACCACGGGTTTGACGAATACGCTGATACAAGAAGCTATTCGAACTTCTGTGCTCGCCAAAGTATGAACGCACTAGCCATAATGCAGTCCAATCTTCACTACTACGAATCGTCTCTATTGGGAAACCAAACGACACGGCTGTTGATTGCGCCGACTTTTCAACAATGGTGGCATGGTGACCACTCAGTGCTGGCGCATCGGGAATTACTAAACGGCTTTCTTTGCCTTCTGGCAGCGATGTTAAATCTTTTAGCATCGCCGATTTTACATCGCTTGGAATCGCACCAATTAAACCTACGGTTAGTTTTGATTGTGTGAATTGCTTGTCGTAAAACGCTTTTACATCATCAAGCGTCAATGCTTCCAGATCAGATAAGTCACCATAGTTATAGCTTTCGTATGGGTGGCCTTTATACAGTTGATGATAAAGCACTTCTTTACCGAGCTCTTCATCGTTTGATGCTTTAAGCCCCGCTTTAATGCTATCGATAAGCTCTTTTTTCAGGCGTTTGAAGTCATCTTCTCTAAAACCTGGGTTGAGTAATTGTTCACTCACAAGCGCATACCACTGTGCCGCATTGTCTTTGTGTACACGACCGCGCAACGAAATCATCTCTTTATCGATTTGATACCCAAAGCTACCCGCGAGTGGGTATAACGCTTTTTGAATGTCTTTATAGCTCATCGTTTCTGAGCCACCTTTCGCAAGCATGGCTGCCGTTAATGCGGCGACGCCTTTTTTACCTGCTGGATCGGCCGCGGCACCGGTATTAAATAACCAGTTAACATCAACCAATGGTGAACTGTTGGTTTTATCGAGCACTTTAAAATGACGCTCTGTTGGCGCTTGTTCTGTACTTGCAACGGCTGCGTTTAGGTCAACTTCTTGCTCAAATCCTGCCACGTTATCTAAAGCCGACATCGTCACTGTAGTACGGCTTGAATCAACAAAGTATTTATTCGCTATCGCTTTAATGTCTTCTGGGGTGATGCTATCGGCAGTCGCATAGAGCTGATTGATTACCTCTGGATCACGCTCAAAATGCATGTAGCTTGCAAGTGTCGAGGCGATTGATTGCGATGAATCAAGCCCATTGATAAAGCTGTATTTTAAATTTGATTTTAAGTCTGCCAGTTTTTGGGCATCAACAAGCTCAGTGCGTGCTTGTACATATGTGCGGTTAATGGCATCACGTGCTTTTGCAAGATCGGCTTCGTTTTCTACTTTTACAAAGACATGCAATAACCCCGGATCTTTTGTATCAGGATTATAAGTGAACATTTGACTCGCGATTTGCTTATCAACCACCAATTCTTGATAAAGCGCTGAGTTATTTGAGAAATAAAGCTGTGAGATTAAATCAAGTGCGGCGCGATCTTTTTGCGTTGGATCCCACGCAGTGCCTTTATACGATACGAGTAACCAATGGCCTGGTAAACCGTCATTTTGCTCATGAATATATTTTGGCGCTTGTTGCTTTGGCTCTACTGGAATATCGGCTTGGTAATCACCTTTTTTCCAGTTACCCCAATGTTTTTTCACCATTGCCATGGTTTCTTGAGGGTCGACATCACCAACAATGACCAACGATACATATTCTGGTTTATAAAATTTTGCGAAAAACTCTTTCCCGTAAGCCATTTGATCTGGCATGGCTTCAATGTCTTCAAAAAAGCCCATCGTGGTGTGTTTATAAGTATGTTTCTCAAATGCTTCGTTACGCACTGCTGAAAGCAATTTACGAATTGGACTGGCATTATTTTTTAAGTACTCACCTTTCACTGTTAAGGCTTCTGTACGGAACTGTTCTTCGCTGTACGTGAGGTTTTGAAAGATATCAGCTTCAATTTCAAGCACTTTATCAAGGTGCTCTTTTGAGAAATTTAAATGATAGTTGGTGTAATCATTAGTAGTATACGCGCGGTTATCAACACCCGAATTTTTTAAAATATCTGAATACACATCTTGTGGGAATTTTTCTGAGCCTTTAAACATCATGTGCTCAAAAAAGTGAGCAAAGCCCGTTTTGCCTTCTTCTACTTCGTTACGAGAGCCTACCGACACGGGAATTTGTAATGAAACAACATCGGGGTAATCCGTTTTTACCACCATGACACGAAGACCGTTTTCTAGTTCTTCTAAAACGTAATCTTGGCTAAATACACGGTTATCTTCTTGGCTGACAACCTGTTCTATTTCGACTTCTTTAACCATATTTGATTGTGAATTCGTCGCACACCCGCTAAGAGCAAGCGTTACAGCAACACTGGTCGCTAATAATCTAAATGTCATAATGATCCTTTAATTTTACTTGTTAGTTATTTTTCTCATAATCAGTTGTGTTTGATTATGCATGAAAGTACTGGAAAATATGAGGGTCAAGGGCACAATTAATGTAAACAGGTGTGTCAATTTAAGATAACACCTCACCAGCAACTTGAATTAAATTCATGCTCATTGAAAAACTTTCAACAGAAAAATCTATCTAGACGTCTAAATGGCTGCTATATTATTTCCCATAGACGCAGGCACGAGCTGGAATGAGGATTATGGCTTTATCACTACAAGAGAAAATTGAAGACACCAATCAGGGTGTATACCTGATTGGTACCACACCGCCTAAATCAGGCACTGATAAAGCCATGCTTGAAACCATTGCACAAAAATTATTGGGTCGCCTTCATGAAATTGAATACGATGGTGTCATTATCTACGACATTCAAGATGAAAGCAGCCGTACAGAAAAGCCGCGTCCGTTTCCATTTAAAGAAACCGTAGACCCACGTGAGTACAGCCATTTGTTGCGTAGCCTTTCTCATTTAGATGTTATTACCTACAAAAGTGTTGCCCAGCGCGGTGAAGCTGAATTTACCGATTGGCTACACGAAACACGTAATGAGTTTGATTTAAAAAACCTAGTCTTGGTAGGTAGCCCATCTTCGCATGGCGATATCAAACTAAGTTTACCGGATGCTTATAACACCCTTGCTAAGCAAGACAATGATGTGTTTCTTGGCGGTGTGACTATTGCTGAACGCCATGCAAGCAAACGTAACGAGCATGACCGTCTATTAGAAAAAACAGAGCAAGGTTGTAAGTTTTTTATTTCACAAGCCGTGTACAACGCACAAGCAACCATTGATTTAATCACTAGCTATGCACGTAGCTGCAAAGCGTTAGGCATCGCACCTAAGCGTATAATTTTAACGTTTACACCCTGTGGTGGTGAGAAAACGTTAGATTTTATGGAGTGGCTGGGTATCTCTGTACCGGAGGCAACAAAATGGCGCATGCTTGATTCTGCAAATCCATTGAGTGAGTCAGTACGCATTTGCCGTGAGAATCTTGACCTCATATTACAAAGCTGCGCACATTTAGCGGTGCCACTTGGTTTAAATATTGAGAGCTTAACAAACCGTAAAGAAGAAATTGATGCGTCAATTAATCTTTACCGCTTACTTAAAGCAACCATGGAATTAAACCTAGCTGAAAAACAAATCGCTTAAATAATGTGCGCATTTATACCAATACGTTTAATTAACAGCGATTTTAAAACAAGAAAACGTGGTCGCTAGCAAAGAAATGCGGATAAGCATGACAGTTCATTAAACGCTTTTGTTCACCAAGCTAATGTACACACGACTTTATGCTATTAGCGTGTTGATTAGTGCTAATTTAGGCTCCCTTAAATTAGCACTGATACAGCTTAATCTATCGGCGCCTAGGATTTTTTTGCCCTAATATACGTTTTTTGTCACGAGAGCGTCGTGCCTTATTCGTGTTTTTTCGGACTTGTTTTGGCTCTTTTGTTAAATCAGGCTCGTACCCTGGCAGCCATTGTGGTGTTAAGCGTGTATCTAATAAAACATCAATTTCATCCAGTAACCATTGCTCATCAATACTCACCAATGACATGGCCAACCCTGTTTCACCCGCTCGTCCTGTCCGCCCTATACGGTGAACATAGTCCTCTGCAACATAGGGTAGTTCGTAGTTAATCACATACTTTAATGAGGCGATATCAAGGCCACGCGCCGCAACATCTGTAGCGACAAGTACTCGAGTGACACCCGTCTTAAAATTTTGCAGCGCTTTGTCTCGCGCCCCCTGGCTTTTATCGCCGTGAATAGACTCCGTTTTTAAGCCGTCCTTACACATTTCTTTTGCCAGACTATCGGCCGTTTGTTTAGTGCGGGTGAATATAAGTACTTGTTGCCAATTTTTCATGCCGATCATATGTGAAACGAGTTCGCGTTTACGATCCTCATCAACCGCATACACAATCTGCTCAACTTCAACAGCAGCCGAATTGCGTTTATCAACCTCAACTAACTTAGGATCATTCAACAACTGTTTACTTAGCTCAAAAATGCTGTCATCAAATGTGGCTGAAAAGAGTAAGGTTTGGCGCTGTTTTGGAACATGACGAAGAATACGCTTTATTTCATCAATGAACCCCATATCAAGCATACGATCTGCTTCATCAAAAACAAGGGCACTAATGGCAGATAATTTAATGCTCCCTTTGATCACATGATCAAGTAATCGTCCCGGTGTAGCCACCACAACTTGCGCACCTTTAATGGCTTTAATTTGTGGGCCAATACTGGCGCCGCCATAAGCAAGCGCAGCTTTAATAGGTGTATTAGCTGCATAACGCTCAACACTGGCAAATACTTGCTGTGCAAGCTCTCGCGTTGGTGTCAGGATTAAAACTTTTACAGCCTCGGGCAGCGGCTCTTCACGCAATAAGTTATTAAGCAATGGTAAAACAAAGGCAGCTGTTTTACCCGTGCCTGTTTGTGCACTTCCCATAACATCAACCCCGGCTAAAATAAGCGGGATAGTTTGGCTTTGAATAGCCGTTGGGGTGTGATAATTCTCTGCTTGCAATGCTGAAAGGAGTTCAGGCGCAAGGTTTAACTCTGAAAAGCTGGTTACTGACATGATAGGGTGCACAATTACTGTAAAACGTCTATTGTACGCGCAACACTAAAAACAAAAAAGGCGCCTTAGCGCCTTTTCTTACAAGCGTTGCCGTTATGCAGGTTTAAGTGTTTCTTTGCGTTGATTATAAAACGCAATCAGATCATCCACGGTTGCTTGGCAGTATTCACGAATACCTGACACCACCATGTGCTTTTCGCCTGACCCGACTTTTTCACCTTTTTCTAATAAATCGAAACGTAAGGTGATTTTTCCTCGCTTACCTGTATAAGTGAAATCAGGCTCCGCGAATTGCAGCGCTGGTGACGTAATATCAAGTCGGTCTAAATTAATGAGCATTGACTCATAGATAACCATAGGTCGTGCTGGATTGATCATTACATCTTGCTTACCCATTAATGGAATGATCACATGCGGGAAAGTGGTACCAGAAAACTCAACGTAGTTTTTAATTAAGCTATTGATCAAATCTGGACATTGACTGACCGCACCCTCACGTTTCACTTTAAGCATTACTTTATCGCCATCAGTGATATCAAATTCATCGGCGCCTTCTGGAAAAGAGAGCTTTGATGTCTCATCAACCATACCAGCAAAAGTGAATTCCATCTTTTCGCTGATCCCGTAACGGCTGAGTACAAGCGAAAAAAGTAAATCGCCAGGTACACAAAACTTTTTGGCATCTTTGTCGTGTAACGGATTAAAGTCATCTGCCACGGACTTAGCAAAACGACAGCCTTGCTCACGAGTAATAGAGACGTAATCAGCATGTTGCTGATAAAATGGACTTAACATAATTGTTCACTGCTTAAACTGCTTATAACCTGCCTATACTACCAGAAAAATTTATAGGAGAGGTCGAATCTGTTAAATATATGTCACACGCTCAGCGAGAGTTTAGCTACAATTACTAAAATGTTGGTTTTTATATCTAAAATGAACTTTGTATCAATTTGTACGCAACAGTTAACAAATGAACAACAATAGTGAACACTAAAGCAGCGCCAGAGCGTAATGAAAAGTTATTAATTTTAACTAAATATAAATTCAGATTCTATTTTAAAACAAGGCGCTAACTTAGAAGTGGCGACAATAACACAAATAGGTCTGAAAGCGCTGGCAGTTCTTAGTGCTATTTGTGGCGGGAACGGTAAATAAGGTATGATGAACACGTTTTTTATCGTGTAATTGCCACTCATAGGCTGCATAATCATAATTATAATAAGCGGCATAAAAATGAGCTCTCATATTGAGATAGGTACGTTACACCAACGTTCAATGGTTAATATTACTTTGAAAAAAAGACTTTTAGAAAACAGGGGCTTGGTTAAATGATAAACCGATTAAGCTGGTCATTACTGTTTTTATGTTTGTGCTTTTCAGCAAATTTGCTGGCCGATGAAAGTACAGACCAGCCTTTTTTTAAAGTATCACCCATTGTGTGTGTAACAGATACAAAACAAAAAGTATGTGAATTTAATATTCAAGTTCACTTTAGGTTAGCCCCATTTAAAGAACTTTGCTTAGAGGTAACACAACGCCCACAGTACACACAGTGCTATACACAAAACGGCTTAATTATTGAAAAATTTATAATAAAAACCGAGCACCCGCTGACTGTTAAACTAATAAATCCGATAAACAATGAAGTTGTTCAACAACAATTACTTTCAATAGCAAACTATGAAGCTAAAGATTATCGTATTAAACGGCGTTTTGGCTGGAGTTTATAATGCACCATATTTTTTTAATTGAAGATGATGTAAAGCTAGCTAGCTTAATTCAAACGTATTTATTGAAGCATGGCTACACAATTGATGTTTTTAATACTGCAAAGGCATATCGCCAAAGCGAAATTACCTTTATTCCATCACTTATTATCTGCGACATAATGCTCCCAGATGGTAATGGTTTTGAACTAATTTCGCAGCTGAAAGAAAAGTTCAGCTGTCCGGTGATCTTTTTAACCGCCTTAGATTCAGTGCAATCACAAATTAAAGGGTTAGATTTGGGCGCCTATGACTATCTTTTAAAACCAATCAAGCCTGAATTACTACTGGCCAAAATTAAAACCATTATTACCCACTCTGTTGGCCAAGATAACTTTTCTAAGCAAAACGATATTTTGCGCATCGATAATAAAAAAAGAGATATCTTTTTCCATAACACAGCGCTTAACCTGAACGACAGTGAATTTGAAATTATTGCCTACCTTGCCAAAAACTCACCACAACCCGTTTCACGTGAAGTCTTGTTCAAACATATTATCGGTCGTGAGTACGACGGACTTGACCGTGCTATCGATTTAAAAATCAGTCGACTCAGGAAAAAACTAAAAGAAACCATTAAAGATCATAAAGAATCTTTAGATATCAAGTCTGTGCGAGGTAAAGGATACAGCTTGGATATTTCAGAAATATGAAGCAGCAGTTTTTTAAACTTTATTTAATCATCACCGTAAGTTTAATTGCCTTAGTGCTTGCATTTGGCCAACTCTATAATCAGTTTTTCTTAGAGCAAACCCCTAGTATTCAACTCAGTGTGGATGAATTAGCACTCATCGCTCAACATAAAGACACGCGTATTAACGCATTTAATCAAAATGAGTTAATTTTACCTGACTCTTTACAGGCATCATTCGACAGAGATGGCATTATCAGTGTCAATGAAAACGGCCAACAATTTGTTTATTTGAAGAGCGATAATGGCGCAATACAAAGAGTCGGCCCTATTACGCTTATTTCACAAAGTAAAAATGACTGGCTCGCTTTTTTTGCATTTTACATTTTGCTTGCAGCCATGATCTTAGCCTTTATTCGCCCTGTATTTCGTGATTTAGGGTTATTGCAACGTGCCGCATACCGTTTCAGTAAAAAGCCGCAACGCATAGAGCTGGATATCAAACCAAACTCCTCCATTGCGCCTTTAGCAAATACCTTTACTCATATGTCTGATCGCATCACACAGTTTGTACAACTTCATAATGATTTATCACGCATTATTTCCCATGAGATTCGTACCCCACTCTCGCGAATGCGCTTTGCACTGTCGATTTCTGAATGTGAAACAGAAGAAAGTATTCAAATAGAACGCGATATAGATGAAATTGAATTACGCCTTGAACAATATTTGTCATTTGCACGATTAGAGCATCAACAAAGTGTCTTTAATCAAGAGAAAACCAACCTGACAAGGTTGATTGAGACTGAGATCCACAAATTTGAACTCTACAAAGAGCTTAAGTTTAGCGTTAAATTAGACGTAGTAAATGCCTATTGCGAAGCAAGTTTTATGGCCATTGCCGTTCAAAACTTGCTGATTAATGCCACTAAGTACGCAAAACACACCATTTTAATACACAGCGCGGAAGAAAGTGATTTTTATACCATTAGTGTGACTGATGACGGGCCCGGACTGCCTATAAATGCTGACGCACTCATAGAGCCTTTTAAACAAGGTGAAGGGGATAAACTCGCAAGCGGCTATGGGTTAGGGCTCTACATTGTGCATCGCATTGCCAGCTGGCATGGTGGGGTCATAACACTTGCAAACAACACAGACACCGGTGGGGCTGAAATTGCAATACGCTGGCCTAAAAGTGGTAAGTAATTCCAGCAAAACCCGAAAAGTAACCATTTTTTTCGATCATGTGTGAACGTGCCAAATGGCTATCAAGCCACGTGTGTTTGAGCTTAAAGTCGATACTAAAACTGTCACTCAGTGGGTATACGTAACTCACTTTTAAGTGATAATTAACCGCACTCTCTAAATCATATTTAGGTAAGCGAACCACACTTTCTGATGGTAAAACGGTATAGTAATAATCGATTAATTCTTCATTCTTATAGGTCGCGCCGGCCTCTATACCCGCGATACCCGAAAACAATTTAAATTCACGAGAGCCAGTCAAAAGTAATTCATAACCGTCATGTACATGCGTTACATCGTGAAAATATGCAGCACTTAACCACACAGAGTCGTACACGTTTACCGCTGAGGCTACCCCTGCCATATACGATAAATCGCGTTCAATGGGGGTCAGGTTTATTGGTGAAGCTGAGGGTCTTGTTGGTCTATCAGTGCCTGTTCTAATGACACCCGTGGCATACAGTTTATCGATACCATCCAACTCAAAAAAGAAACCATCATCGTTAAAGCGGCCGAGTAAATCGACATAGTAATCTGGGGTTTCGATTAAGCTGTAACCAAGCGAAAAGTCGTCGAAGTACCAATCATCACCATAATAAGCCACGCTTGGTAAAACAGGAGACGTGACGTTATCCGCACCAAGAACAGGGTTCTCTATACCACCGTATCCTAGTGTAATACTGGCATGAATTGTCGACTTTTTTATCAACTGTGGTTGTTTTACATCTCCCTGCGCATAAGCGGTAGACGTCGTTAAACAACACAGTAAGCCAAGCAATTTTTTCATCAACTTAATTCACCTTAATAGCATTATTAATGATTATAATGATGCCTAAACACGATTAATAACCCACAGGTTTCCACCCTTCTGGGTGCGATCATAGCGTTTGCACACATTTTTGTATAATTTTTTCACTCAACAACTATGTTAATGCGGGGCTAATCCCTCGCTTACTTCAAACTAACACACTGAAAAAAATATGAAATACTCTGTACATTTTGCTACAGAGGATTTTCAATCGCTTTATTACTTTTAGCTATAAGGTAAAAACCCATCTTTCTAAGATGACTTATTTTCCCTTATAAAAGAGTAACATAAACACTCACCTTCCCTATCCCCCCTTTTTACAATCTGGCTTTTGCCCCCATTTTTAATTAACTGCAAACGTTAATAAAACAGCCTGACTAAAAAGCGAAGTAAACATGACATATAGGCCACATCCTTTTATGTTGAGCAGATTACACAAACGAAAAAAGGGCCCGAAGGCCCTTTGTCACATAACACACTTAGGGAGTGATTAGCTGCGTTTTGCTTTACGGCGTCTTAAGCCTGCAAAACCTGCCATTAGAAGTGTTAGCCACGCAAGTGAGCCGCTTGAATCCTCATCGTCATCTGAGTCATCAACCTCGGGAGCTTCTGTTACTGATAACTGTAAGCTTTGTTCAACCGTTGTTGTACCATCACTTACTGTCACAGTATAAACATAGTCACCCGCAACGAGACCTGACACTTTCGTGCTCGCACTGTTTGCTGACTCTATCGTACCTGGACCCGTCCACTCATACGTTAACTCATCACCATCAAGGTCTGATGCCGTTGCGCTAAGTGTCGGTACTTGACCTTCACGTACATATAAATGAGTCTCTGCAAGCTCTACAACAGGCGCATCATTCACTGCGTTTACTGTCAGTGTAAAGGTTGTTTGCGCTACCGCCGAAGGCTCATCTGTATAAGCAACCATTACTGTTACTTCAATTTCACCATTGAAGTTTGCTGCTGGTGTCAGTTTTAGCATTGAACCCGTTTCATGACCCATTACCTCAACTTCAGCATTGTCAGCCATTGCTGTAATAACGGTTTCTTTACCTAACTGGTTGTCAAAGTTAACCGCAATCTCTGTGCTGTTATCTTCATCAACTGATTGGTTAGAAATAGCATCAATTGCTAAGCGCTCTGCAACAGTAACTACTTTCACATTCACAGTTGCTGATGTTTCAAGTTCACCATCTGATACTGTCACTGTAAATACATGGTCACCCGCAGTTAAGCCTGACACGGTTGTTAACGCTGCGCTTGCATCTGCAATAACACCGTTACCTTGCCAGCTATAGCTCAGCTCATCACCATCTGGGTCCATTGACGCTGATGCATCTAGTGTGACCGTATCGCCTTCTGTGATAACCATCTCTGTATTCGCTACATTTGCAACAGGTGCATCGCTCACGCCAGTTACTGTCAACATAAACGTCGTGCTTGCAGCATCTGATGGGTTCTCAATGTCAGAAACAACCACCGTCACTTCTGTTTCACCGTAGAAATTCTCATTGGGTGTTACGGTGACTGTATCGCCATCAACTTCAAAACTTACATTGTCTGAAATAACTGAAATTTCATTTTTCGAGTTTGTTTCATCAATATAGTGAACATCAAAGCTAATTGCTGTTTCTTCTGTGGTTACCATATCGTCAAGCGCTACAACCGTGATGTTGCTTGGTACACTGAGTGTCGCAGTCGTTGTCATGTCATTTAGGCCAGAGATAGCTGCTTTCGCATCAATATTTAGCATTTGACCTGCCGCTGATGGCAATACTTCTGCCCATGCCGTTACTTCGAACTGTGATGATTCTGGGCCAACGTAATCCATACACACAACATAGTCGTCACTAATAACTTCATCTAGATTGTTATAAGCAACTTGAACGCCGCGATATTTATCAAGTGGACCGTATTCATATACTTCGCCACGGAAACCTTGAAGACCAATACTGCCGTGCGGACGGGTCGTACCAAAGTCAAGATTATCGTATGCATAGTAAATTTCGTGTTCACCTTTACCAAAACGCGTATTTGCATTGAATAGCACTTGGAAGTCGAATGAGTTATCACGTTTTGTATAACTGTATGTACCTGTTGAACGGTCATAAACAGGATCGTCATAATCAGATGCATTATCCCACTCAACAATCCCCCATCCCGTTGCAGTACTTGCAAGTGAAATACCCTCGTTTGACGATAAGCCAACAGACATTACAGAGCGTAGTAAGCCTTGTTCAGAGAATTCCCAACCACGCCATAATGGACCCATGTTCTCAAATGGGAATGAGTGATATGGGAACGGATTGTGAACTGGGTAGAAGAAGCGACTACCGCTTGTATTCACCGTACCCATGCCGCGAATTTGGATAACCTGGTTCTGAATGTTTGTATTTTCAGTGTTATTATACAAACTGAAGTTATCGTACGCACCATTGTAAAAACTTGCGATAGGTAAGGTATAGCCATCACGATAGTTATATAGGTTTTTATCATCAAAACCTGATAGCAACGGCATAATTCCAAACTGTGATAAATCTACATAACCACCTGGGTTTGCATTACCAAAGTCAGGTGTACGACACATCTCATCAGTAATGTTATCGGTAACAATGTAGTCTGGCTCAACATCGCGCGTATCAGCCTGCATTCCTGTTACAACAACCTTGCCATCAACAACTTCAACATTGATTTCTGATGTTGTTGATATTGCAACATTTTCAGCTTTAACATCCAGACCTTCTGGAATCGCTAGTTCAAGAGTAAATTCACGGTCAACACCTGAGTTATTTGCCAATACTTCAAAAGTATAAGGAACGAAGTCACCGACTTTAGCACCTGTATTCGGCGCATCTAGGTGCGCAACATCTTTACCACGATTAATCTTGAATGGAATAGAACCTAAGTTACCAGGATTAACTGCTGATGTGCCCACATCCAATAATGAGTAGTAAACACTATTAGCATCAAATTCCATGTTCCAATCAACAGTCATGTCAACTTTGTTTAAACCATCACTCGCAGGAAGGCGTGCAGTCATCCCCGTTGCAACTTGCTCTGATACAACAGCCGTTGCCAGTTCAAAGGTTTCTTCAACTGGACCTACAGAGGTTTTATTACTGCTATATAAAACAACCCAATATTCACCTTCTTCAGGGTTATTAATATTACAGAAGTTGTTGTAGATTCGATGGTTAGATACGCATAAAATCTCATCTTGAGGCTGAACAATACCATCACCATTGTAGTCTTTACCTACATAAACGATTGGATTACCTTTTTTCAGTGAATCATCAAGTTCCGATTCAACACTGACAGTTTCCGCAATAAAACGTTTAGAATTAGCGGGTACGGTTACAAACTTAGTGAATGTTGCTTCATCTAAGATATCTTCAACAGCTACATCATCTTTACGATTCATTGTCCAAGGGAAAGTCGTATCGTCATCTTTTGGCAGTGTTACAGAAGTAATTTCTGCTTTCACTGGTTCATAGACACGTGCTACAGGTGCTTCGATGTTTGGTAACATAATGCCTTTAGCAACATACGTTCCTTCGTCAGAATGCGCAGTTGTCGATAGCATTGAAGGTAAGTTACCGCGATCATATTTAAACGCTACAGGCCAATGCGCATCTGGAATACCCGCTTCCTCAGCTTGGAATACTAGGTTCGTGTGTAGCTCAACTTCAGAGTTACTAAACCAATCTTGCGTATCCATAATCGACGCTTTAACGATAATGGTTTGTGTCTCACCTTTTTTCAATGAGAAAGTTTTCGGGAAGATATCAATATTCACACCATTTTGAGCGGATTGTGAATTAACATCATAACTCCAGTTTTCAACATCCTCATGACTAACGGTCCAAGTACCGTCTTCTGTCGCTTTAATAGTTCGTACCCATTGACACTCTGGTGCACATGAGAAGTTAACTAAATTAGGCAAGTTAAGTTTATGCGGTGTACCGCCATTGAATGGATCTGCTGCTAAGAAGTTATCTGCTGACTCATCCATGACAAAGCCCGCTTTTGCTGCTAGCGCAACATTTATGCGACCCGCACCTGAACGATAAGTCTTCGCATCAGCAACTACATCATTTTTATTATTTAAGCGGTGATATTTAACCACATTTTCAGCCGTCATTGATAATGCTGACTGAACTTCAGCTGCAGTCCAATCTGGGTGAATTTGACGAAGTAACGCCATTGAACCCGCAACATGTGGAGATGCCATTGAAGTACCACTAATTGCCGCATAATCTTGGCCATGTGGTGTTACAAACGGATGCTCATCAGAATAAGCAGCATAGATATCAACACCCGGAGCAGCAAGTGTCGGTGCGAGCACTTCTATATTAGAGAATGAAGGACCACGCGATGAGAACGTTGCTAACCAATCAGCATCTTCAGCGTTAACTCGACGCTCAATCACCGTTGGTTTAATAGTGATCATATGGCCCATTTCTGAATAACTATCGACCCAGTCTTCTAGGCCATCATTACCATCAACACCATTCCATTGATCATACGTAAAGTGTACACCTGGTAAAGAATAACTTTCTGCAACAGTACCTTGAGCACCATCACGGTTGTACATGATGAAACCATCCGCTCCACCGGCTTTCACGTGATCAACTTTTGCTGTACGTGCATTCGCAGCAGGATCAGCTGCTAAGTGACGCTGACAAATAACAATAACGTTAGTCGTTCCATCAGCCGCACCCGCTATCTCCGTGCCATCCTTATAGAAGTTAAAGGTATTTTCAGGGTAATCAGCTGTACAATAACCGTTGTAATCTTTGAAACCATTAACATCTTCATAGTCTTTAGCCCAAACAACAACCCCGGTGATTTCCTCACTGTTGATTGCGCCCCCTACTAGACCCGTTTCTGACCAGCTAGGAACCTCAGAACCAAGTGAGGCATCTGCAAAACCAGCGAACTCAACGGCGGTTTCAACAGCAACACTACGGCCGTGTGTAGTCGCTGCAACTTGCGCCAGCCAAGGCGATGAGTTATCTAAATAACCAAAACACTCTGCGCTGCCACACCCTTGTCCGCTATTACCAGCCGCTGCTGCAACGTTAATGCCCGCTTCACGCGCGGCTAAAAATGCAAGTTGCACAGGGTCAGCCCACACGTTCGAATCTGCACCACCGATTGAAAAGTTGATTACATCAACACCATCAGAAATCGCGTCTTCAATACCCGCAACAAGCGCTTCGCCCGGACACCCTCTGTATTCGTCACTTGACGGGTAACAGACTTGATAAGCAATAATATTCGCATGGGGTGCAACACCTGAAATCTCAGGGAATAAATCTTCTGCAAGGATATTACCATCTGTATTTTCACCAAAACTCGGTAACATATAAGGCACATTTTTAACGACGTTACCCGCTGCAGTTGATGCAACGTGTGAACCGTGACCTTGATAATCCTCACCAATTGCAGGCCAACCTGGGATCATGGCATCAAATGCATCAGTGATCACATCATAAGAACGCACACCAATTAACTTACTATTACATTGGATTTCTTCAGGTTCTTCAACACAGTCACCCACATAATTACCGCTACCAAATGGATTAATGTGCTCATAACCATCATCACCTACTGCAGCAAATGATGGGTGATCAGAGTTAATACCCGTATCGATAATGCCGACAATTTGGCCTTCACCTTTGCCTTTAATACCGCTGGGAACACTTGTGCCATCCCACACTTGGTCTGCACCAATATGACGAGGGCCTTCATCAGATAAAAGATCGTAATTTTTTGAACGCATCACAGAAGCGACCGCTCCTAGTTCAGCAACACTCCTTGCTTCACGTTCAGTCATTTTTACAGAGAAACCATTCAATGCTTTAGTGAACTGACGACGCATTTCTGTACGGCCTGT
The DNA here is from genome assembly GCF_014117385.1 of Pseudoalteromonas sp. MT33b. Taxonomy (NCBI): domain Bacteria; kingdom Pseudomonadati; phylum Pseudomonadota; class Gammaproteobacteria; order Alteromonadales; family Pseudoalteromonadaceae; genus Pseudoalteromonas; species Pseudoalteromonas sp. MT33b. The sequence goes on along the minus strand of NZ_CP059831.1, from coordinate 755,707 downwards.
TACAGCTGTTACGCTTTGCATAACAGTGCGTTGTTTTATAAGTAGCTTATTTTGGTACTCGGTCACGGCAGAAATCGACGGCTGACCTTTTTCGAAAACCTTTGTCACACCTTGAGTTTGCATTGTTTTCGCTAAAGGCGAATCGAACTCACGCGCTTCAAGTGCAACAGAGTTATCTCTTAAGCGAACAATATAAATATGCTCACCGTCTAGGCCTTCTTCAGTAAACTTTTTATTTTGTCCACTCAATTGCACATTTAGACCATCATTCTGCATCATGCTAGTTGAGTCGCCTTGATTGTACTCTTTGCTAAATGCTTTGATTTCTTCAAATGTAATATTAGGTGCTTTTAATTGATTTTGTGTTTTAAGCTGACTATCAACACCGACTGCATGAGCAGCGCTGGCACTATAGATAGCTGCGGCAACAGCAATCGAGAGAGTTTTCACTTGCATAAAGTATCCCCTGGATAGTTAATTAGTATAATTATTCAAGCTGGGTGGATATCCATTCCACCGCTCGCGCTTATAATATAACCACAGAGAATTAAAAAATTACCTACATTCGTGTAGCGTTTTGTACACATAATTAACATTTAAGATACTTGAAACTCCTATAATCGTATTTTTATTTGCAATTAATAAATAGAAGCACACTATTTAAGGGTAAGTACACTCATAGGCAGCGGCAAAACCACTTTAATTATTTACTTTTTATCAATAATATAGCCGTGATAATTCCTGTATCGTTGCAGCCACTCATAAGACGTTTTTAACGCTCTGCTTCCTCCCCTCAAAATGAGTGAGCATTACTGCGAATTGGTATGAGGAATCCTAAAAACGAAAAAAGGGCCCGAAGGCCCTTTGTCACATAACACACTTAGGGAGTGATTAGCTGCGCTTTGCTTTACGGCGTCTTAAGCCTGCAAAACCTGCCATTAGAAGTGTTAGCCACGCAAGTGAGCCGCTTGAATCCTCATCGTCATCTGAGTCATCAACCTCGGGAGCTTCTGTTACTGATAACTGTAAGCTTTGTTCAACCGTTGTTGTACCATCACTTACTGTCACAGTATAAACATAGTCACCCGCAACGAGACCTGACACTTTCGTGCTCGCACTGTTTGCTGACTCTATCGTACCTGGACCCGTCCACTCATACGTTAACTCATCACCATCAAGGTCTGATGCCGTTGCGCTAAGTGTCGGTACTTGACCTTCACGTACATATAAATGAGTCTCTGCAAGCTCTACAACAGGCGCATCATTCACTGCGTTTACTGTCAGTGTAAAGGTTGTTTGCGCTACCGCCGAAGGCTCATCTGTATAAGCAACCATTACTGTTACTTCAATTTCACCATTGAAGTTTGCTGCTGGTGTCAGTTTTAGCATTGAACCCGTTTCATGACCCATTACCTCAACTTCAGCATTGTCAGCCATTGCTGTAATAACGGTTTCTTTACCTAACTGGTTGTCAAAGTTAACCGCAATCTCTGTGCTGTTATCTTCATCAACTGATTGGTTAGAAATAGCATCAATTGCTAAGCGCTCTGCAACAGTAACTACTTTCACATTCACAGTTGCTGATGTTTCAAGTTCACCATCTGATACTGTCACTGTAAATACATGGTCACCCGCAGTTAAGCCTGACACGGTTGTTAACGCTGCGCTTGCATCTGCAATAACACCGTTACCTTGCCAGCTATAGCTCAGCTCATCACCATCTGGGTCCATTGACGCTGATGCATCTAGTGTGACCGTATCGCCTTCTGTGATAACCATCTCTGTATTCGCTACATTTGCAACAGGTGCATCGCTCACGCCAGTTACTGTCAACATAAACGTCGTGCTTGCAGCATCTGATGGGTTCTCAATGTCAGAAACAACCACCGTCACTTCTGTTTCACCGTAGAAATTCTCATTGGGTGTTACGGTGACTGTATCGCCATCAACTTCAAAACTTACATTGTCTGAAATAACTGAAATTTCATTTTTCGAGTTTGTTTCATCAATATAGTGAACATCAAAGCTAATTGCTGTTTCTTCTGTGGTTACCATATCGTCAAGCGCTACAACCGTGATGTTGCTTGGTACTGTAATTTCATTAAGCTTAGTGATTGCTTCGATGCCATCAACATTTGCAATGGTGTTAAGTGCCAATGTTTGACCTGCAGCAGAAGGGAGTACTTCAGCCCATGCCGTTACTTCGAACTGAGACATTTCAGGGCCAACGTAATCCATACACACGATGTAGTCATCTTTTACTACTTCGTCGATGTTATCGTACGCAATATCAACCCCTAAATAATCACCTAATGGACCAAATGTTGATACTTGGCCTTTAAAGCCTTGCACACCGATACTACCGTGAGTACCTGTACTGCCAAAGTCGATGTTATCGTACGCATAGTAGATTTCATGCTCATTCTTACCAAAACGTGTTTCAGCATTGAAAATTAATTGGAAATCGAATGAGTTATCACGACGATCATAAGAGTACTGACCTCTAAAGCCAAACTCGTTACCGTAGTCAGATGCATTATCCCACTCAATAATAGCCCAACCATTTGCCGTTGAAGCCAGTGAGATACCTTCAGATGCAGATAGACCTACAGAGAGAACATCTTTGGTGATAGATGATTCAGTGATAGACCAACCACGCCAAAGTGGTGCCATATTTTCGTATGGAACATTTTCATATGGGAAGCGTAAATGTGCTGGAACAAGGTAACGCGCACCTAGCGTATCAACCGTACCAATCCCTTTAACTTGGATGAAGTTATTCCACATATTTACTTCATCACCATTATTAAACAGGCTTACTTTATCGTATGCACCATTGAATAAAGTGTTAACTGGAATTATCCAACCACGACCATAGTTAGCTTGACCATTTTCTTGGAAACCCGACAACATTGGGAAAATACCAAAATCAGATAAGTTAACATAACCACCTGGGTTTGAATTACCAAAACTTGGAAGGCGACACATTTCATCTGTTACATTGTTAGTAACAAGGTAATCAGGTTGAACATCTCGTGTATCTGGTTGTACACCCGAGATAACAAGTTTACCGTCAACAACTTCAGCATCCACATCTGACGTGCTTGAGATTTCAATGCGATCAGAGTGGAAATTTAATCCTGCAGGCGCATCAATATCAAATGAGAACTCACGGTCGGCACCCGAGTTATTCGCAAGTACATTAAAGCTAACAGGAATTAAGTCACCGACTTTAGCTGCTTCAGTGCCTACGGCTACGTCAACAACATCAACACCACGTTCAATGCGAAGTGGAATAGTCCCGAGGTTATCTGGGTTTACGGTTGATGTGCCAGCGTCGATTGCACTGTAGTAAATACCGCCTGCATTCATGTTCATATCCCAATTGATTGTCATATCAACTGGGTTTACGCCATCACTTGCAGGAAGTGTAACGTCAAGCGTATCCGCTACATCATTACTAACAACGGCTGTTGCAATTTGAATTTTTTCGATAAAGTCAGGATTACGTTGTTTCGCTGGGTTATAAATAACGGCCCAATATTCACCTTCTTCTGGGTTATTAATATTACAGAAGTTGTTATATACAACGTGACCAGAGACACACAAGATTTCATCTTCAATCTGAATTTCGCCATCACCATTGTAGTCTTTACCAATGTAGACAAGCGGGTTAGCACGGTCAGAGTTTCCTTCAAGTTCAGACTCTACGCCCACAACTTCAACGACTAAGCGTTTAGAATCAGCCGGTACAGTGATGAACTTAGAATAGGTAGCCTCATCAAGTATATCAGCGGGGTCTACTTCAACCGTACGATTAGAAGCCCACGGGAAGAAATTGTCTTTATCTTTTGGTAATTCAAACGTATCTATGGTTGCTTCAACTGGCATATATGCTTGTGCAACAGGTGATGAAACAACTGGTAACTCAACGCCTTGTACAACGTAGCTGCCTTTATCAGAGTGTGCAACGGTTGTTAGGTTTGCTGGTAAATCGCCACGATCATATTTGAATACAACAGGCCAACGCGCATCAGGAATGTTCTCTTCTTCTGCTTTAAACAGTAGGTTGCTGTGCAGCTCTACTTCTGAGTTACTTGACCAATCTTGTGTTTCCATGATTGATGCTTTAACAATAATGGTTTGTGTTTCACCCGCTTTTAGAGAGAACTTATTAGGGGTAATTTCAAAGTTGATACCATTTTGTGGAATTTGCTTATTCATGTCGAAATTCCAGTTCACAACTTCTTCGTTGCTTACTGTCCATGTACCATCTTCGGTGGCAGTAATGGTACGCACCCACTGACACTCTGGCTTACATGAGAAATTAACAAGATTTGGCATGTTCAACTTATGTGGTGTACCGCCACTGTCAGGGTTTGCTGCAATAAAGTTTTCCGCAGACTCATCCATGACAAAACCGGCTTTAGCTGCATTAGCAACATTAATACGACCTGCACCAGCACGGTAAACTGACGCTTCACCGATGGTATCTTTTTCATTGTTCAAGCGATGATATTTAACCACGTTATCAGCAGTCATTGATAATGCTGATTGAATTTCAGTTGCTGACCAATCTGGGTGTACCTGGCGTAGCAATGTCATTGCACCTGCAACGTGCGGTGATGCCATTGATGTACCACTAGAACTTGAGTAATCAGTGCCGTATGGTGTGGCAACAAATGGATGTTCATCAGCGTAAGCCGCATAAATGTCAACACCTGGCGCTGCAAGGGCTGGAGCCAATACTTCACGGTTTGGATACGACGGACCACGAGAAGAGAATGGCGCTAACCAATCAGCATCTTCAGCATTAACTATACGCTCAACATTGGTTGCTTTAATGGTGATCATGTGGCCTTTTTCAGAGAAGCTATCAACCCAATCCTCTAAACCATCATTTGGGTATACACCATTCCACTGATCATAAGTAAAGTGAACACTTGGAAGTGAGTAGCCTTCAGCAACTGTCCCTTGGTCTCTATTACGGTTAAACATAATGAAACCATCTGCTCCGCCTGCTTTGATATGATCAGACTTTGCACCACGTGCATTAGCATTAGGGTCTTGAGGGTCATGGCGTTGACAAATAACGATTACGTTAGTTTCACCCTCTGCAGCACCCACAATTGGCGAGCCATCTTTGTAAAAGTCAAACGTGCCAGCTGGGTAGTCAGCAGTACAATACCCATTCGCATCTTTAACACCATTCACATCAGCATAGTCTTTAGCCCACACAACGACACCCGTGATGTCTGTTTGGTTAAGTGAGCCACCTGTTAGACCCATTTCTGACCAGCTTGGCACTTCAGAGCCCATTGATGCGTCAGCAAAGCCTGCATATTCAACCGGCGTTTCAATCAAAACACTTCGGCCATGCGTCGTTGCTGCAACTTGCGCAAGCCAAGGTGATGAGTTATCCAAATAGCCGAAACACTCTGCGCTACCACACCCTTGGCCGCTGTTACCAGCCGCAGCCGCAACGTTAATACCCGCTTCACGTGCTGCTAAAAACGCAAGTTGTACTGGGTCTGTCCAGCTGTTTGAATCTGAACCACCAATTGAGAAGTTAATAACATCAACACCATCAGAAATCGCATCTTCGATACCTGCTAGTAATATTTCGCCCGGACAGCCATTCGCACCGATATCATTTGATGGGTAACACACTTGGTAAGAAATAATATTTGCATGCGGTGCCACACCCGAAATTTCTGGGAAGAGATCTTCTTTAATCACCATGCCATCTGATTGGTCACCAGCACCAACAGTGACTAATGGTACGTTTTTAACTACGTTACCCGCTGCTGTTGACGCAACGTGCGAGCCATGCCCTTGGTAATCTTCACCAATTGCAGGCCAGCCTGGGATAATTTCAGAGAACACATCGGTGATCATGTCATAAGAACGTACACCGATTAATTTATTATTACATTGGATGAACTCTGCATCGTCAACACAGTCACCTAAGAAGTTACCATCGCCGAGCGGGTTAGTGTGAACATAACCGTCGCCGCCAACTTCTGCAAAAGACGGGTGATCTGAGTTGATACCGGTATCGATTATACCAACGATTTGCCCTTCACCTTTGCCTTTGATACCGCTTGGTACGCTCGTACCATTCCACACTTGGTCTGCACCAATATGACGAGGGCCTTCATCAGATAAAAGGTCATAATTCTTTGAACGCATAACAGATGAAACAGAGCCTAGCTCTGACACTCTACGCGCTTCGGCTTCTGTCATTTTTACTGAGAAACCATTGATTGCTTTAGTAAACTGGCGACGCATTTCTGTACGGCCTGTTACTGAAGCCACGCTCTGCATTACCGATTGCTGCTTAGTTAATAACTTATTTTGATAGTCGATTACAGCAGGAGAAGACGGCTTACCGTGTTCAAAAATCTTACTTACACCTTGTTGTTGCAAGCTACGAGCAAGTGGAGACTGAATATCTCTTGCTTCTAATGCAACGGCATTGTCACGAAGTTTTACAATATAAATACTTTCGCCTGTGATGCCTTCTTCAACGAACTTTCTTGTTTGTGCATTTATTTTTACGTTCAAGCCATTGTTTTGCAACATTGTTTCTGAACTAGCGTCATGTACTTTATTTGAAAGAGCTTTTACTTCATCGAATGTAATATTAGGTGCTTGTAATTTATTTGCGTTGTTATTAGCTTCAATACCAGTCGCATAGGCTGCGCTGGCACTGTAAAGAGCCGCAGCGACAGCAATTGAGAGTGTTTTTACTTGCATAAGTAATTCCTGGATAGTTATTTGAATAATTATTTAAGTTTTATGAATATCCATTTCCAAACTTAACCGTTATTCAATCACACCCATGAAACAAATTAATCAACTTAGTTGTAGCGTTTTGTACTTAACCTTAACAAATAAATTACCAAAATAACGACAAAATCAAATTTAAGCTTATAAAACAAGCCATAACGCTAATCGAAATTTGATGACCACTCTCTAAATGTGAAAATTTCTACTTTTATTTAAGACGCAAAAAAATCGACACCGTTAACAAAGATTCAAGCTTAGTTACATTTTCAACCCCATTTAAGACTAACCAAAGTGCATAAATAGATGCATTGATTCAATATTCGCCTCAATTTTTAACAACAAAGTCATGCTTTTAGCGATAGAACAATAGAACTAAGTTAAAGTGAAAAACATCACTCGACTGCTCGTTTTACTCACCACTTTTTCAACTTTATCTGCCTGCAGCAACATAGGTTTAAGACTAACAGTCCCCTAATTTGTTTACTTATGAATTCGAAAAGTAGCGAATACAGGAATTTATAAGTGAAGAACAAGCTATTCAAAGTGATGCATATTATTTTGGCGATGTTGAAGAACTTAGCTGCCTGGGGCAACGTTCAGTGCAATCTAGCGGTTACAATCCAACAGCGATAAATAGAGTATTGCTATTGAGCAGTTAAAACGTGAGGGGGTAAATAGAGGCGGCAATGGCTACAAGGTTGAAAGTTGTAAAGGCTTTACCAGTGACGAACAAAACTGCGATGTCGCAACGTCGTGCCCTGGTAAAGCCTATATTTTTAGCGGTTTAGCGCTTGCTTTGAAATCATTTCAGCGACACTATCCACTTGTACTGACATGCTCTCTTGGCTAGGCGGGAAAGCCTTAAAGGTTTTTACAAACTCTGAAATTTGATTACCTGCAGGGCCTAAAATCCAGCTACGGTTTTCAGCCCACTCATCGTAACCCCTTGCATCAATGAAGCGCTCAAATGGGTCCATTTTTAGGTTAATGATGTAAGGTGTAGTAAGGGCTTGTTGCGAAGATCTGAACCAATGCTCTTGCTCTGTGAAAATTAACTTCCAATCACCGTAACGCATACCGTGGAAAGTCGTTTCGGTAAAATAATAAAACTCTTTACGGTTTGTTTTACCATTATTCAACAAGATATCACTTTGATCGAAGCCATCTAAATGAACTTTATACTTTTGGCCATTAATTTTTGTACCTTTAATTTAAGCAAATTAGCTTTTAGGTCTTTATCACCGAGCCATGACATAATCGTTGGTATCCAATCTTCCATGGTCATAAACTCACCCGTGCTTACACCACTTGGAATATGGCCTGGCCATTTAACAAGCATAGGAACTCTGAAACCACCTTCCCAGCCACCAACACCTTTTTCACCATGAAACGGCTGGTTGCCACCATCAGGCCATGAGTTTGACGCAGCACCATTGTCGGTAGAAAACATCACTATCGTATTATCAGATACTTTAAGCTCATCAAGTAAGTTAAGCAGCTCTCCTACATCATCATCCAGTTCAGCCATACCATCAGCATATAAACCAAACCCTGTTTTACCGTCATACGCTTTATTAAGGTTAGTTTGGTAATGCATGCGTGTGGTGTTATGCCAAACGAAGAAAGGCTTATTTTGTTTTACAGCATCACGAATAAAACGTTTTGATTCAACAAGCACTTCTTGGTCTAAATTACGCTGACGTTCTTTACCAAATGGGCCAAGATCTTTAACCTCTTGTTTACCATTAGCAAGCGCTTTTGAATGAATGACTCCACGCATTTTTAGACCAAACTTTTCTTGTGTTTTGGCGTCTTGTGGATAATCTTGCTGTTCTGGGTATTCACCCGCATTGAGGTGGTACAAAATACCAAAAAACTCATCAAAACCATGATTTGTTGGTAAGTGTTCATCAAGGTCACCTAAATGGTTTTTACCAAACTGCCCTGTTACATACCCCTTAGATTTAAGCATCGTTGCTAACGTTGGATCTTTCTTTTGCAAACCTTGTGGTGCTCCAGGTAGACCTACCGTACTAAGACCGGTACGCATTGGGTACTGACCAGTAATAAATGCAGCACGACCAGCCGTACACGAGGCCTGTGCGTAATGATCCATAAATATCATGCCATCATTGGCAATGCTATCTATGTTAGGTGTGCTACCTCCCATCATGCCACGATGGTAAGCGCTAATATTCCACATACCAACATCATCACCCCAAATAATAAGCACATTGGGTTTATCAGCAGCGAAACTCGACATACTAATGCCAAAAACGGTCAAACAGACCAATAAGTATTTGAACATCACTTTCTCCTTGAAAATTAACCGAAGCATTCACTTCAGCTTAAAAAATCCCTCGCTTGCAGCTACCTTATACTGCTTAATTAAGATATTCCTACAAGTGATAAGTTGTACATGTTTAATACTATTAGAGTAGTACCTATTTACAAGTTAAATCTGCGTTAACTTTGATTTAAATATAAAAAAACCGAGCATATGAAGTGACCCCCAATAGTTGGACATTCCAATTACTGGGGGTCTTTTTATGTCCAAACATCATCGAGCTTTTAAGCTCAAAATAGCAGAGCTCGCTTTGTCTGAAAGCTCTTCGACGGTAAGTAACAGATTTAATGTTACAGATAGGCAGGTCCGATATTGGACCGCTATTTATCGAATTCATGGCGCTGAAAGCTTCAGGTCTGTTCACAAACCTTATTCTCAAGCATTTAAGGTAGAAGTGTTAAAAACGATGACAGCAAACAGTTGGTCACTCGGTTATACCAGTGCTTTTTTCGATTTATCGTCCCCTGGCATTCTTTTTCAATGGCAAAAGCTTTATGCTCGTGATGGTATATCACGTCTCAAACCACAAATAAAAGGTAGGCCAGTCATGACTAATAATTCTTCTTCTTCATCAAAACCAGTAGAGCAAATGACTGAGGAGGAGTTACGAGAAGAATTAGCATACTTACGAGCAGAGAATGATGTGCTAAAAAAGTTAGAAGCCTTGGCTCAAGCCAGAAAGAAAAAAGCAAAGACAAGACGATAGTCGTCGAAGAGTTCAAGGCAAAACATAGCTTACGACACCTTTTAAAGGCTACAGGGCTGCCAAAGAGTGTTTACTATTATCATCGCACTACCTGTAAGCAACCCTGTACAAGCAATGATTTACTGGTAAAAATACGTGATATCTATCACGCGCATAAAGGACGATATGGCTATCGCAGAATTACGAGTGCTCTGAGAACAATGGGGGTACTTGTTAATCATAAGCGCGTTCAACGGCTGATGAATGAGTTAGGCCTCAAGTCAAAAGTAAGGCCTAAGCGCTATAAATCCTATAAAGGTGAAGTGGGTAAAATCGCAGAAAATACGCTTAACCGCGAGTTTAGTGCGCAGAAGCCAAATCAAAAATGGGTGACGGATGTGACAGAGTTTAAAGTGGATAATGAGAAGGTATATCTATCGCCTATGATTGACCTATTCAACCAAGAGGTAATCAGTTACGAAGTCAGAAAATCCGTTGCACTCCCTTTGGTAACTGACATGCTTAAAACAGCAACTGCTAGGTTGAAGCCAAATGAAAAGCCAGTTGTACACTCAGATCAAGGGTGGCAATATCAAAACAAACAATATCAAAATCATCTCAAGGAAAAAGGGTTGCAACAAAGTATGTCTAGAAAAGGAAATTGTTTAGATAATGCGGTTGCTGAGAACTTCTTCGGCATATTGAAGAGTGAGATGTACCACAACGAAACGTTTAAAGACGTGAATGAGCTTATTGAAAACATCAAAGAATATATCCACTATTACAACAATGAGCGTATTAAGCTGAAACTAAAAGGCCTGAGTCCGATACAGTATCGAAATCAGGCCTTGGCAGCCGCTTAAAAATGAGTCCAACTTTATGGGGTCACTTCAATATAGCTCGGTTTTTAAAGCGTAATAATTTTTAAGCTTGCGGGTAATCGCGGTAAGCGCGCTCAATATTTTTCGCTTGCTTTTTTGACACGCCAATGTGCGAAAGTGCAACACGTAATCGCGCACGCGACAGGTCTGAGCCTAATATTTCCATTGCATCTAGTACTGATGTTGATGATGTTTTGCCCGTAATAGCGACAAAAATCGGCTCAAGAAAATCTTTAATCTTCAGCTCATGGAACGTTGCAACTTCTTTCGCAATGGCAAAAATCGCTGATTTTTCCCATGTACGTAAGCCTTCTAATTGCCAGATGAAGAATTGCAGTGCTTGACGTGTTGCATCTTCACCCGCTTTACCAACCGTTAACAACGCAGGATCATAGCTTGGAATACCGCCCACGAAATGACCGGCAAGATCAACCATGTCTGATAACGTATTAATACGTGTTTTTGCTTCTGGTAATACTTTAGCGAATAACTCAGTATTAAATTTCCAATCAACAAAACGTTGCATTAATTCAGCATCTGACAAGTTTTCACGGATCCACATACCGTTTAACCAGCTAAGCTTATCCACGTCGAAAATAGGCCCACCCAGAGAAACACGTTTCATATCAAAGTGTTCAATCATCTCATCTAGCGTGAACTTTTCACGTTCATCAGGCATTGACCAACCCATGCGGCCTAAATAGTTCAATAGTGCCTCTGGCAGGTAACCCATTTCTTTGTAGTAATTGATTGAAGTTGGATTTTTACGCTTTGATAACTTTGATTTATCTGGGTTACGAAGTAACGGCAAGTGACCAAGTACAGGCGCTTCCCAACCGAAGTCTTCGTATAATTTTAATAGCTTAGGCGCTGAGTTGATCCACTCTTCACCACGGAAAATATGGCTAATTTGCATGTGGTGATCATCAACAACGTTAGCAAGGAAATACGTTGGGAAGCCATCGGCTTTCAGCAACACTTGCATGTCTACGTTTTCCCACGGGATCTCAATTTCGCCACGAAGATAGTCGTTAAACTTAAACGTGCCGTCGCTTGGGATCTTCATACGAATAACGTACGGCTTACCCGCGTCAAGATTCGCTTTGATTTCATCGTCTGATAGATTTAAACCACGACCATCATATTTAGGACGCAAACCCTCAGCCATTTGTTCTTCACGCATTTGATCTAGCTCTTCGCTAGTTGCAAAACAATAAAATGCTTTGCCTTGCTCAACTAACTGATGCGCAAACTTTTTGTATAAATCACTTCGCTCAGATTGACGGTATGGACCAAACTCACCGCCCACATCAGGACCATGATCCCAGTTTAAGCCTAACCAACGTAAGCTATCCATGATAGCTTGCTCTGATTCAGCTGTACTGCGCACTTGGTCAGTGTCTTCTATACGTAAAACAAACTCCCCACCTTGCTGTTTTGCAAAGCAGTAGTTAAATAAAGCGATGTAAGCAGTACCTAGATGCGGATCACCTGTTGGTGAAGGAGCAACACGGGTGCGAATTGTCATGGTTATATCTCTCAAAAGACAATTAAAAATTTGCCCAAATGCTAGCACAGCATGAGCTATTATCGAAGTGAAAAGCCGCTTTATGCAGCGACTTTATCTAAATAAGCAATGATATCGTTTGATTCATACAACCACGTTACTTGGCCGTTTTCTTCAATACGTAAACACGGTACTTTAATTTTTCCGCCCTGCTCTAATAGCTCTTGGCGAAAGAGTTCATTACCTTTGGCGTCACGAGTTTCCACAGATAAGCCCTGGCGTTTAATCGCACGGCGTACTTTTACGCAAAATGGGCACGCTTTGAATTGATATAGCTTAAATTGTGATGTTACTAAATCAAGCTGTGCTTGCTCTGCAGCAGGACGTTTTTTACTGCGCGGCGTAAAAATAAAATCAAAAAGTAAAATAAGGCGGCCTAACAACCAGCGGACAAACTTCATCTCACATTCTCATACTGAATAAAATAAGGTGGGCAATTTTAACACAGCACTACACGCTGCAACAGGCTCAAAATAACTCTATCGAGTCATCATTGTGTTTATTATCTTGAATATCCAATTCGCAATACGCCGTTATGCGATTACGCCCCATGTTCTTTGAATGATACAAGGCGTTATCTGCTTTTTGAACTAAGCTTGCAACCATTTCAAACTCACAAATAGGCAAAAAACCACAACTTACAGTGAGGCTACCTACTTGCGGAAATGGATACTCAGCGACACACGCACGAAATCGATTTAACACGTTGCGCGCATCACATTCGTCGGTTGCTTGAAATAAAATGGCAAACTCTTCTCCCCCATAACGAAATACATAATCTTCGAATCGGAAGTTATTTTTGAGTAATTGTGCGACCAGCAAAATGACTTCATCACCAATAACATGGCCGTAGTTATCATTCACACGTTTAAAGTGATCAATGTCGATCATTGCCAAATACCAGTGGCGGTGATTTACATCTGAGTGAGTAACTCCATGCGCCGCTTGCGCCGCGATATCAATCACTTTTTTATCAAACGTTTGACGATTAAGTAATTCAGTCAATGGGTCAAGGCGGGACTTATGCAACAATGCAAGTTGGTTAGCGTAAATATTTAGCATGTAAATTGCTAACATACTACAGCGTTCGGTGAGCTCTTGATTCGACTCAATCACTAAAACCCCTACTACATTTCCCGTATAATAAACAGGTACATAGGTATAAATACAGCCATAGTTATGGCTAATGCGGATTTTATTGCGACTGACTTTATCTATTAATTCATTGACCTCGTGTTCAGAGAGCTTCTCTATCACGGTGTCTTTATTAATTAATTGTGCAGGTAGCCCTGGTTTAAAGAATTTATTGACATAAATAGCAAACCGCGAAAACTCTCCTAACCCTGCCACCGCATCGACAAGGGCCTGATCAAGCTCTGGCTCTTCTTCTTGCTGTGTTATCGTCACAACCCATTCATGTCCACAAGGGTTTGCCTGCATTGAAAAGTCCCCAGAACTATTAGTAACTTTAGTGTAGTTAAATTTATAAAAATTACTAAAAAACTATAATAAAATCATATCATCTCTGTGTATTACTTCACTGCTTGGTGCAAACACAAGTAACTGCGCAATTTGTGATGAGTGGCAGCCTTTTATTGTATCGATTTCTTGATGGTTAAAGTTAACGAGCCCCTTTGCAATACATTGACCTTCACTCGATATCACTTCAATTACATCACCTCGTTCAAATTGGCCTCTAACAGCTCTGACCCCTTTTGCTAAAAGGCTGGCTCCGCGCTCTTGGAGTGCCAAACTGGCACCATCATCGATCACCAGTTGCCCAGAACTTTTGGGGCCCGCTAATAGCCATTTTTTTCGACCATCTTTGGGGGCGGTTAATTTTAAAAACCGAGTACCTGGCAGTTTGTCAGCCATGCAATTTAAAATCACATTTTTACCCGCACCTTTGGCAATAATCACTTCAACGCCTGCACGACGAGCAATATCAGCAGCTTGAAGTTTAGTTGCCATTCCGCCAGTTCCTAAACTTGTACCACTTCCACCAGCAAGCTCTCTAAGCTCATCGTTAATGTGTGATACTTCGTTTATGAGAGTTGCATTAACATCAGAGCGCGGGTCACCAGTAAACAACCCCTCTTGGTCGGTCAGCAGCAAAAGTTTTTCTGCATTTGCTAAAATAGCCACCAACGCAGACAAGTTATCATTATCGCCGACTTTTATTTCAGTCGTGGCTACGGCATCATTTTCGTTAATGATTGGAACCACATTATGCGCAAGCAATGCATTGAGTGTGTCGCGGGCATTTAAATAACGTTCGCGGTCTTCAACATCTGCTCGGGTAAGCAGCATCTGCCCAACATTAATACCATAGAGTGCAAATAAACTCTGCCAAGTATGAATAAGATGACCTTGGCCAATTGCTGCCAGCATTTGTTTTTCGATCAAAGAACGGCCACAGGGGGTTATTAATTGCTCACGACCCGCAGCGACTGCGCCACTGGATACTAAAACAACCTGATAACCTTGTTTTTTTAACTCACAACACTGGCGAACAAGCTCCACCATATGTGCTTTATCTAATTTGTCTGTACCGCCTGTCAGCACACTTGTGCCTAGCTTTACAACAACGACGTGTGGCCTTTGCATCTGCGTTATTAATTCTGTAAATAAAATAGAGAATTTATATATACCAGCAAACAGTTTTTGAACAAGTTAAAAAAATTCATGCTAGGATCGTTTTTTCATTTTTAACACACGAAGCGACACCTATGCCTGCCAGTTTATGCTTAATAATTGCCACTTTTTTATGGGGAAGTTCCTATATTGCGTTAAAGCATGCAATCACAATTTATGACCCCGTGTTGGTAATTTTTTTAAGGATGTTAACCACCCTTTTAATTTGTTTATGCTTGTGGCGATTTGTGATCCGCTTTGAATTTAAAAAAGGCGACTGGAAATACTTGATAGGCATGTCGCTGGCAGAGCCTTGCTTATATTACTTATTTGAAGGTCATGCGCTTGAATACACGTCAGCATCGCAAGCGGGTGTTATTGTGTCTTGCTTACCGATTATTGTCGCTATTTTAGCTTTCTTAATGTTAAAAGAGTACATCAGTAAAGCCATTGTGGTTGGCTTTACACTCTGTATTGGTGGCAGTATTTTGTTAACCTTGCTTTCGCCAAGTAGCGAGCAAGCGCCAAACCCTTTACTGGGTAACTTTTTAGAGCTCATGGCCATGGTCTGCGCGGCCTTTTATACTGTCAGTGTTAAACACTTAGTAACACGTTACTCCCCGCTTACACTGATAGCCATACAAGGCTTTAGTGGCAGCCTATTCTTTGCACCCTTTTTATTCTTTATTGAACTGCCGAGCGAGAATCAACATGATTTGAGTGCCCTATTGAGTATTTTATATTTAGGCTCGTGCGTGACCTTAGGCGGCTATGGTATGTATAACTATGCCATCAGTAAAGTATCGGTCCTAACTGCCGCGGCTTACTCTAATTTGATTCCTATTTTTGCGTTAATTTTATCCGCTATCTTACTGGGAGAAGTGCTAACAACTTGGCAGTGGTTAAGTATCGGTGTGGTATTTGCGGGCGTGATTGTCAGTCAACGCCATCAAGAACTTAAAATTGACGTAGATGATGAGAGCTTGTCTGCCGACACTAATAACCTCAACTCGGTACCCGATGCCAAAGAATCAAAAGGGTAACAGGTTAATAAATACAAACCGGGTTGCATTAAAAAGGCCTGCTCGTGTTGATGAATGACACGAACACTGCGTACTTGGTAGTGCACGACTTGGCCGTTTTGTAACTGCATAGAAAACGACTCGCCCACTTTCACATTTTTTAAAAATGCAAAGTGGGTATCGTTGTGGCCTGCAATTAACACCCCATTGTCACTCGAAAGTTCACCACTGGGTAAGAAATGCCCGGGAGCAAAGGCTAAGTTACGCCCCGACGCCCCCGCTAAAATAGTTAAACGTTGCTGCTGAGTAGGCCAATTTAGTTGTGCTGTGACATAACCGTCAGCGTAAAACCACGGCCTGACTTTTTCATTTGGCGTCAGCAAAGCATGTTGCCAAGCTGACTCAATCAGATGCTGGGCAAGCCACGCCTTGGCTTGCATATAACTGCCATTGAGTAGCAGTGAAATGCCAAGCAACCCCACACACAGTGGTAAGGCCTTTTTTAACGTCGCCATTGCCATAACCATGCTAACGATACCAATAACAAGCCAAACACTATAAATACACGACTTTGCCCATCTGTTTGTGGCAATGTCATTCCACTCGGCAGCCTATTTCTTAGTTGCACTGAGCGCTCAGCAATTTCGTTCCCAGCGACGTTATCAACAGCAATAAAAGCAGTAAATGGACTGAGTAAATGATGCTGAAGTGCCAATGTTTCGACTTCTGACTTTACGCTGTCTTTATCATTATAAAGCAGGAGTGACTTAATTTTCTGCCTTGCCCATAGTCTTGCTATGCCCTCACCTTGCGCCGCGTGATTCGCTGATAAGTTAATATTAAGGGGTCCTGATTGGGTCTGCCCGGTCAGGGTTACATGTTGATTTCCAGCTAACTTCACCGCAACTAACACGGGCTCAGAAAAATAAAGATCGGGTAAAGGCGATGGCCAGTACTCAAGCTCTTGGTTATCTGCATGTAAGACAAGCTCGGTTACAACTGGGTGAGCGAGTTTATCGAATAATAGCTGCATTTTAGGCTGTACTTGGCTGGCGCTACTAATAAAGGTAAACGTACCACGACCAATATCAGCAGCGCGTGTCATAAAGAAACTATTTGGTGCACTGCCAATACCAACGGTAAATAAGCGGCTATCACCTAAGTCAGCTTGAATTTGCGAAAACAACTGTGTTTCATTGCCCACACTGCCATCGGTTAAAAATACAATTTGACGCACAAAACCATCATGTTGTTTGCCATCTAATACCCGCGATAGTGCATTACTTATCTCTGTGCCACCATCAGCTTGCAAGCCATATATAAAACGCTCTGCACGGCGAATATTAAAGTCATTGGCAATCATTGCAGACTCACTGAGAGCCGTAACGTCATTATCAAAACCAATAATATTAAAGCTATCGTTTTCATCGAGTAACGATAAAGCATAAAACAAAGCGTGCTTTGCCTGCTCCATGGACTGACCATGCATAGAACCCGACGTGTCGACTACAAAGACCATTTCACGCGGGAGGCGTGCCTGTGCGGTAAAATGATCCGCTGGCGGCACGAGCATCAATAGTCCATATTCTTCGCCATTGACGACTTCTTTAAAAAACGCAGCCTGTGAACTTTCTTTGTCGAGCGGCTTAAATGTCAGCTCAAAATCACGTGTCATCGGTACATCGCGATTAAGGGCAAGTATATAGCGCCCAAAATGTGGGTTATCAATTTGCATACCGCTCAGGTTTGCATTTATATCACTAAGCTCTAAACCAATATCCATGTTAATAGCCAAGTTTAAATGTGCATCAACCTGCTGACTATTTGTGCTTTGGTACACCGGTTTTAACCACGCAGAAGCCAGAGCGCTCTGATTCAACATTGACGATGAATTAGGCTCTGGGTTTTCGCTTGTATGAGGCTTAAGCTGAGCTGTTTTTGGTTCATAGCGGGGTGTAATCGTGGTTGGGAAACGCAGTGAAAATACCCCATCACGAAAACCAATTATCTCTTGATACTGTAAGGTGATTTCAATTTCATCGCCCGCCCCGATATTTGCAACATCGGTTGCGAAAATATTCGCCCGTTGCTGACGTACTAGGGCTGCTCGCTTGCCTTGCTGCTGCGCCTCTTTAAACTGCTGCTCAGCTTGCTGTTTGAGTGCAATATTGCCCGTAATCACACGCTCACCAATTTGCATTTGTAATGCATGTACTGCGCTTTCATCGGGCAAAGGAAATACATAACGCGCATTAACTGCAAACGGGTGTGGGTTTTGATAACGCTGCTTAACAACCACATGATTGATTAAACCTGTGAGCGTCATCGTCACATCGTTTTTGACTAAAACGCCTGATGACACTTCGCTGTGCAAGTTATCATAAAACCGTAATTGTGCACTGACATTAGCGGCTAATGCAGGATTTATAGCATATCCTAAAAGTAGGATAAAAAGGCTCACGGACAAGAGCCTTTTGGTTCGGTTACTCAACATAACATGTCACTCCATCGACAGATGAATTAGCGATTGCTTTTTGCAGTCTGTAATTGCGTGTTTTGAACAGGTCGTGTGGTTAGTGTGACTCTGCGATCAAACACGTTATCTTCATAATCATTTGAACTTGCAACACTTTGTTTCTCGCCAAATGCTGTAGCAGACAGTCGCGTGTGCGGCACACCTTGTTTAATTAAATAACTTTGCACGGCATTCACACGTTTCTTAGATAGCATTAAATTAGCGAGTTCATCACCCCGTTGGTCGGCAAAGCCGTTTAAGTCGATAGCCAAGTGTGGTTGTTCAATCAGTAACCGTGCGACTTTATCGAGCTGACTGGCAAAATGCGGGGCTATCTCACTTGACCCTGTTTTAAATTGAACGGTCATGGCCAGCAAAGTATTTAGTTGGGCTTGAAGCAATTGCTCTTTCTCATCATTCAAGCTCTCAAGTTGCTCAGTCAAAACCGCATTATTAGCAATAACCTGCTGATAATCTGCGGTGTGCTGCTGCATAACAACAAGTGCCTGGTTTTGCGCTTCGATAACACGCTCACCGGCTTCTTTTTCACCGATTAATCCTCCGGCAAATGCGCCAACAAATGCACCCACAGGGCCCCCAATCAAACCGCCAACTACAGCGCCTGCACTAAGGCCAATGGCTGTTTCTTTTGGTGTTTCTTGTTTTGCTTGGGGCGCAGCCTCAACAAATTGGCTTGTTGAGAGGGCCGACGTTATAAGTGCAGCAATGATGATCTTTTTCATAATTTAATCCTTTCTTTTACATTAATTGTTTGGCAACTATTGGTTGGCGTTGCAAACGTGGTATAGCGCTATTAAAACAAGCCGAAATGGCAATAAAGGGGATCAAAAAAGGCAAACTGCTGAGCAATTGTGGCAGAAAAATGGCAATCGCATTTTTGCCAGTACGCACAGTAAAATTTTCGGTATAGTGTATTCATAGTGCTGACTATGAAGCTAAATAAGTAGGAAGAATGAAGAAAATAGCCATTGTCGAAGATGAAACAGCCATCCGCGAAAACTACACTGAAATGTTGAGCGCACAAGGCTATCAAGTCATTGGGTTTGCTGACCGAGCAAGCGCAGAGCTGTCGTTTAGCCAGTCATTGCCAGATTTGGCCATCGTAGACATTGGCTTAGCGCATGAAATTGATGGAGGGTTTTTATTATGTCAAACATTACGGTCGCTCTCGAAAACCTTGCCTATTATCTTTTTAACCGCGCGTGATAGTGAAATTGATACGGTCTGCGGCCTGCGCATGGGTGCTGATGACTACTTAACAAAAGATATCAGTATGGCGCACCTTGCCGCACGAATTGGGGCTTTATTCAGACGCTTAGATGCACTTGAACAACCGGCTAATCAAGATGCGCTACTGCATCGTGGTCTATTAAAATTAGATAGCCAGCGTATGCAAGTGTTTTGGCACGATCAGCTTGTTGACTTGACGGTGACTGAGTTTTGGATGGTGCATTCACTTGCGCAGCGTCCAGGGCATGTAAAAAGTCGCAATGAATTAATGAGCGATGCAAAAATTTATGTCGATGACAGTACGATTACTTCCCACGTTAAGCGTATCCGAAAAAAGTTTATTGCCTTAGATAATAGCTTCGATTGTATCGACACAGTGTACGGTATGGGTTATCGCTGGGAGCAAGCTTAATGCTCAGATTTGGTTTGCGCAGTAAGTTTATTTTACTGTCTTGCTTTTTGTTTTTACTGCCTTGGCTTGGCTATGAATATGTTTGGGAAATGGAAAAGTTTTTAAGGCAGGGCCAAGAAAAAACACTCGTAGGCACCACACGAGCCCTGGCAACAGCGTTACATGAACGGCCAGCCTTATTCGACTCGCAAACCAATTTTTTAGATCAGGTCGTTAAAGGCCGTGATTTATATGCCTATAACCTCAGTAACCCGATTCAACTTGATGGCAAACTTGCTGACTGGCAACCCTATAGGGCACTTTTTTGGCATTACGATAAACGCTACTTACAACGTGTAAACCCCGCGCACGAAGACGCTGATTTAGCATTTAGTCATATGGTTGGTAAGTACGAAAACTATTTGTATGCAGTCTTTGAGGTGCGTGATAGCTCGTTGGTGTATCGCGCTAAAAATACGCTCAGTATTACGCGCAATGATCACTTACAAATCATGTTAAAGACCCCCGAAGGTGAATTTAAGCATTACGTGATTGCTGCTCGCCAAGATGGCTGGGTTAATGCCTTTGACGCTATCAGCCGCGAGCCTGTTACAAAGATTCAAGGCTATTTTCAAAGCACAGAAACGGGCTATAACATTGAACTGCGCTTTCCATTAAGCATGCTTGGCAACAAGCTGGGATTTGCAATTGAAGATTGGGATGATGACAAAGTTGAGCCTCAACTTATGTCAACGTCTAACCTACTCAATCCCAACGACATTGGCTCGGTGCTTGTGCCTTCACCAGAGATAAACCGTATTTTAAAAGGGATGGGCCATAGCGGCAGTCGAATTTGGGTAGTCGATAGCCACCATCGCGTACTCGCACAAGCGGGGTCTATACATCACGCTGATGGTGTCTGGGCAGATGGACTCACAGATAAACCGGCAACAACATGGTGGCAACAATTTGAGCGTGATTACTTGCATCCGCTTTATTACCAAATACTAACTCGCCCTGAAAATGAGTTTATTGATACTTTGCATGATGTGGCCGCTATGCAAGGCACGCATATCGCCAGTGCATTAAACGGGAAACCCGCTTCATCGTGGCGTTTAACTCCCGATAGCAAGGCGGTGATCTTATCAGCAGCCTACCCAATTTGGATTCAAGATAAGGTCATTGGTGCTGTTATCGCAGAAGAAACCACCAATGGTGTGCGTACTCTTCGTAATAAATCGCTCGAGAAACTATTTAACGTTATTTTAGCTGTCATGCTAGTCGGTACTGTCACCTTATTCTTTTTTGCATCACGGATCTCAAGCCGTATTCGTCGTTTACGTGATAACGCTGAGCAAGCTATTGATGCACAAGGCCGAATTACAGGCAAAATAACGTATACCGATTCAAATGATGAAATTGGTGATCTCTCACGTAGTTTTGCCAATATTGTCAGCCGCTTAAGTGGTTATACCGATTACCTTGAGAATATGTCATCACGCCTTTCTCATGAATTACGTACCCCTGTTGCGGTGGTGCGCTCATCGCTTGAAAACTTACAAATGCAGCCGCAATCTGAGTTTAGTCAAAAATACCTCGCGCGCGCCAGTGAAGGCGTTGAGCGACTAGGTAAAATAATAACCACAATGAGTGAAGCAACACGCCTAGAACAAAGCATTCAAAATGTGGAAGCTGAGACGTTTGATCTCACTCAAGTTATCACTGGCTGCATGCAAGGTTACCAAATTACTTATGGCGAGAAATTATTTAATTTATCACTTTATGAATCACCACTGCCCCTGCGAGGGGCCCCGGAGTTTATTGCCCAACTTCTTGATAAACTGATTAATAATGCGCTCGAGTTTAAATCTCCTGACAGCCAAGTAACGGTGAGTTTAGCTAAAAACGAACAGCACGCTATTCTAAAAATTGTGAACCAAGGCCCTTTGTTACCAGAGGGCTTAGTAGATCATATATTTGATTCGATGGTATCAGTGAGAACTCAGGAGCATCAGCAACAACCCCATTTGGGATTAGGCTTGTATATTGTTCGTTTAATTTGTGATTACCATGAGGGACAGGTCAAGGCTGAAAATCTCGCAGATGATTGCGGCGTGGTGTTCACTGTAAGTTTGCCTATAAAACAACGATGACAGCGTTACACTTGATAACAATTTAATGCTTAGTTATTCACCAATAATTCAGATTGGCGGGCTTAGTATATTGTACTATAAAAGGCAAATTTGACTCGAGGGGGCATCATGCAATCAAGGTTACAACGTGAAGAAATCGAATTCATAATGGCACTTTATAATTGTAATGATGTAACAGATAAACCCGCAGAGCCTAAAAAGCAATCAAAGAAAATACCGACTAAAAAAGTTGATACAGCGCAATATAAGTCACCAAGTTATTTGACCTAGCTTAACTTAGCTCATTACAATGCCCCACCATTGAAATTTGACCTTATGTAATGAAAAATCACTCGCCAAAAAAAGAGTTAATCTTATTGCCTGTTTTGTTTGTGGCAATCTTGTTATGTGTTGCTGGGCACTTTTTACTTCAGCCTAACTACCAAGATAGCCATACTGTAGAATATTTACTTGCTGCACTCCCTTTTGCACTGTTTGCTTTAGTCATCATTGCTTTTAAGGTTGCCAGTAAAAGCGAGAATGATGACTAATTAATTCACTATAAAACGTGATAGCCAAACCAATCGGGTTTCATCGCTTGAGAGTGCCCACTTGGTGTTAGCTTAAGGGTCAAGTTGCTATCGAGTAAATCGATAGCAAAACAATCATCTACGTCATGTAAATCATCTTTGTGCAAATGTGTCAGCCCTGCAAGCAAAGAGTCTTTAGCACGTTGCTTTGCTTCCTCACTGCTGCGCGCAACATACAATGCAAAGTCATGTTGTTCGGCAAGACTGTCTGCTCGATACGCGCCTAAATTAACAAAATAAAGCTTTTCAGGTTGCTCGTGAGCCCCTTCTATCACCTCTACTTTGTAACCATCAATGTGCTGAATATGCATGTAGCTATCCATGTGCACACTGCCTTTGTCACCCACCCACTGCGCTTTTAGCTTTGAGTAGGTGTCTTCAATTTTATCACCAACAACAAATCGAACATCGTGCATTTCGATATGACAGCCTTGTATACGACCACCAAGGTAAACTAAATAAAGCCCCATGCGCTTTCCTTTTTTTGCATCTAGGTTTTGTTGTATCTAGATTAAATTTTCTACATTAATGTTGTGTTTTTTAATTAGCTTATAAAAATCTGAGCGATTGCGTTTTGCAAGCTTTGCAGCCTCTGCAACATTGCCGGCTGCCATTTTTAGCGTATTTATTAAATAGTCACGCTCAAACTCTTTTTTAGCATCGTTTAATGATAATGGCTCTGCATTACTTACATTGCTATTGAGCGCGCTTTCAACTAGCTGTACCGCAATTACATTACCTGGGGTCAGCGCGACAACTTGTTCAATCACGTTTTGTAACTGACGAATATTACCAGGCCAGTCATAACGCACCAATGCATGCATTGCGTCATTAGCAAAACGCTTTTCATCTTGATTCATACGTTTTGCTATTACGCTTGCAAAGTGCTGTGCCAGCAAGCTTATGTCTTCCCGTCTTTCACACAAAGGAGGAAGTTTTAAGTTCACCACATTGAGTCGGTAATACAAATCTTCACGAAACAATTGGTTATTAATCGCTTCAGGTAAGTTTTTATGCGTTGCCGATACTATCCGTACATCAATAGGAATTTCTTCTTGAAATCCCACGGGACGAATTGTTTTTTCTTGCAATACACGTAATAGCTTTACTTGTAAATTCAGTGGCATATCACCTATTTCGTCAAGAAAAAGGGTACCACCTTGAGCCTGTTGAAACAAACCCTGGTGATCTTTTACCGCCCCAGTAAACGCACCTTTTTTATGACCAAATAATTCTGATTCTAACAACTCACCTGGTACAGCCCCACAGTTAATTGCAACAAAAGGCCCATCACTAACGTGACTATGCTGGTGAATCGCCTGTGCTAATAACTCCTTACCTGTGCCACTCGCCCCTGAAATTAATACATTAACATGCGTTGGCCCAAGTAACTTTACTTGCTCAAGGAGGTGCAACATGGCACCGCTGCGCGTAACTATGTTTGTTTGCGTTGGAGTTTCATCACCATGCACACCATGGATCTCGATTGCTTTGGCGAGGCTATCAAATAACTCATCTTTATCAACTGGCTTGGTAATAAACGCAAAGATCCCCTGCTTAGTTGCTTCAACTGCATCGGGGATAGAGCCATGCGCTGTCATCATAATGACTGGCATAGACGGATAGCGACTTTGCAACTGGCGGTGCAACGCCATACCGTCCATTTCATCCATACGTAAGTCGGTAATCACAGCATCAAAGGTTTGCATTTTTAATTGCTGAAGCGCAGCCAGACCACTCTCAACCGTGCTAACTTGATACCCTTTTGATTCGATTCTAATTGCAAGTAATTTCAGTAAACTTGCATCGTCATCAACCAACAATATGCGTGGTTTTGTTATTTCAGCCATGGTTACTGCTCCTTAGTTTCTTCGCGTAACAGCAATTGTTGTTCAATTGCCGCCAGTGACGACAACGTTTTTTCCATTTTTTCTGTTAAGGCCTGCTTGGCTTGCTTGGCCTTTAGACTATGTTGAACACTTTGTTTTTGTAGCCATAAATACTGTTTTATATCATCAGGCCAATAATAAGCTTGATCACTGCTTTCGAGTAATGCTAATGCTTGTTTAGGTTCTGAGGCACTGTGTATACATAAATATTTAAATAAACTGATCAACTCTTTTTGCCCTACATACGTCTGCTTCTGCGGCGTACTTTTAAAGCCACCACATTGCTCTGCATGCCATGCAATAACCAAACGTGCAGGCGGATACACAGGCTCGCTTTTAGGCCTTGGCTTAGGATTAGGTTGCTCCTTTGGTGTTAGCTGTGTTTTATGCTCTTTTTGTGCTGTCGATGATGTTGGCTGTGTTAAGGCACACCCGGTCAAAAATACAACGAGTACAGCGGGTATAAAACTGGCTTTATTTACGAAGCCCATATCAGTTAACTCCTTGGGTTACTTGAATTGGTAATGTCACTGTAAATCGACAGCCTTGCGGTTCATTATCAGCAATATTAAGTGTGCCTCTCAGTTGCTCAACCGTTTCTTTCACTATTGTGAGGCCAAGACCACTGCCCATTTCAGTTTGCTCTTTGGCATTTTTCCCCTGATAAAAGGCACCAAAAACAGCTGTCTTTTCAGAATCAGCAATGCCTTTACCGACATCACTGACCGTCACTTGAAGCTGAGTGTGTTTATAACGAGCTTCGACCGTGACAACGCCTTGTTCAGGTGAAAATTTCAAGGCATTGGAAATGAGTTGCACAAGCATCATTTCTAACAACTCGGAAGAAATATACATCGCTTTTGAGGGAAGTTCATTTACCCATATTAACGACTGATTTCGCGCAATTAAACGATGTTCAAAATGACGCTCAATATTCGATTTCATACTATTGAAGTTAAGCTCTGTGACACTCTCTTTACTGGTACGAATCGCGTTATAATTTAATAAGCTTTCAATCATCACTCGTAAACGCGCCATACTCTGTGTAATTAGCTCAAGGACAGCTTGCTGCTCGCTATTAATTGGGCCAACAATTTCATCAGCGAGTAAATCAGTGCCTTCAACCATGGAGGCAAGCGGTGTTTTTAATTCGTGAGTAACATGACGTAAAAAGGTGTCTTTTTGTTGCTCAAGCATATGCAGCTGCGCTTGCACCCACTCTAATTTATTACCTAACTCAACTAGCTCCGATGAGCCTCGTACAGAAATTTTCTGCTGCCAATGACCTTGACCTAGTTTATCTATTACACTTGTTAGTTCACCTAAACGGCCACTGATCCGCCATAAAAACCCACCACTTACTAATAATGTGAGTGGAATTAATGCAATCAACCAGTTTATAAACGACGCTTGAAGCGCCTTTAATTGCTGTTGATTCTTGGTGATCCGTAATTCATTTTGATCACGTAGCCACACAGTTTGCTCTGCAATAAGTTTGCTTGCTGGGGCAAATAATTCACCATCTTGTTTTTGCTCTGCAACTAAGTGTTGCTGGGCAAAGTTGAGTACTTCTGCCAATTGCTGCCACTGCGCCACATACTCTGTCGATGGACTAAGAAAAATAAGCTCATCAATACTTTGCAGCGATGACTGCCACTTATTTTCAATTAAGGTATCGAGTGATTCACTTTTTAAAACCCAATTTTGTCTTGTTGCTCTTTCTAGGCTATTTAAATCTTGTTTTAAACTATTAAACGCCTTTGTAACTAAATAATTATCGCTGACAATTTTTTGTGTCACAGCCAATTGTTTATTCAGTGCGTTTAAAAACACGATCACAACCAACGATAAAGGCAGCAAAGACAACAAAGTGCTAAAGACAAACTGGCCAATTAAACTGGGCCGCCAATCGAGCGCATGTTTAAATTTATTCGCAACGAGACCTTGCATACTGATCCTTTTCAACGTGACAGAAGATGATTATTAGATAAATAACTTAGACACTCGCTGAATCCAGCCTATATAACAGCACTTTTTAACCAATAAATGCTTTTTTGTTGCTAATCAGCAACAATATAACTCTCTGTTTTAAAATGAATAACCCTTTAGAACCCAAAAAACGTTGCAAAAAAGACACAACTCTTTGTAAGTATTGCTGAGCAAATCACTCGGGGAATATATAAACTATTGATATTAAATGAATTTTAAAGTTGGCACTTTTTTTGCTTATACCGTAATAAGTTATAGATTTTAGGAAACAAAATGAAAACGATGGCCTGTATCTCAATCATGCTTGCCAGCTTAGTATCAATAAGCTCTTACGCGCTTGATCTCAACGAGACGTTTAATGAACTTGATAAAGACAGTAATGGCGCGCTAAGTGAGTCTGAAGCATCTGAGGACGCACTGTTACATGGCAATTTTTCTCAAATTGATAGTAATGAGGATGGCCAAATTTCATTTCCAGAGTTTCAGTCGTTTATTCAATAGGAGATTGTTATGAAACAACTTATCGCTGCCTTTTCGCTGATATTTTTGGCTATCAGTGCGACCGTTTTGGCATCTCAAATGGATGTTCGCTTTACTAAGTTTGATAGCAATGCAGACAATGCAATTTCACTTTCTGAAGCCAATGAACACCCTGAGCTAATTAAGCAATTTACTGATCTTGATACAAATAATGATCAGCGATTATCTGAACAAGAGTTTGAAAAATTCAAACCTTAACCTCTTAAAGTGCTTGCCATAATCCCAGAGGGAGCGTGTAAACGGATTTAAATTTTGGGATTTAAATTATGGCAAGCACTTTTCCCAAAAAGGATTTTACTTTCTGAGGAGTTTTATTATGAAAATTGCGACACTTGCTTCATTCACTTTAATTACTATAAGCTTCAATACCTTAGCATTAGATGTTAAGCAGCGATTTGATCATTTAGACAAAGATAAAAATGGTTATTTAAGTGTTGAAGAGCTTGCATCTCAGCCACACTTGCAAAAGCACATGGCTAAATGGGATACAGACAACGATCAGCAAATATCACTCCTTGAATTTAAGCACTACTTAACAAACAAGAGTTAAAGCAATGTCAAAATACACTTTCGCCAGTCTTATAATCTGTGGTTTATATAGCAGTATGGTTTTTGCAACAGAAAGTATTGGAGAAAAATTTAAACAACTCGATCGTAATGAAGATGGCTTCTTAAGCCGTTCTGAATCTGCACGAGACCCCGCTCTGTGGTCTCGTTTTAAAAGTTACGACAGCGATAAAGACAATAAGTTATCGTTTGCTGAATTTAATGAATATGCTAGCAAATAATGCTGAGGGTGCGAGTCACCCTTTTGCACGTTTTAATTACCTAATTATTTGCAGTTTACAGCAACTCTGATACTGTTTTTATAAATAAATAAAAATAAGAATAGTATGAAACTCATTATCAGCTTACTTGCAACTGCATCGATATCTTGCTTCGCTAACACCACCGTTATTTATAACGTAAATGGCTACACACCAACCTATCAAGGTCAGACACAGCAATTTTCAACCTTAGTCTTTAAAGATGGAAAAGTTGTCAAAACAGGCGATGATTCCCTTAAGGCTAGTTTTCCTGATGCGACAACGATCGATGGAAAAAAGGCAACACTGCTGCCCGGGCTTATTGATGCACATGGTCATATAATTGGGCTTGGCAATAACTTGTCACAACTGGATGTTAGAAATACCCAATCTGTCGATATGGTCGGTAAAATGTTGGCCGAATTCGCTAAAGATAAACAAGGTTGGATAATTGGCCGAGGCTGGAACCAAGAACATTGGCCTGGCGGTCAATTTCCTACGGCAGCAGATTTAGACAAATACGTAAAAGACAAGCCTGTTGTGCTGTCTCGCGTTGATGGTCATGCCGTGTGGGTCAATTCAAAAGCAATGGCGTTGGCTGGCATAACGGCGCAAACAGATACGCCCTCTGGAGGCGAAATAATTAAACTTCCTTCGGGTCAGCCATCAGGGGTGTTTATTGATAAAGCAGAAACATTAGTAACGCAACACATCCCCAAGACAGATCACGCGAGTATCAATCGCGCACTTGATAACGCCGGTAATCACCTACTCAGTTTAGGCATTACATCAGCACACGATGCAGGTATAGACTACGATACGTGGCAAGTGTATAAACAGCGTGCAGAACACAATAACCTGCCTGTTAGAATTGTTGCTATGCTCAGTGCTGGCGATCCAAAGCTCGAAACCATGCTTAAAGCTGGTCGCTATAAAGATATGAACGACATGCTCTCCATTGGCAGTGTAAAAGTCTATGCAGATGGTGCATTAGGCAGTCGAGGCGCTGCATTAATTAATGAGTACGCTGATCGCAAAAACCATCATGGCTTAATGCTCGAAACGCAAGAAAAGCTAGAACAACTTTTTACCTTAAGTTTTTCACACGGCTTTAGCGCGAATACCCATGCGATTGGCGACCAAGCTAATAAAACCGTTTTAGATGCTTATGAGAATGTCTTCAAGAAATCGGGAGGCATTTTATTACGGAACCGCATTGAACACGCGCAAATTGTGTCGCCAAACGATATTCCTCGCTTTAAAGCGTTAAAAATTATTCCTTCCATGCAGCCTGTTCATGCGACTTCTGATATGCACATGGCTGAGCAACGTCTGAACGAAACACAGTTGACGGGTGCCTATGCGTGGAAAACATTTTTATCACAAGGCTCCATTATTGCGGCAGGCTCTGATTTCCCCGTTGAACTTGCTGACCCATTCGATGGCTTATACTCAGCAATTACACGCATGGACCATAACCAACTTCCTGAAGGAGGTTGGCGTCCTGAAGAGTTACTGTCACGTGATGAAGCACTAAGAGCGTTTACATTGGGAGGCGCTTACGCTGCCCATCAAGAATTTAAAGTAGGAAGTTTAGAACAAGGAAAATGGGCGGACTTTATTTTAATCAATAAAGATTATTACACGGTGCCGCTCGCTGACGTTCACGCTATAAAAGTACAGCAAACCTGGCTGGCAGGTGAGCTTAAATATACACTTGAAAACGAAAATTAAATTACTTTTTAGCGTCAACTGTCGGTTGACGCTTTAATTTTATAATATGGTAGATATTTACGAAGGTAAGCAAGCCATTGGTAAATGCCACAGGCACGGCATCAATTGCTACACCATAAAGAGTAAATGCGATACAGCCTGCTAAGTTAAACCAACGAAGCTTCATAACATCGCTCATTGTTAAAGAAGCGACCAATAATGCAGATGCTAAATAGCCTAAATATTCCCAACTCAATTGTTCTCTCCTAGGCTTTAGGTTAGCATTAGAGTTTGTCATTTTTAGACTCACTCATTGCTCACTTTGACAATGAAAATAAAAAAGCTAACTTACTAAAAACCTTGTAAAGCCTGAGAATTAACCCGACTTTAAAATCATTACACGGGAAATGAAGGTATGAGTAACGTGAACACCTTACTAGTAAGTTAGCATAAATTCTTAGAATCTTAATGCTAGCGTCATTAAGATGTAATAAATAGGACAATTGTCCGAAGAGCGGCGTTAATGTTTCAATATCATTTTTCAAGCTACCTTGTTGATCAATTACTCACTTTTGCAGGGAGTCGTTTTCAACAAGCCAAAAAAGAAGTGCTGATCCATCAAGATCAACCACTTTCCAAACTCGTATTAGTGAGAAGTGGTACCGTTTCGTTTAGTTACGATGTCGGTAATGGTCGCCGCCTTTTGCTCGGTCAGCTTGACTGTAATAATACATTAATTGGTGAGATTGAAGCTCTTAACAACCTCCCTTGTATCTACACAGTTACGTGTTTCAGTGATGTTAGTTACAATCTCATTGAGCTTAAACATTGGCGCGCACTACTTTTAGAAAAACCAGAACTGAGTTTATACACAGCACAAACAATAGCCGCTAAGTTTCAAGAGAACCAAAAAATCAACCTAGACAAATTGCTATTACCCTTAAGCTATAATATTGCTAAAGATTGTTTATTAAGAGCTGAAAATAATAATCCGACACTGCTTAGAGCCTACCCAACTGTGAATGCTGAAGCTGAACGTTTCGCCACTACCGAACGTGCCTATCGACGTGTTGTGACTGAGCTTGTAGAAAAGGGCTTAGTAAAACGCAGCAATCAAGGTTTACAAGTGGTCGACATAGACAAACTGAGTGATTACGTGGACAGTTTTTCGCAGTTATAAACTTGTTACATAATCTGTTATTATGCTTTACAATTACGCAGGCAAACTGAAATTAATAGTCAGCATGAGTTCAGTTGCATAAACTATAAATATTCATAGAGTTGAGCTTTTTAATAGCTGGGCTCTGTATTATAATTCGGCAAAGCGAAATGTGCCGCCCACAATGTTTGAAGGACGAGACAAAACTTTCTTATTCTATTAATGAAAGTATATATAATGTTCACTTGACGTATATATAATGTACGCTTATCCTTCAATAACAGATAACCATGTGTGGCGTATTTCGGTGCACAAACCGGTACTATTTGCTCTAATAAAAGTCTGATTACTTTACGATAAAGGAAAGAAAGGTAACGATTATGGGAAACAATGAATTTAAACTAACAAAGCTAGCGCTAGCGTTAGGTGTCACTCTAAGCTTAAGCGGTTGTTTTAGTGATAACGACGACAACACAACTGTACCAAAGCCTCCAGTACCAACGCAAGATGTAGCTGTTCCACCGACTGCAGTTGAGACGCAAGCTGGTGCTATCTCAGTTAGCTTACTGGATGCGACAGGTCAACCTTTAGCAGACACTGTTACAGCTACTATAACTTTTACATCACCTGAAGATGGACTTTTAAATGTAGCTGGTGAAGCGCTTGCAGATGCAGATAAATCAACAACAGCAGGAACATTCTCTTTCACCGTTGGTTCTATTCCTGCAAATGGTATTACGTATGACTATGTTGTTTCTGCAGATGGTTACTTAAACAACTCAGGTTCTTTAACTGTTACAACGGCAGAAAATGTATCGGCAGAAGAAATTCGTTTAACTCCACGAACTCTTGCTAACTCTGATATTGCAATTGTTGCTGAAACAAAGACTCTTGAATCACTTGTGCCTGCAGGTGAAAACACAACTGTTTCTTACGATCCAACTACTGGTCTAAGCATTTCGGGTGATAAAACTGAAATTGAACTACCGCAGTCAATCAATAAAGCTGGTGTTGCTGTTGGTGGTACAACAGTAAAAATTAAGAATGGCACTCAATTCTTAACTAAAGACGGTACAGCTCTAACATCAGCTCCACAAATGACCGTAGCTTATTTCGCGAATGAAGCAACTCGAAATGACACTGAAACTGAAGCTGACGCTACAGAAAACTCTTCGCTTGACGCTTTCCCTGGTGGTTTAGCTCTTTCAGTTGCAAATCCTGATGGCACTGATTCAACTGTGGATGGTTCATTTACCTCAGGTGGCTTTGTTGCAATCGAGTTAGTAGATGACGAAGGCAATAAAGTTAGTACTTTTGGTCCTGGAAATTCTATCACTGTAGCAATGCAGGTTGATAAAAACACTTCTAACCCATGTCCTGTCTCTTTACCAGCAGGCACAACTGATGTTGCAACTTACGCTGAAGCAAATGGTTACAGTAAAGGCACTTGTACTTTAACTACCCCAACCGCTAGAAAATTAGCTGTTGGTGATATCTTCCCAGTGTGGAGCTATGACGAAGATGCAGGTAAATGGTCATTTGAAAGCTACGGTGAAGTTAAAGATAATGGAAGCGCAGACACATTTGACGTAACTGTTGATGTTAACCACTTATCTTACTGGAACTTAGACTACTTCAACAACAATCTATGTTCTAGCCTTCAGTTTGACATTGTCGATAGTAATGACCAGCCTAATGCAGGCCGCTATACCCTTCTTCTTGAGACGAACGGTTATCGCCGCAATGTAGGCCAATTAAAAGCCAATACAGGTGATTATTCACAAGCTAATATCGCTAACCCTCCTGCGTTCCCTGTGAATATCAAGATCCGTCAGAATGGTAAAAACGTGTTAGATGGTTTAGCCAGTAATTCAGATGGCACAGCCTCTAAATTAAGTGTAAATAACTTATGTGACTTGAACGGCGAAACGTTAAAGCTTACATCTACATCACCTAATAAAGTTTCTAAATCTGTCACTACACAACTAGTATGTAGTAATACAGAAGACTTTGATGTAAACACTGCTCCAGTGCCTACACCAACAACATCATTGTTGTATTCTGGCAATAGAGTTGTAAATGCATACTACGGAGAGGGTGCAACTTTCAACGTTTCACTTGAAGAAGGTGCTAGCTACACCATTCGTTACTATGATTATGTTAATAACGCGTGGCTATCTCAAGCTCTTGCAGTTAACACTACAGCCGTTGCGCTTAATATCCCAACAGTATGTGAAGTTGTAGAACAACCAATTACTGGTGGTTCAGGTGGTTCAGGTGGTTCAGGCGGTAACTAATCCACGAGTTTAATCCAATTAGACTAAATAAAACCGCGCATTGTGCGCGGTTTTTTATTACATCAATATCACCTGCCGAAAAGAAGCTTTTGACACTAAGGCTCTACTTTATAAAACCCCATAAAAATTATCATGTTGAACAACAGTACCATGAGTTTTATTCTCTTGAACATGTGAGTATGCTAAATGTGCTTGCTGATCTTTAACATTCTAATAGTTCCCTAAAATAATACGGTAAGATTGAGGTTTCAGAGCGGTGCTGTATACACCCTAAAAAGACAAGAGATATATTATACCAATCCGCAAAAATACTTAATCATTTTGAGTGATCAAACCAGTCCTACCTGCGTTAAAAATTTCTGATTTAGAACAACTAAATAACTAAATTTTTGCCTTGTTATCAACGCGGTTTTATTGCCTCAAAATAGACCACTTAATTAAGCGGAATGGTATTAAATACACTCCCGGAGCACTAACTTTTTTTTCTCATCAACAACAACGAATAGCAACTGGGACTAGTAGCAAACAAGGCTAAATAACAAAAAGCGATCTTCAACAAGCACTATCAAATGATACCAATTCGCTTAATTAAGTAAGAAATTTTGAGGCGATAAAACTTCGTTGATAATAAAGCAAAATTTCGGTATTTAGTTGTTCTCAGCAATTGCTCCTGCATTGTTCTACCTCCTGCTTCGATGCAGCCGTAAATAAGAAATTTTTAGCCCGGTAGTGACCTGTTTAATCTCTCAAAATGATTAAGTATTATTGCGAATTGGTGTGAGAACTGAATACAAAAAAGACCCTAAACAGGGCCTTTTCATGCATTTTTTAAAAACTTACTTTTTGAGCAGTAAATCGTGGATATTGGCTAAATCCGATTTACCTTCAATAATTTCATCCGGTGTTAAGCCTGAAAGCTCGTGAGGGAACACCAGCCACTCGTCAGACTCATGAATATAATAATCTGGCACCATGTCTACCTTTGAGTTTTTAGGCTTGTAGTAGGGGCAAGCAACGCGAATATCGCGTGGTAAGTTTAAGCGCATTAATTCAGATAACTTTTCTTTTAATGCAAAAATACTGCGGCCAGAATCAAAAACATCATCCACAATAAGCAAAGAGTCACCCGCATTTGCATTTTCAATAATATAATGCAGGCCGTGTACTTTAATTTCTTTCGATTGCTGATTGATACCGTAATACGATGATGTACGAACAGCAATGTGGTCTGTCTCTATGCCTTTGTAATCGTAGTATTCTTGTACTGCAATACCAATTGGAGCGCCACCACGCCAAATACCAATGATGAAATCAGGACGAAAACCATCGTCATAAACTTGTGCCGCAACACGAAATGAATCTTCGAGAAGCTGCTGCGCAGTGATATAGCACTTATCTGACATAAATAGAAACCCCAGTGTGAATTGATCATCCAAGTGTAGTTAATGAAATATAAACTAACCACTTGATGAGAAAATGTGGGGCGAGATTTTATACTATATTGTGCGAAAAATCTTGTATCCGTTTGTAAAATTACCAAAAACGAAAAACGCCCATCATCGGGCGTTTTTACTTATTTAGTTAGCAAACTGGTTATTACGCTTTCTCTAATAACGTTCTTGCTACTGTGCGCATCCCTTGGGTTGTTGCACCTGCAGCCCACTCGCTTGTGCTACCCATATTAAATGCTGCTGCAAGGTCAATATGAACCCATCCCTTGCCATCATTTGGCACAAAGCGAGATAAGAAACCAGCCGCATTCGATGCACCACCATAACCACCGCCTTTTTGTGGGCGGCTGTTTGCAGTATCAGCATATGGTGAAGGGCAATTTTGTTGATGCCACTTCTCAAGCGGTAATGGCCAAGCGCCTTCCATTTCTTGCTCTGCAAAGTCTTGCACTTCACGGACAAACTCTTTATCAAGGCCAAATAGTGCGTTGTACTCTTGACCAACAGCCACCAGTGCAGCACCGGTTAGCGTTGCCGCATCAATAATTAATGGCGCACCGGTTTCACCCGCAGCCATTAAGCCATCAGCAAGCACTAGACGGCCTTCGGCATCGGTATTAACAATTTCAACTGTGGTGCCATTTTTATAGGTAAGAATATCACCTAGTTTGTATGCATGGCCTGAAATTAAGTTTTCAGCACAACATAGGAATAATTTAATGCGCTTATTAACGCCACGGTTAATCGCAAGTGCTAAACCAGCCGTTACGGTTGCTGCACCGCCCATGTCACACTTCATGCCTAGCATGCCTTCACTTGGCTTAATAGAGTAACCGCCAGAATCAAATGTAATGCCTTTACCAACAAGCGCAGCGGCCACTGGCGCCGTTTCGTCACCCGTAGGGTTATAGTCTAGCTCAAGTAGTACAGGTGGGCGCTCACTACCACGACCAACCGCATGAATACCAATCCATTGCTGCTCAAGTAATGCATCCCCTTTAATAATTTGATAGCTAACATGCTCAGGCGCTAATGACTGAATAAACTCAGCCGCTTTACCAGCAAGGCTTTCAGGGAAAATATCATCAGCGGTCCCATTGATCATTTGACGAGCCCAAGTCGCTGCTTGCGTTAAAGAAGCCAGCTCTTTGCTGTCTGTTTTTGCATTCTCGGCAAATTCAACTGCGTCTAAATTCTTTGGTGAAACAAAGCCTTGGTAAAAAGCCCACTGTGTTTCTGTGCACCAAACATCACCCGTTAGCGCAATATTTTTTAAACCTTGATTCGCTAACGTACGCGCTGCTTTCTGAACGTTTTTAAGTGTATCTTGTTCAGTTAAATGAATAGTTGCGCCTTGTTCAGTAAAAGAAAGAGAGGCTTTATCACCCCAATGTGCGGCAGCAGCCTGCTCGCTTAGTTGAACTAAAAATTTTTCCGACATGTTAGAATACTCTTTTTGCGCTAAAAATTGTTCACTGAGTTTACTACAGGCTACGTCAGTTCCCAACCGCTTGCGATAAATAACGCCTTAAATGACAACGAAGGTGCACTCTGCTTGGTTATTCACTTACAATATAGAAAAGCTCAAATAAAAACAAAATAATGAAATTTAATCCTCCATTACAATCAGCCACTTTATTAAAGCGCTATAAGCGATTTTTAGCTGATTTAGTCACGCAAGATAATCAACAATTTACAGCACACTGCGCCAATACAGGCAAAATGACAGGCTGTGCCGAGCCAGGTTTTAACGCGTTTTACTCAACCAGTGATAACCCAAAACGTAAATACCCGCAATCGTTACAACTCACCCAAAATCAACATGGGCATTTAATTTGTGTTAATACTGCAGTTGCTAATCAAGTCGTTCAAGAAGCTCTCGAAAATCATCTTATCAAGCAGCTTGATGGCTACGATACACTGCAAGCTGAAGTGAAATACGGTCAAGAGAATAGCCGCATCGATTTTTTA
Organism: Pseudoalteromonas sp. MT33b; assembly: GCF_014117385.1. Classification (NCBI taxonomy): domain Bacteria; kingdom Pseudomonadati; phylum Pseudomonadota; class Gammaproteobacteria; order Alteromonadales; family Pseudoalteromonadaceae; genus Pseudoalteromonas; species Pseudoalteromonas sp. MT33b. The sequence continues at coordinate 719,085 of NZ_CP059831.1, read as the reverse complement.
TTAACGGCTGAAAACGCCGCTCATTGCTATGTTGAGGTTAAGTCAGTGACCTTGCTATCAGAAGAAAAGCCAGAAACTGGCCAAGGTTACTTTCCCGATGCTAAAACAGTGCGAGGACAAAAACACCTGCGCGAGTTAATAGAAATGGTGCAACAGGGGCACCGAGCTGTTTTGCTTTTTGCTGTATTACATCAAGGAATTAATACAGTCAGTGGCGCATCACATATAGATGCTAAATACAGCGAACTATTAGTACACGCCGTTGACTGTGGTGTAGAAGTATATGCTTATAAAGCAGAGATTTCAGCCAGTCACATTGTACTGGCTGAAGAAGTGCCGTTTATTGCTTAGTCATTGAGATATCAATTTCATCGATCAGATTTTGTTCTATATCTGCTTCTTTGTAGTATAACGGTCTGAGTTTTGCTGTTTGAGAATAATAACGGCTTTGATCATCAAAGTGCTCTGAACGTGAATCAGAGCTCTGTGACATGGTTAATAATCCTTTAGCAACCGGTCCATCCTCAGTAAAATTCATCACAAACATCCAGCTTGAACCATAGTTCACAGGGTAGCCTTGCGCTGATAAATTTGACGCTAAAGGTTGGCCTGTAACTGCATCCGGTAATGTTTGATAATCAGCATAAGGTATCAGAGTAGAGCGTGTTAAATTACTTCTATCGTATCTGAAAACATTAAAGCCTCCCTCAACATGCATCGGCCCAGCCCATGGAAGCTGCTCACCTGAAGCATGCCCTCCGGCCAGTGATTTTTCTACGAACTGAAGCTCAGCTAAAGTACTTGTTAATGGCACCCCATTCGCCTGCACATTTAACATAGCGTGCGCCAGCGCTTTTAATGCAACTTTATCTTGGCGTAGAGTATGAGGCGTATTAGCCGGGTCTGTAACATCAAAGTTGTTATATAAGTGTGCTGAAGGATTAAATAGATGCGCAAACTCACGGATCAATGCAGCACCTTCTGTATCTAAGTTCATAGCACCATTCCAGTTAGCAACGATATCGCAGGCAGGACTAATATCCACGTCAATACCCGCTGAAACTTGCACCGGTGTATTTCCTTGGGCAATACATTGTGAGGCTAAATCGGTAAATACCAGCTCACCTAAATAGATACGATTGCCAATTAATGCCTGTTCTAATTCATCAAGTGTAAATTTACCGTCTTCTCCCCCGCCTTCTTGCAATAACTTCAGACCCATTCGTGTTCTTAGTGATAAAGGCTTATGTACATCACCATACTGCGCAGCAAAACCAAGTAAAGGCTGTTTTAAGTTTGTCACCCAATAACTATCATTCGAGTTTTGTACATAGTCTGTCCGCGTAAGCTGGGGTGCTTCAGAAAAAGGCACCTTACCTTGGCTTTCAAAGAGCTTCATGTTGCCAGGCACCAAATCAAAGCCCGTTGATTCCCTCAAAGCAACGAGCTCAGGCTGCAAACGAATTGCTAGGTTAGCAGTGTCATCTAATTTAAGCACTGTGCTGTCATCAACGTAAAAAACAGTGCCCGTTTTATCTGTTGCCATCGTATTGTTAAACGACACCCCATCAAACTGAGCGAATGACGCTTTCATATCATCAAGACTCACGGCTTGGTTGAGTGCTGACCACTGCGCTACAACATCCATATTAAATTCATTGGCATCTTTTATGGTAAATGCTTGAGTGTCATTCCAGCCTAACCCTCTTTCAGCAGGCGTTTCTAGCATCAAACCATGGTGGCTGTAATAAAATGGTTTTGTAAGCTCAATCGTTGTGTTTGGCCCCACAGCAACCTCCACCGTTACCATTTTACTGGTAATAGTGTGTTGCTCCCCCTCAACACCATAACTCATGCGATCATTTTCATTTAATGCGAGCTGATAAATTAAAAAGTGACGTGCCGTCGAGAAGGTGTGCGTCCAGGCCACATGTTCATTAAAACCTATATTAATAACGCCAGGCATGCCTTGCAGGCTCCCACCCATCACATTCATGGCACCAGGGACTGTTAAGTGTGACTGCCAAAAACGCAAATTTCCTTCATGAGGAAAATGTGGATTTGCTAATAATCCGCCCTGACCGTTGGCCATCATCTCTTTACCCAGCCCCCAGCCATTTGAGCCCAAGTGCTCAAATTTCTTCTCTAACTTAAATTGCTTTGCTTGCTGATTTATATTTTTAACAAGGCTCGAAACGGCACTCGGTTCACTACCACTTGGCACAGGCAAATACTCATCACCATCACCTGGGTTTGCAAAAAATGCTAATTCTAAAAAGTTAGCTGAGCTTGCAAGTTGCACTGTCGCCATTGAATAAGCCAGCATATCTTGAGCCGTTAAGCTAATAACCCAAGGCTGAGATGCACATTCAGGCGCTAAATTTTCAGCCCCCGTATCAGTCACATATTTATTGAAGCCCTGCACAAACCCTTCAAAATGAGCACGACTTGTTTCATCTAATTCAGCATAATGTTCCGCCGCATACTCATTTACACCTAGTGCTTTATAACCAAAATCAGAGATTAAGTGTTTTGAATCACCACTCCCCGCAACTTGATCAGGGCCATAGTATTTAGCACGCTCGCCGCGGGTTTTAATTATTTGATCCATTAATAAACACGCATGATCTTTTGCATAAGCATAGCCACTGCCAAATGCCAAGCTTTCAAGGTTTGATGCTGTAATATGTGGGACGCCATAACTTGTCCAACGAATATTGGCATCAAGCGTCTTGTTATCTGCAAAAGTAGGTATTGCGACCTTTACAACATCTTCAGGTTCGGGTGTTGTCGTAACGGGGGGCTCAACGGTTTTATTATCGTTATCTGAGTTACAACCTACAGCAAGAAATGCGGCTGCAATGCTGAACATTATTGGATGAAGTTTCATTGTGCTTCCTTTATTATGAGTATTATATCCATCAACCAGCTTGCCTTAATTAAAAGACTAAATCTTGACCCTCCACGCAAAATATTGACTTTGCGCGCCTAGTCATGCAGCTTAACTGTTGCTAATAATAATAAAAAATGAACGACTATGTTTTATGTCAATAGCCAAATCATTCGCTCCTTGGTCTATTTCTTACAAAAACAAGGGCTTGAAAAAGAACAGCTGCATGCATTACTTGCTGAGCGCCGCTGTTATCTCAATGAAACTAGCTACCGATTTCCTGTATCAGATTACGAATCGTTAATGCATTATGCTGACACCCAGCTTAAGCAAGAGCATATAGGCCTTTTGTTTGGTCAATCACTCAAAGCACAAAACTGGGGGCTATTGGGGCATGTCGCCTTGGTGAGTCAAAATCTTGAGAAAGCGCTGCAGCATGCGCAAAGATTAAATTCACTGGTAAGAAACATTGGTCGAATAGAGCTGAGAAAAGTGCAGCAGCAATGCCAACTGAGCTGGCATGCACGAAGCCCAATACGACATTACATGGTAGATGAACTGTTTAGTAGTTGGTTATCGTTTGCAAACCACTGCTGCCAGCAGAACGCTGAACTTGCGCTTGAAAAAGTAACCCTTACCAGACCCATTCCGAGCACTGCGAGTGTGCACATTTATCAGCATACTTTTAACTGCCCTATCGAATTTGGTGCCAAATCCAACAGCCTTATTTTTAATGAAAAACTACTTAATAGCCGTTTACACTCGCCAAACCCAGAGCTTGAACAACTCTTGTTATCGCAAGCGGGAGATTTAACGCCGTATGCAGATCATATTAATGAATTAAATGCCTTTATTGCCTGCCAATTCCCTGTTATTCCAAGTGTTGAGCAAGCCGCATTACAATTAGGCTTAAAGAAACGCAGCTTGCAGCGCTACCTCACTGGGCAGCAACTAAGCTTCACAAAGTTAATTGATCAGCAAAGAAAACAACACGCAAAACGCATGTTACTGCAAGGCTATTCAGTGCTTGAGATCAGCAATAAACTGGGATTTTCAGAGCAGAGTGCTTTACAACGCGCATTTAAACGCTGGTACGACACAACCCCCAAAAAGTTTCTCAATGAACACATGTTTTAAGTTGTAATATGATTTTTTGCCCATATAACTTAGCAAATTAAAAATTGCACGGGCCGTGTAAACGAATAAAACCGCCCATTCTTATTTTTAAAGTCGATAAGTTGGGGCATACAGGATTAATTAAAAAATAAATTTGCCTCAAACAGAAGATTCTGCTATTTATAGCCGCCGGCTAATGCTGGGCAAAATATTAAGGATTTAGGAGAAAGTTATGCCAGACCAGAAAAGACTAGGGTTATTGGCTCAGGCCGGGTTAGAGCCGTATCAGGAACAGCCGGGTGAAGAGTATATGAATGATGCACAACGTGCTCATTTTAAAACAATTTTAGAAGCTTGGCGTAACGATTTACGTAACGAAGTAGACCGTACTAAATCGCACATGCAAGATGAAGCAGCTAACTTTCCAGATCCAGTAGACCGTGCAGCACAAGAAGAAGAGTTCTCTTTAGAGCTTCGCACTCGTGACCGCGAACGTAAACTGATCAAGAAAATTGAAAAAACAATTCAATTAATCAAAGATGATGACTTTGGTTATTGTGAATCATGTGGTATCGAAATTGGTATCCGCCGCTTAGAAGCGCGTCCAACAGCTGATTTATGTGTTGACTGTAAAACGCTTGCGGAAATTAAAGAAAAACAATCAGGACGCGGTTAATTACATACATTAATTAACCTATGTCTACCACAGCCGTTAATGCGCCTATGCGCACATACAGGGGCCGTTTTGCGCCATCACCTTCTGGGCCATTGCACTTTGGCTCATTAATAGCGGCTGTGGGCAGCTTCCTTGATGCAAAATCAAATCAAGGTAAGTGGCTAGTCAGAATAGAAGACATTGACACAACCCGTGTTGTACCCGGCGCAAGCGATGACATATTACGCACTCTAGAAGCGTATGGGCTGCACTGGGACGAAGGCGTTATCTACCAAACTAAACGCCATACTGAATACCAAGCCGTTGTTGACGCACTCATTACAAAGAACCTTGTCTACGCCTGTCATTGCACCCGTAAAGAAATCAAAGCAATGGGCGGAATATACCAAGGGTATTGCAAATCAAAACATCACCCATTAAACGATTCTGCACTGCGCTTAACTCAGCAATTTGCGACGAGTGAATATCATGACCTTATTCAAGGTCAGGTGAATATTGACAGCCGACTTGCTAAAGAAGACTACCTTATAAAACGAAGTGATGGCTTATTTGCTTATCAGCTGGTTGTCGTCGTCGATGATATTGCACAAGGAATAAGCCACGTGGTGCGTGGAGCCGATTTACTCGAGCCAACAGCAAGACAACTCAGCTTATTTAAGCAACTAGGGCAACCAGCACCTAACTACGCGCATCTACCATTGGCTGTTGCAAAGCCCGGTTTTAAATTATCAAAACAAAACTACGCACCGGCCATATCAAAACGAGCGCCAAAACCAGCATTATTTGATGCGTTTCGTTTTTTAGGTTTAAACCCAGAGCCTGCTCTATTGTCTTCAACAGTCGAAGAAATGCTTAATTGGGCAATCTCAGCCTACCGTATTGAAAACATCCCAACAGCGCTAGAAATACAAGTTAGTGAGAATCCACACGCCACTTTTTGTGATTTTCAAGTCATTACAAAATAAATTGCCAATTTTAAAGGCAGAGTAACTTAATTTTTGAGCCACGCTGGTATATGATAGCGACCCAAAGTGTGCGAATCATTAACACCATACTGTAGCGTCATATAAAACACACATTTACTGACTCAATCTCATATCGACGAAGTGAAAAAACACACGCTATACTTGATGAGTCGCAAAGTCCGCGTCGTAGGAGACAGATTATTATTTCCAAGCTTTTTCAATTTTGTCGGCAAATTATCGGCCCAAATGCCTCGACTTCAACAAATGCCGCACAAACGAGCGAGTTACCTTTGGTGATCGAGCGCAGTGAACATGGTATTTCACGCAAACAATTTAGCCCAAATGCAATCAAAGTATTATACCGCCTCAAAGAAGGTGGCTACGATGCTTACTTAGTCGGTGGTTGTATTCGAGATATATTGTTAGGCCAACAACCTAAAGACTTTGACGTAGTTACAAATGCGACGCCAGAACAAATCAAAAAACTATTTCGTAACTGTCGCCTAATTGGTCGTCGCTTTCGTTTAGCGCACATTGTGTTTGGCCGTGAAATAATTGAAGTTGCTACGATGCGCGGCCATCATGAAGCCGACGAAGAAAAAAACCACGTTAGCCAATCAAGCGAACATGGGCAACTGCTGCGAGATAATGTGTACGGTAGTATTGAAGAAGACGCCGAGCGTCGAGATTTCTCAATTAATGCGCTGTATTATTCAATTAATGATTTTTGCATCTATGACTACGCCAACGGTATTAGTGCAATAAAAGCCAAACAGGTTGAATTAATTGGCGATCCAGAAACCCGCTACCGTGAAGACCCTGTACGTATGCTGCGTGCAGTCCGTTTTGCAACAAAGTTAGGCATGACCATTGCGCCTTCGACAGAAAAGCCAATGAAAGAGCTTGCAAGCTTATTAGACCACATTCCTCCTGCACGTCTATTTGAAGAGTCACTCAAGCTGTTTTTAAATGGTAAAGCAGAAGAAAACTATATCATGTTGCGTCAGTATGGCCTTTTCAAAGCCCTATTCCCTGCCCTTGATAAAATTTTGAATGCTAACCCAGATGGACTCGAGCACGCATTTATTCTGCAAATGTTTAAAAACACAGATAAACGTATCAATGCAGAGAAAAAAGTAACCCCCGCGTTTATATTCGCTGCACTATTGTGGTTCCCGTTATTAGACATCGCTAAAAAATTACAGCAACGTGACCAACTTTCTGAGTTTGATGCATTTGCACAAGCGATGAATAAGGTACTCAGTGAAAGCGCACAACATGTTGCTGTACCTAAACGGTTCACGTTAGGCGCTAGAGATATCTGGCATATTCAACAACGCCTTGATAAACGCGGTGGTCAACGCGCATACAGGTTAACGCAACAGCCTCGTTTTAAAGCTGCCTACGACTTTTTACTATTACGTGTTCAAGCTGGTGAGCAGCAACATCAGGAACTTGCTACGTGGTGGACGGCGTATTTAAGCCAAGATATAAATGGCCAAAAAGAGATGGTTAAAGCACTTGGCCATCAAGGTGGCCCTAAACGCCGCCGTCGACCTCGTAAGAAAAAAGCAGAATAAACATGAACATAGTGTATTTAGGGTTAGGCGCAAATTTAAATGCGCCACGTACACAAATTCGTAATGCTATTACAGCATTACAAGGGCTACCAGAAATTGAGCTGGTTTGCGTATCGCATGATTACGCAAGTAAGCCAATGGGGCCACAAGATCAACCCGACTATGTCAATGCGGTTGCGTGTATTAAAACGGCTCTGCAACCAGAGCAACTACTCGATTTAACCCAAGCAGTAGAACGTGATCATGGCCGTGTACGTAAAGAAGAACGTTGGGGACCTCGCACCCTTGATATTGATATTCTATTATTTGGTGACCAAGTGATCGACACGCCTCGCCTTACCGTGCCTCATTATGGCCTCGTTGAGAGAGAGTTTGTTGTTTATCCTTTATTAGAGATAGCCCCTTCTCTTGTTTTACCGAATAACCAATCACTTGCTGATATAACAAAAACGTTGCCTTTAAACGATTTACAAAAACTCCCTCAGCAGTAATCAACCTAGGCGAAGCCTTAGAGGAAATTATGTCTAAAATCACCGTTTCAACTCTTAATAAAATGAAACACGAAAAACAAAAAATTACCGCGCTTACAGCTTACGATGCCAGCTTTGCAAAATTGTTTCATGATAATGGCGTCGAAGTGATTTTAGTCGGTGACTCACTGGGCATGGTTTTACAAGGTGGTGATGACACATTAGCAGTAACGAACAGCGAGATTGCTTACCATACACGGTGTGTCCGCGCCGGTAGCCGCGAGCTATTCATCATCGCTGACTTACCTTTTATGACCTACTCAAACCCTGCCGATGCGTGTAAAAATGCAGCCGAGTTAATGCGTGCTGGCGCCAACATGATCAAACTTGAAGGTGGCGAGTGGTTACACGACAGCATCCGCGCAATGACGCAACAAGGCATACCTGTGTGTGGTCATTTAGGTTTAACACCTCAGTCTGTGCACGTATTTGGCGGCTTTAAAATTCAAGGCCGCGAACAATCACAAGCTGATAAAATGCTTAGCGATGCTAAAGCGCTTGAAGCTGCAGGTGCACAATTATTGGTATTAGAGTGTATTCCTAGTGAATTGGCTAAGCGTATTACCGATGAATTAACTATCCCGACAATCGGAATTGGTGCTGGCAATCAAACCGACGGACAAATTTTAGTTATGCACGACCTCGTCGGCATTTCAGCTGGTTATATCCCTAAGTTTTCAAAAAACTTTTTACTTGAAACAGGGAATATGCCAGCAGCCGTGCAAAAGTATTGTGAAGATGTAAAAAGTGGTGCTTTCCCAAGTACCGAACATGAGTTTAAATAATGCAATCAATCACTGAAATAAAATCGTTACGTAGTCAAATCAAAGCTTGGCGTCAAGCTGGACTTAGCATTGCACTCGTCCCAACCATGGGCAACTTGCACCAAGGGCATTTTTCATTAGTTGAAAAAGCAAAAACGTTAGCCGATAAAGTCGTCGTCAGTATTTTTGTTAATCCTATGCAATTTGGCGCCAATGAGGATCTTGACAACTACCCGCGCACGCTCAACGAAGATAAACAAGGCCTAGCAGAACTTGAAACTGACATTGTGTTTACGCCGTCAGTTGAAACCATCTATCCAAATGGCCTTGGTGAACAAAGCTTTGTTGATGTACCTGGCGTGTCGATGGGTTATTGCGGTGGTTCACGTCCCGGCCATTTTAAAGGTGTCGCCACCGTTGTGACTAAGTTATTCAATCTTGTGCAACCTGACTTTGCCTGTTTTGGTGAAAAAGATTTTCAGCAACTGCAAGTGATTAAAACCATGACACGCGATCTCTCTATCCCTGTCGAGATTGTCGGTGTACCTACGTGCCGTGAAATATCAGGCCTTGCTATGAGCTCACGTAATGGCTATTTGTCTGATGAGCAAAAAGACACCGCAAAAGTATTATTTGCAACCCTTAACGAGACGGCTGAGCAGCTAAAACAAGGCCAAACGAATTTCGCTGAATTAGAAGCTAAAGCCAAAGCCACGCTTGAAGCCGCAGGCCTAAAACCTGATTATTACTCGATTGCCGAACGATCAACGCTAAAAGCTGCATCAGCAGCGGATAAACAACTGGTTATTTTGGCCGCAGCCTTCTTAGGATCGGTTCGTTTAATTGATAATTTGCAAGTTACGCTGGATTAAGTTTCAACAATCTGGGTAAGATGGATTTAAAAGAATAGCCATAAACTAGGGATAAGCATGAAAAAATTACCAGCTATTGCAGCATCATTGTTTGCATTCACCTTGTTAGCAGCTTGCTCAAGCAAGATTGATAACCCAGAAATGCAACAATGTGCCCAACAAAACTATCAATGCGAAGCCAGCTGCGAACAGCAAAGCACCGCAGATGGCTTAGTTCATAAAGTCTGTAGTAACAAGTGCATCGAAGCTTACAATCAATGTAAAGCGAATGCAGAAAAGTTAGGCGAAGTTAAATAAATTTGCCTTTCTGAGGCACTGAATTATATCAATTTACTTAATTAAACATTCTATTTTGAGTGTTATTGCGAATTGGTATGTGTCAGTTCAGTGCCTGCACCTTCCTTCTCGATTACAATTTCACTTTTTCAATTAAGCCTCTGCTAATTTTGTTCATATTTTTGTTCATCCTTTAAGCTATTCATATTAGGGCAAGCTTTCGTTCATTAAACTTCTCCATATTGGTGACGAATTAACAACTGCTACCGTGTAATTGTTTCTCACTAATTTCAAAATTTACTCTTCGCATTTAGCTGTACCAACTCAACGTCATTGAGATTATTAGTGTTTTTTTAGGTTCACTTTTTGCTGAGAGGTATGAATGAATAAACGTGATTTACGGCTAAAGGAAAAATTAATGAAACCAGAAACCCGAACTAAGCTCTTCAGCGCTGTTAAAAAGAAGACCTTCTTGGGCGTATTATTAGCCATGAGTGCAGGCCATACTTACGCAACTGAAAACCAAACTCAGCCACAAAAAACTGAAACACAGCACACCGTTGTTGAGCAAAAGCCTGCGATGATCACAATTCCACAAGAGAAACTATTTGATGTAATCACTGCTCGCGCTAAAAAGTTAGCCTCTGAGCCGTATGTCGCACCAAAAGATTTAGAACTTGAAGCATTAACCAGCATTGGTTATCAAGATTACCGTGCTATTCGCTTTCGCCCAGATCAAGCAATCTGGAAAGATCAAAGCTTATATGAAGTGCAATTATTTCATCCTGGCTTTTTATATAAATCACCGGTGGCAATTAATACCCTAGAGCAAAATGCCGAAGTTAAAAGCCTGCCTTTTAAAACTGATTATTATCGTTACGATGCAACCGCGGCTCCGTTGGAAGCAGAAATAAGCACTGCAATTAAGAATACTCAGTTGGGTCATGCCGGTTTTCGTCTGCATTTTCCGCTCAATAATAGCGAATACAAAGATGAAGTTGCGGTATTCCAAGGTGCCTCTTATTTTCGTTTAGTGGGCCCACACCAAGTCTATGGCCTTTCAGCCCGCGGACTTGCGGTTGATACTGCTCTTAGCTCGGGCGAAGAATTTCCCGTGTTTAAAGAATTTTGGTTAGTAAAACCAGCGCCTGAAGACACAACTATCGTGCTTTATGCACTGCTTGATAGCCCATCTGTTGCTGGAGCATATCGTTTTGAGTTAACACCTTCGACAAACACTGAAGTAAAAACTCAGATGCAAATTTTTGCCCGCAAAGATATTAAAAAACTGGGTATAGCACCACTAACAAGTATGTTTTATCACGGTGAAAACAGCACCAAGTTTTTTGATGACTACCGTCCAGAAGTACATGACTCAGACGGCCTATTAATGCAATCAGCAGAGGGTCAATGGGTATGGCGAGCACTTAACAACCCTAAAAAATTAAGTGTTACATCATTTAGTTATGATAATCCGAAGGGATTTGGCCTCGCACAACGTGACCGTGATTTTAACAATTACTTAGACACAGAGGCACATTACCATAACCGCCCGAGTATGTGGATTGAGCCAATGGGTTCGTGGGGGAAAGGCCGCGTTGAGCTGGTAGAAATTCCCACAGACACAGAAACTAACGACAACATTGTTAGCTACTGGGTGCCTGAGCAAGCGATGAAAGCAGGCGATAGCTTAAGTTTCAGCTATAAGCTATCAACTTTTAATGCAACCCTTGCATCTCAAGATAAAGCGAGTGTTTTAAGAACACGCATAGGCAGTGCAGCCCTGCCTGGCGAAAAGAATCCACCACCAAAAAGTCACCGTCAATTTACTGTTGACTTCAGTGGTGAAAACATCAATCAACTGTCTGCAAATTTTGCTATGAAGGCCGATTTAACACTGTCATCAGGTGAGATTAGCGATAAAACAGTTCAGCAGTTACCGAATAATCAAGGATGGCGCGTCGCGTTTAAAGTGGCGCCAGAGGGAGATAAGCCTGTCGATATGCGCTTATCGTTAAAACTACGTGACAAAGAAATCAGCGAGGTATGGAGCTATGTCTGGTATCCAAATGACGTCCAATAGCAAAACATTAACACCAACCGCAATGCCATTTAAGAAAACTCGCGTTTGGCTATTTTCATGCCTTGCGCTAGCGATTACTGCATATGGTGTGTGGATCATGTTCGATATTTTAAATTCTAACGGCATGACACCGCTTGAGTACGCATTGCTGTTTTTATTTTCAGTGACCTTCGCGTGGATCGTAACAGCCTTTTGTAGTGGCTGTATGGGCTTTATTTTACAACTGCTGCGTATTGACCCACTGACGCTTAAACGTCAAAAGCCCATTGAAATTAACGAACATGCATTAAGCCAGACTAAAACAGCTGTCGTAATGCCAATTTATAACGAAGATACCGAGCGTGTGATCGCTGGTTTTGAAGTGAGTCTTCGATCGCTCGCTAAAACGGGCCAAATGCCGAACTTCGATTTCTATTTACTTAGTGATACACAAGATCCAGAGATTGCGCGCAATGAGCTAAAAGCATGGAATGCATTAACGGCACGTTTAGGTGACTTAGCTCAGCATACTTTTTATCGTCGTCGTGAAGATAATAAACACCGTAAAGTGGGTAACCTCACTGATTTTTGTGAACGCTGGGGAAGTCAATACGAGCACATGATTGTACTTGATGCTGACAGCATCATGACAGGAAAATGTATGCTTGAGCTAACCACAAGCATGATCAGTAATCCAAAATCAGGCCTTATTCAAACGATTCCGATTCCGGTTCGCCAAGATACTTTTTTTGGTCGATTTTTACAATTCGCCTCAATTTTATACAGCCCTATGCTGGCGACAGGTTCTGCATTTTGGCAAACCAATCAAGCAAATTACTGGGGACACAACGCAATTATTCGTGTTGAAGCCTTCACGCAATGTTGCGGTCTTCCTGTATTAAAAGGCAATGCCCCTTTTGGTGGAGAGATTTTAAGTCACGATTTTGTTGAAGCATCACTGCTACACCGTTCTGGTTGGGATGTATTATTACTCAGCGATATTGAAGGCAGCTATGAAGAAGTACCGAGCAACATTCTAGACTACGCAATTCGCGACAGACGATGGGTGCAAGGTAATATTCAGCATCTCGGTTTATTGCCAAAATCAGGTTTGAAACTGATGAGTAAAATGCACTTTTTATTTGGTGCCACTGCGTATATCTCATCACTTATTTGGTTATCTATGCTGGCATTAAGTACCTTGGATGCAGTTACGCGTGCACTGAATAGTGATGTGTATTTTAACCATGCGTACCAGCTATTTCCTACTTGGCAAATTGCTAAAACTGATTTAATTGATTCACTGCTATTTATCACTGCGGTATTACTACTTTTACCAAAACTTATGGGATTGATAGTGACTTTAGTGCATCGCAATAAAGCCTTTGGTGGCAGTGTAAAATTGATCGCAGGCTCACTCATTGAGAGCGTATTTGCTATTGTAATCGCGCCACTCATGATGGTGTTTCATAGCTACTTTGTAGTGTGTGTATTTCTTGGTAAGAAAGTTAGCTGGGATGCGCAGCCTCGTGAAGGACGCATGGTGCCGTGGCAAGAAGCAATTGGGTATACTCTATTTTCAACCATCACCGCTATTATTTGGGGTGGTGTAGCTTATTACTATACCCCGACTTTCTTTTGGTGGTTATCACCTATTTTAGTTGGACTGATTTTAGCAGCCCCGATTGTACGTTACTCAAGTAGCATAGGATTAGGCATAAAAATGCGTAAATTGGGCTTATTCTTATGCCCAAGCGAAGTGCAAAACGATGACACTCTGGCAGCACTTCGTGTGCATCAGCAAGAGATTGGTCTTCCTAAAGACGAGCACGCTAATTTTAACATTCCCGCATTACCAACCGAGACCCCAACGGTGATGCCAATCCAAAGCTTTAAAGCTAAGCCTGGCAAAAAGCGCAAACAAGTTCGCCTTGCTCAGCAACGCATAAAAGCAAAACTCTTTGCTAAAAGCTAAAACGAAAAGAACCGCTCATTGAGCGGTTCTTTTATCACTGTCTGTATTGATTGTTACAGAAGACCTAGCTTTTTAAGTTCAGCCATTGCCATCTTGCCTGAAAGCGGCACATAACCATCTTTCTCAACAATTTTTTGACCATCTACTGATAACACCATTTTTAAGAACTCTGCATCAATAGGTGCAAGTGGCTTATTAGGGTGTTTGTTAACGTATACATATAAGAAACGAGAAAGTGGGTATTTGCCCGTTGCAACGTTTTCTAATGTCGCATCAACAAAGTTATCACCTTTCTTAGCAAGTGGCACAGTACGTACACCCGATGTCTTATAACCGATACCTGAGTAACCAATCGCATTCACTGACGAAGAGATTGACTGAACAACCGATGCAGAACCTGGTTGCTCATTTACATTGTTACGGAAGTCACCTTTACACAATGCTTTTTTCTTGAAGTAACCGTAGGTGCCTGATACTGAGTTACGACCATAAAGTTGGATATCTTTTGCAGCCCAATCACCTGTTAAGCCTACATCACTCCAACGATTTACTTGAGCATCAGCACCACACTTGCGAGTTGAAGAGAAAATAGCATCCACTTGGTCAATACGTAAACCTTCGATTGGGTTATCTTTATGTACAAAAACCGCTAGCGCATCAATTGCAACGCGAACTTCTGTAGGCTTGTAACCATAACGTTTCTCGAAAGCTTCAATTTCTTTAGACTTCATACGTCGGCTCATAGGGCCGAAGTTTGCAGTCCCCTCTGTCAGTGCTGGAGGCGCAGTTGAAGAGCCCGCTGCTTGGATTTGGATGTTTACATTTGGGTAAAAGCGTTTATATTCTTCCGCCCAAAAGGTCATCATATTGGCAAGTGTGTCAGAGCCCACAGATGAAAAGTTACCAGAAATACCACTTGTTTTTTGGTACTCAGGCATATCTTTATCAACTGCAGCTGCTTGAGCTGATACAAATGTTGTTACAGCCACACCCATTGCGGCAACGAGATTTTTAAATTTCATAGGGGTTACTCCGATTTGTTCGTCCCATTTCCTAACTGCAGTCTACTCTAAAGACACTAGATGACAGTTAGATTACCCTAAAATGACAGTTTTATGACTTTGCATTAATTTCTAAAGAGTCTGGTAAGCGAACGACTTTATCGCTGCCAAAGGCAAACGAAAATGTCGATCCTTCACCAACTTTACTCTTAATATTCAAATGACTATCGTGACGTGTAAGTACATGTTTTGTTATCGCTAAACCTAAGCCAGAGCCACCCGTTGTGCGACTACGTGCTTTATCTACTCGATAAAAACGCTCTGTTAGGCGATTAATATGTTCGCTGGCAATACCATCACCGTTATCAGTGACACTAAACGCAGCCTGATTATTTTTAAGCTGCCAATCGACCACAATTTTACCGCCAGGCTTAGTGTAATGAATGGCGTTAAATACCAAATTAGAAAATGCACTGCGTAACTCATCCTCAGCACCTTTAATATCTAAATGGCTATCGACATTAAAAATAAGCTCATGGCCTTTATCTTGATTCAGCGATTGTGCTTCTGTGTGAATATAGGTGAGTAACTTTGGCACATTCACAGGCTTGTCGTTGTCTTGACGGCGAGCGCCTTCAATGCGAGACAATGACAAGAGTTGGTTTACTAGACTGTCCATGCGTTTGCATTGTTCGAGCATCGTTGTTTGCGCTTTATTCCACATACTTGGCGGTGGCATGTTATCGCCATCAAGCATTTCTAAATAACCAGTCACGACCGTAAGTGGTGTTCTCAATTCGTGTGATACATTGGCCACAAAGTCTTTACGCATTTGCTCTAATTGCTTTAGTCGCGTGACATCACGAACAACCATCATTAACTGCGAGCTTGCATAGGGCATGACCCTAAATTCGAGTATTTGTTCATAACTGTGACCACCATCCAGCTCCAGTGGCTCATCAAAACTGGCTTGGTGCATATATTTAGCAAATTTAGGATCACGAATAAGGTTATCGAGTCGCTGTCCATGATCCGTTGGCCATTGTAAGCCCAATACTTTAAGCGCGAGTTGATTACACCAAATAATACTCAGATCTTTTTGCAACACCACAACCGCATCAGGTACCGCCTCTGCACCATCACGAAAACGGCGAATTAAATCAGCCAGTTCATTACGCTTTTTACGATTACGATGCTGTAAATGGTAGATCCCTTCAAAAACTTGCTCCCAAGCTCCCTCACCTTCAGGTGGGTTGAAGCTACGCTGATTAAGGAGCCAATCACTAAGGCGATAGAGTTGATGATAATGCCAAATCAGTAGTGCAAAGGAGCCTAAAAATAAAAGCAAAAATGGCGCACCTACAAGCACGCCAACTAATAACAAAGGTAAGAAATACATAAACAGGCGTTTTGCTAACGCCTGTTTATTGACTACTCGATACATACACTCACTTTACCTTAAGGATGTAAATTAGCTGAATATAGTCAGCCAACGCACTTATAATTTACTTGAAAAACGATAACCTGCACCACGCACAGTTTGTACGAGCCTGTCATGTCCAAGGGGTGCTATCGCTTTACGTAAACGACGAATATGTACATCAACAGTACGGTCTTCAACGTAAACGTTTGTTCCCCATACATGATCAAGTAATTGTTCACGGCTGTAAACACGTTCAGGGTGAGTCATGAAAAAATGCAGTAGTCTAAATTCAGTAGGTCCCATATCTAATTCGCTTCCCTCAGAGGTGACACGATGTGAAATAGGGTCAAGGCGCAAACCATGTACTTCAATAGCCTCTTCGAGTGAAGTCGGCGATACACGGCGGATAACCGCTTTAATACGGGCCATTAATTCTTTTGGCGAAAATGGTTTAGTAACATAATCATCAGCACCCACTTCAAGACCGCGTACTTTATCTTCTTCTTCACCGCGGGCTGTTAGCATAATAATAGGGATTTGACGTGTATATTCGCTTTGCTTAAATTTCTTCGCAATCTGAATTCCGCTTCCACCGGGTAGCATCCAGTCTAATAAAACCATATCGGGGTATGGCTCAACCATTGCCTCAATTGCAGAATCATAATCTTCGGCTTCAATTGCTTGAAAACCATTTTGCTCTAAAACAAAAACCAGCATCTCTCTGATAGGCGCTTCGTCATCGACGACTAGTACTTTACGTGACATTCCAATTTATCTCTTTCGTTAGCGAACTGGTTTCATTATTATGACTAAGTATGACATTTTTATGAAAGTCTAACGAGTAATTCAAAAAGCACCAAAAAAACTCAGTAAAAATGAATGGTTTTCCGCTTAAATATGCTTTTTTACACCTTAAAAGTCATACCTTAATGTTACAGCAAGGTGATCTTCATCAGCTTTATTATCGAGTGAAAACTGCGTATACCACATATACATACGTGCTTGTTTCGAAAGGCTTCTCTCAACGCCGACCGATGTTCCGGTGCCAGAGTCTTTTAATTTACCAAAGTCTCCTTCTGAGTCTTGATATTGAGCAAGTAACTTATACTTATCAATTTTATAAGAGGCACTAAGCAAAAAACCATCTTCAGTATCTGAGCCTGATACTTTTTCACTTTGTTGATACATGCCCCCAATCACAAGATCACCTATTTTGCTTTGTGCAGTAAACCGCGTGATGTCGTAACCCGCAACCTGACTGTCATGTGCAACACTTACAAAATAAGGTGTGTTTTTAAGTTTGCTATCACCGTATATAAAGGCAGCAGAGATGCCTGTTTCATCATCTTGCTTTGAATTGTCTTCAGCAATATACGTCACAACAAATTGTAAGTTTCCGACAATTGGTGAGCTGTAATGTACGACATCACCTAAACGATTTTCACCATTAAACAATGCTTTAACGTCCCCATTAAAGTCATTCATTTGGTCAATCTTGCCTTGTGATATTTTAAGGGCAGTATCATGACGGCCTAAAACAATTTGACCATAACTGCCTTGTAAACCGACATACTGATTACGCGCAGAGATATTTTCTTCGGTTTTACCATCGCTATCTTGATCTGCTGCATTTACAGCAAACTCAAACTTATAAACCGCTTTCAGACCCTCATTTATTTCACCGCTGCCTTTAATTCCAATCCGCGAGCTGTAGCTTTCAACTGATGTTTTACTTCCTTCATTGGTGTCACTATTGGCAACCCCTAAATGCGCCCGACCATATATATCAACGGCTTCAGCAACACTATTAAAAGAAAGTAGGCACATTGCAAAGCTCGAGAACATAATGGCGGTTTTTTTCATGGTAGCGATCCTTAATGTAAGCAATAACTTAAAAATCGAACATAAAGCCATATTGGTCAAGTTCTAAACAGTATATTTAAGATAAACATTTCAGATCACTGATCTACTAACTTCGGCGAGTCAGGATCAGATTTTTACCAAGCCGATCTATTTCGGATCATGATCTTACTAAGTTAGTCTACTAACTCTTTGATTTAATGCTCAACACGTTACCCGCTTGTTTAAAAGTTAAACAAAAATAGGCAATGATCATCCTAAAACTAGTAAAATAATGATCCGGGCTATTTATGGTTAGTAAAACAATGATCTTAAAATAAACAGTAAGTAAAACACTGATCCGTTAAGATCGAGGCAATAAAAAACCGGCAATTAAAGCCGGTTTTTTATATTAGTATCAATTACTTGATTTTAGGATCAAGTTCACCTGATAAGTATTTCAGGTGCATATCATCTAATGAGATAGGTTTGATCTTACCTGCTTGACCTGCTGTGCCAAATGCTTCATAGCGAGCAACACAAATTTCTGTCATCGCTTTCGTTGCTTCAGCTAAATATTTACGCGGATCGAAATTCGCAGGGTTTAGTGCAAGGTGACGACGAATGGCACCTGTTGATGCTAAACGTAAATCGGTATCGATATTCACTTTACGCACGCCATACTTGATACCTTCGATGATCTGCTCAACTGGCACACCATAAGTTTCAGGGATCTCACCACCGTATTGGTTAATTACTTCTAACCATTCTTGCGGCACTGAAGACGAACCATGCATAACTAAGTGTGTGTTAGGAATACGCGCGTGAATTTCTTTGATGCGATCAATCGCTAAAATATCGTCTGTTGGTGGACGCGTGAACTTGTATGCACCATGTGATGTACCACACGCAATTGCCAGTGCATCAACGTGAGTTTTACGAACGAAGTCAGCCGCTTCTTCAGGATCTGTAAGCATTTGATCTGTTGTAAGCTTGCCTTCTGCGCCTACGCCATCTTCTTCACCCGCTTCACCAGTTTCAAGAGAACCGAGTACACCTAGCTCGCCTTCAACTGATACGCCACACGCGTGCGCCATTTCAACTGTTTGACGAGTAACTTCTACGTTGTACTCATAGCTTGAAGGTGTTTTACCATCAGACATCAATGAACCATCCATCATGACTGATGAAAAGCCTAATTGAATAGAACGTTGACACACACCAGGTGACGTACCGTGGTCTTGGTGCATAACGACAGGGATATGTGGCCATTC
Source organism: Pseudoalteromonas sp. MT33b (assembly GCF_014117385.1). NCBI lineage: Bacteria > Pseudomonadati > Pseudomonadota > Gammaproteobacteria > Alteromonadales > Pseudoalteromonadaceae > Pseudoalteromonas > Pseudoalteromonas sp. MT33b. The sequence goes on along the minus strand of NZ_CP059831.1, from coordinate 699,842 downwards.
TTCAACAGCTGCTAAAATCATATGACGAATAAAAGGGGCACCAGCATATGCACGTGCGCCAGCTGAGCCTTGTACGATTACTGGGCTATTAGTTTTGTCAGCTGCTTCCATAATTGCACGCATTTGCTCTTGGTTATTAACGTTAAACGCTGGTACGCCATAACCATGTTCAGCTGCATGATCAAGAAGTTGTCGCATACTGATTAAAGCCATTTGGTATTCTCCAAATTGTATCGACAGTAGTTTCCTACCATCTAGTTTGAACGGATAAATTATTTTTTGATGCATCACTGCATCACGAGAAGCCATCGCTTACCGCAAAAACTGTCTATAAAATAAGGGTGAGAGGTATTTTATAAACAGCCAAACCAGCGTAATTAAATAACCACGCTGGTGTTCGTACTAATTACTTAGCACGCTCTTCTAGCATAGCAACTGCTGGTAATTTTTTCCCTTCTAAAAATTCAAGGAAAGCACCACCACCTGTTGAAATGTAAGACACTTTATCGGCAATACCGTATTTATCAATCGCAGCAAGCGTATCACCGCCGCCCGCAATTGAGAATGCGCTTGAATTTGCGATAGCTTCAGCAATCGCACGCGTGCCATTACCAAATTGGTCAAATTCAAATACGCCAACTGGACCATTCCACACAACCGTGCCTGCTTTTGCAATAATATCTGCAAGCTGTTTCGCTGTATCTGGGCCAATATCGAAAATCATATCTTCATCGGTTACTTCATTCACATCTTTCAATGTCGCAACAGCCGATTCTGAGAACTCATTACCAACAACAACATCAGTTGGCACTGGAATTTCACCATTATTTGCTTTTGCAGCGGCACTTAATTTATTTGCTTCGTCAATTAAGTCAGCTTCAAATAAAGACTTGCCTACAGGGTGACCAGCTGCTGCGATGAAAGTATTTGCAATACCTCCACCCGTAACAAGTTGATCAACCACTGTTGATAGTGAATCAAGTACGGTTAACTTAGTCGACACTTTAGAGCCACCAACGATAGCCACTAAAGGACGCGCAGGGTTATCAAGCGCTTTACCCAAAGCGTCTAGCTCTGCGGCTAAAAGTGGGCCTGCACACGCTACATCGGCAAATAAACCAACACCGTGCGTTGATGCTTGTGCACGGTGAGCCGTACCAAATGCATCCATCACGTAAACATCACATAATGCAGCTAGCTTTTTAGATAATGCTTCATCATTTTTCTTTTCACCTACGTTAAAACGTACGTTTTCAAAAACAACCACTTCATTATCTGCCACGTCAACGCCATCTAGGTAATCTTTTTCAAGACGAACCGTTTGCTCAAGCGCATCATTTAAATAATTAACGACAGGGGCGAGTGAAAACGCTTCATCATATTCCCCTTCCGTAGGGCGGCCAAGGTGTGACATCACCATTACTTTTGCGCCTTTTTCTAACGCTAATTTAATAGTAGGTAATGCTGCACGAATACGTGCATCAGAGGTCACTTTACCTTCTTTTACAGGCACATTTAAATCTTCACGAATTAACACGCGTTTGCCGTTTAAATCTAAATCTGCCATTTTAATGACCGACATGGACTTCTCCTTTGTTAACGATACTAAATTATAGTTATAAGTTATTGGCTTACAGCCATCATCGCACGCGCTGTATCGAGCATACGATTCGCAAATCCCCACTCATTATCGCACCACACTAACAACTTTATCAGTCGTTTATGACTAACACGTGTCTGAGTGCCATCTATGATACAAGAATGTGAGTCATGATTAAAATCTACCGACACCAGCGGCTCTTCAGTGTAACTTAAAATCCCTTCAAGGCGATCTTTTGCTGCTAACTTAAGTGCTTGATTAACGTCGCCTAAATCAACATCAGTGTTTACCGTGACGCTTAAGTCCATCGCGGTGACGTTAATCGTCGGTACACGCACGGCAATGGCTTCAAAGCGGCCATGAAACTTAGGTAAAATACGTTCGATACCACGGGCAAGTTTTGTATCTACAGGAATAATAGACTGGCTTGCCGCACGGGTACGACGTAAATCATGATGATAAGCGTCGATCACTTGTTGATCATGCATCGAGGCATGAATTGTCGTGATTGCCCCAGATTCAATAGAAAATGCATCATCTAATACTTTAATCACAGGCACAATACAGTTAGTTGTACATGAGCCATTAGAAACAATTGTATGCGCTGCTTTTAATTCATCGTCGTTGATACCATACACAATGGTTGCATCAACGTCGGCATCTGCAGGTTGCGAAAAAAGTACTTTTTTAGCCCCTGCATTTAAATGTAACTTAGCATGTTCACGCGAGTGATAAACACCCGTGCATTCAAGTACAACATCGACATCAAGGGTTTGCCAGGGCAATTCTGCCGGATTCTCTTCGGCAAATAGCGCAATAGAGTCACCTGCGACTGTTAGCGTATCTTCACCTAAATTAACAGGAAACGAAAAACGACCGTGGGATGTATCGTACTTAAGGAGATGGGCAATGCCCTTAGGGTCAGCTAATTCGTTAATAGCGACAATTTTGATTTGATCTTCAAGCCCTGATTCATAAAGGGCTCGGACAATATTACGCCCAATACGACCAAAACCATTGATTGCAAGTTTGATTGCCATGAAGAAGAAAATCCACTCTATTTGCTTGCAGATAAAGACAGCTGCCTTTTAGATGACGGTATTGTAATCGACCTTACACTTTTTTATAAGAGGGCAAGCTAAAATAAAGTGGTTTTAGGTGTTTTAGATGACGCTGGTTTTGGTAATCGACCTTACACTTTTTTATAAGAGGGTGCGCTTAAATAAAGTGGTTTTAGGTGTTTTAGATGACGTTGGTTTTGGTAATCGACCTTACACTTTTTTATAAGAGGGTGCGCTTAAATAAAGTGGTTTTAGGTGTTTTAGATGACGCTGGTTTTGGTAATCGACCTTACACTTTTTTATAAAAGGGCAAGATAAAATAAAGTGGGTTTAGGTGTTTTAGATGACCCTGGTTTTGGTAATCGACCTTACACTTTTTTATAAGAGGGTGCGCTTAAATAAAGTGGTGTAAAGTCGTGGTGGCGATAATTGAAAAATACCGTCTTCAGCAGTCCCTAGTCTTATTCAGCTTTGATTGTTATATCCATCGACGAACTGCTTTTTTATATTCACTATATTCATGCCCAAACTTTTGCTGCATGTACCTCTCTTCAGGCACTATTTGAAATCGATTCATGTAAAGGACAAACACCACAGGCAGCATAATATTTACGATATTTCCCAAATAAATACCCCACCCGATTAATATAAGTAAAAAACCGACATACATCGGGTTTCGACTAACTTTATAGACTCCATGAGTGACAAGGCTTGCCGACTCCTCAGGCAATCTCGGATCGACCGTCGTGCCAGCAGAGCGAAACTCATAAACACCCAATAAAGAGAAAGCGACCCCTATTAATGCGGTGATCACTGCCACAGGTAACAAAACGGCAAGCGTCATACTAAAAGGTGCCAACACGTCAGCTAACACCCACATTATGGCAGCTAATATCACGACTTGAATAATTGGCGGCACTGTTAACTCTAATTTATTCATATCAATTCCGTTTGTTGTCTAACTTTGCGATGAGCATAACACATTACAGTAACTCCCCCACTTTTAAGGCTTTACCCCGACTGATTTGATGACACTGCGCTAAAAAAAGCTCGGCGGTGGCCATGGCATCGGTTAAAGCATGGTGAGAACTGTAATGAGGTAAGCCATAGCGTTTACGGCACTCGCTTAATGTTAGGTCATCGTGGCCTATTTCATGGCCTTGCTGATGGAGACGCTTTTTTTCAATAACGAACGTATCAAGAATTAACCGCGCTTTAGCTTCTAAGCCTAGTTTACGGCACGCTTGTTTTAAAAACCCCCAATCAAGCGTCGCGTTATGAAAAACTAAAATACAGTCATCAACGTGTTGGTGAAGCTTAGCAAGAATTGCTTCAAGGCTTTCACCGCTATCGATATCTTGCTTGGCAATGCCGTGATAAATAGGGCTTTGCTCTAGGCTCTGTACGTCTTTATTAATTATGTGCTGTGCCCCACTCATTTTAATGCACTGGTCTTCTATCATCACCCATGCCACCGAGACAATTTCATGTTGGCGGGGATCAAGCCCCGTTAGTTCCATATCTATCACAACGTAACGTTCTTTATAGGCATCAGCTGCCAATAATTGTTTGCGAGCCACATAACGACTGAGCCAACGTTTAACCATCAGTTATCCTCATAAGCTGCCACGCGCAAACTTAAAAGCGGCGGCTTGCTGAGCTTGTTTAACTAAATAAAAGGCTTCTTTTAATTGATGGCGTTCTAAAGAATTCAAGGTATTGGGGTTAATACAATTGCTCGGTAAGCCTTCTTCATTTATTTGTGTGCGTAAGCGCAGTTGCGTTAAGAAACGCCAACAATCTTTTAAGTTATAAACATCGTCTTTATTAAGTAAAGAATACTTCAGCAGTGCATCCAAACGCTCTTGGGTATTCGCCCGCTGAATACCCGCTTTGAGTGAATACAAACGCACTATATCGTTAATAATCACCACGCCGCGTTTTTTTAAATCAAGGTACTTGTGCTGTTTCGCATCTTTTTCTAATTTAAATTGGTTAAATAACCCAATGGGCACATGAGTATTTTTAATATCACTCGCCATAGCAGCATAAAATAAATCATTTTTAGAGATACGTTTTAATTGCTCATAAAAGCGCGTGTACAGTGACGTTGAGCCCTCAATAAAGCGTAAATCAAAGTAGATTTTACAATTTAACATGGCTTCTGGAGTCGGCGATGTAATCCATTTATAAAAGCGTTCACACCACTCACTGATGCCCATTCGACACTGTGCATTACTGGCCATAATGTTACCTGGACAACGTTTAATACCGCATTCAACCAACTGCTCACACACAAACTCCCCCATACGTTTAAAGTAGTCTTGCTGCTCTGTTGTTAAATCATCAGGTAAAAGTAAACCATTATCTTGGTCAGAATGCAGGGTTTGCTCTTCACGGGCTTGTGAGCCAAAACAAATAAAACTAAAGTGACTAGGGGCAGCGCCGTTATCTTCTTGAAATAAATGAATTAAACGCGAAGTTAACGCATCGGTTAAACCACTTAATAACTTACCGATAAGCGATATATCATCAATATTATTCGAAAAGCCTTTTAATAAGCTGGGGATCTCTTGCGAATAGCGCTTTAAATCAACCACTGAGTGGGCTTTATATATGCGCCCAATTAATTGCACTGGGTCGCTTTTTTGCTGACGCAGTAAATCAGTACTGGTCAACATGCCTAAGGGCTTATGATATTCATCGAGCACAGGTAAATGATGAATATTGTGTTTGAGCATTAAGTGCAGCGCTGAGAACACCCGATTATTCTCAAAAATAAACTTTGGCTTACAAGTCATAATCGTGCTCACAGACTCGTGTGGGTCAACCTCATCAGCAAGCACGCGATTACGAAGATCTCGGTCTGTAACCACCCCTACTAAGCGCTCGTTCTCAGTCAACATTATTGATGAAACACCCTGCTGCTTCATTTTTTTGGCTGTTTGGCGAATACTCGCATCAGGCGAAAGAGTTACCGCTTTGCGGTTCATTAACTCTGCTATTTTCTTCTCAGACCAACTGTCGTTTTGACTCTTATAATGCGATGACAACAAACGATTCTTATGAGCACGGACAAAGTATTGCTCAAACACTTTGTACTCGCGGCGTAAATAATCAAAAGACGCTTGGTCCAGCATATAAACAATGCCTTCTTTTTGCACCGAGAGACTATTTTGAATAGCCTCCCCCGTTAGCAAAGAGGGAAAGCCAAAATAATCCCCTGCAGAGAGCTTCGTGATCACATCCCCTTTTGCATCGACTAAGTCATAATCTCCTGAGCGAATTAGAAATAATCTCGGATTGTCAGAGCATAACCATTTATTTTGGTTTTCTCGTGTGAGGTAAATAATATCGAGGTGATTAACAAAATACTCGCTTGCCGCCGAATCGAGCTGATTAAACGGTGTTTGATTAATTACAAATTGGGCGACTTCCTGTTGCTCTGCATTCATAGCTATTCTCGAAATTAAGTGAGGCTAATAACTACACTACCCCTGTTTTAAAAAAATAAAAAGCCCGACTTAAGTCGGGCTTTGGGTTTATCAAAAGTGTGTTCTTTTAGTACCGGTTTGTTAGTGCGCGTGCGCTGCACTTGACCCTTTAGGGTTACGAATGCCTTCCACCATTTCTTGAATTTCAACAGGTGTTTCAGCTGTTAGTTTAAGTACGATACCTGCTACTGCAAAGTTAATAATCATACCCACTAAACCAATCCCCTCAGGTGAAATACCAAATAACCAGTTAGCTGGGCCATTTAATTCAGGGCTAACAAACTTGAAGTAAATAATGTACGCCGCGGTGAATGTAATACCTGTAACCATACCTGCGATCGCACCTTCTTTGTTCATCTTCTTAGAGAAGATACCCATGATAATCGCCGGGAAGAAACTTGCAGCCGCTAAACCGAATGCAAATGCCACCACCGACGCTACGAATCCAGGCGGGTTAATACCAAAGTACGCTGAGATAACAATGGCGACCATCGCAGCAAGTCGCGCTGCAAGTAGTTCTTGCTTATCACTAATATCTGGTTTCAAGGTACGTTTTAACAAGTCATGCGATACCGAGGTCGAAATAACCAATAACAAACCCGCGGTGGTTGACAGTGCTGCCGCAATACCACCTGCTGCAACAAGGGCTACTACCCATGCTGGTAAGTCGGCAATCTCTGGGTTAGCAAGTACCATGATGTCGCGGTCAACATTCACTTCATTGGCGCTATTTGGATCATCAATCTTGCCAGCTGAGTAGAACATTTTGCCATCACCGTTTTTATCGTTAAAAGTGATTAGGCCTGTTCTTTCCCAATTTTTAACCCATGCAGGTGCTTCAGCATACTCTGTACCGTTACCATCTTTACCGTTAATAGTATCAATCATGTTTACACGTGCAAACGACGCAACAGCAGGTGCAGTTGTATAAACGATAGCAATAAATACTAATGTCCATGCCGCAGAGATACGCGTGTCTTTAACACGTGGAACCGTGAAGAAACGTACGATAACATGAGGTAGACCCGCAGTACCCACCATAAGCGCACCCGTGATTGCGAATACATCGATCATACTCTTAGAGCCTTCGGTGTACTGCGCAAAACCGAGTTCGGTACTCAGTCCATCTAATTTATCAAGCACGTACTGGCCAGAACCATCTGCAAGCGTGGCACCAAAACCAGTTTGTGGGAAAAAGTGACCTGTCATCATCATTGAAATGAAGATTGCTGGAACAAGGTAAGCAAATACCAGTACGCAGTATTGCGCAACTTGCGTGTAAGTAATGCCCTTCATGCCGCCAAGAACAGCATAGAAGAATACAATCACCATACCAATGTAAACACCGGTCTCAATATCCACTTCTAAGAAGCGAGAGAATACAACACCAACACCCCGCATTTGACCCGCGATGTACGTGAAACAGATAAAGATTGCACATAAAATTGCAACCACACGTGCTGTTTGTGAGTAATAACGGTCACCAATGAAATCAGGGACGGTGAACTTACCAAACTTACGTAAGTAAGGTGCTAAACACAGCGCCAGTAATACGTAACCACCCGTCCAGCCCATGAGGTAAACACCCCCATCGTAACCCGCAAACGAGATAATACCCGCCATTGAGATAAACGATGCTGCACTCATCCAGTCAGCTGCTGTTGCCATACCATTTGCAAGAGGAGGAACGCCACCACCTGCAACATAGAATTCATTAGTAGACCCTGCACGAGCCCAAATTGCGATGCCGATATAAAGCGCGAAGCTTAAACCGACGATAATAAACGTGAGTGTTTGAACATCCATTGCTTAGCTCCTATTCGTCTACGCCATATTTTTTATCTAACGTATTCATTTTGAAAACGTACACAAAAATCAAAGCTACAAAGGTGTAAATTGCGCCTTGCTGGGAGAACCAGAAGCCGAGTTTAAACCCAAAAAAACGTACTTCATTCAGTACATCTACCAATAAAATGCCAAAACCAAATGAAACGATAAACCACACTGCTAACAGTTTGAATAGCAGCGAAATGTTTTCCGCCCAGTAAGCTTTTGCTTGTTCTTCGTCTTTAAAAGCCATTTTTATCCCCTTATGCATTACTTAAAAGTAATGAGTGGTATTAGTTGTCATTAACTAAGTTAGCAACGGTTCGGCATTATGGAATTGAGACCATAGTCGTAACAGTCAGTTTACGTTTACGTAAACTGTAAAACACCTTTTGTTAATCAATGGTAAAAAACCATATTTAACAATAAGTTAACCTATGAATATAAATGAGAGAAATAACCAAAATAGTAAAAACGAATGATCTGCGACATTAGTCTAATAAAAAGGCCAAAATAAAATTAAGCATTAAATATCATAAACTTGTAAAAATTGATTTTTAACAAATCAAAATCAACACATCGAAATCAGCTTTAATTCTGGTAAGGTAGTGGTATTACAATAATGACTGAATTTGAACATGACTGCTGCGCTTATTTTTGTTGCTCTTGCCTACATTGGTGTATTGTTTTGGTTAGCAAACTGGGGGGATAAAACCACGCCTCTGGCTAAACGCATTAGCCATCACCCTTTTGTTTATTCGTTTTCATTAGGGATTTACTGTACATCGTGGACTTACTATGGCTCAGTCGGTACTGCCGCCACCAGCAGTTGGAATTACCTTCCTATTTTAATTGGTCCTGCGCTGTTATTTTTCTTTGGCCAAGGCTTTTTACGAAAACTGGTACTTGTTAGTAAAAAACAAAATATTACGACCATTGCCGATTTTATTTCTGCTCGGTATGGAAAAAGACAAACAACAGCAATCATGGTCACAGTTATTGCACTGTTGGCGACCATTCCTTATATCGCGCTGCAATTAAAAGCCCTTAGTAGTAGCTTTTTATTATTACAAAACGACAACCGTATCTCAGGGTCAATGTTAGCGTTGTCAGCGACGCTAATTATGGCCATGTTTGCAATATTTTTTGGGACCCGTAAGGTCGATGTTACTGAATATCGCTCTGGGTTAATGCTGGCTGTTGCGTTCGAATCGATGGTGAAACTATTAGCTTTAGCTGCAGTGGCTGGGCTTGCCTTATACACGTTATTTAACTTAAACAGCGTACAAAGCGAGCAGTTAACTGGGTCACTGTGGCAGCACTGGCATAATTTTGACTTTTTTAGCTTTAATTTTATCGGTCAATCGTTAATGGCCGCGGCGGCAATAATCTGTTTACCAAGACAATTCCATGTAACCGTTGTTGATAACCAAGATAAACGCCATCTTTATACCGCCCGCTGGGCTTTTCCGCTTTATTTATTGCTTACTGCTGCAATGATTTTCCCTATTGCCACAGCAGCAATCCACCCTGGTATCGGCAGTGGTTTTTCACCCGACAGCTTTGTGTTAGCCCTGCCTTTAATGCACGAAAATGCATTTTTAACCACCTTTGTATTTATCGGTGGATTATCGGCAGCCACCGCGATGATTGTCGTCGCGACACTCACACTCAGTACTATGATCTCAAATGATGTGGTGCTGCCATTAATGTTGCGTCGCAAATTTAAACGTAACCTCATCACCAGTAGCTACAAATCACAAATATTACTGGTGAGACGTTTTACTATTGCCGGTATTCTGATCCTGTCTTATTTTTATCAACAATGGTTTGGCCATGGCAAAGCCCTCGCCAGTATGGGCTTAGTTGCATTTTCGCTTGTATCTCAACTACTCCCTGCCATTGTCGGTGGCTTATATTGGCGTAAAGGTCATGCTTACGGGGTATATGCAGGGTTACTTGCAGGCTTTATATGTTGGGTGTTATTCCTCATGTTACCGATTTTAGATGCCGGTAATAGCCTAAATGCAGAACTACAACAAACCCTTATTACGCGCGGAACACTCATTGCGTTGTTTGCCAATATTGGTTGCTATATAAGTTTCTCGTTAGGGGCTGATGAGCGTTTAATTGATAAAATTCAAGCGGCTGCATTTGTTAACCCCAAAGAACAAGCGGTGTTTGCACGGCGTTTAAATAAAAATGTAAAGGCCACTGTGTACGACTTTAAAGTACTGCTACAGACCTTTTTAGGTATTCAACGCAGTCAGCAAGTACTGGCGCATTTCGCTTTAACGCACAAGCTAGATGATAATAATGCCCACCCTGCCCCTGAATTTATCGCCTATTGCGAACGCGCTTTAACGGGTGTATTGGGCGCGTCATCGGCGCAAGCGCTTATTCATACTGTCGCTTCTGGTAAACGAATGGCCTTTGAAGAAGTGGTAAACTTCTTTGACGAAACAACACAAGCTCTGCAATTTAATCAAAACTTATTATTCACATCACTTGAAAACCTCAGCCATGGTATTTCGGTTGTCGACAAAGAACTCAATTTAGTCGCGTGGAACAAGCGTTATGCCGAAATGTTTAACTACCCCGAAGGGTTCTTAGAGGTGGGTCAAGCCATTGAAGAAGTGATTCGCTACAACGCCGAACGCGGTGAATGCGGCCCCGGTGAAATAGAGCGACACGTAGAAAAACGTGTACAACACCTTAAAAATGGCAGTCCACATCACTTTATTCGTCATCGCCGAAATGGCCAAGTATTTGAAATGATAGGTAACCCATTACCTGATGGCGGCTTTGTGACCAGTTTCTCTGATATTACAGCGCATATCGAAACACAAAATGCCCTTGAAGAAGTGAATATGGATCTTGAAAATCGGATTGAAGCACGCACGCAAGAAATCCGAACAATCAATAGAGATCTACAAGCACAAATAGACAGTCGTGTACAAACTGAGCAAGCACTTACTTTAGCTAAAAAAGAGGCCGAGCAAGCTAACGACAGTAAAACCCGATTTTTAGCACTCGCAAGTCACGACATACTTCAACCGCTAAATGCTGCCCGCCTGTACTTGGCGGCAATTGATGATAAGACGCTTTCAAGTAACAATTTAAATAACTTTGAAAAACTGGGGGCAAGCCTCGATTCAACTGTCCACTTAATGTCGGCACTGCTTGAAATAGCCAAGTTAGAACAAGGCGCAATGACCCCAACACCTCGCCACTTTAGCATTGATGACATTTTAGCCCCGTTGAAAAATGAATACGCCATCATGTCAAGCGAAAAAGGTCTTAAGCTTAAAGTGCGATCAACCGGTGTTATTGTACATAGCGACATCACTTACTTACGTCGTATTGTTCAAAATCTTGTTTCAAATGCTGTTAAATACACTAATAGCGGCCAAGTTTTGATTGCGTGTCGCAAACGAAAACATCATTTAAGAATCGAGGTATGGGATACCGGCCCTGGCATTTCAGAGCTAGAACAAGCGAAAATCTTTAATGACTTTTACCGCATTGAAGCGGGCGATAATAAAGGTGTAGGCCTAGGTCTTGGGGTCGTAAAAAGAATGGTCGACCTTTTGTCTTTGCGTCTCGATGTAAGCTCAACACCCGGCAAAGGAAGTCGCTTTAGTATTGAAGTGCCCTACGGAGACAGTCAATTTATACAACAAAAAGAGACACCGAAAAAAGGCGTTGAGAATCGTACAGCCATGAATATTGTGGCTGTTGATGATGACCCCGAAAACCTGCATGCAATGGCAAGTTTATTACAAAAATGGCAAGCAAATTATAAGCTATTTGAAAATGTCGACACCGTACTTGCGTATGCCAAAGAACATCGCGCCCCCGACGTGATTCTAATGGATTATCAGCTTGGCCATGATTGCGACGGCATTACCTTAATAAAAACACTTCGAGAGATTTGGCAAAGCCCTGTTCCTGCCATTTTAATTACCGCAGTGCGTGACGAAGCCCTAAAACAGCAAACCAAAGCCGATAATATTCACTACTTGAGCAAACCGGTGAAACCGGCAAAATTAAAAGCGCTGCTTAATCACAGCACTTAAATGACCCCATTATTAAGGCAAAGCAACGGGCTTTGCCTTAAACTTTTGAAATAACCAGCTCAGTGCCACTAAAGATAATCCCAGCCCTATAAACGAGACGGCTCTTAACAGCCCTGTTAAATTTGCCATATCAATCAAAAATACCTTTAATACCACCAGCGCTAATAAACCAAGCCCTAGCTTTTGCACCGTAGCCAATGACTTTAAATGACCCATCACTACCACTAAAGCACCTATGATCAACCACACTAATGAATAGCTATAAAGCTCAGCATCTGAGGTAGGCTGCGCTAAGTTAATAAACTCACCTTGCCAGTTATGGCGTATTTCTGCATTAATATACAGTGCGGTGAAAGCACCCGCTAAAATATAAAATGGCTTCAGTAAACGGGAATTAATAGACCTAGTTAATTGACCTGCCCATACACATATTAATGCCGGCACTAACCACACAAGTAGTAACCAGTTAAAAACAGGCATTTGACCAATGCGTATCTGTGCAAAGAAAGGATTTAACTCCATGAATAAAGTAGCAGCGAGCACCCCTGCAAGTGCCAGTAATCCTAACCCCGCTAGTTGGTAAAGTTTTACCATTTGCTGCGTATACCGAGCACGCAGTAAATATACACACCCTAATACCCCCCAATTACACGTAAGCAAGATGTGCTCGTACACTGACAGGTTATTAAAGTCAGGATAATGCCCAACCAATTGATAACTGGTCTCTGTGGTAACAAATAAAGCAATACAGTGTAAGCCTGCGCCTTCTAACCAAACCCTCAATGGCTGCTGTTGCCAAAACCTTGCGGCCCAATAAAATAACCCAGCACACAAAGGATAGACAACAATACTCCAATGAACGCCAAGCAATACTGCATCACTGTAACTTGGTGTCCAAGGTGCTAAGCTTAAGCGTACCAACAAACACGCTATTAACGCTTTTAATGGCCACATTGGTAAACGCAGTGCATGCTTATTAATATAAAAGCTAATTAATACAACCTGCATAGCTAATGCAAGCGTCAAACTACTTCCTTCAAGCAACATTGTGAGCGCTAAGCTGATGTTGCCATTGCCACCTAACCAAAAACAAAAAACCTGTAAGGGCTGCTTGTTACGCACCGCTAATTTAAATAACAGTGCACTGACCCCCAATAACACCGTACACCAGAGCGGATAAGCATCTGTAAGCGCATAATTTGGCGTAATAGCATACAAGCAACCAATAATCACAAAGCTCGACAGCGAAGCTATCAGCGAGAATCCTAACCGCTGTGGATATTTGCGTGCGAACAGCAAACCATAACTAATAAACAGCGCGATAAAAAACAGCCCGACTCCGTAGTTTTGCCTAAACACAAAAAGCTGCTCGTTAAAATCAACGCTATTACGCTGGCTAATTAATAACAGCACAACACAGCCAACTGCAATCGCTAACCAACTATCCCACGCGCTGTTTTTAAGCACTAAAAACAACAGCACACTGACCATTAACAGACTACTAAGTTGCCAAGTGAGTAACGCATTATTGCTAAACATCAAAAAACCAAGCGGCGCTAAAATCGCTATAAGCAATGGATTATCGGGTAGTTGCTTAAGCTGCTTTATGAAACGCTGAGGGCGGTGTTCTATTTGACTAAACTTGAGACCCAAACGCACAATCGCAATCAGTAGAAAGATACTGAACACAGCGTATACGTTAATAAACCACAGAATATTATGTGAAGCGCTTACTGCCACTAACCAATACCAACCAAGGTGTCCAGTCCAGAGCAAATACCAAAGCCACTGACGTTTCACATAATGAGCCACCAAAGAGGCCGAAACACTCACAAAGCCAACATAGGTCAACAAACCAACAAAGTCGTTACTCCCTGTATTCACCCAGACCGGCACACTGTAAGCACCAATAATACCAATAGCCGCAAGCAGAGGACCAAAGCGCAATGCCATCCAACTGGCAGCCAACGACACCAATGTCAAAATAGTGAAGGCAGGCAAAGGCGCTAATAATGCATAGTGGGTATAAGCAAGTAATGTTAAAGCAAAACAACTGATAAAGCCGCCACTGGCAAGCGCTGCCGGTATATAGTTATTAAAGCCTTCAAACACTATTCCTTTACGGTGCAAGTACTCTGCTGCCACAATTAAACTTACCCCAAAAACAGCGCCTAAAGTTAATCGCATCGTTTCTGACAAGAGCCCTGCTTCTAGCGAATAACGGGCTAAAAAGATTCCGCCAAAAGCAAGTGCAATAGCCCCAACCCAGGTCAGCCAATTAGTTTTAAACACTGTAATAAGAGAAGTGATAAACTCAAACGGAGCGGCTTTCCCTTGGGTAAGCATTGGCTCATGAGACGACCCCTGAGGCTGCCTTGCTGCAGAGAGCATTGGCTCAACGTGCAACGAATCAATCGTTGCTGTTATTGTTGAATGCGAAGCTGTGTTTGTTGATTGTGATGAGGTTCTTGGTACATGCTGTTGAAATTCAGTATCCGTTTGCGGCTTATCGGGCCTTGGATCAGCAAGCTTCTCTCTTAATAACGCGACTTCTTTTTTTAAAACAGACAGCTGAAATAAAGCAATTATTCCTGCAACAGAACCGCCGAATACCACTAAAACAAGCAATATTAATAACGCAATACCTTCATCCATACCCAATCCTTGTCTCTGCTTTAACAACATAAAAGCGTTCATTGTTTATACAACAAACACTTAGTAAGAGTAAAGCGATGGTCGTTTCGCGTATTTTTTATTAGCGAGGGTCAGCTCCCATTCGCTCAAACATCATTTTATAGTTTAAGTTATAGCATCATGCTCTATCCTCGCTATTTTCACCCTCACCGAGTTACGTTGCTTAAAAACGACGCTCTGTCGGGTGTGTTCACGTATCACATAAGATGCGTGCACTTCATTCACAACAAGGTGTTGTTGGCTCATCGGGTTAAACCTCAACACCATTACATGTAATATCAACAGTTTCAGCGCTTTGACTGTTATAAAGCCAGACCAGTCTGTTTAAAATTAATTATTAGATAGTCGAAATTGCGCTATGCAGCGCTAAAAAATTAGCAAATAATGACGTTCACACAAATGGGATTAGAATGAGGACTATGAACACGATTTTAACAACACAATGCGATGATGATGTGGGTCTAATTGCCAAGATCACCGGTCTTTGTCATCAACATAATTTGAATATTACCCGTAATAACGAATTTGTAGACAAAGATGCCCAACGCTTTTTCATGCGCACCGAATTAAGCGGGGTTATTTCAGATGACTTTTTACCAAGCCTTGCTGAGCTACTTCCTGATGGCGCAGAGCTTGCGCTGCACAGCAGTGAAAAAACCAAAGTGGTATTGCTTGCCACCAAAGAAGCGCATTGTTTAGGGGGAGTATTACTTAAGCAATTCGAAAAAGCCTTAAACATCGAAGTACTGGCCGTGATTGCCAACTATGCAGATTTAGCGCCACTGGCTGCAGGCTTTGGCGTGCCGTTTCATGTTGTTTCACACGAAGGTTTAAGCCGTGCTGAGCATGACCAAAAAGTGGGTGATTTAATTGCCAGCTACCAGCCTGATATTATCGGCCTTGCCAAATACATGCGTATTTTAAGCCCTGAGTTTGTGGCGCGCTTTGAAGGTAAAATTATTAATATTCACCATTCATTTTTACCTGCCTTTATTGGTGCAAAACCCTACCACCAAGCCTTTGAACGTGGGGTAAAAATCATTGGTGCAACCGCTCATTTTGTTAATAACGAACTCGATGAAGGGCCAATTATTTTGCAAGATGTGACGCATGTTAGTCATGCGGATACCGCAGAGATGATGGCAAAAATGGGTAAAGATGTTGAAAAAACAGTATTTTGCAAAGCCTTACAGTTGGCCTCTGAACATAAACTGTTTATAAACGGTAATCGAACCGTGGTGTTTGCTTAAGTAATGAATGAAGAGGCTGCTCGCCTCTTTATTATTTTTATTATCTAATGACTAGTTCGATTCAATAGGATCAAGTTGAAGTTTTGAGGCAATAAGCACGGCTTGAGTACGGTTGTATACGCCAAGTTTTCTGAAAATGGCCGTAATATGTGCTTTTACTGTCGCTTCAGAGATATGTAACTCATAAGCGATTTGCTTATTTAACAAACCTTCATGCAGGTACTGCAGCACTTTGTATTGTTGTGGGGTTAGTGATGCCACCTGAGCTGCAATTTCTTTGTCTTCGCCATCAACGGCTGCTACTTTATCTTTAAGCTCTGCTGGTAACCACACATCGCCTTCTAGAATATGATTAATCGCCATTGCGATATCATCCGATGATGATGATTTAGGAATAAATCCCATCGCACCGTATCCCATTACTTTCGACACAATATTAATGTCTTCACTCCCCGACACAACTGCAATCGGTAAGCTTGGGTAATCTTCGCGAATACGAATAAGGCCGTATAAATCGCCATTTCCTGGCATGTGAAGGTCTAGTAGTAAGATATCAAGATCTTCTTGTTCGCTTAGCACTTGCAATGTGGTATCGAAGTTTTCCGATTCAAATACTTCCAAATCCGTAAACTTAGTACTCAATGCCCCTTTCAGCGCTTCACGAAATAACGGATGATCATCCGCTATTAAAAACTGACTCATGGTTCACTCCTAATAAATTCGGCTGACACCTATTTCTAAGTGACAGCCGATATACTACGTTTAGAATCAACTTCTAATCAAGTTTTTAACGCGTTTTTAACGATTTAATCTATTCTCGATTAGCTCATCAACCACACTCGGATCGGCCAGTGTTGAAGTATCACCTAACTGTTGATGCTCATTAGCGGCAATTTTACGTAAAATTCGACGCATAATCTTACCTGAACGTGTTTTTGGTAAACCTGGCGACCATTGAATCATATCTGGTGATGCAATAGGACTTAGCTCTTTACGAACCCAGTTACGCACTTCTGCGGTTAATTCATCGCTCACTGTGACGCCTTCATTTGGCGTGATATACACGTAAATACCTTGGCCTTTGATGTCGTGCGGGTAACCCACCACGGCAGCCTCAGCAACGGCTTCATGAGCAACTAAGGCACTTTCAATCTCAGCCGTACCTAAGCGGTGGCCCGATACATTCAGTACGTCATCAACACGCCCAGTGATCCAATAATAACCATCTTCATCACGGCGACAACCATCCCCCGTGAAATAAACACCAGGGTAAGCAGAGAAGTAAGTTTGTTCAAAACGCTCATGGTCACCATACACTGTACGAGCTTGTGAAGGCCAGCTATCTAAAATAACCAAGTTACCGTCAACCGCACCTTCAAGTGTATTGCCTTCTGCATCATAAAGCGCAGGTGCAATACCAAAGAATGGACGAGTTGCAGAACCAGGCTTCATGTCTGTTGCACCCGGCAATGGTGTGATCATGATGCCACCCGTTTCTGTTTGCCACCAAGTATCAACAATTGGGCAATTCTCATTACCGATATGCTCGTAGTACCATGCCCATGCTTCTGGGTTAATAGGTTCACCCACAGAGCCCATAATACGCAGACTTGTGCGTTTTGATGTCGCTGTTGGCTCATCACCTTTTGCCATCAACGCGCGAATAGCGGTTGGTGCAGTGTAAAGAATAGTGACATTGTGTTTGTCGATTACTTCACCCATACGACCTGCAGTTGGGTAAGTGGGTACACCTTCAAATACCACTTGTGTACAGCCGTTAACTAATGGGCCATACGCAATATAACTGTGACCCGTGATCCAACCAACATCAGCACTACACCAGAAAATATCGTCTTCTTTTAAATCAAATACATATTCATGGGTCATTGATGCGTAAACAAGGTAGCCACCCGTGGTGTGAACAACACCCTTAGGCTGACCAGTAGAGCCCGATGTATAAAGAATGAAAAGTGGATCTTCAGCATTCATTGGCTCTGGTTCACATTCTGCCGGTAAATCTGCCACTAAATCATGCCACCATACGTCGTGGCTGTTCCACTCTACTTCACCGCCAGTTAACTGGTGAACAATCACATGCTCAACTGTGGTTACTGAATCTTGTGATACCGCTTCATCAACATTTGCTTTTAATGGCACGCAGTTACCAGCGCGACGACCTTCATCAGATGTGATCACGACTTTTGCACCTGAGTCATTAATACGGTCAGCGATTGCTGATGGAGAAAAACCACCAAACACAACAGAGTGAATCGCGCCAATACGAGCACACGCTTGCATGGCATAAACAGCCTGCGGAGTCATTGGCATATAAATCGCTACGCGGTCACCTTTTGCAACACCCAGCTTTTTAAGACCATTTGCTAATTTTGCAACTTCATCGTGCAATTGTTGGTAGGTAATATTTTCGCTTTGCTCTGGGTTGTCTCCTTCCCAGATAAGGGCTGTTTTGTTTGCTTTAGCAGCGAGATGACGGTCGATACAGTTATATGAGGCATTAAGTTGGCCATCTTCAAACCAACGAATATTGATATGGCCTTTGTCAAATGATGTGTTTTTAACTTTAGTATAAGGAGTTGACCAATCAAGACGCTTACCATGCTCTCGCCAAAATCCTTCAGGGTCATCGATAGATTGCTTGTACAGTGTATTATATTTATCGTTATCAACTAATGCGGCATTCTTGATATGCGCGGGAACTGGATAGATACTTTGTGACATTGTTGTCGTCTCCATTTTAATTACTTGCCTTCGGCCTGCTTCAAGGATCACTCAGCAACGCCCCTTAAAGTATTAGACCTTAGTTGTATATCTCGCCAAATAGCTAAAAACTTCGTAATAGCCACCTATAATCTACTCCAATATATTGATGTAAGCGATTTATCGCTATGTAACACCTTAGTCTAATAGACCAATAGATAATTGAGAGAAGTCATTTCTTAAACAACAGTGATACAACAACACACAAATAGCTTCAACAGGAATAGACATTATGACAACAACAAAAATAACCGCTTTAAAGACCCTCACGGCATCGGCCGTGTTATGCGCACTGACAGGCACTGCAAGTGCTGCCACTTTAGGTAATACCGATATCACTTATGGCGGTTATGTAAAGCTAGATGCGATGTGGAGTGACTATTCATCAGGTGTTCCAGAT
Organism: Pseudoalteromonas sp. MT33b; assembly: GCF_014117385.1. Lineage (NCBI taxonomy): Bacteria > Pseudomonadati > Pseudomonadota > Gammaproteobacteria > Alteromonadales > Pseudoalteromonadaceae > Pseudoalteromonas > Pseudoalteromonas sp. MT33b. Next base: position 680,659 of record NZ_CP059831.1, on the reverse strand, counting down.
GGTACCAGCATTGGTCGTGATTTTTATGTACCGAGTACAACTCCCGTGGGACCTGACGTTGACAGCGATGCAGTCTTTGATATGCATGCCCGCCAATCGCGTTTTAATTTTGGCACTGCAACAAAGTTAGACAATGGTAAAACTGTTAACACTAAAATCGAAATTGACTTTTTAGCCTCCGCACCGGGTGGTAATGAACGTGTTACCAACTCCTATGCTCCGCGTATTCGCCAAGCTTTTATCACGTATGATGGCTGGTTATTTGGTCAAGCGTGGTCAAACTTTCAAAACGTAGGCGCACTGCCAGAAACGCTGGACTTCGTAGGCCCTGCAGAAGGGACCGTTTTTGCCCGTCAATCACAAATTCGTTACTCAACGGGCAACTGGTCGTTCTCTGTTGAAAACCCAGAAAGTACAATTACGACCCAAGGTGGCGCACGCGTTGCAACGGATGATGCATCTTTACCTGATTTTACCGCGCGTTATGCTCATAAAGCAGACTGGGGTGAATTAGTCTTTACAGGCTTAGCGCGTCAACTAACCTATAAAAAGAATGGCGTCGATGCAGACGAAACATCCTTTGGTATTAGTGCATCGGGTAAAGTTAATTTTGGTCAAAACAACCTCAAATTCATGCTGACACAAGGTTCAGGCTTAGGTCGATATGTTGGTTTAAACGTAGCACATGGTGCAGTACTTAATGGTGATGAACTAGATGCCATCGACTCAACTTCAGGCTTCATTGGTTATCAACAACACTGGAATAGTCAGTGGCGTTCAACTTTCCTTTATTCATTTTTCTCAGCAGATAACAACACAGATCTGTTAGCTATTTCGGGTGATCCGACTAAAACAAGTCAAAGCTACAGCGCGAATATTTTATACTCGCCAGTAAAGAAACTCACATTTGGTGTTGAACTGAAACATGCTGAACGAGAATTAGAAAGTGGCGCTGATGGTGATATGGACCGCCTTCAATTTTCTGCAAAATACGTTTTTTAAGTATAAAAATAGTTTTACTTCCTGAGCGGCTCCGGCCGCTTTTTTTATTAAAGCCCCCAAAAGCAAATTGCAAATCATTTTCATTTAGATTAAATTACGCATTAATTTGAATCATCATTGAACTATTTGGAAATTTGCATGTCATCAACTAAATTTTTGCGCTTGTCACAATTAAGCATAGTGACTTCAGCTCTTCTTAGTGGCTACGCTTTAGCAGAACAACCAAAAGAAGAACCTGCGATCGAAAAAATTGCTGTCTACGGTCAACATCACAAAAACTATATTACCGAACAAGCTCAATCAGCGACCAAATTGGGCTTAACCATAAAAGAAACACCTCAGTCTATCTCTGTTGTTTCTCGTGCGTTGATGGATGACTTTTCACTTGATGATTTAAACTCAGTACTTGAAAGCACGCCGGGTGTGACTGTTGAGCAAATTGAAACCGATCGCACCTACTTTAAAGCTCGCGGCTTTGAAATTACCAACTTTCAAGTTAATGGCATGGGTTTACCCCAAGATAATGGCTCTATTCAAGGCACACTTGATACCTCTATATACGATAGTGTCGAAATTGTTCGTGGTGCTAATGGCTTAATGACTGGTGCTGGTAATCCATCGGCAACGGTCAACATGGTATTAAAACGCCCAACATATCAAACACAGGTCAATGCATCAGTGTCATATGGCTCATGGGATAATAAACGTCTTGAACTTGACGCATCAACGGCTATCAACGATAACCACGCTGTGCGTGCCGTATTTACAAAGCATAAAACAGACTCTTATCTTGATCGCTACGAGCAAGATAAAACAATTTATTACTTAGCATATGAAGGCCAACTGACTAACAGCACAGTCGTAACAGCTAGCTATGTTAAACAAAATAAAGACGCAGACAGCCCTCTTTGGGGTGCGTTACCACTTTATTATAGCGATGGTACTGCGACTAACTTCGATGTATCAACTAGCACTGCATCCGATTGGTCATACTGGAACAACACCACCGAGCAGTTATTTTTATCCATTGAGCAAGCAATCACTAATACTTGGTTTTTAAAAGCCAGCTATGCACACTTAGAAAATGAGCAAGACTCTGAGCTTTTCTATGTTTATGGCACGCCTGATAGAGAAACAGGTTTAGGCTTAACAGGTTACGCAAGTGAATACGATCATAAAGATAAGCACGACATTTTAGATATCTATGCAACGGGTAAATTTAATTTATTTGGTATGGAGCATGACCTATCGTTTGGTGTTAACCAAGCAGACATGGATTATAATGATAAATCTCTTTATGACCGCACCACAGGCAATGGTTTCCCTAAAATGCCTGAACTGGGTGGTTGGGACGGAGTTGCGCCAATTCCAACACTCACTGATGGTTTAACAGGAGCAGATCTGACTAGCCGTCAACGTTCAGCTTATATTTCAACACGCATTAGAGCCACCGATTCACTTAGCTTCTTAGCAGGTGTCAGCCAAGTAAATTGGGAAACTGAAGGTGAGTCATACGGGAAAGCGAAAGATAAAGACAGCGATCAAACCGTGCCCTACTACGGTGTTGTTTATGATATCAACGAGCGCTTTTCAACTTATGCAAGCTACACAGAAACATTTGTGCCGCAAACTGAGCGTGACATAAATGGTGACTATCTCAACCCTATTACTGGTAAAAGTAGTGAAGTGGGTTTAAAAGCACAATTACTTGATGACAACCTGTTTGTCACTGTTGCCTACTTTGATGCAGAGCAAGTGGGTCTTGCTGTAGCAGTACCAGGATCCTTACCGGATGATACACGCTACTATGGCGCAGACGGCATTAATAGCGATGGTTTTGAACTAGAACTTAGCGGTCAAATCAATGAAACATTGAGTGCAAGCTTTAGCTATAGCAACTTAAACATCGATGGTGATGAGCTGGTAAAAGACTACACGCCAGAGAATCAATTTAAACTTGCGCTAACTCACAAAGTGCCTGAAGTTGATGGCTTAACCTTTGGCCTAAATTATCAATGGCAAGACGATACGCAGCGCGTACAGGTTCGCGATGCGGATACTAATGCACCGCTAATAACCACTCAGCAAGATGCCTATGGTTTATTAAGCTTAATGGCCACTTACGATATTAACGACAATGTTAGTGTTAACTTAAATATTAATAACGTCACCAACGAAAAGTACCTTCATAGCCTATTCTGGGCACAAGGTTACTATGGTGCGCCACGTAGCTATGCTGTTTCATTCAACTGGCAGCTTTAATGAGTGCCAAGTTTGAAACGATAAGCTATAAACTTTAAGAATTTAAAAGCCGCACACTGTGCGGCTTTTATGTATCGACTCGTTGCAGCTGGTTTATCCCGCGTTGACAGATTGAATCCCTTATATCCCCTTACCTTAATCCCTAAAATTGCTCACTTATAGCATTCCGCTTAATTAAGTGGTCTATTTTGAGGCAATAAAACCGCGTTGATAACAAGGCAAAAATTTAGTTATTTAGTTATTCTAAATCAGAAATTTTTAACGTAGATAGCGACTGGTTTAATCACTCAAAATGATTAAGTATTTTTGCAAAATGGTATTAATTAAGTGAACTGGTATAGGCCCGCCCCTGTAAAATCGCCGCTACAGCCAGCGCAACTTTTCACCTATAAAAACGGCTCAGTGCGACTTTTATTCGCCCATAAAAAAACCGCCAACTAAGTAGCGGTCTTTTTGTGTTAAGGGCGGGTCAAATCACGCTTAACAATACACTGTAAAGGTGTTTTATAGCTCGTCTTCAGCTATCAAGCCAACATCTACACCGTCTTCAGGCTTAATAGTTGCTTGAAGTAATAGCATTTCACGTAACTTACCTTCAATCTCATCTGCGATCTCTGGGTTGTCTTTTAAGAACTTAATTGAATTTGCTTTACCTTGGCCTACTTTATTACCGTTGTAGCTATACCAAGCACCTGACTTTTCAACAATCTTATGTTTAACACCTAAGTCAATTAATTCACCGTGTTTAGAGATACCTTCACCATACATAATGATGAACTCAGCTTGTTTAAACGGCGGTGCAACTTTGTTTTTAACAATTTTAACGCGGGTTTCGTTACCCACAACTTCATCACCCTCTTTCACCGAACCAATACGACGAATATCAATACGTACCGATGCGTAGAATTTAAGTGCGTTACCACCCGTTGTTGTTTCTGGGTTACCAAACATGACACCTATTTTCATACGGATTTGGTTGATGAAAATACACAAGGTGTTCGAGCGCTTAATATTACCCGTTAATTTACGAAGGGCTTGCGACATTAAACGAGCTTGAAGACCCATGTGTGAGTCACCCATGTCGCCTTCAATTTCAGCCTTTGGTGTTAATGCAGCAACCGAGTCAACAATAACCACGTCAACCGCACTTGAACGAACAAGCATGTCACAGATTTCTAATGCTTGCTCACCAGTATCAGGCTGAGAAACAAGTAACTCATCAATGTTTACACCTAGCTTTTGTGCGTATACAGGATCGAGAGCATGCTCAGCATCAACGAATGCACACGTTTTGCCTTGCTTCTGAGCTTCAGCGATAACTTGTAGCGTTAGCGTTGTTTTACCTGATGATTCAGGGCCGTATACTTCAACGATACGTCCTGCTGGTAAACCACCTATACCTAATGCGATATCAATCCCCAGTGAACCTGTTGAGATAGCTTCAATATCAAGGGCTTTGTTGTCGCCCAATTTCATAATTGAACCTTTACCAAATTGACGTTCAATTTGTGATAAAGCAGCGTCCAACGCTTTTTGTTTGTTATCGTTCATTCTGTTCTCCAAATCCGGCTAATGCAGACAGTATACTGTATGAAATCACAGTATCAAGCTAATTTTCTGATTTTATTATCTCGATAACTTTTTCTATTGAATAAACAATAGCTTGAGCTCTAACACTGGCTCTATCACCGGTAAAAACATGTTTGCTTGGGTAATTTTTTCCTGCAAAATGCACGCAAAACCACACCAAACCAACCGGTTTATCCCGGGTTGCCCCACCGGGGCCCGCAATACCCGAAATAGCAATCGCAATATCTGCCTTTGCAGCCTTCGCAGCACCTGACGCCATTTCTAAAACAGTTTGCTCACTGACGGCGCCAAAGTTCTGTAAAGTCTCGTTACTCACACCAATTAATTCATGCTTTGCTTGGTTGCTGTATGTAACAAAAGCACGGTCAATATAATGAGAACTTCCTGGTGTATCTGTTAGCGCATAACTCACGCCCCCACCCGTGCACGATTCAGCGGTAGTGATCCATAAGCGTTTATCCGTTAAAATAGCTCCTAATTTCGCAGCAAGTGTTTTAATCTCTTGATGTAATTCCATATTCAGCCTTTGGGTAAATACATGTCGTTTGATCTTTATGCTCCACACACTATAAAACAACAAACACCGATGATGCAGCAGTATCTAAAAATAAAAGCCGAGCATCGCGATATTTTATTGTTTTATCGTATGGGTGATTTTTACGAACTCTTTTTTGATGATGCTAAACGTGCAGCTCAACTTCTTGATATTTCTCAAACTCATCGCGGTAAAGCCGGTGGCGATCCTATTCCTATGGCCGGCGTACCTTATCACGCAGTAGAAAATTACCTAGCACGCCTTGTACAAATGGGTGAATCGGTTGCTATTTGCGAACAAATAGGCGACCCAGCAACCAGCAAAGGTCCGGTAGAGCGTAAAGTCGTGCGCATTGTAACACCCGGTACTATTTCCGATGAAGCCTTACTGCAAGAGCGCCAAGATAACTTACTCACAAGTGTGTGGCAAAATAAACACGGTGTTTACGGCATTGCCTACCTCGATATTAACTCAGGCCGTTTTAATGTACTTGAAGTGAATACTGACGAAGCATTTAGCTCAACACTGCAACGCCTCGCGCCAGCCGAACTGCTTTACAGTGAAACGTTTGCCAATATTCACTTAATCGAACATATTAAAGGGGCTCGCCGTCGCCCAGAATGGGAGTTCGATTTAGACACCGCACAACACCTCTTATGCGATCAATTTGGCACCAAAGATCTAGTTGGTTTTGGGGTTGATAAAGCCCATTGCGCTCTGATTGCCGCGGGCTGTTTAATGCAATATGTAAAAGACACTCAACGCATTGCTCTGCCACATATTCGCGCCATTACCCTTGAGCAAAACGAACACGCAGTGATCTTAGATGCTGCAACCCGTAAAAACTTAGAGCTCACTGTTAACCTCTCAGGAGGCTATGAAAACACCTTGGCACAGGTGCTTGATAAAACCGCTACAGCAATGGGGTCTCGTTTATTAAAACGCCGAATTCATACCCCAGTGCGCAGTAAAGATGAGCTTAACTCACGCCTAAATGCGATTAGTGCGATCATCGATGCTCAACTGTGTGGCGAATTGCACGAATCATTAAAACAAATTGGTGATATTGAGCGAGTTATCGCGCGCCTTGCATTGTGTACTGCCAGACCTCGTGACTTAACGCGTTTACGTAGTGCATTACAAGCGCTGGCACCACTGCATGAGCTACTTAATGATGCCAGCGATCCACGCATTAACCAGATCATCGCACAGTCACAAGAATTACCAGCGCTGCAAGATCTCCTAGAACGCGCAGTCATTGAAACACCACCGGTACTTATTCGTGATGGGGGAGTTATTGCCCCAGGCTATAATAGTGAGTTAGATGAATGGCGTGCGCTTAGTCAAGGCGCAACCGATATCCTTGAAAAACTGGAAGAGCGCGAGCGTGAACGCACAGGCATCAGCACCTTAAAAATTGGCTACAACAAGGTGCATGGCTTCTTCATTGAAGTTAGCCGTGCTAATTCACACTTAGTTCCTGCTGATTATATTCGTCGTCAAACATTAAAAAATAACGAACGCTATATCATTCCTGAGTTAAAAGAGCATGAAGACAAAGTACTCGGTAGCCAATCAAAAGCGTTGGCTCTCGAAAAACAACTTTATGAACAACTATTTGAATTTATAGCACCGCACATTGAGCAGCTACAAACGATGGCTGCGGTACTGGCTGATTTAGACGTTCTTAATAATTTAGCTGAACGTGCGCAAGCACTCAACTATGCCAAACCAACACTGTGTGATAACGACAATATAAGCATAAAGCAAGGGCGTCATCCCGTTGTTGAGCAAGTAATGAAAGACCCCTTTATTGCCAACCCTGTCGAGTTAAGCAACGACCGTAAGATGTTGATCATCACGGGGCCAAACATGGGGGGTAAATCAACCTATATGCGTCAAACTGCGTTAATTGTACTCATGGCACATATTGGGTCTTATGTCCCTGCTGACAGCGCAGAAATTGGCAATATTGACCGCATTTTTACGCGTATTGGCGCAAGTGATGATTTAGCATCAGGGCGTTCAACCTTTATGGTTGAAATGACAGAAACAGCGACCATTTTAAACAATGCCACGGCGCAATCTTTGGTCTTGATGGATGAAATAGGACGCGGTACTTCGACCTATGATGGCCTATCTCTCGCCTATGCTACGGCCGATTATTTAGCCTCAAAAATTGCCGCAAAAACCTTATTCGCCACCCATTATTTTGAGCTAACTGAACTGGCCGAGCAGCAGCAAGGATTGGTTAATGTTCACCTAGATGCTATTGAGCATAACGACACTATTGCCTTTATGCATACCGTGCTTGAAGGTGCAGCAAGTAAAAGCTTTGGTTTACAAGTTGCCGCACTTGCCGGTGTACCAAAAGCCGTTATTCAGCAAGCAAAGCAAAAACTAAAAATGCTCGAAAATCATCAGCCTGTAACAGCCCCTGTGCAACAACAGCAAGCACTGGCGTTTGACAATGAACCCTCTGAACTTGAGCTAACTTTACAGCAGCTCGACCCAGACAGTTTAACACCAAGACAAGCACACCAGCTGTTATACCAATTAAAAGATTTACTTTAATTGCGTGCATAAAAAAAGCTGACAGTATGTCAGCTTTTTTGTGTGTTCTAGAGACCCAAAGGCCTCATACCTGAGTCAGGTATATTGTTGTCAACTCAAGTAAATTGGTCAAACAGGCTATCTGTACTTAAGCCTTCGTGTTGCAAAATATCTTTTAAACGACGTAATGCTTCCACTTGAATTTGTCTTACACGTTCACGCGTTAAGCCAATTTCACGACCGACATCTTCAAGCGTTGAAGGCTCGTAGCCAAGTAAACCGAAACGACGTGCTAGTACTTCGCGTTGTTTTGGGTTTAATTCACCAAGCCAATCAACAATGTGTTTGTTGATGTCATTATTTTGTACTTCGCCCTCAGGACCAGAGCCTTTTTCGTCAGCAATGATATCGAGTAAGGCTTTGTCGTTTTCGCCTCCAATTGGCGTATCAACCGACGTGATTTTTTCGTTTAAACGTAGCATTTTAGTCACGTCTTCAACGGGTTTATCCAGACACTCTGCAATTTCTTCTGCGGTTGGTTCGTGGTCAAGTTTTTGTGTTAGTTCGCGAGCCGTTCTTAGATAAACGTTCAGTTCTTTTACAACATGAATAGGTAAACGAATTGTTCGTGTTTGGTTCATTATGGCACGTTCAATCGTTTGACGGATCCACCAGGTTGCATAAGTTGAAAAACGAAAACCACGTTCTGGGTCAAATTTTTCAACAGCGCGAATCAGGCCAAGGTTACCTTCTTCGATAAGATCTAGCAGCGCAAGACCTCGGTTGTTATAGCGGCGAGCAATTTTCACCACTAAACGTAAATTACTTTCTATCATTCGTTTGCGAGAGGCTTCACAGCCTTTCAATGCTTTACGCGCAAAAAACACTTCTTCTTCTGCACTTAAAAGAGGAGAAAAACCAATTTCACCCAGGTATAACTGTGTCGCGTCTAGGTTTTTGACGACTTCGTCTTTTGTAAAAATTTCATCATCGTTGTCGACTTCTTCGAGTAACTCTGATGAATCATCTTCAACCATCGTGTCATCAAATTTATCATCAACTGTTTCAGTTGTTTTCTCAAGTTTTGCTGTGTGACCCATAAGCGTCCTCCCGAGCAAATATGTGATTGAGCTAAATCACTTTATCAATACCTTTGGCTAAGGTAGATACTTAGCAGGATTGACTGCTTGACCTCGGTAACGAATTTCAAATCTTAAAGCCGTAACCGACGAATCTGAACTGCCAATTTCTGCTATTTTCTGCCCCGCCTTTACTTCCTGTTTTTCCTTTACAAGCAACTTTGAGTTGTGTGCATAAGCACTTAGGTAATCATCATTATGTTTCAGTATGATTAAATTACCGTAGCCCCTCAATGCGTTACCCGCGTATACCACAGTTCCTTGTGCAGCAGCTAAAACAGATGCCCCCTGTTTATTAGCGATTTGTAACCCTTTATAGCCATTTTCTTTTGTAGAGAAACGGCGCGTGACCTTACCCTTAGCGGGCCAGCTCCATATGACTTTTGTATTAGGATTACTATTTTTTGCACTAACTTTCTTGTTGGCTTGTTTTTGAACATACTCTCGTTGTTTTGGCTGATCAAGCTCTTTTTTTAATTTTTTGTTATTTTTTTGTATCAAAACAGTAGACTTTTTACTCGAATTCGTATATTTTTTCGTCTTTTTTTGTTTTTGTGCAGATTTTGTGAGCAAAATGCGTTGCCCAGGATAAATCGTATAAGGTGCTGGAATATCGTTTAATTTTGCTAAAGTACGAAAGTCTTTTTGAGCACTAAACGCGATTGAGTATAAAGTATCGCCTTTGTTAACCTTGTAACTTGAGCCAGAAATATTAACTTTGCGGGTAATTTGTTTTGTATGATTATCTAAACTACTAACAGGAGCGGGAGCATTACGGGAGGAGCAACCAAAGAGCAAAATACTAATAAACAAAGTAACATACACTGCTAACTGTCTGTTCATCGTAAAATGCTCCTTATAATACTAACTGTGAGTTTTAGGGGTTATCGTAGTAAAAAGTACGCAACAACAACTAAAATAACTAATCCCCAGCCAAGCGCTTCAACATATTGACGTAATTTTTGCTCCATTTTCACGCCCCCCCACTTCATTAAAGCCGACACTAAAAAGAACCGAGCCCCACGTCCAATGGCAGACGCAATTAAGAAAGGTAAAAATGCCATCTGCATTAAGCCTGCCCCAATAGTAAAAACTTTATAAGGGATAGGCGAAAACCCAGCAAGAAATACAACCCACACGCCGTATGTTTCAAACCAGCCTAGCGCAGTATCAAACTTTGCTTGCCAGCCCATTTGAGCAATTAGCGGCTCAACGACGGGCTCAAATAGCCAAAAGCCAAGCAAGTAACCTAAAATACCACCAATAACAGACGCAATAGTAGTAAAGCTGGCAAATCGCCATGCTTTATCTGGCTGAGCGAGTGACATAGGAGCTAACATCACATCTGGCGGAACAGGAAAAAAAACAGATTCAGCAAAGCTCATCCCTGCTAAATAACGCTCTGCGTGACGGTGCTTAGCCCACACAAGCGCCATATCATATAACTTAGTAAACAACTTCAAAGTGTAACGTCCTATTCAATATCACCAGGTACTAAAGGTACAAATCGTACTGGTGCAACTTTATGTTCTGTGAATGTGTCGCCATTTCTGACAACCATCATTAATTGCTGATCTTGCTCGCCCACGGGGGCTATCATCACACCGCCATCAGCAAGTTGTGCTAGTAACCCTTGCGGCATCGTTGCTGCCGCGGCAGTCACGATAATCCCTTCAAATGGTGCTTGCGATTGCCACCCTTGCCATCCATCACCATGTTTCATCGTTACATTGTATAAATCAAGCTTATGTAAACGGCGCTTTGCTTGCCACTGCAACGCTTTAATGCGTTCAACTGAACACACTTTAGTGAACGTTTTTGCAAGAATCGCGGTTTGATACCCTGATCCCGTACCAATTTCAAGTACCTTATCGCGTACTCCTGCAAGTCGCAGTAACTCTGTCATTCGCGCAACGATATAAGGCTGCGAAATTGTTTGCCCTTGACCAATAGGTAAAGCGGTATTCTGATACGCTTTATGCTGTAAAACATCATCAACAAACACATGCCGCGGGGTCGTCGCAATCGCTTCAAGTACAGCGGCATCTTCTACGCCATCCCGTTTTAATAATTCAGCCAATGCCAACGCACTGCGATTATAATTAGTCAGCACTATTAATCTCCATCTTCGCTAACCAGCTATCGACGGCTTGAAGACTCTCCTTCGCTGTCATATCAACACTTAACGGTGTTACTGAGGCATACCCATTATTAATGGCGTAAAAGTCAGTCCCTTCTCCTGCGTCACTTTCAGCGCCGAGCGTGCCATACCAAAAAATATCACGCCCCCACGGGTCTTGTTGCTTGGTCATGGTTTCAGCTTTATGACGTGCGCCAAGGCGTGTTACTTTTACTCCTTTGAGTTCTGAAAGAGGAATATCTGGCACATTTAAGTTAATGATCTGATCTTTCGGTAGAGGGTGTGATGCAAGCTCTTTAATGATACCGACAGCCACTGCTGCTGCCGTTTCAAAATGATTCCCTTCTTTAGAACAGAGTGAGACAGCGATCGCTGGCAGCCCTAAGTGGCGGCCTTCGGTTGCGGCTGCAACCGTACCAGAATAGAGCGTGTCATCACCTAAGTTAGCCCCATGATTAATACCAGCCACAACTAAGTCAGGCTGCTCATCGGTTAGCTCATTCACGCCAAGGTGAACACAATCCGTGGGGGTGCCATTAATAGAAATAAAGCCATTATCTAGCGTGGTCGCACGTAACGGGTTCATTAAGGTTAATGAATTACTGGCGCCACTGCAGTTACGGTCAGGGGCAACCAGCGTCACATCGGCAATTTGCGTTAACGCATGATATAAAACGGCAATCCCTTTTGCATGCACTCCATCATCATTGCTTAATAAGATTTTCATTTACGCATCCTTTTGTTTTTGTTCTCTTGGGCTGGCGTCTTTATAGTCCACCAGCTCTCGCAAAAGCGCGGTTGCAAAGCAGCCTTTTGGTAAACCAAAACTCAGTTTTACCGTTGTCTCATCAAGTGTTTCAACAGTTAAAGACTCGGGAATTAAGCGCAGCATTCTGCGCTCATTCTTAAGCCCAAGCTCAGCTAATCCCTCTATCCAAGACTGATAAGGGAGCAACCATTGCTTTTCGGTTTCGGTTAAGCCTTTTTCGCCTTTGCCCACCATTGGTGCCGACATAACAATATCGCCAGAGGCTAAACGTGCAATATTGTCATCGCTTATATTGTCTTCAAAAAAGGCATTACTGCCGCTAAGCATAAACACTTCGCGGTGCATGGTTTTCGCAAGACCATGCTCAGCTACACGCATACTTACTATTTCATTGAACACATAAGAACGGGCCGCTGAAATCACTAAACCACGCAGCTTTTTATCGCGAATACGCTCTCCTGCAAACAACCGTTTAGCCATTTCAAGGTTATGCCCTCCATGACCAAATCGCTGTTCGCCAAAGTAATTTGGCACCCCAGCACGCACTGCATTAATACGACACAAAATATCTAAAGGCTCGGTCACATTACGCAGGGTAATCGTAAATCGATTGCCTTTGTGGCAGCCTGTTCTTAATTTACGGTTGTGGCGCTGCTGCGCGATAATAAAGAATTGCTCGTTATTCAGTTCACTAAATTCAATGTGCTTTTTAATCGGCACAGGCACACTAAACCACTGTGTACAGACACCGTGGCGATCTTTTAAACCCGCATAGCTTACATCACGCGGTGATACGCCCGCTTTTTCGGCAATTCGCTTGGCTATAAACTGGGTGTTTTCACCTTTTTTGACGACCTGCAAGCACACATGCTCGCCGCTGCCAGTGAATTCAATACCGAGGTCTTCGTCAACCATAAAGTCTTCAGCAAACGTTTTAAAGTCGGCTTTTGATAGTGGTTTTCCGTATAAATAATTCAATTCACTCATGAATTTTGTTTACTCATAATAACCACTGCGTGGCTTGAAATGCCCTCTTTACGACCTTCAAAGCCCAGCTTTTCGGTGGTAGTAGCTTTCACATTCACTTGCGAAATATCGGCTTCTAAATCAGCAGCTAAATTTTTACGCATGGCTTGAATATGAGGCAGCATTTTTGGTGCTTGAGCTACAATGGTTACATCTGCATTGCCAAGTTCATAGCCTTGCTCTTTTGCAAGCTTAACCACATGACGCAATAATATACGGCTGTCGATGTTTTCGTATTCACTCGCAGTATCTGGGAAGTGCTTACCAATGTCGCCCATTGCCAGTGATCCTAATATAGCATCACATAATGCATGAATAGCCACATCGCCATCTGAATGCGCTAAAAAACCTTGTGGGTAATCAATTTTTTCACCACAAATAACCAACGGGCCTTCGCCGCCAAATTTGTGAACATCAAAGCCATGGCCAATTCGAATCATGGGGTTCTCTCGTTTTGTTGTTTTTGCAGTAGAAACGCTGCTAAATCTAAATCTTCTGGGGTGGTTATTTTAATGTTGTCACTGCGCCCAGCGACTAATTTTACTGGCTGCTTTGCCCACTCAATCGCCGAAGCTTCATCGGTGATAGTCACGCCGTTCTCTAGGGCATTTGAAAGTGCATCTACAAGCGCCTGATAAGGGAAAAATTGAGGGGTAAGCGCCTGCCATAAATCATCACGTGGCACAGTTTGCTCACTATGAGTACGGCCGCGTTTAATGGTATCTTTGACTTTAGAGGCTAAAATACCGCCCTCGTTAGCTGCTAGGCACTCATCGACCAAACGAGTTATATCGCTTAAACACACTAACGGTCTTGCTGCATCATGCACCAGTACCCAGTCTGGCGGGTTATCAGCAAGTGACAGCAAAGCATTAAGGACTGAGTCGGCACGCTCTGTGCCGCCCGACACTCGTTCTATGCGGCTATCGATTCGAGGTATCGCGTCAAAGTAACCATCGTCGTCACTTATTGCTACTTTTATCGTGTGAATAAAATCTAATTCAGCAAGCTTGCTAAGGGTATGCTCTAAAATGGTTTTACCCGCCAGTTCGATATACTGTTTTGGCGCAGAATGTTGCATTCGGCTGCCAACACCGGCTGCGGGAACTATTGCAGTGATTTTCTGTTTAGTTTTCATTTTGTTGTTGGCCTGGCAATACACGAATAAACGTTTCACCAGGTTTAATCATTCCTAATTCATTACGCGCACGTTCTTCTATGCCTTCTTGGCCGAGTTTTAAATCTTTAATATCGGCTTTCAGCACTTTGTTACGTTTTAATAATTTAGCATTTGTATCTTGATGAGAGGCGACCGCTTGTTTTAGACGAGTGTAATCCTGCACACCATTATGGCCAAACCATAAACGATACTGGATAAATAAAGCCAAACATAACAAGGCGAATTGAAACACCCGCATTGAACACTCCTTCGCGGTTAAATTAAGTCAAAGGGCGTTTTAAATTACGCCAATTTATATTGCTTGCTAGTAGCATTTCTCTTAATGACAAACGCTTAGGTGTAATCCGTTTATTAAGTTGCCATTGATGGCCACAACAGGCTGCTGCCATCACTGCTTTTGACGGTTTTAATAACTGCGCTGGCGCGTGTTCTAATGACTCACCGGATAACGTAAACCAACCAAGCTCATTACAATGTACCTTATTGTCGCTTACTTGATCTAAGCTGTCTATGCGCACGGTGGTACATTGCCCGTCATTAATTAGCACGGGGACAATTAACCCACGCTTAGCATATTGACTATAAAAGTCTTCTGATGCACTTTTGCTATATACAGGCGGCGTAGTTTTTTGTTTTTCGAGCCAGCTGCCATTTTGTGAATCAAGCTGTAAAGGCGCATCACCACTGACTATCCGTATTGCTAGTCGCTCTATGTAATAAGGCAAACTTGCCAATAAGCGTCTAAGCCTTGCCGCATCAGGTTCATCGACCAAACGCGGGATTTCTCGAGCATAAAACGCATTACATAACTGTGCATACAAAGCCCGTTCGGCATCAGTTTGCCAAATTTCGGCTTGTGGCGACGGTTCGCTCTGTGGATTAGAAATAGACAATGCCCGCTCTTATAAAACAATTGCTTGACTGTTTTATAGCATAGAGCGTTAATTGAGCGCTACTTTACTGCGCCTTTTTTACCCAGTTTAGCATTGCCCGTTTCTAAAAATTGCACGACTGCATCGCGTTTTTTGCCCATTAACAAACTGCCGTCGGCTAAAAACATAAAGTTTTGCCAGCAACGTTTAAACACTGCAAAGCTAGTTTCAATAATATTGTCGCGCGCCATACAAAAATACACGGTGGTGTTGGCTTCCCAATCAAGGTGCGCCAAGATAGCCTCGGGGAGTTGTTCTTCGCCAGCTTCCCACGCATTTTCCCAATTAATGGTTTCGGTAAAGCTGTCTTCTTTGCCACACCAATCTGTTTTATCGAAAAAATCTGGGTGATCATGCTCGCGGCTCACCATGGTAGACCAAAGTACAGCGGCACGTTCGCTGGTCATTGGTTTGATTTGCTGCGCATCTGCTGCGTTAATTGGCATGTCTTTATGGCGAAAAACCCATGCTTTTTTGTATTCATCTAACGAAATATAATTCATAGTGTTGACAGTTTATTTAGCATTAAAAAGTGCAAAACGTAATTATACAAGAGATCAAAACATGACTACAGCAATAAAAACTCATCCTCTCAAATCAGGCATATACCAGCATTACAAAGGCCCAAAATACAAAGTAGAGTATGTCGCCACTCACAGTGAAACCGAAGAGCCACTCGTTATTTACCAAGCACTGTATGGTGAGTTTGGTATGTGGGCACGCCCACTCAGCATGTTTTTAGAAACCGTTGAGGTAAACGGCAAAACAGTCCCACGCTTTGCATACCTTTCAGACGCAGAATAACTATGGCATCATAGCATTATTAATCACTGCTCAGACCAGATAAGGTGACATCGTGCTTTTTAATTCAACCGACAACTACATTGCCAGTAACTCATTAAAACAAGCGGTTAACGCAGCCATCTTGCTCGAAAAACCTCTGCTTATAAAAGGGGAGCCCGGCACAGGTAAAACCATGTTAGCCGAGGAGCTTGCAAAAAGCTTAGACACCACGCTTATTCAATGGCATATCAAATCGACCACCAAAGCACAGCAAGGCCTATACGAATATGATGCAGTGTCACGGTTGCGCGACAGCCAGTTAGGTGATGAGCGCGTTCACGACATTAGTAACTACATTGTAAAAGGTAAATTATGGCAAGCCTTCACCTATGGAGAGCAACATAATAAACGCCCCGTATTGCTGATTGACGAAATCGACAAAGCCGATATCGAGTTTCCAAACGACTTATTGTTAGAACTCGATAAAATGGAGTTTCATGTTTATGAAACCGGTGAGCGCGTTATTGCCAAGCACCGCCCTATTGTTATTATTACCTCAAACAACGAAAAAGAGCTGCCTGATGCCTTTTTACGTCGTTGTTTTTTCCACTACATCGACTTTCCATCGAGCGACGAAATGGCGCAAATTATCGATGTACATCACCCGCATGTTAAGCAAGACTTGGTACGCGAAGCACTTGAAGTATTCTTTAACCTGCGCGATGTAAATGGCATAAAGAAAAAGCCCTCAACCAGCGAGTTACTCGATTGGTTAAAATTATTGATGGCTGAAGATATCGATGCCAAAACACTGCATGATAAAAGCCAAAAAGGCGGCCTAATGCCAATGTTTGGTGCGCTATTAAAGAACGAGCAAGACATTAGCCTCATCGAAAAACTTGCTTTTATGAGTCGTCGTTAAGATGTTAATTGCGTTTTTCTTTAAGTTACGTGAATACCGCTTACCCGTGAGTCTGCGTGAGTTACTTGATTTGATCAACGCGCTCAAGCAAGGGGTCATTTTTGCCGACGTAGACGCGTTTTATTACTTAGCGCGTACCATCATGGTCAAAGACGAAACTCACTTTGACCGGTTTGATAAAGCCTTTGCCGATTACTTTAGCGGGGTTGCTGACCTTGATTTACTCGAAAGCTTAAAACAACAGCATAACCTGCCTAACGACTGGTTGCGCAAAGAGTTTGAAAAACACTTAACAGACGAAGAAAAAGCACAGTTAAAAGCGATGGGTGGCCTCGATAAACTTATGGAAGCCCTGAAACAACGCCTTGAAGAACAGCAAAAACGCCATGCTGGCGGCAACAAATGGGTTGGCACTGGCGGCACCTCGCCGTTTGGCGCGTATGGCTTTAACCCAGAAGGCGTGCGTATTGGTCAAGACGGTAATCGTAACCGCCGTGCTGTAAAAGTATGGGATAAACGGACATACCGCAACCTGGACAGTGACCGCGAAATTGGCTCTCGCACCATTAAGCTCGCGCTTAAAAAACTGCGTAAATTTGCCCGCACCGGGGCTAGCGACACTCTCGATTTAACCGAAACCATTCGTGCTACTGCAAAGCAAGGTGGCATGCTCGATGTAAAAATGGCACCCGAGCGCCACAATGCTGTAAAAGTGCTGATGTTGTTTGATATTGGCGGCTCAATGGATGATTACATTCATACCTGTGAGGAGTTATTTAGTGCTGCACACAGCGAATTTAAGCACCTCGAGTTTTACTATTTTCATAATTGTTTATACGAACATGTTTGGCAAGACAACGAGCGCCGCCATTCAAACGTGATTGATACCATGACCTTGATTAACAAGTTCACCAGTGACTACAAGGTCATTTTTGTTGGCGATGCCACCATGGGTCCTTACGAAATAGCCTACCCTGGTGGCAGTGTAGAACATTGGAATGAGGAACCCGGCAGCGCCTGGCTAAACCGCATAACAAATCACTTTGATAAAGTCGCTTGGCTCAACCCACAACCCGTTGAGCACTGGCGTTACTATCAATCGATTGATTTTATAAAACAGTTAATGAACAACCGTATGTATCCACTCACCTTAGATGGCATAAGTAATGCGATTAGGGAATTGAGTTAGCCTAGATTGTAGGCGCGATTTTATATCGCGCAATACTAAAAATTGACTTGGGATCAACCCACTGCTGACACACAATGATGCTGGATTTCACTTCGTTCAGGCAAATTAGGTAAACTTCCAAACCAAAAACACCAACGCAAAGCCCACTAAATAAACCAAACCTAGCCAGCTTAGAGTCCGAATTAAGGGGGAATGCACAATACTTGGCTCTGAGCGCACTAAACTAAAGTTAAGCCATGCAAATACTGGGGTGGTAACAAAGGCGAGAGTCATGGCAAACGTAAGCATTGGGCCAAGTGCCGATTTAAAGAATAAAATGATTGCCATACCAGAAAATGCTTGCAGTAAAAGCCACATATTTAAACTGTGTTTAGACTGTTTTACAGGCAGTAATTTGTGCGATTCATTTAAGGTTCTGGCGTAGCCGTCAAGCACAGTAAGCGTGGTGCCAAACATACATAAAAAAGCGATACCCGACACCAATGGCCTTGCCCACTCTCCCATTGTAAGGGCGTACATATCAATAAGCTGTTTAGCAAACGCCACCCCACCTAATTGCACGGCTTGTACGTGTCCGTATTGCACTAATACACCTAGCGAAAAAAACACCAAAGCTAGGGCTGCTGTAAGCCAGTAGCCTAAATTAAAATCAAATAAACCTTGCTGCTTAGTAATAACTTGTTGCTGCTGCTTTTCTTTTAGCCAAAGTGAACTAATCGCTGAGATTTCAATAGGAGCTGGCATCCAGCCCATTAGCGCCACCATAAAGCCAAGCATTGCAAGCTCATACGGCGACGGGCCCACGTAGTCAACTGGAGCCATAAGACCATTATTAATTGCCACCACCAAAGCAGCCACAGTTGTAACAGTAAGCAGCCCCATAATGATTTTAGACACGTTATCGAGCGCCTTAAAATGCCCCAACAACAAAATAAGTAAACAAACAGCCAAAATAATCCAACACAACAAGGTCACCGAAATGGTGATCGGCAGTGCGTAATGTAATAGGCTGGCTGTTAAAAGTAGTACCCCTGCGGTATTCACTACTGCAGCCACAATATTTAACGCAATAAAACTGTAAAAGTAACCCGGCCCTTTTTGCTTGTAGCCCTCAACTAAACTTTGTTTAGTTGCAAGGGTGTATTCCATACCAAATCGAAAGAATGGGTACTTAAGTACATTCACAACAATGATTAGCCAAAATAGTTGCCAGCCAAATAACGAGCCAGCCTGCGTCGACGCCACCAAATGTGAGCCACCAATCGCCGCTGTGGCCATTAATATGCCAGGGCCAAGTGCATTAAGTTTAGATTGCCAATGTGATACTGCTGATTGCATATGCTTTATGTGTTTTATTCTTAGTTACAAGCAACTTACAGCGTTTTAGATGAGATTGGAAGACACTCCTCGCTTCTGAGTTCTAGGATTAAGTTGTCAGTTTATAAAACCAAAAAAGCCAAACATATTTATGTTTGGCTTTCTCTTGTTCGAGGTTTTGCGCTAAATTTTTGTGGCTAACACTTAGCGTCTAATTTATTAGCTTAAATTCATTTCTTGAATAATCTCATGGGCGATTTCCGGCGTTGTGCTCACCGGTTTTTCATGTAGTTTAGCTTTCATTTGCCCTTTACGATGTTTTAGCGATGCATCGAGTTTTTTAGCTGCATTTGCAAGTGCTGGGTACATCACTTCATCTTCTCCTTTAACTGATAAACGTGCACCTTCATAAATAGTGCTGATCTCAGCTTGATACTTGTGATGTTCTTTTGAAAGAATAATATCGAGAGATATTAACGATGGAAAATGGCTAGCAATTTTTGAGAATTTCTCGTTGATATGAGCTCTAACAGCCTCAGTAACGTCAACATGATGACCAGAAATATTAATCTTCATAGGGTATCCTTTTTTCTTGTTACCTCATAGTTAGTATTGGGGGCGATTTGAATTAACACAAGCGAAAATCAAAGATAATTAGTAATTGATTGTAACCACACATGATTTAGATCATGCTCTGCGGATAAAATATGCAAAAGCCCGTATTACACGGGCTTTATAGAAAGGTTATCAACTGCTCATTAAGTGTACGAGCAACAATAATCAGCAAAGTCAGTTACTTTTACGCGGAAGGTAACGTTGGCGTCTACATTAAACGAATCTCCAGCCTTCATGGCTTGCCACTCAGTTTCGCCTGGCAGTAACACTTGCCACTCTCCCGCAAGTAACTCCATGTGCTCTTTTTGATTTGTGCCAAACTCAAATTCTCCTGGTTGCATAAAACCTAATGTTTTAGTACTGCCATCGGCAAAAAGTACAACACGGCTCGAAACTTTACCATCAAAATAGACATTCGCTTTTTTTACAACACTTACACTGTCAAACTGAGTCATACTCACTCCTGTTATGTTTTATAATCTTCTTTATTTCAGCCTGCCCGAATTTTAAGTAAGCAGCAACTGAAGATTATTCAATTAACCTCTATATGTGAGCTGATTTTTTATTATCTTTTATACACTGAGCAATTAAAAAAACAAAGAGAGTGCCTATGTGTTCACCAAAACACTAATAACGCCCCCTACGGTATTAAGTACCCAAGTAGCAGTGATAATTATTGCTGATCTGTCGGGTATGTATCGAATCTTTTGACTGGCAGCAAAAATCCATAAAAAAGCCCGCGCAGTGCTAAGACCGCGCGGGCTTTTAAATTTTAGCGACTAAAGCTTAGAACAAAGCGTTTGCTTTGTTTACGATGTTTTCAACCGTGAAACCAAAGTGCTTGAATAACTCACCAGCAGGTGCTGACTCACCAAATGTCGTCATACCTACTACTGCGCCATTTAGGCCTACGTATTTGTACCAGTAGTCTGCAATGCCCGCTTCGATAGCTACGCGGCGTGTTACGCTTGCTGGTAATACGCTTTCTTTGTAGGCTGCGTCTTGCTCATCAAACAAGTCAGTTGAAGGCATAGAAACCACACGTACTTTTTTGCCTTGTGAACGAAGCTCTGCAGCGGCGTCTTGTGCAAGCTGTACTTCTGAGCCCGTTGCAATAAGGATAAGCTCAGGCTCACCATCGCAACTCAGTACGTAACCACCTTTTTTCACATCGCTTAACTGTTGTGCAGTACGCGTTTGTTGCTCAAGACCTTGACGTGTGAAGATCAATGACGTTGGGCCATCTTTACGCTCAATCGCTTGTTGCCATGCAATTGCAGACTCAACTTGGTCACACGGACGCCAGTTAACAAGGTTAGGCGTTAAACGCATGCTTGCAATTTGCTCTACTGGTTGGTGCGTAGGGCCATCTTCACCCAGACCAATTGAATCGTGCGTGTATACAAAAATGCTTGGTTGCTTCATTAATGCAGCCATGCGTACCGCATTACGCGCGTATTCCATAAACATTAAGAATGTTGCGCCGTAAGGAATAAAGCCTTTGTGCAGTGCAATACCATTCATAATTGCCGACATACCAAACTCACGTACACCGTAGTAGATGTAGTTACCGCTTGCGTCGTCTGCTGTTACGCCTTTTGAACCATCCCAAATTGTTAAATTTGAACCAGCAAGGTCAGCTGAGCCGCCCATAAACTCTGGTAATAATGGACCAAATGCATTCAGTGCATTTTGTGAAGCTTTACGTGTTGCAGGGTTTGCAGGGTTTGCTTGCAGCTCTTCGATGTACGCTTGTGACTTTTCAGCCCAATCTGCTGGCAATTCGCCATTTGTACGACGCTTAAATTCTGCTGCTAGCTCTGGGTGTGCATTTGCGTATGCCGCAAACTTTTCGTCCCAGTTTGATTCTAGCTGTTGGCCCTTTTCTTTTGCGTCCCATTCGCTGTAGATATCAGCTGGGATTTCAAATGCTTCGCCTGTCCAGCCTAAGAACTCACGTGCCGCTTTGATCTCATCATGACCAAGTGGAGCACCATGACAGTCATGACTACCCGACTTATTAGGTGAACCGTAACCAATCACTGTTTTACAACAAATTAATGATGGCTTGTCGGTAATGCTACGTGCTTCTTCGATTGCTGCGCGGATGGCCTCTGGGTTATGGCCATCAACATCACTCACTACGTGCCAGCCATATGCTTTAAAACGTGCAGGTGTGTCGTCGCTGAACCAACCT
Organism: Pseudoalteromonas sp. MT33b; assembly: GCF_014117385.1. Classification (NCBI taxonomy): domain Bacteria; kingdom Pseudomonadati; phylum Pseudomonadota; class Gammaproteobacteria; order Alteromonadales; family Pseudoalteromonadaceae; genus Pseudoalteromonas; species Pseudoalteromonas sp. MT33b. Next base: position 658,508 of record NZ_CP059831.1, on the reverse strand, counting down.
TCTACTTCACCGTCGATAGAGATGCCGTTGTCATCCCAAAACGCAACAAGTTTACCCAGGCCTAATGTGCCCGCTAATGAACAGGCTTCGTGAGAGATACCTTCCATTAAACAGCCATCACCCATAAACGCGTAGGTAAAGTGATCAACGATGTCGTGGCCTTCACGGTTAAATTGAGCAGCAAGCGCTTTTTCAGCAATTGCCATACCTACCGCATTTGTGATCCCTTGGCCTAATGGGCCCGTAGTGGTCTCAATACCTGGTGCATAGCCATACTCTGGATGCCCTGGTGTTTTTGAATGCATTTGACGGAAGTTTTTAATTTCTTCAAGTGGTAAGTCGTAACCACTTAAATGTAGTAGAGAATAAATCAGCATCGAACCGTGGCCATTTGAAAGAATAAAGCGATCACGGTCTGCCCACTCTGGGTTCGTCGGGTTGTGCTTTAGATAATCGCGCCATAGTACTTCTGCGATATCTGCCATGCCCATAGGGGCTCCAGGGTGGCCAGAGTTGGCCTGTTGTACTGCGTCCATTGATAAGACGCGAATAGCATTTGCAAGTTCTTTGCGAGATGGCATGAATTCTCCTACCTTTAATGTATTTGCGCTGGTTGTTTGTTAAGCCCCATTCTTACTTATTGTATGGGTGCAGTGCAATTAAAAATCCGTATTAAATGGGTCTATTACCACTGTTTATTAAGAACGAAATGTTATTAGTAATTTAAAATAGACGTCTAGGCGTAAAATAACTATGCAAACATAATTGTTTTAGATAAAATACGCCCCTTAATTTTTTAGCGCTATTACCGACGTTAGTGAAGCGCAATATTTGTGAGCAGAAATACAATGGCAAAACATTTATTTACTTCTGAATCTGTATCTGAAGGTCATCCGGATAAAATCGCGGACCAAATCTCTGACGCGGTTCTAGATGCTATCTTAGAGCAAGATTCTCATGCCCGTGTTGCATGTGAGACTTACGTTAAAACTGGTATGGTTATGGTGGGTGGTGAAATCACTACTAGCGCGTGGGTTGATATCGAAGAAATTACACGTAAAACTGTACGTGAAATCGGTTACACGCATTCAGACATGGGTTTTGATGCTGACTCGTGCGCAATCCTAAACACTATCGGTAAACAATCTCCAGACATCAACCAAGGTGTTGACCGTGCACGTCCAGAAGACCAAGGCGCGGGTGACCAAGGTTTAATGTTTGGTTATGCATGTAACGAAACAGACGTTTTAATGCCTGCACCAATCACGTATTCACACCGTTTAGTTCAGCGTCAAGCGCAAGTTCGTAAAAGCGGTGAGCTTAACTGGTTACGCCCAGATGCAAAATCACAAGTAACATTTGCATATGAAAATGGTAAGCCGGTAGGTATTGATGCTGTTGTTCTTTCAACGCAACACTGTGATTCAATCTCACAAAACGACCTAGTAGAAGCGGTAATGGAAACCATCATTAAGCCGGTTCTTCCAGCAGAGCTTATCTCTAGCGCAACGAAATTCTTCATCAACCCAACTGGCCGTTTCGTTATCGGTGGCCCAATGGGTGACTGTGGTCTGACTGGTCGTAAAATCATCGTTGATACATACGGTGGTATGGCGCGTCACGGTGGTGGTGCTTTCTCAGGTAAAGATCCATCAAAAGTTGACCGTAGCGCTGCATACGCGGCACGTTACGTTGCTAAAAACATGGTTGCTGCGGGTCTTGCTGACAAGTGTGAACTTCAAGTTTCTTACGCTATCGGTGTTGCAGAGCCAACATCTATCAGCATCGAGACATTTGGTACAGGTAAATTAGAAGAAGCACGTCTAATCGAATTAGTGCGTGAGCACTTCGACCTACGCCCTTACGGCTTAATCCAAATGCTTGATCTTGAGCGTCCTATCTATCAACCGACTGCCGCTTATGGTCACTTCGGTCGTGAAGAGTTCCCTTGGGAGCGTACAGACAAAGCAGACGCACTTCGCGCAGCTGCTGGCCTGTAATAGGGTATACAGACTGAAAAAGCGCCATTTTGGCGCTTTTTTTGTGTTTAATTTTTTACTCTAAATTTTTATACCATTGCGCTTAAATAAGTGGTCTATTTTTAGGCAATAAAACCGCATTGATAACAAGGCAAAAATTTAGTTATTTAGTTGTTCTCGGCAATTGCTCCTGCATTGCTCTACCTCCTGCATCCATGCTGTCGTAAATCAGATATTTTTAACGCAGATAGCGACTGGTTTCATCGCTCAAAATGATTAAGTATTATTGCGATTGGTATTAATTACAGTAACATCATTATCTTTTCATACACCGCCACCAGCCAAACCAGTGCTAAAATAACCAATGACAAGGTCACCGCTGCCGAGGCCATATCCTTTGCGCGCCCAGACAGTACATGATATTCAATCCCCACTCTGTCAGTCAGCGCTTCGATGGCCGAATTGAGTAGTTCAACAATCAACAGTAATAAATACGGAATAAACAACACGAGCCAATGAGTCAGTGACTGCGCCAGAAAAACCGATAACGGTAATAAACACACCCCTAAATAAATTTCTGAGCGAAAAGCTGACTCTTCTTTAAATGCGGCCTTAAAACCTTTAATTGAGCACCTTGTGGCTTTTAAAATACGTCCAATACCAATGCCGTTGGGTTTATTGACCAAGGGGATTTTGGGTTCTTTCATGCTGTTCCTAGTACGAATAAACTTCGCAGATAATATTCATAAATACCTAAAATGTCATCTTCGCTTTACTAAGATAAGCACTTTCCTGGCACACTTGGGGGATTTGTCCGTGAAAACGCATTCATTTTTAGCTGTTCACGCAATGCTTGTAATGACTTAAACACACTTTTTAAAGATACTTTATTACTTAACCAATGCGGAATAGCACCGCTTGGGTCTGCATACGCTTGGTGGGTAATCAGTAAGTTATTTTGCTATTGCTCTAAGCGCCAATAAGCGGTGAGCTCTTTAATACGCACCACCCCTTTTACCAAGGGTTTAACGTGGGGCTGGCTGGTAATTTTAAGCTCGGTTTTATTATCGCTTAAGGTGTGATAGCAAGAGTAGCTCACTAAATCACGATCAGAAACCGGCCAAGGCGAGTTAAAGCGCGTATAAACGAGCGTCTCTGCGGGGCTAAGCCGCTCTATTAAGGTTACACTTTGAACATTTTCGAGCCAATTTGGCGCGTTGTCGGTGTCGCTAAGTAAGGCCATAAAGTCATCTGCCTTGGTATCTTCAACAACCACAGATGCGTTAATTTCGATAATGCCACTGTCATGTTTTTGATACGTGACCTTTATACCTTCTTGCTGCTTGTAAGTATGCCATTCTATTGGGGTCGCGACAGTTGAACAACTAAACCACGCTAACCCAATGAATAGCCAACGATTCACAGATTTATAACCAGTAGGGATCAGTATTGAATGAGGCATGACGACTTTGTTCCATGGCGCTCACTAAAAACTCTGACTTTTGCTCGAGCCACGTTTGAATCTTTGCTAATTCCTGATCGTCTTGTCCTGCACACAACTGCTTTAAATACTCAAGAGTACTGAGCTCGTAAATACCATGCGAAATATCTAACCAAGGAATACGAAACTCGCTTCTGTCGTCTTTATTAAATAATGCCCCCAAACAGTTACCACTTAACAGAGAGTTTTCTAGACGAGTACGCAACGATAAATAGTCTTTATCACTCAGTGCTTGTTGTTCAGGAATAAGCTCATGCATATCGTGCCAATCTTTTGCAAATAAGCGCTTGGCTATATCTGCTACTGGTTTTTCTGCTGCTTGGAACTCTGCCTGCCCCCACGACTTACGCCATTGCTTTTCAATCAACCAGGTGGTCAATTGCAACAGCAAACGGTTGTAACGGGTGCTGTGAAATAACGCTTTTACATCGTCAATACTCGGCTGAAGCTCTTTTAGGTCGTTAATCACTTGAGTTAGCTCTGGTGCGCTATTAATTTTTTTATAATAGGCGTGACGTTTTGAGGTATAGGTTTTTAACTGAATGGCGTTTTCTACCCACGCCAACTCACTCAGCAACCACTTTAACTCAGTACGTAATGACTCTGTATCATCCTTACTAACAATATCATCGAACAGCCAAAAGGTGTGGCGAATTAATCGAATGCCATCAGTGACTCGTTTCAAGGTTTTTAAGCTCGGCTTGATGAAGTAACAGGCTTCATGCTTTTGTACAAAGCGAATCGCGTAATTTATCCCTGCGACCAAAGCTTGTTCTTGTGTGGCCTCTTTTTTAAGAGGCACAAACCCAATCGATTTACTTGCTTTTAGTGGGGTGTTATCAGCTAAGCCATAACCTCGTGCAGCTTTCGAATATAGCCCAAGACGCACATTACATTCGCTAACCAGTTTATCTGCAAGGGCAAATAACTCGTGGCGACTGCCTTCAATTAATTCCACTTCAAGCTCAGAGATCAGCTCAACTTTACCTGACGCTGCAATTTCACCTTTATCAAGTACAACCTCAATTTTAGCTCCACTGTTGGTTTCGATTAACCACGTGCGACGAATAAAGTTAGTACTAAAAATAGGATACAGGTTGTCGGCAATCGCATTAACTTGCATGCCATGCGGCCAAATTGTGGCATCAAAAGCCATTAAATCTGGGCGACCACCCTCTAAAGGTAAGTTATATTCTGGGCGTTGATGTAATCCACCTACAACTTCGCCAGCGAGTTTAATCGTTTGCTCGCACTGGTTATCACAGCAGCGGGTACGCAAACCAATATCCAGTGCGCGTAACTCACGACTTGGCGTATCATAGTAAGCATTTTGTAAGCTGCGTGACGGTTTATTTGTAACGGTTTTTGCAAATTGAGTAATTAATGCGGGGATCAGTGGAACAACGGCATCTGACACCAAAAACTTCAGTTCTATCTCAGTATCCATTCGTTTTGCGGAGTACATTTAAAATAAATAAGTGCTCAAAATAAACAAAGCAGCTACTTAATGCAAACTTTTTCCTGATTTTTACACTCAAACCCTGTCTTGGATTACAATATCAGCCTTGCTATTAATAGTTGAAATCCCTACTATCTCTATACATTACGTATTTAAAAATTTGACCATTTTTGGGCAAGGTTACATTAACAAGGTAGATTGATGTTAAAACAGTGTATTTTTGGGCTGCTCCTATCAGCCGCCACTTTCATTAGCTATGCAGAAGAAGCGCCTACAAGCGACAACGGAAACACCGCATACATAGTCGACAACCTCTATACCTTTATGCATTCAGGCCCGAGTAAAAACTACCGTATTTTGGGGTCAGTTGATGCAGGTACTCAAATTACCTTGTTATCAGAAGAAGATAATGGTTATTTTAAAATTCGCGACGACAAAGACCGCGAAGGCTGGGTAGAAACGAAGTTTATCAGCGAAAACGCCGGTATCCATCAGCAATTTCAAGCTCTGAATAACGACATGACCTTGATGCAAGAGCAATTACGCCAAGCAGAAATTGAACTACCGCAATTACAAGAACAAAACAGAACCCTCACTGAGCAAAACCAAGCGCTAAGCGAACAAATTGAAAAACTAAAAAGTACCATAGAATCTGAGCGCAACGTGAAACAATTAGCCAGTGCCAAAGAAAAACGCCAACTATTAACTTACGGCGGCGCTATTGCATTTATTGGTTTATTACTTGGTATTATTTTAACGATTATGCTTTCACGCCGTAAACGTTATGATGGTTGGGCGTAATAATAGCAACCCGCAATAATAGTTAATCATTTTTAGGGATTAATTAAGCGAGTGGGTATAACCCAGCAAAAAATCTTCATAAAAAAAGCACCGTTTGGTGCTTTTTTTGTTTAGATATCGAATCTTAAACCGCTATCTTGTTTTATCTTTTCGATCACCATATAGGTGTGGTGCGTACCAACACCGGGAATATCGACCAAATCACCCAAAACTTGGCGATATTCGTCCATATCAGAGACTCGCACTTTTAATAGGTAATCGTATCCGCCTGCCACCATGTCGCACTCGACCACTTGTGGAATATTTAAAATATATTCTCTGAACACCTTAAACACTGAGGTATTTGAGGTCACTAACGACACTTGCACATGAGCCAACAAACTTTGATTAAGCTTGGCTTCGCTTAACTTTGCATAATACCCCTCAATGTAGCCCTCTTGCTCTAAGCGCTTAACACGGTCAAGGCATGGACTCGGACTCAAATTGACCTGTTTTGCCAGGTTTACGTTCGATATTCTGCCATTTTTTTGCAGAGCGTCTAAAATTGCTAAATCGATACGATCTAACATGCGTAATCTATTCGGGTTAGTCATAACAGAATTTTATGCGGCTAAGTTAACGGTATGCCCTGTAAATTATCGTAAATCGAAAAATATAACCAGCATATTCTGCTGGATTTTAATTAGAATGCACGGATTATATCAATGGTAAGAAATACTTTTAGTTTATTTCTAGACTCCACATACCAGAGGGTTACATATGCTATTTAATGGCGATTTGACAACTGAATGTCCAATTAGACAAAAGATCCGCGACTTTTACCGTATAGATGAAAATGCGGTTATCGATCACATTTTGCCTTTGGCTGAAGTAGGCGTTAAAGCCCGTAGCCGAGCGTGGGAACGTGCTCGTCAAATGGTTTTAAATATCCGTCGCGACCAAGATGGTCAAAGCGGTGTCGATGCACTGTTAAACGAATTCTCACTATCGAGTGAAGAAGGCGTTGTTTTAATGTGTTTAGCAGAAGCATTACTACGTGTTCCAGATAAGGCAACGCAAGACTCGCTTATCCGTGACAAGCTTGCCAAGGGTGATTGGAGTTCGCATTTAGGTAGCAGTGACTCTTTATTCGTAAACGCCTCATCTTGGGGTCTGTTAGTAACGGGTAAAATGGTTAACTACAGCGACAAATCTAAAGAGCAACAATTTGGTGTGCTTAAGAAAACCATTGGTCGTTTAGGTGAACCGGTTATTCGTAAATCTGTGAACTTCGCGATGAAGATCATGGGTAAGCAGTTCGTAATGGGTCGTACCATTGACGAAGCAATTGAACGTGCTGCTGATAAAGAACAAAAAGGCTACGTATACTCATACGATATGCTAGGTGAAGGCGCGCGCACCATGAAAGATGCTGAGCGTTATTTCCAAAGCTACATGACAGCCATTCACGCAATTGGTAAAGCTGCAAATGGTCGTGGCCCAATAAAGAGCCCGGGTATTTCAGTAAAAATTTCTGCGATTCATCCACGTTACGAGTTCACGCATCGTGAACGTGTTATGGCTGAAATCGTACCAAAACTAAAAGAACTTGCACTTGCAGCTAAAAGCTACGATATCGGCTTTACGGTTGATGCTGAAGAAGCTGACCGTTTAGATATCTCTTTAGATATTATCGAAGCGGTATTCAGTGATGAAGAACTGGGTAACTGGCAAGGTTTCGGTTTAGCAGTTCAAGCCTACCAAAAACGCGCTATTTTCGTTGTTGAGTGGGTTGCAGACCTTGCACGCCGTGTTGGCCGCAAATTAATGGTTCGTCTTGTAAAAGGCGCATACTGGGATACCGAAATCAAAACCACACAACAAGATGGTTTAGATCACTACCCTGTATTTACCCGTAAAGCGACTACCGACGTATCATACAAAGCCTGTGCGATTAAACTGCTTGAAGCACGCGATGTTCTGTATCCGCAATTTGCAACACACAATGCTTATACAGCAGCGACGATTTTAGAAGTTGCAAAAGGCGATCACGAAGGCTTCGAATTCCAACGTTTACACGGTATGGGTGAATCACTGTTCGACCAAATCGTTGAACAAGAAAAAATTCAGTGTCGTGTATACGCACCCGTAGGTCAGCATGAAGACTTACTTGCATACTTAGTACGTCGTTTATTAGAAAACGGCGCTAACTCATCGTTTGTTAACGCGATTGTTGATACCACTCAACCAGTTGAAGCACTGTTACCTGACCCAGTTGAAACACTGCAAGGGCTGCGTAATAAGTACAACACGCAAATCAAGATGCCTATCGATTTATACGGTGACGAGCGAGCGAACTCAAAAGGCATGGATTTAACTGACATCAATGCCATTACACCATTTAAAGAAAACCTAGACACCTGGTTTGCAGAAAATCGCATTGAGTTAAATGATGTACCAGAAGGTTCAATTGCAGTTAAAAACCCTGCGAACCACAAAGAAATCATTGGTCATGTGAAACTACAATCATCTGACGAGATGACTGCGCTTCTTGAAAATGCTGAAAAAGCGTTTGAATCATGGTCACAAACACCGGTTAAAGAACGTGCTAACTTACTTCGCCGCATCGCTGATATTTTAGAGCGTCACCACGATGAACTCGTCGCTCTTTGTATTAAAGAAGCGGGTAAAGTGGCGCAAGATGGCATTGATGAAGTGCGTGAAGCCGTTGATTTCTGCCGTTATTACGCTGCTCGTGCTGAAGAGTTATCTGAAGATGAGCGTTTTGAAGCGCGTGGCGTGATCTTATGTATCAGCCCATGGAACTTCCCGCTTGCTATCTTCTTAGGCCAAGTTGCTGCTGCTATCGTAACGGGTAACACGGTGATTGCAAAACCAGCTGAGCAAACAAGTTTAATTGCGCTTCGTACAATTGACCTTATGTTATCTGTTGGCTTACCTGAGCATGTTGTACAACCTGTTATTGCACGTGGTAGCGAAGTAGGTAAGACAATTGTACCTGATGAGCGTATTCAAGCTGTGATGTTCACAGGTTCAACTGAAACAGGCACAATCATCTCGCAAACACTGGCTGCACGTAACGACATTCAAGTGCCGTTAATTGCAGAAACAGGTGGTCAAAACTGTATGATCGTTGACTCAACAGCGCTTCCTGAGCAAGTTGTTGATGATGTGATCAGCTCTGGCTTCCAAAGTGCAGGTCAACGTTGTTCTGCATTACGTGTTTTATTCTTACAAGAAGATATTGCTGATGGCATCATTGAGATGATCAAAGGCGCATTAAAAGAGCTTCATGTTGGCGACCCTTCATTACTTTCGACTGACATTGGTCCTGTAATTGACGAAAAAGCACTGAAAAACTTAAACGAACACGTTGAATACTTAAAAGGTAATGCAACACTTCATTACGAGTGTGCTATTCCTGATAACAACGAAAATGGCGCTTATTTCTTCGCACCGCGTTTATATGAAATTAAAGACCTTTCAGTACTTAAACGCGAAGTATTTGGTCCATGTGTGCACATTATTCGTTTCAAAGGCTCAGAGCTTGATAATGTGATTGATCAAATCAATGGCACAGGCTTCGGTCTAACAATGGGTATTCACTCACGTATTGAAGAGCGTTGTGAATACTTAGCAAAAATGTCTCGTGCAGGTAATGTGTACGTAAACCGTAACATGATTGGTGCAATTGTTGGTGTGCAACCATTTGGTGGTCGTGGCCTTTCAGGTACTGGCCCTAAAGCAGGTGGTCCTAACTACTTACAACGTCTTGTGAAAGAAAAAGCGTCACCTGATAACGTACAAATGACGAACCTATCACCTGATGAGCTAGACACTCACCATTATTCAGGTGCGGCTGAGCAAGTTGCTAAGCTAATGGAAAACTCATTACGCGATGAAAAAATCTGGCGTGCAACACCGTTAAACGACCGCGTTTCTGCGGTACGTCAGTTGTTAGCAAAAGTCGCTACTGTCGAAATTATCGACGAGCTTGCTGATGACTTAGCATTAACATTAGCCGATGCACGTGCGCAGCTTAACCGCCTTGAAAAGCACATGCGTAAACACACTGTATTACCTGGACCAACAGGTGAATCTAATACGCTTCACCTTGAGCCTCGTGGTTGTGTTGTGTGTTATGCCGATAAGAGTACTTCATTTAACTTCTGGGCGATTTCAATTATCACAGCACTTGCTGCGGGTAATACTGTCATCACCGTTGCATCTGAACTGTTCTACGAAGAAGCGGTTGCTTTCAAAGACAAGTTTATTTCAACAGGTATCGCCGAAGGTGTATTCCAAGTTGCTAAGCCTAACCAGTTACAAGCTATCTTGGCACACCCTCACCTTGCCGGTGCGGTTGTAGCAGCTCGCTCATCACGTTTAGGCTATTTCAGCCAACAGTTAGCACAACGTAAAGGGGCGATTCTGCCAGTGATTAGCTCTGAGTACTACGATACGCTAATCAAGCGCTTACTGACTGAAAAAACAATCAGTATCGATACAACAGCGTCAGGTGGTAATACATCACTGATGACGCTTGTTGAAGACGATGAGTAAACAGCGCATAAAAGTTAACTAACTTTGCTGTTATAAAATCTAAAAGCCCCTGTACCTAACAGGGGCTTTTTTATACCCAGATAAAATAGCCTAACATTAAGAAAAACAACCACTTTATAGACGAAAAGCTGCACCAATTTCAAAATTATCACCTTTATTATTATTTACTAGAAGACAAATTATCTGCTAGGTTAAAGGTAATGTATTTAACTTGAAGTAAAGGCCTTGAAAACTCTCCCTATTGATCAACTTAAGCCCGGTATGTTTGTACAAAGCGTTACAAAACAGACAGGCAAAATCCGCATTAAAAACCAAGGATGGGTGAAGACTCAGGGAGGTATCGATAAACTAGCTAAAGCGGGTATCTTAGAAGTCGTTATCGACCCCGATAAAACGCTCACAATGAGCAGTGACAATAAAGTGGAAGAGCAGCAAAACACTTCGCCGCCAGAGCCGCAAACCGTCGCCCATAACCCTTGGCATACATCGCATAGCGTGTCTGCAGAAATGGCCAAAGCGAATAGTTTATACAACGAAGCAAAATCACTCCAAAGCAAAGCATTTAATGATATTCGTACTGGTAATAAAATTGATATTGCGCCATTTCAAGAATTGGCCAGTGGCTTTATGGACTCCGTTTTCCGTAATCAAGATGCCCTTGCCTGCATTACCAGAATGCGCGAAAAAGACGCCTATTTACTCGAACACTCAATTAACGTTTCAATTCTTATTAGTATTTTTGCCAAACACTTAGGCATCGATAAAAGCATCATTCAAGAAATAGCGACAGGTGCCCTATTGCATGATATTGGCAAAATAAAAATACCTGATGAAATACTCAATAAGCCAGGCAAGTTAACAGACGAAGAATATCAAATCATTCAAGACCATGCCCGTTTCAGCAAAGAAATATTAGAACAATCAGGCCTCAGTGGCATCGCAGTTGAAATTGCGGGTTTCCATCATGAGCGATTAGATGGCAGCGGCTACCCATTCGGTAAGCATGGTGATGAATTAAGCCTGTACGTTCGTATGGCGTCGATTGTTGATGTATATGACGCACTCACCGCAGAGCGAGTCTATAAAGCCGGTATGGAGCCAATTAAAGCATTTAAAATTCTAAAAGATGGCTGCCCAGATAGTTTTGATGGCGACCTTGTGACGAAATTTATTCAATGTATCGGTATTCACCCTGTCGGCACCTTGGTGAAACTTGAAAGCCAAAAGCTTGCCGTGGTTACACGAAGTAACCCAAGCAGCCCATTAAAACCCGTGGTAAAAGTGTTTTATAACGCCAAGCATGCACACTATACCGAAGTGCAAGATATTGATTTAGCAAATAACCGTTGTCACGATAGCTTAGAAGCAGCAGTCAGACCCAATGACTTTAATGTCGATCTGATCCGCTTCTTCAAAAACTCAATTTTGCCATAACCACTATTTTTAAATATAAGACTGGCTACTCAGGCCAGTCTTGCAGTGCCTTTAACGTAAACTCGTAACCGTCGTAACTAAATAAACTTTGCTCAGGTGTGATTTCTATCACATTGAGTACGCCAATATTATCGCCTTCATACAATTCACGACCATTTATCTTTATCCAACGTTTAGAGGCTTCAGAGGCATAAATATGCGCCTGATACTTAATAGTTGGGATCAAGCTTTGCAGCGAGTCAGGCAGCAGTTCGACAGGCTCTGCGTATGATGAGTTTTTAGTACTGCGCGTTATATCAGCCACATGCTTATTATCGACATCTTGCACTGCTCTCTCGAAGGCACTTTTTAAGTTATTAGGCACGTCGTTAAATTCGTCATCAACCACGGTTTGGTTGACTTGCGATGGGCTTTGATCATTTAGCGGCTTACCCAGCACCTTGTATTTGCTCATGTCAATGTCTCGACTGCTCATTTGCTGCGGTGTCATTTGTTGCATTTGCATTGGCTGCGAAAATTGCGGTTGCTGAGGCTGATAAATTGGCTGATTTTGATACACAGGCTGTTGATAAACAGGTTGCCCTTGATAACCTTGATTAGCATAAACAGGCACGGTATTAACGGGTACTTGTACCCATTGATATTGCTGCCCTTGCACAGGAACTTGCTGCATCATTTGCTGCTGAGGTGCGACTGTAACAGGCACTTGGCCCACATTATTCGCAGTATTGTTAACAGGTGGATTAGCCTGTGTATTGGCAGCTTGCGGAACAGCTGTTGCGGGTGCTTCCTCTGTCACAGGTACATTATTTGTATCTGTTGCCGCTAAAGTCTCTGTTGCTTGTGAAGAACTTTGTGTCTCTTCAGCACTGTTACTAGTAACTTGCTTTTGCGCAAAAGGTTCATTTTTTTGCAGCCATTTACCAATAGAAAAGCCTGCCATCAGCGTTAAAATAACCGCTAGTAATAACCCAAACGAAAAAGCAAGACGGCGATAACGGGTTAATTCTTGTTGTTGTTTAAGCTGCAGAGCAGCGTGGTCATGATCAATCGCTGTTTGCTCGTGTTGACCAGATTGTTTAATTGCATCTAAAAGTAATGACATAAATGATCACTCGTTATATTAGGTAAGATAAACCAATACCCATACCCAATACGGCTAAAAATGAAACAGGATAAAGCCAAACATAACTTGGCTCTTTGTTCGCAGTTGACGAAATAGGCGCACTGCTTGGCGGTAAAGCTTCAACTGCTGAGCGCATGACAAGCTCACTATCAATGCTCAGCTTTTGCTGTGAAAAAGCCCCGACTAAGCAGCGCTCACACAATAAATTAATAAGCCTTGGCACCCCTTCTGTTACTTGGTAAATCGCTTTTAAGGCATCAGCAGAAAAGAGCGCTTGTTCAGTGCCAGCTTTGAGTAAACGGTGTTTAACATAAGCAAACACTTGGCCTTCGCTAAGCGGTAATAAGTGGTAACGCGCCGTTATACGTTGAGCAAGTTGTCTAAGTTCGGTGCGTTTTAATAGCTCTTGTAGCTCAGGCTGCCCAACTAACACTATTTGTAGTAACTTTTTATGATCTGTTTCTATATTCGTCAATAAGCGTAATTGCTCAAGCACATCGGGAGCCAGCAATTGTGCTTCATCGATAATTAAGATGGTATGACCGCCTGCTAAATTATTCGCCTCAAGATGCTTTTTAATCACATCTGTTAAGGTTTTTAATGTGGCATTTTCGCTGTCATAGTCAATCTTAAGTTCGTCGCAAATACTGGCAAGCAATTCAAGTTGAGACAATGCCGGGTTGTGAATTTGTGCGACTTGCGTGTTTTCAGGTAACTGCTCTTGCAGACTTCTGGTTAATGTTGTTTTACCTGTTCCCACTTCGCCGGTTAAAAGTACAAAACCGCCGGCTTCACCTAGTCCATAAGTAAGGTGCGCTAAGGCCTCTTTATGACGCTCACTAAGAAATAAATATTCAGGATTAGGGGCAATCGAAAAAGGTTTTTCTGACAAGCCAAAATAGCTTAAATACACCGTGATGTTCCTTGCGTTTAAAATCACGGCCTATAATGGCAAAAAACTACGCGACTTAAAACCTTGTTCGTACGTTATACTAAAATTACTTTAAGATAAAAAACACGGCCCCGAATAAAGCGCCTATTTTTTGGAGTTTGGGTATCGCTGGCAAATAACGTAAAATACCGAAAAGGTAAAAATAATAGGTGTACTATGCAGGTTTATTTGGTCGGTGGCGCTGTAAGAGACGCACTGTTAGGTCGTGAAGTAAAAGAACGCGACTACGTTGTCGTAGGTGCAACTCCCGAGCAACTAATTAAACAAGGCTACCAACAAGTCGGCAAAGACTTTCCTGTTTTTTTGCACCCAAAAACAAAAGAAGAATATGCACTTGCCCGAACTGAGCGGAAACAAGGCCAAGGTTATACGGGATTTATCTGCGATTTCACGCCCGATGTCACTTTAGAACAAGACTTAATCCGCCGAGACCTAACTGTTAATGCGATAGCGCAAGCCGAAGATGGCACATTAGTTGACCCTTTTGGTGGGCAAAGCGATATCGAGAACCGTTTATTACGCCATGTTTCAGATGCGTTTTCTGAAGATCCGTTACGTATTTTACGAGTCGCCCGATTTGCTGCTCGTTATCATTACTTAGGCTTTTCTATTGCGCCAGAAACAGAACGTTTGCTTATTGCGATGGTAAAAGCAGGCGAGCTTGAAACACTCACAGCGGAACGAGTTTGGTTAGAATGCGAAAAATCTCTTAGTGATGGCGCATTTGCAGAGTTTTTAAATACTCTCTTTAAAATTGGAGGCTTACATGTGATCAGCCCCACGTTAGAATCACAGTGGAGTGATGCATTGTATCAAACGATGCAAGCGCGCTTTGATTATGCCAACAAGCACTCTATTACAGACACAGCATTACTTTTTAGCCAAGTGACACTCTCGCTAACAGAATCTGATATTCACACAATCGCACAGCAGATCCGTCTACCAAATGAAGTGCGTGATGTTGCTCTTAACACTGTTGCTCATCGTTCAATATTGACTGACAAGCAGCCGGATTGTGACGCACTGCTAGGCTGTTTTAACCGACTTGATTTATGGCGTCGTCCTGAGCGTTTAAACGCCGTACTCAAGGCGTTAGAAATAAGTGAACAAAAGCCAGTGGCATGTATAACACAACTACACCAAGTGACTGAACAGGCAAGCGCTGTCGATCCACAGCAATTTATCGCCCAAGGAATTAAAGGGGCCGACATAAAAACCGCGCTTGAAAACGCGCGGCTATCTATCATTAAAAATTATTTTTCATAACGTACGAGTCGCAGAAATACATCGGATTCTTTAGCGTGAAGACTGTTTATGCCTTTATCAAACTGATAAACCCAAGCAAGGTCTGTTCGCTCTTTTCCTGATGTGCTGCTCCAGTAATTTTGCAGCTTAGTAGCAAGAAAGACACTTTCGTTAATACTCGGCTGCACGCATCGATGCTCTAAAATGCTGGCTAACTCTTTTACATTAGGCACATGCCAATCAGAAAAACCGGCAAGACGCGTATTCTTTGCACCGCGTAATGCTTCACCCCAGGTTAGCTGCTGGCTGGTGCCTTCACATGTTGCCGTTGCACTATTGTAAGTTTGTCCAAAGCTACAACGTTGCCACATTAAGCCTGTTTCTACATCACTTACCGTGCCATTTTCGTTAATGACAAAGCGGCTGTCTGGGGTCGTTTGCGTTACCGCATCGTAGCAAACCTGCGCCATAGCAAATGTAGGCTGTGTTGCCAGTAAGGCAACCGATGCATAGAAAGATAGTTTACGCATATTATTCTCCCGGTGTTCTTACTAAGCGGACAAAGGCGGTTTTCCCTTTCGGGTAGGCCAAGTCGTTTGCGCTACTCATATCAATGATATATGCCTGCGACAAACTGGTACCATCCACAGCGGTTTGTGATGTCCAATACGGCATAAACGGGTTGCCATCATCGCTTAGCTGAATATTGCTTGGCTGATTTGGAAAAAACTCACTGTTGAGTAAGCTTGCTTCACCTTGTTTAGCGTAATCCAGTATTCCAAGAAGTTCGGTATAGGTGGGAACACGCCAATTAGTGCCGCCGCAAAAATCAATCGCATTCACTTCATTCACATACGTTTGTAAACCACACGCAGTGTTACTTGGGCACGTTGAGTTTGCTGCACCTTGAACACTGCCCGTTTGTACCCCGTTATTACTATTTAAATACCACGTGTAATGATTTGTTGCTGCACGGTTAGTGGTTGCCGGTGGCAGTGTGGCACTTGCCGCTTTTACTTCCCAAATTAAGCCTGTCACGTTATCGCGTACACAACTAAAGTTTACTGCGTCGTCTGGCAGCTCATCCGCAAATTCATTTAATTTTGTAAAATCAAATGCCAAGTCACCTTGGCCTACTTTATCAAGTTGATTAGCAACACTGTCACGCCCTAAATCTGCATCTTGAGCTGGGAAGTTGTCACTTTTGCAGTTAATTTTTTGCGTGTTGTTATAGCAATCGCTCATGCCCGTATCATTTATAAGGCCGAGGGGTTTAGGGCTGATACCAATCACTACCGTATCTGTATCACTGCGCGATTTACTGTCGGTTACGGTAACCTCAAAACTAAGTTCTGTGTCGGTATCAACATCAGAGGCAATGAATGTGGTGATACATTGATTTTGATTTGCAAGGGTGACTATTTCACCCGTTAGTTGTTCCCAATAGCACTGCTTGGTTGCAGTCACAATTTCACTGTTACTTGCATCAAGCGTAACGGTATCAAACTCTATAACTTGCTGATCTTCCCCAGCGTTAGCAATGATTACTTCAAGGGTTTTATTAAGCGTAAATGACTGTTCAGAGCTTGCAGAGCCCCCTTCATCATCGGTCACTGTTAGTCGCCATGTCATTGGCGTGTTTGATTCTAGCAGCGGGTGAGTAAAGCTAATCGTTTGATTATTAAAGCTATCAACGGTTAAATCTGGGCCCGAAAGCTGAGTCCATAAGTAACTGTCTATCGAACCATTTTCATCAATATCGACAGACTCTTCACCACTGAGCACAATAGTATCATTGTATTTTGAGGGCAGTTCTTGCGGTGCAGTTTGCGTGATCACGGCAACAGGCAGCTGGTTATTAGAGGTAATGAATATGCTTACTTCATCACTGACTAACTGACCATCACCCGTTTGATAATTAACTTTAAGTACGAGCTCTGAGTCTCGCTTAATATCAGGGGCAGTGAGAGTTTGCTCAGCACCTTCTGCTGGGAACCCCTCTACAACAGGGCCACTTACTCGTTGCCACGTAAATGTTCCATCAGCAGGCGAGCCCTTAGCCAATAATGTAAACTCGCTTTTTTCAATAATTTGCTGATCAGCTCCAGCATTAACTGTCGCAGCGATTGGTGTTGTGTCACTCGACCCACCGCCCCCACAGGCTGTGAGTGTCGTTAATGCAACAACTACAAGAGGCACTAATCTCATGTTTACCACCTTAAAATGCAACGTTGGCTTTATAACCAACGGCCAAATAAGAAGATAACTAGCAAGTAAAGTGCCAAGAACACCCTAAATTATAAGTAACTTTCTTGATGAATACGCACAAACAATTTAGTGCCAATTTTACTGTAATCTATCTTATATTCTCGGCCATCAAGGGCTTGAATGAACAATAGACGTTTTTCTTCTGCAAAAACATCAGGGCTGGTGATGTAAACCATTTCGAGGTAACGCTCTTTTGCTTCACGACGGTTTTTTGGCAGATCTTCTTTAAACGGTTCAAGACCATTTTGTGTCACTTTTATACGTGGGTGGGTTTCGCCATTCACAATTACTAAGTCGAGTTTTTTATCTTTATGAATAATTGTGTTTCGACCACTTTTAATAAAAGAACGTTCTTGACTCATAGCCTTTTCCTACTTACTGCCACCTAATTACTTACATCTTTCTGTAAACGAGTATTGATAAATTCACTAGGGTTTAATTTCCAACGATTCAAATCTGCACTGAATTGCCAAATATCAGTATCAAGTGCATTGGCAGGCAACAATAAATCGTACCCTGTCAATTGCCTCAAATGCTGCGTACGATTAGCAAACATGGCAATCAATCCTTTGTAAAGCTGACCACTAGGGGCAGTGTAGTCCGTCTCTTCAACTAACCATTCTGATGGGCAATTGCCATTTTTGCAATGTTTTTGAACAACTTGCATAAATATATGACGTTGTTCTATTAATAATCGCCCTGCAATTCGGGGGTGAATCTGAGTTAAAAATTCATCTATGTTATTGAGTTTAATACCAACTGCGTTTAACTCAAGGTATTCTAAGCCTTGTTCCACTTTTGGGACGCCACTGTGGTGAAAGTTTTCTCGTTTTAATTGCCAATGCCCAACTTTATGATGATATATAAGCAACTGATTAGTATAGGTAAAGCTATAATAAGGCTCTTGTGTTTTTAAAAAGCCGACAAATATAGCAGCAAGGCAGCTACTGACTAAAAAAATTTCCACTATACTAATCTCACCGGGCCGTAGCAGGTTAAACAGCATAATGAATACAAGCCCAATGCCTCCGACCAATAAAAACTCAATACCATGTCGCGAAGCCTGTGCCCGTACCTTTAAAATCGCGTTTTTGTTATCCATACACTGAAAAGTAAAAAATAAACATTACAATTGTGACCAAAACAATCTTTCTAAGCGTTAAACAATACGGACACTTGGTTTGTTTACTCATACTTACACCTCTCTTCTCATAACAATTAAGGAACAAATACGCTGAACTTTTAACTTTTACGCCAAATGCACAAATATATGAGATACCTGACATACGGGGCACGTACTAATTTTGTACACTACACTCAACTAATTTTCTGGTAACACGATGATGTATTCGACACAATCTGGTAAAGCGCTTTTTCCTTTTATTATTACCCTTTTGCTAGGGTTATGTATTTATTTATATTTACCTTCAAGCCAAGGCGAGCAAAGCAACTTTGGAGACCGTTCAACCCAGGTTGTCGCACATACCGTCACGGCTGAAGAAAATGCCGTTTTAATCGAAGCGATAGGCAGCGCGCGCGCGAATCAAGCGATCTTCATTCGCAGTGCACAAAACGACTATGTGACTGATATATTTTTCAATGATGGCGATTTAGTAAGTAAAGGTCAAAAACTAGTTCAGTTACAAGCACAACAAGAAGAATTAGCAGTAAAAGAATTGAGTATCAATTTACGTGAAGAAAAACGCCAACTAGACCGCTTAACCGAACTATCACGTTCGCAAGCAACCGCTAAATCGTTACTTGAAGAGCAATTGTCTCGTGTAGATGCCACCGAAGCTCAGCTTGAAAGCGCCAAAACTAAACTGGCAGAAATGACCATTAAAGCGCCTTTTTCAGGCTTATTAGGTAAGCGTGAAATCTCGATAGGTACTTATGTTAATAGCACCACCAATATTACCACTCTCGATGATATCAGTATTATAAAAGTGGACTTTAAAGTTCCTGAAAAATACCTTGCGCAACTGCAGCTAGGCATGAAAGTCATGACTCAAAATGATGCTTACCCAGGAAAAACCTTTAACGGCAAAGTCACGCACATCAGCTCACGCATTGACTCGGTTACTCGCAGTGTTGAAGTGACGGCCAGTTTTACCAATTCAAGCGGTTTATTACGCCCTGGCATGCTGTTAAACACTGCATTACAACTGAGTTCAAACCAAGCACTCATGGTGCCTGAAAAAGCAGTAATCCCTCAGCAAGATAAACACTATGTATTCAAAATTGAAGACGGGGTTGCCAATAAAGTTGAAGTACATGTAGCGGGACGTCATAACGGGTGGGTTGCCATCGATAAGGGTCTAACAGATGGTCAACAAGTCGTGACTGAAGGCATTATCAAAATTCGCACTGGCAGCAAAGTTAGTATCAAGGGCTAAACCATGAAAATTACAGATACTAGCGTTAAACGTCCGGTCTTTGCGATCGTAATAAACTTACTGTTACTTACCTTTGGTCTCGTCGCTTTTTCGATGCTACCACTGCGTGAATACCCTGATATTGAAACCCCGATTGTGAGTGTAAGCACATCGTATACTGGGGCCAGTGCAGAAATTATTGAAACCAAAATAACCCAAGTGCTCGAAAATCGTATTTCGGGTATTGAAGGGATTAAAAGCATTAATTCGTCAAGCCGTAATGGCCGCTCAAACATCACTATTGAGTTTAATATCAGTCGCGATATCGATGCCGCATCAAACGATGTGCGTGAGCGTGTAGCACGTGCGCTTGATAGCCTACCAGAACAAGTACGCCCACCTGAGGTGTCAAAATCGAACAGCGATGAAAGTCCAATCGCTTGGTTTGTCCTTAATAGTTCGACAATGGATTCGTTGCAACTTTCTGACTACGCACAGCGTTTTATTGTCGACCGTTTAGCCGTAGTTGATGGTGTGTCGAATGTACGTGTCGGTGGTGAGCGTAAGTACGCCATGAAAATTTGGCTAAACCGCAAGGCCATGGCGGCGCGCGGGATTACCAGCAGCGATATCGAGAATACCTTACGCACAGAAAACGTTGAACTGCCCGCTGGTGAGATTGAATCGATTGACCGTGATTTTACTGTGCGTACAGCACGCAGCTATAAGGATCAACGCGACTTTAGAAACCTGGTTATTAAACGGGGCGACGACGGCTACTTAGTGCGCCTAGGTGAAGTGGCCGATGTGCATTTAGAAGCCGCTGACGACGAAAGTTTATTCCGTGGTAATGGCCGTAACATGATTGGTTTAGGCATTGTAAAACAAGCAAAAGCGAATACCCTTACGGTGGTAGACAATGCCCGCGCCGAACTTGAGAAAATAAAACGTAACCTACCTGAAGGCACCACGATTCAAGACAGCTACGACTCGTCAGTGTTCATCAAAGAATCGATTAACGAAGTGTACCGCACACTCGCTATTTCAATGGCCTTGGTTGTCTTAGTTATCTACTTATTCTTGGGGAGTATTCGCGCGACTTTAGTGCCCGCAGTTACTGTCCCTGTGGCACTCGTTGGTAGCTTTATGTTCTTGCTTGCCATGGGATACTCAATCAACTTGCTTACCCTACTCGCTTTAGTGTTAGCCATTGGTTTAGTGGTCGACGATGCCATTGTAATGCTTGAAAACATTCACCGCCGTATAGAGCTTGGTGAGCCACCTTTACTTGCTGCCTTTCGTGGGGCACGTGAAGTAGGCTTTGCCATTATTGCCACCACGCTGGTGCTTATTTCAGTGTTTGTGCCACTGGTCTTTATGGATGGCCGTATTGGCGCATTGTTCACAGAATTTGCCATGGCAGTGAGTGCGGCTGTGTTTTTCTCAAGTATTACAGCGCTAACCTTGTCACCAGCGCTGTGCTCAAAGGTACTTAAAGCCTCTGAAAAAGAAAGTAAATTTAGCCAATGGATGGATAAAACATTTGCCAAAATTGAACATGCGTATCGTAATTCACTAGCATCAAACATGAGTCGAAAATGGAGCTTGTTGCTCACCATGATCATGACAGGCGTTGCCAGCTTCATGCTATTTCAGCAAATTCCTTCGGAACTGACGCCAAAAGAAGACCGCGGTACTTTCTTTATCATGATGAGCGGCCCTGAAGGGGCAAGTTACGAAAATAACGCCGCTAATATGGCTAAAATCGAAGAGCGTTTAATGCCATATTCAGAGTCTGGTGAGTTGAGCCGTGTGCTCATTCGTGTACCTGGCTGGGGCGGCCAAGGGGGTGTTGCAATCGTTGGTATGGCCGATTGGGATAAACGAAAACGCTCAACATGGGAAGTGATCGATGAAATTAGTGGAAAAATGCAAGAAGTGACCGACATTCGAGCCTTTGCTATTATGCGCAGTGGTATTGGTGGCGGTGGCTCATCACGTCCAATTGAGTTCGTATTACAAGGTAACGATTACGACCAATTAGCCGATTGGCGTGACCGCATTATTAAACGTGCTGAGAAAAACCCAGGCCTTGTGCGCATTGACCACGACTATAAAGAGACATTCCCACAGTTTTTAATCAATATCGATAAAAACAAAGCCGCTGATTTAGGCGTGTCTGTATCCGATGTAGGCCGCACTCTTGAAACCATGCTAGGTCAACGTCGAGTGACAACCTTTATCGACCGTGGTGAAGAGTACGATGTGATCCTAAAAGGGACCAAAGAAGACTTTGCTAACCCGACGGATATCTCAAATATCTACTTAAAATCACGTAGTGGTGAACTCGTGCCGCTAGATAGCCTCATTACGCTAAAAGAAGAAGCGACTGCATCACGTTTAAATCGCTACAACCGTATGCGTGCGATTACTCTTAGCGCCAACTTAGCTGATGGCTACACCTTAGAAGAAGCACTGAACTTTTTAAATCAGGTTGCCGCTGAAGAGAACGACATTGATGGCGCCATTGATTACAAAGGTGAGTCTCAGCTGTTTTACGAAGGTGCATCAGCGATGACCTATGTGTTCATCCTTGCACTGACAGTGACGTTCTTAGTGCTTGCAGCCCAGTTTGAAAGTTTTATTCACCCACTGGTGATCATGCTAACCGTGCCACTCGGTTTAGTTGGGGCCTTATTTGGTTTATGGTACACAGACTTAACGCTAAATATTTACAGCCAGATTGGTATTGTGATGCTAATAGGTTTAAGTGCTAAAAATGGTATCTTGATTGTTGAATTTGCAAACCAGCTACGAGATAAAGGCGTTGAGTTTAACGAAGCCATTACACAAGCTGCTACGCAGCGTTTACGTCCCATTATTATGACCTCATTAACAACCGTAATGAGCTCTGTACCGCTAGTACTCGCAAGTGGTCCGGGTGCAGAAAGCCGTATGGTAATTGGTGTTGTGGTATTCACCGGCGTAATTGTGGCAACCTTACTCACCTTGTTTGTTGTGCCCGCTGCGTATACTGCCTTTGCGCGTAATACACAGTCACCAGAGTACTTACAAAGTAAACTGGAACAGCAAGCGAAAGACAAACCGTTAGAAGAAATTTAGACGCTCTGTAGCTTTTAACAAAACGCCGTCTTTACGGCGTTTTGTTTTTTCAGCTATAGTCAGCAAAACAGTGAGGGAGTAAAACATGAATAACAACATACAAATAGCCACATTGGGTGGTGGCTGCTTTTGGTGTATTGATGCCGCATTCAGACGCGTCAAAGGCGTATTAAATGTAAGCTCTGGTTATGCTGGCGGCGAGATTGAAAACCCCAGTTATCAGCAGATTTGTACGGGGTTAACCGGACACGCCGAGGTCGTACAACTGGACTTTGATAGCAGCATTATTAGCTACAATACCTTACTTGAAATGTTTTTTACGCTGCACGATGCGACACAATTAAACCGCCAAGGTAATGATGTTGGCACACAATACCGCAGTGTCATTTATTATCATGATGAACAGCAAAAAGATGAAGCAGAGGCGATGATAGCAGCCTTACAAAAACAAATTCGTGAGCCGATTGTCACCGAGCTGAGCCCGCTTACACACTTTTACCCAGCAGAGCAATACCATCAAGATTACTATAACGAAAACCCGAACCAAGGTTATTGCAGTATTCTTATTGCCCCTAAACTTGAAAAGTTCGCTCGTTATTACGCCGATAAATTAAAATGAAAAAAGCCCGCTAAGTAGGTAGCGAGCTTTTAGACGCAGAACTAATAATTTCCTTTATTATTAGAACTGATAACGGGCACCTACAAATAAGCGACGCTCTGGCGTATTGTAGTAATAAAATTCGTCGTTGATGAAATCACCATCGAGATCTTTCCCATACGCATCAACGGCGTTATATTCTCTATCGAATAGATTTTCTACGCGAAGTGACACGGTCAGGTTATCGGTTGCTTGGTAATGGCCCACAAGGTTCCATAACGTGTATGAAGGTAAGTGTGTCAGTTTGCCATCTCGATCACCGCGATATTGCATATCAATACCAGCATCAAAGTCGCCCCATGCTTTATGTAATGACCAATTCACGCTGTGTTTAGATACATAGGTCAATGCATTACCTGTTTCAGTATCCTCTGCTGATAGGTAGGTAAAATTGAAGCTGTGATCAAAACCTAGCACTTGGTTTTTAAAGCTAAATTCAACCCCTTCGTGGCGAGCTTGATTGATATTCGTTGGTTGCCAAGCGCCGGATGCATTTGGTGCCCAGGCAATTTTGTTATCTATTTCACTGCGGAAAATAGCGATATCTAGGCTGATATCATTCACATTAAGTGATAAACCTAACTCTTGGTTATCTGATGTTTCAGGATTGAGTTCTGGGTTACCAGAGCCGGGATAATACAGATCATTAAAGGTTGGTGACTTAAAGCCGGTGCTTTGGCTTAAGCGGAATGTCGCGATATCATTTAGATGATAACCGACCGCTGCCGTATAGGTTGTTTCGTCACCAAATTGTTGGTCATCATCTTGTCGTACAGTCAGATTTGCCAGCACGTGCTCATCATCGTAGTAAGCCCCAACAAACGCAGCGAATACCTCACGACTGTCTTTTAGATAAGTGCCAGAATTAGTATTTACTTCATCTTTATACCAGTTTAAACCACCGCTAATTGTTAAACTTTGATTTAAAAAATATTGGCCGTTGTAATCGATTTGCTCACGTTCTGTCTCAAACTTATCAACCACCGTTGCACCGGTGTAGTCGATACGCGAGTCATCTGAACTGTCGCTAGAGATTGCAATATCAATCGCATGGGCGTGTTTTTCGAATGCTTTTTTCCAACCTAATGAAGCTTGGTAGTTTTCGAACTCACCTTTTTCTACTGTACTATCAGCAGGACTAAAAGAGCTATCGTATTGCGCTTCACCTTCTGAGTACTGACCCTGTAATAAAAGCTCCCCTAGTCGCTCATTTTGATAACCTAGGTTAAAACCAAGGTTTTTATTTTCATAGCCATCTTCATCAGGCGCTACACCTTGTAATACATCAAAGCCGTCTGTTTTTTCGTAACCTGCATTAACAGAAATATCGACGTCTGCAATCTGACCACCAGTAGCCACTTGGTACTCTTGGTAAGAATCTGAACCAAAGGTGACATCCAAAGTGGTATTTTGTGCTTTACGAGTAATAATATTGATCACACCCGCTAACGCATCTGAGCCATACACAGCAGCACGAGAACCCTTAATGACCTCAACGCGTTCAATACTGTTTAACGGAATATTGCTAATACTTTTATAGCCCAGCGTTGCCGAACCTGTGCGTACACCATCAATTAAAATAAGCGTATGACGTGAGCTGGCACCCCGAAGTGAAACACCTGAACTTTGCCCAAAACCACCATTAGCATTAATTTGGAAACCGGCTTGTGTTGCCAGTAAACTAGGTAAGTCGCGAACATAGCTTGCATCGATATCAGCACGGTCAATGACTGTAACGCTCGCTAAGACTTCATTAATAGATTGTTCGAATTTATTGGCAGTCACTGTGATGTGCTCGATTGATTGCTCATCCGCAGACACAGAAAAAGACAACGCAGCAGCAACCGCTACGCCTAACGTAGATTTATTTAGCATGATATCCCCTAGCCTGTGCCCACCGCACACGCAAATAGTAAGTTAATTCAAGGCCGGTCTCCGGACTCTGCATATACTGAGCATACGCATTACCGTTGCGGGGGCAGTGTTGGCATTGTTTTCTCCTTGAAAACGCACCAGCTTCCCGATTATCTTGCTGTTATTTCAGCCTTTGAAATAGCATGTATCTAAGCAGATACAGCAAGCACCTTGAAAATAGGCTGCTATTGTGATGATTTTAGGAATAAATGTCAATGGACGTCTAAACTTCTAAATAAAGCTAGATAGAAAGTAAAATAAAAAAGCCAAACACGTTTATGTTTGGCTTTAGATTAGTCACAACTTCACCGTTCTTCTAGTAGAGCTGTGCGTTCGTAGTCAGACAGTGCTTTCGCAATAAAATTAATTAATCGCGGAAGTTTTTGAATTGGAATGGTTGACCTAAATCAGCAGTACGAACAACTTGCATTGCTTCTTGTAAATCATCACGCTTTTTACCCGTTACACGTAACTCTTCACCTTGAATAGCGGCTTGTACTTTAATTTTTGAGTCTTTAATCAACTTGACGATTTTCTTTGCAACGTCTTTTTCGATACCTTGCTTAAGTGCCACATCACGCATGACGAATTTACCGCTGCGCGACTCATCTCTAAGCTCTAAACTAGATACGTCTAAACCGCGCTTTGAAATTTTCGCAGCAAGAATATCGAATAATTGCATAACTTGCTGTGGTGCTTCAGCTTTTAGCTTAATGACTTTGTCGTTTAATTCGATTGATGCATCAACACCACGAAAGTCAAAACGTGTTTCTAATTCACGCTTAGCATTATCCACTGCATTCTGCGCTTCGTTCATTTCTACTTCAGAAACAATATCAAATGAAGGCATGGGGTTCTCCTAACAAGATTTTTAAAATAAATATGCCTAGGATTATAACGTCAATTTTATAAATCTTTACATTTTTCTGCACACCGTTCAGGTGCGATACGAAAATTGTTTGATATACTGCCCATTCATTTTTTAGGCAGTTTAAAGGTTTATTGTGACTAGGCGCATATACCAAATTATATTTTTAGTCAGCATTATTGGCTTCACTATTCTTTTCGCCAAAGAAATTAAAGGCGTAAGTAACCTATTCCCACATGTTGATAAAGTCGCGCATTTTGGCATTTTCTTCGTACTGGCTATGGTGATGGATAAAGCGTTTAAATTACCCCTTATAGTGCAAATATTATTGCTTGCAGGGTACGGTGCTGCCATTGAGTTTATGCAAGATATGCTGCCTTATCGTCAAGCTTCAGTTGCCGATTTTGTTGCCGATTTTATAGGTGCTTCGAGCTACTTTATTATTAAACTTGGTTTTCATTTAGGTAATAAACAGCGCAATGGCTAATATTTTAATTGTAGGTGATGGTGCTATTGGCTTGTTATTCAGTCATTTTTTATCAGCTCAACATACTGTTACCTTATTAACGCGCAAGCCCACTTTGACCACCCGTTTTTATCAACCTTCAAATGGTAAATCACAACCTATTAACGCACGCCTAATTAATCATAAAGAACTTAACCAGTTTGCCCCATTCGAGTGGGTGTTATTTACGGTGAAAGCCTTTCAGGTTGAAGCTGCATTTAAGCAACTTCAACCTTATCTAGCTGAGCACTGCCAAGTTATCTTGTCTCATAATGGCATGGGCAATGTGGATGAACTTAACGCCGCGCTTTCGGCCCATCAAGGTCTATCATTTTTAACCACTCAGCAGGCGGGGTTCAAAGCAACTCAATACAGCGTGAATCATACTGGTGACGGTGCCAGTCTTTTAGGTACGTGTAATGATGCGGCGCGCAAAGTGCTAAAGCAGATCGAGCAGCACTTTAGCAGCTTACCTAATTTTAGTGTTACCGATGATATTCATACCCTTCGTTGGCAAAAACTGTTGGTGAATATCGCTATTAATCCGTTGAGCGCTATTCATAATGTAAAAAACGGTCAACTTCGTACGCCGCACTTTAGCTCGCGAATTATTAATTTACTCAGTGAGGCGTGCTTAGTTGCTAACAAACAAGGTATTTCACTCTCATTAAGTGACGCGCTAAACAATGCCTACAGTGTAATGAGTGCAACCGCCGCAAACTTTTCGTCGATGCAACAAGATATTAGCCATAATAGAGCGTCTGAGATTGACGCTATTTGTGGGTATGTATGTGAGCAAGGCGCTAAGCTTGGAGTGAAAACCCCCTACAATCAAGCCATGCTTAGTATGATAAAAGCCAAATCAGCGGGGCTTTAACAACACCCCTCTTCTATTGTGGCAGCTGGAAGGTGTGCCAATTAACAGCAAATTGAAAAGTCAGCGTCTTTCGTTAGGCATTAAAAAAGCGCGAAATTCGCGCTTTTCTATACCCGTTTACTTATGGGCGATACACTTTTACGTTGCTAAAGCCTTCTTCGTGTAAAATAAGCGCTTGTAGCTGGCTCATTACCCCTTTAGCACAATATAAGTAGTATTCTTTATCTTTTGGTAAATCACCAAACTTAGTCGCTAAGCGGAAAAATGGTAAATGAATTACTTCGATACCTTCAAGCTCTAGCGGGTTAGCGTCTTCTTCTTCTGGTGAACGAATATCAACAACCACTGCGTCTTTTGGAAGATCAGAGACTGACTCTGCTTCTTTCACTTCTTGTTTTGCTTCGGTATCAATGTCGCGGACATCCATAACACGTGCATTTTCAACCACCGTATTAAGTACATCAAAATCAAATTTAGCTTCTTCAGCTAAGATGGTTTTAATTTTTGCTTTAACTGTTGGTTTTTTAGATATTACACCACAGTATTCAGGCATACTCTCTGCCATTTCTGCTGTGCCAATTTTACGTGCAATATTAATAATATCTTGCTTGTCGTGTTGAATAAGTGGGCGAATGATCAGCGTTTCGGTGACACGGTCAATCACACTTAAATTTGCCAGCGTCTGACTCGAAACTTGGCCAATACTCTCACCGGTAACAAGTGCTTGTACACCTAGTTTTTCAGCCACTTGGCTGCCAGCACGCATCATCATACGTTTAAGGACAACGCCCATTTGGCTGTTTTCAATGTTTTCGAGTATTTCCGCTACGACGGGTTCAAAATCAACAGTGACAAATTTCACTTTATGGGTTGAGCTAAACTGTTTCCAAATGTAGTAACTTGCTTGCTTCACGCCAATTTCATGCGCTGCGCCGCCTAAGTTAAAGAACAAAAAGTGAGTACGAGCCCCTTTTCTGATCATTTGATAACTAGCAACACCTGAGTCAAAACCACCTGACATCAGTGATAGCACATCTTCTTGCGTTGGTAATGGGAAACCAGCCATACCAAAATGAGTCTCTGTAACAATGTAGGCTTTTTCGTCACGCACTTCTAAACGTACTGTTACCTCTGGGTGAGATAACTTAACGCGCGCGCCCTCTACATGTTGATTTAACCCACCCCCTACATAGCGTTCAACATCACTTGATGTAAAGTCGTGCTTACCAGAGCGTTTACAACGAACACAAAATGTTTTGCCTTCAATGGTGTGGCCGATTAATTCTTTGGCTTTTTGGTAAATGTCATCAAGCGATTCGAAATCAGTCTCGGTTACTTCTATAAACTGTACGATCCCAGGTATACGCTTTAAGCCATCGATGATATCAAGACGGACTTGTTCTGACTCCAAGAGACTTACAACTGAAATATTATCCCAGTTGTTTCTTACTTGCACTTTTTCGTCAACACGACGTAAAACGATCTTAATGTTATTTTCTAATAACTTGGTAAAACGCTTACGTACAGATTTACTCTTGATAGCGATTTCTGGGTGTAATTTGACGATAAATTTAAGCATAGTTCACTCTTAGACTGTGGAATTCACACGCCTTGAGACATACCAACCTCAAGGGCGCGCGATTATAACAAAAATTATAGCGTCTAGGAAATAAACTGCTTCAGACGGATTATTGTGCAGTTGGTTCAGCGTTAGCTAAAGCTAAGTACTTCGCGCGTAATTGGTTAACTTGCGCTAGGCTATGCTCAGTACAGTGGGCTTTTAATAGTAATAACACCTTTAAAATACCGTGGTAAATATCTTGTCTTGCCAATTCACCACTTAAGCGACGCGCTTTGATATAAGGTGTCCAGAAACTCACTGTCATTTTTAACATATGAGCAAGCTCTGTTACATCATCATCTTCAATGGTGATAATATCACCCGCTCTCAACGCTAATAAAACCTCTTTGACTTGTTCAAGTAATGCCGCCTGAAATTCGATGTAATCTTTTTTAAGGGCTTCGTCTCGCGACAAAATGTCACCCAAGTTGTCATAAAAAAACTGGTATCGCCACATCAATTCAAACAAGGAGTCTAAATACCCTGCTAAGTTTTCGAGTGCATCATCATCGGGGGTTAACGGCTTGAAGTGAGTGTGCAAGTGCTCACTATATAAAGCAAATATATGACGGATGATATCTTCTTTATTTTTAAAGTGATAATACAAATTACCCGGACTAATACCCATATGTGCAGCTATATGATTGGTTGTTATGGCACGCTCACCATGGAGGTTAAATAACTCAATGCTGGTGTGTATAATTTTATCCTTAGTGCTCATATGCTGATTACTCTGTTTTTTATGATTATTAAGTACTGAAAGCCAAGCAGTATAAACAAATGCGCGGCAATAAAATACTACCTTGAAAAAATCTAACCTCAATCGGTTTACCGTTCCTTTTTAGGGACAAAAACTAGTAAGATACGCGTATTTTCTAAGCTGCATACAGACTCAAACACTGTTAATATAACAAGCAAATTTATAGATAGCTGATAGTTATGAACGTTACTGCAATATATCCGGGCACATTCGACCCGCTAACAAATGGCCACACAGACCTAATTCATCGCGCTGCAAAAATGTTCGATCACGTTATTGTTGCAATTGCGCACAACCCAAGTAAGCAACCTTGCTTTACACTTGATGAGCGTGTTGAACTGGCTAATAAAATATTAGCGCACCTTGATAATGTCAGTGTTATCGGGTTTTCTGGTTTACTGGCTGATTTAGCGCGCGAGCATAAAGCAGAAGTTCTTATTCGCGGTATTCGTGCGGTGTCAGACTTTGACTATGAATTTCAATTAGCAAACATGAACCGCCGCCTAAACCCTGATTTAGAGAGCGTGTTTTTAACGCCTGCCGAAAAAAATTCTTTTATCTCTTCAACCTTAGTGAAAGAAGTAGCACGTCATCATGGCGATGTAAGTGAATTTGTTGACCCAATAGTTGGTAAAGCATTACAGGAAAAAATACACGGATGAAATTAAAGAAGCTCATTAGCTTAAGTGCATTACTAATGATCTCTGCGCCAAGTATTGCTGGGCCATGGATAGAAAGCGATGACCCACTGCTACGCGCATCAATCGAAATGCTATTTAATCAAGGCGTTATTAAGCAACCAATTAATAGCTACCCGCTTATGTGGCAAGGAATTGCACGAGACTTAGCGTCTGTAAATACCAGCCAACTTAACGCGCAAAGCTTGTTTGCTTATCAGCATGTAAAACATGCGTTAGATAATGCGAAGCAAAAAACCAGCTCGAGTGTGCGCTTAAATTACAATAGCGAGCCTGAAACACACCAAAGCTTTGGTAAACGCCACCAGCAAAAAAGCGGTATAAATAGTTACGGCTCAATCACAGGTCAGCGTGTCAGTGCAAAAGTCAGTGTTAATTACGCCGATGAGGCACTCGATACACAGCATGTTAATTACCAAGACAGCTATTTAGCTGTGCTTGTCGGTAACTGGTCTATTAGTGCTGAACAAGTCAGTCACTGGTGGGGGCCTAGTAACGAAAATGCGCTGTTACTCTCTAATAATGCCGCGCCCATGAAAGGACTGCGTTTTAGTCGAGCTAATAGCCAGTATGTTGGCCCACATTGGTTATCGTTTGTGGGGAATTGGCAGTTAACGGGGATATATGCCAAGCAAAAACCGTATCTAAACAACAGTGAACAAGGTGATTATTGGGCCCTCAGATTTGCCAGTACACCACTTATGGGACTAGAAGTTGCCTTTAATACTGCCGGCTCTGACTATTTAACATCAACCGAGCGTGATGTCATTGCATTAGAAAATAACGAATCGACTCACCGTTTAACAAGTTTTGATATTAAGTACTCAACAAGTGCGTTATCGCACCCTGTGGCATTCTACGCAGAGGTAATGGGTCAAAACAAAAGTGGTTTAGCACCCAGCGATCCGTTCTACACGTTAGGCGTTGAAAGTTATTTTGGTACATCGGATAGTTTATTAAAAACGTATTTAGAGTACTCAAATACAGAACAAACATGTGAACTACATAGCGAGTGTGTCTACGGCTCAGGAAGCTATACTCAACGCCAGCGACTTGTAGGAAGCTCAATACCACAACAAAGTAAATCGGCTATCCTTGGAGCCTATTACCATACTTTAGATGGCTATGGTGGACATGCAAAGCTACGATGGATTGATAGTGAACGCCTTGATAACGAAACCATTACCAGCGTAAGCCAATTGCAACTTGAACTTGGCTACCAACAAGCACTCTTCAATGGTCTTTGGAAAGTAACAGGGCTGGTCTCAAAAGATGAGATGGGCGACGACTCAAACACGAATACAGCACTTAGAACAAGCTGGGAATACCGTTTCTAGAGCGGGTGAGGTCAGGCTAATTTGGTTTGACCTCGCATGCTTCTATAAAGCTTTACTAACCCTAAAAAATCCTTATTACAAAACAGCGCTATAAGCATCATCATGTCCATGAGATTCACTGTAATAGTGTAAAAATCCCAAAACCACCACTCACCCGTATAAGTGTAGTTAATATCATAGTACATCCCTAAAAACAGCGATGTATTTACTAAAAGCCCCGTGTAAATATACAGTTTTGCAGGCACTTCAAGAAAAGTTTTTTGGTGGGCGACTAACCAGATAACGGCCAACATCAATAAATCAGAGCCAGCCCAAATGACGTATGCAAAACTCGAATCTAACATATTGTAGCCAAACGCTATACTAAGTAATGGGTCACTAGCCATGTAAGAGATAAACATAGCCAGTGCCATCCACATCACTGTTCTATCACCATTTGGCGATGAAGACTTCTTCACCATGTTATATAAAAAGGCCATTAAAAATCCCCACATGATGAAAGTAGCGAGATAAAGGCCAAAGTTTTCTTGCAGGAGTTTAAGCACAGGGCAGTCTTCTAGTCGCTTTAGAACTAAAACGTTTCGCTACTGCTGCAAACTTAAAAAAATCCTTGTTAGTGAGTAATGCGACTATCATCATAAGATCAATAATATTTACGCCGAACGAATAGATACTCCAAAGGATCCAAGGAGTACGATTTTCAACAAGTACGATATCTACAAAAATAGAAAGCATCAAAAGAGAGTTTAAAAACAAGCCTACAACGATATAATAAATGGCACAGAAAGAGTCGGCTCGCCCACAGTAAATCCAAATAAATATGGCCGCGATGGTTATAACATCAAAGTAAAACCAGTTCAGATAAATATTGCTTGATAAATTTAATACTCCACTCAAGAAGTATGAAAGCATCATTATCAAGGACAAAACGACAAGACGTTTATCTGGTTTGTTAATGTGGGTTACTAAATTGAAAAGGAATGCCATTAAAAACCCCCATTCAATGAAGGCTCCTATCAGGCTTCCTACTACATCACTGATATACATAGCTTAACTTTTTAAGCTAACTTATGAGTTTTGAGAGAAGAGAACACTGTGTTTTTTAATTTATTTAGCAGAAGAAAATCGCGATCAACTATCAAAGCAATGATCATCGTGAAATCAACGATGTTGACTCCTAAAGAGTAGATATCCCATAAAATCCAATGCGTTGTATTTTTATAAACTTCAACATCTATATAAACAGAAAGAAACAATAAGGTGTTAATTATCAAGCCAATTACAAGGTAGATAAAAGAAGGAGTAGTCCGTTTTATAATAAAAAATGAAGCAACTAAAAATACAAGTGTGGCTATGTCATATAAAGCCCAATCAAGAAATGTAGTCGCAGTGTAGGTGAGCCAATTGAAAAAATAGTCTCCACCTAGATAGGAAAGCATCATAATGAATGAAGTTAAGAGCAACGTGGTCTTTCTTTTATTTTCGTCGATAAAATAAACAAAAATATTAAAAAAGAATGCCATTAAAAATCCCCATGCGCTCATCGCAGATAGGGAGAAAAAACCAAGTTGCTCTATAAAAAACATTCAGTGCCTAGTACTCTTTCTTACTTGGTGGAAGCATTGCACCACCGCCACGTTGAATTTCTGCGCCACTTGATAGAGAAAGCGCTTCACTTGATATGCTCACTGTATCAGATTGCAGGGTTTTATTACTAGTAGTTTGTTCCAAAGCGGGCTTTGTTTGTTGCATTTGGCTGTAAGCTTGCATTTGAAGTTGGCTATTGTTCGTAACTTGCATCAGTTAAATCCTTTAAAATTATTAGTTGTTTACAATAAGCTTACAACAGGTTGTAAGCTGAGTTAAGCGTTCTCATTCTTTTGACGCTTTTTGCAGTAAAATAACTGCTGTCTCTAACATTGCAATTAGTGATCCAACTTTTTAGAAACAACGATCATTTGGATCAATTTCCGCTGATCTTTGTAAATTTTAGGCATAAAAAAACGCACAGGGGTAACCGTGCGTTTTTCCTATCCAGGGAGTTAAGCCTCGTTTTTACACGGGATCACCGCATTATCACAAGACTTCAAAATGAATTTCGTTCTTTTAAAGTGAGCGACACACATTATTTTCATCGTGTATAAGACAAACAGCCTCATCACACTTTTTGCATAACGAGTAATACATTATGGCGTTGAGTTAATAGACATCGTGCCAAATTTTTGGCTATTGTTTATAAACTATCAGCACCACACTATAAAATGTCTGTGCACGCTGTCACTTTGGTGCGGCAAGAATTCAGCCATCCATAGCTTTGAGCCGAAATAACAGAACCATTAATTCGGCATCAGCTTAATGTGCATTACACATCTTTATTAGCAGACTTCTTGGCATTATCGATGGCGCTCGTTACTTGTTCTAACGAAGTACCCCCTAAAGCCTGTCGCGCTTTAATACATGCATCTATTTCTAATACAGGATATACATCTGATTCGAAAATGCTATGCACAGATTTGAATTGCTCTAAACTTAAATCTTCTAAGTTATTCCCTTCGGTAATAGCCATTTGCACTAAGGTGCCTACGATGTGGTGGCCTTCTCTGAAGGGGATGCCTTTAGCCACTAAATAGTCAGCCAATTCGGTGGCGTTAGAGTGCCCCCCTTTTGCTGCGGCTAGGGTCTTTTCAGCATTAACTTTAATCCCTTTAATGCAAGCTTGTGCCATATGAATACACGCAAGCCACGTTGGCATCGCATCAAACAAGCCTTCTTTGTCTTCTTGCATATCTTTATTATATGCAAGTGGTAAGGCCTTTAAGGTCATCATCATGGCACTAAAAGCACCAAAAACTCGCCCTGTCTTACCCCGAATTAGCTCAAGTGCATCTGGGTTTTTCTTTTGTGGCATCAATGATGAACCCGACGTCACACCATCCGACAATTCAACAAACCCTGCTTCACCAGAATTATAGAAAATAAGATCTTCAGCCATACGAGATAAATGAATCATTGAGATAGAGGCACAGCTTAATAGCTCCACCACAAAGTCGCGATCAGACACTGCATCAAGACTGTTGCGCGTTGCAGCGGTAAAACCTAGCCCCTCGGCAAGCGTTTGCCTGTCAATTGGGTACGCCGTACCAGCCAGTGCGCCACTGCCTAATGGACAAAAGTTCATACGCTTTTTCGCATCTGTTAAACGACTTTCATCACGCTCAAGCATTTCCACATACGCCATGCACCAATGACTAAAGAGCACGGGCTGCGCGCGTTGCAAATGTGTATAACCCGGTAAAATAGTACCCAGCTCACGTTCTGCTAAAGCAATAAATTCGGCCTTTAAATCAGCAATAGCGTCAAGAATATGATCCGCTGTATCGCGACACCATAAACGGAAATCTGTAGCAACTTGGTCGTTGCGGCTACGACCTGTGTGAAGTTTTTTTGCTAAGTCGCCAACTTTGTCAATTAATGCCGACTCAACATAAGAATGAATATCTTCATGCCCTGCCACAGCGACAGCCTGTGGATTAGCTTTAACCTCATCCAACAGAGTATTAAGTGCTGCGACAAGATCGTCGTATTCTTGTTGATTTAACACATCAACCTGTTTAAGCGCACCGGCCCACGCAACTGAGCCAATAATATCTTGCTCTGCAAGCTGATAATCAAAGGGAAGTGAATCGTTAAATTGCTTAAATGCTTCATCTGGACCCGTAGAAAAACGTCCGCCCCATAATGCCATTGAATTCTCTCCAAACGCTGATATTGCCCCGCTGAACGGGGCAAAATAAAATTATTTTTTCGTTAATGCAGAGATTCTGCTCGAAAGTGAGAATAAACGAATAAACCCTTCAGCATGTGATTGGTCGTATACATCATCTTCACCAAAGGTTGCAAAGTCTTCACTGTATAAGCTGTTAGGTGACTTCTTCTGCACTGCAGTTACTTGACCTTTATACAGTTTAAGAACAATTTCACCTGTTGCCAGCTTTGAGAGTGATTCAGCAGCTGCAAGAATTGAATCTTTAAGCGGCGTAAACCAACGGCCGTCATACACTAAGTGTGAGAACTCACCACCCAGCACTTCTTTCCACTTGCGGCTTGATTTATCTAACACGAGCTCATCAACAGCTTGCAGTGCAGCCATGATTACTGTGCCCCCTGGTGTTTCATAACAACCACGCGATTTCATACCGACTAAACGGTTTTCAACAATATCTACACGGCCTACACCATGTGGCGCTGCGATATCATTTAGCTTAACTAAACAATCGTATGGTTTTAATGTCTCACCATTAACCGCAACCACTTCACCTTCTACTACGTTTAATGTCACATATTCAGGCTCGTTTGGTGCTTGCTCTGGAGAGTTAGTCCAGGTCCACACTTGATCGCTCGGTTGGCACCATGGATCTTCAAGCTCGCCACCTTCGTGCGAAATGTGCCATGCGTTTGCATCACGGCTGTAAATTTTTGTAGCAGATGCTGAACAAGGGATATTACGCTCAGCCAAGTAATCTAGTAATGATTCACGGCTTGATAAATCCCATTCACGCCATGGCGCAATCACTTTAAGATCAGGCGCTAATGCTGCGAAACATGATTCAAAACGCACTTGGTCGTTACCTTTACCTGTGCAGCCATGCGACAGTGCATCAGCCCCCACTTTACGCGCAATCTCTACTTGTGCTTTTGCAATAATAGGGCGCGCCATCGACGTACCCAGTAAATAAGTACCTTCGTAGATAGAGCCTGTTTTTAATGTCGGATAAATATAATCACTGACCATTTCGTCTTTTAGGTCAACCACATAACACTCAGATGCACCTGAAGCGATTGCTTTGGCCTCAACGCCTTCAAGCTCTTCAGCACCTTGGCCTACATCAGCAACGAATGCGATAACTTCACAGCCGTAGTTCTCTTTTAACCACGGCACGATTGCCGATGTATCTAGACCACCAGAATAGGCTAATACGACTTTTTTGATTGAACTCATTGGTGTTCCTTAAACAAAATTTGGATTTAATAATGTGACAAGCAGTGCGTTTTGCGCATGCATACGATTTTCTGCTTGTTGAATAATTTTTGATGCAGGGCCATCCATTACCTCAGAGGTAATTTCAAATTCGCGATGAGCTGGCTGGCAATGCAACACTGTTTGCGCGCCCGTTTGATCAAGCAACGCTTGATTTAACTGGTACGGCATATATTTAGCCTTAACTTGCTCAAGTGGGGTTTTATCTCCCATAGATACCCACGTATCAGCATAGACTGCATTTGCGCCGACTGCCGCTTCAATTCTGTCACTGACCATCACAGATGCACCATTCATGGCTGCAATTTGCTCTGCTTGTTTGAGAATCTGTGAATCTGGAGAACTCCCCTTAGGGCAAACCGCCACAAAATCAGTCCCTAACGTTGCAGCAAGTAACATAAGTGAATGCGTCACGTTATTGCCTTCACCTAAATAAGCAAGCTTCAGTTTACTGACATCGCCGTGTACTTCTTGCAGCGTTAAGAAATCCGCTAATGCTTGGCATGGGTGGTATAAATCACACAGACTATTCACCACAGGCACTGACGAAAATTCAGCAAGCGTAGTTAATGTTTTATGTGCAAATACACGAGCCACAATACCGTCGGCCCAAGTAGAAATATTTAAAGCAAAATCTTTCACCGATTCACGTGCACCCATAGCCCCATTTTGTGAGTCTAAATACACAGCATGGCCACCTAATTTATTAATGCCTATATCGAATGATAAACGCGTGCGTAAGCTTGGTTTTTCGAATAATGTCACCACTGATTTGCCCGCTAACGCTTGGCTAAAATCAACAGGGTTTGCTTTAATTTTTTGCGCTAAGTCTAATAATTTAAGCGCGCCTTTTTGGTCTAATTCAAGACCCGATAAAAAGTGAGTTAACATGTAATACCTATGGTGTAATCTTTGTTCCAACGTGCTCGCCTTGCAATAAAGCGACTAAATTTTCTGGCTTTAACCAGCTTGAGATATACACACCACGTCGTAAATGTTGGGCAGCAAGAAGACTGGTCTTAACTTTGACCTCCATCCCGCCCTGAATAACTCCTTGAAGAATTAATGCATCTATTTGCTGCGTATTAAGTTGATGTAATGGTTGCTTATTTGCATCAAGTACCGCTTCTACATCAGTCATAAAAATAAGTTCTGCATCAAGCTCTTTCGCAATCGCTGCGGCCGCTTCATCTGCATTTACGTTGTACCAAAGTCCCTCTTCATCAAAACCAATAGAGCTGACTAATGGTAGACGGCCTTGTTCAATTAAGCTGGGTAAAATACTGTCGATACTGTCACAGCATTGCCCAACTTGCCCCAACGCTTTTAATTTTTGCTTAACCACAACACCGGCTTCATAAAGGCTCATACCCACAGGTTTATGACCCGAGGCAATGGCTTGACTCATTAGTTGTTTATTAGCACAGCCAGCTAACGCCCCAACGATGTATGGCATTTGTTCTTTTGGACTGATACGTAAACCTTGGTGCTTAGCACTGGCGAATCCCGCATCCATAAGCCATGCATCAACTAATGCACCCCCACCATGAACAATCACAAAGTTAGCTTGCTGTTGTGAGATTAAAACATCAAATAGGGCTTTTGCAGCATCGGCAGTATTTAATACCGCACCGCCAATTTTAATGACCCATGTTTTCATCATAACGCTCCTACTAATCCGGTATGATGAGGTATACCCATCGCTAAATTAATACATTGCAATGCTTGCCCAGCCGCCCCTTTTAACAGGTTATCAATGGCCGACATAACAATGAGCTGTTCGCCTTTTTGTTGCCACGCAATATCAACATACGGCTGTTTAGCAACGCCTTTAATACTGGGTATTTTGCTTCCAAGTAAACGAATCAACGGTTCATCGGCTAACACCTGATACGCTTCTGTTACTTGCTCTGGTGTTACACCGGGTTTTAATTGCACATAAATAGTTTCTAAAATTCCCCGCGGAAAATTCCCCAAATGCGGGGTAAATAACACAGGATGGCCTAAATGTTGTTCAATTTCAGGTGTGTGCCTGTGGTTAAATAACCCATAAGGCGCAAGTGATACTTCGCAAAAATGCGTATTAACACTCGCTTTTCTACCCGCCCCCGTGACGCCTGACACGGCATTAATAATAATTGTTTGCTCTGCTAATAAGCCGGCTTCTTTCAATGGTTTTAATGAGTTAAGTGCGGCTGTAGGATAACAGCCTGCAACCGCAACCAAATTTGCCTGACTGATTGCATCCGCATTCCACTCTGCTAGTCCATAGGCTGCTTGTGTTAAAAGCGTTGGATGCTGATGCGCAAAGCCATAGTAAGTGAGGTAATCCTCATTCCCAGCTAAACGAAAGCCGCCTGATAAATCGAATACTTTTTTACCCATTGCTAAAAATCGAGGAGCAAGGTCAACACTCACTTCATGATCTGTACATAAACACACGTAATCAGCATGCTGTTCGATGTCGGTATAAGCGGCTGCTGTTAATGGCTGTAATGGATGGTCTAAAAGCCCTAAATGCTCAGGATATAAGTCACTTAAACACTTATTTTTATCTAAGCTGCCCTCAGAGACATAACATGCCTTTAAAGTTAGTTGTGGGTGCTTGGCGACTAAACTCGCAAGCTCTGCGCCGCTATATCCACTTGCGCCAATAATCACTACATTCATTGCTTGGTTTTACCTATTTAACTTATCTATTTACACATTTAAAACTACTCGCTGTTTAGCGAATAAAAACACTATCTAAAGTAATGAAATAAGGTTATCGTCGTTTTGTGTTCATACGCTACTTTAAAGTATATTTATGCTCAAAAAGTGAATTGATATTCATAATAAATACTTTTATATTGTTATGCAATTAGATTGAATAATTATTTTTGGATTTTTTTATGTCGCTTCCCTCTTTTTTATCGATGTATCAACAATTGATTGCTGCGCCTTCAATTAGTGCAATTGAAGACTCTTTATGCATGAGCAATAAAGAGGTCATTACCTTACTTGCCAATTGGTGCGAAACCTTAGGCTTTAGCTGCGAAATTACAGAGCTTGAGCATGGCAAAGGTCGCTTTAATTTATTAGCGAGACGGGGTGAAGGTGAAGGGGGACTGATGTTAGCGGGCCACACCGATACCGTGCCATTTGATGACAGCCGCTGGAATTATGATCCGTTTAAATTAAGCGAGCATGACAACAAGTTATTCGGTTTAGGCAGCATTGATATGAAAGGTTTTTTTGCTTTTGTACTGCAGGCCATTAGTGAGCTTGATGCAAGCCAGCAAACAGAGCCTTTATTAATTTTAGCCACAGCCGATGAAGAAACGACAATGGCGGGTGCTCAGCAAATATGTCGCCACCCTAATTTAAAGCCCGCGCGCTGTATTATTGGCGAGCCAACAGACATGACACCGGTGTTTACTCATAAAGGCCACATGAGTTCAGCGATTCGCGTTGTGGGTCGTTCGGGTCACAGCTCAGACCCTGAGCGAGGCTTAAATGCCATCGAAGTCATGCATAAAATGATTACAAAACTGTTAATCATTAAAGACGAATTAAAGAATAAATATTCAGTTGAGCACTTTGTAATACCGTACCCAACATTAAACCTAGGTCATATTCATGGCGGCGATAACGCAAACCGTATTTGTGGCTGCTGTGAAATGCACATTGATATGCGCCCACTACCCGGTTTAAGCGTACAAGAGCTGCAAGCCATTTTGATTAATGCAGCCAATGAAATAAATACTGAGTATCCAAACGCTGTCAGCGTTATTGACTTACACGACCCAATACCTGCATTCAGCGGCAGCACAGATAGCGCTTTAGTAAAACTGGCAGAAAAGGTGTCAGGCCAACCTGCGGTTGCAGTTAACTACTGCACCGAAGCGCCGTTTATTCAACAATTAGGCTGTGAAACGATTGTTATGGGGCCAGGGTCAATCAACCAAGCACATCAGCCTGATGAGTTTTTAGCCATGGAAAAAATCAAACCATCGCAACAGATCATCAGTGAAATGATTAAGGCTAGCTGTTTTCAAAAGGCATAATACCATTTTGCAATAATTTTTAATCATTTTGAGGGATTAAACCAGTCGCTAACTGCGTTAAAAATTGCTGATTTACGACTGCATAGATGCAGAAGGTAGAGCAATGCAGGAGCAATGCAGGAGCAATTGCCGAGAATACCTAAATAACGAAATTTTTGCATTGTTATCAACGAGCTTTTATTGCCTCAACCTTGCTCATTGAAATACGCAAATTGGTATAAAAAAAGGAGCTTTCAAGCTCCTTTTTACTTATTTATATCACCTAATCCATGTACTTACTTAAATACTTTTTAAATACAGGATCTGTTTTAGACAGTTCTTTTTGCTCTGCAAGAATATCTTTTAATATAGCCTTTGACGTAAGCGGATTCGCTAACACAACTCTAAACACCACGGTAGGCTGGTAATCGTATTGCGCAGGGGTTAAACGTGTACGCGATACAAAAGAACGCCCAGCTTCACGCTGACGTTTTTGCATACTGGCCGTAAAACGGTTCAGTGAAGCATAAATATCGAGTTTAGTTTCTTCGTCAGCATTTTTAAGTTTTTCTTGAATCTGTTTAGGGACATATCGATAGGTTAATAAACACAATTCAGGTTCTGAAATCAGCTCAAAGTCTTCGTCTTGCCTAATTAATTCAGCAAAGGTACGTGCTTTAACGATACTGCGATCAATCAGCATCTCGTAACCTTTACGACCAATGACACGTAAGCATGCATGCACCAACATTGCCATGCCTGGGCGACTACCTTCAAGCGTATGACTCCCCAAATCTTTTGAGCCTTTACGTAAAATATACTCTGCATGATGCTCAATCGCATCGGTTGCTGCTGGGTCTTTAAATAACACTAAACCAGCGCCCATTGGCACATACATCTGTTTGTGGGCATCGATTGTAATTGAATCGGCTCGCTCAACACCACTCAATAAATGGCGATAGTTTTGCGATAATAAGGTTGCTCCTCCCCATGCTGCATCAACATGGAAATGACAGCCCAATTCTTCACTTAAATCAGCCATATCATTAAGGGGGTCAATACTGCCTGTTTCCGTAGTACCCGCAACACCTACCAGCGCCATTACCTTAATGCCTGCCGCTTCCAGTTCTTGCGCTTTTTCACGCATGGCTTGAATGTCTACTTTATTGTTCTTATCGGTTTTTATTGCAATGATATTGTCGCGACCAATTCCCAATAAATCGACTGTTTTACCAAGAGAGTAATGACCTCGTTCAGAAACCAGTACAGCAAGCCCTTTATAGCCATAATGCAACATACCCGCAATTAAGCCTTGAGCTGCAATTCCTTTGTAATCGCCATCCGCTCTTAATAAACGGTTTCGTGCAATCCACAGTGCGGTAATGTTGGCAACTGTCCCCCCTGAGCAAAATGCACCGAGTGACGTTTTTGCACTATGCATCCACTTACTGTAAAACGCATCATCTTGTCCATATACAAGGTGATGCATCATACCAAGCACTTGTCGTTCAAGTGGGGTGAACGCTTTTGAGGTTTCAATTTTTACTAAGTTTTGATTCAGACCTACCATCAACTTTGATAACGGCAGTACAAAGTGCGGTAAAGCAGAAGTCATGTGGCCAATAAAGCTAGGCGCGGCTGTATGAACTGAATGCGCAACAAGTTGCTCCATAATATCTTGAGCATAGTCAGATACAAATGTGGGCTCTTCTGGAATCATTGCCGATTGAAAGTCTTTCTCTATCTCATGAAGAGGCTTCTCAATCGCAGCAATATTCTCGTTTAAGAATCCTGCAAGGTTGCTTGAAATCTCTGATTCAATTTTACTCAGTGTCGAGTCTGGTGCTTCTGGCACCGTAAAAATACGAATCAAACTTTCTTTAGAGGCGACGGCACAACGCTTTTGATCCATCCTAATACCCATTATAAGCAGCTTAAAAATGAACCCAATGCAGGAACATTGAGGTTTACATTTTGCGGCACTGTTTCTATGAAATTGGCTAACTTTACTGGAATATCATGAAAATGTCTCGCTTAAAGCCAAAAAGCCATGCTTTCGGTGACAAAAAAATGATCGATGGGTGAATTTTGTCGTAATTTTCTGCTATCAGCTGCGTATTTTTTAAGTATAATCAAGTCATAACTGCAAAGGGAACACCTATGCCGAATGGAATGCAAAGAACACGCTGGCTTATTTATGGTTTTGCCGCATTTTTTATTAGCTTATTTGGCTATATTTATTACACCTATGAATCAACACGTAGTGAGATAATGGCGAATGTTGATGCCAAATTACTCAATGCGGCAATCAGTGTTAAGCATATTTTAGGGGATGATTATCATACCCGTGTGAATGCAGGCCAAACTATTTCACCTGAGCTGTATAAAGATAAGAGCAGGGCTTTATCTGACTACGCTAAGCAAATGCAGGTAGCGTATGTATATGCGATGGTGCTGCGCGATGATACGGTATTCTTTAGTGCCTCTAGCTATACTCAAAAAGATCACAACAGTGGACGCGTGACACACTTTTTAGATGCGTACCCTGAAGCCACCGACATCAATAAAGAAGCTTTTTTTTCGACAGAACCCGTTTTTGAAATATCACAAGATCACTGGGGCAACTTTAAAAGTATCTTTGTGACCTTTGTTGACAAAAACGGCCACACTTATATTACAGGTGCAGACATTGCTATTGATGATCTCAATGAGCAACTGCAACACAGCATAACAAAAGCAACCATTACAAGCGGCTTCTTTTTCTTTATTGTTGCTTTAATCGCGTGGCTTTATTTTTTACAGCTTAAACGCTCACTCCTGACTGATGCTCGCACCGGCTTTGCCAATCATATTGCGCTCGAGAATTACATAGAAAGAACAACCAGACACCGCATGGAACTTGCTGTTATCAGTATCAATGAGCTTGAGGATATTAGTAGTTTTTATGGCACCGATGTCAGCGATAGAGTGATGGCTAATCTACTCACATATTTTCAATCCCGCATACCAAGCGAGAGCGCAATC
Organism: Pseudoalteromonas sp. MT33b; assembly: GCF_014117385.1. Classification (NCBI taxonomy): domain Bacteria; kingdom Pseudomonadati; phylum Pseudomonadota; class Gammaproteobacteria; order Alteromonadales; family Pseudoalteromonadaceae; genus Pseudoalteromonas; species Pseudoalteromonas sp. MT33b. The sequence goes on along the minus strand of NZ_CP059831.1, from coordinate 614,357 downwards.
TTTCGTTTAGCGACGAATAAAATCGCATTATTGAATATTCGCAACGCTGAGCAACGTATTGACGATATTATCAATACCTTTAATCACGCAATTCCTGTGCTAAGCGAGCCATTTATTTATATTACTTTGCATGCTGGAATCGCCTCGTGTAACAAACTCATGCTCATAGAAAATGCACATATAGCCTTGCAACAAGCCAAGTTAAATAATCAACGTATTGTTCGCTATGAGAATGTATTTAAACAAGTTGAAGAGCAATTTAGACACAACGTCACTCTCGCTAAAGAAGTTAGAGAAGCGTTCGATAACAATCGAATCGTGCCCTACTTTCAGCCAATTTATAACACGGAACTGAAGCAAATAAGTCACTATGAAAGCTTAGCCAGAATGGCAACTGCACAAGGTCGGATTCATTGCCCTGATTACTTTATGGCTGTATTAAAACGCTCACGCATGGACGGGTTGTTAACACGCACCATGTTTTCACGATGTATTGAACAATTCAGAAAGACAAATGTGCGCTGGAGTATCAATATCACCGCGCAAGATATTCTCGATCCAAGTTTAAGTGAATTTCTAGAGCAGCAATTAAGGCGTTACCCAAAACCACACAATATTATTTTTGAGTTTCATGAAACTGAAGCCATTGCATACTTTAGCCAAGTGAAAGCCTTTATTAGTTTATTAAAGAATAAAGGGGCGCAAGTGATGATCAATGAATTTGGTGCGGGGTACTCAAACTTGTCTCACATTTTAAAGCTTGAAGTGGATGGCTTAAAGCTCGACAAAGACCTAGTAAGCCAAATACACAATAATGCCGATAGTTTTATGTTTATAGAGCATTTAGTGAAGTATGCTCAGCAATTAAACTTAGCGGTTATTGCTGAGCAAGTAGAAAGTGAGCAAATTGCCGATGCACTTTCACGTGCGGGTATCACACTCATGCAAGGTAATTATTTTGCTCCACCCACTCCCTACATTAACACGCAAATTTAAAGGTTTATGACCAAGCGGTGGCTCTGCTGTCCACTGGCCCAATACTTTCGCTCGAACGGCGTAATAGGCACATCGTGTTCATAGCGTTCAACTTGGCATGGATGTCCAGCCAACTCAAGGGCGCGAGCGAACTCTTTAACGTAGATATCCCAGTTACTTCTGAGCTCTAATCGGCCGCCAAGTTTAACAATAAATGGAAAAATTGCGGCCCCATGCCAGCGCCTTTGTAAGTGCTTAGCTTTTGGCCAAGGGTTTGGATAAAGCAGATAATGGTGAGTTGGCTGCCAATTTGCTGCAACCGCTAAACGCCAAAAATCATTTAAATCAGCTTGTACCAAAATATACTGGCCAGTGTCTGTTTGTTTATATTCAATATCGTGCTTATCTAAACGATGTGACGACTTGTCAATTCCAATAACAAGTGCCTCTGGGTGGCGCTTAGCAAGATTAGCGGTACTCTCTCCCACCCCACAGCATGAATCAAGAATAATTGGTCCATTGAATGCGTGAACTTTTTCATTCACTTGGTCAAATGCAGCTTGCGTGTGCGCTGCAATTGGTTTTTTAAACTCTGCACTTAAGTGCTTTAAAACAATCTCGTCTAGCTTGTCATGCAAGCCGGGTTGATTCGATACAATACTTCTCGAATTTGCATCTGTCATTAGTGTCTAAGCCCCACACCGCGTTTAATTAGCGTTAAAGCTAACGTAAATAACCCCACAATAAATAATCCTAGTACACCAAACGCGACCGATAAGTCGACATCCGACACACCTAAGAAGCCATACCTAAATGCATTAACCATATATATAATTGGGTTTACTTGCGATACCCCCTGCCAAAACTCAGGTAACAGGGTAATCGAGTAAAACACCCCACCTAAGTAGGTTAATGGCGTTAAAATGAACGTAGGTATAATGCTGATGTCATCAAAGCTATTTGCGTAAATTGCATTTATTAAGCCCCCCAGAGCAAATACGGCTGAGGTTAAAATCACAGTCGCCATAATCACGAAAATATTGTGAATTTGAATATCAACAAATAGCAAAGACACGCACGTAACAATTAAGCCAACCAACATGCCTCGTGTCATACCTCCACCCATGTAGCCTAGTACAATGATGTAATTAGGCACCGGTGCCACAAGTAGCTCTTCGATACTTTTTTGGAATTTAGTGGAATAAAAGCTCGACGCCACATTAGAGTAAGAGTTAGTAATCACCGACATCATGATGAGGCCAGGTACTATAAATTCCATGTAGGAAAAACCACCCATATCACCAATGCGTGAGCCAATTAGGTTACCAAAAATAACAAAATAAAGGCTCATCGTAATTGCTGGCGGTACCAGCGTTTGCACCCAAATACGTAAAAAACGAATACACTCTTTAATCCAAATACTCTTTAGCGCTACACCATATTTAAACATTATTCGCCTCGCCCTTGTTCTAATAAACCCACAAACAACTCTTCTAATCGATTGGCCTTATTACGCATACTGAGCACTGTATTGCCTTGCTCGGTTAACGCCGTAAACACCTGATTTAGCCCCTGCGATTTAGCCACCTCAACTTCTAAGGTATGATCATCGGTTAAAGTAAACTGATAACCATCAAGGCTGATAGGGTTAACTGGCTGTTTTAAGTCAAGCACGAAGGTTTCTTTATCAAGCTTGGCAAGTAACGCTTTAATTGTGGTGTTTTCGACAATCACACCACTATCAATAATAGCGATGTTCTTACACAACAATTCCGCTTCTTCTAAATAGTGCGTGGTAAGAATAATGGTAACGCCTTGTTTATTGATTTCACGCAAGAAATCCCACATAGAGCGACGCAGTTCAATATCAACCCCCGCCGTAGGCTCATCAAGAATAAGTAACTTTGGTTCGTGCATAAGCGCACGGGCAATCATTAAACGGCGCTTCATTCCCCCCGATAACGTGCGAGCTTGTTTATCTTTTTTCTCAAATAAACCAAGTTGTTTTAGGTATTTTTCAGCACGTTCATGAGCAAGCTTTCTTGGTACGCCATAGTAGCCAGCTTGATTAACTAATATTTGGTTAAGCGTTTCAAACTGGCTAAAGTTAAACTCTTGCGGTACTAAGCCGAGCTCTGATTTTGCAGCTTCGAGATCTGTATCGATATTATGACCAAAGACTTCAACACGGCCTGCGCTTTTATTCACAAGTGATGAAATCACGCCAATTGTGGTTGATTTACCCGCCCCATTGGGACCTAACAAAGCAAAAAAGTCGCCTTGTTTTACCTGTAAATCAATCCCTTTTACGGCTTCAACGCCATTTTTATAAACCTTTTTAAGGCCTTCAATATTTAATGCGATTGTCTGTTCGCTCACTGTTTGCCCTCTCCATAACCCCAACGTTTCGTTAGAGTATGTTCAATATGTAAATGATCTAAAATACGTGCCACCATAAAATCGACCAAGTCAGAAATGTGCTCAGGTTTATGATAAAACCCGGGTGCTGCAGGCATAATGGTGACACCCAATTTTGCTAACTTGAGCATGTTTTCTAGGTGTATTTCACTAAAAGGTGTTTCGCGTGGCACCAAAATAAGCTGACCACGTTCTTTAATAACCACATCAGCAGCACGTTCCAATAAGTTATCAGATGCGCCAACGGCAATGGCCGAGACTGAGCCTGCACTGCAAGGACACACCACCATTTTTTTAGGGGCTGCCGAGCCCGATGCTACGGGGCTAAACCAATTATCTTTACCAAATACTTTTAGCTGCTCTGGGGCTGCATTGAACAGCTTACTAAGCTGCTCTGTCGCTTTGTCTTCATTACCTGAAAGCTTAATATTTGATTCGGTATCAAGTACCACACGCGCAGCGCTTGAGATCAACACGTACACTTGAAACTGTTGTTCTAATAATACTTCTAACAACCTTAAACCGTAAGGCGCGCCCGACGCGCCACTAAACGCTAGGGTTATTTTATCTTTAAATTGCATACAGTTAACTCCGTATACTGGTTAGTTTTGTTCTAATACCGTGATCAAGCGCTGATGAATACCTTCAAAACCACCATTACTCATAATCAAAATATGGTGATGGGCAGCCGCACTGTTTGCAACCAACGTAATGATTTCCTCAGTACTCGTGCTGCAGTGCATACCCGCTTTGTCAGCATAGTCTTTTAATGACCAACTCAAATTTTCTGGCTCAAACAAATACACCTCATCGGCTGCACTAAGCGAGTCAATAAGCGTTTGCTGATGCACGCCCATTTTCATGGTGTTCGAACGGGGCTCTAGTATCGCAATAATTTTCTCATTGCCGACTTTAGCGCGCAGGCCTGCTAAAGTCGTTTTTATCGCGGTTGGGTGATGGGCAAAATCGTCATACACTTTAATGCCCTTTATATCAGCTTTGAGTTCCATGCGACGCTTAGGTGAAATAAACTCAGCTAAACCTGCAATGCTCACGGGCACAGCGATACCGACATGACGCGCAGCTGCAATCGCCATAATCGCATTTTTGACATTATGTTCGCCCATAGCTTGCCACGACACAACGCCCTGTACTTCTCCCGCTAACAACACTTCAAACTCGCTGCCATCCGCTTTAAGTAAGCGATAATCCCAATCACCTGACAGCGTTTCGCTATCACTCCAAAGGCCGCGCTCAATCACATCCTGCAGTGCTTCATCTTGGCTTGGCCAGATAACTTTGCCACTACAGGGTAATGTACGCATCAAGTGATGAAATTGTTTTTTAATCGCATTTAAATCTTCAAAAATATCAGCATGATCAAATTCAAGATTATTGAGGATTAAGGTCCGTGGTAAGTAATGCACAAACTTACTGCGTTTATCAAAAAAGGCGGTGTCATATTCATCGGCTTCAATGACAAAAAACGGCGTCTCACCAACTCGTGCTGATACCCCAAAGTTTTGCACAATGCCACCAATCAAAAAGCCCGGTTTCATACCTGCATATTCTAGCAGCCATGCCAACATACTCGCGGTTGTCGTTTTACCATGCGTGCCTGCGACAGCAAGCACCCATGAGTTTTGCAATAAATTATGCTTAAGCCATTCTGGGCCTGAGGTGTAAGGTAAGCCTTTATCGAGCACATATTCCACACAGGGGTTACCACGGCTCATCGCATTGCCAATGACCACCATATCGGGCGCGGGGTCTAATTGTGTAATGTCATAACCTTGAGTTAGCGTAATGCCAAGCTCTTCCAGCTGCGTACTCATTGGGGGGTAAACATTTTGATCAGAGCCTGTCACTGTGTGACCCAACGATTTAGCGATTGCGGCAATCCCGCCCATAAAGGTGCCACAAATTCCAAGAATATGAATATGCATCTACTGTCCTGAACAAAATGAATTACGAAAAAATAAAGCGTTATAATGCCAAATATAACCTTTACTTACCATGATTAGACGGCAATAGACTTTTGCCGAATAGCAAACATAAAAAAACACCTCAAGACCGAGGTGTTTTTTAAAGTGAGTAAAACGGTTTTTTACAGCATTAAAAATGCAAATAAACCGACACCAAGTAACAAGCGATAGATAACAAATGGCATCATGCCCATGCGCTCAATTACTTTTAAGAAAAAGAAAATACAGGCATAAGCCGAAACAAACGATAGACCTGCACCGAGTAAAATAGCTTGCCAATCAATCGCTTCACCTGCAGTTGCAAGTTGATATATATAATATGAACCTGCCGCAGCAATGACCGGAATCGACATTAAAAACGAAAAACGTGCTGCGCTTTGCTTATTTAAACCCAGCAATAAACCCACGGTTATCGTTATGCCAGAGCGCGACGTGCCAGGAAAGACCATTGCCAGCACTTGCGAAAAACCCAACAGTAACGCACTAAAAAAATTTACTTGGTAGATATTTTTTACTTGTTTTGCTTTTACATCGGCATACCAAAGTAACAAGCCGAAAACGATAGTTGAAGTGGCAATCACCCACGCATTTCGTGAATAGCTCTCTACAAAGTCTTTAAATAAGTACCCAATTAATAACGCAGGAATCGTGGCAACAATGATCCACCAGCCCAAACGGCTGTCATCGGTTGCGCCTTGTGAGCCAAACGACTTAAACCAAGCCCCCAAAATATCAACCACTTCTTTACGGAAATACAGTACCACCGCACCAAGCGTACCTACGTGTACTGCAACATCAAATGCTAAACCTTGATCATGCCAGCCTAAAACTTGCGAAGGTAAAATTAAATGCGCTGAGCTCGAAATAGGTAAAAACTCAGTCAATCCTTGAATTAAGGCTAAAACAATTATCTCAATAATACTCATGGGTTAGTAAACTCCACCTTCCATAGTTTTTGTTGTGGGTTGTTATAATTTTTCCATAGCTCAGCCAGTGTTTGCTTAGCTACAGGGTGAAAAAAATCAGGGGCAATTTCTGCTAGCGGTTTTAAAACAAACGCATTTTTTGTTATTTCATCACGCGGTAATTGCGCTGGCGAATCGCAAATAATGTCATCATAAAACAATAAATCAAGGTCTAATGTTCTAGGACTAAACTTTTTATCTTCACGAGTACGACCGTTATCTAACTCTATTTGCTTCAGTAATTTACACAGCTCAGGCAGTGGCATGTCAGTATTCGCACCAAGCACTGAGTTATAAAAATTATTACCCGCAAATCCCACCGCTTCACTTTCATATACCGATGAATGAACACTATCAGGGAAATACGGCTTTAACGTCTTTAATGCTTGGCGAATATAATGCTCTTTATTTACATTCGAGCCTAAGCTGATAAAAATCTGTGCCATATTAACTTGCCTTGTGACGGGTGATTTCGACTCCCACCGTTTTAGCTTGAGGAACCGCAGCTGGTTTGCTGACACGAATTGTGACTTGGCTGGTTGTAAATTCGGTTAAAATAATCGCGGCGAGTTGTTCAACTAAGGTTTCAAGAAGTTCGACGGGTTTTGCCGTCGTGTGCGCTATAACGCGTTCACTGACTTTAGCGTAATCAAGCGCTAAGTTTATATCATCGGTTGCCGCTGCGGCTGAAATATCACACACCATTTCAATATCAAAATACAGGCTTTGTTTCGTTTCTTTTTCAAAATCATACACGCCTATAATGGTGTCTACGTGCAGTTGTGATATGTATACCTTGTCCATTGATACTCCAAGCGACATAAATATTAAAACCAATACCTATCGTATACGCGTATTAATTTCAATAATGCGCACAGAGCTGTCATAAAGTTTTAATATATAAAAATTCCCTCTACAATAACGGGTAGATGCACTGCAAAATGTAGCGTACTATCTACTCAAAAGTAGCGGCAGATGGTTTTGCCGCCAATGATAGCCCAAAAGTGCAGATTAAAAAATAAGGAAGCGCGTGTTAGAAGTTTTAATGTTAGTTTTAGCCTATTTACTGGGGTCGGTTTCCTCCGCAATCCTCGTGTCTAGGTTATTTAAACTACCAGACCCACGCAGTCACGGATCGAATAACCCCGGTGCCACCAATGTGTACCGACTTGGTGGAAAAGTCCCGGCTGTATTAGTGCTGGTGTTTGATATTTTAAAAGGCACCATCCCTGTGTGGGGCGCTTATTTCTTAAAAATCGAACCGCTGATGTTAGGTTTAATTGGCGTCGCAGCGTGTTTAGGGCATATGTACCCTGTATTTTTCAGCTTTAAAGGGGGTAAAGCCGTTGCTACGGCCTTTGGTACTTTACTACCTATTGGATTATCTTTAGGTGGATTATTAATCGCGACTTGGCTATTAATAATCGCAATAACGCGCTATTCGTCACTTGCAGCACTTATTACAGTGTCGCTTGCCCCACTTTATACATGGTGGATAAAACCACTTTATACGTTGCCAGTCACGTTTTTAACACTGTTGATTATTTTCCGTCACAGAGCAAACATAACCCGTTTATTAAGTGGTGAAGAGCCAAAAGTAGGGACTAAGAAAAAAGCCCCTGACAATAACAACGACTAAGTTACAGCGCTTCTAATGAGTCGATTGGCCAGCGCGGCTTAGTTTTCATATCAAGGCTTGCAAACTGCCCCGCTTTAAGGCGTTGCATGCCCGCGTAGGCGATCATAGCGCCGTTATCTGTACAAAATTCAGTGCGAGGATAATACACTCGACCTTTCATGCCTTGCATTACACGCTCTAATTGCGCACGTAATTGAACGTTAGCACTCACTCCACCGGCAATCACTAAGCGTTTAATACCTGTTTGTTTAAGGGCACGCTTACACTTAATAATCAACGTATCAATTACTGCAGTTTGAAATGCGTGGGCTATGTCAGCTTTAGTCTGCTCATCATCAGCACTGTCACGAATAGCAAGCGATGCAGCCGTTTTTAAACCACTGAAGCTGAAATCAAGCCCAGGTTTATCTGTCATCGGACGTGGAAACACAAACCGTTCAGGCGTGCCTTGCTCAGCTAGTTTTGCTAAACGAGGACCCCCTGGGTAATCAAGTCCTAATAACTTCGCTGTTTTATCAAATGCTTCACCTGCCGCATCATCGACAGATTCACCCAGTACTTCGTACTCACCAATCCCTGACACTTTCACCATCATTGTGTGCCCACCCGACACAAGTAGCGCAATAAACGGGAATTCAGGCTTATCTTCTTCAAGCATTGGCGCCAGTAAATGCCCTTCCATGTGGTGCACAGCGACAGCAGGAATATTCCAGCCATAAGCAAGAGAGCGACCGATAGAGGTGCCCACTAACAAAGCCCCCACTAAACCTGGCCCTGCGGTGTAAGCAATGCCGTCAATATCGTCAGGACCACAACCGGCTTGCGCAAAAGCTGCGTCGATTAATGGCAAAGTTTTACGTACATGGTCGCGTGATGCAAGCTCAGGTACCACACCACCGTAGTCTGCGTGCACTTTAACTTGGCTGTATAGTTGATGTGCTAATAAGCCTTGTTCATCATCGTAAATGGCAATACCTGTTTCATCACATGATGATTCAATACCTAAAATTCGCATCAATTACTCCGCCAAGAAAAATAAGCGCGTATTTTACAGCTAAAATACGCATTACTGAACACTAAATTGCAATACCAATGTTGGTTTGACCGTCTGAAATAGCAAGCTGCTTGAGCTCTTTTACGTTTTCTGAGGTAATTCGGCCCATTTGCTCAACAAAATCAATTAGCTCTGCAAGCACATCCATCTCGTACTGCATTAGCGGGTGTTCGCGGACTGATTTGTTATCAGCCACTTCACCTTCAACCGTTAATTGGTATTCAATAAAGCGTGCAACAGAGGCTTGTGAAATTTTGCTAATGTTTAAAAACTCTTGGTCATCTTTAGCCATCAGACCATGCAACATTCCCAATAATGCGGTTGCAGTGTCAATAGCGGGGTAAGTGCCAAACATATCAAAGTCACTGAGCTCAGGTACATTAGGCTCAATTTTTTCAATTTGTTTTTCAAGGCTTATCTTACTTTTTGGCAGTAATATTTTTTCCCAGCATACATTCAGTGCGCTGCGAAATACCGCTGCGTCACCAAAGCCAGTTGCTTCACTAAATAAGCTGTAATTAGGCAACATACGCTCAAGAAGCGCGCCGCCTAATACCGCTTTTTGCAAATAGTTTAATTCTCTAATGCGTTGAAAATTATTCGCTTTCGTCATTCTTAACAGTCCTACAAGACCAACATATTTCAAATGTTGGGCCATTCAGTTCGCTGCATGATGGGCAAACCCAGTCTGGAGCCGATTGTTTTACTTGCCGGTAGTTTACCAATATTTCTTGTGCATGGCGCTCTTTTAATGCGTAAACAAGAATATCAACCCCCGTTTGTTCAAAGGGAATCTCTCCCATTGCACCTTGCAGAAGCTCACCTTGCAGTTGGCATTGTATTCCTGCGGTATGTAAAAGCCCTTTTATAATATTAGCTTCAAGCCCATTAGCGGCTTGGTAGATACGTACCCATGAAAAAGGTTCTGACGTAGTTGGTTGATTTAAATTATTTTTATGCAAATTTACTCTCTTTTACTTTGCAGCTTTAGCAACCTAAGCTACCCTAGCAATTGACCCTGCTACAACCTATATTGAAGGTAGCCTTATGACATTAACAACGCCTGGGCTGTTATTCCCGGCCATTTCTTTACTTTTACTTGCTTACACCAATCGCTTTTTGGTACTTGCCCAACTCATTCGAGAACTGAATGCGCGCGAAGGAGAAAGTATTCGTCCTTTGGTTGTTGCACAAATCGCCAACCTCAGAAAGCGTATTAAACTGATTCGTATAATGCAAGTTTACGGCGTGGCATCATTTCTCATGTGTACCTTGTCAATGTTCGCTTTGTTTATTGAGTTTAATACAACAGGCATCATATTATTTGGACTCAGTCTTGCTTGCTTAACTTTATCGCTTCTTACCTCTTTATATGAGATTCATATTTCATGTGATGCAATAGAAATTGAATTAAGAAATATAGAAAAAAAACCCTTAGTGGATAAGGCAGAGTAAATTTCTGCCTCTATACTTATTGTTACCTGATACGACAATAAGTGGTGCTTGTGTGGATGATTTTTTATTTTCTGAAGAACGGTTAGAAGAAAATAACGTACAAACTGAAGAACCAGAATACTGGCATATTCTTGTTGTTGATGACGAAGAAGATATTCATCAAGTTACCAAGCTTGTACTAGCTGGTTTTCAATTTGAAAATAAAAGCTTACGCTTCTACGATGCCTATTCTGCAGCAGAGGCTAAAGAGCTTTTGAAAAAAGATATCCCTTTTTCAGTGGCACTTGTTGATGTCGTCATGGAAACAAACCATGCCGGACTTGAACTTATTCAGTATATTAGGGACGACATTGATAACCACCATATCCGCCTAATTCTTCGTACAGGCCAGCCAGGTGAAGCACCTGAAGAATCTATTATCCGTGATTACGATATAAACGATTACAAAAACAAAACCGAATTAACAGCCATAAAAATTAAAACACTGCTCTATTCTGCACTGAGATCTCATCGTGATATCCAAATTATTGATCGCCATAAACATGGCCTCGAACAAATCATAAATGCCTCAGCTAACTTTTTAAAATGCGACAGTGTGCAAGAATTTGCATCCACTATTTTAAGCCACGTGACAAATGTGATGGGTATAAACGACACTCAAATTTATTGTGCTGCCGCGGTTAATTTACAATCATCTCCTGCAACAGACTTTCAATTATTGGCGGCTTCAGGCGTTGGGCCTATCCCCAGTCAAAATAATATTCCTGACGAAGTTAAAAGTTTATTTATTGATGCTCATGATCGTAAGTCATCACTAAAAACAAGTACCGACTACATTGGTTACTTTCCAACCAAAGCGGGCCTTGAAACTATGCTGTATGTAAATAAAGGAAGTAAATTACATGCTACCGACCATCAACTTCTTGAGTTTTATGCAAACAATATTGCACTGGCCTATGACAATCTTAAATTGCGCGAAATGGTAAAAGAATCGCAAAAGGAATTGTCCTATATTCTTGGTGAAGCAGTAGAAAAACGCTCTAAAGAAACAGGCTCACATGTTAAACGTGTCGCGTTATACAGCGAGTTACTTGCAAAACTATCAGAACTTAATCCCTTTCAGTGTGAAATCATCAAGCTTGCCTCCCCCTTACACGACATAGGAAAAATAAGTATCCCTGACAACATCTTAAATAAGCCCGGAAAATTAGATGATACAGAATGGGAAATAATGAAGACACACGCTGAAGTAGGTTATGAAATTCTAAAAAATTCAAGTAACGAGATCATGACTTGCGGTGCAATGATCTCACTTCAGCACCATGAAAAGTGGGATGGCTCTGGGTATCCACACGGTTTAGCAGGTAAAGATATTCATATCGTTGGTCGTATAACTGCGCTTGCTGACGTGTTTGACGCTCTATGCAGTGACCGTTGTTACAAAAAAGCGTGGCCACTCGATGAAGCACTTGCACTAATAAAAAATCAACGTTCGAAACATTTTGATCCAACTTTAGTCGACTTATTACTTGAAAATTTACCACTTTTCTTGGAGATTAAAGACCGTTACCCTGACTAGTTGTAACTTACCTGTAAAACAACACTTTTAAAAATGGGTACAATAATTTACTATACTCAATGTTAGGTATTATTATTTTAACTCAATGTAAGGGCTTACTTAATAAAAAGGGACTATATAAAGTGAGATTTGAACAACTTGAACAATTCGTTGCACTCGGCGTACTCAGACACTTCCGCCAAGCTGCTGAAAAAACCCAGATAAGCACTTCAGCATTAACTCGTAGTATTCAAACACTTGAAGATGAAGTGGGCTATGAACTCGTTACTCGCTCTACTCGTTCTGTAAAGCTAACCAAAGAAGGTGAACTTTTCCTCGAGTACGCACAACAAACACTTAATAATTTAGAAGAAACAAAAAAACGTTTATTCGAGTCATTAAATGGTTGTGAAAACGAAAAGCTCGTTATCGGCTACACAACTAAAGCAAGTGCAGTTGTACCTGTGTCGTGTGGGCAATTTTTAGCACAATACCCACATGTTAAAATTGAAATGCAGTTGCAAGAACAAAGTGAGTTAATTCGCAAACTGCAACTTGGTGAAATTGATATCAGCGTTTGCTCACAAGCCATGAATAGCATTGGTAGTGATATCCATTTGCCTGATCAGCTAATTTTATTTGTATCAAAAAATCATCCAATTGCTAATAAAACAGACATTAGCAAGAAAGACTTAACAGACTACCCAATGTACAGCTGTTTTTCACAATCGAAGCCGGTTCAATCGATGCTAAACGAAGCAATTGATTCATTCAATAAATCAACCAGCGTTAAGGTCGGTAGTATTGAACAAGTTATGGAAGGCTTGAAAAAGTCAAACCATATTGCGATTGCAAGTATTGAGCATGCCAACAGCGTTTCTTCAGACCCTGAATTGCTAGTATTAAAAACCAATAAAGGAATCGCTCACGAACAGTTAGTGATCCAAACTAATCAACAAATTAATGAAAACTCGCACGTGAGTTATTTATTAGATCTTATTGAAAAAACAGCATTATCTAGCCACAACTAAATGTACATATCAAGCTGGCTTGACTACGTTAGGCCAGCTTATACATCCTCATTGTTTTACTGCATAAAAAGCGTGCATGTAATTTTTTTTCAGATACACTTACGCACCTTTTTTTGATTGTGCATATGAATGACCGCGCAGCTTATTTCCAATACTTATTTAAATGCAATTGAACATACTGGTTATGCCATTGTTGAAAACGCAATTGATGAGCAGTTGATAAATGATTTAATTGCAGATTGTTACCGAATTAATCCCCATTTTCATGTTGCAGGTATCGGTAGGTTAAACGATCAGCAAATCGATAAAACGGTACGCAAAGATAAGACCTTTTGGTTTGATAGCTCAAGCCAAGCGCAAATAACTTATCTCGCGACCATGGAAGCAATTAAGACCCAGTTAAATAGAGAGTTTTTCTTGGGCTTGTTTGATTATGAATGCCACTATGCGAAGTACCAACAAGGTGACTTTTATAAAAAGCATTACGATGCCTTTAAAGGACGCTCAAACCGTATTTTTACAACGGTTTGCTACCTAAATAGCCCCGCGTCTGGCGGCGAGTTGGTTATTTATAAACCTAAAAGTAAAGACATTGAAGTGGTCATAAAACCGAAGGCAGGCACATTAGTCATGTTTGAAAGCGAACGCTTTATGCATGAGGTATTACCCGCAGACGATGTGCGTTATTCAATTGCTGGTTGGTTCAGAAAAAATGCCTCAATAAGCGGCATTATCGACCCACCGCGATAATCAAAACGGTAATGGCAAGGATGCTACAAGGCCAATAAAAATAACCAGCCCGACGTAATGATTATTTAGAAACGCTTTAAAACAGTGCTCTCTGTCGCGATAGTGAATAAGCGTTTGCTGGTAAAGTAAAAATCCAATCGCCGCTATTAAGCCTAACCAATAAGGCATATCAAGCTGATTGCTTATGCCAATGTAACTGAGTATCGCAATGAATAGCGCATTCAGTAAGAAAATAATATGCCTGTCAAAACGTGCAAATAAGATGGCCGTTGATTTAACACCAATCTTTAAATCATCATCACGGTCAACCATGGCGTACATGGTATCGTAAGCCACAGTCCACACGAGGTTTGCAATAAATAACAGCCATGCTTCAATTGGCACTGAGCCAATTGAGGCCATGTATGCCATTGGAATAGCCCAACTAAATGCGGCTCCTAGTACCACTTGTGGTAATTGGGTATAACGCTTCATAAACGGATAGCAAAATGCCAACGCAAGAGCCCCCAAAGAGAGCAAAATCGTCGACCACCCCAGCATTAAAACTAATCCAAATGCCACGGCAATTAACAACACAAATAAGCTCAACGCCTCACCACTGGACACTCGCCCTGCGGCTAGGGGACGCGTTGCTGTGCGCTTTACTGAACCATCAATTTTACGATCAGCAAAGTCATTGATAACGCAGCCTGCACTTCGCATTACAAACACCCCTAAACTAAACACCACAAAATTTAATAAGCTTGGTGCTCCCTGATTTGCAAGCCATAACGCCCAGTACGTTGGCCAAAGCAATAGCAAAGTACCAATCGGCTTATCTGTTCGCATAAGTTGTTTGTAATAAGGAATGTGTGCGATTTTTAATGCAGCTAGTTTCATAAGTAAATATAAGCCTCTGGCAGAAAAACTTCGGCCACTAAAAAATGGGCATTTGACAATGAAAATACACTTCGTCTTCCCCACAGTGGTTTAGACTCTTTGCCAAGCGCAGCTAATAAGGTTTGAATAGTGTGCTGCTCATTAAACTCTGCCACTTCTATCTCTGTGCGAGATAAGCTTGGGTCTTGAAAAATAACATCCCCTAATGGCCGTGTTCCCATACTTAGCAACTGCTGCTTTTTTAAGGTATCATCTGCGGGTAACCAACTTTGTGCATAAACCATTGGTTTATCATCACATAATAGTAGCACTTCGCGGTTAAGCGCTTGGCTCAACGGCGTATTTAATAAAGCTTGTTGCTCCTTTGTAAGATCAAAAGGGGCTTCATTGAGCACTTTAACTGAAAAGTGTTGGCAATGACGCTTAAGCTTGGCCGTCAATGACCCAGCTTCAAGCAACCAACCTTGCTGCTGTTGCGTTAAATAAGGGTATGCCGAAGCAGGCTGCCAATGCGCAGCTAACGAAACTGGGAATGTAATCACAACGACTCAATAATTATAAAAACCGCGTAAATGATATCACTGCAACCCGTTTCGAAAAAGTCATGATTTAATCTCTACATGGATTAAAAAACAGAGAACAACCTGTATCTTAAGTTAATTTGGGTATAGACTAAAAACCATTGAATAGGTGGGATATTCTTAAACTATGAAAAAGTCATTGTTATCAATTTACTTGATTAGCATGCTAGTTATTGGCGCTACGACAAGTTTCTCGACACGCGCAGAATCAAATGTCGGTTACTTCGGTTTTGAGCCTGACATTATCACCAATTATATTGGCCAAGGAAATAAAAAACTGGGTTATGTACGGATCACTGTTGATCTAATGCTTAATGATATTTCTGATATTGGTGTGGTTGAGCACCATACTCCACTATTGCGTGATGCGATTGTCGAGATACTGTCAAAAGAACCTGAAGAAAATATCAAGTCGCTCACGGGTCGTGAAGAAATTAGAAAGCGCTGTACAGAAAAACTCAAAGCACTGTTAAAGCAAGAGACTGGACAAGAAATAGTACGTGAAGTGTTGTTTACTAAGTATTTATACCATTAAACGTGACGGCAAAGGCCGTCACGTATAATAAAACTACTTACGCGACAATAGTTTATCTGACATGGCGTAAGCCATACCCGCAATAAGCCCTGCTAAATGTGCCCAGTTCGCCATCCTAACCGGCAACATATCCACAAAGCCTAAAATCAGCCACACCAACATAAAGCCAACAATACTGTTGCTAACAAGCGGGGGTTGTTGAGGTCGCATTACACTGTAAATCCAACAGAAACCGAGCAAACCATACACAACACCACTGAGCCCACCAAAGTTCGGACCAACTACTAAAAACTGTGCCCAATTACTGATAAATGCCGTCACTAAGAAAAGCCCAACTAAGGTTAATTTACCACTGCGTTTTTCTATGTCATTACCCAGTGTCATCCACCAAATCAGGTTAAAAATGAGGTGGATAGCGCTAAAATGAACAATCGCTGGGGTAAACCAGGTTAGCGGCTTAGCAGGGTTAAATTGCAACATACCATAAAGAGTTTCAAACCCACCCAGTAAAAACGCCACAAAAATAGCGATTGAAACCAAGGTAACAGTACGGTTTAACCAGCTCAATGCTTTAAAGCGTGCTTTTAGGTTAAGTGACTGGCCTTGATATAACAACGGCGACTCAGTACTGCCAACTTGCCACGATGCTTGAAGGTACTTTTCGTCATTTGGATTCGCGGTGAACGCTTGCCACAGTGGCTGAGCTTGATGAAAATGCTCAGGAGCAACACAAATAATCACTGTCTTACCATCGTGTGAGCGCAGTTCACCCTGCAAGCCTTTACTTTTAATGTAATCGATAAAGCCTTGCGCGGCGCGAGGATTATTAATGCTGCCCAATTCAATCATCGTTCAATGTGCTCCGGTTGTTGTGTCTGCCATGCTGTAAAGCCGCCATCCATACTGTAGACGTCTTCAAAGCCTTGCTCTACTAAATAGCTTGCTGCACCTTGAGAACTTACGCCATGATAGCAAACGATAATAATAGGCTGATCAAACTCTTTGTTCATCATAAACTCACTGATATTAGCATTTGATAAATGCTCAGAACCAGGGATATGCCCAGCTTGAAATGAGTTAGGGTCGCGAATATCAGCAATCACCACATCATTTTTATCTAATAATGCAAACGTTTCACTGACTGAAATATGTTTATATGACATAACACTCTCTAAACTAAAAAGGCGGCCGAAAGCCGCCTTATCACACTCTACGGTATTAATCCCAGTTTAGGATTACTTTACCTGATTGGCCTGAAATCATTGTATCAAAGCCTTCTTGGAAATCATCCACTGAGAATTGATGCGTGATAATTGGATTAAGGTCAAGACCAGACTGAATTAGACTCGCCATTTTGTACCACGTTTCAAACATTTCTCGGCCATAAATACCTTTGATAATTAAGCCTTTGAAAATAACTTGATTCCAATCAACTGCCATATCTGATGGTGGAATTCCCAGCATGGCAACTTTACCACCATGATTCATGTTATTTAACATGCTGTTGAATGCAACCGGTACACCTGACATTTCAAGACCAATATCAAAGCCCTCGGTCATGCCGAGCTCTTTCATAATATCTTCTAGGTTTTCATTCGCAACGTTTACAGCGCGTGTCGCGCCCATTTTACGCGCTAAATCTAGGCGGTACTCGTTTACATCAGTAATCACTACATGACGCGCACCGACATGCTTAGCAACCGCTGCTGCCATAATACCAATTGGACCCGCCCCGGTGATAAGGACATCTTCACCAACAAGATCAAACGACAACGCTGTGTGTACCGCATTCCCGAATGGGTCAAAGATTGATGCTAATTCATCAGAAATATTATCTGGAATTTTAAATGCATTGAATGCAGGGATCACGAGGTATTCGGCAAATGCACCTTCACGGTTCACACCCACACCTGTTGTGTTACGGCATAAATGCACGCGACCAGCGCGACAGTTACGACAGTGACCACAGGTAATATGGCCTTCACCAGAAACACGATCACCCACTTGGAAACCACGTACTTCCTGACCCATATCAACCACTTCACCCACGTATTCGTGGCCAACAACCATAGGTGTTGGAATAGTGTTTTGTGCCCATTCATCCCATTTATAAATATGGACATCTGTTCCACAAATTGCTGTTTTGCGGATTTTAATAAGCAGATCGTTATGGCCAACCTCAGGTTTTGGCGCATCGGTCATCCAGATCCCTGGTTCTGCTTTTAATTTAGATAATGCTTTCATGATTTACACTCAATTAAAAAAACCGAAGCAGGTGCTTCGGTTTAGAAAATAAAATTAGATAACACCCATTTCTTTACCAATACGGGTAAAGGCAGCAATTGCAGTGTCTAATTGCTCTTTTGTATGCGCCGCAGAAATTTGCGTACGAATACGTGCTTGACCTTTAGGTACAACAGGGAATGAGAAACCTGTTACATAGATACCTTCAGCAAGTAACTTGTCAGCCATCATCGAAGCGACCTTCGCATCGCCAAGCATTACTGGAATAATCGCGTGGTCTTTACCTGCGCAGGTAAACCCTGCTGCTTCCATTTGCTCACGGAAGTAATGAGCGTTATCCCATAATTTAGCGCGAAGTTCGCCACCGTTACTCAACATTTCAAGTACTTTGATTGATGCTGTAACAATTGATGGAGCTAATGAATTAGAAAAAAGATATGGACGTGAACGCTGACGTAACCACTCTACAATTTCTTTTTTGCCTGATGTATAACCACCTGATGCGCCGCCCAACGCCTTACCTAATGTGCCGGTAATGATATCGACACGGTCTAATACGCCACAGTATTCAGGTGTTCCTTTACCGTTTTCACCCACAAAGCCCACTGCGTGAGAATCATCAACCATAACTAATGCATCGTATTTATCAGCAAGGTCGCATACTGCTTTAAGATTACAAATAACGCCATCCATTGAAAACACACCGTCAGTGGCAATAAGCTTGGTTTTTGCCCCGGCTTCATCAGCTGCAATTAATTGCTTCTCTAAGTCGCTCATATCATTATTAGCGTAGCGGAAACGTTTTGCTTTACATAAACGAACCCCATCAATGATAGAAGCATGGTTTAACGCATCTGAGATGATGGCATCATCTGGGCCTAAAATTGTTTCAAATAAGCCTGCATTAGCATCAAAACACGATGAGTAAAGAATAGTGTCTTCTGTTTCTAGAAACTCAGAAATTTTGTGCTCTAATGTTTTATGAATATCTTGAGTACCACAGATAAAACGCACTGAAGCAACACCAAAACCATGATCGTCAAGGCCTTGTTGTGCGGCTTTTATTAGCTCTGGGCTATTTGCAAGACCTAAGTAGTTATTTGCACAGAAATTGATAACTTTATCACCTGATGCAACTTCAATTTGAGCTTGTTGCTGTGAAGTAATAACACGTTCGCTTTTGTATAAACCCTCAGCTTTTACTTCATCTATTTGTTGCTGAAGCTGAGTGAAAAACGCAGATGCTCTCATCTGAAATCTCCAAATAATCTTTTAAGTAATCAGAGCCGATTAGCTGTGACTGTGAAATTTGCGCCTATTGTAAAAGCTTAGGCGAACAATTGCACTGTTTGTAGTTCGTCGCACAACCTAAATTAGGCGCGGTAGATAGGAAAAAACTGGTCATACCTGCTGTAAGTGTAAAATCAAATTAGGTAATTCAGCTAACGAGTCGCATACATAGTGCGCATGCTGCTCCGTTGACTCTGCATAACTTTGTCCAGAGCGCACTAAAACACGCGTTGCCACATTGGCTCTTTCGCCAGCGAGTAAATCACCAAGCTTGTCACCAACCATGATACTTTGAGCGGGATCTATGTGGTGCTCTTCAATCGCTTGCAACAACATGCCAGGCGCTGGCTTACGGCATTCACATTCTTGTAAATAGGCAGGCAACGCTTTACTTGGATGGTGTGGACAAAAATAGACATCTAGAATGTGTACGCCGTGTTTTAAAAACTCATTTTTCATCCATTCACTTAAGTGGTGAAAATCTTGCTCTGAGTAATAGCCTCGACCAATTCCAGATTGATTCGTCACGATGATAATTTCATAACCCGCATCAGTGAACTTTTTACACGCCGTAAAGACCCCTGGCACAAACTCAAAATCATCTGGCTTGTATACGTAACCATGGTCAATATTTACAACACCATCGCGGTCTAAAAATAGCACTTTACTCATCACAATTGCTCTTTTAATAAAACAAGATCAAACATTAAAGTAACCTCTTCAACACGTATCTGCGACATTAAATCTGCACCTTTAACGCGTGTCCCCCACGGCAGCTGGTCTGCTGTTTTACCTGTTTGCTCAAGTAAGTTTTGGTGATAAACCTCAACAACATAATTTTGATATAAATAAGGCCCCGTGCGTTTTGGATTTGAGTGAGCGTATAAACCTATCACCGGTGTACCCACTGTAACGGCCATATGCGCAGGTCCTGTATCAGGCGCAAGCACTAATGAGGCACGCTTTAGCACACACAACAACTCTTTAAGCTGAGTTTTACCAACTAAGTTGAGTACAGGCACGTGACTGTGCGCAATAATTTGCTCAGCCAGTTCATTTTCAAGGGGTGTTGGCCCCCCCGTAATCACAACTGAGAATCCTTGATTATGAGCGTAATCAGCGAGCGCAGCATAACGTTCAGGAAGCCAGTTACGCTCTTTTTTACTGGCCGCAGGTGAAATAACAAAAATACGTCCTGCTAACCGCTCAGTACCGAGTAAAGTATCTGCCGTATGTTGATGAGCATCTGTTATTGGCATCTGCCAGCTAGGCTCATACTCTGGTACACCGATTGCTTTTGCAAAACCTTGGAACCCTTCAAGAACATGTGCTTCTGCTTGAGCTGCAATTCGCTTATTGATAAATAGGCTATGTAATTCTTTTGAACGTGCCCAGTCAAAGCCCACTTTAACTTTAGCAGGTATACAACGTGCAGCAAGATTAGCTCTGAGCGCTACCTGCATATGAAGTAACACATCAAACTTTCGCCCTTTAAAGGTTTCTTTAAGTTGTTTGTATGCTTGCTTACCCTGCTTTTTATCAAATACAACAAACTCAACACCCGGTAAATCAGCAAGCAGCATCGCTTCCACTTTACCAATAACCCAAGTGATTTTCGCATGAGGATGCGCTTTTTGAATTGCTTGCACCGCCGACACCGCATGACATACATCACCAATAGCCGAAAGCCTTAATATACAAATATCTGAATAGGAGGTTGATTGAGTCACGTGCACCCTTAGCAACAGCAAATAATAGGCGATCTTAAATTAACCTGATGCTATTGCAAGCACTTATGCGAAAAGCTAAAAATGCGGTACTATATAGCTATTCACTGTTTATATTTTAAGTTGTTATGTTCGACATTCAGCATCTGCAAAATTCAACCCTTTTGTGCCACCCTGCATACACTCAGATGCTTACATATGACTGGTTTGATGCTCACTTTTGGCAACAACAAAATAAAATAGTTGGCGCTAAAAAAGGCCGAGCAACGGCCTGGTTTTTTAAGCATGAACAACTGACTGGTGTATTGCGTCATTATTGGCGTGGCGGACTCATAGGCAAACTATTAACAGATCAATATGTGTATGTCGGCTTAGAGCACACGCGGGTTTACAAAGAGTTTTCGTTGATGATGCACTTAACTGAGTTAGGCTTAAATGTGCCCACACCTATCGCTGCAAAAGTCACACGAAGTGGTTTTATTTATCGAGGCGATATTATCACCGAGGCAGTAAAAGGAGCACAAAGCCTTTTAGATATTTTGGTGACTCGCCCGTTAACTCATGACGAATTAAAGAATGTGGCCACAACGCTCAGTGAATTTCATAACCGCGGTGTTTATCACGCTGATTTGAATATCAATAATATTTTATTTGACGAAGCGGGTAAGGTCTTTATTATCGATTTTGACCGTGGTGAAATAAGACAGCCCGAAATTGCGTGGCAACAAGAAAATATTAAACGCCTTGCCCGTTCATTTGCCAAAGAACAAGGCCGTAATGAGATAATGCACTGGCAACAAAGTGATTGGCAGTCACTGTATTGTGACTACCAAGCATTGCTTAAGATTTAATTTTGCTGATGACGTTAGACGTCGAGCAACCATTAAGGAACTCAAGCACTTCAACTTTACCGCCATGGCGTAATACATGGTCTGCACCCGCAATTTGATCAACCGTGTAATCACCCCCTTTCACCAGTACATCGGGGCTAATTTGCTCGATGAGCTTAGCTGGCGTGTCACTCTCTTGTGCACTACCAAATGGAATTACCCAGTCAACCGATGCAAGCGCACTGAGAACCATAGCCCGCTCTTCAAGCGGGTTTATTGGACGTTCAGGTCCTTTAAGGCGCGTGATTGATTCGTCATTATTTAAACCAACAACTAAACGATCGCCTCTGGCTTTTGCCTGCGCTAAATAGCGTACATGACCTGCGTGTAGAATATCGAAGCAGCCATTGGTAAAGACAATTTTCTCGCCATTTTGTTTTGCAAACTCGATATGCTGCAACACATCTTCAAATGGCGTTTGATAATGCTCGCCGGTTTGCTGTAAGTACTGACCCAATTTACGACTCAATTCTTCAGGAGATACCGTCGCTGCGCCTAGTTTACTTACGGCAATACCCGCTGCAAGATTAGCAATTTCAACGGCATCTTTAGGTTGCATGCCAGCGCCTAACATCACCGCTAATGTAGCAATTACAGTATCTCCGGCACCAGTAACATCACTGACTTCTAATTGCTGCGCCGCAAAGTCATGCTTCTCAGTTTGACTGATTAACGACATTCCTTGCTCTGAACGAGTTAATAACATCGCCGCAACGCCCGCATCTTCAATAAGCTGGCGCGCACTCTCGGTTAAGCTTTGCTCAGACTCAGTTTTACCACCAGCCAGCTTAAATTCATTCAAGTTTGGCGTAATATAGTCGGCACCACGATACAAATTTAGATCCGATGATTTAGGATCAACAAGAACCGTTTTACCTGCATTTTTAGCCACTTGGATCATGGCTTGAATTAAGCTTAGTGAGCCTTTGTTGTAATCAGAAAATAGTACAAAGTCATAATCATCTAACACTAACTCTAAACGATTCAAAAGCAACTGGCTGTGTTGTCCAGTAAAGGTTTCTTCTAAATCTAGGCGCACCACTTGCTGATGACGACTTATCACGCGCATTTTAGATATGGTGGGTAAATCACAGACGCTAACAAGCTGCGAATCAATTTTCTCAGAACTCAAAATAGTTTCAAGAATTTGTCCGCTTTCATCTTCACCAACAAGCCCTAATAAACCGACCTTACCATCTAAACGGGCAATATTTTTAGCCACGTTTGCAGCGCCACCCGCTTTGTCTTCAAACTTACTGACTTTAACTACGGGCACCGGGGCTTCTGGTGAAATACGACCCGAGTCACCATGCCAGTAACGGTCTAGCATCACATCACCAACAACTAAAATTCGCGCTTTAGATAAGTTTTTAAGTAACGCTAAATCCATTACTGTTGCTCCGCTACAACCATATCAATGGCTTCACATAACCAGTGACCGATAAACATATGTGCTTCTTGAATGCGCGCTGTTTCATCGTTTTTAATGATAATTGGCAGCTTCGCGATATCTTTCACTTTACCGCCGTCACGGCCAGTTAAAGCCACTGTGAAAGCGCCTATTTCATTAGCCGCAGCAAGCGCAAGATTAATATTAGGGCTAGTGCCTGAAGTCGTTAAGCCAATCACTAAATCTTCAGGTTTACACAACGCCTGAACTTGGCGTTCAAACACAGTATCAAAATGATAGTCATTACTGTGCGCCGTTAAAATTGACGTGTCAGTTGTCAATGCGATTGAAGCAAGCGGCCCACGCTCTAACTTATAACGTACAACAAACTCTGCCGCTAAATGCTGCGCATCGGCGGCACTGCCACCATTACCAAACCAAATTACTTTACCCCCTGCCTGCAAAGCACTGTGGCATGCTTCAAGTAATTGCATTACCTCAGGATGATAAGTTTCCATGGTCTCAAACAGCATTTGATGACGATTTAAACTTTCTAGGTAGCTTGCCGCTACAGAATCAAGATTAGACATATAAATTCCTTAAAAAAAACGGCTAGACCTACCAGTATACTGCAACAGATAGCCAAGTATAATTTTCACCAAACACATCTTCGCCATAAGTCAGGGTGGTTTCGAGTGTATGTTCATTCAATTGACGCGTATTGCTCAGTTGAAGTTCAATGGCACTTTCGTATTCTTTACTATAACCGCCAATATCATAATGGTAGTTACTCTCATTTTTAATGCTTGTTAATTTCGCTACCCATAAAGAGCTCAGAGACTCTAAGTAGCTCAGCTCTAATACATGAGTTTGAGATGGAACACCATCTCCGAAATAGCGTTGATCCGCTGCAAAATGTCCTACGACAAAACCATCAACGGTGTTCCCAAAAGTTGGATATATATAATTTTCATACCACAAACTGTGCATATTTGTATGCTCATAGCGTAGCGCAACGGTATCCGTTATTTGTGGGAAGAAAGCACCGATACTATAAGCAATATTGCCGAATTGGTAATTTTGGTGCTCTTTTGTGTCTTCGCCACCGTACTCAAAATACAACTCGGTTGGAAAGCCAAAATCAAAATTGATAGTGCTAGTGATAGATGCAAACTGATCCCCTAGCTCATTATCTGGCCCACCTGCAAGCTCGCTATTATCATTACCCGCTGGGTCAAAAAATGCATCAAACACATCACCTGCATCAACCTCTCGAGGACCACCACCAAATTGCATCATTCGGTTGATGCCAATTTTCCAACCACTTAGGGGCTCTATACTGAAATGCGTACCAGCAAGCTTTGGCGTGCCGCTATGCAGCTCCCCTTGATATAAAATACCGTTTTCGACATGCTCTAATTCAGAATAATACAGCTCAAAGTCAAAATTCCACCAATTATGCGCAGGTTGCACCATACCTAATGAAATAGAAGGGGCTGTTTTTGCATTAGTAGAAATAATTTGAGCTGAATGTTTAAACGGTGAAAACCAATGTTCTTTATAACCAACATTCAGTTGCAAATCATCTCCAGCAAAACTTACAAAAGTATTGTAATTCACAAATTTATTTTGCTTGGCTCTGTAATCAACACCAACTTGTACTAAGGTATAATCGTTTGCACGCCAAATACCTTCAAAAAAGCCTTGGCCCCACTCATCTGAGCTTAAACCACGTTGATTAGCAATTTTCTTCGTAGTATCACCATCGACCTGAAATTTTAGACCCACACGCGTAATAGCATCTTCACGCTGATAGGGTTTAATCTTAGCGCGGATCGCTGCAGCCAAACTTGGCGCTTTATTTTCAAGTTTATTAAGTGCGTATTCTACCTCAGCCAAACGATATGGCTTCGTCATAGGTGTGCTTGAGGTTAATGCAAATAAAGTATCTAATTGATGATCAAGCTGTGCATCCATGCCAATCGGTAAGTAAGCGGTGGGTGTTGCCAATAAAGGAGAAGAGCAACTGAGTAACACGCTTATAGCCGTGGCTTTTATCATTTTAAATTTCATAACTATAAAGACTAAATATAAAGTAACTGAAATACTACCAAATTAGCGGCGACGAAACACTTAAAACTCTGCAAGATAACCCTTTTTAACATTTTATATTTAGCTCGATTGGCTAACACGCTATCATAATGTTTTACACTGATAGGCTAACCAATGGCACGTATTTTATATTCTCTCATTTTATACATTCTTAGCCCGCTTATTATTTTCTACCTTTACGCTTTGCGTGGAAAAAAAAATAAAGGCTACCGTGCGCATTTTACACAGCGTTTTGGTGTTTCATCATTACAACAGCATGACGTGGTTATACATTGCGCGTCTGTTGGTGAGGTTTTAGCAGCAACGCCACTTATCAAGGCGCTGCAACAGCAAAATTCGCAGCTAAGTATTTTAGTAACCTGTAATACACCCACTGGTCGTGAGCAAATAAAGAACAACTTTAAAAATACGCTCAGTTGCTGTTATTTACCGATTGATTTCCCGTGTGCCACCAGCCGGTTTTTAAAGCGAATTAAGCCTCGCGTCCTGTGCATTCTGGAAACAGAGTTGTGGCCCAATTTAATGGCGCAATGTAAAAAACGCAATATTGAAGTACTTGTTTTAAATGCGCGGCTTTCAGCTAAGTCGCAGCAGGGGTATCAAAAAGTGATGCCCTTAACAAACGTGATTATGAACTCAATTAGCGCCCTTGCCAGTCATAACCAAGATGATGCTAACCGCTTTATTGAGTTAGGTTTAGCGCCGCAGAAGGTGCGTGTCTTTGGCTCAATTAAATTTGATATTACCCCCACGCGCGCGCAATTAGATAAAGTCGCCGCTCTTAAGAGCGAATATAACAACGCGCGCTTTATTTGGGTTGCAGGTTCAACCCACCCAATTGAACATGAGCGTGTTCTAAGTGCACATCAGCAGTTGCTCAGTGTAGTACCCGATGCCCTGTTAATTATAGCTCCGCGTCATCCTGAACAATTTGATAAAGTAGCATTACTCCTTAAACATTCAGACATGACTTTTAGTCGTCGCAGCGAGAATAATTATACGAGCCAACAAGTCGTTCTTGCCGATACCTTAGGTGAACTACAATGCCTGTATGGCGTTGCTCGCATAAGCTACATTGGCGGCAGTTTAATTGAACGAGGTGGCCATAACCCACTCGAGTCTGCGGCATTTTCAGTTGGCGTACTAGCAGGTCCTCACACGTATAATTTTGACCATATTTACCCTGAGCTTATAAACGCTGAAGGCGCTAAAACAGTTAACAATGAACAGCACCTTGCTGAAACACTTATCGCTTTAAGTGCCGATAACGAGGCCCTCGTTAAGTTAGGTCAACAAGCCGCAAAATGTGTTGTTAATAATCAAGGTGCTATTCGTAAAACAGTGCAATTAATTGAGCAATTTTTAGAGAAACAACGTGAATCATAACCAGCCAAAAAGCCGTCCCGAACTACAAATGCGCGAATGGGTATCAAGTGTCATTGTGAAATACAACTTTTGCCCATTTGCCCGTAAAGAAGTAGAAAACAACTGTATTCACTATCAAGTCAGTCCGTCAGTAACGCTAGATGATGCTGTCATGGATATGCTTGAGCAATGCACGGAACTTGACCACAATGAGCAGCGCGAAACAACTTTACTAATGTTTGAGCAAGGCTTTAGTGATTTTGACGAGTTTTTAGATTTGGTCGACCTAGCCAACGCGCTACTAGTTGCACAAGGCTTTGAAGGGAAATATCAAATCGCTAATTTTCATCCCGATTATGTGTTTGCGGATAGTGATGAGACAGATGCTGCAAATTATACAAACCGTGCTCCGTACCCGACACTTCATTTAATTCGTGAAGCGAGTATGAGCGAAGCGCTCGCCAACTACGATGAGCCTGAATCTATTCCTGAGCATAATATTAAACTTGCAAGACGCAAGGGTATCGACTTTTGGCAGCAGCTGTTAAAAAGCTGTATTGATAAAGGCTAAAGCCAGCTTTCGCTGGCTTTTAGCACCTTTAATAGGTTATTTTTTTACCCATTGCCCATTCACTTCAATATAGTGACCAGTTTTTGTTTTTTCGATAGTTTTCGCGGCCGCCAATGCCTCTACTTGCGCTAAAGATAAATTGTTCTTTTTGGCAAGTTTCAAGTATTGCTCTTTACGCTTCGCATTGATTTCATCAACCACGGCTTTCGCTTCACTGTTATTGACGACTAATCCGAGATAACCAGAGCTATCTTCACCCACTAATCCTTGGTTTTTAGCCTCATCTAGGCTAATAGCCCAAGCAGAAAATGATAAACAAACAGCACTGATTAAAGTGATCACATTCAATTTTTTAAGTTGGAATTTACGCATGTTTGCTCCTTAGAATAATTCGCTGTCGTCACTGAATAACGTGTCGAGTTCTTTATCCACTTTAACGCGGATTTCGTGATCAACTTTCACATTTAAGTTGATTGTAATCGGTTCTTTTGCTGCTACCTCAACGCGGTGTGTGCAAGCACTTAACAAACCGACGGCTGTTAGCATTACTAACCATTTAGCCATTATTGCTTCCTTTTTTTGCATACTCTTTCTCAACCTTTTGAGTAATCTCATCACTTAAACGCAGTGCTCTTAATAACGTAAACACATTTTCCTCGTGATTATAGTTAAAATTAACGGCTTGCTGCTGTTTTTCATTAAAGCCTTGTAAGTTAACACCTAAGTGCAGCCACCCATCCGGTTTAAGATCAACACTGCTTTTTAATTGTTTAATATCTAAATTCTCTAACAAGCTAAGCGTGGTACTTAGTTCTTGTTGCTGTGCTTTTACCGCTTCAAAACCTGCATTGTTAGTAATCAATAATTTACCATCGCCTTGATTAACCAGCTGCCCTTGCTTAACGGCAATGCCCTGCTCATTTATAATGACAGGCAAGGTTCCTGCTAAGCGCCCAGATAAACTAATACCTGACTCCGCATCCAGCGTTACCAACTTGCTGGCGTCGATGTTTTCGAACTTAATCATTGCAGTTTGGCTTGTTGCAAGCGGGCAAAATTCATTCACAACAAATGCTCCCCCCATCACAAGACCAGTGACATTTGATGTACATGGCTTATTTGCGTCAACCTGTAATAGGCCTTGTAATTTTGTAACCACAGCACCTGCACGCAGTTCATTAAGTGTAAATTTAGTTGAGGCAATATTAAGCTGACCTGAATTAAACTCCGCCTTCACCTGAGTGTTAAAATCATTAGCGAGATAATCATTATAAAGCGCACTGAGCTTAGCAATGCGGATATCCCCGCTTGCCTGCAGTAAGTTTACGTCACCTTTTATAAAGCCCGAGATAACGCCATCGGTTAACGTCGCTAATGGCTCAAACTGCTTTAAAATAGGGTTGAGTTTTGACATAGCTTGTTCAGGTATCACCAACTCAAATGGATGAGCAACCTTAGACATATGATGTGTTATCAGCGCTTCAATACCGTCGACAAAAACATGGTGCGTTGCCTGTAATGCGCGACTTTGGATTGCATTTGACACCACAGACAAATTCGTTAATGTCAGTTTAGGAGTCACTAGCTTAGCTAATTTACTGGTCGCGCTAATATCAGCAAATAACTCTCCCACACTTAAATCACTCTTCACTGTGAGCTCATTTGTTAGTCCCGACATCTGCATATCTGAATAGGTCGCTGACTTTATAGCACTATTGAGTTTCGCTGTTACGTTCTGTGAATCACTGAGATGCACGTTTATTTTAGTTTTTAAATCAGTCACTTTCGCATCAAAAACTTGAGCTCTTTTAACGGATATATCAGCATTGAGATTGCCCGCTATAGGACGAGTAAGTATATTCTCAAGCTCTACTTCCCCTTTGATACTCACGCTATCCGCTAGTACATCAATAAAATCAGGCAGTGATGCCAGTGAAAGTTGAAATTCAGAGTTAACGCGCCCAGCTTCAATACGAGCCTTCAACATTAGCTTATCTATCTCGTCACTGGTGAAATTTACTACAGCGTGTGAGTAAAGTGTTTTAAGGGGAGCGTCTAGCGCTAATTGGGTATTTTTAAACACCAATTGGCCTTGTTCATTACTTGAAGTCAGTTCCAACTCGGGTAAAGAAAGCTGCTTTTGTTGCAGCACAATGGGTTGTGTAAACTGCACATGCCAAGTAAGGGGGGTGTGTGCTCGTGCAAACTTTTTGTATTGCTGCTGTTCGATTTTATCTAAACAAATAGGTGAAACAACGACTTGATTCTTTAAACCACTCAAATCAGCAGTGAGCTGTTGCTGATTGAGCTGAAATTCAGCCGTTACTTGGCCACGGCTCTGTGCGCTAAAATCACAGTGTTCGATGCTTTGCTTATTTTGCTGATGTTGATGTTCATGTTGATAATCGGCAGTAACAGAGCTGGCCACATTGAGTGTTATGCCATCGAACTTAATCTGTGAGTCAGTCGAAAAATAGGCATTTTTTGGCAGCGCAATAAACCTTCCGGCAAGTTCATCATTAAGCATTATATTGGCGACTATCTCACCACCAGTAACCGTGACATCCGCATTAATATCGCGGCTGACTGTAAAGTGATTTAAGCGATTTTCTTGCACGGTGACTCTAACCGGCTCGGCGCTAAAACCCGACGAAATATCAAGCTGCTCAATATTTATAAGCGGTCTTTGCTTTGGAAGGTCTAAAGCAAGTTTTTTTAATTCTGTGCGCTGATTGTCGCTTTTTGATAAGGGGCTATTGATCGTAAGGTTGGCACGAGAAATGATAATTTGCTGCTTATTAGCACGTATACCCGCAACTTCTAATTGCTGACCTTGATAAGTCAAACACAGCTTTTCGACCTTTAAATCAAGCTTTCTTGTTAATGACCAATCAATACAATGCAGCTCAATGCCATTAGCACTCAGCACAGGCGTTACGTACCATGAGGTCAGTGGTAATCTAAAAATATAGGCAAGCAGAAAAACCCCGAGCACTAAACCTAACAAGCCTGTAATAGCACGTTTAAACTTCAAAAAACTCTCCTTGCCTTTGCTCTCGCTTCTCAACCCATTATAAACAAAAAGGCTGCACTTAATAGTGCAGCCTTTTTAGTTTAATAGGTTTATATGAACCTAAGTAGATTACTTAAACTCTACCCCACGTTTTTGCGTGCGTTGCGGAACATACGCATCCACGGGCTGTCTTCTGTCCACTCATCAGGGTGCCATGAGTTCGCTACTGTACGGAATACACGCTCAGGGTGAGGCATCATAACCGTTGCACGGCCATCTGTAGACGTAATACCTGTGATACCTTCTGGCGAGCCGTTCGGGTTAGCTGGGTATTGCGTTGTTGGGTTACCGTAGTTATCAACAAAC
Organism: Pseudoalteromonas sp. MT33b; assembly: GCF_014117385.1. Lineage (NCBI taxonomy): Bacteria > Pseudomonadati > Pseudomonadota > Gammaproteobacteria > Alteromonadales > Pseudoalteromonadaceae > Pseudoalteromonas > Pseudoalteromonas sp. MT33b. The sequence continues at coordinate 583,564 of NZ_CP059831.1, read as the reverse complement.
TTCACAGCCACAGTGCCTGACTCAAGCGCGGCTTTTACTGAATCGCTGTTAGCAAACTCAGCATGACCTTCACCGTGAGAAACAGCGATTGGCATACGAGAACCCGCCATACCATTAAAGAATACCGATGGGTTTTCTTGTACTTCTACAAGGCTAAAACGTGCTTCAAAACGCTCTGACTTATTGGTTACAAAACGTGGCCAGTGCTCTGTGCCTGGGATCAACTCTTTCAATGTTGAAAGCATTTGACAGCCATTACACACACCTAAGCTGAATGTATCTTCGCGGTGGAAGAAGCTTTGGAACTGCTCGCGAGCCATCTCGTTAAATAAGATTGACTTAGCCCAACCTTCACCCGCACCCAGTACGTCACCGTAAGAGAAACCACCACATGCCACTAAGCCTTTAAACTGCTCAAGTGTTAAACGACCTTCAAGAATGTCGCTCATGTGTACGTCTACCGCTGCAAAACCTGCGCGGTTAAATGCCGCAGCCATTTCTAAGTGAGAGTTAACACCTTGCTCACGTAAGATAGCCATTTTCGGTTTTGCACCTGTTGCAATGTAAGGTGCAGCGACGTCTTCGTTTAAGTCGAAGTTTAATTTAACGTTCAGACCTGGGTCTTTGGCATCAAATTTTGCATCAAACTCTTGCTTAGCACACTCAGGGTTATCACGACGTGCTTGCATTTGGTAAGTTGTTTCTGCCCAAATTGTACGAAGCTCTGTGCGTGTGTGATTAAGCACGACTGCCTCACCGCGAGTAAATACCACACGGTCATCGGCATTTAATGCACCAATTTCATGGCTAATAGCCGCTAAGCCGTGATCAGCAAGTACCGCTTTAACTGCGTCTAAATCTGCGTTAGCAACTTGAATTACTGCACCGAGCTCTTCGTTATAAAGTGCTTCGATGTCTGACCCCGTTAAGCCAGCAAGGTCAACCGTTACGCCTGTGTGGCCAGCAAACGCCATTTCAGCGATTGTGGTAAATAAACCACCATCAGAACGGTCGTGGTAAGCAAGTAACTTGTTATCAGCAACAAGCGCTTGCATCGCTTCATAGAAACCTTTTAATAACGCAGGGTTATCAACGTCTGGGGTTACATCACCTAATTGCTTGTAAACCTGTGCAAGGCTTGATGCGCCCAGTCGGTTTTGACCCGCACCTAAATCGACTAATAATAGCGATGACTCACCTTTATCAGTGCGAAGCTGTGGCGTTACTGTTTTACGTACGTCTTCAACGCGACCGAATGCAGTGATGATCAGTGATAATGGAGCTGTTACTGATTTTTGTTCACCGTTTTCATCCCACTGTGTCTTCATCGACATTGAGTCTTTACCCACAGGGATCGTTAAACCAAGTGCCGGACACAACTCTTCACCTACCGCTTTAACCGCTTCGTAAAGACCCGCATCTTCACCTGGGTGACCCGCTGCTGCCATCCAGTTTGCAGATAGCTTGATATTTTCAAGGCCACCGATGTTAGCACATGCAATGTTCGTTAATGACTCAGCCACCGCTAAACGTGCAGACGCACCATAGTTTAGAAGTGCAGCTGGCGTGCGCTCACCCAATGACATTGCTTCACCGTGGTAAGTATCATACGTCGCAGCTGTTACCGCACAGTTTGCAACTGGCACCTGCCAAGGACCGACCATTTGGTCACGTGCAACTAAGCCCGTTACCGTACGGTCACCAATGGTGATTAAGAAAGTTTTTTCTGCAATCGTTGGTAAGCGTAATAAGCGCTGTGCTGCATCAGCTGCATCAATTGCCGTCACATCTAATGGCTGCGACTGTGCTTTTTTAGACTCAACTTCGCGGTGCATTTTTGGTGCTTTACCAAGTAATACATCAAGAGGAAGGTCTACAGGATTATTACCAAAGTGGCTGTCTTCAACCGTTAAGTGACGCTCTTCAGTGGCTTCACCAATCACTGCGAATTCTGCACGTTCACGTTTACAAATTGCCTCGAAACGTGGGAAATCTTCTGGCGCAACAGCAAGTACATAGCGTTCTTGTGATTCGTTACACCAAATTTCGTGTGGTGCCATACCCGGCTCATCATTCGGGATATCACGTAGTTGGAATTTACCACCACGGCCACCGTCGTCTACTAGCTCAGGGAATGCGTTTGATAAACCACCCGCACCCACATCGTGAATGAAAGCGATTGGGTTTGCATCACCTAATTGCCAACATTTGTCGATAACTTCCTGACAACGGCGCTCCATTTCAGGGTTTTCACGTTGAACAGAGGCAAAATCAAGATCTTCATTCGATTGGCCAGATGTCATACTTGACGCAGCACCACCACCTAGACCGATGTTCATCGCAGGACCACCTAGTGCAATAAGTTTTGCACCAACTGGGATTTCACCTTTTTGAACATGCTCAGAACGGATATTACCTAAACCACCGGCAAGCATAATAGGTTTGTGGTAACCACGTACTTCTTCACCGTTATGGCTTGATACTTTTTCTTCGTATGTACGGAAATAACCAAGTAGATTAGGACGACCAAATTCGTTGTTAAATGCCGCGCCACCTAATGGACCTTCTGTCATGATATCAAGTGCAGTAACGATACGACCTGGTTTGCCGAAATCAGTTTCCCACGGTTGCTCATAACCAGGAATACGTAAGTTAGATACCGTAAAGCCAACTAAACCCGCTTTAGGTTTAGAACCACGGCCTGTTGCACCCTCATCACGAATTTCACCACCAGAGCCTGTTGATGCACCTGAGAATGGCGCAATAGCTGTTGGGTGGTTGTGAGTTTCAACTTTCATCAAAATTTCGATGTTTTCTTGATGATACGCGTACTCACCTTCGTTATTCGGGAAGAAGCGACCCGCTACCGAGCCTTTCATTACCGCAGCGTTATCTTTATAAGCTGATAGTACGTTTTCAGGATTTTGCTCGTAGGTGTTTTTGATCATTTTGAACAATGATTTTGGCTGTTCGATGCCATCAATTGTCCAATCAGCATTAAAGATTTTATGACGACAGTGCTCAGAGTTTGCTTGTGCAAACATGAATAATTCGATGTCGTTCGGATTACGCCCTAACTTTTGGAAGTTTTCTACCAGGTAATCAATTTCGTCATCAGCAAGTGCAAAACCTTGCTCAACATTAGCTGTCGCAAGCGCTTCACGGCCACCACCTAAAATGTCAACTGATGACATAGGACGTGGTTCATCATGACGGAACAGCTTAGCAGCATCAGCCATCTCAGCGTGTGTTGCTTCTGTCATACGGTCATGCAATAACGCAGCAACGTCTGCAAGCTGCTCAGCACTTAACTGACCTTCAACATAATATGCAATACCACGTTCTACACGGTGAACTTGGCTCAAACCACAGTTGTGTGCAATGTCAGTTGCTTTAGATGCCCAAGGCGAAATAGTACCAGGACGCGGCGTTACAAGAATTAACGACCCTGCTGGTGTATGCTCGGCAATAGTTGGACCATAAGTAAGAAGCTTCTCCAGTTTAGTGTGCTCATCAGCTGAAAGCTCAGCAGTAAGATCAGCAAAATGCATGAATTCTGCATAAACATTGGTGACTGGAAGTTGCGCCTGTTGGCAACGCGCTAAAATTTTCTGAACTCTAAAATCGGAAAGTGCTGGTGCACCACGAAGGATCAACATAGGTATTTTCATCCGGGGTTAGGGATTGAACGATATTTTAGGCGCGTATTATATACCCAAACCACCTCGAAATGCGAGTTTCAGTTGGAATTAAACGCGATTTAGGCAAGGTATTGATTGCAAAGAATGGTCACCCCCTTATTAAAATCAATTACGCCGTATAAATGCGAGTTTCAGTTGAAATTAAACACAATGAAAGCTGTTATAAATCTTCACGTTGATAGGCTCACCAGTCGTTATAATACAGGCCCTTGTTATAGTTGATAAAATAACGATAAGGTCGCTCATAATTTTTGTTAGTACTATTCGCCAAGTGACGCAGCAACGAAGTTTTGCTATAACGGTAAAGTAATGTATTAAGGGGCATTTATTTTTTATGCAAAAGTTACTCGCTATTTTTAGCCTAGTGCTCATGTTGTGCGCGTGTGATATGCAACAGCAACCATCGCAATTAGCGCAAATCAAAGCACAAAATAAAATTAGAATTGGCACATTAGCGGGTGCGAGTAATTATTACCAAGCCCCTCAAGGCGTACAAGGTTTCGAATATGAATTGGCGCAAGAGTTTGCTGACTACGTTGGTGTTGAACTTGAAATGGTGCCATTTTTTAATTTATCCGACATGTTTGCTCGCCTCGAAAGTGGCGATTTAGATGTGATTGCATCGGGTCTTACCTACAATACAATTCGCGCGCAGCACTACCGATTCGGCCCGACTTACCGCACAATTAGTCAAAAGCTTGTTTATAAACAAGGGCATGTTCGTCCTCGTGAGTTTGCAGATTTAACAGGTAACCTAACCGTACTCGCCAAAAGCAGCCATTCCTTAGCGCTGCAACAGCTAAAGCAACTTCACCCCAATCTAACTTGGCATGAAACAGAAGACATGGATGAGGAAGAGCTACTACAGGCGGTGATTGATAATGAAATAGATTACACACTGGCTGATTCACACACGTTATCGTTGTTTAGACGCTACCACCCTAATTTGAGTATTGGCTTTTCAGTAACAAGAAACGACCCAATAGCTTGGCTACTCAGAAAAGATGGTGATGATTCTTTATACGCTTTGATGGTGCCTTTTTTCGGCGAGGTAAAACAAAATAATCAGTTATACGTCCTCGAAGAAAAGTATTTTGGCCATGTAAGGCAGTTCAATTATGTAAATACACTGGCATATATTGAGGCCATAAAAGAAACCTTACCCAAATACCAACCGTGGTTTGAGCAGTATGCAGGCAATATTGATTGGCGCTTGTTAGCAGCCCTCAGTTACCAAGAATCGATGTGGAACCCTAAAGCAAAATCGCCCACCGGAGTGCGTGGTATCATGATGCTTACACAAGCGACTGCGAAACAAGTGGGTGTAACAAATCGCTTAGCCCCAGAGCAAAACATCAAAGGGGGCGCCGAATATTTAGCTCAACTCATTTCATGGATCCCAGAACGCATCCCACAGCCTGATCGTACTTGGTTTGCATTAGCCTCTTACAATGTCGGGTGGGGGCATGTAAATGATGCGAGAATTATCACAGAACAAGAAGGCGCGAGCCCTGATAAATGGGCTGATGTAAAAAAACGCTTACCGCTGCTCATTAAAAAGCGTTATTATCGTCAAACTAAATACGGTTACGCGCGTGGCGATGTTGCCGTGAAGTATGTTGATAATATTCGCCGTTACTACGATGCTTTGGTTTGGTTGGATGAAAATGATGCGATTGCCAATCCAAGCACCGAAGAAAACATTGAAGAACAACCCGTCATTTCGCCTGAGTTAGATGAAAATACGGCTCAACCAGCTGACACTCAACAACAAACCAGCTCTGAACAGCAAAAGCCAGATAACAACTAGCCTAAAGCCAGAGAAACCTGTTTACTTGTCATCAAATGATCATTATCTTCTAGTATTGATGGAATGGACAATGTCATGCTTTACTCTCACTTAAGGAGCACACATGTTAAAAAGAAGACGTACCACACATAAGTTCAAACGGAATGTTATCTATTCGACAGCGACTCGCCGTCGTATTATGTTACGCAATACCCACAAAAAAGTTATTTGGCGTCGTCGTTTATTCGCGATGCAATTAATGGAAGCACAGGAAACTCCTGCAACGCCAGTTGTTTAACTAGGCGTTGCGAGCAGCGAGTTTAGCCGCTTTTTTCTCTTCTCTGCGGCGTTTAAAAAATGCCGAAATTACAGCCCCACATTGCTCAGCCATTATCTCACCGGTTACTTCAACCTGATGATTAAGACGCGGTTCTTGCAGTAAGTTCATAATAGACCCAGCCGATCCTGTTTTAGCGTCTTTTGCGCCGAATACCAGACGCTTAATTCGGCTATGAACTAATAGCCCTGCACACATAGAGCAAGGCTCTAAAGTGACATATAAAGTGCAATCAATAAGCCGATAATTATTAAGTGCCTTACCTGCTTCACGAATAGCCATCATTTCGGCATGAGCAGAAGGGTCGTTATCAGTAATTGAGCGATTATACCCATACGCTATTAATTGATTGTCTTTGACTAATACCGCCCCCACAGGAATTTCATTAATGTTTCCCGCCTCATTTGCATAAGCGAGGGCTTTTTTCATCCAGTATTCGTCGCTATATTGTTCGCTCATAAATCACACAAAACTTGTAAACTGCCTGTAATTATACCTAGTTAGTCGATAAAAAGGGCGATAATTAAGACTACACTAAAAAATTAAAGTAAATTTTAATGGCTTTATCATGGCTCAATGAACCTATATTGCGCTATAATCTCGCGCTTTTTTTATTTAGCTAATAGCAATTCAACTAGGTAAATTTGTTGATTTACACTTTGCAATTGATATCAATACACGGGTAGCAAATGAAATTTCCTGGACGCCGCAGGCATAAACATTATTTTCCAGTGGAAGCCAAAGATCCACTAACAAATCAACTGAACTCAACCGAGCGGCTACAACGTAGTTATATAACGGGTATCGATCAAATAGTTGTCGATATTGAAGCGAAAGTTGATCAAGCTTTCCTCGATGAATTTCAATTGCGCCGTGGCATGTCACAGGTAATTGATAGCGACATTACCAATGCATTATATGACCGCCTAAAGCTTGACGATATGATCGATTACGAGTTCGCAGGTGGCACCATCGGTAACACGATGCATAACTACTCAACACTTGCTGATGATCGCTCTGTGTTGTTAGGTGTAATGAGTGAAAACATTAAAATTGGCAGCTATGCGTACCGTTTTTTATGTAATACATCAAGCCGGGTTGATCTAGATTATTTACAACCTGTTGATGGCCCAATTGGTCGCTGTTTTACACTGATTGATGAAACTGGTGAGCGCACCTTCGCGATAAGCGCAGGTTTAATGAATCATCTACGTCCTGAATCAATTGATAAAGAGTTAATTGAAAATTCATCAGCACTTGTGATCAGCGCATACTTAATGCGTACCCAAGGTGATGAAACCATGACTGAAGCAACCATGCAGGCAGTTAAATATGCCAATGATGCAGACGTGCCAGTGGTATTGACTCTAGGCACTAAATTCTTAATTGAGCAAGACCCTTTATGGTGGGCCGACTTTGTTAAAAAGCATGTCGATATCTTAGCAATGAATGAAGAAGAAGGCCTTGCGATTACAGGCTTCGAAGACCCACTTCTTGCGGCAGATAAAGCACTTGATTGGACCGACTTAGTGATTTGTACTGCAGGTGAAAAAGGCTTGTTTATGGCCGGTTATGTTGACGAGCAATTTAAACGCGAAACAGAGTACCCGCTGCTACCAGGCGCTATCGCTGACTTTAATCGCTATGAATTTTCGCGTGCAATGAGAAAAGACGATTGTCAAAACCCAATCCGTGCATACAGCCACACTGCCCCATTCATGGGCGGCCCTGATAGCATTAAAAACACCAATGGCGCGGGTGATTGTGCACTCGCTGCTGTGCTACATGATTTATCTGCAAATGTGTACCACAAGCTTAATGTTGCTAATTCGGCGAAACACCAGCAACCAGCGATGACTTACTCATCACTGGCGCAAATTAGCAAGTATGCCAACCGTGCGAGTTATGAAGTTCTCGTACAGCACTCTCCGCGTCTATCGCGTGGTTTACCTGAACGTGAAGATTGTTTAGAACAAGTATACTGGGATCAGTAATACTCATTAAAAAATCGAAATATCCAGTTTCTGGGATAAACGCTCAAGGGCGGCTATCCCAGCCACTGAGTTACCGTATGAGTTTAAACGTGGTGCCCACACAGCAACTGTAAACTGATTAGGTAAAACGGCTAATATTGTGCCCGATACCCCTGATTTTCCGGGCATCCCAACACGGTAACCAAAATCTCCCGCCGCATCATATAAACCACTGGTAAACAGCAACGAATTAAGCTGCTTATTTTGTCTTGTACTCAGTACTTTATTACCCCGAGTGTCTTTGCCTTGGTTTGCAAGATAATTATACGCTTTAGCGAGCTCCACACAGTTAAGCTCAATGGCACAAAAATTAAAATAAGCCCACAAAACATCATCGACTTCATTATTAAAATTACCAAATGATTTCATTAAGTGTGCCATAGCGGCATTGCGATGACGAAACTCATACTCTGAATTAGCAACTTTTTTATCTATCACAACCGATGGATTGCCTGACAGTTGACGAAAAGATTCAAGCATCGAGTGCATTGGCGCTGAAAGTCGGCTGTATAAGGCATCGCAAGTCACGATGGCTCCAGCATTAATAAACGGGTTTCGGGGAATACCCTGCTCAAACTCTAGCTGAGTGAGCGAGTTAAATGCAGTACCAGAAGGCTCTTTGCCCACGCGTTGCCAAAGTTCATCACCATAACGCTGCAGTGCAAGCGTTAATGTCATCACTTTAGACACAGACTGAATGGTAAAGCGAGCACGGCAATCACCAGCGCAAAAAGTGTGACCATCGACTGTATGAATAGCAATTGCAAATTGGTTTGGTTCAACATCCGCAAGTGCAGGAATGTAGTCTGCCACTTTGCCTTGACTCAATAATGGCTGAACTTCTTTGGTAATTTCATTAAGTACGTGTTGGTAATCAGTATCTGGCATACTGCATCCTTAAAACAGAAAACCCCGCATTTGCGAGGCTTTATAGTAGAGATAACTCTGAAGTCCGAGCTCTTAATTAGCTCGTGACTCCATTAGCTCATGGCTGTTTGCAGTTTTTTCATCGCTGTTTTTTCTAGCTGGCGAACACGCTCTGCTGACACGTTATACTTTTCAGCAAGCTCTTGCAGGGTTGCTTTATCATCAGCTAACCAACGAGCACTTACGATATCTTGCGAGCGTTCATCAAGCGTTTTTAATGCACTAAATAAACGTGCATGCGACTGTTCTTGCCATTGCTGCTCTTCAATATCGTCAGCAAGGTCAGCACTGCCATCAGTTAAATATTGTACTGGCGAGTAGGTGCTTGTAGGTGCATCGTCATTGTCGTCACCCGTTAAATCAAAGCCCATATCTTGGCCACTCATACGCGATTCCATCTCACGTACTTCTTTTTCACTAACCCCTAGCTCGTTAGCAACAGTGCTAACCTCGGCTTGGTTAAACCAACCTAAACGTTTTTTGTTTTTACGTAGATTGAAGAATAGTTTACGTTGCGCTTTTGTCGTTGCAACTTTCACGATACGCCAGTTTTTTAGTACGTATTCATGAATCTCCGCTTTAATCCAATGTACAGCGAATGAAACTAAGCGTACGCCGACGCTCGGGTCAAAGCGTTTTACAGCCTTCATTAGACCGATGTTACCTTCCTGAATTAAATCAGCTTGCGGTAAACCATACCCTGAATAGCTTTTTGCAATGTGAGCTACAAAACGAAGGTGCGACATAATGAGTTGCTTCGCAGCATCAAGATCACCTTCTTCCTGAAGACGTGTCGCTAACTGCTTTTCATGCTCGGCATCAAGCATTGGAATCGTACTGACAGCTTGAAGATAGCCGTCCATACTCGCGCTTTGTTGACCTGCAGTAAGTGCCATTGCGTATAAATCTTTACTCATTTTTCACCTCAGTGATAAACATTTGAAACCATCTTAGCACTCTTTAAGCGAGAGTGCTAACTTCAATTAAAAACTTTTTTAACGTTCAAATCAAGTGGTTTTTGTATCTATTTTTAGTCTACGCTAACACGCTGAATATGCGGTGAATTCTAGCTTTAATTGAAAGAGCGATAAATTTATTACTGCTTTTATTTAGTGCTAATAAAGCAGTGTAACAACGAATTGTTACACTTTATTGTTATACTTTATCGGGTTCTATTTCTTTTATATATCTATTTACAGACAAATACGAGCCGACAAAACCAAGCCCCGTTGCAAGTGCAACTAAAATGGCAAATTCAGATAACGTCAAACCGATTAAATTAAAACGGCTGCCATAAACTCCCGCGACTTCGCTCACCGCTGCACCTAGCCACCACATCATCAAAGCAACACAAATAAATGAAAATAGTCCACCGATAATGCCATACCAAATACCCGTCCATAAAAATGGCGCATGTATAAATGCATTGGTTGCCCCCACTAACTTCATAACTTGGATCTCTTCCTTTTTATCCATGATAGATAAACGAATCGTGTTTCCAATGATCAAAGTCACCGAGGTTAATAATAGTAAAGCAATGGTAATCACGCTCTCTTTTAATAAGCTTAACAGTGCATTTAAGCGCTCAAGCCATGCAATATCCAGTTTACCAAAATCGACTTCACGCTCATCTTCAAGTTTTTTGAGTAACTGTTCAGCAGCATTTGGCTGACGATACCGTGCCGTCGGTGTCACAATAACAACATCGGGCAGTGGATTCGCATCTAAGTATTCTAATGCTTGTCCAAATCCTGACACCTGCTTAAATTCAACAAGCGCATCTGCTTTAGAAATAAACTCAACCTTATCGATTTCAGGGTAAAGCGCTAAACGTTTGACTAATGTTTGTGTTTGTTGCTCTGTCATAGACTCTTTAACAAACAACGAAATTTCAGCGGCATCTTCAAACCCGCTGCTTACCTGAGACACATTTTTCACGACTAAATACAAGGTCGCTGGTAACGTTAAGCTTAGCCCTAATACCGCAATGGTCATCAAGGAGGCAAGTGGCGTGCGCCACATTTCACCTAAGCTATGCACACCTTGACGGATTAAGTTAATAAAAAAGAAATACGGCGCCGCTAGAATTGATTTCTGCTGACGATCATTGTGACTGGCTCTACTTTTAAATAATAGGCTCATAGCGCTCCCTCAGCTAATGGATCCTGGATCATACGTCCATCTTTAAGGGTTAGGCTGCGATAGCGCATCCGTGCAATTAAACCAATATCATGGGTGGCAATTAACACCGTCGTACCATGATTATTAAAGTCTTCGAATAAGCGTAAAATATCCATTGAAAGTTCGGGGTCTAAATTACCGGTCGGTTCATCAGCTAACAAAATAGGCGGTGAATTTACGATAGCCCTCGCAATTCCCACGCGTTGTTGCTCGCCTCCAGATAAAGTCGCAGGGTTACATTTGGCTTTATCAAGTAAGCCCACTTTATCAAGCGCACCATGCACACGCTTTGCAATTTGTTTATGGTGTGTGCCTTCAATAATCAACGGCAAAGCGACATTATCAAATACCGTATAGCGTTCTAACAAACGATGGTTTTGAAAAATAATCCCTATATCACGGCGTACATAAGGAATTTGACGAGATTTAACAGCATTTAAATCAATATCATTAATTAATACTTTGCCAGCCGATGGACGTTCCATCAAACTAATCAGCTTTAATAATGTACTTTTACCTGCGCCACTATGCCCAGTTAAAAAAGCCAACTCGCCTGACTTAATATGAAAACTGACTTTTTCCAGCGCACGGTGACCGCCGGGGTATGTTTTACTGACTTGCTGAAAATTTATCATTTTAGTTATCAATCATCTTGCAGCTGAAAAGGGAGCATGCTCCCTTTTTTATGAATTATACGTCGTCCTCATCTTGGCTAAACAACGCATCAATGAAGTCATTACTATTAAAAGTACGCAGGTCGTCGATTCCCTCGCCAACGCCTATGTAACGAATTGGAATATTAAACTTATCTGCCACAGCAAAGATAACACCCCCTTTTGCTGTCCCATCCAGTTTAGACAAGGTAATACCCGTTAAGCCAACACATTCATTAAATAGTTTTACTTGGCTAATGGCATTCTGCCCCGTGCCCGCATCAATTGTTAGCATGACTTCATGCGGCGCATCTGGGTCTATTTTCTTCATTACACGGGCTATTTTTTCAAGCTCTTGCATGAGGTTATCTTTATTTTGCAAGCGCCCTGCTGTATCCGCGATTAATACGTCTACATTACGTGCTTTCGCCGCTTGAAAGGCATCAAACACAACCGATGCACTGTCTGCACCAGTATGCTGTGCAATAACAGGTATACTGTTACGCTCGCCCCACACTTGTAATTGCTCAACTGCGGCGGCACGGAAAGTATCCCCCGCAGCCAGCATGACTGATTTGCCTTCATTTTGGAATTGCTTAGCAAGCTTACCAATGGTCGTGGTTTTACCCACCCCATTTACACCCACCATTAAAATAACAAACGGTTTTTTATTTTCTGGCACAGTTAATGGCTGCTCAGCTGTCTTTAACATTGCGGCCATTTCTTGCTTCATTAGCTCGTAAAGTGCATCGCCATCTTTAAGTTGTTTTCGATCGGCTGCATCTGTTAGGTTATCAATCAACTTCATGGTTGTATCGACACCTAAATCAGCCGTTAATAGCTGTGTTTCTAACTCTTCGAATAGCTCATCATCAATTTTTTTACCACTAAAAATAGAGGCAAAGCCCGAGCCAATATTAACGCGAGTTTTTAATAAACCTTTTTTAAGGCGGGCAAAAAAGCCTTCTTTTTTGGGTTTATCGGTTACTTGCTCTGTTTTTTCTTTTTCAATACGAGCTTGTTCTATACGTTCAGCTTCTGCTTTTTCTGCTGCAATACGTTCCTGTTCTACACGTTCAGCTTCAGCTTTTTCTGCTGCAATACGTTCCTGTTCTACACGTTCAGCTTCAGCTTTTTCTGCTGCAATACGCTCTTGCTCTAAACGTTCAGCTTCAGCTTTTTCTGCTGCAATGCGTGCTTGTTCTACACGTTCAGCTTCAGCTTTTTCGGCTGCAATGCGTGCTTGTTCTACACGTTCAGCTTCTGCTTTTTCTGCTGCAATACGTGCTTGTTCTACACGTTCAGCTTCAGCTTTTTCTGCTGCAATACGTGCTTGTTCTAAACGTTCAGCTTCAGCCTTTTCTGCTGCAATGCGTTCTTGTTCTACACGTTCGGCTTCAGCTTTCTCGGCTGCAACACGTGCTTGCTCTACACGTTCGGCCTCTGCTTTTTCTGCTGCAACGCGTGCTTGTTCTAAACGTTCGGCTTCTGCTTTTTGTGCTGCAATTTGCTCTGCTTCACGCTGCGCCTGTTCAGCTGCAATACGCTCTTGCTCTAACTTCATGGCCGCTTCTTGCTCTGCAAAACGCGCTTGTTGTTCTTGACGACATTGCTCTGCTGCTTGCTGTTCTGCAGCGATACGTTCAGCTTCAGCTTTTTCTGCCGCAGCGCGTTCCTGCTCTATGCGCATCGCTTCTGCTTTTTCTGCTGCAATACGTTCTTGTTCTACACGTTCAGCTTGTGCCTTCTCTGCTGCAATTTGATCTGCTTCACGCTGCGCCTGTTCCGCTGCAATACGCTCTTGTTCTAACTTCATGGCCGCTTCTTGCTCTGCAAGACGCGCTTGTTGTTCTTGACGACGTTGCTCTGCTGCTTGCTGTTCTGCTGCGATACGTTCAGCTTCAGCCTTTTCTGCTGCAATGCGTTCTTGTTCTACACGCTCGGCTTCAGCTTTTTCTGCTGCAATACGTTCCTGCTCTAAGCTCGCCGCTTGCGCTTTTTCAGCTTCAATACGCTGTTGTTCTTCTAATTGCTTTTGGTTATCAGCCTCATTTGCTGTTTGCTCTGCTTGTTGTTTTTCTGATTTGCCAAAACCAAACCAAGACAAGAATTTACTTTTTTTTGCCATACTTGCTAATAACCACTTATAAAAATCTGATAAACTTACATGAATAATAGTTTGGTGATAGTTCAGCTATGCTCAGCCAAACCGAAACGGGTACCATCTATCGCTAAGGTCGCAATACTACCATTTTTAGCGCAGTAGAAAAATGACACACCAGCTATTGCTTGCAATATTATCTGAGCTGGGGGTCAGTTACCAATAATTAGTGAGTTAAATGAGAAAAAAATCAACAGCTAACCGCCAAGTAAACGCTAGCAATAATAAATCAGCAAATGGCTTTATCCGTATTATTAGCGGACAATTTCGTGGCAGAAAACTTCCTGTTAAAGATGTACAAGGTTTACGTCCAACGACTGATCGCATTAAGGAAACCGTGTTTAACTGGTTAATGCAAGATACGCGTGATGCAGCGGTCCTTGACTGCTTCGCAGGTTCTGGCGGGTTAGGATTCGAAGCGTTGTCACGCTTTGCTAAACGTGCTGTATTTTTTGAGCTTGATAAAAGTGCTGCATCTCAACTTATACAAAATATAAGCACCCTCAAACTTGAAAATGCCACAATTAAACAGGGCGATAGCCTCGCATTATTGGCAAATAATTCGCTAGATGAGCAGTTTGATCTTGTTTTTGTTGATCCGCCATTCCGACAAAATTTAGCTGAAAAAAGTTGTTTATTACTCGAATCAAATCAATGGTTAACTGAGCAAGCGTTGATTTATGTGGAAGTTGAAAGTGAGCTAACCAGCTTCACTCCCCCAGATAACTGGCTGCTTTTAAAGGAGAAATCTGCAGGGCAGGTAATTTGTCGTTTGTATCAACGAGAGCCAAATTAATACTGTTTAGCCGCCTCAGTTTCTGTTAATATTATTCTTTACATGTGGTGTTGCTTCGGATTACAATACCGCACCATTTTTGAACCACTTGATCGTTATTCGATCAACTTGAGCAACGCTCATTATTTAGGTAGGTGAATTTTTAATGCCAGTAATTAAAGTAAGAGAGAACGAACCGTTTGACGTAGCACTTCGTCGCTTCAAGCGTTCATGTGAAAAAGCAGGTATCCTTTCAGAAGTTCGTCGTCGCGAGCACTATGAAAAGCCAACAGCTGAGCGTAAGCGTAAAAAAGCTGCTGCAGTAAAGCGTCACATGAAGAAGCTTTCTCGCGATAACGCACGTCGCGTTAAATTATACTAATCAGTATTTGGTCTTGTATAAATGAGCCTTTTATTAACGCTAAAAGATGCGCAAAAAGATGCGATGAGAGCAAAAGACAAAGACCGTCTTAAGCCAATCCGCATGGTACTTGCTGCAATCAAGCAACGTGAAATTGACGAGCAAATCACGCTAGACGACGACGGAATTACCGCTGTTTTAGTGAAGCTTGTAAAACAACGTCGCGACTCTTACACCCAGTATATTGATGCGGGTCGTGAAGATTTAGCAGAAATTGAAGCCAATGAGATTAAAGCTCTTGAAGAATTCTTACCTCAACAATTGAGTGAAGAAGAAATCATTGCTCTTATTGACTCGGCTATTGCTGATACAAACGCAGCAGGTATGCAAGACATGGGTAAGGTAATGGGAGTAATCAAAAGCAAAGCCGAAGGTCGTGCCGATTTAGGTAAGATTTCTGGCTTAATCAAGCAACGATTAACTGCCTAACCCCCACATACAGACGTATGATTCAAGCAAACCGAGCCTAGTGCTCGGTTTCTTGTTTTTAGTCTTTCATAAAGAGAGTAATTGTGTTCAAATCTCACTTTAGAACGCAAAAATAGCGCAGGAAAAACAACAGCTATGGCCGGAAAAATCCCTCGACAATTTATTGATGATTTGCTCGCACGAACAGATATTGTTGAGCTAATTGATTCAAAAGTTGGCCTAAAAAAAGCCGGGAAAGACTACCAAGCATGTTGCCCTTTTCACAACGAAAAAACCCCGTCATTTACTGTTTCTCAAGATAAACAGTTTTACCACTGCTTTGGTTGCGGAGCGAATGGTAATGCCATTTCGTTTGTCATGGAATACGACAAATTAGAGTTTGTTGATGCTATTGAAGAGCTGGCTAGTATTCTAAATTTAGACGTACCACGTGAGCAAGGCACTAGTTCAGGTCCACAGCGTACCGCCGAGCAAAAACGTTCCGATTACGATTTAATGCTTCATGCCGCCCGTTTTTATCAGCACCAATTAAAACACCATAGCAACTCAAAAGCGGTAATTGATTACATAAAAGGCCGTGGCCTAAGCGGTGAAACTGCTAAAAAGTTCATGATTGGTTATGCGCCAAGTGAATGGGAAGCACTGTGCCAGCAATTAGGCCGAAATAAAGAGCAAAAAGAGCAATTAATTGAGCTAAAACTCGCGTCTGAAAAGTCGCCGGGTCGCCAATTTGACTTTTTTCGTGATCGGCTCATGTTTCCTATTCGTGATAAGCGAGGCCGGGTTATTGCCTTTGGTGGTCGCGTGATGCAAGCCGATCAAGGTCCAAAATACCTTAACTCTCCTGAGACACGTATTTTCCACAAAGGTTTTGAGCTTTATGGTTTATACGAAGCGAAACAAGCACATAAGAAACTTGAACATATTTTAATTGTTGAAGGGTATATGGATGTGGTTGCCTTAGCAGAGCAAGGCATTGAATACGCTGTAGCAGCACTTGGCACAGCAACCACAGCTGAGCACATGCACACCTTGTTTAGAACCACTGATAAAGTGATATGCTGCTATGATGGTGATAGAGCGGGTCGTGATGCAGCATGGCGCGCACTCGAAAATGCCCTACCTTATCTAGCTGATGGCAAATCACTTCAATTTGTCTTTTTACCTGACGGTGAAGACCCCGACTCATTGGTACAAAAAGAAGGAAAAGAGGCATTCGAAGCACGCCTAGCAGAGGCCGATGATTTCAGCAAAGTGTTGTTCAGCAAGCTAAGCCAAGAGATTGACCTAACGAAAGACGCTGGCAAAGCAAAGTTACTCAGTGATGCCTTACCTTTAATCGAAAAAATACCGAGTGAATTTTACCAAGAAAATATACTGGAACATTTGGGCCGATTAATTGGTCGTACACGAGAGCAATTGAGTAATCGGGTTAAAACCCCGAAGCAGCAACATGCAATTGAGCGTAAATTTAAAATAACGCCGATGCGTCAAGCTATAGGTATTTTATTGCAGCATCCGAATCTAGCAACGAGCATCGCTTACATGCCTGAACTTGCTGAAATGAAAATTGCCGGCATTGAGCTATTTTTACGGATACAGCATTTAGCACGTGAACGACATGGTATTACAACCGCGCAAATCTTAGAATCGTTCCGAGATAGCGCTGAATATGATGCATTAGTGAAATTAGCAACTTGGCAGCATCAAATAAATGACGATCGTTTAGAGACAGTTTTCAAAAATACTTTTAAATTTATTGAAGACCAGTGTTTAAATTATCGACTAGAGACCCTATTAATAAAAGACAAGACCCAAGGCTTAAGCAGCGAAGAACGGCTAGAATGCCACTTACTGACGCAAGCGTTAAAAGGCAGCAACAGCTAGTCAGAATTGAATAAAGCTGTTATACTGTGCTATTCACTGCGTCTAGTTAGTTTTCGTGTCGCTTATTTTTTAAGCGAGCTGGCGCCTGTTGTATCAACTTTCAGAGTGGAAGAAAAAATCTCTATGGATCCAACTCCTCAGTCACAATTAAAGCTTCTGATTCAAAAAGGTAAAGAGCAAGGTTATTTAACTTTTGCAGAAGTTAATGATCACCTTCCACAAGACATTATCGACTCAGATCAGGTAGAAGATATCATTAGCATGATTAATGATATGGGTATCAAGGTAAGTGAAAATGCGCCTGATGCCGATGAATTAATGATGCAAGAAACAACGACAGACGAAGACGCAGCAGAAGCCGCGGCCGCTGCACTTGCGACTGTAGAAAAAGAGATCGGTCGAACGACTGACCCTGTGCGTATGTACATGCGCGAAATGGGTACTGTTGAGCTACTTACACGTGAAGGCGAAATTGTTATCGCCAAGCGTATTGAAGAAGGTATCAACCAAGTTCAGATTTCTGTTGCTGAATACCCTGAAGCAATTACATATCTACTCGAGCAATGGGACAAGTTTGAAGCAGAAGAAATGCGCTTAAGCGACATTATTTCTGGTTTCTTTGATCCTAATAATGAAGACGAATCACAAATTTCTGCGACTCACATCGGTTCAGATCTAAATGAAGAGCAGCTCGACGACGAAGACGACGATGACGACGACGACGACGATGATGACAGCGATGATGATGCAGATGGTGACACAGGTCCAGATCCTGAAGAAGCACGTGTCCACTTCGAACATTTGCGTGAGCTTTACAATAAAGCACGCGATACATTCGAAGCAAAAGGCCGCTCACACCCTGATTCACAAGCTGCTATTTTTGAAATCGGTGAACTGTTTAAAACATTTAAACTAGTTCCTAAACAGTTTGATCGCATGGTAAACAACATGCGTGAAATGATGGATCGCGTTCGTGTACAAGAACGTCTTATCATGAAGCAAGCTGTACAAATTGCGAAGCTACCAAAGAAAAACTTTGTGAAGCACTTCGCTAACAACGAAACAGACACTGCTTGGATTGATCTTGAAATTGCTGCAAACGAGAAGTACTCAGTAGCACTTGAAGAAGTAAAACCAGAAATAATTCGTTGTATTAGCAAGTTATCTGCAATTGAAGAAAGCACTGGCTTAAGCATTGAGCGTATTAAAGATATCAACCGTCGAATGAGCATTGGTGAAGCTAAAGCGCGCCGTGCAAAGAAAGAAATGGTTGAAGCCAACTTACGTCTTGTAATTTCAATTGCGAAAAAATACACCAACCGTGGTTTACAATTCTTAGACCTTATCCAAGAGGGTAACATTGGTCTAATGAAAGCGGTTGATAAGTTCGAATATCGCCGTGGTTATAAGTTCTCTACTTATGCAACATGGTGGATCCGTCAAGCAATTACGCGTTCAATTGCTGACCAAGCGCGTACCATCCGTATTCCTGTGCACATGATTGAGACGATCAACAAGTTAAATCGTATCTCTCGTCAAATGTTACAAGAGATGGGCCGTGAGCCGAGCCCAGAAGAGTTAGCTGAGCGTATGTTAATGCCTGAAGATAAAATTCGTAAGGTACTTAAAATCGCTAAAGAGCCAATTTCGATGGAAACTCCTATCGGTGATGATGAAGATTCGCACTTAGGTGACTTCATTGAAGATACAACCATTGATTCGCCAATTGATTCTGCAACAATGGAATCTCTTCGAGGCGCAACCAATGACGTATTAGCAGGTCTAACAGCACGTGAAGCTAAAGTACTGCGTATGCGTTTCGGTATCGACATGAACACCGACCATACTTTAGAAGAAGTAGGTAAACAATTTGACGTAACACGTGAACGTATTCGTCAAATTGAAGCGAAAGCGTTACGTAAATTACGTCACCCTTCTCGCTCAGACCTACTAAAAAGCTTCTTAGATGCTAAATAAATAGCATTATTAATATATTAACTAAAAGGCCGCTGTTGCGGCCTTTTTTCTATTTGAGAGACGACCATGGCTTGGATCCAAATTCGCATAAATGCAAACGCTGATAATGCCGAGATGATCAGCGACTTACTTATGGACACTGGCAGCGCATCGGTTACTTATGTTGATGCGAAAGACACCCCTATTTATGAACCAAAACTTGGTACAGTACAACTGTGGGCTGATACCACGGTGATTGGTTTATACGATGCTAATCATGATATGGACAGCGTCGTAGCCGTACTTAAGGCTGAACCGACGCTCGCAGACAAACTCGTATACAAAATTGAGCAACTTGAAGATAAAGACTGGGAACGTGAGTGGATGGATAACTTCCACCCGATTAAGTTCGGTGAGCGCTTATGGATTTGTCCAAGCTGGCGTGATATTCCAGAACCGGATGCAGTCAATGTATTGCTTGATCCTGGTCTTGCTTTTGGCACGGGCACACATGCAACGACAGCGCTATGCTTAAAGTGGCTAGAAAGCCAAGATTTAACCGGGAAAACGGTCGTCGACTTCGGGTGTGGTTCAGGTATTTTAGGAATTGCAGCGATCAAATTAGGTGCTGAACGTATGATCGGCATCGATATTGATCCTCAAGCAATTGAGGCCAGTCGCGATAATGCTGAGCGCAATGGTGTTGCAGACAAGCTCGAAGTGTATTTACCTGAAGATCAACCTGATTTTAGTGCTGATGTGGTTGTTGCGAATATCTTAGCACAACCTCTTAAAGAGCTTCATGAAGTCATTTTGGGACTATTAAAGCCCAACGGTAAAATTGCTATGTCGGGTATTTTAGAGGAACAAGCACAATCTGTTGCCGATGTTTACGCACCGTTTTTAGCACTTGACGAGATTGTTGTTGAAGGTGAATGGACACGTGTTAGTGGTACCAAAAAGTCATAATACACATCTGAACATTTAATAGGTAAAGCCAGTATTTAACAGGCTTTACCTTATTTTTACACTCTTCAATTTGTTATCTATTTTCACGTGAATTTTTTTCTGGTTAAATAACAAACAAATCAACCCGCCCGTCAAACTGTTATCAAAAGTCAATACAAAATAGGCAAAAAAAAGTCACTTTTGTTCAATTTATAGCCTTTGATTTTTGCAAAAAAAGCCGTAAACTTAGCGCCCCTTGAAAAGAGGCCTATTGAATAACAGTGCGTATCGGTTCATACCAACTTGAGAACAACGTAATTGTCGCGCCAATGGCAGGCATTACAGACAGACCATTTAGACAACTTTGCCGTCGCTTAGGTGCGGGGCTTGCGGTATCTGAAATGCTCTCGTCAAACCCAAAAGTGTGGAAAACCGAAAAGTCGATGAACCGTATGGATCACAGCGGTGAATCGGGTATTCGCTCGGTGCAGATTGCCGGAGCCGATCCTGAGCTTATGGCACAGGCAGCACAATTCAATGTTAGCAACGGTGCACAGATCATAGATATTAATATGGGGTGCCCAGCTAAAAAAGTGAATAAGAAACTCGCAGGCTCAGCCTTATTACAGTTTCCTGAATTAGTGGAAGAGATACTCGATGCAGTTGTTAATGCTGTCGATGTCCCTGTCACCTTAAAAATCCGTACTGGATGGGATCAGGATAACCGTAATGGTGTCGAGATTGCGAAAATAGCTGAACGTTATGGCATTGCTTCTTTGGCTGTACATGGGCGTACGCGCGCATGTATGTACAAAGGTGAAGCAGAGTACGCCACGATTAGGGATATTAAACGTTCAGTGTCGATCCCTGTCGTTGCCAATGGTGATATTACATCACCAGAAAAAGCAAAACAGGTTTTGGATTATACGGGTGCAGATGCCATTATGATTGGTCGAGCCGCCCAAGGTCGCCCTTGGATATTTAGGGAGATAGACCACTATTTGCGAACTGGAGAACATTTGCCAGCACCTGAAATTGCAGAGGTGCGTAGCATTTTGATGGAGCACTTAGCAAACCTTCATCAGTTTTACGGTGAGCCAATGGGAGCGCGTATCGCTCGTAAGCATGTATCTTGGTATTTGCAAACCCATGACAGTGACGGTCAGTTTAGGCGAGTATTTAATGCGTTAGATAACCCACAGGCACAAGTCGACGCATTAGAGCAATACTTTAAAACACTAGCAGCTAACTAAGAAAGAAAGAGACATATAACGATGTTCGAACAAAACGTGACTTCTCCATTTATCACAAACCCTCATGTACAGTCACACGAGAAACCACAGCCGTTGCGTGATGCAGTGAAAAAAGCGGTTCATCACTACTTGAAGCAACTTAATGGTCAAGACGTACAAGACGTATACGACCTTGTTCTTTCTGAGCTAGAAGCACCATTACTTGAAGAAGTAATGACGTACACGCGTGGTAACCAAACTCGTGCAGCAATCTTACTAGGTATCAACCGTGGTACTTTACGTAAGAAGCTTAAAAAATATGGCATGAACTAATACCGTTATATTGAAATCGTAATCATTCTAACGCCCTGTCGTTTTAATAGGTTACCA
Organism: Pseudoalteromonas sp. MT33b; assembly: GCF_014117385.1. Classification (NCBI taxonomy): domain Bacteria; kingdom Pseudomonadati; phylum Pseudomonadota; class Gammaproteobacteria; order Alteromonadales; family Pseudoalteromonadaceae; genus Pseudoalteromonas; species Pseudoalteromonas sp. MT33b. Next base: position 561,744 of record NZ_CP059831.1, on the reverse strand, counting down.
ATCCAATACAACGCGAGTATGTGGGTCACTGCATACTCGACAAAAAAGCACCTTAGGGTGCTTTTTTTATAACCGTTAAAAACTATGCAAATTCCTCACGCTTAAAACATCGTTTTCTCAGCAATATTCAGTTAAAATACCGCCTTTCTAAGCTAGCTCAAACATTGAGGTAATCAAAACTACAATGGATACACATCGTCCAATTCGTCGCGCACTATTAAGTGTGTCAGATAAAACCGGTATCGTTGAATTTGCTCGCGCTCTTGAAGCTCAAGGCGTAGATATTTTATCAACAGGCGGTACTTGCAAATTACTTGCTGATAATGGCATTAAAGTCACTGAAGTATCTGACCATACTGGTCACCCTGAGATCATGGATGGTCGCGTAAAAACACTTCATCCAAAAATTCATGGCGGCATTCTTGCGCGTCGCGGCCAAGATGAAGATGTAATGAGCGAGAACAATATCTCTGCTATCGATATCGTTGTAGTTAACTTATACCCCTTCGCAAATACAGTTGCGAAAGAAGACTGCAGCCTTGAAGATGCAATTGAAAACATTGATATCGGCGGTCCAACAATGGTGCGTGCTGCAGCGAAAAACCACAAAGACGTGACTATCGTTGTTAATGCGAAAGACTATGACCGTGTAATCAGCGAAATGCAAAGCAACAATGGCTCAACAACGTATAAAACACGTTTTGACCTAGCGATTGCTGCGTATGAGCACACAGCACAATACGATGGTATGATTGCAAACTACTTCGGCAAAATGGTTCCTGATTATACAGAGGAAGCTGCTGAAGAAACTAAATTCCCTCGTACAATCAACATGCAATTCACTAAAAAGCAAGACATGCGCTACGGTGAAAATTCACACCAAGATGCTGCTTTCTATGTTGAAAATGACGTTGCAGAGGCATCTGTTGCAACTGCAGTACAACTTCAAGGCAAAGCATTATCATTCAATAACATCGCAGATACGGATGCTGCATTAGAGTGTGTTAAAGAATTCGACGTACCCGCCTGTGTTATCGTAAAACATGCGAACCCATGTGGTGTGTCTATCGGTGAAAATATTCTTGAAGCTTACGACCGTGCATTCAAAACTGACCCTACATCAGCATTTGGTGGCATTATTGCTTTTAATAAAGAGCTAGATGCAGACACAGCCGAAGCGATTGTTTCTCGTCAGTTCGTAGAAGTTATCATTGCTCCTAAAGTATCAGAAGCTGCAGCACAGATCGTTTCAGCTAAACAAAACGTACGTTTATTAGAATGCGGTGAATGGTCTGCCAAGACAACAGGTCACGATATCAAACGTGTTAATGGTGGTATCTTAGTTCAAGACCGTGATTTAGGTATGGTAACCGAAGGTGACCTTAAAGTTGTTACTAAGCGTCAGCCTACTGAGCAAGAATTAAAAGACTTATTATTCTGCTGGAAGGTTGCAAAATTCGTTAAGTCAAACGCAATTGTTTACGCTCGTGACGGTATGACTATTGGTGTAGGCGCCGGCCAAATGAGCCGTGTTTACTCAGCGAAAATTGCAGGAATTAAAGCAGCTGATGAAAACCTTGAAGTAAAAGGCTCTGTAATGGCATCTGATGCATTCTTCCCATTCCGTGACGGTATTGATGCAGCTCGCGACGCTGGTATCACAGCGGTTATTCAACCTGGTGGTTCAATGCGCGATGAAGAAGTTATCGCGGCAGCTGATGAAGCGGGTATGGCAATGGTATTTACTGGTATGCGCCATTTCCGCCACTAATTACATAAAGGGTTAAGCAAATTGTTTAACCCTTTTTGTTTGCTACTAATTCACGTATTCTGATTATTAATAACCCTAAAAATGAAGGAATAGATGATGAAATTTGCCGTAAAATCGCTACTTGTTGCAAGCCTAGCACTTGCATCTGCACACGCACTCAGTCACAGCCATGAATCAGCGCTTACAAGTGCTGTACAATCAAGTGAACGTGACGCTAAAAACAGCGCGCGCGATACATATCGCCACCCTATTGAAACCCTTGAATTCTTTGGTTTCAAACCGACAATGACAGTGGTAGAAATTGCCCCTGGTGGTGGTTGGTACAGCGAAATCTTAGCGCCGGCTGTAAAAGGTCATGGCGTCTATTACGCGGCACATTTCCCAGCTGATTCAGAAGTCGGTTATTATCAACGTTCATTAGCGGGTTTTAAGAAAAAGATGAGCGATGATGCACGTTTTAGTGAAGTAAAACTCACTGAATTTGCTCCCATTACTCACCTTGATATTGCCCCAGCCGGCAGTGCTGACTTAGTACTCACATTTAGAAATGTACACAACTGGTACATGGGTAAAGAGAAAGAAGGCACCTTAAGTGCATTTAAAGCATTTTATAAAGCACTTAAACCTGGTGGCACACTAGGCGTTGTTGAACATCGCCTTCCTGAATCTCGTAGTGATGACGATCAGAAATCTTCAGGTTATATGAAACAAAGCTATGTGATTGATATTGCAAAACAAGCAGGCTTTGAACTGGTAGCAACTAGTGACATTAATGCAAACCCACTCGACACAGCAGATCACCCTAAAGGGGTATGGACATTGCCACCACGCTTAGCGCTTGACGAACAAGACGCTGCAAAATATAAAGCGATTGGTGAAAGTGACCGCATGACGCTGAAGTTTAAAAAACCGCTTTAAATAGGATTATTTCGCCATGAATGTACTTGTCATCGGCAGTGGCGGCCGCGAACACGCACTTGCGTTTAAGGCTGCTCAAAATAGTAAAGTAAACACGGTATTCGTTGCGCCAGGTAATGCTGGTACGGCACTAGAGCCAAAACTTGAAAACGTTGCAATCAATGTTGAAGACCTTGAAGGTCTTGTTACGTTTGCAAAAGAAAACGCTGTAGAGCTCACCATTGTAGGTCCTGAAGTGCCATTGGTACTGGGTGTTGTTGATACATTCCGTGAACACGGTCTTGCTATCTTCGGCCCTACAGCTGGTGCGGCACAACTGGAAGGCTCAAAGTCATTCACGAAAGACTTTTTAGCACGACACAATATTCCAACAGCTGATTATCAAACATTTGAACAAATCGACCCTGCTCTTGCTTATTTAAAAGAAAAAGGCGCTCCAATTGTTGTTAAAGCAGACGGCTTAGCGGCAGGTAAAGGCGTTATTGTTGCAATGACTGAGAGCGAAGCTGAAGAAGCTATCCGCGACATGCTTGCAGGTAATAGCTTTGGTGAAGCGGGTAGCCGTGTGGTTATCGAAGAGTTCTTAGAAGGTGAAGAAGCGTCTTTCATCGTCATGGTTGATGGTAAAAACGTATTGCCATTCGCCACAAGCCAAGACCACAAACGTGCTTACAATGGCGATAAAGGTCCAAACACTGGCGGTATGGGTGCATACTCACCTGCCCCCGTTGTTACAGATGAAATTCACCAACGTGTTATGAATGAAGTGATCAACCCTACGGTTGAAGGTATGGCGCAAGAAGGCCACCCTTACACTGGTTTCTTGTACGCAGGTTTAATGATCACTGCAGACGGTACACCAAAAGTGATCGAGTATAACTGTCGTTTTGGTGATCCTGAAACACAACCAATGATGCTGCGTTTGAAATCAGATCTTGTTGAATTAATTGAAGCGGCTAACCGTGAAGAATTAGATAAAACAAGCATTGAATTTGATCCGCGTGCAGCAGTGGGTGTTGTTCTTGCAGCGAAAGGTTATCCTGGTGATTACCCGAAAGGTGATGCAATTAACGGTTTACTTGTTAATTACCCTGAAGGCGAAAAGGTATTCCATGCTGGCACTAAGCAAGATGGTGATGCGGTTGTAACCGCGGGTGGTCGCGTATTATGTGCAACCGCACTAGGTAATACGGTAACCGAAGCACAGCAACGCGCGTATAAGCTAGTTGAGCAAATCAGCTGGGATGGTATGGAGTATCGCACCGACATCGCTTACCGTGCTATTGCACGTGAACAGCATTAAGGTCGAACCTGTACCCTTGTGAAAAAAGCGCAGTTTAACTGCGCTTTTTTAATGCTACACTGTAGTAAAGTATTAATTTGTTAAAGAACCCATTTTGAATAATAAAACGCTGAAATATCATTTTGTTTCATTTTTTATTCTTGCAACTTTGTTTTTTATCATCACGACTTTGTCGACTCATCTTGCAAGCCCTACTCGTTATACTATTGATAAAACAGCGCCTGTATACACCCACACAGCTTACCGTATTGACGACACTGAATCATTAACCCTTAAAGAGCTCCTTTCTGAGCCAAAGAAATTAATTGAGCAACCCTTCGAGTACATAGAATGGGATTTAGCGGCAAAAGATTACTGGCTCAAGCTAGACCTGGAAAATAGACAATCGAAAGCAATTGATTTATTTATCCACTTCGACAATCCCATGGTTGACTATTTAACCCTGTTTGAATTGGATGCTGATCAAAAGCTGATCAAAAAAACGAGATTAGGCGATAAAGTTACTGGGCTTAACTTATTTCAGTACAGTACGCCTCATGCGTTACTCACATTACAGGCTAACGAACAAACAACTCTGGTTGTAAAAATTGATACGGTTGGTATCAGCAAAACCCCCATCAAAATTTATGGTAAAAACGAATTTCAACACCTTATTCGCTCACAAGTGGGGATTTGGGGGATATTTATTGGCGTGCTTATCATGGCGGCCCTTTATAACTTAGTGTTATTTTTTGGTATTCGTGACCGTGTTTACCTAATTTACATTGGTTATATCATTTCAGCCTTATTACTTATGGGCTCAGTACTGGGTTTTGGTTTTTATTTATGGCCTCTTTCATGGCAACTATTTTTTAATGAACACGTCGTTTTTAGTAACTATGCCATTGCCTTTTTCACGGTCGCATTTTGCACCATGTTTTTGCGTTACCACAAAGACAACTGTCTTCTCTACAAACTCAGCATTAGCTTTTTAGCCTTACTGTTCAGTTTTAGCTTAATTAGCTTCTTTATGTTGGAGTACCATTCGTCAAAGATTTTCTTTGCCTTAATGGTGCCGCTGTATATTTTATGTATTTGCATGATTTACAAAAAGCTTGTGAGTGGCTTTCGTTGGGCAAAGTTTTATGTGATGTCATGGGTCCCGTTAATAATAGGTGCTGCTGTGCAACCACTCGAATTAACGGGTTTTATCCCTTACAGTTTTGCAACTCGCCACCTATTTTTAATTGCGATTTTATGCGAGATCGTATTAATGGCAATGGCTTTGGCCGACCGTGTACGGTACCAACGAGAGAAAGCGCTGTATCATGCGACTCATTCGCAGCAAACAAAATTACTTAATCAGGCCATGTTAAAGCAAGCCTACATGAGAATGATAAATGAGCATAGAAACGCCAACTTATGCTTGTTAAAAATCGAGCAGTTTAATGCCTTAATGAGCATTTTAAATCCGACCCAAAGCAGTCATATCATTACCACAGTTGCTAAATCTTTAGAGCACCAACTTAGCAAACAAAGACAGTTTATAAGCTTAGAATCCTCACTGGATACCGCCCCAAAGGTAGCCGATTTAGGCAACGGCATACTGGCTTTTGTTTCAACCAAAATTCAACCGCAAGACGAGCTCAACGAAGAACTCAATACGCTTTGCAAACAACTGCCAAAGCAGTATCAAATATCAGGGCTAGATTTACAGCTTTATTACCGCTTCAGTATTACAGAACCTGTGGAAAATGATGGTTTTGACTCTTGGTTACAACGCGGCTATTTAGGGCTGTCACAAAAGCACCAAAATACAGATACAACCGCCCCACATATCGACATGGATTTAAGTTTAGCGGTGTCATTACAACACGCGATTCGCAGCAACTCTCTCGCCATTTACTTGCAACCCATTGTCAATTTACGCACCGGAACTATCGTGGGTGCTGAGGCGCTATTGCGCTGGCCATCAGCCGATAAGCACCTTGATATTGAGCAACTAATTTTACTTGCTGAACGCACAGGCCTTATCAACGAGCTAAGCTTATGGGTTATCGAAAAAGCATGTCAGACAGTGGCAAAACTGAATCAACAAGGCTATTACGATCACACGATTAGTGTGAATTTAAGTGCTAAAAATTTAGCCATTCCTAAATTAATCGAAAAAATCGAAAACAGTATCTTAAAGCACGGGGTTTCTGCTGCGCAGTTAAAATTTGAGTTAACTGAATTTGCACTGATAAAAAATCACACTGATATGGTGCGTTTCGTAAATGAATTAAATAAATTAGGAAGCCAAGTGATTCTTGATGACTTTGGTACAGGCTACTCTTCATTGAATTATTTAGTTAATTATTCATTTAGTACCATTAAAGTTGATAAGTCATTTATTCTCGACCTTACCAACAACGAGACACACCAAGTTATCGTTAAAACAGCCATTGATATGGCTCATAACCTGGATATGAATATCACCGTTGAAGGCATTGAGGATCAAACGACAGAACAGTTATTAATTAAAATGGGCGCCGACCAAGGACAAGGTTTTTATTACAGCAAAGCGATTCCATTCGATGAGTACCTGTCGTTAATTGCCACACATTCTAAATAGAGCATGTTACACTAGCCTTTTTTACATCTTTAGGGGCTATGTAAAGATGCAAGGCACACTTCGCAAATTAAAATCGTCGCACGCTGCACCCGTTCAATACCACCTGCCAATTGGTGATGAACTCGTTTCTTTAAATGATTACATTGGCAAAACACTGACACTGACTTTTACAGGCAATATTTTTTGTAGCAACTGCGGCAAGAAAACCAAAAAAAGTTACTCGCAAGGTCACTGCTTTGTATGCATGCGTAAGCTCGCTAGCTGTGATATGTGTATTATGAAACCAGAAACATGCCACTTTGATAAAGGGACTTGCCGCGAGCCACAATGGGGGGAAGAAAACTGCATGATCCCTCATTATGTCTATTTAGCAAACACTTCTGGATTAAAAGTCGGTATTACCCGTCACACGCAAATCCCCACTCGTTGGATTGACCAAGGCGCGACCCAAGCACTTCCTATCTTTAAAGTGCAAACTCGACTTCAATCGGGTCTTGTTGAAGTTGCTTTAGCACAGTTTATCGCCGATAAAACGAACTGGCGAAACATGTTAAAAGGCCAATCAGAAGTCATCGATTTAAAAGCTGCTGCTGCAGAACTTATTCCGCAAATAGAGCCTAAGCTCTCTGAACTTGCAGCGCTTTTTGGTGCAACAGCCATTGAAAAACTTAACGAAGACGTTGTTGAACTAGACTACCCTGTTAGCGAGTATCCGACAAAGGTTAGCTCTTTTAACTTTGATAAAAACCCTGAGGTATCTGGCGTACTTCAAGGTATTAAAGGTCAGTACCTCATTTTTGATACTGGCGTCATTAATATTCGTAAATTTACGTCTTATGAAGTCACTCTGGGTTAAGCACTCTGGGCTTTAGCAAGATAAAAGTCATACCATTGCTGCTTCGCTATGGGGCGGCAAAAGTAATACCCTTGGATGGTATCGCAGTTAAGCATTTGCAAATAGTTTAGCTGCTCTATTTTCTCCACGCCTTCAGCAACCACATGAATACTTAGACTTTTTGCAAGCGTAATTATTGCAGTTACAATCTCACTATTGCCATATTCATCCGGCACTTTGGCGATAAAACTGGCATCAATTTTCAATGTATCAATGGGTAACTTGGTTAAATAACTTAGCGCAGAATACCCCGTGCCAAAATCATCAAGCGTAATATGCACACCGAGTTTTTTTAGTGCAAGTAACTCTTGCTTCGCTTCACTAAAATGACTAATAAAGCAGCTTTCTGTTAGCTCAATTTCTAACTTGCGGGGGTCTACATCATATTGTTCAAGTAAACGCGCAACATTAGATGCCAGCAACCCCTGACGTAAATGATTGGCCGAAATATTAATCGCTAAACGGCCTGCCTCAATATCATATTGCCGCCATTTGGTTAATTCCTTACAGGCTTGCTCGATCACCCATAAATCAAGCTTAACAATTAAACCAAGCTCTTCTGCAAGGGGGATAAATTTGGCAGGCGATATCACACCTAAACTCGGCTCTTGCCAGCGTAATAATGCCTCAACGCCTAATATTTTACCGCTATTTAAATGCTGCTTAGGCTGAAAGTACAATTCGAATTCATCGCTTTCGATAGCATTTTGTAAACGACTCATCATCGCTAAACGCTCTAAAGAACGTGCATTCATCGCGGGCTTAAAGAGCTGAAATGAGTTTCGTCCGACTTCTTTAGCACGGTACATCGCTATGTCGGCATGTTTAAGCAACGTTGCACTATCAATGCCATCATCGGGGTAAACAGCCGCGCCGATTGAAGCAGTAATCGCAACCTCATGTTCATTAATTAATAGTGGCATACTGACTTGTTGTAATACTTGCTCTGCGAAGCCCAATAAAGTTTCAACACGGCTCACTTCGCACAGCAATACAAACTCATCGCCACCTAAACGCGCTAGAGTGTCTCCTTGGGGGAGAATAGATAAAATACGATCTGCAACTTGCGCTAATAAGTTATCGCCAGCATCATGCCCTAAGCTGTCATTGACTTCTTTAAAGCGGTCTAAATCAATAAACATCACAGCGAGTAGATCATCGTTTCGCTTAGCCGCACTTAATGCGATTGAAAGCCGGTCATTAAATAAGCGTCGATTAGGCAGACCGGTCAATTCATCGTAATAGGCAAGCTGTGAAATCTTTTCTTCTGCGCGCTTACGCTCCGTGATATCACTGAAAATAGCAGCGTAAAGAATTTCATCAACATTAGGGTCTTTAATTTTAATGATGGTCAACCACTCAACAAACTCTTCCCCCCTTTTTTGCAGTTACAAATTTCTCCCTGCCAAACTCCGTCGTACTCAATGGCATGCCACATTTTCTGATAAAAAGAACGACTGTGTTTTGTAGAACTTAAAATACTCGGCCGTTTGCCGATGACTTCATGCTCAGCAAAACCTGTTAGCTTTGTGAACGCGGGGTTTACTTGAATAATCGTGCCGTCTCTTTGAGTCAGCATAATGCCATCGAGTGAAGCATCAATAATCTTATTAGCAAGGAATAAGTTACGCTGAGACTTTTGTAGTGCAATGTCGCGTTGTTCAATTGCACGCTCTAATTCACAGCAATAAGCCGATTCAATTTCAGTAATCAAATCGGCAAATGAAATAACGCCACAAATATCGGTATCTCTCACAACAAGATGACGTACATTTCGATCAGACATCAATCGGTACGCATCAAATAGGCTGCTTTCACTATCAATTTCAATCAATGGATAACTTGCATACTGCCAACAAGGATTTAGCCATTCAGTTTGAATGATCAACCCAACAATATCACGCTGCGTAATAATGCCATGAATGTCTAACGCTTGATTATAAACAAGAACGCTTTCAAGGCGCTTCGCGCGCATAATATCAACCACGCCTTCGATAGACATCGCTGAGTCCACAATTTCTAAATCGGTGCGGTATTGCTCATGAATGGGTCTAAACTGTAAATAATGATCAAGCCCTTGATTATGAACTATATCAGAAAGGCTGAGCATTCCCGCGGGCTGCTTATCGTTATCCAATACCAACAAGTGACGAATCCCATGTTGCTGAAAACGCAATGTCGCATCACTCAGCAAGCACTGACTTGGCACAGAAACAACTGGCGCCGACATCACCTCGTGAATCGCCACATCTTTAAAAACAGGGCTGGTAATGTCTACCTGCAAGCAGTCAGCTTCGGTCCAAATACCGACAATTGATTGTTCGTGTTTAACAAAAATAGCCGTTACATTATGAACATGCATCAACCGCACAGCATCAACCAGCGGAGTATGCGCAGGGCACGATACCAGCTTTTGCGAGAAAACATCACCGACCTTTTGATGGCGTCTTGGTTGATTCATAAGCAAACTTACCTAGTTTTGAAAGGAGTTAGCAATTATAATCATTTCAACCTATGTAGCTTTGATGCAGGACAATAAATGCACCAATCATTTCCCTTGATCATCTGCGCACAGCAGGAGTTGGATTACTTAAAAGATGAGAGTGATCTGGAGAGTTTCTTATTTAATTTAGATGAAAATCAAAAAAATCAGGTCATTTTAATAGCCAAAAACGGCCAGCACTTTGACTTAAATAATAACCAACTCGCCCCATTGAGTGATACAGATCTGGCAAAGCGCGTAACGCAACATTTAACTCAAGAAGGTATTTGTTGTCTCAGTAAGGTAACGAGACTGACCACGCAACAAGCATTTTCACTGCTGGAGTCTTAGGGCGCATCCACCAGCGCTTTTACATGAGCAACGGCGCTGCGACCTAATGCAGAAAGAGCGTATCCCCCTTCTAAAAAAGACACAATACCCCGGCAGTGTTGTTGCTCACACAGCTCAGCGAGCTGAGATGTTAGCCATGCATAGTCATCTTCTACAAACTTTAAGCTTGCCATATCATCTTCTAAATGAGCATCAAATCCCGCACTTATGAATAATAACTCAGGCTGAAATTCAGTCAGTTTAGGAAGCCATTGCTCAAGATAAACAGCTTTTAAATCATTTCCATCACTGGCAATTGGCAAGGGAGAATTAACCAGAGTTTGATTATTTTCAACAGCCGTATTCGGATAAAAAGGATGTTGGAACAAAGAGCAAAATAATACATTTTCATCGTCTAAAAAGATGTCTTGCGTACCATTACCATGGTGGACATCAAAATCAACAATTGCAATGCGTTGAACCCCTTTACTTTGGGCATACTTAACCGCAATTGCTAAATTATTAAAGACACAAAACCCTGCAGAAGTGGTGCGGTTAGCATGATGGCCAGGGGGTCTTATAGAACAAAATGCCGCATCAATGTTATCAGCAAGAATTTCATCAACCGCAAGTATGCCCGCCCCTACAGCTCGCTCAATGGCTTTCATCGAGTCGGGACATAACCATGTATCACCATCTAGTTCAGCAAGGCCTGAGCTTGGAATCGTTTGCTCAACATGCCGAACAAGGGATTCATCGTGAGCGCGTAAGAAGTCATTCCGGGTGGCTTTGGGCGCTTGTAAATGAGTTACCGCAATATCAACACCGCTTGCCAGTAAGCGATCAGTGATCATATCTAATCGTGCTGGACACTCTGGATGATCTTCTATCATTTTGTGTTTACGGCACATTGGGTGTGAGATAACAGCCGTTCTCATAACATGCTCCTTGAACAATTTTCTCCGATTATAACAAAGCCGCCATGTGGCGGCTTTGCGACTTTGGTTTACTTTTTAGCCTGTAAATCGAGGTTTCTAAAGTCAAAGCTAAAGTCAGTGACCTCGGTCGAAACGGCACGCATTGTCGCGCTACTGACACGGTTATCGGGGTTCATTTGGAACTCGATATACGCATCTGCTTCAAGCAGCTTCTCATCCCATTTAACAATAAACGTATTACCGGTGTAATGCTCAAGCTGGCCTTTTAAACGTTTGGTATGAGTGAAATCAATACGTAGTTGACCATTTAATTCTTCAATTATTACATCGCCATACCAGTTATCATGCAATGTGCCTGTGTAATTAATATTAGGCAGTTTAGGTTGATAATCAGCGGGGGTTTCTGGCGTAGCGTTCGCGTAGGCCTTTTCTTTGTTCTCAAAATGCTTTTTCGCTAACTCTTCCACCCAATCTTTATCGTCAAGTTCAAGGGCATCTTCCAATACTTCGTAAGTCACAGCTGATAATGCACTGAATGCTTGCTGGTTACTTAAAATGACAATCCCAAGGTTTTTCTCTGGGAGTAACGTTACTTGCGAAACCATGCCAAGAATCCCACCACCATGGCCTAGCTTTTTAATTCCATGAAAGTCTTCAATACTCCACCCTAAGCCATAACCTCTAAATTGCTGATGATACATGTCATAGGCACTTTTTGATGCCAGTGAGGTAATGTGTGGATGCCACATTTGCTGCTGTTGTTTTTCTGTGAATAGTTGCTCACCGTTAGGCATTTTTCCGTGAGCAAGTTGTGTACGTAGCCACTGGCTCATATCGTTTACACTGGATGCTATTGCACCTGCACCACGAAAATCTTCTAAGTAATTAACGAAAAATGGGTGTAACTGACCATCCATCGGAATGTGGCCTATTGCCCAGTTTTTATTGCTTTTAGGAATACGTGAAAAACCTGCTCGTGAATTTTCCATCGCAAGGGGTTGTAGTATGTTTTTTTCGATATAATCATTCCAGCTCATGCCTGAGACGCGTGCAACGACTTCGCCTGCCGTAACAAACATTAAATTGTTATACGCATACTTACTGCGAAAACTACTTGCCGGTTTTAAATATTTTAGACCTGCGATAATCTCATCAATCGATTTATCCGTGTCAGGCCAGATCATTAAATCGCCTTGGCCTAAACCAAGGCCACTGCGATGGCTTAATAAATCGCGTATGGTCATTTCTCGGGTCACGTACGAATCGTATAAACGAAACTCAGGTAGGTGATCAATCACCTTGTCATCCCAATTTAACTTACCTTCATCAATCAGTTTTGCTAACGCGGCTGCCGTGAACGCTTTTGTATTAGAGGCGATACCAAATAACGTGTCTTTGTTCACTTTTTTACCGGTATCAAGGTTCGCAATACCAAAGCCTTTAGCTAGCACTACCTTGTCATTTTCAACAATCGCAACAGCCATCCCCGGTACATCAAAACGTGCCATTGAGGTTTCAATAACTTTTTCTATTTTTTTCGTGTCGATATCGGCATAGCTGTTAAATGCACAGCTAGTTAACAGCGCAGCTGCTACGGCTAATTTACGGAATGTCATAATGTACCTTGGTGATTTTTATTGTTATGAATAGCGAACTCTTTCGCTGCTCGGGTTTTATCTGGATCATCGCGACTGTCTCGCGATAGGATAGCTTCACTGTAATGATTTGGCACGCCAGCTTCAAGTGCGCCGCGATGAACATGCTGTAGATACCAGTCGAATGGCAGTAACGCGCTGTCTAATGTATTGGCAATGTAGCAATGCGCTGTCAATTGCTCACCTTCAACCAGTTCTACACACACATCAACACAATCGTATCGTGGACCTTCAATTTCATCTAATATCGCTTTTTCAGCTAAACTTAACTGATACACCACACCATAAACTAACGCTTCAGGCTCGTGGGTTTGACGAATACTGCATTTAGCTGAGCCATCTGTGCTCACCATATCAAACGTCAGTTCGTAGCCTTTCAATACCGCTGTCCCGACACGCTTTGCTTCAGGCAGCCTAGCTAATAGACGACTTGACGACATGTTTGACCCAAATGAAAAGTTATATACTGTCATAATCACCTCACACGACTACACGAATGGCTAAGGCAATTAGCACCACACCAATGCCTCTATCAAACCAATAACCACGCTTTAAAAAAAATGCGCGAACCGATGCCTTGGAAAGCACCAGTGATAAAAATGAAAACCACAGCCAAGTAGCCACAGCCATATACACCCCATAGCTAGCTTGCACTCCAACTGGCGTATCTGGGCTAATTACAAGTGTGAATAACGACATAAAAAATAATGTCGCTTTAGGATTAAGCGCATTAGTAAAAAAGCCACGTCGAAACGCTTTGAAATAGGATTCAGGTGCAGTTTCAGTGAGTGTTTGTTCATCAGTGTGAGCGGGCTTAGCACTGCGAATTGCGTGTACGCCTAAATAAGCTAGATATGCACCTGCCACGTATTTAAGCACCATAAATAAGCTGGGTGATTGTGACAAAATAAGCGCCACGCCTAAAACACAATAGCCAATATGCAGCAGTATTGCCGCGCCCACTCCCGCACTAGTCCAAAGCGCATTTTTACGCCCTTGTTGAATACTTTGTTTAAGCACAACAGCAAAATCAGGGCCGGGGCTTGCCACAGCAAAAAAATGCGCCACAGCAATTAATAAAAATTCATCAACATATTGCACGTGCTAACTAACCTACTTTTTGTTCATCTAAAGCAAGTAGCAAAGGATTAGCGCTATCATTAATAAAGGCTTTTATCTGCTTTTGTGCTTTTTTATATTGGCTACGTAAATGTGGTTTCAAATATTTTTTAGTTTGATTGTCTGTTTTAAAGTGCGTGACCAGTGCATGCATAAATAACGTTTGAGGCTCTGTTAATGCAGCCTGACGATTTGCATACGGATTATAACCACACCCACATCCACCTTTAAACTGATAGACCGTGTTACTCATCATAACCCCAAACCCTAAATAACACGCAAGTGCATCACTGGCCTGTGGTAAAAACTCTTTTCCACCTGGCGGTAACACGCCAACATGATGAATCAATATGGTTGCCAACGTACCAGCAAAGCTCGCCACTAAATCTTGTGGTTGGTTAATTTGATTTTGGTTAAACGACACATTAATCAAATGATTGGCAGGTACCATAAGCGTTGCACTTTCCCCTCTTAATGAGTCTTGAAACGCAAAATGAGGAAATACCTGTGGTGTTAATTGCGAGGGCGAGACCAAATTAACTGGCCACGCTTGCATGCCGGCATAATCAACAACGCGGGCAAATACCTTTTTTGCCATGTCTTCAATGCTAGACACACTGTCAGGAAAGAACTGACTATTCGGCAAAATTATTTGTGTCTGATTTAAAAAGTAATCGCTGTCAAAGTGCTCAACAGCCCACATAAACGTGTCTATTAACCATTGTTGTTCTTGTTCATCAACTAATGGGGCTGATTTAAATAGTGCTAACATAATTTACTCTTGTGAAAGTGCCCACTGCCATGCTTCGGTATTATACAAAGGCACCGTAGATAAGGCGTGATGATGGCTGCCTGTTGACTCTTTGGTTGAATAAGATAGATACAATAAAGTACGCGTTGGCGCATCATAAATGCGACGGACTTTTAACGATTTAAATAAAATACTTTTCGATGACTTAAACACCACTTCACCAGATTTACTACGATCGATACTTTGTAACTGCTGAGCCGTAATTGGTCCCGTTTGACGACACGATATCGACATATCCGATGGATCGGCAAAATCGAGGTTCGCCTCAATATGACTAATATGACAGGTTACACCGCTAATAAGTGGGTCTTGTTGTGATACAACTTTAATATCTTTAGTCGTAAATAGCCCTAAACTGACTGACGCAGCCTCATCCGAACAGCCGTTGAGCAACGCCAAAGTCGCTGCACAGGCTACATATTTCAGTAACTTCATGTTAGTTATCCTTATAAAAACGCGCGTTATGCATTTACAACAATTTGCCTGCTATGTTTCAATACTATCTCAAAACATCCTCAACAACGAGCACCTAAACAATGAAAAAGTCGCTAACTGTATTGTGCTTAATGCTAACGAGTTTCACCGCCTCTGCTGGGTATTCTGTCAGTGCAGGTTTTGGCAAGAATTTCAGTCAATCATTAGAAACCGAAGAAAACCTAAAAATTGATCTCGACGATGATAGTCAATTTACATTCAGCATTGACCGAACTATTGAATCAGCACGGTATGGGCTATTTTACTCAGCAACAACATTGAATATGGAAGCACAGAGTGATAAGAAAATCGAGATGCAATACCTACTATTTCAAAGTGCTGTTGAAGTGCCTCTAGGTAAAAACATCAGTGGCTTTGTCGGTGCACAAATTGGTGCAAACCATGTTAGTACCAACTTTACAGAGTCTGATACCTTTTTTACCACAGGCTTATATGCCGGTGCTGAGTACTTATTTACCGACAATGTACGTGTTTATGTTGAAAGTCGCTGGTTGGCGACTATTGTAAATAATGCAAGTAATGTGTCATGTACCTTGCCCACATCAGAAAACGAACAATGCCTTTGGCATTTCGACGGTGATGTGTTGAACCAATTTCAGACAAACATCGGTTTTAGCTACCGCTTTTAAGGAACACCCCATGCCGCATATTGTTATTGAACACTCTGAAGACTTACCAATTCTTCCGCAAGTGCTGGTTGAAAAAGTACACTTGGCAGTCTTTGATTCTGGTTTATTCGAACTATCAACCATAAAAACGCGTGCCATCGCTTATCAACACTACCAGCTAGGTGAAGGAAAAGACGGTTTTATTCACATTAGCGCATCGATAATGCAAGGTCGTACCGTTGAACAAAAGCAACTCTTGAGTGAGCAATTGCTGAATTGTTTGAGAACATACTGTCGTCGTTCGTACAGCTTAAGTGTCAACATTTCCGACATGAACCCAGACATTTACTGCAAGTGTTAAACAATTTGCTGAGTTAGAAACTCTATTCATAAGCATTTCATTTCTATTTAAGGCAACAAATAAGCAGTAAGCACTCACCACGCTCATTGGGCGACAATGCAAAACCCAATGAGCAACTCTGTGCATATTCAGCTCTCCCTTTAAATCAAAAGAATGTGCTGTTTAAAAATGATAATAACTTGCTTGCTTAGTCATTAAGCGAACATCCTCAGTACACTTAGATTAGTGTCGTGGTTCTCACTCAATGCTTTACTCTCCCTCTAACACTATTTCAGCGCCGAATGCTGTTAGTAGTCGCTTTTTCAAAGTGTTACCCAGTAATAAAACAAGCTAATAAACCATCAAAAGAGAGCGAATATTACATAGTTACTGGCTTTTAGGTACTGGCTTTAACGTACTCACTTTAGACTAATGAGTTACATAGCTACAATCTTATTCGCTTCTCTTTAAAATCATCAAAAACATAACAAATTGTTTTTATTAAACAATATTTAAAAATAGATGTAAAAAAGACATATAAGCCATCAAAAATAGAGTTTAAATGATTTGTTACCTCATTCTGTAATTGCGATAACTCATTACAGGTGCTCTTTTCGCCTTACCTTAGTGATGGATGTTGCAATGAATTAACACCTTCGAGTACATCCCTAGCACCTGATGATAGAGACAAATAACGTAACGCACATAGAAAATTAGGAGGTAAAAATGAATAATCACTCCATAGCAAAGCGAAAGCATAAGTATCGTGAAGAGCAAAAAGGTGTACTGGCTTTAATGCTTGATTTTACGTTTATTATTTTCGTTACATTAATCTGCTCTTTATATATTTACTCACTTTGCTTTATATCTCTTAAAGCTTTGTAATACGCAATTAAAGAGAACCCGAGGTATTAACATGCTCTTTTCTAAGTTTTTAATTTACACATTACTTCTTACAAACTCATTGTTTATCACCACAGCATTGGCACACAATAACGATGAAAAAAGCACCAAGTATGATGATGGCCCTTATTTATTTTATAATAACAATCACATCCAACAATTTGATGTGATTAACAGCAAGCTAGAAATTACAAACTATGCTGGCCCACTTGCTATTCCTGAGGAGTTTAAAGCGACAGACAAGGATCAATATAGTGATGTAAAAAAGTTTGCTGCAATCAGTGATATCCATGGGCAATTTGCAATATTTAAAAAATTGCTCATCAACAATGGTGTAATAAACGACGCATTAAATTGGCAGTATGGTACTGGGCACCTAATCATAACTGGCGATATTTTTGACCGTGGCGACACTGTTACAGAAGCACTTTGGCTAGTATTCAAGCTTGAGCAACAAGCAGCAATTGCCGGAGGTCACGTTCATTACCTTCTCGGTAATCATGAATATCTAGTTTTGCGAAATGACCAACGCTACCTGCACCCCAAATATAAACATACCGTCTCGTTTTTTAACGATAATCTAACAGAGCAATACAGCGTGCAAAGTGTGTTAGGCCGCTGGTTAAGAAGTAAATCAACCATTATAAAATTAAATGACTTTATTTTTTTACATGGGGGCATTCATGAGGACTTTCTGAATCTAAACATGACACTTGAAAGTGCAAACCAAGCGTTTAGAGACAGCATATCTAAAAGTAAGAAGGAATTAAAAGCCAATCCTTTATGGGCTACTTTACATGGAAAAACAGGCCCTATCTGGTATCGAGGCTACTTTAGAGATGAGCAACTTAAAGATGAAGCGGTTGCTGGCGTGCTAAGAAAGTTACAAGCGAGTAAAGTAATCGTAGGCCATACTTCAATGCCATCAATCGAAATGCGTTTCGATGGTAAGGTTATCGCGATCGACAGCTCAATCAAACGAGGAAAAGAAGGTGAATTGCTCCTATGGGAAAACAACCAGTTTTTTAGAGCAACGCTTACCGGTGAAAAAAAGCCACTGTAATAAATGCAATTTAAAGCTGCAACATTAACCACCCAATGCTTAAAGGAGTGCTTAATGTTGCAGTTAACTACACCGTTAATGAGAATGGGTAATGAATAACAGGTAACTGAACAGATTAAGACGTACTTGCACTTAAGGCATTTAGTTTTAAACCCACAGTGTTAAAACCCACTTAGTCTTGTACGCGCTTAGCCTTAAGCCCTCTTGTTTTACACAGAATTTGTCCCCTATTTCGCTGCCTTGGCTATCAGATAAAGACACCGTAATTACATATACATGCCTTTTCTTTTAATACTTACCGGCAAAGCTGTAAAACAGAGGCAGCAAAACTAGAGTTAGAGAAACTAGGGTATAAACTCGGCAGGTAAACGCTTGATCTCTATCTCAGGCAATAAATAAGCGGTATAGACTAACCAACGCTCATTAGGTATGTAGGTTAAACCTGATGAGCGGCTGTATGCTCGTTCAGGTAACGCAATTAAATCAAAATGACGTTGTGTTTCTAAATCATAATAGCTAATACGGTAGTCGCCTAAGCGCACTTTATAGTAATAAATACGCCCTTCATGAAAAGCATTTTCAGCAACATATAACCATGTATAGTGATGCGCTAAATTAATATCCTGTACCAGTAATTCTTCTACACCTGTGTCGTGATGCTTAACCCAAATAGCATCATTTGAGTTACTAAATAATATATCGCTTTGCGATGTCTCAATACCATAACGAGCTTTAGTATTTACAGCCTTGCCTTTAATTTGCCCATTTAAATCATAACGGTATAAATAATCACCATCCGACACCAAAAACGATTGACTGTCTGCTGAAAATCTCGGCTTAATATCAGGCTTAAATGGCAGCGTTAGCGCTTGGCTTTGCTCGACTTTGAAATCATAAAAATATAAAGACGTGCGTCCTTTGTTTTCCAAAAAGAACAAAATATAGCGGCCATCAGGTGACCACGTGGGATCGAGTATTTGCCCTGTAACATGACTAAAATCAGTAAGCTGTTTGCGAGAACTACTATCAGGGTTCACAATCCATAATTGTGAACTACCAGATTCATCAGATACATATAAAAGTTTATTCTGTTGCTCGTTATATTCAGGAAAACGAGAGCTAAAATTAGTTGAAAGCATTGAAAAAGGTGAACTTGCAACTTGCTCGTCTATTTTCAAGCGCGTGATCACTCTATCGAGATCCCACTGATGATAATACACACTGCCATCACTACTAAAGTTAGGTGAACTCATACCTGCAATTTGTGTATTTATTAAAGAGTTGTCACTTATGTCGTAAAAGTACCCATAACGCTTTCCTGCTTCCACAGCTGTAAAAGCCAGTTTATCTTTATGTGGATGCCAATCAACGCCATGAATATCAACAAAATTATCGGTAATGCGGCGGCTTTCCCCAGAAGACACATCGATTAAAAACAATGCTTTTTGATCATTTTCAACATTTCGAGTCACCACTACTTGCTGAGCATCCGGAGAAAATGACACTGATTCATCGATTACGTCACAGTGATCTGTACAGGGTATAAATGTTTCACTTAATTGATTAGCATGTAAATCAAGTAGTTTTAAGCGACTAACAGACTTACCAGATTCAGAAATTTGTTCATCAATATAAACTAATGTACGACCATCAGCACTAATGTCTAAATCAGTTCGAAACTGACGACTACACTCAGTCAGTACCACACTGGTTGCGTTCACTAAAGAGAGTTTAACAATCTCACAAAACTTATTTGTTTGATACCGATAATAATAGAGAGTCTTTGCATCAGGACTGAATACAGAGTGGCCTTTAGTGTAAGGTGAGTCAGTGAGTTGTTTTGCTGGGTGCTCAGGAAAGTGCAAATCACGTAAGTATAAGTTGGTCGGTTTGCCTAACTGTCGCCATAAATACACTAAATAATGCTGGTCGTTTGATATCGCAGGGTATATTTCTCGCCCGGGACTTGCCGTTACGCTTTCGATACTGTTAAGGGGGAGTGAAAATGCAGTATTATCTTGATTATCGGGTTGGGTAGAAAACTGCCAATACAAAGCAACAACACTAATAACAAAAACGGCTACAAAAGCACCCGCAAGAATCGGCCTAATCAATGATAAGCGCCTACTTTTGTTTTTTTCGTTTCCACTTAACGCACATTCAGAGGGAGGTTGAACCAGTCGATACCCTGTTTTACGCAACGTTTCTATATAAGTCTGTTCAGGGTCAAGCTCTTTAAATGCTTTACGTAAATGCCATATTGCATTGGTTAATGCTTTTTCACCAACATAAAAATTCCCCTCCCATACAATATTGATTAACTCTTCTCGGGTAATAGCTTCAGGATAACGCGCAACAAGACAAGCGAGTAATTCAATAAACTTTGGTTGTAAGATTTGCTCGCTATTATCATGGATCAGTTTGTTTTCTAGCGGGTTAATAACACAACGACCCAATTGATAAGCACGATTAGTTGTTTCCATTAACTCAAAATAACCCTCATTGTTGGTATGTAGCAGTATATAGCTTATTCAAGTTATCTTAAATCCTCCCTTTTAACCAGCTTTAAAGTTAAGAACTAGTTAATAGCATCTTCACAGTTAACCTACTGATTTTAAATAAATAGACATTCAATAGATGTTAAATAGAGACATAAACGAGTCATGGTTAGTTGTAGTTGCATTCACATTTATATAAAAGTTTTAACGTCAATACCTGACAACCAGAGTGTTGCTCGCTGTACATTTATACTTAACTGCCCTTAATTGAGCTTCACTCTGGTTTTTTAGAACTAAAAATAAACACAACATAAGTAGGAACACCCGTGAGAAATCAACTAATCAAACCGTGTGCTATCGCGCTTGCTGTAACGAGCGCTTTATGCCAGCAAGCTTATGCAAATGAAGCTGAAGAAGTTAAAATTGACCGTCAACAAACAACGAACTCTGTTAATGTTAAACCCGAAGCCAAAGAAGACGTTGAGCAAATCATTGTTACTGGTTCGCGCTTAAAGCGTGATAGTTTTTCTGTAACAACCCCCTTAGTAACGATGGACAAAGCGGCGATTGAAGACACTGGTTTATCTAATTTATCAGATATACTTGTGGATAATATGCCCGGTTTAGGTATAGATATTGGTAACACAACTAGCCAATCAAATAACTCTAATACAGGTTTATCAACTGTTGAACTTCGTAATCTAGGTGCTAATAGAACTCTTACCCTAATAGATGGTCGTCGTGTTGTAGCAAATAGTTACAGTGGTAACTATGTAAGCCTTAACACTATCCCGAGTGGTATGGTTGAACGTGTTGAAATCATTAGTGGTGGTGCCTCTGCTACTTATGGCGCTGATGCCGTAGCCGGTGTAGTTAATATTATTACCCAGTCGAAAAAAGAAGGCTTTGATTTTTCGGCTAAAACTGGCCGCACTGATGAAGGTGGAGGTAAAACCTTTACCATAGATGCAAACTACGGCAGTTCATTTGCAGAAGATCGTGGTTATATGTATGTCAGTGCAAACTGGGACCGCGATTTTGGTATTAGTTACTACGATAGAAAGCGTGCCCAGATGGAAGCCGACGTATTCTATAACGAAGATGAACTATGTAATGGTGTTGGCACAACTACGGGCGACCAATGTATGCGCGATACCACACGTGCTGACTGGCGAGATAGAAGTGACGGTCTTCCTGGCGGTGTTTTCTTAGAAAGCTCAAAGAATGATACGCAGTTTTGGTATGACGGTACAAATTTACGTGATGATTGGGCTGGAAACGAAGAATTATACGGCATCAACTCAGCTCAGTATGTAATGTTAAACGTACCGAGTGATAACTTATCACTTGCTCTAAAAGCTGATTTTGATATCAATGATAGCACTACTGCATATGCGCAAGTGCAATTTAGTAAAAGTGGTTCATTTAATAACAAATCACCAGAAGACACATCAGAAGGCAGTGAGGTCGTTTATATTAACCCAACGACTGGTGAAGCAGAACCATTCTCAGCTGGTTATATTCCTATTGATAACCCTTACGTACCGCAAAGAATTATCGATAGCGACCCGTATAAAGACCGTATATATTGGGACCGAAGATTCAATGAAGTGGGTAATATTAGCACTGACAATAACCGCGAGACAATTCGAACATGGGCGGGCTTACAAGGCACTATGTTTGATGAAATGTGGGATTGGGATGTTTCTGTAGGTTATGGTCGATACAAGCAAAAACAAGTACGCGCCAATGAACTTAGCTTAGTACGTTTAGCACAAGCCCTTGATGCTGAAAAGCTAAATGATGGCACTATTCAATGTGCTGACAGTGATGCACGTGATGAAGGTTGTGTGGCTGTTAATTTATTTGGTGAAGGCTCTATCACACCTGAAATGGCTGACTGGATCCGCTCGACACCAGTACTTGAAACAACCAATGAACAACTTACCTTAATGGGTTACATTAGTGGTGATTTATTCGAATTACCAGCGGGTTATGTGTCGTCTGTTTTTGGTGGTGAATACCGTAGAGATTCGCAAGACATTAAAACATCTACAGACATGCAAACGGGCGGTATTACTTATAACTACATGCCAGAATTTTACGGTGAAATTGATGTAGTTGAGGCCTTCGCAGAGTTTGGTATTCCCCTTTTACGTGATGCTCCTTTAGCAAAAAGTTTAGACGCTGAAACATCAATACGTATCTCTAACTACGACATTGACGAAGTAGGCACTGTTGCTAGTTATAAGTTAGGGTTATTTTGGAAACCTGTTGATACACTCGCTTTACGTGCAAATTATGCACGAGCTCAACGCGCTCCTACAATTACCGAATTCATGTCACCTGAACGTGGTGATTACGATTCATACAAAGACATCTGTGATGGGGTGACAGCAACTTCTGACGATATAGGTCACAATAACTGTCGTCTAGATCCAGCTATCGCAGCTCTAATTACAGAGGATGCTAGTTTTGAACTTGATGATGACAACAGCGGTTATTCTCCATCATCTGGTAACAGTAATATAAAAGAAGAAACCGCAGATACTTATACTGCTGGCTTCACTTATTCACCAGAGAGTTTAAAAGACTTCAATTTAGCGGTTGATTATTACGATATCGCAATTGAGGATGCAATTGATGAAATAAGTAATGAGAATATTCTATATCAATGCTACGCATCAAATACTGGCTATGGTACGACTAACCCATTTTGTAATGATATTACCCGCGGTAGTGATGGACAAATCAATAAGATACAGCAGCGTGAATATAACCTTGATGAAATTAGAACTCGCGGTTATGACGTTGTAGCTACCTATAACTTTGACCTAGATGACATGGGTAATATCGCAGTCAAACTTGATTACAACCATATCATTGAACACTCTCAAACATTTTTAGGTGAAGATGGTGATTTCGTAACAACCAACTATGTTGGCTATGGACGAGGTAAAGATAAAGCTGCATTCTCGCTTTCGTGGAGCAATGAAAACTTACGTATTCGTTGGAGCTCTCAGTTCCAAGGAAGCTTCCGAGAAGATGAACAGCTAGATCGAGATTACGAAAAAGCGATTGCCAAAAATACTGAAAAGTGTGCAAATGAATCAGCTGATTGTATTAGTAACCCTGAGCCACTTGCATTTCAAAAGTTTGGCTCATTTATAAAACACAACTTAGCAGCTTCATACACTATGGAACTAGATAATAACAGCGAATTACGTTTATCAGGTGGTATTAACAACATCTTTGATAACAATGGGGCGTTTTTCCCACATGGAACAGGTAACTTCAACTCTGATTGGGGTGGTGGTAAAGGCCGCTATATGTTTATTGGAGCGCAATATAGCTTCTAAAAAAATATTTTAATGCTCCCAAGCAATCCCTGGTAAAGGCGAAGCATGATGGCTTCGTCTTTTTTCACCATGTTTGTACCTCAATAAGGCGTGATTCTGCTCGGGCGTATTCAAATGCTAACTTGTGGCCTTGATACAACTCACTTATGCTCCCCTCGGCTGATATAATCAACAGCCTATTTCTATCATAAAATTCATCCACTAAAGCAATAAAACGCCGCGCTTCATCATCTAAAAAATGTTCTTGTAAATCTTGTTTCTCACGCTGATAACTGTCTTCAATACCGTGTACTATCTGCTTACCTGTCGCACCTCGTCCCATAACGGGGACGTTAAGCAAATACACTCGTTTAAACTGCTCAGCTAAATAGATATAATCAGCCGTACTGCGTGCTCCTGAGCACAGCGCCATAAAATCAAACATAATGGCTTCTTTTGCCTTTAGCACGAAG
The DNA here is from genome assembly GCF_014117385.1 of Pseudoalteromonas sp. MT33b. NCBI lineage: Bacteria > Pseudomonadati > Pseudomonadota > Gammaproteobacteria > Alteromonadales > Pseudoalteromonadaceae > Pseudoalteromonas > Pseudoalteromonas sp. MT33b. The sequence goes on along the minus strand of NZ_CP059831.1, from coordinate 537,211 downwards.
CAAATACTTCGATTGTGAACCGTTATAGCCTGATTCTCAGTAATTGCTTGCTCTTGCGCATAAAAGCGCTCTTTTATTGCTTCATCATTATTGATAACAAAGTGTTTATTTTGTTTTCCAAAGCGAAGCCGATGATCAGTCTCGCCCGCAATACTCATCACACAGCAATGTTGTTGTAATAAATCAATAGTCGGTAAAAAACGTGCACGTTGTAGGCCATTCCAATATAGCCTCTCAGGCTGACAATTTGAGGTGGCAACCAGTACAACTTGATGCTCGAATAGCGCTTCAAAAAGCCCTGCTAAAATCATTGCATCGCCAATATCAGAGACAAAAAATTCATCAAAACAAAGTAGTTTAATTCGCGCGGCCCACTCTTTGGCTATAACAGACAGCGGATTTTTTTGTCCTTGTAATTCTCCCAAACGTGCATGCACTTGCTTCATAAAATGGTGAAAGTGCAACCGCACTTTTTCTTTGATATCGACATGATGAAAAAACACATCCATCAGCATCGACTTACCGCGTCCAACTGGGCCGTGCAGATAAAGGCCTTTAATTGGCTTTCGTCTTTTCCAGAAAGGTGTTGGCGCTGTTAGCTCAAAGGCTAAACTATCAAGCGCAGTAATGGCATTACGCTGAGCAACATCATCACTTAAGACTCCCTGCTCTATTTGCGCATTGTAGTACTGTAAAATTTGTCCTTGCTGTACTGTCATAGGTCACTAGTATCCGCTATACTCGCCGCCATTGTAGCCGACTAAAAATGTGATCCCAATGAAATTTCCATGCCGTTTAGATAAATTTATCAGCCATATTGCAGAGTTACCTCGCAGTAAAACCAGAGCGGGTATAAAGCGTAAGTACGCTAGCGTTAATGGTGAGGTGATCACCTCGTTTGATTATTCAATAACTCAAGAAGACGATGTACGTTGGCAAGGCGAACCGTTAGTATTTTTAGGTAAACGCTACTTTATGCTCAATAAGCCCTCAGGCTATGTATGCGCAAATAAAGATGACTTACACCCAACTGTGTTTGATTTATTAGACGAACCAAACATGAGTGATTTTCATGTTGCCGGACGCTTAGATATCGATACGACAGGTCTTGTTATCATCACTAACGATGGCGATTGGTCACACAAAATTACGGCTCCTAAACACAATAAATTCAAAACGTACTTAGTTGAAACACAAGAGCCTATCGATGAAGATGCTATTTTAGCTCTGCAGCAAGGTGTGCAATTACATAACGAAAAAGAGTTAACTCGCCCAGCCATTGTTGAGCAACTTGCGAGTTACAGTTTACGTTTATCAATCTGCGAAGGTAAGTACCATCAAGTTAAGCGAATGCTTGCCGCTGTTGGCAATAAAGTCGTTGAATTGCATCGTGAAAAAATAGGCGACATTCACCTTGATGAAAACTTAAAGAGTGGTGAATATCGTCCGCTAACAGACGCTGAATTGATACTCTAAATAGGGACTTGAGTAAAAATCATGATAACGCTGTCATTTTTTCTTAATTAATGCTGATAAACATGGTAGAAGATTAAAGGGGAAATAATAAAGGAGGCTGACTGTGTTATCAGGACTAGCTTTAAAAACAAAAATCACCTTTTTTGCTATCGCTATTTTTATCGCGTTATCAGCGATAGCTTTACTAGGTTTGCAATCATTACGTCATGCCAGTGAAAGCGACAATATCGCTCGCATAAACCAACTAATGAAAAGTACTACCAACATTGTAGAACAATTTGAGTTGATGGTTAAAAACGGTCAACTTGAAGAAGCACAAGCCAAAAAACTCGCAATCCAAGTACTTAGAGAAAATAAATATCACGACTCTGAATACGTGTATGTGGTCGACAACAACCTTGATTTTGTTGCTACTCCGCATGATCCCGAGTTGCATGGTACGAGCTTTAATGACTTTAAAGATGCCAGTGGTAACAGTATTGGTCGCATGGTTGAAAAACTGGTGGGTAATACTACCAATAAAATTATTACTTATCATTGGGACTCTGTCCGTGACGGTGAAACCGTCGACTTAACCTCTGTCGTGCAAAAAACACCTCTGTTCGGTTGGTATGTTGGTACTGGTATCAGCGCAAAAGAAGTTGATGAGCGCTACTGGAGCACCGCAAAATGGTTGCTCGCTTTATCAATGCTCATTGCGATAGCTCTCACGTTTGCTATCGCTCGGTTTGGCTCATCACTCACCAATGCTTTAGGCGGTGAAATTGATGAAGTAATTGGCATTGTTAAAAACGTATCGCGTGGTAATTTACATTCGCCTATTCGCCAAGATGCTCCTAGTGAAAGCATTATTGCCGCAATGCATTATATGCAACAAGGTTTGCGAGGCGTTGTTGGCGGTATTAAAGACGTGACCGACAGCTTACAAAATCAAAGTGTTGACAATGAATCACGTTCAATTGAACTTGATAGACTTACTCGCAGCTTAAATGAGGAAACGCAGATAGTCGCCTCTGCAATTACCGAATTAACCGCCTCAGCGCAAACCGTCGTTGAGCATGCTGAGCAAGCCGCTTATTCAGTCCAAGAAGCTGAGAATCAAGGGCAAAGTGCCAGCCATTTAACCAACGAAGCAGCCGAAACCATTGCCCTGTTAGAGAAGCAAATTGACAATGCGGGCAATAACATTCAAGTACTTGATGATGAGGTAAATAATATCGCTAACGTACTTAGCGTTATTCAAGGTATTGCTGAGCAAACAAATTTACTTGCTTTGAATGCAGCCATTGAAGCCGCCCGAGCGGGGGAGCAAGGTCGTGGTTTTGCCGTTGTCGCCGATGAAGTGCGTGGTCTTGCGCAGCGTACTCAAACCAGTACCGAAGAAATACGTAATATGATTGGGAAACTGCAATCAGCAACGCAAGACGCTAAATCATCCGTGTCGTTAAGTATTGCAACCAGTGAACAAACGGTAGAAAAGTCGACTAAAGCGAACGAAGCACTTAATCGCGTCGCCAGCTCGCTTAGTGCCATTGCTCAAATGAGTCACCAAATTGCAATTGCAGCGAAGGAGCAGCTAGATGCAGGTGAAGATACAGCAAAACGTATTGTGACCATCTCTGATACCGCAGCACAAACAGCCAATGTATCAAATCAAGCACACACTGCGACTGATTTAATTAAAGGCCTCACCACAAACTTAGAAACCGAAACAGCTAAGTTTAGCTAATGAGTACACTTAACGTGTTATTTATGTGCATTTGTCATAATGAGTTCTCAATGTGTCAGCACATTTAAAACAACACAGTACATGACACTAAAAAGCCCAGTAAACAACTGGGCTTTTTATTATTGATTACCTAACTAAGGCCTTAACTGTACTAGGATTTAATCTGTACCAAATCAAAGTCAGCCATCCCTGGTACTATTTTTTGCAACCGTGACTCGGTAACATCTAACGAGTTCAAACACTCACAATACTCAGAGGCTTTCATTTCAAGTTGCTCTGCTTTCTTTTGGAGGGACTTATCTATTTCTTTAGATATAATATCCATACGCTGTCCCATGTCGTTGATGCGGTCTTCAATATTCCCTTCGCGAGATTTAAAGGCATCCCCTAACGAAACTAAAATAGCGCCTAATGAACCATGCACCGCTGAGTGAATTTTTTGACTGATCTCTTTGGTAAAGAAATCATCAATTTTCGATAATGATTGCGGAGCAATAAAGAAAAAGTCATCACCGCGCTTAAATTTATCCATCAACGCGCGTTCTACATATTGTAGTTGAGTTTTTAATACTTCAGGCTCTTTATCAGACATCCCTTCAACAACTTGTTCAATTGCGCTCAACCCTAAATTCACACCGTCAGTGGCCAGTTCAACTAATTCTGGCACCGTATCTCGGATACCAAGACTAAATTGCTCAACAACTTTGGTTTCTTCTGGATTTAAATCAACCCAATAACCACGAATAAACAGCTGGTTATTATTATTAATTTGCACACGAGTTTGGCCTTTATCAACAATACGAATGACATCGTCAGTAATAATTAAGCCATGACTTAGCTCGACCTCACATTGTTTTTTTTCTAACGAGGCATAACTAGAAAAGCTAGAGAATGCAATGGCCGCTGCCAATAACGAGCGAGAGAGTAACGCCATATACACCCCAAAAAGACAAAAAAGAGAGGCCGCTAGATTAGCAAATATCCAATTTTATGCAAGTAAAACGCCAAGGCCTAACGTCGCTTTCACAATAGCTTAAACGTTCATCCATGGTAAGGCTTGGCGTTTTACTTTTTAGACTAATAAGTTAAATTGGCGAGCCCGGAGGCATGGGTAATGCTTTAAAGTTATCCGGCCATTTCCCCGTGTCTAAAAATTGCGACACCTGCTCGCTCAAAAATTGCTTAAATGCACTGTTCCCTACCGAGGCACTGCCTAGCATTGACTCTTGCTGATAACTTTTTGCAAGCTTTGCCAAGTAATAACGAAACTGCGCTTGCACCTCAGGATCAACCTCATCACTGGCAACTAAATCAGCGAACTGCTTTGCCGTTAACAGTTGTACACGCTGAGTTATTTTACCCGCTAGGCCGTCATCCATTTTTTGCTCAAAAATTTGCTGATACGTTTGTGCTAATAACGCATCTAACCCATAAAACGCATCGCTTCTGGCGTGTTGTTGTGCCAAACGGTTAACACGTTGACTATTAAACAGTAAGCTTAAACTATGTGTCGCCGCCACTTCGGGAAGTGCCATTGCATCAAGGGTCAGTCCTGTACGACCAACAATACTCTCACGTGATTTTGACTCTCCGTACGCTTTTGGCGGAATAAGCGATAATATCGATTCAGGCAAGACAAGATTATCAGCCTTAAGCGTTTCAAGAAGCGCATTAACGGCTAATTGTTGCGTTTGTTTTGCAACCACCTGTGCACCTTTAGGTTGTGAGCCATTTCGTACTTCATATTCGTAGTTTACGCCAGCTACGAGCTTTACTGCAGCTTCAACTTGATAGCGGTGGAACAAATATAACGGCACTAACATTTCCTCTAACTGCGACAATGCAGTACCCGTTTTAATATTATGAATACCAAAACTAGCGAGTGCTTGTTTGCGCACAGCAAGTACACGCACTAATTCATCACTGGGCGAACTGCCATTATCCCAAAGATGTCCCGTAGGGTGTGCCCCACCTTGTGCCCGAGCATCACTGTCTGAGATGAACTCAAGACCTTTACTTTTGTTTTCGGCAAGAATAGCAGCAAGCTGCTTTGTTTCATCTTGATTGCTAAAATCACTGTAGCCATATTTAACGACTTGAGTATCCCAAACGCCCATCCCAGATGCATAGCCGCGACTAACATCCAATTTACCGTGCTCATTAAAACTTAATAAAGGATGCGGGTAATCCATGACAGAGGCTCTGTCGGCAACAGACGCTGCAAAGTTGTGAGAAATACCCAGAGTGTGCCCTACTTCGTGCGCACTGAGTTGGCGAATACGGTCAAGCGCCATCGCATGTAAACGCGTTGCCACTTCATTCCCTTCTAAATACGGGGCAGCTAATGCTTCTGCTAGTAAGATATCTTGACGTACACGCAATGAACCAAGAGTCACGTGGCCTTTAATAATTTCACCCGTACGTGGGTCAATCACTGAACTGCCATATGACCATCCTCGGGTTGCTCTATGCACCCATTGAATCACGTTGTAGCGCACATCCATAGGGTCAGCATCATCAGGCAGCACCTTCACAATAAAGGCATTTTTGTAGCCTGCTGCTGTGAAAGCATCGTTCCACCATTTAGCCCCATCTATCAGTGCTGTTTTCACTGGCTCAGGCACACCTGGATCTAAATAATACACAATCGGCTCAACGGGCTCACTAACTGGTAAGCTTGGATCTTTTTTAGCTAAACGGTGACGCGGGATATAACGCACATACATGGTTTCATCCAGTGGTGCCGCATAATCTTTATGTTCAATACTCCAAAAACCAGCCTGCGGATGGAATTTACGCGGCGTGTAGTTGTCATCGGGTAATTTAATTAAAGAGTGATGCATGTGCACTGTCAGCGCATAAGGGTGCGCACTAACTTGACGAACATACTTACCAGGGTTGCTACCTTGAAAGGTTAAAACCGCTTCAAGCTCAGTATTTTCTGGGAATGCGTTTGAGCGCGTTAAATACACCGCACTTCGATTGGCGTCTACATTAAAACTACCCTGCCCCCGAGCTGCTAAGCTGCGAGTAACGCCATGCACATCACTTAATAAGTAAGGAGTGTAATCAATGAGGGTGGCAGAATCGGATTGGGCGACAACATCAAAGCCGGCAAGAATACTTGACGCGAATGCCTCTTTTATACTTTGTTGTTCAGCGACATTGGTAGTGTTAGCGCGATAATACGTATTGAGTGCACGTAACATGACTTTATCGCCAAAACGCTCGAACTGCACAAGGTGGGTATTGCCAAGTTGCCCTCGGTCTAGACCAATATCATTCGAGCCAACGCCATACGGCAAGCTTTGTTGTAATAAAAACGGCTGCGTGAGTTTATCTACCTCAACATAGACTTTGCCGTTTTCAGTGTCGTAATAAAAGGAAAAGTAACCTGAAAAATGTGTCATTTTTTCAGTAAAATCATTTATAGACTTAATTGCTGCGTGTGCTTGGGTTATCATAGTAAGTAACACAGCTAAGAGCAGGTATCGTAGTAATGGTATTTTTTGCATAATCTTATCTTTGTTATTCGCGTTTTAAATACTGTACAGGTATTAGGCAGTATAAAGTATCGCCGATAAAAAACAGCTATTTAAGACGAAATTCAGCGCTTGCTAAGACATTCTCTCTCACACTAAAAAATGTCTAGCTACAACGTTATCAGGAAAATAGAATGCGTAGACTCCCACCGGTATTGTTAGAAGATGGCTGCCCACGAGAACTGATTTCATTGATCAGAACGGTTCTTGCGGCATGTAAAGAAATTTCATTCCGTGTTGGCCAAGGCGCCCTTTCTGGCGTATTAGGGTCAACTCTTGATGAAAATATTCAAGGTGAAACACAAAAGAAGCTTGATGTCCTTACCAACCAGCTTTTAAAAGATATCTTATTAGAATCGGGCTACGTAAAAGCCATCGCTTCTGAAGAAGAAGATTTCACTGTAGCAGGGAATCCGGACGCAAAGTATATTGTGGCGTTTGACCCGCTAGATGGTTCATCAAATACCGACATAAACTCCTTAGTTGGTACTATTTTTTCAATAATGGAAGCCCCTGAAGGTGCAGACCCAGCTGACCAAAGTATTTTCATGCAACCAGGTAAAAACCAAGTCGCGGCTGGTTATGTTTTATATGGCCCATCGACAGTACTGGCATTAACAACGGGTAAAGGCACTCGCTTTTTTACGTTAGATAAAACACACGGTACCTTTTTATTAACAGAAGACTTTGCCAGTATCCCTGAAGAGACCAGTGAGTTTGCAATTAACGCCTCTAACCAACGTCATTGGCAACCGGCTATGCAAAACTACATTACTGACTTGATTGCTGGTGATACAGGTCCTCGTGGACGCAACTTTAACATGCGCTGGATTGCCGCAATGGTCGGAGATGTTCACCGCGTGTTATGTCGAGGGGGGATTTTTACTTACCCTACTGACACAAAAGATCCCAATAAACCAAACAAATTACGTTTACTATACGAAGCAAACCCTATGGCAATGTTAATTGAACAAGCTGGCGGTATTGCTTCTACCGGCACTGAGCGCATTATGGATATCCAACCTAATGCCATTCACCAACGTGTCGCGGTGATTTTAGGTTCCAAAAACGAAGTAGAAACTTGCTTGAGTTATCATAAGTAGCGACAGCTATTAAAAATAATAAAACCGTGTTTGTTAAAGCAGCACGGTTTTTTATTACTCACTCCCGGTTGTGCAATCACAGGGCCAACAAAAGTTACTTAATAAGTGCTAATAACGTAATCAGCGTCTCTTTATTCAGCTCGCCCATTTGCTCAGCATTACTCAACGCAAAAATAGCCCCTTCAACAGCACTTTCATCGATATCTTGGCGTGACTCTAAAACACTCGCCCATAATTCTAACTCATCAATATCAATTTCATTGCTGATCACACGCTCTAGTACATTACAAAAAGTTGCTTTTGTTAGTGTATATATAGCGCCTTGATCATCTGCGGTATTAACGATTACAGCCACAGCTTGCTCGCGTTTCTTACCAAAACTCGCAAACTGACTTAGTGCGTCTAATTTATCCATTTGCTATGCTTACCTATTAATATCAAAAAATTACTTCTAGCCAATGACCATCCTTAGTTGCTCACAGTGTAATGCGACACTGACATGTCGTGCCGACGATATAAACGCATGCTGGTGTAATGAGTTACCTGCTATTTTACCACTTGATGACGCCGCAACATCCTGTTTATGCCGTGATTGTACAATTAAAAAGATAAATCTATTTTTATCTACGCTATATGAACAGCCCCTTGCACAGCAATTGGCTTTTGCAAAACCCTTTTCGCATCATGGAAACTTAATAGAAAATCTCGATTACACAATGCAGAACAACTACATGGTATTTAGCCGCTGGTTCTTTTTAAAGCGTGGTCATTGCTGTTCCAATGGCTGCACTCACTGCCCATTTACCGATAAATAACAGTAAAGTAGAGTATTTATTCAATTATTTTGCATTTAATTGCAAATAACGCATGACCACAAGAATAAAAATACATTATAATTGGATATAAATTCACTTAATATCCCTTATTTATTGCTTAAACTATTAACTTAGTGTGTTTTTTAAGCATAATTTTACTGTAACTTTATCGGAATCAAACATGAATACCTTTAAGCCTGCTCTACTTGCCAGTGCAATTTCTGCGGTTTTAATCAATAGCAACATCGCACTCGCTGCTGATGATACTGTTGAACTTGATAAATCAATTGAAACTATTCAAATCACTGCAACGCGACGAGCAGGTTCAGTACAAGATGCGCCACTTAATATCACCGCTTTAAATGGTGATGTAATTAGCGATCAGAATATTGGCGATCTTGAAGATGTTGCACGCTGGGTACCCGGTTTAACAATTTCTGACCAAGGTGGTCGTGAAGGGTCTCCGATCATTGTACGTGGTCTTAATACAAATACCTCAGACCGTATTTCTGACAGTGGCACTGTTGCAACTTATGTTGGTGAAATACCGCTCAGCATCGATTTGCGTTTAACTGATGTTGACCGTGTAGAGGTCCTCATTGGTCCGCAGGGCACCCTGTATGGTGCAGGTACTTTAGGTGGCGCAATTCGCTATTTATTAAAGCAGCCAGAACTTGATATCACTGAAGGTAAAGTAACCGGTGATGTATTCAGCATGAATGAAAGTGATGGCACTGGCGGTGAGTTTGGTGTGGTATTTAACACCCCACTCATTGACGATAAACTCGCATTACGTGCCAGCTTGAACTATTACGATAACCCAGGTTACATTGATTACACCCACGTGGTTAAAGAGCCGGGTGTGTCTAACCCAAATCCTGACTTTAGCGACAGTAGCGACGTTAATGCGAACCTTAAAAGCGTCAGTGACGTGAACGATGAGCAAATTACCACTGCCCGCTTATCACTGCGTTGGTTAGCAACAGAAACAGTTGATGCAACGCTTAACTACTTCTATCAAAAACAAGAAAATGGCGGCAACTCAACATCGCAATACGGCTCGTTGGCTGATAGCAGTGCTTTGCAAGGCGTATCAGGTAAATACGACAATGTCGCGCGAGTGCTTGAACCTGGTGAAGAAGAAAACGATTTATTAAGCTTAGAAATAAAAGCAGATCTTGGTTTTGCTGAACTTGTTTCAGCATCTGGCTGGTCAAGCTACGAGCAGTCGGGCCAACGAGACCAAACAGACCTACTCTACGATATTTGGTCTGGCTATGCTGATTTCCCTGCATTTGTTGGTTACACGCACGATACATCAGAGCGCGATAATTTCACTCAAGAGCTGCGCCTCGTATCAAACAGCAGTAGTAACCTCAACTGGATTGTCGGCGGTTTCTACAACAAACTAGAAAGCCACTCTGATGACCGCGAGTATACGCCGGGTCTTACTGAGTACTGGGGGGGTGGCATTTTAAATGTAGAAGAAGATCTTGAATACATTCTCATTTCAGATAGTGAAACCACTGAAAAAGCTATTTTCGGTGAAATTGGCTACAGCATCACTGATCAGTTTGATGTCACTTTAGGTGCGCGTTTTTATGAATATGACGTATCGACTACGTCGGGCTCTGCAACACCTCTATATTCAGGCGACTTTGATTCACTTGATAACCTAGTAATGGAAAATGTCAGTGCAAGCGATAGTGGTAACTTATTTAAGTTTAATGCTAATTACACGTTTGATAATGGTATTCTTGCTTACTTTACCGTCAGTGAAGGTTTCCGTATTGGTGGTGGTAATGGGATTGCACCATGCCCAGACGTATTACCAGAGCAACAAATTGTTTGTGCACTTCCAAACGAAGAAGATTATAAACCGGATACCACCGTTAACTACGAGCTTGGTTTTAAATCATCGTGGTTGCGTAATCGCTTGCACTTTAATGCCGCGCTGTTCAACGTTGATTGGAAAGATGCGCAAGTCGGCAGCAGTACTGTTAACGGCCAAGAACTTATCACGTCAAATGCAGGCTCTGCCAACTCAAAAGGTGTTGAACTGTCTACCCGTGCCATGATCGGCGACAGATGGGCTGCTTATGCAACCTACGCGTACGCTAAAGCAGAGCTAACTGAAGATACACCTTATTTATTTGGTGTTCTTGATGACAAACTTGCACACTATCAAAGCTACTATGACGGCGCAAAAGGAGACCGTTTACCGGGAGCACCTGAACATCAGTTTTCATTTGGTCTGCGTTATGAGCAAGACATCCTCGGTGATAAGTTACTTAGCGTAAACTACGGGATTACAGCCCAAAGCGATGTAATCACAAAAGTAGGTTTAAAAGCCGACGGTGAAATACTGCCAGGTTACGCTCTTAGCAATTTATCAGCAAAAATTACAGGCGATATGTGGTCAGCAACCTTATACATCGATAACCTTTTTGATAAGTATGCATTTACCTCTGTACGCCGTGATAAGTCATGGGCAGGACAGTCTCAATATGCTGAGCTAAACAAAGAGTTACCTGAGTTACAACGTGTATATGGCCACTACACAACAGCACCCCGTACTATTGGCTTAAAATTTAGTTATAACTTTGAGCTATAATTAGCCTATCTCATAAAAGCCTTGCTGGTTTACCGCAAGGCTTTTAAGATGAACCATGCTTAATAGTACTCAACACGCGCTTCGCACACATATACATCAACTTCTAGCGAATAAACAATTGGCTGAAGCCCACCAGCAGTTAGTTTTACGCCTGCAGCAAAACCCGCATGATCACGTTAGCTACTTTTTACTCAGTGAAGTAAATACAGCTGCCGGTGATTTAAATAAAGCGGTTAAGTTAATTGAAAAAGCCCTCAGTATTGAGCCTTTAAATATTTATCATTTAAACCTCGCTAAGCACCTTATATTGCGAGGGGAGATAAGTCGCGCCACTGTTCATTATAAAAGTGCAATGGCAACACAGCATTACAGTGCGTTGGAGTTAGATACACTCGCCAACATTGCAACTCGCTTAGGCTATTATGATGATGCCCTTACATTTCAACAATCAGCCTATCAACTTGATAAGCAAACACCTCAAATAAGCTATAACTTAGCAGTGGCCTTAAAAGTTCACGGCCTGTTTGGCGAAGCTAAAACACTATTAAAGCAGCTTATTACTGAACACGAGCACTATTATCAAGCCCATTATTCACTGGCCGAGTTGAACAATACCGAAGAAGCTAAGCAGCACTTAAACGTGTTACAACCCCAAGCTCAACGCGTACATACAGCGAGTGATCAACAGGCGTATTTCCATAGTCTTGCTTTAAATTATGAGCATTTAAACGACTACGAGAATGCATTTAAGTACTTTACGCACAGTAAACAAGCTATTGCGCAACAACTTAACTATCAATCACAGCAACATCGTCAGTTTTGCCAAACATTAATGAGACACAGCACACACAGTCAATTATCTCCTAGTAACTCTGACTTTGCCCCTGTGTTTGTTGTAGGGATGCCGCGCTCAGGCACCACTCTCGTTGAAAAAATACTTAATCAAAGTGATGAATTACAAGGGATTGGCGAACTGAATGATATCGCACAACTCATGCAACATGGCACACAATCAAACCGTGTTATTGATAGTGAAATGTTCGCCAAGGCTTACGCTTGCGCTGACATTCACCAAACAATAACCCACTACCAACAACGAGCCGAAAAACTCAGTAACACACTGCGCAGTTGTGATAAACAACCGTTTAATTTTTACTATATTGATTTTATTTTAGCGGCTTTTCCTCACGCCAAAATAGTGTGTATGCAACGAAATTGGCATGATTGCAGCGTAGCCAATTACAGGCAGTTATATAACCCGCAAAGTGTCTTTCACCATTACAGCTTTACATTTTACGATATTGTCGCCTTTCACCAAGACTACACCGCTTTAGCGACGCACTTTGCCACTAAGTACCCTAAACAAGTGTATTTACAGAGTTACGAGCAGTTAGTCGAAGAGCCAATTAAACAAACCCAAAAGCTCTATGCATTTTGTAACTTAAATTGGCAAGCAAGCTGTTTGGCATTTTATAAAAATAACGCAGCATCAGCGACAGCGAGTAAAAAGCAAATTCGCCAGCCACTTAACAAAAATAGTATCGGCAGCTGGCATAACTACGCTGCATTTATTGATGCGGGCCTTTTTCAATAGGTAAATCGTGACAAGCGCCCCACTCACTCCAAGAACCATCGTAAACCCGAAGGTTAGTATAACCACACTCATCCGCACACAAAGCAAGGGCACAGGCCGTCACTCCTGAACCACAGCTAAATTGCAGCTGAGTGTGTCCATTTACATGTGAGTTGAACAATGTGTGTAATGCATCAAGAGACTTAAGCTCCCCGCCATTCAATAAATCTGACAAAGGTAAAGAACGACTACCCGGAATATGACCACTGCGCATGCCATCACGTGGCTCTGCTTGCTCGCCAGTAAAACGAGCTGTAGGCCTTGCATCTAGCGTGATAATACTCGTATCTGAAAGTGAATTTAGTACCTGTTCTGCCGTGATAAAATAATCTTTACGGGGCTGTGCAACAAAGTTACCTTTTGTTGTCGGCGTATAATACTCAGAGTGAACATCAAATCCCTGAGCCAACCACTTTGCTAAACCTCCACTTAAGACTTTTACGTTATCAAAGCCCATAGCCTTAAACATCCACCATGCCCGTGCTGAACTAAATAAACCTTGGTCTTCATAAATAACAACACGTGAATTCTGATTAACTCCCGCGACTTGCATGTGTTCGGTGAATTGCTCGCTACTACACATCATACTTGGGACCGGATTACAGTTATCAGCCAGTGTATTTTTAAAATCAAAGCGCTGTGCATTCGGTAGCATAGCGGCTGGAGCGTAGCTGCCCTCCTGACCTGGGCGAACCATACCCGCATCAAAAATAACCAGATCCTTCGCTGTCAGGTTATTATTTAACCATGAGGCTGAGACTATATTTTTCATTTAATTCCTGTTTAGTCATAAGTGTTTAAACGCTGCTCACGCAATTCATCAAACTTTCAAATTCTGGATGTATCTTTTATTCTAAATGTTAGAATAAAAATTAGAAAAGGTTAATTAATAGAAGTCATGTCAGTTCCTATATTTGTCATTAACATGCAAGGCAGTGAAAAGCGCTGGAAAACACTCAATAATAGACTTACGAACATAGGTATCAGCGCCGAGAGGTTTCCTGCGACAATTGGCAAGGAACTCACTAAAGAGCAATTAGATGAGTGGTATTCACCGCAAAACAATAAACAAAAATATCATCGTGACTTAACGCTAGGCGAAATAGGCTGTTATGTAAGCCACATGCGTATATGGCAAAAAATAGTCGATGAAAAAATTAATCATTGTTTAGTGCTTGAAGACGACCTGTTTATTGAAGAGCACCTAATATCAATCATAGAATTATCAAGTTCGCTGCATGGTTGGGATCTCATTAAGCTTTCTGACAACAGAGATTTTCCTTTTATTGATAGCAAAAGCCTTCAACATAATTTCACACTTGGTAATTATCGAAAAGCCCCAAATGGCACACAGGGATACTTAATAAGTTTACCTGGAGCAAAAAAATTACTTACTCGAAAACCCTTCTGCCGGCCTGTCGATGTGGATATGCAATTCCATAGCGAGGTAGGGCTGCAAATGCTAGGTATCAAACCCTATCCAATTTCAGAAGACAGAAGTTTTGAAAGTGATATAGTGATGGCAAATTCTGGAAGGCACTCATCACGATCCACATTCCTTAGGAACCTCAAATACAGAACTTGCATGTATTTGCAGCGAAAAGTGAAAACTGCAGAGTTAGAGAAAATAATGACCGAAAAAGAGACCTAATATTAAGTTGAACAAATATCAGGCGGTCAATTCACTCGCACAAAATAATGTGGTAGTTTTTGTTATTTACTCGAAGGATCGCGCACAACTTCAATTATCTCAGTTGTTGAGATTGATGGTGTTCGCTTTAAATAGACTACATCGCATAAATGCTTAAACTGATCAAAACGGCCCGCCCAATCATCTCCCATAACAAGAAGTTGAGCTTGGTGATCTTTGATATATTCAGCTTTAAGCTCCAATGAATGCTCAATAAATACTTCATCGACACATTTCATCGAACTAATAATTTTTAGTCTATCTGCTTCACTGTATACAGGTTTTCGTCCTTTTTTATATAAGTTAAGGTCATCAGAAGAAACCCCCACAATTAAATAATCTCCAAGCGCTTTTGCCCGTTCTAATATATTAATGTGCCCTACATGAAAAATATCAAACGTACCAAACGTTATAACACGTTTCATTTATGCTCCTCTAAATAAGAGACAATTCTCTTTGCTGAGTGTCCATCCGTCTTCCCTGCAAGCTTATAAATAATGTTTTCCCTTAATTCAACAAATTCAGCAGGTTGCTGTTCTGCAAACCCAATGATAGATTGTAATTCTTCGTAGCAGCTAGCTCGATTACAAAGCTGATGGAAATACTCAATATCGTCATCCAACCTTGCTTTCAATCTAAAAGAGAAAATTCCTTTGTAAGACCAACGTAACTTGTAAAAATCACACCAAACAACAGGTTTACCTAATGCCGCAAATTCAAAAATTGCTGATGAAGCATCCGATATCATAATGTCAGCAATGTCCAAAAAAGGGGTAAGGTCAAAATCATACTCGCTTGCTACGTACACATTATTAAACGTTGCCCATTGCTCTAGCTTTAAACGTTGCTTTTTATACCTTTGTTTAAACAAACTAAAATGATGAGGTTTTATAATTATATTGAAATCACGGTAGTGAGAGGGAAAATCATCGCTAAAACATTCAATAGAGCTGGGGTAAAAAGTAGGGGCATATAAGAGTGTTTTTTTACAAGGATCTAATCCTAAATCACTTAAATCAAGCTTTTCAAGTGTTTGATTAAATATGGGATCAAGCTTCGCATAACCAACATCGATAAAGTTACTATGTGGGTAAAGACTTTTCAAACGCGCTAACCTATGCTCACCTTCTACAAAACGCACTGTCGTTTTGTTTTGAGATACATCGTAATAACACTGCTTTGGCCCAATTCCATGCTGCATTAAAACAGTCTTTTTATTTAAAAGTTCAACTTTTTCAAAGCTATTGCCAAACACGATCCAATCTGCATTTGAGTTTTGATAAAAATTAAATGCATCATCACTGCTTGCTAACCAAATAGCATTTATTGAGTTTTTATTTATAAAGCTATGGCTAACATCTACACTTCGCCTATCTTGGTTCTTGTAAAAAACCATCGAAACTTTATGACCTTTTGATAACAATTCCTGTAAAACTGGCACATATTGAGGAATGTAATACAGGTGCAGTACGTCAAAGTATAATTGCATTTTTCACAACTTAATTACCAAAAGGGGGCTCATTGTACATAAATAGATTTTTTGTTTCAGCCATCTAACCTAAATAAAAAGAGGCTAATAACACCCTATCAAACTAAATTAGACTTTTAGAATACAGAGGGTATCAAAGTTCTTAAAACAATGAAGCATTAATCTTTCTCTGCTCTACCTAGATAATAAAACGAGTGATATTTCCCCCCCCTCGAAACAAAAAAGCCAAGTGCCCTTTTAGCAAACTTGGCTTTTATACGCTACATCAGTGCGTCACTTACGAAAGAATACAGCTTAGCCCTGCTTAATTAAGCCGTACTCTGTATCTAAAATGGCAATCACTTCACTGCGTGGATCACTTGGAATAGTGATCTCTTGGCCAATGATCTTACTTGCAATACCCACATAAGTATCAGATACCTCAAGCATCACAGATTCTGGCAAGGTGTAGTCTTTTGCAAGCTGCTCACGCTCATCCATACGATCTTTGTTTAATAACACATCACTGTCAGGCACATTATTGATTAATAACTGACGGAAGCCTTCTTTAGAGTTTTCGATAATTTTACCATCGCGATACGCTTGCCCATCCCAAATACGTGATGAATCAGGTGTACCCACTTCGTCGATGTATATAAGTTTGTCAGAACCATCAACGTCTTCAACGTAACCAAACTCAAATTTCGTATCTACAAAAATTTGGTCAAGTTTAGCAAGCTCTTCGCTGATTAATTTAAAGCCTTCAACCAGTAACTGTTCGTACTTCGCAACATCATCTTCCGACTTAAAATTAAACACTGACAAGTTATTAGTGATGTTTTCACGCGTGATATTGACATCATCCACTTCGGGGATCTCAGCTACGCCGGTAATAATTCCTTTCGTTGAAGGAGTGATAAGTACGTTATCTAGCTTTTGATTTGCTGTTAGACCTTCTGGTAAATCGATACCACAAAAGTTACGGGTACCCTTTGCGTAATCGCGCCACATGCTGCCCGTGATGTATTGGCGTGCAATTGCTTCCACTTTGACTGTACTTGCTTTGCGTACAATCCACACATAAGGGTGAGGAATATCAACGATATGGTTACCAGCAAGGCCTGCTTTATCAAACAATTTAAACCAATGAGATGCAACTGAATTTAACGCGATCCCCTTACCAGGCACGCCATTTAAGCCATTCTCACCTTGCCAAATACAATCAAATGCTGAAATACGGTCAGAGATAACCATAATAGCAAGCTCAGTCCCCTTTGGAACCTGATACCCTTTTTCACTAATTAAACGCGCGCTGTCCTCATCAGTTAACCAATAAACTGAACGCACTTTACCACTGTGTACCGCACCTTTGGTACGGATCGGTAAATCATCGTTTACGTCTAAAACTTTATAGCTAGTCATGCTATCTCCGATAGTATTTGGCATGCTCTTAAAAGCACATGTATGGGATTGGGGTTATGGCCGCCTATAATAATCTAGACGCTGTGAAAGCTCAATCATTGCGCTCAGATCCGCTACGAGGCTCCGCAGATAAAATCAAAAAAAAATTAAAATCACCGTAATTTTGCTGTCATAAACAATATTTAGCTATAATACGCCTCTCGCAATAGGAGGTTTTTTTGGATTACTTAACAGCTACCGCAGAAAAAAAATACTTAATGTATATTTCACAAAACTATTCGTACGCTATTTTGCGCCCATTACAGCAAGAAATCTTAGCGCGCGGTGGCCAAGTTAGGTGGTTTTTAGAGGGTAGCAACGTTAATCATGAATTCTTAAATGAAGGTGAACAGACTCTGAGTACTATAGAAGAGGTTCACAACTGGCAACCTGATGTTGTTTATGCACCTTCAAATATTATTCCTACATTTATTCCAGGAATTAAAGTCGGCGTTTTTCATGGGTTTGATGCCGGAAAGCTAAACAGAAAAGGCGAGAATGATCACTTTAAAATTCGTGGTTGTTTTGACTTATATTGTACTCAAGGACCGAATACAACGGCTCCATTTAAGGCACTTGCAACAAAACATGGCTTTTTTGAAGTGAAAGAAACCGGTTGGCCAACGCTCGATCCGTTCTTTTCACAGATCGCAAATAACCCTTATAAAAACCCAAATGATCCTAGAAAAACCTTATTGATCTGCTCAACGTTTTCAAAGCGATTATCGCTAGCCCCTAAACTTTACGAACACATTAAAGCATACAGTCAGCAAGGTAAGTGGCGTATTTTAGTGCAATTCCACCCAAAAATGCCGAGTGAGTTAGTCGAGCAATATAAAGCCTTACAAAACGATAATTTAACTTTCGTAGAAACCGATAACGTATTACCGCTACTACAAGCGGCAGATGTCATGCTCTGTGATACCTCCTCTATTCTGCTGATGTTTTTACTGCAAAGAAAGCCCGTGGTAACTTTTTGTAATCAAGCACCCGATGAGCACCTTATTGATGTAACAAACCCAGATAAAGTTGAAGACGCAATCGATTATGCGCTCACAACGCCTACTGAGCTGATGACAAAAATTGAGCACTTTTGTCAGCAGTTGCACCCCTACCAAGATGGCTTATCGAGTCAGCGTGTACTTGCAGCAAGCAATGAATTACTATTGAACAATCCAGTACTTAAGCCAAAACCACGTAACTTTATTCGTAATTTTAAAATGCGTAAAAAGTTAAATTACTGGCGATGGTAACAACGAATAGGTCGTTATGATCACGCTTTCAAATGTGCTATTTAAATGGCACGCACAACAAGCTTCGCCCACCATTAATATTGCTTCGCTGCATATTGAGCAAGGTGAGCATGTGTTTTTACATGGCCCGAGTGGTTGTGGTAAGTCGACGCTATTGTCTTTGCTTGCGGGCGTCACCACTCCCAACCAAGGGACTATCACTCTTTTAGATAAGGCTGTTAACCAATTAAGTAATAGTAAACGCGATCGTTTTCGAGCCGATCACATTGGTTATATTTTTCAAAACTTTAATTTATTGCCGTATTTATCACCTATTGAAAACGTAATTTTAGGCTGCCAATTTTCTAAATTACGGCAAAAGCAGGCGCTTAATAACAGCCCTTCTATTAACCTTGAAGCAAGTCGTCTTTTAACAGCACTTGGTTTGACAGATGCGTTACAGCATCAGGCTGTCTCTAAACTGAGCATCGGTCAGCAACAACGTGTTGCAGCTGCACGTGCATTCATTGGCAGCCCTGAAATTATTATTGCCGATGAACCGACCTCCGCACTCGATACACAAAATCGCCAAGCATTCGTTAAATTGCTGTTTGAACAAGCTAAAGCAACGCACAGTACACTGGTATTTGTAAGCCATGACGAAACCTTGCAAGGGCTTTTTAAGCGCAGTGTTAACCTTGTTGAATTACAAGGAGGCACACATGTCGCTGCTTAAACTCGCGATTAAAAGTTTACTAAACCGCAAAGCTAGTGCCTTACTCACCTTATTTACGATTGCCATTAGCGTCATGCTCTTGATGTCAATTGAGCGAGTGCGGGTCGATGCTAAAAGTAGCTTTAGTAACACGATTTCCGGCACTGACTTAATTGTTGGTGCTCGCACCGGCGACATCCAATTATTGTTATCTTCGGTGTTTCGTATTGGCCATGCTAATAACGGGGTTAGCTGGCACAGCTATCAATACATTACGCAACAACGTGGCGTAAAATGGGCCATTCCACTGTCGTTGGGTGATAGTCACAAAGGCCTTGCAGTGCTCGGGACCAATAAAGATTATTTCAACCATTATCGGTTCGGAAAAAAGCAGCCTCTTCGTTTTGCATCAGGCCAGCAGTTTAATCACTTATTTGAAGTGGTGCTGGGTTCAGAAGTTGCCAGTTCGCTTAATTATAAATTGGGCGATAAAGTCGTTATTGCGCATGGCATGGGTAACACTAGTTTTCATAATCATGATGATAACCCATTCACGGTAGTCGGTATTTTAGAGCCAACAGGTACGCCGGTTGATAAAACTCTCCATATACCACTTGCTGCAATTGACACGATTCATGGTAAATCTCATACGCACGAAGCCGACCATGTCGAAGATGAATCTCATGAGCATGAGCATGAGCATGAGCATGAGCATGAGCATGAGCATGAGCATGACGAGATTAATTTGGTTGGAAATCCTAAGCAAATCACCGCTTTTTTGCTTGGCTTCGATTCACCGCTTTACACATTACAAGTTCGCCGTAATATCAACCAATATAAACCGGAGGCTTTATTAGCGATTATGCCGGGAGTCACATTGCGTGAACTGTGGGAGATGCTGTCAATTGTCGAAAAAATCT
Organism: Pseudoalteromonas sp. MT33b; assembly: GCF_014117385.1. NCBI lineage: Bacteria > Pseudomonadati > Pseudomonadota > Gammaproteobacteria > Alteromonadales > Pseudoalteromonadaceae > Pseudoalteromonas > Pseudoalteromonas sp. MT33b. The sequence continues at coordinate 516,813 of NZ_CP059831.1, read as the reverse complement.
TGCTGCTGTTTTCCATCGTCGTGGTCTTAATTAGTTTACTTGGTATGCTAACTAGCCTGTTATCGAGCCTAAACCAACGCCGAAGAGAGTTGGCAATTTTGCGTTCTGTTGGCGCGAGACCGTGGCATATATTCACCTTGATCAGTGTTGAATCGATTCTCATCACTGGGTTAGGTTGCCTGCTCGGCATTGTACTGTTCTATGGCTTAATGCTACTGAGCGCAGATTACTTGCAAAGCCATGCAGGAATAAGTCTAAATATAGCGTTATTGTCATCCTATGAACTCATGCTATTAGCTGCGATAATAGCAGCAGGCTTTATTGTTGGGTTAATTCCTGCGACCCGCGCGTATTTCTACTCACTTGCAGATGGTATGAGTATTAAAATTTAAGGAATGTTATGCAGTTTTTTCAAAAGTTCGCAGTCTTAGCGACATTATTACTATGCACAGGGGCTTATGCTGGACCACCAAAGGAAATCTTCTGGGAAGATTTAATCCCTAAAGGGCACGTGCAAATTGACACGCAAGCACAAGCAAACCATGAAGGCAGCGAGCAAAACTGGGTACAACCAGACCTTGATGCTCCTGTAGTCAAAGAACTTGATGGCCAATCAGTCAGTCTTCCGGGCTTTGTCGTTCCGCTTGAAGGGGACAGTGAGGTAATTACTGAATTTTTACTTGTGCCGTATTTTGGTGCTTGTATTCATGTACCACCTCCACCGCCAAATCAAATTGTTCATGTAACCATTAAAGGTGGCGTACCAATCGAGAGCCTATATGATGCCATTGTGGTAACAGGGGTAATAAGCACTGAGACTTGGTCCGGTGAAATAGCCCAAGTAGGCTATAAAATGAAAGCCGTCGGTGTTGCCCCGTTCGAGCTATAATTAAAAAGCACGCCAACGGGCGTGCTTTTTACTGCCTTATTAATACACGCTTATTTTTGGCAATTTGCACAAAACACGGTACTTCTTTGGCCTAATCTAATTTCTTTTAACGGCTCTTTACAGGTAACGCACGGCTCACCTTTGCGGCCATACACCAATAATTGCTGAGCAAAATAACCCGGTTTACCATCACTTTGCGCAAAATCTTTTAACGTCGTGCCGCCTTGAGTAATCGCCGCAGCTAGTGTGTCTTTAATTATAGGCACTAATTGTTGATAACGTTTTAAGGATACCTTTCCCGCTTCACGTTTGGGGTGGATCCCCGCTTTAAATAGCGACTCATTGGCGTAGATATTCCCCACACCAACAACCACGACATTATCCATAATAAATTGCTTAACCGGTACTTTCTTGTTTCTTGATTGCTCGTAAACACGCTCAGCAAAAAAATCATCAGTAAGAGGTTCTGGGCCTAGCTTGGTCAGTAAAGTATGGCACTCGCCAGGTGCTTGCCATAAACATGCCCCAAAGCGGCGCGCATCATTTAGCCTAAGCGCTTTTCCAGACTCTAAAACAAACTCGATATGGTCATGTTTTTTAAGTGGTTCATCGGCATTCACAACGCGTAAATTGCCTGACATTCCCAAATGTAATATGACACTTCCACGCTCACAACCCAGTAATAAATACTTTGCTCTGCGTTCAATCGAGTTAACTTTAAGACCTTGTAACTGATATACATCATCAGGCACTGGCCAGCGCATGCTGGCATTATGAATATTCACTTTAGCCACTACGTGGTCAAGCACATGCGGAGTAATCCCCAACCGACTTACTTCAACTTCTGGTAATTCAGGCATCTGTCATTCTCTTAAACGGATATAACGGAAATAACTGAGTGGCATCGGCGTGTTCAAGCGCAAATACACGCTGTAACCGCTTATCGAGTAGGTAGTAATTTCCTTCAATGGTATAAAGTTGATACACCGCAGGTAATTGCTCACCCGCTAACCACACTGAAGCAACATAGTTCGCTGATGTCTTCGAAAGCTTACTTACAGGTATACTTGCAAGATTGAGCAGTTGATGCTGCCACAGCTCAACTAATTGCTCTAACGCTTGTTCATCCCCGTGCCATGTTGTTTCTTGTAAGGTTTGACTACGCCAAGAAGTGCCAATTCGCTCAATTTTAAGTTCGGGAAATGCCATCGCCAAAATAAAACTTTGTTCAGGTAGCAGCGCGTGCATGCCGTCCTCTGCAGGTTGAGTATTGAGCTTTTTATGTAAACCATTGAAGAAAAAAATCATCAATAGCATTGAAATAATGACCACATTATTCCACGCTTTTCTGCTCAATCGCATGTGTATCTTCCTCTACTTTCAATACGTTAAAGTGTAACTAAAATTCTGGTTAATTGGCAGTTGTAATTGATCAACAAAATTTCATGTCTGTTATGTATCAATCTGTAGAGACTTTGCTAAAATATCTGCCAAATTTAAAGGAGTTCCGTCAATGTCAATGTATGTAGTGGGCCATAAGATCCCTGATTCAGATTCAATTTGCGGTGCAATTGCGCTTGCTTACTTAAAAAACCAAATCAATGAACCGGCCATTCCAACGCGTTTAGGTGAAATATCACCTGAAACACAATTTATCTTAGATAAATTTGGCTTCGAAGCACCTGAGCTTAAACTTAGCTACGCAGGTGAAGACGTTTATATCGTTGACCATACAGAAAAAACACAAGCACCTGATGACATCGACGAAGCACGCGTTGTAGGTGTAGTCGATCACCACAAATTAGGCGACTTAACATCATCAACACCTCTTGAGTGTTGGATTCGCCCGGTGGGTTGCTCAAATACCATTATTAAAATGATGTATGATTTTTACAATGTAGAAATCCCGAAAGACATCGCGGGCATCATGTTATGTGCTATTTTAAGCGACACCGTTATCTTTAAATCACCAACATGCACCACTGCTGATATTAAGTGTGTTGAAGCACTTGCTGACATTGCCGGTATCGAAGATTTCAAAGAACTTGGCATGGAAATGTTCAAAGTAAAATCTGCAGTAGAAGGCACGCCAGCTCGCGACCTAGTTATGCGTGATTTTAAAGACTTCAACATGAACGGCAAGCTAGTAGGTATTGGTCAACTAGAAGTCATTGACCTTGCTGTTTTTGATGAGATCAAAGCAGACCTTGAAGCTGACATCGTGAAGCTAAAAGAAGAAGGCGGCCGTCACTCAGTATTACTACTATTAACAGATATCATGAAAGAAGGCTCACAAATGCTGATAAGCTCTGATGACGTTGCTGTTATTGAAGCGGCATATGATGTTAAATCTGAGAATAGCAAAGTATGGTTAGATGGTGTATTAAGCCGTAAAAAGCAAGTTGTACCGCCACTACAAGACGCATTCGCAAAAATCTAATTGTCATTCGCGGTGCCGAATATAGATATGCAAAAGCCGATATTATATCGGCTTTTTTATTGTCGAACGCAAAGATTAAAGCTGCGTCGCATTACGCTGACGTAATACCTCAAATAAGCAAATACCGGTCGCAACCGATACATTTAAACTTGATACCGTGCCTGCCATGGGTATTTTAACGAGTAGGTCGCAGTGCTCGCGAGTTAGACGACGCATACCGTCACCTTCGGCTCCCATCACTATGGCCATTGGACCTGTTAAGTTAGCATCAAATAATTCGGTGTCAGTTTCACCTGCTGTGCCAACAACCCACACACCTGCGTCTTTAATTTCACGTAATGTGCGTGCAAGGTTTGTCACTTGTACTAAAGGCACTGTTTCCGCGGCACCACAGGCTACCTTACGTGCTGTGCCATTAAGCTTTGCAGACTTATCTTTAGGCACAATAATCGCGTGTACGCCTGCTGCATCCGCACTGCGTAAACACGCACCTAAATTATGCGGATCGGTTATGCCATCTAACACTAACAAGAAAGGCGTGTCTTCGCGGGCAATGATTTCGTCGAGATCTTTTTCATTGTACATTCGCGCTGCTTTCACGTTAGCAATGATCCCTTGGTGCTGTTCACCATTGGCTTTGTTATCAAGTGCTTTACGCTGCATAAATTGCACTGAAATACCGAACTTACGAGCTTCATCAATAATCGGGTTTAAACGCTTATCTTCACGCCCTTTTAGCGCATAAATTTCTAAAAAGCGCTCAGGCTCTTTTGCTAAAATAGCTTCAACAGAGTGAAAACCAAAAATTAATTCATTACTCACGTATTATTTGCTCCTCAGCTAGTACGTTTTCGGGCGTTCTTGCCCGGTCTTTTTGCCTTTTTGGTGGCTTTTTTCTTGCTCTTCTTCTTACCTGCTTTTACAACATCCGCTTGTTTGCTGTTAGGTTTTTTACGCCCTTTTGCATGAGAAGACTTGCCACGCTTTGCATTATCTTTCTCTGAAGATTTAGGGTCTGAGCGACTATCATCCCCTTTTTTGCCAGGGATTTTCCCTGCTTTTAACTGCGCACGAATACTCGGTTTTGCAGGTGCACTTTGCGCACGGCGTCGCGCATAGCGGTCTTGCGGCACATCACCAGCAAACACTAAATTAATTCGACGCTCATCTAAGCTGACAGACGATACCTGAACCGTCACTTTATCGCCTAAGCGATGAACCGTATGAGTTTGCTCACCAATAAGACAGTGTTTTGCATTGTCATAATGGAAGTATTCATTGCCAAGATTCGTTACGTGGATCATGCCATCTATTTGTAAGTCGTCTATGCGAACAAATAAACCAAAGTTAGTGACCGATGAAATAACCCCGCCAAATTCATCGCCAACATGGTCTTGCATAAACTCACATTTAAGCCAATCGGCGACTTCACGGGTCGCATCATCTGCGCGACGTTCAGTGGTTGAACATTGCTCGCCTAAAATATCAACTTCATCATTACTGTAAGCATACTCGCCCGACGTTTGTTGGCCTTGTGCTTTTAAAACAGCTTTAATCGCACGGTGCACAACTAAATCAGGGTAACGGCGAATTGGCGATGTAAAATGCGCGTAAGCAGGCAACGCCAAACCAAAGTGCCCAATGTTGTCTGGTTGATACACAGCCTGTTTCATTGAACGTAATAACATGGTTTGAATTAACTCGGCTTCTGGACGGTCACCTAGTTTTGCAAGTACATGTGTTATTTCTTTTGGTGTCGGCTCATCTGACAATGTTGACTCAATGCCCAGTTCAGATAAAAAGTTTCTGAAAAAACCAAGCTTTTCAGCATCAGGTTCATCATGCACACGATAAAGTGCACTGGCCTCATGTTTTTCTAATAAACGAGCTGCCGATACATTCGCCAAAATCATGCATTCTTCAATGAGCTTATGCGCATCATTACGCACCACAGGGACGATTGATTCAATTTTTCGGTGAGCATCAAACACAAAACGCGTTTCTAGCGTTTCAAACTCAATTGCACCACGCTCTTGGCGAGCTGCTTTCAGTGCCATGTACATTTGATGTAAATCAGTTAAATGCGGCACCATTGGCGCGTATTCTTCGCACAGCCTTTCATCACCTTGCAAAATTGCATGCACTTTAGTGTAAGTAAAACGGGCATGTGAATTCATCACCGCTTCGTAAAACTTATAATTCTCTAAGGTGCCCTGCTCAGATACGGTCATCTCGGCAACCATACATAAGCGATCAACATTGGGGTTTAATGAACACAAACCATTTGACAACACCTTCGGCAACATGGGAATCACTTGCTCAGGAAAGTACACTGAATTACCGCGTTCTATCGCTTCTTTATTCAGTGGCGTGTTCATACCAACATAATGTGATACATCAGCAATCGCGACCCATAAACGCCAACCACCTGATGGTTTTCGCTCACAGTAAACGGCGTCATCAAAGTCTCGTGCATCTTCACCATCAATTGTTACTAATGGTAAATCACGTAAATCGACTCGGCCTTGCTTTGCTTGCTCATCAACAAATTCACCTAAATGGGCAACTTGCTTTTCAACGGCTTCAGGCCATACGTGCGGAATATCATGGTTTCGAAGTGCTACTTCAATTTCCATACCGGGGGCTAAATGCTCACCCAATACTTCCGTTACTTTACCCACTGCATTCATGTGACGACTTGGGTTTTGCGTGATCTGAACTTGCACCATTTGATTATGGCGCGCGCCATTCTCACTGCCAGGCAGTATCATAATATCTTGCGTGATTCGCGGGTCTTCGGCAACAACCACCGCAATGCCATGCTCAACAAAATAACGACCAACAATCGGGGCGCGCTCATTCGTTAACACTTTAATGATACGCGCGTCGCATTTACCACTGCCGCCTTTGCGATTGCCTTTAGCAAGCACAATGTCGCCATGCAGCACCATGTTCATCTGGTGTTTTGCGATAAACCAATCTTTATTTTCGCCTTCAACTTCTAAAAAGCCGAACCCATCACGATGGCCAACTACTTTGCCTTTCACAAGGCCTGATTCATCAATCAACGCGTAGCATTTAAATTTATTGAAATACAACTGACCGTCACGCTCCATAGCGCGCAAACGACGTTTAAACGCAATTTGGCGTTCAGTGTCATCCACGTGTAATTCGTCACAAAGTTGTGTGAAGTTTGCTGGTTTAGCGCGAGATTCTAAGTGAGTAAGTATAAACTCACGGCTAGGGACTGGGTTTTCGTACTTTTCTTGTTCTCGACTGAGATTGGGATCCTGTTTTGTCATTCACTATCTTGTTAGTTGGTTATGTTGTTATTTTAACCCATAACCACGCAATGAGACAGGCAAATGCTATGAAACTTTTAAGAAATTAACTAAATATGCCAAAAATAACACGTTGATATTCTTCGCAGTAAAGAGTCTGTGGTAATATTTTCTGAAAATAACAACAACCTAACAAATATATATGGATATTAATTTAACCCACTACCTTGCAGCAATGGCGTACAACAGCGCATACATCGCTCTTTTTATCGCGATAATCGCACTCGCAAAGCTGTCGTATAACTTAGCAACCTCCTACAACACCACAAATCAATTAACAGATAATGCCAATACAGCATTAGGTTTATCAATTGGTGGCTATTTGGTCGCTATTACGATTATTTATGGGTTTGTACTAGCAGGACCAAGCAAGGGCCTACTGACCGACTTAATTAATGTATCGCTGTATAGTGTACTCGGCATGGTGTTATTAACATGCTCACGCTTTCTAAATGATAAGTTACTGCTGCGTTTATTCTGCAACCAAGAACAGTTAATTAATCGACAAAATGAAGCCGTTGGCTTAGTACAAGCTGCTAATTACATGGCTGCTGCCTTAATCATTGGTGGCGCTTTAACGGGTGAAGGGACGTGGTTATCAGCCATTGTATTTTACGCACTCGGACAGCTTTTGCTGATCATGTTTGCTAAAGGCTATGATCACCTCACTGCTTTTGACCTGCATGAACAGCTTGAAAAAGGCAATAAAGCTGTAGCGATGAGCTTCTCAGGCACCATGTTAGCGTTAGCAATCATTCTGTGCCATGCCCTGCTTGGTGGCTTTCATACTTGGCAACAAAGTCTTAGTTTATTTTTTATTGATGCGTTGTTTGGCTTCTTAATCTTGCCGATCGTACGTTACTTGGTTGATAAAATTATCTTCAGTAAAATCTCTCTTGACCAAGCTATGCATGACAATAATACCGCTGTTGCCGTTATCGAAAGCAGCATCGCAATAAGTGTTGCAGTGATTATCACGATCGCTATTTAAGCTTATTGGAGTAAGGATGAGCATCTATAAGCTTTTTACTATCGCGTCGATTGCTTTTTTAAGCTGTTTTTTGATACGCGCAGACCTTCAAGAGCCTCTGCAAAATGGCCAATATGGCAACTTCAAAGAATATGATGGCCAAGATAAGCCCTATTTATTTAATGTTCCTGAAGATGGCCAAATGATGCACAGCTATTTAATTTTACGCCAGATATCAGTGCAAATAACGAAAAAGTCTCGACCCTCGATGAGCCCAATGTGCTGCACTATTATTTAAAAGGCTGGAAACACTGGAACTAAACCAATGGATTAGCCTATAGGATGGTTTACAAAGCAAAGGATTACCGTTAAAAAGAGAGTTAAGCATAATAATAACAAGGGTCGCAATGCAGGCGCACAAACAAAGTCTTATGTACTTACACATTGCAGTGTTGCTATTTGGTGGAACTGCGTTGTTTGCCAAGCTCATTAACTTAAGTGCATTAGACATTACCGTATACAGAACAGGTATTGCCGGTTGTGCCTTATTGATCTTACTTTCTATCCAAAAAAAGGCGATTAAACTCCACTCTCGCCGTGATTATCTTATTGCTCTATTACTCGGAGTGACTGTCGGTATTCATTGGTTAACCTATTTTGCAGGAATGCAATTAGCCGGTATTGCTGTTGGCATGATTGCCTTTTTTACTTACCCCGTGATCACTGTATTTTTAGAGCCTCTTTTTCATGGTCGTAAACCGCAACTGAAAGATATTATTAGCGCTGTAGTGGTGATGTTCGGTATTTACTTACTCATCCCAGATGCAAGCCTTGGGAATGATGTTACGCTTGGCATTGCGATCGGTATTTTATCAGCCTTCTTTTTTGCTTTTAGAAATATTATTCATAAGCGTTACTTTAGCCAATACGGTGGCCCACAGACCATGCTTTATCAAACGTGGATTGCCTGTATTATGCTGTGCGCCTTCCTTGAAGTACCGCCATTACAAGTTGATACAATTAATTGGCTGCTATTGATCACCGCTGGGATTATTTTTACAGCAGCGCCGCATTCACTTTTTGCTGCAAGTTTACAACACTTATCAGCCTCAACGGCTGGATTAATTTCTTGCTTGCAACCGCTATACGGCACGTTTTTGGCTTTTTTAATTTTGCATGAGCAACCAACAATAAGCACAATTATGGGGGGCGTTTTGGTTATAAGCGCCGCTTTTTATGAAACATGGTCAGTGACTCGGAAACACACGCAATGATAAAAGTATTCGCTCACAGAGGTGCCAGTGGTACCTACCCAGAAAATACCAAAAGTGCCATATTAGCCGCTGTAGATTTGGCTGTTGACGGTATTGAAATCGACGTACAAAGCTGCCTTGATGATTATATGATTATTCATGACACATGGCTTGACCGGACCACATCAGGTCGCGGTAAAGTGAATGCCTGCAGCAAAGCCCAAATTCAACAGTTCGATGCAGGTAATGGCGAAATAGTGCCAACGCTACAGCAAGCGATTGATTGGGTTAATGATAAAACACTGCTCAATTTAGAACTCAAACATACCTTTTCACTTGATAAGTTTGTAGAGCTTATTGAATCAAACATTAGCACTGGAAAGCTATCAAGAGATAATCTTTTAGTCTCATCCTTTGATCATCATCAACTCATGTGGCTCAAGCAAAAGTTACCCTGGGTGAAGATTGGCGCGTTAACCGCATCAATTCCTATCAATTACAGTGAGTTTGCGCAAAAGCTGCATGCCTACAGCATTCATATTGATAAAAACTTTATAAACCATGAGTTTGTTGCCGATGCCAAACAACGCGGACTTAAAGTCTATGCGTATACGGTCGATAAGGTAGAAGATATCGAGTTAATGCTTGATTATGGCGTGGATGGAATTTTTACTAATTTCCCATGCCATACACAAATGACACTGCAGTCGCTGTGACTCAAAAAGAATAAGCTATACTGTGTCGAATAACGTGGAATTAAATAAGACTAAGAAACGCCCGACATGAATCAACATAACACCTCAATGAGTAGCTATATGCGCATTTATAATTTTATCGAACAAACTTTCTTTTACACCTTAACGCGTAAAATTGTCGGTAACTTGGGGTTTGTGTTTGCCTTTCAGGTCATTACTTTAATTTGGCTTTACAGTAGCTTATCTGAACAGCAAGCAAGCACAGGGCTATTCTGGCTCATGACACTCGTTATTGTTGGCAGTTTTATTTTCACACTTTTTTATATGCGTTTTTTAATTGTGCGGCCCGTACAGGCTATGCGCGATACTTTAGCGCAAATTAATCGTCATGATGCTGACTTATCGGCAAAACTCCCACACTTTACCTTTGATGAATTTCGCGATTTAAGCGAGCAATACAATACTTTTACATCTCACCTAAGCCAGCTACTGGCCACCACATACCAAAGTGCGCAAGCCAGTGCCGATAGTAGTTCAAAAATGACAGAATCGATGCAGCAAACAGCGAAGCTTAGCCATCAACAAATTACGTTTAGCCATACAATTACCGATGCAAGTAATCAAATTACGACAAGTTTAGAGCATATCTCTGCAAACACCGACAGTGTTCATACGGTTAACAGTGAGCACCTAAGTTTTGTACAACATTCAGCTGCGGAACTATCGACTCTGGTAAAAAAAGTGGCCATGATCAGCCAAATTCTCGGCAACTTTTCTGCGACCGTGTCGGGGTTAAAAGAAAACAGTGAAAATATTCGTGCTATTTTAAAAATGGTTGAAGAGTTTTCTGATCAAACAAATTTGTTAGCCTTAAATGCCGCCATTGAAGCTGCACGTGCTGGTGAAGCTGGCCGAGGGTTTGCGGTTGTTGCTGATGAAGTTAGAACTCTTTCTGTAAAAGTGAACGATGCAACCCGTCAAATTAGCGACTTTATTAATCAAATGAATAGCTTGGTAAACGAAACAAATAAAGAGTCTGAGTTATTAATTAGCCATTCAAGTGAAGCTGAAACAGCCATTAGCAATACCTCAGCAGGGTTTAGCAACATGCTGAGTGAGTTTGAGCAAAATCAACAGCAGCTACAACAGATTGTTAGTGCTGTTCATTTACTAGAACAAACACAAACTCAAACACACCAAAGTGTCGAGCAAATTGTGGCGTTAGGTGAGCAAGCGAAACAGCAAATAGATGAATCCCTTGCTGATTGTGAGCAATCACATTTACTTAGCCAACAAACCCAACAACAGCTAAAGCGGTTTGTTTAATGGGCGCTGAAACGCTTTTAATTCTAAGCTTTCTATAACTATGATAAAGTAGCCATTCCTTGGCTACTTTTTTATTCACCGTGACAACACCTATCGATTACCAGCAACTCGCGCAGCAAATTAAGCAATGGGGTAAAGACCTTGGTTTTGCAGAAGTCGGGATCACCGATATTGATCTCTCTCAGCACGAAGCCCAGCTTCAACGTTGGTTAGATTTGGGTTACCACGGCGACATGGAATACATGGCTGCGCATGGGATGAAACGTGCCCGTCCAGCAGAATTAGTACCGGGTACTCAGCGTGTTATCTCGGTTAAAATGAACTACCTTCCACCCGATGCAAGCTTTGCTAAAAACCTCAAGCAAACCGAAAAAGCGTACATAAGTCGCTATGCGCTAGGTCGCGACTACCATAAGCTCATTCGTAATCGCCTCAAAAAATTAGGCCAAAAAATAGAACAACAAGTAGGTCAGCTAGGATTTCGCCCATTTGTGGACTCTGCGCCAGTCCTTGAGCGGCAATTAGCAGAAAAAGCAGGGTTAGGCTGGCGTGGAAAACACAGCCTTCTGATAAATAAAGAAGCGGGGTCGTGGTTTTTCTTAGGCGAGTTATTTGTTGATATTCCACTGCCTATCGATAACGAAAATACCTTTGAAGGCTGTGGAAAGTGTGTGGCGTGTATGACTCTGTGCCCGACAGGTGCGATTGTTGAGCCGTATGTAGTCGATGCCCGTAAATGTATCTCTTATCTCACGATTGAGCTGCAAGGCCCTATTCCTGAAGAGTACCGTTCATTACTTGGTAACCGTGTGTATGGCTGCGATGACTGTCAACTCGTGTGTCCGTGGAATCGTTATGGACAAATAACCGATGAAGCCGACTTCCATCCTCGAACGCAATTAAAAGATCAAGACTTACTCACACTCTTTGCATGGGATGAAGCCACATTCCTAAAAAACACTGAAGGCAGCCCGATTCGTCGTATTGGCCATGAGCGCTGGCAAAGAAATCTAGCGGTTGGACTTGGTAATGCTGACTATAGCGACACAATTATTATCGCGCTTAAAAAGGCGCTTCAAAGTGCAACCCCACTGGTCGCAGAGCACATAGAGTGGGCGCTTTCACAACAACAGAACAAGCGTCAGCTTAAATTACGTAAAACCGCACGTTTGATTCGTATTGTTGAAAAAGGCTTACCGCGAGATGCTTAAAGCGCGGCCAGCACCGCGCGTACTCAATGAGTGTGTCATTGCTTTAATAAGACCGATAAATCGTTTTCAATCTCTTTAAATGCGGCCTTTACTCCCTGCACTGACTCTTCACGCGCTACTGAGTTTTGAATGGTTTCATCGACTTTCTGATAAATAAAGATCTCTTGGTCTTCGTCTAATCCCATTGTGGGTATTCGTTGTTCCAAATCCTCTTGTAACTGTTTAAACACCGCTTCGTTATTAATACGATTGTCATTCAAAAGCTCTATGAGCCCCTTAAACTTACTGTGTACTTTAGACACTGCGTCATTCAGTTGCTGTTGCTGTTTTACCAGTTCTTTTTTTGTAATTATCGCTTTAAGCTGCTGCTCGGTCACACTCACTAAAAAGCAAATGTGGTCACGAATACGGCCATGTTTATCGGGATCTTGTTCTGGCATATTCAAAATGAGTAAGCTAATCATTTCATAATTTACTAAAATTCGACTCGAAAACTCATGTAAACGGCCTTTGTTTTTAAGCATTTCAAATAGCTCAACAACAATGGGCGAACAAACACCTGACACTGAAAAGTGCTCTAGACCCGATGCTAAGCGAAATTCAACATTACTTTGTAAGTCAAATGCGCTTAAACAATGAAGTAATGCTTTGCCCAACTCTTTTTCATCATCAATTAAACCGATATGCTCGATATAATTAACAATTTGGCCCATTTCACTACTGTTAGCCATTGCATTAAAGGCTGTTGATGTGGCGTCTTCCACTTGTTGTTCAAGCATTTCTTTTTCGATCAGTACTTGGTTTAAGTGTTGTAGCTTGAGCTTTAATTCATCATGCCCAAAAGGTTTTACAATATAATCTTCAGCCCCTACAGAATACCCTTCCATACGCTCTTCAACCGTGCCTCTGGCCGACACAAACATAACGATTATTTTTTCTGTATTCGGGTTTTCTTTTAACTTTCGGCATACTTCATAACCACTCATTTGTGGCATGCTAACATCCAGCAAGATAACTTGTGGATCAAACGCTTCAACAACATCTAAACATTCTGGACCGCTGTTGACCATTTTCAGCTCAAAATCGAGTTCTTCGAGGATCTCTTCAATTATTTCTAAGTTAAATGGTTCATCATCGACGGCTAAAATTCGCTTCAAGGCCATGTCTAGTTCTTCCGTTTTGTTAATTAAGCTTCATAGTTTGCTCTTCAGTCGCTAAATGCTGAGGCAAATCTATATTCAAAGGTAGTCGCACTAAAATTGTAGCGCCCCCATATTCGTTGTTATGTGCGGAGATAGTGCCTTGGTGTAAGCTCACAAACTCCCGACAAATAGCTAACCCAAGGCCTGTGCCTCCTGCGCCACTATTGGTTTTGCTACTTTGTTCAAACTTGGCAAATACTTTTTCAAGTTCACACTCTGGAATACCAATACCACGGTCAACAACCGCTACTTCAGCGATGTTATTTTGCACTGATAACTGAATATCTATCTCGCTGAACGGTTCACTGAATTTCAGCGCGTTTCCTAATAAATTGCGCATAATTTGATTGATCTGTTCTTCATCACAATCCAGAACGATATCTTGCCCAGTTTCCAGTAGACGAATCATTATATTTCGCTCAAGTGCTGTGCCAGACACATCATCAATACTGGTTTTTATAATGTTGATCAGATTGTGTTTTTGAGGGTTAAATGGAAACTTGCCAACATCCAATTTAGATAAGTCGAGTAGGTTATTAAGCAGCGATAGCAACCGCTCTCCACTTTGCTCTATCCGCGATAAATACTTGTTTAACTTATCTTTATTTAGATCGTCATTCGCAACTTTTTCAAGCCCAAAGCGTGCAAAACTTAAAATAGAATGCATGGGAGTTCTTAACTCATGAGACATATTAGCTAAAAACTCTGATTTACTCAGATTTGCGGCCTCGGCAACGTTTTTAGCATGCTCAAGTTGTGCTGTACGCGCTTTAACTTCTTCTTCGAGCATGTCTTTTGCTTCAAGCAGCAAGTCTTCTTTTTCTTTCAGGTGGGTAACATTTTTAAAGATAACCGCCAACGCAATTTCACCATGGTGATCTATTTCGTTAAACGAGCCTACGAGAGGAACCTCATTGCCGTTTTCTTTAAGCAGTCTTAAGTCACAGCTAAATTGTCGATTTTTATTCAGGGTGCTTATTTTATCTTTAATAAGGTTTATTGAAGGTGTATCAAAAAAGTCAAACACCGAGCAGTTTTCAAACTCTTTAAGCGGTTTTTCAAATAACAGTTCACAGGCATCATTGGTTTCAATAATTTTACCCGTGCGATCAAACAATATAATCGCATCAGGAGTGTGTTTAAAAATAACCCTTAACAGGCTGTCTTTTTCTATGAGGGCATCAACGGTATTTTGTAAACGCTCAACTAACTCTGCGTTGTGGCGTTTGAGTAGCTCCGTTTGCCATAATTTATGAACCGACTGTAATAGGCTATTATCATCAACGGGCTTAACCAGCACATCCTCCACCCCCTGACGAATCGCTTCAATCATCGAAACCTGTTCAGGCTTTGAGGTATACAGTAAACAACGGCTGTTAGGCTGCGTCCCTTTCAGCTTGTTAAACAACTCAAGTCCAGTGCCATCTTCAAAGGTAAAGTCGCTTATTAATAAATCAATGCTGTGTTGATTTATTATTTCAATAGCTGAAAGCTTACTCCCAGCTTTAAAGGTTTTAATGTGCGCGCCTTTTAAGTTTTGAGTAATTTTTTCTAATCGTTCTGGGAGATGGTCAACAACCAATACCGTGGGCAGCTTTAAGATGTTGTCACTACCCAGCTCTAACACCCCTTCTAATAAAGTGCTAATTTCTTTGTTTGCAAAAAATGGGTAAATAACCACTGAATTAGGCAGCAAGCGATTAATTTCACTGAAGTGCTCGAGTAAATCACTACGCTGTGCTTTGGGTGCAAGCAATAAAAAATTTTCTTGCGAAAACACCCCACTCAGTTTCTTTATAGTTTCTGTCGGCACACCATGAGAAGCCGCAACTAAATCAAATTCTTGAGTTAAAACAGTGTCATCTATCATCGAAAAGTGCAATAACTCGACTTTACAGCCAATGAGTTCCAATAACACTTTTACGCGCATTGCTAAAACACTATTACTATCGACAATTAATATTCTTCGCACAGTACACTAGGCTCAAATTAATGATAATTACCTAATTAGAGTAGTCGAAAAAAAACAAAGTCACTAAATTTACACTGCTTTTTTTATTACTTTAAGATCTAAGTGCTTACCTAAAATAACGAGGCTATATGCTTTATCATCCATAATTGCAACTTCAGGCAGTTCTCCCCAAACCTGATAATCAAAACGATTAAACAGTTTAATGCTCGGCAGGTTATGACTAAAAATAAACGCTAGCAAAACTTTTATATTAAGCGTTTTGGCATGCTCCTCTGCAAACGAAAGCAACATTTTGCCTAACCCCTGTCCCTGAGCGTTTGAGGTAATATATATACTAATTTCGACTGTGCCATCATACGCTGGACGCCCATAAAAAGATTTATAGCTGAGCCATGCAAGTACTTTCGAGTTTTGCTCATACACAAAAATCGGCCTTTGTTCTGTATGGGCTGCGAACCATGCTTGTCGCTCAGCCACCGTTACCTCTTCGGTATCTGCGGTTACCATACGCCCAGGAATTGTTTCGTTATAAATAGCGACAATCTGTGTTAAGTCGTGTTCTGTTGCTGTTCGAATAGTCATAAATAACTGAAATTAAATGATCACTTTCTCGCATATTAGCGTATATTCATCACAAATAACTAGCAGGAAATCATTATGAATAAATATGCTTTGTTACTCTCTGCAAGCCTTATGTCTACTCATCTTGCAGCAGAATCTCCCCCGTCAATTCCAGACCCAGTCGCAGAAACTCAATGTGATGACTTTACCAATGTAACGCTGCGTAAATTACGCTCAAAAGAAAGTGTTAATCTTTGCGAATTTAAAGGTAAGCCATTGCTCATAGTGAATACCGCAAGTAACTGTGGATTTACGCCACAGTTTGAGGGTTTAGAAGCAATTCATAAAGAATACAAAGACCGTGGTCTCGTTGTTCTTGGTTTCCCTTCTGATGACTTTTTCCAAGAAGAAGATGACGAAAAAGACACCGCAAAAGTATGCTACATTAATTACGGTGTTACCTTTACCATGTTCGCTACCAGCGCGGTGCGTGGTAGTGACGCAAACCCAATTTTTAAGCACCTAAACGAAGCAACAAGTTCACCTAATTGGAACTTTTACAAATATATTGTTTCGGCAGACCGTAAAACGGTTGAGCGTTTTAACAGTAAAACCAAACCAGAATCAAAAGCTATGCGTGACGCGATTGAAGCGCAGTTAGCTGCAAAATAAATTTAACCTTTCGTTCAGCAAATATTGAACTAAACTCATTATTTAATTTAGAAAAACACACAATGGGGAGTTATTATGGCAGTAGCCAGCGCAAGACATATACTCGTAGACAGTGAAGCACAATGTCTAGACCTTAAACAACAAATTGATCAAGGCGCAGACTTTGCAGAACTCGCGCGTACTCACTCAAATTGTCCTTCAGGCCAAGATGGCGGTGCGTTAGGTGAATTTGGTCCGGGCATGATGGTTCCAGAATTCGATAAAGTTGTTTTTTCAGCGCCAATAAATCAAGTGCAAGGGCCTGTGCAAACTCAATTTGGTTATCATCTACTTGAAGTAACTAGCCGAACAGACTAACTTCATAATGAATCGTTAAAAGCCGCTTTCGCGGCTTTTTTTTTGATAGGAAACTAATCTATGAAACTGCTTGGTTCAACAACTTCACCGTATGTCCGCCGGATACGAATGTGGGCACTGAACAATGATATTGCGCTTGAGTTTATTAATTTAGATATTTTTTCACAGCAAGATAGACACACTATGATTGCACACAATCCCGCTCGAAAAATTCCGGTATTAATTGATAATGGTTTTAGTGTATGCGATTCAAACTCAATTATTCGCTACTTATTAGAAAAGTCAGATCAGCCTTTATTGAGCTGGCAGCAAGAAAACCATTTAACCATTATTAACGCCTGCAATGATTCGCTCGTTGAAATGCTACTGTGCCAGCGCTCAGGATTTGATACAAAAGACGATAAATTGTTCTTTAATTTACAAAATGAACGAATTGCTGAAACATTGCGCTATTTAAATAGTCATTTATCTGAGCCTGCATTTAAAAGCTGTGAATACCTCAACATCAGTTTATACTGCTTGCTAGATTGGATTTGCTTTCGTGAATTAACTGATTGGAGTCAACTCGAGAATTTAGCGGACTTTTATCAACAATTCTCAGCAAAAGCAGCTGTAAAACACACAGATCCACGAAATTAATGATAAGGGTTAAGCAAATGAGCGATATCGAAATAGAATCAGAATTAGTTAACTTTGTTGAAAAAGTACGTTTAAACGAGTCTATGTGGGCACTTGGTGCCGAAGATGGTGGTTTTGTTGTGTGTGAATCAAACCAATTTAGCGACACTGATGTGTTGTTGCTATGGGGCACAGAAGACGCTGCAAAAGCACAATGTAAAGACGAGTGGAATGACTATACACCGGTAGAAATTGGTTTAGACGAATTTTTAGATGAGTGGGTTGAAGACTTAAACGAGGATGATGCGCTCGTTGGTCTAAATTGGAACGACGACCAAGTATGCGTCGAAATAGAGCCTGTAGGTCTTGCTAAGGCCCTTTGCGACTAACTATATTGACAGCAAATGGTACTGTGGTTACAGAGTGCCATTTGCTGGAAACTTTACATTTCTCAGGTATACTCTTCAAGACATCTTTATTATCAAGGTATTAGGTTGAAGTCCCATCTCGGTCGTAGGCCCTTTTCGGCCATGGAGTTACATACCCTGTATACTGGTTACATCTTTAGTGATCAGCTTTTGCCCCGTGAACAAGCAAAACACTGGCATTTTTGGCTTCCTCTTTTTGCTTATTATACTGGCGCTTACAGTGATGAAATTGGCCATCTCACCCTTGATGATATTGTCACATTGTCAAATGTGCGTTGCTTTCACTTTCATACCCACGGCAAGATAAAGTCACGCTTTGTGCCGATTCATGATGCCTTATTCGCAGCAGGGCTTGACCCATACCTTGACTTTTTAAAAGCACAAGGGCATACCCGCTTAATGTTTGATTTACCTTCTAAGTCAGGACGTTACAGTGAAAAAGTCCGTATTTGGTTTTCTGGTGAAGGTGAACGAGCTGGTTATCTACAAAAATGTGCCATTCCCAATGTTGATCAACAAGGGATGAAAACGGCTATCAGCAGTTTAAGACTCAACTTTGAACAACAAGTGCGTATTCATGCAATACAAGCTAACAGTAAAGATGCGTTTAACTATTTAATGGGCTTTAAAGAGTTTTCAGGCTCTTTATTTAACGATATGTCGTTGCTTAACGGCATTCTACAAAATGTGAGACAAATTAATCCACAGTTGCACTGGCAACGCTTCATTGAACGCCATCATTAAATTGACAAACTTTGTTACTAACTAATTATTACTGTTCAATTTAAAACCTGATAGCATGGAAAACAGCACTCAAAGTCGGTGCCTTTCTAACAACAAAAAATCAGGGATACTTATGTTCTTAAAAAGCCTATTAACTGTGAGTGTTGCACTTGCGGTTAGCTCAGTCCATGCCAATGAATATGTAATAGAAAAACTAGCAAAACCTAGCTCACAACAGGTAGAGCTGACACTTGATCCTGCGAAAGACACTTTTTCTGGCCACACTGAAATTGCCATCGAAGTACTCAAAGCAACGAACTATATTGAATTAAACGGTATTGATTACGCGGTCAGTATGGCAAAAATTCTAGGTGACGAAAATTGTGACCTAAGTGCAGACATGCTGAAAACAGGCAAAGTAAAATTTTCGTGTGATGAAAAAATCCAACCTGGAAAGTATACGCTAACGGTTGATTTTACTGCGCCTTATAACCGCCAAAGTGTGGGCTTATATAAAACGCTTGATCAAGGTACTCCCTATTTATTTACTCAATTTGAAATGAGTGATGCACGCCGTGCCTTCCCTGTTTTTGACGAACCGAGTTATAAAATTCCATTTCAGTTAACGATTACTGCACCGACAACACAAAAAGTGTATGCCAACACGCCGGTATTAAAAACCACGGTCAATGGCGATATGACAACACACTATTTTGATAAAACGCCTCCTATTCCCTCTTATCTTGTAGCAATGGCGGTCGGTCCTTTTGAAGAGCTAGAAATTAAAGGCATGCCAATTCCTGGCAGAGTATTAACGCCACAAGGTAAGATTCATCTTGCGGATTACGCCAAAGAAAATATGCCTCGCGTTCTCAAAGCACTGGAAGATTACTTTGGTATCCCTTACGTTTATAAAAAATTAGACTCTGTTGCAGTGCCTGAGTTTCCATTCGGTGCAATGGAAAATGCTGGTCTTGTAACTTATCGTGAAGACATTCTATTAGTTGACTTAGCGACCGCGACTCGTAGCAAAAAAGAACGTAATGTATCAATCATTGCACACGAACTTGCACACCAATGGTACGGTAACCTTGTTACCATGAAGTGGTGGAATGATTTATGGCTAAATGAAGCATTTGCAAGCTGGATGGCGGCAAAAATTACGGCACAAATTAACCCTGAATTTGAATCACACTTAAATTTACCGCAAAACTATGTGATGGCATTAGATGCACGCTTAAGCACGAAACCCATTCGTAAACCGATTAAAACTGAAGCTGATATCATGGATGGCCTTGGCCTTGCTTACAGTAAAGGGAGCGCGGTACTGTCTATGGTTGAAAACTGGATAGGCGAAGATGCTTTTCAGCAAGGTATTCAAGCCTACTTGAAAAAATTCTCGTATAAAAATGCTGAAGCAGCTGACCTGTGGCAAGCATTAGGTGAAGCTTCAAATAAAGATGTGGCGAGTGTATTAAAGTCATTTATTGAGCAATCTTCTTTTCCACTTATCAAAGTAACCCAAGACGGTAAGAAAATTACTATCAGCCAGAGCCGTTTTGTGAATGCAGGTGTTGAAGCCCCTGCTCAACTGTGGAACGTGCCTGTTGCTATAAAATATGGTGCAGGTGATAAAGTAAAAACAGCTAACTTGCTGCTAAACAAAAAAATACAACAGCTAACACTTGATTTTGAACCTGAGTGGATTTACCCAGATCAAGGAGCTATGGGCTATTACCGTTGGTTACTAGACGATGCGCAGTTTAATGCCCTGCTAGATAACGCAGCTGACAAATTAACAGTCCGTGAGCGTTTGGCACTCCTTTCTGCCGCTGACTCTTTACTTGATGCCGGTGTTATTTCAGCGGCCCGCTTAATGCAAACCCTAGAAACATTTGTGAGCGATGCACACCCACTTGTAGCGAATACAGCATTGGGTTACTTAGCTTCGCAAAAACGTGTTTTTGAAGATGATAGCAACCGCGACTTATGGCCTAAGTTTATCCGTAAGAGCATTGCTCCTGCCGCGAAGCAATATGGCTTAACAGCCAAAGCTGATGAAGATGCTGCAGTATCTCAGCTACGAGCACAAGTGATCAGCCGACTAGGTTTTGATGGTGAAGATCGCAAAGTCATTGATACGGCTAAAGCACAAGCCGCACTTTACTTAAACAATCCTGAAAATGTTGACCCATATTTAGCATCAACCTACTTAAACCTTGCAGCTTATCATGGTGATGAAAAACTACTCGCGAAGTACAAAGAAACGTTCAAAACCACTAAAGATCCGCAAGTACGCACAAAAATGCTTGCTGCAATGGGTTATTTTGGTAAACCAGAGCTACAAAAAGCAGTCCTTGAGTACAGCCTAACTGATGAAGTAACGGCCTCAGATATGCGTACTTTATTAGGGGGTCTAAGTTATGGTAAAGAACGCCAAGCGTTGTTCATTGATTGGATTTATAACAACTACGATGCCATCACTAAAAACTTACCGCCATTTTTTGTACCGAACTTACCGTTTTTCACAACGGCAAGTTGTGATGCTCAAAGCTTAGCCACAACAAAAACCTTCTTCACTGATAAAATCTCTGAAGTACCAGGGTATGAGCGCTCACTCAGCAAGCTTGAAGAAAGCGTCAATGACTGCCTTTCGCTTAAAAAGCGCGAGCTGGCCTCGGTGAATAGTTTTCTTAAACGTTAACAGCACAATGTGAAAAAGGGTCACATTGTGACCCTTTTTTATTACCATAACTCTTAACGAGTCCGCACTTATAGCCGTGTCTGTCATTAACTTATAATGCAATTAACCAACTGCATTCATTAAAATAGCGACACTATTATTACGTTAAAATTATTGCGCTAAAATTATTGCGCTAAAATTTTATTAAATTGCTTAATAAACTGCTCTGCCGCTAACACTGAAGTAACTTTAAATGCGAGCCCATAATGAATAGGCTGGGCACTTTTGTAAATACGTGTAGGAAAACGTGTCATTTCACTGCTATGGAAATAATCTTTAATGCGAGAGATGCCGTCCAATGCTTCAAAGTCGTCACTAAACACCTCAAAAACAGGCCTAATGACTAATTTAGCCTGCCCGCTTTGTTCATGCACATAAAATGCTTCTTTGGAATTAGCGGGCATAAACTCATTAATATTTTTTATTTTAAAGTTACTACGACAGCCAAGTTTTATCAGTTGTTCAGTAAGTTGTTCTGCAGAGAAAGACAAATGCGCGCCTATTTTAAAACGAGAAGTAGTAGCCACATTACAGTAATCCCTTAAAAAGCGTTACTTATTTATCACAAACAAAGGCAAGTTTTTTATTATGGTAACTCAAACGTGTTATCTTGGTTTCACAATAAGACGTTAAATCTAACCATTGAGAAACCGGCTCTGGATTCATTAAATCTCGCTTATAAATGCGATTATTAATCGCATAAATAACTGTCTGCTCATCCAACAAGGTGAAATCTTGTAATTGTGCCGGTAGACGTAAAATATCTGTTACTTGCTCAAATTGGGGTGTAAAACGCGCCAGCCAATGTTGCTTATCTTTGTGGTAGCTAAATAAGTAGCTATTCGTTTGCGCATCAAAAAGTAAGGTTCGGCCAATAGCATTCGCAACGACCTTCGGTTTAGCAGCTGCAACCGTGGTATATTGTAAGGTATGTGGTTCGCCCAAAATAAACATTACAAGGTCGTTGTCGGCGCCCCATGCATGGTAACCTACAGGCTCAATCCACTCGAAGATACGCGCAGCAGATTGTTCACCCTGCAACGGATATTGCCAGAGCTTTTGCTTACCATCTTCTTCCACAACGATGGCTGATAACGCCTGCTTGTTAGGCATTAATGTGGGTGAATATTCGCTAACAGCAGAGTGCGTTAAATTTGTTGCTTGCTGAGTTGTAAAATTATAGAAATATAAATCTGTTTGCGATTGTCCATCATCGCCAAGCACCTCATGCGTGTAATAAAGCCCCTCATCAATTAAGAACGGTTGGTTATTGTAACTTTTATTATCCGTAATTCTTGTTACCTTCATACCATAAGGGGTCTCAAGATCAGCCAGTAACACTTCGCTTTTAGGCATAGCTGCGTCCGCTTGGCTGCTTAAAAACATTCCAAATGCGCCAAAAAGGAAAGAGGTAAGTAATCTTATTATGTTCTCTCGTTTTAATTTTTATTGGCTCATGATAGCGTTATTTAATCAGGCAGTCACTTGACCTTACTATGCTCGACCTTTATAACTAGGACGTGTTCGTTTTTTATCAGTTTTTCTGATTGGTAAAAGTAACACTGCACGGCTTAACAAATAACGAGAACAACTATGTCAGCTAAACACCCTATCATCGCAATTACCGGCTCATCTGGCGCTGGCACCACCACCACCACCAATGCCATTAAGCATATTTTTAGAAGTTTAAATATAGATGCGGCCTTTATTGAAGGCGATAGCTTTCATCGTTATACACGACCAGAAATGGATAAAAAAGTGCGAGAAGCACAGCAAGAAGGCAAACATATCAGTTATTTTGGTCGTGAAGCGAATGACTTTGGTGCGCTTGAGCAACTGTTTTATCAATACGGCGAAACAGGCCAAGGTAAAATCAGACGTTACTTACATACCTTTGATGAAGCCGTTCCTTATAATCAGCTACCGGGGACTTTTACACCGTGGCAAGACTTAGAATCGAATACAGATATACTCTTTTATGAAGGCTTACACGGCGGTGCAGTAGACCAAGATCACGATGTCGCAAAGCATGTTGATTTATTGATTGGTATGGTGCCAATTATCAATCTTGAGTGGATCCAAAAACTAATCCGCGACACCTCAGAGCGAGGTCACACGCGTGAAGCGGTAATGGGGTCTATTATTCGTAGTATGGATGACTATATAAACCAAATCACCCCTCAGTTTTCTCGTACTCACATCAATTTCCAGCGCGTACCGACTGTAGACACTTCAAACCCATTTAGTGCAAAAGATATTCCCTCGCTTGATGAAAGCTTTGTAGTTATTCGCTTTAGAGGTATTGAAGATGTGGACTTCCCCTATTACTTACGCATGATAGAAGGCAGCTTTATGTCACGTATCAATACGCTAGTGGTGCCTGGAGGAAAAATGGGCTTAGCCATGGAGCTGGTACTAACACCACTCATTAAAGATATTATTCTAAAAAAACGTGCCCTTGAAAATTTAGCCCCCGTTGACTTGCCGATTTAAATGACTCGGGTACACTGCTGACTCAGCCTGGAATGATGGAGTAGTCAGCTTGAAAACGACATTAAATGTAATAGTGGGATCTAAAAATCCTGTAAAAGTGAATGCTGCTAAACATATTTTTAGCCTTTACTTTCCTGAGCACACCATTCAGTGCCAAGGTGTTCACGCACCGTCTGGCGTCCCCGACCAACCTTTAGGTGAAGATGAAACCCGCATAGGGGCAGAAAATCGCGTAAAATACTGCCAAGCGCATTACGAAGCCGATTTCTACACAGCAATGGAAGGTGGCGCAGAGCAATTTAGTTACGGCGCAGCAACGTTTGCATTCGTCGTTATTGCCAATAGCGAACAATTCAGTGTCGGCCGCAGCAGCAACTTACCTTTACCACCTCCTTTCTTCAAGGCATTACTTGCGGGTAAAGAGTTGGGCGATGTGATGGATGAAGCCTTCAATACCGTCAATATCAAACAGCAAGGTGGTGCAATTGGCTTATTAACCAATCACAATGCAACACGCGAAAGCACCTATATACAAGCGCTTACATTGGCTATGGCACCGTTTTTACACCCTACACTTTATAACCAATAAACTTGGAATATCATGAAGTATACACATGTTTTATTTGATGCCGATGAAACCCTGTTTAGTTTTAACGCATTTGCAGGTCTTAAAGTAATGTTCGCCAATTACGGCGTAGACTTTACAGAGACAGATTATCATGAATATCAATTAACCAATAAACCACTATGGGTTGCCTATCAAAAGCATGAAATTACTGCCAATGAGCTACAGATAACCCGTTTTACCGAATGGGCAAACAAACTCAATGTGCCCGCTCAAACGCTTAATGATGCCTTTTTAGAAGCGATGGCATCTATTTGTGTGCCATTGCCCGGTGCCGTTGAGCTACTCAATAAGCTAAAGCCTCACGCAAGATTGGGTATCATTACCAATGGTTTTGCCAAACTTCAGCAAAAGCGCCTAGAGCATACAGGACTGCAAGACATGTTTGATTGGCTGGTGATTTCTGAGCTAGTGGGTAAAGCCAAACCCGCACCCGAGATTTTTCAACACACTTTTCAGTTAATGGATAATCCACCGAAAGAACAGATTTTAATGGTGGGTGACACCGCAGCCAGTGACATTCTCGGTGGCCATAATGTTGGCATTGATACCTGCTGGCTTCAGCACCCTGGCGTTGAGTTACCTGAAGGGATTACACCCACCTACCAAATAAATCAGTTATGTGAACTGGAAGCTATTCTTGGTTTATAGCAACTCAAAATGATTAAGTATTTTTGCGGATTGGTAATACAAGTTATGCTTATCGTAAAGCAAAAAAAATGACGCTTTAAAGCGTCATTTTTTATAACTGTAATATGCGTGCGATTAAGCTGTTGCTACTTCTAGGCCTGGTGCTGGCATCGTCACTGGCGTATCGAATGTTGCCCATTCCCATGCTGACTCAGTCGCCATAATTTTACGAAGTAACTTATTGTTTAAATCATGGCCTGACTTATAAGCCGTGATTTTACCTAGAATGTTATGGCCCGTCATAAACATGTCGCCCACACAGTCTAAGATTTTGTGTTTAACAAACTCATCGCTGTAACGTAAGCCGTTTGGATTCAATACTTTAAATTCATCCAAAACAACTGCGTTATCCATGCTACCACCTAAGGCTAGGTTGTTTGCATGCATATATTCAATGTCTTTCATAAAGCCAAAAGTACGCGCACGGCTGATTTCTTCAGTGAAGCTTTGTGCCGTAATATCTAAACCAATACGTTGGCGACTTTCATTGATAGCAGGATGATCAAATGCGATCTCGAAATCGATGTGAAAACCATCGTATGGTTCGATCTCAGCCCATTTATCACCTTCTTCAATACGTACTTTTTCTTTAATACGAATAAAGCGCTTAGCTGCATTTACTTCTTTAATGCCGCCTTTTTGTAACAAGTAAATGAATGGTAATGCACTACCATCCATAATAGGCACTTCTGAGCTGTCTAATTCAACAATTAGATTATCAATACCCATTGCCGCTACCGCAGCAATTAGGTGCTCAGTCGTTGATAAGCGAACGCCATCTTTGTTTGTTAAACAGGTACACAATTGCGTATCACCAACGGCTTCAGGTGTTGTTTCAAAATCAACAACCGGATCAAGGTCCACACGACGAAATACTATCCCAGTATTTGCGCTCGCAGGTCGGAGAGTAATAGTGACCTTCTCACCTTTATGAAGTCCAATTCCTATGGCTTTGACTACTTCTGCAATCGTACGCTGTTTAATCATAGGTTCGCTCACTTATAGTTACAGTTAGACGGCGGATTGTATCATAAATACATCCAGCTGCCAAATTTGTTTATTTATCGAACAAATTACCAGTAAAAAGTCTTAGTCAGCTTGCTTTCTTAAGAAAGCGGGGATGTCAAAATAATCGCCACCCTCTGATTTATCAGACTTTTTATTGCTCTCAGCTGTCTTTGACGAGACAGAGCTGCTTGTTGTGCTTTGCTTTACAGGCTCTTGCTTTTCAGATGTTGCTGACATGCTCACATCATCACTGCTGCCTTGACTTGCAAAGCTTGGTACATACATGCTGCTAGTCGTTTGGTTCATTGAGCTTTGTACATCAGAGCCTGATGCTTTCTTAAAGCCATTATCAACGATGCCAAACTGTGGACGACGATCGCCCCCTAAACCTGTTGCAACAACAGTTACACGTAACTCGTCGCTCATTTCTGGGTCAATTACCGCACCAACAACCACGGTTGCATTTTCAGACGCTAATGCTTTAACGTGGTTACCCACAATTTCAAATTCTTCAATCGCAATATCCATGCCCGCAGTGATATTAACAAGAATGCCTTTAGCACCTGTTAAATCAACATCTTCAAGTAATGGACTTGAAATAGCGGCTTCTGCTGCTTCTTGTGCACGGTCTGGGCCAGATGCTGACGCTGTGCCCATCATCGCAGTTCCCATCGCTGACATTACAGTACGTACGTCGGCGAAATCCACGTTGATTAGACCTGAGCGTGTGATTAATTCTGCAATGCCTTGAACAGCACCAAATAACACGTCATTTGCTTTTGCGAAGGCATCTAATAGTGTAGTCCCTTTGCCTAAAACTTTAAGCAATTTATTGTTCGGAATTGTAATAAGAGAGTCTACAATTTCTGACAATTCATTAATGCCTTGTTCAGCCGCTGCAGCACGCTTTTTACCTTCAAAATCAAACGGACGAGTAACCACTGCAACCGTTAAGATCCCTAACTCTTTTGCAATTTTTGCAACCACAGGCGCAGCCCCCGTACCTGTACCGCCACCCATACCGGCTGCGATAAAGACCATGTCAGCGCCTTCAAGGCTAGCACGGATAGTTTCAGCGTCTTCTTCTGCTGAATTACGGCCTACTTCAGGGTTTGCACCCGCACCTAAACCAGAGGTGATCTGTGTACCTAGTTGCACGGTTACATCGGCAGATGAATTACGTAATGCTTGTGCATCCGTATTTGCCGCAATAAAACGTACACCTTCAATTTGTTGTTTTACCATGTGTTCAACAGCGTTACCGCCGCCGCCGCCCACACCAATTACTTTAATGACAGCTTCTTCGCTGTGCTGTTCCATCATATCAAACATCTTTACTCTCCGACTTGAGCTTTAAAACTCACCTTGGAACCACTTCGTAATACGGTTCCACCAATTATTATCACCTTCAGCTTTCGATTTTTGTGCATTCATCGATTGCATAGTACGGCCGTATTGTAACAAACCAACCGCGGTCGCGTACGAAGGATCATCCACATAATCTGTCAAACCAACAATCCCGATTGGTTTGCCAATTCTGACTGGCATTTGGAAAATGTCTTCTGCCACTTCCATTGCCCCTGTCATTTTTGCTGTTCCGCCAGTGATGACGAGACCCGCAGCAATTTGGTCTTCTAAACCTGAGCGGCGTATTTCTTCCATAGCCAGCTCAAATAATTCTCTAAAACGCGGCTCAACAACCTCAGATAAGGTATGACGAGACATAATACGCGCAGGTCGCCCACCCACACTTGGCACTTCAATCGTGTCTTCGTTGCTCGCCATTTGGCTGCTTGCACAGGCATATTGTACTTTGAGTGACTCTGCATGTGATATAGGTGTTCTAAATATTTTTGCAATATCACCCGTTACTTGATTACCCGCAACAGGAATAACGGCTGAGTGACGAAGCGCACCATTAATATAAATGGTGATATCCATTGTACCGCCACCAATATCCAGCACCGCTACCCCTAACTCTTTTTCATCATCAGTCAGTACGGAATAACATGACGCTAATGCAGTAAAGATAAGTTGGTCCACTTCAAGACCACATCGCTCTACACATTTTTCAATATTTTTTGCCATGTCGTTTGAGCAAGTAATAATGTGGGCTCGCGCTTCCATTCTCACGCCACTCATACCCAATGGGTTTTTAATGCCTTCTTGCATATCAATGCTGTATTCTTGCGGTAATGCATGCAGCATTTTGCGCTCTGCCGAAATTGGCACTGAACGCGCAATATGAATCACATTTTCAATGTCTTCATCTGTCACCTCGGTGTTGTTAATAGCAACCACACCGCTTTCATTCTGACACTGAATATGCTTACCAGAAATACCTAAGTACACTGAACTAATGCGGCAATCGGCCATCAGTTCTGCTTCGTCAATAGCACGACGAATCGATTCAGAAACAAGGTTAAGGTCGTTTACGCCGCCTTTATCCATACCATGCGATACCTGGCTGCCTACCCCCACAATACTGAGCTTATTATCTGCGGTGATTTCACCAACGGTGGCCACTACTTTTGAGGTGCCAACGTCTAATCCAATCACTAGGTTTCTTTCTGCTGACTTAGTCATGCCTTACTCTTATTTTCTAATTGTTCTTCTTGAAGTGGCTTCCAGCTCACTGCAAGACCGGTATCGTACCGTAAATCAACAACATCAATTTGTGCATCTGCACGTTGTTCCATGCGCGGATAAACGTCAATAAAACGTTGTACACGCTTCGCTTTTTCTTTGCGGCCTAAATTCAGGCGTATGCCGTTATCAAGCCATAACTGCCACGAAAAACGCTCAGAGAGCGCTAAACTTGTCAGCTCTAAATCATTCACCCTTAGCATTGCTTGAAACTGACGAAAAGCCGTCCAAGCTTCTATTTCACTGCCTTCAGGGCCATATAGCTGCGGTAGCGTATCAGGTAATTTATCACTACTTGCTTGGAACACTTCCCCTGATTGATTCAAGAGTAAATCACTGTTCCAATGGGCTACCGCTTGGTGCTCAACCACATACACTTGTAAGGTATCTGGCCACTGTTTTCTTACTGATGCCGTTGCGACCCATGGCAGACTTTGTACCAAGCGTTGCACATGTTTGACATCCAATTCAAAAAAACTCGATAAGTCGGCTTTTTTTATCGCACTAATAATTGCTTTTTCATCAGTGTATTGAGGCTGTCCAAGCACTGATAAATGCTTAATTTGCGCATCTTTGTTTTCAACCAACCAATCAGACACCCCTGTGGTAATCTTTACTAAAGAAAAAATGACCACCAGAAAAAAGCTCACACCAAAAATCAGCGACCAATTAAGTTGCTGTTTTAACTGTTGCGCTTTCTTCAAAAAAGGATGCATATTAAAGTGTTTGCTCCAGAATGCGAACAACTAATTGTTCAAAACTTGCACCATTGGCTTTAGCCGCCATTGGCACCAACGACTTTTCGGTCATGCCTGGGACTGTATTCACTTCTAATAAGTAAAAATTCCCCTGTTCATCACGCATTGCATCAACACGCCCCCAGCCACTCGCGCCAACTAAATCAAAGGCTTTAAGAGCCATATCTTGCAATAATTCTGTTTCTTGCTGAGATAAATCTGCAGGGCAATGGTACTGCGTGGTATTTGATTGATACTTAGCCTGATAGTCGTAAAAACCATTCGGTGTTGTCATTTCAATAACAGGCTGAACATCTTGACCTAAAACAGCGACGGTAAATTCACGCCCCGTAATCCATTGCTCTACGAGTACTTGGCTGTCAAATTTAAAGGCCGCATTTAAAGCGGCATCTAACTGCTCAGCCGTATGCGCTTCAGCCATACCAATGCTTGACCCTTCGTGCGATGGCTTAACCATCACCTTACCTAATTCATTTATGATTGCTTGGCTATCAAACTCATGGCGGCTATCAACAACGGTGTAAGGTGCTGTGCTTAAACCCATTGCTTTAAATAAATGCTTACAACGCACTTTATCCATAGCCAATGCAGAGCCCAATACATCACTGCCAGTATAAGGAAGTCCCATAAATTCAAGCGCACCTTGAATCGTACCATCTTCACCGCCTCGGCCATGAAGTGCGATAAATACTCGTTCAATATTGCGCTCTTTTAATTGCCAAAGAGGCTGTTCTTTAGGATCAAATGCGATGGCATCAACGCCAACACTCTGCAATGCGTTCAATACGGCTTGGCCTGATTTAAGCGAGACTTCTCGTTCAGCTGATGTACCGCCAAAAAGAACTGCTACTTTGCCAAATTTGTCGCTTGTCTGGCTCATACATTTACCTGCTTAAGTTGTTCAATAGACAAGTTGCTTGCTGCTAACTTTTTCACTAATTGGCCTATGTTACCAGCGCCTTGCGTTAAAACTAAATCATTATCTTGCATTACATCAGCAAGCACACCCGCAAGCTCTGCACTGCTTGCTACATGCAATGGCTCTTTGCCGCGTTGGCGTAAACTACGACATAAACTCTTACTGTCGGCACCGACTATGGGCTCTTCACCTGCAGCATAAACATCAAGCAGTAATAACTGATCGACATCGGCAAGTACTTTAACGAAATCTTCGTATAAATCTCTAGTACGGCTATAACGATGCGGTTGGTACACCATGACTAACCGTTTATCTGGCCAGCCTTCACGTACAGCAGCAATGGTTGCGGCCACTTCTGATGGGTGATGCCCATAATCATCGACTAACATCACATTACCGCGTTCATTTTCAAATGTGCCGTAATGTTGAAAACGACGGCCTACACCTTCAAATTTTACCAGCGCTTCTAAAATTGCATTATTTGCAATATTTTGATCTTTTGCCACCGCAATCGCAGCGGTTGCATTTAATGCATTGTGCTTGCCTGGCATATTCAAGCTAACAGCTAAGCTTTCACCGTGTTTATTCACTACATTGAATGAACAGGTATTGGCTGTCTGGCTAAAATCAACCATGCGGTAATCAGCATCGGCCGATTCACCGTAGGTGATCACTGGGCGACCAAAACGAGGAATAAGCTCTGCAGCCACCTCAGAATCTATGCAGACAACCGCTAAACCGTAAAATGGCAAGTTATGAATAAAGTCGACATAGGTGTCTTTCATTTTCTCAAAACTGCCACCATAGGTATCCATATGATCTTCTTCGATATTTGTGATCACCGACACCATCGGCTGTAAGTGTAAAAACGACGCATCACTCTCATCGGCTTCGGCAATTAAAAAATCACTTTTACCAACCTTCGCATTACTACCCGCACTGTTTAGCAGGCCGCCAATAATAAAAGTGGGATCAAGCCCTGCTTGTGCATAAATGCTCGCAATTAAACTTGTTGTCGTGGTTTTACCATGTGTTCCTGCCACGGCAATGCCATGACGAAAGCGCATTAATTCTGCAAGCATCTCTGCGCGGCGAACAATCGGAATACGCGCCGCTTTTGCTGCTTTAATTTCTGGATTTTGATCGTTAATCGCACTTGATACCACGACCACGCTGGCATCTTTGACATTATTTTCATCATGCCCGATAAACACTTCTGCGCCGACATGAATCAAACGTTCTGTCATGGCACTGTGTGCGATATCTGAGCCGGTAATACGGTAGCCTTCAAAAGCAAGTACTTCGGCAATGCCACCCATCCCAGCGCCACCAATACCAATAAAGTGGATGGTGTCAATTCGACGCATCGCAGGACGAGTGCTGTTTTCTTTCATCGTGCTTTCTTTCACTACTTATCTCTTCTATTTGCTAGCTGCTCACAGCACTTCGCAACATTGGCTGTGGCATCTAAAATGGCAAGCTGTTTTGCTTTACTTGCCATAGTTGAAATTTTTTCTGGTGCGTTTAAGTAAGGTGATAACACATTCACAACCGCATCTTTTGTAAACTCACTTTGCGGCATCAGCAAAGCAGCTTGCGCGGCGACTAAATACCCTGCATTAGCCGTTTGATGGTCATCCACTGCATGTGGAAACGGCACAAATAGAGCCATTCGACCCGCCGCAGCGATTTCACTTACTGTCAATGCACCAGCACGGCAAATTACCAAATCGGCCCATTGATAAGCGCTATCCATATCATCAATAAATTCAGTCACTTTGCTAAAATCAGCTAACCCTAACTGTTGATAGCTCGCGGTGACATTAGGTTCATTATTTTTACCCGTTTGGTGCCATATATTAAGCGTTGTTTGCGCTGAAAGCTCACTGAATACAGCCGGTAAAGTCTGATTCAATACTTGCGCCCCCAGCGAACCACCAACCACTAGCACATTAATCGGCGTTTGCGTTTGCTTAGCCGTTACCGTCGCAACACTAGCGCGCACTGGGTTACCAACGATTTCACACTGCCCTTTAGCAAAAGCCGAAGGAAAAGCAGCCAAAACCTTATTCGCACACTTTGCTAACCAACGGTTACTCATACCTGCCACTGCATTCTGTTCATGAATAACCAGAGGGATCCCTAAGCTTTTTGCTGCAATTCCTGTTGGGCCTGTCACATAGCCGCCCATGGCGAGTACGACATCAGGCTTTTGCGCTTTTAAAATTTTACGCGCTTGCAAAATGGCATTTATCACCATAAAAGGGGCTTTAATCAAGCGCTTTATACCATTACCGCGCACACCTTTTACGTTAATAAAGTCAATTTCAATATTGTGTTTGGGCACAACATTGGCTTCCATTCTATCGGGTGTTCCAATCCAGCTTACCTGCCAACCTTGCTGCTTTAAAAAATCTGCAACCGCAATGCCAGGGAAAATATGCCCACCAGTGCCACCAGCAACTACAAGTAATTTTTTACTCATCGTTTGCCTCCGCGTGAGGTAGCTTGCTTTGTCGCCATTTTGGTTTCAAAATCAATTCGCAAAAGTACACCTGTTGCGATGGTCATAATTAATAAACTAGAACCACCGTACGAAATAAACGGCAAGGTTAAGCCTTTGGTCGGTAAGATCCCCGCACTTGCGCCGACATTTACCATGGTTTGAAAGGCAAACCAAATACCAATCGCAAAGGCAAAATAACCTTCATACTCTTTACCGCACTTCAACGCTTTTTGACCAATAAGCAAGGCTCTAAAAACAAATATTGCAAGCACCACTAAAATACTTAACACCCCAAAAAACCCTAGCTCTTCACCTATAACAGCGAAGATAAAGTCATTGTGTGCTTCGGGAAGGTACTGTAGCTTTTGCACACTATTACCTAAGCCTTGACCAAACCAGCCACCTTGACTGTATGCCATTAGCGACTGTACTAATTGGTAACCTTTTCCGAACGGGTCTTCCCAAGGTTCAAGAAAGCCTGTAACACGTGCCATACGGTAAGGTTCAGCAATAATCAGCACGACTACCGCAGCAATCCCCGTTAATATAAGACCAAAGAATTGCCATAGTTTTGCACCCGCTAGAAAGAGTAAGCCCACCGTCGTAACAAACAGAACCACTACGGTGCCTAAGTCAGGCTGCATCAATATCAATAAAGCATACACACCAAACACGGCTAACGGCTTAAAGAAGCCTTTCAGGTTTTCTTGTACTTCTGCGCGCTTACGCACTAAATAGCCGGCAATATAACTAAAAAAATACAGCTTAGCGGCTTCTGCTACCTGAAAACCAATGGGTCCTACTGGTATCCAGCGCTTTGCACCATTGACCTCACGACCAACTATCAATACCAGTACCAGTAAAGCTAAGCCCAGCAAGAGTAAATAAGGGTTACTGCGTTTCCACCAATCCATTGGGACATTGGTGGCTATCCAGAATAAGAAAAAGCCCATAATTAAGAACATGCTATGGCGAATAATGATGTGATAAGGATTATCAAATAAACGCTCAGCGGTGGGCATCGATGCACTGGTCACCATCACAAAGCCAA
Source organism: Pseudoalteromonas sp. MT33b (assembly GCF_014117385.1). Classification (NCBI taxonomy): domain Bacteria; kingdom Pseudomonadati; phylum Pseudomonadota; class Gammaproteobacteria; order Alteromonadales; family Pseudoalteromonadaceae; genus Pseudoalteromonas; species Pseudoalteromonas sp. MT33b. Next base: position 482,716 of record NZ_CP059831.1, on the reverse strand, counting down.
CCCCAATCAACATCAACATGCAATACATCAACGGCACATCATAAAGTTGTGCAGATTGTTTAGGTGTAAGCGCGTCACGAATATCAGCAAATGCAATCATACTGCCTCCGCCAATACGCACTGGGTAAAATCATCCCCACGCTGCATATAGTTGTTATACATATCTATGCTGGCACAAGCGGGGGCAAGTAATACGATATCGCCCTGATCACTCAGCTGTTTTGCAAGTAGCACTGCTTCATGCATGTTGCTAGTAAGGTGGCCTTTATCTGAAAGCGCCACTAATGCTTTTGCATCTTTACCAAAACAGACCAAGGCTTTTACTTTGTCGTTCAAATACGGTTTTAGGGCATCTAAATCAGCCCCCTTCGCATCGCCACCGGCAATGACAACTAATTGCTTAGCTTGATCGGCTAGGCTTTCAATTGCGGCGATAGTCGCGCCAACATTCGTTGCTTTTGAGTCATTAAAATACTTTACACCACTAATTTCAGCGACAAACTGACACCGGTGCGCAAGTCCAGTAAAGGCACTAAATGCTTGCTGATAGTGCTCGGCTGTGATTTCAAATGGGCTTAATAACGCCATCACTGCCAATGCATTTTGTTGATTATGCGAGCCCACAACATTTAAGCTGCTTACAGGTAACAGAGGCTTACCTTGTGCTGCAAAATATTGTTCACCCTGTTGATCAACTAAAGAGTAATCGGCATTACGAAGTGCAAAGCTTAACTGCGGCTGCTTTGCAGTGTGTGTTGCCGCATCAATGGCATTCACAACACAAAGCGCTGCGCCATTATAGATACGTTGCTTCGAGTCGATATAAGCTTGATAGCTTGGGTAGCGATCTAAATGATCTTCACTCACATTGAGTACACACGCACTGTGTGCTTTTAAGCTCTGGGTGGTATCAAGCTGAAAACTGGATAACTCAAGCACAAAAACATCGTAGTCATGCGCTAATAAATCAAGTACAGCTGTGCCTATATTACCGCCAAGGCCCACTTTATAACCCGCAGCTTTGAGTACCTCAAATGCCAGCGTCACCACGGTTGATTTTCCGTTTGACCCCGTCACTGCCACAATAGGCTTATCTGTTAAGCGCGCGAAGAGCTCAACATCACCAATCACTTCCACCCCCGCAGCCATTGCTTTTGCGACTGCTGGCGTTGTTAAACTAAGCCCAGGGCTGATAATAATGATGTCGGTATTGCTAAGCGCTGCATTATCTAAATCACCAAAGTGGGTAACCAGCTCACTCGCATGCTCAGCTAGCCAATCAGCACCTGGCGGCTGCTCTCGGCTATCCACAACCTTTGGCTGAATATTCTGAGACAATAAAAAACGCACAATGCCCAGACCGGTTACACCGAGTCCGAGCACTGTTATGTGTTTATTTTTAATCTCGTTAATTACTGTCATTTACCTGATCTTCAATGTCGCAAGGCCCGCAAGCACGAGCACAATCGAAATAATCCAAAAGCGCACAATCACACGTGGTTCTGGCCATCCCTTTAACTCATAATGGTGATGAATAGGCGCCATTCTAAAAATGCGCTGCCCACGTAACTTATATGAACCGACTTGTAAAATTACCGATAAAGCTTCCATCACAAACACACCGCCCATAATAATGAGCACTAATTCTTGGCGAACTAATACCGCAATAATGCCCAGTGCGCCGCCAAGCGCAAGCGAGCCTACATCGCCCATAAATACTTGTGCTGGGTAAGTGTTAAACCATAAGAAACCAAGCCCTGCCCCCACAATCGCAGTGCACACTACAACCAGTTCGCTTGCCAGCGGTAAATGAGGAATATGTAAGTAGCTAGAGAAATTCACGTTACCCGTTAAATAAGCAATAATGGCCAGAGCCGACGCGACTAAAATAGTCGGAACGATTGCTAAACCGTCAAGCCCATCCGTTAGGTTTACCGCGTTAGATGTGCCGACAATAACAAAGTAAGTCATGACGATATAAAACAAGCCAAGTTGTGGCAGTACATCTTTAAAAAACGGCACTACTAACGATGTTTCAGTGCCTTGCTGCGCAGTAAAATAAAGTGCGCTTGCCACAACTAAGGCGATCACTGACTGCCAAAAGTACTTCCACTTAGCGATGAGACCTTTGGGGTCTTTACGAATTACTTTACGGTAGTCATCAATAAAGCCCACTACGCCTAATGATCCCACAACAAATAACGTTGCCCACACATATTTATTTGATAAATCAGCCCACAACAGCGTACTGGTAAAAATCGCACCAAGAATCAAAATTCCGCCCATAGTAGGCGTGCCTTTTTTAGACAGATGAGATTCCGGACCATCATGGCGAACCACTTGACCAATCTGCATTTTTTGTAAACCGCGAATAAGCTTAGGGCCATAATAAAGTGAAATAAGTAAGGCGGTTAAAATACCTAAAATCGCTCGCAGCGTCAGGTATGAAAACACATTAAAGCCGCTGTAATACTGTGTTAAATACTCTGCCAACCACACTAACATGACGTTACCCCATTGTTGCCATCTTGCTGGCTGTTAACTAAATCTGCTACCACAAGTTCCATACGAGAACTTCGCGATCCTTTCACTACAATGGTGGTCTTTTGCTGAGATTCAGCGAGCACACTTTGTAATTGTTGTAATAATTGCTCACGGCTTGAGAAATGACGATTTGGCTTTTCAAAAACATCACTGGCCGACTTACTCAATACGCCAAGGCTGTAAAGTTCATCAATGCCCTTTTGCTGAGCATACTCACCCACTTGTTGGTGATAAAAACGTGCTTCTTCACCAAGTTCGCCCATATCACCCAAGGCGAAAATACGGCGTCCGGGCATATCGCTCAATAAATCAATGGCTGCTTTAACTGACTGCACATTTGCGTTGTAAGTATCATCAATTACCGTTAGCTTATCTGATACTTTCAGTACATTAACACGTCCCTTTACTTCGCCCATGGATGCAAGCGCAGTTGCAATACTGTCTAAACTCACACCTAATTCAGTGGTTAACGCGGTAGCGATAAGCGCATTAGCAATATTGTGCTTACCAGGCAAAGCAAGCGTTACAGGGACTTTGTGCTCTGTTGTACACAGCATAAATGAAGCGCGCGCTTGTTCATCAAGCACTATATCTTCAGCCCAATAATCTAACTGTTGTGTGGTAGAAAAACGCTTTACTGTTCGGTGAGTCAGTTTATCTAACCAATAATCAGCAAAGTCGCTATCACAATTAACAATGGCAACCCCATCCGGTTTTAAGCCATCGTAAATTTCACCCTTCGCTGTCGCTACGCCTTGTAACGAGCCAAAACCTTCTAAGTGCGACGCGGCAACATTACACACAACAGCCACATCTGGTTTTGTCATGGCAACAGTGTAAGCAATCTCACCAATATGATTAGCACCCAATTCAATCACGGCATATTCATGCTGAGGCTCAAGACGCAACAATGTTAGCGGCACACCAATATCGTTATTAAAGTTGCCTTTAGTCGAGAGCACTTCACCGTGGCCTGACAGAATTGCTGCACACATTTCTTTTACGGTCGTTTTACCAACACTGCCTGTTATTGCGATGGTTTTTGGTGAGACTTCTGCCATCACCGCCGCCCCAATATGACCCAGCGCAATGCGAGTATCTGCGACAACAAACTGCACAATATCAACGTTAACAGGGCGCGCAACAATGGCTGCAATCGCCCCTTTTTCTTTTGCTTGCGCTACAAATTTATGGCCATCAAAGTTAGGCCCTTGTAATGCTAAAAATACTTCACCCTCGCACAGTGTGCGCGTGTCGGTATTTATATTTTTCACTTTGTGATTACCACCGTGGTAATCGGTTGCTAGAACCTGTGCTAGCCAATCAAAATCCATCGGGATCATAACTGCGCCCCTTGCGATTTTTCTTTTAGTTGTTGTTGTACATATTGGCGGTCGCAGAAGTCGATACGCTGATCGCCAATAATTTGATAGTCTTCATGGCCTTTGCCTGCAATAAGAATCACATCACCGGCATTTGCTTGCTCTATTGCATAACTAATTGCACGAGCACGGTCTGCTTCGCAGTGCGCGCGCTCTGGGTGCTCAAGCCCTGCGACCACGTCAGCAATGATTGCATTTGGGTCTTCACTGCGTGGGTTATCGCTGGTGACGATAATACGATCAGCATTACCTTCAGCCGCTTTTGCCATCATTGGACGCTTGCCTTTATCGCGGTCACCGCCACAGCCAAACACACAGCTCACGCCCCCGGGGACATGCTTTTGTAAAGCCTGCAATGCCAGTGCAAGTGCATCTGGTGTATGTGCATAGTCAACAATACAAGTTGGTTGACCCGGTGCGCTAAACGCTTGCATGCGCCCAGCAACCGGTTGCAATGATTTACATGCGTCTACTAACTGTGAAAGCGGGTAACCCATACCTAATAGCGTGGCCATTGCTGCTGCTAGGTTATAGAGGTTAAATTCACCAAATAATGCAGATTGCACCTCAGCGTGACCCCAGCTTGTTTCGAACGTTGCCGAAATACCGGTGTTGCTATAAACGACATCACTAAAATAGACATAGCGTGCGCCTTTCGGTGCTAAATTTTTATGGCCATAACAAATTAGGTTATTGAAGTCGTACTTTTCTAACCACTGTTCGACTTGTGCATCGTCTTGATTAAGCACAACAGTTTCTGGATTATGATCACGCAGCAACATCAATTTGGCATCGCCATACGCATCCATTGTGCCATGATAATCTAAGTGATCACGCGACAAATTGGTAAAAACGGCGGCTTTAAACTGACAATGATCAACGCGCTGTTGCACCAGACCATGCGATGAAACTTCCATTGCAACCACATTCATGTGTTGATCACGTAGTTCAGATAAAATACGTTGTAAATCAACACTTGATGGAGTGGTATTGGCTAAGGGTGTTAGCTGTTCAGGGTGACCATAACCCAGCGTACCAATAACCGCTGCAGATTTATAGCATTGCTGCGCTAAATGCGCGATCATTGCCGTCGTTGTTGATTTGCCATTGGTGCCTGTTACGCCCACTAAATCTAACTCAGCAGAGGGCTGTTGGTAGAATGCAGCAGCGAGTGCTGGCAGCTTTTTAGCTAAGTCAGACACTAAGTAAAGTGGTTCGAAATGACTTTCAAACTCACATAAGCGATCAGCAATCACAGCAACCGCACCATTTTCAATGGCTTTCTTTATAAACTGGCCGCCATCAAGCTGATGGCCTTTAATTGCCACAAATACATCACCGGGATGAACATCGCGACTATCTAGACGCAGTTGATTGACTAATAAAGAATTAGCCTCCACGTCAATATGATTAAGAATGGGTTTTAAATCACGCATCGTTATCTTTGCCTTCCACGTACGCAACCGCATCTTTGTCCGGTGCGACGTTTAAAATTCTTAAGGCATTGGAGACAATCTCTGCAAATGCAGGACCTGCCGTCGCTCCGCCATAATAAACATCTCCACCCGGTTCATTTATCATTACCACAACAGCTAAACGAGGATTGCTGGCTGGCGCTATACCTGCAAAATAACCGACATATTCGTCACCATAACCACCCACAGCGGCCTTTTTAGAGGTCCCTGTTTTACCCGCTGCACGGTAGCCATCTACGTGAACTTTTTGTGCCGTACCGCCTTTTTCAAATACACTTTCCATCATGTGCACAACGGCTTCAACATCCTTTTGTTGAAAAACACGCTCGCCTTCAGGAATTGAATCTTGCTTCAGCACAGTCAAAGGACGCATAACGCCACCCGACCCTAACATGGCATAAAAACGCGCCATTTGTGCCGTGCTTACCGCTAAGTTATAACCAAACGATAAAGCGGCAATTTCGTGATCAGACCAACGACGGTGTGGATAAAATAAGCCACTACTTTCACCGACCATTCCGGTGCCGCTGTCACTGCCAAAGCCAACTTTTTCATAAAGGCCCACAAAATAGTCTTTCGGTACGGTTTGGCTGACCTTCGTCACACCCATATTACTTGAGTACTTTAAGATTTCTCTTAAGCTCATTTCGCCGTGATTACGCGTGTCTTGTACTAAGCTCCCGCCAACGCGCATCCAGCCTGGGTAAGTATCAATAATTTCATCCGGTTGGATTGAGCCGTAGTCTAAACCAGCCAAAATGGCTAGTGGCTTAACAGTCGAACCCGGTTCAAACAAATCGGTAATGGCACGGTTACGGCGTTTGTGTGGTGCTGCGTCTGATAAATTATTCGGGTTGAATGAAGGGCTATTAACCATTGCCAGTACTTCACCGGTTTTTACATCTACGACCATAGCCGAGCCCGATGTTGCTTTGTAAGATAATACGGCTGACTTCACCGCTTTATAAGCAATGGCTTGAATACGTTGATCAATACTTAAATGGATATTCTCTGGTTCTACACGCTCACGCTCATCAAGTACTTCAACTTCGCGGCCTTGGGCATCTTTACGAATAGTACGCTGGCCTTCAACACCGGTTAGTTGTTGTTCGTATAGTTTTTCGATTCCTTCGATTCCATGACCGTCGATATTCGTAAAACCAATCACGTGCGCTGTCACTTCGCCAGCAGGATAATAACGTTTTGATTCGTCGAGTAAATGAATACCAGGCAAACGTAAATCACCAATATAATTAGCAACCGCAGGCGTTACCTGACGCTTTAAATATACAAATCGGCGTTTCGGATTATCGCGCAGGCGCGCATTGATTTTAGTTGGCTCAATACGCAGTACATCCGCCAGCTCACGCCAACGAATATCATTGCTGTAATAAGCGGCAATGCGTCTATTTAATTCTGCGGTGTTCTCTGCCAGTGCATTTTGATCTTCACCATTTTTACGCGCTTGGCGAAGCACTTTGCTGACCAACGATTTATGCAAGGCTTTGGGATCTGCATACACACTAACCACAGGCACACTTACCGCCAGCTCTTTGCCATTGCGATCAAAGATCATACCGCGTTGTACATGTTGCTTTTCAACACGTACTGTGCGTTTATCACTTTCTGAACGCGCTTTGTCTGGTTCAATTACTTGCAAAAATGCGGCACGCGCTACCAGCGTCATAAAGACTAAAAATACAACCGAGCACACCAGCATAAAGCGCCATGTGATCAAGGTATTAGTTGGCTTTTTCCTTCTGCTTATCATTGCAGTATTACCACCTTTTCGTCTTGGCTGGTTGGCCGTTTCATTTCTAATTGCATGGTTGCAACTTCTTCGATACGTGCATGCTGTGAATAAAACTCTTCTTCTACCAACAAGTAGCGCCATTCAAGGTCTAGTTCATCACGCTCTTGCAATAACTTATCTTGTTCTATTAACTGTTGACGAGCTAAGTGAGTTACCTGCACGACACTCAAGCTCGATGCGAGAATCACAACCAACAAGGCCAAGGTCAGCTTATTAGCTCCTAGGCCTTTGAAAATCTCTACAAATAAATTTGGTTGGCGATGTGTCGCTTTTGCTTTCATTACAACCTCTGTGCAACCCTTAGCACCGAGCTGCGCGAACGAGGATTTAATTCAATTTCTTCCTTGCTCGGCTTAATGGCTTTACCCACTGCTTTTAACGTCAGGTTTTTATTTATTTGTGCATCTGTTAAAGGCAGACCTCTGGGTATCGCCTCTCCCTTACTCTGTTTCTTAATAAACTGCTTAACAATACGATCTTCGAGTGAGTGGAACGAAATAACCACCAGCCGTCCACCCGGCTTTAATACTTCAACAGCAGCTTGAAGCGCCGTTTGAATTTCTTCGAGCTCACTGTTGATATAAATTCGAATCGCCTGAAAGGTGCGTGTTGCAGGGTGCTTATGTTTATCTTTTACTGGCACGGCTTGATCAACTAAATCAGCCAATTGTTTGGTACTCGTAATCGGTGTGTGCTCGCGAGTTTCAATAATTTTATGAGCAATACGACGACCAAATTTTTCTTCACCAAAGGTTTTGATCACATGGGTAATGTCTTCAAGTTCCGCTTCGGCTAACCACTGTGCAGCACTGCGACCGCTGGTTGGGTCCATGCGCATATCAAGCGGGCCATCTTTCATGAAACTAAAACCGCGTTCTGCATCGTCTAGTTGAGGTGATGACACACCAATGTCTAATAAAATGCCATCGACTTTACCAATTAAGTCATTGTCTTCCGCCACCGTTTTTAAATTAGAAAAACGGGTATGGGCAATTGAAAAACGGGCATCATCAGCAAATTTTTCGGCAGCTTTAATAGCTTGCGGATCTTGGTCGATTGCTTGTAAGCGACCGTGATCATTTAGACGCGCTAAAATTTGTCCTGAGTGTCCACCGCGACCAAATGTGCCATCCATGTAAATACCTTCGGGCTTTATGTCCAAAGCATTTATGGTTTCTTCCATCAGTACAGAGACATGTTCAAATTGCGCTGTCATTAGCTATTTTTTGCCTTTTTTATTTGTGGTTAGAGTGAGAAATTATCGAATTCGGGATTCGCCTCAAAATCGCCTAGGCGTTCTATCTCAGTATCTTGGCGCATTTGTTCATGCCAACGATCTTCATCCCAAATCTCAAACTTATTCATCAAGCCAACCAACATGATTTTTTTTCCAAGTTCAGCATGTGCACGTAAAGACGGTGCAAGCAAAATTCGGCCATTTTTATCGAGTTGATACTCTGTAGCGTTACCAAGCAACATGCGTTGCATTCGGCGTGCACGTGGATTCATATTAGAAATTTTTAATAACCGCGATTCAATTTCAAGCCACTCAGCCAACGGATATAACCACAAACAAGGCTCATTAAGTGCTACGGTGCAAATAACGGTGCCCTGATCTTCAGACAAGATCGCATCTCGGTACTTAGTCGGTACCGCAAAGCGTCCTTTATCATCCAAACTCAGAGAGCTCGCACCCCGAAACATAGCTTGCCTTAAAATTAGGTTGTAAATCGTTAACGATTATTACTGATCCAATTTGATCCACTAAAAACCACTTTTTACCACAGTGCTCCAGTTTAGGGCTTGACAAGCTATTTTGTCAAGTAAGCAGATCATCATAACTTGCTTGTAAAGCCAGAAAAAATAAGGCTTCAAGCAAAGCTACTGAATTACGTGGGAAAAAGTGGGAAACAAAGAAAAAAATCTTTTTTGCAGTTTTCTTGGCAAGCTATTGGGTAAAAATGGCTAATGAATGACCAATGAATAATTACAAATTAGTAGAATAAAATCGAATTCGGTAATTTTTACGCAATAACCCTGCAATAGTTACGGGTAATACCGACTTATATGAGCCATTAATTTCATAACAACCTGATATTAAATAATATTATTTGTTGGTACGAAGGTTGCGACAGTGTACTTACCAATTTAATGGCAATTTTTAAGGAATGATTATGACTACCGCAACAAACAAATCGAATTCAAGCACCACAAGCAGTGCAGATACGAAAGCGGCTCAAGTAGAGGCGCCATTTACTGAAAAAGCAACCGAAGCAGCGCATCATGCCGTTGATGCTCTATCATCACGTGCAGCAAGCGCTGAACACAGTGTTCGAGAGGGAGCTACTAATTCGGCAAAAACATTGTCTGAAAAACAAGCGGTTGCGCGTGAAAAAATAAATGAATACAGCGGCAAAACACGTCAACTAGCATCTGAAAACCCATTAGCGACAGCAGGTATTGCATTTGCAGCAGGTATGCTAGTGAGCGCACTAATCCGTCGTAATAAGTAACGATTATGTCGCACTCTCACCCTACTGATGAGAAAACGCAAGAAACCACTGATCAGCAACTCCATGCTGATCAGTGGCAAGATCATCTTGCCAAACTCACTGACTACACTAAACAGCTTTACGTTGATTACCGTCAACAAATGGGGATCTGCAAAGATTTAGCTGCTGCTGAATGGCGTTTGTCAATGCGTTCACTGGCACTCACCATAATATTGATCGTCTGTTTTGCTGGGGGATTGGTGTTACTTTGGGCTGGACTATTAGCATCCATCGGTCTTGCTATATTTAGTCTAAGTGAATCAATTTGGCTGTCAGCGGTGTCGCTGTTTACCATGCAAATACTTTGCTTAATTTGGCTGTGGAAAAATATTGGTTATATCAGCAGCAAAATTGGCTTTGATAAAACCATAACAAGTATTCGACAGTTACTAAACCTCAATAAGGAAAAATGATGTTTATTGATTACTTCATAAAAAAACCGCAGAAAAAGGTTAATAACTTAAGCCAGCAAATGGATTTACTCGATGAATTGAAACGCCAACATCACCAAGCATTTAATTATCGCTTAAAGCGATTCGCCGTTACTAAAGTCGGGCTTGCGAGTGCCTTTTCGGCGGGTGTAGGTTATGGGGCTTTAAAAAATGATGATCATCAGCATGGAAAGCTTAAACAACTCAGTCAATTTAGCTGGCTGTTACGACTGTTGTGATCTTTATCACAAAAAATACGCTTTTTACTTCTCATTTGTTAGTCTTTTCTTTACCGTGTAAATAAGTTTTGCGTGTTAACAGGATAACCTAATTGAAAAAACGGATTGTATTAACCGGTGGCCCCGGTGGCGGTAAAACAACAGCAATCGACTTATTACGACGCGAGTTCTCGAAACAAATTGTGGTAGTGCCTGAATCGGCAACCATGTTATTTGGCGGCGGAATAGAACGGGGTAATGCCCCTCACCTTGTAAAAGCTCACCAGCAAGCTATCTTCAGCTTACAGAAACACCTTGAACATATTCAACGTACTATACACCCTGATCGTTTAATGCTGTGCGATCGTGGTAGCTTAGATGGTCTCGCATATTGGCCAGGTGATCAGGCGGAGTTTTTTCAATGCTTAGGGACCGATCTTCACACTGAACTTAATCAATATGATGCTGTGATTTTTTTTGAAACCGCGGCCAAGTCAGGGCAAAGTATCCACAGTAACAACCCTGTTCGTAACGAGTCTGACCAGCAAGCAATTTTGCTAGATGATAAATTACAAGCAGTATGGTCACAGCACCCGCATTTTAATCTCGTAAAAAGCGCTGAGTCGTTTATTCAAAAAGTCATGTTTGGTATCGACACTATTCGCGACGTAATGAAAGGGTATCAGTAGCAGCTCACATGAGCTGCTACTCTGAGTACTATAATTGGTCACGATTGTGCGCTCGGCCATAGTCTATATCGGGTCCTTTTGGCACCACTTGCGTCGGATTTATCATCGTATGGCTGAAGTAATAGTGACGTTTTATGTGGTAAAAATCGACCGTCTCACTCACCTTTTCAATTTGGTATAACTCGCGTAAATAATGACTAATTGCAGGGTAACTTTCGATGGTGCGTAAATTACATTTAAAATGACCCACATAAACACTGTCAAAGCGAATTAAGGTCGTGAATAAACGCCAATCAGCCTCTGTGAGTGTGTCGCCCACTAAGTAGCGATTATGAGTCAAACGCTGTTCTATTTTATCAAGAGCGGCAAACAAATTATCAAACGCTTCGGTGTACGCTTCTTGCGTTGTTGCAAAGCCTGCACGGTACACACCGTTATTGATATTGTGATAAACAAACTCGTTTATTTCATCAATTTCAGTACGTAGCGCTGCAGGGTAAAAATCGCGTTCATTGTTAGTAAGTTCATTGAATGCACTATTAAACATCCGAATAATCTCTGCAGACTCATTACTGACAATGCGCTGGGTCTGTTTATCCCAAAGTACAGGTACCGTCACTCTGCCAGAATAATCAGCTTTGTTACGTGTATAAATTTGATGCATATAGTCGCTATCAAATAAAGCATCACCTGTGCTGTGATTATCTTTATCGAATGTCCACCCATGCTCTAGCATGTCAGGACTCACAACCGAGACACTAATGTAGTCTTCAAGGCCTTTTAAATGGCGAAAAATCAGCGTGCGATGAGCCCATGGGCACGCTAATGAAACATACAAGTGATACCGACCTTTCTCAGCCTTGAATCCCCCATCGCCACTTGCCCCTTTGCTACCATCAGCCGTTACCCAGTTACGCAACTGCGCTGATTCACGCTTAAATTCACCTTGGTTGTTGTCTGTGTCGTACCATTTATCTTGCCATTGGCCGTTTACAAGTAATCCCACGATAACCTCCTAGAGTGTGCCAAATTTACCTTGTTGATAATCTCGTACAGCCTGATGTAACTCTGCTTGCGTCGTCATAACAAAAGGTCCCATATGAGCAATCGGCTGCTTTAGTGGTTCGCCCGCAAGCACCAAGACACCCGCCCCCGTTTGCGAATTAAATTCAATGTCACTGCCAGGCTCTAAAATTAACAAGCTCCCCGCTTTAACAGGCCCTCCCTGTTCAGTATTAATTTCTCCCGTGTGTATATACAACATCACTTTAGTTTGCTTAAGAGGCGCGTGTTTAAATTCAGTGCCGGCAGGCAAAGTCACATCAGCTAACATGCCATTAGCGGCTAAATCTTGTAAGCTTGAAACCTGCTCTTCACTGGCAAACTGCCAACTACCTGCAAGCGCTTTTAACTCAACCCCTTGATCATTACGAGTCACCGGTGCGGGGGCTTCTGTTGTATCTTGGTAACGCGGTGCTCTGAGCTTTTCTGCACTTGGCATATTTAACCAGATTTGGAATCCATGCATGCCTTCTTTTGCATCTGCTAACGGCATTTCACTGTGGATCACACCAAAGCCAGTACTCATCCATTGCACATCACCTGCACGAATCGCTTTTTTGTTACCCATTTGATCTTGGTGCTCAAACCCTCCTTTAATAATATAAGTGAAGGTTTCAATGCCACGATGAGGGTGTGCAGGAAAGCCCCCCATAAAATCACTGTGATCGTCAGACTTAAGCTCATCGATCATTAAAAATGGATCTAAGTATTTTCCATCAAAGCCTGGGATACGGCTAATATTGACACCATCACCATCTTGAGTGGCATGGCTATTTAATTGTTGAATCACTTTCATAACGTTACTCCCGTAAATTATATGAAATGATTGTAGACGCCAATTTAACTAACAACCATGCGTAAAATTAGCGCCAATCGTTCTATTCAGAAGAATGTTTAGTCTGCTGTGTCATCAATGTATCTGCTACGGTTGCTCCGCGCTCTCCGACTTCTTTTTCGGGGCCGACAGTACTATCAATGACCGTTTGCTGTTCAGCACTGGCATTAATTGCCGCCCCAAAAATAATGATATAAGCACTGATATAAAGCCACATCAGCATAATAACCACGCCCCCTAAAGAGCCATAGGTTTCGTTATAACGTGCAAATTGCGAGACATAAAATGAAAAACCAACCGATGCCCCGATCCATAATACAGTCGCGAGCATTGAACCCGGTGTGATCCAACGCCACTTAGCGGGGTTTCGATGAGGTGCGTAGCGGTATAAAAATGCCAATGCACCGTTAAAAATGATTGCCAGCAGCGGCCAAGTTATCAGCGTGATCATTAAATCTATTAGCTCTGTTAGGCCAACCAGGTTAAGCACAATAGGTAAAATACCAATAATTAATAACGCCACGAGAGCGACGATTATAGCACCCAACGAAAATAAAAAACGGACCAGTAACGCCACAAAAAATTGCCGTTTGTTATGCTGATGGTATGTAATATTACAGGCCGTGATCAGCGCTTGGCAGCCCTTACTGCTACTCCAGACTGTTAACAATAAAGTGCCTATAGCACTCATACTCAAGACTTTTTGCGATTGCTGCGTCACTTCACTCACTTGCAGTAAAATAATATCGCGACTACTGGCAGGTAAAATTGCAATCACTTTAGATAACTGCTCATGAATGTCCGTTGGTGAAGCAAAATAGGCATAAATAGACACAATGGCAGCCAGTGCAGGAAAGATTGCTAGCAGTGCATAAAATGCGACACCTGCCGCAACAAACGATAAATTATCTTGTGATAAATTATGATATACCCGTTTGCTTATATCCCACCAACCCCGTAATGGAATTTCCAGCGGCGAGCGAGCCTGAAAACCGCGATTGCCATGAGACATATTCTTCCTCACTTTCTACTTAGCTTAAGGTGTCGTTGCAAACTACTTGCCACTAATAATGGCGTCTAACTTGCATTGAGCTACGCTTATAACTGCCCGGCTATAATCCATGGAGTGGTGCAATGAATTTTTATTTATATCTTACTAATCAAGTAACTAATTTAATCACACCCATACTATCAACCACGACGTCGACGCCAATTGAAAGCCTTACGTGGTACGATTTAAACTCACAAGTTACGCAGTTTTTACACACTGCTTGGCAAATGTTACCGGCTCTCACACTCGGTATTGTCGCCATTATTATTTGCTACTTACTGGCTCGCCCTTTGTCATATGTACTGATTAAACCACTGGGTTTTGTGAGTGAAAGTAAGCTTTTACATGTCGTTACACGGCGCTTTTTTAGCATCGTTATTATTTTGTTTGGGGTGTACTTATTTTTACGTCTTGCAGGGCTAACCAGTTTTGCCGTCGCTATCATGAGTGGTACAGGATTGGTGGGCTTGATCCTTGGCTTCGCATTTCGTGATATCGCCGAAAATTTTATCTCGAGTATGCTACTCAGCGTACAGCGACCGTTTCGGATTGACGATGTAATAGAAGTAGATGGCCGCTTAGGGGTAGTAAAAAAAGTCACAGCTCGCGCCACTACTTTGGTGGATTTTGATGGTAATCATATTCAAATACCGAATGCTACCGTCTATAAAAATGTCATTAAAAACCTTACTGCGAACCCCAAAATGCGCGGCCATTTTACAGTAGGCATTGGCTACGATAATGACATTCGCTATGCTCAGCAATTAGCCATGCAAGTCGTAAGTCAAAACCCTGCCGTTATTAATGATCCCCCCAGTCAGGTTCTCATTGAATCGCTTGGATCTGCCACGCTTAATTTAACCATTTATTTTTGGGTAAACAGCAGTGAACATAGCACGGTTAAAGTAGCATCTCAGCTAATGCGAATGTTAGTAAACACCTATTTAGCAGAAAAAATTAGTATGCCAGATGATGCTCGCGAACGAATTATTTTAAATACCGATGCCGAGCACACCAGTCATCACACCACTTCGCCCCCACAAACATCAAACACTCTCGACGACCATAGCTTGGATGATATAAGTAGTGATGCAGATGATATTCGTGAACAAGCCGATCAGTCTCGCGATCCTGAGCAAGGCAGTAATATTATTTAATACTTATCCTGTAAATTAAATACATCTATTACACCAAGATTGAACTGTGTTAGTTGTATATATTATTGCGGACATGCTGCAATTTTGATTACCTGTTAACTTTTGTAATTGTCTTTCAATTAAGATAAAAAGAAACAACTGAAACCCACTATTAAAATAATCTCAGTGATTTAGGTATCGTTATGACAATAGATAGACGACGTTTTTTAAAATCTGCCGCAGCTATTACCGCCGCGACAGTCGTGACTGGCTGTGCGAAAAGCCAACAAGGTGATAATCAAAGCACACCACTTGCGTCACAAGGTAAAAGCGTAATGGGCTTAGCTGTGCCTGCGATGGATGTGGTACGTGTTGGTTTTATTGGCGTTGGTCAACGTGGTAGCGGCCATGTAAAACACCTTTGCCACATTGAAGGTGTTGAAATTAAAGCTATCTGTGACACAGATCAGCTAATGCTCGAGAAATCAATTAACTATGTTGTTGAAAAAGGCTTACCTAAACCAACTGCTTACACGGGGTCTGATAAAGCCTATTTAGACATGCTGGCTCGCAATGACATCGACATCGTGATCATTTCAACACCTTGGCGTTGGCACACACCAATGAGTGTTGAAACCATGGAAAGTGGTAAACATGCCTTTGTTGAAGTACCCGCAGCAACCACTATGGAAGAGTGCTGGCAACTAGTAAACACTGCTGAGCGCACTCAAAAGAACTGCATGATGATGGAAAACGTTAACTACGGCCGTGACGAGTTAATGGTTCTAAACATGGTTCGTAAAGGCGTATTTGGCGAGTTACTGCATGGTGAAGCCGCTTATATTCATGACCTGCGTTGGCAAATGAAAGAAATTGACCGCAGTACCGGCTCGTGGCGTACTTACTGGCATACAAAAGTAAACGGTAACTTATACCCCACTCATGGCTTAGGCCCCGTTTCTCAATATATGAACATCAACCGGGGTGATCGCTTTGATTTCGTAACATCAGTCAGCTCACCTGCACTTGGCCGTGCAGCCTACGCAGAACGTGAATTTCCTGCAGGCCACGAACGTCGTTCACTGAAATTTACTGCTGGCGACATGAACACCAGCATTATTAAAACAGTGAAAGGCCGAAGCATTATGGTTCAGCACGACACCACAAGCCCACGCCCGTACAGCCGCCATAACCTAATTCAAGGTACTAATGGGACATTTGCAGGTTTTCCTAACCGCATTGCCCTAGAAGATGTACCACCAGCCATTGCAAAAATCTACCAGCAGCAATATGAAGCTGAAGTAGCAGCATGGGAAAGTGCGGGCTCACAAGGCCGTAAACCACATATGCAAAATTTCCATCGCTGGGATCACGATATGGAAAAATGGCGTGCAGAGTTTGATCATCCATTATGGCAACGTATGGGTGAAGAAGCCGTTCGCAACGGTGGTCACGGCGGCATGGATTTCATAATGTTATGGCGCATGATTTACTGCTTGCGTAACAATGAACCACTGGATCAAGATGTTTACGATGCTGCAGCCTGGTCATCTATCTTTCCACAAAGTATGGCATCGGTTGCAGACAGAAGTAACAGCAAAACGATACCAGACTTTACCCGTGGCGCTTGGCAAACAGGTAAGCCACTCGGGATTGTGTCTTAACACTTCCTCTCCATGGAACACTAAAAAGCCCGCCCTTTGCCCTGCGGGCTTTTTTATTTTAGATGTTGAGAGAAGCTTTAAACACGAAAAAGCCCGCAACTTGGCCGGGCATTTCGATTTGTTCTAAACCTTACTGAGCATGAGCTGCAGCACGGAAAATCGTGTTAGTGAGCAATACATTCATGCCTTCAAGGTAGGCGCGATACGTCGGTGATTGTGTAAAGCCTATCACCATGCCTTTACCTAGTGGTTGATGAACAAGGAGCGGCTTGTAAGCTAGCTGAGCTTTGTTTTGCTGCCACAAATAACCACTCGCCAGTACATCGTCTTTACCTGTGAACCACGCTAAGTTTTTGCCTGAGTTAAGTTTAATTGGCGTGTAAATATCATTACCGTAAGCCACCGCCACTAAATTTTTATCGACGCCTGCGGTTAACCAATGCTCTTGGTCTACTTCAACATTAGCAAGTACACCGGCTACATAGTCTGGCGAGGTGTGTGGTTCGATGCTCGCTGCTTTTAAATCATCACGAGAAGCGAATAACTGCCCTGCCACTTTACTGCTTTTATCATCGCTGCTGTCGGCTTTTTCTTCTCGGTAGGCTTGCTCGCGCTTAACATCTAATAAGCCGTAATCAGCATGGGTGGTAAAGCGGTTTGCATTACCGAGTGCAATCAACACGCCACCAGCTTCAACCCAGCTTTTTAAATTAGCCGCGCCCGATTTACCTAATGCTTGCTCGTAATTACCTTCCGGTAAAATCAACACTTGGTAATCACTTAAATCAGCCCATGCAAGCATTGGTGTACGAATAGCCGTTACCGGATAGCCGAGCTGTCTTTCTATAACAAAACGGGTGTTACCAGCGCTTAGCTCACTAGTAGGTACATCCCATGCAATCGCCACTTTTGGCGCCACCATTGGCACTGTTTTATTACTACCAAAACTGGGGCCATCAATCACCCAGCTTGAATCAACACCATCGACTATGGCACCTGTTTGCTCTGCAATTTGACTAATTTTAGTCAGTAAGTCTTTATCGTTTAAGCGCTTTTCAATCACTAAACTGCCCGCTGGGTAGTTAGTTTTATCACCTAATACAAATGCTTGGTCAGCACTTTTAAGCTTAACGCCTGCTTGCAGCGCTGCGGTTAAAAAGCGTGCAGCGGCCGTGTCGCCCCAAGCAACTATATAAGCCACTGAGGCTTCTGGGTTATTCACTTTACCAATCAGTGTGTCGTTAGCCTGAACCGCTTTACTGTCAGCGCTCACAGCCTTACTACAGCTATCGCTATCAACATTAAACATCATTGGCAGCGACCAGCCTGTGACATCATAAATTTCGTCGCCTAGGTTACGAGCACGGCGTCTTTCTTGTTCTTTCACAAAGGCTTCAGCCATATCAACTTGGTCTGTAAATGTAGTACGAACAAATACACCACGCGGCTGCGCTGTATCAATAAAGTAGCTACCCGCTTTGTATTTAACACCGCATGCTTTGAAATCTTCATTTGCTTGTTGAACTTCTACGCCGTGTTCAGCCATTAACGTCGCAAGTTTATGCGTTCCTTCACGGTTACTTTGGTTCGGTAAAATATACACACGTTCTTTACTCTTCTTACCTGAATCAATTGCATCAACTTGATATTGGTAAAAGTCATTAAGTAGCTTCTCACGTTGATTAGCTGCACCTTCGGCGGTAGAAATTGATGCCACAAACTGACGCTTCACTGTATTAAAATAAGTGAGAAGTTCACCGGTGTTTTTTTCAAAAACATGGCCGCGAGCAGAGCCTACTTCGTAGGTTGATGCTGACGCACCATAAAATACAGGCCAACTATCACCGTACCCAGGATAAAAAGCATCAAAAATTTCGCGGGTAAAATAATCAAAGCCAAACTCATCAAAATATTTAGCATGATTTTGGCCAATAGCATCCATATTGGCTATTTGCGTTTTTGTCATATGGGGATTGAATGGCTGAGCAGCCGGCGCAAAATAATATGATTGATCGCCGCCCATTTCATGAATATCAACCACTACTTGAGGTTTATATTTATTAATTGCAGCTACTCTACCCTTTGTTTCAGGCTGAGTAAGTGCTAACCAATCACGATTCATATCGAACAGATAATGATTAACTCGACCTCGAGGCCAAGGCTCATTATGCTCTGCACTTAAACGGTCTGCGCTGTGCTCTAATCCGACAGTGGCATAATAGCGAGAAACAAAGCGCTCACGACCATCAGGGTTTTGTAGGGGATCAATAAATACAACGGTGTTCTCTAATATTTTACTGTTAATGGTATCGTTCGGTGCCGCTAATAAATGGTAAGCGGTGAACAGTGCCGCATCGGTCGAGCTAATTTCATTACCGTGTACTGCATACTGCAGCCACACTGAAGTGGGTAAGTTTTTGATGAGTGACTTTGCATCTTTCGCAGATGTACTTCGTGGGTCTGCCAGCGATTGCGTGTTTTTTGCAAGGGTTTCTAATGAGCGAATATGCTCAGCGGTGCCAACAACCGCATAAACAAGCTCACGACCTTCCCAGCTGTTTGCATACTTAAAAACTTTAATACGCTCAGGAGCGGCTTGCTCAAGGGCTGTTAAATAACGACGCATATCGTTGTAATTAGTAATGCGCTCACCTACATCATAACCAAGAACCTGCTTAAATGTAGGTATATCCGTGTTGTAAACCGTGCCTGGCCACATAGTCTCTGTATTGTTGATACTTGCTGCGGCACTCAGGCTGACAGACATAGCCATAATACACAGTGAGACGGCTTTGATTGCTCCCTTCGCAAACATATAAATTCCACCCATTTAAAAAATCTGAATAAACAGTTACTAACATATAAAACTATTGAAAATAAGGGAATTAAAAGCGTTAGAAAGGTATAAATTAGGGTTAACTGGGAAATAACACCCCTTGTCAGCGAGAGTCATAAGAGCAAGGGGCATTAGGTGTCATTTTCTGTTTTATGCTTTCGCTTTTAAGAAATCATAAAGTTCGTCTTTCAGCGCAGCTCTTTGGTGTTTCTTTTCATGCATTTCACTGTCATCAATCGGAGAACTATTAAGCTCAAGCTCTCTAATTTCTTTATCCATGTCATCGTATCGTTGCATGGTATTTTTAAAATGGGCATCGCTTTTGGCAAGGTTGTGGATTAATTCATTAAACTCTGGGAATTCATTCAATAACGAGTGTTTTTCGCCTAGCATGGGCAGCTCCTTTGGCTAGAATTAAAGTTCAAATTCACTGTATCATTCTGTGAAACAGAGTCAACGTAGCAACCTTGTTCAAGATCAATAATGATGGCGATTAGGGAATGATTATACTTGGTTAAAAATTGCTTGTGATTTAGAAAGCAAAAAGCCCACAGTTTTCACTGTGGGCTTTCATTAATTTGGTGAGTCAGCCAGTAAGCCGGGTTCTGTCGTGGATAATCATTCGTCTAGGCCATAAATCGCTCTATGGCTCAAGCAACCTACCCGGTTCTCACGTGGGCCACGTGTTCATTATTTAAAATGATAGAACCCTATTTGGTCTTGCTCCGGGTGGAGTTTACCTTGCAACCAACTGTTACCAGTGGCCCGGTGCGCTCTTACCGCACCCTTTCACCCTTACCAACCGAAGTTGGCGGTCTCCTCTCTGCTGCACTTGTCGTAGGCTCGCGCCCCCCAGCCGTTAGCTGGCACCCTGCCCTGTGGAGCCCGGACTTTCCTCCCCCTGCGCATTTTCGTTGCAGGCAGCGATTATCTCGGCTGACTCGGCGCGCAGTATACCTGAGCATGCAGCCGAGTGCAGTAAAGAATTAGTCTTTTTCGTCAATAATTGCTTTATAAAGCGCGTTTTTCTTTAAACCGAAATACTCTGCAACCACGCCACAGGCTTTTTTAAGTGGCATTTCGGCTTCGAGTAAGCCAAGCATACGGCGGGCATCTTCTGGGATATCATCGCTTTGCTTCGCTTTACCCGGCAGCATTAATACTATTTCGCCGCGCTGCTTTGTTGGATCATTCGTTAAAAACTGCTTTAGCTCAGCAACGCTGCCATTGAAAAAAGTTTCGAATGTTTTGGTCAATTCTTTGGCAAATACCACCGGTTGGTCTGAGCCTAATGCGGCTTCTAAATCATCAAGGCTTGCCATGATGCGGTGGGTACTTTCGTACATAATGCTCGTGATACCTGAATTAACAGCCTCAATAAAAAAAGTTTGTCTGGCTTTACTTTTCGCAGGTGTAAAACCGATAAACTGAAAGCGGTCGGTCGGCAAACCAGAACAACACACTGCCGTAATGGCTGCACATGCACCAGGTACTGGTGTAACATGTGCACCTTGCTCACGACACAAGTTTACCACGGCATAACCCGGGTCACTGATCAGTGGCGTGCCCGCATCTGAAACCAACGCGATATTCATTCCTTGCTCTAGCCAATCGACGATTTGCTGGGCTTTTTGTTTTTCATTGTGATCATGCAAAGCAAAGGTTTTTGCTTTGATATTAAAGTGGCTTAGCAACTTTCCTGTGTGACGAGTATCTTCAGCGGCTATTAAGTCAACCTCAGATAGGGTTTGTATGGCACGCTGGCTGATGTCATCAAAGTTGCCAATTGGTGTGGCTACAATGTAAAGAGTGCCGATTTTATCTGAATTCTCCTCATTTAACATTGAGGTCTCCTGCGTCAGTCAGTAATATAAGCAAATCGCGTTAACGTATTGGGAAATCATTGTGCGACTTAAACTTGTTAGTCTATTAATTGTATTGTCGGGGTTATCGGCTTGTAGCACAACCGAAAAACCATCAAATACGGCAGAAAATCAGTCGGGGCAAGCAAACACAGCCCTATCACAACTAACCGATGCGCAATCAATGTACCAAGCAGCGTTAAATCGCCAAGGTGCCGATAAAATTCAATTACTTTATACCGCTCGCGATGCAGCAATTACTGAGCAGCGCTGGTCATTGCTTGAAACAATCTGTTTTGAGCTCGAGAGCACACCAAGCGTAGATCAAATTCAAAACAAGCTTTACATTGCTTTAGCACAAGAGAAACAAGGTAAAAGTGATCGCGCATTAGAGCAACTACAGTTGCTCGAATCACAACTCACCTTGCCAGAGCATAAAGCATGGCATCAATATTTAACGGCTCGCGTTTATGCATCACAAGGCATGCCTAAACAAGCAATGCCTTATTACTTTGCAGCATCAACCATTAGCAACGAAAATAATTTCACGGTTGCTGATTTAAATAAAGACTTATGGGCAAGCCTTACTCAACTATCTTCTTATGCGCTTGAGCGCTTTAATCGCGGCTCGGTGGTACAACAAGGTTGGGTTAATCTGGCGCTTTATCACCAAGTGTATTTAGGGGCGCCGGTTGAATTGCATCAAGCGATGAATAACTGGATGCGACGCTATCCAGGTCACCCTGCAGCAGAGATTTTACCTAAGAAAGTCACTGAGCTTGTGCAAGTTGAGCCTCTTAATGTCAATCGTTTAGCGGTGCTTATTCCACTATCAGGCGCTAACGAACGCTTAGGCGACGCATTAAAAGCGGGTGTACTTGCCGCACTTGATACTCATCCACTTGAACAAACACTGTTTATTGATGAATCACTTTCTGCCGCTGAAATCAGCTTAAAACTCAGTGAATTTAAAGCTGACTTTGTGATTGGCCCATTGCTTAAAAGTAATATTGAAAAGCTAAGCACAGCACAAACGCTGATTGATTACCCTGTTATGCATCTTAATAGTTTTGAGGGTGAGCGTATCTCACAGCAGCATTTTTTCTTTGCATTAAGCCCTGAACACGAAATACAACAAGCATTAGAGCGCTTTTTAACCGCTGGTTACCAAAAGCCAATGCTACTTGCTCCAAACAACAGTAACGGCCAGCGCCTCGTTGAGTACTTTAACCAACAATGGCAACGTTACAGTGAAGTGAAACCACAAGTTGGTTTTTACGCAGGTAAAGATGACATGCCAAAAACTATCACGGGCTTGTTAGAAGTGGACCAAAGTAAAGAGCGGATCCAAGTGGTTAAGTCGCTCTTTAAGCAAGAAGTCGAAAGTGAAACTCGCTCGCGTAGCGATATTGATGTTATTTATATTTTAGGTGATGCAACTGAAACTCGCCTCATCAAACCGTACTTAGATGTTAATGTAAGTACTTTCGCAGATCGTATTCCGCTATACGCAAGCTCTAAAAGCCATAGCAAACAAATAGACAGTACCGATAAAGGTGATCTAGAAGGGCTGTATTTTACTGAACTACCTTGGATGCTTGACGGTCAGATAAAGCAGCATAACTTGCGTCAGCAATACGAACGCTTATGGCCTGAAAATACAGATATAAGTCAGCGCTTATTTGCCATGGCATATGATGCAACCAGCCTATTAGGTGATGTTAAGCAACTAAGTATGATTCAAGGAAAACGTTTTGCTGGCATCAGTGGCGAATTAAGTATTGAAACGAATGGGTATGTTACCCGTACGTTAGATTGGGCGCAGTACAAAAACAAACAAATCATTGCCGTTGAATTAGCAACAGAGCAACCGATTCCGTTATTTATGCAATCGGCAACAGGGATTAATTCGGCTGATTAAGTAACGACAGCACAAGGATGAAAGCATGTCGTGGTTTAAACAATTGTGGCACAATAGCCGCGAAAAAGGCCTGTACTATGAACAACAGGCTGAGCAGTATTTAAAGCAATATGGCCTAACAGCCATTGGGCGTAATTATTTATGCCAATATGGTGAGCTTGATCTCATTATGCGCGAAGGGCAAACCTTGGTGTTTGTTGAAGTGAAATTTAGAAAAAACAAACTTCGCGGTGGTGCAAATTACGCGCTCAGTAAGCAAAAACAGCAACGGCTTAGACGAACGATCGCCCATTACCTTGCTGAAAAAAAATTATCAAATCAGGCTATGCGAATTGATTATGTTGCCATAACAGGTGAACTAAATAGCGAAATAAACTGGTTTAAAAATGTGTACTAACGCCGCTTGGCGTCGGCTTAATTGGTAGGTTATGCAAGATACAATAAAAAAGATTTTCACCGAGAATATTCAAGTTCAAATTGCGGCTGGCGAGGTGCTCCCAAGCGCCCTTGAATCAGCGGCATTTACCATTGCACAAAGCCTTATCAATGGTAATAAATTGTTATGCTGTGGTACCGCGAGTTGCCATATGCTTGCACAACATATGGCTGGTTTATTAATTAACTTTTACGAAACTGAGCGTCCGTGTCTACCTGCAGTAGCCTTGGCACAGGAGCAAGTTAACTTAGGTCCCAACAACAATATTGATGATCACGAAACCTTTGCAAGGCAAATCCGTGCTTTCGCACAACAAGGTGACTTACTGCTAGCTATCGCCGTCAATGGTAATGAAAAGCAAATAATTTCTGCCGTAGAAGCGGCGTTAACTCGCGATATGAAAGTGATTGTGTTAGTAGGTGACGATGGGGGTGAATTAGTTGGCTTGCTTGGCCCTAACGATGTTGAAATCCGCGTGCCATCAAAACGCCCTAGCCGCATTGTTGAATCTCATTTAGTGAACTTGCACTGCCTGAGCGAGCTTATCGATTTAACCTTATTCCCACAGGAAGAAAATTAATGTTTAAACAGTCTCTTATTGTACTTGGTACCATTTTATTGCTGCAAGGCTGTGCAGCTGCAGTTGTTGCTGGTACCGCAGGTGCTGTCACTGCGGCCAATGACCGTCGTACTATTGGCTCGCAAATTGACGATAATAATATCGAAATAAAAAGCTCTATCGCACTGAGTGAAAACGAGCGCATACATAAATACGCGAATGTGAATGTTGTGAGCGTTAATGGCATTGTGTTGATGATAGGCCAAGTCGCCAACCAAGAAATGAAAGACGAAGCGCAACGAGCAATCGAAGGTGTTGACGGTATTCGTAAAATTCATAATCAAATTCGCATCAGCTCAAATATAGGCATGAGTACGCAAACTCACGATTCGTGGTTAACCTCAAAAGTTAAAACGCAGCTTATTACCGCAGAGAACATCAGTGCCAATAACATTAAAGTTGTCACAGAGAATGGCGAGGTATTTTTAATGGGCTTAGTGAGCGATACGGAGGCTAATTTAGCGGTTGATGTTGCCCGTAACATCTCAGGTGTAGAGCGTGTCATTAAGGTGTTTGAGTATTTATAGTTAATCACTCAATATTCATTAATAAAAAACCCGCATTTAAGCGGGTTTTTTTTGAGCATTTGAAAAGGCTACTTGATCACTCGTAAGTGAGCACCCTTCTTTTTCTCAGGCTTAGCAGGTGGCTCATCATCTGGCGAAATATCGTCAGGCGTTTCAACACTTTCTAATACCGGAGCAAACTCTTCTTCGTCCTCGATGAATTCTTCTGCAGTAAATACAGTCCCTTCACCATTCTCACGTGCATAAATTGCGAGCACAGCTCCCATAGGCACATACACCTGCATTGGTTGACCACCAAAGCGCGCATTAAAGCTTAGCTGTTGGTTATCCATAGCAAAGTTTGTAACTGCCGATGGGCTAATGTTTAAGACAATTTGACCGTCTTGAACAAATTGCGTTGGTACTTGTACAGCAGGAAAATCAGCGTTCACAACAAGGTGCGGTGTACACTGATTATCAACAATCCAATCAAAGAAAGCGCGTAGTAAATAAGGACGATTTGGCGTCATTATAAACGGATCTCACGTTCTGCTTCAGTCAATGAAGCTTGGAAAGATTCACGCTCAAATAAACGCAGCATGTATTCTTTAAGTTCTTTAGCTCCCGAACCTGAAAGCTCAATGCCCAGTTCAGGTAAACGCCATAATAGCGGTGCTAAATAACAATCAACTAAGCTGAATTCTTCGCTCATGAAATAAGGCGCTTCAGAGAAGATTGGTGCAATTGCAAGTAATGCTTCAGTTAGCTCTTTACGTGCTTGTGCTGCTTCACTGCTACCGCTTGTGATTTTATTCGCTAAGCTGTACCAATCAGTATCAATACGGTGCATCATTAAGCGACTACGGCCACGCATAACCGGATAAACAGGCATTAGTGGAGGATGAGGAAAACGTTCATCAAGGTATTCCATGATGATGTTTGCCTGATATAAACCAAGCTCACGATCGATCAGTGTGGGTACTGTACCGTAAGGGTTAATTTCATGAAGTGCTTCTGGCAGGTTATCCTTTTCAGCCAGGTGAATGTCAACACTTACACCTTTTTCAGCAAGTACAATGCGTACTTGATGGCTATACATACAGTTAGCACCAGAAAACAGGGTCATTACAGGGCGCTTATTGGCAGCTACGGCCATGCCTACCTCCATTATATTACAAAAACAGCAATAGGGGCTTAAGCCCCTATCACAAAATTACCTTTCAAAACGTCCAGAATTAGTGAACATCTCTCCAGTATTCTTTCTTCAGCATGAATGCCAAGATAAATAGAATCACTAAGAAACCAATTACCTTAAGACCTAACGCTTCTGACTCTAAACGTGACGGTTCGCCTACGTAAGCTAAGAAGTTAGTTAAGTCACGAGCAGCACGATCGTACTCGTCGTCACTCATTTCACCTGTACCATCTGTTTCAGTGCCAACAACCTTAGTCACTGTGTGACCATGTTCCTCGACTTCTTCAGTGATAGGTGTCGGTAAACCTTGTAGTTCTTGAAGAACGTGCGGCATACCTACCGATGGGAAAACAATGTTGTTTACACCAAACGGGCGAGATTCATCTTTATAAAATGACTTCAGATACGTATAGATCCAGTCAGTACCACGAACTCGCGCTACAAGCGTTAAGTCCGGTGGCGCTGCGCCAAACCATTTAGCTGCGTCATCTTTCGCAATTGCATTCTTGATGTGGCTACCTACTTTTGAACCGTCAAAAATAAGTTGCTCTTGACCAATCTCAGTAGGAATACCGATATCGCGGAACGTACGCTCATAACGTTGATACTGCATTTGGTGACAACCAAGACAGTAGTTCATGAACAATTTAGCACCACGTTGCAAAGACGCATTGTCTTTTAGGTCAATGTTCGCGTCCATTAAAGGAACCGAAGGACCTGCTGCCATCGTCAACGTTGGCAACAATGCGAATAAACCGATAATTAGCTTTTTCATCATTTCGTCAACCTCGTTGGTAATGGCTTAGTTTTCTCGTTCTTGCTGTAAACAAATAACAATACGAAGAACATAAAGTATGTCACAGTCGTGATTTGCGATAACAACGTTTTGAAATCAGTTTGTGGTGTTGCACCAACCCAACCTAAGATAACAAACGTTACCACGAATTGAGCAATGTTTAACTTGTGTAAGCCACAACGATAACGAATAGAACGAACCGAACCACGGTCAATCCAAGGTAGTAACGCAAGCACTACGATAGATGCACCCATCGCGATAACACCAATTAGTTTATCTGGGATAGCGCGCAGAATCGCATAGAATGGCGTGAAGTACCAAACAGGGAAAATGTGCTCAGGTGTTTTCAGTGGGTTCGCTGCTTCGAAGTTTGGCGCTTCTAAGAAGAAACCATTCATCGCAGGCATAAAGAATACAACCCAACAGAATAAGATTAAGAAACCAACCACACCCACAATATCTTTAACTGTGTAGTAAGGGTGGAACGGAATTGCATCAACAATGTCTTTCTTGTTGGTGTAATACTCGTGGAATTTAAATTTAGGCTTATCTTCTTCAGCCACAGAGCCTTTCTTACGCTTAATTTCAACACCGTCTGGGTTGTTTGAACCCACTTCGTGTAACGCAACAATGTGTAAGAACACTAAGATAACGATAACTAAAGGAAGCGCGATTACGTGTAGTGCAAAGAAGCGGTTAAGCGTCGCACCCGAAATTACGTAGTCACCACGGATCCAAAGCGTTAAATCATCACCAATAACCGGAATCGCACCGAACAGTGAAATGATTACCTGCGCACCCCAGAACGACATTTGTCCCCAAGGTAGTAAGTAACCCATGAAAGCTTCAGCCATTAGCGCTAAGAAGATGAACATACCGAACAACCACAGTAACTCACGTGGTTTTTGGTAAGAACCGTAGATCATGCCACGGAACATGTGCAGATAAACAACGATAAAGAACGCTGATGCACCTGTCGAGTGTAGGTAACGAAGTAACCAACCGTATTCAACATCACGCATGATGTATTCTACTGATGCGAATGCACCTTCAGCTGATGGTACAAAGTTCATTGTTAACCAAATGCCTGTTACGATCTGGTTAACAAGCACTAACATAGCTAATGAGCCAAAGAAGTACCAGAAGTTAAAGTTTTTAGGTGCTGGATACTGTGCAATGTGCATGTTCCAAACACGAGTCATTGGAATACGATCGTCGATCCAACCAATAATTTTACCAAACATTACGCCGCTCCTTTTTCTTCACCGACTAAAATAGTCGTGTCATCAAGGAAGGTATACGGAGGAATCTCTAGATTCAATGGTGCAGGTACAGATTGGAATACACGACCCGCCATATCAAATTTAGAACCGTGACACGGACAGAAGAAACCATCATCTGTGCCTTCAACTTTCTCACCAAAGCCACCTTGTAAGAAGCTTGGTGAACAACCTAAGTGCGTACAAATACCAACAGCAACGAAAATTTCTGGACGTTGCGAACGGTATTCGTTCGTTGATGATTCAGGTTGTTGAGGCTCTTCAGACGCTGGATCACGAAGTTGACCTTCGTGAGCTTTCATCTGCTCAAGCATTTTTGGTGTACGATTGATAACCCAAACAGGTTTTCCTCGCCACTCAACACGAATTAATTGTCCTGGCTCAAGCTTGCTGATATCTACTTCTACAGGCGCACCCGCAGATTTAGCTCGCTCACTTGGATTCCAAGACGCAATAAAAGGAACAGCAGCCCCAGCCGCACCAACACCACCAACAACAGAGGTAGCTATGGTTAAAAAGCGACGTCGGCCATTGTCTACAGGCGCATTGCTCATCCACTTATCTCCACTATGATTCCCAACACTTGCCATATTGAGAACATCAGTTACAGCAGGTTAATTTTTAGAAATTTTAAAATAGACGCGATCATAATTAAAACCCTTGATTAAAACAAGGTTATTCACAGTCCCATGCTCGAATAAAC
The DNA here is from genome assembly GCF_014117385.1 of Pseudoalteromonas sp. MT33b. Lineage (NCBI taxonomy): Bacteria > Pseudomonadati > Pseudomonadota > Gammaproteobacteria > Alteromonadales > Pseudoalteromonadaceae > Pseudoalteromonas > Pseudoalteromonas sp. MT33b. The sequence goes on along the minus strand of NZ_CP059831.1, from coordinate 453,710 downwards.
CCCATTTAATGAATTATTAATTTGGGTAAGCTCGAGTATGAAGCCGTTGGTTATGATAACGCATATAAAAAACAATATACTGACCAAGATCAACCTCACTAAGAGGAAACAGAAATCTGCATTAGCTGTTGTTGAACTCACTCACATTACTTGCCCCCCAATTGTAGCAAAAAAATTCATCAATTAACTGATGGATTTGAGCTTATTTTGCGAAATCGTGAAGTTTTTTTAATGTAATACGAAGGAATTGCCAAGACCGGTTAAATATCGAACGAAAAAAACGGACCATACGCAGGTTACAACTTTCTCTGTTTGATCCCTATTCACATCAGTAATCGTAAAATCGAGGAGTTAAAAGTAATTTTAGTGGTTAGTGGTTAGTGGTTAGTGGTTAGTGGTTAGTGGTTAGAACAAAATAAATCACTTTAACCTCAAACACGCTTTTTATGTGTGTGATCTAATTTCTAATTTCTAGAAGAAATAGCTAAAAACAAAAAACCCAGCCGAAGCTGGGTTTTTGAAATTCTGATAAACGTAAATATTAACGTTTTGAGAATTGTGGACGCTTACGAGCTTTCTTAAGACCCACTTTCTTACGTTCAACTTTACGCGCATCACGAGTAACGAAGCCTGCTTTACGAAGTGTAGGACGTAATGACTCGTCAAACTCCATAAGTGCACGAGTGATACCGTGACGGATAGCACCAGCTTGACCAGTAGTACCACCACCTGAAACAGTGATGTGTAAGTCAAACTTTTCAGTCATTTCAACGTGCTCTAATGCTTGACGAACAACCATGCGAGCAGTTTCACGACCGAAGTACTCTTCTAGAGAGCGCTTGTTAATTACGATGTTACCAGTGCCTGGGCGTAAGAATACGCGAGCACTTGAACTTTTACGACGACCTGTACCGTAGTATTGATTTGCCATGATAGTGCTCCTTAAATGTCTAGAACCTGAGGCTGTTGTGCAGCATGGTTGTGCTCAGTACCCGCGTAAACTTTAAGTTTACGGTACATAGCGCGGCCTAAAGGACCACGTGGCAACATGCCTTTAACAGCTTTTTCGATGATCATTTCAGGCTTTGCAGCTTGAAGCTTGTCGAAAGTAGTAGACTTAAGACCACCTGGGAAACCAGTATGTGAGTGGTACATTTTGTCTTTTGCTTTATTACCAGTAACAGTAACTTTCTCTGCGTTGATAACGATGATGTAATCACCAGTATCTACGTGAGGAGTGTACTCAGCTTTATGCTTACCGCGTAGGCGACGAGCGATTTCAGTAGCGATGCGACCTAAAGTTTTACCTTCAGCGTCAACTACGTACCAGTCACGTTTTACTGTTTCTGGCTTAGCAACAAACGTTTTCATTTATTAAAATCCAATGTTTTTTAATTTAAAACCACAGGTAATTATTTTTAATTACCGCTCTAAGTTGAATGCTTTAACCCCTTCGAGTTTAAGACTTTGCGCCATCAATTAGAGGCTAAACTAATATCTGGCAATAGAACGCAACGTGGCAGACGCGGGAGTATACCAGCACTTAAACCACATTGCTAGATGATGGTTGTTTTTTATTCTAAGAAATCAGAATGAATATTTACGCACTTAATGTGAGCAATGGCTTTTTTATCAACTTGTAAAGAAAGCGTCATCTCAAGTGGCTAATTTCTGAAAACTCACAATAAACAACTCAACAATGACTATGCTAAATGCTCTCGCGCTAAATATTCGAGCGACTGCATTTCTTGTAATCGGCTAATACAGCGCTTAAATTCAAAATTTAAGTTACCTTCACTGTAAAGTTCAGTGATCGGTTTTTCTGCAGAAATAATAAGCGTCACATTGCGCTCGTAAAACTCATCAACCAATGCAATAAAACGACGTGCGGCATCGTCATTTGCTTGTCCTAATGCTTTTACATTCGAGAGTATGACGGTGTTGTATAAACGGCTGATCTCCATATAGTCGACCTGACTACGGGCTGTTTCACACAACTCGCTAAAATCAAACATCACGATACAATCAGACACTTTACGGGTTTTTATCATGCGCCCTTCTATTTCAATAGCGGTATCTAAAATGCCGGGCTCAGGTGAAAGCTTATCAAAGTATTCAAATAAGTTTGCGTCTGCTTGCGCATCGAGCGGACTATGAAAAATTTCGGCCTGCTCTAAGGTCCGTAAACGGTAATCAACCCCTGAATCAACATTTACTATTTCAGTATTTGCTTTTACTAATTCAATTGCTGGTAAGAATCGCGCACGCTGCAAGCCATTTCTATATAGCTCATCTGGAACAATATTCGACGTTGCCACAAGCACAATACCGCGCTCGAACAAGGCTTCCATCAGGCCGCCTAGCAACATTGCATCCGTGATATCTTGTACAAAAAACTCATCGAAACAAATAATATCTGTCTCCGACTTAAAGATATCAGCAACGACGTTCAGTGGATTACTGGTGTTTTTTAACTTTTTAAGCTCATCATGTACACGGTGCATAAACCGGTGAAAGTGCACACGCATTTTACGCTCAGTAGGCAGTGCTTCGTAAAATGTATCAACCAAATAGGTCTTACCTCTACCAACACCGCCCCAAAAATAAAGCCCTTTTATAGCTGGCGTGCTATCTTTAGAAAAGAGCTTGGCAAACCATCCCTTGGCGGCTGGCTTGTCAGCAGTTAAGTCATCATAGAGTCTTTGCAAATGACGAACCGCATTTTCTTGCGCTGCATCATGTACGAAGTCTTCACGTTGTAAATCTTGTTGGTATTTCTGCCAAGGAGTCATAGGTCGTTACAATAAAACACAGTTAAATTTGCACAGTATATTAACACGCATCGTATCTCAGGGTATATTAGCCCGCAGTATGATTTCACAATCAAATTAAGCATATTTTAATAAAGATTGGACTATAAATGCTTTTAAGGCATAAGTTTTAGTTATTTTTCCCAAAGGGGTGGATTTATGGGCACAATTACCTGGGTAGGTATTTTAATCATCGTTGCAATCGCAGCATTCTTTATTGGTGCATTTGTAACCAAAAAGCAATTTAAACAAGACGAGCTAGAGCATCAAGTAGAACAAGCCAACAATGCACTTGAACAATATCGTCAAGACGTTGCCGATCACCTTGCCAGCACTGGCAAACTGGTTTCAAAAATGAAAGACAACTACGATCAATTGCTCAATCATGTTGAAGAAACAAATAAGTTACTCCTAACAGATAAAAAGCAGCACCCTAATGAGCCGTTTTTTTCAAAAGAAACCACGGAGCAATTACAACATTCATTACAAGACCGCCAAAGCGATCGCTCAAACGCAGAAGCGCAGCCTGCCGACTATGTAGTAGGTGAAACAGGTCTATTTGCTGGTTCAAATAAAGTTTCAGAACATTCTAAAGCCTCTTGATGAACTTTTTTTTGACCCCATAGTCTTTAGATATAACAGCTTTATATCTAAACGAAGAAAAGGGCTGCTTATGCAGCCCTTTTTAGTTTTTGCTTTATCTCTGAAGTGGAGTAAACCCAGACTATGAAAATGAAATTATCTGTTATTAGTGCTGCTATTTTATCTACTAGCTTATTGTTAACCCCTGCAATTTCAATGGCCAAACTTCCGGTGGCTGTCAATGGTCAACAACTGCCAACGCTCGCACCAATGCTTGAACAGATCACCCCAGGCGTCGTGAGTATTCAAGTATCAGGGTCTAAAGAAGTCCGCCGTAGAGCAACCCCTTTCGATGACTTTTTTGGTGTGCCGCGTGGGGGCAGTCAAAAGCGTCAATTTAGTGGTCTTGGTTCTGGTGTGATTATCGATGCCGATGAAGGTTATGTAGTGACCAATAATCACGTTGTTGAAGATGCCGAAAAAATGGTGGTCACGCTTGAAGATGGCCGTGAGTATGAAGCAACAAAAATTGGCAGTGACAAAGAGTCTGATATTGCCTTGTTACAAATCGATGCTGAGGATTTAACCGCTTTAAAAATTGCAGATTCAGATAAGCTTCGCGTCGGTGATTTTGCTGTCGCGATTGGTAACCCGTTTGGTTTAAGCCACACTGTAACCTCTGGGATCGTAAGTGCCCTTGGCCGCAGTGGTCTAAATATAGAGGGCTATGAAGATTTCATCCAAACCGATGCTGCGATTAACCAAGGTAACTCGGGAGGCGCGCTTGTTAATCTAAACGGCGAGTTAATCGGTATTAACACCGCAATTTTAGGTGCCTCTGGCGGTAACGTGGGAATTGGCTTTGCCATTCCATCAACAATGATGAAAAACCTTGTTGATCAAATTATTGAACACGGTGAAGTACGCCGCGGCTCACTCGGTATTTCAGGCCGTCCGTTGGATGCAGGGCTTGCAAAAGCGCAAAAGCTTGATGTTAAGCAAGGTGCCTATGTCATGCAGGTAATGGATGACACCGCAGCGAGTAAAGCGGGCATAAAAGCCGGAGATGTTATTATTAGTGTTGATGGTACTGAGATCAGTGGCTTCCACGAACTACGCAGTAAAATTGCGACCCTAGGTGAAGGCAAAAAAGTGAAGCTCGGTATCTATCGTGATGGCAAAGTGAAAATAGTAAATGTCACACTTGATGGCGCCGCGACTTCTGTTTCAGCAGGTGAAGAAACACACCCTGCATTCCAAGGCGCAACGCTTGAAAACACGCAAAAGAGCGATGGGAAAGGTGTTGAAGTTGCCTCAGTAGAAGCACGCTCACCTGCCGCACGTGTGGGCTTAGAAGAAGGTGATGTGATCATGCAAGTGAACCGCCAACGTGTTGAGAATATTCGTGACATGAATAAAATTATCGAAAACACGCAAGGTAACATCGTACTCGGTGTGAAACGCGGCAGAGAGCTTGTTTTTGTTCTGATCCAGTAAACTTAATTGATAAATCATGAAAAAATAACAGCGGTGCTTGCCGCTGTTATTTTTTTTGTGCCATCATTAGGGGATTGCTCACTGATAATAAGAATATTGTGCTAAAACTATTTAAATTTATTCTTCCACCACTTTTTACCGGATTAGGGATTGCTTTTTTGGTGGTGTTATTTAGCCCCAGTTTACGCAGCGCACTTTTTCCTAATGTAAACTTACCAGCCGCGATGTCGTCTGAGCATATGAGCTTTTCTAGCGCTGTGCAAAGAGCCGCTCCTTCGGTGGTGACCATCTTTTCTGAGAGCATTTCAAACCAACCGCGATACAAACGTCAAAACACGATTCAAGAGTTAGGATCTGGCGTGATCATGTCGCAAGATGGCTACATATTAACCAATTACCATGTAATCAATAATGCGGACCAAATTATTGTGATCTTAACCGATGGCCGTCGCTTTTACGACGTTCAACTAATTGGTTTTGATACCATAACTGATTTAGCCCTCCTAAAAATAAATTCTGATCATTTACCTGTGATCCCCGTCAACGATAACTTCAAGCCCCGAGTAGGCGATGTTGTGCTCGCAATTGGTAACCCACTCAATTTAGGTCAAACAATTACCCAAGGGATTATTAGCGCTACCGGCAAACAAAAAATCACCGACAGCCCCTACAATAACCTATTACAAATGGATGCGGCCATAAATGTGGGGAACTCAGGGGGAGCATTAGTTAACTCACGAGGCGACCTTGTGGGTATCACATCAGCGCAATTTAAAACCCGTGAAAACTTAGATATTCAAGGTATCTTCTTTGCTGTTCCCTACTCTCTTGCAAAAGATATTATGGAAAAGCTAATTAAACATGGCCGTGTCGTCCGTGGTTATCTAGGCTTTACTGGAACCGCTGTGGACAGCACCGGAAAAGATGTAAGCGACAGCTACACTCCAGTAACGGGTATGCGTATAAATAACCTAGATCCCCTTGGTCCTGCATGGCAAGCGGGTATAAAAGAGCAAGATATTGTCATTAAAATTGCCGGATTATCGGTTGCAAACCCACAGCAAGTGCTTGAGAAAATAGGCAATACAGAGCCGGGTAAAGAAATTGAATTTGAGCTGTACCGTGATGGCAAGATTCTAAAAATAATGGTCACCGTCGCAGAACTCGAAACCAAGTTATAGCAATAAAAAAGGCCTATATAATATAGGCCTTTTTTAAACAAGCAGTGCTGCTCTTAACTCGAACGACGCTTAATATTAGCACCCAATGCACTGAGCTTATCTTCTATGCGTTGATAACCACGGTCAACGTGATAGATTCTATCAACGATTGTTTCACCTTGTGCCACAATCCCCGTCAGTATAAGACTGGCTGACGCACGTAAATCCGTTGCCATCACTTGTGCACCCGATAACCTTTCGGTATCACCACAAATCGCCGTGTTGCCCTCTAAGCGGATATTGGCTCCCATACGCTGTAACTCAGGGACATGCATAAAACGATTTTCAAATATCGTTTCGGTAATTGTTGCACTGCCCTTCGCCACAACATTAAGCGCGGTAAATTGTGCTTGCATGTCTGTTGGGAAGCCAGGATGTGGCATGGTCTTAATATTCACCGCTTTTAATTCACGGCCACGCATATCTAAGTAAATACTGTTATCGGTTACTTCTACGAATGCATTTGTCGCACGCAGTTTCTCAATAACAGGGTCAAGGCTATGGTGATCGGTGTTTTTACAAAGCACTTCACCACCGGCCATCGCAGCAGCAACCAAAAAAGTGCCCGTTTCGATACGGTCAGGTAAAATACTGTACTCGCAGCCTGACAGTGATTCGACACCTTCAACTTCAATTCGGCTCGTACCGGCTCCGGTTATCTTTGCCCCCATGGCAATTAAACAGTTAGCAAGGTCCGTGATTTCAGGCTCACGTGCTGCATTCTCAAGCACCGTTTTGCCATCAGCCAGTGTCGCTGCCATCAATAAATTTTCTGTGGCCCCTACACTTACCATTTCCATGAAAATTTCAGCACCTTTCAAACGACCGTCTACTTTGGCGTTAATGTAGCCGTTTTCTACTTTGATAACCGCCCCCATACGCTCAAGGCCTTGGATATGGATATCAACAGGACGTGCACCTATCGCACAGCCGCCAGGCAGCGATACTTGTGCTTCACCAAAACGTGCCACAAGCGGGCCAAGTGCAAGCACTGATGCACGCATTTGCTTTACTAACTCATACGGAGCGAGTGTTTTATTAACGGTTGCACCGTCGATAACCAGCGTATCTTGTTGCCATTCAACATTAGCACCTAAGGTCTTTAATAAAGCCTCTGTGGTACCAATATCGCGTAAACGAGGCACATTGCTAAAAGTACTTTTACCCTGCCCTAAAAGCGCAGCAAAAAGAATTGGAAGAGCGGCATTTTTAGCGCCAGAGATAGTAACTTCACCTGCCAGTGAGGTACCACCTTGAATAACGAATTGATCCATAAGTGGAGCCTACGACTATTGAGGTAAAATGAATTTTTGTTCGCGTTTCCATTCAGTGGGTGTGAATGCTTTAATTGACACCGCATGAATTGTACCGTCTGAGATAGTTGACATTAACGGGGCATACACCAATTGCTGTTTTTTAACGCGAGTTAAACCGTCAAAACACTCACCCACTGCAATCACTTCATAGTGGCTACCATTTGCTTTAACAATGACTTCATCTAATTTTAGTTCGTCGCGTAATAACGTTTCGACTTGGCTTGTTTCCATAAATCTCACTCAAATAAGTTTGTGACCTGCCCCAACTGCATTAACTTTTGCAATTGCTCAGGTGTATTTTGCAGTTCAAGGCGAATACCTTGCTGCTTTAATTCTGCGAAAGAGTGAATTAACCAAGCTAAGCCCGCTGTGTCAACCCTCGATACATCAGAAAGGTCAAAATACCATGTTTTATGCTTAGATTCTGGCTTAGCGTTAAGAAGGCGTTCATGGCCGATTGAATTTCGAGTCAGTTCACCACTGACTCGAAACTGGTTATCTTCAAGCTGAGTAATCGATATTTTACTCATCACCACCTTCGCCTCTAAACTGAACAGGTAGCTGGCTCTTTTGCTCAAGTAAGTCACTCACATACTCAATACCTTGCTGGCGAAGGATACCTTGCATTTCGCTTTGCTTAGCATCTAGTAAACTGATGCCTTCAGCAATCATATCGTATGCACGCCAATTTCCATCTCTGTCTTCGCGTACTTTAAAATCGATTTTAATATCAGGTTTACCTGGTTCAACAATCTTCGTTTTTACAACGACAACATCTTGGCCTTTAAACGGCTGCGCAGGTGCAAACTCGACACTTTGATTGGTGTACTGAGTAAACACACCGGCGTATGTGGCAATCAAATATTTTTGAAATACATCGATAAAGCGCTGAAGCTCTTTAATCGCTTTGGCTTTTTCTTCTTTATCTTCAATCGCACGCACTTTTGAGACATGATTACCTAATACACGCAATGCCGCGTATTTGTAATCAATGTAGGGCATTAACTCTTCTTCAACAATGGTACGAAGATACTCTTTGTCTTTCTCTATTAGTGGTTGATCGTTGGTGATTCTTGCAAAAGTGTTATCAGACACTTTACGCACCATTTTATAAGGGTCTTTTAAATCAACCTCGGGTTCAGCGGCCTGTGTATTAAACGCAAATACCACAGCCAAACAGATTAAAAATTTCTTAAACATAATTATTCACCACCCTGGTTGAATAAGAACTGACCAATCAACTCTTCTAATACTAACGCTGATTTTGTATCGGTAATAAAGTCACCATCGGCGAGCGCTCTACTTTCAACACCGAACAAATCATCCAATCCTGCATCTTGCTCATCCACAGTCACATCTTCACCCATACAACGTTGTTCAGCAGATTGCGGTGCAATAACAGGATTAATCCCCAAATACTGCTCACCCAAAATCCCTGATGTTAAGATAGAGATAGACGTTGTGTCTGAAAACTTACATAAATAATTGGCGTCAATGGCCATATTAACCACTGGCACAAACTCTTTTGGGTGAATTGAAATAGACTCAACACGTCCAATCACCACGCCCCCGACTTTAATTGGGGCACGGGCTTTTAAAGAGCCAATATTTTCAAACTTTGCATTCAGTTGGTAAGTTTCACCGTTACCACTAATGCCAGCGTTAGCCACTTTAAATGCTAATAAAGCAAACGCAGCAATACCAAGGGCTACAAAAAAGCCAACTAAAATTTCTAATTTCCGTGAATTCATCTTTATACCCTAATTAGCTGGTAAACATTACCGCTGTTAAAATAAAGTCAAAACCTAAAACTGCCAGTGACGAGTGCACAACGGTTTCTGTTGTCGCTTTGCTGATCCCCTCAGAAGTAGGAATACAGTCATAGCCTTTGTAAAGCGCAATCCACGTCACAATCATGGCAAAAACAAAACTTTTAATCATGCCATTTACAATGTCTTCTTGAAATGACACTTGTGATTGCATAATCGACCAGAAACTACCTGAGTCAACACCTAGCCAATCAACCCCCACTAAATGCGCCCCAATAATAGCGACGGCAGAAAAAATAAGAGCCAACAATGGCATGCTTATAAAACCCGCCCAAAAACGCGGTGCAATAATGCGTTTCAGTGGGTCTATCGCCATCATTTCTAAGCTTGATAATTGTTCTGTGGCTTTCATTAAACCAATTTCAGCGGTCAGCGCACTGCCTGCTCGACCTGCAAATAACAAAGCGGTGACAACAGGCCCTAACTCACGAAGCAAACTCAGCGCCACTAAGGGACCTAAACTGTCTTCGGCGCCATAGCCAACTAATACGGTGAAGCCCTGCAGCGCGAGCACCATACCGATAAATAAGCCAGATACCATGATAATGAGTAATGACTGTGACCCGACCATATACAATTGGCGGATCAGTAATGGCGTGCCTTTTTTAACGTTTGGCACACTCACCAAAGCACCAAACAGCATTTGCGTAGAGCGACCAAGCGCAGCAAAACGCCCTAGCGTTTTGTGACCTAACCTCTGTAATAGATCAAGCATGGTGTACCCCTAACAACTCTTCTTCATACGCAGGAGCAGGATAATGAAATGGGACAGGACCATCCGACAACCCTTTTAAGAACTGCTGAACAAGCTCTGATTGATGATTTAGCATTTGCTCAGGCGAGCCTTCACCAATCACGCCTTGATCAGCAATAATAATGACATGATCAGCAATACTGAGTACCTCTGTCACATCGTGCGTCACAATTAATGAAGATAAACCTAACACTTGGTTTAATGACTTTATTAATTTAACCAACACCCCCATTGAAATTGGGTCTTGGCCAGCGAATGGCTCATCATACATGATAAGTTCGGGGTCAAGCGCAATAGAGCGCGCTAACGCCGCACGGCGTGCCATTCCTCCAGATAACTCTGAAGGCATTAAGTCTTGCGCACCACGCAAACCAACCGCTTGTAATTTCATGAGCACGACAAGGCGAATAAGATCTTCACTAAGTTGAGTATGTTCACGCAAAGGAAAAGCGATATTGTCAAATACAGACATATCGGTAAATAAAGCGCCGCTTTGAAACAGCATACTCATTTTGGTTCGGGCAGCGTACAGCTCCTTGCGCGACATGCTTGGAATACTGTTGCCCTCAAATAAAATGTCACCAGAATCAGGCTTAAGTTGACCGCCAATTAAACGCAACATGGTGGTTTTACCAATGCCGCTGGGTCCCATGATAGCGGTTATTTTGCCTTTCGGAATGTTAAAACTCATATTTTTATATATGATTCTATCGCCCCGTGAAAAGGTTACATCCTTGATTTCTACTATTGATTGCGACAAGTCGCTCTCCATAACTTTTTTCACTAGTTCTGCCATTTTAAGGGTTTTTTAGTCAAGATGGAAAAAACAAATCGTAAAATTTTGTAATATTTACTATCAAATGAATCTAAGACTAATAACGTATGGCTTAACCCCCGCTTAAATTAAGATTGTAACAACACCGCCCTTAATCATTGCCAGCTCATTCTTTTACTTATACTTTCAGGTTCGGTTTTGTTACTATTTGCAGTCATCTGTTTAAGTAATATTGGCGTATCACAATGGTGACTTCTTTTGTCATTTTAATTATTGGTTTTGCAGCACTCGTTTGGAGTGCCGATCGTTTTGTTTATGGGGCAGCCGCGCTGGCAAAAAATATGGGGATCCCCACCCTAATTATCGGTTTAACGGTTGTGGCTATGGGGTCATCAGCACCTGAAATGATGGTGTCGGCATCTGCAGCACTTGCAAACAAAACGGATACCGCTGTCGGAAACGCTATTGGCTCTAATATTACCAACATTCTGCTTGTACTGGGAGTCACGGCCCTATTACGTCCTCTGTCTGTTTCTTCAATGACGCTAAAACGCGAAATGCCACTTGTGTTAATCGTATCGATTGGCGCGTGGTATGTATTTTCAGACAACTATTTTTCATTCGCCGAAGGGATTGCTTTAATACTTGCTTTTGCCGTATTTATTGCCGGATTAGTGATCATTTCATTGCGAGCAAAAAATCAAGATGACCCTTTTGTTAGTGAAGCCTGTGAAGATGTGCCCGATAATGTCAGCACGCGTTCGGCAGTATTATGGCTTGTGGTCGGCATGATTTTGCTACCAATTAGCTCACACTTTCTAGTGGGTTCGGCGGTTGATATTGCCAAATATTTTGGTCTTTCTGATCTGGTTATTGGTTTAACAATTATTGCTATTGGTACCAGTTTACCTGAGCTTGCTGCCTGTATTGCAGGTGTCTTAAAAAATGAAGACGATTTAGCACTGGGCAACATTGTTGGCTCAAATATTTTTAATTTGCTGGCTGTACTGCCACTGGCAGGTATTATTAATCCATCGGTTATCGACCCATCAGCCGCTAACCGCGATGCACTTATTATGATAGCGGCCACCATTGTGTTAATTGCCATGTCATTGAACTTAAAAGGTGCACGTCGTATCAATAGAATTGAAGGTGGCTTTTTGTTAGTCGCATTTATTGCATATCAAGGCTATATTTTCAGCCAAATAGGATAATCAATGACGCAACATAGCTTTATCGCGCAAGGCAAGCGCGTACTCGAAATTGAAGCGCAAGCATTAAAAGAAATTGATCAATACATTGACCAGCATTTCAATAATGCCTGTCAATTAATGTTCCAATGTACTGGGCGAATTATCGTTATTGGCATGGGCAAGTCAGGCCACGTAGGTAATAAAATTGCTGCCACACTCGCCAGCACAGGAACACCTGCATTTTTTGTTCACCCAGGTGAAGCAAGCCACGGTGACCTTGGTATGATTACCCGTGATGACGTGGTTATGTGCATTTCAAATTCAGGGGAAACGAGCGAAGTTGTCAGTATTATTCCTGTCATTAAGCGCATTGGCGCAAAAATGATTTCGCTAACAGGCAACCCAGACTCAACAATGGCCACGCTTTCTGACGTACATGTGTGTATTAAAGTAAGCAAAGAAGCGTGCCCACTGGGCCTTGCGCCAACAGCCAGCACAACGGCAACGCTAGTCATGGGCGATGCAATGGCTGTAGCACTGCTTGAGGCAAGAGGCTTTACAGCAGACGATTTTGCACTTTCTCACCCAGGCGGAAGCTTAGGAAAACGTTTATTGCTTTGTCTTAGTGATGTTATGCACGCAGGTGAGGCCACTCCCATTGTTAATGAATCGCAAAGTATCAAAGATGCATTAATTGAAATGTCGGCAAAAGGCCTCGGTATGACTGCAATTGTTGGTGATGACAACACACTATCGGGACTTTTTACTGATGGTGATTTACGACGTATTTTAGAGCAACGGGTTGATATTCACAGCACCGCAATTAGCCAAGTAATGACTCGCTCATGCACAACTGCACACGCTGATATGCTGGCCGCAGAAGCGCTTAATATTATGGAACGTAAACGTATTAATGGTTTGATTGTAATCGACAAAAGCAACACCCCCATTGGCGCGCTTAACATGCAAGACCTTTTAAAAGCAGGAGTACTTTAAGCATGACATTTGCTGAGCTTTACCAACCAGTAAGCACAGACGTGAGTCAACGTGCTCAAAAAATAAAACTGCTTATTTGTGATATTGATGGTGTTTTTTCAGATGGCCGTATTTATTTAGGCAATCAAGGCGAAGAGCTTAAAGCTTTCAATACAAAAGATGGATTCGGCATTAAAGCCCTTATCAATAGTGGTTTTCAGGTGGCCGTTATCACGGGACGCCATTCACAAATAGTTCAGCAGCGAATGACTAGCCTTACGGTACAACATATTTATCAGGGCCAAGAAAATAAGCTCATTGCTTATCAAGAGTTAAAAGATAAACTTAGCTTAACAGATGAGCAAATTGCCTATATTGGTGACGATGGTCCAGACTTACCGGTTATGGAAAAAGTCGGATTTGCCGTTGCTGTTAATGATGCTCATCCATTAATCAAAAAACTGGCTCATTACACCACCCTGTTACCTGGTGGCTTTGGAGCTGTGCGTGAACTAACTGATTTATTAATGCTAGAAAATGGCAAACCGCTAACTAGCGATGGAACGAGCGCATGAATATAGCCCGTATTTTACTAAGTGTTGTTTTTGTTTGTAGCATGGTTTGGTTATGGTATCCGTACTTTAATCAACCGACAAACACAGTGCTCAGTGAAGACGAGATTATCGCTACACCTGATTATACCGCAATCGCATTAAAGCAAACAGCCTATGATGATCAAGGTAAAATCAGTCATAAAGTGGCCGCTGCTAAAATGGAGCTGTATCAACAGCTCGGGTTCACCTTTTTTGAGCAACCCATTTTCACCATTTACGGTGATCAGCAAGTTTGGCAAGTAAAAGCCAAAGAAGCCACGTTATATGAAAACGATCAGCTTGTATTCGAAGGGGATGTAGTTGCTAAAAACCTTACCCATAATGGCATGATCGAAGATATTAAAGCTGAGAACATTAACATCGACATTGACAAAATGACCATGTTTTCTAAGCAACCTGTCACGCTGACAGGACCGAATTTAAAAATTACCGGTAAAGGTTTAAAAGCCGATTTAAAAGCCGAAATTGTTGAGTTAACTAACCATACACGAACCATATACTATGACCAATAAACTTAAGAAATTACTCCTGATCCCAAGCTTATTGATTGCGTTTTCTGGCGCAGCTGCTGAGCAGGCTGGCACACCAATCAGCATTAGCTCTGATCGCCAAGAAGGTCAGCTAAAAAATGGCATTGGTATCTTCGAAGATAATGTCGAGATCATACATGGTAACCGTCGTATTACAGCGGATCGACTCGAAGCACATGCAGGTGAAGTTGAAGGCACGGTTGAATTAATTATTGCCACAGGAAAGCCCGCTTACTTTGAAGAAAAACAAGCTGACGGCACTATTATGAGCGCCAGTGCTGAAGAAGTTCGTTACGATGTTGCTAAACGCTTATTAACACTCGTTGGCAATGCACAAGTGACTCAAGCAGGCCAAAAAGTCAGTGCCAAGAGCATTACATACGATATGGAACAGCAACTGATAAGTGCCGAGAAAGATGAAAACTCGACCGATCGTGTACACACTATTTTAGTGCCTGTTGATAACAAAAAGAACGATGAAGGCCAGCCATGAGCACACTAAAAGCAGAGCTATTAGCTAAAAGCTATAAGGGTCGCCAAGTTGTAAAAAATGTAGGCCTTGAGGTAGAAGCTGGCAGCATTGTCGGTTTACTTGGGCCAAATGGCGCAGGTAAAACAACCACCTTTTACATGATTGTGGGATTAGTGCCCAGTGACAAAGGTAAAATAAGCATTGATGATAACGATATCACCTTATTGCCAATGCACAGCCGCGCTCGCTTAGGTATTGGCTATTTGCCACAAGAATCATCGATTTTTAGAAAACTGACCGTTTATCAAAACTTAATGGCCATTTTAGAGACCCGTAAAGATCTCAATAAACAAGGCCGCGAAGAAACACTTAACAGCTTACTTGATGAATTTAGCATTCAACACATTCGTGACAGCCAAGGTATGGCATTGTCAGGGGGTGAACGCCGTCGTGTTGAAATAGCACGCGCACTGGCCGCTGACCCTAAATTTATTTTGCTCGATGAGCCTTTTGCTGGTGTTGATCCTATTTCAGTGTTAGATATAAAGAAAATTATTGAGCACTTAAAAAATCGTGGTATTGGTGTATTAATTACTGACCACAATGTGAGAGAAACCCTTGATGTTTGTGAAAAAGCCTACATTGTTTCTCATGGGGAGCTAATTGCATCAGGTACACCTGAACATGTGTTAGCCGACCAAACTGTACGCGATGTGTATCTAGGCGAGCAATTCAGGCTTTAAATACGCCA
Organism: Pseudoalteromonas sp. MT33b; assembly: GCF_014117385.1. Lineage (NCBI taxonomy): Bacteria > Pseudomonadati > Pseudomonadota > Gammaproteobacteria > Alteromonadales > Pseudoalteromonadaceae > Pseudoalteromonas > Pseudoalteromonas sp. MT33b. Next base: position 438,392 of record NZ_CP059831.1, on the reverse strand, counting down.
CCGACTAGAGCATCTGCTAGACTTATAACAATGACAATAAATCAAATAAATAGTTAACGGCATCGTGCTATTGTTTGATAAGACTAAAAAGGATTGTTAGGGATACATGAGGCAATCATTACAGCTGCGCATGGGCCAGCAACTTACAATGACTCCACAACTGCAACAGGCTATCCGTTTGTTGCAGCTCAGTACATTGGATCTCCAGCAAGAAATTCAAGAAGCGTTAGACTCTAACCCTTTGCTTGAAGTTGAAGAAGCAGATTATGCAGAAGAGAGTATTGGCAAGAACGAGCAGAAAGCCGAATCTGACGATACCCAACTAAGCGCGTCGGCTGACGAAGCTGCAAGCGAGTACGAGCAAGAAAGCAGTGATGCCCTCAACAAAGACACCGTAAGTGACGACTTAGCAATGGATGTTACGTGGGATGAGTACATGAGTGCTGCCCCATCAAGTTCCTCAGGTCCAATGCCTGAAGATGAATCAATTTACCAAGGCGCATCAACCGAAACTCTCCACGAATACCTAATGTGGCAGTTACAACTGACTCCATTCAGCCCAACAGACGAAGCGATTGCCGTTGCGATTGTTGAGGCAATTGATGATTCGGGTATTTTAACCGTAAGCTGCGAAGACATTGTTGAAAGCTTCAATCAAAATAACGATGAAGAAGAAATCGAACTTGATGAAGTCGAAGCTGTCTTAAAAAGAATCCAATTATTCGATCCTGTCGGTATTGGCGCCCGTAGTTTACAAGAATGTTTGTGTATTCAATTACGCCAATTCGATGCTGACACCCCCTATTTAGCTGAAACTAAAATGGTGTTATCAGAACATATTGAATTATTAGCGAGTCGTGACTATCGCACTTTGATGAAAAAGACTAAGCTTAAAGAAAGTGAGCTGAAAGAAGTCATGACATTGATCCACAGCTTAAATCCAAAGCCTGCGGATACCATTGTTAGAGAAGAGTCTGAATACGTGATACCCGATGTATCCGTAAAAAAAATAAAAGGCCGTTGGGTAGTTGAACTAAACCCAGACTGCATGCCGAAAATCAGAGTGAATAGCCACTATGCGGCGATGTCACGTTCTGTAAAATCAAGCAGTGATAGCCAATTTATTCGCTCTCATTTACAAGAAGCAAAATGGTTTATTAAAAGCTTAGAAAGCCGTAATGACACGTTATTAAAAGTGACTAACTGTATTGTTCAACAACAACAGGCTTTCTTTGAACATGGTCCTGAGGCCATGAAACCCATGGTATTAAATGATGTCGCAGAAATGGTCGAAATGCATGAATCAACAATTTCGCGAGTAACAACACAAAAATACATGCATACCCCGCGGGGAATTTTTGAGTTGAAATATTTCTTCTCCAGCCATGTAAGCACTGAAAATGGGGGTGAGTGTTCATCTACGGCAATTCGCGCTTTAATCAAAAAGCTAATCGCCGCAGAAAACACAGCTAAACCATTGAGTGATAGCAAAATTGCAGATATATTGGCTGAGCAAGGAATTAAAGTAGCTAGACGGACAATAGCAAAATATCGAGAGTCTCTAGCAATACCTCCGTCGAATCAGCGTAAGAGTCTGATTTAGACGTTTTACATAGAAGGAAAATGCTTATGCAACTAAATTTAACTGGTCGTCATGTAGAAATCACAGATTCATTAAGAGACTATGTAAACACCAAGTTTGCGAAACTAGAAAGGCATTTTGACCACATTAATAATGTTCATGTCATTCTAGATGTAGAAAAACTAAGCCAAAAAGCAGAAGCAACTTTACATGTAAACGGAGGCGAGTTATTTGCCTCTACTGAACACCAAGATATGTATGCAGCCATCGACTCGTTAATCGATAAACTTGATCGTCAAGTAATTAAACACAAAGAGAAATTAGCTCGACACTAAATTATGAAACTTAGTTCACTTACTAACCAGGACTGCAGCAAAGCTGCGGTCCTTTTTAATAGCAAAAAAAGAATTCTCGAATTTATCAGCGAACTGGCTCATGAGCAGCTCCCTCATTTATCTCAGCAAGATATACTCAATGCCCTATTGAACAGAGAAAAATTGGGCAGCACGGGTATTGGCCGAGGTATTGCGATTCCACATGGTCGTATGAGCGGTGCAGATCAGCCACACGCATTTGTAATTGTGAGTGAGTCACCTATAAATTTTGATGCAATTGATAATCGTCCAGTGGATATTTTTGTCGCACTCATCGTACCAGATGGTGACTGTCAGCTTCATCTAAAGACCTTATCAACAATTGCTGATAGACTTAAAGACAAAGAATTTTGTAAACAGCTACGCAGTGCTAAAACAGATAGTGATCTGTTTAAAGTCATTGCATCAGAGGCATAAATGGAATTAATTATTATCAGCGGTCGCTCTGGTTCAGGTAAATCAGTCGCTTTACGAGTACTTGAAGACTTAGGCTATTACTGCGTTGATAATATTCCTGTAAACCTGCTTCCTTCGTTAGTACGCAGTGTGTCAGATAATTACGACAAAATTGCTGTAAGTATCGATGTGCGTAACCTGCCGAAAGAACAGCAAGAATTTAACGATATTCTTGAGTATTTACCGGGCTTTGCAAAACCTACGTTGTTTTATTTAGATAGTGATGATCAAACACTGATCAAACGATTCTCTGAAACACGCCGCTTACACCCATTATCGATTGACTCGCTGCCGCTTGATTTAGCGATTAAACAAGAAAAAGTATTACTGGATGTTTTGATCACCCGTGCCGATTTTATGATTGATACGACCGATCTCAGCGTGCATCAGCTTGCCGAATCTATTCGCGAAAAAATACTGGGTAAAAAAGACAAAAAGCTCATTATTACTTTTATGTCGTTTGGCTTTAAGCACGGTATTCCAAAAGAAGCTGATTACGTATTTGATGCTCGCTTTTTACCGAATCCACACTGGGAACCGGATCTAAAACCACTGACAGGCTTAGACCAACCAGTAAAAGATTACCTTGCTAGTCACAGCATAGTGCAAAAGTTTACATGGCAAATTCAAACCTTTGTACAAACATGGCTCCCTCACCTAGAGCGAAATAATCGCAGTTATTTAACCATTGCGATTGGCTGCACAGGTGGACAACATCGCTCAGTTTACTTAGCGCAAACCATTGGTGAGAGCTTTTCGAAAAGTCACGCAAACGTGAAAATACGCCACCGCGAGCAAGATACCCAATAGGCAACGACGATGCATGCTGAAGACACTTTTTTAATCCAAAATAAGCTAGGTTTACATGCACGAGCAGCCACGGTTTTAGCACAACTTGCACTGCAATTCGATGCTAAAATAACCCTTTACCAAGACGATAAAGAAGCCGAAGGCGATAGTGTATTAGCCTTAATGTTACTCGAGAGCAGCCAAGGCAAAGAAGTCCGTGTGGTGTGTGAAGGCCCCGATGCTGACGCAGCACTCAATGCAATAGGCGAATTAATTGCACAACGCTTTCATGAACAAGAATAGCATTTGCTAAGCCTTGACTGTTTACGTTAAACTTGCATTGGGTATTTAAAATTCCTGTTAAATATCCTACTTTTATATCGCTCGCTTCTCTAAAATACATTTTTCTTAGTAAATTTATCTCAGTGCGGCGATATCCCTGCAAATACTAAATTTAGCAACTATGCTGTATTTGCTGAGTCAGATTTTAAGCTATTTTTTCAGTTGTAAGGACGCCAATGCCAGAAGCCTTTGAACAAGATTACCCGCTACAACAACTAAAACAGGTGACCAAGTCACTCAATAGTGGTCAATTTGTTCAAGTGCGTGGCATGTTAGCAAAAACAGCACCGTGTGATACCGCACTCCTTTTAGAATCATCCCCGCATAAAATTCGCCGTATGCTTTGGCAGCTGGTAGACCCTGATGTGCGTGGTGACGTATTAGAAGAGCTCTCAGAAGATGTACGTTTAGGCATTATTGCCCAAATGGAACCTGAGCACATTGCTGCCGCAACCGAAGACATGGACGACGATGATTTAGGTGAGGTTCTTCGTAGCCTACCTGATACAGTCTACCAAGACGTTGTCGGCGCCATGGACTCGCAAGATAGAGAAAGAGCCACCCAAGCCCTGTCTTATCAAGAGCGCTCAGCTGGTGCCTTGATGAACAGCGATACGGTAACTATTCGCCCAGACGTCACACTAGATGTTGTTTTACGCTACCTGCGTTTACGCGGCGATTTACCTGAAGGCACCGATGATTTATACGTCGTTGATAAACATAATTGCTTTTTAGGGGCATTATCTTTAACGACGTTGTTGACCAATCCCTCAGATAAAGTGGTTCGCGACCTGATGGATGAAGACTGTGAATCTATCTTAATATCTATGGATGAAAGCGACGTGGCACAATTATTCGAACGCCATAACTGGATTTCAGCCCCCGTTGTAGATGATAACGCGCACTTACTAGGGCGTATTACCATCGATGATATCGTTGACGTTATCCGTGAAGATGCCGAACATAGCTTATTAAGCTTAGCGGGTCTTGATGATGAAGAAGATACTTTTGCTCCCGTATTGAAAAGCTCGCAGCGCCGCTCTATTTGGCTAGGAGTCAACTTATTAACTGCTTTACTCGCTGCAATAGTCGCTAGTTTTTTCGAGAATACATTAGCTATCTTACCTATTCTTGCTGTACTAAATGGTATTGTTCCCTCAATGGGAGGCGTAGCAGGCAGCCAAACGCTTACACTTGTTATTCGTGGTATTGCTGTTGGCCATATAAACCAAACTAACCAACGCTTTTTATTACTCAAAGAGCTCGCTATCGGCGCGCTAAACGGGGTAATTTGGTCTATTTTAATTGCGGGTGTTGTCGCGCTGTGGCAGTGGGACTTTAAACTCGGTGCGGTGCTTGCCTTTGCTATGTTCATGAACTTAGTGGCAGCAGGTATTGCAGGGGCCAGTATTCCGCTTATTTTAAAGAGAATGAAAATTGACCCTGCATTAGCAGGCAGCGTAGTGCTTACGACGGTGACAGATATAGTGGGTATTTTTGCCTTTTTAGGCACTGCGACTTGGTTACTTATTTAAACTAAAAACGGCCCTTGTGGGCCGTTTTTCTTTGTATAATCTATGTTGCTCGTTGCTTATTTTTACCAACACGCGGTTTGGTGTTCGCCTTCTTAAATTGGCTAAAACCTGTGTGGCGGGTTAGTGCAGCTCGGCCTGTGCGCCCTTTCCCTTTCGCAGCCTTTTCATTGCGCCCTTCCTCAGGAACTAAACAATGAGGGCCTTTACCAATGAGATTCGCTTTACCCATTTTTTTAAGAGCTTCACGGATCATCGGCCAACCTGCCGGATCATGGTAACGCAAAATTGCCTTATGCAGACGACGCTGACGTGCCCCTTTTGGAACAGGTACTTGCTCCGTGTTATTTTTAATATTACGCAACGAGTTCATCTCGGTATGATAGATTGTCGTCGCATTCGCCATGGGTGAAGGATAAAAGTTCTGAACTTGATCAAGCTTAAAGTCATTCGATTTTAACCACAGCGCCATATTCACCATGTCTTCATCTTTGGTGCCTGGGTGAGCTGAGATGAAATACGGGATCAAATACTGCTTTTTACCTGCCTCTTTCGAGTATTTATCAAACAACTCTTTAAACTTGTCGTAAGCGCCCATACCTGGCTTCATCATTTTCGATAACGGGCCATCTTCGGTGTGTTCCGGTGCGATTTTCAAGTAACCACCAACATGGTGAGTGACCAGCTCTTTAACATAGCGAGGGTCTTCAACGGCTAAATCGTAACGCACACCCGATGCAATTAAGATCTTTTTAATCCCTTTTACATCACGTGCTTTTTTGTATAACTCAATCGTCGGCGTGTGGTCGGTGTCCATATGTTTACAAATATCAGGGTAAACACACGATAAACGACGGCATGTACTTTCTGCTTTTTTACTCTTACAACGTAATTTATACATGTTCGCTGTTGGGCCGCCTAAGTCAGAGATAACCCCTGTAAACCCTGGCACCTTGTCACGAATTTGTTCAATTTCGTCAATGATAGATTGCTCTGAGCGACTTTGGATAATACGTCCTTCATGTTCAGTAATCGAACAAAATGAACACCCACCAAAACAGCCTCGCATGATATTCACGGACGTTTTGATCATCTCGTAAGCAGGAATTTTTTCATCACCATAACTTGGATGTGGAATACGTTGATATGGCAAACCAAAAACGCCATCCATCTCTTCTGTTTCAAGCGGAAAAGCCGGCGGATTAACCCAAATAGAACGATCGCCATGGCGCTGAAATAATGCACGTGCACATCCGGGATTTGTTTCTTGGTGTAAAATACGTGATGCATGCGCATACAAAGGCTTGTTTACACTTACTTGCTCATAAGCTGGCAACTTAACATAGGTTTTTTCCCAAGGCTTAGGACGCGCAGGCTGAATTGTTATCGGCTTTGCCGCCTCAGCACTTAAATCAATACCGGCTTGTTTAAATTCAGATTTACTGCAGCCAACATCATCCGCACCATACGGATTAGGGATCGGGTCAATTTTGCCAATTTTATCGATGGCTGTTGAATCACTGCCGCGCCACCCTGGTAATGGCTCTTTACGAATAACCGCGGTACCACGAATGTCTTGAATTGAATCGACACTCTCACCGGCTGCAATACGATGAGCAACCTCGACCAATGGACGCTCAGCATTACCGTAGATCAAAATATCAGCTTTGGCGTCGAACAATATGCTTCGGCGCACTTTTTCTTGCCAGTAATCATAATGCGCAATACGGCGTAAACTCGCTTCAATACCACCAATCACTAATGGCACATCTTTATACGCTTCACGACAACGCTGACTATAAACAACAACTGCACGGTCAGGACGCTTTCCCCCAACATTACCAGGTGTGTAAGCATCGTCATGACGCATACGTTTTTCGGCAGTATAACGATTGATCATTGAGTCCATATTGCCCGCAGTCACCCCAAAAAAGAGGTTTGGTTTTCCAAGTGTCATAAAAGCATCTTTAGAATTCCAATCTGGCTGGGCAATAATACCAACGCGAAAACCTTGTGACTCAAGCATGCGCCCGATAACAGCCATTCCAAAGCTTGGGTGGTCTACATAGGCATCACCACTGACAATAATAACATCACAGCTGTCCCAGCCTAGCGCATCCATCTCTGCTCGGGTGGTTGGTAAAAATGGCGCTGTGCCATAGCATTCGGCCCAATACTTAGGGTAAGAAAACAGGCCACGCTCGGCTTTTAATGCGCTCATAAAATGTACTCTGCTACCAAAAAGGGGCGAATTATACCCCACTCTTAAGGATTATTATAGAAAACAAAACGCCCTTCAAATGGAAGGGCGCTTTTAAATCGTTGAGTTTTATCAAAGCCAATTAGTGCTTAGCTTGTAAATACGTAATTAACTCTTTCTCTGGCATAGGTTTAGCGTACATAAAGCCTTGCACTTCATCGCAACCAAGTTCACTCAAATAGTCTGCTTGGGCTTGTGTTTCAACTCCTTCAGCAATCGTTTTCAACCCTAATCTTGCGCCTAAAGAAATAATTAACGCTGCAATGGCTTCACAATCTTCACCGGGAAGGTCTTTGATAAATGCCCTGTCTATTTTTAGTCGATCGAGTGGTAAGCGTTGTAAATAACTTAATGATGAGAAGCCCGTACCGAAGTCATCGATAGCAATTTCGATCCCAAAGTCTTTAAGCTCCTGCAACGTCGTAATAACATTACTAAGTTCGTCCATTACAACGCTCTCGGTTACTTCAAGCTCAATAAACTTTGGTTCAACTTGGTAATTAATTAAGGTGTCTTTTACACGCTGCGCATAACCTTTCACTTTAAATTGCGGCACCGAGACATTAACTGCAATGCTAATTGCAAAACCGAGTTGCTCCAAACGCTTTTGCTGCATGCATGCTTGCTCTAATACCCATTGACCTATTTCGACAATTAAACCCGAATCTTCAGCCATCGGCACAAATATGGCGGGTGAAATGTACTGGCCATTACCTGAGGGCCATCGCAATAAAGCTTCACATCCTATGATGTCTAATGTTTTCAAATCGAGTTGTGGCTGAAACCACACTTCGAGTTTACGCTGTTCAAAATCTTGGCGAAGCTGTCTGATAATGCCTAACCGCCATGCCATTTGCTCTTCCATGTCAGGCGTATAAGTAATAACAGCTTCCATCGACTGTTTTTTTGCTTGGTTTAATGCAATATAACCGAGCTTTAGGGTTTCGATACCTGATGGCTTGAAATCCCCTTGGCAGCACATACCAATTTTAAAATTGATCAGCAAAATGTGCTCACCCGCATTGAATGGCAAGCTTAAATGCTCACATAACATCTCAATGTCACATTGCTCTTTTGGCAGTAATAAGCCAAATACATCGGCACCAATTCGCGATATCAACTCAGCTTGAGGGTACTCTTGACGTAACCTGTCAACGATAGCAACGAGTATTAAATTGCCAATTTCTTGGCCTAACCCATTGTTAATATCTGAAAACTGCGCAACGTCGATCAGTAAAAAAACATTATCATTTTTACCAGGATGATAAAAACGCTCAACCTTGTTCATAAAATCATTGCGATTAGAAAGGCCGGTTAACGTATCTTTATAAGCCGCATCACGTAAACGGTTAAACAAACGCACATTATCAAGTCCCACACTCACATTGGTGAGAAATATTTCTGCAAATTGTAACTGCGACTCACTCGGGATATGTGCGGTCTCTAAGTATATAGCGGCTTGGCGATTTTTACTTTTTAGTAGGTAAGTGCTATCAATTTCAGTGTGTTGATGTGTGCCCTGCTCTAAACAGTTTTTCACCTGTAAAATGATACGCCCATTGTCTAACTGCTCAACACCTTGGCCAATAAACTCGTTGTATTCGACACAACCACCAAGCACACAGACTTGGTTATCATCGTCTAATGATCCGCATAGCAACCCTTGTGGCTCACACTCTAAAATAAATGAAAGCTGCTTTATTACCGCCATGGTAAACGCTTTGATATCTGTGAAACCTAAAATAGCTTTTGAGGCATAGAGGATGTTATTGAGTGCTCGACTTTGAAACTCCAGCTGACAGACCTGCTCATAAGAACGAATCGCCGTCACGAGCGCAGTAATAAGCTTACTGCGGGTAAGCTCTGTTTTTGTTTTATAGTCGTTTATGTCGTATTCACGAATTACTTTTTCTTCTGGTGCGTAGCCTGGTTGACCCGTGCGCAAAATAATGCGCACATTATGATTATTGAGGGACTCTCTAACTTGCTTCACAACTTGCAAGCCCGCATCATCAGATTCCATAACTACATCCAGTAATACAACGGAAATTGAATGATTATCTTTAAGCACAGAAAGTGCTTCTGCTCCGGAATACGCATGATGAAAACGCAGACCTTTATCCCAAAACTCAACGCCTGAGAGTGCCAACTTTGTTACTGAATGTATTTCTGGATCATCGTCAACAATTAAGACATCCCAAAACTCTGAGGCTGTTTCGCTCAATAGTGGCTCATCATCTTGGTCACTAAACAAAAAGTCGTTAGATTCTGATGCCATTAATAATTCCTTAGACAAATCAGCGTAAAACAGTAACGATGGCTCAATTCCGGTTTACAGTGTTGCTTAAAATTCTATCACTTATTCGGCTATGATACATTAGTGATAACTTATACTGTGTAGATTATAGTCTATGATACGTATAATGTTATGAAAGCTATCAAATTATTGCCTGAGGTGGGATCATTAAATTATTCATTTTATGCCTAAAATCGCTGTTTATCAGTGCGCTAATCGCCTTGGTAATTGGCCTAATGCTGTCACAAAAATACACCGTTAATAAGTCGGTTAACGTCACAGCAGCGCCGGATGAAATAGCCAGCTTAGTGAGCGATTTCACACAATGGCCACGCTGGCAACCATGGCAAGCAGTTGATCCCAGTATTAAGTTTACTGTCGCTGAGCCAAGTAAAGGCGTTGGAGCTCATCAATTTTGGCAAAGTAAGTTTGGCTCAGGTGAAATGACAATCACCCAGTTAAGTCCAGATAAAATGACTTTCAATATTTTGTTTAATCAGGAACATATCGCCCAAGGTACGATAAGCTATGTTGGTAAAGGCAGTGAAGTTGAGATTATCTGCACCCTACATGGTGAAGTAAATACCCCTATTATTGGCGGCTACCTCGCTTTGCTAAGCCAATATATTCTTAACAACACAGTTAAACTGGCGCTCAATAATATTAAGACCACTGCGCAGTTAGCTACTAACAACAAGGCCATTGCTCCCGATGACAGTCAAAGCGGCTCAGGCAAGAGTTAATCTTGCTAATATCATTGAAAACCAGCTTGGTTATCCCATTCATAAGTCATCGACTGTCAAAATCAACAGTCCCAGCGATGACAGCTACTCTTCACAAGGGCAGCAGCAGTTAGCGTATAAAATAAATGCAGAAGCCAGCTTACTGCAACGAGCGCAAACACGCCAAGAAATTCAATTTATTAAGCGCCAAGAGAATATTGAAACCATCATGGCAATGGCGATGGCATTTTGCCCAGATGTTACAGGCCAACAACAGCCTGATTCAGACTGGATAGAACGATTTATTAGCTTATGTGAAGATACCGCAAACATCTCGATGCAAAAACTATGGGCTAAAATACTGGCTGGTGAAACCGTCTCACCTGGCACATTTTCAATCAAGAGTTTGCAAACGCTTAAGTACATGACACAACGTGAAGCAGATGCACTGCAACGCAGCACGTCGCTATGTGGCTACAACGAAAAAGACAACAGTCACCTAATTTTGTTAGGCTTTTATAAAAAACCATCCTTGTTTGATTTACTCAGAAAAGGTAACAAGGTCTCCCTTAATTTGGGTAAAACCCCTGTTAGTTTCCCTGACATTTTAACGTTGATGGATATCAACTTATTGTATCGTAAAGAAATAGAGTCAGCAGTATTGAAAGCTGGCCAAGAACTCTCACTAAGCTTTATGAATCAACGACTCATTTTAAAAGCAAAAAGTAATGACCTTGTATTGAGCTATTATAAGTTTACACAAACGGGGGATGAATTAAGAAAACTGATCGTCTCACCTATCAATAAGGCTTATAAGCAAATACTAACAACCTCATTAGACGATGAGTTTGAAATAAGCTGGCAAGCTACAAAATAACCTGCCAGCATACTCAATTAAAAGTGAATTTGGATACCCGCAAATGGGCCTGATGCATCTAAATCCGTATAGATATCATCAATATCATCCAATTCTAATGTCATTGAACGGTAGCCCGCTTTAACATCTAAATCGATAGCAAGATTATCAAGCAACGCATACGCAATACCGGCTTGGTAGTCTTGTACTTTGCTGTCATCAATCGCTAATAAGCTGCCTTCAAAGAAAACACTTAAACCTGTAAACGGTAAACCCACTTCTGCGCGGCCGTATACAAGTGGGACAAAACCAGAGAAATCAACACGTTCTGTTGTGCTTGGGCCCCCGTCTTGCGAGGTGCCTGTCACGACAATATCACCGTCAAATTGCTTGGCGTTCACACCTAAATCAATCGACACTAAATCATTATCGAAAATTTCGTAGTAAAGAATGTAATCTACGTGAGAAAGATCACTGACAGTGCCTACTTGTGTACCAACAACATAATCTGAACCACCAAAACTAAATGACTCATCCAACATGGTTGAACCATTCAGCTCAAGCTCGGTGTATTTTAATTTAATGTTAGGTACTAAAGGCACTGGGTGCTCTAGTGCTGCATAGTAGCTTGTGAAAGTCTCATCTTCAAAATTAAAACTTTGTAAATTACCGTCTTGAGCAAAGCTACCGCTATTATCTGATTGCCAGCCATCGACCCCAAGGTATAAACCTAATAGGGTGTCAGCTTGAGCTGTAGGAGCTAAACAGGCCATCGAAAGCGCGGCCGCTAAACAGTACTTTTTCATCATTTTATCCTTGCGCTAAAAGTTCGCTAAGTTCAATTAGAGCCGCATTGGCTCGAGAAATATAATTTGCCATTACCAGTGAATGATTGGCAACAAAACCAAAACCACTGCCATTTAAAATCATTGGGCTCCACACCGTTTCTTGTGTGGCTTCTAATTCACGAATAATTTGTTGTAGGCTAACACGGGCATTTTTCTTTTCTAAGACATCTGCGAAATCGTATTCAACAGCCTGTAAAAAGTGTAACAGCGCCCACGTGGCTCCCCTTGATTCGTAAAATACATCATCAATTTCCCACCACGACGTTTTCACTTGGTTTTGTAATGGTGCATAAGTTGCTTGGTGGGCAGCCGTATCACCGGCCAAGTCAGTGTTTAGGCGTTCTTGGCCAACACTTGCACTTAAACGCTGACTTAAACTGCCTAAGCGCTTTTCGGCTTCTTTTAGCCAACCACGTAAATTATCAGCGCGTGCATAAAATTGACTGTCTCTGTCATTTTGGTCGGCAATTTGGCTGCGATAAACAACAAGTAAATCAATGCCTTTTTGATATTCAGCTTCAGCGCTTGGCCACGCCCATGCTTCGGAACTGATGTTAAACTGCGGCTGCGCTTTTTTAAGTGCTTCATGCTCTGTTGATTGAGACTGAGAACGACTAAAGTCCTTACGCATTGATAATACAAGGTCACGCGTCATTTCAAGCGCCCCATATTCCCATGCAGGCATATTATCCATCATGACACTGGGTGGCATAATATCGTTAGACAAGTAACCACCGGGCTTATTCAATAATGTACTAGCTACATTAATTAACGTTGTCGTAGTGGTGTACCCCGTGACAAACTTTTCGCCACGCATTTGTGCTTCTTGCTTTGCCTTACCTACAACATCCATACGGTCAGGTTCACTACTCCAGTAAACCGAAACCGCGTAAAAAATAATTAAGATAATAAGTAATGCACTGGCTATTTTTCCTTTATGCTCAGACATGGTACCTCCTAGTGATGTGAGTGCTCTTTACTTTTTTGTGATGCCTCTTTAGACATATCATGTAAAGAGACAACTTTGGCTTGAGTAAATACTCGGTTGCCATCTTTAAAATATAGCGTGAGTTTTCGTTCTTGCCCTGCTTTTAACTCATCTTCAGGGTCAAACACCATCAAATGATAACCACCGGGTTTGAATTCAATGCTGCTGTGAGCATCTATCTCTAACGAAATAACCTGTTCCATTTTCATCATGCCATCAACATGGGTATGTTGATGAATTTCAACGCGCCCTAAACCATCCAGTGTTGCCTTTGTTAATGTTGTAGCCTGCTGACTCGGATTGGTAATCGTAAAATAAGCGACACTGGCCTTACTGGCAGGTAAAAATTCGCGAACTTGGGCATTGCTCACGGTTACTTCTGCAACATCGTTATGGTCATGACCGCTGTGGGCAGATGAAAAAGTACTATAAAATAAACTTGTGATAAGAAAAGAGAATGCGGGCAACAGTTTCATTATGTTTTAATCCTTGTTAAGACATCAACTTACCCGCTAAATTTAGCATACTTTATTTATTAAGGCAGTTTATTCGTACCTTAAGCTGGTGATTTCTTGTTATCAGCAATCATCCAACACAAAGCTGCAATTAATAATAAGGGCCATGCAATCACCACAGAACCAAATAAAAACGCAAGCACTACCCCGACTAAAGCAACCACACCTGCACCAATTAAGCCTATGGTAAATAAAGCAACCCCAGCAACTAGAGCAATAACAGCGACAAGTGCACCAACCACCTCAAGCCCAGCCCAGCTCATATCGGCTATTGATAAAGGCAGCTGCCATGAATCAAAGGATACAAATGCAAATGTATCTGTGCACAGTAGTAAAATTGCTAAGACAATAATAGCTAACGTTTTCATGACCAGCTCCTAATAACCTTTTACTGGCAAGCTACAATGTGCAACAAGGTAACCCACCCCAACAATGAAAGGCATATGTAAAAACAGTATGATCATGAGCAAACGCGTTGACCATACAGGGAAGCCCAATCGAGCAGCTAAACCGCTGCACACTCCAGAGATTTTCTTATTAGTTAAATCTCTAAACCAACGTGATGATGTATGATAAGTATTCATCGTTTTCCTCCTAAGCCGACTGTTTCATTGTGGCTTTTAAATCGGCCAGCTCTTTGTCTATAGCATCATTTTTTTCTAACGCAGCAATTTGCGCCGCTGTCGAATTTGCAGCATCACTGTGTGTAAGCTCATAGGCTTCAACTTGCGACTCGATGTTTTCAACGCGCTGCTCTAAATAATCAAATCGCGCTAACGCATCCGCAACTTTGTTACTATGAAGCTGCTCTTTGACTTTTAAGCGTGCCGTAACCACGCGCTCTTTTTGCATGTAAGTCAGTTGCTTTGCTTTGGCATCTGCAAGCTTATTTTGCAAACGCTGACAGTCGTCTGTTAACTTCGCTAATGAATCAGCCACTTTATCCATTTCACGTTGCTGCGCTTCAATCTCTGCGTTTAAACGCTGTTTCTCAATTAATGCTGCTTTAGCAAGATCATCTCTGTCTTTACTAAGTGCTTTTTCAGCTTTCGCTTGCCAATCAGCTTGCTTTGCTTGTTTTGCTGCAATTTCACGCTTTATTTGCTTTTCTTGAGTTAAGAATGTTGCAGCAGTTGCACGACACTCATTAAGTGCATCCTGCATTTCTTGCACGAGTAAATTAAGCAGCTTTTCAGGATCTTCTGCTTTATCGAGTGCAGCAGATAAATTAGCCTGAATAATGTCGTTTACGCGATTTAATACACCCATGTGATTCTCCTGTTGATAATTGGGTTAATACACCGAGGAGATTCCAATTCTTATGCCAACTACAAAAAATTTTAAAATAACCATTAAAATACATAAGGTTAATTAGTTTTCACGTAACTAAACACTGACTTTAAGCTGAATGGAAAATAACTAATTTGACTAAAAAACTAACTTTTAAACCAAATTTTAGGATCAAAAAAAGCCACAAAATAGTGGCTTTTTTTCTGTTCCAATTTGAACATTAAATTTCTGGTACAAAGCTCAATGCTTTATCCATAACACTTAAATCGGCCGTTTTGCCATGACCATTTTCTGAAAGGTGGCGTCTAAAGCCTCGCGCGCCCGGCTGGCCTTGGAAAATACCCAACATATGGCGAGCAATATGCCAAAAATTCGCGCCTTGGCTCATCTCATCTTCAATGTAATCATACATAGCTCGCACAACCTGATGACGATTAAGAGTAAACGGGGTATCACCGTAAATTTTTTCGTCAACGTCACTTAAAATGAATGGATTACTGTATGCCTCACGACCAATCATAATGCCATCAACATAATCAAGGTGCGTAATTGTATCAGCAATCGTTTTCACGCCACCATTTAGACTCAAGTGCAGTTGCGGATAGTCTTTTTTGAGTTGATAAACTCGCGGATAATCAAGCGGCGGAATTTCACGGTTTTCTTTCGGGCTTAACCCATTTAGCCATGCCTTACGGGCATGAATAATAAAGTCATCACAGCCTACATCGTGGCTTGCTTCAATCAGAGCACATAAAAACTCATACGAATCTTGCTCGTCAATTCCGATCCGTGTTTTAACGGTCACTGGAATCGATACTTCAGCCTTCATCGCCGCGACACACTCAGCAACAAGCTTTGGCTCAGCCATTAAACACGCACCAAAACGACCGTTTTGCACGCGATCAGATGGGCATCCTACATTAAGGTTAACCTCGTCATAACCGCGCTCTGCCGCTAACTTAGCACATTTAGCAAGTGCGTCAGGGTCAGACCCACCCAGCTGCAACGCAACAGGACCTTCATGTTGATTAAAGTGTAAGTAATCACCCTTACCAAATAAAATAGCACCTGTTGTCACCATTTCGGTGTAAAGCACAGCATGTTTTGTCATTTTACGATGGAATGTTCGACAATGACGATCAGTCCAATCGAGCATGGGTGCCACCGACAAACGGCGATTTAATGTCGTCGTGCTCATAGTATGGCCCCTTTAAATATCAATGCGTTCACTTGCAACTTGATTACCTAATACATTAACGCTTATTAAAGCAGTAACGGCTAAGATAATTAGCCATCACAATAAAAATAAAGTTTGCGTGATTATACCACTTAACAAAGCTGACGGCATGACTTAATCGTAGATCAGATAATGAAGAAGTGTGTAACTAACACACTTCATCTGGGAGGAAATAAAGTAATGACTAAATCTCTACTTTATTTAAGAGATTTTCTAAATTTTGGCCGGTAAGTTCAAATAGTGTAATTTCGAGTTCTTTATAATCTTCATTTTTTAGATTAACGAGCTTAGCACCCACTGCAATGCGTGCCACTTTCTCTACAGGATCGATTTCTACAATTTCAATTGATGCGTGCGTGTCATGATCTTTTGATTGCACATAATATTCACTGAAGAATGTACCATCAGCGCGCACATTCGGGTTACTGTCAGACACCGACTGCAACAGAGTGCCTTTTTTAAGATCGCTCTTGCGAAGTGAAAAGCTATATTCAGCTACATTGGCATGACCGATGATCAAGGTTACTGCACTTTCATCATTGATTTTAAAGTCATGATCTGTCACTTCGATCACTTTTAATTTGCCACTATCATAGGTCGGCTCCATGCAAGCAGCTAAACTAAAAAGCAGAAAAACAGATAAAACAACATGTTTGAGTCGCATTCTTTGTTCCTTAAATTATATTGCCTCCTTTTAAGTTAGATAATAGAAGGCAATAATTCAAAGTTTAAATGACTGAAAATGCGCTTTAATTTTTACTATACCGCAACCGTTAAGCCAAAATAATGAGCAATACCACCCAGAATATTTGTTACCGCAACCGAAGATAAAATTAATCCCATCACACGGCTTATGATACTTGCACCACTATCACCGATGAGTTTATGTACATGCGTTGCAAGTAACAGTAAAACCAACACTATAATCAACACCGATAACATCACTGATGACGTGATTAACTGCTCCAGCCATGTGTATTCATTGTTTCGAGTCATTAGTACTGCAGCAAGCATTGCTCCGGGGCTTGCTATTGACGGAATAGCGAGTGGAAAAATAGCCGTTTCGGTACTATTGCGGACACTTTTTATTTCACTTTCAGGCTTACTTTCACCAAAAATCATCGACAAGGCAAATATCAGTAACACAATTCCGCCGGCAATTTGAAAAGCAGACAAAGGAATCTTAATTGCGTTTAAAAGTAGTTCACCCGCGAGTACAAAAAACAATAAAACCAGTGCCGACACTCCCACCGCTTTTAATGCTACTTTTCGTTTAAACTTAGCGTCTTCGCCTCGTGTAACCGCGATAAAGACCGGTACAGTACCAATTGGATCAATGACAGCAAAAAAGAAAATGAACGCAGCAAGCAATTCACTCATACCGAAAACTCCCAAGAAAACCTGCTAGCGAATAAAAACGCTGCAACTACAATACAGTATGATAGTATATCACGGTAGCGTAAGGATAAGAGAAGATGAATACAGAATCACTCGTCAGTAAAGCAAAACAAGTATGTGATAATCGTGGTGCACGTTTTACACCTATCCGTGAAAAAGTATTCCGCCTGCTAGCGAGCGCGCAAGGTGGTGTTGGTGCTTATGACTTATTAGAACAACTCAAATTAACTGAGTCAGGAGCAAAACCAGCAACAATTTATCGCGCCTTAGACTTTTTGTCGGAACTGGGCTTTATTCACAAAATAGAAAGCACAAACTCATTTATGTTGTGCCATCATTTTGATCACATTCATCCAGTACAATTATTAATTTGTGATAGCTGCGGTTATGTAAAAGAGCTGCATTCTACTGTTATTTCGCACGAGCTTAATAACTTAGCAGCTGAAAGCGGCTTTATTGTCTCAGGACAAACAATCGAAGCACACGGAAAATGTGAAAATTGCAAAGATTAAGTGCACTGTTTTATACAGCCACTACAATTAAAGTTAGAACAGCAGCCTCGCTGCAATAACCTAAGGGAAAATAAACAATGAATGTGGAGTTCATCAACCCTTTTTTATCGTCTTTACTCAATGTATTGAGCACCATGGCTCAAACAGAATTAAAACCCGGTAAACCTAGCCTCAAAAAAGATGAGATTGCGCGCGGTGATGTCTCTGGTTTAATCGGTATGGTTGGCCCACAAACTAAAGGTTCACTTTCAATCACCTTTGATGAAAGTTTGGCCTTAACTATTATGGAAAGAATGCTGGGAGAGCGACCAGATTCAGTTAACGAAGAAGTGACTGATATGGTAGGCGAAATAACCAACATGGTCACCGGGGGCGCTAAAAACCTTCTGGGCGAAAAGGGCTATGAATTTGATATGGCAACACCGATTGTTGTATCAGGTAAAGGACACACC
Organism: Pseudoalteromonas sp. MT33b; assembly: GCF_014117385.1. NCBI lineage: Bacteria > Pseudomonadati > Pseudomonadota > Gammaproteobacteria > Alteromonadales > Pseudoalteromonadaceae > Pseudoalteromonas > Pseudoalteromonas sp. MT33b. Next base: position 419,943 of record NZ_CP059831.1, on the reverse strand, counting down.
ATTACACATAAGTGTGAAGGTGCTAAAGTACTCATTCCGTTCACCTCAGAGGACGGGAATGCCAATATAGAAGTTAGTTTTGATAAGCTATGAGTTGGCAACAAAAAACCATTCAGCTAAAGCCTCGCACACGAGGCTTTCACATCATTGATGACGAGTTACTTCGTCAACTACCTGAAATCAGCCAGTACAAAGTCGGTTTATTGCATTTGTTTATTCAGCACACTTCTGCCAGTTTAACTATTAACGAGAATGCAGATCCGACAGTGCGTATGGACATGGAAAGCCACTTCAACCACTTTGTCCCAGAAAGGCAGAGTTATTATCGCCACGATTATGAAGGTGACGATGACATGCCTGCACACATAAAAAGCAGTACATTAGGCTGCGAACTGACAATTCCAATCCATCAAGGACGCCTTCAACTCGGTACTTGGCAAGGTATTTATTTAGGTGAGCATCGCGACCAGGGCGGTTCAAGACGCATTGTTGCCACAATCCAAGGTCAACTATAAAACAAATAAATAAACAGGCGTGACGTAGCTGAAATGTTTTTAAATGGGAGTTATACCATTACGCTTAATTAAGTGGTCTATTTTGAGGCAATAAAACCGCGTTGATAACAAGGCAAAAATTTAGTTATTTAGTTGTTCTAAATCAGAAATTTTTAACGCAGGTAGCGACTGGTTTAATCACTCAAAATGATTAAGTATTTTTGCGGAATGGTATTATTTATAAAGAATAATTTAGAATTTGGAGCGGCACACGAGGCTCGAACTCGTGACCTCAACCTTGGCAAGGTTGCGCTCTACCAACTGAGCTAGTGCCGCATTCAAATAGTCAGTAATTTGTCCGTTGGTGCACAACCAAAGGTTGCGGTAAAACGTTCTGGCAACTGAGCAAGTGCCGTATAATTTGAAATTTTTTATAACAATTTCTTTTGGTGAGAAATTGGAGCGGCACACGAGGCTCGAACTCGTGACCTCAACCTTGGCAAGGTTGCGCTCTACCAACTGAGCTAGTGCCGCATTCAATTCAAAATAGTCAGTAATTTGTCCGTTGGTGCACAACTTAAAGGTTGTGGTGAAACGTTCTGGCAACTGAGCTAGTGCCGTATAATTTGAATTTTTTATAACAATTTCTTTTGGTGAGAAATTGGAGCGGCACACGAGGCTCGAACTCGTGACCTCAACCTTGGCAAGGTTGCGCTCTACCAACTGAGCTAGTGCCGCATTCAAATAGTCAGTAATTTGTCCGTTGATGCACAACCTAAAGGTTGCGGTAAAACGTTCTGGCAACTGAGCTAGTGCCGCATTCAAATAGTCAGTAATTTGTCCGTTGCTGCACAACCTAAAGGTTGTGGTGAAACGTTCTGGCAACTGAGCTAGTGCCGTATAATTTGAATTTTTTATAACAATTTCTTTTGGTGAGAAATTGGAGCGGCACACGAGGCTCGAACTCGTGACCTCAACCTTGGCAAGGTTGCGCTCTACCAACTGAGCTAGTGCCGCATTCAAATAGCCAGTGATTTGTCCGTTGATGCACAACCTAAAGGTTGCGGTAAAACGTTCTGGCAACTGAGCTAGTGCCACAAATTTCAACTATAAAGTTTAGCTAAAGACACACTAACCCCGCGAGGGTTAACGTCTTAAGCGGGGCAGGATTCTACAATAATCCGATGTGTTTGCAAATGTTTTTTACAAATTAAAGAATTTTTCTTGGTAAACCTTTAATTCCATAATTGAATCTTTTATATCATCAAGGGCAAGGTGTGAACCTTTTTTGTTCACTTGAGCAAGAACCTCAGGCTTCCAGCGGCGCGCAAGCTCTTTAATAGTGCTTACATCAAGGTTGCGATAATGAAAATAGTCTTCCAATTCCGGCATGTACTTATTCATGAATCGACGGTCTTGGCCGATTGAATTTCCGCACATAGGCGATGCGCCAGCAGGTACCCACTGTTTCAAAAACGCCAATGTTTGCTCAATGGCATCTTGCTCAGTGAAAGAACTTGCTTTGCAGCGGGCTGTTAAACCTGATTGACCATGTTGGGTCGTACACCACTCGTCCATGCCATCAAGTAATTCATCGCTTTGATGAATAGCAATAACAGGGCCTTCAGCCAAGATGTTTAACTCGCTGTCGGTGACAACAGTGGCAATTTCGAGTATTTTATCTGTTGCTGGTTCGAGGCCAGTCATTTCCAGGTCGAGCCAGATAAGATTTGATTTATGAAAAGACATAGTTACCTTAGCGGTGCTTTCCTTTAGATCCAACGCATTTAGATATATCATATTAGTATCATCAGTCGACCTAAAGCTTTTTTTTCAAAAAGCCCGACATTTAATCAAGTTATAGGCCAAAAGTGGCAAAACAAAAGAAATTAAGTAAAGGCCAGTCTCGTCGGATTAAGGCCAATCATCAAAAACGTTTGTCTAATGCTGATAAAAAGCAAGACAAGGGCGCAGCCGTGCAATGGCAAAACGATAATTTAGGCCCTGCTGAAAATGCCGTTGTATTAAGCCGTTTTGGACAACATGCAGATATCGAAACGGACTCTGGTGATGTGCTGCGCTGTAACATTCGTCGCACTGTATCAAGCCTTGTTTGCGGGGATGAAGTGATATTTCGTCGCGCCAAAGTGAGTGAGGGTGACTTAGCCGGTGTCATCGAAGCAACTCACGAACGTCGCTCGCAGCTTACACGTCCAGATTTTTATGACGGAGTGAAAGTCGTTGCAGCTAATATCGACCAAATTTTAATGGTGTCAGCGGTATTACCTGAGTTTACTCCTAATATTATCGACCGTTATTTAGTTGCCTGTGAAGACATGGGCATAGAGCCGATTTTAGTGCTCAACAAAATCGATTTAATTGACGATGAAGGACTCGCCTATATTAATGAAATTCTCGATATTTATCGTGAACTGGGCTATCAAGTATTACTCGTCAGTAATAAAACAGGCCAAGGTATTGATGAGCTTAAACAAACGTTAATAGATAAAAACAGCATCTTTGTGGGTCAAAGTGGTGTGGGTAAATCAACGTTAGTTAATACTGTTTTACCCGACGCCGCTATTTTAACTCAGGAAGTCTCTGAAAATAGTGGTCTTGGGCAACACACAACAACCGTATCACGTTTACATCACTTACCCTCTGGCGGTAATCTTATTGATTCACCAGGGATCCGTGAGTTTGGCCTATGGCATTTAGATGTTGAACGCGTAACTTGGTGCTTTAAAGAGTTCCGTGACTTTATTGGCGGCTGTCGTTTTCGTGACTGTAAACATCTAAATGATCCGGGCTGTATCATTCGCCAAGCGGTTGATGATGGAGATATTTCAGAACTTCGTTTTGACAGTTACCACCGAATTTTAGAAACTATGGCCGATGGCCGTGCGGGTGCACGCGCTCCTCGCGTATAACTATTTAGGAAATAACAAGTGAGTTTAGATAAATTCAAAATTGCCATGCAGTATGCCATGCCAAAACATTTCATTTCGCGCATGGTCGGCAAGTTAGCAGCAGCGAAAGCGGGTGGCTTAACCACGGCGTTAATCAAGCTATTCATCAAACAATATAAAATTGATATGAGTGAGGCTAAATACCCCGATCCAGCTCATTACAAAACCTTTAATGAATTTTTTACTCGCCCTTTAAAGGAAGGTATTCGCCCACTTGCAGAAGAAAAAGACATTATTGCTCACCCAGTTGATGGTGCGATTAGCCAATTAGGTGACGTAGTAGATGGTCAAATAATTCAAGCTAAAGGGCACGACTACAGCTTACAGGCATTACTAGGTGGTAACGAAGACGATACCGTGCCATTTTTGGGTGGTAAGTTCGCAACAATCTATTTAGCACCGAAAGACTATCACCGTATTCACATGCCGATTGATGGGACGCTGAGTAAAATGATTTATGTACCAGGTGATTTATTCTCAGTGAATCCGCTTACGGCGCAAAACGTCCCTAACTTATTTGCGCGTAATGAACGTGTGGTTGCAATTTTCGAAACTGACATAGGCCCACTTGCGATGGTACTGGTAGGTGCAACGATTGTAGCCAGCATCGAAACCATATGGGCAGGTACCGTTACACCACCTGCCGGTAAAGATGTATTCAGCTGGAACTACCCTACCAAAGGTGATAACGCAATCACTTTGAAAAAAGGCGAAGAAATGGGTCGCTTTAAGTTAGGGTCTACCGTGATTTTAGCCTGGGGTGCAAACCAAGCTGAGTTTTTATCTGACCAACACCCAGAAACAGTCACTCGCATGGGCACACCATTTGCGACAATCAAAGACTAACCATCTTAGTTATACAAAAATTAAAAAGCAGGCTTCAAGCCTGCTTTTTGCATTCTGCGCATTCGCTATCTTTGTGAGGTGTAAAACGTAGCTGCTGTAAAGTCAGCCCATCAAATTGAATAAACTCGCTGCCTGTTTTATGGCCTAACAGTATATTAACCGCCAGTAAGCTTTGCATACTGCCCATAACTCCCAGTAATGGGCTTATTACACCCGCGTTATCACAGTTTAATACTGGTTGATCATCTGTTTGCGGGAATACGCAGCCATAACAGGGGCTGTCGGAATTGCGAAAGTCAAAGCACATTAGTTGCCCTTGTGTGGCAATCGCAGCGGCTGAAATGAGCGGGATTGTGTGCGCTAAACAATAGCGATTAATTAAGTAACGAGTGGCAAAGTTATCACTGCAATCGAGTACGATGTCGGCCCCTTGTAAAACGTCTGCAAGGTTTTTTTCATCAAGTCTTTGGCAAATGGGCTCAATACTAATTTGGTTATTTAAGCTTGCTAACACTTTCGAGGCTGCCTGTGTTTTTGCTTGCCCTAAGTGATTAACTTTATACAAAATTTGTCGCTGTAAATTTGAAAGCTCGACATTGTCATTATCAATCAACGTGAGCTTACCCACCCCAGCCGCAGCTAAATAAAGTAGCGCTGGTGAGCCAAGCCCACCAGCACCTACTACCGCAATATGTGCGGCCTTTAATATTTGCTGCCCCTCCAATCCCACTTCTTTAAGCATTAAGTGGCGGCTGTAACGTATGCGCTCTTTATCGCTTAACGCACTCATGCTTCGGAGTCGCCTTCAACACATTGTTTGAGTTTAGCAATCGCAGCGGGGTAATCTTCGGCTTCGGTAATTGCTCGCACCACAGCCACACTGCCTACCCCGGTATTTGCCACTTGCTCTGCACGTGACACATCAATGCCACCAATGGCAACTGTTGGGTAGTCGGCCATTAACGGGACAAATTTTTCAAGCTTTTCTAGGCCTTGAATTTGCCCTGTCATGTCTTTTGTGGTGGTTAGGTAAATTGCACCAAATGCCATGTAGCTCGGGCGATAATTATGGGCGCGCAGCATTTCATAAAAACCATGGGTCGAGACGCCTAAACGCAAGCCAGCCTCTTTTATAGCAATTAAATTAGCCGTTTGTAGGTCTTCTTGGCCTAAATGAACTCCATATGCACCGTGCTTAATCGCCAGTTGCCAATAGTCATTAATATACACCTGCGCATCGTATTTTTGACCAAGCATAACAGCACTGGCAATGGCCTCATCTAGCGTTGCATCATCTGTATTTTTGATTCGTAGCTGTACGGTTTTAACGCCTTCAGCTAAACACTTTTCTAACCAATCAACACTGTCGACTACTGCATATAAACCGAGCTTTTTAGATTGACACTCAGCAAAACCAGCCGCCATAGTAAAATTGCTAGGGTGATCAAAGTCGAGTTCATCACCAAGCCAACTCCCCGCTTCAATCACTTGTGGATAATCTGCTAAATTAACCGGAAAATGAGTGTGTGCAACAGGGCCAATTCCTTCACCGTAACGCACTGCCGCTTTTAAACCTTGGTTTATATACGCTTTTGCGAGAATAAAAGCGTCTTTCAGTGGATAACGCTTTGCTAGGCAAGCAGCAATCACTGAGGCCATACTACACCCGGTGCCATGGCTATGCGGTGTTTGAATTTTTTCATTTCCAAGCCAGTACTCGTGTGTATCTTGCAGGCAGTAATCGATGCAATAACCACTTGGGTAGTCCCAATGACCACCTTTGATGATGACCGATTTTGCGCCATAACTTTGCAGCTTTTGCGCAGCTTCTTTTACTGCACTTGGACCAATTAAATACACTCCGGTCAGTAACTGCGTTTCGTGGGTATTGGGTGTAACAACATCTACCCACGGTAATAAACACTCTTTAATTGCACTCACGGTATCTTCTTCTGTGAGTAAGTCGCCACTGGAGGCTATCGCCACAGGGTCATAGACAACCAAAGGCGGCACTTCCCAGGTGTTTTTATAATGTTTTAAATGTTCACTTATTAACTGAATTTGCTGCACATTCGCCAACATGCCGATTTTTATCACCGTGGCGGGCATATCGGTTACTAAAGCTTGTAATTGAGATTCAATCACCTCAGTTGAAATGGGATTTAAGGCCTCAACACCTAAACTATTTTGTGCTGTTAAAGCCGTGATCACGGTGCAGCAATGCACTGAAAAGCTTTGCATCGCTTTAATATCGGCTTGAATTCCAGCCCCGCCGCCGGAATCAGATCCCGCTATGCTCCATACAACCTGATTCATGTTTTCCTCTTCTTTAATTTTGATGCCAAAATGGCATGCCCATAGTAGGTGTTGATGGGCTGGCTACGTCTTTTTCGGGCATCGCTTTGGCTAAATAGCTGTATCTGCCTGCCTCAACGGCACTGCGAAATGCATGGCTCATTGTAACTGGGCACCCAGCTCCAGCGATTGCCGAATTTAATAATACCGCATCATACCCTAATTCAAGGGCTTGGCAGGCATGCGAAGGTAACCCTAATCCAGCATCAACGATTAAGGTATGACTAGGCAAACGCTCTCGGATCATTCTTAGGTTATAGGGGTTCAGTAACCCTTTACCTGTTCCAATAGGCGCACCCCAAGGCATCAGCACTTCACAGCCTAAATCAGCAAGACGCTGGCATAACACTAAGTCATCGGTGCAGTAAGGCAGTACTTTAAAGCCCTCATCTAATAGTATTTTTGTTGCTTCGAGTAACGCAAAAGGATCGGGCTGCAAATTATATTCATCACCAATCAGCTCAAGCTTGATCCAATCAGTGGCAAAAACCTCACGGCACATTTGAGCCAGAGTAACCGCTTCTTTCACACTGTGACACCCTGCTGTATTTGGGAGCACTTTAAGCCCGGTGTTTTTTATTAACTGCCAAAAATCATCGCCGGCTTGCGCACTTTGTTGGCGCCTTAATGACACGGTAACAATATCAGCCCCAGAGGCCACAATTGATTCTGTCATTATACTGGGCGAAGGATACAATGCAGAACCAATGAGTAAGCGGCTGCGTATTTGTTCACCATAAATAGTAAAACTATCCATGCTAACCTCCTTGAATGGGTGACAAAAGCTCAATGCTGTCACCCTCGTTAAGAGTTTTTGTTTCGCATTGGCTGCGTGGTACAAAGTCGCCGTTTACAGCCACAGCAAATGGCGGCCTAGCCCCATAGTTTGCCAACGCCTCGCTAAGCGATATTTGCTCAGCCACAACAGCTGATTGACCATTTATTACTATTTTCATTATGACCCCCTAAGCCATTAAGCTAATTGCTTCATCGACAACATAAGGCGCTAACAAATAACCATGACGATATAAGCCATTAAGGCTTATAACTCTCCCTTCTCGGGTCACCTGTGGACGGTTATCTGCAAATGCAGGACGAAGCCCTGATTGCAAACTTTCAATACGCGCTTCAGCAAAACCACTGTGAACCGTATAAGCTGCCGACAATAACTCAAGTGCTGAGCGCACGGTGACTTTGCCTGTGTCGTGCGATTCAATTTCAGTCGCGCCAATCACAAACTGATGATTCGGTTTAGGTGCAATATAAATGGGGTAGCGCGGATGCATAAGGCGCACTGGCCGAGACAGGTTTACTTCTGGTGCATATAAGCGTGCCACTTCTCCTCTCACACCACGAAGGCTAGGTAAAGCTGTTTTTGCCCCTAATCCCCGACAATCAAAAACAAAGTCATAACTTTGTCCATTCACCTTATGGCCTGTTAAAGTAATGTGTGAGTGCCAATTAAAGCTGACTTGACGAGCAACTAATTGGTTATAGCTCGCAGCATAGAAGGCCTGGTTATCGAGCTGGCCTTCGCAGGGTAAATACACCCCTTGGTGAAAGCGTCCAGCAAGCTCAGGCTCAAGATCTGCTATTTGCGCGCTGCTCACTGTGTCCGCTGTATGCTCGGCTAATGGTTTTAAGCGGCTAATAAAACTGTGTAAATCGCCTTTATCTTGCTGATGAGCAACCACCAAACTGCCCGCTTGCTGAAAATACACACGCTCATCCAGTTCACTAATAATCTGCTGCCAGCGTTGAATGCTCGCCAGCCCCTGCAGCGCTATATCTTGCTCACATAATACCGACTCAGCCAGCGGTGCGAGCATAGCCGCAGCAACATTTCCGGCACTGTTTGCTGCGTGTTGATCATCTTGCTCATACACGCTGACTTGATGCACTTTAGAGAGTGCTAAAGCAGTAAGTCGTCCTGTTAAACCAAATCCCAAAATTGCTATTTTTAAAGACATAAACGTTCTAGATGCTAGATAATTCGCGCGAGATAATCATTCTAGCGCCTCGTTTTCTAGCACCTAGCTCCTTGGTTAAATTGCTTTATGATAAATTTCAGAACCCGTTTTTTTGAACTCGTCGGATTTCACTTTCATCTCTGCTTCAACATCGACCATCTTAATTTCGATAGCATCGCCTACATTGTTAGGGTCGATACCTCGCGCTTCTAGATCTTTCGCGTAATCACGTACTTCTTGGGTTATTTTCATCGAGCAGAATTTAGGACCGCACATAGAGCAAAAATGGGCTATTTTGCCAGACTCTTGTGGCAGAGTTTCATCATGATACTCACGGGCGCGTTCAGGGTCTAAACCTAGGTTAAATTGGTCGTGCCAACGGAACTCGAAGCGTGCCTTCGATAACGCGTTATCACGCTCTTGTGCCCCTGGATGGCCTTTGGCTAAATCGGCTGCGTGTGCGGCAATTTTGTAGGTGATAAGACCTTCTTTTACATCTTCTTTATTCGGTAAGCCTAAGTGCTCTTTAGGGGTGACATAACACAACATGGCACAGCCATACCACGCAATTTGTGCAGCCCCAATACCCGAGGTGAAATGGTCGTAACCCGGTGCAATATCAGTCGTTAATGGGCCAAGCGTATAAAAAGGTGCTTCTTCACAATGCTTTAGTTGCTCTTCCATGTTTTCTTTAATCATATGCATTGGCACATGACCTGGGCCTTCAATAAACACTTGTACATCATGCTTCCATGCAAGCTTAGTCAGCTCACCTAGTGTACGTAATTCGCTAAACTGTGCTTCGTCGTTGGCATCGGCAATTGAACCTGGACGCAAACCATCGCCCAATGAAAAACACACATCATATTGTTTTAAAATTTCACAAATTTCTTCAAAGTGCGTGTATAAGAAGTTTTCTTTGTGATGTGCTAAACACCACTTTGCCATGATTGAGCCGCCGCGCGATACAATACCCGTGACACGCTTTGCAGTCATTGGCACATAACGAAGTAACACCCCAGCATGGATAGTAAAATAATCGACGCCTTGCTCCGCTTGTTCAATCAAAGTATCGCGGAAAATCTCCCAAGTCAGGTCTTCGGCAACCCCATTTACTTTTTCAAGTGCTTGATAGATTGGTACGGTACCAATTGGCACGGGTGAATTACGTACGACCCATTCACGGGTTTCATGAATATAACGACCCGTTGATAAGTCCATCACCGTATCTGCGCCCCAACGAGTCGACCACACCATTTTTTCGACCTCTTCTTCAATAGACGAAGTGACCGATGAATTACCAATATTCGCGTTCACTTTTACAAGGAAATTACGGCCAATGATCATTGGTTCGGTTTCAGGGTGGTTAATATTGTTAGGTAACACGGCTCTGCCACGGGCAATTTCATCGCGCACAAATTCAGGGGTTATAAAATCGGGGATACTGGCTCCGAATGACTCTCCCTTATGCTGTGCAGCAAGGAGCTCTTCACGAATTTTTGCACGGCCCATATTTTCACGAATAGCCACGTATTCCATTTCAGGCGTTACAATGCCTTGGCGTGCATAATGCATTTGCGTCACATTTTTACCTGCTTTCGCACGGCGTATTTTTGGGAGGTGCTCAAAGCGAATATGGTCTAAACCTTCGTCAGCCATTCGTTGCTGCGAAAACTGCGAGGTAACTGAATCAAGAATTTCCGTGTCACCACGTTTTTCTATCCACTGTTCGCGGTACTTTTCTAGCCCTTTGCGTACGTCGAGTTTAAAATCAGGATCGGTATATGGACCCGATGTATCATACACACGAATTGGCGCATTCGGCTCGAACACGGGGTTTTCTTCGGTTCCACCTATGAAGGTATCACTGAGGGTTATTTCGCGCATTCCGACACGCACGTTTTCTTGCGTGCCTTCAACATATACTTTGTGCGAATTAGGGAAAGGTTGCCCTGTTAAGTTATAAATATAATCAGATGCAGCCGCACGAATTTCGCGGCGAGACGGTTTAGTTGTAGTGTTTGACATGACTTACCTCATTGCTTTAAGGATTGTCTTGTCAGATATTGCAGGTGCAATAGAGAGTGGCAAACGCCATTGGATCGTTAGTAAGTTATTTCACTTACAATTGCAGCCTAAGCTTAGCAACTTATGCCCCATTTTTTGGCGCACAAGCGCCCTATGAGGCAGCTTGTTCCCTACGCAGGTGTTAGCCTGATCAGGTTCACGGATCCCGCTTTCGCGATCTCAGCCTTATTAAAGGCACTCCGACAAGTATAAATTCGTTGTTTTATAAAAACGTAATCAGTGTACGTTAGTTAAAAATTCGCTGCAAGCGCTTTAGTTTTAATACTAATTCGCCTTATTAGGGAGCCGTATTAATGAAAGTAAAATGGTGCGCCCCTTGCAAAGTAAGCTGCTCGCCATTTAGCGAAATGACCGCGCCTTGTTTTAGCGTCGACAGCAGTTTCTTTTCAAGTTCATCAAGTTGATCACCGCACGATTTACGTGTCATACCTAGCTTTTTCACTGTTAAGGTATCTTCAACAAGCTGACCTTCACCAAAAAACTTGTTACATCCAGCAAACCCATTAACTTGCATCGCTTCAATAAAACGCATTGACGCTTTTTGCGATACGCTAATGGCTAACCCGTTAACTTTTGATAATTGCCACTGTGTATATTTTAATTGCTCACTGGTGACCTTCCCTGTCGATGAGCAGCCCATGCAAAATAGTACAAAAAGAATAGGCAAGGCTACTAACTTCATATTTTTTTACGACCAAAATTTCAATGCGATAATAATAACAACATTTAACGACTTTGATCGTTAAAAAAACATGTTTTATCTGTAAAAAAATGTTCTAAGCTAGCTCTTAATAGAACAACGGGCGTTATTTAAATAAGTTATCGACTTCTTCTGGTAAAAAAGGACGCCCTTTTTCATTGACAGAGGTGCCGATTACTAAGGCGCTTAGCATCACTTTATCATCATGTTTACGGTAAACGGTCTGCTTAAAAGCAAACTTTAAACGACTCACTCTCTGCGGCTCAACGGCCACATAAAACTCATCGCCCGGCACTAAAGATGCTTTGTAATCCATTTCACTGCGAAGCACCACTAGGTTAATTTTTTCTCGCGCAAGCTTTGCAAAGTCGACCCCTTTAGCATGTAGGAACTCATGGCGGGCATGCTCTAAGTAATTAAAGTAAACACTGTTATTAACAATTCCTTGCAGATCGCATTCATAGTCTCGCACTTTAAAGTCAACTTTAAAGGTCATAGTCGTATTCCTAATCAATTTACGTATAATTGCCTGCGTTTATATCATAAATACCTAAACAAGCTAAAGATTCACTTTTTTTAGGTATAAATACTCATTTGGCCAGTAGGCTTGCTAGAATAGCAGTCCCTAAAATGGAGTTAAGAACCGCATGAAACGACGTTTATCATTATTATCAGCTGCTATTTTGCCATTATTTGCAGCTTCATCGATTGCTTACGCTGAAGACACAGAGCTTGAAACTATTTTAGTTACGGGCGATTTCAAAAAAGAAAGTATTCAAACGTTAAGTGCTAGCGCAAGCCTTTTTTCAGACCATGAAATTAATCAGCGTGGAGCGAAATTTTTAGATGAAATGCTAGCCAGTGCAGCCAATGTAAACTTTACTTCGGGTGCATCACGCGGTCGTTTTGTGCAAATTCGTGGTGTGGGTTTACGCTCACAATTTGTTGATCCCATTAATCCATCTGTTGGCTTAGTGATTGACGGCATAAACTACTCTGGCCTAGGGGGAAGCTCACTGTTATTTGATATAGACCAAGTAGAAATATACCGTGGCCCACAGGGGACACGTTTTGGTGCAGATGCTTTAGCAGGCATGATTCAAATGGAATCAGCTGCGCCAACGCTCAATCCGAGTGTAAAAGTGCAACTCGGTGCAGGTAATTATAATAGCTACGAAGCAGGCATTGCAGCAGGTACAGGTATTACTGACGATACAAGCGTACGCGCAAGTCTTTATCAACGCGAGTCTGATGGCTATGTTGAAAATATATATTTAAATAAAGATACACAACAGCAAGATGAACTTGTTTCTCGCTTTAAACTGCACAGCCAACTTACAAATAACTTACGCACAGAACTAAGTGTGCATTATATCGATATTAATAATGGCTATGATGCTTTCACCCTTGATAACAGCCGCTTCAGTGTAGCTGATGAGCCTGGTGAAGATAATCAAGAAAGCATTGCGGTGGGTCTGGCAAATATTTATACCGGTTTTGATTGGTTTGATGTCAGTCTGAACGTATCTGGCATCGACAGCGAACTGTTATACAGCTATGACGAAGACTGGGTTTGTAACGATGAAACACAGCCACAATTGTGTGCAGCTGGCTTACATGAATGGGGCTACAGCTCAACAGACGCCTATTTACGAGACCGTAAAGACCATGCAGCAGAACTCCAATTTAACGGTAAATCTGGCGACTGGGTGGCGGGTATTTATTACCAAGGACGCGAAGTTGACTTAGAACGCCAATATACATGGTTGGCACACCCTTTTGCATCAAATTATGAAACAACTAACCTTGCAGCATATGGCCAGCTAACAACGCCTATTGGCCCTAAAACAACCTTAATCACAGGATTGCGTGTAGAACAATATAAAGGTGATTACATTGACAACAATGGTTTTATTGAAGAAACCGATGATGTGATGGTCGGTGGTAAACTTGCTCTTGAATATCAAGTCATTGACCGCACCATGATTTACACCAGTATTACTCGTGGCTACAAAGCTGGCGGTATTAACTCTGAGGCGTTAGCAAAAGCGAAAGATGAAGGCTTAAATCTTGACGCTGACTTTTTTGCTAACCACACCTCATTCGCCCCTGAATACCTTTGGAGTGGTGAGTTTGGTGTGAAAGGCAGCTCACTTGACGATAAATTCGTCCTGCGCTTGGCAGCATTTTACATGTACCGTGAAGATATGCAGTTGAAATCATGGCAAGTCGAAGGGCAAAAGTTCACGGGCTATATTGATAACGCAAGCTCTGGTGAAAACTACGGGTTAGAAATAGAAGGCAGCTACCAAGCAACCGAGAATTTATTACTCACAGGGAGTGCGGGCTATTTAAATACTGAAATTAATGACTTTGTAGCCCAATCAGGCCTTGATCAAGATGGCCGCGACCAAGCACAAGCACCGAAGTATCAATATGCATTTACGGCACGCTATAACTTTACCCCTGCACTTTATGCATCGATTGGTGTTGAAGGCAAAGATGATTATTACTTCTCAGATAGCCATAACTCAAAAGCACCGAGCTCTAACTTAGTGAACGCATCGTTAGGTTATGAAAGTGAAAACTGGAGCATCAATGCCTGGGCACGAAACTTATTTGATGAAGATGTACCAACCCGTGGTTTTGAGTTTGGTAACGACCCACTGGATGGTTACACCACTCACACATACACACAATTGGGCGAACCGATGGTGGCCGGTGTGACATTTATTTACGAACTGTAAGTCGTGAAGGCGCTGGTTTTAACCAGCGCTTATTATCACCTGATTTTCGCGGATGAATCTGCTTCTACATAACCATGTAACAAGGGGTTCAACTGCGAATATCACGACTCAATGAATTATTCGGTGTGAGTTAAAGGTTCCTGCATTTAAGCTCGTTCCACATCAAAGGTGATCACGTCTTTAATCTTTTGCTTGTTCGTTGCAAGCATAATTAAACGGTCAATCCCCAGCGCCACACCTGCACATTGTGGTAAGCCATGCTCAAGCGCTGCAATCAAGCGCGTATCCATCGGTACCTGTTTTAAACCATTTGCTTGGCGATATTGATTATCTTCATTAAAACGCGCGGCTTGCTCTTTACCATCGGTAAGTTCATTGAAACCGTTAGCCAACTCCATATTTTTGAAATACAGCTCAAAACGCCCAGCAACGCGATTGTCATGCTGACAAATTTGCGCAAGTGCCGCTTGCGAAGCTGGAAAATGGTAAACAAAACAAGGCTTTTCTTGGCCGATAGTTGGCTCAACCTTCATGCAAAATAACAGCTGCAACAACGTATCGCGATGCGTTTCATGCGCGGCAATATCAGCAAACCCTTGTTCGCTTGCTACGTGCTGTAACGTACTCATGTCAGCAGTTAATGGATCTATACCTAATGCATTTATAAACGCGTGTTGATAGGTTAAACGCTCAGCCGCGTCAACACCCAGTACAAGCTGCATAAGCTCGTCCATTTCATCCATAAGCGCAAATTCGTCGAAACCTGGGCGATACCATTCAAGCATGGTAAATTCAGGGTTATGATGACTGCCCGCTTCTTCGTTGCGATACGCTTTACACAATTGAAAGATAGCACCCGATCCTGCCGCCAATAATCGTTTCATCGCAAACTCAGGCGAGGTTTGTAAATATAACGGCAAACCACCTGCATGACCTGGGCCCACAAACTCGGTACTAAAACTGGCTAGGTGTACATCGGTAACACTGGCCGCACTAAGAGTCGGTGTTTCAACTTCCATCACCTCACGCTCATAGAAAAATTCGCGAATACGGCGAATGATCGCAGCTCGCTCGCGTAAAGTAGCTATATCAGCGCTTGGTTGCCAAACAGCAGTGGACATACAGTCTCCAAAAAAAATCCCAGCAGAAGCTGGGATTTTATCAATTAAACTTTTTAAAGCCTATTACTTAACGCGGCTTACGTACTCACCGCTGCGAGTATCAACTTTGATCACTTCGCCAATTTGTACAAATAGAGGAACGCGTACAACCGCACCCGTGCTTAATGTTGCTGGTTTACCGCCCGTACCGGCTGTGTCACCTTTAAGACCCGGATCCGTTTCTGTGATTTCTAGTTCAACAAAGTTCGGTGGAGTAACAGCAATTGGGTTACCGTTCCAAAGCGTGATAGTACATACATCGTTTTCAACTAACCATTTAGCATTGTCGCCTAGTGCTTTTTCGTCAGCCGCGATTTGCTCAAATGTTTCGTTGTTCATGAAATGCCAGAATTCACCGTCAGTGTATAGATACGCTAGATCGGTATCCATTACGTCAGCACCTTCTACCGTTTCACCCGACTTAAATGTTTTTTCTAGTACTTTACCTGTGATAAGTTTACGAATACGAACACGGTTAAACGCCTGACCTTTACCTGGCTTTACCATTTCATTTTCTAGGATGCTACAAGGCTCGCCGTCTAACATAATTTTTAGGCCGCCCTTGAACTCATTGGTGCTATAATTCGCCATCGTTTCCTCTGTCTAAATAATTTCGAGTAATCTACGTGTCAATGATACAAAGAAATGAAGTAAATTTGCATAAAAACTGGCAAAAAGAATTAGCAAATGTTGTCACCTGCCCTGAACGTTTGCTAGAAATGCTAGGTTTATCAAGTGTAGTAGACGAAAAAGACCTCCAAGCTCGTAGTCTTTTTCCTGTACGTGTGCCTCTGCCTTTTATCAAAAAAATGCGTTTTGGTGATATAAACGATCCACTTTTGCTACAAGTGATGCCACGTCACCAAGAATTTTTAGCGCAAACAGGCTACGATAAAGACCCGTTAAAAGAGCAAGATAATAACCAACCGGGGTTATTACATAAGTACCGCTCTCGTGTTTTGGTCATGTTTAAAACCGGCTGTGCCGTGAATTGCCGCTATTGTTTTAGACGCCATTTTCCGTATCAAGAAAACCAATTAAATAAACGCAGCTTAATTGACGCTTTAGCCTACATAAAAGCCGATAAAAATATCAATGAGGTCATTTTAAGTGGTGGCGACCCATTAATGGCCAAAGATGATGCTGTTAACTGGTTTATGGATGAACTTGAACAATTACCACAAATAAAACGTTTGCGTATTCATAGTCGTTTGCCAGTGGTGATCCCAGCAAGAATTACCGATGAGCTGTGTGCGCGATTTGCAAGTTCGCCTTTAAAAGTGGTGTTAGTGAATCACATTAATCACGCGAACGAAATTGATGCTGACTTTAAAGCTGCGATGCAAAAATTAAAAGCTGCTAACGTCACGTTATTAAACCAAGCTGTATTATTAAAGGATGTTAACGACTCGAGCCATGCTCAAATAGCCTTGAGTGAAGCATTGTTCGAGGCTGATATCTTACCCTACTACCTACATTTACTTGATAAAGTAGAAGGTGCGAGTCATTTTGATATTACTGAGCAGCGCGCACGCGAAATAGTGGCACACATGCTCGAAGCATTGCCAGGGTTTTTAGTACCCAAACTAGTTCGTGAGATCGGCGGCGAGAAAAGTAAAACGCCTATCGATCTCAACCTGGTTTAATGCTTAAACGTAAACGTTTACGTTATTACCGAGTGTCGCAGTCACCGATTTAGCGGGTGTCTGTGCAGCGCTTGTGTTCATCGCTGCGCCTTCGATAAGTGCAAGTGCCGCAGCACCATCAGCTTTTTGCTGTTTTTTAGCAAGTGATGCGCTGTAAACTTCAGCGCTTTCGCCGCCGCCACTCATCGCCGGTAAGCTTGATCCTGATATATTCATAGTTCACTACCTGACTTTTTATTACAATCCACGTACTATATCGGCATTGCAGTCTAAAGCTTTAGGAAAAAAATGGATTCAATCATTGAACAGCTCAATGCTAACTTAAAAATCGTTTACCGTCAGGCACTTGATGCTGATAAAAAATTAGATGACTTACAGCAGCAAGGGCATGGCAAGTTCAAAGCCTTATTTGCAAAAGATGCCGGCTTTGATTTTGAAGCAAAACGCTTTAAGCCATATGTACTCGACGTTGCAGCCGATGTTGAGAGCCTAAGTAATGATGGCTTAGATGAAGAAAAGCTGAAAAAAACCGTTATTAAACTTCAACAGTTATTACAGCTGTTAGCGACGTTTAAGTAAGCAAATAATTGTAATCGATTAGTTTTAGCTATTTAGCCCTAAAGAGTTATAACTTTTTAGGGCTGTCTATCATCCTAAACATTTTTAAATCTGGTGCAAAAAGCAAGCATTCATAAACACAGTTATAGCGTATTTAACCACACTTTAGACTTATTCACTTAGATTCAAATTAGGCTGTAAATCATCTTCAAACCAGTCTGTAATTAAGCGCTTATCATAATAATAAGCTTCATCACGACCCATTTTGATACGATCCATAAACCGCATATCTTTTAATTTTACATCGTTAGCTTCACTAATAATGTTGCCAGCTTTGTCAGAAACGAAATAATTAAAATCTATGCGTGGAAAATAAATTGATTTAAGTACACGAAACTCATTCACTGTACCTAAATGAACATTACCAGCCAAGTCTAGCTCTGTTACTTCAACATTAAGAATATAGTCTTTAGGAAGTTCTTCCGCTAATTTATTAAAGTGTTTCTCAAAATGCGCAGCAACATCTTGATAATACTGTTCTTTAGGTAACTTATTTCCTGGGCGAACGTCACTATACTTATCGAAGCTATGCCATTTTACTTGCGCCTCACCTGAATAAGCGAACATAGGTAGAAACAAACCCATGGCTAAAAATATTTTATTTATCTTATACATCCTGTTTTCCTTTTGTATTTTATTTTCATCAATGAACACAACTGTGCAGTTATGAAACAGCACTTCCATTAAACTAGTATTTCAATTAATACAACGATAAATATGGTTTAAAAAACAAACAAAATCAAGACTAAACGCTTTCCATCGTTATTCACTTTTCTGTATCAGTTAAAATTTGCAGGTATAATAAAACCTAAGCAGATAGCTAGAGCTGGGCTAACACAAAACTCGTATTACAATTAAATGTCTTGATTTAAAAAAAGCGCTTCAAAAAAGCGCTTTTTTATATACTCATGTTTACTCTGATAAATTTAGTGTAGGTACTAACTCATTTTCAAACCAATCAGTGATTAATCGCTTATCATGATAATACGCTTCATCGCGACCCATTTTAATGCGATCCATAAAGCCCATATCTTTGAGTTTTACATCACTCGCTTCGCTAACCACCTTGCCGTCTTTATCTGTAACTGAGTAATTAAAATCAATACGCGGAAAATAAATAGGTTTAATGATTCGAAGTTCATTGATACCACCAAACTGGACATCTCCCGCTAAATCAAGGTCAGTTACCTCAACATTAAAAGTGTATCCTTCAGGAAGCTGCTCAGCTAATTTATTAAAATGTTTCTCAAAGTTTTTCGCTACATTTTTATGAAACGCCCCTTTCGGTGAGTTATTTCCTGGGCGCACATCTCTGTAGTCATTAAAATCATGCCACTTTACTTTTGCTTCACCTGCATGAGCAAAAGCAGGTAGAACAACAACCATAGCCAAGGCAATTTTTTTTACTGTATTCATCTTTCTCTCCACGTTACAGGTTGAGCCAATAGTTAAAAAACTAGCAGTAGAGAATTAACTATAGCTTAATACTCCCTCACTTTCGTGTTACTAATATGGTACAAAATGTAACCAAAAACAAGCTACCCCGCTTTTGCTTAATTTCCAAAAATAACAATTTATTTATGAAATTTTACACGGAATATGATGAAATAAGACTAATTCAACCTGGTATTAGTTCATGGAAAATTTATGACCATTTTAGTCACCGGCGGAGCCGGATACATCGGTTCTCACACCGTTTTAGAGTTATTACAGCAAGGCACAGAGGTTGTTGTGCTTGATAACTTAAGCAATTCATCAAATGAGTCGTTGACTCGCGTAAAGCAAATCACAGGTAAAGACGTTACTTTTTATGAAGGCGATATTCTTGATAGAGATTGCCTAGATAACATTTTCCGTGAACATACGATCGATAGCGTCATTCACTTTGCAGGCTTAAAAGCGGTTGGTGAATCGGTTATTAAACCTATTGAGTACTACCAAAACAACGTACAAGGCACGTTAACACTCGTTGATGCAATGCGCGATGCAGGTGTTTTCAAGTTAGTATTTAGCTCCTCTGCTACAGTGTATGGTGACCCAGCCAGCTTGCCTATTCGCGAAGACTTCCCCGTTGGTGGCACAACGAACCCTTATGGCACCTCTAAATTAATGGTAGAGATGATGCTGCAAGATATCGCCAAATCAGACGAGCGCTTTGCATTTGTTATTTTACGTTACTTTAACCCTGTAGGGGCTCACGAATCAGGCTTAATTGGCGAAGACCCGAATGGTATTCCAAATAACTTACTGCCTTATATTTCACAAGTAGCCGTTGGTAAGTTAGAAAAGCTGGGTGTTTTTGGTGATGACTACGACACTGTTGATGGCACAGGTGTGCGCGATTACATCCACGTTGTCGATTTAGCACTTGGCCATTTAAAAGCACTCAACCGCATTAAAAACGATACTGGTGCTCATGTATTTAACCTTGGCACAGGGAATGGTTATTCAGTGCTGCAAATGGTCACAGCCTTTGAAAAAGCCAGTGGTCAGGCTGTGCCCTATCAAATCTCACCTCGTCGAGCAGGTGACATTGCAGCGTGTTACGCAGCCCCAGAGAAAGCGCTTAACGAATTAGGTTGGCGAGCCGAGCGTGGCATCGATGAAATGATGCAAGATACGTGGCGTTGGCAAAGCAACAACCCTAATGGTTACAAATAAGTAAAGTGACTTAATCATACATGTTCAAAAAGCCGATGTTACACATCGGCTTTTTGTATCCACACGCTTAATTAAATAATCTATTTTGAGACAAGGAAGATACATCAATAACAAGGCTGTATTTTATTTAGTTGAGTTAGGTCATTTTTCCTTTATCACCCACGTTCCGAATCCATACACTCGTAAATGAGAAACTTCAAACACCCTCAAGGTCGGGGTTAGTCCTTAAAATTAACTAGGTATTATTGCGAGTAGGTGTTAGCTCAATAAGTCATTGTATCTATTAGTTTATATTATAAAAACAATGACGACACTTTCCCAAGAGAGTATGTAAATTATTATTTTTTAATTGAAGAAAAATTTGATGTATCAAAATAAGAGTGGAACAGCTTCGTATAGAATAGCTATCACGCATTGATTTTAAATAACTTGAAAAAGAAAATGGTGGCCCCTCCCAGACTTGAACTGGGGACCTAACGATTATGAGTCGTGTGCTCTAACCAACTGAGCTAAGGGGCCATTGTATTAGCCGAAGCTAATTTTTTGTGATGCGTTTAGGATGTTAAGTCTCTAAAGCGGGTTGCAGTATAAAAACTTTTTTTAACCTTGTCACTAGCAAAACTCTTTATTTTAACAATCAGTAAACTAACTGCTCAAATAGTAAACTTTTCGGTTTTTCAGTTACCTTAAAGCATGCCACTTAGTTTGTAGCCTCCGACATTGTTCTAGATCAAATAGCAAAATGCCTAAACTCGCTAAAATGGCCTCTTAATCAATTGCGGAGTGCTGACTGTGATAAATTTACCTAGCTGGGATCAATCTCTGATCAACAAGTACAATATTTCTGGACCACGATATACCTCTTACCCGACGGCATTGTCTCTTGTTGATGGTTACAACCAACAAAGTATGATTGACGCGATTACGGCATCTAAAAGCCGCTCTTTGTCGCTGTATATCCATATCCCTTTTTGCAGCCAGCTTTGTTATTACTGTGGCTGTAATAAGGTTATTACACGTCACCAATCAAAAGCGGATATCTATTTAGATAACTTGGCAATTGAAATTGCTGAACAAGCCACCTTATTTGCTGATTACCATGTTGAACAACTTCATTTAGGCGGCGGAACCCCTACCTTTTTATCTGCGCAGCAAATGAGCCGTTTAATGGCTTTAGTTGAACACCATTTTAATTTTGCCGATGACGCTGAGCGCGGTATCGAAATTGATCCACGTTCGCTGGCGGATGGCATGCTTCCGCACTTGCGCCAACTTGGTTTTAATCGCGTATCGTTTGGTATCCAAGATTTTAACGACGAAGTGCAGCTTGCGGTTAATCGCCCGCAGAGTGTGGACTCTGTAAAAGGTTTAATTAGTGAAGCACGTGAGCTTGGCTTTAAATCAATAAACGCCGACATGATTTATGGCTTACCGCTACAAACGCCTGAGAGCTTTAAAGAAACGATTGTTCAACTTATAGCATTGAATCCTGACCGCGTATCGGTATTTAATTATGCACACTTACCAGAACGATTTGCGGCTCAGCGGAAAATTAAGGATGCGGATTTACCTTCTGCGGGCGATAAGCTCACGATGTTTAAAAATACGCTAGAACAAATGTTAGCGGCTGGCTATCAATTTATTGGTATGGACCACTTTGCTCGTAAGGATAATGAACTCGCTATTGCGCAAAATGAGGGCAAATTACATCGCAATTTTCAAGGCTATACCACGCATGGTCAATGTGATTTACTTGGTTTAGGCGTATCGTCTATTTCGCAGATTGGTAATGCTATTTTACAGAATGAAAAAGAACTGAAGCATTATTACAAAGCAGTTCAAGAAAACGCTGGTAGTGCGTTGTGTAAAGGCATTATGCTCACCGATGATGACATTTTACGTGCCGCGGTTATTAAGCAGTTAATTTGTCAGTTTGAACTTGATATGCCGGCTGTTGAACAGCAATTTAATATCGACTTTAACGAGTATTTTAGTGATGCATTACATGCTCTTGCCCCCCTACTTGCTGATGGCTTAGTAAAAGTAAGCGACAATAAAATTATGGTTACAGCGAGAGGCAATTTGTTTATTCGTATTATTTGTATGTGCTTTGATGCGCACTTACAACAACAAATCAAACAAACACGTTTTTCGCGGGTTATTTGATATATCAATCATGCTCATACAAAAAAGCAGAGCTTCAGGGCTCTGCTTTTTTATGATGAAAGCTAGTTAAATACGACGTTTTCACTGCCTGGCGCGGCTTTAAACTCGTCTATTAACTTAACACAGTCCGCTTTAATTTCATCGCTGTGTTGCTCTTCAGCACGCCAACGCGTGGAATCCATCTTGAAGACCTCTTTTTTTGAGTACTTCTTACGTGCATCATGCGTTGGCATGTCTTTTACGACATTGTACATTTTATAAATGCCAGGGTAGCGTTCGCGTAAATCAAACTCTTCTGCGAAACTGTATTGAGAAATAAGAACCCAAATACGTAAGCAACCTTCTGAAAATTCACACTGCTCTTCATTCATTGCACGCGCAATTAAATGAATGCTGTCCGCTAACTTAGCATTTCGAGTCGCTTTTGACGCGGCAAGCTTTTGCTCATGCTCAGCTTGTTTTTTTGCGATAAGCTTATTTTGAGCATTTACCTTGTATAGTAATTGCCCTGCATAAAAAGCCAGTCCTGCGATAATTGCCGCCCCAATAACAATGGCAATAATCAAGGTTGTGCTCATCTATCATCCTCATCTTCGTCATCGTACCATTCATTTGCTAAGTCATCAGATAGGTACTTATCGAAATCAGAGCCGCCTTCAACATCAAAGTCATCTTCAAAGTCGTCTTCGTAGTCATCATCTTCGTCTTCGATTCCTAGCAGCTCACACAATGCTTGGTGACGAGCGATACGGCTATTGAAGTACTTCGCATCTTTGCCAGTCAATAACTCGCCACGCTCATGGCGTTCAACCAACTTTAATAAACGCTCATCATTTTCTAACGCTTCAAGCTCTTGCTCTGGTGTTAGCTCTGGCTCTGACACTTTTTTCAATTCAACCATTGGTTGTAAATTACGTTTCATTTCGACTTTAGGATCAGCCTTGACCGCCACTAATGAAACCGGTTTTTTACTACCAACACGCTTATCTTGCGATTGATTGTTTGTAGCAGCTTTATCACCCTTTTGAGCATCTGGCGCATTACGTGAACCAGGCTTAGCCCCTTTGGTTTTCTTAACTCGCTGCTCTTTTAGTGCGCGCATCTCTCTAAGCTTTTCCTTACTTAGACGTACTGGACCATTTGATGGAATTTTACGCGACTTTTTCTTTCTACTCATATATTGATCATCTCACTTAAGAGGTTGTGCACAACACCTTAATGGCATTGTAATGCTGGCATAACCAGAAGAATTCGGTGTGCGGATGAGGTTGGTCAACTTGACGAACTGCGCACTTTTCATACTTATAGTACAAACGGTGGCTATTGTAACAGGACAAATAAAAAGGCGGTAGAGAAAACATCTCTACCGCCTACTAATCTGAGCGCCAATTAACTGGACACTTCTCCCTTCGACTTTTTAGTCTTTATTATTTTTATTATTATTGTTTTTCCATTTTGTTGTTATTTTTACCTTCCATGTAGCATTCCATTTTGTTTTTATTATTAAACTTCCATGAGCTTTTATTATTCTCGGTCAATCCTGACACTTTTTTGTTATTTCCTTTAGGACACTAATCAGTGTCTTCCCCTAAAGATTTGCCGCAGTCACTTTCCTTATTACATTGTCCATGTTGTTTTGCTGTCTCAGCGACAGTGGTTAATTTACCCATTAATAATTTTGTTACAACTAATTTATATAATTTTTCTTACAACGAAGAGTTTGTAACAATACCATCTTAAATAATAACAAAGACTTACATAAAATGAAGAAATAAAAATAAGACTTAGCTTACAGTTGGATATAGTCAATGTCTCACAAGAAAGTAGGAAATTACGGCATGCTGCAAATGTAAAAAAAGCAGCTTGCGCTGCTTTTTTGTAAACTGAATAAATTATAATGCTAGTAATTTAAGCTAGCAATCAGACTTTAGTGTAAGCCACCTAAGTATTTTGAAAGTACTTCGATGTCTTTGTCTGTTAGCTTTTTAGCAATGTCTTGCATCATGCCATTTAAGTCGTTATTGCGCGTACCATCACGAAACTTTTCAAGTTGCGACTTAATGTATTCAGGATGCTGAAACGAAACTTTAGGGAATTTAGCAAGCGATGTGCCGTTACCACGCGGACCGTGACACGCTGCACAAGCTGGGATTCCACGCTCTGCATCACCGGCTTTATAAAGCTGTTGACCAACTTCAACAACATCTTTAGGTGTTACACCCTCAGACATGTTTAATGAAGAGAAGTAAGCTGCTAGGTCTTTCATATCTTGATCGCTAAGCGGCATAGCCATACCACTCATTACAGGGTCCATACGGCCCTCTTTGCCACCCGATGTCATACCTAGTTTAAACTCTTGTAGTTGTTTATAGATATAATCTGCGTGTTGACCTGCAATCTTAGGGTAGATATTAACCGGCGCATTACCGTCTGGGCCGTGACAGGCCGCACACGTTGCCGATTTTTCTTTACCTGCGTTTACATCGCCATCAAATGCTGTTGCGTTGCTTGCTGACAACGCACCAAGCAATATAGTTAAAGATAGTGCTATTTTTTTCATGGTGAATTCTCTGTTTCCGACCCTGTATCATCTACAATATGGATGTTGTGATTTCTATATTCTACACGATAATAAATTCTCTGGCACGTTTTCTGCCCACATTAAGCTTATAATTTATAGGGATTTGACTTAGATTAAGTTTCTACCTAGCAATTTTCCTTGTTCAAAGCCAAGTTAGCACGCTTAAATACGCTTTTGAATGCTGCTTTAATAGTATAAAATACGTGCCTTGAGTGGTTTTCGACCACTGACTGTTATTATTTATAAAAGATTAGGAGAGCCTGTGCTCAAATCTCGTATCAAATACAATACTGCGTCCTTTGTTACCAGCGCACCTGATATCTCTCGTTTACCTGCTGATACGGGGATTGAAGTCGCGTTCGCCGGTCGTTCAAACGCCGGTAAATCAAGTGCTCTTAACACCTTAACAGACCAAAAGTTAGCACGTACCTCAAAAACACCTGGTCGTACGCAACTTATAAACACCTTTGAGCTCGATGCCGACAAGCGCCTAATCGATTTACCGGGGTACGGTTTTGCGAAAGTCCCCATTGAAATGAAAAAGAAATGGCAAAAATCATTAGGTGAATATTTACAAAAACGCCAAAGCCTTAAAGGCATTGTTGTGTTAATGGATATTCGTCACCCACTTAAAGATTTAGACCGCGACTTAATCGACTGGGCGGTCGGGAGTGAAATTCCGGTTCTTGCGTTACTCACTAAAGCCGACAAACTAAAGCAAGGTGCACGCAAAGCACAAGTTTTACAAGTTCGTCGTGAACTAAGCAGCTTAGAGGGCGATATTACAGTTCATGCCTTTTCATCATTGAAAGGGACAGGCTTACCTGAAGTTGCTAAAAAGCTAGACGAATGGTTCTTAGGGCCTATTGAAATGCAAGAAGCAGAGTCTGAATCAGAATCAGATCAACAACCAGACGCTTAAGTTATTAAGCCAAGTAGTAGTGCTTGGATAATGACTCAATGAAATAGCCATCCTCATCAGAGCTGGCTATTTCAGCCCACTGATAATACACATTCCTCGATACTCTGGCAGCCAGTCCATGCGGCAATTTAAGGTATGGTACCGTCACGTTTTCAAATTCACGCAGTTGCAGTGGCTGACACGCAGTGACTAACCAAGTGCGCTGTAAATTATCAATACAACACAACGCGTTGCCTTGCTCTGTTTCTTCAAAGCGCCAATCTACGATAATAAAAGGCACATCGGCCACGGTGATAGCCATTTTCTCGACAGGCGTTTTTAGATAATAGCTGTCTGCTTCTTTGCAAAGAACAGAGGCAAACAGCTTAACCATCGCTTCTCGTTTTATTTCACTGCCCGCGTAGAACCACACGCCATGCACATCAATGCTAATTGGCAACTGACCACAATGGGTCGGTTGCCACTTATCAAATGGTTTGTCTGGCTGTGCAAGTGCGGTTTCTAGCTCAGCAAGTGACTGCATTACTTTTCTTTATCAAGAGTCAGTGAAAATGTAACCGGAACGGCAGTAGCAATTGACGGTAAACCAGCCAGTTTTTGTAATTCAGCAATACCTTCAGTCACTTTAAAATCAGCAGCATTAATAATCACGGGCGTAAACGATGACACAGTTACATCACCCGTTGGCGACATATTAGCAAGTACATCAAGTGTTAGTTCTTTTTTATTACCATGAAAATCAAGTTCAGCTTTAAGACCTTTTAATACATGCTGCCCAGGCACGAGCTTTGATAAAGCTTGGCTTAAATCAGCTGTTAATACGGCATTAGGAAACTGGGCTGTTTCAAACAGGAGCTTAGTCATGCGCTCGTTACGGATGGGGATCAGCGTTTCAACAGACGTCAGGTCGATCATTAACTTAAATTGACCTTGCTCGTTTAAGGTTCCTGATACGTTTTTAAAATGATGAGCTTCAGCGATTGCGTTTTTCTTTATTGAAACAAAGCTTACATTGCTTTGTTCATTATTAACTTGCCAATTAGCACTCGCCAATGGGGCAACAAATAAACTTGATAATGATAAGGCTGTAATAGCCAAAGATTTAAACATAACGCATTCCTTCGAAAGTAATTAAGAATCACTTTGATGGTATCACCTGCGCTAATTTGTGCAATGAATTGTATGATAAGAACAAGAAAAAACGGCTCACTCAATAAAGAGTGAGCCGGTATAGCAAACTGGGGAGAAGCTATCAATACGTTGCATCTTTTCAGATGCATCATCAACAGGATGTCCTACAGGATGAGGACGGCGCGGACTTTAGCAAATACCCACCTAAAAATAAATTAAATATGCAGCAAAAGACCATTAATTGATAAACATATAACGAAACTCTAAAACTGTCTTTTCTTGTTAACCTTAAGTTTACAAAAAAAGTGATCGTTCAACTGGCATAAGAGGTCATTTTTAATGGATCACACGCTCACTCTGTATGATCAAAATAACTGTGTGGTGAAGATTCAAAGTGCTCGTTTTACGTTTTGGCGGGTTAAAACATGGGCGGTATTAATGTGCAGGTTATCCTCATTGCCGAATACCCAGCATTAAGCAAGATATTCGGCATAAAATCAGCAAAACTAGTGAGCTTGCTGCCAGTTATCCCCACTGTCTGCTTCAACAATAAGGGGGACATCAAGGGTCGCAGCTTCTGACATCAGCTTACAGATTTCAGCTTTGAACTCATCAACACACTCTTCTTTAATTTCAAACACTAATTCATCGTGTACTTGCATAAGTAGCTTCACTGCGCCTTCGGCTTGGGCATTTACCCACTGATGCACTTTAAGCATTGCTTTTTTAATAATATCGGCGGCAGTGCCTTGCATTGGCGCGTTAATAGCAGCACGTTCTGCCGCTTTACGTCGTGCGCCATTACGCGCATTGATCTCTGGTAAATGTAAGCGTCGACCAAAAATGGTTTCTACATACCCTTTATCCGCCGCTTTTTGACGCGTCGTTTCCATGTATTCAAGTACACCTGGGAAACGCTCAAAGTACTTATCAATATAGTGCTGTGCTTCGTGGCGAGGCACATCTAATTGACGAGATAAACCAAATGCCGACATACCGTAAATTAAGCCAAAATTGACAGCTTTCGCTTTACGACGCATATCGCTGGTGACGTCCTCCAGACTAACACCAAAGACCTCTGCCGCTGTTGCACTGTGTACGTCTAAGCCATTGGCAAAGGCGGTCAGTAAGCCTTTATCTTGCGATAAATGCGCCATAATACGTAATTCAATTTGGCTGTAATCGGCAGCCACAATTTTATGGCCCGCAGCCGCAATAAATGCTTCACGGATACGACGCCCTTCTTCCGAGCGGATCGGAATATTTTGTAAATTAGGATCTGTTGAACTTAAACGCCCTGTTGCCGTTACCGCTTGATGATACGAGGTATGTACGCGTTTGGTACGCTCATTCACCATTAATGGCAGCTTATCTGTGTAAGTTGATTTCAACTTTGATAAACCACGATGCTCAATGATTACTTTAGGTAAAGGATAATCATGCGCCAGCTCTTGCAATACTTCTTCTGCTGTAGATGGCGCACCTTTTGGCGTTTTTTTAATTACTGGCAGTTCAAGCTTCTCAAATAAAATTGCTTGTAGTTGTTTAGGTGAGCCTAAGTTAAACTTTTCACCCGCCATGTCATATGCTTCTTGTTCAAGCTCGAGTAAACGTTCACCCAATCGCTGGCTATGGGCAGCTAACATGGTACTGTCAATCGCGACACCAGTACGCTCAATATCTGAAAGTACAGAGACAAGCGGTAACTCAATCTCTTCAAATACTGATTTAAGTTGGCTATCAGCTTCAATCTTCGGCCACAACACCTCGTGTAAGCGTAATGTAATATCAGCATCTTCAGCAGCATATGGCGCTGCTTTTTCAAGTTCAATTTGATTAAAAGTCAGCTGCTTTTTGCCTTTTCCAGCAATCTCTTCAAAACTGATATTTTTATGCCCTAGGTATTTAAGTGCTAACGAGTCCATATCATGACGACTGCCCACACTATTAAATACATACGACTCCAACATCGTGTCGTATTTTATACCGTTTAATTCAAACCCAGCATTAGCCAGTACACTTTTATCGTATTTTAGGTTTTGCCCCACTTTCGCTTTGCGCTCGTCGGCTAAAATTGGGCCAATTTTTGCCATTACCGTGTCGAGTGTTAATTGTTCTGGCGCATCGGGATAATCGTGAGCAACCGGAATATACGCCGCTTCGCCGGCCTTAACCGCAAAGCTCATACCAACTAATTGTGCCTGCATGTAATCAAGGCTGGTTGTTTCGGTATCAAAGGCAAATAACTCAGCCTCATTTAACTGCTTAACTAGCGTATCAAGTTGTTGCTCAGTAAGAATGGTTTCGTAATGAGCATCACTCACTTGTGGCAATTCATTTTCTTCGGTTGGTACATCTAAATGTGTATCTGCGTCTTTCGGGTTATCGAGTAATTCAGCTAACCAGCGACGGAACTCGCACTCACCGTATAAAGCAATTAACTCATCTCGATTAGGCTCTTGTAACTTGAAGCTTTCTAGGTCAGATTCAACCTCTACATCACATTTTATCGTTGCCAGTTCGTAACTCAGTGGTAAATGATCAAGCGCAGCTGCCAGCTTTTCGCCTATTTTGCCTTTGATCTCACCGGCATGATCGATTACGCCTTGTAACGAGCCATACTTTTGTAACCATTTCACCGCAGTTTTAGGGCCGCAACCATCAACGCCAGGAATGTTATCAACCTTGTCGCCCATCAGCGCTAAGTAGTCGATGATCAATTCAGGGCCTACACCAAACTTTTCAACCACCGTGTCAGGGTCTGAAATACTATCGGTCATGGTGTTAATAAGTGTGACGTGCTCATTCACAAGCTGCGCCATATCTTTATCACCTGTAGAGATCAACACATGGCGTTGTTGCTCAGAAGCAATGCGTGCAAATGTACCAATAACATCGTCAGCCTCGACCCCTTCAATACTAATAAGCGGAAAACCCATCGCCTTAATAATATTATGAAGTGGTGCTATTTGTGTGCGTAAGTCATCCGGCATAGGTGGACGATTCGCTTTATATTCACTGTACATATCATTTCTAAAGGTTTTACCTTTGGCATCAAACACCACCACCATATGCGACGGATCATATTGTCTGATTAGACTCTTAAGCATATTAACGACGCCATAAATAGCCCCTGTAGCCTCTCCTTTCGAGTTTGTTAGGTGAGGAGGTGAATGATATGCGCGGAATAAATAGGAAGAACCATCAACAAGAATAAGTGGATTTTCAGGGATCTGAGCCATGGTGAAATTGGATCCTAAATGAATAACAATAAATTGATTGTAAGCATGCCATAAGGCTATGAAGAAAACGACTGTGAATTATTGAGCAGTAACACATTCATAAATAGCAAGCTGTGGATAACTTTGTAGATAAAACCCACGAGCAATTCTCCCAAAATGTAAAAACATTTAGGAATTTTCTGTAAGCACATGTTTTGATTTAAAAAAGATAATACGAGGTTCTTTTTTTATTATTTTTATCCGATGTGGAAAACGGTTTTAGCTACTCATGTCCATTGCTTGCTTAACGATGAATAAATATCCCTTTTCATAACCGGAGGAGTATTCTAGCACAATGGATCAAAGATCATAGCGATCCTTTATACTTTTTTGTACGTTTGTATTTTATAAAAAGGCATAAACAGCAATTTACCAAGCGTCTCGAGCAGTCGACCCAGAAAACTTTTTTATTTTGTCGACTGACACGCATAATTGATACACTAACCAAAGTTGCATTAAGGAGGAATATCTAATGAAAAAAGTGGCTGTAATTTTAGCGGGTTGCGGTGTTTACGATGGCGCAGAAATCAATGAAGCAGTATTAACTTTGCTACACATAGCCAAAGCAGGTGCACGCTATCAATGTTTTGCTCCTGACATTGAGCAACTGCATACCATTAACCACTTAACCGGTGAAGAGATGACGCCAAATCGTAATGTTTTAGTGGAAGCAGCACGTATTGCGCGTGGCGAAATAAAAGCTATCACAGAACTAAACGTGAATGAATTTGACGCACTCATCATACCCGGCGGCTTTGGTGCGGCAAAAAACTTATCTGACTTTGCTGTAAAAGGCGCAGATGCTCAAGTACAAGATGATGTACTCCATGCGTGTACTGCGTTTGTTAAAGCAAATAAAGCAGCGGGATATATGTGTATTGCACCTGCCATGCTGCCACTTATTTATGGCCAAGGCGTAAAAACAACCATTGGTAACGACCAAGATACCGCAGCGGCTATTCAACAACTAGGCGGCGATCACCAATACTGTGCCGTTGACGACATTGTTGTAGATGAACAACATAAAGTGGTTACAACCCCTGCATATATGCTTGCGCAAAGCATTTTAGAGGCTGATGCTGGGATTGAAAAATTAGTCAGTAAAGTATTAGAACTGGCATAATAACACTGTAGCGATTCAGCACATAAAGCTGATTTTTATTGCGCTGGAGCAAAAAATGGCTTTTTTTATCAAGAAAAAGCCTTTCAGATCATTTTATAAATTGTGGCTTAGCGTTATAATCGTTCTAATTTCCGTCAGATATCGTGATTGATCACGTTCAAATCGAAGTGAGCAAGGCAAAATGAAAAAACTATCAGCTGCATTATTACTGCTAGCAACAACGGCATA
Organism: Pseudoalteromonas sp. MT33b; assembly: GCF_014117385.1. Taxonomy (NCBI): domain Bacteria; kingdom Pseudomonadati; phylum Pseudomonadota; class Gammaproteobacteria; order Alteromonadales; family Pseudoalteromonadaceae; genus Pseudoalteromonas; species Pseudoalteromonas sp. MT33b. The sequence continues at coordinate 388,257 of NZ_CP059831.1, read as the reverse complement.
CGCACAAGCGTATGACAACTCTTTGACTGAAGACGCAATTAAGAAGCGTCTAGCGCCAATTGGTTCTGTATATCTAGAAGGTGATAAAGCTGCTGCGGCTGCTGAACCTACTGGTCCTCGTTCTGGCGAGCAGGTGTATCAAGCATCATGTTTCGCTTGTCACGGTACTGGCGCATTAGGCGCACCTAAATCAGCTGATGATTGGGCTCCTCGTATCGCTAAAGGCAAAGACACTTTACTTAATCACGCCTTAAATGGTTTCAATGCAATGCCTCCTAAAGGTACGTGTATGGACTGTTCTGATGAAGAAATCAGTGCTGCTATCGACTTTATGACAAGCAAATAACAGTTATAAACATAATACGAAGGGCTTAATTTATTAGGCCCTTTTTTTTATGCCTGAAATACGCACAAAAATAATAATTTAGTACTAGCAACCTTGTCTGTATAACCCCTTAATTAGCCTATCTGCTACTTGACGATCTACGAAAAAAGTGGAACTATAAAGAACAATATTTAAACAATAATAAAAACTGGTTCTAAATCATTGGAAGATTCAGCAACACACATTGATAAGCTAGTCCGTAGAAATGCTCGCTTAAAATCGCTTATACAAAAATATAAGCAATCTCATCACTTGCAACATGCTCTATTACAGTTATCAGAGCAAGCAAGCACTGTTGCCGAATTAACCCTTCTTTACCCCGCTATTCACGATATATTGCAAAGCTTTATCCCAAGTAAAAGCTTTTACGTTGTGCTGCACAACCCTGTGAACGATCTTTTAGAACTGTCGTATTTTGCAGACGAAAAAGATGGCCTTTCTGTGCCCTTAAAATACGATCAACACTTCAAAGAGGGGTTAACTGGTCATGTATTCAAACATGGTAAAACCAGCTACTTTACTAAAGAACAAACCCAACAAGCTGTTGAAAAGGGTCAATTTAAAGCTTTAGGGACCCCCGCAGAGCACTGGGTTGGCGTACCGGTCTATCGTGATAAAACCATCATTGGCGTGATGGTGGCGCAGAGCTACGATAAAGCGCAAAGCTATTCTGAGCAGCAAATTGAACTGTTAGAAGTGATGTCACTTTACCTTGCAACTGCTATAGAACGCGTTAAAAAGCGCGAACTTCTTGAGTCCGAAGTCAAAATTCGCACCCGCGCACTAACGCAAAGTAACCAGGCACTCAATGAAGAAATATTACACCGAAAAAAAGCATTAGAACGACAGCAAATACTGTTTAAGATCTCTGAGCTTGCAACACTGAGTGAAAATCTAGAAGACGTATATCAGCATGTACACAAAATAATAAAAACCATTACGTACGCAGATAACTTATATATTGCGCTGTATGACCAACAATCTCACTGGCTAAGCTTTCCTTACTGCGTTGATGAATACAGCGATAATGCCGAACCTCGGCCATTTGCTAAAGGTTACAGTGAGTTGGTACTGAGTACCGAAAAATGCCAAGTGATTGATGCAAAGCGCGCGAAAAGCCTCATAAAACAGGGGGTCATAGAAAGGCCTAGAGATATTCCGCCCGAAGAATCTGCCACCAGCTGGTTAGGAGCGCCACTAAAGACATCACAAGGGGTAATTGGCTTAATTGTTTGCCAAGCATATAACAATAAACATGAATTTAGCCAAGATGATTGTGAGCTCATCACCTTCGTTTCACACCAAATCGCCAATGTAATCCAAGCCCATTTAGCTAACCAAGAACTTAAGCAAAGCCACCAAAAGCTTGAACATCGCGTTGCTGAAAAGACCAAAGAATTGCGCCAAGCCAATATGCACTTACAAATGCAAATGGAAGAGCGTAAAAAAATTGAACAACAGTTATATCACGATGCACATCATGACTCGCTCACCAGCTTACCGAATCGAAGCTTGTTCTTAACACAGCTTGAAAAAACGCTGCAGCATTATCAACGCTATCCAGAGCAACAATTTGCAGTGCTGTTTATCGACTTAGATAAATTTAAAGATATTAACGATCAATTAGGTCACCAAGCTGGGGATCAGTTTTTAATTAGTGTCGCAGAATCATTTTCTCACTGTATTCGAGAACATGATTTACTTGCACGATTAGGCGGCGATGAGTTTGTTGTTTTGCTCACCCATTTAACAGAGCCGCAGCAAGCAGAAGATGTTGCAAAACGCATTATTGAAATCATGAAGAAACCTTTCTGCATGAAAGGTCAATGTATTCAAAGCGGTGCAAGTATAGGGATTACCTACTCAAAAACGAGTTACAAGCACACCGATGAGATTATTCGTGATGCTGATGCAGCCATGTATTATGCTAAAAACGCAGGGCGCAACCGCTTTGAGTGTTTTCATCCTTTACTCAATGCGACGACCTCACAGCATGAAGCTGAGAATATGCATCACCTTGATGATTTACCAATGCATTTTAGAAGCTCAGAAATCATTACGCTTGACGAGTCAGCACATGCTGAGTCGCTATTAGAGGCGTTTGGAGAACACCCTGTACTTGGCAGTACCAGCTTTGAAGTACTCAAGAAGTTTGCCACTGATCGTATTCAGCATTTCGAAGTTGAGCTGAGTTTACTCAAACAAGCTTTTTCATTAGCCGCCCAAACAAAGTTACAAAAGGTGTTATTTCCATGCTCAGGATTAGTGCTTGAACGCATCAACTTTAAAGCGCTATGTCACCTTCTCAAAGCGCATGATGCTAAAAAGATATGTTTATTATTTAATGAACAAGAAATTCGTTATGCATCGGCTGTACAAATAGAAAACCTAAAAAGTCTTGTGGCACAAGGGTTCTCGATAGGTTTGAATGAGTTTGCAAAAGATCGCTGTGAATTGAACTTACTGACCGAATTTAAGTTCGATTACTTATTATTAAGCTCAACTTTCAGTAAGCGTGTGCTACAACAAGAAAACTATCATTTACAGCTTCAAGGTGTACTGGCTATTACCCATATTCAAAATATCCAAGTCATAGCCAAAGGCCCATCGATTTTTAACTACCGTACCCTGTTAGATAAACACGGCTTATCGCTGTTTATTGGCAAACAGCATGCACTTGCGCCCTTCAATAAAGAGACGACAAGCACACACTCGACAATACCGCTTGATTTAAATATTTAAACATGTGCATTGAGCATAACGGCGTTACTTTTTAAGCATGGCACGCAAGTTAGCAACACGTGCTTGACCTTTTTCCATTCGCTCTGCTTGAGAAGAAGGCGGTTTCTTTGCTTCAAAGGCCAAGTCATCCTGTGGTAACTCCTGCACAAAACGACTCAGCTCTGTATCCGATGTTTCACCAAACTGACGGCGCAGCTTAGCGTATGTCATAACCAACTCTTGCTGGGCTCGTGTGATACCTACGTAAGCAAGACGACGTTCTTCTTCAACGTTATCTTCGTCGATGCTCACTTGATGAGGTAATAATCCTTCTTCCATTCCCACCATAAATACATACGGGTATTCCAAGCCTTTTGAAGCATGCAAAGTCAGGAGCTGTACCGCATCAGATTCATCTTCTTCTTCATTGCGCTCAAGCATATCGCGCAGCGTTAACTTGCTCACCACTTCTGCTAAATTCAACGGGGGGTTATCGGCATCACCGGTCAGCATATCGGTGATCCAACGATATAACTCCGACACATTCTTCATACGCATTTCTGCGGCTTTTGCGCTAGGCGATGACTCGTAAAGATACGCTTCGTAATTAATTTGCCTGACCAGCTCTTTTACCGCTTCGAGCGTGTCACCCCGCACTGCATTATCAGACAGTTCAACCACCCAACGAGCAAACCCTGCTAACGCATTAAAGCCCCGCCCTTTTAAACGATGCGCAAGCTCAGGCTCAAAGCAGGCAGCAAATAAACTAATGTGCTTTTCGTTGGCAAGTGTGCCTAATTTTTCGAGAGTGACGGTACCTATTTCTCGTCGTGGGGTATTCACGATACGTAAAAATGCATTGTCGTCGTCTTGATTAACCAACAAGCGTAAATACGCCATGATATCTTTAATTTCTGAACGTGAGAAAAACGACATTCCGCCACTAATTTTATATGGGATACGGTTACTCATCAGCGCTTTTTCGAATACGCGCGCTTGGTGATTCCCCCGATATAAAATGGCGTAATCTTTATAGCTGGTCCGCTTCATGAACTTATGCGAAATGATCTCTGCAACAACGCGTTCAGATTCATGCTCTTCGTCACGACAGCCAATGACTTTAATCGGTTCACCATAACCTAGTTCACTGAACAGTTTTTTATCAAACTCATGCGGATTATTAGCAATAAGAATATTGGCTGCTTTAAGAATACGCCCTGCACTTCGGTAGTTTTGTTCAAGTTTAATTAAACGCAAACCCGGAAAGTCTTTACTCAATAACACCAGATTTTGTGGTTTAGCACCACGCCACGAATAAATTGATTGGTCATCATCTCCCACCACCGTAAAGCGAGCACGTTCACCCACTAATAACTTAACCAATTGATACTGGCTCGTATTGGTATCTTGATACTCATCCACCAGCAAATAACGAAAACGCTGTTGCCAACGCTCACGTGCTGTCGCATTTTGTCCCAGTAGCAAGGTGGGGATCATGATCAGATCATCAAAATCGAGGGCATTATAAGCTCGTAGTTGATTTTGATAGCGGGCATACAACTGGGCAAACAGTGCTTTTTGTGGCTCACGCGCTTCACGAATCGCCCGTTCGGGTAAAATAAGCTCGTTCTTCCAACTGCCTATCTGCATTTTTAACAGGTTTAATAAGTCTTTGTCTTTTTTTAGTTCGTCTTCTGTAAGCTCGGTTAATAATTGATTGGTATCTTGATCATCAAACAATGAGAATCCTGGCTTAAAGCCTAATGTGGTTAATTCTTTTTTGATGATCTCAAGACCTAAGGTATGAAATGTCGAAACCCATAACCCTTTAGACTCTTGCTTACCAAGCGTTTGTGCAACACGCTCGCGCATCTCTTTTGCCGCTTTATTAGTAAAGGTAACGGCTGCTATGTTACGTGCTTGATACTCACACTTTTGCACCAAGTAAGCGATTTTGTTGGTAATTACACGCGTTTTACCTGAGCCTGCGCCGGCTAATACCAAACACGGTCCACTGATATACTTTACCGCTTCATCTTGTTTTGGGTTGAGTTTCATAAGCCCCTAAGAAATTATCCAAAGACAGAACCGGCAATTTTACCGTAATCACTACACTACGCCTAGCCAATAAGGTAAGATTGTTTTTTTACGTGACTCAAGGGACGAAGATGATCAACCCAGCAAAACTTGAAGAAATCGCAAAGCAAATCACTGATAACATGCCACAAGGCGTGAAAAACCTTGCCGACACCATTGAAGGTAAAACGAAGCAAGCTATTCAAAACAAACTTGCTGAGATGGACTTTGTAAGCCGTGATGAGTTTGATATTCAAAGCCAAGTACTTATTCGAACTCGTGAAAAACTCACGGAGCTAGAAGAAAAGGTTGCCTTACTTGAACAACAACTTGCTAGCAAACAAGACGAACAATAAAAAAAGGTGAGCTACTTAGCTCACCTTTTTTCTATCCAGTTAAGTCTTAACTTTTCTCTGCAATACGTTCGAAAACACGTTTTACCGCAGTACCGTATGTCTCTGTGGCTTCTTCTGCACAGGTCACCACGGATTCAAGGTCATTTAAATGACCATTTGCTAAACCATACACCCAACCATGAATCGTAAGTTCTTGGCCTTTCGCCCACGCATCTTGCACGATATTAGTACGACACACGTTACGTACTTGCTCAATTACATTGAGTTCAATCAGGCTGTTTAAACGTTCTTTTTCTGGTAATGCGTTTAACTGTTCGATGTGTTTTTCTTTTACATCACCAACATGACGTAGCCAGTTATCAATTAAGCCAAAGCGTGCTTCATTTAAAACCGCTTGAACACCCCCACAGCCATAGTGTCCAACGACCATAATGTGCTTAACTTTAAGTACTTCAACCGCGTACTGCATGACTGATAAACAGTTATGGTCAGTATGCACAACCACATTTGCAACGTTACGGTGTACAAATAACTCACCCGGTAATAAATCAACTATCTCATTAGCGGGTACACGTGAGTCCGAACAGCCAATCCACAAGTACTCGGGATTTTGTTGCATTGATAGAATTTTAAAAAACTCAGGATCACTTTCACTCGTACGCGCAGCCCAACGTCTATTATTTTCGAATAAATTTTTTAACTTTCTCATTGCGCCTCTTTACGATTTTTAATAATTAGCTTGGATCAAGATATTCCTTGGTGTGAGCTGTTTTTCACAAAACGTACTTACTGATACCTGATAGCCTTGTTGTTGCAAATATAAAGCACGATCGAGCACGAGCCAAACTTCAATTGCTCTTCTGAACACATGTCGGATGAGTTCAATGCGTTCTGTGACCCTTTTACGCTGCTTACCTATCTCTAAAAATGCATTGTAATCAATATCATCTGGTATATGTAGTGACTTTTTATCAGCTGCCCACAAACAAAACGACCTAAAAGAACCAGAAAATACCGCTTTATTCACGGAAGGCACACTCACATAGTGCTGAACACCGGTAATTGATTTACGTAATGCATCAAAACCAAGTCGCCACTCGACTTCTGTTTTTCTCACTTTATCAACCCGACTTGGTGCGGTCACGGTTTCTTGCAAGGCCAGCTTTAAATCGCGATGGGTTAGCGTCAATTGACTATGCTGTGCATGCTCACTCATTGCTTGGTAGGCATCGTCGGTAAATAAGTGATAACAACAGGGTGAAAAGCTTATCTGCTGGGTTTTGGCCCGACTTGCCTGCTGCATAAATGTTTGGTGTAAACGACCACATGCATGTAAAGCGACGGCATGTTGCTCTGTTTTAAAAAATGCATCAGTGTTATCCGTTAATACATTCGCTTGTGAAAACTGCATGGCTAATTGTTGCTGCTTAGCACTATGAGCTCCCTGCTCACACAGGTGCTCTTGTAGTTCAATACTGTGTACCGAGGGTGCGCCACTAAATGCCAGCATCCGCCCTAAGTGTCCTTTGCCTGCACACCACTCTAAAACAGGGTGTTGCTGTGAATTTTGGCTGATCGCTGCAACAAAATCTTGTAACTGCTCAAACTTGCGTCCTTTGATGCCATTACTGATCCAAAATGGAAATTCATTCCTTGGCAACTTTGTTGTGGGCAGTTCGCATAAGGCATTAAGTTCATCAACACCGTCTATAGCATCACAAAAGTATTGATATAAAGCATGCTGGTCGGCATCAAGTTCACTCACTTGGCTGTCATCAATCGCCCATAATAAAGACATTAATTCAGGCCATGGAATATCATCAAAGTCAAATGCCGTGCATTGCCAGTATTGGCGAGTTGAATAAAGCAGTGTATCTAAAGCAGCAAAGTGCTGGGCAAGTGTCATAACTACAAAAACGACAAAAAATAAAAGTGAGTATAACAGCTTTTAAGAGGTTTAACGCCTTCCATTGCTTATTAGACCAATGTACAAAGGAACACATGCAATGCTCAATATTATCGCTAAAATAAGCATCCAAGATAACTCTATGCCCTCGCTTTGCTGTTGATCATACATAAACCCTGAAAATGCATGATCAAATTCGTCTTGATCGATGTTGTAAAGGTCAGCGATAAGTCGCCATTTAGCCATCGACATGCTCCCCAACTTGCTGCCCGGAGGCTGAATATAGTTAGCGAGTACATCGGCTTCATATGCAAGTTCCTGCATACTTTTGTGCGGGGCATAATCACGCTGAGTGACATTAATACTCTCATTCATATTATGCAGTGCATAACGCCATCCCTTTAAACTTGCTTGATAAAAACGCTCAACTATATCCGGTTTATTTTTAAGCATAGCCTGCGAGGTATATAAAATATCGCCATACACATTCAGGCCAAATTTTTGTGGACAAATTAATCGGTGCCCAACACCACGCAGTGTTAAAGTATACGGCTCATTAGTTACATACACTTGCACAGCATCAAGTTCGCCAGCTAACCACTGCTCTATTCCGCCTTTTTGGCTTGCAGCCATTAAACTTTGATAATCAAGCCCCGCCCTTTGCAGCATGACTAACAACTCTGCGTTTTCAAGTGAGCTAATTTTACTGAGTTTTTTACCCGCAAAATCACGCGGCTGGAAAATATCAGAATTATTTTTAACCATCCAACAATAGGGGGAGAACTGCAGCATAGCCGCTAAGGCAACAACGGGGGCACCTTGCACACGTTGTTGCAAAATACCAGAATGCGTAATAGCAAAGTCGGCTTGACCATTTAACACCTGATCAAACGTGTTAGGGTTGTTAGGATCTGCGGGTAAAATAGTGACATCAAGTCCAGCGTCTTTATAAAAGCCTTTTTTTGCTGCCATGTAATAGCCAGCGAACTGGAATTGATGAGTCCATTTTAGTTGCAAGGTCACCTTGTCAGAGCCATTGGCACTTATGCTTAGCATTAAACAGAGTAACCCTAAGTAATAACGCATTCCTCGCACGCATCATCCTTGCTTTACAATCGTGCAATAACTATAGGAAAAATATGCAAAAAATCAAGGCTCCTTGATGGAGCCCAGTTTATTGATTGGCAGCTTTAGCTTCACTCAACTTTTGACCTTGAGTCGTTAAAAATTGCGTGAAACATGGATTATTGGTTTCATCCTGAACATTATAACCAAGACGATTTAAATGCTCGTTAAATACGTCGTAATCACTCGGTTCGATAGCAAATGCAGCAAGTACATTACCTACAGAGCCACCATGATTGCGATAATGGAATAACGTAATATTCCAGTTACTGCCTAACGTATCTAAAAATCGCGCTAATGCACCTGGGTATTCAGGAAATTCAAAACGTAATAATCGCTCATGTAATTGCGCTGGGGCTTTTCCACCCACCATATAACGAATGTGTAATTTAGCCAATTCGTTATCTGACAGGTCACAAAATGTATAGCCATTCTCAGTGAGTACCGCTTTTAATTCATCTAGCTCTTGCTGACCTTGGCGAAGTGCAATACCCACAAATATTTGTGCTTCACCCGGTCCTGCATAACGGTAATTAAACTCTGTAATAGCTCGGCCACCTAACGAAGCACAAAATTGCTTAAAGCTGCCTTTTTCTTCTTTGATGGTGACGGCGAGTAATGCTTCGTTCTTTTCACCCAACGCAGTGCGCTCAGCAACGTAGCGTAAACGGTCAAAATTTAAATTCGCGCCCGATAAAATAGCAGCAACATTTAAGCCTTTTACACCGCTTTGCTGACACCATTTTTTCAAACCCGCTGTCGATAAGGCCCCTGAAGGCTCAGCAATTGCACGGGTAGAAACAAAGATATCCTGCATAGCAGCACAAATCTCATCGCCACTCACGGTCACAACTTCATCACAAAACTTTTGTGCTAAGCGGAACGTTTCGGTGCCGATTATTTTTACCGCTACACCATCAGCAAAACTACCAACGCGGTCAAGCTCCACAGGTTTCCCCGCCTCTAATGCTGCTTTTAAACACGCACTTTCATCCGCTTCAACACCAATTACTTTGATATCAGGTCGCAATGATTTTATGTACACAGCCATTCCCGCCAACAAGCCACCACCGCCAACAGGAATAAAAACGGCATCAAGGTCGTTTAGCTGCTGCATCAGTTCTCGCGCAACTGTGCCTTGACCAATAATGACATCGGGGTCATCAAAAGGAGGCACAAATACGCCATTGCGCTGCTCTGTTAGCGCTAACGCGTGGGCTTTTGCTGCATCAAAGTGATGACCATGTAATACAACCTCACCACCTAGCGCGCGCACTGCACTCACTTTAATTTCGGGTGTGGTTACCGGCATAACAATTGTCGCTTTGTGCCCTAAAAACGATGCACTTAACGCGACGCCTTGAGCATGGTTGCCAGCCGATGCAGTGACCACATCAGAGCCCTTTGGCAACTTACTCAACTTATGGAATGCACCGCGCAATTTAAACGAATAAACCGGTTGTTGGTCTTCACGCTTCAACCACACATGATTACCGAGCCTTGCGCTAAGTTCGGCCATTTCACTGACCTCAGTAACCTTTGCAAGCGGCTCCATATTTGCTTGGATGATAGCGCGAAAATAATCGAGCTCCTGTGAAACCATGATTAACTTAACTCCTCAAGCTTAGCTAAATCACGGACCGCCCCTTTGTCTGCACTGGTTGCCAATAATGCATACGCTTTAAGTGCCGATGATACATAACGCTCACGATCGCGTGGTTTAAAGGCCTCTTTACCACGTGCTAATTGCTTTTGCTTACGTGCTTCAAGCTCTTCATCGCTCAGGGCTAAGGTGATTTCGCGGGTGGCGATATCAATAATAATTTTATCGCCGTTCTCTACATACGCAATTGCTCCCCCGCTGGCAGCCTCAGGCGAGACATGACCAATCGATAAACCAGAGGTACCACCCGAAAAACGGCCATCAGTGATCAATGCACATTTTTCACCTAAACCTACCGATTTTAAGTAGCTGGTCGGGTACAACATCTCTTGCATACCTGGGCCCCCTTTTGGCCCTTCATAGCGGATCACCACAACATCACCCGCTTTTACTTCACCATTTAATATACCTTCAACTGAATCATCCTGTGATTCGTAAACCACTGCTGGGCCTTCAAAATGCAGCATTTCTTCAACAACACCGGCACTTTTAACAATACAACCATCCAGCGCTAAATTTCCCGACAGCACCGCTAAGCCACCATCTTGACGAAACGCATTTTCAACACTGCGAATACAGCCATTTTCACGATCGTTATCCAGTTCAGGCCAACGACATTCTTGGCTCATCGCCTTCGTGGTGCGGATACCCGCTGGGCCTGCTTTATAGAACTTTTGCGCAACGGCATTGTTTGGATCTGTGGCATTCCACTTCTCAACTAACTCCGCCATCGTCATCCCAGCAACGTGATCCACAGACAAATCAACTAAACCCGCTTTACCTAGCTCACGGATAATTGCCATCATGCCACCAGCGCGGTGCACGTCTTCAATGTGATATTTGCTTGTGGCAGGTGCAACTTTACATAAAAAAGGCGTTTTGCGTGAAAGCTCATCAATATGCGACATATCAAAATCGACACCCGCTTCTTGGGCTGCGGCTAATAAATGTAACACCGTGTTTGATGAGCCACCCATTGCAATATCCACCACCATTGCATTCATAAAAGCGGTGCGATTGGCGATGGCACGTGGTAATACGTCGGCATTATCTTTTTGATAATACTCACGGCATAAATCAACGATGCGTGCGCCTGCTTCAACATATAACTGTTTACGGTCTTTATGAGTGGCAAGTGTTGTGCCGTTACCAGGCAATGCCAAACCAATTGCTTCTAATAAGCAGTTCATTGAGTTAGCCGTAAACATCCCCGAACATGAACCACACGTTGGGCACGCTGAGCGCTCTACTTTGTCTGAGTCTTCGTCGCTGACTGAGCTATCGGCACCTTTCACCATGGCATCAACTAAGTCGAGTTTAATGTCGATATCAGCAAGGCGGGTTTTACCTGCTTCCATCGGTCCACCTGACACAAAGATAACCGGAATATTTAAGCGTAATGCAGCCAGCATCATACCTGGGGTGATTTTGTCGCAGTTAGAAATACAGATCATCGCATCGGCACAATGCGCGTTAACCATGTACTCTACTGAGTCAGCAATCAGATCGCGAGAAGGTAGCGAATACAGCATACCGCCGTGGCCCATCGCAATCCCATCATCAATCGCAATGGTATTAAATTCTTTTGGTACACCACCCGCTTCAGTAATCGTTTCGGCCATTAACTCACTGAGTTGATTTAAATGAACATGCCCTGGAACAAACTGCGTGTATGAATTCACAACAGCGATAATTGGCTTACCGAAGTCCTTATCTGTCATTCCTGTTGCACGCCACAATGCACGTGCGCCTGCGCGTTTACGACCTTCTGTTGTTGTTGCACTTCGTAATTTAGCCATAGTTACCTCTGTTGTTGCAGTGGCGTGCCACTGACTTCCTCATTCCTAATTTATTTCTTACTAAAGCATAGTCTGTGCTGCTCTAGTTACCTGTTGAATTTGTCTGTGATTAAATTGCTTGCTGTTGCAGCTGACTCTCAAGCGTCACATGCTTTACATCGACCAATTTATTTAACTGCGACGTTAATAAATGAATGGGTTTATCGCTAACCACTGTCATAGTCACTCTGAATGCATCTTCTGCCATTTCTAAGTTCATTTTTGTTAGATCAAAACCGCGATGACGGGCAACGCGTAAAAAGCGCTCAACAGCGACACTTTGATTTTTGAGTGCAATCGTTAGGGTGTGTTTCATTTTACAGTCTCCGTCATCATCTCATCATTGGCTGCACCGGGTGGTACAAGCGGCCATACATTTTCTTTGTCATCGATACACACATGTAAAATGTAAGGACCTTGACTATTCACAAGTGCATCAATCGCCGTGTCAACTTCATCCGCTCTTGTCACAGTTTGACCTGGGATACCAAACACTGCAGCGAGTTGAACAAAATCAGGGTTATCTGAAAGATTGGTCTCAGAATAACGCCCCTCGAAAAATAACTGCTGCCATTGACGTACCATGCCTAAACGCTGGTTATCTAAGATAAGTATTTTTACTGGTAAATTATTACGGCGAATTGTCGCCAGCTCTTGAATGTTCATCATGATTGAGCCATCACCCGAGACCGTAATAACAAAATCGTTTGGGCGTGCCACTTGTGCACCTATTGCCGCAGGCAAACCAAAGCCCATCGTACCCGCCCCGCCACTGCTTAAATGATTGCTGGGGTGCGAAAACTTCATATGCTGTGCAACCCACATTTGATGCTGGCCCACATCACAGCACACCACACCGGTCTTCGGCATTTTTTGGCTCAGTTGATTTAGCAGGTAAGGCGCAAATACTTTTTCACCCGGATAGTCATAACGCCACGCATGCTCTTTCATCATACTTTCAATATGTAAAAGCCACTCATCTGGGGTTACAAAGCAATCGAGTTGCGGTAGAGACGTTTTTAAGTCAGCGACGAGAGACGCTTTTACAGGCTTTCGTTTGCCGATTTCTGCTGCATCGATATCCAAATGAATAACTTTAGCTTTTGCGGCAAACTTACTTAGGTTGCCCGTAACTCGGTCATCAAAGCGCGCACCAATACACACTAAAACATCGCATTCTTGTACTGCTAAATTAGCCGCTTTGCCACCGTGCATACCTAGCATGCCAAGGTCGTACTCGTAATCAGGTAACACACTTCCCAACGCTTTTAACGTTGTTACCGCTGGCATGTGGGTTTTTTCTAAAAACTGCATAAGCTCGTTTTGTGCATCTGCGGCTTGAACACCGCCCCCCACATAGGCAACAGGTCGTTGTGCTTCACTTAATATTTGATTCGCAATGGCAACTTGGTTGGGGTCAAGTTTTGGCAACGTATCTTCTGCCGCTAACCAAGGATGGAATGGCACCTGTGCCATTTGAATGTCTTTAGGAATATCGACTAACACAGGACCCGGACGCCCTGTTTGCGCTAGGTGGATGGCTTCTTGCAGTATTTCAGCTAAATCTTCAGGGCGTTCAACCATGTAGCTGTGCTTTGTACAAGACAACGACATACCGAGTACATCAATCTCTTGGAATGCATCTGAGCCAATCGCTGCGGTAGGCACTTGCCCCGTTATCGCCAGTAATGGCACCGAATCCATCATCGCATCAGCCAATGCCGTGATAAGGTTGGTCGCACCCGGGCCTGACGTTGCAAAACACACTCCCAACTTACCCGTACTACGTGCAAAACCTACAGCGGCAAAGCCAGCGCCTTGTTCATGACGGGTCAAATAATGTTTGACGGGCGCGCCATACAAAGCGTCGTAAATAGGCATGATGGCACCACCCGGGTAACCAAAGACATCCTTTACGCCATGTTTGGCTAATAAATCGATTGTTAACTCTGCGCCTGTCATCTTAAATCCTCATTCCTCAGTGACATTGTGTATTTTTTGCGGTTAAAACAAAAAGCCCCCGGACTGTTAAGTGCGGGGGGCTTTTTTAATGCTTCACTTTTCTCTAAGCACTAAGTAGCCCCCGCGGTAATAATAATCACCACGACGTTAATTAGGATTAGAGATAGTTTATTTGTAAGCATTTACTTATACCAAATTCGTGTCATTTGTTGCGGAAATCTAGCCATCCCGCTGCCTTTTTCTATTAGTACCGCGCCCAGCCCTTCAAGTCAACATAAAAATCAATTCAAAAAACATCACAAAAAACGAAATTAAAGAAATAAATATCTAACATTAACTGTATTTAAGATTAAAAATTCACATATAGCTAGCTATTGAAATTTCATACCTCGTTATAACCAATTAAATGATTGATTAATTTTTAGCTTTCATAGGTAATTTTTTTCGGGTTGATCTCATTTTATTAAACCTCTCTGTGAAAATTAGTTTAGTATTGAAAACAACAACAGCATGAAAAGGAAAGTTATGAAATTCATACAGCGTATTAATGCCCTGTTTTTTGTTCTACTACTACTGGGCTTTAGTCAGCAAGTATTTGCTGAACCAGGACTTTGGAAAGTAGAGAAAAACGGCATTGCCTCATATTTATTCGGCACGGTGCATGTCGGTGATAAAAGTATGCAAGGACTGCCAAGCAAAGTAACCAATGCACTTGATAAGACCGATAAAGTCATCGTTGAAGTCGATATCAGTGCGATATCTCCTGTCGATATGCAACGTCGCTCATTGCCTTTTATGATGCTAAAAGACGGCAAAACATTACAGTCAGAACTCTCTGAAGCTAACTATGCCAAACTGCAAAAATACTTTGCTGATAAGTCCATAGATATTGCTATGTTTAAAAACTTAGCACCGTGGGCCGTCATGATAACCATGATGCAAATGGAGTTTCAAAAAGTGGGGTTTTCTGACCAATACGGAATTGACAAGCAAGTCCTTGCTTACGCTAAAGACCATAAAATTTCAGTGGGTGAGCTTGAAACGCTAGAACGACAAATGGAAATGTTTGAACACTTGGCAATCATGAATGATAAAATGATTGAAGAAACTTTCGCGCAACTCGCCGATGCCGACACCTATTTCTTTGGTTTAATAAACGCGTGGAAGTCGGGTGATATGGAAACACTCACTCAATTTTATAACGAAAGTTTTGATGACTCACAGTATGGTGAACTCAGTGAACAAGTGATGCTAATTGATCGCAACAACAACTGGGTTGAGCAATTATCTAAGCGTATCGGTAAAGAAAAGCTATTTATAGCAGTCGGGGCACTGCATTTGCCTGAGCAGCACGGTTTACTTAAACAGCTAGCCGATAAAGGCTTTACGGTGACACGCATTTAAATCAATTGCATGTCCAAAAAGCGCCTAAGGCGCTTTTTTTATGTCATTTTCCATCTCTAAATAATGCGCTATTCCAGCAATGTGATCGCTTGCATGGTGATTAACATAAATCACGGTACTGGTTTTTGCGCTGCAAATTTTTTCGATTAATAATAAAACCCGCTGTCTGTTTGCCTCATCAAGCCCTAAACATGGCTCATCGAGAATGAGTAAGTTAGGATGCTTAACCATCGCGCGGGCAATCAACAACAAGCGTTGATCACCAAATGACAACTGAGTAAATGAACTGTTTTGTTTATCACTTAAGCCAAGTAGTGCTAGCCAATTTTTAGCTATAGCCAGCTGTTTATCACTCGCTTTTTGATAAAGGCCAATACTGTCATAAAAACCAGAAATAATCGTATTCAACGCCGAAGTACCCACACGGTAGTCCATGTGTAACGCATTAGAAATATAACCAATATGCTGCTTTATTTGCCAAATACTTTCGCCACTCCCCCGCTGATAACCAAATACCTTGATGTCGTTGTTATAACACTGTGGGTTATCGCCAGTAATGAGGTTTAATAGGCAGGTTTTACCAGAACCGTTTTTGCCGGTTAATTGCCAATGCTCGCCTTGATTAATTTGCCAATTAAGCTTTTCAAAAATAGCTTTTCCGCCAAAGCTGACCGACGCATTCGTGAGTTTAACCAGGATAGGGTCAATAAGCGGTGGCGCTTGATGGTCACTATCAGCCTCTGGTATCTCTAAATCGGTGTGTGTTAGATGCAATAGTTTAAGTAAATCATCTCGCTGTTCAGCACTTGGCTGCGCTAATTGATGAGTAACTTTACCGTCTTTTATAAACGCATAATGATCAACACAGTCTGGAATCTCAGATAAGCGATTAAGCACAAAAACCATCGTCGTTGTTTCACTTAACTTTGCTAACTGATGGTCCAATTCAGTCATCGCTGCTACATCTAAGCCATTAAAGGGCTCATCAAGTACCAATAGATCAGGCTGACCTATTAACGCTTGGATCAGCATTAATTTACGTGTTTCACCGGTCGATAAATCACGAAACGCTTTATTTAGTTTACTTTCAAAATCAAAGGTCTCTAATAGCTGATTGAGCAGCTGATTGTCGATTTGTTGAGGGCTTCGACCTGCTAAAATGAGATCGCTGACACGACTGAATGAAGACACCCCTTCAATAATATCGTCCTGATCTTTGTTTAATTCTTCTGCAAGTAATTGCTTTTGTCTATCTGGCGATACCAGCGCGACGCGCTCAAAACTATTTGTGTACTGGCCTTGTTCGATAGTAGCAAACCCAGCGATAACAGCCGCTATTGCCGACTTTCCGGCCCCATTTGCACCTAGTAACACCCAGTGCTGCGATGCTGATACTGTCATGCTTAAATTGTCTACACAATATACATCATTGCCCTGCCCTTTTAGGCTGGCTTTAACATTAACCAACTGCGTTTGTTGCACTTTGAACCCTCATTCCACGTTATGTTTAGTTCGACGTTACCGCATTCAATAAAAAATTAAAAACCGTTTAAACCTTTTTTAATCACCGCTGCGACTAAGGTATAAAAGGTCATTAACAGGAAAATACAATGAAAAAATTACTGGGTGTAGCAGCAGTGGGCTTAATACTGACAACCTCACAAGCAATGGCAAAAGATTCACGTGAACTCAATCACACGTTTGCGATTAATAATGCCAGTCAGCTTGATATCGATTTTCCGGTGGGCAGCTTAGAAGTACAAAGCTATGACGGCAGCGAAGTACACGTCACCATTCGTATTGAGCCAAAAAATGACAAAGGCTGGTTTGGCTCAGAGATTGACTTGTCAGACATCGAACTGAACCACTCTCAACGCGCTAATCTATTAAGTTTGAAATTAGATAACGATGACATTCAACAAAATTGGTTAGTTAAAATGCCAAAATCAATGGCGATTGATGTTGAATTAGGTGTGGGTGACATTGAGATTAATGAACTGAGCAATTCGGTTGAGATTGAACTGGGTGTCGGTGCAGTGCGGATCGATAGTGCACTTGATGACTACAAACGCATTGAATTAGAGTCAGGTGTTGGTGATACCAAAATTCGTGGCTTAAAAAATGAGGCTAACACGCACCGTAAAGTGGTGAGCTCACAGTCAAGTTACCAAGGCAACGGTCAGTACAACATTGACGTAGAAGTCGGCGTTGGTGACATAAAAGTTAGACACTAACTCTTCATTTTAAACAACTTATCCCTGTTTGCCCTCTGTGAATAATGCGCCGAGGGCTTTTTGCACTGACTCGACTGAAATCGGCTTATACACATGCATATCGGCGCCTAAGTCATAAATTCGTTGCAAGTCCTCATTCGAGGTGTTGGCTGTTACGGCAAGTATCGGCGTTAATAGCGATTGTTCATTGCGGATAATATCTGTTGCCTTAAAACCATCCATAACTGGCATGTTTAAATCCATAAATATCACATCGTATTTTTTTTCAGCTGTCATACTTGTCGCAATTAAGCCATTACTCGCAATGTCATAACTAAAGTCAAACTGACTAATAATACGCCCTAAAATTGTGGCATTGAGAGGATTATCTTCAACTATTAAGCAATGCAGGTTTGTTGGTAATTGCATTGGCATTTCAGATTTGGGGGCATTTTCGAGATCCAAATGAATAACGACTTTAACCCCATGAGGCTGAACGTTTTGAAACTCAATCTTGCCATTCAGTGCTTTTACAATATGCATAACCCGTAAAAGGCCTGTTTTTAAGCCCTGAAAATGCTGTTCGCTATCATGCTCAAAGTCAAGCAGCTCAGCAGGAGGATGCTCAAAACCGGTGCCATTATCTTGCACTTCCAGAATAACCTGTTTGTGACCTTTGCAAATCGCATTCACGGCAATTCGACCTTGTTTAGGGGTGAACTTAACCGCATTATTAATAAGCTCAGAAAGCACTTGTTGTAGCCTTGCGTGATCGGTCACCACGTCTTTGTCTAATGCCTCAGACATATTCACACTGAGCGTAATATTTTTATCGTTACACGCGTACTTATAAGGCGCAATAGCTTGATTCAAGGTGGTTAGTAAGTTGCTTGAATGTGGCTTTAGCTGCCAGTCGCCTGATGATAGCTGTTGTAAATCGAGTAGCTCATCGAGCATAGCGACCAAACGGTTAACGCAGTATATGGCTTGTTGCTTCGTCAGTTGTTGATTATCGCTAATATCAAGCGCTTCTATCGACGAGGTAAGACCTTGCAAGGGGGTTCTGAACTCATGACTTGTTCGCGCAATAAACCGCTCTTTATTTTTATTAACCCGCTCTGCATACTCTTTTTGTTGTTGGTATTTCTGAATGGTATTTGCAATCAGCTTTTCCATTGGTTTAAAAATAAAAATAAGCTCTATGATTAACAACACAATAGCAGCAAGCCAAAACACCACCTCAAGTACCGAGATAATCGTGACTTTATACACCGATTCTTGCTCGAGTAATTTTACCGCTTGATCTAACTTAGTTAGCAGCGCCTCTAATTGTTCGCTCACAAAAATAGAACTGTCTATATTGCTGGAGTTTGTGCGACTATTTAATAACTGCTGAGCCTGACTTACGTAGCGCTTAACATGCGCATCAAGTTGGTTTGGAGGAGAAAAGTAATGCGCTTCGAGTGCAGAGTTTAAATGAATAAATTCGCCATTGTCTTGTTCAAGTAAAAACTGATGTCCTGACACAAATTGTTCTACAGCCTGCTGTAACAACCTACGATGTTGCTCTTTTAGGCGCTCTGAATCCTGATAGATCAAGGCATTTCCATGCAGCGCTATTTTTTGTGAAAGCATCCGCTGCTTACCGGCAATGTTGATCACCTTCGCATCCCCTTTTTGCACATAAAAAAGAGTCTGCATTAGGGCAGCAGAGATGGTTATCAAAATAGCAATGGCTGATAACCCCCACCGATATCGTTGGCGGATATCCTTAACTAGCTTCAACATGTATTACTCATTTATTTTTAAGCATAATTGTAGTTCACATTTCACAATAAAGCCCACTCTCGGTGGGCTTTAAACTATCGGTTAACACTATCAATTACTTTATCTATTTTCGAGCCGATTATAATCAAATAGCCCAAACTCAACACCGCGATATTGCTTGGCAACGTGGTGCAAAATATCACTGTATTGCCAGAACTGTGGGTGCGTTCGACGAATGGAAAACTCACTTTTCAAATCTCTGTACGCTGCTTCATCAGTGACTTTAGCAAGGCCTGATGCGAACGCATTAACTTGCTCAGTATTGTGTAAGTACCAAATCGCTTCGGGGTAGTCACCAATAAAACCAGGCACAATCGTCACGGTATCTTCATCATAGGCACGCTGACCTTCTTCGTTCAATAAGCTCGAAATATTATAATGAGCATTATGGTGAATAATGGTGTATGCCTTATGCGCATCCGCCCCCTCTTTCACTAACACAAATGAAATTTGTGGCAATAAGTTAATCGCTTTTACCGGTAACTCATTAATCTGCGAGAGAGGCTCTGGCACTTGCGTGTAATCATAACGCGTACTCAATATAGGCTTTAACTTTGCTTTAAGGATGTTGAATAACTCTGCCTGTGGGTCTGTGGTTTTATATTCAATGCCCGATGGCTGACTAAAGGACAGTTCATCTTCAAAAAAGCTCGTGAGACTTGGCGGTGATTTACGATACCATTGGGCTTTGATTTCTTCTCGTTTGTTCTCTGGCAGTAACGCTAAGTAATTGCCCTCACCCTCTAAGCGTAAAAAGTCCATGTATAAACGCGTTAATAATTGATGGCCTATATTGCCATACACATCAAAGCCAGCCACCAGCAAGTAGTGAATGCGCTCAAACAAAGCATAATCAAGCACCCATGCTGTTTTAGGCTGTTGGCCTATCCAGCCTTTAACCACGGTTGCACTATCAAAATGACGAAAAACGGTGAGTGCCGCATTTTGATTATGACCATCGCCACGCCACAGTAAATCGGTGGTTAAGTGCTGGCCATTGGCGAACATTTTGTTGGCCAAAGCCACTTTAGCAGAGAGATACTTATTTTGACTCTTTGAGTATTTCACCCAGCTTGAAATAGGCAGTGCGTTACTTTCTTCTTCAGCGGGCAATGCCAGTGCATCTTCATGCTGTAATAACAGCTCACCCACCTTAGGGGTTGCTGCCATTTCAGGTTTTGCAAAGGCAACCCAAAATTGATCGTTAATAACATTAAGGGCTATTTGACCACGACATACAGGGCCTTTAATAAACCCCATAATGATCAGTTCAGCTTCATCAAGCATAAACTGATAACGAGAATTTACCGGGATGGCCGCAAATGCTTTAAATGGATTTGAAGCAACATCCGGTTTATAGCTTGGCAGCTTATCAACCTGATACTCTGTTTCGATAAATTGAGCGTGCAAACGCGCAAGTTTTTCATCATTAAGAGCAAGCGGCAGGTGTGTTTTTGCCAAAATAGTTGAACGGTCATGCATCAAACGATAATAAACTCGAGATACCTTGGGATCTTCGTAAGGACGACGCGTACTAATCACTTTAACGTCTTGGCCCGGTGGGGTTGATGAGCGAACGAGTTTAAAGTAGCTGTGTTTATCTCCCTGTTCGGGGAAATAAATATGGGCTAAATACCAGTGCTCATAAATATACCGAGCTGCAAGTTGATGCTTTAAACCCTCTTGGTTTAAAAACGCTTCCCAGCGCTCAACTTGTTTAAGTACGTTTTTTTCTGGCGGCTCAATATGTGCCAGATAGCCCCCTTGCTTTAACCATTTTGCTAAACGCTGAAATTCTTCACTTGAAATACCCGGCAAACCATATGGCATCCCACTGTGCGGGTTGTCCTTTGCAAACGCATCGAACTCATTCATGGTTGTACATGTTTGCTCACGATCGAGACTAAAATCAAACTCATCACCTAAGATTGCTTGTGTCGGAAGCGGGCTACTTTGTTTAAGCACTAACGCATTGTAAAGGACACTGGCAGCCAAATTCGCCTCTTCAGTTTGCACACGCTCATTAAGCACCGGTGTAAAACCTTTTTCTCGCCACTCAGTGGTATCGAGTGCGTCAAACAGCAATCGGCTAGGCTCTTGGGCCAGTAAGCGCGTTCCATCGTAAACACGTTCTTTACTGATGCCTCTGTCGATGCCCTCAACCGAGGATAACTTCAATTGGCACGGCGCATCATAACAGCCATGACACACCACACAGCGACTATCAAGCACTGGCTTTACATCTGCCAAAAACTCAGCACCTTGTGGGGTTGATGCTGCAACAACACGCTGTTGAGGCTGCTCTTTACCAAATAGCTCATCATAGTGCGCTGCCCCTAAATAAGCGCAACCACTTAATAAGATTAAGCCAAATAGTGTCGTGAAGGTTTTTTTCATCCTTCTTCCTCGCTATCCTCTAGGTCATCACCTAAGTCAAAGGTTGGCATCATATCGACTTGAGGCGATACAAAACTGCTGTCGCCCTCAGCGCTGAGCATTGCACTTAATAGTGGCCCACGAACAAGGGTTAGCTGAGCATGGTGCTCACCCTTTATCAGTGACTGATATTGTTCAGCCAATGCTTCGAGTCGATAATCAGTTAAGGCAATAGCCACACTACTATCAACAGCAGGATTCTGGCAAAGCTGGGTAAGTAGATTTTCATCTAACGTGACGTGTAAAAGTAAATCAGGCGACTCAATATCACGACTATTGAGATGCTCATCGAAATAAAAAAGGGGAAGGGTTAAATCGCTATTTTGCTCTAGTTCCATGTGCTGTTCTCTACATCTATATGGCTGTCATTGTAGAAGTATAGCAAACAAAAAGAGCAAAAATTAGCGAAAGTTATCAGCAGTTAACCGCTTTTTTATTGCTAACTGCTTTACTGTTAATAACTTATTTTCTCACTCTTTACCAAGGTAAAGTTTCACCATTTGAGTGCCAAAAACCACCACTATTATCAAGGTTTAGCTCATCGATGCGCTTTATTAAACGTTCAGCGGCTGTCTCTGGGCTGATATCACCTGCAAAATTTACCATCTCTGTTTGTACGAACCCGGGATGAAATAGCCCAACGGCTATCTGCTTATCTTTAAGCTCATGAGCCAAACTCACTCCCGCAGCATTGAGTGCGGCTTTTGACATACGATAGCCTATATAGCCTCCCGAGCCGTTATCAGCGATTGAGCCCATTCGTGATGTAATCATCGCTACTTTGGCATCAATCCCTAAGTTTTGTAATAACGCGTGAGTAATACGAACAGGCGCGATGGCATTCACACTTATTTGCTTTTCAATTGCAGAAAAATCCATCTCATCGAGGGTTTCGTTATGAAAAATACCCGCGTTGTTGATCAAAATATCTATTTTGTCGCCATGAAGATGATTGGCAAGTGTTGTTACATCGTCTGGATTAGCGACATCAATATCACTGATTATTTTCACATCGAGCGCTTTTAGCTCTTCACTTGGCGTGCGAACAACCGCCGTAACACGGTTTCCTAGTGCTAAATAGTGCTTACAGAAATTAAGACCAATACCTTTATTAGCTCCCGTTACAACCACATGTTTTGTCATTCGTCTGCTCCTTCGTTAGCGTATACCCTATACCTTGGGACTGATAACAAAAAACCAAGGGCTGGTGCTTATTGAACTGTGTACTTTAAATGATAAATCGCACAGCCAAACACATGCTGTAAGGGTGTGCCGCTTTAATACATTCAGCGGCAACGTTTAGCAAGGCATGTTAATGATGGTGCTGATGCTCACTTTGCAATTGATTACCTTGCGCATCATAAAAACCAGTCGCGCCATGCTCTACAAACCCTAAATTAATCATCTTGGCTAAAAAGGGGTCGCTTTCATTGTCACCAATGTCGGCATAATCTGTCGTTTGAAAGTTATCCCACTTGGCAAATTGTGCTGTTACCGCGTCTTTATTGTGCTCAACCGTGGTTAAAGCAACTGTGCGACTATAAGAAGGCGATGAAATACGCATTTCTTTAACCAGCTGCTGATTAGCAAGCCACGTTAACTCTATTTTTGTCTCTGCTTGCTGGTATTGATAATGTTCAGTCAGCTCACAACCTTCGCCTGCACTGTTTTTTAAAGTCATTTTTTCGAGCAGTGCATTACTTACCAACTGATATTTGGCACTCCAATCCTGTTCGCCCTGAACCTCAGAAGGCTGATATTCAATACCACGCTGTGCGTGTTGAAAGTATCGGATTGGTCGCATTTGCTGATTACGTAACTGTTGCCACAACTCGATAAATTGTGGGTTTTGCTTAGCCACTTGATGAGGCGTACGCCAAAGCGTAAAGGCGTTTTCTGTGTGCTGTTTGTTAGCAACAGTACCGGTTGTGACAGTATAGTTTGCTTTCGCATAACCGGTGTTTGTATCGCACTGACCTGCAACAGCAAGTGGGCTAAGTAATGAAGCAATTAATATCGCAGCTTTCACGGGAGTCTCTTTTCTTTTAAAGGTGTTGTATTCGATGTAAGGAGAGCCCCTAAGGGCTCTCTGCTAACATTTATTGGACTAATTTAGCATCAGCTTGTTTCACAAGGTCAGCGGCATAATCCATCACATGGAAAATAAGGCTTTGCTCATTCGTACCAGTAACTAAATGGGCTCCTGGGCCTACTGCATACACACCGACATCTTCTGCTGCGTGTGTTTCAGAGCTAAGCGGTACCACCGCTTCTTGATGGAAACCCGGTGTGGTTGTATCAACATCGGTGAGATCAACACGCCCAGTCACGGGTGCAAAGTTATAGCCCGCATCCGCATCGGTTTCATCACCTAAGTCACGAAAGCCACCGCCATTAGTGTATCCTACAGTAGTGTATGGCATATTATCCGCTGCGAGTGATGGCTCATCACTCCCCACAGGCACGACTTTACCTAAAATTGGGTTACCACGTTTTGGATAACCAGCAATCGTGAACACATGGCTGTGGTCAGCCGTAACAATGATCAAAGTATCTTCAATGCTGGTTTTATCCAATGCAACTTGAACAGCCTTTGAAAGCTCAACCGTATCACTTAATGCGTTGTACGCATTGCCCGCATGGTGAGCATGGTCAATACGACCCGCTTCAACGGTTAAGAAGAAACCTTTGTCATTGTTATCAAGCACGTCAATTGCTTTTGCGGTCATTTCAGATAATGAAGGTTCACCAGCAATATCGTTAGCGCGATCGGCTTCATACTGCATATGTGATTCATTGAATAAACCAAATAAATGCTCAGTTGTGTCTGCATTCACAGCATTAAAACTTGCTTGGTCCATAACATATTGACCCGCTGGGTATTTCGCTTTCCACTCAGCAGTTAGGTCGCGACCATCCGTACGGTCACCTTCAACACTGCTTACAGCGTCCGCAGAGTTAAACGCGGCATCTTTAGGTAAGAAGTGACGACGACCACCGCCCAACACGACTTCTAAGCCATCAACATCTAATCCCGCATAACGTGCTTCAAGGTTTGCTTCGAAGTTAACGAGTTGCGAGGCGATATCTTCACATCCCGCAGCGACAGCCGCTTCTGGCATATCAGATACATCTTCCCAGTTACGGTCAGCCGATTTTGCATAGGTGGCGGCAGGTGTGGCGTGTGTGATTCGCGCTGTTGATACAATCCCGGTCGATTTGCCTGCCATTTCAGCAAGCTCTGTTGCTGTTACCAGCTCATTACCCGCAACCGTCGCACAGTTACCACGTTCGATATCTTCATCAACGCCGATAACACCGGCATCTGTTTTAACACCAGATGCCATTGCTGTCATCGTACCCGCAGAATCCGGCGTTTGTGCGTCAACGTTGTATGTTTTTGCAAAACCAGAAAACGGCATCGCTTCAAAACTCAGTTGATGCTCTTCGCCCAACTTGCCTTCAAGCTGACCCGCCATAATGCGTGTCGCTGTCACGGTAGAAATCCCCATACCATCACCCACAAATAGAATGACGTTTTTCGCTTTCCCTGACTCTTTAGCAACCGCAGCGATGCTCTCTTCGCTTGCCGCCATCTTAACTTTTGCGGCCTTAAACCAATCATTGCTCGTCAGTGGCGCAAGCTGCTGTGCGGTCAGTGATGTGGCTGGGTCATTACACGCAACCGTTGTCTCTGTGATTTCTGCTGAATCTAGCTCACCATTGCGGTTTGTATCTTCACCCGATACGGTTTCTGTACCACCATTCACACACTGCTCAGACCCGACAGCTAAGGTGTTTTCAACTGTGATTGTTTCAATTGGGCCTTTGTCATCATCATCAGAACAACCCGCTAATGCCACTACTACAGCAAGAGAAATTAAATTTAGTTTTTTCATTGTCATCGCCATTATTCTTCAATTAGTTCTAGAGCTTGATTTATGATGTGGAAAATTACATTTTGCTCCACAACGCCTTGCGCTAACTGCGCACCTGGACCTTTTGCATGCAATGAAATGTCTTCGCCCGCATGCGTCTCAGAACTTAATGGCACAGTGGCTTCTTGGTGGTAACCTGGGGTCGTTGTATCAACACCCGTTAAGTCAACACGGCCAGCAAATGCAGCGTCGTTATATGACGCATCTGCATCAGTCTCATCGCCTAAATCACGAAAGCCTAAACCATTTGCATACCCGACTGTTGTATACGGCATACCGTCTGCAGCTAGAGTCGGCGCTTCTTTACCAACGGCAACCACTTGACCCAGTATTGGATTACCGCGTTTTGGGTAACCCGCAATGGTAAATACATGACTGTGATCTGCGGTGACTAAAATAAGCGTTTCTTCTGGGTTAGTGTTTTCAACAGCCGCTTGCACTGCTTTTGCAAATTCAACGGTGTCGTTTAATGCGTTGTAAGCATTTCCTGCATGGTGAGCATGGTCAATACGTCCTGACTCAACCGTTAAGAAAAATCCTTTATCATTATTTTTAAGAATGTCGATAGCTTTAGAGGTCATTTGTGATAATGAAGGCTCGCCCGCAATATCGTTACTACGGTCTGCTTCATACTGCATGTGTGACTCATTAAATAGTGCAAACACGCGTTTTGTATCTGCATTTAGTGAATCGAAACCAGCTTGATCCGTGACATACTGACCCTCTGGGTAGAGTGTTTTCCATTCTGCAGTTAGGTCTCGCTCGTCTGTGCGGTCCCCTTCGACTTCACTAACAGCATCAGCTGAATTGAATGCCGCATCTTTCGGTAAAAAGTGACGACGACCACCGCCCATCACAACCTCTAAACCATCCACGTCAGTACCGACAAAACGTGCCTCTAAGTTCTTCTCAAAATTAACAAGTTGAGATGCAATATCTTCACAACCAGCTTCAACGGCATCAGCCGGCATATCAGAAATATCTTCCCAGTTACGATCCGCCGATTTTGCATAAGTTGCAGCAGGTGTCGCGTGTGTGATTCGTGCTGTTGATATTACCCCCGTTGCTAGGCCTTTAATTTCAGCCAGTTCAGTCGCGGTGATTAATTCATTGCCAGCAACTGTCGCACACTTGCCACGCTCAATATTTTCATTAACACCAATCACGCCAACGTCTGTCTTAACTCCTGAGATAATCGCCGTCATCGTCCCCGCAGAATCAGGAGTTTGTGCATCCACGTTGTAAGTCTTAATTTGCGCAGAGTAAGGGAACTCTTCAAAACTTAAAAAACCTTCTTCGCCAGACTTACCGCTCATTTGACCTGCCATGATGCGTGATGCAGTGAGTGTCGACACCCCCATACCATCACCCACAAATAAGATCACATTCTTCGCTTTAAATGCCTGTTCTGACTGAGCTACCTGTTCTTTCTTGATTAATTTAGCTTCAGCGGCACTGTACCACTCATTTTGTTTTTGACTATCTGGTAACACACCGGCATTCGCCGTCGCTGACAATGCCAACGTAAAGCCAATTGCTGAGGCAATTTTATTCATTTTCATCGTTACGTTCCGTTAGTACGTTATTTTAAGAATTGTATGCGACTAATTAAGCTGCACATGGATAATTAGCGAGCTTATGGTAGGAAGTATTTATGACTGAATAAGTGACTTTTAATGACGAAAATATTAAACAACTGATTAACAGCCAAAAGAAAGAAACACTGTTTTAAGGTGGTTAATAAAGGCGAGTAGCGAGTAGCGAGTAGCGAGTAGCGAGTAGCGAGTAGCGAGTAGCGAGTAGCGAGTAGCGAGTAGCGAGTAGCGAGTAGCGAGTAGCGAGTAGCGAGTAGCGAGTAGCGAGTAGCGAGTAGCGAGTAGCGAGTAGCGAGTAGCGAGTAGCGAGTAGCGAGTAGCGAGTAGCGAGTAGCGAGAACAAAATAAAGCCACGTTAACCTCAAGCAAACTTTTTGATGTTTAATCACACCAGTAAGTAACCCCCGCTCGGTAACTGACTTCTAATATCTACCTTCTAATATCTACCTTCTAATATCTAACTTCTAATATCTAATTTCTAATATCTAATATCTAATATCTAATATCTATTTTCTCATCCATAAAAAAACCCGAGACTAAGCTCGGGTTTTTCTTGAATGCTTAATGCATCACTATAGTTGATTACTCAACGATAGTTGCAACAACACCAGCACCAACTGTACGGCCACCTTCACGGATAGCGAAGCGTAAACCTTCGTCCATCGCGATTGGAGCGATTAGCTCTACAGTCATCTTGATGTTATCACCAGGCATTACCATTTCAACGCCGTCTGGTAACTGTACGTCACCTGTTACGTCAGTTGTACGGAAGTAGAACTGTGGACGGTAACCTTTGAAGAATGGAGTATGACGGCCACCTTCATCTTTAGAAAGTACGTATACTTCTGAAGTGAATTTAGTGTGTGGCTTGATTGAACCAGGCTTACAAAGTACTTGACCACGCTCAACGTCTTCACGCTTAGTACCACGTAGAAGTGCACCGATGTTCTCACCCGCACGACCTTCGTCTAGAAGCTTACGGAACATCTCAACACCTGTACATGTTGTCTTCGTAGTTTCTTTGATACCTACGATTTCAACTTCGTCATTCACGTTGATGATACCAGCTTCAACACGGCCAGTTACAACTGTACCACGACCTTGGATTGAGAATACGTCTTCGATAGGCATGATGAATGGCTTATCGATGTCACGCTCTGGCTCTGGGATGTATGAATCTAGCGCTTCAGCTAGTTCAATGATTTTCGCTTCCCATTGCTCTTCGCCTTCTAGGGCTTTAAGTGCTGAACCTTGGATTAGAGGTAAGTCGTCACCTGGGAAATCGTACTCAGAAAGAAGTTCACGAACTTCCATCTCTACTAGCTCAAGTAGCTCTTCGTCATCAACCATGTCACATTTGTTCATGAATACGATGATGTAAGGTACGCCAACCTGACGAGAAAGTAGGATGTGCTCACGTGTTTGTGGCATAGGACCATCAGTCGCAGCAACTACTAGGATTGCGCCGTCCATTTGAGCAGCACCAGTGATCATGTTTTTAACATAATCGGCGTGTCCAGGACAGTCTACGTGTGCGTAGTGACGAGTTGGTGTATCGTACTCAACGTGTGAAGTTGAGATTGTGATACCACGCTCACGCTCTTCTGGAGCGTTATCGATTGATGCGAAGTCTTTAGCTGTACCACCGTATACTTTTGCAAGTACGTTAGTGATTGCTGCAGTTAGGGTAGTTTTACCGTGGTCAACGTGGCCGATTGTACCAACGTTTACGTGCGGTTTTACGCGTTCAAACTTTTCTTTTGCCATCTTAAAAAATTCCTATAAAGAAATTAACGCCTGACCCACTATTGGGCCAGACAAGCTAAATCATATAACAGCGCGAGCTGCAATTATTGCATCTGCAACATTCTTAGCGGCTTCTGCATACTTTAAAAACTCCATAGAGTAAGATGCACGGCCTTGTGTTGCAGATCGCAGATCAGTTGCATAACCAAACATTTCAGAAAGTGGCACTTGTGCATTAATTTGCTTAAGACCACCGAATGCTTCTTCCATGCCTTCGATCATGCCGCGGCGACGGTTTAAGTCACCAACTACATCACCCATGTTTGCTTCAGGAGTGATAACTTCAACCTTCATTACTGGTTCTAGAAGAGCAGGGTTTGCTTCAAGCGCCCCTTTCTTCATCGCCATTGAACCTGCAATTTTAAATGCCATCTCATTCGAGTCTACATCATGGAATGAACCATCATATAAAGTCGCTTTAACGCCAAGTAATGGGTAGCCTGCCAGCACACCTTGAGCCATTTGCTCTTGGATGCCTTTATCTACCGCAGGGATGTATTCTTTTGGAACGGCACCACCAACGACTTCGTTAACGAATTCGTAAATTGGGGCGTCGTTGTCCGAAATATCCATCGGTTCAAGTTTAAGCCAGACGTGACCATATTGACCACGACCACCTGATTGACGTACGAATTTCCCTTCAACTTCAACAGTTGAACGGATAGCTTCACGGTATGCAACCTGCGGCTTACCAACGTTACATTCAACACTGAATTCACGTTTCATACGGTCGACAATGATATCAAGGTGAAGTTCACCCATACCAGAAATAATAGTCTGGCCTGATTCTTCGTCAGTTTGTACTCTGAAAGATGGATCTTCTGCTGCTAGTTTACCTAGTGCAATACCCATCTTATCTTGGTCAGCGATTGTGCGAGGCTCAACCGCAACAGAGATAACTGGCTCTGGGAACTCCATACGCTCAAGCGTAATAATAGAGTTCGGATCACACAGTGTTTCACCTGTTGTTACGTCTTTAAGACCAATAGCCGCTGCGATGTCGCCTGCATAGACTACTTTGATCTCTTCACGTGAGTTTGAATGCATCTGAACGATACGACCAAGTCGCTCACGCTTACTTTTAACTGGATTGTATACCGCGTCACCCTGTTTAACAGTACCAGAGTAAACACGGAAGAAGGTCAAGGTGCCAACGAACGGGTCTGTCGCAATCTTAAAAGCAAGTGCGGCAAACGGTGCGTTGTCATCAGCAGGACGCTCTTCCTCAGTACCATCTTCAATGATACCTTGGATTTGTTTCACTTGTGTTGGCGCAGGCATATATTCAATAACAGCATCAAGCACAGCTTGAACACCTTTATTTTTAAATGCGCTACCACACGTCATGGGAACAATTTCGTTTGCTAATGTACGCTGACGTAACGCTGATTTAATTTCAGCTTCGGTCAGGTCTTCACCTTCTAGATATTTATCCATTAGCTCTTCTGACGCTTCAGCAGCGCTTTCAACTAAGTGAGAGCGCCATTCTTCTGCAAGCTCAAGAAGGTCTGCCGGAATGGCCTCATAAGAGAAAGTCATGCCTTGATCTTCGGCATTCCAGTTAATGGCTTTCATCTTAATGAGGTCAATAACACCTTTAAAATCGTCTTCAGCACCAATTGGTAGCTGAATTGGAACAGGCGTTGCTCCAAGACGAGATTTCACCTGGCTAACAACCGTTAAGAAGTCAGCGCCAGTGCGATCCATTTTATTTACGAAGATCATACGAGGAACTTCATATTTGTTCGCTTGACGCCAAACTGTCTCAGTTTGCGGCTGTACACCTGATGAAGCACAAAGAACAACTACCGCACCATCAAGTACACGTAAAGAACGCTCTACTTCGATAGTGAAATCTACGTGTCCTGGAGTATCAATAATATTGATACGATGGTCGTCAAATTGCGCGTCCATCCCTTTCCAGAAACACGTTGTTGCAGCAGAAGTGATTGTGATACCACGCTCTTGTTCCTGCTCCATCCAATCCATAGTTGCAGCGCCATCATGTACTTCACCAATCTTATGAGAAAGACCGGTGTAAAACAGAACACGTTCTGTTGTGGTGGTTTTACCTGCATCTACGTGAGCGCAAATACCTATATTACGATAGCGCTCAAGTGGAGTTGTACGTGCCATAAAATCCTCTTAAAGGTTAAGGGCAGATTACCAACGGTAATGAGCGAATGCTTTATTCGCTTCAGCCATACGGTGAACGTCTTCACGTTTCTTAACCGCAGTGCCTTTGTTGTCAGCAGCGTCAACGATTTCTTGAGCTAAACGTAAGCCCATAGATTTTTCGCCACGCTTACGTGCAGCGTCTACTAACCAACGCATACCTAATGCGTTGCGACGTACTGGACGTACTTCAACTGGTACTTGGTACGTTGAACCACCAACACGGCGAGATTTAACCTCTACCTGTGGGCGAACGTTATCAAGTGCAGCTTCAAAGATTTCTAGGTGCGACTTGCCTGATTTCTCAGCAGCCACGTCTAACGCACCATAAACGATTTTTTCAGCAGTAGATTTCTTGCCGTCTAACATTACTACGTTAACGAATTTAGCAAGAAGTTCCGATCCGAACTTAGGATCTGGAAGAATTTTACGTTGACCTATTACGCGTCTTCTAGGCATTTTGTATCTCCGGTATCTTCAGGTTTGCTCTTTTAGAGTCAATACCCAAAACAATTAATTTAAAAATTTAGTGCTTGGCCTTACTAACGGAGAACCATTAGCCCTTAGGGCGTTTAGCACCGTATTTAGAACGAGCTTGACGACGGTCGCTTACGCCTGCACAGTCAAGTGCACCACGAACAGTGTGGAAACGCACACCTGGTAAGTCTTTAACACGACCACCACGGATTAGGATTACACTGTGCTCTTGTAGGTTGTGGCCTTCACCACCAATGTAAGATGTTACTTCGAAACCGTTTGTTAAACGTACACGCGCTACTTTACGTAATGCAGAGTTTGGTTTCTTAGGTGTAGTTGTATATACGCGAGTACATACACCACGCTTTTGCGGACACGCTTTAAGCGCAGCTGAGTTACTTTTAGTAACCTTGCTACGACGTGGCTTACGCACTAGCTGGTTAATAGTTGCCATTTAAATAGCTCCTGAAATTAAAATTACTACTGAAAAAATAAAAAAATCCGCCCTGTTTACATGCTCGTTACAAAACGTGCAGGCAAATGGGTGGCGGAATTTTAATGAGCAAAGTTTAACCTGTCAACCTTAACTCATCGCAAGGCAGCAGATAACTGCCTCGCGACTACTTAATCTATTGATTAAGTTGAGATTATTGGTTTCCAGAGATATCAGCATTAAGTGCGTCAGTTAATGCTTGAGTTGCCTCTTCAGCGCTAACAGTCTGCTCTTCGATGATTTCACCTTGCTTACGACGGTTCAAACGGTCTTGGTGATACGCAAAGCCAGTACCGGCTGGGATCAGACGACCCACGATTACGTTCTCTTTCAGACCACGAAGCTCATCGCTCTTACCATTTACAGCGGCTTCAGTAAGGACACGTGTTGTCTCCTGGAACGAGGCTGCTGAAATGAAAGATTCTGTTGCAAGTGACGCTTTAGTGATACCCATTAACTGGATTTCAAATTTAGCTGGGATCTTGCCTTGCTTTTCAAGGTCGCGGTTCGCGATATTAACGCGTGCCACTTCAACTTGTTCACCGGCTAAGAACTCAGTGTCACCGCCGTCAAGAATGATACATTTACGTAGCATCTGACGAATAATTGTCTCAATGTGCTTGTCATTGATCTTAACGCCCTGCAAGCGGTAAACCTCTTGCACTTCGTTAACGATATAGTTTGCAACATGAGTTACACCACGTAGGCGTAAGATGTCATGTGGTGATTCTGGACCATCGGCGATAACCTCACCTTTAGACACTTGCTCACCTTCGAACACGTTAAGTTGACGCCATTTAGGAATCATCTCTTCGTATGCGTCACCCTCTGCTGGCGTGATTACAAGACGCTTCTTACCTTTCGTTTCTTTACCGAAGCTAATCGTACCGGTGATTTCTGCAAGAATTGCAGGATCTTTCGGCTTACGTGCTTCAAATAAGTCAGCTACGCGAGGTAGACCACCCGTGATATCACGAGTCTTCGAACCTTCTTGCGGAATACGTGCAAGTACGTCACCTGGGTTTGCTGTCGCGCCGTCTGTTACTTCAATCGTTGTGAATGAAGGAAGACGTGTTTCTTGCAGACCACGCTCATCGCTTTCGATGATTAGTTTAGGTTCTTTCGCATTTACTTTACCTAAGTCTTTAACAACCACACGTGTTAAACCAGTTAACTCATCTGTTTGTGCTTCGGTATTTGAGTCATCAATATCGCTGAACGAGATTTTTGACTTATGCTCAAGAACGATTGGGTGACTATGCGGATCCCAAGTCGCAACGATATCGTTACCTTGAACTTCCGAATTATCTTGTACTGTTAACACGGCACCGTAAGGTACTTTATAACGCTCTTTCTCACGACCAAAGCTATCGATGATAGTGATCTCTGTTGAACGAGACGTGATAACAATCTTACCGTCTGTGTTTAATACGTACTTCGCATTGTGTAACTTCAATGTACCGTTAGTTTTAACTTGTACACTGTTCTCAGCAGACGCTCGAGATGCCGCACCACCGATGTGGAAGGTACGCATTGTAAGCTGTGTACCCGGCTCACCGATTGATTGTGCCGCGATAACACCTACTGACTCACCTGGATTGATGATGTGGCCACGCGCAAGGTCACGACCGTAACACTTAGCACATACACCAAAGTCATTATCACAGGTGATAACTGAACGAACGCGTACTTCATCCACTGAGTGCTCTTCTAAAAGGTCACACAGTTTTTCGTCAAGCATAATGTTACGCTCAACAAGTACTTCGTTAGTACCAGGAATAACAACATCTTCAGCAACAACACGACCAAGTACACGTTCGCGAAGTGCTTCTACAACGTCACCACCTTCAATAAGCGGTTTCATTGTTAAGCCATCTTCTGTGCCACAATCGTCTTCGTTGATTACTAAGTCTTGTGCAACGTCTACTAGACGACGCGTTAAGTAACCCGAGTTTGCTGTTTTAAGTGCTGTATCGGCAAGACCTTTACGCGCACCGTGCGTTGAGATGAAGTACTGTAGTACGTTTAGACCTTCACGGAAGTTCGCCGTGATTGGTGTCTCGATGATTGAACCATCTGGACGTGCCATTAGACCACGCATACCCGCTAACTGACGGATCTGAGCGGCGCTACCACGTGCACCAGAGTCGGCCATCATAAACACTGAGTTGAATGAAGATTGCTCTTCTTCTTCACCTTTCGCGTTGATTACCGTGTCTTTTGATAAGTTCGCCATCATCTCACGTGATAAGTTTTCATTTACACGTGACCAGATATCGATAACTTTATTGTACTTTTCACCAGCCGTTACAAGACCTGATTGGAATTGTTGGTTGATTTCAGTTACTTCAGCTTCCGCTGATTCAATGATTTCTGCTTTAACCGGTGGGATAACTAAGTCATCAATACCGATTGAAACACCTGACTTCATTGCGTAGTGGAAACCGGTGTACATTACTTGGTCAGCAAAGATAACAGTATCTTTAAGACCTAGACGACGGTAACACTCGTTTAATAAGCCAGAAATCTGTTTCTTACCTAGGGCTTGGTTGATTAGCTCAAACGGCATGCCTTTAGGTAGGATAAGTGAAAGAATCGCACGACCTACTGTTGTTTCAACAATAGTAACGTAATCAACTGCTTCACCTTCTTCATTCTTAATTGTCTCGCTGATACGTACTTTTACGCGCGCATGTAGCTCAGCGTTGCCGCTGCGGTATGCTTTTTCAGCTTCTTTAGGATCTTTAAATACTGCACCTTCGCCTTTCGCATTAATGCGATCACGCGTCATGTAGTAAAGACCTAATACAACGTCCTGTGAAGGAACGATGATTGGCTCACCATTCGCTGGAGACAGAATGTTGTTTGTAGACATCATTAGAGCACGTGCTTCTAACTGTGCTTCAAGCGTTAACGGTACGTGTACCGCCATTTGGTCACCATCGAAGTCAGCGTTGTACGCCGCACATACTAATGGGTGTAAATGAATCGCTTTACCTTCAATTAGCACAGGTTCGAACGCTTGGATACCCAAACGGTGAAGTGTTGGTGCACGGTTAAGTAACACTGGATGTTCACGAATTACTTCGTCTAATACATCCCATACTTCTGCCACTTCACGCTCAACCATCTTCTTCGCTGCTTTGATAGTCGTAGCCATGCCGCGACGCTCAAGTTTGCCGTAGATAAATGGTTTAAACAGCTCAAGTGCCATCTTCTTAGGAAGACCACACTGGTGTAGTTTAAGCGTAGGACCTACTGTGATTACAGAACGACCAGAGTAATCTACACGTTTACCAAGTAAGTTCTGACGGAAACGACCTTGCTTACCTTTGATCATATCAGCAAGCGATTTAAGAGGACGTTTGTTAGAACCTGTAATCGCACGACCGCGACGACCGTTATCAAGTAGCGCATCAACCGCTTCTTGTAACATACGTTTTTCGTTGCGTACGATAATATCTGGTGCCGCTAAATCTAATAGACGCTTAAGACGGTTATTACGGTTAATAACACGACGGTAAAGGTCATTTAGATCAGATGTCGCAAAACGACCACCGTCTAGTGGTACTAATGGACGTAGATCAGGTGGCAATACTGGAAGTACTGTCATGATCATCCACTCAGGGTTGTTACCTGATTGGTGGAACGATTCCATTAATTTAAGACGTTTAGTGATCTTCTTACGCTTCGTTTCAGAGTTAATTGTTGGTAACTCTTCACGCATTTCAGCAATTAATTGGCCAAGATCAAGTTCACGAAGCAAGTCTAATACTGCTTCTGCACCCATCTTCGCTTCAAACTCATCGCCGTGCTCTTCTAGCGCATCTAGGTACTCTTCTTCACCTAAAAGCTGACCACGCTCAAGCGTTGTCATACCCGGCTCAGTTACCACGAATGATTCGAAGTAAAGTACGCGCTCGATGTCACGAAGTGTCATGTCTAGCATTAAGCCGATACGTGACGGTAATGATTTTAAGAACCAAATATGCGCAACTGGGCTAGCAAGCTCAATATGACCCATACGGTCACGACGCACTTTAGTCAGCGTTACTTCAACGCCACACTTTTCACAAATAACACCACGGT
Organism: Pseudoalteromonas sp. MT33b; assembly: GCF_014117385.1. Classification (NCBI taxonomy): domain Bacteria; kingdom Pseudomonadati; phylum Pseudomonadota; class Gammaproteobacteria; order Alteromonadales; family Pseudoalteromonadaceae; genus Pseudoalteromonas; species Pseudoalteromonas sp. MT33b. Next base: position 351,772 of record NZ_CP059831.1, on the reverse strand, counting down.
GCTTAAGGCGCTTATATTTACCACATAAACACTCATAATCTTTCACTGGGCCGAAGATACGGGCACAGAATAAGCCGTCGCGCTCAGGCTTGAAAGTACGGTAGTTGATTGTCTCAGGTTTCTTTACTTCACCGTATGACCATGAACGAACCATATCTGGCGAAGCAAGACCAATGCGAATTGCATCGAATTCTTCGGTCTTATTTTGTTGCTTCAGAAACTTAAGTAAGTCTTTCACCTTAGCTCTCCTGTCGGAGGTTAATCTTGAGGGCGAATAACTCGCCCCTACATTCTATTCGGCCTAACAGGTGCGGCTTATGCCGCACCTAAATGGCTTAATTTTCTTCCAACTCGATGTTGATACCCAGTGAGCGGATTTCTTTCAACAATACGTTGAACGATTCTGGCATACCTGGTTCCATCTTATGGTTACCATCTACGATGTTCTTATACATCTTAGTACGACCGTTCACGTCATCCGATTTCACTGTTAGCATTTCTTGTAGTGTATATGCAGCACCGTAAGCTTCTAGTGCCCACACCTCCATCTCACCGAAACGCTGGCCACCGAACTGCGCTTTACCACCCAGCGGCTGCTGAGTAACAAGGCTGTAAGAACCAGTTGAACGCGCGTGCATCTTGTCATCAACCAAGTGGTTAAGTTTCAGCATGTACATGTAACCAACGGTTACTTGACGTTCAAACTGATCGCCAGTACGGCCATCATAAAGTGTAACTTGACCGCTTCTTGGATAACCACCAAGCTCTAGTAAGTCTTTGATTTCGCTTTCACGAGCACCATCAAAGGCTGGAGTTGCGATCGGTAAACCACCTTTCAAGTTTTCAGCTAAGCGACGAACTTCATCATCAGAGAATGAGTCGATATCGACTTTCTGACGACAATCACCTAAATCGTAAACTTTCTTAACAAAGCTACGGATTTCGTGCAGTTCACGCTGCTCTTTCATCATTTCTTCAATGCGCTCACCCACACCACGTGCAGCAAGACCCATGTGTGTTTCTAGGATCTGACCGATGTTCATACGTGATGGTACACCTAGCGGGTTCAGAACGATGTCTACCGTACGACCTTTGTCATCGTATGGCATATCTTCTACTGGTACGATAGTCGAGATAACACCTTTGTTACCGTGACGACCCGCCATCTTATCACCCGGTTGGATACGACGTTTAACAGCTAGGTATACTTTAACAATTTTAAGTACGCCTGGTGCTAAGTCATCACCCTGAGTGATCTTACGACGTTTGTTTTCAAACTTCTTATCGTATTCAGCTTTAAGCTCATCGTACTGGGCAGCTAGTTGCTCAAGCTCTGATTGCTTGTCTTCTTGAGCAAGGCTTTGAGTAAGCAGCTTTTCAGCATTAAGTGATGCAATTGTGTCTGCGTTCAGACCAGCGTCAACAAGTAGCTTACGAGCACGGTCTAATACACCGGCTTCTAAGATACGGAACTCTTCGTTGAAGTCTTTCTTCGCTTCGCGAAGCTGCATGTCTTCAACTTCTAACGCACGCTTATCTTTTTCAACACCGTCACGGGTGAAAACTTGTACGTCGATTACGGTACCTGTTACAGAGTTTGGTACACGTAAAGAGCTGTCTTTAACGTCTGACGCTTTCTCACCGAAGATCGCACGTAGTAGCTTTTCTTCTGGTGTTAATTGCGTTTCGCCTTTCGGAGTCACTTTACCTACTAGGATATCGCCGCCTTTTACTTCAGCACCGATATAAACAACGCCTGATTCATCAAGCTTGCCTAGTGCAGATTCACCTACGTTAGGGATATCTGCTGTGATCTCTTCAGGACCTAATTTAGTATCACGTGCGATACATTGTAGTTCTTGAATGTGGATAGTCGTTAGACGGTCTTCTTGAACTACGCGCTCTGATAGTAGGATTGAATCCTCGAAGTTATAACCATTCCATGGCATGAATGCCACGCGAAGGTTTTGACCTAGTGCTAAGTCACCTAAGTCAGTCGAAGGACCATCTGCTAACACATCGCCACGTGTAACCGGCTCACCAACCATACACGTTGGTTTTTGGTTAATACATGTATTTTGGTTTGAGCGTGTGTATTTAGTAAGGTTGTAGATATCGATGCCCGCTTCACCTGGAACGCGCTCATCTTCATTTACATTTACAACGATGCGGCTTGCATCGGCATACATTACTTCACCACCACGCTTAGCAACGATCGTTACACCAGAATCTTTTGCTAGTGTAAGCTCGATACCTGTACCTACCAGCGGCTTGTCCGCGATAAGTGTCGGTACTGCTTGACGTTGCATGTTTGAACCCATCAATGCACGGTTCGCATCATCGTGTTCTAGGAACGGGATAAGCGCGGCCGCTACAGAGATCACCTGTTGTGGTGATACGTCCATATATTGTTGGTCCATTTTGCCCATAAAGGTTGATTCACCTTTGTGACGGCATGGAATTAGTTCATCAACAAACTCATTGTCATCGTTCAAGTTTGAGTTCGCCTGAGCGATTACAAACTGACCTTCTTCAATGGCTGATAGGTAATCAACTTCATCAGTTACAACACCGTTTACCACTTTACGGTAAGGTGTTTCTAAGAAACCATAGTCGTTTGTACGTGCGTACGTAGACAATGAGTTAATTAGACCGATGTTTGGACCCTCTGGTGTTTCGATTGGACATACACGACCATAGTGGGTTACGTGAACGTCTCGCACCTCGAAGCCAGCACGTTCACGTGTTAAACCACCCGGGCCTAATGCAGAAATACGACGCTTATGCGTTACTTCTGAAAGCGGGTTATTTTGGTCCATGAACTGTGATAACTGAGACGAACCGAAGAACTCTTTAACCGCTGCTGAAATTGGCTTAGCGTTAATAAGATCTTGTGGCATTACCGCATCAAGGTCACCTAAGCTTAAACGCTCACGTACTGCACGTTCTACACGTACTAGACCAACACGGAATTGATTCTCAGCCATTTCGCCAACGCTACGGATACGACGGTTGCCTAAGTGGTCGATATCATCAACATCGCCAACACCGTTACGAATAGCGATAAGCACTTTCATAACAGCTACGATGTCTTCTTTCGATAATGTGCCAGGGCCTGTATCAGTGTCATAACCTACACGGCTATTGAACTTCATACGACCAACTGTTGATAAATCATAACGCTCTTCAGAGAAGAACAAGTTATCAAATAAGGCTTCAGCCGCGTCTTTCGTCGGTGGCTCGCCTGGGCGCATCATGCGATAAATTTCTACTAATGCTTCTAAACGGTTGCTTGTTGTGTCGATACGAAGGGTATCTGACATGTAGGCGCCGCTGTCAACTTCATTGATATATAACGTATCAATCTTAGTGTGACCTGCTTTAACCAACTCAGCCATTAGCTCAAGTGATAGCTCGTCATTCGCGTTAGCGATGATCTCACCCGTTGACTCATCAACGTAGTTTTTAGCTACAACACGACCAATGATGTACTCATGCGGTACTTCTAATTGGTTAATACCTTTTTTCTCGATGTTCTTGATGTGACGCGCAGTAATACGACGACCCGCTTCAACAAGGACTTCACCGTCATCGCCTTTGATATCAAAAGCGGCAGTTTCACCACGTAAACGTGAAGGCACAAGTTCCATAAGAACTTTACCGTCAGTTACTTCAAACGCAGTGGTATCGAAGAAGATATCTAAGATTTCTTCTGTAGAGAACTCTAGTGCACGTAAGATAATTGACGCCGGTAATTTACGACGACGGTCAATACGTACATATAGGTTATCTTTTGCATCAAACTCGAAGTCTAACCATGAACCACGGTAAGGAATTACACGCGCGTTATAAAGTACTTTACCTGACGAGTGAGTTTTACCGCGGTCGTTATCAAAGAATACACCAGGGCTACGGTGTAGCTGAGAAACGATAACACGCTCTGTACCATTGATTACAAAGGTACCGGTATCAGTCATGAGCGGAATTTCGCCCATGTAAACTTCTTGCTCTTTAATGTCTTTAACTGTGCCTGGTGCTTCTTTGTCCATCACCACAAGACGCAATTTTACGCGAAGTGGAGCAGAATAAGTCACACCGCGAATTTGACATTCTTTTACATCGAATACTGGCTCACCAATACGATAACTTACGTATTGAAGCTCAGAATTTCCCGAGTAGCTTTTGATCGGAAACACAGAACGGAAAGCAGCTTCCAAACCGTGATCGCCATCAGCGTCAGGGACTAAGAATTTTTTAAACGATTCTAACTGCGTCGACAGTAAGAAAGGTATATCCAAAACTTGTGGACGTTTACCAAAATCCTTACGGATACGTTTCTTTTCAGAATAAGAGTAAGCCATGGGGTTCCTCAGCTTGCTGATCTTTGACCCGACCTGTTCTTGTAAGAACAGACTTAACTGGCATCTATGCCAAGATGTACAACATTAAATTGTTGTTCTAGTTCACTCTGCTACTTTCAACACCTTTACAGGTAACAACTTGAAAATAAAGAGAAAATTAGATTTTATTTGCACTATAGGAAAACATCGCTCCATAGCGCAAAAAGGCCGGTGATTAAATAATCACCAGCCCTTGCCTGATTACTCAGGCAGCGAACCTAGCGTAAGCTAGATTACTTAACCTCAACTTCAGCACCAGCTTCAGTAAGGTCTTTTGCAAGCGCTTCAGCTTCTTCTTTAGATACACCTTCTTTGATAGGTGCAGGAGCTGATTCAACAAGTGCTTTAGCTTCTTTAAGGCCAAGACCAGTTGCACCACGTACAGCTTTGATTGCAGCAACCTTGTTAGCGCCAGCGCCAGTAAGGATTACGTCAAACTCAGTCTTCTCTTCAGCAGCTTCAGCAGCTGGACCAGCAACAACAGCAGCTGCTGCAGTTACGCCGAATTTTTCTTCCATTGCTTCAACTAGAGCAACAACGTCCATTACTGACATTTCAGCAATAGCATCAAGGATTTGGTCTTTAGTTACAGACATTACAAATTTCCTAATTATTACGGACTAATTTTAGTCCAAAAAAAATATTACACCGAAAGTGAACAAAAAAACAGCTTAAAATTAAGCAGCTTGCTCAGCTTTCTGTACACGTACTGCTTCAATTGTTTTACACAATTTGCCAGCAGACGCTTCTTTCATAGCGCTCATTAAGCGTGCAACAGCTTCGTCGTAAGTAGGTAGAGTTGCTAGCATAGCTGCGTCTACTACGTTACCTTCAAATGCAGCGGTCTTAACTTCGAATTTCTCGTTCTTCTTCGCGAAATCTGAGAAGATACGCGCAGCAGCACCAGGGTGCTCTGAAGAGAAAGCGATTAAGCTTGGACCAACAAATGAGTCAGAAAGGCACTCAAAATCTGTTCCTTCAACAGCACGTTTAGCTAAAGTGTTACGAACAACTTTCATCCATACACCAGCTGCACGAGCTTCTTTACGAAGGGCAGTGATAGCACCAACTGTTACACCACGAGAATCTGCAACAACTGCAGAAAGAGCACCAGTGGCTGCTTCGTTGACTTCAGCAACAATTGCTTTTTTGCCTTGAAGATTTAAAGCCATGGGTGTTACTCCTGGTTTAATGGGTCGCCGATATTGGCTTCCCTGTTCTACTCTTCCCCATCAATGATGGAGATGCTTTTTACGGCGAGAGCCAGAAGATTAGGAAAAATCTATCTGGGGATTCACACCGTCTACGTAGGTAAAAATATTAAGGCCGAAGCCGCCTACGGTCTTGGACGGAAGCCCAATTTATCGTTTATACCCGAAGGCGTACGAAATTATGGACTTCAACCCGAATTCTTTACTTGTTTTGAAATTAACTTTCTCAACAAAATGGCGCAAAATTATAGTTCAAATTTCGCGCCATGTAAACTCTTAATTAAGCAACAGTTGTGCTTAGAGAGTTTTGGTCAACAGCAACACCTGCGCCCATTGTTGTAGAGATAGTTACTTTCTTCACGTAAGTACCTTTTGCTTGAGAAGGTTTAGCCTTCTTAAGCGCAACAATAAGAGCTTCAAGGTTTTGTTGAAGTTGCTCAGCAGTGAAATCAACCTTACCGATAGTAGTATGGATGATACCGTTCTTGTCGTTACGGTAACGAACTTGACCTGCTTTCGCGTTTTTAACTGCTTCTGCAACGTTAGGTGTTACAGTACCAGTTTTAGGGTTTGGCATTAGACCACGTGGACCTAAGATTTGACCTAGTTGACCAACAACGCGCATAGCGTCTGGAGATGCAACAACAACGTCAAAGTTCATCTCGCCTTTCTTAACTAGATCAGCAAGATCTTCCATGCCCACTAATTCAGCACCGGCTTCTTTTGCAGCTTCTGCATTAGCGCCTTGAGTGAATACAGCAACACGAACGTCACGACCAGTACCGTTAGGTAGTACAGTTGCACCACGAACGTTTTGGTCAGATTTACGAGCATCGATACCAAGGTTAACAGCAACGTCAACACTTTCTACGAATTTAGCTGTCGCTAACTCTTTTAAAAGAGCAACTGCTTCGTTGATTTCGTAATCTTTAGTCGCATCCACTTTTTCGCGGATTGTACGCATACGTTTAGTTAATTTTGCCATTATCTTAGTCCTCTACGTTCAAGCCCATCGCACGCGCAGAACCTGCGATAGTGCGAACTGCAGCGTCCATATCAGCTGCTGTAAGGTCAGGTCGTTTTGTCTCAACGATTTCTTCAAGTTGAGCACGAGTTACTGTACCCACTTTTTCAGTGTTAGGACGGCCAGAGCCTGATTTGATACCTGCAGCTTTCTTAAGTAAGTAAGCAGCCGGTGGCGTTTTCATTTCGAACGTGAAAGAACGGTCGCCGTAAACAGAGATCACTACAGGAACTGGAGCGCCTTTTTCGATAGATTCTGTACGTGCGTTGAACGCTTTACAGAATTCCATGATGTTTACACCGTGCTGACCTAGTGCTGGACCTACTGGAGGACTAGGATTAGCCATACCAGCGGCAACTTGTAGCTTGATAATAGCTTCAACTTTTTTAGCCATAATAAATACCTCATTTGGTGGGTCATAGCCTTGTGCGCGCGAGGACGCGTACTCTAACGGCTTCCCAGTTTAAAAATTGGTTCTCACTTTATGTGATAAAACAAGTTACTACTTGCCCTAACACAAAAAGGCCGCTGATTATAAGTTAATCAACGGCCTTTTTCAAGCATATTGCCAAAATATTAAACGATTTTGGCTGCTTTAATTTTTTATCTTACTTGTCTTGTTCAACTTGACCAAATTCAAGCTCAACTGGCGTAGAACGACCAAAGATAAGTACCGATACTTTTACGCGGCTCTTTTCGTAATCCACTTCTTCAACAACACCACTGAAGTCAGCAAATGGACCATCGATAACACGAACAACTTCGCCTGGCTCAAATAATGTAGCTGGCTTAGGTGCTTCAGAGTTCTCTTGAAGACGGTTTAAGATGCGATCTGCTTCTTTTTGGCTGATTGGCGCTGGACGATCTGACGTACCACCAATAAAGCCCATTACACGTGCAGTGCTGTTCACTAAGTGCCAGCTTGCATCGTTCATGTCCATTTGTACAAGTACATAACCTGGGAAGAATTTACGCTCAGATTTACGCTTTTGACCTGCGCGCATCTCAACAACTTCTTCCGTTGGTACTAATACTTCACCAAAACTATCTTCCAAACCTTCAATCTTGATATGCTCAAGAATAGTTTGTGCAACACGCTTCTCATAACCAGAGAAAGCTTGTACTACGTACCAACGTAGTTTCTTTTCGTTCTTCTCATCCGACATGGGATTAGATCTCCAATCCAGTTAAAAAGCCTACGGCGCGGAATAAAATGCCATCTAATCCCCAAAGGATAAGTGCCATAATCACAGTTGCAACCATTACAATTAATGTCGTATGGGTTGTTTCTTGGCGTGTTGGCCACACAACTTTACGTACTTCGATACGTGCTTCTTTAGCAAATGCTAAAAATGTACGACCTTTTTCTGTTAGTGAGGCAATGCCTAAACCCGCTGCAACAGCGACTACTACACCAATAGCACGCAACAATACAGACTGATCTGCATACATGTGATTACCAACTACTGCGCCTGCAAGTAGCGCAATCGCTACAATCCACTTAACTGAATCCATCGCACTTGATGGTGTTTCTACATTCGTGCTCATAATATTATTACCTTAACTACAGACACAACAACCCTGCGCGAAGGCAGGGTTAATCCATTAAAATCTAAACTTAAAAACAGACTTATTTAAACCGATTTTTAATTTCAGACTCCACACTTATTGTGTAAAAAGTGGCAGGGGCGGAGAGATTCGAACTCCCAACCGTCGGTTTTGGAGACCGCTGTTCTACCAATTGGAACTACGCCCCTGCAAAGTGGATGCCTATTATACTTACGCAATTCATTAACACAAGAGTAAAAGATACCCAGAAGTTAAAATCTCACCTGTTAGTATAAAAATCAATATTAACATTGATTAAAAAGCAGTTTACTATCAGCCTAATAAAGGAACAAAAACACCAACAAGATGGATCTCTGTGCAGCATTTAAACACCCTATTATGCCTAATATTTTTCAGCTTAGCTGTTCTGAAAAGTCATGTTGTAAGTGCGCAATCACTTCACTTAAACAGCTTTGATAGCGAGCATGGCTTAAGTCAAAACTCCATTAATTGCAGTCTCACTGATGCGCAAGGGTTTCAGTGGTTTGCCACACAAGGAGGGCTCAATCGATTTGATGGCTATGAATTTAAACGCTTTAAAGCACATACTTCAGCGACCAGTATTTCCGGTAATTGGATTACCGCATGCTTAAAAGGCACTGATAACGACCTTTGGTTTTCAACAGCCAGTAAAGGACTAAACCGGCTTGATCCCACCACGGGCCAATTTTACACCTATTCGACCTTTACAAACCCACAACTCAGTGATGATAAAATATGGTCTTTGGCTTTTGATAAGAGTGGCAATATGTGGTTGGGTCATGAACAAGGCACACTCAGCTACTTTGATATTGCAGCGCAGCAATTTGAGACTTATCAGGTTGCTGAAAATACACAACAAAACATTGTCATCAGAGACATCATTGCAGTACAAAATACCCTGTGGCTTGCAACCAGCCATGGTCTGCTGTCGTTTAACCCTAAAACCAAACAATTTAAACATGACATCGCCCTCACCTCGCCACTTTGGCATCTTAACAAGTTAAGTTCAAATCAATTGCTCATCGGTGCAAAACAAGGGCTGTATATATTTTCAATCGATACAGAGACATCTTCCGAATTGCCGCAATTTAAGGGAGTTTGGATCACTGACAGTCTTCTCGACAATCAGCATAACCTGTGGCTAACAAGTTATGGGCAAGGCGTATACTTTTTAGCTGCGGGGGCAGATATACACACTGACGTTGCACACTATCGTCATGATGTACAAAAGCCTAACGGACTCAAAAATGATTACTTACTCTCTCTATATCAAGACCCACAAGGAATTATTTGGATTGGGACCGATGGTTTTGGTATACACAGATACGATCCGAAACAGCAACAATTTGGACATCAAAGCACAACGTCAAGCCCTCACTCTCTCACGCATAATTTTATTCGTGCGATTATTAAACGTAAAAATGGCCAGTTGTGGGTTGGCACGCGCGAGGGTTTAAATCGCGCGATACCGCAAGGCTATCAGCACTATACAACCCGCTTACCCAATACCAACATATTTAGCTTACATGAGGATAAAAGGCAGCAATTGTGGGTTGGGACATACGGCGGCGGGCTTCTTAAATACCAAGATGAAAGCGATGATTTTGTCAGCTATACCATGCAAAGCCACCAGCTTAGTAGTGATCGCGTTTATGCTATTGAGAGTGATAAAGACGGCATAGTGTGGCTCGGTAGTAACCAGGGATTAACTCGCTTTGATCCAGATTCAGAAACAGTGACTCATTATCAGCACAATGCAACCCATAACAGCTTAGCCAATAATACCGTTTTCACACTTGCGTATGATAAGAATGATCACGCTTTGTGGGTGGGTACGCGTGCGGGACTCAATAAGTTTTCCATAGAAACAGAGCAATTTACATTACTTAATGAACGCACAGGTCTGAGCCATAACATGGTCACGTCGTTATTACTCAGCGACGATAAAACGCTGTGGGTCGGCACAATGCAAGGCCTCAACAAAGTCAATAAACAAAACTTTGATGTGGAGCATATTAGCGAGCAACATGGCCTAGTAAATGACAATATTTTTGACATTTTAGCCGATAAACAAGGCTATTTATGGTTAGCTACCAATGGTGGATTAACGCGTTATCATCCAATAACGGGCAGCATACAACCGTTTTTACCTGAAGATGGAATCCAGCATCAATCCTTCATTCTTGGGGCTAGTTTTCAAGCGACAGATGGCGAGCTATTCTTTGGCGGGATAAATGGTTTTAATCAGTTTTACCCTGACAAACTCACCTTAGATCACACTCCCCCCACTCCCGTATTAACCGAGTTATTGCTTAATAACCGTGAAATTAGCACTGATTTTTTTGACCACAGCACCGACACGCTGATCAATGCGACAAGCACGTTCTCTTTCGCAAAATCAGCGGGGGTTATTGGCTTTAAATTTAGTGCATTGAATAACGCCGCCACTCCAAAGCATTATCAATATGGCTATAAACTAGCGGGGTTTGACCAACAGTTTTTATATAATGATGCATCACAACGTCAAATAAACTACCCGCAGCTTCCTGCTGGACATTATCAATTACAGCTAAAAGTAAGGGATCAATATGGGCAGTGGAGTGAGGGTACCACCCTACTCGAACTGAAGGTTGTTCCACCTTGGTGGCAAAGCAATGTCGCTTATTTATCTTACACACTATGTGCAATGACATTAGCATGGCTGGTTATTAGTTCAATTTATCAGCGCAAGCTGGCCGAACAGCAAAAACAAAAAGAAATTGAGTTAAATAAATTAAAAGATCAGTTCTTAGATAATATAAGTCATGAACTTAAAACCCCATTGAGCTTGATTCTGGCTCCCATTAGCCAGTTACAGCAGTCCACCCACAGTTCGCAGTCTCAATCGCAATTAGCAAGCATAAAACGTAATTGCCAACGCTTGCTTGACTTAATAAATCAACTACTGCAACTAAGCAAACGACCCAGTACGGCCGTGCATTATGTATCCGCTTATTCATTAACGACTTTTTTAACCGATCTCATCGATGACTTTGCGCCGCTATTCGCCCAAAAACAGCTTAAATTTGATTTTCAGGATCACTGTGAAACTGTGTGCACTATAAATATCGCGCCTAATCATGCGCACTCTATCGTCAGTAACCTGATCAGTAATGCGCTTAAATACACTCCGGCAGGCGGTGAGGTTCGAGTGTGTTTACATCACAGCGATAACCTCGCGCATATCAGTGTGTCCGACACAGGAATTGGCATTGCAAAAGACCAACAGGTGAAAATATTCGAAAGGTTTACTCGCTTAGACACATGTTCAGAAACCGGCAGTGGTATTGGGCTTACATTAGTGAAGCAACTGGTCGAGGATTATGGCGGTGAAATATCACTAACTAGCTCGCCAGCGCAGGGCAGCTGTTTTACGGTCTCGCTGCCTACAGTTATCAGTGCAACAAAACAAAACTTGCCAACGGTCACCACCCAACCTGGCTTAAGGCAAACACTCATGATTGTTGAAGACAATAGTGATATGAGTGAGCTGCTCTTGTCACTATTTAGTGAGCAGTTCAATTGCATCTGTGCTTACGATGGCCAACAAGCCTTGTCACTTTGTCAGTCTGAATTACCCGACCTTATTATCAGTGATGTTATGATGCCTAACATGGACGGATACCAAATGCTTGCGAAGCTTCGTGCTGATAACGCGACCAGTCATATACCGGTTTTATTATTATCTGCCAAAGCTGACACGCCTAGCCGTTTAAAAGGCCTTGATTTACTGGCTGACGACTTTTTAAGTAAACCCTTTGAACCGTCTATTTTACTAAGCAAAGTAAAAGGCCTGCTCAGTTTGCGTTATTTACTAAATCAACACTTAGCGGCTCAACTTACCTCTGAGATACAAAGCGACAATAATGAGTACGTTACGGTGCAAACTAAAGACTCTGTATTTACAGAGAAGCTTAAAAAGGTGGTCCGAGAAAACTATCAGTCGGATCAGTTTTCAATTGAACAGCTGGCATCAGCACTGTGTTTAAGCCCTCGGGCACTGCAGTTAAAAATGAAAGCACTGTATTCACTCACCCCTTCTGACTATTTACGTAACACACGTATTGAGTATGCAGCTAAACAGCTAATAGAAAGTTCATTAGCCATAGGCTTAATAGCAGAAAATAATGGGTTTAGTTCTCAAAGCTATTTTGCTCGCAGCTTCAAAGGACACTTTGGTGTATCGCCGAAGCAATATAGAGAAAAGCATCAGAAACAGCCTGATTTTCGCCTAAGTGAATAAAGTCTTCGCATATGTACTATTAATAAGGCACTGATTTTTATAGCTTATCCATACTATCGTTCATAACTTTGCCTCCCCGTTATGACGTTTATTTACTGCATGGATATAAGTTAAGGAAATCAAATGTTCGCTAAAAAATACCCTACAATTACGGTGGCCTTACTCAGTGCTGCATTATGCGCATGCCAAAGCACAACAACTTCAACAACAAATCAAAACAGTCCAAATGTGAATGAAGTAGCACAGCAACAGTATAACGGTCCAAAAGCACGTATTGCCGTGGCGCGCTTTACTGATAAATCAAATGATTCACGATGGTGGCGAAAAGAAATTGGTGAAGGCATGGCAGATCAATTAACGACTGCGCTGGTCAGTACGAACCGTTTTATTGTATTAGAGCGTCAAGCACTTGATGCCGTCTTGTCAGAGCAAGATTTAGCGGTCTCTGGAAGAGTAAGCGCTGCATCGGGGGCGGCTTACGGTGAAATTGAAGGGGCTGAAATTGTGGTTGTGGCCGCAGTAACCGAATTTGATGACGACAGCTCAGGTGCCAGTGTTGGCAGTGGCGGCTTTATTGGTGATGTGTTTAGCTCGGTATCGGCAGGCTTCTCAGGCTCGCATATGGCAATTGATCTACGCTTAATAGACACTCGCACTTCGCGTATTCTGGCAGCCACCAGCGTAGAAGGCGGAAGTAAGGATTTTGACTTCACCTCAGCAGCCACTAACTTTGGCGGCGCACTCGTCGGGGGTAATCTCAGCGGATGGTCAAACACCCCTAAAGAAAAAGCCTTACGAGAAGTGATTGTTAAAGCCGTCGAGTTTTTAGAAAGCAAAGTACCTAACACTTACTATCGCTACAATAGTGATAATACCATTGCTACAGGACACTCTGCTCCAGCCCCTCTAAGAGCGACAGCAAAAGCAACTGGCGCAAAAACCGCCGTCGCAAACACACCGTCAGTCACAGTGCCCACTCATAGAATGCCCCATTACGAAAAAATGGACTTGGCAATGTCACGTTTAAACTTAGTCTGCTTGGGCTACTTAAAAAACCAACCTCATTACGAAGAGTTTGAAACAGAAGATGTAAAATACGATCGCGCAACGGTTATTGCACTCACTGAATATCAACAAGAAAATAAACTCACCGTCACAGGTTTGGCTGATGAAAAAACCAAACAGTCACTCGATAATACCCAATGTATTGCTAAAACGAATAAATCAGGGCTGGAAAGCTTAGGCAGTATGTTTAAATTTAACTAATTGAAGTAACCAAGCTTAATAGCGTTAATTAGCCTTATACAGCCAGTAATAACCACTGGTTGTATTGGCAAAAATGAGTGACGGTGTCCCTGAACGTTTTATTCTCATTTTTGCTAACATCTTCCATTTATAAAATTTGTACTAGTTCACCACGATAAAAGTCACACAATAACCAAATTTGCTGGAATGGATGCCCTTTTGGTACATCGAGATGAGTGAGCACGGCCTTAAAATCATCTAAGTGCCAAATAGTGCTGGCATTACGGATCAATAACCATGGATGCTCTGATTCATACTGTTTTTTCGCTTTTTGCGCGAGTAACCGATGCAGTGCACAATGTAAACGCTGATCGCTTGGCTCAAGTGCCATCTCAGCAAGGTCGCGCTGCATACCAATTGACAAGGGCCGTCCTAATACGGCCATCGCCTCTGTTTCACTGGCGTATAAATGCGCAATTTCAATATCGAGACGCTGCTCACCTTTGTAGCAGCTCACATCTGGCTTACTTGGTGTATTATGCCAAATATTGCGCATTTTGATCCCAAACTCTTTTTCATAACAGCGCAAAAATAATTTTGCGGCGCCATGCTCAAGGGCTATTTTTTCTTGCTCACTATCACGATTCATTTAATGTCGCATATACATCACTTAATAACCCCGAAGCACCAAACCTAAATAGTTTAGGCTTTATATAGGCTTCACCCATTATAGATTCAGCTAAGGCCAAGTATTGAGCGGCATCAGCAACGGTTCTCACTCCCCCAGCGGCTTTAAAACCGACGTTTTTACCGTTTGCTTTAATTGCGGTTAAAATAATCTCCGTTGCAGCTAAGGTTGCATTAACCGCCACTTTACCCGTACTCGTTTTGACAAAATCAGCCCCGCCATCAATCGCAAGTTGGCTCGCTTTAGCTATTAACTCATCTGTTAATTCGCCACTTTCGATAATCACTTTTAACACGGCTTTATTGCCGCAGGCATCTTTTGAGGATTTGACGTACGTTAAAACCTTCTCTTCATCACCTGCAATGAGGGCTTTGTATGGGATCACTAAATCAATTTCGTCAGCGCCACGCTCAATAGCAAACAAGGTTTCATTTATCACCTGTTCTAAAGGCTGCTCTCCTGTTGGAAAATTGGTGACGGTGGCCACCTTTACTTGCTTTAGCGCACGCTCTGCCAACGCTAATTTAGCATCACTAACAAACTGACTATAAACACACACCGCCGCAGGCACGCCTAACTTTGGCTGAATACTAGCAATAAGATCTTCAATTGTTTGTGCCGTATCGGTGTCATTGAGGGTTGTTAAGTCCATGAGCGCCACAGCTTGGGCTGCGATTGTTTGCATGTTTTTCATAAATCGTATTTTTGTGTTGCCATAATAGTGACCCATAGTAGCAAATTTTTATGTTCTGGCTATAACTCATAACTAATCACCATAAGCCTAGTTATTTTCTTGTAACTCGCCGCAATCCCTTGTTAACTAAGTCTTAAGCCAAATAGAACCACCCAATATAACTTTTAGTTATATAAATTGGGTTTTAATTATTTTTTACTTAACAATACGCACTATATTCTGCTTGTCTGCAATAAGCAGTTTCTGTGATGTTTTTTAGGGGTATAAACAACGTGCAATATTTACCTATCTTTACCAAATTAGACGACAGGCCCGTATTGGTAGTCGGCGGTGGAGATGTTGCGTTACGCAAATGCCGCGCATTTTTAAAAGCGCGCGCACACGTGACGTTAGTCGCCCCTGAATTTTGTGATGAGCTTATAACCCTTGCAAACACGGGTGAAGTCACGCTAATTAACGACATATTTCAAGAACACCATTTAGATAAACAAATGTTGGTTATTGCCGCAACAGATAACGACGCGGTTAACAGCACGGTTTTTGAGCTTGCTAACGCACGCAATATTTTCGTTAATGTCGTTGATGATCAACCAAAGTGTAGTTTTATTTTCCCCTCGATTGTTGATCGTGACCCTATCACTATTGCTATCTCAAGCGCGGGGACAGCCCCTGTTTTAGCACGTCGCTTACGTGAAAAACTCGAAACGCTTATTCCACAACATATTGGCCCTTTGGCTACTTTAGTCGGGAGTTTTCGCGACAAAGTAAAGCAACGTTTTAAACATTTCGCCGACCGTCGCCAGTTTTGGGAAGGTGTGTTTGATTCATCGGTTGTGAGTAAAGTGCAAGCAGGCGACACTACCGCAGCGTCGGCGCAACTAGAGCAACTACTCGAAGCCAAGCCTGAGCCCGAAGGTGAAGTATATGTTGTGGGCGCAGGCCCGGGTGACCCAGAGCTATTAACGTTAAAAGCCCTGCAATTAATGCAACAAGCCGATGTTGTTGTGTATGACTACCTTGTGTCTGATGAAATTATGGAACTGGTGCGTCGCGATGCCGACTTAGTGTGTGTTGGCAAGCGCTTGGGCGATCATAGTGTAGCACAAGAAGATACCAATCAAATGTTAGTTGATTTTGCTAAGCAGGGTAAAAAAGTATGCCGCATTAAAGGGGGCGATCCATTCATTTATGGCCGTGGCGGTGAAGAAGTACAAGTGCTTGCTGCCAACCAGATCCGCTATCAAATTGTTCCTGGTATTACTGCTGCAGCCGGTTGCAGTGCTTATGCGGGTATCCCATTAACACATAGAGACCATGCACAAGCCATCCAATTCGTTACTGGGCACTGTAAAAAAGAGGGTCAAGAACTCGATTGGCAGTCGCTTGCTAAACCTAATCAAACCTTGGCGATTTATATGGGGGTGATTAAGTCACCTCACATCCAAGCACAATTATTAAAACATGGTCGCGGTGCAGATACACCAGTGGCCATCATTGAAAACGGCACACGTAAAGAACAACGTGTCGTGACGGGGCAGCTAGGTGA
This sequence comes from Pseudoalteromonas sp. MT33b, assembly GCF_014117385.1. Classification (NCBI taxonomy): domain Bacteria; kingdom Pseudomonadati; phylum Pseudomonadota; class Gammaproteobacteria; order Alteromonadales; family Pseudoalteromonadaceae; genus Pseudoalteromonas; species Pseudoalteromonas sp. MT33b. Next base: position 335,092 of record NZ_CP059831.1, on the reverse strand, counting down.
ATTAGCCGATTTAATTTCACGGCACAGTGTTATTTCACCAGCGTTATTAATTATTGGCGAAGTTGCATCACTGCATCATCAACTTGCTTGGTTTGGCCAAACGGCACAAACCAGCAGCTTTGCCCAGCCTTTAACAGGCGTAGCGTAATTTAACTTTTAATCATTTTAGTAGGACGACTAACAATGGCTTTAACACACCTTCAGCAATTAGAAGCTGAAAGTATCAAGATCATGCGCGAAGTTGCTGCTGAGTTTGAAAACCCGGTTATGCTTTACTCAATCGGTAAAGATTCATCGGTGTTATTACACTTAGCACGTAAGGCATTTTACCCAGCAAAAATTCCATTTCCTCTTTTGCATGTTGATACCAACTGGAAATTTAAGGAAATGATCGAGTTTCGCGATCGTTTAGCCAAAGAATATGGCTTTGATTTAATCGTCCATAAAAACCCTGAAGGTTTAGCGATTGATATTAATCCGTTTGTTCATGGCTCAGCGAAGCATACCGATATCATGAAAACCCAAGGCTTAAAACAAGCGCTTGATAAATATGGTTTTGATGCTGCATTCGGCGGTGCTCGCCGCGATGAAGAAAAGTCACGTGCCAAAGAGCGTGTTTATTCTTTCCGCGATAAGCACCACAGATGGGATCCTAAAAATCAACGTCCAGAGCTGTGGAATACTTACAACAGCCAAGTTAACCCGGGTGAAAGTATTCGTGTATTCCCATTATCTAACTGGACTGAGCTTGATATTTGGCAATACATCTACCAAGAAAACATTGAAATGGTGCCGCTATATTTAGCCAAAGAACGCCCTGTTGTTGAGCGCAATGGCACTCTCATTATGGTTGATGATGAGCGCATGCCGCTTGAAGAAGGCGAAGTACCGCAAATGAAGTCGGTCCGTTTTCGTACCCTTGGCTGTTATCCACTTACTGGTGCTGTGGAATCAACCGCCAGCTCATTAACTGAAATCATTGAAGAGATGTTGTTATCAACATCATCTGAGCGTGAAGGTCGCGTGATTGATCACGACTCTGCAGGCTCTATGGAAAAGAAAAAACGTGAGGGTTATTTCTAATGTCTAAAACTAACGACACGATTAATGAAGTAAGAGAGCTAGGCATCGACGCCTACCTTGCGCGTCAACAAGACAAAAGCCTTTTACGTATGCTGACATGTGGCAGTGTTGATGACGGTAAATCAACGTTAATCGGCCGCCTTCTGCATGACAGCCACCAAATTTATGAAGATCAACTTGCAGCCCTTCACAAAGACAACGAAAAAGTTGGTAATGCAGGTGAAGAGCTTGACTTAGCCCTACTCGTTGATGGCTTGCAAGCTGAGCGAGAACAAGGCATCACGATTGATGTTGCGTATCGTTATTTCTCAACAGCAAAACGTAAATTCATTATTGCGGATACGCCTGGACATGAGCAATACACCCGCAACATGGTAACAGGTGCATCAACCAGCGATGTGGCAATTATCCTAGTCGATGCACGTTATGGCGTGCAGGTACAAACTAAGCGTCATAGCTTTATTTGTGACTCTTTAGGGATTAAACAATTTGTTGTTGCTATCAATAAGATGGACATCGTCAATTTTGACGAAACCGTGTATGAGAAAATCAAAGCCGATTACCTTAAGTTTGCAGAGCAGTTAAACGTCACAAACATTAAGTTCGTACCTATGTCAGCATTGAAAGGCGACAACGTTGTAGTACGCTCTGAACATACACCTTATTACACCGACAAACCGCTTCTTGAATTACTCGAAGATTCCCCTGCGGCTGAAATTGATACTGGCTTTGAAGCACGCTTACCTGTGCAATATGTTGTGCGCCCTAACTTAGATTTCCGCGGTTTCCAAGGAACACTCACTTCAGGTACGTTCAGTGTGGGTGATGCCGTAAAAGTATTACCATCAGGAAAAAGCTCAAGTATCAAAGAGATTGTCACCTTCGATGGGAACCTTGATACAGCCGAAGCAGGCCAAGCAGTTACACTAACGCTTAACGACGAAATTGATATCAGTCGTGGTGATGTAATTGTACCAGCCGCATCTAAAGCCGCTGTAACAAACCGTATTCAAGCCAAACTTGTGTGGATGCATGAATCTCCCTTGGTGCTAGGTAAAAACTATAACTTTAAGTTAGGCAGCAAAAATACCTCAGCGGTGGTGAAAAAAATTGATCACACGATTGATGTAAATACCTTAGAGCATGGCCAAGCAGACTCTCTGCAGCTAAACGAAATTGCTATTGTAACCCTCGAGCTTACAGAAACAATTTTGGCAGATGAGTATCACGACAACCATGAAACAGGTGCATTTATCTTAATCGATCGCCTATCAAACTTAACGGTTGCAGCAGGTATGATCGAGCAGTTATTGAGCACTGAAGAGCAACAAAGTGGCTTTAGCGACTTTGAAGTTGAGTTTAATGCACTTGTTCGCAAGCACTTCCCTCATTGGCAAGCGCTTGATATAACTAAGCTTAAATAATCACAATTCGCCTGTTATAGGAAGTAAAAAGCATGTATCAACAGCTGGTATTAACAGGCATTATGCTGGTATTAGTCGGGTGCCTATTTGGCACACGATTAAAACCAGCATGGTTATTTGTGAGCGCCATTGGAATTAGCTATCTTTCAGGGCTTATTAGCCTTGAGGATATGCTTGTTAATTATGCCAACCCCTCGTTAATCACCCTGATACTTTTAGTATTGGTATCAATTGCGGTAGAAAAAACCACATTGGTACAGAAACTTGCCCAATCCTTATCAAAAGGTAGCCTGACAAGCTCTGTCACTAAGCTTGGCTTATCGACCGCCTTTTTGTCATCGTTTACTAATAACACAGCCGTTGTGGCATCTCTTATTAGTGCCATAAAAGAGAGCCCGACACATTCGCCATCAAAACTATTACTGCCTTTGTCGTACACCGCAATACTCGGTGGCACAATTACTTTAATTGGCACCTCAACTAATTTAATCGTCAATGGTTTTGCTGTTGAAGCGGGCATGGCTCCCTTAGGTTTTTTTGATTTTACACTGGTTGGTTTAGGCGCATTAAGTGTGGGCCTGATCACCATTATTGTAATGCTTAAATACCTACCCGATAACGGTAAAAATAACCAAGAAGTCGTGCCATTTTACTTAGAAGGCAAAGTAGAAGCTGATTCAAAGCTGATTGGTAAAAGTGTTGAAGAAAATGGTCTGCGTGAATTAAAAGATCTCTTCCTTGCTGAAATCATTCGTGGTGACAAACGTATTTGTGCCGTCACCCCAAAACAAGTAATCAAAGAAGGTGACGTATTATTATTTGTCGGCGATATAAAGTCTGTTCCTTTACTGACTCAATTTGATGGCTTAAAAGTGGTTCATGACAAGCACGAGAAAGATGTTGAACACCTTGTTGAAGTGGTCGTGAGTCACTCCTCTAAATACATTGGCAAAACGATTAAAGAAATTCGCTTTCGCGAACAGTTTCATGCGGCAGTAATTGCAATTCGTCGAGGCCATGACCGTTTACAAGGAGGCCTAGGTAAGGTGCAATTACAAGCAGGTGATTCCTTGATTCTCGCGCCGGGTAAAGCATTTTACACACTCCCAAACTTAAAGCGTGAGTTTGTTTATATTTCGGGTCTCGATTTACAAACACATTTAAAAGCAAAGCAATCAAACATTGTGCTGGCTAGTTTTGCCGGGGTTTTAACGTTAAGCATTATCGGTTTAGTCCCCTTAGTAAAAGGCTTATTGGTGTTACTCATTGGCCTAATGCTCAGCGGCACAATTAAGCTCAGTGAAGTTAAACGTCGCTTCCCTATCGAATTACTGGCGGTTGTAGGCAGTGCGATTGGACTCGCCAAACTCATGATTGGCACCGGTTTAGCTGGTGAAATATCGAATGGCATGCTTTATGTGTTAGGTGACTTTGGCCCTTACGGGGCATTTATTGCCATCTTCTTAATGACGGTCATGTTTACCGAATTGATTACCAACAATGCAGCCGCCGCACTTTCATTTCCTGTTGCGTATGCGCTGGCTATTGGCTTTGATGTTTCCCCACTGCCCTTTATTATGGCCGTGGCCTTTGGTGCATCGGCCAGCTTTATCTCACCATTTGGTTATCAGACCAACCTTATGGTGTACAGTGCGGGAAATTACCGCTTAAAAGATTACATTGCCATGGGCCTTCCTTTATCGATTATCTATTCGATTACGGTACTTACTTTGATACCACTGGTTTTCCCATTTCAATAACAAACAACGAGAACAGATACAATGAATGAGAATATCGTTTGGCATAACTACGCAATCACTAAAGCACAACGTAGTGAGCAAAAAAAGCATAAGCCGACTATTTTATGGTTCACTGGCTTTTCTGGCTCTGGTAAAAGCACCGTGGCCAATGCGCTAGAAAACGCACTAAACCAACTTGGTGTTCACACCTATCTACTTGATGGTGATAACGTACGCCATGGGTTATGTAAAGATTTAGGCTTTACTGATGAAGATCGTGTTGAAAATATTCGCCGCGTAGGCGAAACAGCGAAACTCATGGTCGATGCTGGTCTTGTGGTACTCACCGCATTTATTTCACCCTTCCAAAGTGAACGCGATATGGTAAGGAACTTGGTAGATGATGGTGAGTTCATCGAAGTGTTTTTAGATACCCCACTCGACGTATGTGAAACTCGTGACCCTAAAGGGCTTTATAAAAAGGCACGTGCGGGTGAAATTAAGCATTTCACAGGTATTGATTCAGACTACCAAGTTCCAACATCACCCGAAATTAAAATCGATACGAGCAAAAACACCCTAGACCAATCGGTGCAAGAACTGGTAGCGTATCTAAAACAACAGCAAATTATAGGTTAAATCATGAATCATACGGAACTGCTAGAAGAAATCTTACTGCTGGCGCGCCAAGCAGGAAATGCCATTATGGGTATTTACGAAAAAGATTTTAACGTCGAATACAAAGCCGATGAAAGCCCAGTAACCGACGCCGATCTAGCAGCCCATAAAGTGATTGTTAATGGCTTAAAACAGTTAACGCCAGACATTCCGATTCTAAGTGAAGAAAGTGCAGATATTAGCTGGGATCTTCGTCAAACCTGGCAACGTTATTGGCTAGTCGACCCGATTGATGGCACAAAAGAGTTCATCAAAAAGAATGGTGAGTTTACGGTAAATATTGCGCTCATTGAAAACGGTAAGCCTATTTTAGCCGTCGTCGACGCACCTGCATTGGGTGTCTCATATATTGCAAGCAACGCCATTGGTGCGTTTAAAGATAAGGGCGATGAACGCATCGAACTTAAAGTTACCCGCAAGCCAAATAAAGGGCTTATTCGTGTTGTTGGCAGTCGCTCACACCCTTCCCCTGACCTAGCTGAATTTGTAAAACAATTCGATGACGTAGAAATGGTCTCAAAAGGCAGCTCACTAAAACTATGTTTAGTAGCCGAAGGCAGCGCCGATATTTACCCTCGCTTAGGCCCAACCTGCGAGTGGGATACAGGCGCAGGCCATGCGATTGCCGAAATAGCAGGAGCAACGGTTAGCAAACTCGATGGCAGTCCACTGCTGTATAACAGTAAAGAAGAATATCTGAATCCGTATTTTATAGTATCGGCGTTACAGGACTAGTCTTTAGCAGTCGATGTTATAGAGTGAAATACTACATAAGCTGGGTAACGCGAAGCGAAACCCAGCGACTTAAAGTAAAAACTTACCCTCTCTAAATTAACGTTAAACTAGCCTTTATGCCTGTGTTCCGATAATATTTTGCCCTCTTAATCTATTAAAGGAATGACGATGACGACTGTTGAAAAAGCCATTGAGGCAGCTTACCAAGCGCAAATCACTTCTCTTTACAAAGCACTATCACAAGGTGTGCTTGCTGCTAATGGCGATGAAAGTGAAATCACAGCAGCTGAAGCTCGCTTTAAAAAAGGCTTAGCATTTGCTGCTGATATAAAAGCCCGCGCACTTGCAGCAGCAGAGTAAACACCACAACTGGGCTTAACTAAACTAGCCCAGCATTTCCTTTTGTAAGTCTCTCCTTACAGCATAGTTATCTAAATACAACGCTAAAACATGCATTCTTAGTTGCTTTTCTATATGCTGCGCGACAATTATTATTCTAATAGTGGAGTGCTAATGAACACACAACAAGATGCTGCGCAGTTTAGTGCATCGACAACAAGTAGTAACTCGAAATGGAATCTTCACGACACCCAGTGGGTATTAAGTTTATTTGGCACAGCAGTGGGTGCCGGCATTTTATTCTTACCCATTAATATCGGTATAGGCGGGTTCTGGCCATTAGTGATTATGGCGTGCTTAGCCTTTCCTATGACTTACTTAGCTCATCGTGGCTTAGCTCGTTTTGTATTATCATCAAAACAACCAGATGCTGACTTTACCGATGTGGTAGAAGAGCACTTTGGCATGAATGCTGGGCGGCTAATTTCTCTTTTATATTTTCTTTCTATCTTTCCTATTTTACTTATTTATGGCGTTGGCCTAACCAATACCGTAGACAGCTTTATCGTTAATCAATTAGGTATGGAATCACCACCACGCGTGCTTCTATCAGGCATTTTAGTGGGTGGTATGATTAGCTTAATGCTAGGTGGAGAAGCACTCATGTTGCGTGCTTTTGCTATTTTGGTCTATCCACTCGTCGGTATTCTGTTTTTCTTATCGTTGTATTTGATCCCAAGCTGGCAGATGCCTGACGTATCAATTCCTGAATTTTCAGGCTTTATGAAAACGCTCTGGTTATCAATTCCTATTATTGTGTTCTCATTCAGCCACGCCGCTGCAATCTCAAGTTTTGTCCATGTACAGCGAGCTCATTACGGCAATAATGCTAAAATGAAGTCAGAAGCAATTCTGAAGCGCACCAGCTTATTGTTAATCGTATTTGTATTGCTGTTTGTATTTTCGTGTGTGTTGTCTTTATCATCAGAACAAATGCTGCAAGCTAAGGCCGAAAACGTTTCTATCTTGTCGTTTCTTGCCAATATTACTGATAACTCATTCATTGCCACACTAGGCCCGTTGGTAGCGTTTATCGCGATTACGTCATCTTTCTTAGGCCACTTTTTAGGAGCCCGCGAAAGTTTCAATGGCTTAGTGAGCAAACAGTCACATATGAGCCCTAAGCGAGTCGACAAAATTGGCACTGTGCTTATGTTCTTTGCAATCTGGTACTGCTCAGTAATTAACCCAAGTATATTAGACATGATGGATCAACTTTCAGGCCCAATTATCGCCATGATCTTATTCATTATGCCCATGATTGCCGTGTATAAAGTCCCTAGCCTGCAAAAATACAGGCACCGCTTAAGTACTTTATTTGTGCTAGCTATTGGCTCTCTTGCTGTTCTTGCGCTTATTTACAGCATGATTAAATAACAGTAAGTACTGAATATATAAATATAAAAGCCCAGCGGGGAAACCTGCTGGGCTTTTTCGTATTTATTCGTCAAGCACCGCGTTGTTGTGTTGCTCATTAATGAGAGACGGATTAGCGTAAGGTGAAGTAGCCCATTTTAGAGCCTCCAATCTTGTCATCATGATTAAACAACGTTAGGACTGTGATTGAACATCATGATTACAAAGCGTAGGAACGGCTTTAGCCATGAATGTTTCTGGTTATGTGTGAAGAGCATATCAGACACTTTCGGCACTAAAGTACCTCCTACGCGCTAATTATCTCAGTGTAGGTGAAATGAGCGATTTAAGAGAACCATCATTCTCCACTACTGTCATCATGATTATCATGATTGAACATCGTGATTAAGAAGCGTAGGAACGGCTTTAGCCGTGAATGTCAGTGGTTATGTATGAAGGGCATATCAGACACTTTCGGCACTCAAGTGCCTCCTACTACGCCTAGTTATTTGAACCAGAAGCGAAGTGAGCAATTTAAGGAAATCTTTCATTCTTGTCGTTATGATTAAACAACATGGGAATCGTTATTAAACATCTGATTACAAAGCGTGGGAACGGCTTTAGCCGTGAATGTCAGGGGTGTTGTATGAAGGGCATATCAGACACTTCGGCACTAAAGTGCCTCCTACGTCTCTTCATCTTACGCTTATGCGTCTTTTATCTCTGTATGCAATCTCGGCATAGTGCTGGACGATTTAGCCCTGAACGCAAAAAACCCGCTGCATTGCTGCAACGGGTTTCTCTAATTTGGAGCCTGGCGATGTCCTACTTTCACATGGCAAATGCCACACTATCATCGGCGCTGTTTCGTTTCACTACTGAGTTCGGCATGGAATCAGGTGGGTCCAAAACGCTATTGTCACCAAGCAAATTTGGTTGTTAATCGCACTCGCAATTAACTAAAATCTGGAAATCTGATAATCGTAAATCTACTTTAGTATACTAACTTCTGTCTGTTACGCTGTCATAAAACGCGTTTGGCGTTGTATGGTTAAGCCTCACGGGTAATTAGTACAGGTTAGCTTAATGGCTCACACCACTTCCACATCCTGCCTATCAACGTTGTAGTCTTCAACGGCCCTTCAGAGACTTTAAAAGTCTAGTGAGAACTCATCTCGAGGCCTGCTTCGCGCTTAGATGCTTTCAGCGCTTATCAGTTCCGAACGTAGCTACCGGGCAATGCCATTGGCATGACAACCCGAACACCAGCGGTTCGTTCACTCCGGTCCTCTCGTACTAGGAGCAACCCCTCTCAATTCTCAAACGCCCACGGCAGATAGGGACCGAACTGTCTCACGACGTTCTAAACCCAGCTCGCGTACCACTTTAAATGGCGAACAGCCATACCCTTGGGACCGACTTCAGCCCCAGGATGTGATGAGCCGACATCGAGGTGCCAAACACCGCCGTCGATATGAACTCTTGGGCGGTATCAGCCTGTTATCCCCGGAGTACCTTTTATCCGTTGAGCGATGGCCCTTCCATTCAGAACCACCGGATCACTATGACCTACTTTCGTACCTGCTCGACGTGTCTGTCTCGCAGTTAAGCTGGCTTCTACCATTACACTAACCGTACGATGTCCGACCGTACTTAGCCAACCTTCGTGCTCCTCCGTTACTCTTTGGGAGGAGACCGCCCCAGTCAAACTACCCACCAGGCACTGTCCGTAACCCCGATCAGGGGCCAACGTTAGAACATCAAAACTACAAGGGTGGTATTTCAAGGACGGCTCCACAAAGACTAGCGTCTCTGCTTCAAAGCCTCCCACCTATCCTACACATGTAGGTTCAATGTTCAGTGCCAAGCTGTAGTAAAGGTTCACGGGGTCTTTCCGTCTAGCCGCGGGTACACAGCATCTTCACTGCGATTTCAATTTCACTGAGTCTCGGGTGGAGACAGCGTGGCCATGGTTACACCATTCGTGCAGGTCGGAACTTACCCGACAAGGAATTTCGCTACCTTAGGACCGTTATAGTTACGGCCGCCGTTTACCGGGGCTTCGATCAAGAGCTTCGTCCGAAAACTAACCCCATCAATTAACCTTCCGGCACCGGGCAGGTGTCACACCGTATACGTCATCTTGCGATTTTGCACAGTGCTGTGTTTTTAATAAACAGTCCCAGCCACCTGGTCACTGCGGCTCCAATCAGCTTAAAGAGCAAGTCTCATCACCAATCGGAGCGTACCTTCTCCCGAAGTTACGGTACGATTTTGCCTAGTTCCTTCACCCGAGTTCTCTCAAGCGCCTTAGTATTCTCTACCTGACCACCTGTGTCGGTTTGGGGTACGATTCGGTATAATCTGAAGCTTAGAGGCTTTTCCTGGAAGTATGGCATCAACAACTTCACCACCTTAGTGGCTCGTCTCGTGTCTCAGTCTTAAGAGTCCGGATTTTCCTAAACTCTCAACCTACTCACTTTCACATGGACAACCAACGCCATGCTTGCTTAGCCTGCTCCGTCCCCCCATCGCAATTATACCAAGTACGGGAATATTAACCCGTTTCCCATCGACTACGCCTTTCGGCCTCGCCTTAGGGGTCGACTTACCCTACCCTGATTAACATGGGATAGGAACCCTTGGTCTTCCGGCGTGCGGGTTTTTCACCCGCATTA
>NZ_CP059831.1:295000-320000 GCF_014117385.1 Pseudoalteromonas sp. MT33b | reverse complement strand
TCACTAATATATCAACATGCAACGCATGTGTGTCTATAAAGTGTAATAGCCCTAATAAGCGTTGAATGATTGTTTGCGAAGTTTGCGCACCATAAGGCAGAAAGGCATTATCCATAAAATAGCTATAATCTGCATTCGGGATCAAAGCCTGGATCTGTTCAAGCACAGTTGTCCCACCAATACCTGAATCAAACACCATTATATGGACTGACAAACTACTTACCTCGGATCATGAAAGGCAAGCAGTTTGCCATGTGACTATCTAAAAAGAAAGCGAAGACTAGTTCTGTTCATTGGCTGAACGTAGTGTATTCATTTGCTCGAACATCGCTTTGGTATAATCAACCAATTTACTGACTTCTTCTTTATCTTGATTTAACCATTGCAATATTCCGGCAAGTTGATTTTGCAAACCAATATCACCGGCTTTATTAAAGGCTTCTTTTAAGTCATCGTTAAAAGGGGCGACCTTTTCTGCAACTTCTTTCTCTGGCGTTGGTTTATATTCTTCGTACCCTTTTATAGCTGCAACTGTTTTGGTTTGCTTCAAATCCATCGAAAAACCGACTAGCTGCTCATTACTCAAGTTAAGCTCTTTAGCTTGTTCAAAGGCTTCATCGAGTGAGCCTGAGAAAAATGTTTCGCTAACGCCTTGTAAGTCTTCCATCAACTCGTTAATGGCCTGCTGCTCTTGCTCATTAAGATCGCCATTCACTGACATAGAAAAAGATAAGTCACGTGATTGTGACGATTCACTGACATACGCTTCGTTGTCACCGTTTTTACTGTAGCTACTAGCGGACTTGCTCTCATAAGCATCTGCAAAGCTAATACTGACTTCATCACCTTCGGCTGTGGTAAATGTATATTCGGCATTATTACTTAAGCTCACGTACTGTGCTTGGCTAACCGTCACGGCATTAGGTTTAGGATTAAATAAGTCTTCTTCAAGCTCATCAATACCTTTAAAGATACCTTCTTTCGATTTTTCGATACCCTCTTCGATATCGTCATTTAAGATGCCTGATTCTTTAAGTTCATCATAGGCATCATCGATTCCCATTTGTACGCCTTTGCGCGCCTCGCCTAACATGCCTTTTAACTTTTCATCATCAGCGCCATCTGCTTTTGCTTTACGCAGCGCACCACCAACAAAATTAAGTACATTTTTAACGATCTCATCAAAATCAAATAGGGGTTTATCTTTCTTTTCTTCTGCTTTAGGTAAACCAAGTGCTTGTGCGAGTTTATCGTCGAGTACTTTTGCAGCCAGTTCGCGGCCACGTTGTTGATAGCTATCTTGACGATTTTGAATGGTAGGCTGCTGCACAGACTGTTTACCATTGTATTTATTCAAATTTGTATTAGGCATATAGCCTAGGTTGCCAATTTTCATGATCCGACTCCATTTTATGGTTACCTCATTATCGGCCAAAAATCGCATAACTTAAGTTTTTTGTACAAAAAAACGACACTAAAATAAATAACAAAACTAGACAAATCCTCTCTGCTCCCTACAATAGCGCCGACAAATAGCTAAGAGATAAAAGGTAATCAGCCATGGCGGTTATAAAAATTGATACAACTCAATATGATGCACAATTGAGTGAGAAAGAGCAGCGCATCACGTCACAGTTTAGGCGCTTTGGTGTAAACACATTAGAAGTGTTCAGCTCTGATCCAATTCACTACCGTCAACGTGCAGAGTTTAGAGTGTGGCATGAGGGCGACGATTTATTCCACATTATGTTTGATCAGCAAAGCAAAGAGAAAATTCGCGTTGATGAATTTGATCCCGCCGCGCCACTCGTTGGCGAAGTGATGCAGGTGATGATTGAAAACTTAAAAGGGTGTGAGGTACTTCGCCGCAAGTTATTCCAGATTGATTACCTCTCTAGCTTAAGTGGTGAAATTCTTGTTAGTTTGCTTTACCACAAACCTTTAAACGATGAATGGCTAATTGCGATTAAAGAGCTTAAAGCAAAATTAAGCAGCCAGTTTAAAATCGACTTTATTGGTCGTGCACGTAAGCAAAAAGAAGTGATTGGGAACGACTATGTCGTTGAACGATTAAACGTAAATGGTAAAGAACTCATTTATCAGCAAGTAGAAAATAGCTTTACTCAACCAAACGCAAAAGTAAACATTAAAATGCTGGAGTGGGCACAAGCGTTGTGTGAGCCCCTTAATAATGATTTGCTAGAGCTGTATTGTGGTAATGGTAACTTTTCAATTGCACTAGCCGGTTCATTTAACCGAGTGCTTGCGACTGAGATCTCAAAGTCATCGGTTTATTCTGCACAGTACAATATTGCTCAAAACAAAGTCGATAATTTAGATATCATTCGTATGTCGAGTGAAGAGTTTACACAAGCCATGAAAGGCGAACGTACTTTTTCACGTTTAGACGGTATTGATCTAAACAGCTATAACTGCCAAACAATTTTAGTCGACCCTCCTCGAGCGGGGATGGATACTCTTACCTGTGATTTGGTGGCGAACTACGACAACATTATCTATATCTCTTGTAATCCCGAGACATTAGAACGAGATCTTGATCACCTTTGCAAAACACACGAAGTGAAACGTTTTGCGATTTTTGACCAATTCCCCTATACACATCATATTGAGTCTGGCGTCTTTTTACAGCGTAAATAACTTAAACTTTTGCCAGCGCAGCCAATAGCGCTGGCAATTGTTGTTCACTGAACACCTGTATATTATTGTCACTAAGTAACTTTGCAGTTAAACCCATTCCTCGAATCTTTTGCCCTGTGTGACTTCCATCATAAATATAATTACGTCCACATGACGGACTAGACTCTTTGAGTAGTGCGAACCGAATCCCTTGTTCTATGCATACGCGTAATGCTTGCTGTGCACCCGCTTTAAACTCTGCGGTGACGTCATGCGCATCCTGTGTTAATACTCTACCCTGGCTAATTTCAGCAGGCGCTCTTGGTGTAGGTAGACCACCCGCAACCTCAGGACAAAAAGACACAATACGCCCTTGCTGCTTCAGTGACTCTAATCCAGGATGTAATAAGTTTTGTGATTGACCGTCATAGCGTACCGGCTTTCCTAGTAAACAACTCGACACTAAAAGTTTTTTCATTTCTTCACCAAACAAAAAAGCTCCGCGAGCGGAGCTTTTACATAATATTTTCGAGTCTCTTACTTAGCTGCTAAGTAATTAATTAGCTCAGCCATGCTTTTTGCATCGGTAATACCTGAGTCTGCACCTAAGATTAAACGATACTTACCATTCACAATAAAGGTTGGTACGCCTTTTAAGGCTCCTTTTTGTTGATAGTACTCTTGGTCGCGTTTCATTTTCGCTGCTATCGTACGTACTGAAAAACTGTTGTAGTACTTTTCAAAATCTTCAGCGGTTACACCTTGCGATACGAAAATATCTTTCATATCTGCAAGCTCATTAATACGCGCACGTTTACCATGAATGTGGTCAAAAATTGCACCAACTAACGCATCGCTATTTGGGAGTACTGTTGCTGTTGCATAACCTTGCGCAAGCACTGTTTGGATCTCAGGATCACGAGGACCAACAAAATTAACGTGATTCTTTTTAAATTTAACGCCGTCTTTAAGCATTGGCTTAAGCTCAGCAACAATTGGCTCGAAGGTATTACAGTGAGGACAGTAGAATGAAAAAAACTCGGTCACTTCAGGCTTTTTAGAAGCTCGCGCATCAATTGTTTCATAATGCTTACCTTCTTCGTATTGCGCCGCACTCGCTGTGGCAACGAAACCTAGCGTCACGGCCACAAATGCAGCTTTAACTAATTTGATCATTATTCAATCACTCCAAAAATTATTGTTCTAATAAAAACTTTACTAACGCATCAAGCTGCTCTTGGCTCTTGATGGTATTTATATTAATTTTATATTTATCATTCACGATAAAAGTCGGCACACCCGTTAACGCACCCATCTCTGAGTATTTATTCTGTTTGTCTTGCATCGCTTTTTCTGCACTGATCACAGGCATGCTAGCAATTTCAGAGTCAAACACATCGCCGCTAATACCATTTGTCGCCAATAATGCTTTCACGTCTTTAATATTTTGCAGCGGTGCACGTTGAATATGAATGCTATGAAAAATTTGGTCGGCCACTTGCTCACCTTTACCATGTTGCTTTGCAATTAGGTAAGCATAACTTAGGTTACTTTGTGTTTGTTTCGATACACCACCTAAAAAGTTAACGTGATTCTTAACAAACTCAGTGCCTTCAGGCAGCGTTGAGGCCAGTGCTTTCGCCACTGGTTCAAACTTAAAACAGTGTGGACAGTAAAATGAGAAAAACTCAGTTACTTGTGGTGTAGCACTCTTTTTAGTGTTTAGTACTTCGTATTGATTACCTGCTTCAAAGTCAGCTGCCAGTGCTGCAAAAGGTAAACATAGAATGAGTAGACTTAATTTTAATTTTTTGAACATTGTTTTCTCGTCTTTACTTATCTTTTAAAAAATTTATGGTAATAATTTTAACGGTGGTTCTTGTAGCGCTGCAAGCTGTTCTTTTAACGCGAGTATTTGCTGCTCCCAGTATTTGTCTTCTGCGAACCATGAAAAGTTCCGTGGGAATGCAGGATCATCCCAACGTTTTGCTAACCACCCCATGTAATGCACCATGCGCATCGCGCGTAATGGCTCAATTAATTTCAGCTGGCTGTGGTCAAAATCACAAAACTCTTCATACGCTGCTACCAAGGTGTCTAACTGTAACAGTTGATTGTTACGATCGCCACTGAGCATCATCCATAAGTCTTGAATTGCAGGACCTTGTCTGCTGTCATCGAGGTCAACAAACATCAGTGCATCACCCGCCCACAAAATATTGCCCGCATGGCAGTCACCATGTAATCGAATTGTCTCTACATTTTTATATTGGGCTGTGGTTTCTTTAATAACCAAATCCAAAATCGTATAAAAAGCATTTTCTAATGACGTTGGCATCAAGTTACTTGCTTGTAACTGAACTTTAGCTGTCTGAAGGTATTCTTCACAACTGATCACTGGGCGATGATTAAATGAAGATGCTTTTGCAACTTGATGCATACGACCAATTAAACGGCCTAACACATCGAGTTGATCTAAGTTATCAACTTCGAAAATACGCCCGCCCACACTGGGAAATAACGCAAATAAATAGCCGTCATGCTCAAAGAGACTTTTTCCGTCCTTTACTACGGGCGCAACGACGGGAACTTCTGCATCAGCAAGTTCAAAAGCAAACGCATGCTCTTCTAATATTTGTTCTTTGCTCCAACGCTCAGGACGATAGAATTTTACAACGTATCGGTAACCGTCTTCTGCTTTAAACTGATAAACGCGATTTTCATAGCTGTTTAAAGCAAGTAATCCTGACTCAGCATATATCCCAATACTTTCAACTGCGTCTAAAATTGAATCGGGTGTGAGGTCAACAAAGCTAAATTTACTCATAGTGTCCCATTATATAAAAAAAGCGGGAAAACCCCGCTTTTTATTGTATTTGCTCAGTGTACTGAATTATTGCGCCTTAAAGAAGTTACTAGGCTGCGAAATCTGAATATCAGGCTGCCCCTCCACCGAAAGTATAAACTCGAATTTTGTCATCGGCTTTTTCAAATCGTACGGATCAACCACTAATGACAAGGGCACGTTATAAGATTCACCTGAGGGCACAGTGAATGTTTGTTTGCCTATATATTCAAAGTTATTTAAGCCTTCCACTGTAATATTAAACGTTTGCTCGTATTGCGCTTTGTTAATCACTTTAAGCGTGTAGGTGTTTTCAACTAAGCCATTGAAGTCAACCCGGTAAAGCTGATTACGGTCGCGGATAATATCAAGCTCCATTGGTTTACGCATGGCAATATTTGCCACGAGAGCCCCGGTTAACACAACAAGGATAACAAGATAACCAATCAATTTAGGTCGCAAAGCATGCGTTTTATTTTCAGGGGTTTCTAAGTTTCGCTCTGTGGTATATGAAATGAGCCCACGTGGGTAATTCATTTTATCCATTACACCATCGCAAGCATCAATGCAGGCACCGCAGTTGATACATTCATATTGCAAACCGTTGCGAATATCTATCCCTGTAGGGCACACTTGTACGCATAAGTTACAATCGATACAGTCACCGAGTCCTAACTCTTTCGGATCTTGTTTACGTGAACGAGGACCACGATTTTCGCCACGAGATTCATCATAACTTACTGTAAAGGTGTCTTTATCAAACATGGCCGACTGAAAACGCGAATAAGGACAGATATGTAAACACATAATTTCACGCATCCACCCTGCATTGCCGTATGTACACACAGCAAACAATGCGATACACCCATAAGAATAGGCTGTGGCATCCAAAGTAAAAATATCCGGAAGTAGCTGGCGTATAGGTGTAAAGTAGCCAACAAAGGTAAACGCTGTATACAGTGAAAACAGCCACCAGCTGCTGTGTTTTGCCGTTTTACGCCAAAACTTATCAAAGTCCATGGGGCGTTGATCTAACTTCTTACGCTGGTTTGCAGTGCCTTCAAACTTTTCTTCGAACCAAATAAAAATAAATGTCCATACAGTTTGCGGACATGTGTAACCACACCAGACTCGGCCATAAAATGTGGTGACGAGGAACAGCGCAAAAGCTGCAAGCATAAGAATAAACGCAAGAATGGTTAAATCTTGTGGCCACAGAGTGAGGCCGAAGATATTAAACTTTTGGCCTACTAAATCGAACAGCACAGCTTGCTGTCCGTGGAAGTTAATCCAAGGTAAAAGCATAAATGCAAGCATGCCAACGAAACCAATTCGTCGCCTTAACAGCTGATGCAAGCCTGTTACTGCTCTTACATAAATTCGATTGCGTGGATTAAATCTATCATCATGGGAAGCGTTTTCCGGTTTTTGGATTTTTACTTCCGTTGGGATGTTTTTAACCTTAATTTGTTTATCCATCAAAATTCCTCAACGCCACTAGGAAATAAACTCAAACTGATGTTTGCAGTTAAATAGGTTATAAAGCCAATACGACAAATTAGAATGCATCTCATTTCGTTCAGAGTTTTCTGAAATTTCCAACCTATCGAAAGTATTATACTCAATCTCTCAAAAATTTCAGGGAATGATCTAAAATATGAACTTTTTAATTATTTCATCGTATATTCTTGCTTTTAAATCAGCCATTTTATTAAACTTGTCCCAATTCCTTCTTTATTTAGATCAAAGTTCTGTGTGCTATGAAAAAATTTATCATTTTAGTACTTATTATTTTAGCATTGTTCACGATTGATCACCCTTTGATCAAAGAACCCAGAGAACGGTTGTTAGGTGATGGGGTTAACGTACTTTCAGATTTTAGCCAAGTTAACCGCAGCCCCGCCGCGAATATGGCGAAGAACACGATTAAGTCACAGCTTAATTTATCGAGTTCAGAGCGTGAGTACGTCGAAGAGGCTTTTTTGAATGACGATAAACTGCAAATCTTTCATTTACATTATTGTCGTGAAAAAGATATTAACTTATATTTCTATGGTGAACGCCTAGAACGTGTTTGTAATATTGTTTCGGATGCACTTGAAGAAAGGTTAAATAAATAATGGATTTTTCTGCGCTTAATAAAAAAACCAGCGATTCATTTGCTAAACAGCGCAATATGCTAAAAAAGTTAGCAAAAGGACAGACTATGCATTGTGAAACATGCAAAGGAGTCCTTACCTTAAACCTACAGACTGAACAGCCTGGCAAAGGCATTGTTCGTTGTGCAAAAGGCTGCACAGATATTGTGTTAGAGCTTGCTTAGCCCCAGCCTTCATCATTATAAAGCTGGCTATTTACTGCAACGGCTTCGATTAACTCAGCAAAGCCTGCTGCAAACTCATTCATCACTTCATACTGCTGTTGACATAACAGCCCTTCGGTTAAACCATGCTGATTGGCAATCGATGCTATATCAACTGAGTCGAGTTTAAAGAAACACAAACTTTGCTGTGCTGTCTCAAGTGCTTCTTTTAATTCACTCGCTAGTTGTGGCGCAGCTAACAATTTAGCAATATAGCCCTGCGCCCCAAGCATAAAGCCTTGGCTCCAATGCTGACACTCTTGCATATCAAGGTACGGCTGCTGAGCAGAATTAAATTGCAAACTTACGGGTAAGCTGTATCCGGTTTCAAATACGTGTTCACTGATTTGCTGATATAGCGCCATAAATGCAAACAATACCTGCTCATCCATTTGCCCATCACAACCAGGGACAACTTGCTCAAGCCACTGATGAACATCCAATGGCTCGGGCGCACAAATAACGGCAAATAAATAACCGTGTGTTTGTGCTAACGATAGCGCGTCTTTTTGCTCAGCAAGAAAGCGAGCTAATAAGGCGCTTTGCTCTTTTGAAAACTCAGGAATTTGCATAATGCCTTCAATTAAAGTCGTGTTTATAAATTAAGTGGATAGCGTCCTTCGCTATCTGGACGCCCTAAAAACTTCGCAGCGTCATGCACTTCTTTTGGTAGACTGGCTTCTGGTTTTATATACCCTGCCACTTTAAAATCTAAATTGGCTTTTAGTACAGCATCAGCCTCAAGACCTAAGCGATTTTCAGGGTCAACCAAGACAGCTATATCGCCTGATTTACAACTAAGACGGCCGCTCAGTGGGCCAACACTAAACCAGCCATTAAGTCCTTGAACATCGATATTGGGACTGGCAATCTCACCCATTAATGTTTCACAATACGGCTGACCAGAGCTGAACTCATCGAGATCAACAATCACACGCCCTTGTGCACTAATTGGCAATGGCAGTTTTAAGCGCGCCATCGCACGCTCAACGCTCAAACGTAGTGTGGTATTTTTTACCAAAACAGCTTGATTGAACAACCCATACGAAAAATCAGCATGGCCCGAAATATCTGTTTTATCACGCGGATCACCAAAGCGCACTGTACCAACGAGTTTGCCCGTCAACAATGACCAGCCAGATAACTTCCACCGTACATTATTAAGTTGCTCACCATCAAAACGTACCTGCATTATGCGACCATCCCAAAGCGAACCACTGGCTTTGCCTAGTTGCAATTGTTTTGGTAAATGCGGTGCAGCTAAATCTAGTGCAATTGCAGCGGGTGTTTTTATAAGCGTAAACACCAAAAAACACATCACAAATACTGTGACTAATAAAATAATTCTTTTCATCGTCTACTTCTCTAGTACCAAACGACTGACACGAACAAAACCAGACTTATCGTCTTTACTAATGTCTAAGTTTTCAATCAGTACACCTTGTGAATTAACTAATTCATCAAGCCACTCAACCAACTTGTTAAACTCGACAGAATCGATAGTTAAACGCAGTGAATTATCATTCGGTTGCATTTTACTGATGGTGATCTGATAACGATTTCGCGTGCTATTCACAATTTGACTTAAGCTGCGGTCATTCGCTACTCGTGCACTGCCACTGGCCTTTAACTTAACAATGCTCTCATCAACCCATGCCAGCAATTCTTGTTGTTTTATCGTGTCTTGTTCTGCTTTTTCAATCGCCGCATTTAACGGCCTAAAGATTCCCATCACAAGGATAAAAATAACAAAAATCACCCCAGCGACGACAACAAGTTGTTGTTCTTGCTCTTTTAATGAACGCCAGTAACTAATTAATTGGTTTTTCATGCCGCACCTCGCAACTTAATTTCACCGACGACAAAATCACCATCATTATTTAGTGAGCCTTGATCAACCGTTAAGCCTCGCTGTTCTAAAATTGCTTTTACTTTTCCAAACGATTGGAAATCTTTACCACGTGCACGAATACGTAACTCGTTGCGGCCTTGGTCATAACGCAAAGTTTCTGGCGTGAAGTCTTTTACTTCACTAAAAATAGTCACTAAGTCATTAGTCAAATCTAAGAAACCAGCGGTACTTCCGCTATCGAGCAATGCGAGTTCATGACGAATTTGACTACGAATCAACTGTGGGCGTACTTTCTTATTAGGAAAAGCGCGCTGATAGTTAGTCACAACTTGTGCCTTCGTTTTCTCAAGTTGAGTATTTAGTTTATATAACTCAAGGGACTTAACCCCCACACTGCATACCAATGCAACCCCTGCGGCAATAGCGGCTTTTTGCCAGTATCCCCACCAAATGGCTGACTTTTTCTTTAATTGATATACACCTTGGCGTAGATTAAAACTAATTTCAGGGAGTTGTTTCGCAAATAAAGCGAGCGGTAAATCATACAGCTCCGTTTTTGCCTCAAGATTAACTGATTCAGGGAACCCGGTGGCTGGACTAAAATGTGCAACATCTGGGTGGCCCATTGCGGTCAAATAACCATCTAGCCAGTCTGTTTCAACAGCTGCAATATGCCAGTGACCTAATTTACATAACCATTGGCCATTGAGTTCAACGGTACGCAGGGTATTCTCATTGTCGACTCGAGGAAGTAATAATGCGTCAGGTAACACTTTAAATACTTCAATATCATGCTCATTGAATGTAGCAAGCCACTGCTCAAACCACTCACGATCGGTCATGGCGATATTAACCGCATGCTTTTCATCTATGAGTGTAGGCTCAGCAATCGCAATAAATAGGTCGTCGACATCACACGCGATATCTTCTTCAAGCATATAGGGCAATGCCTGCTCTAACTTACGACTCCATTTAGTCGGCAATTCAACTGTTTTTAGCTGAATTTGATCACTCGGTAAAAGAGCAACCACTTCACGGGTTTGTGCTTTTTCAGTTAACTCACCTAATTGTGCTGCACTGGCGATTTCGCCGCTCGCAATTATTTCTTGTTCTGTCGGTGAGTAAATTAGCCAACTAAGGCTATCTTGTAATGTTTGACCCGCACGGATCAACAATATTTCTGTCACTGTACGCCTCCAAATTTTCGCGCCAGTATCGTTACTTTACCATTATTGGCATGGAGTAAGGTGGTCATCGAAAAACGCAACTCTGCAAATTCAGCTTGCGTTTGTAGTTTAAAATAATCACTGTTGATGGTGAACAAGTCTTTAACAGCTTCGACGTTTTGTGCGCCTTGTTGATTAACTTGTTCAAAAAATGCGTTCATATCATCAAATCCCTCTTCAGGGCGAGACGATAATACACTTTCTGCGCCTGATAAACTGAGGCCATCAATAAGCGAGCTTAGAATAATGGCACTTTCATTAGGCAAGGTATTTACATTAATCGCTAAAAGTTCACTGTCTGGTATCACACACACAAAGGGCAATACTTTTTCCATCACTAATGGATTGAAGCCTTTAACTAAACGCAACTCTGATGTTGAAGCAAAAAAGCTGTTTGCAGTCATGTAGGGATACTTACGCGATAAGTACTCATCTTCTTCTGCACCTGAGCGATAAGTAATACTGTCTTCATCGAGCCAGTCATAGACGCTGTCAGCCATTGCCTCTTCAGACTCATCTGCGGGTAAGTCTTCAATATTCTCAAGTAAAGCTAACAATGCTTTGTGCGCTGGGTTCGTTTTATTAGCCGAGCCGGTTTGTTGCACAGGTTTTGTGCGTAAAGCATTTAAGTTCAAGCACGCTTGCAAATCCGTAATCGTGCCACTTAACGTGCCATTATCAACAGGGTAAGGAACCCCACCTTGCTGCGCCCAGACTTGCCCTAGATGAATTTTATCAGGGTCATCTTTTTTAGTTTGTTTAATCGCTTTAATCGCTAATTCTTCAGCAGCAAAAGCATACCACTTAGCTTGCTGATGACTTTGTATATTAGTACTACGCTGCACTTGCACCATCAGGTTTGCACTCATTTCGACCGCTAGCATAGCGGCTAATGCGACAATAAATAAAACAATAACAAGTGCGGCACCTTGAGAACGTTTAATCATCATGGCTGAGTACTCACTACACCTTCACCGGGCACTAAAAAGACTCGGCGAATAGGCTCTTGTTCTATTTTTTGAATGGTCACGGCAACAGCCTTCGGTAATGCAGCGGCTTGCCACTGTTCTTGCCATTCGTCTTTATCATCAAGAAATTCAAACTTCAGATCTTCAATATCTTCTAGAATAACTTGCGAACGCGGTTCCATATTATCGAGCTGATCAACATATACTCGGTATATGCGCTCTAGGTTATCATCGATAACACGATAACCAACAGCTTGTAACTCAGAGCGCGGCAGCAAGTTTATTGGATTAATCCACCCATCACGCACAAAACCAATGCCATCATATTGACTGTCAAATACATAACGCCCGGCAAGAATGTAACCTTCTTGAAAGTCTCCCGCCTCATTGCGTACTTGACGTTTCGTCATTTGGCTAAAGTCTTGGTCCATAAGACGAAATACCGTTTGAAAGCCATTAAGCTCTGCGATTGTCTCATCTGAGGCTTCTTTAGCCTTGGTGGTTGATTCTAAGATTTGATGAGTCGATAACACCACAAACGCCAAAATGCCCATTGCGACGATAACTTCAAGTAAGGTAAACCCGCGTTGCTTCACTACTTGTCACCTTTGTTTAAATAAGTAACAAGTTCATAAATGGGGTATTCTAGTTTTTCGTCAGCAAACACATTAATAGTGACTTTTACGAAGCTTTTATCTGCCGTAGCAACGACATCTTGACGCCAATACCACTCATAACCGGCCAGTGTTTCACTGCCTTTAGTGCCATTTTTGCCCGCCCACTTATCACCTTTTGTTCGCTGCTCAACTATGACATTTTCAGCAACCCATGATGCATATGTTTGCTCTTCAATCGTCGACAAGTGATTGATGTGTTCACCCGTTGCCTGCATTGCAGCAATACCCGCCATGGCACAAATAGCCAAAGCGACCATGACTTCAAGTAAAGTGAAACCCGCTGACTTAGTCATTACTCTGGCTCCATACGAAGTTTAACAGGAGCCATGAACTCGCCTTCGATAAAATACTGCGGTTCACGCTCCTCTTTCAGCTCATACACTAACTGAAAAGCACTGACTTCTCCTGAAGAAAGGATCAGTACCTGTGGAATCTTTAACTTTTTAAGTTCTAATAAACTATCTTCGTCACCGCCGCTCATCAATTCACGCCAGTTCGATTGCTCAAGTAAGTTATCTTGTGCCCATGCCAAATCTTCGAGATTCAAGGTTAATTTAAAATCTTCGTCTACTTTAATAGGTGCAAACAATTTTTCACGATCGAAGGTGACCCACTTTTCACCATCAAACACTAAAAACTCAAATACATTTTGATCTAAATGAAAGCCTAACTCGACCTGATTTAAGATGGCAAATTCAGATGCCATATTAATCGTGGTGTGTAATCTGAGCGCTTGTTTTTCTAATTTTTCTTCTGCACCACCATCAAAACTGTAGGCCACCATTTTAGTGACAAACCCTATCACCACAAGCACCATTAATATTTCGATGAGGCTAAAACCTTTTGCGTGCTTAGCACGCCCAGCCAAACGTAAACGATTAAGGCTTACCATAATAGTAAGCCTTGATGTGTATAAAAGGTAAACATCTGGCTGAGTTTACGCATTATTGCTTTTCTTCATCCCAGTTACCGATGTCATCATCGGTGCCAGCTTCGCCATCTGGACCCATTGAAAAAATATCAATTTTACCAATTTCTCCTGGGCTAATTAGTTGGTACGGATTGCCCCATGGATCTTCAGGTAACTTTTCAATAAAACCGCCATCTGGAAAACGTTTTGGAACCGGCTCGATGCTCGTTTTAGTAACAAGCGCTTCTAGACCCTGTTCTGTGGTTGGATAGGCTTTATTCTTCAGCTTATAAAGGCTCAACGCATCTTCAATTTGTTGAATATCTAGGTGTGCTTTGTCGATCGCTGCCTCTTCTTGTTGGCCCATAATGTTTGGTGCCACAATTGACATAATCATACCGATGATAACCAGTACCACCATGACTTCTAATAATGAGAAACCTGACTGTTTGTTCACAAAAATACCTCTAATTTTCTTCAATAATTTATTATAAAGCGACAGCTACTGGCTGTTGCTCTACCGTTCCCTAATTTAAAGTCCTACTGCCTTATTCATTGCCATAATTGGCTGCAGTATTGCCATAACAATAAACAAGACAATGACCGCCATTGATGCAATCATCGCTGGCTCTAAAAGTTTTAAAGACACGTTGACCATGCTTTCAAACTCACGATCTTGGTTATTTGCTGCTCGCTCAAGCATTTGCTCAAGTTCACCTGACTTTTCGCCACTTGCGATCATGTGCAGCATCATAGGTGGAAAAAGTTTCGTTTGTTGTAAAGCAGCACGAAGGCTCGCCCCTTCACTGACTCGGGTGGCCGCATCTTGCACCGATTTTTTCATTTTCTCATTAACCAATACCCCACCAGAGATACGCATACCTTCGAGTAAGGGAACGGAGCTTGAAGATAAAATACTTAACGTTCGTGCGAATCGAGCGGTATTCACCCCTCTCGCGACTTTACCTATACCAGGCAAGTAAAGTACTTTTTCATCAAACCAGTAACGAATTTTTGGTCGTTTGAGTGCATGCTTAATTCCCACTGAGAGTGCAGTGATAATTATTAAACTAATAAACCAATAATTTTGTACAAAGTTACTGGCTGCCATAACCCACTCTGTCGTCCAAGGAAGTACTTGTTTTGACTTTTCGAATGTTTTTAATATTTTGGGAACCACCGTGCCCAATAACACTGAAACAATTGCGATAGCAAACACAACAAGAATGATTGGATATACCATCGCTTGTGTTATTTGACTACGCATATGCTGACGTTGTTCCGTGTAATCAGCTAAACGATTTAATACTTGATCTAAGTGGCCCGATTTTTCACCGGCAGCCACCATGGCACGATATAAATCATCAAATACATGCGGAAACTCACTCATACCATCTGCGAGTGTGTAGCCTTCAACAACTTTTGAGCGTACAGACATGAGCATACGTTTTAAACGCGGTTTTTCACATTGCTCAGCGACGGCCATTACCGCCCCTTCGACAGGTAATGCTGACTGAATTAAGGTGGCAAGTTGACGAGTAATCAGCGCTAAATCTGAGGTCGATATTTTTGGTTTGAAAAAACCGCTAAATAATGACTTTTTAGCCCCTTTAACTTGCTTTTCACCCTCTGCTGCAGCGACAACCTCTAAAGGCATCAGGCCTTGGTCACGTAATGTTTGACGTATTTGCTTTACCGTATCGGCTTCAAGAATGCCTTTTTTCTCTTTACCTTTACCATCCAGGGCGCGGTACTCAAATGCAGCCATAATTAACCTTCCTCACGCGTTACACGCAAGACTTCTTCTAAGGTTGTACGGCCTGCCAACACACGGCTACAGCCATCTTGACGAATACTTGGGCTACGAGTACGAATGTACTTTTCAACACTTTGTTCGCCTTTACCGCTGTGGATCATTTCACGAATAGCCTCATCAACAACCAGTAATTCATGAATCCCCGTACGGCCACGATAACCATTAAAGTTACACTCTTCACAGCCTACAGCACGGTAAATCGTCGGTGGCTCAGCAGGGTTAACACCTAATAACTGGCACTCTCGCTCGTCGGCGACATGCCCTTCTTTACAGCTATTGCATAAAGTACGCACTAGACGTTGTGATAACACACCCAGCAAAGAAGAAGACAACAGGAAAGGTTCTACTCCCATATCTTCCATACGGGTAATCGCACCCGCAGCGGTATTGGTATGTAAAGTCGACATAACTAAGTGACCCGTTAACGACGCTTGCACACCGATTTGTGCGGTTTCAAGGTCTCGGATCTCCCCCACCATGACGACATCAGGGTCTTGACGTAAAATTGCACGCAGTCCCCGCGCAAAGGTCATATCTACTTTGGTGTTTACTTGTGTTTGACCAATCCCCGGTATTTCGTACTCAATCGGGTCTTCAACCGTCAAAATATTACGGTCACGTGAGTTTATTTGACTCATACCCGCATACAAAGTGGTACTTTTACCAGAACCTGTGGGACCAGTTACCAAAATAATACCGTGAGGCTTACTGATGAGATCAGCGAACAATTCGCGATTTCGCTCGGTCATCCCCAAATCTTCAAGATTTAAGCGCGCATTATTTTTATCAAGTAAACGCAGTACAACACGCTCACCAAAACTTGATGGCATCGTTGATACACGCACATCAACAGCACGTCCAGCAATACGTAAACTTATACGCCCATCTTGTGGAATACGCTTTTCTGCAATATCGAGCTTTGCCATAACCTTAATACGTGACACGAGTAAGGATGCAAGTTTACGATTTGGTTTTAAAACTTCTTTTAAGACACCGTCTACCCTAAAGCGAATTACTAACTCTTGCTCAAAGGTTTCAATGTGAATATCTGAAGCACCCTCTTTAATTGCCTCACTGAGCATGGCATTAATGAGTTTAATAATAGGTGCGTCATCATCCCCTGCGAGTAAGTCTTCTGTTTGCGGTAGTTCATCAGCTAAAGAAAATAAGTCAACTTCGTTGCCAATATCTTCCATCATTTGCTGTGTTTCAGAACTATCGCGCTGATAAGAAGCCTCAAGTAACAGCTCAAATTTGTCGTCTGGCAACTGCTCGAGTGAAAAACCACGTCCCGCAATACGACGTACTTCAAGTAAAGCCGTTACGTCTAATTCGCCGCGATAAAAAACAGTCCAATTATCACCATTTTTACTTAGCAAGACACCAGCACGACGCGCATATGAAAACGGTAAGCGCTTTGCAGGCAAGCTAACAAGATCATCACTTGTTAAGAGCTCATCATGGTCAATAGACGCACTCTGCGCTAACTCGTCATTAATCTCTGTAATTGCATCAGTCATCTTTACGATCATCTGCGTTTTGTTGTTTCAGGTATTCTTCATACGTTGGCGGTAATACCAACGCATCATTCCATTCTGGTAAGATTGGCATATCAGTTAATGGCATTAAATCAATCCCATCTTCTTTTTGTTTATGCTGCTCACCACGGATGAAGTTATATTTTGAATGACTTAACTTATTCATGCTCATACCATCACGAACAATCGTCGGACGAATAAATACAATTAAGTTACGCTTGCGCTTACTGGTACTGGTTGAACGGAATAAGTGCCCTAAAATAGGAATGTCACCTAACAATGGAACTTTCGAGACACTTTCTTGTACGTCTTCATCAATTAAACCGCCTAACACGACCATGCCACCATCATCGGCCATAACGGTGGTTTTAATCGCACGCTTATTCACTGAGATATCGACTGAAGTTGCACCACTTACGCCAGAGACTTCTTGCTCAATCGTTAACTGAACCGCCGAGCCATCATTAATTTGTGGTGTTACTTTGAGTTTCACACCCACTTCTTGACGCTCAACCGTTTGGAATGGGTTAGAGTTATTTGAACCCGTTTGTGACCCAGTGATAATTGGCACTTCTTGACCAACGATCATCGACGCTTCTTCGTTATCCATGGTGGTGACAGAGGGCGTTGCAAGAATATTTGAATTGGTATCTGTTGAAACGGCTTGGATAATCGCACCCCAGTCATTTTTCACAATACCCATTGCAAGACCGTTAATACCACCGAGTAACGCACCAAGTGGCCCTAAGTCACCTTCCTGTGTCTCTGAGGTATTTGTAACATTACCGGTTTCTGTACCAACAACCGTCCCTTGAATCGTTTTATCACGTGCTTGCTCTGCCGCAACAGCCAATGAGCCAACAGGCACTGTTGTGCCGTTGTTAAACTGCATCATTCCGCCTTGCTCTGAAATCCATTGCAAACCAAAGTTAATGCCATCGGCCTCAAGAACCTCAACAATAATTGCCTCAACTAGCACCTGTGCGCGACGAATATCTAAGCGCTCAATAACTTGCTCAAGTGAGCGCATCGTATCTGGCTGGGCTGTAATAACCAACGAGTTTGAATCAGGGTGCGCTTCTATACTTGTTTCGTTCTGACTGCGTGAACGAGCTTTCGTTGCGCCACCTTGGCCATCTTCAGCGAGTGTTTTACTCACACCTTGCAATACTTTTACTAAATCTTCTGCTTTTGCATAATTTAAGTAAATGACCTTGGTATTACCTTGATTCTCAAGTTCACCGTCTAAGCGGCTGATTAACTCAACAGCACGCGTACGGGCCTGCGCCTCACCACTGACAATCACACTGTTAGTACGACCATCGGCAACCACTTTCGGAATCAAAAATTCAGGGATGCTGCCTTTACCACTATCTTTATAAATATTGTCAACAACAGAGACAACATCATCCGCTGTAGCAAACTTAAGTTGAACAATATCAACTCGCTTATCACCGGCTTGGTCAACTGAACGGATGATTTCAACTAAACGATTTACAGAGGCAGCGTGGCCGGTAAGCATCATTACGTTAGCGGCGTTGAAGTTAGCAACATGCCCCCCGTCTTTTTGATCGCTAAACTGACGAACTAACGGACCTAACTCTTGTACGCTAACATTCTTAACTCGCACAACGCGCGTGACCATCATATCGCCACTGGCTTGGTTATCTTCCGTCACTAAAGGGACGTTCGATTTTTTAGCGTCAGAGCTTTTCTCAATTTTAAGAATGCCGTTATCCATCTCAACAGCTGAATAACCGTATACTTCTAATACATTTAAGAAAAATTGATAGTACAGCTTCTCATCCATTAACTCATAACTGCGCACATTAACTTTGCCGCGCACGTTCGGATCGATGATCACTGTTTTATTGAGATTTTTACCCACAATATTAATGAACTCATTAATATCGGTGCCTTTAAAGTTTGCAGCATACTCAACAGCCGAAACTGAGAGCGATAATCCTGTTAATAAAAAAAGCGCTGCATACTTAGCTAACCCTTTTTTGATTTTTGTGAGGTGTAGCGCGTGAACCATTCTATAAAAACTCCAAAGCTAATTATTGCAGGCTAAATTGCACATCAATTTGCTCACCATCACGCTCGATAGTGATACTTGCGTCAGTACTATTACGTAATTCGTTTATTGCTGACATTGCCTGTTTTAAATCATTTAATTGATAGCCATTAATCGCAATAGCTAAATCATTATTCATTAATCCCATCTGCTTAAATAATGCCGGGTCTTTACCTGGGCTTAAGCGATAACCCACCAGTTCACCGTCGACCATCGCTTGCGATACACGAATGTAGTCGAATAATTTACCAGGGTCGTTTAATACTTCTTCACGCGTTTCAATAATCGCTTCTTTGACTTCTTGGTCTTCAGTCGCATTGATTTCATTATCCGCATCGATATCCTGAGGACCTTCTTCTAATTCTGGCTCTTGTTGCTCAGCCAAAACAGGCATAGAAACTGTTTTTGTAAAATCGAGTCCATCAAGCATTAATGTTTCAAAGCGACCACTTACATCCAAAATAACACGATCAGGTAAGACTTGTGCGAGCTTCGCTCGAGTGCCTTGAATTACATCATCAACAACATACGTTTCTTGTTTTCCTTGAGACTCTATTATAGCCAAACCAGCTTGATCGTTTTGGCTAACAGCCACGATACCCGTTAGATTAATACTTAAACGAGTTTCAGGGGCATTGTTAATAACTTGCGTTTGCTTTGCGGCAGGTTTTTTAGCTTCAACAACCACTTTACCGAATAAATGTTGTTCAAGAATTTGTCGTGAATTGACTGTTTCGATGCGTTTCGCAGTCATCGTTGTTCGACTTGCGGGCAGTGCTTTTGTATCAGGTTCAGGCCACAACAACCAGAACAACTTCGAGGATAAAAAGGCAATATAAACAACAACTAACAGCACAACTAATGCACTTAGCTTGGCATGAGGTAAGCCGTTTAAAAACTGTCTAACTTGTTGTAAGTGTTGATCCATATATTCTATTTCTTATTTTAATTTACTGCTTTATAGCAGGCCTATAGTACCTTTTCATTTTTCATTCAACAAGCACACGTATATTAAACTTTGTAAACAAGGTCGTTTCGACTAACAGGGGTAGCAAGGAAAAACTTTGACTGTTTCTTTATGATTAAGTTTCATGGTAAATTTTGCCTATACTCTAGCAGCTTTAAAAGAGCACAATTGTGTCAAAAGGTAACACTCAGCAGTCAAAAAACAGTCAAGACGAATTAAACGTCCGCCTTGATAAATGGTTATGGGCTGCCCGTTTCTATAAAACCCGCTCTGTTGCGCGAGACATGGTGCAAGGCGGTAAAGTGCATTATAATGGTCAACGAACAAAGCCCAGTAAAATCGTCGAGGTGGGCGCAGTCATAAAACTGCTGCAAGGAGTCGACGAAAAGGTAGTGACAATAGTGAAGGTCCTTGATAAACGTCAAAGTGCCCCCATTGCACAGACCTTATACCAAGAAACTCAAGCAAGTATTGAAAAGCGCGAAGCAAATGCAATCGCAAGAAAGAATAACAGCTTCTTTGCTCCACATCCTGATAGAAAGCCTGATAAAAAGCAAAGACGTGAACTGTTAAAAATGAAATCAAGTTAGGTAATGTAACACATGCAACAAGATTTACTTCATCGTTATATATTTGATCAACTCGATGTACGTGGTGAACTCGTACAAATTGAAAACACCTATCAAGAGATGATCGCCAACCATAATTACCCAGCTCCTGTTCAGGCACTCTTAGGTGAGTTGCTTGTTGCAACTTGCTTATTAACAGCCACCTTAAAGTTTGAAGGTGAAATTGCCGTACAGCTACAAGGTGATGGCCCTGTGAAATATGCTGTTATTAATGGTGATGATAAGCAAAATATGCGTGGTATTGCTCGCCTGCAAGGTGAAGTTCAAGGTAGTACTATTAAAGACTTGATTGGTAACGGTTATATGGTTATCACGATAACGCCAACAAAAGGTGAGCGTTATCAAGGTATTGTTCCGCTTGAACACGACACCTTAGATAAATGCCTCGAAAGCTACTTTGAGCAATCAGAACAATTGAAAACCCGTCTTTGGTTTGCGACTGAAATCGCCGCAGGCTCAGCAAAAGCAGCCGGCTTATTCTTACAAGTTTTACCGGTAAATAAAGATAAGTCAGTAGAAGACTTCACTCACCTTGAAGCAATCAGTAATACCATTAAAGATGAAGAGTTACTTAATCTTGATGCAAATACTGTTCTTACTCGTCTATATCATGAAGATAACCCTCAATTGTTCGAACCACAAAGTATCAATTTCCGTTGTGGCTGTAGCAGAGACAAGACAATTGCAGCATTAGTCAATATTGGTCAAGATGCATTATTAGATGATGTAAAAGAAAAAGGTGAAGTTAAAATTAGCTGTCATTATTGCTTAAAAGATTACGTTTTTAACGAGCAGGATATTAAAGCAATTTTTAACTAAATGACCACTTAATAGTATTATTATATTAAAAGCCGCATTTGTTGCGGCTTTTTTCTTAATTTTTATGATACCGGTGTCATGAAAAAGCCCCATTTTATGACACCGGTATCATTGAAATTATTCATGTTTTTTACCAAATATATGTGTTTTTAGCCCCTTCAGACACTCGAATATCCCTAATCCTTCTGTTACTATTATTTCAGCTTAAGGGAAAACAAGAACCCCAGAGCTATCCCGTTCAATCTCACACAATTTAGGTATAAACATGACTGCAAACGCTACTCGTTTTGTCGATCTTACTGCAGCTGAACTAGTCGAACACGCGATTCGTCGTGGCGAAGGGACTTTAGCCGCTAATGGTGCATTTGTTGCTAACACTGGTCGTCGTACTGGCCGTTCTCCAAAAGACCGTTTTATTGTTCAAGAGCCAAGCACTGAAAACGAAATCCAATGGGGTAACGTAAATCGCCCATTCGATGCAGACAAGTTTGATGCGTTATGGGCTCGTGTAGAAGCTCATGTACAAAGCAACGACCACTTCATCTCTCACCTAGAAGTTGGCGCTGATCCTGAGCACTATTTACCAGTCGTTGTAACAACAGAAACTGCATGGCATCACATTTTTGCCAAAAACATGTTTATCGAACCTGAAACTTATAATGCATCTGATTTACCTCAGTGGCAGGTAATGAATGTTCCTTCATTTGTTTGTGACCCTGAACGTGATGGCACAAATAGCGATGGCACAGTAATCATTAACTTTGCACAACGCAAAGTGCTATTGGCTGGTATGCGTTATGCCGGTGAAATGAAAAAATCAATGTTCTCTGTACAGAACTTCCTGTTACCTGCGAAAGGTGTATTACCAATGCACTGTTCAGCTAACGTAGGTGAAGCAGGTGACACAGCATTGTTCTTCGGTTTATCTGGCACTGGTAAAACAACACTATCTGCGGATCCGACACGTTTCCTTATCGGTGATGACGAGCATGGTTGGGCGCCTGGTAGCGTATTTAATATCGAAGGCGGTTGCTACGCTAAATGTATCGACCTTTCACAAAAGAACGAACCCGTTATTTGGAATGCAATCCGTTTTGGTACTATCTTAGAAAATGTAGTGCTTGATGAAAACCGCGTACCGGATTTCCATGACACAAGTTTAACTCAAAATAGCCGTGCAGCTTACCCACTAGAGCACGTAGAAAAACGTAAAGTTGAAAACCGTGCCGGTGAGCCAAAAGCCGTTGTTTTCTTAACATGCGACGTGAGTGGTGTATTACCACCTGTATCAGTGTTAACAGAAGAAGCAGCAGCATATCACTTCCTAAGTGGTTACACTGCAAAAGTAGGTTCAACTGAAATCGGTTCAACTAGCGATATCGAATCAACATTCTCAACGTGTTTTGGTGCGCCTTTCTTCCCTCGTCCTGCAGGTGTATACGCAGAGCTTCTTATGAAGCGTGTACGTGAATTTGGCGCTAAAGTATTCCTAGTAAACACAGGTTGGACTGGTGGTCCTTACGGTACAGGTAAACGCTTTGACATCCCAACAACACGTGCAGTAGTTGACGCTATTGTTTCAGGTAAGTTGTCAGATGTTGAAACGCAACACATCGACGTATTAAACCTAGACGTCCCTGTTGCTGTACCGGGTGTTGATAGCAAGCTTCTTAACCCAATCAACACATGGGAAGACAAAGAAAAATACGCAGAATATGCAAACAAACTTGCATCTGACTTCACTGAAAACTTCGCGAAATACGATGTTTCGGAAGCAATCAAATCTGCAGGTCCAAAAGCTTAATTTATAAGCCTCTCCTAAATACTAAACGCCAGCATCATGCTGGCGTTTTTATTTGCGCTGTAATTCGTCTAGCTCAATGTGATGCCGTTAGTTATTAATGAGAGACGGATAGCGTGAGCTGAAGTAATCCATTTTAGAGGCGGCACTCCTCACCTACATTGATCAATAGATCGTGATTAACAAGCGTAGCCGTGAATGTCTGTGGTTATATATGAAGGGCATAATCAGACACTTTCGGCACTCAAGTACCTCCTACTACGCACTAATTAGGTTAGCGTAAAGTGAAGCAGCCCATTTTAGAGCCCTCCAATCTTGTCATCATGATTAAACAACGTTAGAACCGTGATTATAGAGCGTAGGAACGGCTTTAGCCGTCAATGTCAGTGGTTATGTATGAAGGGCATAATCAGATACTTTCGGCACTAAAGTGCCTCCTACTAAGCTCTAATTATTTGAGCCAGAAGTGAAATGAGTGATTAAAGAGAACCCTCATTCTCCACTACTGTCATCATGATTAAACAACGTTAGAACCGTGATTGAACATCGTGATTAAGAAGCGTAGGAACGGCTTTAGCCGTGAATGTTAGGGGTTATGTGTGAAGGGCATATCAGACACTTCGGCACTCAAGTGCCTCCTACGTCCTAATTGTTTGATCCAGATGTGAAATGAGCAATTTTAGAGCCCCTAGCGCTTCTATCATCGTTATTAAGAAGCGTAGGAACGGCTTTCACCGTGAACGTCAGTGGTTTTGTATGAAGATCATATCAGAAACTTTCGTCACTAAAGTGCCTCCTACTAAGCTCTAATTATTTGAGCCAGAAGTGAAATGAGCGATTTAGAGCCCCTTGCACTTCTGTAATTATGATTAAGAAGCTTAGGAACCGCCTTCACCGTGAACATCTGTGGTTATGTATGAAGATCATATCAGAAACTTTCGGCACTAAAGTGCCTCCTACTAAGCCCTAATTATTTGAGCCAGAAGTGAAATGAGCGATTTAAGAGAACCATCATTCTCCACTACTGTCATCATGATTAAACAACGTTAGAACCGTGATTGAACATCATGATTACAAAGCGTAGGAACGGCTTTAGCCGTGAATGTCAGTAGTTATGTATGAAGGGCATATCAGACACTTCGGCACTAAAGTGCCTCCTACGTCTCTTCATCTTGCGCTTATGCGCCTTTTATCTCTGTATGCAATCTCAGTATGGTACTGGACGATTTAGCCCTGAACGCAAAAAACCCGACTCTTTCGAATCGGGTTTCTCTAATTAGGAGCCATGGTGCGCTACGCAGTAGGATGTCCTACTTTCACATGGTCAATGCAACACGATGCTTACAAAGATATAGGTCGTAGGGGTCTTGGTTGGGTATTTTATTTTTCTACAGGCAACAAAAAACCCGACTCTTTCGAATCGGGTTTCTCTAATTAGGAGCCTGGCGATGTCCTACTTTCACATGGCAAATGCCACACTATCATCGGCGCTGTTTCGTTTCACTACTGAGTTCGGCATGGAATCAGGTGGGTCCAAAACGCTATTGTCACCAAGCAAATTTGGTTGTTAATCGCACTCGCAATTAACTAAAATCTGGAAATCTGATAATCGTAAATCTACTTTAGTATACTAACTTCTGTCTGTTACGCTGTCATAAAACGCGTTTGGCGTTGTATGGTTAAGCCTCACGGGTAATTAGTACAGGTTAGCTTAATGGCTCACACCACTTCCACATCCTGCCTATCAACGTTGTAGTCTTCAACGGCCCTTCAGAGACTTTAAAAGTCTAGTGAGAACTCATCTCGAGGCCTGCTTCGCGCTTAGATGCTTTCAGCGCTTATCAGTTCCGAACGTAGCTACCGGGCAATGCCATTG
>NZ_CP059831.1:0-290000 GCF_014117385.1 Pseudoalteromonas sp. MT33b | reverse complement strand
GCAAAATACGAACGAAACGGGTAAAAACAATACTAAAACCTCGTTAAGAAGTATAATTTGAACAAAGATATGTAGAAACCGATAAAAGATAAACACACAGATTGAGGTTTTATAGCTGTCGCTGCAGATCTAAATAACCGACAAAGTACGCAAAATAACCCAAGCTTAAACACTGTTTAGAACATTAACACTTTATATTAGTAGCGCTCACGAGCTAAAGACACTAAAAGGGCTCATGATAGAAAGTGCCGAAGTAGCTTCCATCAGTTTTATTGTTCTCATGAATGCTAGCTGCTCCCAACACTATACACTTCATATTGTGTCGATTTATATTCTGCTTAATGGAATGTTATGTTCAGGCGAAAGGTACCTTAGTTCAACCACACTACTTTCAAACTCCTCGCACTATTTAATTGAGGGTATGTGTTTTTTGACCGAACGTACCAACACACTAGTTGGTTTAACACTCTTTGACTCAGCGAAATCATTCTATACTTGCATGTCTTCCCCCCAAACCAAATAAAACTGCATCATTAAGTTTGTAATAAGGGCTCAACTAAAATTCAAATCGTGAAAATGTATATCATCACATCTAGCTGATACAGTATTCTGGTAATAGGCCATTCTTGCGTATGTTCGATTTAGTTACATGTTCGATGTAGTTACACGTTCTATATCGTTATAAGTATCGACAATGATAAGTTCATCAAAACTAATCTATTCACTACCATGAGCTTCTGCTATTTACTGATCGTTGTAATACGACTTAGCGAGCTCAACGCTCTATAAATAAGACCATTAAACAGACTAAACTTTAAAGCCGATGATTGTTCTAATGGTAAAGATTCATTACTCGCCTTGATCTCATTTTTATACCATTGTGCTTAATTAAGTGGTCTATTTTGAAGCAATAAAACCGCGTTAATAACAAGGCAAAAATGTCGTTATTGAGGTGTTCTCGGCAATTGCTCTACCTCCTGCATCTATGCAGTCGTAAATCAGACATTTTTAACGCAGCTAGCGACTGGTTTAATAACTCAAAATGATTAAGTATTATTGCGGATTAATATAAGTACCAAGCAGAAATGTGGCTATTAATAATAAATGGTAAGCGTTATCGAATGTCTAAAAGAGCTAACTGTCGAAAAGAATCTGCTGGTGAAAAGAATCTGCTGGTGAAAAGAATCTGCTGGTGAAAAGAATAGAGTGGACGAAACGTGCCTAAAAAAGAGGGGGTTGCTGTTTATAAGATACCTGACCACAATTTACTGAGAAATTAGATGGCAATAGATCGCATACCAACAAAGTAAAAAGCCGAGCATAAGCTCGGCTTTTTGGTGTCTTTACGACTTACTCTGCAGACTGTGCGTCTTCTTGAACTTCTTCGTTTGTCGCTGGGCGACCAACTAGTTCAATATAAGCCATTGGTGCATTGTCACCAGCACGGAAGCCACACTTAAGAATACGAGTGTAACCACCTGGACGGTCTGTATTACGAGGACCGATTTCGCTGAACAATTTGCCAACTACTTCATTATCACGCGTGCGAGCAAACGCTAAACGGCGGTTTGCTACACTGTCAGTCTTAGCCAGTGTGATTAAAGGTTCAATTACACGGCGCAACTCTTTCGCTTTAGGCAAAGTTGTTTTGATGATTTCATGTTTCACCAAAGAACCAGCCATGTTGCTGAACATCGCTTTGCGATGGCTGCTGTTACGGTTTAATTGACGACCACTCTTACGATGGCGCATGACCCTATCCTTCTAACTAAACTAATATAGTGATTTAGATTATTCAGCTAGGCTTGCAGGCGGCCAATTTTCTAGGCGCATACCTAGAGATAGACCACGTGAAGCTAGCACGTCTTTAATTTCAGTTAGAGACTTCTTACCTAAGTTAGGCGTTTTAAGAAGCTCAACTTCAGTGCGCTGAACTAAATCACCGATATATTGAATTTGCTCGGCTTTCAAACAGTTTGCTGAACGTACTGTTAGTTCAAGATCATCAACTGGACGAAGTAGAATAGGATCGAATTCTGGCTTCTCTTCTTTCTCTTCTGGCTCAGTTACATCACGTAAATCTACGAATGCATCTAATTGCTCAGCTAAGATAGTAGACGCACGGCGGATCGCTTCTTCAGGATCTAAAGTGCCGTTCGTTTCCATATCAATGATTAACTTGTCTAAGTCTGTACGTTGCTCAACACGGGCTGATTCAACCGAGTACGCAATACGTTCAACTGGGCTGAATGATGCATCAAGCAGCAATCGACCAATTGGACGCTCATCGTCATCAGAGGATAAACGACTAGATGCCGGCACATAACCGCGACCGCGCTCAACACGAATACGCATGCTGATCTCGCTGCTATCTGTCGTTAGGTGACAGATAACGTGATCTGGGTTGGCGATAGTTACATCACCATCGTGCTGAATATCAGCCGCAGTCACAGGGCCTACACCAGATTTAGTCAGGGTCAGAAAAACTTCATCTTTGCCTTCTAAAGTTACTGCTAGACCTTTAAGGTTTAACAGAATTTCAATGATGTCTTCTTGTACGCCCTCTTTCGCGCTGTACTCATGCAATACACCGTCGATTTCTACTTCAGTTACTGCACATCCAGGCATAGATGATAACAGTATACGGCGTAAGGCATTACCCAGAGTATGACCGAAGCCACGCTCTAATGGTTCTAAAACTACTTTAGAACGCGTTGGGTTGATAGCGTCGATATCGACTAACCTTGGTTTTAGGAATTCGGTAACAGAACCCTGCATTTTATCCTCTCTTAACTCTTAACTTTACTTAGAGTAAAGTTCGACGATTAGTTGTTCGTTAATGTCCGCAGACAGATCTGAACGCTCAGGTAGGCGCTTGAAGCTACCTTCCATTTTCTTACCGTCAACTTCAACCCAAGTCGGCTTTTCACGTTGCTCAGCCAACTCTAGAGCAGCGATGATACGTGCTTGTGTTTTAGACTTCTCACGAATTACAACAGTATCTTCTGGTGTAATTACGTATGAAGGAATATTCACAACACGACCATTAACTAAGATCGCTTTGTGGCTAACTAACTGACGTGCTTCTGCACGTGTGCTAGCAAAACCCATGCGATATACAACATTGTCTAAACGTTGCTCTAAAAGCTGTAACAAGTTTTCACCTGTATTACCTTTAAGGCGAGCAGCTTCTTTGTAGTAGTTACGGAATTGCTTTTCTAATACACCGTAGATACGACGTACTTTTTGCTTTTCACGTAACTGTAAACCGTAATCAGATAAGCGACCTTTACGAGCGCCGTGCTGACCAGGTGCAGTCTCAAGTTTACACTTAGAGTCGATAGCTCTTACGCCGCTCTTAAGGAACAGGTCAGTACCTTCACGACGACTCAGCTTGAGCTTAGGGCCCAAATATCTTGCCATGTTATTTCTCCTAACCTATTGTTAAACGCGACGTTTCTTCGGTGGACGACAACCATTATGAGGGATTGGCGTCACGTCAGTGATGTTGGTGATACGGTAACCAGCAGCATTCAAAGCACGTACAGCAGATTCACGACCTGGACCTGGACCTTTAATGAAAACTTCTAGATTTTTTAAACCGTATTCTTGAGCAGCAGTACCTGCACGCTCTGCAGCAACCTGAGCAGCAAATGGAGTAGATTTACGTGAACCACGGAAACCTGAACCACCGGCAGTAGCCCATGATAGTGCATTACCTTGACGGTCGGTAATTGTTACAATAGTGTTGTTGAAAGAAGCATGAACATGAGCCATACCATCAGCAACTTGCTTTTTAACCTTCTTACGACGAATTGGTGCTTTAGCCATAATCTACCCCACCTTATTTCTTGATAGGCTTGCGAGGACCCTTACGAGTACGCGCGTTAGTCTTAGTACGTTGACCACGTAGTGGTAACGAACGACGGTGACGTAGGCCACGGAAACAACCAAGGTCCATAAGGCGCTTGATATTTAATGTAACTTCACGACGAAGGTCACCTTCTACAGTGTACTTGCCAACTGCTTCACGCAATACGTCAAGTGTTTCGTCTGAAAGCTCACCGATTTTTGTGGTCTCGGCGATACCAGTCGCTGCTAAGATAGCCTTAGAGCGAGTCTTACCTATGCCATAAATAGCAGTTAAACCGATAACTGCATGTTTATGATCAGGGACGTTAATGCCAGCGATACGGGCCACTAACACATCTCCTATATTTGAATTTGGTTATCATCTGTTTGAAAAGCCCGTAAGGATACTCAAACGAAGACCAAATCACAACTAAAAACACAGGCCGAGTAAATAACTCAGCCTGCACGACTGTTTAATTAGCCTTGCCTTTGCTTATGCTTAGGCTCACTGCAAATTACGCGTACTACACCAGCACGTTTAATAACTTTACAGTTACGGCATATTTTCTTAACGGAAGCACGTACTTTCATTGCTCAACTCCGTAAACTGACCTTATCGGCCGTAGCCTTTAAGGTTTGCTTTTTTCAGCACAGAATCATACTGATGTGACATCAGATGCGTCTGTACTTGTGCCATAAAGTCCATGATTACAACAACGATAATCAAAATTGATGTACCGCCGAAATAGAATGGCGTTTGCCATGCCATAGTCATGAATTCGGGCACCAGACAGATAAAGGTTATATACAAAGCACCTGCCAATGTCAGGCGTGTCATCACTTTATCAATGTATTTAGATGTCTGCTCACCTGGACGAATACCTGGGATAAATGCGCCAGATTTTTTCAGGTTATCTGCTGTTTCACGCGGGTTAAATACCAACGCGGTGTAGAAAAAGCAGAAGAAGATAATAGCCGCAGCTAAAACCATCGCATATAACGGTTGACCTGGAGTCAATGTTGTAGCGATTGCTTGTAGCACATCAGCGACCGGACCTTCACCCTGGCCGAACCAGCTTGCAATTGTACCAGGGAACAGAATTATACTGCTAGCAAAGATTGGTGGAATAACACCCGCCATGTTTACTTTCAGCGGTAAGTGCGTGCTTTGAGCAGCAAATACCTGACGACCTTGTTGACGCTTAGCATAGTTAACGACGATACGACGTTGACCACGCTCGAAGAATACAACGAGGTAAGTAACAGCGAATACGATTACAGCAATCAATAACAGTACAAGTACATTCAGATCACCTTGGCGCGCCATTTCGGCTGTCGAACCAATAGCAGACGGCAGGTTTGCTACGATACCAACAAAAATCAGAACTGAAATACCGTTACCGATACCGCGTTCTGTAATTTGCTCGCCCAACCACATAAGGAACATAGTACCGGTAACTAAACTCACTACAGCAGTGAAGTAGAAACCGATACCAGGGTTAACAACTAACCCGTCCATCATACCCGGTAAGCTTGTGGCAATACCGATTGATTGGATAGTAGCAAGCACAAGCGTGCCATAGCGTGTATACTGGCTGATTTTCTTACGCCCTTGCTCGCCTTCTTTCTTAAGCTCTATAAACGGCGGATACATATGCGTTAATAGTTGCGTAATAATCGAAGCCGAGATATACGGCATAATACCCAGTGCCAACACTGAAGCGCGCTCAAGCGCACCACCGCTGAACATGTTAAACATTTCAACAATGGTGCCCTTTTGTTGCTCGAAGAAATCGGCAAGTACAGCGGCGTCAATCCCAGGGATCGGCACGAATGAACCTAGACGGTAAATAATGATAGCACCCAATACAAATAGTAATCGACGCTTCAATTCCGAAAGCCCACTTTGTGCACTTTTCATATCTTGACCTGGTTTAGCCATTAGTACTTCCTTAGTCTTCTACCTTGCCTCCGGCAGCTTCGATAGCTTCGCGAGCACCTTTGGTCACTTTA
The DNA here is from genome assembly GCF_014117385.1 of Pseudoalteromonas sp. MT33b. Taxonomy (NCBI): domain Bacteria; kingdom Pseudomonadati; phylum Pseudomonadota; class Gammaproteobacteria; order Alteromonadales; family Pseudoalteromonadaceae; genus Pseudoalteromonas; species Pseudoalteromonas sp. MT33b. The sequence goes on along the minus strand of NZ_CP059831.1, from coordinate 284,135 downwards.
AGACCTTTAACGGTAACTGCGCGTGAAACTTCGCCAGATTTTACTACTTTAACGAACTGGATGTTCTTTTTAACTAGACCAGCTGCTTGTAACGCGTTTACGTCTACTACATCGCCTTCAACTTTAGCGATTTCAAAAAGGTTTACTTCAGTAGATACTAATGATTTACGTGAAGTGAAACCAAATTTAGGTAGACGACGTTGCATAGGCATTTGACCGCCTTCGAAACCAACGCGTACTTTACCGCCAGAACGTGATTTTTGGCCTTTATGACCACGGCCACCAGTCTTACCAAGACCAGAACCAATACCACGACCTAGACGTTTCTTTTCAGTTTTTGCACCAGCAGCAGGTGAAAGTGTATTCAAACGCATCGAATTAACCCTCAACCTTTACCATGTAAGAAACTTGGTTAATCATACCACGCACACATGCTGTGTCTTCTAACTCAACAGTGTGATTGATACGACGTAAACCAAGACCGCGTAATGTAGCTTTATGCTTCGGTAAACGACCGATAGAGCTCTTTACTTGTGTTACTTTAACAGTTTTATTAGCCATGGTTTACCCCGTGATTTCGTCTACGCTAAGACCACGTTTAGCAGCGATTGACTCTGGAGAGTTCATGTTCTCTAGAGCTGCAATCGTTGCACGAACGATATTGATCGGGTTAGTTGAACCGTATGCTTTTGACAATACGTTCTGTACACCAGTTACTTCTAGTACTGCACGCATCGCACCACCGGCGATGATACCTGTACCTTCTGAAGCAGGCTGCATGTATACTTTAGAACCCGCGTGGCGACCCTTGATTGGGTGCTGTAGCGTGTTACCGTTTAGGTCTACACTGATCATGTTACGACGTGCTTTTTCCATTGCTTTTTGAATAGCAGCTGGAACTTCACGTGCTTTACCATAACCGAAACCTACTTTACCTGCGCCGTCACCAACTACAGTTAGTGCAGTGAAGCTAAAGATACGACCACCTTTAACCACTTTAGACACACGGTTTACCGCGATTAGCTTTTCAGCCAAATCAGGCTGTTGTTGCTTTGCTTCTACGTTAGCCATTGTCTACTCCTAGAATTGCAAACCGGCTTCACGCGCTGCATCAGCAAGCGCCTTCACACGGCCGTGATATTTAAAGCCACTGCGATCAAAAGCAATCTTTTCGATGCCTTTGTCAGCTGCACGTTCAGCAACCGCTTTACCAACTGCTTGAGCAGCTGCTACGTTACCTGTGCCTTTAACTGTTTCGCTAATTGCTTTTTCAACAGTAGAAGCAGCAGCCAGTACAGTACCCTCAGCAGTAACTACTTGAGCGTAAATGTGACGTGGCGTGCGGTGGATAACAAGACGCGTTGTGCCTTGTTCAATGTAATTTCTACGAGTGCGCTTAGCACGACGTAGACGAGCTGTTTTTTTATCCATCGTCTTACCTTACTTCTTCTTAGCCTCTTTACGGCGTACATTCTCGTCCGCGTAACGAACACCTTTACCTTTATAAGGCTCAGGTTTACGGTATGCACGGATGTTAGCAGCTGTTTGACCAACTAACTGCTTGTCTACGCCCTTAACTAGAACTTCTGTTTGGCTTGGTGTTTCAATCGTAATACCTTCAGGTACTTCGAAATTCACTGGGTGTGAGAAACCAAGAGTTAAGTCTAAAACTTTGCCCTTAGCCGCTGCACGGTAACCAACACCTACTAACTGAAGCTTCTTCTCGTAACCTTCATGCGTACCAACAATCATATTGTTGATTAGAGCGCGAGCAGTACCTGCTTGAGCCCATGCATTGACTACGCCTTCACGAGGTAAAGTTGTAATAACGTTGTCGTTAACTTGTACTTCAACAGCATCGTTGATAGTGCGAGTTAATTCACCGTTTTTGCCTTTAACTGTGATGTCCTGGCCTTTTAATGTAACTTCTACACCGGCAGGAACATTGATTGGTGCCTTTGCTATGCGAGACATAGTTCCCCTCCGATTAAGCTACAAAGCCAATGATCTCACCACCAACGCCGGCACTACGTGCTGCGCGGTCTGTCATTAGGCCTTTAGAAGTTGATACGATAGCGATACCAAGACCACCCATTACCTTAGGTAATTCGTCACGTTTCTTATAGATACGTAGACCAGGGCGGCTAACACGCTGGATATTTTCAATAACAGCTTTGCCTTCGAAATATTTTAATTCGATTGCTAGCTCAGGCTTCGCTTCACCGCTTACAGCGTAATCTGCGATATAACCTTCATCTTTTAATACTTTAGCTACTGCTACTTTCAGTTTTGAAGTTGGCATCGTTACTGATACTTTCTTCGCTGACTGACCGTTACGGATACGTGTAAACAAATCCGCAATAGGATCTTGCAAGCTCATAGTCTTACTCCCGTGATACTATTACCAGCTAGCCTTTTTAAGGCCAGGAATTTCACCGCGCATAGCTGCTTCGCGAACTTTAATACGGCTCATGCCGAATTTGCGAAGGTAACCATGTGGGCGGCCCGTAACGTTACAACGATTACGTTGACGTGAAGAGCTAGAATCACGTGGTAAAGCTTGTAGCTTTAATACCGCGTCCCAACGATCATCGTCAGATGTTTTCACATCACTGATGATAGCTTTTAGTGCAGCACGCTTTTCAGCATACTGAGCAACTAATTTAGTGCGCTTTGCTTCGCGCGCTTTCATAGAATTCTTTGCCATAACCCTACCCTTATTTCTTAAATGGGAAGTTAAACGCTTCTAACAACGCACGGCCTTCCTCATCTGTTTTCGCAGAAGTAGTGATAGTGATATCCATACCGCGTACACGGTCTACTTTATCATAATCAATTTCTGGGAAGATGATTTGCTCACGTACGCCCATGCTGTAGTTACCACGTCCATCAAAAGACTTAGCACTTACACCACGGAAGTCACGGATACGTGGGATAGCGATTGAAACCAAACGCTCAAAAAAGTCCCACATACGCTCGCCACGTAGGGTTACTTTACAACCAATTGGGTAACCTTCACGCACTTTGAAGCCAGCAACAGATTTGCGTGCTTTAGTGATTAGAGGTTTCTGACCAGAGATTGCTTCTAGATCTGCAACAGCATTATCTAGGATCTTCTTGTCAGCTAGAGCTTCGCCCACACCCATGTTTAATGTGATCTTTTCGATCTGAGGGACTTGCATGACAGAGCTGAAACCAAACTTCTCTTGAAGTTCAGCCACTACTTTGTCTTTATATACTTCATGCAGTTTCGCCATCATTCTACTCCAACTATTAGATAGTTTTACCAGTAGATTTAAAGATACGTAATTTCTTACCATCTTCAATCTTGAAACCTACACGATCTGCTTTACCCGTTTCCGAGTTGTAGATCGCAACGTTTGATACGTCGATAGACGCTTCTTTCTCAACAATACCGCCAGCTTGGTTCAACTGAGGAACAGGCTTTTGGTGCTTCTTGATTAAGTTGATGCCTTCGACAAATACTCGACCAGACTCAGTAACAACTGAAAGCACTTTACCGCGCTTACCTTTGTCTTTACCGGCTAGTACGATTACTTCGTCATCACGACGGATTTTTGCTGCCATGATAGACTCCTTATAGTACTTCTGGTGCTAGTGAAACGATTTTCATGAACTTTTCAGTACGAAGTTCACGAGTCACAGGGCCGAAGATACGAGTACCAATTGGCTGTAAGTTATCATTTAAGATAACAGCCGCATTGCTATCGAAACGGATCAAAGAACCGTCCGGACGACGAACGCCTTTTTTAGTACGCACAACTACTGCGTTTTTAACATCACCTTTCTTCACTTTACCGCGAGGAATCGCTTCTTTTACAGAAACTTTGATGATATCGCCAACCGCTGCATAGCGACGGTGCGAACCGCCAAGGACTTTAATACACTGCACTTTGCGAGCGCCGCTGTTATCAGCAACGTCCAGCTGAGTTTGCATTTGGATCATGTTAATGACCTCCGGTGTAGATATTACAACACGCCTTAATTTTGTTTAAAATCAAGACATTTCGGTTAAATTCCACTCAAAAAACACACGAGTTGTCTCTTAAGGGCGGGCAATTGTATCAGCAATAGCAATGAAGTGGTAGGTTATTTTTTAATTAATTTATAATAAAGGGTCGCTATATCAAGGTGGGCTTACAACCGTTTACTGGTTTGTTATTGATTATAAAACAAACAGGGCGCCGATGCGCCCTGCTTTGAGGATTAAATTAAATTTTTATTAATTTCCAAATAAGCCTTTAAGCTTATCTTTTATTTTATCTTTCGCTTTTTCTTTCACTTCTTCTTTGGCCGCATCACTCACATCGAGGCTATAACCCACATCATGGAATGGGCCTTTAATACGCAGTGGAATTTTAAAGCCTGTGCTGTCATCTGTGGTACCTTGCCCTTCAATTGAGTCAACGATGCCTGTCACGAGACGATAATCAACGTTGGTCATCGGTAAATCCACCTTACCAGCCCCCGAAATACGAATAAGCGGGCTTAATAATGACAAGTCACGGTTTTCACCCACCCCATTAGTGAAATTAAAGCTGCCTGTTAACGCTGAGAAATCTGTTTGCTCAGAGTTATCGAAGCCTGTATCGAGACCTTCTGATACGGCCCCTAAGTTACCTTTGATTAGCTCTTTTGCTTTACGGACCATTTCAGCAATGTTTGCGCCTTTAACTGCCCCATCTGCAAATTCAAATGCTAATTTACCATTCAACGCATTAATAAAGCTTTTCTGGCTTTGACCCGTTGTCGTTAAATTCCAGTTTAATGAACCTTTACCCATTAACTTATCAAAACCTGCTGCGTCAGTTAATAATGGCTGCGCATCGATTTTATCTAAAGCGAAGTTAGTTGAGATTGCATAAGGAGCTTGCTTTGCATTGAGTGTAATAACACCTTTACCATTGCCCTCATAAGCAACAAATTTGTCTAGGCTTACTTTCACTACAGCATTTTTAAGGTTTACAGTGAATTGGTTCTCACCGAGTGTGATCTTCTTGGCTTTTAGACCACTTGAGCGAACAACTACACTCGCATCCAAGGCATTTAAACCACTTAAATCAATTTTAGTATCATCCCATACGATAGGCTGAGCTGGTGCATCTTCTGCAGGTAAAGGTTGTGCCTCTTTTGCAACGCCTTCTGGAAGGTACGGATTTAAGTCGAGCATGCCTAAATCAATATCCGCATTGACCGCTAAGCGATTACCAAGGTTAATGTCGCTTTTACCTTTGATTTGTAATTCATCTAATGTTGCCAAAAGCTCTGTTAGTTTGAATTTGTCACCTTGTAGATGCATGGCCCCTTTAACATTAAAGGCATTAAAAGCATTGTCTTTGGCATTTAAGTCCACACCTTGCCAATTAGCAATATTTTTAACCGAATCACCGCTGATAGACAATTGACCTTGTACATCTTGACCCATTTCAGCAATCGCACCTTTAAAAGTCATATCTACCAAACGTGAATCAACCTCTGTACTGACATTAAAAGTCGCTCCTTCAATCACTTTCACGGGTGTATCAAGGGTTACATCAAGTTCAAAGCGCTCCCCCATATAGGTAATCCCGCCTTTAAGCTCTAATGTTTTACGCAGTGATGGGAGTAAAATAGCCAGCTCTAAGTCACTAATCTGTTGTTTTGCGCCCGTTTTACCATCTAGATACGTGAAGGTTCCGCCATAAATTGCCACTTCACCTAACTGAATATCAAAGTTATCAGGCAAATTTACAGCTCCTGAGCTCTTTTGTTGCTCAGTCTCTGGTTGTTCGGCTACGCCATCAAACAACTGCCAGTTAGCTTTGCCATTTTTATCAGTTTCTAACAAAATTGTTGGCTCGTTGATAACGAACTTATCAAGTTTAAACTCACCACCGAAAAGCGACATCCAGGGAATATGAATGGCCAACTGTTGCATGCTTGCCATGTCTTTTTGTGAACCCGTTTGCATATTAGCAAAATGCACATCATTCAGTTCAAGCTTCAACGAAGGGAAAACCGACAGTTTTTTATCACCGTTAATGGTGAGGCTTCGACCCGTCGTTTGTTCAACTTGCTGCGAGACTTTGTTAAAGATTGCATCAGTTGGGATAAGAAACGGTGCGGCGATTACTAAGGCAATTAGTAATACGAATATGACACCAATAATCTTTAGTAAGGTTTTCATAATCATCCTTAAAAATGGGCAAACATTGTTCATATCATAGCGGGTGTTAAGCCGAAAATCATTGCTAAACAAATAAAAAGGCTATTCAGCAAGCTTAGGTAGACAAATATGAATCGTCGCTGAAATATTTTGAAACCTTTAGGTTACATTAAATAGTTGACTAGATGATACCCAAAGGTACATTGATACCTAGAGGTTACAATTAAAATTAAAAGGAAGATTTATGTCAAAGCAAGATATCCAAACGGAAGAGAAGTTTATGAGCCAAAATGCATGGTTTTCAGTGTTTATGGGGATCACTCTACTCATTATCAGTGTTTACCCTGCGCTTAATCAAACATCGGCCCCCTTGTTGTTTTTAGGCAGTGCTGCTTTTCTGGGATCATTCTGTATGTTTGTGATAAGAGGTGGGTTTACATGGAAAATGAAATATCGCCTTACTTATAAAGATGAGTTTTTAAATACGATTGACACCATTGCCTATAAACATGTTGTACTTGGTTTACTCTTTAGTATGGGTGCGGTGTATTTATTGTCTGATGAGTTAGCTTTAGATGTTTCTCATAGCATGATGGCTACCTTTTACCTGGCTGAAATGAGTTTAATATATGGCATCTCAATTCTTTGGCAAAGTAGAGACTAGGAGCAATAGTGCAAAATCATATTGCAAAATATCGCAAAGCCGCAGGGCTTTCGCAACAAGAGCTAGCCGATGCTATCGCTGTTTCACGTAAAACAATTAGTACGGTCGAAACGTCTCGCTTTACGCCTTCAGTGATCATTGCATTAAAGATAGCCCGGCAGTTTAATACAACTGTCGAGCAATTATTTTCACTAGACGAAGCAGATTAACGCCTTTAAATGCAATCTTGTGCAGATTTAACTTATCAAGATTGCATCCCATGTATTCTTCGGTATGATGCACGCCCCTGTTGCTGTTAGCTTATTTAAGCTAAAATAAAGTGACTAAAAAATATATCAAACTGGAGAGTCTACAAGGCATGAAGAAACTGCTTATTTCACCGTCAAAAATGGCGCTTAGCGAGCAAGAAAGTCAAATTTATCAAAATATTCTCAAGCAATCTTCAGAGCTAAGCCTCAACCTAATGGCCGTGAAAGTAGACAACCACCCAGAAGACTTTTTAGGTTGGTGCTATGAGCTACTCAGTGCAAGCCGCGATCGTATTAACTATGATTTATTAGAAGATAAGCAGTTACCGACATTAAAAAAACTTCACGACTTACTGATCTCTGCCATTAGCTTCTTGCAATTGAAAACGCTGCGCGTTGCACCTTGGCCTGTCGTTACAGGCTTTATTGAGCAACATAGAGAGCTCATTGCGCTTGATGAGCAATTACGTTTAGCAAACTACATTGGCGCAATTAAATCACAAACTTTAAAAGAAATGATTCCAGAAGACCGCTTGGCTTTTGCAGGCAAACACACGGCTTCTCTTGACCCAAGTAGCTATAACTTTGATGTTGAATGGTTTGCTTCAACCAAAAGCGCCAAAGGGTTCCATCAAATGCTGAGCGACCTGCCTGCGGCTTTTGACGAAGCCCTAGCGCACATTCCCCTAGAAGGCGATGTGACACAAGAACACTATCAACATTTTATGGTTGCTTACTTTATGGCCTTTACAGGCAGCGAAGAGAAACCAACGCTTGCGCCTGCAACGCGCTTATTAGCAATGCGCCGCCCTGATGTATTTACGCCTATTACAAATAGTAAGCTTGATGCGCTTTGCGCTTCGTTGGGAGTTCCTAAATTAAACAACCGTGATTTTGAACGTTATTGGCAAGACGTGGTTACTGCAATTCATAGCATGCCTTGGTTCAAAATGGCCAGTGCAGCAAATGAGCTTGAGCAATCTTTAGTTGAAATCAAAGCCCTATTACCGAGCTTCTTCTATTATGCAGATAAGAGCACCGCAGATAACTCTAATTATATTAAGTTGTTAAACAAGCCTAAGAGTACAACGAGCTCAGCAGGTAAAAAGACGGTGCGTCGCGGCAAAGAGTCTGCTGAGATTTTAGTAGACCGCGCGCTTGCAAGTGACGATATCCCCGAGCATATAAAAACAAAACGAGACTCTATCGTCAGCGAAGTTGAAAAAGGACGTAGCGTTGAAGAAACAATCAGCCTAATGCGTGCCATTTTTGGCTAAGTCTCTATCAAACAAGAAAAACCTGGTTGCTTCGCGATTGTGCAACCGGGTTATTTTTTGCACCACAGGTGTGCGCATGAACAATTCAAATAAATCTAAACTTTAAAAAATAACACGCTTAAAAGGCTGTTTTTAAAGCAGTTAAACATAAAATATCCCTTTCAGAATTAACTTGGCACAACCAGTGCTACATCGTATCCAGACAACACATAAAAACTGTCCTCAAATAATAACCAGACTGCAATCTGAAATGGGGCAAATCAACATAACAACAGGATACGAGAAACATGCTAAAACTAAAAAAAACGGTCGTAGCAAGCGCCATTGCGCTATTAACTTTGAGCTCAACATATAGTTATGCAGAAGTAACAGCAAACGCTGCGGCTACTTCAAACTATTTATGGCGTGGTCAAGAGCAAACTGGGGGTGATGCTGCAATTCAGGGCGGTATTGATTACGCAAGTGAATCTGGCTTTTACGCAGGTACTTGGGTATCGAATGCCAGCTGGGCTGACGACATGACTTACGAGCTAGACCTTTATGCAGGTTTTGGCGGTGATATCAATGAAACATTTAGCTACGATGTTGGCTACATTTATTATGCTTACCCTGATGCAGCATCTTATACTGACGCTGACTTTTCAGAGATCTACGGTAGCATCAGCATGGGTAGTTTCACTTTTGGTGCTGCAATCCTTGCTACATCAGCAGCCAGCGGTGACGGTACAGATTTTGGAGATTCTTTATACTTAAATGCTGACTATAGCTTCCCAGTTGGCAGTACCGGTGCAGAAATGGCTCTTCATCTGGGTCATTACTCAGGCGATTTCATTGGTGATGATAATATCATTGACTACGGTGTTTCTGTGTCAAAAGACGGCTTTACATTTGGCGTGTCTGACACAGACATTGATGGCTCTGATGTAAAAGTGTATGTCGCTTACGCAGTTGACTTTACGCTTTAAAAAAGAATGTGTTACTTGCTGCAACACGAAGGGCCGAAAGGCCCTTTTCTCGTTAAAGCGCACTTTAAAATTATGGCACACTGTGGCCTGTAGAGCCTTGCCAAATACGATACCATTGCTCACGATTCATCGTGAATTCTTTCGCTGCGACGGCTGATTTAACCCGGGCAATGTTGCCTGTACCCAATACTACCGATGGCAAACTTGGGTGCATGAGTAACCAAGTATACACAACTTGATCGATAGAGCTGGCTCCAATTTCGTTGCCAACTTGCTCCAACACCGCACGCAAACGCACTGCTTTTTCATCGTCATTTGAAAATAAACGCCCGCCCGCTAAAGGTGACCAAAGCATGGGTTTAATATCAAGTAATTGGCATTGATCCAAAGTCTCATCATCAAGCACTTTCATCTCATAAGGCGAAAACTCTATTTGATTCGTGACTAAATCAAAGTCTAAACGGGACTGCAGTAAGCTGAGTTGTGACGGCGTGAAGTTTGAAACACCAAAGTCAATAACATCACCATTTGCTTTTAAAGTATTGAATGCTTCAGCTACTTCTTCTGCATTCATTAAATAATCAGGGCGATGGATCAGTAACACATCTAATCGGTCGGTATTAAAGTGTTTAAGCGATTGCTGAGCGGATGCGATGATATGGGCTGCACTCGAGTCATAATGATTCGCTTTGCCTTGCAAGCCTAAACTGGGAAATGCGGGTTTAATTCCACATTTAGTGATTATTTTTATTTCATCACGAATACTCGGCTTTAGTTGTAACGCTTTACCAAATTCAGCTTCGCAGCCGTATTCACCATAAATATCAGCATGGTCAGTGTGTGTAACCCCTACTTCAATGGCTTGCTCTAAAAAGCTTAAGCATTGCTGTGGTGATATTTGCCAATCTAGCAAGCGCCAAAATCCCAGTACTAATTCATCAATACAACGCACATTGTTATTCACTATATATACCTACTTAATCTTGATTATTACACCTATCTTACTCTTTAAAGAATAACACAATTTCCCTATTCACAACTGTTAATATATAGTTACAAATCAGACTTCTAATTAATAATAAATCAGGGTATTTTAGTACCTAAAAATAAATGTTACTTAACAAGGAATAATAATGAAATCGTCGAATGCAGTGACAGCACTAGTTGATATTTTTATCAGCCCAAGCAAAGCGTTTAATGGAGTGAAGGAGGCAAAAGGCTGGTCTTTTGTTGCTTTCATATTACTTGCAGGCATGCTCGCGGCAAGTATGCTCGCTTTTTATAACAAAGCAGATCCTCAGTTTTTAATCGATCAGCAAGTCGCTGCAGCCAGTGTTGATGCCACAATTGCTGAGCAAAAAATGATCCGTCAAAGCATGGAGCAAACGCTTGATATGCAGGTATGGTTTGCGCTCTTTGGTGGTATTATTGGCTTAGCTGTTATTAATGCATTGATGGCGGGTTACTACCTATTTGTATCAAAGCAAGATCCAGAGGCTAACTATAGCTACGGTGCGTGGTATGGGTTTGGCGTGTGGACCATGATGCCAATGGTTATTTCAAGCTTGGGTATATTGATCCTCGTTTTAACTGCCAGCAACAACCAGCTTTCACCAACCCTCTTTAATTATGCCTCAATCAATCAATTGCTCATCGGCCTTGAGGTCGGTCATCCTTTTTATACCATGCTTGAAAGCCTAAACATTTTCTCTATCTGGGGCATTGTACTAGCGGCAGTCGGTTTAAAGTGTTGGACTAACTTCAACTTTAATAAAGCACTCCTGTTTGCTGCCCTACCCAGTATCGCGATCTACGGTATTTGGACAGTTATTGCAATCATCTAGCTATCAAATGAGCGGCATTGCCGCTCTTACTCCCACAAGGAAGTAACATGAAAAAAGCCATCATTATTGGCCTTGCTATCACGGCATTTGCAGCATTACTCATATCTAAGCAAATAACAAACAGCAAAAAAGTGCCTGAAATGCATGTAGCAAACGTTGAACAAGGTAGTATTGCTGATTCAATTTTGGCCTCTGGTAATCTGGTATTTAACACCCAAGTACAGTTACGCTCAGAAGTCACTGGGCGGGTTGCGAAGGTATTTGTTGAAGAAGGTGAAAGTGTCACCGAAGGCGATATTTTAATGCGCCTTGATACCACTGCATTTGAATCTGAGGTGGCGCGAAACAAAGCGGTGTTGCGTGCAACCGAGATTGATATTAAACACAGCGAAACACGCCTGAAAAATATTGAGCGACAATTAAGTCGACAAAAAGAGCTCTATGAAGTCGGGCTTGCAGGCCAAGAAGTGTATGAAAACCTACAAAACGCGCGTGATTTAGCCGAAATTGATATTGAAGCGAAACGTGAAACCTATCATCAAGCACAAGCGTCGTTACTGATTGCCGAAGACCGTTTAAATAAAAGTGTGTTTCGCGCACCCATGAGTGGGCTACTCGCTTCGGTCAACATTAAAGAAGGTGAAACCGTGATAGCCGGTACGACAAACATTATTGGTTCAGACCTAATGCTAGTCGCCGACCCCAGTGCAATTTTAGCGGAGTTACGGGTTGATGAAACTGATATTGCTGGCATAAAGTTAAATCAACATGCCGACATTTATGCCGCAGCCTACCCTAATCAACCCTTTACAGGAAAAGTCATAAACATTGGCACTTCAGCAAAAAACCAACCAGGTTCGCAAGGGCTATCGTTTAAAGTCAAAGTGCTACTTGATGCCACTGAGCGTCAACTTTATGCTGGTATGAGTTGCCGAGCTGAAATTGCCACAAGCATTACCGAAAATGGTTTAAAACTCCCCATAGAAGCAATTCAAAAGGAAGGCGATACCTACTTTGTATGGAAGCTAAACGCCGATAACACCGTCACTAAATCGCCTGTTAAGGTGGGAATTTCATCAGATATAGAGCAAGCGATAACACAGGGTGTAACGGTGGGTGAACGCATTGTGATTGGTCCTGCAAGACCGCTTAGTTCATTAAAAGATGGCGATACCGTGGCAATTAAAGACAGCCTTGTAAAAGGGGCATCCTGATGTCTGTGGTAATCAAACTGACTAATATTAATAAACAGTACAAAATGGGCGAGCAAGTTTTCAAAGCCCTGGATGACATCAATATCGAAATTGCACAAAATGAGTATGTTGCCATCATCGGCCCATCGGGTTCAGGTAAATCAACCTTAATGAATTTGCTTGGCTGTTTAGATACCCCAACCAGTGGTGATTACTATTTAAAAGATAAGTTAGTTAAACAAATGAGTGAAACTGAGCTTGCTCATCAACGCAATGAAAGCGTGGGTTTCATATTTCAAAGTTTTAACTTATTACCCCGCGCTTCCGCACTGGAAAATGTTATGCAGCCGCTCGTTTATCGTTTTATCTCCGCGAAAGAACGCAAAAAAAAAGCGCTTGAGTCATTACAGCGTGTTGGCCTTGGCGATAAAGTGAACCATTTATCTAGCCAGCTATCTGGCGGTCAACGACAACGTGTAGCGATTGCCCGCGCGCTCGTAACCAAACCACACATTCTACTTGGTGATGAGCCAACCGGTAACTTAGATAGCAAAACGACCACCGAGATCATGGCCCTATTTGATGAATTACATAACGAAGGCCACACCATTATTTTAGTGACTCACGAGCAAGATATTGCCGACCATTGTCAACGCGTTATTCGACTCGTCGATGGGAAAGTGGTGAGCGACACTCGTAAAGGTGAAGGAGCAAGGCTGCATGTTTAGATCTGCTATTGCAATAATGGAAGGAAGTAAAGCGGCACTCATGGCAATAAAAGCCAATGCCATGCGCAGTGCCCTCACCTGTTTAGGGATCATCATCGGGGTCGCTGCGGTTGTCACTGTGGTGGCCGTTATGCAGGGTTTTACCAAACAAATTAATGACCAACTCGCTGATATGTCTCCAGATGTAACCAATATAAAGCCCTATACCAGTGTTGAAAAAGAAATGGTGGGACAGCAAGCCAAGCTAACTTATAGCGACTTCTTAACCTTAAAGGCGCGAATAAAAGAGGCTGAAACCTTCACTGCATTAATGTTTACATGGCGATTTTCTGGCGCTGCTGAGTATGGCAACAAAAGCCACTCGTCACGAGTGATGGGCACCGAACAAGATTATCAAAGAGCCTACCGTACCTACCCTGAATTAGGCCGATTTATTCGCGCAGAAGATGACGAAAAGCGCCGTCGCGTTGCTTTTATTGGTCCATCGATAATTGAAAAGCTTAACTTACCCGACAACCCCGTTGGCGAGTACATTAAACTGGGCGGTGAGTGGTTTCGCATTATTGGTGTAGCTGAAAAGCAAGGGAGCTTACTTGGCTTTGATCAAGACGATTATATTAATATTCCGATCAGCACCATGAGCGCCCTCGAAGGGGGTAGCGTTGATACGAATGTACAAATGATGTTCCGCTTAAAAGACGACGCTAACGAAGCACAAGTGTTGGCTAAAATTCGTCGAATTCTCAGACAGCTTCATAAATTAAAAGATGGTGATGAAGACGACTTTGAATTTGAGACCGCGGAAAAAGTCCGTGCTAATGTTGATAAATTTACAGGTAGCGCAACTGCCATTACCGCTGGAATTGTAGGTATAAGCCTAGTCGTCGGTGGAATTGGTGTGATGAATATCATGCTGGTTTCGGTAACGGAACGTACCCGCGTTATCGGCACCTTAAAAGCCTTAGGGGCAACACCTGGTTTTATCATGCTGCAATTTCTAGTTGAAGCTGTCGTGCTATCGCTGTTTGGCGGCTTAATTGGTTTAGCGATTGGTTATGGCGCTGCCGCACTGATTTCAATATTAGTGCCGAGCATGCCAGAAGCCTACATACCGGGTTGGGCGATTATGCTGTCGTTTGGCTTTACTTCATTGATTGGTATTGTGTTTGGTTTAGCGCCTGCTATTAAGGCTGCGCGTTTAAACCCAATTGATGCGCTGCGTTATGAGTAAAACATCGCAGTGTTTATATGTGATTGAGTACCAGAAAAGCATCTCTTTTTTAGCATGCTTACTTTGAACTAAACTTAAGTTGTCTTCAACTAACGGTTAGGTCAGCAATTTAGGGGCATTATGGCATCGTATCTGCACTTATTGTTTTTGAGTTTATTATCTTGGCACAGTCTTTCAAGTGAGCCACTTTCTGATGAACAACAAGGGATCACAAAAACAGCGGCTAATTTAGCTGGCTGCCAGCAACAATTAGCACAAAGCCGTCTGCAAACTTATGCGGGACACTATATATTGCCATATCAATTTGAACTGCTCAGTTGGAATATTTATAAAGCCCAAATTGACGGCTTACTCAACGACTTAAACACACTCAATGAGAGTGCAGATATTGTCTTATTACAAGAAGCCATTAAAGACTCAACCCTAACCAATCTAAAGCCTTATTGGCGTTTTGCCAAAGGCTATAAAAGTGGTAACGTGCAATCTGGTGTCATGACCTTAAGCCGCTGGCCAGCTACCGTACACTGTACATTAACGCATGTAGAACCGTGGCTGCGCAGCCCAAAAGCGACCAATATCGTTGAATATGCCTTACCAAATCAACAGTTATTACTCAGTGTTAACCTACACGCTATAAACTTTACTTTTGGCATTAGCGACTTAAAACAACAACTCGATGATGCCGCAGACATTATGCGCCATCACACCGGCCCCATTATATTTGCTGGCGACCTCAACACCTGGAGTGATGAAAGACAACAACTCGTCACACAGACACTCAAAAACCTTGGTTTACATGAAGCCATCTATTTAGACGATAAACGCACCAAAGCATTTGGATTAGCACTTGACCAAGTGTGGGTACGTGGTGTCAAAATAGAAACAACGGTTGTGCCTGAGCTTGAAAGTTCAGATCACAACCCCATAATTGCAACCCTCACGATAGAGCAAGAAGCACAATGAAAGTAATGATCAAAGGATATTGGCTACTGAGCCTGATGTTACTATCTGTTAGTCAATTAAGTTATGCCAACACTGCAGAGCAAGAGATTAATCATTTAATTGATTTTGTGGCGCAGAGCGATGCTATTTTTATTCGCAACGGGACCGAACATTCAAGTAAAGATGCCGCCGAGCACTTGGCGATGAAATACAGTAAAGCAACTCGTTACGCTAAAACCGCCGAAAAGTTTATAGAGAATCTCGCCAGTAAAAGTTCATGGAGCGGTAAGCCCTATAAAGTCAGACTTAGCAATGGCACGTTACTTACATCAAAAGACTGGTTAAGTAATGAGTTAGAAGACTACCGCCGAAACCTGCATACACAACTATAATGTGATGACATCATTAACAGATAAGAAGCGAAAAGCCATGCAAGAACACAAAAATAAGCCACTCAATGATTTTATTGAATACCCTCACGACGAAATGCTCAAGCGTGCAGAAGAATTTTTAGCCGTGAGTCAGCGACGACACAGTATTCGCAGTTTTAGTGACCGCCCAGTACCAAAAGAAATAATTGCAACCTGTATTAAAGCCGCAGGTACTGCACCGAGTCGCGCAAACCATCAACCTTGGCACTTTGTTGCGATACACAGTCATGACGTTAAAAAACAAATTCGTGATGCGGCAGAAAAACAGGAACGCTCCTTTTACGAAGGCCGTGCTGGCGAAGAATGGCTGAACGCTCTAAAACCACTTGGCACCGATGCCAGTAAACCCTACCTTGAGCATGCCCCTTGGCTTATTGCTGTATTCAGTCAAAAGAAAGGCGGTATTACATCCGATGACAAAAACACCAACTATTATGTGCATGAATCTGTCGGCCTTGCCACAGGCTTTTTGATTCAAGCCCTGCACAGAGCAGGACTTGCCACACTAACGCATACGCCAAAACCAATGAGCTTTTTAACCGAGATTTGTGGTCGAGATAAAGATAACGAACGCCCTTATATGCTCCTTATCGCAGGCTACCCGAGTGCTGATGCAACCCTGCCTGAGCATGCCTTAGTGAAAAAGCCACTGGACGAGATAGCAACCTTTATTTGATTGACAAGATAAAAGTGCGCTCACTTTTTTATAATAAAAACACACTCACAAAGTTAACATCATAAGATTAAATCAAAGCAAGGAGCTACGATGAAACTATTCTTTTTTTATTTTTTACTTTTGACTCTTATAAGTAACACTGTAAGTGCTATTGAAAAAGATATTACTCTGCATTTATGTGAAAACTGCAGTTATAACGAAGCTAAGTATTATGCAAATCAAGAGTCACCAAACATGCGTTGTGAGTCATCGAATCCAAAGCACGAAATGACTTTAGGAAATGAAGCGTGTTATGCCGACAGTAAAAAAGTAATTATTGCAGACACACAAAGCGATAACCACTTTGTTTTTTTGATTAGTTATAAAAACCAAGGCCTACCGGCTTTGAACCTTGAGAAATATAGTCAAAATATCTCACCAGCAAGTAATGATTTATCAGTTATAAACAAAGTCAAAATAACTGATAAAAACTTTTCTACTTTTATAAAAGAAGCTCAAGCGCAAATTAAGCAGCAACCTGTAAGCAGCTCTTCCGACACCACGAATAACTTCATGTCAATAAGCGAAACTAACTCTGAGACATGTCCTTCACACATAAAAAGCGCAGTTAATGCTGCATATGGCGGAAAAACAGCTTCAGAATTACAAACGAAGTTAAATCATAAAGTTTATCGAGATTTTAAAAACCCAGAATCTGCCTTCATGACAGATAAAATGGATTCAACGGGATTTTCGCTGTTTGCTTTAGGGTTTTCATATCAAGGTAGCTGGAAAAAAGTATCACGCAACTTCAATACCATAGTTGATTTACCTACCCACTCTGATGTACCTGACAGCACAGGTTATAAAGTGGTTTTTAATGTAAAGTGGATTAAAGAATTCAGGGGATTAGATGTCGAATTAAATCCATTATTTACGAAGTTCGAAGGATATACACTCTCTCTGCTAACTAAAGGGGGAGTGAAGGAGATCTCTTCTTGCCTGGAAGAAGCACTGGATCAAAATTTATCTCATTCATCTAAAACTCCCATAGGCAGTGGCAGCAGCCACTCACCTATTTTTGGAGGAAGTTCAGGAGGTTGGGATAATCATTTATGTGAAAAACACTATCATGACATTCAAGGCGAAAAAATAGCGACGGTTAAAGTCCCATGCTAAATATAAACTGGTTACATTAATAATAGACAGCCAGCACATCACCAGGGTTTAAGCCTGCAGCGATGTGCTGCTTATTACCCACCATTTCGCCTAAGCGTACGTAGCGACGCACAATATGACCGCCTTCTTTCACATACACCATACTTAATTGACCATATTGATGCACCCAGCTTGGGTCAATCAATACGCCTTTGGCAGTGACCAATGGTAAACGTAATTGCGCATACAATCCCGGCATTAACCCTATTTGAGCCTGCGTTTCTAAGCGGATTTCCATACTGCGGGCTGCGCTATCAGCTACGGGAACAATTTCGGTTACCGTTGCGCTCATAGATGTCGATAATGCTGGAAGCGTTACTGTTAATGTTTGCCCAACAGCCAACTTAATAGCTTGCTGCTCCCTGACATTAAACGCCAATTGCAATTGTTGTGGGTTATAAAGCGCAAGTAACGGTTTGCCCGGAGTAGCGGTATCACCCGGTTCAGCAAATCGCTCTACGACCACGCCTGAAATAGGCGCTTTAATTTTTGTAAAACTCAATGCCACTTGCGCTTGAGTTTGCTGCTGCTTAGCAATGGCTAGATTTGCGCTTAAATTATCAAACCTTGCTTTCGCATCATCATAATCACTGACTGACACTAAACCTTGTTTTAAAAGGTCATTAACTCGCTTGAGCTGCTTTTCAGCTTGGGTAAGCGAGGCATTAATAGCATTAATTTGTGCGTCACTTTGAGCAAGCTGTGCTTTAAAATCGTCTTGTTGTAAGGTAATTAATACATCACCTTGGCGCACAGTGTCACCAGCACGCACATTTAAACGTTCAACTTGCGCCATAACGCGCGATGATATTTGGGTATTTTGCTTAGCAATAACGGTCCCTGGCACAATTTCATCACGTGCAATATCAGCCAATGTCACAGTAAGTAACTGACCTGTGTACTCACTCGCCGCGGGATTTTTTATGCCTGGGGCTTGTTTATCAGAAAAGCTGCCAGCCATGTAAAGTACCGCAACAATAATGACCATTAACGCGATAATTGAACCAATAAGTTTCGATTTACCCTGCATGAGCGTGTTCCTCTTTGGCTGCATCCTTTGCAAACACTAAATAATAAACCAGTGGCACAACAAACAATGAGAACAGTGTTGATGCCACAATACCAAAAATAATCGCAATCGCTAGGCCACTGAACACAGGGTCTAAAGTGATTACCAAGTTACCTAATAAAGTGGTGCCTGCGGTCAGTAAAACAGGCCGCATACGCACAGTACCCGCTGCAATAAGTGCTTCTTTAATAGCCATACCTTGCCCGCGCGCTTGATTAATAAACTCAACTAAAATAAGTGAGTTACGCACAACTATCCCCGCAAGCGCAATCATGCCTATCATGGCCGTTGCAGTGAACAGCACAGGCTCAGGGGCGCCAGCAATACTGCGCTCACCAAATTGATTCAATAACCAAAAACCCGGCATGATACCAATGACCGTCAAGGGAATAGCCGACATAATAATCAGTGACAAACTGGCAGAGTGTGTTTGAATACGCAGAATGATAAAAATGGCCGTTAATGCAAACGCAAACGCAATCCCCATGTCACGGAATACATCAATCGTTATGCGCCATTCACCTTCACCACTGAAAGTGACCTCTGTCCCCGCAGGTAATTGCCATGACGCGGTGCCACCATTACTAAAAAAATGCCTGCTTTGCCAATCACTTTGCTTGAAGGCATTACTGCTAACAGCTAAATCTGCATTAACATCGGCAATTACCTCAGCGGGTGTCCGGCCATTGAGTTCAGCCATGACGTAAACCACATTTCGCTGATCTTTACGCATAATCGGTTTTGCAACATCGTGATATTTAAATGCCCCTAACTCAGATAATGCCACCAGCGGACGTGGCGCACTTTGCAGCCCAAACTCATCGCTGGTTTTTGCAAGCTCTCTGTCGCCACGAACTTGCAATGCGAGTAACTGAGCAAATTGGTTACGATCTTGATATGGTAGCTGCAATTTAATAGCGACAGGGTTAGTTTCCCCACTAACATAGAGCACACCGACATTTTCACCGTGCGAGGCAATCGCTAAAGCGTGTGCGATATCTTGGGTTGAAACAGCCGATAACGACGCTTTGGTTTTATCTGTTATGAAGCGTTGTAATGGCGCACTGGCAGCCATACTGGTATCAACTTCGACTACATGCAGTTCTTGTTTAAGTCTATTTGCAACAGCAGCTGCAGCCTGATGGTGCGTGTGTGTATCAACAAATGGATCACTGTATACTTCGGCCACCAAGGTGCTTAGGACAGGAGGCCCTGGCGGTACTTCAACCACTTTTAGCACAATACCCTCGGTTGCCAGAGGGGCTAATGCAGCACGTAAGCGCATAACCACACCATGAGATTGATGGTCACGCTCGGTTTTATCAAGTAGTAATACTCTAAGCTCAGCAAGGTTTGCGGCTTCTCTTCGGTAATACCCACGGACCATACCATTAAAGTCCATACTTGATGGCTGACCGACATACGCTGCGGCTTCGCTCACTTCATTTAATTGCCAAGTGACCGATTGCACTTTTCGAGTAAAAGCCGCTGTTTGCTCAAGGCTAGTGCCTTCTGGCATATCGATTAAGACTTGAAGCTCGTTTTTATTATCAAACGGCAGCAATTTTAAAGGGACAGCGCGCATTACTGGCAACATGGCACTGGCGATAAACAACCCTAAGGTGATCCATAGTACTAGTTTTGCACGGCCTTTAGATTCAAGTAATGGCGACAAAATACGCTCATATAAACTATGAGGGTTGGCCTCTAATTGCATGTTGTCATCAACGGGGGCTTTGAGTAATTTCATGGCCAGCCATGGCGTCACAAAAAACGCCACCATAGTTGAAACCATTACACTAACAGGCACATTGAATGCCATAGGTGCCATGTAAGGGCCCATCATGCCAGTGATAAACGCAAGCGGAATGAATGCCACCATAATGGTTAGAGTCGACATAAATAGAGCCACTCTAATTTCACTCATGGCATCAACAATATTTTGTTTTTTATCACCTTTTTTAGTAATAAAACGGCTGATATTGTCGATTCCTGTAATAGGATCATCAACAAGTAAGCCCAGAGATAAAATCAGTGCAAACAGGGTTACTCGGTTAATGGTATACCCAAATGCGAAATCGAGCGTTAAAGTAATACCGTAGCAAATAGGCACCGCAAGACCGACCACAATAGCGGGTCGCCAGCCTAAAAACACGCCAACAAAAATAACCACTGTAAATACTGCAAACACCAAACTAGAAGTGAGGTTATTCACTTTTTCATTGGCAGTTCGGCCATAGTCACGCAGTACCGTGTAGCCAACTTCATCAGGCAATAATGTCACCGATAGCTGGTTCATCACATCATGCACTTGATTCGCAACAGCCACCGCATTTGTGCCTGCTTGCTTGGCAACACTAATCGTCACTAATGGCAGTTGCTGCTCAGTATCTGATTGAGCAAGCCATTGATAACTTTGGGCTTCGCTGGGGCCATCGGCGACAGTCGCCACATCATTCAAATAAACACTTTTACCATTTACTACGTTA
This sequence comes from Pseudoalteromonas sp. MT33b, assembly GCF_014117385.1. Classification (NCBI taxonomy): domain Bacteria; kingdom Pseudomonadati; phylum Pseudomonadota; class Gammaproteobacteria; order Alteromonadales; family Pseudoalteromonadaceae; genus Pseudoalteromonas; species Pseudoalteromonas sp. MT33b. Next base: position 263,015 of record NZ_CP059831.1, on the reverse strand, counting down.
ACAACGAGGTGTTCAATTGCCGACTGAGTACGTAATACATCCCCCACTTGCAAAGCAATGTGCTGTTTACCATCTACAACACTGCCAACATTAACCAGCTGGTTAGACACCTTGAGGGCATAATATACGTCGTTTAAAGTGGTTTGGTGTGCCGCTAATGCGCTGGCATCAAGGTCGATAGTGAGCTGCCGAGTTCGACCTGCTATCACTTTGACTTCGCTGGTATTTTCAATGCGCTGTAAGCTTGTGGCAATTTCATTCGCAAAACGCGTTAACTGATAGTCATCATAGAGTTTTGGGTCTTTGCTGAATAACCCAAGCATCACAATTGGCACATCATTCACCTCAACGGGGCGAATTTGCCACGATGTAATCACTGACGCCATAGTGTGCTGATAACTATAAAGCTTGGCATACGTATCGAGTATCGCTTTTTCGCGATCATGGCCCACTTCAAAGCGCAATGTAACCACAGCATTATTACTGTGTGTCGTCGAGTAGATGTGTTCAACACCGGTTAATTGCGCTAATAGCTTTTCTAATGGTTCTGTCACTAACCGAGCGACTTCTGGGGCTTCAACATTCGGGGCAGCAACATAAATATCGAGCATGGGCACCACTATTTGTGGTTCCTCTTCGCGTGGTGTTTGCTTTAGCGCCATGAGACCAAGCAGTATCGCCATTATAAAAATAATGACTGGAATTCGCCCACTTAAGCTATTTTTTACGGCATTATCGATAGCATTCATCCCTTAACTACCTTTACAAAATAAACCATGAAGTGTTTCTAAAATAGCCATCACACTTTTATCAACGACACGATAGTAAATTGTTTGGCTTTCACGACGAGTCGCCACAATTTCAGCTTTTCTCAGTGCAGCTAAATGCTGAGACAAAGCAGACTGTGCCAGAGGAACCGCTTCATTAAGCTCACTGACACTCAGTTCTCCCTCTTGCAATGAGCATAGAATCATCAAGCGATTTTTATTCGCTAAGATCTTTAATATTTGCTCTGCTTGTTCAACATTGTCGGCCATTGCCGCAAAATCGATGTTCATAATCACACCACTCTATATTCTTAAATACCCGTAAAGTATAGATAGATATATTAGAAAAGTCTAATATTAGAATTTACTAATGTAGATTTTTCTAATATATTAATTACATCACCCTTTGTTATTGAGGTTTAATTATGAAACTAAATGACGCGCTCCGCCTTATTGCTGGTGTAATGATCTGTATTTCATTGTTGCTCCAACAGTTTCACAATCCTATGTGGATTTGGTTTACGGTATTTATTGCTCTAAACTTAATTCAATCGGCATTCACTAAGTGGTGTCCTATGATCACCCTATTACGCAAACTTGGCATGGAGGATTAGTATGCTAACCCCAATTCCTGACCTAATGAAAATTGTTGCCCCTAATCAGCGCCGCATTAGTGCAGAGCAAGCAAAACAAGAATTAAGCGAAAATCATGGTTTATTAATTGATGTACGTGAGCCCGCGGAACATGCCACAAAAGCCGCAACAGGTGCGATTAATATCCCGCGCGGTGTGCTTGAAATGAAACTAATGGAAATTGAAAAAGACCCTGCTCGGCCAATCTATTTGCACTGTGCAAGTAGCGCTCGTGCCACACTCAGTGCTGAAGCGCTAACCCGCGTAGGTTACGAGAATGTCACAGTAATTACGTGTAATGCTGAACAAATCTGCCACGTTTTTTAGCTTCACAGAACAGTAACACTGGTCGGATAAGCTCTTACTTTTCTATTAACAGGTACAGAGCAATGACATTTACACGAAGACATTTTTTAAAAGCATCGGCGGCCGGATTTGGGGTCGCCGTTTTATCTTTAGGCTTAACGGGCTGCACTTTAGACGACGATGAAGATGTCAGCACCCATGTCAGTTTTGACCATGGCGTTGCAAGTGGTGACCCACTGGCCGATAGCCTTATAATTTGGACCCGCGTTACGCCTCTTGATACCGCAACCTCCAGTATTAAAGTCAAGTGGCAAGCATCTACCGATGCTAATTTTGACACGATTAGCCACGATGGCGAGACCGACGTAACAGCGGCAACTGATTTCACCTTAAAAGTTGATCTACAAGGATTAACTGCAAACACCACCTATTATTTCCGCTTTATAAGTAATGGCAAAACATCACCTATTGGGAAAGGTAAAACACTCCCTACGGGCACCATTGAGCAAGTAAAATTTGCAGTTGTGTCATGTGCCAACTACCCCGCAGGCTTTTTCCATGTGTATGGTGAAATAGCTAAGCAAACCGATTTAGATGCGGTACTGCATTTGGGTGATTACATTTACGAATACGGTAATAACGGCTATGCCACAGAGGATGCAGCCTTACTTGGACGCTTACTGCCCGATGATAACAGTGAAGAAATTATTTCGCTTACTGATTACCGCAAACGCTATGCCCATTATCGTACAGATAAAGACTTACAAGCCGCACACGGTAATTGCGCATTTATAACGGTGTGGGACGACCACGAAATTACCAACGACACGTGGAAAAATGGTGCTGAAAACCATAACGAAGGAGAAGGCGATTTTACCGAACGTAAGCTGCACGCCTTACAAGCCTATTTTGAATGGATGCCAATACGCAATGTCGCCGATAAAGAACGAATTTATCGCCGTTTTGAATTTGGTAATTTAGTGTCATTGCACATGCTCGATACGCGTGTTTTAGCCCGTGATGAACAACTAAACTATGCCGACTTTGATTTAACAAGTGCACAAGGACAAAGCGATTTTGCCGCTGCAATCAGTTCACCATCGAGAGCCCTTTTAGGAAACGAGCAACTCACTTGGCTTACCGACGGGTTAAGTACGGCAACCACACAATGGCAAGTACTGGGTCAGCAAGTATTAATGACTAAAATGCACTTACCTTTTGAAATACTGCAACTGTTAATGTCAATTCAAATAGCACAAGCCGGAGGCAATGATCCCAGTGAGTTACTTGCAAAAGCCAATGTATTATTCAGCGAACTTGCGCAAATTAAAGGACGCATTTTAGCGGGGGATCCAAGTGTGACAGCACAAGAACGAGCACGGGTAGAAACAACAGCACCTTATAACCTAGATGCATGGGATGGTTATGCTTACGAGAGAGAAGTGATACTTGGCACGGCAATCACTGCAGAGAAGAACCTCGTGGTCCTCGCTGGCGACACTCACAATGCATGGGCAGGCCAACTCGTTACCGATGCGAGTAATCCGTTTGCAGCGTCACACACTGCCGGCGTTGAGTTTGCAACGTCTTCTGTATCATCACCTGGCCTTGAAAACTATTTGGCACTCAACAGCCAATCAGCCGAAACAGTTACACAGATGGAACAAGTGATCGCATTACTGGTTAATGACTTGGCCTATAATAACTTAGTTGAACGCGGTTATTTAACAGTCACTTTCACCGAACAGCAAGCGCATGCAGAATGGCAATTTGTAAGCAGTATTAAAACGGCCAGTTACACCATGCTCAATGATCGCAAAAAAGCCTTTACGCTAAAAGCTGGAAGCACAACGTTGCAATCTGTTTAACGCTTTTCATCTAATAGCGTAACTAACATTTGCTCAATGTTTTTTACGCTATAGGTCAGTGAACGCAAAAGCGCTAACTGGCTATCCTCAGATTGTGGCTCAGCCTTAGCGCTTGTTTGGCTTATTTCATCCTTTTGCTTTAGGATGGCTTCACGAAATTCAGCAGCATCAATCACGCCGAGTAAAGACACCAAAGCCCCCTGCCCAGATTGCCCAGCCGTTTCGAAGCTGAGTCGGTACAAACCAAACTGGCGCATTAAAGGCCCTTGGCTTAATGCCACATCAGTGATTTTTTCAAGCGGTATTGATTTTTCTTCTTTGAAGAACACACCTCGTTTAACCACCAGTTTTCGCGTTAATAGCTGTGCCGACATAGCGGCTAGAATACGCCCTGCCACCAGCCAAATAATAAGAGCAACAATAGGGATAAAAGGAATACCTATCATACTAATCACACAGGTAAACATACCCAGTAATAACCAATACTGTTTTACTTTAGGATTAAAGCGGGCGCTCAATATACTTGTTTCTGACATCACAGGCTCCTTTATAGGTGATTTATCACCATAAACAATCTTCAGCTCTGCTTCAATAAAAATAAAAAAAGCCGAGCAAAGCCCGGCTTAAGGGTACTGCAGGGAAAGCTATTCCACAGCTTCAACCATTACTGTTAGTTTATTCAGATCAGGTCCTTGCACTGTAAAACGATAGTTACCCGCCTGTGTAATACTCAATGAGATATTGGCACCGACAGCTTCTAACGAGGCCGCTTCGCCAAGAACAGCGAGTGGCGATTCACCACTACCACCTAAATTCACTGTGTTCCAGTCACTAGACGCAACTTTGAATTCATAATCGTCAACATCGAGTGCTATTGTCGTACTATATATAGCATCGCCTGCATAGGTTAATAGGTTAACTGGATCCCAATTGTTCATACTTCCACGCAGATAGACAGGGGTTTCACCAAACATTTCTGCGTTAAACACGGTCATGAGTGGCTCTTCAAGGTTGCTAGCATCAAATACAAACTGATATTGGCCATCCCTTGCAATGTCGATAGTCATGTTTGTACCTTTCACTGCAAGCAGTTTCTCAGTTCCTACGGTAACAACCGCACTGCTTTCACCTGAACCATAATCCACCGTTTTCCAATCTCCAGAGGCTACTTTGAACTCATAGCTGCCAGCTATTAATTGCTTAGTGAAGGTGTAAACGCCTTTACCTTGATACATCAATTCGTCACTGGTACTCCAATCATTTAAATTACCACGTACATAGATTGAAGTACCCACAAATGGCTCCTCGTTATACACTTTAAGCACTGGGTTCTCGATGTCGGTTGCATCAAATGAGAACACATAGATAGCGTCCATTGCTGCAGTAAAGGTCATATTGGCCCCACTGCGTGCAAGTGGCTCGTCTTCACCTTCAATCACTTCAGCAACATCTGCAGAAAGCGCACCAAAATCAACCGTAGACCAATCTTCAGATGCCACTTTAAACTCATAGCTACCTGCTGTAAGTGGGATGGCAATTTTATATTCGCCATTACCTACATAGTCAAAGCCGTTTGCCGTACCCCAATCGTTTAATGAGCCACGAACATAAACGGTTGTACTACCGAATGGCACGATATCTGGTGCACCCGCAGTAGCATTAGCACTTAGACCTTCACCTTGCGTAACACCTTGTGGTTTCACAAACACAGCAATCGTGTAAGCAGGAACTGTAAAAGTCCCCTCCCCCTCACCTGTCATAAAGCTTGCTGCTGACATACTTGAATCAACACTCGCTTTTAAAACAGGATGTAACTCAAAACCGTAGGCAGTAGATACCGTATGCGATAAGCTTTGCTCGGTTCCATTCATAATCACTACAATCGCATCATACTGGCTATCAAGGTCCGTCAAACCAACGCCATCATCAATGCTCATAACCACTAAACCTTGCTGTTGACGTTTTCCAATATTATGGAAACCTACGCGGTCTAATATGTCTTGTTCCGTGGTTAGGCTAAATAGCGGGCTACTACTGCGAATTGATAAGAACTCAGTAAATACATTACTTGCATATTCAATGTCGCTTGCCATCGCTTGCGCATTGGTATTTGCTGAAATTGGTGCGATTTCGCCCCATTTAGCTTGGTTATCTTGTGCCGGTGGTAAACCGACATTCCAGTTATTAGTTTCTTTACTGAAATCAACAAAATTGAACCAATCGCCAGAATCATAGCTATTACGATCCATTGATTTAGAACGCAACATATCCGCACCCATTTGCATAAATGGAATACCTTGGCTCATTAATGGCATCGCTAGAGCCATATTGTGAATACGCACACGCTCTTCAATATTAAGGTTATTGCCGTGTTTATATTGCAGCTGATCCCACAATGTTTCGTTATCATGCTTAGAGACATAGTTAATACTATCAGCAGGGTCCAGTGCATAGGCTGCAGGCTGCGTATTCCAACTAAAGCTACTGCCTTTTGCTGAATTGCCTTTAAAGTCTTTAAGAATGTAGTTTTGTAAGTTACCGGCAAGCGATAAGCGAAGCGTATCTTGCTCGGCTAAGTTGCCATCTGTCGCACTATTACTAAAGAAAGCACCACCACGAATTGCTTCACGAATTCGGTCATTAAAGGTGCCGACTTCTGTGCCAGCCATATCTATTTGCTTAGCTTGCACAAACAATCGATTATCAGCTACTTCCTCAAAGTTCCAACCTTCACCGTAGAAATAGGTATCAGGATCAACCACTTGCACTGCACTAAGAGCCGTCATAATTGACGCTTTTGGCATATGCCCCATCACATCAAAGCGGAAGCTATCGTAACCAAAATCACGAGCTAGAATCACCATAGAGTCAGCAACAAACTTATCCATCATGACATGTTCTGTTGCTGTATTTTCACAACAAGTTGAGCGTTCGATATCACCGGATATTTCGTTATATCTGTGGTAATAACCTGGTACCAGTTTATCGAAGACTGATTTATCCCAGACACCTGATGACGTGGTGTGGTTATAAACAACATCAAGCACGACACGTAAACCAATTTCTTGTAAAGACTGAATCATCGCACGCGTTTCTTTAACTCGTGCTATACCTTCAGGCGATGAAGCGTAAGAGCCTTCTGGGGCAATAAAGTGATGCGGATCATAACCCCAGTTAAAACTATCAACACCACGCATTGCATTGGCAAGTGCTTGTGCATCATCAGACCCCGGTAGGTATGAAGCCATTAGGTCAATAATCAATGCGCTCTTATCTTCGGTTTTACATGCATCGGCATCATCGTTAATGCGTGTACATAAATCACCTAACGTTGCTGTAATATCTACACGTTGGCTCGCATCTTCGTCAATAGTGCCAATATCTGTCAGTGGCAGTAAGTGGAAATGTGTTAAGCCATTATCAGCTAGCTTTTTAAGATGTCGCATTGGCGCACTATCAAGCTCAGTAAACGCAAGATACTTACCACGGTTTGCTTCACTTACCGTTTCATCGCGAACACTAAAGTCACGTACATGGCCTTCGTAAATCACCGCTTGTTCGGGGTAATCAATGGTTGGTACAACACGATCATCCCAGCCACTCGGTTTAGTATCGTCATCATCAAGATTAATTAGTTGGCTGTATAAACCATTAGTTGAAACATTTAAAGAGTAAGGATCTGTGCTCCATAAACGTTCAATTTGCTTGGTAGTAGGATGATAAACATCAAACATAAAACGGTAGTAATGGCGATCGTGACTGATATCGACATTACTAGACCAAATACCCGTTGTGCTATCAAAGGTCATAGCAAGTTGTTCAAGCTCAGTTTTATTAGCATCGTAAAGCGCTAATTTCATATTGCTTGCAGTAGGCGCCCATACCGAGATATCAATGCCATTATTGGCGTAATGCACACCTAGTTGTGCTTCATTGGCATCACTTTCACCGCTGGTGTACAAGTCATCGAGAGCTTTAGCAGTTTGCACATAAGTTGCTTCAATTAGCTTGCCATCAGCATCATAGCCTGCCACAACTAACTGGTGTTTAATCAGCTCTTTTGCAGCGGCTGCATCCCAGCTACCTTGGTAAGCATTCCATGCAGCAAGGTGTGGCACTTTAGCTACTTGCTCATCGTTCAAAGACGTCGATGTTAGTTCAACCACTTGACCATTTAACTCACCAGTATCTTCATCGACAGCTAAATCTGCACTGCTTGAAGCGTGCAATTTAATAATACTCGTAAGCTCATTGCTTGGTTTATAAATCACCGTTGAAAGATCAATCCAATGCGCAGACGCACCAGAAATACTCACCGGACGCTCACCTAAGCTAACAATTGGGTATTCAAATACTGATGGTTCACCATGAATGGTAAAGTTCATACGTTGGAACTTTTCATCGTCTTGCATCAATGGCATTTTTAAATCGACATCACCAAACGCTTTGCCTGAACCTTCAGTACCAATATGTACAATGAAGTTGGCACACTCGTTGTAGCCGTCTTTGAGTTTTACAATCCAGTACGCGCCATAGTTCGGATCGATACCATCGTATTCATGACCATTTGCCCAATCCGTCGCATCAAACGGTGCTGCATATGCATCACACACATCATTATTCCACGTGTGCAAACGATACCCTTCATAAGCATCATCACTGGTACGGTTATAGAACAAAATGGCTTCGTCATCCGCTGGAAAAACCACAGGATCAGGCAGTGTTGGATCAGCCCCAACTACACAGCTCTCATTATTTTCATCAGGCACAGTTGGGGCCGGACAATTAATCGGGGGTGGATCAACACATTCAGTACCCGCTGCATTGGGGATCTGCGGTACGCTACAGGTCAATAAAACTTGCCCTGAATCAATATCATTACTAGCTCCACCACCACATGCAGCTAGCAACGCTATGCTACAGGTAATGAGTAAGCGGTTAAAATCAGCTATTATTTTCATATTATTATCTCCAGCTTACTGATCAATGGTTATAGGTAAAACCTAAGTAAAATTGGCGACCAAAGAATTGCGTGGTCCCTGTTTTACTGGTTGTACCGAAGTAGCTTTGTGTAGGCTCATCAGTCAGGTTATTCACTTGTAATAACATGCCAAATGAATCTGTGAACTGATACGATGTTTGGAAATCGATAACGGTTTCCGCATCAAAGTTCACCACTTGCTCATTGACAGCAACTTGCTCAGAGACAAAATCATCGCGATAGCGCACATTTAAGCGTGTTTCAAAGTTTTCGTAGCTGTAAAAAAGTGTCCCGTTAAAGACGTTGTTTGAGAGACCCGGTAAGTCTTGCGAAACAGAATCACCACCTAAATCGGTGATTGATTGCACTTCACTCTCGGTATACGAATAACTGGCATTAATCCCTAGCCCTTCAAACGGTGATGGCAAGAAAGAGAAAACTTGCGTATAAGCAAGCTCAATCCCGCGAATATACCCCCCTTTAGCATTGTTAACCGCAGTTGTGTACACACCATTCGTCGTTTCGATTTGCTCACCGCTTACAGGGTCGACAATGTACTCAGGGACGTTGAAGCCATTCCCTTTAAAATCAAAGTTTTCAATAGCTATCGTATCTATGAATGAATCAATATTCTTATAGAACGCCGCCACGACTAAGGCACCATCCGTATCTTCAAAGTATTGCTCATAAGAAATATCGTATTGATTCGCATAGAAAGGTTTTAAGAATGGGTTATTCGTACTTGAACCATTAATTTCGCCATCATTATTAACCGATGCACTGGCGTCACCCGCTAAACGGTTAATCGGAGCACGTGCCATCACTTTTGCTGCAGCAAAACGAATTTGCGTTGCATCACTGATTTTAAAGTTAAGGTTTAATGAAGGTAGGTAGTCTGTGTATTTAATGCCTAATATGTTTGGTGCATAAAGGTCGTTAACAATGCCGTTATCATCGACAATGTATTGCGCACCGAGTTGAGGATCACTCCCAACGTTTTCAAGCACCGTCGCTGATTGGTCCGTATCAACACGACGAATACCAATGTTACCTGTGACAGGCAGTTTGCCAATTTCGGTATCAATATTGAGCATGAGATACGCTGATACCACTTCTTCATACACTGAACCACTTTGTAGCATGGTCCATGAGTAGTTAGTGGTATAACCTTGTGTATCTGGCTCACCATCACCATCTAAATCAACAACCCCCTCAGCGTTACCCCAAGTTTGAACAGGTTGTGGGATGCCATTAGGGAACCACGCGTTTAGTGCTTTATCCAAATCTATCGCTAAGTATGATGGGAAATAACTAAACTCACCCTGCCAATCAACCACGGTGGTCATGTCATCAGTCAAACGAAGTGGAGGTTGAGTGGCTGAGAATGCGCCGTCATTACCGTATTCAAACACTGACCGGTTATTGCTGTACTCACGGTCTGAGTAACGCGCACCAAATTCAATTGAGCTAAACCAGTTACTCTCTAACTCATATTTAAAATCGAGTCGGAACGCTTTGACTTCATCTTCATTTTCATACGGGTAAATGCCGTATTTACTAAGCATAACGCGATCAATATCGCTGAATGCATCAGCTTGATTAAAACCAATATCAGGTAAATCAAGACCGTTTAATTGATAATTTAGTGACACATTGGTATCAAATACCGGATTATCAATTGTAGCGTCTTCCGCTACCAGTGCCCAAAGTAAGCCATTGCGGAAATTACTCTTCGCGCGTGATAACGACACATCAGCATTGACATTCAAGCGCTCGGTTACTTGCCAATCAGCGTTAATTCCATAGCTATCAACTTCATCAAAATCTTGATTATCATCATTGACTATTTCAACACGGGTAAAGCTATTTGATGTGCGGTTGATTGCCCCACCGATTACCGCATTGCCGTCAAGTAAGGGGTTCGCATAGACAGCTGACGGGCCACCAAATTTAACCCGAAAACCACGGGCAAATGATTCGCTATCAAAACGAGATAAAAACGCATCACCTTTCAGTTTAAAGTTATCGGTTGGTGCCCATTCAATCGATGTTAAATAACCATTACGCGTTTCTTCACCACCTAAATGCTGAAGCTCGAAACCTTCACTGATATATTCATTAGCGGGGTTATCTGCAGGGCCATCGATGTCATTTGCAAGTCCGTCAACATCTTTATTACCGTTATATGCTAGACCGATAAACTGGGTGGCAACACTAGGTTGGAATAAGCGAGCATAACCTAGCGCGACACCGAGGGTATCATCAAAGAACTTGCCCTGATAAGAAAAGCTAATACGGTCGCCATATTCAGTGGCATCAAAAACCTCTGAAGCACGATCGTTATACATACCGCGTACATTAGCGGTAAATTTGTGTTGCTGGTCATTATCCAGTGGGCTGGCTGTTTGTAACTCAACAGTACCGGCAACGCCCCCTTCGATTAATGATGCTTTGGGTGACTTATACACAGCTGCCGAACTAATTAACTCAGACGGATACTGATCAAACTCAATACTACGGCTACCACTGGTCGATACTTGTTCTCGACCATTGAGAGTCGAAAACACGAATCCACCAGATAAACCTCGAATATTAATTTCGGCAGCTTGGCCACCTGTTCGTACCGCCGAAATACCCGGTAGTCGTGTTAATGCATCTGCCATAGATACATCGGGAAGTGCACCTAAGTCATCAGCAGATAACTGCTCTGATACGGTGTCACTAAAACGTTTTTGGTTTAATGATTGAATTAAACTGCGACTAAAGCCGCGCACTTCGATTACTTCAAGCTCAGGATCAAGTTCCTTTGCAGATGTGCGTTCTGCTTCGTTCGCTGCCATAGCACTGTTTGCTGCAACCATTGCCAGCATTAATGCACTTAGCTTAAATTTCCCCATTGGATTCCCACTCTGTTGTCATTGGAGGCGTTATGTTTATTCTTGTTGTCAAAAAACAACCAACAAAGTGTAACCAAAAGGTAAATATTGTGTGATGAATACGTATGCACTATACGTTTCCTGGGGATAAGCAGGAGCTCCTCTCACGTTTTACTATTGAGAGAGGAGCAATAGAGAGCTTTAAAGTGTTATCACGACACGCACTGCAAGTGCGATAAAGATCATGCCGAGTAGTTTTTCAAAAAGTGGATTCGCTTTAGTAAAACCAAAGCGCTTTTTTGATATTTCTGTGAGTAAGGCAACCAACAAATACCAGCCAGTATCCAGTACAAATACAGTTAAGCACATGATCAAGCCAACCTGTAACGTGAGATTTTCTGGGTCAATAAACTGTGAGAAGAGCGCTAAAAAGAACACCGCAAGTTTGGGGTTCAAAAACGCAATAGCAAAACCATCTTGTAACGCAGCGCGTTGACTAGGTATGGCTTGTTCAACTTTCACGGCTTGCGAACTGGGTTTTGCCAGTAATATACGTATACCTAAATAAGCAAGGTAGGCGGCACCACCATACACGAGTACGTTATAAAGTGTAGGTAACTTGGTCATCAGTGCACCTAATCCAAGCAAAGAGGCGCTCGCATAAAACCCCACTCCCACACCATGACTCACGGCCGCCAGCATGCCGTTTTTCATACCACCGTGAAGGCTATGCTTTAACACAACCGCTAAACTTGGCCCTGGCGACATAGCACCCATGATACAAATTAACACTAAACTCAACCACTCTGTGAGTGTCATAATTCATTATTCTCTACTAACAATAAAACGGCCGTTATTTGACCATAAAAACCGGTGGCTGTGGTGATTGTTTTAACCTGCCAGCCAGATTGGCCTAACTCGTACACTTTCTGATTTAACGCAGTGATATCAAGTCCACCCAGAAAACGTTTCTTTTTAAATTCAATAATTTTTTGCATATTAGCTTGTTAACTCATACTCAAAATCATAGTAATGAATTCCCGCCTCAATGCGGATTGCCATTTTACCCGTAAGCCCCACCAATTCACCAGCGCCTGAATCTGGCACGACTTCTAAAATTAACCTGTCTGTGCCTTTATCCATGGTGCCAAAATGTTGTAATACAAAGCTACCTTGTTTGCCATTCAGACTACCAACCACTTGTTCAATAGCAACATATCCTGCACTGCCTTGGGTTGCCGTCATTGCGCTCAGCATCTCTCCTTGGCTAGTTGCTTCCAGAGCGCCTGTAAACGTTTTATCTATCGACATACGGCCAAGATTCACGCCATCTTGACCTGTCGCATACCCCCCAATTGGGTTTAATTTCACGTTAAATTGACCGCTTATCACTGTTGATTCCATACTAATCCCTTATTTTACTGTTGATTTTTAAAGCGATGATAACCATATCTATACCCTATTCACAAATAAGAATCTAGCATGGCAATTAACAAAGAAAAGGCCGCGTTCAGTAGCCTGTTACCCGTTTTAGCGTTTATTAAGCCCTACAAATGGGTGGTATTTGCAGCCCTTGGGGCATTATTACTCACCGCAGGCGTTAACTTGTCACTCGGCCAAGGAGTGAAGTTTGTTATTGATCATGGCTTTATTGCAGGCTCTCAAGAACAACTTCAACAAGCAGTGATGGTTCTTATTGGCCTTATCAGCCTATTAGCAATCGGCACATTTTGTCGTTTTTATTTAATGTCGTGGATAGGTGAACGAGTCAGTAATGATATTCGTAACGCGATTTTCGAGCGAATTGTAACGTTACACCCAAGCTACTTTGAAGAAAACCGTAGCGGCGAGCTGATGTCACGACTCACCACCGACACCACATTGCTGCAATCGATTATTGGCTCATCATTTTCTATGGCGCTTCGTAGCAGCTTAATGTTAGTGGGTGGCCTTGCTATGCTGCTAATTACTAATTTAAAACTAACCTTAGTGGTCGTTGCCTGTGTACCTATGGTGTTAGTTCCTATGCTAATTTTTGGTCGTAAAGTGCGTAAACTAGCAAGTTCGAGCCAAGATGCCATTGCCGATATCAGTACTTATGCAGGCGAAATTATTCAAAATATTAAGGTCGTACAAAGTTTTAGTCATGAAGCGCGCGAAAAAGCGGCTTTTGCTGAAGAAACGAATAAAGCATTTTTAGTCGCAAAAAGTCGTATTAAACAACGCTCACTTTTAATTGCTGCAGTGATCTTTCTAACCTTTAGTGCCATCAGCGTGATGCTTTGGGTAGGCGGCAGTGATGTGCTCGCGGGTACCATGACGGGCGGCGAGCTAGGTGCCTTTGTATTCTATGCCATTATGGTGGCTATGTCGGTTGCAACAGTTGCCGAAGTGTACGGTGAGTTACAACGCGCAGCAGGTGCGGCAGCAAGACTGTTAGAGCTGCTCGCTGTTGAAAGTATGATTCAAAACCCCGCACACAATAAAGATGATCAGCTCGAATTAAATAAAGCTGACCATCCTGCTATTCGTTTTGACAATGTATCATTTAACTATCCATCTAGACCCGATAAAGCAGCACTTAGTACACTTAATTTGGAAGTAAAACAGGGCCAAACAGTCGCCATTGTTGGTCCCTCTGGTGCAGGCAAAACAACATTATTTGAATTATTGCAACGATTTTACGATCCGAGCGCAGGGAGTATTTCATTAGCTGGCATTAATATTAAAGAATTATCCCTTCACTGTTTACGCCAACAAATGGGCATGGTGGCACAAAACCCCATTTTGTTTAGCTGCGATGTTATGCATAACATTCGCTATGGCAATCCCCATGCGAGTGACGAGCAGGTATTCACGGCAGCCAAATATGCACACGCCGATGAATTTATCACGCAGCTACCGCAGGGCTATCACAGCTTTTTAGGTGAACAAGGGGTACGTCTTTCTGGTGGGCAAAAGCAGCGGATTGTGCTTGCTCGCGCTATTTTAAAGGACCCAGCTATTTTATTACTCGATGAAGCAACCAGCGCACTTGATGCACAAAGCGAGTCTCATGTGCAAGCGGCACTCGAGCACTTAATGAAAGACAGAACAACACTCATTATTACCCACCGCTTAGCCACCGTAAAACATGCAGACGTCATCGTGGTAATGGACAAGGGTGAAATTATAGCGACAGGTACACACCAGCAGCTATTGACCAGTAACCCACTGTATAAGCAGCTTTGCGAATTGCAATTTAATCGAGATTAATATTCAAGGAAGGATGTCAGGTTTGAAAGGGCATATCAAACCTGACCACAAATCTAGACTACATTAAGCCTAACCTTGTGTGTTTGGTACGATTTGAATCTCTACACGGCGGTTTAAAGCACGACCATTGGCTGTATCATTACTCGCTACAGGGCGTGTTTCGCCATAGCCACGTGTGCTAATACGTGCCGACATAATTTGATGATTAACTAAATAATCTTTAACACTTTGCGCACGTTGCTGCGACAGTGTCATGTTATAGCTGTCTTTACCTGTGCTATCAGTGTGACCTTCAACACTTAAGTAGGTTTTTTCGTATTTGTTCATCACTTGTGCAATGGCATCAAGGGTGCTGTGAAAGCCTGATGAGATATAAGATTGATCTGTCGCAAAAGTGATGTTTGATGGCATAACTAAGCGAATATTATCGCCTTCACGTACCACTTCAACACCCGAGCCTGCTAGCTCGTCACGGAATGCTTCTTCTTGCTTATCCATGTAGTCACCGACAGCAGCACCCGCTAACGCACCAATGGCCGCACCAATAAAGATACGCTTATCATCATGATCGCCTGTTGCTTTACCTAATA
This sequence comes from Pseudoalteromonas sp. MT33b, assembly GCF_014117385.1. NCBI lineage: Bacteria > Pseudomonadati > Pseudomonadota > Gammaproteobacteria > Alteromonadales > Pseudoalteromonadaceae > Pseudoalteromonas > Pseudoalteromonas sp. MT33b. Next base: position 247,739 of record NZ_CP059831.1, on the reverse strand, counting down.
CCGCACCTGTTGCGGCACCGATTGCAGCACCTTTACCTGTGTTAGTTGTTTCACACCCCGTTAATAAAACGGCTAAAACACCCACTGTTAAAATCGACTTGCTGAAACTCATGTGTCTCTCCATGGCATTTAGTAATTTTGATCTATTAACAATTATGAACACTAAATCATGAACATTAGGTTAATAGTTCTCTTTAATAAGTGTAACAGCTGGTAGGTTATACGCTTTAACTAATTCTGTTAAACGTCCATTACGTACAAGAGCGTGTAACTGAGATTGAATTTCCTTTGCTAACGAGGTGTCGGCAAACTGTTTACTAACAGCCATATGGCCGTAAATAATGTCTTTATAGCGATAAGGCATTTTGACGATCTGCTGTGAAGGGAGTTGTAAATAACCCGAGGCATGATCCGCGGTATCTTCAACTGAAATAACGAGTTCGACGCGATCTTTAAGCAGCATTTCAAACGCATTACCTTCACTCAAAGCCTCCACTTTAGTGAGTGAGCTGTCATTATCAAAACGCGAAAAATAAGCGGCTCCTCGCATGACCGCGATGCGCTTTCCTAGCAAGTCTTGGTAACGATTTATAACGATGTCACGGTCTGCTCTTGCATAGAACCCAAAAGAAGAAGACAACATCATGTACGGAGGAGACATAAACTGCATTTTTTGCTCACGCTCGCTGGTACGAATTAACCCGCCCATCACATCCACTTCATTTTGTTCGAGCATTTTTAAACAGCGAGAAAATGGGCAAGCGACAAATTCTAATTTCATCGGTATGGTACGTTGCAGCTCACGCATAATATCGACCACCGCGCCACTCACATGCCCTTTTTCAGACACAACACCGTAGGGAGGAGAATGATCAACCGCAACAATAACCCTCTGCACAGGTTCTGCATACAAGGAGCTTGATATAAGTACTAATAATAGGCTTACGATACTCAGTCTCATAGGGTTACTCGTTACTACGTTCATACCTTACTATATATCCTAGCGATGTGTATGTCATAAAAACCACAAAAATGTCATAGAAATTTGTCATAATTAGGTGATTAGATTCGATGGCGAAAACAATGTTACTAGTTATATTTAAGCAATTTTTTTTATTAGGCTGCATGAGTTTCGGTGGCCCCGCAGCGCACTTAGGCTATTTTAAACGTCACTTTGTCGATAACTTAAAATGGTTAAATAGCGAGCGCTACGCACAACTAATAAGCTTAAGCCAAGCATTACCGGGTCCTGGGTCAAGCCAAGTAAGCTTTGCGATTGGGGTTGAGAAAGGCGGTCTATTGGGCGGTTTGTGTGCCTTTATTGGGTTTACTCTACCGTCTTTTTTAATTATGTTTTTTTTGGCACTGAGTGCCCACCAATTTGGTAACATTTATTTTGCTGTTATTGCGGGACTTAAATTATTTGCCATCGTTATTGTCGCTGATGCAACTTACAGTATGGCGGTGAGCTTTTGTAAAACACATTTACTTAAACTTATCGCGGTATTAAGCACGTTATCGTTGATTATTTTTTCACAGTTTTCCAGCCAAATTTTTGTGTTAATTATAGCTGCGATTATTGGCTGGCTTTATCCACAACATAAACTCCCTCAGCATGAGAATGTAAGTAAACCCGTTAAAGTATCGTGGTTACCTTTTATCATTTTTGCAGTATTGCTTATCGCGAGCTTTTTACCCTTTGGCGAGTGGTCCTCACTATTTGCTCCATTTTATCAAACAGGAGCGATGGTGTTTGGTGGGGGGCACGTTGTGCTACCTATTTTGCAAGCAAGCATACCAAGCCTTGAAACCGAGCAGTTTTTGTCAGCCTATGCCAGTGCACAAGCAATTCCTGGCCCTATGTTTACAATAGCGACCTACTTAGGGGCTGAACTGACACCTCATTCTCCCCTATTGGGAGCACTTATTGCGACGCTATTGATTTTTTTACCGGGCTTTTTATTGATGCTTGCATTTTTAAAAAGCTGGCTACAATTGGCTGATAAACCACGCTTTGCTGGCAGTATTGCCGCTCTCAATGCTGCGGTAGTCGGTTTTTTAGCGGCAGCACTCTACTCGCCGATTTGGCTCAGCACAATCAACAACATATGGCAGATTGTATTAGTGGTTACAGCCTTCACATGGTTAAGGGTCGCTAAGCCCCCTATTTGGTGGTTATTACTTGGCTTTATTGGTATCGCTTTGGCAGTGCAGTCGCTCTAGTCTTTACTTTTAGGCGCCGCGTTAACCACTTTAATACTTGGTTTATCTACGACATGCTGCTCATTAGCCGAAAATTGCCCCGTCACACTCTGATATGGGCGCAATCCAAAAATAGGCAATACTGCAAGCAGGTGATCCATGATCTCTGCTTGTAGATGTTCGTACGATATCCAACGTTTGTCTTCGCTAAAGCAATAAAACTCAATTGGTAAGCCATGATTAAATGGCTGAAGTTCTCGCACCATGAGGGTCAAATCACGGTTAATTCTTTCATGCTGTTTCAAGTATCCTTCAGCATAACGACGAAATAAACCTAAATTTGTAACAGGATCAGGTAACGTTGTCACACGAATGTAGTCGTGCAGAGGTATCGCGCTATTTATTTGCGTATGGAAAGCCTCATCAACTAAACGAATGCTGTTCATATCTATATTTAAAGAGCGTTTAATTCGACGACCACCCGACTCCTGCATACCCCGCCAATTTTTAAATGAACCGGCCACCAACATGTAGGTAGGAATGGTGGTAATCGTGTTATCCCAGTTACGCACTTTTACCGTGTTCAAACCAAGGTCGATAACCTCACCATCAGCGCCATAGCTATCAACTTGAATCCAATCACCATAAGTAACTAAGCGATTAGCAGCAATTTGAATACTGGCAACAAACCCCAAAATAGTGTCCTTAAACACTAACAAGGTCACCGCTGCAATGGCACCAAAACCAGATAAAATATAGGTGGGCGACTTTTCAAGTAATATACTGACGATCAAAATAGCGCAGATCATGAAGGTGATCAGTTTCACAACTTGAATCAAACCTTGTATGGGCACTTCTCGGGCAAACTCCAGCTGGTTATAAATGCCCCCAGCAATACTGACAATGCTGCTGATGATAAAACCGCCATAAATAATCAGAACAATTTGACCAATGGTTTTTAAAACTAACGCTGCCACCTCTGTGACAGGGTAAACATTGTCGAATGTTGCTAAATACAACACGCAACATAAGGTTCCTGCAAAACGTCTATTAAGTTTAGTTAGCATGGGTGCTAATGCACCAATGCGTTCTGGCGAAAGGCGCGTTACAACACTTTGTATTCCAGGAAGCATTAAGCGCCGAGTAAAGACATACACCAGCAATAAAGCAATCACACCAATTGCGGTGGCTGTCAGCGCACTGAAAAGCTCCGCATCTGGCATTGCTTCAAACCAAGGCATAACCAATTGTTGCAGGTGAGTTTGCTTCATGGTGCTTCAACTTCCTTACTGATATTTGCTACCAGACTACCTTGTTTGGCCTGATAATAATTAAATAATTGCGCGTCTTTTTGAAGCCAAATTTCATTGATTCGTTGCTGAAATGCGGTTCTAAATTCACGGTCATGTTGATAATCACCAATCATCTCAGCACTGATAGCCTGCACATGTATATCTACTTTAATGAGCGTTAATCGGCCACGCATTAAGTTGCGACAAATATGACTGCCCTCACCTTGGTAAATAATAGAAGTATTAAGTAACGCATCAAACTGTTCACCCAGCACTTCCAGCGCAAACGCAATCCCTCCCGCTTTCGGCTTGAGTAAATAACCAAATGGACTGTTCTGTTTTGTATGCTTTTGCGGGGTAAAACGTGTCCCCTCAACAAAATTAATAATGGTGGTTGGGTGATTACGAAAATCACGACAGCTTCGCTTGGTACGTTCAACATCAAGGCCTTTAAGCTTTGGGTTTTTAGCCAGCTGCGACTTACTGACACGCTTCATAAAAGGCATTCCCATCGCCCACGCACCCGTGCCAATAAAAGGCACGTACTTTAGCTCATCTTTTAGAAAAAACTTTGGCGCCGGTAATACATCAATCGCACTAAGCACCACAATATCTAACCAACTCATATGGTTAGAAATAAGTAAGTACCAGCTATCGCGATTAACATTGCCTTTAATATTAATTTCAATATTCGGGCAACCTAGCCACAGAGCAAAACGATTCCCTTTGCACCATCCCCGATAAGCACCATGCAAAATGTGACTAATGATGTTGAATGGTAAAATAAGTTTCAACACACCAAACAGCAACACAAGGGTTCCCCAAAGAATGACATTGGCAAACAGCACAATACTGACAAACAATCCGGTTAACCAATTAGGTAAAAATTTCTTTAACATATGTGTGCTCTCAGCTGTGCCAGCAGCATCTACTCAGCTTGCGATTCAAACTGGGCAAGCTGCTGGTTTTTCTCTTCCCAAATACGATTTAACTCCGCTTGAAAATTCACTCTAAAGTCTGCATCACCAGTGTAATCACCTATTAAATTAGGACTGACATCCATCACTTCAACGCGAACATCGATTTGCTTCACTCGGCCACTGGCAAAATCCACAAAACTTGGAATACCACCCGGGTAGTGAATGGTGACATTTACAACTTTTGAGATCTGCTCACCCATAGCTTGCATAACAAACGCCACACCACCCGCTTTCGGTTTTAATAAGTACTGAAAAGGGCTCTTTTGACGCGCATGTTTTTCAGCGGTGAAGCGCGTGCCTTCCACAAAATTTACGATGCTTACTGGCATTTCTTTAAATTTTTCACAGGCTTTACGCGTTGTTTCTAAATCTTTTCCGCGCAACTTTGGATTTTTCTTAAGCTGTGACTTGCTAGTACGCGTCATAAACGGAAAGTCTAACGCCCACCATGCAAGCCCTAGAAAAGGAACGTATATCAATTCCTTTTTCAAGAAAAAGTTTAAAAACGGGATACGGCGATTAAAAATACGCTGCATGACTAAAATATCAACCCAGCTTTGATGATTAGCAATCACTAAGTACCAGTCTTTTGAACGAAGTTGCTCAAGGCCCGTTACATTCAGTTGATAAGAAGCAAATACATTTTGGTTTATACCATTGCACGTAACCCACACTGTGGCACATTGCTTAGCAATCCAACTCATCAACTTTTGTAATGGTTTAATTGGAATGAGTTTAACCAAACCACACAAAAAAATAGGCACGAACCAAAACAGCGTATTTAGGGTGTAAAATAAAATACTCAATACACAACGAATAACGGACATTACTACTTATTCCTTTAACCTTTAATCTTCAAAATACGTATAGCCAGCAAGGCCCGCATTTAATTCAGACAAATATTGTGCCTTAGATTGCGCATCAATTTCCAGCTCATCCACACGTTTTGCGAAGTTGGCAGCCAGAATATCGCTATCATAATCAACGAACTTTAATACGTCCTTAACACTGTCGCCTTTAATCGCATTGGTTAATTGGTAGCCAGCCTCTGTCAGCTCTACGTGCACTGAATCGGTATCACCAAATAAATTATGTAAGTCGCCTAAGATTTCTTGATAAGCCCCGACTAAAAACATGGCAATGTGGTACTGCTGACCTGATTTATACTCAGGGATAGGTAAGCTACTTTCAATACCGGTTCCCTCAACATAATTGCGAATTTGACCGTCTGAATCGCAGGTAATATCTTGAATGATCGCGCGTTGAGTGAGTGGTTTATGTAAATTTTCAACAGGCATTACAGGGAATAATTGCTGGATCCCCCACACATCTGGCAACGACTGAAACAGTGAAAAGTTAACAAACAACTTATCGGCAAGCTTCTCATTTAAATCGTCGAGCACTTCACGGTGTGCACGCGCATTGTCGCTCAGTGAAGCGCGAACGCGATGTAAAATAGTAAAATAAAGTTGCTCAAGCTTCGCCCATTCCAGCATCGTCAGAAGACCATGGACATATTGATCATGTGCTTCGCTAAATAAATGCATTGCATCATGATAAATCTCCAGCGCCATGCGAGGTGTTAAGCGCTGTAAGCATTGCCACATTTCATCTAGCACTAAAACATTGTTTGACTCTGGCGGAGTTGGATTTACATGATTTGGCGCACGCTCGACATCAATCACATCGGTAATCAATACCGCGTGATGCGCCGTTAGCGCACGCCCTGATTCGGTGATTATTGCAGGCTGCTTTAAGTCATGTTGTTGGCACACTTCTGCAAATGCATTCACAACATTACGCGCATACTCATCAACACTGTAGTTCATAGAACACGCACTACGTGAACCAGACCCTTCGTAGTCAACGCCTAGACCCCCACCTACATCAACGGTATTAAGTGGTACACCTAACTGGGTTAGTTCGGCAAAATGACGTGCACATTCACGAAGTGCGCGATGAATGTCACGAATATTGGCAATTTGAGAACCGATATGAAAATGCACCAATTGCATTAAATGTAATTTGTTTCGCGACTGAAGTAATTCAACCGCAGACAGCACCTGCCCAGCAGTTAAACCAAACTTACCTTTTTCACCCCCCGTGTTCTGCCACTTGCCTTTGCCCACAGAGTTTAAACGAATACGAATACCAATCGATGGTTCAATGCCCAAGTCATCAATTTCAGCTAATAAGGTGCTAAGTTCTGACAGTTTTTCTACCACAATATGCACTTTGTGACCTAAACCTTGACCGATGCACGCTAAACGTAAAAATTCACTGTCTTTGTAGCCATTACAAACAATGGTAATCGGTTCTTTGGCAACACCTAAAATTGCCATTAATTCAGGTTTAGAACCCGCTTCAAGACCCACTAAACCACTTGGGTGAGCAAGTAGCTTTGTTACGACCGATCGTTGCTGGTTCACTTTAATTGGGTAAACACACGTATAAGTGCCTTGGTAGTCGCGAGCTTGACGAGCTTTAGTAAAAGCGCTTGTCAGCGTATCAACACGATTTTGCAAGATATCAGTAAAGCGAACTAAAACAGGTAAGGTAAGACCTTGTTTCTTAAATTGCTCGGTGAGTTCAGATAAAGAAATTGCAGATTTAGTTTGATCACCGTCAGGGTAAGCGACCAGCTCACCTTGTGCGTTAATATCAAAATAACCGTCACTCCAATGAGCAACATTATACGTTTCGCGTGCTTTGTCTAAACCCCAAGTCATGGCCATGTCTTCTGTAAATTCGTTAAATATAAACGCGCATTTTAATACGCTCGCGCCTACCACGCTAACAAAAATTGCCCTATATGCCAAAGTGATAAAAAATATTCGCTATACTGATTAAAATTTGATTGAGCAATTGGCCAAGCACTGGCAGAATTGCCCCCTTTTTTACCATTAACTAAAAGTGTATAAGCAAGATGGCTAATTTAGATCAAAACAACTGGTTCACTGAAATTAGTGACCGTGATGGTAGCGCCTTTTCACTGCGTATAAACAAAAAGCTTGATGAACAGCAATCGCCGTTTCAAAAAGTAGAGATGTATGAAACAACTGACTTCGGTAATCTTATGATTATTGACGGTTGTACAATGGTAAGTAGCCGTGAGAACTTCTTTTATCACGAAATGATCAGCCATCCTGCTCTTCTTGCGCACCCTAATCCTAAAAATGTAGTGATTATCGGTGGCGGTGACTGCGGCACATTGCGTGAAGTATTAAAGCACCCTGGTGTTGAAAGCGTCACGCAAATTGATATTGATGAAGTTGTAACGCAAATGTCGCTTAAATACTTCCCTGAATTATGTGAGTCAAACCAAGACCCGCGTGCCACAGTGATGTTTGATGATGGCATTAAATACATGCGTGAAGCTGCGCCAGAATCAATTGACGTGGTTATTGTTGATGGCACCGATCCGGTGGGCCCAGGTGAAGGGTTATTCAACCATGCTTTTTATACAAGTTGTCTAACAGCACTTCGTCCTGGCGGCATACTCATTCAACAAAGTGAATCACCGCTTATGCACATGCCTTTATTAGTTGAGATGCGTGACGCGATGAAAGACGTGGGCTTTAATGACCTACAAACGCTGCCATTTCCACAACCAATTTACCCAAGCGGTTTATGGTCAGTTACTCTTGCACGTAAATCACAGGCATTTGATGGCTTTCGTGAAGACGACGCGAATACACTATCTGAAGGAACTGAATACTACAACGCTGGTATTCACTACGGCGCACTAGCAACACCTAACTACATGAAGCGCGCTTTTGAGAAAAAGTAAGGTAAGGTTGTTTATTGATTAAAAAGGGCTCGCTGAGCCCTTTTTTAATTCCTTTAGAATAGTCTACGCAGAGGGGCATTACACCTTAAAACGGTTCACTAAATGATTTAGCTCATTGGTGAGCTGATTCATTCGGTTTGCCACTTCTTGTGTTGAACTTGCCAAGCCGCCTCCTTGTTGGGTTTGATCATTTAAATCAGATAAATTCTGGCTAATTTCATCTGCAACAGCCGTTTGCTCTTCAGTGGCTTGTGCTGTTTGCATTGCCATATCATTCACTTTTACCGATGAGGCTTGCATCGCATTAAGCACGTCATTCGTTTGTGTGAATGATTCAACAGCTTCATCGGCAAAACGCTTACCACTGTTTATAGCCTGCAAAGATTGCTCAACGCTTGAAGCAAATTGTTCAACCATGGTTTGAATATCGTTCGTGCTTTCTTGAGTACGCGTTGCCAATGTTCTTACTTCATCGGCAACCACTGCAAAGCCCCGACCTTGCTCACCGGCACGCGCAGCTTCGATTGCCGCATTTAGTGCCAGTAAGTTAGTTTGCTCTGCGATTGCACGGATCACTTCCAGTACCTTCGCTATATTATCTGAGCTTTGTTGTAACTCGGTAGAGCGCTGCGTTGCGTGATCCATATTCTCAGACAAAGCAACGATTTTCTTACTGGAATTATCAACCGCTGATAACCCCTTCTTAGCCAATTGCTGAGAATTATCTGCTTCATGAGAAGACTGTTGCGCCACATTTGCGACTTCACGGCTTGCAACACTCATTTCGTGTACTGCACTCACAATTGACTCGGATGCCTGACTAAGCTTTTGATTAACTTCATGGTTCTGATTTGAAAACGAATCTAGATCATGACCGAGACTTTGTAATTCTTTGGCTTGTTCGAGTATGTCTTTTATCAATTGCTGTAAATTATCCAAGAAGCGATTAAACGCGGTTGCTAAATCTGCAAACTCATCTTGGGTTTTAACATTAATACGCCCAGTTAAATCACCATCACCAGACGCTATTTCATTTATTCGTTCAGTAACATAATTCATTTGGGTCGTTAACTGTCGTGGAATGACATAACTAAACCAACCCGCAACCACTAATACCACGGCAATCATTATCATTAGTAATGCTTTAAAACCTGTGATTTTATCCATTAGCTTTTCAGTTTCGGACTGCGAGGTTTGTTCTGCCACCTCACCCGCTTTATCTAAAATGTCACGAAGCGCCGAAAAGGACTGTTCTGCCATTTGATTTTGAGACGCACTGGTTGCGCTATTAATATAGGCTGTCGATGCCGAATACCATGCATCAAAAGCACTATTAAAATTACGAAACTGTGCTAACACTTCTGGATAAGGTGACATGTAAGATAAATATTGTTCAAAGCGTTCTTGCACTTGGTCAGCATTTTCTTGATGTTCCGCTAGAAAAGACTGATCACCTTTATCCATTGTCACTAAATGCAGCTCTGCCACTTTCGCTTGATACAAATCTCGATCTGCATTCACGATAACTGATACCGCATTTAAAAATCGCTCCGATTGCGTATCTATGGCTTCTTTTTGTAAGTTAATTAAATAACTGTAGCCAGCTATTAATATAATAATAGCGACCCCAAGCAACACAATGGGCAGTGAACTTTTGACACGAATACTCTGTAACTTCATACGTTTTCCTAATTCAAATTCGAAACCAGTTCATTCCTTAAGATCTTAGTAGAAAAATAGTAAAAGTGTGCGAAATTAAAAATACAAAATGAGGCGATTTAATTAAGGCGGCTATTACAACCTGAAAATTGAATACGTATGCAGATCACTCGTATTAGCAGGCAAGTCAATTTATGCTTAAAGCTTATAGGAACATATACGACAACAATCCATATTCTGCATCGCCAAGGAATAATAATGAAATATACAGCCTTACTACTCGCAGCCTTCTCAGGGACGTGTTTAGCACACACTACCACGGTCAGTTCGCCTGATGGGCAAATTAAAGTCACGATTTCTGATGAACAACACACCCCTAGCTATGAAATCAGCTTTGCGGGAAAGCAAGTTATTGCACACTCTGCTTTAGGACTTGTTTTTAAACAACAACCTGCAATGAGTGAAGGCTATAAAATTAGCAGCCAAACGACTAATTCTGTAAAAAGCAGCTGGGAACAACCTTGGGGTGAACGCCAAACGGTAGTTGATAACCACAACGAAGTTGCTGTCACCTTTAAAAAGCCACAACCCCAAGGTGGCACCTTTACCGTGCGTTTTCGTGCCTTTAATGATGGGGTCGGTTTTCGCTACGAACTACCGAATCAATCAGGTTTTGAAGATGTAGAGATCACCAAAGAGCTCACTGAATTTGCAATCACCGATTCAGCCAATGCAACTGCATGGTGGATACCTGCTCGCGGTTGGAATCGATACGAATATGTTTATAACACCACGCCTGTTCACAAAGCCCCTTTAGTACACACTCCGTTTACTATTAAAAACAAAGAAGGTGTTCATATCAGCATCCACGAAGCTGCGCTGGTCGATTACGCGGGTATGGTATTAAACCAACGCCGTGATGGTACTTTCCAAGCTGACTTAACACCGTGGTCCGATGGGGTTGCCGTTAAGAAACATGGCGCATTCAACACGCCGTGGCGTACTATTCAAATTGGGGATGAAGCGGTTGATTTAATTAACTCTGACATCATTCTCAACCTTAATGAACCAAATAAACTCGGTGATGTATCTTGGGTTAAGCCCGGTAAATATGTGGGTATTTGGTGGGGTATGCATATTAATGAAAATACGTGGGGAAGTGGAAAAATTCACGGCGCAACGACCGCAAACACCAAATACTATATGGACTTTGCCGCACAATATGGTTTTGATGGTGTACTTGTCGAGGGGTGGAACATTGGTTGGGATGGCGACTGGTTCTATAACGGTGATGTATTCAGTTTTACCAAACCCTATGACGACTTTGATATTGCAGAGCTTACTCGCTACTCCAAAGAGAAAGGTGTACAGCTAATTGGTCATCACGAAACCTCGGGGAATGTCACTAATTATCGTAACCAAATGGAAGATGCCTTTGCCCTGTATGAAAAATCAAACGTAAGCCAAGTAAAAACGGGCTATGTTGCAGACGGTGGCAATATTAAACGTGTTGATGAAAATGGCGTAGTGCGTAAAGAGTGGCACGATGGTCAATTCATGGTGAATGAATACCTTTATAACGTGAAGCTTGCAGCAAAGCACAAAATCAGCATCAACACTCACGAACCCATTAAAGATACTGGCTTACGCCGCACTTATCCAAACTGGATTGCACGTGAAGGCGCGCGAGGCCAAGAGTTTAATGCTTGGGGCACACCGCCTAATCCACCGGAGCATATTCCAATGCTTGCCTTCACACGTATGTTAGCGGGACCAATGGATTTCACCCCTGGTATTTTTGATATGGGGTTCAATGGGTTGGGTGCTGATAGTAATCGTCCACAAACAACACTTGCAAAGCAACTGGCGTTATACGTAGTACTGTACAGCCCTATTCAAATGGCTGCTGACTTACCACGCAATTACTTAGCAAAACCGGATGCGTTCCAATTTATTCAAGATGTGCCTACAGATTGGCAACACAGTATTGCGCTGCAAGGTGAAGTAGGTGATTACGTTGTCTTTGCACGCAAAGAGCGTAAACGCGATCACTATTCAGGCAATGACTGGTACCTAGGTGCAGTCACTGATGAAAATGCACGTACACTGCGAGTTAAACTCGACTTTTTAGAGAAAGGTAAACGCTTTGAGGCGCAAATTTACCGTGATGGCGATAAAGCTGAATGGGTTAACAATCCCTACGACTTAAAAGTAGAGAAACGCATTGTGTCTGCAAGCGATAAACTCACTTTAAAACTTGCCACAAGTGGTGGTGTCGCGATTCGTTTTAAAGCGCTGTAAAAGAAAGTCACAAGAAAATGATGCTACAACCACGTTGTAGCATCATGTTTAAAGGTATTAATTTATTTTTAATAACTGATCAAACAAATCGAACACCTGATCAAGCTCTTCAATTGTGTTGTAATGCATACAACCAATACGCACTACACCCCCCGTGTCTAATACACCTAATTGCTTGCATAAACCTTGTGCATAAAAGTTGCCATCCCATACACAAATGTGATGTTTACCTAAAAATTCAGATACAACACGCGGTTCAATGCCTTCAAAGATTAATGCAAAGGTTGGAGTACGCATTGATAAGCGCGTAACGTCATTAATACCAAACAATTTAATACGTGAGTAATCGGCTAAGCGAGTTAAGAAATGCTTACTGAGCGTCATTTCATGTTGTTTAGTAATAGCAAAAGCAGCCGCTAATTTTTCTCGGCGCGAATGACTATCATCCAACTCGCTAATAGCAGCAATGTAATCAACGGCAGCAATTAAGCCTGCTAAAGCTTCAAAGCTTTGTGTCCCCGTCTCCCAACGGCCTGGGATGACGTCTTTCGCGGGCTCTACTTTATACGGGGTGAAACCATCTAAATGCTCACGTTTACCGTATACAAGACCCAAATGAGGACCAAAAAACTTGTAGGCAGAGCATGCTAAAAAGTCACAATCAAGTGCTTGAACATCAATCAGCTCATGCGGTGCAAAGTGAACTGCATCCACGTATACAAGAGCACCAACAGTATGGGCAAGCTCGACAACACGTTTAATATCGTTAATTGAACCAGTGGTGTTTGATGCATATGTCACGGCAACGAGTTTTGTCTTACTTGATAATAAACTCTCAAAATGAGCCATATCTAAGCTACAATCGGCTTCGTTAATTAAAGCCGTTTTAACTAATGTGCCTTTATCTTCAGCTGCTTGCTGCCAAGAGGATACATTTGAGTAGTGATCTGCGTTAGTGACAATAATTTCATCATCAGCAGTCCAATCTCGAGAAATCGCACGGCTCAAGCTAAACGTGAGGCTTGTCATGTTAGCACCAAACACGATTTGCTCTTTAGAAGGCGCATTCAGTAAGTCTGCCGCTGCTTGGCGAGCATCCGCCATTAGCTCAACAGTTTTATCACTTGAGAAAAAAGCACCGCCTAGGTTTGAGTTGAAATAACCTAAATACGCACTCATGGCACTTAAAACAGACTGCGGTACTTGTGAGCCACCGGGACCATCTAAGAAAACTGGCGATGTACCAGCCACATTTTGCATTAATGCCGGAAATTGACGACGTAATTGCGTTAAGTTCATCGTATTTTCCTTACGCAGTAAGCACGAAGCAATCAAGGTAACCCTCTTTGCTTGCATCTAATTTATTCATTGGTGTTGCGTTGTGCCACACTTCACGGTCATTAATGAGTGCGAACATGCCGTCTTTAATTTCCATTTTAAAGCAAGGATCAGCTTGTTGATTCTCGTAAACAAGTAGCTCACCGCCTTCGAGATTTTCATGTGATACACCACAGACACATACATGGTCGAAACCATCTTGGTGAACTCCTTCAGGTGCAGCAGGTGTGTCACTGTCGATCGCAAGCATTCTAAATTGATGAATTTCAATATCACGGTCAGCACTGATGCCGGTCATTTCACGGAATTGATTAACAATTTGCTTCATGCCATTACTGGCTAATAAGCTGTCTTCAAGATTCTCATAGGTACGCTCTACATTCCCTTGAAACGTATTGATTGAATCATCTTGAACAAATGCTTTTGTTGGTTGTAATTTTAATTCACCATCAACCACTTTAATTACCGAATAGCGACGTTTACGAAATGCGCCATCTGCGTATGGGTTAGCGGGTAAATTAGCAAAAGAAGGCTTTACTGCGTCAATATGTGATTGGCTTACAAAACGAAGTTGTAAAAGATTCTGGTTGTTTAATGTAGTCATAAAGATCTCGCCTTAATACGTTGAGAATATTGACGAGGATTTTAATGCAATTGATGAGGAAATTTTGCGTTTTTATGTAAACACAACCGGTCTATTGTTTAATTTTAAGATCGTTTTCATTCTTATTTTAGAAGTTTAATCTAAAAAAATAAAAAGTGCTGAAATACACCGTTTAAGCTTAGGGTACCTATTTCAAACCGCTAAATAACAAGACAATGTGAAGTTGATAAAAAGCCACAGCGAACCGTGGCTTTTAGTTTACTCAATAAGTTATGGTCGTCGTATCTGAGACACTTACAAATTCACTCGCGTAATCTGCTTATCGGAATGTACAGTCTCATTAAAAAAGTGAATCACCGAGTATTAATAGCTCCATTGTAAGCCTAATGCAAACGATACATTACTGTATTCAACTTCAGGTACACGAAGGCGTTGACCGTTTTCTAGATTCTTGGTCACAATATCACGTGACTTATACTGAGCATCGATTCCACCAATCAATGCGATATGAGACAGTACTTGATATCGCATTCCTACCCGCCCCATAACACCCCAACCATTAAAGCTATCGGTGAGTGTCGAGGTTTCAAATTGCGTATTCTGAATCTCAGAATACATAGGTGTACTTAATTCAGTTTCAATATACCAACTATATTTATTAAAACTCTTTTGCAAGCGACTATCGTAACGCGCTCCTATGGTCAGCAAGATCCCCATTTGATCTTCAGAAACCGAAATAACCGGACGTAACTGCGAAGCATAATCCTGCTGCTCTCCTGTATTATTACCTGAATTCATACCGGGTAATGTAAATCGCGCGGGATTATTTGGATCATCTGATAATGCGATTAATGCTTCGTCGAATGCTGTTGCACCGGGTTGTACAAATGCAAAATTCGAACGCGTGAAACTAGAAGTAAAAAACTTTGTCCCTAGTGTAAATTGCACTGTTTGAGAAAAATTATACGCCCCCTTAAAACCTATTTCATTCGCTTTCGTTTTAAATGCATTTTCTTGAATAGCACCAAAGTCATCCATGTACCACGTCTCAGTTTCAATTTCTGTGGATATTGTTGCAGCACTTTCAATATAAAAGCCCCAGTTATCATCGATACCTGTGTATGAAATTTGCCGTACGGCAGGGTTTGTTACATCAATAGATTGATTAAGTTTCCCAAAGCCTGCAACATCATTTAAAGTTTCGCTGTAGCTAATTGTTTCGAAACCTACTCTAACTTCACTAAAAGAGGGGTTAACTGCCAATACAGAACTACTAAATGGGAGTAGAAAAAGGAGTGCTTTCATTATTCAGTTCCTTGAAATACAGAGTCTGCGTCGCCAAGAAATAGATGCAGCCCTTCCTTGGTTACACTTTTAAACATTAAGTTACACTAATTAACTTTTTACATTAATCAGTGTAGACAAACGTATTAGTATTTCAAATAAAACTGAACAAAAAGTTAATAAAAAAGCCCGCATATATAATGCGGGCCTTTTACAGTAAAACTCAATTAGTTACTTATTACACAGCTTGCTGAACAATTACTTGATCTGCCTTTTTAGTGTATTGAGGCATACGGTGGAAGTTCAGGTAGCGATAAGTATCAGCTGCTGTTGCGTTGATCTTATCTGCGTACTCTTGATATTCAGCCGGTGTAGGCAGCTTACCTAGAATTGCAGCAACCGCTGCAAGCTCTGCTGATGCTAAGAATACGTTTGCGCCAGTACCAAGACGGTTAGGGAAGTTACGAGTAGACGTAGACACAACTGTCGCCTTATCAGCAACGCGTGCTTGGTTACCCATACATAATGAACACCCTGGAGTTTCAATACGCGCACCTACACGACCAAAGATACCGTAGTAACCTTCGTCAGTAAGCTGATCTTTATCCATCTTCGTTGGAGGAGCAACCCATAACTGAGTTGGAATACGACCGCTGAAGCCATCAAGAAGTTTACCCGCAGCACGGAAGTGACCAATGTTAGTCATACAAGAACCGATGAATACTTCGTCGATTTTCTCGCCTGTAACGTCAGATAGTAAACGTGCGTCATCTGGGTCATTTGGCGCACAAAGAATAGGTTCTTTGATTTCAGCTAGGTCGATTTCAAGTACGTGTTTGTACTCTGCATCGGCATCCGCTTCCATAAGCTCTGGGTTCGCTAACCACTCTTGCATTGCATTAATACGACGTTCGATAGTACGAACATCACCGTAACCTTCAGAGATCATCCACTTAAGCATGACAATGTTTGACTCAAGGTATTCAGCGATAGATTCTTTAGAAAGTTTAACGGTACAACCTGCCGCTGAACGCTCAGCTGACGCATCAGAAAGCTCAAATGCTTGCTCAACTGTTAAGTGCTCAACACCTTCGATTTCTAGTACACGACCAGAGAATTCGTTGATTTTACCTTTCTTCTCAACAGTTAGAAGACCTTCTTTAATACCGTAGTAAGGGATAGCATGTACTAGGTCACGTAACGTGATACCTGGCTGCATTTCACCTTTGAAACGTACTAAGATTGACTCAGGCATATCAAGTGGCATTACACCTGTTGCAGCTGCGAATGCTACCGCACCCGAACCTGCTGGGAATGAAATACCTAGAGGGAAACGCGTATGCGAGTCACCACCCGTACCTACGGTGTCTGGTAATAACATACGGTTTAACCATGAGTGGATTACACCGTCGCCTGGACGAAGTGATACACCGCCACGGTTCATGATGAAATCAGGAAGCGTATGATGAGTGTTTACATCGATTGGCTTAGGATATGCTGATGTATGACAGAAAGACTGCATTGTTAAGTCTGCCGAGAAACCTAAACATGCTAGATCTTTAAGTTCGTCACGTGTCATAGGACCTGTTGTATCTTGCGAACCAACGGTAGTCATTTTCGGCTCACAGTATTGACCAGGACGTACGCCAGGCATGTTACATGCTTTACCAACCATTTTCTGTGCAAGCGTAAAGCCTTTGCCAGAGTCAGTAACAAGAGCAGGTTTGCGGAAGATATCTTCTGCTTCTAGACCTAGAGATGCACGCGCTTTGTCTGTTAGACCACGACCGATAATAAGTGGAATACGGCCACCAGCACGCACTTCGTCAAGAATTACGTCTGATTTTAAAGAGAACGTTGAGATAACTTCATCAGTACCGTGACGCTTAACCACACCTTCGTAAGGGAAGATATCGATTTGGTCACCCATGTTTAGTTCATCAACAGGTAATTCGATTGGTAATGCACCAGAATCTTCCATCGTGTTGAAGAAAATAGGCGCGATTTTACCGCCTAGACATACACCACCAACACGCTTGTTAGGTACGTGAGGGATATCATCACCCATGAACCAAAGCACTGAGTTAGTTGCAGATTTACGCGATGAACCCGTACCAACTACATCACCAACATACGCGAGCGGTAACCCTTTCGTTTTAAGCTCTTCTAGTTGTGAAATTGGACCAACTTCACCAGGCTTGTCTGGGTTGATACCGTCACGCTCGTTTTTAAGCATAGCTAAAGCGTGCAGTGGGATATCTGGACGAGACCATGCATCAGGTGCAGGTGAAAGATCATCAGTGTTTGTCTCACCCGTTACTTTGAAAACAGTAACAGAGATTTTTTCAGCAACGGCTGGTTTATTTACAAACCATTCTGCATTTGCCCAAGACTCGATAACTTGTTTCGCGAATTCGTTACCAGCCTTCGCTTTTTCTTCTACGTCGTAGAAAGCATCGAACATTAATAATGTGTTTGATAAACCTTTAACGATAATTGGCGCTAACGCTTCGTCGTCTAAAAGTTCAATCATAGGTGCGATGTTGTAACCACCTAACATGGTTCCTAATAGCTCAGCCGCTTTTTCTTTTGATACTAATGGTGAGCTTGTTTCACCTTTTGCTACTGCCGCTAAAAAGCCAGCTTTGATGTATGCAGCATCGTCTACGCCTGGTGGTACACGATTAACAAGAAGATCAACGATAAACTCTTCTTCACCTGCAGGTGGGTTTTTAATTAGTTCAATAAGATCAGCCGTTTGCTGAGCATCTAGTGGCGCTGGTACGATACCTAACGCGGCACGTTCTTCTACGTGTTTACGATATTCTTGTAGCACAATATTGCCCTCTTGGTGACGTGAGAGTACTCGGTAGTATTAAACTAAATACAATCATTACCCAGTACTTATAGTATTCTGACGGTTAATTATAAAGCTTTTAAGTATAGATGAAAATCCATGCTGCGGTTAGGCACTTTATATTCACTATAAATAACATGAATAGTGGTAGAAAAAAAAGCTATTCAAATGAATATTTATTAACTAAGAATCATTCCTATCTGCTTTAGCGGTCATTAACAGTGCGTTTAACCCTATTCGCTTTATTAAGCGCATTATTTAAAGGCAAGAAAATCTCGATAATAACAAGACAAAATTTTGTCTTTTAGCTGCTTTTAGCAATTGCTCCTGCATCGCTCTACCAGCTCAATCAATACAGTCGTAAATCAGACATTTTTAACGCAGGTAGCGACTGGTTTAATCACTCAAAATGATTGGTATTAACGCAGCTAGCGACAAATTTAGCACCTCACAATAGTTAAGCGTTATTGTGAACTGGGGTAGG
This sequence comes from Pseudoalteromonas sp. MT33b, assembly GCF_014117385.1. Classification (NCBI taxonomy): domain Bacteria; kingdom Pseudomonadati; phylum Pseudomonadota; class Gammaproteobacteria; order Alteromonadales; family Pseudoalteromonadaceae; genus Pseudoalteromonas; species Pseudoalteromonas sp. MT33b. Next base: position 228,948 of record NZ_CP059831.1, on the reverse strand, counting down.
TATTTTTGCAGATTGGCTTAACGACTTATCCTTATGAGCACACTATTTTAACCATAAAAAAACCCAGCACTTGGCTGGGTTTTTAAAATTAGTCGCAAAGGTTAATTATTAACGCTCTACTTTTACACGCTCAATAACGCTTACGTGTGCTTCTACACGACGGTTTTCAGCATGTGCTTCAGCTGTATTAGCTGGGTTTTTAAGGCGCTCTTCACCTAAACCAACAGTCGTTAGACGCTCTGCATCGATACCATCTTCAATAAGTTTCTTAGCAACGGCATCAGCACGTTTCTTAGATAACCACTTGTTGTAGTCAGCTTTACCTACAGATGAAGTGTGACCTTCAAGTAGTACTTTAGTGCCTGGGTGCTCTTTTAAGAAAGCAGCAGCTTTAGCGATGTCATCTAAGTACTGTTGAGACACTTTAGATGTGTTGTTAGGGAACGTGATTAGTAAGCTCTTCGTTACTTCACGGTCTTCATATAATGTACAACCCGTGCCGTCAACTGCATCAGTCATCGGTGTGTTAGCACATTGGTCGTCAGCATCAGGGATGTTATCACCATCGCTGTCTACAGGCTCAACAGCAACAGGAACAACTGTTGGAGCTGGCTCAACTGGCTCAGCTGAAGATTCTTGAGCACCAAAAATGTAGCTTAAGCCTAATTTAGCGCCTACATCTGTATAACCACGGTCAAGACCTTGGTATAGAGACGTTTCAGCGTTAAATGCGAAATTGTCAGTGAAGTAATGTTGGTAACCAGCACCTAGGTTAGCGAACATTAGGTCTTCGTCAACTGCATCAAGGTTTTTCAAACCGAAGATACCGTAGAATGGGCCACCACCGAAGTGATATAAACCATCGATACCGTAACGCTTACCGCTTTCTGAACCGCTCATAGTCGTGCCGTCGTTCAGAGCTACGCTGTAATCAAAATCCATATCAGCATACTCAAGACGAGCGCTCCAATAATCGCTGAAGCGATAACCTAGCTCTAAACCCCAACCTGTAGAGTCATCAACATCTAGGCCACCTGGCGCGAAATCGCGAACATTTTCCCAAGACGCATCATAGTAGTCGCCAAATGCACCGATATAAAAACCTTGTTTTTCGGCTGCGAAGCTTGATGCACTAGTTGCAGCTAATGCTAAAGCAATAGTAAGTGATTTTAATTTCATTGTTTCCTTCCCATTTTCACAATTAAAATTGTAGCTAAGTCATCCCAGCTCAATCAGTTTAAACAGAGTAGTCGACTAATAGTTAATCAAAACTTAACACACTCGGTACAGAACAAATATCTTGCCGAGTAATTTCAGTCAATTACCCATAATAATAGGTTATCTAAATAACTTTGCATAACAATGCCTTTAGATCGCTTTGTTAAAATCAGACAAAAGCTGCTTTTTCCGCCTAATTTACTGACCTCAAAACCGATTAAAGTCCATTCCCAATTACACTATTATATTGGTTATTTTTAAATCAACAAGTTGAAAGCAACTTTATTTGTAAATATTCGTTAAAAAGCAAAACTTTAGTGCTATTTTATTGATATAAATCATATCACTGGCAGCTACCTTGCTCAATCGGCGAACACTTAGATTTTAAAAAATGAGCATTTACAGCTGCAATATATTGTTCAACATCGCCCTTAAGTACCACAAAAAGTCTGGTAATGACTATCCCCATCATGAGGGGGCTGGTACCACGCTGCTAATCGCTCTTCATAGCTATACGGGTTTTCTAAGACTTTCAACAACTCACCTATCGATGAACTCGTGCCCGTTTGCTCATATTCAGTCAAGATCATTTCAATATTATGATTACGTGGAATGACTGCAGGATTAACAGCGCGCATCACTCCGCAACTTTCACCCGAAATTCTTAACCGCCATTTACAAAGCCATTCTTTTAAACTACCCGGGAGCGGGAAATCTGTTCGTAATGACTCTGTCAGCGCATTAAATGTGTTCGTGTAATCAAGTTTATGTTGTTTCATCAAAGTGAGTAACTCTGAAACTAATGCTTGATCGCCTGCCTGCTCGCCATCTAAACCTAACTTTAGTCGCCACATGGTATCAAATGCCGTGTTAAACTTAGCAGCAAAGCCATTTATAATCGCTGATAATTCACTGAGCGCACGTTCCTCATCTTTAAAAAGCGGTAATAAGCTTTCTGCAAGACGCGCGCAATTCCAATTTGCAATAGTTGGTTGATTACCAAAAGCATAACGTCCTTGGTGGTCAATAGAGCTAAAAACTGTTTCTAAATCAAACTGATTCATCATTGCACACGGGCCATAATCAATGGTTTCACCACTAATTAATGTGTTATCTGTGTTCATCACACCATGAATAAACCCAATTCGCATCCAGCCCACAACAAGCTCAATCTGCTTATCGATTACCGCCGCTAAAAAGTCTGTAATACGCTGCTCACCTTCACTTTTAATATCAGGAAAATGACAACTAATTGCGTATTCAACTAACTTTTCAAGTCCTTCAATATCACCCTGAGTTGCTAAATATTGAAATGAACCAACACGGATATGGCTATTCGCGACACGCGTTACAACGGCACCGGGTCGTGGGGGTTGTCGGTAAACAGTTTCTCCAGTCGTTACAACAGCAAGGCAACGGGTAGTTGCAATATCTAAGGCCGCCAAGGCTTCACTCATGATATATTCACGTATGGCAGGGCCTAGTGCACAACGACCATCTCCCCCACGCGAAAAAACCGTTGCACCTGCACCTTTTAATTGCAAATCCCATAATGCGCCATGTTTATCTTCAATGGCACCAAGCAAGTGCGCACGACCATCCCCCAAACGCGGCGAAAAATGACCGAATTGATGACCCGAATAGCCAAGCGCCACAGGCTTTACAGCGTTATCTACCTCTGAGCCACTTAAACGTTTTGCTAAAAACTCAGGGTCAGTGCTAATGTCAAACTCGCGGGCTAAATTAGCATTAAATAGCAATAAGTTCGGGTCAGAAACCGCTGTTGGGGTGTCTTCAATTGCTAACAGATCACTAATGTCTGTATATCGGGTGTGCAGTTTCATATTATTCCTTAGGGTGTTGCAATGCCTACTCGGTTATCACCCACTCCATAAGCAACTAATTGACTCAGTGCTTGCAGGCTATAACCACTTTGCTGCTGTAGTTCATTGAAAAAGTTCTGCGCCGCTTGCTGTGATTTTTTGGTCTGCAATCCCCCATCAATGAGCTGATGAGCACGAAGATAACTTTCCACATCTCGCGAGAGCAAAAAGGTATCTTTTCCCATCGCGCGCAACGCATAAGGGCCGGTGTTCCCGCCTAAGCGTGCGCCATGCTTCTTCAAGTAAGCCCATAAACCAATAATGTTGTCGCTGGGCCACTGTGCAATAAATTGGCTAAAGCTTGCATTTTTTTCAGCGACTTCATGGATCATGTAAGCATTTTCAGGAATTGTTTGCACTTTTTTGAAATTGCGAATAATTCGCTCATCCATCGCTTTTTGTTCGAGCATATCAGGTGGCATCATCAATAGTTTTTCGACGCTAAAGTCCCAAAATACTTCACGAAACCCCGCCCATTTATTATTGATTACAGACCAATAGAATCCACTTTGAAATACCTTACGAGTGAACTCCTCCAACCATAAATCATCCGCTATGTTAGCAATATCAGCATCATCGAGCGGGTTTGATAACAGTGCATGCAGCATTTCTTCACTGCCTTTTCTTTTAACGGCTCGTTGATAAATGTCGGTAAACTTTTCCATCATTCTTCCAATTCGTCTGCTTCGTTCTAAGTGTACGTAAAAACGAAGTTATACGTAACCCGATTGCTTAATTGGTCAATAAAAAACAAATCCACCGCCTTGACACCTAGAAGGCTAAAATGCTTTAATCAGCGCCAATACCCTATTTCATTATGTTGGCTTTAACGTTAAAGCGAGCATAAAGGGCTGGAAGAGGTGCGTTATTCAGGTAGCGTATGGGAAGAGCACAGACTCTGTTGATCATACGTGAGGGGAAATTAACGCCGAGAAGTAACACCGTTTGTGAGGTGCTTATTTCGGGCGACTGGGCTGAATCCCAGCGACTGTCACCAACAATAGCAATGCTATTGATAAGTTTGGTGGAGAGCTTCTGGTCTTAGTATAATAAGGCCGTCGCGTCTTTATTATTTTAAGCCCATTCGCTCTTCGAATTATACCTTGTTCGAATGACGACATGCGGCTCCATTCAATTGTTTCCGCACTGACTCTTCGAATACCTTATAAGTTCGTGAGAGATGATCAACAATTTTGATTTAAACGACTATCCATTATGGACAGCGCTAATCACGCCATTTTCTGAATCTGGCGAGGTAGACTACATCGCCCTTGAACAGCTTGTGGCTGAACAACAAGCTGCCAACAATGGTATTTTATTGCTGGGCAGTACCGGTGAAGGGCTTGCTCTTTCACTCAAAGAACAACAAGCCATTGTTGAACACGTATGCCAGCTAACCCCTAGCGTACCGCTTATGGTTGCCGTTGGTGGTATGAACCTTAAGCAGCAAGTTGCGTGGGTCGAGTACTGTAATCAACTGCCTATTCATGGCTACTTGTTAGGTTCGCCACTGTATGCAAAGCCTGGCGTTATTGGCCAAACTCATTGGTTTGAAAGCTTACTAAATGCGAGTAAACACCCATGTATGCTATACAACGTACCTGGACGCAGTGCTGTTGAGATTTCACCTACCGCCATTAAAAACCTCGCCGATCATAAAAACCTGTGGGCACTTAAAGAAGCCAGTGGTGACATCGGCAAGTTTGAAGGCTTTAGAACGGCCTCACCTAAGCTCGCCATTTTTAGTGGTGACGATGCACTGATGCCATATTTTGCGCAAGCGGGTGCTAAAGGCTTAGTGTCAGTGGCGGCGAATGCATGGCCAAGTCAAACTCATGAGTTTGTTAAACGAAGTTTAAGCGGTCAACATCCCAATTTATTCACCGATTGGTCTAGCGCAATTCAAAGCTTATTTGCTGTCGCAAACCCAATTCCCGTAAAAGTACTGATGCACCTGCAAGGTAGAATAAACACCCCGCAATTACGTCCACCGCTGACTCATTTAGAGCTTGAGCATACAGACAGCATCACCCACGCAAACAATACAATTTTATCTTGGAACTAAAAACAGGTTTTATCATGAGCTGGTTAGCATTATTAAATAACTTAGAATCGGGCACAGTACGTGCCGCAACACAAGACGAGAATGGCAACTGGCATGCCAATATTGAAGTAAAACAAGGCATTTTAGAGGCCTTTAAAAATGGCACAAACACGGAGTTTCCTGGTGGATTTGTTGATAAACACAATTTAGCCCCTCAAGGCTTTGCCGCAGATGCAGGTGTGCGTATGGTCCCTGGCGGTAGCAGTGTTCGCCGAGGTGCGCACGTTGCTAAAGGCACGATCATTATGCCACCCGCGTATGTAAACATCGGAGCATTTATTGATGAAGGGACTATGGTCGATAGCCACGCTTTAGTAGGGTCATGTGCACAAGTGGGTAAAAATGTTCACCTGAGCGCAGCGGTTCAGTTAGGTGGCGTACTTGAACCAATTGGTGCCAGTCCTGTGGTTATTGAAGATGATGCATTTATCGGCGCAGGTTGTGTGATTGTAGAGGGCGTTGTCGTTAAAAAAGGCGCAGTGCTTGCACCGGGAGTCCGCTTATCTGCGACCATTCCAGTCTATGATTGCGTGAACGAGCGCCAATTAGAAAAAGGCGAACCAATCCCTGAGTACGCTATTGTGATCCCAGGTTCTCGCCCTGCTTCCAATGCATGGGCTCGCGAGCAAGGCCTCAGCATGTCATGTGCGCTCATCGTAAAATACCGTGACGAACAAAGTGACGCGTCATTGTTATTAGAAGAGGTTTTACGTTAATGAGCTTTTTGAGCACGCCCATCAAGCAAGCAGTTGAACAAGTTTCAGCGCACCTTGATACGCCATTTTTTATCTATGACCTTGATAAATTAACGACACATTTAAAACAACTCACAGCCCAAACCGATGTGAAACTGTGGTATGCCGTTAAGGCTAATCCCCTGTCTCGCATTATTCAGTGTTTAGACAGTGCGGGGTTTAATTTTGATGTGGCGAGTAAAGGTGAACTTGAGCAAGTACTTGCTCAAGGCATCAATAGCGAGCGCGTGCTCAACACAGGGCCAGCAAAGAGCCCTGCACAAATTAGTCATTTTATTGCGCGAGGTGTGCGTATTTTCGTCGCCGAGAGCATTAACCAAGTCCGTTGGCTAAACGAGCAAGCCACAAAAGCTAACTGCCAACTGCAAGTATTATTGCGTGTACAACTTCGCTGGCCAGACAGCGAAAAGAACCCGCTTGGTGGCGATAGCCTCACTCCTTTTGGCCTTGGTTGTGAAGAGTGGCACGCGCTTAATGTCAATGACTACCCAGCACTTAAGGTTGATGGTTTGCATATTTTTCAGTGGGGCAACATGCTCAGCACTGACAAACTGGCAGCGCTTTGGCGCGCTATGATCCAGCCATTACAGCAACTAGCACGTGCATTACGCATTGAACTTAACATACTCGATTTAGGGGGCGGCTTAGGCATCCCTTATACTCAAGATGCCAGCCGATTAGACTGGTCAGCACTTATCGAGACCCTTGCCAGCATTAAAGCTCAAGCCGGTGTAGCAGAACTTTGGATGGAATTAGGCCGTTATGCCGTAGGTGAATGTGGTCATTACGCAACACCTGTGGTTGAGCGAAAAGAAAACTATGGTCAACAGCAAGTGATTTTATCGGGCGGGATTAATCACCTGCTTCGTCCTGCGGTCACAAACCAAGACTTCCCAGTTACAGTATTGCGTGAATCACAGGCTTCACTGACAACAATGACACTCTATGGCCCACTTTGTACCGCGCTTGATTGTTTAGGTGAACATACATTAGCGAATGACGTAGATGAACATGACTGGCTCATATTCAGTCAATGTGGTGCTTATGGTTTCACAGAGAGTATGCCGTACTTTTTATGCCATGAACTTGCTGCCGAATACGTCATTGAGCAAGGCAACATTGAATGTATCCGCAGCGCTGAAGATGCCAGCTATTATTTAAGGTAATCACCATGAGTAAAGAGTTAATTAGCCAAGAAAACATTGTCGTCGGCGAAATTGCGAATGGCTTACCATTGACCATCCCAGTCTATCGCTTAAAAGGCGATGGAAGTGGCCCAAGCGTTTACATTCAGGCCAACATGCATGGTGCAGAAGTACAAGGTAATGCCGTTATTTACCAGCTACTTGAACAATTAAAAACGCTTAAACTGCGCGGTGATATCACACTTGTCCCTTATGCAAACCCGATTGGCTGTAACCAAAAGTCGGGGGAATTTACATTAGGTCGTTTTGATCCCATCACAGGGACCAACTGGAACCGTATGTATCGCTTTAACAACGCGTTACCTGCCCAGATTGCAGAGCAGCATGCATCAAGCAATGAAGACACGATCAGAAGTGCTCTTAAAGACGCGTTAGTCGCAGATATCAATGCACAACTAAACGGCCCAGATTACAGCTTAACAACGGGTAAACGTATCGCGCTCAACTTACAAAAGTTGGCACATCAAGCCGACATCGTATTAGACCTTCACACAGGCCCAATCTCAAGCCAGCACCTATATTGTCCAGAGTATGCCAAAAACAGCGCACAATACTTCAATATTGAACATGTATTGCTCATACCTAATGACTTTGGGGGTGCGATGGATGAAGCAAGCTTTTGCCCGTGGTGGTCTTTATCTGAAGAGCTTGCTAAATACGGACGCGAACTTTCAGTACAGGTCGAGGCTTTTACTGTTGAGCTTGGCAGCCAAGAAAAAATTGATTTGAGTGCCGCCCTTGAAGATGCACACAGTATTTTAAGCTACTTGACTCATAAAGGTGTATTTGTTGATGCAGCGTATCAGCCTAAAGCGATGACTCGTTACGGTTGTATGCTCGATGACTACATTGCTTACTACGCCCCGATGGGCGGTATGGTCGAGTACTTAGCACCGTTAGGCGGTCATATCAAAGCAGGTGAGCCGATAGCCCATATTTTACGTATGGAGCGCTACTTATGTGAACAACCACTGCAAACACTCAGTTTTGATAAAGACGCGATTGCAATATTGCATTTCGCATCAGCGAGCGTAAACCAAGGTACTGAGCTTTATAAGTTCTTTACCAATGTCTTTGAGCTGTGATTAAACCCAGAGCTCATTCCTTCTCATTGCGTGAGAGTCAACGGCCAACAGGATTCTATCCAAAGGCCGTTATATTAGAGCCCCAAGCCTAGCTTGGGGCTCTCTATTTACAATAGCGTTTAACAAGTCCTCGCCTCTGTCAATTCCACCTTACCTAAACTGTGTTTAAACTCGCCGATTAAGGGGTAGAGATAACATTTGTCCACAATTCAGTACAAGTTCACGGCGAGTTATGTAAAAATCACTATACTGATCACACTTCTACATCTATTTAAAGGAATCGCAATGGGATGGCGTATTTGGCTAGTTGCCGCGAGTTTATTTTCTGTACCTGTTTTAGCCCAAACCGAAGAGCAAAATACGAATGAGCAAGATGATGCGCTCGAATTAGTTAAGCAATGTATATTAAATGAAGCGATTGGCGGAGATGGTCAGCAAACTCTCGAACAGCTGCGCAAGAAATGCTCCGATCTAGACGAAAGCAAAAAGCTGACCGCTCTGGATAAGCGTAAAGCGCGTGAAGAAGTGAGTAAAAAGAACCGCAATGTCATCACCCCCCATAAACGTAATTACATTTTACCACTTTCTTATGTGTCTGATCCGAATGTTCGCCCGTTTGATGGTTTAAAAGAGTTGGCTGATGACGCCGATGGCGAGCCACTTGATAACCTAGAAGTTAAATATCAATTATCAATAAAAGTGCCTATTTTTGAGGGTTTTTCTGATAAAGACCAAGGCGTATTTTTTGCTTTTACCATGCAATCATTTTGGCAGTTTTATAACAAAGATATTTCATCACCCTTTCGCGAGACCAACTACGAGCCTGAAATATTCTGGATAAACTACCTTGATCCTGAGCATGTACTTTGGGGTGATGAAATGGCGATAGCCATTGGTGCATCGCATCAGTCTAATGGCCGCAGCCAGCCAAACTCACGTTCATGGAATCGCATATACGCTGACTTTTTATGGGAAAAAAACGGCTTTGTATTTAGCTTTAAACCTTGGTACCGCATTCCTGAAGACAAAAAAGATAACGAGTTAAAAGCTCGCGGCGATGATAACCCCGATATCTACAAATACATGGGCTACTTTGAATTCTCTGGGGCGTATCGCTACAACGAACATGAATTTAGCTTTATGTCGCGTAATAACTTAAATTCTGATAATCGCGGTGCAATCCAACTTGATTGGTCTTTCCCGCTGTGGGGACGGTTACGTGGTTACGCACAATATTTCAACGGTTATGGTGAGAGCCTAATTGACTACAATGCCGATATAGAGCGTTTTGGTGTGGGTATTCTTTTAACAGACTTACTGTAAGCAACGCATTATGAGCCTTTAACAGCGAGCAACTTAGCGCCCGCTGTTAAAGGCTAAAACTATGCTATTTTTTTACGATAAAGTGCCCTTCAAACTCAGCAACTAACACATCGCCATCGTACACATTCACTGGGACATGGTAACTTGCTTTACCATTTGATTCTAAATCAGCTAACTTCCCTTTGCAGCCTTGCAACTCAACACGGCCTCGGGGATCGTTATTGAGAGGTTTTAGGTATTTAATGTTCGCATCAGCTAACACAATATTTCCCTCAAGACCGGCTTCTTTTAATGCAAGATAGGTTGCTCCCCACCCTGTTAATGTCGCTAAACTGTATATGGAACCGGCAAACATCGTGTTATGTAAGTTTAAATTGGCATCTAAATCAGCACGGGTCGTAAACTGCCAGTCAGTATAACTTTCAACTTTAATCCCCATTGCATCACTGATTGGAATTGATTCACGCCACGTATTTTGTAGCACTTGTGTCCAATTAGGGTGACGGAACCAACCTGGCTCAGACGGCTTTTGTTTCACCATTTTCCAATGCTGTACATCATTGTAAGCCAAATGTGCTTTTTCTTTTACTTCATAACCGTGGCGTTTATAGAAGTCGAGCGCCCGTTCACGCGCAAATAAGACTAATTCATCGGCATCTTGTGTCCATGCTATTTTTTCGAGTTCATGCAACAAACGACTACCAATATGCTGATTACGATTACCCTCAGCCACAGCCATATAACGCACTTGTGCTTGTTGATGATTATTGAAGTGCAGACGCGCTACCCCCAATACCTCGCCATCATTATTTTTGATAAAGCGGTGCTCTGCGTCTTGCTCTAAGTCATCTTGCTCAGATCCACGCGGCTCGCCCCAAGGTGCTCTTAAAACTTGCCAACGCAATGAATAATACGCTTGCCAATCTTCGCTACTTTGTGGGGTGGTCACTTTAAACATAAATACTCCTGTGATAGTTAAGCCACTGTCTGTTGTTATTTTAACGTGGCCTGACGAATGCAAATTACGATACGCGATCTTCACTCAAGTTGGAATAATACTTTGGTGACCCAACCTAAATTATTATTTAAGGCTGTAAAAACTACTGCACAATTGGCACTTTAAGTGTGCTGGTCTATGCTGAAATAATTGTATTATTTTTGTAATTCAACCGCTAAAGGCCCGAAATATGGAACATTTTTTAGAACCCAGTGGCGCAGTGAAACACAGTTTTATTGAGGAATGCCACCGACTCGGGCAGCTTATCTACTGGCATAAACAAGGTAATGACTGTATTCAAGTAAGGCAACTAAATCAGCTACGTTGGTTATTAATTAATGAAACCTTGCAATCTGTTATTGAAAAACGCCGGCCAGCTCGATTATTTTTCCCACATTTACAATACCTTGCAAAACGTTGGCAAGAACTCGAAGCACCTAAAAAAGTGCTGGAACTTGGCTTAGGGGGTGGTGCAATTCGTAATTATCTACAACACACTTACCCTCAAAGCCAACTCACTTCGGTAGACAAAAACCCTGATATTATTCATTGCTATAAACGCTATTTTGGCGGAAACCATGCCAATAACCTGCGCTGTTTTGATGCCCAACAGGTGTTAGAACAAGGCAATGAATACAATTGGATTATCTTAGATTTATTTAGTGAGGTAGAAGCGCCACTGTTTTTATACAAACACGCATTTTACGCAAAACTTCGGGCTGCAATGGCTAAAAATGGCCGCTTGTTTATTAATTTTTTATCGAATCATCCATCACAATTAAAACAACTTGAGCATTTACTGATCACCGAATTTGGTAAACGCCCAAGTATTGAAAAAATACCCAACTACGTTAATCATATCGTTATGATCAGAAAGTAATCACACAGATAAGTTAAAAGTAACGGGCCCATCATTACACAAGCTTACCTGCATATCAGCAGCAAACTGCCCTGTGGCAACTCGTAAATCGACCGCTTTGGCTTTTTCTACAAAATATTCGTACAACGCATTGGCTTGCGCTGGGGTAGCTGCACTTGAAAAGCTTGGCCGCATCCCCTTTTTGGTATCAGCAGCCAACGTAAACTGCGACACAACTAATAGCTCACCTTGGATGTCTTGCAAGCTTAAATTCATTTTTCCTTGCTGATCAGTAAAAATACGGTAATTACTCACCTTGTGCAAAAGCTTTTCTGCCGATTGCTCTGTGTCATGTTTTTCAACCCCTAATAACAACAGAATACCTTTTGATATTTCACCAACAACTTCCCCATCTACCTCAACTTTAGCCTGGGTTACTCTTTGAATTAAGCCTTGCATTGATCCCTCGATAACTTGATATACATTAAATCTGCGGCACGTCGCATGGCCGCCAAATATACCTGATTATCACTGCTGTGCCCAACCCCATCTAAAATAAGTAATTGCGCATTAAGCTGCTCTGCTAACTGTTGTACCGCACTGTACCTGCACACTAAATCAGCACGGCCATGAATAAACCAAATAGGTAAATGAGCAAGTTCTTTGCAGTTTTCTGCTATAAATTTTTCTTCGATAAAGCAATGATGTCGAAAATAATGCACCATGAGCGTAGCTTGGTTTAGGCCAACATGAGGTTCATGTAAACTCCAGTTTATTAATGGTTCACCATGACAAAGTACCTGCTCCCATTGACACCAACGCTTAGCATACTTACTGGCCTTGATTTGATCATCACAGGTTAACTGCGCATGGTAAAAATCAAGTAATTCATGCCAGTTAGAATACTGATGAGCAAACACTTTAAAACATTCGGGATAAAAGTGAGCACCAGCTCCACGCGTCGTGTAAAGCCACTCAAAGTCACTGTCACAGGCTAAAAAGCTGGCACGCAAGATGAGTCCTGCCACGTGTTCACGGTGATGAATCGCGTACACTAAGGCAAGCGTCGCCCCCCACGATTCGCCACACACAAGCCATTTGTTAATACCTAATTGGGAACGCAAAAACTCCAGATCGGCGACTAAGTCCAAGGTGGTATTTGCCTTAGTTGCGTGCGGCGTTGAGTGACCACAGCCGCGTTGGCTAAACATGATCACCCGATAACGTGCGGGATCGAAAAATCGGCAATTTTCAGGCCGAAGACCCGCCCCCGGCCCCCCATGACATAACACAACCACCATGCCTTGAGGATCACCGTATTCTTGAACATGTATTTGATGTCCATCACCCACGCTTAAGTGATAGTCACGACTTGCATTGTACTGTGGATATAACTGCACCTCGCTCTCCTTAGGTGCAGTGTATTTAAATGTCTATATCAGGAGTGTCTTCTATTTTCTCAGGGCTGATACAGACCGTAAATTCTGCACCGAGTAATACGACAATCCACGACAAATAAACCCATACAAATAAAATAGGAATTGTCGCAAGGGCCCCATAAATCACTTCATAAGATGGGAAATGGCTGATATACAGCGCAAAGCCTTTTTTTGTCAGCTCAAATAACATAGCTGCAAACAGCGCCCCTGGAATTGCCGCTCTAAATGGAACTCGTGTGTTAGGAACTAAAGTATAGAGCATAATAAAGCCCACCATGGAAATAATGTAAGGTAAAAGCTTTAACAAAAATCCACTGAAGCCAGGTATCCCCTGATCGGCAAACGACACCAAAGAAACAATATAAGACGTCACACCAATACTTGCTCCTAACAAGACTGGCCCCAAACTTAATACCATCCAATACACTGCAAATGAGATCATCATCGGGCGTTTTTTCTTAATTCGCCAAATGCGATTCAGGGTGGCATCAACATTGCGGATCAATAAAAGCGACACCGCAGCCAAAAAGCCAACCCCCACGGCGGTCATTTTATTCGCATTCCCCGCAAACGCACTGATATGCTCTTTAATGACATCAGAGGAAGTGGGCACAAGATTAGTGAACAAAAAGTTTTCAATGGTAATGAGAGTACTTTCAAAGCCAGGAAATGCAGAGAATATCGCGACCCCCACAGCCACTAACGGTACAATGGATAATAAGGTGACATAAGCAAGGTAACCCGCATTAACCGTGATCTGATCATCAATACAGCGGGTCAAATACTGCATCCACCAACCCGGTTGCTGCTTTAAGAAAATACTTATTTGCAACTTATAACGACTGAGTTTCTCATCCATAGAACCAACTTTCTGCTAAAATGTTTTGATAATCATAGCAATCCACCACATAATTTGAAACGACAGGCATCTAAAAAGGGAACTCAATGAAAAAACTGACACTTTTAAGCGCACCACTCTTTGCAGTTACTATGGCATTATCAGGCTGTCAGTCAGCTTATTACTCAGCCATGGAATCAGTCGGAGTGCATAAACGCGATATTTTAGTAGACCGTGTTGAAGAAACGAAAGAATCACAGCAAGAGTCGCAAGAAGAGTTTCAATCTGCACTAGACAGGTTAACGACCTTAATTAACTTTGATGGCGGTGAACTCGAAGAAGCTTATACTCAACTTAATAATGATTATGAATCGAGCCTTGCGGCAGCGAACGATGTCACCAGTAATATCAACAAAGTTGAAGATGTAGCCGAAGCACTTTTTGAAGAGTGGGCTGACGAACTAGAACAGTACAAAAGCGCTTCTCTCAAGCGTGAAAGCAGCAAAAAGCTAAATTCAACGAAGCGCCAGTTTGACCAATTGCTTCGTTCAATGCGCAGCGCCGAAAGTAAAATGGAACCCGTCCTGTCGTCATTGCATGACAATGTTTTATATCTAAAACATAACTTGAATGCTCAAGCTGTGACAGCAATAAAAGGTGAATTCACTAATTTAAAACGCGATATCAAAATCTTAATGGACGATATGAACAAGTCGATTGAAGATTCAAATAAATTCATTGAACAAATGAATAAAGCGGGCTAAAAATTTGAGTAAACACAGTGAGCAGTTAGATGCTCTCGGCACCGACATTTTTTAAATAAATTAAATCACTAAGCCTACAATATCGTAGGCTTTTTTATTGTTACGTCTTGTTACCTTTCGATGATTTACCCGGTATGTTAATTTGCTACACTGTGCGCAAAGTTTAAAAGTTAGTCACCTTATGCAGAACCACCTTAAAGTTATAATTGCTGCGGCGCTACTCAGTGCCTGCAGTAGTCCAAACACAGTTAATGTTATAGCAGGGCAAGAGTCTGTTATACCTTTGCACAATGAAGGTGAGCGAGCTGGTCGCTATCACAACCTGTATCCCGGTGATAAACACTACCCAACAACCTGTACTGATGATTGCTATCCCGAGACTGAGTTACTTCAATGTAATGACACTCCTTCACACTGTTTATATCAAGGTCAGCAGAATCCAGCGTCGATTAACACCGGTTTTACTGTACGTTGGCTTGGGCATGCCAGCTTTATGATTGAGACACCTAACGGCGAGCACCTGCTATTTGACCCCGTCAAAGAGCAGTTTGATTCACCGGTCGATTTAGCCTTTAAGCTGGCTGGCGGCATGTATCGCAACCCCGGATTTTGGCCCACAAAAAATGAGCTAAATCAGATTGATGCTGTCATGTATTCACACATCCACTACGACCACTTCAATAAAGCCGACATCGAAGAAATTGGCAATCAGCCTCGCTATTTAGTGCCCCTAGGCGTCGCTGATAACTTTCCAACAGGTGGTTTTAATATTAGTGAGATGGCGTGGTATGCCAGCACCCCAATTAATGATTTAACAATACATGCTGTGCCAGCGCACCATTTTAGCAGTCGTGTGTTAGTGCCATTTATCTACGAAGATAACAACAAAGATTTATGGAATGGTTGGTTACTTGAGCAAAATGGGAACACACTATTTTTTGCAGGGGATACCGGCTACTCACAGCATTTTAGCGATATTAAGCAAAAGTATGGTGAAATAGATGTGTGCTTAATGCCAATCGCATCTTACTATCACGAAGAAAATGGTAAATGGTATCGCTATGTGCATACCACACCCGAAGATGCCTTGAATGCAGCACGTGAATTAAGTTGTAAAGTAATGATCCCATGGGGTTATGGTAATGCAAGTTGGCAAATGGGCGACCATTCAAGTCACTCAGCATTACTGCGTTTACTACACATGTCTCATAACATGAATGAACCTGTCCCCCTGTATATTTTAAATGAAGGTGAGCAGGTTCGTTTATAACATTCCAAAATGGGGGTGAGTTATTACCTCACCCTCATTTTATTTATTACAGTGAGTGTGTATCTTGCGCTTCAAGCACTTTGGTTGCAGGTTTGCTTTGCTTTGCAAAGACCCCTTTAACGACTTGCCAACTAACGGCAAATGCGCCAACAATAAACACCACATCACCAACCGTTCTTACCCATCTTAGTATCACCAAGGTGTCACTTTGTAGTAGCGCTTCAGAGCGTGCATACCACAACCCTTTAGAAGCACTTGCAAAGAACTGAATGATTCCAATAGGTAATAAACTGGTAAATAGCATTAACGCTAAACCGATATTCATCCACCAAAAAGCAGTTTTCATTAAAGTGTCATCAAATTGAAGATGAGGACGAATATAACGCAGTACTAACAAGGTAAAGCCAAGAGCTAAAAAGCCATACACACCAAATAATGCGGCATGAGCATGGGTAGCCGTCGTATTAAGACCTTGTACATAATAAAGTGAAATAGGCGGATTAATTGAGAACCCTAATACGCCGGCCCCTAACATATTCCAAAATGCGACAGCGACAAAAAACATTAATGGCCACTTTATTTTTAGCATCCATGGAGTACGGTTTTTTAATTTATAATGCTCCCACGCTTCATGACCAAGCACAATTAACGGCACCACTTCCAGCGCACTAAAGGTTGCTCCCACCGCCATTACAGGGGTCGTTGTACCAGAGAAATATAAGTGATGGAATGTGCCTGGCACACCGCCTAATAAAAACAGCGATGCAGACGCCAATGACGCAATTGTTGCCGAACGTTTAGAGACTAAACCCATATTATAGAAAATAAAAGCCAGCGCAGCGGTTGCAAAAACCTCAAAGAAACCTTCTACCCATAGGTGCACAATCCACCAACGCCAGTATTCCATTACCGAAATATGCGTTCGTTCACCATAGAAAAACCCAGCAGCGTAAAACAGCCCGATTGCCACCACTGAAGCCGTAAATAATGCCAGTAAGTTTTTATCTCCTTCTTGTTTAAATACCGGAACAATTGCACGTAACATTAGCAGCAGCCAAAATGCGACGCCTGTAAATTTACCAATCTGCCAAAGTCGGCCTAAATCAACAAACTCGTACCCTTGATGTCCCAACCAAAAGCTTAACTCGGGAGGCATAATTTGCGCGATGGCTAAAAAGTTGCCTATAAATGACCCAACCACGACGATAATTAGCGCCCAGAAAAGAATATCAACACCTATTTTTTGAAACTTAGGATCTTTACCGCCGTTAATAATCGGCGCTAAAAATAAACCTGCAGCTAAAAATCCTGTCGCAATCCAAAATAATGCCGATTGAATATGCCATGTTCTTACTAGGCTATAAGGAAACCATTCTGAGGTATTGATGCCATAAAATCCCTGCCCTTCAACAGTATAGTGCGCAGTAAATCCACCTAATAAGACCTGGAACGTAAAGAGAGCAACAATTAAAAATAAATACTTACCTAATGCTTTTTGAGAAGGCGTTAAATTAAAGCTCGCTATTGGATCGTCTTTTGGAGCCTCAGGGGGAGCCTCGTCTTTATGTAAAAATGACCATGCCCAAATCAATCCACCGACACCTGCAATTAGTATCACAACACTAACAATTGACCAGACAATGTTTTCAGCGGTCGGTTTATTATCAATCAGTGGCTCATGCGGCCAGTTATTAGTGTAGGTTGCATCCCCATCAGGGCGCTCTGTCGATGCGGACCATGCCGTCCAAAAAAAGAACTCAGTTAGACGCTGACGACGCTCAGGATCAGGAAGTGTCACCTCTTTCATTGCATAGTTTTTACGTGTTTGCTGTAATGCCTCTGCCCCTCCAAACAAATCGTTGTAGTACTGCGCTGTTTGCTTAATTGCCGCTATCCGACGCGTCGATAAAGTAACCGTGTCAGATTGTTTATCATACGTATTAGTGCGGTACTCTCTCTTTACTTCCCACAGCAATGGTTGCTTTTGCTGCTCAGTTAACTCATCAAAAAGCACACCATATTGCGCTTGTGCAGCAATATCTAACCAATTAATAATCTCACGGTGAAGCCAATCAGCAGTCCAGTCAGGCGCTTGATAAGCACCATGCCCCCAAATTGAGCCTAGTTGCATTCCCCCTACTGATTGCCATGCAGTTTGACCATCTAAAATCGCCTCTTTACCTGTGTACAGCTCCCCCGATGTGGTGACATATTTTGCAGCTATAGGAGGGGCAACTCGGTATACCTCTTTACCAAAGTAACCCAAAATAGCAAATGTAACAGCAAGAACAGCAAACAAGGTCCACCATAACTTTTTGTATTCTCTCATTTCTATCGTCCCTCAACCCGTGCGAACAAAATAGCGTTCTCAATATGAATATGCATATTCAAATCGCTAATAAATGCCTGCAACCCTAAATACAAAGCCGTCCATGTATTACATGCTCCCGCATGCAAAGTGACATCATTTGTTAATTGGTAGATTTTCTCTATTTCTGCGATATGGGCTTCATGATCCGCCATCATTACGCTAATTGGTCCACTGACCATGTCAGGGATTGTATCGGCTTGCAGCATTGGAAAGAGGAAAAGCTCTTCTTTTTGCATATGATCTTCTAACTCTACGTACATATTCTTCAAATGATTCGCTAAACCATTAGGACAATTAGGCTTATCAAAATGCACCTCTTCAACACGCTCACTTAAACGTATCAACTCTTCAAGCTGTACTCGGTGAACACGGTGATAGCGAGTCAGAATATGCTCAACCAATTCCTTATTACTCAGGTTGTGGTAATCAATAGCGGTTTGCCTGCTTAGCAAAACCTCTATGTCTGAAATGATTTCTTCGCGATCAATATTTCGTTTTTCGATAACGTCTGACAACACCAGATGCCCCTGACAACAAAAGTTTATTCGGTGCGCAAAAAAGAGTGCTGTTGCACCGGGAATTTCTGTCGCAATTTTACTGATAGGCCAATTTAAGTAATTCATATAACACCCCTATTTAAACATGCATTTGAAATGAATCTTTAAGAAGTTTACACACGTTTATTAAAGATGTAAAATAGATGCATATTTAAAATTTTAGAGTCTCACTATGAATGTCACTCGTTTTACAGATTATTCACTGCGTGTTTTGATTTTTACTGCCTTACATAATGGTGAGCTTGTGACCATTAAAGAGATCGCTGAAAAATACGAAATCTCAAAAAATCACCTCATGAAAGTAGTGCAAGAGCTAAGTAATAGAGGCTATTTAATTGCGACGAGAGGAAAGAATGGCGGTATCCGCTTAAGCAAAGATCCCACCGAGATTAACATTGGTGAGTTAGTGCGCTTACAAGAGCAAGGGTCTACGTTGGTGGAATGCTTTGGTAATGACAATCAATGTGTTATCACCCCCGCCTGTCAACTTAAACAAATATTTGCACAAGCAATGGAGGCTTTTTTCCTTCATTTAGATAACTATACACTCGCAGATCTGATCACCCCAAAACACGCAAATCAGCTCTCTCAACTGCTAAAAATAGAAAACTAAACTCACATTTTGGCGCACTCAAAGGTGTAAGTATTCCTGGAGTGTCATGGCAGTGACACTCCATTTGGGTTATTGGTTTACTAATGTATCCCTCAGTGCCATCATGAGTTTATGTGCACTGCCTCCTGACATTGCTAACGGATCGAATTCGCTGGTGCCTGAGTATTTTAAATTAAGCGGTGTGGTTATTTTTGAATACGGAATATAACCCATTGACCAGTTTTCGAACTCCCTTTCGTAAATTTCGCAGTAATTCAGCATAATAATATTTCGATGCCGATTATCATTTAAGATCTTATGGTAGGTTGCATTTACCGCCTGTCGAGATCCCTCTAGGCACTGTAAAAAGTGCGAACTATTAAAACACAGCAACCCTGTTACATTCGACGCATGATTATTTTTCTGTGCTTTTTCAATGATATCCTCAATATCACTCGGCCCAAATCCTTCACAAACTTCACTCGTATAAATAAGCCTGACTAAATACATCCTGATCTCCTTCAAGGTAGATTTAAAAAGATAGTACAGATAGAGGCTTTAGCAAAAAAGTGGCAACTTGAGGTTAGAGGTTAGAGGTTAGAGGTTAGAGGTTAGTAGACAAGTAATTAATTTATCAATAGAAATAAAATACGCCACCCCTTAGTAACAACAAGAACGAACATTTGTGAGTGTTACGGCTGACAGCAAAAAACAAGTCTCCTTAAACAAAAAAGCCGCCGTATTTTGCAATACGACGGCGTGTTATTTTGCGTGAGCTAAAAGCGTAAATTAGCCTTTAGAAGCACGGCTCGCACGTTTACGATCACTTTCAGTTAAGTGACGCTTACGAATACGAATATTTTCAGGTGTTACTTCTACTAACTCGTCATCATCGATAAACTCAAGCGCTTGCTCAAGTGTGTAGTTCAATGGTGGTGTTAATGTTTGCGCTTCATCAGTACCTGATGCACGAACGTTCGTTAGCTGCTTACCTTTAAGTGCGTTTACAGTTAGGTCGTTATCACGGCTATGAATACCGATAACCATACCTTCGTAAACTTCTACACCGTGACCGATGAATAGCTTACCGCGCTCTTGAAGGTTGAATAATGCGTTAGTTAACGCTTTACCTGTTGCGTTAGCGATCATTACACCATTTTTACGTAGACCGATGTTACCGCCTTTATGAGGACCGTAATGATCAAACGTGTGGTACATAAGACCTGAACCTGATGTAAGCGTCATGAAATCAGTTTGGAAACCGATTAAACCACGGCTCGGCATCATAAAGTCCATACGCATACGGCCTTTACCATCTGGCGCCATGTCAGTTAGTTCACCTTTACGCAGACCAATTTGTTCCATGATAGAACCTTGGTGCTCTTCTTGACAGTCAATCGTTACTGTTTCGTACGGTTCTTCTAATACACCATCTACAGTGCGTAAGATTACTTCTGGACGAGAAACAGCAAGCTCGTAGCCTTCACGACGCATGTTTTCGATTAAGATACCTAAGTGAAGTTCACCACGGCCTGATACACGGAAGCTATCTGGGTTGTCAGTTTCTTCAACACGTAATGCAACGTTGTGAACAAGCTCAGCTTGTAAACGCTCAAGGATATTACGTGATGTTACGAACTTACCTTCTTTACCCGCAAATGGCGACGTGTTTACAGAGAACGTCATTGTTACTGTCGGCTCATCAACTGATAGCGGAGGTAACGCTTCAACGTTAGAAGGCGCACACACTGTATCAGAGATTTTTAATTCGCCGATACCTGTCACAGTTACGATATTACCCGCATAACCACGGTCTGTATCAATTCGCTCAAGACCTAAGTAGCTTTGAACCGCACCAATTTTACCATTACGTTTTGTGCCATCAGCACTGATAATAGTTACTTGTTGGTTAGGCGCTACAGAACCACGCTTGATTCGGCCGATACCGATTACACCTACGTATGAGTTGTAATCAAGTTGAGAAATCTGCATTTGGAAGTCACCTTCAGGATCTGCATCCGGTGGTGATACTTCGTCAACGATCATCTTGAACATAGGTTCCATGTTGTCAGATGGTTCGTCTAAATCTAATGTTGCCCAGCCGTTGATAGCTGATGCGTAGATAACTTTAAAGTCTAACTGTTCGTCAGTTGCACCAAGGTTATCGAATAAATCAAAGATTTGATCCATAACCCAATCAGGGCGTGCACCCGGCTTATCAATTTTATTGATAACAACGATTGGCTTCAAACCTTGCGCGAACGCTTTTTGCGTTACGAAGCGCGTTTGTGGCATTGGACCTTCTTGAGCATCAACAAGTAACAATACTGAGTCAGCCATCGAAAGTACGCGTTCAACTTCACCACCGAAGTCGGCGTGTCCTGGGGTGTCTACGATATTGATGTGGTAATCATTCCAAGAGATGGCTGTGTTTTTAGCCAAAATGGTAATACCACGTTCTTTCTCAATGTCGTTTGAGTCCATCACGCGCTCTTCATTACCGCCGCGTGTTTCTAATGTGCCTGATTGCTCAAGCAGTTTATCAACCAAAGTTGTTTTACCGTGGTCAACGTGGGCGATAATCGCTATATTTCTTAACTTTTCGATGCTCATATTTTTTCTCAGAGAAATTGAATCTCATTGATCCTGCAAGATCTACGCACTCACCTGCATTTTCAACAGATGTCTAAGCATAGGATTTAAAAGGGCGCATATTATCCCTTAATAATGGCATGGATGAAAGTTTATCCAATACAATTTTATAAACTTTCTTCAGGCTTTTTATAAGTATCTGTTTTATAAATGACAATTTTATTAATTTTATCTTTAATCGAACATCAAAACTGGTAAAAAATCACCTTTTTAGCAATATTTTGGCACTAATGCACATTTCGTTTATGCTATCTAGGGTGGCTAATCGTTGTGCAAATACAACCAGTAAGCATAACGCACCACAATGAACATTTTACGCACCAAAATAGTGCAAAAATAATTAACAAAATGCGCTTTATTTTATTTTTATAAGCCTAAACAAGGCGTTAAAAATTTGGCATGAAACCAGCTTACATAGAACAAAAGCAATAATGCAGCAAAAATAAAACCCAACAATTGGAGGACACATGTCACAATCGGTTTTAGATTTTATCAAAGAAAATGACGTTAAGTTCATTGATTTACGCTTTACTGATACCAAAGGTAAAGAACAGCATGTTTCTATTCCTCATCATCAGGTTGATGAAGACTTCTTTGAAGACGGCAAAATGTTTGACGGTTCTTCAATTGCTGGTTGGAAAGGTATCAACGAATCAGACATGGTATTAATGCCTGTTCCTGAGTCTGCAAAAATGGACCCATTTTCTGAAGAAGCAACTTTAATCGTACGTTGTGACGTTGTTGAGCCTTCAACACTTCAAGGTTACGAGCGTGACCCTCGCTCTGTTGCTAAACGTGCAGAAGAGTACATGCGTTCAACTGGTATCGCAGACACAGTATTATTTGGCCCAGAGCCAGAGTTCTTCCTATTTGATGACGTTAAATACAAATCAGACATGTCTGGTTCTATGTATAAAATCGACGACATCGAAGCGGCTTGGAACTCAGATAAAGATTACGAAGGTGGCAATAAAGGTCATCGTCCAGGTGTTAAAGGTGGTTACTTCCCATGTTCACCAATCGACTCATCTCACGACTGGCGTTCAGCAACGTGTTTAGTTCTTGAAGAGCTAGGCCAAGTTGTTGAAGCACACCACCACGAAGTAGCAACTGCGGGTCAAAACGAAATCGCAACACGCTTCAATACAATGGTATTAAAAGCTGACGAAATCCAAGAGATGAAATATGTTATCCATAACATGGCTCACCTTTATGGTAAAACAGCGACATTCATGCCTAAGCCTCTTGTAGGTGATAACGGTTCTGGTATGCACTGTCACCAATCTTTAGGTAAAGATGGCGTGAACATCTTCGCTGGTGACAAATACGCAGGTCTTTCTGAAGAAGCGCTTTACTACATCGGTGGTATCATCAAGCACGCTAAAGCAATCAACGCATTCGCTAACGCGTCAACTAACTCGTACAAACGTCTTGTACCAGGTTTCGAAGCGCCAGTAATGCTTGCATACTCTGCACGTAACCGCTCTGCTTCAATCCGTATCCCTGTAGTACCATCTGCAAAAGGACGTCGTATCGAAGTACGCTTCCCTGATCCAACAGCAAACCCATACTTAGCATTCTCTGCAATGCTTATGGCTGGCCTTGACGGTATTCAAAACAAGATCCACCCTGGCGATGCAATGGATAAAGACTTATACGATCTACCTGCTGAAGAAGCAGCTGAGATCCCACAAGTTGCCTCTTCACTAAGCGAAGCACTTGCTGCTTTAGATGCTGACCGTGAGTTCTTAAAAGCAGGTGGTGTATTCACTGACGACCTAATTGATGCATACATCTCACTTAAGAACAAAGAAGTTGAAAAACTTAACATGACAACTCACCCAGTTGAGTTCGAAATGTACTACAGCGTTTAATACGTCGTAGACAGTAAATAATTAATGTGTGTTCTCAAGCCCGCTTTGGCGGGCTTTTTTAATGGTAATTAGGCGTGTTCTCCTCTACAGTTTTAATTACATAAAAAAATGCAGGGTCGCAGGGTGAAAAGAACAACTTTATTGGTATTTTTGTTACTATCAGTAAGCTTTTTTAGTTATGGAACAACAAAAAAAGTGTATTCGTGGAAAGATAAAAATGGTGTTCTGGTATTTTCTGATACGCCACGCCCCGGTGCTACCGAAGTAAAGCTTAATACCCCTAACTTGACCATGCCTGCTACCGACACCAGTATTCTTGATAACACAGCCAGTGCAACACCCGTAAACTTTAAAATCGCTATTTCCTCACCTGAAGACCAAGCAACAGTCAGAGAAAACTCCGGTTCTGTTTATGTTACAACCCGTGTCATTCCTCGCTTTGCAACGGGTTTTAAAGTACAACTTTTTGTAAATGGTGCCCCCCATGGCGAACCAAGTAATAGTTCTACTTTTGCACTACGAGGCGTAAATCGAGGCGAGCACACATTACAAGCCAAACTATTTAATGCGAACAATAAACTCGTTTCGGTCAGTCCAGTTAGCACATTCTACATGCACAGAGCGTCTGTTTTTGGTGGGAATTAATTTTTTCAAACGCGCCTCGCAATGCAAAAGGATTATGCTAAGCTGCACTTAATCGTAACGCACTAAAATGGTGCAACCATGCTCAGTGATACACAATTTAACTCAGAATTGCTCGACAGCATTTGGAAAAATTTAAGTACAGCGGTTATTTTACTTAACCGTGATTTTAAACTTGTTTATGCCAATGATAGTGCCAGTGAGCTACTTGGTTTAGGGCCAAAGCGCATTCTCAACCAACCGTTTGATAACCTGTTTAACTACCACTCTATCGATCTTAAACGCATTGCTCAGTATTCACTCTTTGATGGTGTTGATTGCCACCAGCATAGAGCTGACGTGGTGTTCATCGATTCTCGCCATGCCAAACTCACAATTAGTACACGCCGAATTACCAATAAAGATGACAATTATATCTTGTTTGAATGCCGCCAGATGGACGATGAAATTCGCCACGATCAGGCCTCAAATCAAATGCATCAGTATCAAGCTGCACGTAATTTAATTCGTGGTTTAGCCCACGAAATAAAAAATCCTTTGGGGGGTATACGCGGAGCGGCGCAATTATTGCAGTATGAGGTTGATCAGCAAGAACGAGATCAATGTGCAGAACTCATTATTGAACAAGCAGACCGCTTACGTGAATTAGTCGACCGTTTACTTGGCCCGAATCAACTGCCACATAAGTCGTATGGCAATATTCACCAAGCGCTTGAGTCTGTCGTTAAATTAAGCATGCTTGATAACAATGCAAATATCACGTTAGTGAAAGACTATGACCCGAGCATACCCAGCGTATATATCGATCAGAGTAAAATTCAACAAGTGGTATTAAACATTATTCGTAATGCACAACAGGCGCTCGTTGATGGGGGAGAAATTAGAATAAAAACCCGTATCAACCATCAACATAGACGCCCTGGTAAAGCACCGAAAAAAACCTTGCTGATCCAAATTTCGGATAACGGTCCAGGCATAGACAAGAGTTTAAAAGAAACCTTGTTTTACCCGATGATTACCAATAAAGAAAATGGGTCGGGTCTTGGCTTATCCATCGCGCAAACATTGGTTGACCAACATGATGGACACATAGAGTGTGACAGTTGGCCAGGCCATACAGAATTTAATATCTATTTGCCTTTTACGGATTAATGGTTTTTTTTGGAGTAGTCATGAAAACAGTGTGGTTAGTTGATGATGATGCCTCAATACGCTTTGTATTAGAAAAAGCGCTGGCACGAGCAGGATTTGAAACTCAAAGCTATGCCAATGCGCAAGAAGTGCTGAATGCTTTAAAGTTTAGCCAGCCTACCGTGCTGGTGTCTGATGTGCGTATGCCAGGTATGGATGGTATGGCGTTACTAGAAACAATCGCTGAGCAAAACCCTGGGTTACCTGTCATTATCATGACTGCCCACTCGGATTTAGATTCGGCGGTTAATGCGTTTCAAAAAGGGGCGTTTGAATACCTCGCAAAACCGTTTGATTTAGAAGAAGCCGTTTCTTTAGTTGAAAGTGCTTGCCGTGCAAACTCCACAAAGAAAACCAGACGCAAACAAGCACCGCAAACCAATGCCCATATCATTGGTGAAGCCCCTGCTATGCAGGAAGTGTTTCGTGCAATAGGTAAATTATCTGCATCAAGCATGAGTGTTTTAATCAATGGCGAATCAGGCACTGGTAAAGAGCTTGTCGCCAGTGCATTGCATAACCATAGCCCACGAAAAGAAAACCAGTTTATTGCTCTTAATATGGCTGCCATCCCTAAAGAACTGGTTGAATCAGAATTATTCGGCCATGAAAAAGGCGCGTTTACAGGGGCCGACAGTATTCGTAAAGGCCGCTTTGAACAAGCGAATGGCGGCACGCTATTTTTAGATGAAATTGGTGACATGCCACTGGATGTACAAACCCGTTTATTACGTGTTTTAGCCGATGGTGAGTTTTACCGTGTTGGCGGGCATCAAAGTATTAAAGTAGATGTTCGAATTATTGCCGCCACCCACCAGAACTTAGAAGACTTGGTAAAACAAGGTAAGTTTCGTGATGACCTATTCCACCGCTTAAATGTGGTGCGTCTTCGCTTACCGGCTCTTCGTGAACGTACAGAGGATATTGAGCGTTTAGCACAACACTTTCTCCATAAAAGCGCCAAAGAGCTGCAAGTCGAAAGCAAAATTTTAAGCCCAAAAGCGACCGAGCAATTGCGATTATTTAACTGGCCGGGTAACGTGCGTCAGCTCGAAAATACCTGTCGTTGGTTAACCGTAATGGCACCTGGAGAGCTTATCAGTGAGCAAGATTTACCACCGGAAATTATCGCGGCAGAACCTGTAGAGCAAGAAGGTGATTGGCTTGAAGCTTTCCAACAATGGTTAAACCTCGAGCTTAAACAAGGGAAAGAAAATATTTGGCCCGCGATTCAAGCTCAACTGGAAACTCGTTTAATTAAAACCGCACTGGCAAATTGTGCAGGCCACAAACAAGAGGCTGCGGTTAAAATTGGTTGGGGGCGCAATACATTGACCCGCAAGTTAAAAGAGCGCAATATTAGCTAATTTTGCGTTATAAACGATGTAAGTAATGAAGTTAATCGAACATATTCCGCTTATTAAGCAGATGGAAATTATTAACCGATTGGCGTTCTTTCGGGAGTTTACCCTGAGTGAACGACAGGTGTTATTAGAATCTTTCAGCCATTTGTATTTAGTACAACAAGGTCGAGCTGTATTTAAACAGTTTGATAATGACAAGCGACTCTATATTGTTTTGAGTGGTTCATTAATCATCTTTAAGCAAAGCCATTTGCTTGAGCTCGGCACCATTGAACCGGGTGAGTTTATTGGTGAAGGCGCATTTATCAATAATCGCGAACGCAGTACTAGCGCCCGCGCTAAAGTGGATACTATTTTACTGGCAATCACACCGGAAGCCCTCACCCGTTTGCCTAACGTGATCCGCGAAAAAATTAAAGATCGCATCATCGAAGGCATGAGTGAGCGTATTATTAAACTGAGTAACTTCCTCGAATCACGCGGCTAATACATAGCGCTCCATTAACCATGCAGACGTTGCTTTGCTTACATTTAAAAGAAATGTGTCTGTAAGTAATGTATGTAATTGCTCACGTGATTGAATAACCTGTTGCGTATGAACTGCTGATGTTTCGTGCCAATAATGCAGTAGATTATTACGAATAAGCCAGCGTTCACCCTTTTCAATACGTGATACAACAAGGTTGTTAACAAATGCAGCGTCTGGATGGTGATGACTATAGAAATGAGCGATTTCGCAATCACTCTCATAGAATTGAGCCAGTTCAACGCGGTATAAATGCTGAGTATTTGGTAAAACTTGCCTCACATCAATTAGCCTGTCACGTCGGCTAATTTCATATAAGTTCACACCTTCACTGACTCGTGACGACTGATCAATTGGCAATGCGATTACCGGTGTACTTACCCCAAAGCCAACATCGAGCAAATAGTGTTTACCCTCGAGTGTCAATTTTGTTAATCGGTGCGAGCGAGGGTTTTCTTCACGGCCGTTAAGCATCACCCGCGCTATGAGTATTTCAACGTCAAAACCGAGTGCGACCAACGCAAGAAAGAAGATCTTGTTATGTTCAAAGCAATAACCTCCTTCTTGTAAATTAATTAAACGTGAAAACACTTTATCGTCATCAAGGCTCAGTGATTTAGCCTGTAATGCATTGACACTGCTGAAACTATAGCGAGCTAAATGCGCCGCTTGTAAACGCTCAATCAATGCAAGATTTCTGTCTTCATTAATGTAATCAATAGCCAAAGAATTTAGATAATGTTTAATGTAGTTTTGCATGGCATGTCCTTATAAGTAATGATGACAGCCATGCTAAAACCTCAAGTTCAGTTGAGGTAAAGATTTTTTAGTCCATATAGACTATTTGCAACGAGCAATTTAACCAACTAGGCTGATTAACCCTAATAGTATATCGATAGGTATCTGTTGGCTTTTCACCAAAAGGTGTACTTACATAGGGTGTTGAATGGCTGTAGGTCTGTGAATAGTTTTTATAATAAATAACCAGATAACCGTACAGATAATCCCACTTAAGTGATACTGGGGTCCCGCCAGGAAGCACAAACTCGGCGTGCTTCTCGGTAAATGTCACCATCAGTCCATTAAACTTATCCTCATCGCAGTGTGTTGTGAAAACACGATTAGGCAGAGAAATTTCATCCTCCTCACTCGGTGCTTTTAAGTAAAAGCCAATATTGCCATGATTGTAAAAGTGATTTGCGGCGGTGGTGTATTTGATCTCAGGCTGATAACCCAGTCGCTGCATGATGCCAGCTAAGATCTCAGTCTGTTCAGTCAAAATTTTATCTTCGGATAACATCAAAGTCGCGTCGCCAAACTCTCGCGGCACACTCAGTTGCGTGTATTTATAAGGTAAACGCTGAGCACTTAAGGCTAAATCGAGCTGAGCTTGCTGCTGTGCGTCTAAGTTTTCTGTATAAACATAAACAGTTGGCTGTTGGCAACCAACTAACAATAGCAGCACACACCAAATATACATCCTGTTCATACTATTCCCTCCAATAGATTACAAATGTAGTCTATTAGAGGAAAGCTGATTAATCAACTAATTTAAATGGTGACTTAGCCATTTATCAACACTGCGTCGAGTGTAAAGAATATCTTTAAATAAGCGGTGAACCTGATACTCAAGTAACTCTTCTTTACTCTTCTCTCCATAGGCAAGCTGGCTATGGTTATCATTAAAACGCGAAATTAATGCAAAGCCTTGTTCTGATTTATCAGGCTGCGCTTTCATTGTTTGGGTTAATAATGCACGCACATCATCTGCTGCAAGTAACGATGTATCGTCTAACCCCATTAGTTCTTTTTTCAGTACTGACCTAACGCCCATGACTACTTCTCCTGAACGAATAATAAATAAAACGACGTTGCATTTAGCAAGTAGCGCACCATATCAAGACGCGCGCAGTGTACTTATGAAATACTGCAGTTTTCTTACGACTCTGCAAAATACGTCATTATTTTTTATGCTCATTTTTTAAGTATGTGAAGCGCTTAAAAATTTAACCTTGGTTCAATCCAGTGCTAGGCTTTATAATGGCTGCGATTAAATTATGAGAGACCAACATGAACGAAGATTTCATCGAAATTGAGCTTGAAGAAGAGCCAATAGAGTTATGTAACTTACTTAAAGTGCTCGATTTAGTTGAGACAGGTGGCCAAGCAAAGACCTTAATCGGTGAAGGTTATGTTGGAGTTAACTATGAAATTTGTACAATAAAACGGAAAAAATTATACAGTGGCGACGTACTTTCGTTTGATGGTGAGCAATTTCAATTAACCTTAAGTGAAGATGCAATACCGAACCCTCGCCCAGAAAAACAACCTGAGCAACAACGACAGAACGCCCCGCAAGAGAGCAGCGCATCAACAGCCAAAAAACGTAAGCGCACTAAAAAGCCTAAAGTAGACGAAAAAACAGGTCGTCGCCCTATTTCTTTTGGTTAGCCTTGCTTAGTTAATATTTATCCCCTTTAATTGTGCTTGATAATAACAATATAAAGGTGATTTATGACTTCTCCCGCTTGGCTCAAACCACTTGCATGGGCCGCATTAGTTTGGAATCTACTCGGGGTAATTGCACTTATTATGCAGCTACTCATTACCCCAGAGATGATTGACCAATTACCACTCGATCAACAAGCCGCATACCGTGATATCCCGCTGTGGTCAACGCTTGCCTTTGCGATAGCGGTGTTTTCAGCCAGCTTAGCAAGCATTTTATTACTTGCTAAAAAAGCCCTCGCGAGAGAGTTGTTTCTTATTTCGTTTGTCGCTGTATTAGTCCAGCAGTATTACAACTTTATCGTAATCGATAGCCTCGCCCTCTTTGGTTTTAGTGCTTTGGCAATGCCATTTTGCGTGATTGTAATTGGCTTATTATTGTTGCTTGTTAGCCATCACGCAAAACAGCAGCATTGGCTAACTTAACGTCAGTCTATGTTATGAGCTGCTGTCTAATTACTGCTCTTTTATTGCTCTCTCCCCTTGAAATAAGTTGCATCGGCATCAACTATAATTAGATAGCATATTTTTTCATCAGCACGGTGAATTTTAATAGCTGGTATTAAGTTTGCAGATATCTCGTAAAGGAAACATAAAAAGCGAGCATTGCTTGCGTAAACCACAGGGGCAAATAATGAATAACAGTTTTGATACCCAAAAACAGCTTACGATTAATGGTGAGCAATATCATATCCACTCTTTACAAGGTCTTGGTGACAAAGCCAAACGCCTGCCTTTCTCATTAAAAATATTGTTAGAAAATCTATTACGCAACGAAGATGGCG
This sequence comes from Pseudoalteromonas sp. MT33b, assembly GCF_014117385.1. Taxonomy (NCBI): domain Bacteria; kingdom Pseudomonadati; phylum Pseudomonadota; class Gammaproteobacteria; order Alteromonadales; family Pseudoalteromonadaceae; genus Pseudoalteromonas; species Pseudoalteromonas sp. MT33b. The sequence goes on along the minus strand of NZ_CP059831.1, from coordinate 198,146 downwards.
TAAACATTAAAAAGCAAGATATAGACGCACTTCTAAACTGGGATCCACAAGCAAAACCCTCCGCCGAAGTTGCCTTTACGCCTGCGCGCGTGGTGATGCAAGACTTTACAGGTGTCCCTGCGATTGTTGATTTAGCCGCAATGCGCGACGCCATGGAAAAACTTGGCGGAGACCCCGCTAAAATTAATCCACTGTCACCTGCGGAACTCGTAATAGACCACTCTGTACAAGTTGATGGTTATGGCGAAGATGGCTCGTTCGACTTAAACGCCAAGCTCGAATATGAACGAAATAAAGAACGTTACGAATTTTTACGTTGGGGACAAACAGCCTTTGATAACCTTAAAGTGGTGCCACCCGCAACCGGTATCGTACACCAAGTTAATTTAGAGTATTTGGCCCGTGTGGTGTTTAACGATCAAAAAAATGGTCAATCCCTCGCTTATCCAGATACCCTAGTCGGCACAGATTCGCATACCACAATGATTAACGGCTTAGGCGTACTTGGTTGGGGTGTCGGTGGCATAGAAGCCGAAGCGGCCATGCTTGGTCAGCCCATCAGCTTGCTAATTCCACAAGTGGTTGGTTTTAAGCTCAATGGTCGCTTGCCCGAAGGCACAACTGCCACAGATTTAGTGCTCACAGTAACCGAAATACTGCGTAAACATGGTGTCGTGGGTAAATTTGTTGAGTTTTATGGGGATGGCCTTGCTGACTTACCACTTGCAGACCGCGCTACCATCGCAAACATGGCACCTGAGTATGGTGCAACATGTGGTATTTTCCCGATTGATGATGAAACGATTAATTACCTGCGTTTAACAAATCGCGATGAAAAACAACTGAAGCTAATCGAAGACTACGCCAAACACCAAGGACTGTGGCGAAACCCAGGCGACGAAGCACATTACACCGACACATTAGAGCTGTCTTTAGATGATGTAGTGCCTAGCCTTGCTGGTCCCAAACGTCCGCAAGACCGTATTGCCCTTGATAAAGCAGGCGAGGTGATTGGGGAACACTTAAAAGCTTTCCAAAATGAGCGCATGCAACAGCGTGATAAAAGTGATACTCAAGAAGCACGTATCGAAGATGAAGGTCCGACAACAAATCCGGATGATCCTGTTAACGAAGCGCAATATATGGGCGCAGCCAAAGTTAACTTTAAAGGTGAAGAGTTTGAGTTAAAAGACGGTGCGTGTGTCATTGCAGCAATAACAAGCTGTACAAACACGTCAAATCCGAGCGTTATTCTGGCGGCGGGTTTAGTTGCTAAAAAAGCCAAACAGCTAGGGTTGAAAGTAAAACCGTGGGTTAAAACATCACTCGCGCCAGGCTCTCAAGTGGTCACTGATTACTTGAAAAAAGCGAATTTAATGGATGATTTAGACGCGCTTGGGTTTAACCTTGTGGGCTATGGCTGTACCACGTGCATTGGTAATTCAGGCCCGCTCGCTGATGAAATAAGTGAAGCAATTCAGAAGCACAAACTTGTTGTAAGCTCTATTTTATCGGGCAATCGAAACTTTGAAGGCCGTATCCACCAAGATGTAAAAATGAACTTTTTAGCATCACCTCCGCTTGTTGTGGCCTACGCTATCGCGGGACGCACCGACATTGATGTATACAATGAACCCTTGGCACAAGACCCCAATGGTAACGACATTTATCTAAAGAACATTTGGCCAAGTGTGAGTGAGGTGAGTGAGTTAGTGCGTGATACCGTCACCAAAGAGATGTTTGCATCGAGCTACGGTAATGTTTATCAAGGTGATGATCGCTGGCAAAAAATCCAAATCCCTGAAGGTAAGCTTTATGACTGGGATGACGCATCAACCTACATTAAAAAAGCGCCATTCTTTGATGGCATGGAAATAGAACCGCCCGGTATCCCCACGATCAGTGGAGCACGTTGTTTAGCAAAACTTGGAGACTCAGTCACCACCGACCATATATCACCTGCGGGGGCGATTAAAGCCGATGCTCCTGCTGGCTTGTACTTACAAGAACATGGTGTAGAAAAAGCACAATTTAACTCGTATGGCTCTCGTCGAGGCAATCATGAAGTCATGATGCGCGGCACCTTCGCAAATGTACGATTAAGAAACTTACTTGCTGCTGGCACTGAAGGGGGTGTCACACGCATACAACCAACAGATGAACTTGCCAGCATTTTTGATGCGGCCATGCAGTATCAACAAGACGGTACCCCATTGATTATTTTGGCTGGTGCAGAGTATGGGACCGGTTCATCACGTGACTGGGCTGCAAAAGGCTCTTTATTACTGGGTGTAAAAGCAGTCATAGCGCAAAGCTATGAGCGTATTCACCGCTCTAACCTGATTGGTATGGGTGTATTACCGCTTCAATTTAAAGAGGGTGAAAGTTATGAATCGCTTGGTTTGACTGGTCAAGAATCCTTTGATTTTGAAGGCTTATACGACAAAACCAATGAAGTCAGCGTAATTGCAACTAACAGCGAAGGTAAGCAAGTTAGCTTTAGTGTTGATGTGCGAATTGATACACCCAAAGAGTGGGATTACTACAAACACGGCGGCATTTTACAGTATGTACTTCGTAATATGCTGGCTGAGCAGTAATCACTTTTAAGTTAACTAAGGGGCTGAAATTTCAGCCCCTTTTTTGTTTAAAACACCAATAAATTGCAGTTTAGACCAGTACACTTAGTTACAAAAAATGAAAAGAACATAAAAATCAGCATGTTAAACTTGGATCATAATTTGCAAATGCTAACCAGATAAAAATCACAATAATTTTGGAATCCATATGACTATTGCATCATTCAAACGCGCGATGTGCGCAACTGCCATCTCATCGAGCTTATTATTAGCCGGCTGTGTTATTCATGTATCTGCGGATCAGTTTGCTGAACAAAAACAACAAGACTTACGCGTTTCGGCTGCAAATGTAAGCCAGTTAAAAATCGATGCCGAAGCAGGCTCACTGATCATCAAAGGCGATAGCAATGCCACAGCTATCACAGTGAATGCCAATATCTATGCGGCTAAAGGCGATGAAACCTATACGCTAACACTTGAAAAACACGGCGACACAGTTGAGCTTATCAGTAAGCTCAATAATGGTAGCGTGTCGTTTTACAGTGGCTCATCACCTCATATCGATTTAATCGTATCTGTGCCAGCACAGCTTAAACTTGATATTGATGATGATTCAGGTGATATCGTCATACGTGCTATGCAAAACGATATCAATATTGATGATGACTCAGGATCCATTGTGATTGAAGGAGGTCGCAATATTCGTCTTGATGATGACTCTGGCGACATTCACATTCGTAATGTAAGCGGCAATATCAACATAGAAGACGATTCTGGCTCAATTATAATAGACCAAGGCCAAGGCCGTATTGATATTGAAGATGACTCTGGAGATATTCGCATTGAGAATAGCCAAGGCCCAGCACGTATCATTGATGAATCAGGCAGTATTAGCGTTAAAACATTAGGTGGTGCGCTCACTATCGAAGACGGCTCTGGTGATATAGATGTAAGACACATAAAAGGGCTCGTTACCATCACCGATGGCTCTGGTAGTATTTATGTCAATGATACCCTTGGACTCGCTATCATTGAGGCTGGTTCTGGCGACTTAAGTATTGACAATATTAACGGCCCAGTAAAGCTTAATAAGTAACCAATCATTACTTGATTTAAAACAAACCGTCTAAGTCAGATAGCACCTACACTTTAATTACGCCTTTAAATGTTGGTGCTTAAAATGACCGAAAAAAATATTATAAGAACCCTTAAGGTGTTTATTATATTAGGTATTTGCTTAATTATTTTAGGCCACTCGCTGTTAGCAAGTAACTATTTAGATGAAAGCCTAGGTGTTCACGGCATTATGATCAGTGCGGCTTGTATCGCGGTAGGCGTATTATTTTCATTACCGACAAAGATTTATTTAACCATTCTTTTAATGAAGCTTGAAAGCGAATTAACCACAAAAAACACGCACGTTTAGAGTTCTAATTGCTTATTACGTTGCTCAATTTGCTGCTTTACTTGCTCAGCATCTTGTATGAGTTGTTGTATTTTTTTAGGGTCGTATAAATTCGAATCTGCAGCTGATTTAACCTGTGTATCAGTTAACTTGCTTTCGGGGTCTGCTTGAAAACTCTCTGCGGGTAGCACCGTGATTTCTCGCGAGTCTAACGTCACCAACGTACTCGCATATTGTGGGTGAGGTGTATCTGCAAAATGCCACTGTCCCTGTTCATCTTGCCATTTATAAACCACAACAGCTGCATGATCATTATCAGGCTCGCTAAATTGCTTTAAAAGCTGCTCGGCTTTAACACCCCACGACTCAACATTTTGTGACGCGCTTTGAGTGACATCATGACTTACTTGTTGTGAATAACGTTGCAATATGCTGAGCGATAAGTAAGGCTGACCATCGGGCTTTTTTATATAAAATAGCAGCACAATACTGGTCAGTAATAGCATTACTGCAAGATAGCAAAATCGCTTCATGATCCAATTTATCCGTTATTGGTAGTTATTCATTATCTTAGCAAACTCTCCTGATGATTTGAGATTTTTCAGAAAGTCATTAAATTGTTTGCTGGTCTCTTTACCACGTTCATCAAACGCAAACTGTAACTGTAATGGCGCTTTGCCTACAGAGTAATCACTCACAGTGAACTTTTTAAAATCATTATTGCGAGCAACATACCACGTTAAGGCATCCCGAGAAATCACTGCGACGCGTTGGTTATGCTCCCAATCCATTAAGGCAAGTAGCATTTCAAATTCTGAGTAAAAATTCTCTCTGTGCATATCACCCGATTGAAATAAGTGTTCAAACTGGGGATAGGTGTAGCCATAACGCGCCATAAGCACATACCCGGCAAGCTGTTCAATCATAGGAATATGGCAGCCACTTGGCATGACCAATACATCTTCTACCATCGCGAGCGCATCACTCCAATAGTATTGATTCTGTCCAACATACCACTCTACAGACTCGATTCGACCATCAAGTAACCCTTCATCAAGCATTTTTTGTGAACGTTTCTCTGGCACGTAAAAGTAATCAATACTCACTCCATATTGTTTTGCAAAACGGTTCAGTAAATCGCTCACAATGCCCTCTTCTTTACCGGCCATAAAATGATAAGGAGGATAATCGCTATCAGGCAATCCTATACGAAGCGTATCGGCTAAACACAATGGACTAAACAACAAGAATAATATAACTAAACGGCTCATGATTTTCTCTCACTCGATTGAGCCATGGACTATACATTTTTGGTATAAAAAAAGCGCAACCGATGTCGCGCTTTATGAATTTTCTGATAGGAAATTAGGACTAAATACCGTCACCATCAATGTGTAAACCACACTCACGGTTTAACCCAAAGAAACGAGTCTCTTCTTCAGTCATACCGGGTTCGAGTTTACGTGTTGTATGCACATCACCCATTGACACATAGCCTTGCTCCCAAAGCGGATGGTACGGCAAATCATGTTTCGTTAGGTACTGATAGATATCGCGATTATTCCACTCTATCAGTGGATACACTTTCACTGTACCACGGCTAATTTCAACTATTTGTTTATCAGCACGCGACGATGATTGATCTCGACGAAGGCCACTGAACCATGTACCCGCATTAAGCTCATTCAATGCGCGGGTCATTGGCTCAACTTTATTAAGCTGATTGTACTGCTTAATACCCGCCTCTCCTTGCTCCCAAAGCTTACCAAACTTCGCTTCCTGCCACGCAGGGCTAAGCTCAGCTTTATAAACTTTAAGATTAAGCGAAAGTCGTTCGGTCATTTGCTCAATAAACTGATATGTCTCTGGGAACAAATAACCAGTATCAGTCAGTACCACAGGAATATCTGGCTGCTGCGATGTCACAAGGTGTAGCATCACAGCGGCTTGTATACCAAAGCTAGACGATAAAAAGTGTGTACTTGGTAAGTTTTCAAGTGCCCACGCAACACGCTCCTCAGCGCTTTTTTCAGCAAGAAGACCGTTAATATCAGCCAGCATGGCTGTTTGGTCTTCTTTGCTCATCGTTAAGATGTTTTTAAATTCACTCATGGTTAATTCCAAACCTTAAAGCGGTATCGCTTTTAAAATTATGCGTGAAAATCGGTTACTGAAACTTTGACTTCAGCAACAATGCCTTTGCGAATAACAAAATCACCAAAACATTCACCGTCATTACGCTCACTCGCCCATTGGCCTATGAGCTTATCGAATGCATCTAGGTAGACATCTTCGCCAACATTTTCTAAATACAATTTAGGAATACGCGTGCCTTCACGGTTACCACCTAAGTACACGTTGTATTTACCCGGGCCTTTACCAACAAGCCCTGCTTCTGCCAACATCGCGCGGCCACAGCCATTCGGGCAACCCACAACACGCATAATAATGTTGTCATCACCCATACCGTGTTTCGCTAAGAGCGCTTCTGTTTTCTCAATTAAGCTTGGTAAGTAACGCTCAGCTTCTGCCATCGCTAACGGACACGTTGGTAATGCCACACACGCCATTGAGTTTTTACGTTGCTCAGTATGGCTGTCATCAATTAAACCATGATTACGAGCAATCTCTTCGATAACGGCTTTTTGATCAGCGGGTACGCCAGCAATGATCAGGTTTTGGTTTGCCGTCATACGGAAATCACCTTGGTGAATTTCAGCAATTTTACGACATCCCGTTTTGAGTGGTTTATCTGGGTAATCTAAAATACGGCCACTTTGAATAAACAGCGTTAAATGGTGCTTACCATCAATGCCTTCTACCCAGCCAATACGGTCACCACGATGCGTAAACTCGTACGGACGACTATCTTCGAATTTAACACCAGCACGCTTTTCAACTTCCGCTTTAAATACATCAGTACCTACACGGTCTAATGTGTATTTGGTTTTTGCATTTTTACGGTTTGAACGGTTACCCCAATCACGTTGCACAGACACCACGTGCTCAGCAATTTTCAATGTGTGTTCAAGTGGAATAAAACCAAAGTCATCTGCTTTACGTGGATACGTAGCTGTATCACCGTGAGTCATCGCAAGACCACCCCCCACTAACACGTTAAAGCCAACTAATTTGCCGTTTTCTGCAATTGCCACAAAGTTTAAATCATTGGCGTGTACATCCACTTCGTTATTCGGTGGAATCGTTACCGTCGTTTTAAACTTACGTGGTAAGTACGTTGAGCCTAAAATGGGCTCTTCGGTGGTTTCGCTCTTTTCACCATCTAACCAAATCTCAGCATAAGCCTTGGTTTTTGGTAATAAATGCTCAGAAATCTTCGCGGCCCACTCGTACGCTTCTTGATGAAGCTCTGACTCAACTGGGTTCGTCGTACACAGTACGTTTCGGTTCACATCGCCCGCGGTCGCAATTGAGTCAATGCCCACGCTATTAAGCATTTGGTGCATGCCTTTAATATTGGGCTTAAGCACGCCATGGAACTGGAACGTTTGACGCGTGGTTAAACGAATACTGCCATAGCTGGTTTTCTCGTCGGCGAATTTATCAATCGCTAACCATTGTTCAGGCTTGATGATACCGCCTGGCATACGCGCACGTAACATAACATTATGTAACGGCTCTAGCTTTTGTTTAGCACGTTCAGCGCGAATATCGCGGTCATCCTGCTGATACATACCGTGGAAACGGATCAACTGGAAGTTATCAGCGGTAAAACCACCGGTGATCTCGTCTTTTAAATCTTGTGCAATGGTGCCACGTAAAAAGTTACTTTCTCTTTTCAAACGCTCGTTATCAGAAAGCTTTACGTTTTTGTCTTGTTCGCTCATGGTATTTCCTAAATTTGTTACGGTGACGGCTGTTAGCTTTAAACGTGATTAATACACGTCTTTCTGATAGCGATTGGCGCTACGTAAATCTTTTAAGTATTGCTCAGCTTGCTCATCATCTTTGCCGCTGTTTTCTTTGATGATGTCAACCAGTGCGTGGTGCACATCTTTCGCCATACGATTAGCATCACCACAAATATAGATGTGTGCTCCGGCTTCTAACCACGCAAACACCTCTTTGCTGTTTTTACGTAGTTTGTCTTGAACATAAACTTTTTCTGCTTGATCACGGCTAAATGCCACATCCACTTTAGTGAGTAAGCCTGACTTTAAGTAGCCTTGAATTTCTACTTGATACAAGAAGTCTTGCGTAAAGTGTGGGTTACCAAAGAATAGCCAGTTTTTACCACTTGCTTCACGGGCGTCTCGTTCTTGTAAAAACGCACGGAATGGCGCAATACCGGTACCCGGTCCCACCATAATAATGGGCGTTTCGTCGCTTACTGGTAAGCGGAAGTTGTCGTTATGCTCACTGAATACTTTTACCTTACAGCCTTCTTCAGCTCGACGCGCTAAATAACCAGAACAGCCCCCTAAGTGCTCGCTGCCAAATGCGTCAAACTCAACCAGACCAACCGTTAAGTGCACTTCTTCTTCAACTTCGGCTTGGCTCGATGCAATCGAATATAAACGCGCTTGTAGTTTGCGTAAGCAATCTACTAACGTTTGTGCGTCAAGCTTTGCTGGGTTTTGACGAATAATATCGAAGATTTGGCGAGGTTCAATGTACTCACGCATAGCCGCTTTATCTTCAACAAGCTTTAATAATTCAGGGTTACCCGTTGCTGTTGCGTATTTTTCAACAAAGCCAGGGTAAGACTGCGTTAATTCTAACTTTTCAATCAGTGCATCACGTACGCTTAGCGTTTCGTCGCCTAGTTTAACCGTGCTCGAAGCATCGATTTGTGTAAGCGCAAGTACTTCATCAACAAGCGCTTCGTCATTTAAGAAGTACACACCCAACGAATCACCCGGTGTATAGGTAATATCAGAACCTTCTAGAGAAATCTCAACATGACGTACATCTTTCGTTGAATCACGGCCTGTGATCTTTTGTACCACACTAAGCTCAGCGGCAAACGGGTTTTGTTTGGTGTATTGACTTGCTGCTGGTGCCGCTGCACCAAATGGCATTGCCACCACTTGACCACCGCTTGTTTGTTGCTGTGCTTTTAGGTCGGGTTCAAATGCATCAAGCGCACCGTCTATCCATTTTGCAGCTTCGTCATCGTAATCAACGTCTAAGTCTGCGCGTTGGAAAATAGTTTCTGCACCTAGTTTATTGAAGCGCTCTTCAAAATCTTTTGCTGTTTGGCAGAAGAATTCGTAGCTTGAATCACCTAAACCAATTACTGCTACCTTTACACCATCTAATTTAGGTGCTTTTTTGGTGGTTAAGAATTCATGTAAGCTTTCTGCATCTTCAGGTGGCTCACCTTCACCGTATGTTGATACCACAACAGTGATAAATTTTTCTTTTTTCAGGGCTGTAGGCTTGTAGTCAGCCATATTGACTAGTTTTACTGCTAATCCACGTGACTCAGCTTGCTCTTTTAATTTGCTTGCAACACCTTTGGCGTTGCCTGTTTGTGAGCCGTATAAAATAGTGAGTGGAGCAGCATCGCCTGCAGCAGGAGCCGCAGCAACGCCCCCTGTTAGTGCCCCCGCATTGGCACTCGCAGCTAAGTAACCACTTACCCACGCTTGCTGAATTGGATTAAGTTCAGCCACTAAGCCTTGCAGCTTTTGTACTTGCTCTTGCGATAGCGGGCTCGCCGCTGCATTTAGTTGACTCAACAACATGAATTTATTCCTCGTAACCCTGAAAGTTAACTGCGAAACCCCTTGCTACTGGCATTTCACTAACAATTTTTTCGACTTTAAAAGAGCTCAAACGATGCTTTTTAAAAGTTTATCTGAGCGTGAAGAATAACGAGGTCTCGCGCGATTAAAAAAGAATAGAATCTGCTTTGATATTCCATTTAGTTATTAATTTTCATATTTACTATAAAAAACAGATTAAATGCTTACTTAGTCGAATAAATACTTTGCCAATTAACATTATTGCAACATACCGTGTTTAGCCTATACTCGCTGTGTTCATTTTAAGAACAGACAATATAACAATGAAAAGGAAACAATAATGTCACACGGGACATGTAATAAAATAATGCTAGCCAGCAGTTTGCTGTGTTTAGCAAGTTCAGCAATGGCGAATATCAACAATGCTGATTTCGAAACTTGGTCAGCAGGTGCCCCCTCAGGTTGGAGCACAATTGACAGTGGTATAAATCTCAGCAGCAACAGTAATGTGGTTTACTCGGGTAACTACTCAGCTCGCGTTACAGTGAATACAGGTACGCAAAGTAATACTGATTTATTACAAATGGTTGATGTCGTTGCGGGTGAAAGCTATGAGTTTTCGGCGTGGGTTTATCATACCGAAGGGGGGGTGAAGGCACGCCTTGTCGTTGATGGCTACCAAGGTTATTCAAACTCAGCATTAACAAATCAATGGCAACAGATCAGCTATCAATATACCGCATCAGTAACAACCTCTATCGATGTAGGATTACGTTTTTACGACGTAACGGGCTTTGATGGCAGCGAAGTTGTTTATGTCGATAACTTTGCGCCAAACACTGGCACACCGCCTCCACCTGCGGGGGGCTGTACAGATAACCAAGTCGCTCTTACCCTCACCACCGACAACTATGGTGAAGAGAGCAGTTGGCAAATTACCAATGCTCAAGGCAGCACAGTAGCATCAGGCGGCAGCTACGCTGCTAATACGAACTATAACGAGCAAGCCTGTCTAATTGATGGTGACTACACATTCACTATTTTTGATAGTTACGGTGATGGCATGTGCTGCTCATTCGGTAATGGCAGCTACAGTCTTTCTTTAGGTCAAACTGTGCTTGCCAGTGGCGCAAGCTTCCAAAGCTCAGAGGCTACACCGTTTAGTTTAGGTGATAACACTGGCGGCGGGAATGGCGGCGGTACCACACCAACAGAACCGACAGGTTATTATGTAACGACTCAAGGTCTTACGGGCTATGCTTTAAAAACGGAACTGTACAACATAATTAAGGATCATAACTCACAAGGTTATTCGGCTATTTGGGGATTTTACGACCTCGCATCGCGTGATAAATACTTTGAGAATGATAACTCAATTTTAGACCGTTATTCAGAGAATCCAGCAGGCCAAGACAGCTATAACTATGTTGCTGTGAGCGACCAGTGCGGTACCTACAACAGTGAAGCTGATTGCTATAACCGCGAGCATTCGTTCCCAAAAAGCTGGTTTGGTGGCACTGTTGAGCCCATGAATTCAGATGTACATCATATCTTTGCCACTGATGGCTATGTAAATTCAAAACGCAGTAACTACCCTTTCGGCGAAGTCGCTAGTGCAAGCTACACCTCTAGTAATGGAAGCAAATTAGGCAGTGCCGCTAGCTCATTAAATTACTCAGGTACGGTATTCGAACCGATTGATGAGTTTAAAGGTGATTTTGCACGGGCTTATTTTTACATGGCAACACGCTATGAAAATGTGATTGCTAACTGGCAAAACAACACAACGTATAGCAATGCTGTGCTTAATGGCTCATCAAGTCAGGTGTTCGAGAACTGGGTCATTGCGATGCTATTAAAATGGCATAACGACGACCCTGTTAGTCAGCTTGAACTTGATAGAAACCAAGCCGCATTTGAATTCCAAGGAAATCGTAACCCATTTGTTGATCACCCTGAATTTGCAGAAATGATTTGGTAACTTCGTTAAGGCAAGACACTTAACGTCAGTTAAGTGTCTTTTTTAATCAAGTAAAACCACTTTATTTGCCGCAATTAACCCGTCTACATAGCGCTTTTCTAAATGCCACGGATGACGCTTCCATCCTCGAAAAGCGAATCCAGCAATATGTATTTTATCAAACTGCGATAAATAGAAAGCGATAGCTAGAGTGCCAGAGCTTGGGCAATAAGGTCGATGTATTACAGGTCCTAAAGTAAGCAAGTGAGCGAGTAATGATTGTCGAAACTGAGCGCTTAAACGTTCACATTTACAGTGCAGACCATACATCTTAAATAACTGATTAGCGTAGTCTATCTTGCCTTTTCGATGAATTAATTTAAAAAAGCAGTGCAACAACGGATGAGGGTTAGGATCGGTGATCATAACCTGTGAAAGCCCTTCGAGTGGTATTGTAAGCGGTCTCTCTAGTAAGCCATGCGCCTGATAGCCTCGCCCAACTAGCCATAGATCGGTACAACGCTTACCTAAATGGGCTGGCATGTCTGCACAACGATTAAACCTAACCACGCGTGGGCAGCGATTAACGCTCGCTGCGATATGCGCACCCACAGGGCCATTACCTAAAATAATAATGTTTGGTTGTTGCATGACCCAAGGCACTCCATGTTATTCCTTAAAACAGTGTTATTTCACGCCAGCAACATGACCAGTTAATGACAGCTCACGCTAAATGTAATGTATATGCTAAACGTGTGTGTTCAATAAACAGTACATCATGTCGTTGCCGCTCAACACGGATACGGTAACCAAGATGATGTAACACCTGTTTTAATAAAGCTTGATGCTGCTGCGGTGTTGAATAATGAGAAATATCGAGTGCAACTAACAATGCCTCAGCGTAATGAGATCCTGATAAAAGAGACCGAAAAATACGGTTCTGTACGTCGATGATTTGTGTGACTGAGGTGTTGTAGCAATTAATTTGCAGACTTAACAGGTAGTTTTCGAGTGCATTCATAGCAACGTCCTTCTAAAAAACGCCACTTTAAAAGCTCAACTTTAGTTAAGGTAAAGAACTTTATTTATTTTTTGCTCCACTTATTCATAATCTCCTTGAACAACGCCGCTTCTTTATCTTCACAGGGTCTGGGTGAACCACTCGGTACGCCTGATTTACCGAACACTGAATTAAAGTCAATGCCATAACACTGTCCATTCAGCATCTCGATGCGTCGACTACCATCACCATTTTCCCATAATACCGTGGCTTCGCTTGAAATTGAGTACTCTTTAGGGCTCGTTATTCGTACTCCACTCGCATTGTTTGTTGCTGAGTGTAAATTTCCTGTCGCGTGCGCGGTCGACTGGTTGTACTCAACATCCATGTTAGGTAATGGCGCATAAGGATTAAGCTTTTTAAATGGCCTTGGTGATACCTCTGATGCAACGATTTCAGGCTCTTTTGTTGGCGTAGCGACTGTTGACGCATTGGTCATTGTCCTTCCTCTGGAATTTGTTTGAGCAGCCAGACTTAAAGTACTTTCATTCATAGCTGCGTAACTCGGCTGTTCAGCAACTTCTGAAGCAGTGTCCTCTGATTTTGGTTCTGTCGCAGAACCTAATTGGCTACTCTTAGCTTTTTCTTCGGGCGTTTTTTCTACATCTATATTTAAACGAGGTAAGGTCGTGAGATCAACGGTAACATAGGCTTGCATCACACCTTTAGGTTCAAGCCAAGGCGCAACAATGACACGCTGAGCATGTTTAGCAAATATAAGCAGTATGAGAACATGAAGTGTAATCGAAAACACCCATGCTTTATAACGTCCCTTTAACACCAACACTCCTTGTTTTTTATTCTAAGAGTATTTAATAACCCAATAAGTTCATTGTTAACTCGTAAGGGGTTAGCACACAGTAAATCCCGTTTAACTGGTCGCAATTCGCTTAATTAAGTGGTCTATGTTGAGGTGCAAAACGTGTCGGTGGCAAGGCACTAATTTGGTTATTGAATTGTGCTAAATGAACAAAGTATAACGCTGTGAACGTCAGGTTTAGTGTTTTAAATGAGTAATACCATTCCTTGATAACAAGGCAAAAATTTAGTTATTTAGTTGTTCTCGACAATTGATCCTGCATTTCCCTACCTCCATGCAATCGTAAATCAGACATTTATAACGTAAGTAGCAACAGGTTTAATCACTCAAAATGATTAAGTATTATTGCGGGTTGGTATCAGTGTTATTTCAGGTGGGTATACCCCCTACTCACTGAGCTAACGACTCACGTCACAAAGCAGTGAAGGTTATTATAAATACAAAAAACCCCAGCAAAGCCGGGGTTTTTTAGTAAGTAAACTTAATTAAAAATTAAGCTTGCTTTGGACGCTCAACAACGTCTACTAAAGTCCAAGACTTAGTCTTAGAAATAGGAGCACACTCACGGATAGTAACTACGTCACCAGCTTGAGCTGTATTGTTTTCGTCATGTACGTGTAACTTAGTCGTACGTTTGATGAATTTCCCATAGATTGGGTGCTTCACGTAACGTGCGATAGCAACAGTGAAAGATTTATCCATCTTGTCGCTGATTACACGGCCTTGAAGAGTACGGATTTTATCGCTCATTATTGACCTGCCTTCTGGTTAATAATTGTTTTTACACGCGCGATATCGCGACGTACTGTTCTTAGCGTGTGTGTTTGAGCTAACTGACCAGTGCTTGCTTGCATGCGCAGGTTGAACTGCTCACGAAGAAGTCCTAGAAGTTCAGCATTTAGCTCTTCTACGCTTTTGTCTTTTAGTTCGCTAGCTTTCATTACATCACCGTCCGAGTTACGAAAGTTGTTGTGAATGGTAATTTACGTGCTGCAAGGTTGAACGCTTCACGAGCAAGCTCTTCAGAAACACCTTCCATTTCGTAAAGTACTTTACCAGGTTGAATTTCAGCAACCCAATACTCAACAGAACCTTTACCTTTACCCATACGAACTTCTAATGGCTTGTTCGTAATTGGCTTATCTGGGAATACACGAATCCAGATTTTACCTTGACGCTTTACGTGACGTGTCATAGCACGACGAGCTGCTTCGATTTGACGAGCAGTCATACGGCCACGACCAGTAGCTTTCAAACCGAAAGTACCGAAGCTTACTTTGTTACCGTTTTGCGCTAAACCACGGTTGCGGCCTTTGTGCATTTTACGGAATTTTGTACGTTTTGGCTGTAACATTACTCGCTACCTCTACTTAGCACTTTTTTTGGCTTTCTTTGGCGCGCGTTTAGCTGGCTTCTCTTGCTCTTGTACTAGTGGTAAACCACCAATAACTTCGCCTTTGAAGATCCAAACTTTAACACCAATGATACCATAAGTGGTTAAGGCTTCAGAAGTTGCGTAGTCGATATCAGCACGAAGAGTATGTAGAGGTACACGACCTTCACGATACCATTCTGAACGTGCGATCTCAGCACCGCCAAGACGACCGCTAACTTCAACTTTGATACCTTTTGCACCAATACGCATTGCGTTTTGTACCGAACGCTTCATAGCGCGACGGAACATAACACGACGCTCTAGTTGTGACGCAATACCGTCAGCTACTAGTTGTGCATCAAGTTCAGGCTTACGAACTTCAGAAATATTGATCTGAGCCGGAACACCTGCAATCTTAGTTACTGCTTGACGTAGTTTTTCAACGTCTTCGCCTTTTTTACCGATAACAACACCAGGACGAGCTGTGTGAATTGTTACACGGATAGATTTTGCTGGACGCTCAATAACGATTTTAGACACAGAAGCCGCTTTTAATTCCTTAGTAAGGAATGTACGTACTTTGTGATCGCCAAAAAGCTGATCAGAGAAATCTTTTGAATTCGCGTACCAGGTAGAAACCCAAGGTTTAGAGATACCTAGGCGAATACCAGTAGGATGAACTTTTTGTCCCATTACTTATACTCCTAGCTATCTGAAACCACAACAGTGATGTGGCTTGTACGCTTAAGGATGCGGTCTGCGCGTCCTTTAGCACGTGGCATAATACGCTTCATTGTTGGACCATCGTCCACAAAGATCGTAGTTACACGAAGCTCATCAATGTCAGCACCTTCGTTATGCTCTGCGTTAGCAATAGCAGACTCAAGTACTTTCTTAACTAATACAGCCGCTTTTTTAGGGCTGTACGCCAGGATTTCTAGAGCGCGATCAACCGGAAGTCCGCGGATCTGATCTGCAACTAGACGTGCTTTTTGCGCCGAACCAGAGGCGAATTTATGTTTAGCTAATGCTTGCATTTATCATTCTCCTCTTAACGTTTCTTCGCTTTCTTATCCGCAGCGTGACCGCGGTAAGTGCGAGTTGGTGCAAATTCACCTAGTTTGTGACCGATCATTTCGTCTGTGATAAACACAGGAACGTGCTGACGACCATTATGGACAGCGATGGTCAATCCGATCATGTTAGGTATGATCATTGAACGACGGCTCCAAGTTTTAATTGGCTTCTTGTCACCGCTTTCCAACGCTTTCTCTACCTTCTTCAGCAAGTGTAGGTCAATAAAAGGACCTTTCTTGAGAGAACGTGGCATGGCTATTCCTCAACTATTATTTAGTACGACGACGTACGATAAATTTATCAGTACGCTTGTTCTTACGTGTCTTAGCACCTTTAGTCGGTTTACCCCATGGAGACACAGGATGACGACCACCAGATGTACGACCTTCACCACCACCGTGCGGGTGATCTACCGGGTTCATGGCAACACCACGAACTGTCGGACGGATACCACGCCAGCGATTTGCACCAGCTTTACCTAGTGAACGAAGCATATGCTCAGCATTGCCTACTTCACCAAGTGTTGCGCGACAGTCAGCTGGAACTTTACGAACTTCGCCAGAACGAAGACGTAGAGTAACGTATTGACCTTCACGTGCAAGGATTTGAACGTATGCACCAGCAGAACGTGCGATTTGAGCACCTTTACCTGGTTTTAATTCTACGTTGTGAACAGTCGAACCTACAGGCATGTTACGCATTGGTAATGTGTTACCAGCTTTGATTGGTGCATCAACACCAGACTGGATTGAATCACCAGCTTTTAAGCCTTTAGGTGCAATAATGTAACGACGCTCACCGTCTGCATATAATACAAGAGCGATGTTTGCGCTACGGTTTGGATCATACTCTAGACGCTCAACAACAGCTGGAATGCCATCTTTAGTGCGTTTAAAGTCGATTACACGGTAATGATGCTTATGACCACCACCGATGTGACGAACCGTGATACGACCTTTGTTATTACGACCACCAGACTTAGAGTTTTTCTCTAGTAGTGGTGCGTAAGGTTTACCCTTATGAAGATCAGGGTTAACCACTTTAACCAGGTGACGACGACCCGCAGAAGTTGGTTTACACTTTTGAAGTGCCATAATTCTAACTCCCCTTATTACTCGGCGCCGCCGACAAAGTCTAGCTCGCTACCTTCTTTAAGAGTAACGTAAGCTTTCTTCCAGTCTGAACGACGACCGAAACGCATGCCAGTACGTTTTGTTTTACCCTTAACGTTTAGTGTGCGAACACCAGTTACTTCTACTTCAAAAAGCTTCTCAACTGCAGCTTGAACTTCAGCTTTAGTTGCATCTTTAGCTACTTTGAAAACAATCGTGTTGTTTTCTTCAGCAGCGATAGTGCTTTTTTCAGAGATATGTGGAGCAAGGATCACTTTTAAAAGACGTTCTTCACGGATCATGCTAGCGCCTCCTCAAGTTGCTTAACAGCAGCAGCTGTAATAAGTACCTTATCGAAAGCGATTAGGCTTACAGGATCGATACCAGCTACATCACGCGTGTCAACCTTGTACAGGTTACGTGCCGATAAGAATAGATTCTCATCTACTTCTTCAGTCACGATAAGAACATCTTTAAGCTCAAGTTCTTTAAGCTTAGCAACTAGTTCTTTAGTTTTTGGTGCTTCAAGACCAAACTGCTCAACAACGATTAAACGCTCTTGACGAACTAATTCAGATAAGATGCTTTTGATCGCACCGCGGTACATTTTACGGTTTACTTTTTGGCTATGATCTTGTGGTTTAGCTGCGAAGCTAACGCCACCTGAACGCCAAATTGGGCTACGGATTGTACCAGCACGTGCACGGCCAGTACCTTTTTGAGCCCATGGTTTTTTACCACCACCGCTTACTTCAGAACGTGTCTTCTGAGCACGAGTACCTTGACGAGCACCTGCTGCGTAAGCAACAACTACTTGGTGTACTAATGCTTCGTTAAACTCACGTCCAAAAGTAGCTTCAGAAACTTCAAGAGCGCCAGAAGCGTCTTTAATTGCTAATTCCATCACTAAATCTCCAGGACTTATGCTTTAACAGCTGGTTTAACGATAACGTCACCGCCGATAGCGCCAGGTACTGCACCTTTAACTAAAAGCAAGTTACGCTCAGCGTCAACGCGAACTAGTTCTAAGTTTTGAGTCGTTACACGCTCAGCACCCATGTGACCGGCCATTTTCTTACCTTTAAACACCTTACCAGGTGATTGGTTTTGACCGATTGAACCAGGAGCACGGTGAGATAGAGAGTTACCGTGAGTCGCGTCTTGCATGCTGAAATTCCAGCGCTTAACACCACCTTGGAAACCTTTACCTTTAGAAGTACCGGTTACGTCAACTTTGTTGATTTCGTTGAATAATTCAACAGTAAGCTCAGCGCCTACTTCAAAATCGCCTTCACCACCATTTAGGCGGAATTCCCACAGACCGCGACCCGCTTCAACACCTGCTTTAGCGAAGTGACCCGCTGCAGCTTTGTTTACACGGCTTGCTTTTTTAGTGCCTGCGGTTACTTGAAGCGCGTTATAACCGTCTGTTGCTTCAGATTTGATCTGAGCAATACGGTTAGGAGTCGCTTCGATAACTGTCACAGGGATAGATACACCATCTTCAGTGAAGATACGTGTCATACCCACTTTACGACCGACTAGACCTAATGCCATTTTCCTAAAACCTCTCTAATCTTCCGATTAACCCAGGCTGATTTGAACATCAACACCAGCAGCAAGATCTAAACGCATAAGCGCGTCAACAGTCTTGTCAGTTGGTTCTACGATGTCGATCAGACGTTTATGGGTGCGGATTTCGTACTGATCACGCGCGTCTTTGTTAACGTGCGGTGAAGTTAGTACAGTAAAACGTTCAAAGCGTGTAGGTAGTGGGATTGGACCACGTACTTGTGCGCCAGTGCGTTTCGCAGTTTCCACGATTTCCGCCGTTGATTGGTCAATCAAACGGTGGTCAAAAGCTTTTAGGCGAATACGAATGCGTTGATTTGACATTCTTAAACCTCAATATAAAGAGCATTTAAAAAGAGCATAAAAAAACGACCGAAACAATCTTACTAACTAAGATGTCGGCTGTTCTCTTATATCTACGTTGAACTCCAAATCGGAGTTCCTGTTTTATTAGCTTGAAATCCAAGCTTAATGTTCCTTCCAAGTTCCCGAGGGAATTTTGAAAGCCTGCGTATTATAGTGAGATTGGTGATAAATGCAACAACTTTTTAGGATTAAAACGAATAAAGTCTGCTTTGTATAATATTTCAGTTAAATTCAGTTAAGCTATGTCTTTGCTTTACTATAGTTAATTTGAATAAACCCAAAAGCCACACTATGGCAATGGTCAGTCCAGTTAATAATTGCTATTCTATGGCGCTTTTTTTGTTTCTATTATTACTCTTAATTACTTTGGTGAGTTAATGCGTATCATTAATCGTTGTTTAAATATCATTTCTGCCGGTATGAACCGCTTATTTGTTAAAAGTAAGGTCTTGCCAGAAAACCCGATTGAGCAATATAACCTAAACCCCGCCAACCCGACCTTTTATATTGTTAGACTCAATGCGCGCTCTGATTTAGCGGCACTCGCGCGCGTGTGTAAAAAATACGGCTTACCAAGTCCAACAGAAGAGCAGCTTTTGGGTAATAAAGAGCTTGATCGTTTTATTGGTATTCAAAACCCGCCGCCTCTGTTTGGTAATAAAAGTAAACCCAGTAATGCACTTCACCAAGGCAAACACATTATTGACCACCTAATGCACTCAGGTGAGAAAAACGTACAGGTTATCCCGGTTACTATTTTATGGGGTCGTAACCCAGGTAAAGAAAAGCCAGGTTTAGGTACATTGGTATCACACTCACTTACGCCAAGCTGGTTTCGTAAGTTCTTTGTCATTTTGTTTTCAGGTCGTGACAACTTTATTCGCTTTAGCCAACCGCTCGACTTATCGCTCTTGGTAAACGAAAAAGCCGATGTTGATGAACTGCCACATAAATTGCTACGTGTTGCTCGCGTGCACTTCCGTCGTCAAAAACTGGCAGCTACCGGGCCAAAAATGCCCTCACGTGAGCAGTTGTTTAATTCGCTGCTTGCCTCGCCAACCATCAAAAAAGCCATTCAAGTAGAGGCAAAAGAAAAAAACATTAGCCAAAATGAAGCGCGTCAAAATGCGCTTAAATTATTAGACGAGATCGCTGCTAACTACAGTGACGCGACTATTCGTGTTGCCGATCGTATTTTGACGTGGCTGTGGAATAAGTTGTATAACGGCATCGATATTAAATTTTCTGAGCAAGTCCATGAGCTAACCGACAAAGGCCACGAGATTATCTATATGCCTTGTCACCGCTCGCATATGGATTACTTATTACTGACCTATTCGATTTACCATTTAGGCTTAGTACCGCCGCACATTGCAGCGGGCATCAACTTAAACTTTTTCCCTGCAGGTGGCGTATTCCGCCGCAGTGGTGCATTTTTCATTCGTCGCTCATTCGCGGGCAATAAATTGTACTCCTCTGTATTTAAAGAGTACCTAAGCCAGTTATTCATTAAAGGCTACTCAGTAAAGTTTTATACCGAAGGTGGCCGCAGTCGTACAGGTCGTTTATTACCACCTAAAACGGGTATGTTAGCAATGACATTGCAAGCGATGCTGCGCGGCATCGATCGCCCTATTTCGATTGTGCCCGTTTACATTGGTTATGAGCACGTAATGGAGATTAATACGTATTTAAAAGAGCTGGCAGGTAACGACAAAAAAGGCGAATCCGTATTAGGGATTTTTAAGGCCATTAAAAACCTTAAAAACTATGGCCGTGGCTACTTAAACTTTGGCGACCCCATTTCGATAAACCAATACCTTAATGAGCAGCAACCTGATTGGCGTGAATCGATTCACCCAACAGATGTACAAAAACCACAATGGTTGGGCCCACAAGTCGCTAATCTTGCAGACAAAGTGATGGTTAATATCAATAGCGCTGCGGCGCTTAATGCGGTGAATTTGTTAGCGATGATCTTACTGGTTAACGATAAACATGCGCTGAGTAAACCCAAACTGATTGCCCAACTTGAGTTCTACTTGCACCTGCAACGTAGTGCAAGCTATAGCGACAAAGTGACCACCCCCAATGAAACCGCAGAGCAGCTGTTAGAGCATGCATTAAAACTGAATAAATTTGATGTGATCAGCGACGAATTTGGCGAAATCATTGCAATTAATGATAAAGAAAAAACGCTGTTTAACTATTATCGTAATAATGTGTTGCACTTGTTCGCTGTTCCCAGCTTACTGGCACTGCATTTATTTAAAACACACAAAACGACTCTGGCTGATTGCCAAGCCGTGATTACACGCTTTTACCCGCTATTTGCCAAAGAGTGGTTCTTACATGAGTTAGATGAAAACTACATTACTCGTGTTCTTGCCAGCTTTGTTGATCAAGACTTAATTGAAATCGATGGCAATAATATCAAAGTGACAAATAGCAACGACTGCTTAGCAAAACTCGAAATGCTAGGGCGAGCCTTGAGCTTAACCTTGCAGCGTTATGCAATCGTGGTTGGCTTTATTCAAACCAGCAAGGGGATTGAGCGAGAAGAGCTTGAGCACGAAAGCCAAGTATTAGCAGAGCGTTTAGGCACGCTGCATGGCATTAAAACCCCTGAGTTTTTTGATAAAAAAGTACTTATCGGGTTTATTTCAAGCTTACGTGAGCAAAAGTTAATTACCGAAACAGAGCACGGTTTTACCGGTAGTAATGCACTTTGTGAAGTATATATGTATCTAAAAGCATTGCTGCCAGCACGTGTCTGGCAGTCAATTGATGACATAGTGCAAAGCCAAGCTACGCACTCAAAGGATTAGCGCTGGCGCATCACCCCTTCTTGGATCGTTGAGGCAACTAAGTTGCCTTGACGGTCAAAGAACTGCCCTCTCACCAAACCCCTTCCCGAGCTCGCACTTGGGCTATCAATCGAATATAAAATCCAATCATCAAGCCTAAACGGACGATGAAACCACATCGCATGGTCAATTGTCGCCACTTGCATATTAGGTTGCATAAACGACACACCGTGCGGTTGTAAAGCCGTAGGTAAAAACTCAAAGTCCGATGCATACGCCAATAAATAATTATGAATGCGTTGGTCATCTGGCATCTCGCCATTGGCTTTAAACCAAATGTGCTTAACAGGTTCCATTACCTGAGGTTTAAATGGGTTATGAAACGTGACTGGGCGCATTTCAATCGGCACCTCACGAATAAATTTATTGCGGATCACCTCGGGTATATGCTCAGCATTCGCTTGGTAAAATTCAAGCGATGACTTAAGTTCTTCAGGCTGGGGTACATCTGGCATATGAGCTTGATGCGACAGCCCCTCTTCTTCCCCTTGAAATGACGCTGTCATATAAAAAATTGGTTTGCCATATTGAATCGCTTTCACGCGACGCGTACTAAAACTTTTACCATCACGAATATTTTCGACGTCATAAATGATTGGTTTTTCGGCATCACCAGGGCGTAAAAAATAGGAATGCAAAGAATGGACAATGCGCCCTTCTGGTAACGTTTCTTTGGCAGCCGACAAAGCTTGCCCCATAACTTGACCACCGAATACAGCACGAAACCCTAAATCTTGGCTTTGCCCTCGATACAAGCCTTGCTCAATTTCTTCTAACGATAGCAACGACAGTAAATCATCTAATACTTGGCTCATTTATTTATCCTCAATCCCGACAAGCGTTTAATGATACTATAGACTAATTGGAAGTAAATCTTTGTAAGGGCACCTAATTATGGCTTATTGGCTTTTTAAAACCGAACCTGATGCGTTTTCAATCAATGATTTAAAAAACGCGCCAAAGCAAACCTCAATGTGGGATGGTGTACGTAATTATCAAGCCCGTAACTTTATGCGTGATGGCATAAAAGCAGGGGATTTAGTGATGATTTATCACTCAAGCTGTAAACATGTAGGCGTTGCGGGCATTGGCGAAATAACACGTGAAGCCTATGCCGATCCAACGCAATTTGATTTAAGCAGTGACTACTATGATGCGAAGGCCACAGCAGAAAACCCACGTTGGTTTGTCGTTGATGTTACTTATAAAGCGCACCTTAACAAACTAGTGAGCTTACAAGCGATAAAAGCAAATGACGCCATCACTGACATAGCCCTAAAAAAAGGCGGGCGTTTATCAGTCATGCCCGTCACGGAGCATGATTGGCAACAAATAATCGCCATGAGTGAAAGCTAACATATTAAAGTCGCAGCCATTTTTATTAAATGGCTATTTTTGCTATAATGTGTCCCCTTTATTTTAGAGGTACCGTGGGGGATGTATGAAATTATTGTATTGGCTAGATGAATGGACCCAGCTCCCCCATGCAGAACAGCAAAAACAAGTGCCGTTCACAGGCGGTGACTTACTCGGTGATGTGTATGTGAAATATCATATCATCGACGCCAGCAAACCTCTGCTATTTACCTTTTCTCCTGCGGGGACAAATTATCAAGAACATGACCTTACTGATGATTTCTCACCATGGGCCTACAAGCTTGCAAAAAAGCAAGATGTTAATATCATTGCCTTTCAACATTTAGGTATCAGTAACTGGTTTAGACACCGTAATTTATTATTTTTTATTGAGCAGTTAGCCCCCCTTATTGGCGGCTTTAAAGAACGCTTAGGCTATGGTTTAAGCCGAGGTGGCTTTGCAGTAGGTGCATTTGCTAATTTGTTGAAGCTCGATAAGGTGCTGCTATTTCACCCTGTCAGTACAAAAAATAAAGAAAAAGCGCCATGGGATGACCGTTCAAGTACTGATATCGCACAAAAATTTGATTGGGCAGGTGATTACCACGACGTAGATTTAGGGCAGGCTAAAGGTTACATTATTTATGACCCGACCAATCGAATTGACCGCGCTCATGCTAAACGGTATTCACAATTAACCCATTTACGGGTGTTTGGCATGGGTCACAGTGTTCATGCAACCTATTTAAATAAGTTTGGTTTTTATAAGGATGTGGCGGTGGATTTTATTCGCCATCAACAGGTTGATATTGCCCAGTTTCGCCAACAAACAAAAACCTTGCGCTTTAAAGAAGATTACTACCGACGCTTAAATAAAGCGAATAAAGGCTCTGCACACCGTTTAGCCTTGCTCAGTACCGCACATAATATTTTGATTGATGAAAAGGCTGAGCATCTCCAAGAGCAAAAGGAAGCTGTTGATGTACAGCCTCTGATTGATATAGCCATTAAGCACCAAGAGGCGCACCCTAAAGACGCGATAAAGTTACTCGAAGTCGCTCAGCAACTGTCGCCAGATGATCCATTGATTGAACATAAATTAAAGCAACTCAAGTAATCTAGCTTTTACCTTTACGGTGCTTTTTGACGTGCCCATGCTTGGGCACAATGGTCAGATACATAATCAAACCAAGCCACGAGAAAAAGATGATACCGATCAACCAGGCATTCTTTTCGTGACCTTGCGTGCGCTTACTATTGAGTACAATGACCACAGGTAAAATGTAGGCACTGAGAACAATAATTAAAAACGCGACTTCATTCATTATTTCACCAAGGCCGGCCAATCAACTTCGTTGCTTAACACACGCTCAACAGCAATATAATGTAAAATATCGCCTTCACTAACGACATAGTCAAGCGGCGGATTTAAATCCATATCTTGCGCACTAAGATTATGGGCAACGCCCAATAAAATAGCGTCATGACTTTGCTTAAAATGATGAAATAAATTACCAAATGTCATTGCTTGCACTCCCTTAGGAATTGGCAAACTGAACTGTGTATCACCATGTAAGGTTGATAATAGCTCTTCCTGAACACGGCTTGAGCCAGGATCTTGCATAGAGCGTACAAGTATTTCAGCCGATTTTGCACTGCTGCACTCGACATTATGGCAATGCTCTAGCAACATTTCGATTTTTGTTTCATCATCAAAATGCGCGCTGATATGGCAGTGTTCATTCACTAATTTGCTGATACGTAACGCTGTAGTAAACGTTTGGTCGTCATCTTGACCATCTATAATAATTTTATCTGCGCGTTCAATCGCCACTCGTTTTAGCTCGTCAATGTCGGTAAAGCTGCTTAAACGGGCAAAATCGACGTGCGGGTTGGCTAAAAATGGATGCTCCATTTGCTCTGTCACAGCGAGCAGAATACGACGATCTAAACGTTTTTGATCTGCTAAAATATAGTCAATCATCTTTTTAGTCCGCGTGTCATGCCAGCCAAAAATAATGATGTGATTGTTAATATGTGCGAAGCTTTTATCACCCGTCATAGCGCGCCTAATTAAGTAAGTTACTGTTTGCCCTGTTTTTCCTAACAGAACGCCAAATAATGCTAAACCAAATGGTATTTGTAATATTGCAACAATCCAACGTCCCAATTCTGTACTGGCGCTAAAGTCGCCATACCCTACCGTTGACGTTGTCACAACATAATAATAAAAATAGGTGCTAAGTGGTGTTAAGGCCTGCTCGCCAACAAGCACAAGTAACCACCAAATAAGTAGCATGTGCAACAGGGTTGTTATTACCACAGCTTGCCAACTCACTTGGTCAATATGGCTGCGAATAATCACCACTAAACGATTAAATAGATGATGCATAATCCTTGCAAATAGTCGTAGAGGAATTTATCCGATACGGTACTTTAATGCTTAGCCTTTGGCAACTGATGGAAAATTACTAATGCGTAACAATGAAAATTAATAGTAGACTATACTTTCTCTGTATTTAGTATTTAGGGTGATATATGTCTGGTGTTTTAGCCTCAGTCGACAAACGCACGCAACTGGTCGGTGAAAACCGTTTAGAGCTATTGCTTTTTTACCTGCATAGCCGCCATCTATTTGCCCTCAATGTTTTTAAAGTCAAAGAAGTGGTAAAAATACCACATATAAGCAAAGTCCCCCACGCCCACCCTAAGGTTGCTGGCGTGGTCGATATTCGTGGCGAATCCATCCCCGTGATTGATTTACGCAAGGCAATTTGTATGCCTGATGCACTGCATATCGAAGATTCCAACCTTGTAATTACTGAATACAACCGAACGGTGCAAGGCTTTTTGATTGGAAAGGTCGACCAAATCATCAACATGACATGGTCTGACATCATGCCACCGCCAACGGCGATTGGTAAAAATCACTACTTAACCGCACTCACTAAAATCAAACGCGATGGCCAAGAACACTTAGTGGAGATCATTGATGTTGAAAAAGTACTCGCTGAAATCATCGAATACGAAGTCAATATTTCTGACGACATTTTAGATCAAAGCATCGTTAATGAGTTTGCTGGTCGTAAAATACTGCATGCTGATGACTCTCCCACAGCCCGCAAACAAGTGAGTGACACGCTCTCTCAACTTGGTATTGAAATTATCCCTGCACGTAACGGACTTGAAGCACTTAACATGCTGAAGAGGTGGGCAGATGAAGGCAAAGATGTTGAAAAAGAACTGCTGATGGTGATCACCGATGCAGAAATGCCCGCGATGGACGGTTACCGCCTTACACACGAAATTCGTAACGATAATCGTCTTAAAAACTTACACATTGTATTGAACACTTCACTCAGTGGTAGCTTTAATCAAGCGATGGTCGAAAAAGTCGGCTGTAATGCCTTTTTATCAAAGTTTCAGCCCATTTTACTGGTTGAAGAAGTGCAAGCACGACTAAAAGCGGTACTCGAACAGCAACCGTAACACTGCTTTTTCTAATACACCGAATACAGTCTCCTCGGTATCAATTTGCCAATTAGCTTCATTCATGATTAATTGGCACTATTGATTCAACGACAACAATAAAAACTATGCTAAATCGCGTTGCTAAACCATTTACCAAGCTGGTTGAACGTTATCTACCAGATCCATTTATTTTCGTCATTTTATTAACCTTGCTGAGCTTTATTGTGGCCAGTATTTTTACCCCCTCGTCCCCGGTGCAAGTATTAGCTGCGTGGGGAGGTGGTTTTTGGAACTTATTGCAATTTGCCATGCAAATGCTGCTGGTCTTGCTAACAGGTTATATGCTGGCAAGTACCCCTGTTATGCGACACCTGTTAACTACGCTTGCGACGCTCGCGAATACCCCCGCTAAAGCAATCATACTAGTAACGTTAGTTTCTTTATTGGCAAGTTGGATAAACTGGGGATTTGGCTTGGTTATAGGGGCTTTATTTGCCAAAGCGATTGCCAAACAAACCCGGGTAGATTACCGACTACTGGTTGCCAGCGCTTATTCAGGCTTTATTGTCTGGCATGGTGGTTTAGCGGGTTCAGTACCGCTAACTATCGCCACCGATGGGCACTTTTCGGAACAAAGTATTGGGGTAATTGGCACTGAAAACACCGTCTTCGCAGGCTTTAATATTGCGATTGTGCTGGGTTTATTTATTATTATGCCATTGGTTAATCGCTACATGTTGCCAAACGAGAAAGACAGTGTGTATGTTGACCCAGCAAAACTTAACGATGAGCCCACGGCATCAGTAAAACCCACTCGCCCAGCCGAAGTGATTGAGCATAGTCGTATATTAGGTATCGGTATTGGCCTTGTTGGTCTTGGCTATCTATTTTATTACTTTGTACTCAGTGGCGGTGGCTTAAACTTAAATAGTGTCATCGCTATTTTCCTGTTCAGCGCTATTTTACTGCATCAAACACCTCATAATTTACTGCAAAGCTTACAACAGGCGATCCCGAGTGGCGCAGGCATCGTGATTCAATTTCCATTTTATGCAGGGATTATGGCCATCATGGTCAAAACAGGACTTGCCCAACAAATATCTGAAGGGTTTATTGCCATTGCAACCACTGAATCATTGCCCTTTTGGAGCTTTTTAAGTGCGGGGTTTGTAAATATTTTTGTGCCATCTGGTGGAGGTCAATGGGCCGTTCAGGCACCAATCGTGATCCCGGCAGCACACGCACTCGGTGCCGACATACCTCGTGTAGCGATGGCCGTTGCGTGGGGTGATGCGTGGACTAACCTGATACAACCCTTTTGGGCACTCCCTGTGCTTGCCATTGCAGGCCTAAAAGCCAAAGACATCATGGGCTTTTGCTTGGTGCAACTGATCATCACGGGTGTGTTTATTTCATTAATGTTGAGTTTTTATCCTTAAAAAGCAAAGCAGGAAGTGTAAAAACACTTCCTGCTTAGTCATTAGATTCACAAAAATATTCGCTCTGCTTTTGTAAACTTAACTCGATAAAATTTTCATTGGTAGGCTTAAAATTGCGCTTTCAGAGTCGGCAAAGTGCATCATAACAGCCACATGTCCGGCAACAACAAGTGCATACATTACCGCTGAAAAGCCTTGGCCATAGGTGTCCAGAGGGATTAAATGCGAGTAATGACGGCCGCGCCATTCGAAGACAATTTCCAGCGCCCCGACAAATAAGAAAAACACCAACAGCATTAAGCCAAAGGTGTAACTTAACCATAAGCCAAATAACACCCCTAATAAACACACGCTTAAACCAATCCAAGATCGCATTGAAAAGCTAATACTTTTTAAAACATGGCCGCCATCTAGCGGTAAAATTGGTAATAGGTTAAATAAATTAAGCAAAGCACTCAGTACAGCAACACCGGCAAATATTTCCATTTCAGTGGCGTAATAAAGCACGACACCGAGCACTGAGGTAATTAAACCAAATGCAGGCCCCATGAGTGAGATCACCACATCTTGCCAGCGCGTTGTTATTTTATCGTCGGATACAGCCAGTCCTCCAACAAAAGGGATAAGATAAATACCCTTGGTTTTAATACCAAAGTATTTCATGGCTCTAACATGACCATATTCATGCACCACTAAACAAGCAATCAGCATTAGCGCAAACTCGATTGAGAATAGCCATGCATAGCCGGCAACTGACGCACCAGCGAGTGCCGCTTTGACGACCTTTGCACTTTTAAAGAGTTTAAATCCTAACGCGAGCAAACCGATGATGCCACGTTTTGGCTCAGCCTCTTGCATAGCGGGTAATGCAAGTTGACTCACCCACTGTTGATTTACATAAACACCCAAGCTTTTATCGTGCACGGTGCTGGTATCTAACCCGATACGCTGCCCTTGAAAATCAAACTCATACATTTGTTGTTCTGGGTTCTCGAACGCAATCGCTTGTTGTTGATGAAATAATTGCACTAACTGCGCGCCCTTTAAATGCAATGTAAAGATTTCATTTGCTAAGCTCAGCTGAAGTCTGATCATAATCTATTTAACGGCTAATAAGGAGTGTGGCTATTATACTGAGGCGGCGCTAAATTACGAATTAACTCTTGCGGCCCTTGTTGTGATTATTTACATCAATACACAAGTAAAAAACATGACGAAATAGCATTTTTCTACTACTTTTAACTAAAGCATTTCTTGTTCATGGAGTGAATATGGTGAAGTCAGCACGGCATATACTCGTAGTCGATGATTCTAAAGCGATTCTTATCGTTATGCAGGCCATTTTAAATGAGCTTGAAGTTCCTCATGTCACAACCTGCTTAAGTGCTTGCGAAGCCTTAGAGAAAATAAAAAAAGCCCCGCATTATTTTGATGCCGTCTTCACTGATTTAAATATGCCTGATATGGATGGCATGGAGCTTATGCGTCATTTAGGCGCAATGAAATACCATGGTGCGATCGCAATCATTTCTGAAATGGACCCTAAAGTCATCGATTTAGCGGCTGACCTTGCACGTAAACACAACGCGCATCTTATTGGCAATATTTCAAAACCCGTGCAACTGAATCAAGTTTACTTACTACTCCAAAAACTTGAGCATTTTTCGATTCATGTCGAACGAACAAAATCCCCGATTTCGGAGTCACTTTTACTGCATGCTATTAGCCACAATGAAGTCGTGCCATTTTATCAACCAAAAATTAATCGCCATGACAATCGGGTTGAAAGTATTGAAGTGCTGGCACGAATTAACACCAGTAAAGAAGATGATATCGTTTTACCCGAACGCTTTATCTGTATTGCCGAAGATTTAGATCTTATTAACCTTATTACTTTTCAATTATTTGAAAAGGCGACGAGCGACTTTTCTGAAATTAAAGAGCACTTTGAACCAAATTTAAAACTGGCTTTTAATTTATCGCCTTCACAGCTTGAAGACTTAAGCTGCCCAGATAAACTAGCCCTCATTTTGCACTTAAACAATTTATCGCCAAGCGAAGTGATTTTAGAAATTACAGAGCAGTATGCACTTCGTAGTGCCGCACAACTCGAAACCCTAAACCGCCTTAGAATGCGTGGTTTTGGTATTTCGCTCGATGACTTTGGGACCGGCTTCACCAACGTGCAACAACTCAAAACCCTGCCTTTTACAGAGATAAAAATAGACAGGACACTAATCAGTAATATTGAAACTGATCAGTTTTCACAAGTTATCGTCAGTAGCTTAGTAAATATTGCGATTCAAGAAGACTTAGCCATTGTGGCTGAGGGGATAGAGCGCGTAGAAGAGCTTGACTACCTAGACCGCTATAAAGAATTTATCTTAATGCAGGGTTTTTTACTTTGCCGCCCGAAAGCCAAAGAAGACTTTTTAAATTGGTCATTTTCATGGCGGCAAATGGTTAAAACCGCAGCGGGGTATCGCCGCTAAGACTCACGTTTATCGTCGCTAACAATCGTATTACTGCTCTCTAAACGCTGCCGCCAGCGCTGCTTTGCCTCTTTTTGCATATTGGCAGATTGGTCATGTTCGTCAACGATTTCAAGCCCCATTAAGGCCTCAATTAAATCTTCCAATGTCACAATGCCTTGAATATCACCATATTCATCAACCACTAAGCAAATATGAACACGTTGCGATAATAAGGTTTCAAGCAAAGTAGGCACATGCAAGGTTTCTGGCACCGTATAAATAGGCTTGACCAGCTTGCTAATTTTGTAGTCTTCACCCAAGCGATGGTAAGCAAGCATAATATCGTTTTTATGTACAAAACCAATAATGTCATCGCCATTTTTATCGTATACCAACACCCTAGAAAATGACGATGAACCATATTCCGATAAATACTGATTCACTGTAATATCTTTGTGTACTTTAAAAAGCACAGTGCGCGGCGTCATTAATGTATCAAGTTTGGCATGGCGAAAATGCAATAAACTGCGAATAATCTCAGACTCATCTTGTCTAAGTGCCCCAGATTCAGTGCCTATATCTGCCATTGCTTCAATTTCTTGGCGTATATAATATGCTTCATCGTAATTGCGCCCTAAAAAGCGCGTTAAGATATCCGCAAACCAAACAAAGGGTTTTAAGATAAAGACTAAACCCACCAGGCTTACGCTTACGATGGGGGTTAAAGCACGCCAGTAATTAGCACCTAATGTTTTTGGAATAATTTCGGATAACACGAGTACCAGTAGTGTCATTATTGCTGAAGCAATGCCGACAGCCGCATCCGAAAAAACCACCGCGGCTTGCGCACCAACACCCGCAGCACCTGCAGTATGAGCAATCGTATTTAAAGTTAAAATAGCCGCCAATGGTTGATCTATATTGTCTTTCAACTTAGCAACACGCTCAGCTAAAAGAGGTTGCTGTTTTCGTATTAAAGCAACATAGCTTGGCGTAATGCTTAGCAACACAGCCTCCATTACTGAGCATAAAAAAGAAACGGTAATTGCCACCAGCATGTATACAAGTAATAGTGTCACTGTGCGCCCTCAGCTTTAATGAAGTGCCTCACCTTAACAAGTGTTTACACGAAGCTCAATCCATTCTGCATTCTAACGCAGCACACTTTTTGACATTTTTGCTGCGTGTTATATTGCTCTAAACCACCATTTAATAGGCTAAATCATGATGTTTACAACAACTTGGCTGAGCAAGCGCGCTCGCTTAAAAACAGCACTCAGCGCTGTGGCACTGTGCACTTTAACAAGCACAGCAATGGCTGCTGCCATTGATAAGTCTGCAATACAATTTATTGGTCCACTTAGCGATGACATGCAACTTAAGCCCTATCAAACCGAGCACCGCGATGCCATCATCGCCAATCTACTGCCACACTTACAAAAAAATACCTCCCGTGTACGTGTCTTTGGTGATGAACAAGATTGGCAAGCATTTGATAAAGTAAGTGCCCTTACTTTAGGGGGCCTGCAAGCCCTAAAATTCACAGCGTCAGCCGAACGTTTTAGTCAAGGTAAGTTAACGTTAAAGGGGATCGAAAACGCCCAGTTATTTATTAACGGCGAAAAACAGACTGAAAAAGATAAAACTTATGAATTGGCATTGAGTCAAGGCGACCATCAAATAGTGATCATCACAGAGCAAGTGCCTAATTGGCATGATGTTGCCATTGATTTTGAAGCTAAATCAGAGGAAAGCGCTCTGACCTTTTCAGCAAAAGAGCAGCATGGTTTATCGGCAAAGCAATTATTTGATGCGCCAACGATAAGCTACATTTCTATGTCACCAAATGGCGCACATTTTTTGGCGAGTACACGCCATTACGACGATAAATCAGCAAACCAAGCTCTGTATGTCACTGAGTTAAAAAACGCTAAAAATAAGACTATTTATCGTTTTGAATCAGCGCAGCCTAGCAATATAACTTGGAGCCCAGACGGTTCAAGCTTGGTGTATTTAATCGAGGGCGAGCTTAAGCGCTTAAATTTAGAAACACTGCAACTCACTGTCATAGCTAAGCATCTTGCAGGCGCAAATGGGTTTCAATTTTACAATAATGACAGCTTAATTTTTAGTTGGTCAAAATCACCCAGCGACGATGGAAAACTCACCAAGCACTATCAAGGGCTTCAAGACCGTTGGTCTTATGCGCGTACCACGTCACAAGTGTACTTACTCGATATAAGCACAGGATTAAGTAAAATTTTAAGTCAAGGCCCGCTGAGCCATTCACTTGAAGACTTCGATGCTCAACAAGGTGTTGTGTTAATGAGTCGCTCAGCCCAAGCTATGAACCGTTCGCCAGAACCCGCGACTGAACTTGTTGAGCTAAATATTGCCACTGCAGCGAGTAATGTACTTGGCCAATTTAAAACCTTTAATCAAGCAAAATACACCGACGACGGTATTTATGTTACAGCTGGCCCTGACTTCAGAGATGGCCTTGGCCGTAATTTACCCGAAGGCATGCTTGCCAATAATTACGATGGGCAACTTTACTTACTTAGCCGCGATGGCAAAAAAGCGACACCACTAAGCAAAGAGTTTGACCCGGCGATAGGCCAACTTACGGTGCTTGCAAATGGCGATGCACTGTTAAAAGTGACTGAGCAAGATACTGTGCAATTATATCAATACGATTTAAGCAAAAAACGTTTTAACAACGTGAATACAGGCTTTGATGTTGTTGAGCAATTTAGTTTCTCAGACGAGCGTAACCCTACTCTGCTTGTTACAGGCACCACAGCATCAACACCACAACAACTTAAGCAACTCACTGTAGGTAAAAGTCGTACTAAGGTGCTGTGGGACTCCACACCAATTAGCTACCAACACACTGATATTGCAGCGCTTGAAGAGTTTAATTTCATTAACCCTGAAGGTGTAGAAATTAAAGGTCGCGTGTACTTGCCGCATAATATAGATAAGAGTAAACAATACCCTGCTTTGGTTTACTACTATGGCGGTACATCACCGGTGACGCGTGGCTTTACTGGGCGTTACCCTTTTAACCTGTGGGCGGAACATGGTTATGTGGTTTACGTTATTCAACCAACAGGTGCAACGGGATTTGGCCAAGAGTTTTCGGCTAAACACGTTAATGCATGGGGTGAATACACCGCAAACGATATTATTAATGGCACACGAGCATTTCTTAACCAGTATCCGTTTGTCGATAGTAAACGCGTTGGTAACTTAGGCGCCTCATACGGTGGCTTTATGACCATGCTGCTGGCGACAAAAACAGATATGTTTAGTGCCTCTATTGCACATGCGGGAATTTCAAATATCACGTCTTATTGGGGCCAAGGTTGGTGGGGATATTTATACTCAGCTGAAGCATCTAAAAATAGCTACCCGTGGAATAACCCGCAACTTTATAGCCAACACAGTCCCGTGTTTCATGCTGACAAAGTAACAACGCCGCTATTACTACTTCATGGTGACTCAGATACCAATGTACCGGTTGGTGAAAGCCACAATATGTACACGGCATTAAAGTTATTAGGTAAAGATGTTGATCTGATTGAATATAAAGGTGCAGATCACCAAATATTTGCCCGTGACAAACGCTTTGATTGGTGGAATACGATGCTGGCTTATTTCGATAAAAACTTAAAAGATCAGCCTCAATGGTGGCAGTATCTTTACCCTGAAAAATAACAAAAAAACATCACTGAGTACCTGCAAAGGTACTCAGCTTTTTACAAATATATAAAAGCTAAGCCATTAAATTGTAAGAAACAGTTACAAACCGCTCCATTGCACTTCTCAGCCTTTACCATACAGTGCTAACATAACAGCAAATCAAGTATGAAATTAAAGCGAATGACTATTCAAGTTTTATTGGTTGAAGACGACGAGCTTCTCGTTAAACGCATTCTCAATCATTTTAAAGAGACTGAATTTAATATTGAGGTAGATTCAACGGGAGCCGATGCTTTAAGCATCGTGCAATCACGTGCCTCTCTACAAGATGCAATTTCTCTGGCAGTGATCGACATAGTCTTACCCAAGCGCGATGGTTTGTTACTTGCCAAAGAGCTCAATGCACTGACCAATATTGGTGTAATTGTTTTATCTAGTCGTGACTCACAAGCCGATCGTATTGCAGGCCTTGCTCAAGGCGCTGATGATTATATTTGTAAACCGGTTGACCTGCTTGAACTTGAGCTAAGAATGCGCGCCCTTTACAAACGTTTAAAAGGCTCACAACACGACGATGAAAGTGAAGAGTTTATAGAATATGCCGACTTTAAGCTGCACCCTGACAATCGCACTTTGATCACCCCAAGTGGCGAAGAGTCTCGCCTCACTGAAGCTGAACATAAAGTGCTTATTTGCTTGATTGCCAACGCAGGAAAAGCAACCTCTCGAGAGAAAATATCTGAAGAGATTGGGCAACCCGACTGGAGCCCAAGTGACCGTACCGTCGATGTGTTAATTGGCCGTTTACGTAAAAAGCTCAGTGACGAAAAAGATCAAAAGCGCATCGTAACAGTTCGTGGTAAAGGTTATATGCTTTCTATTTAGGTATACACAGCGCCTAAATGACTCATTGTTTATAAACATACCACCTAACACGGTGACGCTTGCTAAAACACGTAAAATATTGAATAAAGCATCGATTTAAAATTGTGTTAATTGGCTTATTAGGCGCTCAAAGGCACGATAATTTAATGCCTCTTTTAATTCGCTTAAGGTGATCGTTGGTTGCTCTTTTAAGTCACTAATTGTTCGGGCAACTTTAATAACACGATGATAAGAACGTGGTGACAGCGCCAGTTTTTCACTG
Organism: Pseudoalteromonas sp. MT33b; assembly: GCF_014117385.1. Taxonomy (NCBI): domain Bacteria; kingdom Pseudomonadati; phylum Pseudomonadota; class Gammaproteobacteria; order Alteromonadales; family Pseudoalteromonadaceae; genus Pseudoalteromonas; species Pseudoalteromonas sp. MT33b. The sequence continues at coordinate 162,650 of NZ_CP059831.1, read as the reverse complement.
GCTCTCGCTAGAAACTGCAACTCTGCAGCTGCAAGCTCACAATATCGATTCATTTCTTTATTGTTCAATCGTGCATTCACTTTACCTTGCCGTGCATGCTGAAGCGCATGCGCTCGCTCCACACGTTTACGTACTTGCTGACTGCTCTCTTCTGGTTCGGTACTTTGCAATTGAGCGCTGGTAAGTCGTGGTAATTCAATTTGTAAATCTATTCGGTCAATAAACGGACCCGATACACGAGATAAATAGCGCAATACTTGATCTGGTGTCGCACGCTTGTCGGTATGGCTTCCCGTTGGGCTGGGGTTAAGTGCAGCTATAAGCTGAAATTGAGAAGGAAACTCCATTTGCCTCGCAGCCCTTGATATTGTTACGACCCCAGTTTCCATTGGCTCACGAAGCGAGTCTAGCACTTTACGCTCAAACTCAGGGAGCTCATCCAAAAATAACACGCCGTTGTGTGCCAGTGAAATTTCACCGGGCTTCGGGTTCGATGACCCTCCAACCAGCGCGACTGCCGAACAAGTATGATGTGGATTTCGAAAGGGACGCTCTCGCCACTTAGATAAATCAACAGACTGACCAATAATAGAATAAAGCGCCGCGGTGCTTATTGCTTCATCATCCGACATGGTCGGCATAATGCTTGGCATTCGCTGTGCTAGCATCGATTTACCCGTGCCTGGCGGGCCTAAAAAAAGCAAGTTATGGCCACCAGCAGCCGCGATTTCCAACACACGTTTGGCACCAGGTTGGCCTTTAACATCACTTAAATCATAGATTGAATCGCGTTCTATTTGTTGCTCTGGGTACTCAATATTAAGCGGTAAGGGCTGCTGATTCAGTAAGTCGTTCCATACATCTTGAATAGAATAAATCGCTTTACGTGACACACCAGAAACAAGACTGGCTAAGGTGTCGTTTTCCGCTGGTAAAAAACAGCACCGGCCCTTTTCTTTCGCTCCTAATACGGAGGGTAAAATGGCATTCACTCCCCTTACTTCACCATTTAAGGCCAGCTCACCATAAAACTCATAGCGATGAATATCAGGGCACACTATTTGCCCTGATGCCACTAAAATCCCAACGGCAATGGCTAAGTCAAAGCGCCCTCCGTCTTTGGGTAGGTCAGCGGGCGCAAGATTAACGGTGATGCGCTGATCGGGAAAACCAAATTGTGAGTTTTCAAGCGCACTGCGTACTCTATCTTTAGCCTCTTTTACAGAGGCTTCAGGTAAACCAACAATATGAAAAGCAGGTAAGCCATTCCCTAAATGCACTTCGACAATGACTTCTGGAGCTTGCACTCCTACTTGAGCACGAGAGAAAATCCGAGCTAATGACACGTTCCGTTGTCCCTGTAATGTATCCTTGTTATTACAGTTTAGTCGGGATATTTAAAAACATGTAATGTGAGGTTCCACTTCATTGCTGCAAGTCGTAATGTGAGTGTCATTAACATGGCCAGTACCATGGCCATTTCTGTCACTAACCCAAGTGAAATTCCCACTGTATAAACGATGCCACCCGCGATACAAGTGATCGCATAAAGCTCACCTTTTAATAACATAGGTATGTTGCCAGCAAGTACATCGCGGATCATGCCTCCGAAGCAACCTGTAATCACTCCCATAATAATAGCCGTGGTATCTGGCATGCCTGCAAGCAGGGCTTTTTGCGCCCCCATTACAGCAAAAAAAGCCAAACCAAACGCATCCGCTATTTGTAAAGCATATAACGGAATAGAGCGCTGTTTATTGATTAGCCGTGTCGAAATAAAAACTGAGACTAGAATAGCCCAAAAGTAACTTTGATCATGTAACCAAAAAACTGGAATATCTAAAATGAGGTCTCGTAAGGTCCCACCCCCAATGGCTGTAACGGTCGCTAACACAACAACTCCAAAGCCATCCATTTTTTTATCGTACGCTAACAACGTCCCAGAAACAGCAAACACGGCAACGCCGATTAAATCAAACCAATGGTAAAGTTCCGTCATGTTTGTAACTAAAAAGTAATGTTACTTACGTTGTAACATAAACTTTTCAATCTTTTAAGCGAAGAATCAATTACTCGCCGCTTTCTACCAGCTCAATAAATTGGAGACTTTGCATCATAACCCCATCAGCAAGTGTGGTATCAGAAAAGTACGATTCCTTTTCGGTCGCTTTACTGGGTGTCGCTAATAACACGTTATAGTCCTCTTCTAGCTCAAGCCATAAACTCCGCTCTTTGGCAGTCAACTGCGAATGTTGCTTGCGAACACGATCAGCTTCATAAAAGGCTTCTTGTGCTTTTAAAAATGCATCTTGTGCACTTTCATCCATTTCTTCGCTTGAAAACAAACTAGTACCAATATCGCTGATATCTTCTTGTACTGCATCCATTGTTTTACAGGCTGTTAGGCTGAGTAGAAGAACTGAGAAATAAAATAGTTTCATTGATTAAATCCTCAAAAAAAGCCCAGTAACATTGCTGTTACTGGGCTGTGCACGGTTACTGCTTAATTAAACTGCCTGATACAAAAGAATGCAGAGCAGGGTCATCGTTATCATCATAGGTTTCTGGCACTTCGAAGCCTAAAGTCTCAACACTAAAACCGCCATCTATCATCATTATGGGGGTCATGAGTACACCATAACCGTAGTTTTGAGTAACGGTCGGGTCGCTGTACATCATTAACGAACCTAGGTGTAGCTCCCATGTCGCTTCTCTCACTTCACCCTCTAATTCAAATGTTGCGGTACCATCATTTGAAATAACAACATTCGATGTTTGCATACCACTGCCATCATCTGCCATGTAGGTAAATACATGTGAGCCCACTAACTCTGTTTCAGTAAAGGTCGCTTGTTCTATTACTCGCGTGACTCGCTCCATGATGCCGAAATCGTCGCCATCTTTAAAGTGTATAAAGTTACCTTGCGCTTTCACAATAAAGTTAGGGTCGGCTTGCTCAATAGGACTACCATAGGTTTTTTCATAGAAGTCTACTGACACCTTTTGAGTTTCTGTATCGTAGCTGTAATAACCACCTGAAATACCTAACTCATTAAACTCAGTATCATGTGCTAACTCTAAGAATGTGCCATCTTCTTTAAATACGGCAATAAAGAAGTCACTGTCAAATGAGCCATCATAGTATCCCCCTATCAGCGGATTAGTTGCACTGTAAATGCGTGTGAGCGTTACAGTACCTTCACCTTCAATATCTAGGGTTAACGTATCACCAGATACGGTGGCTGTGATTGCTCCAGCATCATCAATACCAAAACTACCATTTGTATCTTCGCTAATTTGAACAGAGAACTCACCTGTTGACTCGTTCCAGGTAAAGTCACCTATTTCATAACCCGCAAAGGCTGTCTCATCATCAGGGTCTGACATAGCTTGGATTTGTAACCACTTACCATCACGTAAAATCACCGCCACTTCAGGTTCATCAGCGAGTTGCCATGCACCATCAAGAGGATGAATAGTCGCGGGACGTTCTATAACAACTTGTTCTTGAGCCATAGCCTCATCGAAGTACCATGCCTGCTTAGCATCTTCTGTACAGCTACTTCCTTGACTGTAAACACACACAGTTAAGAAATCGCGGTCAAATTCAACGACCTCAAACACCCATTCATTAGACATCAACTTACCACTTTGCAGTGCATAGCTGTTTTGCATATACGCGCCTTGATAGGTTGTTGCTATTGAGTACTCAAAAGCATCTGAACTTTTGTCAGTGATAGTTGCCAACTCAATGGTTTCTACCCCAAGCTCTTTTGGAGTATAGAAGTTTGAGAAGTAACGATAGCTTGTATCATCTTCAGCATACATATGCTCCCACCAATACGGCGCAAATCGACTTACACCATAATCGCTTGAAACAGAAAACTCTCGAATGTGAGAAGCATAATATCCAGGCATTTCGGTGCCATCCATTTCAAATGCACGGTATTTACGATAGGTAAAGAAGTGCTCGCCATCTTTTGCTAGCAGCTGTTGTGTAAACTCAGTATAGACAGGGCAGCTATTGTCGGGTTTATCACAGGTTGCCGATATGCCTCCGGTGTCGGTGTAGTAGTTATTTCGAACAAACACACCTTCGCTGTTAATCTGCCAAGAGCGATAATGTTGATTAAGGCTAAAATTCATTAAGCCATCATCATATACGTCGTAATGGAGATCAGGTTGCGCTGAATTTACACCTTGATAAATAGTCCATTTACCCAACACATCACTGTTTGTAAGCTGCAGCGTGTTATCTTTTACAAATAACCCTGTACTTGTAATACTTGAATCATCCGTTTTAGACATTAAAGATGCTGTGAATTGGTAACCGACATTCAGTGATTTTATAAACCAAAACGAGTAGTCAAACGTAAGTGACTCATCGGTGCTAGAAATCATCAACTGGTTATCAGACACTGACCAAGTAATCGCAACCGGTGCATTGCTATTATTGATAAGTGTTCCCGTACCACCTTCAACTAAATTAAAATTAACGGCACTGCTGTAGCCGTAAAAATCAGATGTATTATCGACATACCATGAACCGACTAAATCGGCTGCGGCAACATTTAAGGTTTGTGTTTTATCGATTAACGTACGATTCGCGGTCAACTCTTCTGTCGATGTTATCTCAGTCGTTGATTCGTTTTTCGTTTCAAACGCTGAATAAAGCTCAACAGTTCTATTAGCGTCATTTTCAAGTAAAATGCGCATATCCAAATCAGTTAAGTACTCGCACATTTCTTCTTGAGTCACTGTACCTACATCAAAATAACACGATACTTTGACTGGCTCAGGAACAGTAATACTGACGACATCATTGTCCTGTGTCCAAGAGAATGAAGCATTAAAATTAATAAAAACATAACTGCCCGTTCCATCAGCGTTAAAATTAATCTGACCCGCGCCAAAACGCGTGTAATACTTGGGCGCCATAACAACATAGTCACCCACAACACTGCCAAATGAGTTATCAACCAACTCTTCATCGTCTTTAATGGTTTCTTTTACTGTTTCTATTAAGGCTGGATCTTGACTGTTCACGGTGTTGATAAAGTCATCAATACCCTCGCTGTCACTGACTAAATCAAGCGTAGACTCTACCCCTTCAGGTAAGCTGTAATCAGGATTATCAACAATAATTTTAATTAGTGCTGATAGCAGCAGTTTTTCGTCAGCATCAATCGCAAGCAAGGCTTTGTCTAATGCATCCTCAGAATCAACCGTGTCGTTATCACGACTAATAAGAGCAAATTCAGCAGTACTTACATTGGTAATGTTGACACCAAAGTTTTCTTCTTTGCTCAGTGTTCCATCTTCGCCTGCTTGCGAGATTAAAGTAGCAATCGACTTAAGTTGAGAAACAAACTCTACACCCGGGTTGATGGCGTTATCGCCTTGCGCAACAAGTTTCACCAGTTTATTAGCAAAAGAGTCGTCTACTTCAACATCAACACGGTAGCGGCCTTGCTCATCAGCAGTAATCTCAAATAACTCATCTCCAATTTGTACCGCCACATTTGAATTTATAATGGGCTCATCCGTTACAATACCTGTAATTGTGACACTGAGCACTTTACGCTTTAATTGAATAGTGACTTGTGCATTAGCTGTTGCACCATCGTCATCGGTGACGGTCACAGATAACACCACATCCGCATCATCTTCAATTGCAGGTGCCGTTATCGTTAGGCTGCTACTGTCACTACCCGACAAAGCTAAATCAGGACCAGAAATCTGCGACCATGCATAAGTACTAATAGTGCCGTCACTATCAGTGGCGGTTGCTAGAAGCGTTAACTCGCTACCTTCGGTGAGTGTTTCATCGCTGCTTATTGATACTGTAGGGCTTTTATTTTCTGCAACTGGCGGCTTTTTATCCTCGTCGCTATCGCTTCCACTGCCACCACAAGCGGTTAAACCGACAAGACTTGTCGCGAGCAGTAGCTGTTTAAAGTGATTTATTAATCGTGAATTAGGAGGGCTCATCATGTCATTCCTTACATTGATTGCTACGTAGCCACCCAAAAAGAGGCAACTGCACAAACAGTTGCCATATCTCAAGGGAAGCGAAATCTAACAATTATGAACAAAGGCGGGATCTCCGTGACTTCCTTAACCATATACTGAGTTCAGCTATGTTTGCCCGTCAAATATGAACACGTGAGATCCCATCAAAACGGTTCATCTTTCGTTAAGTTTTATAGGTTAGATGAGATGCAAAAATTATGTATGCTTGATGCCGACAAAAATGTACTCAAATACGACATAACAATAAAAATCAATAAGTTAAACGTAGTGACACTGATATTCTTTTGCCGTCATACCATATTTTACTTTAAAAAATTTCGAGAAATGTGAGCGAGATGAAAAACCAATATCGTCAATCACCAAACTAATTTGACGACCTTGGCGTAACAACTCGGCAGCTTTTATGAGTCGATAATCCCGTAAATATTCACTCGGTGTCATGTTGAGAAACACTTTTAACTTACGCTGCAACTGACGTTCACTCAGTGCGAGATGCTTAGCACAATGCGTCATTGAGAATCCTTGTTGCTGATAATTTTCAGATACATAGTGCTCAAGCTTTTCAAGTAACTGTTTATCACGCGGATCAACGGGAGTATCTGCCTTTGGTGGGCTTTGATCTGGCACCTGAATCACATGCTGTTGAGCATATTGATTAACCCAATCAATCCAATTTTCGACTTTTAATAATAATTCTTCCCTGTCAAAAGGCTTGGTGATTACATCCAGAGCATGTTGTTTTAAACCGCTTACCCGCGTTTCATAGTCTCCTTTAGCAGTGAGTATTATCACGGGAATATGGCACGTAACAGGGGAGCTATGTAACGCATCTAATACGGCAAAGCCATCCACTTTTGGCATCATTAGGTCTGTCACTATCAAATCTGGCACTTGGCTTTGCGCTATTTGCAAACCAACGTGGCCATCTTCTGCCAGTAATACCTGATAACGCGGGTGTAATTCAGTTTTTAAATAATGACGCAACTCATCATTATCCTCGATAACCAGTACGGTAGGTTGCTCACAATTTTTCTTGGCTTTAAGGTTCTCACTGTCGATACTCACCGAGGTTGCCTGCTCGAGAGCCTCAGCTAATGGGAAGCGAAGCGTAAATGTTGTGCCTACCGCTAAGCGACTAACAAGCTGAATGTCGCCTTGATACTTATCAACGAGACGTTTCACAATGGCTAACCCAACACCACTGCCTTCTACATTAGCTTGGCTGCTTACACGATAAAAGATATCAAATACTTTCTCTTTCTCCGCATCAGCAATCCCTTTACCTGTATCGGTCACCTCAATAAAGGCATTGTTATCATGCGTTGTAATTTTTAAGCTTACACTCCCTTGTTTTGTATACTTGAAGGCATTGCTGAGTAAATTGCTTAATATAGTAATTAGCCCCTCTCGGGTGCTTGATATAAAAATTGCTTCTTCTATTTCAACATAAAACTCTACTGATTGCTCACCGAGTACAGAAAACTGTCCTGCAACCTCACGCGCAATCGCAGACAAGGATACAACCTTAATAATCTCTTCATTGCGCTCATCATAACGGGTCAATGTTAAGAGTTTATCGACCAGATTTTCTAAACGTCGACTGTTTCGTAATACCAAGGTTAACTGCTCACGTTTATCTGTGTTTTTTTCATTAAAAATAAGACGCTGCAATGGTGCGATTAACAAACTAAGGGGCGTACGTAACTCATGAGATGCATGCGTAAAAAAGCGCACTTTATTTTCAAGCGAATCACTAAGCGCATCAGCTTGCTGTTCTATCAGCGCTTTTTGCTCTGCAATTTCATCAGTGCGCTCATTGACAAGTTGCTCTAGTTGATACTTTTGTTTACGGATCCGATAGGTCCAAAGCACCGTTAATAACCACACCAAACATAAGACAAGTACTGCGCAAACAACATAAAAAGCAGGGCTTTGCCACCATGGAGCCAGCACTTTGATATTCAATAACAATGGGGCGAGTGCGTTCGCTCCACTTTCGCTACTTGCTTTAACGATAAGCTGATAACTGCCAGGCGGTAAGTTGGTGTAATCTATTGATAAGTAAGGACCAGTTACATTTCTCCATTGCTGTTCAAAACCTTCTAAACGGTAAGAATACTTATTAGTTTTAGGTTCTGAATAATGCAAATAACTGACCTGTAAGTGCATGCGTGTAATATCGGCTGGCACTGTGACGATGCGACTCTTCTCGATTTGGTAAAGGCTACCGAGCTTACTCCCAGCAGAAATAATAAGGTCTTGATCGTCAAACTGTAAACGCGTTAATGCTAACTGCCCACCTTGTTTATTCTTAACGAGTGTTTCAGGGTTAATAACACTTACACCTTGGGTGCCGCCAAACATTAACCGGCCATCTCGCATTTTCAGATAGGCGCCGGCATTAAATTCATTGCCTTGCAAACCGTGACGAGCTTTATAACTGGTGATTGCAAAATTCTCTGGATTTATTTTAGCTAATCCATTGTTTGTACTTACCCAAACCATGCCATCATTGCCTTTTAATAAAGCATAAATCACTTGATTAGGCATACCATCTGCCACATTAATAACCTTTACTTGCTGGCTATTGGTGTCAATGATATTTATTCCATTAGACGTCGCTAACCACATACGTGAACCTTCCTGTAAAAAGGCTCTCACCGTATTATCAGATAAAGCCGATGCGGGGTTACCTTTGCGATAATTAATTAAAGAATCAGTCGCAAAGTTATAGTAATACGCCCCATCCCCATCGGTTGCTATCCACATGTCTGTTGCGGAGCTTTGATATAAGCTTGTCACCCTTGCTGTAGGTATGACTAATTGAGAATGTGCCTGTTTTTCTGAAAAACTGATAAACCGACCTAATTGCCTATCAAAACAAAATAATCCACCACCATTCGTCCCTACCCAGACATTATTTTTCTCATCCACCAGCAAGGCGTAAATACTGTTTTCAGTTAATCCATGGCTCCCTTCATCAGCTCGAAAATGTGTCACACTGCCATCTTGGTGGAGCACATCAATGCCCTGCTGCCAACTACCAACCCAAATGTCTCCATTTAAATCTTCGGTTATCGCTTTAATTGCGTTACTGGTAATTGAATTGGGTAAGTTGCTCGCCACGAGGTGTTTAATACGGTTTAATTGTTGATCAAGGATATCTATCCCGCCCCCCAACTGCCATACCAAATACGTTGCTGCGAATCTTCAAATAGCGCCCAAGCATCTTTACTTGAAAGCGGTGTCGGTTTTTTTAATTTACTGAATTGAAGTGAAGCAGGATCTAGCTTGCTGATACCATTGGCAGTACCAAACCACATAATATCGCTACTATCACGGTAAATACTGTAAACTCGGTCGTGCGCTAAGCTATATCTGTCAAATGGGTCATGGGTTAAAGCAGAAAACGTGTTGGTTTTGCGATCAAAAATATTGATGCCGCCCCCTCGCGTTGCAAGCCATACTCGACCTTGCTGATCAAACTCGATATCACGAATTTCGTTACTGGTTAACCCGTGCTCTGAGTCGCTCGATTTAAGCCATTGCTGCATCGATTTTGCTGATAAATCAATCTTAAATAACCCACCGCCTTGACTGGCCAACCATATTGTTTCGTCATTTGCCTGCTTTATCGCAAAGATACTCGAATGAATGCTAGGTGGCTTTGTAAATCCATTCAACAACGTACTGACAGGTTGTTGCTTAGCAAGATCATAATGAATTAATCCTGCACCATGAGTACCTAGCCACAATACATCGTGTATTTTTGTTATCGCATAAATAGGCTTTTTTATATCCCGCACTAGTGGGGTCACTTTTTCATTGCGTTTATTGTAAGCGAATAAACTGCCATCATACGTGCCGATATACAGCACGTGAGAATCAACAAACAAACTGGTAATACGGTAGTCTGTTAAAATGGGCGAAGAAAATTGGTAATCGTATAACGGGAGTTGATTTACGCCCCCATTGCGGGTGCCTATAAAAAGGTGCGATTCGTTATCGAGTGCAAGCGGATAAATGTAGTTATTCGTTAAACTATTGTTTTCTCCTGTTGACGAAAAAACAATAAATTCATTCCCATCAAAGCGGTTTAACCCTGCTTGCGTAGAGAACCATACAAACCCCTGCTGATCTTGTTGAATATCAAATACAACGCTTTGTGATAAGCCATTATCAATACTGAAATTTTGAAACGCAGGCCACGCAAAAGGTAAAAAAAATAGACTAAAAAGATAAATAAGAAACCGAGTCATCCCTAAAAGCTACACATTTATTATTAGTTATTAATAAAGAATAGTTCAGTTCAGTTAACATTCATAATAGTTCCCCATTTTAACTACATGAAAGAAAAGCTTTTATTATAGCCGGTTCTAAAGCTCATCACGTTTAAGCCCAATAATACCGCTATTGTTTCAGGCAAAAATACGTTGATGTGTATCTAATAATTTTAGTTAATTTAATTTCAGTGGGTTGCGGGAGCGGGGAATTATGAAGGCGAACCGGCGACCTTTAGGTTATAAACCTGAATGTCAGGCATAAAAAAACACGCGGCTGCGTGTCTGATCATTGTTGCTAATTTAATTTCAGTGGGTTGCGGGAGCCTATGAAAGCAAACCGACGACCTTCGGGTCATAAACCTGAATTTCAGGCATAAAAAAACACGCGGTGGCTTGTCTGATCATGTTTGCTAATTTAATTTCAGTTGGTTGCGGGAGCCGGATTTGAACCGACGACCTTCGGGTTATGAGCCCGACGAGCTACCAGGCTGCTCCATCCCGCGCCTGAAATTATTAAGTTTACTTTTCTTCTCACTTAATTTAAGAAGTCAGCCAATTCAAAGAATTGGTTGCGGGAGCCGGATTTGAACCGACGACCTTCGGGTTATGAGCCCGACGAGCTACCAGGCTGCTCCATCCCGCGCCTGAAATTATTAAGTTTATTTTTCTTCTCACTTAATTTAAGAAGTCAGCCAATTTAAAAAATTGGTTGCGGGAGCCGGATTTGAACCGACGACCTTCGGGTTATGAGCCCGACGAGCTACCAGGCTGCTCCATCCCGCGCCTGTAATCTCTTAGTAACATAAGCATGTTAACGATGCCCTGTACCAGAGAGAGCGCTATAATATAGCAAAAAAATTAGAAATCAAGGGTTATAATAATAAAAGCGGTTCAAGCGAACAAAAAGCACACAAAACTACTCTAAATAGCACGTTGATGAGGACTGATCATTTTTTGCCACTCCCAATCTGGGTGTCCCATTACAATAAAATCAGGATTCTCAGTACTTTCTCGTTGATTGTAAGTCAGTGGGTTAAATTCAGCGTCAGTAATGCATCCGCCAGCTTCTTCGACAATTACTTGAGATGCACCAGTATCCCATTCACCTGTTGGGCCAATACGTAAAAAGCAATCTGCTTTCCCCTCAGCAATAATGCAAGCCTTTAATGAACATGACCCTAATGCTACGGTGGCAAACTGAGTATTTAAATATTGACTGACCGCCTCAATTTTTTGCCTGCGACTCACCGCTAATGTTAAGTTATCTGGCGTTGCTACCGAAATTTGCTTATCTTGGCCATTTTCACGTTTAAACGCACCATTTTGATAACTTGCGAAATACGTCACTTGTTTAGCTGGCCAGTGTATAACGCCTAAGACGGGATGATTGTTTTCAATCAACGCAATATTTACCGCAAAGTCGCCACTTTCTAAAATAAACTCTCCCGTACCATCCATAGGATCTAGCAACCAATATCGCTGCCAATGTTTCCTATCTTCAAGTGCTGGAATAGGCGTCTCTTCCGACATAATCGGAATATCGGGAGCCAACTTTCTTAGGCCTGCCATCAATACTTCGTTCGATGCCAAGTCAGCTTTCGTTACGGGTGTATTATCTGACTTTTCTTCAGCACCAATATCATCTTGCTGATAAATAGCCATAATAGCCTCACCTGCCTGCTCAGCTAAACGAATGCACGGTTCTAAAAAATTATTCATTGCCCGCTCCTGACTCTAGGTACTTTGTTAATAATAGCAAAGCTGCAACACTTCGTGCTTCAGTAAAGTCATCTTGTTGTAATAAAGATTGCCAATCTTGTATTGGCCATTTAACAACAACGAGCGGTTCAGGCTCATCACCAGGTAACGTTTCTGGATAAAGTTGCTCTGCATAGAGAATATGCATAGTGGCATTAAAGTAACTGGGTGCCATCGTTACTTTTTTTAGTGCAGAAAAATGCTTCGCACCAAAACCGACCTCTTCTTTAAGCTCTCGGTTTGCGGCTTGCTCTGGTGTTTCTCCAGGATCAATTAAGCCTTTAGGAAAACCGAGTTGATAGTCGTTCGTGCCTGCACAATATTCCCTTACTAATAGCAATTCATTATCAGCTGTAACGGGCACAATCATCACAGCTCCCCGGCCACCACCACGAATTCTTTCGTACTGCCTTTGTTCATCATTAGAAAACTTCAAAGCCAGAGATTCAACAGTAAATAGTCGGCTTTTGGCGACGACTTCGTTAGACAATATTTGCGGAGGTGTTGGGTGCTTTTTCTGTGTCATTGGCATTAATTTGCTATCATGTCAGTTACACTCATGATAAATCTTTTAAAGTGAATTGCCTATGTTAAATTGGTCAAAAATCGATACAGTACTGCTTGATATGGATGGCACTCTGCTCGATTTGCATTTTGATAATTACTTTTGGCTTACCGTTATTCCCGAACAATATGCATTAAAGCATGGACTCAGTTTAGAGCAGGCGAAAACAGACATTTTTCAACGCTATCAAAAAGTAAGCGGCCAAATAAGTTGGTATTGTTTAGATTACTGGCAACAGCAACTCGATTTACCCATTATGGCGTTAAAGCGTGATATTCAGCATTTAATAAAAATTCGCGAAGACGTCCCCCCTTTTCTAACCGAACTTAGAAAAACAGGCAAAGAATTAATCTTACTTACGAATGCCCACCCAGATTGTGTCATGTTAAAGTTTGAGTTAACGGCAATAGACAATTATTTAGATGGCGTTATTTCAACCCATCAATATGGTGTGAGTAAAGAACATCAACCTTTATGGCAGCAAGTGCAACAAGAATGGCAGTTTGATAAAGCGCGCACTTTATTTGTTGATGACAGTCCCGCAGTGCTCGATGCGGCCAAAGAGTTTGGCATAGGCCATATACTTGCGGTTGCCAACCCTGATAGCCGACAACCGCATAAACAGTTCGATGGCTATTTATCTACCACCGACTTTCGTGACTTCATGCCCCTAAAATGAGCATAAATAGGTTTATTTAGGGTAACGCTGCTCTAAGCCTTGATAGACAAGCTTTGCAAAATCAGCATGCTCCGTACCGAGGCTTTTAACGACTTCAACTAAATGCTCGTTATCTTCTTGACCGTTCCACACCTTTATATAACTGCCATCTTTGTAACCATGATCTTGGCGGAAGAAATTAAGTGTATTTTTGCCAACATAGCCACGATATAAATCGTCGATATCCATGCCAATTTGCGCCATACATCCAGCGAATGCGGCAGCATTAAAACGCTTTTCAGCAACGGCGGTTGCAGCCAATAACTCAAGCGTTTGTTTAAAATCGTCAGCTTGCTCAGGCGCACTTAGTTCAGCTTCAAGTTGAGCGGCAAGTTGCTCGTAACTTGTTTCCCCGTCGATACGCAGTGATAAACCAAAATGGAAAATGTCGACCAGCTCCAAAATAACTTGCTCAGTATCTGGGGTTTGTTTTTTCCACCATTTCCAACCATAGTGGTCGAGCATTTCAGCACACTCAACCCAAATAGCACGATACCATTCAAAACCTTGGCTAAACCATTGCTCATGCACTTTTGTATTCATGGCATTTTGCATCTCGAGCATGACAACGATTTTTTGTAAATTAGCAGACATTTTTAATCCCAACTTGCATTTTTATTTAGCTATATACTACAGATAAATTCAGCATTGATGAAATTAAAAAACAGCTAAGCAGGTCTTCATAAGCAGTTGAAAAAAATAATTGAGGAATACCATGCTGAGAACCCTTCTTGTTAGTGCATTACTTGTGCTATCTAGCCAAACACTTGCAGCCACAGCTCATAATATTGCTGACTCGGCAGAGCACGTCAGTCCACTATTGCCTGGATTAACAATTCCAGATGTTGATTTAAAAGACCAAAACGGCACAACCGTTTCTTTAAAAAAACGTTTTAAAGAAAAAACTACCGTATTAATCGTTTACCGAGGTGGATGGTGTCCCTATTGTTCCAAGCAATTAGCCAACGTACAAAAAATTGAGGATCAATTAGCAGACTTGGGGGCACAAATTATTGCAATATCTCCGGATAGTCCAGAAAAGCTAGCCGAGACTAAAATAACCTCTGCGAACTATCAACTACTCTCTGATGATAGTTTGGCATTGAGCCAAACGTTGGGATTGGCATTTTATCTCGATGACAAGACCGCAAAAATTTATCGCAACAAGTTAGGGGTTAACTTTGTATCACTCGATGGCAAAGCACAGGTTGCGTTACCCGTTCCTGCTGTTTTTGTAGTAGATAAGCAAGGGCTTATCCACTTTCAGTATGCGAACCCTAATTATAAAGTTCGTTTAACAGAAGACGTATTGTTAGCCGCAGTTAAATCAGTGAGCGAACAATAAACACACTATCGAGTGATTAATTAAGTAGGGCTTTAAGCCCTGCTTAACGACCTTGCGCAAACGCGTGCCAAGACTCAATTAAATCAACAAAATCCTCAAAACCGCAGCCACTGCTTAAGCCATTTTCTTCAAGCATTAAATCATCATCCTGATACGCCATGAGATCTTCATTATCTTGATGAAGAGCATGGGCTTCAAACAACGCTTCGTCCTTACTCAAAATCAAATCTATTTCTTGGCCTTGCAGTGTTAAGGGCTCATGGCTATTTTTAACGGCGGAAATTAGCGCCTGGACCATCGCTATTTTTTCTTTGCCTATTTCTTCATTCAACCAACGACCGATAACCGCATGTTCAGTCGAAATTTTAATACGTAAACCGCTCATTGGATCGCGGATAAATTGATATTCCATCGTAAATACTCACAACTCTTGATGCAGTAATTATATCGGTTGCGGCATGCAGTAGCGAGTTCAGAAGGCCAAAAACAACACTAGCGCCCAATGGCGCTAGTGTTAATGCTGTTTAGATATATAAAAAATTGCTAGAGTCGCGACTTGAAACGCGCGGCATCAATGATTGCCCATAGGTATACAATCGGAAGTAATATGAAACCAACGGCGACATAAATTAATACCCCACTTATGATCCACGCTAAGAAAAATGCGATCGCCGCCATCAAACGACCTTGCACCAGTTGCCCTAAACCGGGAAAAAAGATATTACATATTGCTGCGATTACATTACCGCCAGAACCTTGCTCTGCCATACTAACCTCTGTAGTTTTTGATGATTATACTTTTTATAAACACACTTCATGCCAACTTATTATATTTTATAAATCAACACGTTAAATTTTCACACTGTTTTTATTTTAGTTCTTTTTGCCACAAATAGGTCAAATTCACAATTTTTATTATGCAATTTTAATAACTTGCCAAAATAGCTGTTTATAAAAACAGTATTTTATTTAGCCTTGCATAAACACCTGTTATACTCCTCTCATTATAGATTGAAAAGGCGTAACGATGGACGTTTCTGAATTACTCGATGGCTTAAATGACAAACAACGGGATGCAGTCGCAGCCCCATTGCAAAATATGCTAGTACTTGCTGGTGCAGGTTCTGGTAAAACTCGAGTACTTGTTCATCGTATCGCATGGCTAATGCAAGTTGAGCAAGCCTCTGCCTACAGTATTTTTGCGGTCACCTTTACCAATAAAGCTGCAAAAGAGATGCGCTCTCGCGTAGAAGAAACCTTAAAAGCGCCTGTTGGTGGCATGTGGATTGGCACTTTCCACGGGTTGTCTCACCGTATTTTGCGTGCACATCATCGTGAAGCAAAATTACCTGAAAGCTTTCAAATCTTAGATTCAGACGATCAGCAGCGAATGATCAAACGCTTACTTAAAGCAATGAATATCGATGATAAAAAGTGGCCAGCGAAACAGTTTAGCTGGTACATCAGTGCTAAAAAAGACGAAGGTCTGCGCCCTAAAGATATTCAGGCTTACGATATCAATGAGCAAATGATGCTGAAAGTTTATGCAGCATATCAAGAAGCATGTGATCGTGCTGGTTTGGTCGACTTTGCAGAAATTTTATTACGCTGCTACGAAGTACTTAACAATCACCCTACGCTACTGCGTCATTATCAGCAGCGTTTTGCTCATATGTTGGTAGACGAGTTCCAAGATACCAATACGATTCAATATGCTTGGTTAAAGCTGCTAGCAGGAAACACCAACAGCATTATGATAGTAGGTGATGATGACCAAAGTATCTATGGTTGGCGCGGTGCACGTATTGAGAATATTAAACGCTTTTTAACCGACTTCGAAGCCGAAACCATTCGTCTTGAACAGAACTACCGCTCAACAGCCACAATATTAAAAGCCTCCAATGCGCTAATTAAAAATAATGCTGAACGCATGGGTAAAAGCCTCTGGACCGATGGTAACGAGGGTGAACCAATTTCGGTGTATGCCGCTTTTAACGAATTAGATGAAGCCCGTTTCGTAAGCAGTAAACTGCGTAGCTGGCTAAATGCTGGTAATGCCTTGCAAGATGCCGCGATTCTATACCGTAACAATGCGCAATCTCGTGTACTCGAGGAAGCCATGTTACAAGAAGGGCTTAAATACCGCATTTATGGCGGCATGCGCTTCTTCGAGCGTCAAGAGATTAAAGACGCCCTTTCGTACCTGCGCTTAGTGGGTAATCGCCAAGATGATGCCGCCTTTGAGCGCGTTATTAACACCCCTGCTCGTGGCATTGGAGATAAAACCCTCAGCCACATTCGTGACTGTGCGCGGAACGAGTCTCTTCCTCTGTGGTATGCTGCAAAAGCCATTATTGAACAGCAGCATCTATCAGGGCGTGCAGCCAGTGCAGTAACAAAATTTTTAGAGCTGGTTGAGCACATTGAAGACAAAATCAGTGATCTTACCTTAGAAGAGCAAGCTAAATACGCGATTCAAACTTCAGGATTGATGGCCATGTACCAAGCTGAAAAAGGTGAAAAAGGCCGCGCTCGCGTAGAAAACTTAGAAGAGCTCATTAGTGCCTGTGGCCAATATGAGCTACCTGAAGACGAAGAATTCAGCTCACCACTGCAAGGCTTTCTTGCGTACACTTCTCTCGAATCAGGCGAAGGTCAAGCCGATGAGCACGAAGATGCCGTGCAAATGATGACACTTCATTCAGCAAAAGGCCTTGAGTTCCCGCTTGTTTTTATGGTGGGTGTTGAAGAAGGCATGTTTCCTTCACAGCAAAGTAATGAGGAGTCTGGTCGCTTAGAAGAAGAGCGCCGTTTGTGTTATGTAGGCATGACCCGAGCGATGGAAAAGCTGTACATTAGTCACGCTGAAACTCGCCGTTTATATGGCCAAGAAAAATACCACAGCCCCTCTCGATTCTTGCGCGAAATGCCAGAAGACTGTGTTGAGGAAATTCGTATCAAAACACAAGTTTCAAGGCCCCCAGCCGCAGGCCGTTTTAGCTCATCAGTCACACATGCCGCATTTGAAGACAGTGGCTTTAATTTAGGGCAACGCGTTTTACATGCAAAATTTGGTGTAGGAACGGTACTAAATTATGAGGGCAGTGGTGCACAGTCACGTATTCAAGTGAACTTTGATGATTTAGGCAGTAAGTGGCTTGTTACTCAGTATGCAAGACTTCAAGCCTTATAACGACTACCTAAGCATGCTCATCACTGAGCTGACGATTGCCAAGCATCGTCAGCTTATTGTGGTGCAAGGCGATGCAACCTGGTGTTATGCATTTGCCAATCAACTGTCACTGCCAAACACGTATGTGTTTAGCAGTTGCCATCAATTAAAAAATAGCGTCTTCCCAAAGCATGTTCATCAAATTCTTGGACAAGAGTTTCAACACGCGATTTTTGATGGTTTTAGTGGACTGTATGCAGATAAGTTAGCCGCGCTTGCCGGTACAGTTAAAGCTGGTGGTGTGTTTATTTTATTACTCCCGAATGACCCAACATGGGTCGATCCTGCGCTTGAAAACGTCACATCGTTTGGACAAACAATAACGCATAGTTTCTTTAATGAACGCCTAACTACATTATTAGAGTCGCAAACACACATTTTTAAGCAGCACATCACGCCAACGACATATCAAACAATACACCCACATCACGCATTAATTGACTTTTCTCAACAACAGGCGTGTATTGAGCAAATAATTAAAACAGCACAGGGTCGCGCACATCGTCCTCTCGTAATTAGTGCTGATAGAGGGCGAGGAAAATCAGCCGCATTAGGCCTTGCAGCTGCTGCATTAAAGGATAAAAAAATACTGCTGTGTGCGACTCAAGTTAAAGCGGTGCAAACCACATTTAAACACTTAGCTGAACAACTTAATGTCCCTTTGCAAGCCAATTGCAAGCAACTTGCAAACCTAAGTTATAGTGCTCCTGATAACCTCCTTAATGAAAAACCTCAATGCGATCTGCTATTTATAGATGAAGCTGCAGCTATCCCTGTTCCTATGCTAATGCAAATTTTACACTCGTACCCACGTATTGTGTTTGCTAGCACCATGGTCGGTTATGAAGGCAATGGCCGCGGTTATACACTGCGCTTTTTACATTATTTGCGCAGCCAGTTTAAGTCATTAAAGACAATAAACTTAGACGCACCGATCCGCTTTGCAAAGCATGATCCGCTTGAGTACGCCATACGCGATTTATTACTGCTTGATGCGCAATACAATCAAGTCGCTAGTTCGTTACCTTTGCAGTTCGAGCAGGTTAGCAAGGAGCGCCTTATTCGTGATGAACACTTATTAAGCCAAGTTATGGCACTCCTCGCGTTAGCGCACTACCAAACCAGTGTGAGTGATTTACGTCAATTGCTTGATGCACCTGAATTACACTTATTTATTTGCCGACAAGCAGAAAACCTACAAGCCGTCTGTTTAGTCGCAATTGAAGGGGGACTATCGCAAGATATTGCAGAGCAAGTAATAACAGGCGAACGCCGCCCGCAAGGGCATTTAATGGCACAAACATTAACTCAGTTAACGCATGATACGCAGTGGCTAACAGGTCACTCTGCACGCGTTGTGAGAATCGCTGTAGCACCAGAGAGCCACCAACAAGGTATAGGATCTGCCTTATTAGATTTTTGCCAACAACAACTAAGTACGTGCGATTTCTTTGGTGCAAGTTTTGGGGCAAATGCGTCATTAGTTAGGTTTTGGAAAACAAATGGTTTTCGCCTTGTAAAGCTAGGTTTTAACCGTGATAAAGCCACTGCAGAACATGCTGCACTTGTTATTAAGCCATTAAAAACACAAAGCAAAGCAGTCACAGAGCAATTAAAAGAAGAATTTAAGCAAGACCTATCCGTGCAACTATTTGGGCATTTTAACTCTTTACCATGGCAACTAGTTGATGAACTACTTTCAGGCTATTCAACAATAGGTTGCTCTTCAGAAATGCTTAATAGAGCAGACAGGTTACTCAACAACGACGTTACACTCTTTAAATTACAACCCTTACTGTGGCAGCTTATTTGGCACATGCCTATTAGTCTAAATTTACTCGACCAAGATACAAAAATGATCCTTATTAGACTAGTATTACAGCAAATTGATGTGAAAAGCGTAATTGATGAAGCACACTTCACGGGTAAAAAAGAGTTCGACATTCGGTTCAAAAAAGCAGTACACGATTGGTATGCCCAGTTTACTTTACTTAATAAGAGCAACCCTTAAGCGCCTAGCGATTTGCTTGCTTTTCGTGCCTATTATAGGCAACACTCAACATACACAGCCACCTATAAAATTAGGGATGTCTACCGCACTAACAGGCCCTGCAAAACACATCGGCGAGCAATTAGCACTGGGTAGTACAATCTATTTCAACAAAGTAAATGCACGTGATGGAATACATGGTCAAAATATTGATCTTATTCTTGCTGATGACGGTTATGAGCCTAAAAATACCGTTGTAAACACGCGACAATTTTTATTTAACGACAAAATAGACGCTATCTTCGGCTCGATGGGTACACCGACTGCAAATGCGATTAAGCCCCTTTTAGATAGACATCGAGTGCCCTTCTTGATGCCTTTTACTGGTGCTGACTTTCTCCATAACCAGTCAATGCCAAACGTCTTTAACTTACGCGCAAGCTATCAAGATGAAGCGATAGAGCAAATTAATTATTTAGTTCAGGAGCGCAAGCATAAAAAAATAGGGTTGATGATCCAAGCCGATGAGTTTGGTTTTTTAGTTGAAAGTAACTTAATAATGGCACTGCAAAAACACGATTTGGTACCGGTTGAAGTTGCACGTTTCAAACGAAATAGCGAAGAGATATCAAAGGCACTAGAACAACTTAAAGTTAGTGGAGTCACCGCAGTATGCATGGTAGGCACTTATCAACCATTAGCCGAATTTATTAATACTGGATACGAGCAAGGTTTTAAACCCGACTATACCTCAGTATCATTTGTGTCGAGTTTTGATTTATACTCTCTCATTCACCACCCAAGTACTATTATGGTAACGGAGGTTGTGCCAGACCCCAATCAGTGTGACAACTCCTTATGCAAGCAATTTAGAGCAGATATCAAGCCCTATAACACAAGCCCTAACAGAATTATTTTTGAAGGCTATTTGAATGCAGTTGCGTTAGTGAGCGCCGCACAAAAGTGCACAACACCGTTGAATAATCAATGCTTGCTGACTGAACTAAATAAGCTCTTTAGTGATACGTCTGAGTTTGCCGATTTATTTAACAATCAGACAAACAACACGGATAAAAAGATCTACCGATCCTATTTTAAAAGTAATTGAAATTAACTACTGCTAAATCGAAATAATGTTCTATGCTTTAAAGACTTAACAAGGCTTTGAGGGAAATATGGATCTGATTAATTTTCGTGTTGGGCAAAAGACCATTTCACTTAAGATTCTCGATATTCTTCTAACAGAACGTTACGAAAATAACCTGACATCTTTGCCTAATGAAAATAAAAGCTTCATTGGTGTAAAAGATTACATGGAAACACCCACGCCCATCTTTGATTTAGGCATTGTACTTAATAACCAATCAACCAATAAGACAAATGCTGAGCTCACTGACTTATTGGTTGAAAAAGAAAAAGATCACCAACAATGGTTGAGCGCACTAGAGCATAGCCTGCTCACAGGCGCAGCCTTCACAAACACAATTGATCCGGATAAATGCGATTTTGGCCGATGGTACAACAGCTTTAAAACTGACAACGAAGACCTGCAAAATATCCTCGATAAGTTCGACACCCCCCACAGAGAATTGCACGCCATGGCGCGTGAATTCTTAGACCTTCAAAAAACAATGACAAAAGAGAACGTTATTCGTTTATTTGAAGAAAAGAAGCGCCAAGTGTTTAATCAGTTAATACGCTTGTTTGAGTCTGCAAGAGAGCAGATTATTCTGGATTACAAGCCTATCATAATCTTTACCACTAAAGATGGCGTAACACCTCATATAGGCCTCCTCGTTGACAAGGTAGAAGACAATATCAATGTAAAGAAAGAGGATATTAAACCGCTTGATAAGCTTACCTCCGTAGGTTTTGATGTAGATCCTCAAACTAAAAATATGATGCGTGGTTTAATCAAAATGAAAAACAAGCATAGTTTGTTACTCGATCCTAGCGCCATATTCCGCCCTGAGCATTTAATGCGCCATGAAGCCGAAGAGACCGAAGAATATGGCTTGTTTTAATAACTAGCAATGAATCACTATCTCGTTGGAACAGCTATAGCCGTGAATATCAGTGGTTATGCATGAAGGGCATATCAGACACTTTCGGCACTCAAGTGCCTCTACGTCCTAATTATTTGAGCCAGAAGTGAAATGAGCGATTTAGAGCCCCTTGCACTTCTGTCATTGTGATTAAGAAGCGTGGGAACGGCTTTAGCCGTGAATGTCAGGGGTTATGCATGAAGGGCATATCAGACACTTCGGCACTAAAGTGCCTCCTACGTCTTTTCACCTTGCGCTTATGCGCCTTTTTATCTCTGTATGCAATCTCAGTATGATACTGGACGATTTAGCCCTGAACGCAAAAAACCCGCTGCATTGCTGCAACGGGTTTCTCTAATTAGGAGCCATGGTGCGCTACGCAGTAGGATGTCCTACTTTCACATGGTCAATGCCACACGATGCTTACAAAGATATAGGTCGTAGGGGTCTTGGTTGGGTATTTTATTTTTCTACAGGCAACAAAAAACCCGACTCTTTCGAATCGGGTTTCTCTAATTAGGAGCCTGGCGATGTCCTACTTTCACATGGCAAATGCCACACTATCATCGGCGCTGTTTCGTTTCACTACTGAGTTCGGCATGGAGTCAGGTGGGTCCAAAACGCTATTGTCACCAAGCATATTCTGGTCGTTAATCGCATCTGCAATTAACTAAAATCTGGAAATCTGATAATCGTAAATCTACTTTAGTATACTAACTTCTGTCTGTTACGCTGTCATAAAACGCGTTTGGCGTTGTATGGTTAAGCCTCACGGGTAATTAGTACAGGTTAGCTTAATGGCTCACACCACTTCCACATCCTGCCTATCAACGTTGTAGTCTTCAACGGCCCTTCAGAGACTTTAAAAGTCTAGTGAGAACTCATCTCGAGGCCTGCTTCGCGCTTAGATGCTTTCAGCGCTTATCAGTTCCGAACGTAGCTACCGGGCAATGCCATTGGCATGACAACCCGAACACCAGCGGTTCGTTCACTCCGGTCCTCTCGTACTAGGAGCAACCCCTCTCAATTCTCAAACGCCCACGGCAGATAGGGACCGAACTGTCTCACGACGTTCTAAACCCAGCTCGCGTACCACTTTAAATGGCGAACAGCCATACCCTTGGGACCGACTTCAGCCCCAGGATGTGATGAGCCGACATCGAGGTGCCAAACACCGCCGTCGATATGAACTCTTGGGCGGTATCAGCCTGTTATCCCCGGAGTACCTTTTATCCGTTGAGCGATGGCCCTTCCATTCAGAACCACCGGATCACTATGACCTACTTTCGTACCTGCTCGACGTGTCTGTCTCGCAGTTAAGCTGGCTTCTACCATTACACTAACCGTACGATGTCCGACCGTACTTAGCCAACCTTCGTGCTCCTCCGTTACTCTTTGGGAGGAGACCGCCCCAGTCAAACTACCCACCAGGCACTGTCCGTAACCCCGATCAGGGGCCAACGTTAGAACATCAAAACTACAAGGGTGGTATTTCAAGGACGGCTCCACAAAGACTAGCGTCTCTGCTTCAAAGCCTCCCACCTATCCTACACATGTAGGTTCAATGTTCAGTGCCAAGCTGTAGTAAAGGTTCACGGGGTCTTTCCGTCTAGCCGCGGGTACACAGCATCTTCACTGCGATTTCAATTTCACTGAGTCTCGGGTGGAGACAGCGTGGCCATGGTTACACCATTCGTGCAGGTCGGAACTTACCCGACAAGGAATTTCGCTACCTTAGGACCGTTATAGTTACGGCCGCCGTTTACCGGGGCTTCGATCAAGAGCTTCGTCCGAAAACTAACCCCATCAATTAACCTTCCGGCACCGGGCAGGTGTCACACCGTATACGTCATCTTGCGATTTTGCACAGTGCTGTGTTTTTAATAAACAGTCCCAGCCACCTGGTCACTGCGGCTCCAATCAGCTTAAAGAGCAAGTCTCATCACCAATCGGAGCGTACCTTCTCCCGAAGTTACGGTACGATTTTGCCTAGTTCCTTCACCCGAGTTCTCTCAAGCGCCTTAGTATTCTCTACCTGACCACCTGTGTCGGTTTGGGGTACGATTCGGTATAATCTGAAGCTTAGAGGCTTTTCCTGGAAGTATGGCATCAACAACTTCACCACCTTAGTGGCTCGTCTCGTGTCTCAGTCTTAAGAGTCCGGATTTTCCTAAACTCTCAACCTACTCACTTTCACATGGACAACCAACGCCATGCTTGCTTAGCCTGCTCCGTCCCCCCATCGCAATTATACCAAGTACGGGAATATTAACCCGTTTCCCATCGACTACGCCTTTCGGCCTCGCCTTAGGGGTCGACTTACCCTACCCTGATTAACATGGGATAGGAACCCTTGGTCTTCCGGCGTGCGGGTTTTTCACCCGCATTATCGTTACTCATGTCAGCATTCGCACTTCTGATACCTCCAGCATACCTCCCGGTACACCTTCAACGGCTTACAGAACGCTCCCCTACCACTCAAAATAAATTTTGAATCCGCAGCTTCGGTGCATAGTTTAGCCCCGTTACATCTTCCGCGCAGACCGACTCGACCAGTGAGCTATTACGCTTTCTTTAAAGGGTGGCTGCTTCTAAGCCAACCTCCTGGCTGTCTGGGCCTTTCCACATCGTTTCCCACTTAACTATGACTTTGGGACCTTAGCTGGCGGTCTGGGTTGTTTCCCTCTTCACGACGGACGTTAGCACCCGCCGTGTGTCTCCCGGATAGTACTTTACGGTATTCGGAGTTTGCAAAGGGTTGGTAAGTCGGGATGACCCCCTAGCCTTAACAGTGCTCTACCCCCGTAAGTATTCGTCCGAGGCTCTACCTAAATAGATTTCGGGGAGAACCAGCTATCTCCCGGTTTGATTAGCCTTTCACTCCTAGCCACAGGTCATCCCCTAACTTTTCAACGTTAGTGGGTTCGGTCCTCCAGTTGATGTTACTCAACCTTCAACCTGCCCATGGCTAGATCACCGGGTTTCGGGTCTATACCTTGCAACTCAACGCCCAGTTAAGACTCGGTTTCCCTACGGCTACCCTAATCGGTTAACCTCGCTACAAAATATAAGTCGCTGACCCATTATACAAAAGGTACGCAGTCACCCAACAAGTGGGCTCCTACTGCTTGTACGTACACGGTTTCAGGTTCTATTTCACTCCCCTCACAGGGGTTCTTTTCGCCTTTCCCTCACGGTACTGGTTCACTATCGGTCAGTTGGGAGTATTTAGCCTTAGATGATGGTCCACCTATATTCAGTCAAAGTTTCACGTGCTCCGACCTACTCGATTTCACTTAAGATGCATTTTCGTGTACGGGACTATCACCCTGTATCGTCATACTTTCCAGAATGTTCCACTAACACATAATAAGCTTAAGGGCTGGTCCGGTTTCGCTCGCCGCTACTTCCGGAATCTCGGTTGATTTCTGTTCCTACGGGTACTTAGATGTTTCAGTTCTCCGCGTTCGCCTCTTACACCTATGTATTCAGTGCAAGATACCTGCAAGCAGGTGGGTTTCCCCATTCGGAAATCCTAGTCTCAAGTGCTTTTTACTAGCTTGACTAGGCTTATCGCAAGTTAATACGTCCTTCATCGCCTCCAACTGCCAAGGCATCCACCGTGTACGCTTAGTCACTTAACCATACAACCCAAACGGGTCTTTGTTAGTGACAGCTGTTAACTTCGCCAGAAGTTAATTCATCAAATAATGATGAGAATACTAAAGTAGATACCGATTAATTTTTCAATTAATTGGCATATTTTTACTTTTGAAAACTCTTGATAAATAACAATTGTCATTCATCAGAATTTTATTATCAGCTTTCCAAATTTTTAAAGAGCATATTAATTAGTGAAGCCAACGGCTTTACTAACTAACAATCATCTGTGTGGACACTACGAACAAATAAGTTCTAAATCGTATAAGGAGGTGATCCAGCCCCAGGTTCCCCTAGGGCTACCTTGTTACGACTTCACCCCAGTCATGAATCACTCCGTGGTGAACGTCCCCCGAAGGTTAGACTATCCACTTCTGGAGCAACCCACTCCCATGGTGTGACGGGCGGTGTGTACAAGGCCCGGGAACGTATTCACCGCGTCATTCTGATACGCGATTACTAGCGATTCCGACTTCATGGAGTCGAGTTGCAGACTCCAATCCGGACTACGACGCACTTTAAGTGATTCGCTTACCCTCGCAGGTTCGCAGCACTCTGTATGCGCCATTGTAGCACGTGTGTAGCCCTACACGTAAGGGCCATGATGACTTGACGTCGTCCCCACCTTCCTCCGGTTTATCACCGGCAGTCTCCTTAGAGTTCCCGACCGAATCGCTGGCAACTAAGGATAGGGGTTGCGCTCGTTGCGGGACTTAACCCAACATCTCACAACACGAGCTGACGACAGCCATGCAGCACCTGTATCAGAGTTCCCGAAGGCACCAAACCATCTCTGGTAAGTTCTCTGTATGTCAAGTGTAGGTAAGGTTCTTCGCGTTGCATCGAATTAAACCACATGCTCCACCGCTTGTGCGGGCCCCCGTCAATTCATTTGAGTTTTAACCTTGCGGCCGTACTCCCCAGGCGGTCTACTTAATGCGTTAGCTTTGAAAAACAGTTCCGAGGAACCGAGCTTCTAGTAGACATCGTTTACGGCGTGGACTACCAGGGTATCTAATCCTGTTTGCTCCCCACGCTTTCGTACATGAGCGTCAGTGTTGACCCAGGTGGCTGCCTTCGCCATCGGTATTCCTTCAGATCTCTACGCATTTCACCGCTACACCTGAAATTCTACCACCCTCTATCACACTCTAGTTTGCCAGTTCGAAATGCAGTTCCCAGGTTGAGCCCGGGGCTTTCACATCTCGCTTAACAAACCGCCTGCGTACGCTTTACGCCCAGTAATTCCGATTAACGCTCGCACCCTCCGTATTACCGCGGCTGCTGGCACGGAGTTAGCCGGTGCTTCTTCTGTAAGTAACGTCACAGCTGAATGCTATTAACATCCAACCTTTCCTCCTTACTGAAAGTGCTTTACAACCCGAAGGCCTTCTTCACACACGCGGCATGGCTGCATCAGGCTTGCGCCCATTGTGCAATATTCCCCACTGCTGCCTCCCGTAGGAGTCTGGGCCGTGTCTCAGTCCCAGTGTGGCTGATCATCCTCTCAAACCAGCTAGGGATCGTCGCCTTGGTGAGCCATTACCTCACCAACTAGCTAATCCCACTTGGGCTGATCTTATGGCGCGAGGCCCGAAGGTCCCCCGCTTTGGTCCGAAGACATTATGCGGTATTAGCAGTCGTTTCCAACTGTTGTCCCCCACCATAAGGTACATTCCCAAGCATTACTCACCCGTCCGCCGCTCGTCAGCAGAGTAGCAAGCTACTCTCTGTTACCGCTCGACTTGCATGTGTTAGGCCTGCCGCCAGCGTTCAATCTGAGCCATGATCAAACTCTTCAATTAAAAGTTTTTTCTGTCCTTCCCATAAGGGAGCGGACATGCTCAATGAATTCTGAATTTATTTAACATCTTTCGATGTTGAATTGACTGTGCTGAAATAAGTAAACTTATTTCCGTTGGTCACTCAGTTCAATTGAGACTCTAAATTTGTCTGTCTTACTACCTAAGTAGCTCGACTGTTAGAACTCAATCTGTACGAGTGCCCACACAGATGATTGCTTTATATTGTTAAAGAACGTTGCGATTAAAGCGTTTCACTTTAACTCGCTAGGGCTGCGTATATTACGCTTTCCTATTTTTTTGTCAATACTTACTTTTGAGAAAATTTAATTTTTCGAAACTAAGTTTTACTTAACACTCTGAGTTGCTCTTGCCTCGCTAAGCGTTGCAGTCTGCCGTCTCAGTGGGGTCGCATTATAGGGAGATCCGAATTCAGATCAACTGTTTTTTTACGTTTTTATGAAAAAAATGACTGTTCGTGCAAAATACGAACGAAACGGGTAAAAACAATACTAAAAAAGGCCCTGAAGGGCCTTTTTTAGTTATTTGATTATGAGCTTCCAACCAGCTTTCGCTTGTAACTTGGACTCTAGTTGTAGCTCACTTGCCATTAGTGGGTGATATTTTAACCAATCACTATCAAATGTCAGTATAAGCGCATTTTTATCTACACTTAGACCTAGCGCTGGTAATACATCGTCTTGGCGACGCATCGATAAGATCACTGCGATCCGAATGATACGTGTTAAGCATTCAGCTAATTGCTCATTACACCCTAGATATGCAAAGCTATTTTTTGCAAGATCAGCCCTGTGTCCATTCGCTACTGCTGTAATAAGTTTATGCTCTGACTGTGAAAAGCCAGGCATGTCTGTGTTTTCTAATATATAGGCCGTATGTTTATGGTAAAGCTTATATTCGATTAGCAAACCAATCTCATGCAATTTAGCCACAGTCTTTAACAGTGCAATCGCATTACTATCCATTGATTGCCATTGGTTCATTACACTTATTGCCAGTTGTTCCGCAAGTTGCGCTACTCGGCACGCTTGTTTTTGATCAACATGGTAACGATTCATTAAACCATCAACGGTGCGTTTGCGAATATCATGATTATGTAGCTCAGGCACCATGCTATATAACACACCTTCACGCAATGCACCGCGCGCAAGCCCCATTTGCTTTATTTCTAACGATTCAAATAAAGCAATAAGAATTGCAAGTCCAGATACAAACACCAAACGACGCTCTTCACTAAGACCAGGTAATTCAAGATCAGCAATGGTGTCAAACGTGACTGACTGTTCTTTAATTGCTAACAGTTTATCTAGCGTTAGTAACTCATCCTGGTTTTGCGCAACCATAATCTCTTGAATGGCTTGAACTGTACCGGATGCACCACTGGCAATCTCCCATCCAGCAGCTTTATATTCAGGTACAATATCTTCAACAACATCTCGCGCTGCTTTAATAGCGGTATTGAAATTTTTGTTACTCAGCTTTTGATCTTTGAAATAGCGCTCAAGGAAAGTGACACACCCCATGTTGAGGCTCTTATAATGCAACGCGTCAAAACCTTTTCCAATGACAACCTCAGTGCTTGCTCCACCAATATCAATAACCAGCTGTCGACCACCACATGAAGACGTATGAGCAACCCCTTTATAGATAGTCTTTGCTTCTAACTCGCCACTTATAACATTGATTTTATGGCCAAGGATTTTCTCAGCTTTTTGTTGAAATACATCGGCATTAATAGCAAGGCGCAGTGTTGCGGTTGCAACAATGGTGATATTTTTCTTTGGTATATCTTGTAAACGTTCAGCGAACAAGGCGAGGCATTCCCAGCCTCGTTGCATGGCTTCAGTACTTAGAACATTGTTTTCATCAAGTCCTGCTGCTAGCCTTACTTTGCGTTTGACTCGGCCAATAGTTTGTAGGCCGCCAGCCATCGATTTGGCAATCAGCATATGGAAGCTGTTTGATCCTAAATCGATAACTGCATACACATTTTTTTGCGGTTGAAGTTGCCCCACCGTTCAAAAACCTCTAGTTACTACTACGTCTTAAACAACGGCCAGTTATGATGACCGTGATTTTTGGTAACTATTATTTGGTCGACGTCCGTTGTTATTACGATTACGTGGGCCTGTTGAATAGTTCCGCTTTTTCTGAATAGTAGGCTTTGTTAAATCATCAAGCAATGCACTTTTATCATAATGTGATAATGGAATGCTGTGCTCTATGTATTCTTCGATTTCGTGAAGATTATAAGCATACTGTTCGCAGGCAAAGCTGATTGCATGGCCTGATGCGCCAGCACGTCCTGTACGTCCAATTCGGTGTACATAGTCTTCACAATCATCTGGCAAATCAAAATTAAATACGTGACTTACTTCTGGAATATGTAAACCACGCGCTGCAACATCGGTCGCAACTAAAAAGTCTAAATCACCTTTGGTAAATTGCGCCAGAATTGACTGACGTTTTTTCTGATTAACATCACCAGTCAATAACCCAACGCGATGCCCATCCGCCTTCATCCACGCATACACGTTTTCACAACTGTGTTTGGTATTTGCAAACACAATGGCTTTTTCAGGCCATTCTTCTTCAATTAAGGTTAACAACAACTTAATTTTATCATCTTGTGATGGATGAAAGAGCTCTTCCTGAATGCGCTTACCTGTTTTCACATCCGGTTCAATTTGTACATGCTCAGGATTAGTCATATGTTCAAATGCTAATTCCTGTACACGATACGATAAGGTCGCTGAAAACAATAAATTTAAACGCTCAGATGCTTCCGGCATACGTCTGAACATATAACGAATGTCTTTAATGAAGCCTAAATCAAACATGCGATCCGCTTCATCAAGCACAACAACCTCAATTTCGTTCAGGGTATAACAGCCCTGCTTATAAAGGTCGATAAGGCGTCCAGTCGTCCCAATTAAAATATCAACGCCTTTTTCTAGTTGTGCACGTTGTTTTTCATAATCTTCGCCACCATATACTAATCCTAAGTTAAGATTACAATGTGGCGCTAAAATTTTTGCATCTTTGTGTATCTGAATCGCCAGCTCCCGCGTAGGGGCCATGATCAGGGCTCTTGGATGTTTACTAGGTGCTTTGCTAGATTGTAATAACCGATGGCACGTGGC
Organism: Pseudoalteromonas sp. MT33b; assembly: GCF_014117385.1. Lineage (NCBI taxonomy): Bacteria > Pseudomonadati > Pseudomonadota > Gammaproteobacteria > Alteromonadales > Pseudoalteromonadaceae > Pseudoalteromonas > Pseudoalteromonas sp. MT33b. Next base: position 132,055 of record NZ_CP059831.1, on the reverse strand, counting down.
CGTTAAAAACGCCAACGTTTTGCCCGTACCTGTTTGTGCTTGGCCCGCAATATCACGGCCCTCACAAATAAAAGGTAGGCATTTAGCTTGTATGGGTGTGCAATATTCAAACCCATTTTCGGTTAAACCGGCAACCACTTCCGGTGCGATAGCAAAGTCTGAAAACTTTTTATCGGTCAAATGTGTCTTAGTCATAGCGTTTAAGCATAACGTTTAAACTTGCAATAAGAAACAAGAGTGTTTAAATACGCATTAAATATTTCGCCTAACTTATCGGAGATCGCAATGAGCGAGAAAATTATTCAATTAACTGACGATAGCTTTGAAGCTGACGTACTTCAATCAGACAAACCTGTACTTGTTGATTTTTGGGCAGAATGGTGCGGACCTTGTAAGATGATCGCCCCAATTCTTGACGAAGTAGCAGGCGATTTTGATGGTCGTGTTACCGTTGCAAAACTGAATATTGACCAAAATGCAGGCACACCACCTAAATTTGGTATTCGTGGTATCCCTACACTTCTTCTTTTCAAAGATGGTCAAGTTGCAGCCACTAAAGTAGGTGCCCTTTCTAAGACTCAATTAGTTGAGTTTTTAGAAAACAACATCTAATGAAATAAAAAAAGGGCTTTTTGCCCTTTTTTTAGCTTTATTTTGTTTAAAGACTGGACGCCTTGCTAGTGACCTGCTAGTTTATAAAGCCAACTAATCCTTAGTTATACCAACAAACCTCACTCATGTATCAAACGACGATTTTGAGTATGACAATTGTAATAAAGAACCCACCAATATGCATTTACGCGAATTAAAAGACAAGTCTATCAAAGAGCTTGTAAACTTAGCTGAGTCCATGGGGCTCGAAAACGTAGCCCGTTTAAGAAAACAAGACATTATTTTCGCCATTCTTAAAGCACACGCAAAAAGCGGTGAGAACATTTATGGCGGCGGTGTATTAGAAATCTTACAAGATGGTTTTGGTTTCTTGAGATCATCTGAAGCATCTTACTTAGCCGGTCCTGACGATATTTATGTATCTCCGAGTCAAATCCGTCGATTCAGCATGCGTACTGGTGACTCTATTTCCGGTTTGATTCGTCCACCGAAAGATGGTGAACGTTACTTCGCTTTACTGAAAGTAAATGAAGTAAACTTCGATAAACCTGAAAACTCACGCACTAAAATCCTTTTTGAAAACCTTACTCCACTCCACGCAAATGAACGTTTACGTATGGAGCGCGGTAATGGTAGTACAGAAGACATCACAGCGCGTGTACTCGATTTAGCCTCGCCAATTGGTAAAGGTCAGCGCGCACTTATCGTTGCACCACCGAAAGCAGGTAAAACGATGCTTCTGCAAAATATCGCCCAATCGATCAGTTATAACCAACCAGACTGTGAGCTGATGGTATTACTTATCGATGAGCGTCCTGAAGAAGTAACCGAAATGCAGCGCCTTGTAAAAGGTGAAGTGATTGCTTCAACATTCGATGAGCCTGCAAGCCGTCACGTTCAGGTTGCTGAAATGGTAATCGAGAAAGCAAAACGCCTTGTAGAGCACAGAAAAGACGTGGTTATCTTACTTGACTCAATTACACGTCTTGCTCGTGCATACAACACGGTAATTCCTTCATCGGGTAAAGTACTAACCGGTGGTGTTGATGCAAACGCATTACATAAGCCTAAGCGTTTCTTCGGTGCGGCACGTAACGTTGAAGAAGGCGGAAGCCTGACAATCATCGCGACAGCGCTTATTGATACTGGTTCGAAAATGGACGAAGTTATCTACGAAGAGTTTAAGGGCACTGGTAATATGGAATTACACCTAAATCGTAAGATTGCTGAAAGACGTGTATTCCCTGCCATTGACTTTAACCGCTCTGGTACCCGTCGCGAAGAGTTGCTGACTAAACCTGATGAGCTACAAAAAATGTGGATCTTACGTAAGATCGTACATGACATGTCAGAAATTGATGCGATGGAATTTTTAATTGATAAACTGTCAATGAGCAAAACCAATGACGAGTTTTTCGATTCAATGAAACGTCAATAATCACATTTGAATGTTTTAAATAAATGCCTGTATTAAACAGGCATTTTTTTTGCCCAAAAGAAGCCCCTTTGATACCCATTCGCTGCATTCAATACTCTATTTGAAGCAAGTAATACCCCTGCCTACTCTTTTGTTATTTTGTTGTTCTAAATAAGAAATATCTATCACTGATAACAACCACTGTCACTTAGCCACGTGGGTAAGTGTTATTTCAGGTTAATATAAGTTCATAATATAAATGGAATTTCATTGAAAGCTGTTCTATAAATAATGAGATGAAATGCTTAGGAACACTCAATGACGCGCATTAAAATAGCAATCGCTCTGTTTTTAACAAGCTTACTGGGGTGTATTGCTAGTTTTGCTGTGTTTGATTTCTCTACTTCGGCTCTACTTATACTCAGTCTCTTTATCTGTGGACCGTGGGCAGTAATGATTTATAGTCTCTATTCGACAGACAAGCAGCAGCTGGACTTCTTAAATAACTTTGCGACGAATATGACCGCAGAGCAAGGTATTAACTTCTCCTTTCGTTTTGATGAAAATAACCCTAATTTACCGCAAGCATGCCATGCATTAAATGAAAGTTTAACCACAGTAGAGCACTTGCTCGGAGAGATTTATTGTTCTTCTGCGCGATTGCTCCCTATGGCGGATGCACTAAGAGACACTTATGCCTCTATGACCCAAAAAGCCACGATTCAAGATGCTCACGGTGTCGATCTCGCCATTACAATAAAGCGTACCATTGACGTATCAAGAGAGCTCGATCGAAGTTTAGAGCAAATTTATCACGCGGTTTCTAATGCCACGAATTCCGTAAAACAAACCCGTTTAGACACTGATAAGAGTCAATCAAGTTTATTAAAACTCGCCGATAATATTAATCAAACAAGCCAACAAATTGTTTTGCTCAAGCAAGATAGCGACGCAATAGGTTCTGTGATTGAGGTCATTAATAGTATTGCCGAACAAACTAACTTATTGGCTCTTAATGCCGCCATTGAAGCAGCCCGAGCAGGCGAGCAAGGAAGAGGGTTTGCAGTAGTGGCTGATGAGGTTCGAAACTTAGCTGCACGCACAAGCAAATCAACACAAGAAGTTCGAAATATGGTTGCTAAAATTCAGCATAATACTGAGCAAGCGAATCAGTTGATGCAAAAGGCATTAAAAGAAACAGAGCACACCGTTAAGCTATCTGACGAATCAACACGTGAAACAAATAAAATAGAACAAGCGATGTTAGCCATCGATGCTTTATCAGAAAGTATTCACGCACAAGTTGCACTGCAAAGCCAAATGTCTGATGAAGCACAAGCAAGTATTGACTCTATGGTTGAAATTAACTCAGATGCATTATCCAGCACACAAATTCAAGCCGTTTCAAGTAAGGATCTCGTTAATCTCGCACATTCAATAGATAATAAGTTGTCGATGTTTAAAGTGACCTACCCTAGCATTGATTTAAAAAAGCGAGTAGACCGCTCACGATTCATCAATGACGAAGAAATAAAACAAGCTCAAGATGGTGATATTGAGCTATTTTGAGCTAAACGTGTGCAGTGCATAAGCTCGAGTAGTTGCGTTACTAAGTGATTAATTTCAAACGCTGTCTTGTTTTTTATGGCCAGCTCGAGTGCTAAAGCACTGTGTGCAATATCATCTAAGGCAAACATTTTTGCAGCCCCTCCAATTCGATGAGCATCTTGTTGTAAGCTCATTAAATCATCCGCTGAGAAATGCTGCTGAATCAAGTCCGCTTCGTAGGCAAAACTATTGATAAAGCTAGTGACAAGATCACGCGTATCGGGCATTGAATTAGCTAGTTGAGAGGTACTTTTACAATGCTTTGCAAGCTGCGTGTAAAACACTTTTTTATCGATTGGCTTAGCAAGATACCCAGTAAAACCCGCTTCTAAATAACCTTCAATTTGGTGGCTAATCGCATTCGCAGTTAATGCGTATACAGGTTGAGTAAAGCCACATTTTTGTAATAGCTTCAATGCGCTTAAACCATCAAGTACTGGCATTTGAATATCGAGTAACACCACATCTGGGAACTCTTTTAAACATTGCTCAACAGCCTGCTCACCATTTTCTGCTGTAATGACTTCTAGCCCCATAGATTCTAAATAACGGCAAATTAAGCGTCTGTTATCTGGGTGATCTTCGGCAAGTAATACTTTGCCTGATAATCCTTTAGAAGCTGAGTGTGTAATCGCTTGATTGTCATCAATATACGCCGCAGGCTCAAGTTCTTTACAGGGTAAGTAAAAAGAGAACTCACTGCCTTTATTCGCCTCGCTCTCAACACTGATGTACCCGCCCATCATCATCGCCAATTGCTGCGACAAGCTAAGTCCAAGCCCAGTACCACCAAAACGACGACTAATACTGTTATCACCCTGACTAAAGCAATCAAAAATTAGTTTCAATTGCTCAGCATTCATGCCAATGCCGGTATCTCTAATGCGAAACACAATGCCTTGCTCGACGCGCGATACATGTAACTCAACTTCTCCTTGCTGAGTAAACTTGATGGCATTCGCGCATAAGTTTATTAATATCTGTTTTACACGCGTAAAATCTAAGTAGCTGAAAAACTGCTCACCAAGTTGATTTTGAAACGCAAATTTTAATCCTTTCTCTTTCGCCTGACCGCTCAGCATAGAATGCACATCTGTCAGTAATTCCACTAAGTTGCCCTCTTCTAAGTTCAACTCAAGTTTATTCGCCTCAATCTTACTAATATCAAGTACATCATTAATAAGCTCTTTTAAGTGATCACTTTGTTTTTGAATAACCGCAAGTTCTTCATTCAACTTCTCAGGCTTATAAAGACCATTCATTAAATGATCGGTTTGACCAAGAATAGCAGTCAGTGGAGTGCGGATTTCATGGCTAATATTGGCAAGAAACTGACTTTTGATATCATTTGCACTACGCAACTGCTCTGCAATTTCTTCAAGTTCTTGGGTGCGCTTAGCCACCATTAAAGAGAGTTGCTCCTTCGCCTCTTTTTCAATCTTGCGTCGGTAAATAGTAATTCCTGTCACAACAATCATTACAAACAAAATGAACAGCATGATCGTTAGCTGGCGTTGTTTAGACATTTCGAGCTCTTGCACATGCTGATGTTGCTTAAGATCGACAATTTCTTGATTTAACTGACTGGCTTGAATTTGGCTTTGTAGTTTACCCAATGATTTTAAAAGCTGTTCATTTTTAGATGCATTCATTTTGCGAACAAAGCTATCAAAGTATGACACTGCACTTTCAAAGTCTCCTTGACCCGCTTTTATCAATGCATGCATACCCAAACCATCGAGTACTCTGAGCTCATCTTTATACTCTTTCGCCATACTAACAGATGTGTTAAGCGTGACTTCTGCTTCAGGTAACTTCCCTTGTAACAGCTCGATTTTCGCTTGTGATAATAACCCCGCTAACTCGAGCCCCTTATTATCAATTTGCTTTGCGAATTTTATCGCTTTTTCCGTGTGACTCAAGGCCATCTCAAGGTCGCCCGTTCGCAAGTACACGTTAGCAATGTTACCGTGTCGAGAGGACAGGTAGTATGCATCATTCGTTTCTTGGTAATGGCGCAAAGCACGTTGGTAGTAATGCAATGACAGTTGATACTCGCCAAGCTCTGAGTAAGCCACTCCCATATTGCCATAAGATTGAGCGATACCATCTTCATCATTAAGCTTTTGAAAAATAGCCAGTGCTTCTCGATACATATCCAGTGCAATATCGTAGCTAGACAAACGGATATAAATACCCGCTATATTGTGCAAAATATCCGCTTTATCTTGTGCTGTTCCATATTTATCGTAAATCGTTTTCGCTTGTTTATAATAATCAAGCGCTTGATTCATATTAAACATATTGAAGTAAGCAAGACCAATATTACTCAAAAGGTTAGCTTCAGAAATTGGCTGCTCCATATTTCTTGCAACACTCAAGGCACGCATATACGCACTCACAGCTTGCTGCATTAACCCTTGATAATAATAGGTCACACCTTGCATTTTAAGAGCTTGAAAATAACGTTGTGGATGCTCTTCAAAAGAGGTTGATGTTGCAGCCAGTTGATAGTGTTCCACTGCAGTAGAGAAATTATCTTTCTCTAGTGCAAAGTCAGCTAACTGTAGATAAACCTCTAATTTTTCATCGGATGTGATATTAGGTGCGGCTAGCAGCTTTATTGAAAGTTGTTTTTTCTCATCCCATTGCTGCGATTGCGTAAACTGCTCAAACAATGAGTGAGATGAAAAACTAGGAGACGTAAAAAACAAACAGACACACGCGAGCGTTGAATAAAGCAAGCTGAGGCGCAATGTGATGTACATATGTTTATATCCCTAAAAATCAACCAAGCGTGCATTAGCAGAACTCGCTAAAGCATCGCCAAATGCATTCCTTTAAACCTAAAACATGTTCGTAGTTTCAATAACGCAGCTGTGTTAGCGTATATACTTTAAGATTACACTAAACATTGGCCTACGAACAATGGTTAACCCACTGATTGATGAGATTTTTTACCTTCTTCTACGACAGTCTACTTGGAAGGTGCATACGCTAGCCAGCGCGCTGGGAGAGACGAATTACCTTAAGCAACTCGATGAAGACCCGCAAAAAGACCTCTTTAAACGTAATTTTCTAATTATGAACGGATTGTATCAGTTACAAGCACAGCTAGCCCCGACCCAGCGATTAGAGATTGCATCGCTTCATATAGAGCTTATAGATACATGCCCTACAGACCGTCCAGAAAAAGACGATCCGCTAAGAGCATATTATTTAGATTGGCAAAACTATGACACGTCACGAGACGCCATTGATGCATTACTTGACCAATTTTGGCAGCGTTTTAGCACACACAATCGCTTCTGTCTTACTCAAGTATCAGCTGAGCAACTTTACCCGATCATACAACACTGGCAACTCCCTGCAGATTATTCATATAGAGAGCTGCAAAAACGGTGGCGACAACTCGCCTTAAAGTATCACCCTGATCGACAAGGTTCTGCTACCAAGTTCAAAAAAATACGGCAAGAATATGAGCAACTCAAGGCGAATTGCTCACATTAATTTTAGCGCGTTAATCGACGAGCTCGTATTTTACGCTTTTTAATATTACCTTCTGTTAATTTACGCAGAGCAGGCTTAACAGCAGCACGCTCAACAGCAATAAAGGCAACATTATCAAGTACATTTATTTTACCAACTTGGTGTCCCGCGACCCCTTCTTTACCCGTTAGCGCCCCTAAAATATCACCCGCACGAATTTTCTGCTTTTTACCTGCATCAATCATAAGCGTTGCCATTGTAGGCTTATAAGCTGGCTTTTCTAATAAACTAAACGGCGGAATAGGCTCTGGTTCAAAATCTTTTTCATAGTGATCACCTATTTGTGCCACTTTAAACTGCTCAGCTTCACCATAAATTGAACAGGCAATCCCTTTTTTACCTGCACGCCCGGTGCGGCCCACACGATGCACATGTGTTTGAGGGTCATGTGCTAAGTGGTAATTCACCACCATATCCATATCATTAATATCAAGCCCGCGTGCAGCAACATCCGTCGCGACCAAAATTGAAGCGCTTTTATTAGAAAAACGAATTAATGTACGTTCTCGTTCTCGTTGTTCTAAATCACCATGCAATGCGACGGCACTAAATCCTTCAGCAAAAAGGTCATCACAAATTTGCTGAGTCTCAACTTTCGTGTTGCAGAACACCACACAACTTTCTGGCTGAAACTTTAACAGTAAAAGTTTTAAAGTATTAAAGCGCTGCTTGTTATTATCAAGTTTGTAAAAGTACTGTTTTATTGTGCTCTTTGCCTGCTCTTCTTCAACTTTGATCGTCTCAGGATTGCTCAATACACGCTCTGCAATCGCTGCTATTGATTTCGGATACGTCGCACTGAACAATAATGTTTGACGCTGGGCTGGAATGCATTCAACAATCGCATCTAAGGTATCTTGAAAACCCATGTCGAGCATTTGATCGGCTTCATCAAGCACTAAAGTTTCAACATCATCTAAGCGCAATGTCCCTTTACGAATATGGTCATCGACCCGCCCTGGTGTACCTACGATAATATGTGCACCATGTTCAAGCGAACCAATTTGCGGTCCAATTGATACGCCACCACACAAAGTAAGTACTTTAATATTGTGAATACTACGCGCTAACTTACGGACTTCTTCTGCAACCTGCTCAGCTAATTCACGCGTTGGGCAGAGAATTAATGATTGGATTCGAAAACGTTTAACATTTAATTTAGCCAGCACGCCTAAACTGAATGCAGCAGTCTTCCCTGAGCCAGTTTTAGCTTGGGCAATAATATCTTTTCCTTGCAAAATGACCGGCAAACTTTGCGCTTGCACTGGCGTCATTTGTGAATAACCTAAGGTCGATAAATTATCGATTAACTCTTGCGGCAAAGCCAACGATGAAAAAGCAGTAGCAGTCACAGTAACATTCCAAACTTGATAGTGGAGGGATATCCTCGAAGATTCAGAGGATCATAGCAGAGAATGGGTTTATTCTCTAAGTGAAAAGCCTTTCATACTGAAATTCATATTTGGTTACAGTTTGCATCTTTATAACTTGCTGCATTTGTTCTAGTTTGTAGTTATTACCAAGGAAGACACTATGCTACTTTTTAATACTGCTGCTGCTGATGTTTTTTACAAACAACCTAAAACATGCCCCCACTGTCAAAGCGAGCATTATTCATTAACCAATCACAGCAAGATACTGCGTTTTACTATTTTGCCAGTTATTCCACTATCAATCAGTTATCAGCGCCAGTGTGATGATTGTGGCTATATGACTCCCGTGTCTTGGTACGCACTTCCTACTTTAGAAATGCTCTCGATTATTAAGTACTTTGCCGGCGTATTACTTTTAGGCTATTTTTTAATTCAAACTGTGCTTGGTATTCATCAACAAACTACGAACGAAGTTAGTTATATAAATAAGCCAAAACTGTTCGACACGTATTTTGTCCACGCTGACAAATTTACCGACACCCCAAAACGGATTAATAATTTAAAAGTGGCACAACTGGTTGAATTTGATAATGACAACATGACCTTTCGTGTCGGTAATTACACCTACAAATATAATAAAGACATTGAAATTGCTATGCGCACAAGCATGTTGGTCCAAGATAATTATTTCTCAAGTAAAACCATGACCTTTCGCAAAGAACAAATACAGCAATTTTATGAAGACAACAGCATTTACAAAATCATGCGCCCTGAGCTTTATAGCTTATTCGGAGGCTTTGTAATGCACCCACCAAAGCCGAAACCCTTATATACCGGCGTAAAACTTGATAAGCACAATCAAGAAGGTATCACTTATTTTAAAGATGGGCTTTACACAGAAGCGCTAGACAGTTTTACGCTTTCTGCAGAGGGGGGTTATTCGTGGGGGCAACTTAACTTAGGGCAAATGTATCGCGATGGTCAAGGCACTCAAAAAAGTCTAGAAAAAGCGGCCTATTGGCTCAATAAAGCCACACAACAAGGCAACCTTAAAGCTAAAATTGAACTTGCTGAATTATGCCTAAGCTACGACTGCAGTAATTTAAACACAGATTAAATCCACTTTTTATAACATCCAATAAAGTAAACCAATGAATAACAAACGCATTGGTTATTTACATCAGAAAGGTTATGTTATAACATACTTTAACTAATGCATAATGAAGTGTAGATAGAAAGAGCAAAATAACTCTCCTGCTTTGTTTTAGGGGTTCTATGAGTGCCAGAAGACAAACACCTTTGGGTTTATATAGCTTAAAGGAACACCCTGCACATTAGCACGCTTACGTTCCCGTGCTAACTTCTTGCCGGCGAGGTTTCTCGCCGGCACTTTTTATTTATAGTTTTAAATGTTTATCTAAGAACGCCAATACCTTTTTGTAGTAAAGAGTACGGTGCTCCTCTTTATAAAAACCATGACCTTCATCATCAATAATGGTGATTTCATAAGGGTGCTTTGCTTTTTTTAGTGCGGCCTCTAAAGATTCTGCTTGTTCAATAGGTGCACGTTCATCCTCACCACCATGAACAATAAGTACCGGCGCTTTTAGCTTATCTATATTGTAAACAGGTGAAAACGCTCTTAGCTGTACTTCATCTGTACCAATCACAGTTTTTAAGTAATTAATCCCACTTCTGCGCTCTTGTGTATCACCTTCTTCATACATTAGTGGTAAATCATAAACCCCCATTAAGCCAATCACACATTTGAACATATCGGGCTCTAAAACGGCGCTTTGTAATGCTGAGTAGCCACCAAAACTAGTTCCCATAATACAGATGTTATCTTTAGCAACAGTACCATCAGCAATAAGCAAATTTATACCATCAATAATATCGTACTGAACATTTTGCCCCCACTGACGATAGCCAGCTTCCTGGAAATTCATCCCAAATCCTTCAGACCCACGAAAGTTAACCTTAAGTACAGCAATACCCTTATTCGCTAACATTTGTACTTCAGGATCATAACCCCAATAATCGCGTGCTATTGGACCACCATGCGGCAATACTACCAGCGGTAAGTTCTTTTCAGCCATGCCATTTGGCACCGTCAGATAAGCTAGTATGGTCAAACCATCACGACTTTTAAAACGTAGTGGTGTAGTTTGCGCCATATCATCTTGATTGATCCAACTACGAGCAGAGAATAATACTTGTAACTTATTACTGCTCGCATCGTATAGGTAATATTGGCCTGGGTTTATATCACTGGAAGCAAAAATAATATTTTTTATACCATCTTTAGTACTACTAATCAGTTGTACTTGGCTCCCAGGTAACGCTGCCAACATGTCTTTAAGGCGTTGTGATTTTGCCGCGTTATTATCAACAAACGCATAGCTCGGGTAGTCAGCTTCAACCCCTATCGCAAATAACTCCTTGCTAACTTCATCAACCCAAATATGTGAAGGAGAAACATATTTATCTTGAAAGATTTTCGTTACTTCTTTAGTTTTAAGGTTAATTTTAATTAGGCTTTCTGCTTCTCCACCTTTTGATGCTGTGGCATAGACAGATTCCCCTGACTTATCAAACGCCTTAAGTGTAATATCTGTGTAGTTAACACCTTTTAAGTCAAACTCTTTCCAAAAGCCACCATCAGCTTCTCTAATATGTAGGGTAGCATTTAGGTAATCATCACTAGATACTGCAACACGTACATTACCATCATGATCTGTTAAAAAGCGCCCCATAGGTGCTGGAGAACGGGTTATCAAAGTACGTAACCCACGATAAACATCCACTTCATAAACAACGGTGGTTGGTTCATTACTCGCTGTCCAAGGATAAGTCACAACCAAGACTTTTTTATCATCATTCAGTAATGGATCTAAGAGATATGAAGTACCTTGCACCGGAGTTTGTTTTTTTAAGCGGGAGCCTGTTTGCTGCTCGCCATGATAACCAATAACATATTTACCACGGCTACCATCAACATTTACGGCAAATAATTCACCGTAATAAATAGGGGTATCTTGCCAGCCTTTTAAATATTCTTTTTCTAGAATAACGCGTTCGTTATTAACCCAATGGTATTCACCGACTTGTGCGTTATCAGGAAAAGTCACTGCATGGGTCACAGCAAACTTTGTTACATCGACAAATATAAGTGAATTCTTACCTTCATGCTTTTTAATTGCAGCAATATAGCTGCCATCTGGTGAGATAGTAACGCGGCTAAACTCACTGCCTTTGCTGAAGTCTTCTACTGAAAGTTTTACAGGTTTAGCTAAGCTGATAAACGACATTAAAGATAATGCCATCCCCAGTATAATAGCGAGGTATCGAGACATGATTAACTCCATTTAACTATTTATTTTTATTTTTATAACTTAGTAAGAATAAAACAAAGCCCCTATTCAAGCTACAAAAAATTAACAATAATGGTCTAATATACTTCATTTTACTGACGAACTTTGTGCCACAACTCAACCACTAGCACCACCACACTCCCCGCAGCGACGCCAAGCAAACCATCAAATAAAATCGGTGTTACAACTTCCCCTGTTTTACCAAGATAAGTAAGTGCAAACTCACTCGCGCCTTGCTGAGCGTGATGTAACACAGGTATGCCGTGAACGAGTATGCCACCGCCAACCAAAAACATTGCAACTGTGCCTGCGAACGCTAAAAAACGCATCAACTGAGGGGCTGCCGCGACTAAAAAAGTGCCTAATAGCTGTTTAAATTTCCCGCCTGTTTGCTGGGCTTTTTGCAGCAAATACAAACCGGCATCATCAAGTTTTACAATGCCTGCAACAAGACCATAAACGCCGATAGTCATAATGATTGCAATAACCGTTAACACCAATGCTTGATTAACCAGTGTTGCACCGGCAACAGTGCCCAAGGTTATAACAATAATTTCGGCTGAGAGGATAAAGTCCGTGCGAATAGCCCCTTTCACTTTCTGTTTTTCGTATTCTTGCAAGTCTTGATGTTCGATGGCAGATTCATCTTCAGCTTTTGTGTGATCAAACAGCTTTTCAATAATTTTTTCAGCACCTTCAAAACACAAAAATAAGCCACCTATCATTAAAAGTGGCGTGATAAGCCAAGGTAACCACACACTAATCAATAATGCGGCAGGCACCAGTATCGCTTTATTGATAAACGATCCCTTTGCAACAGCCCAGACTACGGGTAATTCTCGATCAGCCGTGACCCCAGTTACTTGTTGCGCATTGAGTGCTAGGTCGTCACCCAATACCCCTGCTGTTTTTTTAGTTGCGACTTTACTCATCGTCGCAATATCATCTAAAAGCGTTGTAATATCATCAAGTAAGGTTAATAAGTTAGTCCCAGCCATAGCAGCTCCTTGCCCATTAATTTCAATAACAACATAACTTATCCTGGTATTTTCACCAACGGTTAATTTTTCTTTGTTAGGCTTATAAATCCACACCATCTGAAGAAACACATTTCCAATGGTTTGGGTAGATTCATTAAAACAGGGGTGTTTCCATGATTAAGCCACTTACTTTAGGGCTCGCTTTAGTCACCTTGTGTGCTTGTGCCGAGCAAAGTGCGCCAAACAATTATAAGTGTGATGAAGAAATCGCGAGTATTACCGACATCAATGAAGAGCAAGCAACACTTTCATTTCAACAAGAGTCTTTTTTACTAAGCCGACAAGTCAGCGCCTCGGGTGTAAAGTACAGTAATGACACCGTACTTTTTTGGTCTAAAGGTCCTGAGGCTATGCTCATTTTGAGAGGTAAAAAATACCACTGTGCTCTCGCCCAATAAAACAGCGAATTCTCCCTGCTAAATTAGCTTAAAGATTGATTTTGAGTATAATAGCGACAGTTTTTTCAGCGTTTAAGCGACCAAAATGAAATACAAAGATCTTCGCGAATTTATCGAGTTATTAGAACAAAAGGGTGAACTAAAGCGGATCAAACAAGAGATTGATCCCTACCTAGAAATGACCGAAATTGCCGATCGCACCTTACGTGCTGAAGGCCCTGCCCTATTATTCGAAAATCCAAAAGGCCACTCAATTCCTGTACTTGCCAACTTATTCGGAACACCCAAGCGTGTTGCGATGGGTATGGGGCAAAATGATGTGAGTGAACTACGCGAAGTCGGTAAGTTACTGGCCTTTTTAAAAGAGCCTGAGCCACCAAAAGGAATTAAAGAGGCGCTAGGTCAAATCCCCGTATTTAAACAAGTGTTAAATATGCCAGCTAAGGAAGTTAAAAAAGCAGCGTGCCAACAAGTGATTCTTGAAGGCGATGACGTTGATTTAACAAAACTGCCTATTCAACACTGTTGGCCGGGTGATGCAGCACCACTTATCACATGGGGTCTGACGGTCACCAAAGGACCTTATAAAAAGCGCCAAAACCTAGGTATCTACCGTCAGCAATTATTAGGTAAGAATAAAATCATTATGCGCTGGTTATCTCACCGTGGTGGCGCGCTTGATTTCCGTGAGTGGTGCAAAGAACACCCGAACGAGCCATACCCAGTGTCGGTAGCCCTTGGCGCAGACCCTGCCACTATTCTTGGCGCGGTAACACCTGTACCAGATACACTCAGTGAATACGCATTCGCAGGCCTGTTACGCGGTAGTAAAACCGAAGTGGTTAAATCTATTTCCAATGACTTGCAAGTGCCTGCAACAGCTGAGTTTATCTTAGAGGGCTATATTATGCCGGGTGAAACAGCCCCAGAGGGCCCCTACGGTGACCATACAGGCTATTACAATGAGGTAGATGAGTTTCCTGTTATGACAGTGACGCACATCACGCATCGTGAAAATCCAATCTACCATAGTACTTATACAGGTCGTCCACCTGATGAACCCGCTGTATTAGGCGTGGCATTAAACGAAGTCTTTGTGCCTATTTTACAAAAGCAATTTCCAGAAATTGTCGACTTCTATTTGCCCCCTGAAGGCTGTTCATATCGTATGGCTGTCGTGACCATGAAAAAACAATACCCAGGCCACGCAAAACGCGTAATGATGGGTGTGTGGTCATTTCTTCGCCAGTTCATGTATACAAAGTTTGTCATTGTCTGTGATGACGATGTAAATGCACGTGATTGGAATGATGTGATCTGGGCGATAACCACACGCATGGATCCTGCCCGTGATACCACACTGATTGAAAATACACCGATTGACTATTTAGACTTTGCATCACCCGTCTCTGGCCTAGGTTCAAAAATGGGAATGGATGCGACAAATAAATGGCCTGGAGAAACCGATCGGGAATGGGGTGAGCCCATTGTAATGGACCCAAAAATTAAAGATCGTGTTGATGAAATATGGGACAGCTTAGATATTCTCTAAGCTGTGTCTGTGATAAACTGCTCAAAAATTAACGGTTGTGAGCGCACTCGCAATCGGTTATGCGTCTCTGCTTTATAAAGGTAAACTATGCAAACATTACTCGCTGACGTTGTTGCGATCAGCCCGCTTACAGACCACGTACATAAGGTCATTTTGAAACCACAGCAACCTGTGTCATTCGAGGCAGGCCAATATATGCAACTTGTATTAGGCGAAAAAGATAAGCGTGCCTTTTCAATTGCTAGTCGCCCATCGCAAACTGAGCAAATTGAATTACACATAGGCGCATCAGGTGCGGATTCATATGCAATGCAGGCACTTGAACACTTACGTCACGCTCATACAGAACAACAACAGGTTAACGTTGAAGTTGGTTTAGGTGTGTCACAACTTCGCACTGAAGGCGAACGCCCTATCATTTTATTAGCGGGCGGTACGGGCTTTTCGTATGCAAAATCGATGGCTGATCACCTAGCTGAAATAGGCTGTGATCGCCCCGTGTTGTTTTACTGGGGTGTGCGTGAAAAATCGGCTCTTTATGCCCATGACGAAATGCAAGCTTGGGCTGAGAGTAACCCTCACTTTCAATACATTCCCGTTGTTGAAAATGCCCCTGCAAGTTGGTCTGGCAAAACAGGCTTTGTTCACAAAGCGGTCATGGCTGATATAGTGTCTCTTGAGCCATACGATATATATATGGCTGGCCGTTTTGACATGATTGGCATTGTGCGCGATGACTTTATTGCACATGGTGCAGTTCGTGAAAACATGTACGCAGATGCATTTGCATTTATAAAGTAAGTGATCCTTTCTTGCTATGAAGGCACCCAGTTTACTGGGTGCCTTTTTTATTTGTTTTAACTCACACTTAAATCCATATAACGATTTCACAAACTGCATTTCCTTGACCATACTTTATATAGAATAATGATGGGGAGAGACCCAAATGCTAAATACAAAAGTACAAGATTTTATGCAACGTAAGTTGCCACATATTACACCCGAAACCGAAATGACCACCGCCATTAGCGAGCTGCAAAAGTTTAAACTATTAGGCGCGCCGGTGTTTGATGATAATAAAGCTTTGGTTGGCTTTATTTCTGAGCAAGAATTACTACAACCACTGATGCAAAACAGTTATTTCTGCGATGGTGTGGTAAAGGTGAAACAGCTAATGCGAACAGATGTCGTCACCGTGAGTATTGATCAAAATATCATTGAGCTTGCCGACGGCATGAAGACTGGCAAACCCAAAAACTACCCAGTTGTTGAAGGTAACAAAGTGGTTGGCATGATCAGCCGTGGCGATGTGCTCAAAGCACTTTATGAGAACTATGTCTCGTGCCAAGAGCATCAAGTGTAAGTTTTGTAGCTAGCTGCTGCTCATTAGCGGTTCGCAGCTAACTCTCTTAAAGCGGCTTTATCGGCATTACTCAAATAAGCAATTTCAAGCGCATTCGCTTGTGCTTTTTCTATGTCTGTTTGGGTTAAGCCCGCAGCGGGCGCAGCGACACGATACTCATGTTCAATTTCAATGCCTTCCACGGCGGGATCATCCGTATTAATTGACGCCAAAATACCGTGATCTAAAAATGTTTTTAAAGGATGACTTGCCAGTTCGGCCACTGTGCTGGTTTGAATATTACTGGTTAAACAAGATTCAATTCCGATGCGGTTATCGCGTAAATAGTCCATAAGTTTTGGATCTTCAATGGCTTTTACGCCATGCCCAATACGCGTCGCACCCAGCTGATTTATTGCCTGCCAAATACTGTCACTGCCTCGCGCTTCACCAGCATGAATCGTCGCGGCCAAATAAGCATCGTGTACTTGCTTAAAATGGTTAACAAACAACTCTCCGGGAAACCCCATTTCATCTCCAGCTAAATCAACCGCAACAAGATCGTTTTTAAATGCAAGCAGTGCATCAAGTTCTTGTTGGCAAATTTCAGTCCCGTACGTACGTGACATAATACCAATCAAACTCACTTTAATCGGGGCACCTTGGCAAGCACTTTTTACACCATCAACAACCGCTTCCACAACACCTTGTGGATGTAAGCCTTGGCTTTGCGCCATGTAATAAGGGCTAAAACGCAGCTCAACATAATCAAGTTTTTGTGCTAATGCATCTTCAACATTTTCGACTGCGATACGACGACACGCATCATAATCTCCCAGCACTTTTACACCCCAATCAAGCTTTTGTAAAAACGCCACTAAATTAGGTTCAGGGTCAATCACCTGTACGTGCGGAATAAGTGCGTCAATATGGTCTGCCGGTAGCGCAAGATTAAACTGTCGACCCAAGTCTAAAATTGTCTGTGGTCGAACATTACCATCAAGGTGGCGATGAATATCAAGCAAAGGAAGTGTGTTGTTGATCATAATTGGCACTCAGTTCAGTCAGTTTTCGCGGATCATACGTACCCGCGTTGATATTTCAAGTTTAGATGATTTTATTTACTTTATTGAGGTCAATTGTCTGCATTAATTCACTGATTTATTTTGTAAGTGATACCACAAGGTTTTAAAGAGTTTATCGGCATCAATGGGTTTCGTTAAATATCCATCCATGCCACTGGCCAACCCTTTTTTCAAATCATCATCATGCGCATTCGCTGATAAGCCGATAATTGGTAGGTCATTTATTAATAATTCATTACGAATAACTTGCGTTGCTTGCAAGCCATCCATATTCGGCATCTGAATATCCATGAGTACTAAATCATAACTCTTTTCACTAATCATCTTAATTGCTTCGTGACCGTCTTTGGCAACATCGGGAAGGCACCCTTTTGTTTTTAAAATAGCGCATGCCACATGCTGGTTAAGCGGGTTATCTTCCACTAATAAAATAGCCACATTCGCAAATGAAATCGCCGAAATGTCAATTTCTGATAGCACGTCATCCGTGTGGATGACAGCCTCTAAAGGCGACTCAAACGGCACTGTGAATGTAAAGGTAGAGCCTTGCCCTTCAACACTCGTTAGGCTTATGTCTCCGCCCATTAAATCAATAAGCTTTTTACAAATGCTTAAACCGAGTCCCGTACCGCCAAAGCGGCGAGATGTCGAACTATCGGCTTGAGAGAATGGTTGAAATAGCTGCTCCTGCACCTCTTTTTTAATTCCAATGCCCGTATCAATGACGCTAAAATAAGTCATCTTATTTTCTTGCCAAATTCGTAACGTGATCTCGCCTTCAGGGGTGAACTTAACGGCATTATTAAGTAAATTAAGCAGAATTTGTTTCAGCCGAATAGCATCTGTTTGAATCACTAATGATTCACTTCGGTCGTAATCAACCACAAAATTAAGTGAGCGTGAGTTCAGTTCAAACTGCATTAAATTACTGATCTCATTAATTAAGCTATTAATATCGACAGGTTCTTGGTGCAGCTCTAATCGCCCAGCTTCGATTTTCGAAAAATCTAGCACATCATTAAGAACGCGCAGTAACACGTTTAGCGCACCATCTGCTTGTTCGATATAAGCACGGGCTTGCTGCCAATCTTGCTCTTGTAACGCCAAATAATGTAACCCTTTGATACCATTGATTGGGGTGCGGATTTCATGGCTCATATTAGCCAAGAACTCACTTTTAATTTGACTGGCTTTATCGGCTTTTAATTTTTCTTCTCGTAAGCTTTGTGTCTGTTTTGCCACTTGCTGACGAATTTGAATATTCGTGCCCGTCACCGAGATTAAAAACGTAATCAGCAACCATACGAATAGCATGCCCACTATTTGCGCAAACCAATACACAAGCCATGAGGATTGCTTAACCGGCTCCCACAGCTTTACTTGCCAAACACGCTCACCAACAATGAAATTAAAATGCGCTATTACCTTTGTACCAACCCGCTGCGGACTGAATATTTCGGTGGGATTATCTCCATCCGTCATATCATAAAAACTGGCATCAATATCGGTGTTTTGGTTGTAGTTAAGCGTTTGTGCCAAAACCTCTAAGTTAACGACAGCCACAACATAACCTTTAAAACCAACTTGGTGATGTAAATCCGCATACACAGGGTTGAAAAACAGCACTCCCCGTTCATTCCCGCCCCCTTGCATAAGCGAAATAGGTTCACTGACGGTGACACTTTTACTCAAGCGCGAATTGGTCAGCGCCTCAAAACGGACCGCACTTGAGGCCAAGTCAAAGCCTTTCACTGCTTCATTTCCAATCAAGGGATGAATGTACTGCACTGGAAAATAAATATCGCGTTTGCTGACAGCTTGCCATTCACCTTCAGTATTTTTTTCTTTTACGTAATAGTCGTCACCTAACTCATCGCGCAGTAAGTTTTCGTAATTACTCAACTGTGAGTGAATGACTTTGGGTGCCCACTCAAATGCAGCTATTTCGGTGCTATCTTGCAATTGTCGAGAGGTAAAGCGCTTAAACTCTCTAAAATCAACGTCATCGCTGCTAGCAAAAAATGTCGCCAGTAACGCTAGATGAGACTGTATTTCACCAACACGGTGTTCTAAATTAGTCTTAATGGCACTTACTTTAGTCTGTTGACGTTGCTCGTCCTTAGCTTTTTTTACACTTGATGCGCCATAAAAGCTGACACAAATAATCATGTAAATCACCAGAGACGGCACAATAATTTGAACACGTTGTTGAATGTGATTGTAACTAAACGCAGCCAGTACCAATGGAGTAAAAATCAGTACACCAATGCTGTCACCAATCCACCAAGCAACAAAATTGTTTAACGCCATATAATGGGGGATCACATCATTGATAACCAATAATGCGGTGCCTGCAGAGGCAGCTATTAAGCTACACAATGGACCGCCAATAATCAGCCCTTGTACGCTTTGTCTTAGCGAAGAAAGTTCGAGTGGATTTTTTACTAAATGGATAATAATGTAATACGCAAGCCAAGCTTGAAAAGTTGAGGCAAGGGTTACACCGATTGCTTGCAGCATTATCTGCCAATGCAAAATGTCGGATACGTTATCTAAATGAATTAAGTTAACCAGAAATGCACCCAGCAAAACCCCAGGGAGTGCTCGGTTTCGGCTGAGTAAAATACTGGCAAGAGCAATACCCGATGGAGGCCAAGCTGCAACAGCATAGCCGTCGATTGCCAGTAAAGAATTGCTTAAATACCCCGTAAAAAAGTAGGCCAGAGCGATACTTATTGTTAACGTAAACGCATTTTTCAAGCCATCACTCCTTAACTGGCAGTCATAAAATTATTGATACAGAACCAATGCTTTGTCTGGTTGCCCACTCTTACTGTAACTCAATACGGCTTGCTGTAAGTAGTCGTCACGATTCGTTGCGTTCAGTGCTTTATCAAACACACGTGCAGCTAAATCGTATTCGCCATGCGCATTGGCTAAACACGCAAGCGCAAGAAGAAGGTCGGTATTTTCGGTGTCTTTCTTCAATACATCTTGCAAACTGGCCTGCAGTTTTAGCGCATCACCTGCTGCACTAGTGCGAAGAATACGAGCTAAGTCTTTATGTTGCAGAGGCTTTTTAATCATTTTAATTAAGCTTAGCTCTATTTTATTTAGTTTTCCTGCGCGCGCCATGGCTTTTAAGTAACTTACTTCTGCCATTGGTTTTAAGTTCTTTGTCAGTTGCTCAAAACGCTCGGTTAACGAGGTGTCAGCCTGCGCTGCAAAATAACGGTCAAACACCTGTTGCCATTCTTTTTCTGTGAGCACTTTTTTACGCAGTAATCGTGGCATAAAGTCATCAAGCGCAGACCATTTCTGCTCTTGAACTAATACCTGAGCATACATTTTGAGCTCTAGGTTTGTTGCTTTTTTGCGCTCGGCTAACGTTTTTAATTCCGCAAAGATCGTGCTGCATTCACCGCTAGCAAGCCATAAATTAGCCACTTTTAATTGATTTGCTTGGTTGATTTTATCAAGATAGCTAATCGCTTTTTCACTGTTATTATTCGCCAGTGCAGCTTTGGCAAGCAGTGCATAACGTATATCGGTCCACGGCTCTGCGACACTGTTGTTATCCAGTGCTAATTCAAGCTCTGCGTAGTCGTTATTAATCAAACTCCATACGCCTTGTTCAATAGCCGCTTGTTTGCGCTCTTCACTGCGGGCAAAAAAACGATGGCGTGTATGGCTATATAACGACCATAAATAACGCACCAACTTATACCCTAAGTAAGCAATACCACACCCCAGCACAATAAGGGCTGCAACCCCCCATATAGTGCCCTCGATGGTCGTTTTATTGAACGCAATCAGTACATAGCCTTTTTGATCTATAAAAAAAGGAGCAATGCCTAAACAGACTGCAATCGCAATTATCAGCAATAAAAAGCGGATCATTGTGCCCACTCCTTCACCTGCTCCGTACTTTGCAATGACACGTTAGGATTAAAATCGAGTTGCTCTTTAGAAAGCTCAGTTAAACTCTTTAATGCAGCTTTAGTCACGGCATCATCTTGCTTAAAGTAGTCTTTAACAAGCGCATGTGCCGCTTCAACCGCTGTAAAGTACACACTACTTTGCTTGGTTAAAATCGCATCCTGAGCTTGTGCTAAATAGAGACTTAAACGCTGTTTAACTAAATGACGCTCTTGCTCACTTAAAAACGGCGCCACAACCATGTCTTCTCGCGTACGAACCGTGACAAAAAAATCTTTGAATTGCAGCCACGACTTTGCAAGATTCTGACGCCATTCGCTGACATTTTCACTTAATTGATTAGGATCGTCCTGGCTGACTTCTTCAGGTAATGAAATCGCGTTAAATACCAACTCATCGACTTTTTGATTGATGCCATGCAGCTTTAAATAAATCGCTTCAACAGCCACTGGGTCAATGCCGTTCAAAGTTTGTAAGTCCTGATGAATTGCTTGGCGAATAGCCCCCGTACCAGGATGCTCTGCTAATAAGCTGTCTAATCGTGATAAAACAGCAGCCGCTCCCCGAAAGTCATGCTCAGCCCACAACTTAAACTCAGCCATACGCTGCAGACTGGTCACTTCTTGTGGGTTTAACGTATAGCTTTGTTGCTCAGCACGCTTTAAAGCGGCTTGCAGTTGTTGCTGAGTTTGTTCGGCATTTTCACGCAACGTATCCGCGACTTTTTGCTCGCTATTATACAAAGCTTGTTGCAGAGTTTGCTGAGCATTCTTGATGGCATCGAGTTGTTGCTGTAGACGTTGGTTTTCAGTTGTTAACTCGTTAAATGCCAGAGTAGACTGCTGATCGCTATTCAGTTTATGGTAAAACTCATAACCGACCGCTGAAGCAACGAGAAGTGAAATCAACAGTGCCAAACTACCGGTTTTACTTATCCCTTTTTTATGCTGAACCACTTGGTTTGATGCAGGCTTAGTCGCTGCTGCCTTTTTTGCTGGTTCCGCCGCAGCAGGTTTGGCTGACTGTTTTAGATCTGATTCACTCATTTTGCTACCTTGCTGATTAATGCAGGCGAACATAGCGCTATCACTAGCCCCTGCAGCAATATGTATATGTGTTCTAATGACATTTTTTTGTTGTAGGTATTCAGCGATACGTTCACTAGCAACATAAAACTGACACCCCTTCAACCATGCCAACTGTGACTCATTTAAGCCATTAAAAATGGCATCAACAGCCGCATTACTTGTAATGACTATACCCTCTACACCCGCTGTTTGCCAGTGGTCCATCCACTTACCTGATTCGCTTTCTATGGCACGTCGCTTATAAACAACAAGTTGATTTAACACAGCACCACGTTGTTTTAATGTTTTTGCTATTGTGGTACGCCCACCTTCTCCTTTCACTAAAACAATATTGCTAAGCTCTACATCTTGCAGTGTTTTAAGTGCAAGTAAGCCCTCGGAGTCGTGTTTTTTAGGAACTGCTGCGCGTCGCCCAAATGCCTCATGTATCGCATCTGCCGTCTGTTGGCCAACCGCATAAAGCTGCGCAGTTTTGTTAATTGTGGGGGTAAGCTTTAATAATGCGTGAACGGCATCTTGTGAGATAAAAATAATTTTGTCGGCATTTTCAAGCGGCGCGAGTGCTTGACTACTTGGCGTAAGATAATCAAGCGTCAATACTGGGCACAGGGTCGTTTGATAACCCGCCTGCTGAAGCTCAAGTGCAAGCTCAGTGCCTTTTCCTTCTGGACGAGTTATCAAAATATGCATATTACGCGTCTCTGTATACGTCAGCTAAAATTTTGTCTGCACCTTGCGCCAATAACTTTTCAGCGAGTTCAATGCCTAACTTCTCAGCATCAGCTACTGGGCCTGTAACGTCGTCGCGCAGCATTTGACTACCATCAACCGCGCCAACTAAACCACGCAAATAAACGTGATCATCATTCACGAGTGCAAAAGCACCAATCGGCACCTGACAACCGCCTTCTAAGCGTCGATTCATAGCGCGTTCGGCATTAACACGAATACGCGTTTCTGTATGCTCAAGCGGAGCCAGTAACGCTTTAGTTACTTCGTCATCAATACGGCATTCGATACCAACTGCACCTTGACCATTTGCAGGTAAAGAGACTTCTGGCTCGATGAACGCAGTGATTCGTTCTGGCATTTCAAGGCGAATTAAACCTGCAGCGGCAAGGATAATTGCATCGTATTGGCCATCATCGAGTTTCGCTAGGCGAGTATTCACATTACCGCGTAAATCACGGATATCTAAGTCTGGTCGCGCTTCTCGAATTTGACATTGACGGCGTAAACTTGACGTACCGACGATTGCACCCTGTGGTAACGCATCTAAACTCTTAAAGTTGTTTGATACAAATGCGTCTCGTGGGTCTTCACGCTCACAAATCGTATGCAACGCTAACCCTTCAGGGAACTCAACCGGTACATCTTTCATTGAATGAACAGCAATATCAGCGCGGCCGTCAAGCATCGCTTGCTCAAGTTCTTTTACAAATAAGCCTTTACCGCCAATTTTAGCCAAAGGGGTATCAAGAATAATATCGCCTTGCGTTGACATTGGAACGAGTTCAACTGTCACATCGTCATGAAAGTGTTCTAGTTGGGCTTTTACAAATTCTGCTTGCCATAGCGCTAGCGCACTTTTACGAGTGGCAATTCGAACGCGTTTGATTGTCTGTGTCATGAAAAATCCAATTATTTATCTGGCTGAACTTAATCAGCTAAAATTCTAAATTCTTTTTGTGCAAGTAAAGTGCCTTGTGCGTCAACGACTTCAACACGCCACTCACCAAGCTGTTCTGGCATAATATTTTTTGTCGAATAAGTGCGATAACGCGGACTGCTTACTGCTAATTCAATAGAGGCTAGCTGCTCATCTTGGTAATACCATTGATGACGAACCGTTTGCCCTTGCATATTTCTAAGCTCACTAAAGAAGCTCAAACTATGCGTAATGTCCGCTAATCTTACATCGTTTTTTAGAACATTGACTGGTTCTCGATCAACAACATCGGTGGTTAATACCGCACGGCTCACTTTATCTGTATCTATTTTAGCGCCAATGGCCACGCTGGCAACATGAGCTGATTGTGAAAACTGCTGCACTTTATTATTAGGTGCTAAAGCGAGCTGCTGTTCATCGTTATTTTCAGGCTTCGCTTCACTGTCTGTGGTCGTTTTAGCCGGTAATTGAGTGTCTTGCGAAGTAACGGTGTCAAGTGATTGCACGTGTGTTTTGGGCTTGAGAGACTCAGTTTCTGGCTCATTGGCCACACTATTAGGCACAAGGTCAGGGGTATTCACATCGGGCTGCTCTGCACTGTCCTCTGTGTTCTCGTTAACGTGCTCTGCTGCAAGATTATTATCAGGAGCTTGTAATACAGCGGTAGTCAACTCAGTGTGCGGCTCATCTTGTTCACTTTGCTCAGCACTCACAGCACCTACGAAGCTGTATATTACAGTCGCCAGGGCCACTAAAATCACGCCACTGAACATAAAAATACGTCGCCAATGCCATTGGTACGTTACCGCTGTGGGTGATGTGCTTGCAGGCTCCGCCGAATTCATATTTGCTGTTATTACAAGTTTGTTTGTCATGTTGGCCTCTTCACAACCAAAAATTAACTTAAGCGAGCAATTAACCACGCTCGAATAGCCATCAGTTCTTCACCACACACCTGATGTGCCATCGGATAGTCTTGCCAGCTAACTTCCATGTTATTTGCGCTCAGTACGTCAAATGCTTGCCTGCCCGCGCTATGCGGTACAACATCATCCATACGCCCATGCGCCATAAATATATTTAACGCCTGTTGCTTAGCTTCGTCAGCCAACTTATCGGGTGCGCACATATACGTTGATAACGCCATGACACCTGCTAACTTATAATCAAGACGTGGAGCCAAATGCAGTGACACGACTCCCCCTTGCGAAAACCCTGCTAAAATAATTTTACTCGCGGGGATGCCTTTCGCTATTTCTTGATCAATGAGCTCAGCCACTTTAGCAGCAGACTCTCGTACGCCTTGTTCGTCGGCACGCTTATCTAAATCCATCGATTTAATGTCGTACCATGAGCGCATCGCCATGCCCCCATTAATGGTGACCGGTTGCACTGGCGCATGAGGAAACACAAACCGCACACCGAGCTCTTTCGGTATCGCTAACTGCGGAGCAACAGGGGCAAACCCCTCCCCCGAGTCACCCAAGCCATGCAACCAAATAACGGTTGCCTTATGCTCACCTTGCGCGGGGTATTCTATAAACCCTAAACTCATAACTCAGAACGCCACTCGATTGGTTGACCCGCTTGGCGCGTAGCCGCATCGCACATAAATTGCCAGAACTCAGCACCAGAACGATTATCAATCCACTTATCGTCTCGCAATTCAAAGTGATGACCATTGAATTTAGTTGCCACCCACACTTGGTGCAATGGCGCTTGTTTATTGATCACTATTTTGCTGCGATCTGGGAAGATGATTTCTAAAATACCTGATGCAGACTCGTAGTCTAAATCAGCATCACATTCATCGATTTGCTCTTCAATTGTTAGCATCAACGCATCGGCTAGTGTGTGGTATTCATGATCAGTCATTTTAGTGTCCTTTAACGGGCTTTAAGCCTAGATCTGGAGGCAGATTGTGTACATCAAGTGTAACAGGAATAAATTCATCCGCGAATAGCTGCATTTTTTAAATATTCTGTTACTCTGCGATTATAAAGCCAGCAACCGTATTAATCTAATGAAAGAGACTCATAGCCAAAAATTTAAAACAATTTTACCTCTTAGTGCCCTACTTATGCTCACTCTGGTGGGCTGTGGACAAAGCGGTGCGCTTTATCTTCCAGATGATACTGCAAAGCCAGCAGAATCTCAGCCACAGGCTGATCCATCCGAACAACCAGAGCAAAAACAGGACCAATAGATGGACTTTTTTAACTACAATAATAATCAGCTGTTCGCTGAAGACATCGCTGTCAAAGAGCTTGCCGACCAATACGGTACGCCCTGCTATATCTATTCACGTAAAACCTTTGAGCGCCATTATCTCGCTTTCGCCGAGGCAGCTAAATCACACAAAAGTTTAGTCTGTTACGCCGTTAAAGCGAATTCAAACATTGCTGTATTAAATATTTTAGCGCGCTTAGGCTCTGGTTTTGACATTGTTTCTAAAGGCGAGTTAGCTCGCGTTATTGCAGCCGGTGGCGATGCCAGTAAAGTGGTATTTTCTGGCGTTGCAAAAACTGCTGACGAAATTGCCTACGCGCTTGAATTGGGGATCAAGTGTTTTAACGTTGAGTCGGTTGCTGAGCTAGACCGTATATCAGAAGTAGCAACTTCACTAAACCGTGTTGCACCTATCTCGATTCGCGTGAACCCGGATATCGATGCCAAAACACACCCGTATATCTCAACCGGTTTAAAAGAAAATAAATTTGGCATTGATATTCAAACAGCGGTCAGCGTTTATCAATATGCAGCATCGCTTCCAGGCTTAAACATTACTGGGGTTGACTGTCACATTGGCTCACAGCTTACAGAAATTAAGCCTTTCTTAGCGGCTCTGGAAAAAGTGCTGACCTTAATCGAAGAATTAAAAGCCGTGAATATCACACTTACCCACCTAGATATTGGTGGAGGATTAGGCGTGCCTTATAATGGTGAAACACCGCCTCACCCAAGTGAATACGTTGATAAAATCACATCTCGCTTAGCTAATTATCAAGACTTAGAGCTTATTTTTGAGCCCGGTCGAGCCATTGCAGCTAATGCGGGTATTTTAGTGACCAAAGTTGAGTTTATTAAACAAAATCAAGACAAATATTTTGCCATTGTTGATGCCGGTATGAACGATATGCTGCGCCCATCTCTTTACCAAGCATGGCAAAAAATTGTGCCTGTCGAACCGCGCGAAGATGACACGCCACGTCAAAACTACGACATTGTTGGCCCAGTGTGTGAAACGGGTGACTTTTTAGGAAAAGACCGTGAGCTTGCGCTACATGCTGGTGACCTACTGGCGCAACGCAGTGCTGGTGCATACGGCTTTACCATGAGCTCAAATTACAACTCACGTCCACGCGTCGCTGAGATCATGGTCGATGGCAAGCAAAGCCACTTAATCCGCCAACGTGAAACCTTAGAAAGCCTTTGGCAAGGTGAGAAAATTTTACCATAAACGTTTTTATAACCGCCCTGCTCTGTGGCATGATTAGCTCAGAGCAAATCCGAATTAGAGCGCTATGTTAGTTAATTTCTCAAAAATGCACGGCCTAGGTAACGACTTTGTTGTTATTGATAACATCACGCAGAATGTTTTCTTGTCACGTGATCAAATAAAGAAACTGGCAGATCGCCACTTTGGTATCGGCTTCGATCAATTACTTATGGTTGAAGCCCCTTACTCTCCTGATTTAGATTTTCACTATCGTATTTTTAATGCTGACGGCAACGAAGTGGAACAATGTGGCAATGGTGCTCGCTGTTTTGCGCGTTTTGTGCGCATGAAAGGCTTGACCAACAAACATAAAATTACCGTATCAACCAAGTCGGGAAACTTAACCTTATACATTGAAAAAGATGGTCAAGTAACCGTAAACATGGGCCACCCAGTCTTTGAGCCAAACAAAATTCCTCTCAAGGCAAGTAAACGCGAGTTAACTTACATTATTCGCACTGAAGAGCACACCATTTTTAGCGGTGCCGTGTCGATGGGGAATCCGCACTGCGTGTTAGAAGTCGACGACATTCAAACCGCAGAAGTCGCAACCTTAGGCCCACTACTTGAAAACCATGAACGCTTTCCACAGCGCGCAAATGTAGGATTTATGCAGGTTATTTCACAAGACCACATAAAACTAAGAGTGTGGGAGCGAGGCGTAAATGAAACATTAGCCTGTGGTACAGGGGCGTGCGCAGCGGTGGTGATTGGTCAAATACAAAGTAAACTGGCAAGCACTGTACAAGTTGACTTACCAGGAGGAAGCTTACAAGTGCGCTGGCAAGGTGAAGGTCATCCAGTAAGAATGACAGGGCCTGCAGAGCATGTATTCGACGGACAAGTGGCATTATGAGTAAACTAACAGAACAACATGTAGCTGAGTATTTAAAAGCACATCCCGACTTTTTAATAAATAATCCAGATGTTCTTGCGACACTTGAGTTGCAACAGCAAACGGCCGCTGCGACATCATTAGTGCACATTCAGCAGCGTCAGTTGCGTGAACACAACACCTTATTAAAAAATAAAATTGAGCAGTTAGTTGCACAAGCAAAAGAAAATGAATTGATTCATCGTTTGTTTAGCGAATGCCATCGCCAACTGTGGACTAACTACGACTTCAAAACGCTGGCAAATAATCTGCGCAATATTATTTGCACAAACCCGCTAATCAATGAATGTCAGTTAGTAAAGTATGAAAAAAAATACGATGATTTAATTGCTCACCGTTTACAAAATGACGGCATCTACTTAGGACGAGTGAATCAGCAAGAACGCGATTTATTATTTTCAGAATCAACCCAATCAACTGCCTTGTATTTGATTGGAAATAGCAACCACCCTGTCGCTATTTTGGCGTTTGGCAGTGATGATGTTAACCACTTTGAGCCCGCTAAAGACAGTTTTTTTGTGCTTGAGTTCGTTCGCTCATTACAGCTACGGTTATTGGAACTTGCATGAGCGACGTAACAACGCCAGACCTTAATGAATTAAGCGATGCATGGCGTACGCCCATCCAGCTTTTTGCTGACTACTTACGTTACGAAAAACAATATTCGATACACACCATAAACCAATACACCAGCCAGCTCGGCTTTGCCGCTTTATATTTTAGTAAGCTCAGTGAGAACTGGTTTACGGTTCAAGGTGAGCATATTCGCCGCTACAGTATGCAGCTGCGCAGTAAACAGTTAAGTGGCCGCACCATTAGTTTAAAGCTCAGCTGTATTCGCAGCTTGTATAAATTTTTAAAAGCAAAGAACATTGCCAATCAGGCACATTACCATAACCCTGCTGAAGCTATTAAAGGGCCTAAATTCTCAAAACCCTTGCCGAAAAATTTAGACGTTGATCAAATGGCAAAATTGCTAGAATTACCCGATGACGATCCTCTCGCTATTCGTGATAAAGCGATGATGGAGTTAATGTACTCATCGGGCTTGCGTATTAGCGAGTTAGTTGGTGCCAACATACAAGATATCAATCCCCGAGAAGGCGAAATTTTAGTACGGGGTAAGGGCAACAAAGAGCGTTTACTGCCCGTGGGGAGTAAAGCGTTAAGTGCGTTAAAAGCATGGCTAAAAATTCGCCCACAATTTGCACACCCTGATGAAATAGCCATATTCGTCAGCAGCCAAAAGAAACGTATTTCAATACGTCATGTACGGTTGCGCATGCAAGAGTGGGGGATCAAGCAAGGTATCAGCTCACAAGTACATCCGCACAAGTTACGTCACTCATTTGCATCACATATTTTAGAATCGTCGGGTGACCTGCGTGCTGTACAAGAGTTATTGGGACACACTAGTTTGTCTGCGACTCAAGTTTATACACACCTTGATTTTCAACATTTAGCCAAAGTATACGACAACACCCACCCACGCGCTAAAAAGCGCTCAACACCCGAGTAACCCTGTAATTATGATCCGATTTAATCGTGCCTTATCGCCCGTTTCTGTTCTAAGTTTTGATTTAGATGACACCTTATACAACAATCATCCAATCATAAAATCAGCCTTACAAGCCCAAGCTGACTACTTAGCAAATATTGAGCAATGGCCTGCCGACAGTATGAACTACTGGCTGACATGTCGCGATAATGCATTAAAACAAGACACAACCTTGGTTGACGATGTCACTCGTTGGCGACAAGCAGCCCTGTTATATGCAATGCAGGATCTTGGCTTTGAACACGACCTTGCCAAACACCATGCCGAACAAGCATATCAGGCCTTTGCAGATGCTCGTAGTCAAATAACCGTTGCTGATGATGTGCTTGAATTACTTGAAAAGCTTGGCAGGCATTTTCGCTTAATCGCGATTACTAATGGCAATGTCGAGGTTGAAAAGTTTAATCTAAATGGGGTGTTTGAGTTAGTGCTTCAAGCAGGCCCACATGGTAAAGCAAAGCCTCACGCTGCTTTATTTAATAACGCAGCGCAGTTATTAAATGTCGCTCACAGTGAAATTTTGCATATTGGTGATAGCTTAGACACTGACGTACAAGGCGCTAATAATGCGGGCTGTCAGAGTGTTTGGTTAAATAACCAAGCGACTAATTATCAATACAAAGGGCTGGCGGATATTGAAATTGAAGATATTTTTGCATTAAATCACTTAATTAAAGAGTAACTATTTTTACACGGTCTCGGTTGTTGCTAAAGTAATCCTCTAATCATTGAGATTTTTAGGCAAAATAAATGAATACTCTGCTGAAACTTTTACTACTGTGCTCATTAAGCATTAATGGCTACTTTATTTGGCAGCTCAGTCGTCAAGAGACCACGGTGATAGCAGATAAACAGCAATTTACAGCAACTCAGGTTAATAGCGCTGTTCAACCTAAGCTATTTGAGCACGCCATCACATTGTTTAATAACCAACAATTCGATAAGGCTGTTGCCGCATACTCGCAGCTCAAGGACAATTCACCGCAATACGCACAGCAACTTAAACATGCATGGCAACAAACCGTTGAAACATGGCTGCTAGAGCAGCACGAGCATATCAGCGAGCAATTTCTAAGCGCCTTTTTAAACAGTCATCCATACGATGCCGCCATGTTAAAGCTCGATGCAAAACGGTTAATTAATCAAGGTTATGTACAACAGGGTATTGTTAATTTGATGGCGCTAAGTGATCAATTAGACAGTAATCCGCACAGTGACCTCACTCAGCAAATAGAAGAGCTCACTACTTTACACAGCAATCACTTAATTAACACACAACATTGGCAGCAATTGCTCGAACACAGCCAGCAATGGTTAGAATACGCGCCCTATCATGCCTACTACTTATATATTCATGCATTGGCTTACTACCACTTAGGTGACTATGTGGCGAGTCAAATAAGTTTAGAGCAGTTACCTAATAACCATGCCTTTAAAACACAATCCGACCAACTTAGGCAAAAAATACAGCATGCTTTGGCAGGCGTTGAGAAAATAAAATTAACTCCCCGAGGGGCGCATTACCTTGTTAGTAGCGTTATTAATAATGAGATTGAGGCCACGCTCATGATTGATACGGGAGCAAGCTTTACCGTTATTGACCAAGCGCTATTGAATACACTCAGCGAACCGGCACGCTATATTGACACCTTACACGTAAATACGGCGAATGGGCTCGTTGAAGCACAACGCTATCGAGTACAATCGTTTCGCATAGGCCAGCAAAAAGTTGATGACTTTGATATTTTGGTTATCAACAATCACACGGGCTTCGGACTACTTGGTATGAACTTTTTAGAGAAATTTAAGTTTAATATCAATCAGCAACTGGATGAGTTAGAGTTAACAAAGACTATTTATTAAGGACGAAACATGACACTCAATGACTTCTTACAAAAATTAGCTGAAACACCCCATTTAATCGAGTTTACCGATACAATGGCGGTAATTGATCGTCATTATGACTTTACGCCCAGTGGTTTCAATAATCACGGACTAATTAGTTCAGCCAATGAGAATAATGGATCATGTAAAATCTTCGCGTTTGCCAAACTTAATCAACTCAGCAAACAAAACACCCTCGATTGTTTTGGCGCGTTTTACCGTGAAGACGTTGTTAAACACCCTGATGGCCAAGATCACATGAATATACGCACATTTATGCTCGCACCTGAGACTACGCCGTTTTTGGGGATCACCTTTAGTGAAGAAAATGTACTAAAGGCAAAATAACTACAGCTTTTTTTCCATAAAATAACGGCAGCCGTTGAGTGGATAATTTGCCATTTGGTACACCACTTGGTAGCCGTTTTTTTCGTAGAAAGGTTTAGCTTGGAAATCAAGCGTATCGAGTTGAGCGACCGTTGCCCCAAGCGCAATAGCTTTGGTTTCTAACTCATGGAGCAAACGCGTTGCAAGCCCTTTACCTCGTGTAAAGTCGTCGCACCACAGCCAACTTATCAGCAGCCAGTTACCAAATACATAACCATGAATACCCGCAACAGTATCACACTTTTTATTCACGTATTTAAAACCTAACGGCACGCGTTCAGCATTAAAGTGCTGCTTATTAAATGCAACAACATGCGCCCTTAGCTCATCGTTTAGCTCTACCGAGTCATCACTTTTTAATTGATACATAGCATACCTATAAATGTTATGACTCAGTATAAGCGTTTAACGTATTCAGTATAAATGATTTTTTCCGTAAGGGACTTCTAGCATGTTGCTCGCAAGTTTTTCTGGCTGGCCACACATTTCATCGTACGCACTGGTATGACGTAACACCATCTCACCATAGCTCAAATGATCAAGTCGCTTTTGAATATGCAGCGGGCTCAAATCACGGATAAACTCGCCTTTCTCGTCAGTAACATAGTACTCCACATTATTGATAACCACAGACACTTGATAAAGTGCCATTTCCAATGAGTGCACAATAACTTTTTGCAGTGGTTGGTGCGCTGCAAGTTCAGATAACTTAATCGCCATGTGAAATCCTCTTTGTGTATAGAGTTATCTATACGTGAATTTGGTATACTGTGATCAAATTAATTGTGCAAAAATCATCCATGGTAGAAAAAGTACGGCTTGCTAAATATATTGCTCATGCTGGCATATGCTCTCGTAAACAAGCCTCACGCTTAATTGACCAAGGCGTTGTAAGGGTTAATGGCCAAGCGGCAAATCATATTGACCATGTAAACGACGAAGATGAAGTGATTGTTGAAGGACAGACGATCACAGGAAAAGCACCAATGGTTTATTTTGCTTACCATAAACCCGTAGGCATTGATTGCAAACTCAATCGTAGCGATGCACAGAGCCTTATCCATTTTTTACCGAGCGAAACCCGCGTTTACCCCATTGGCCGCTTAGATAAAGACTCCCGCGGACTGTTAATACTGACCAATGATGGTGAGTTTTGTAACCAATTAATCCACCCAGACTTTCATCAGCCAAAACGCTACCTGGTCACGGTCGATAAACCGTTAAATCACACTTTCTGCCAAACAATGGCACATGGCGTGCCTGTCGATAAACACATCACTCTTCCGTGTGAAGTAACGCAAGTAAATGAGCAGCAGTTTATGATTATCTTAAGGCAAGGGCTTAACCGTCAAATTCGCAAAATGGCGCACTATTGTGGCTACAAGGTTATTGATCTTTATAGAATTGAAATTGCCAATTTATCTATCGAACAGCTCGGCCTTGCAGAAGGGCAAACAACCCGTATCGAAAAAACAGACATCATCTAACAAAAAAAGTTTGCATTATTTGACTACAGGTGTAATCTTTAATTAAAGATTACATATGTAGGCAATAAAATGATTGAACTTTCAAAAGCAGAATTCGAAGTATTAGATGCCGTGTGGCTCGATTATCCTGCGACAGCCAGCCAAGTTATTGAGCGTTTAAGTGACGATAAAGAGTGGCACGAAAAAACCATAAAAACCTTACTCAGCCGCTTAGTTAAAAAAGGCGCACTCAGCTTTGAAAAACAAGGGCGACTGTATAACTACACGCCTTGCATTGCGCGTGAAGAGTACACACTAAAAGAAAGCCAAAGCTTTGTTGAACGTTTCTTTAATGGCCGTATAGCCCCGCTGGTTAGCGGCTTTGCAAAGTCTGAACAACTTTCTCAAAACGACATTGATGAGCTTAAAAAAGTCATTAATGATTGGGAAAAGCAGCAAAAGTAAGGTGATGTCATGTTCGAAACGTTTTTTAATTGGCTATTAGAGCAGCAACTCTTTATCTCTTGCGCTATTTTATTTCTTATCCTTCTTGAGCGAAAGCTCCTCAGCCACGTATCTGCTCGCCTTGTTTATGCGTTATGGGCATTACTCCCTGCGTGTTTAATGTTGGCAAATTTGCCTGATCATTTAAAACCAATACACAATCAGTTCATTAGTCAGTTTACCATTACCCCATCTAATCCAGTGACGCCACAGCTATCACTGAGCTGGTTCACTATTTATAGCCTAATAACAATTACACTTATGCTCTGTGCCGTGTACTTTCATTATCAGTTTCTCACTCGCTTAAAATTAAAGCCAATAGCGACCCCTAATGACAACTATAAAGGATTACGTTTTTATCAAAGTGAAAAAGTCAGTTCACCCTTAGTCATTGGGCTGATAAAAACCAAATTAGTCCTGCCATCTAATTACAACATTAATTACGACCAGCATGCTTTAGCCCTTATTTTGGAGCATGAGTGTGTCCACATTCATCGTAAAGATAATTTAATTAACGCGTTGGCGCTCATGGGCACCTTGTTAATTTGGTTTAACCCACTCGCCTGGTTGGGCTATGCCAGCCTGCGTCGATTGCAAGAGCTTTCATGCGATGAACACGTACTAAAAGATAAATCAACGGAACAACGAATTCTATACAGCAAGGCATTAGTGCATTGTGCAAGCTTTAGCACCGTGGGACTCATGGCTTACTCACAATACGGAGATAAAAACACCATGTTACAAAGACTCAACCAAATTAAACAACTCGATAATAGCTCGTTTATTGCAAAAACAGCACTTGTTATTTTTGCGGCCGGTATGCTTAGTAGCTTTGCAATTGCAAAACAGCCTGTGAATGCAGAGAAAGAAAAAGACTACCAAGCTGTGATGCGTGTAGAGCCTATCTATCCAGTGCAGGCAGTAGAGCAAGGAATAAGCGGCTCAGTTGTATTGAAATACGACATTTCACCCAGCGGGGCCACCAGCAATATCAGTGTTGTGAGTGCTGAGCCTGAGGATGTATTTAACCGAGAGGCTAAGCGCGCACTAAAAAAATGGCAATACGCGCCAACTGAATCAGGCTATAAAAATGTCCTCGTGCAGCTCGACTTTGCTTTGGATGAAAACGTTAAAGCGAAGGATTTAATTGAGAAAATTAAAGTGAGCTCTAAGTAATTAACGAGCACCAAAGACCCTAAAGCAAGCGCCTTTTTTAAGCCGCTTGCTTTGTGGTTTTTATAAACAGACTGCAATCATCGCCACGGCACAAACATAACCAACGAGCCAAACCAATGAACGCAGAATATCTTGGTTTATATAGTAAAAAATGCAGTACATAACACGTGAAACAACATGCATAACAGCCAATGTTTCGGTAACGTGATACACATTGTTAGTACTCATAACGACCGCTAAAGCAACACCAAAAACAATCAAAGATTCAAAACTGTTTTGGTGTGCAGCCAACGCGCGAGCGCCAAATCCTGTTAGTTTGCTCTGCTGCTCTCTTGGGTGTTTATTGTCGTATCCCGCAAGCTTATTTTGTGCAAATGCGACGGGCGCTTTCGCTAAATAAGGCAATAATACAGCAATGAGTGCACACAGTATTAATGTTGTCATAACGCTTCCCTATTCTGTTGTATACACCTACCCTAACGTAAACAGAAAAAAGCCGCTACCTTTAACGACACCGTCTAACACAGCTGATTTTTTCTCAAGTTGATCGATAAGCTAATGCGCTTATAACACGGCTTTGTTACTCTAACAGCCTCTCCCCATTAATTTATTTTCAATATGACTTGGATTTTCTTAACCATTTTTGCCGCCTTTATGCAGTCGTGGCGAAATGCATTACAAAGTAAACTCAGCGCACATGTCAGTGTAGCAGGGGTCACTTTGGCACGTTTTATTGTTGCAAGTCCTATTGCAGCGCTGTATTTATTGAGCCTTTATCGTTATCAAGCAACCGCACTCCCCGACTTCAACCCTGCTTTTATTGGTTATATTGTTGGTGCAAGTGTTGTACAAATTGTCGCAACCGGCTTAATGGTTAAACTGTTTAAAATGAACAACTTTGCTGTTGGAGCAGGGCTTGCTAAAAGTGAAGCTTTAATGGCCGCCATTTTAGGAGTGCTATTCTTTGGTTCTGCGCTGTCTTTATTAGGTTGGTTTGGTGTATTTATTGGTGCCATTGCCGTCTTACTGCTCAGTGGGATTGCCAATGTCAAACACTTCAACTTAGGTACCGCGTTATTGGGATTGGCTTGTGGTACTTCATTTGCGCTTTCATCATCTTGGATCCGCGAAGCAAGTCTTAACTCAGGACTGAGTTTTCCGCATTCTGCAGCATGGGTTTTAGTACTTATTATTAGTCTGCAAACTGTTATGTTGTGTTTTTATATCGCGCTAAAAGAACGCGACACCTTTGCAAAAATGTGGCAACACAAAGGCACGACAACTGCCGTCAGTGTGTGTAGTTGTTTGGGGTCTATAGGGTGGTTTAGTGCCATGAGTTTACAGCATGTTGCGTATGTGAAAACGCTAGGGCAAATTGAGGTGTTCTTTACCATAATGGTATCAATACTGTGGCTTAAACAGCCGCTAAAACGCCAAGACACGGCAGGGCTCGTGTTAATTGCGCTCGCGGCTATACTCGTTATGCTTCCTTAAAAGAGCGGCAATAGCCGCTTTTTTAATGACTGATTTTAAGCGTGATCACACCACTTATAATCAGTAATACACCCGCGATGCGACCAAATGTGGCTGCATCGCCGTAAAACAAAATACCCACTAAAAAAGTACCTGCAGCACCAATGCCTGTCCATACTGCATAAGATGTCCCCATGGGTATTTGTTTTTGTGCAAGCCATAACATGAACCCGCTGGCGACCATAAACGCCACGGCAATCGAAATACCTAACCAGCGGCTTTCTTGATCTTGCGACATTTTAAGCCCAACAGGCCAGCCTATTTCTAATAACCCCGCCACAATTAAGTATAGCCATGCCATTAGTCGTCTCTCTTTTTCAGTATCACATCGTACAAGTCTTCACGACGGTCTTTTAAGTTACGCACGGTTCCTTCGCTGTGAAGAATCTTCAACTTATCCATGTCTAAATCACTGAATAACAGCATTTCGGTATTTGGGGTTGCTTCGTTTAATGTCGCATCGTGTGGAAATGAAAAATCTGACGGCGTTAATACTGCCGATTGTGAATACTGTACATCAAGGCTTTCAACTTCAGGTAAATTACCAACAGAGCCAGCAATAACCACGTAGCACTCATTTTCAATAGCACGCGCTTGTGCACAATGGCGCACACGTAAATAACTGTTTTTAGTGTCTGTCCAAAAAGGCACAAACAAAATATCTAGGCCTTGTTTTGCTAAAATACGCGACAACTCTGGAAATTCAACGTCATAACAAATTTGGATCCCCACACGCCCCGCGTCGGTTTCGAATACCGCAATTTTATCGCCGCCTTGAATAACCCAGTCGTTTTGTTCATGAGGCGTAATATGTATTTTACGCTGCTCATCAATTTTACCGCTTCGATGACACAAGTAGCTGACATTATAAATCTTATCGCCCTCTGCCAGTGGCATTGAACCGGTAATAATATTGGCATTGTATTCAACAGCCATACGTGACATCGCATCGCGAAAAGTTTCGGTGTACTCAGCTAAGTAACGGATCGCTTCTGTTTGATTGCTTTGCTCAGTTAAGCCCATTATTGGCGCATTAAAGAACTCTGGAAATAAAATAAAGTCGCTTTTATAGTCAGACACTGTATCCACAAAATATTCAACTTGTTTTAGCAGTTCTTCTACCGAGTCAACACAGCGCATTTGCCATTGTACAGCCCCTACACGCACTATAGATTTAGTTGATTCAAGCACAGTATCAGTGGGTTCAAACATAATGTTATTCCACTCTAACAACGTAGCGTAGCCCACTGACTCTTGGTCTTCAGGTAGGTATTTTTTTAGCAGTCGCTTTACCTGAAAATCATTCGAAAGCTGGAAACTGAGAATCGGATCATATAATTCTTTGTGATCAACTTTCTCAATGTATTCCATTGGCGACATATCACTGCTGTGATTGTAATAACGTGGAATTCGCCCGCCCGCTAAAATAGCGCGTAAGTTATACTGACGACAAAGCTCTTTACGTGCGTCATATAAACGACGACCGAGTCGCATACCTCGGTGGGTCGATGAAATAACCACATCTAATCCGTATAACGCATCGCCTTCTGGATCACTAAAGACACGGTCATGACCATCAACAATATCTTCATAAGTATGGGGGTTAGAAAAACGCGCATAATCAACTTGCACACTCAGTGCTATGCCTACTAAAACGCCATCATCCACAATCCCGATTTGACCTTCAGGAAATTGATCAATCAGTCTGAAAATCGTATGGCTTGGCCACGCGCCCCCCAGCCCAGGATAGGCTTGATCCATTAAAGTTTTTATTTGTGGATACTGCTCTTTCGTTAAATTACAGATCGCTAAATGCGTTTTTTCTGCCGGCATACATACTCCTTTTAGGCACGAGAGGACAAACCAAGCGGCAATGTGCATACTATTCTCTCAACTAATTGATTCTAGTCTGCATCTTTTGCTTGTTATGCTAAACCCTAAGCTTAGCAAATATCAGGTGAACACGTGTTTAATCCTGCGCCCAAATTGTGAACTTTTTTACTGTTATCTATGTGAATAACCTAGAATAGCTGATCACTGCTGAAATTATCATCTATACTTACATTCTCCCTGTCTGTATCTATGAGGTTGGTTTGATAAAACATCTACTTAAACAACCTACGCAGACTGGATTAGAAGAAATTGAACATGTAAAGTTTCTCATCATTTCTAGAATTGCTTATTTTGCGTTAGCAGTTCATGCCTTATTAATACCAGCCTTTGCCCACATTGGAGCCAATACGCTTGCCATAGTAAACGTATTAAGTGTTTTTGCTTGGGGCGGTGGCATCTTTCTTATAAACCAAGGATTAACCTCATTAGCGCTGAGAGTATTTTGCCTCGAAGTGCTCATTCATGCAGTGGTGGTATGTGCAACACTGGGACTCAGCGCAGGGTTTCAATTTTATTTATGGACAATTTCTTGTATTTTAATGATCGACTATCAATTGCCGTTAAAACGCGCTGCTATTTATAGCTTTTTAATGATCATCACCTTTGCTTTGTTATACGTCTTTTTTGCCGAAGTAACCTATACCTTTTCCTACCCTGAACTCATTCCTCATATCAATGTGATCAACATCATTATCGCTGGATTACCCATGGTATATGGCATTGGCTTAATTAGAGAAATAACGATATCACAGCGAATAGAGCTGACAGAAATGGCCTCTCGTGACCCACTTACAAAATTGTATAACCGTCGTTTTGCAAAAAAACTCATCCTAGCAGCCCATAAAAAAAGCATTGAGAACGCTGATAACCTCTGCTTAGTTATGGCTGATATTGATCACTTTAAAAATATAAATGACAGCTACGGCCATGATAAAGGCGACACCATATTGTTGAATATTTCTGCCGCTATTCGTGCTTTTTTAACTGAAAATGATATTGCGGTACGCTGGGGAGGAGAAGAGTTTTTGTTACTACTAGGGCACACCAATCAACAACAAGCCTTTGCCAAAGTCGAAGCATTACGCCAGCAAATTGCAGCCATTGAACCGCATCAAGACTTTCCTGAATTAACCGTCACGATGAGTTTTGGCCTTATTGAATGGCAACCGTTAGCGTCGCTTGAGTGCATGCTGCAACAAGCAGATGCCGCATTGTATAAAAGCAAGCACTCAGGGCGAAATAAAACCACCATCGCGACCGGACAAAGTAGCGTATTTAATAACGTTGACGCCGTTAGTTAACCGCGTTAATCGTAATACTGTGTACGATATTTTGCGGCAACAGTGGCGTCAACTCGCTAGACACATAATCATTAAACCCTGCACGGTAAAACTCCGATAAAGGATGACCTGACTGACCTCCAGGAATCGCCATAATCGCATTTTCTAGATAACCTGGCTGTACGATAAAGCGCTGTGATGCGCCAAAACTTCGACCTTGTACTGCGGGCATAAAAGTATCGCCAAACCCCGGAGCCGTTGGCATATTCAACAGCTTTTTAAGCACTGGGATCTGCTTAGCGAATGGGTGTTCAATCACCAATTGATTCACTTTTCCCCACTCCCAACTATGTAAATTATTGCCATACTGCTTCGTTAATTTAGCGACGGTGTGATCGAATACTGCCAACATTTGCTGCTGCCAATCGCTGTACTTTGGATTTAACCAGTGTGCCGGTTTTTCCTCAATCAATTGCCGAAGCGCAGGCTCTAAATCACGCTTTACATATTTCAAGCTACCGCCGTCTAACTTAAGTGTGTTTTCAAGAGGACTAAATAGGCTATTAATAACTTCGTCTCGATAACGTTTCACTAAGGTATAGCCTATTGAGTCGCTACAAGCACAGGCTTGCCAGTTGTTAAGCGCTGTTAAGTAAACAGCATACTTATCACCGGCAGCAGTTAATTGATTAACAAGTAAATTATGCCAATCTTTTAAAAAGCGCGCTTCATTATCGTGTTGTAAGTCATAAAAGTCTTGTTCGTTAAACTGTTGTTTTTCAAATAAGCGATCGCGAATTTGCGCTGAACGAGCCCCCATCGCATACGCTCCATTACCAAAACGCGCATGGTCTGCTGCAGAAACAACACGTGAATTACCCGTCCAAAGGCGGCCACTCTCAGGGTTTTTAACAAAGGGGCGATCGGTTTCATTATCATGCCATTTGGGTGAGTAATCTTGCTCCGATACCGCAAGCTGATGAGGCACTTTACGTGCTGGAATTGCCCCCATATTTTTCCATGCTGCACTGCCCTTATCATCAACCACCATGAGGTTTTGCACCGGAATACCAACATACTCTGCAAGCGATAAAGCGTCATCGACATTGCGCGCTTGCTCAAGCTTTAAAAGCGCCATGTTTACAGCATAATCATGATGGGCAACCCAGCTTAAGGCGTATGGCTTACCGTTAATCTCTGTCACAGGGCCATATTCACTCATCGTTAATGCATAATGCTCAGTGCTGCCATCATTTAAGAGTATGGGTTCGTCGATTTGCCATGTTTTTTCTTTTCCATCCAGTGCAATCCAGTCAGCAGTGTCGAGGTACCCATTGGTAAACCCCCAAGCGATTTTATTATTAGTGCCCACAACAATAGCGGGCGCTCCCGGTAATGATACCCCTGTAATTTGCTGCATTTCTCCCTTTAATGGGTAATTCAATTGCGCGCGATACCAAATGATTGGCACAGCAAACGACAAATGCATATCATCCGATAACATGGCCGACCCTGTGGCGGTTAAATCGCCTGTTACTGCCCAGTTATTACTGCCTACTTCTTGGTTTTCATCAATGTGAGTCATCGCCCACAGCGGCTCATTTAATGCGGGAATCTTGCCTGAATATGGGGCTAA
This sequence comes from Pseudoalteromonas sp. MT33b, assembly GCF_014117385.1. Lineage (NCBI taxonomy): Bacteria > Pseudomonadati > Pseudomonadota > Gammaproteobacteria > Alteromonadales > Pseudoalteromonadaceae > Pseudoalteromonas > Pseudoalteromonas sp. MT33b. The sequence continues at coordinate 90,298 of NZ_CP059831.1, read as the reverse complement.
TTTACTGTTATCTAGCGCGGCTTGATAGGGACTCGGTTGAGTTATAAATTCAACCATTGCATTACCGTACCGTTGTTCAATTTCAATCAGTGTTTTATCACGCTCAAAGGTTGCCGTTTGCAAATCTAAGTACATACTAAAAATAATCAGTAAACTGTCTTCACTTTGCCAAGGCTTGGCCTCTGCGCCCGTTAAAATATACTCAAAACTGTCGAAACCAACTTGTGCATGCCCTTCATTGACTCCCGCTGTATAAGCTTTTAATAAAGCCTGATCTTTATCCGGTAATTGTGCGAGCATAATTTGGCTGCGTTGTCGCAATTGATGAAAACGCATTTTTTTATCAAGGCCTAGAGCTGCTTTTCCAAATAGCTCACTCAGTTCCCCTGCTGCGTTTCGACGCAATAAATCCATTTGAAAAAAGCGATCTTGCCCATGCGCAAAGCCAAGTGCATAAGCGGCATCTAAACGGTTTTGAGCATGAATTACGGCTTGCCCCAGCTTATCGCGCTCAATTTTTACTGAGTGGGTAATTGCCGAGCTGGTTCCCCGACCATCTAAAGCAGGTAAACTTAAATTCAACACACCATAAGTGATCCCCGTAGCGAGTAGCCCCACTATAAGTAAGCTTATTAGTAACCATTTGATTATCTTAAACATGCCCAAATTCCTTGCGCGAAAGTAACAAATACATGGGTATAGTAACCCGTGCTTTGTGAAAAAATAGTGTTACGATACAAATAATTAAATTTAACGTGGACAGCTCAATTGTCCATTGTTAATTACGACAGAAATTGTCTATAGTAGGAAGATAGTATAATACGCAATAAGACTTATGCCGCTAGCGACTGAAAACGACAATAAAAAGCTAAGAAAACTCAGGCTCGCTTTCTGGTTTTCGCTCGCGCTAATTGTATTGATTGGTTTTGTATTAGATCACATTAATTACAACCGCGGAAAAGACGCCTTTCGCTCTCAAGAACTGGCTAAATTAAGCGCCTACCGTGCTGAACTTGAATCAATCCTCATTTCAAATATCCAGCTTGTTCGTGGCCTTGCTGTCGCGGTTGCTGCCGAGCCCAACCTTGATCAAACACGCTTTGCACAAATTGCAGCCCCTCTATTTGAGACCTCTTCAGAGCTTAGAAATATTGGTGGCGCGCCCGATATGGTTATTCGTATGGGCTACCCGCTAGAAGGTAACGAAAAGTCGATTGGCCTTAACTTTTTAGAGAATGCAGCACAGCGCGATGATGCCATTAAAGCACGTGACGAGAATACCATTGTCATGGCGGGCCCATTAGAATTGGTGCAAGGTGGCCACGCATTAGTCGCCCGAATGCCTGTTTTTATGCCACCTGACCATAAATTTTGGGGCTTACTCTCGGTGGTGCTCGATATTAATAAGATCTATACCAACTCTGGCTTGGTCTCATTAGGTAATCATTACGACATAGCACTACAAGGGCGAAACGGCAAAGGCCAACACGGTGAATTCTTTTATGGTCAAAAGCATATTTTAGAGAACACGCCACTCAGTTTCAGTATTACATTTCCGGGTGGTGAATGGCGCATGTATGCGGCGCCAAAAGCAGGTTGGAGCCCTCCTAGTTCAACAATATGGCCACTTAGGATAGCCATAATTTTGGTTTGTGCGTTATTTGCTAGCGCATCGCTATTTTTCTTAAAAATGCTAGAACGACAATACAAAAGCGAACGAATGCTTGAAACCATGAGTAGTCTTGCCAAAATCGGCGCGTGGTCTTTTAATCTTGAAACCAAAAACATGTATTGGTCAGATATGACCAAGCAAATATTTAACTATCCGATAAATAAACAACCTGAATGGCCTACCAATTTTAACGGTTTTAAAGCGGGCTTTAGCCGCGACAAAATTCGCCACCTTTACGAGCAGGCGCTTAAACATGGCAAGAGCTTTGAAACACAAATTCAAATTATTAATGCAAAAGGTGATGCGGTTTGGGTTTTAGTCCACTGTGAGGCTGAGCATAAGAATGGTCGATGCATCAAGCTATTTGGCTCAATTCAAGATATAGATGCGCGCAAACTAATCGAACTTGAAAACCAGAAAATAGCACTACACAACGAAATTTTAGCATCTTTAACCGTGAATGATGCAGTCCTGACTGGCAACTTAAACTTGTCTAAGCATGTAATTGTGCAAGCAATTTGCCATGCGCTCAATGTCGACCGTGCAAGTATTTGGTTGTTTAGCGACGATAGGCAGTCACTCAACACTTTTGCTATTCATGATCAGAGCAACCCACAATTTAGTGACCCCATCTGTTTGCAGCAGATTGAGGTGCAAAACTATTTTGATGCCATTAACAATAATGCCGTTATTAACGCCAGCGATGCTCAACAACATCCCTTTACTAAAGACTTATACACGGATTACCTTGATAAGTTTGATATTCGCTCTCTGCTTACGGTGATTATTCCTACAGGCAGTAAAACTATGGGGGTGGTATGTGCTGAAAAGTGCCATAGTCGCCAGCAATGGAGTAAAAACGAAGAAAGCTTTTTAATTGCCGTGGCTGCTCTGATTGGTAGCCTACATGCCAGCCAACGTCGTATAGAAACCGAGCAACAACTGGTGCAAGCGAAAGAAGCCGCAGAGCAGGCTGTTAAAGCTAAAAGTGAGTTTTTAGCCAGTATGAGTCATGAGATACGCACGCCCATGAATGGCGTAATTGGGATGCTTAATATCATCAAGCAAACCAAGTTAGATAGCCAACAAAATCATCATATTCAATTAGCACAATCATCTGCTGAGTCGTTATTGCATATTATCAACGATATTTTAGATTTCTCGAAAATTGAAGCAGGCAAATTAGATATTGAAAATATTAGCTTTAATGTATCAAAACTACTGGGTGACACCGTTGAGTCATTTGCGATTAAAGCAGAGCAAAACAATACCAAGCTTGTGCTTGATGCCACCCAAATTACTCATGAATTTATTGTTAGCGATCCTAATCGTATTCGACAAATTATTAATAACCTACTCGGAAATGCGATTAAATTTACAAAAGATGGCGAAATAATCGTCATTGCGACGGTCAAACAGATTGACGATGCGATGTATTTAGATTGCTCTGTCGTTGATTCTGGGGTTGGTATTAAACCTGAAAAACAAGCCACATTATTTGATTCATTTACCCAAGCCGATGCTTCAACCACGCGCCGATACGGTGGCACGGGCTTGGGTCTTGCTATTGTAAAGCAGCTGTGTAAGTTGATGCAGGGTGATGTCAATGTGGTTAGTTCTTATGGCGAAGGCAGCACCTTTAACTTTTCCATTAAGGTAAAATTAGATTATAAAAAACAGTCCCTCGAGCCTAGCCATATCATTGATAAAAAACAGATATTAATTGCCGACAGCTGTACTCTAAGCAGTAATATTGCCAAAAAGCAGCTGCAATTATGGGGCGCAGAAGTCGAAGAAATAAACGACATGGCCAGTTTATTAAATCGCGCCAAACAACAAAATGGTCAACGTTGCGACGCCATTTTTGTTGATTATCAACTGTATATGCAAGCAAGTGCAGCCGAAAAACAGGCCTTTAAAACACATTTTAATGCAACCCGCTGTAAACGCATTTTAATGGCCCCGATGAGTCTGACAGAAAAACAAACAAGACAAACACTGAAAGTTGAGAGTATTATCTTTAAGCCATTAACGCCCTCTGATTTGTTTAACTCTCTTGCTAACGATAAATATATCGAGCAGCAACAAATCAATAAAGAAACCTTAGTAAAAAAAGTAGCAACGTACACTGTAAATTCGGCATCGCAAATATTGTTAGTTGAAGATAATAAAGTAAATCAGATGGTTGCAGGCGCGCTGCTAAAACAAGCCGGTATTAGCTTTGACATTGCCGAAAATGGCCTTGAGGCAATTGCAAAAATAGCAAACCGAGAACATATGCCCTACGAATTAATTTTAATGGATTGTCAAATGCCTGAAATGGACGGTTACCAAGCGACACGGGCAATTCGTAACGGCGATGCAGGCACAGCACATCGCGAAGTTAGTATTGTTGCGCTTACAGCTAATGCGATGCAAGGCGATAAAGAGCGCTGTTTAAACGCCGGTATGAATGATTATTTAACCAAGCCGCTAAACTTTGATTCACTTAATAAAAAACTATCCGTGTGGTTAGACACCCACCAAGAAAGAGAGTAAAACAATGCAATTATCTCCTAATCAACAACGCGTTATTGGCTGTTTACTCGAAAAACAAAGTACAACACCCGAACATTATCCACTGTCTTTAAATTCATTAACCAATGCCTGTAATCAAAAATCAAATCGGGAACCTGTGCTCTCTCTTACTGAAGCCGATGTGCAAGACACGCTTGATGAGTTAATTGCATTACGCCTTGTCACTGTTGATGAGGGGCTGTCGGGTCGCGTGAATAAGTACGCGCACCGTTTTTGTAATACTGAATTCGGCAGCTTGCAATTTACCGAGCAGCAACGCGCCATTATTTGCTTGTTATTACTACGCGGCGCACAGACGCCGGGCGAATTAAGAACGCGCAGTAATCGCCTTGCTGAGTTTGCAAGCGTCAATGAGGTCGAAAGCGCTTTAAACTATCTAATTGAGCAAGAGTATGTTACTCGCTTAGCGCGTGAGCCCGGTAAACGCGAAAGCCGTTATCAACATCTATTTGTTGATCCACAAAGTGTACATGAAATAACGCATTCAGCAGAGCCTGAACACGATCGTGTCGATGAAGTTGAGCAATTACGGGCTGAGATCGACGAACTTAAGCGACATATAGACACTATAAAAGCACATTTAGGGCTTTAATAAAAAGCAGACCCGTAACATAATACCCCTAGATTCAACGCCAAAAATAACATAAATAGGAGCTCTACCATGCGTGCCGATATTCTGGCAGAAATGAAAGTCCAACCCACGATTGACGTAAAAGCGGAGATCACTCGACGCGTCAACTTTCTTAAAAGCCGACTGCTTGCTGCGCACTCGCGCTCGCTAGTATTAGGTATTAGTGGCGGTGTGGACTCTTCAACCTGTGGCCGTTTATGTCAATTAGCCGTGAATGAATTGAACCAAGAGCATAACACCAACGAGTATCAATTTATTGCTGTGCGCTTACCGTACGGTATTCAAGCCGATGAAGACGAAGCGCAAATGGCCGTTGACTTTATTCAACCCAGCAAGCGCATGACCGTTAATATTAAAGCCGCTGTGGATGGCATGCATGAGCAAGCTATGGCGGCTGTCATCGGCGCTGGGGGTGAATTGCCTGAACAAGCAAAAATCGATTTCATTAAAGGTAACGTTAAAGCTCGCCAACGTATGGTCGCGCAATACGAAATTGCTGGTTTTTGCCAAGGCCTCGTTGTAGGCACAGATCACAGTGCTGAAAATATCACAGGGTTTTACACTAAATTTGGTGATGGTGCATGCGACCTTGCGCCATTGTTTGGTCTGTCGAAACGTCAAGTTAGAGCGCTTGCCGAGCACTTAGGTGCCCCAGCACTGCTCGTACACAAAGTACCAACAGCCGACCTAGAATGTGACCGCCCAGGTTTAACCGACGAAGAGGCGCTCGGCTTAACGTATGAGCAAATTGATGACTTTTTAGAAGGGAAAGATGTGAGCAGTGAAGTAGAGCAAAAACTAACGGCGATTTACCTGCGTACACAGCACAAACGCCAAGCTATCCCCACTGTTTACGACGCGCTTTAAACTGCATTTAACAGCTCATAAACCGTAAATGACACTTCAAGGGCAATTAACAGCAATAAAAAGCCTATTAATTGCCCGCTTTTGACCCGCGCACACACATACGCCCCCAATGGCGCACCAAGCACAACCACAGGGATCGCGGCTAATAAATACGCTTCAACCTGCGCAGTAACTACGTTAAGAAAGAAATAGTTTACACAACTGGCCACCACCGAAGTCAACGCCATTATAATCACCGTGGTTGCTGTCGCACGTTGAATATTCGCATTGTATGCAATGACGAGCAGTGCAAATATGGCAATATCAGCCCCTGAACCAACTAACCCCGATGCAATGCCACCAATAACAGCCACCAGCGCCACTCGCGCTTTATTCACGGTAATATCAGTTTGACTGCAAATATGCTGGGCTCGTCGGTAAATACGCCACGCTAATGTGAGCGCAAAACACAACAGTAGTGAACTAAATACCCCTTTCACGACTAAGCGAGGCACGTAATCTGCAATAAACAGTAAGCTAAAAATAGCGCCCACAATTGCCAAAGGCGCAGCAATCAACACCACGTGCTTGTAATAGGCAATACGACCAAAAATAATTGTTAAAGCCGCGGCTGTCATACCAAAACTTTGAATCGCTAGAGAGAAAACTTTAGCTGTTGCAGGCTCTATTGCTAATACTTTGGTCATCACAGGAAACGCCACCGCCCCCTAATGCCGTACCTCCGGCAACAAAGGATCCGAGAGCCATCGTGGCGGCAATACTCAATTGCGCCATAAAGTGACCCATTAGCCCGGTGGCTCCTTGAGATAATAATAAGGAACAGTACACACTGATAATGAACAGCCATGGCATAAACCGTAACCAATGCCATGACCTTAAAAAAGCAAACATAAGCAGCTAGAAGAATCTCGAGTGCGATTATTATGCCTGACTCTTGAAGTTCAGCAAATGATCTATATAGAGATTAGATACGTAAAAGTTTTGCTTACATGATTGCAGTAAAGATGAAATAGTTCTGTAATTTGGTTTATAGTTGTTACAGTAACGTACTCTTAATGCATACCTTATCGCATTAAAAAGTCTAAGGATTTATATTAATTTATGTCATCGCCCATTTTAATTACTGGTGCAGGTCAACGTATAGGACTTGCTTTAGCAGAGCACTTTTTAGCACAAGGGCAAGCAATCATTGTCACTTATCGCACACGTCATGAAGCGATTGATACACTTGCTGGAAAAGGGGCAACCTGCATTCATGCAGATTTTAATAACGACGAAGCAATTGCGCACTTTATTGAACAATTAAAAAGTCACACAAACCAGCTTAAAGCAATTATTCACAACGCTTCAAGCTGGGACTGCGAAGCAAATAATCACGATTATGCTGCCCTGTTCGACAACATGATGCGCATTCACGCGAAAGCCCCCTATTTAATAAATCTCGCTTCGGCAGACTTATTACTTAATTATCAAAAAAACACAGGACACCCTGCCGATATTATTCATCTTACTGATTACGTAGTTGAAAAAGGCAGCCCTAAACACCTTGCTTATTCTGCGAGTAAAGCCGCGCTTGATAACTTAACAAAATCATTTGCTGCAAAATTTGCCCCAGCAATCAAGGTCAATGCTATCGCCCCTTCACTCATCATTTTTAATGAACACGATAGCGACGAATACAAAGCCAAAACATTGAAAAAATCGTTGATGGGTATTGAGCCCGGCTGCGCCGAAATTATTAACAGTGTAGAGCTACTACTTAACAGTCATTACATCACAGGCCGTTCGATGCCCGTTGATGGTGGCAGACATTTAAAATAACGAATTATTGAGAAACCTATGCACGATGATTTAAAAAAGAGTTACCAAGGCATTATTAGCGCTGTAGGCGAAGACCCTCAACGCGAAGGCTTACTAGATACACCTAAGCGTGCCGCAAAGGCGATGGAATATTTAACAAAAGGCTATCGTCAAACGTTAGATGAAATTACCAACAACGCGGTGTTTACCTCAGATGCTGATGACATGGTATTAATTCAAGATATTGAACTTTACTCAATGTGTGAGCATCACTTGCTACCCTTTGTTGGTCGTTGCCACATTGCTTATATTCCAAATGGTAAAGTACTTGGTTTATCAAAGTTTGCACGTATTGTTGATATGTTTGCACGTCGCTTTCAAATCCAAGAGCAACTTACTCATCAAATAGCGAAAGCAGTTGAAGAAGTCACTGGAGCAAAAGGCGTGGGGGTGATTGTTGAAGCGAAACACATGTGCATGATGATGCGTGGCGTTGAAAAACAAAACTCAAGCATGCGCACCTCAGTGATGCTTGGCAACTTTAGGGCTGATCCAAAAACCCGTAACGAGTTTTTACAACTAGTTAGAGGGTAATTATGGCCAATGCAATTATTAATGTAACGAATTTAAGACTGAGAACCTTTATTGGTTTTAACCCAGACGAGCGGGAAAAAAAGCAGGATGTGGTGATCAACTTAGAAATTCACTACCCGGCTGACCAAGCATGTGAAACAGATGCCGTTGATAAAGCGCTCAACTATAAAACCATCACTAAAGAGGTGATCAGTCTTGTGGAGCAAGGGCATTTTTTACTCTTAGAAAAACTCGTTGCAGAGATACTGGCAATTTGCCATGAGCACCAGAGCGTTCATTACGCTAAAGTGCGCGTTGATAAACCTCATGCTCTTCGCTTTGCTGACTCTGTGTCACTCACACTTGACTGGCAAAAAGACTAAAGCAACCCTTCTAGCCCAACCGCAAAGGCAAGCACGGCTAAATAACGTGCGCCTTTGCCAAGGGCAACTAATATCAAAAACACAGAAAATTTAACTCTAAATATTCCCCCAACCACTGTCAGAGGGTCGCCCACAACAGGCAGCCATGCAAACAACAAACTGTATATGCCGTACTTGTTAAATTGCGTTTCTGCTTTTTTAATTGATTTTTCAGACACCGGAAACCATTTACGGTTTTTAAAACGTAAAACTTGTGTTCCTAACCAATAGTTTACACAGCTCCCTAACACATTGCCTAAGGTGGCACTAAGCCACAGTAACCATAAAACGTAGTTGCCTTTGGCTACCATCGCTGTCATGACTAATTCTGAGGAGCTCGGTAATAAGGTGGCTGAAATAAAAGCAGTAAAAAAAAGTGATAAATAGGCCATTGCACACCAAAAAAGACAAGCTCAGCACGGTTACTGAGCTTTAACAGTATATTGCAATCCCATTATTTTATAAATTCAATACTCAACGGGTAGTTAACGTCTTTACCATCATTGGCCTTAATAGCACTGACCACCACCATGATAAAAGCAAACACCGCAATCACAGGCAGTAAAATCACGCCAATCACTACAAAGATAAGTAAAAAACTCACGATGTAGGCGATCATCATGGTTAATTGAAAATTAAGTGATTTACGGCCATGCTCGGCGACTAATGGCATTTCATCCTTTTTAGCAAGCCACACTATAAGCGGACCAATCACGGAACCAAAGGGGATCAACAGCCCTGCAAACGAGCTTAAGTGGCATAACATCGCCCAAGTGCGTTGCTCTTTATTACATTCTACTAATTCAACTTTTTGATTATCTTCCATTTTATCTCCTTGTTGTATTGTTTTCGTTTTTCATTTGCCTATATTATGAGGGCAGATTAAAAATTAAACGCTCACGATGCAAATGAAAAAAACACGCATAACACTGATACTTTGTAGTTTTCTAGCAACCGCTTGTTCTTCAAACGGAGCAAAGCAAGCTACGGCCCCAGCGTTACCTCAAAACGATTACGTCACGTTTATTAAACCAGGCGAATCATTTAAACATAGCCAATTTACTGATATTGAAAACTATATCGTACAACTTAAGAATAAGAAAAAACTAATTATTTTATTTGCCACCTGGTGCGCTGATTCTCAGCGTACTATTGAGCAATTACAAGCAAGTCCATGGGTCAATAATTCTGAACTGCAAATTATTGCGATTGGCCGTGAAGAAAATTCCACGTCGTTGGCACAGTTTAAACGTGACTACCATCTTAACTATCCGCTTATCAGTGATGAAAATCGCACAATTTATAATGCCTATGCAAACAAAGGGATTCCTCGCCTATTGCTACTCGATGAAGATAACCGACTGATTCAAGAAGAAAATGGCGAAGATGTATACGCCCTTGAACGGCTACTTAATTTGCTGTGATAAAAAAGTGATAACTTCGTGAGGCTTTCTTGATATTGCGCTTTGATACTGTTTTTAAATCATCAAAAACAGGAAAGAACAATGAAAGCTTTACCTTTATCAATGTTAGCAGCCAGCGCTTTGACTAGTTTTTTAGGCCAAGCGGCTGAACCGGACATTAAACTGACCAACCTCACCCAAGGGTTACATTTTACCCCAGTGCTCATTGCAGCCCACAACAGTGAACATAAGTTATTTAACGTAGCAATGCCTGCCTCAACGGCATTACAAACAATGGCTGAAGGCGGAAATTTAGAGCCTTTAATTAATGAAGCGACTGCTGCAAGTAGTGACATGGTTGCGAATCCTGCAGAAGGCTTATTAGCGCCTACCAGTTCCACTATGGCCACATTAACCACCAGCGATGGCAACAATTATTTATCGCTAACTGCAATGTTACTCCCCACCAATGATGGTTTTGTCGGCTTAGATAGCTGGATGATTCCATCGCAAGCAGGAACTTACACCGTGTATTTAAATGCTTATGATGCGGGTACAGAAGCCAATGATGAACGTGTTGTTGAGGGTGCGGGTGCGTTAGGTGTTTTAGGTATTCCTGCGGCACCTGGTGGGAATGCTGGTAGTGGAGCAAGTGGTGTAACAAGTAACGAAAACAATACCATGGTACACATTCATCCAGGTAACTTAGGTGATGACGACCTCGAAGCGGGTATCAGTGATCTTAATAATACAGTACACAGATGGCTTAACCCTGTTGCGATGTTAACTGTAACCGTGAAGTAGGAGGCCGTTATGCGCTTTTCAAAAAGCTTAATTATACTCGCGCTGGGTGTAAGCCTCGCAGCATGCAGTGATTCAGATAACAATGATGTGGAAGTAAAACCTCCCGTGGTTGTCACTCCGACAAGCTACGAATTTACTGTGACAATAACCAATTTAACCGCCGCACAACCTTTTTCTCCTGTTGCCCTTATCGCTCACACAGAGGGTATGCTATGGCAAATAGGAAACTCTGCTTCAGAGGCATTAGAAAGAATGGCCGAGGGCGGTGATAACAGCCAACTATTAACCGTTGATTTTGCAACACACGCTCAGAGTGCTGAAAGCCCACTACCTCCGGGAGAGCAACTTACTCTTACACTCACCACGGAGCAGCTTGAATCATTAAAGATTAGCTTAGCGACAATGTTGGTGAATACAAATGACGCTTTTACCGGTCTTAATGCTATAGACGTGTCTTCGTTAGCTGTTAATGAATCACTTTCTCGCCATAGTCATGCTTATGATGCTGGTACAGAGACCAACTCAGAAGCACATGGTACGATCCCAGGTCCTGCTGACTCAGGAGAAGGTTTTAACGAAAGCCGAGATGATATCAACAGTGTAGCAATGCACCCTGGTGTTGTTAGCCAAGATGATGGTTTACGAAGTTCAGTGCTAACGAACCAACATAAATTTGATAACCCTGTTGCTCAGATAATCATAACGCGGACGCAATAATAATAGCACCCACTTACGCTGAGGGCATAGGGAGGTGCCTTAGCGATTTGGATATGACTATGCGCACAGAAAAAGTATTAATTGTTGAAGATGACCGAACTATACGACACTTGATCGCCACCCAGTTACAAAGCTTAAACCTACACATTGATGAAGCATGCAGTGCTGAATCAGCGATTAAAAAGCTTGCTAGCAATCACTATGGGCTTGTATTACTAGATATAAACTTGCCGCAGATGGATGGATTAAGTTTATGTCGAAAAGTTAAGGAACATTACCCAACTATCGCAGTCATTTTACTAACCGCTCTTAGCAGCGATATGGATAGAGTTATAGGGTTAGAAATGGGAGCAGATGATTATATTTGCAAACCTTTTTTCGCCAGAGAGTTACAGGCACGTATAAAAACCCAACTACGCCATCGCGCACAGCTTCTTATGGCACAATCAAGTAACGAGCAAACTGAGAAACAACCCATAATACAACTAGGCAAACTGCACATAGAATTTGCCAGCCACCAAGCATTTTTAGCTAACCAAGCAATTAACTTAACCGCCACCGAGTTTGATTTACTGGTGTATTTTGCCAAGCACCCGAACCACGTATTTAGCCGACAACAATTACTCGACCAAGTGTGGGGTTATCAACACAGTGGTTATGAGCATACAGTGAATTCACATATCAACCGTCTGCGGAGTAAATTTGAGCAATACCATCAAACACCATTTATAGAAACCGTCTGGGGTGTTGGCTATAAACTAAACCCTCGTCAGTTGAGTGCCAATTAATGCACTCGATGACCTTATATCAAAAGCTCGCATGGTCGTTCATATTTATTTTTAGCCTGTTGTGTGCACTGGTATTCAACTGGAGTAAACAGCTGGAGCAAAGCGCCCAAGATCATGCACAACAAAACCTGCATTTACAGTTAGCTGAGCACCTAGTGAATGACAATCCATTAATTAAACAAGGTGTCTATGACTATAAAGCTTTGGAGAACTTATTTCATACCTTGATGATCCTCGGCCCGGCTTTTGAATTCTACTTTGTTGATTCAACCGGTAAGTTACTGACCTATTCGGCTAAACCTGGGCAAGTAATTAAACAAAAAATAAATCTCGTCCCTATCAAAGAACTAATTAATAAAACGAGTACAACACCGATTTACGGTGATGATCCTCGCAGTAATACCCAAAAAATATTCTCTGCCGCGCCGGTTTATAACCAACAACAATTGCAAGGTTATTTGTACGTGATTATTGGTGGTCAAACCTTTGATACTTTACTTAATAATATTAAAAGTAATGACATTCTTAAGATTGGTGCAATAGGGTTTGTAGTTGCAGTCATTACGTTACTTATTATCATGCTTATTCTCTTTCGATTTTTTACCTTACCCCTCACGCAGCTAAATAACGAGATTTGCCAAATTAGAGCGGCAAATTACAGCTTAACAAAAATGACACAAAGCCCACGCTATTCGGGTAACAATGAAATAGGTAACTTAAGCAAAGGAGTTCATGGCATGTTGTCTCGCATTGATGATCAATTAAAATCGTTACAACAGGCAGATAAACAGCGCCGCGAGTTACTCACTCACCTTTCGCATGATTTAAGAACACCGCTTGCTTCATTGCACGGATTTATTGAAGTAATAAAAAAACCCAAAAGTCATTTGAATGAACACGAAAAACAGCACTACTTAAGCCTTGCTATGGATAACTGCCAGCAGTTAAAACTGTTAATAGAACAAATTTTCGAACTAGCGCACTTAGAAAGTGGCCAAGTAAAAATAAACACAGAAACCTTTAATCTAGGAGAGCTTATTTATGATTGCCTGGCCAAGCTAGCATTAACTGCACAAAAAGCCGGCATAACTCTCCAGGTTATCCCTGAAATCTGCGATTTCACCGTGACCACGGATATTGCCAAACTAGAACGTATATTAACCAACCTGATCGAAAATGCTATTCGCCATACTCCGGAAAAGGGCACTGTCTCAATTAGCGTGTCACAGCAAAGTGAGCAACTTTACGTCACAGTATCAGACACGGGTATCGGCATACACGAAGACGAGTTACACGCGATCTTTGAGCCACATTATCAAGCACGAAACAGTATAAAACGAGGAACATCAGGGCTAGGGTTAGCAATATGCAAGCACTTACTAACCCTAATGGACAGTAATATCGAAGTGAAGAGTACCTTAGGGAAAGGCAGCCAGTTTCGCTTTAACTTATCAAAATAGGCATCAATAAAAGCGCATTGATGCCTTTTTGCTTATTGTTGATAACCCGCTAAATCAAGCATAAAGGCATAGTACAAGGCGGTGTCTTGTAAGCTTTTAAAGCGTCCCGACGCCCCTCCATGCCCGGCTTCCATATCTGTTTTAAACAGTACTAAATTGTTATCTGTTTTGTATTCGCGCAGTTTAGCAACCCACTTTGCAGGTTCGAAATATTGCACCTGCGAATCATGTAACCCTGTAGTGACCAACATATGAGGATAGGCTTGTTTTTTTACTTGATCATACGGTGAATATGACAGCATATAATCGTAAAATACTTTTTCATTCGGATTACCCCACTCGTCATATTCGTTGGTTGTTAGTGGTAAACTTGTGTCTAACATCGTGGTGACTACATCAACAAATGGCACTGCAGCAATCACCCCGCTATAAAGCTCTGGCGCTTGATTAACGACCGCCCCCATTAATAACCCTCCGGCACTGCCTCCCATGGCAAATATGCGTTCTTTGTCACCATACTTTTGTGCAACTAAAGATTTAGTTACATCAATAAAGTCATTAAACGTATTTTTCTTATGAAGTAATTTGCCATCTTCATACCAAGGGCGACCAAGCATTTGAGAGCCACGAATATGTGCAATCGCAAACACAAAACCGCGGTCGAGTAAGCTCAAACGCGAGCTCGAAAAACGCGGATCCATCGTCGCACCATACGAACCATATCCGTATTGTAAAAGAGGGTTACTGCCATCTTTTTTAAACTTATCTTTACGATAAACAAGGCTGACCGGTACATCAACACCATCACGGGTTGTTACATAGATACGCTCAGATGCATAGTTACTTGGCGTAAAGTCACCCAAAACGTTGCGCTGCTTAAGCACTGTTTTTTCGCCGCTTATAAGGTCGATATCGTAATGGGTATCTGGGGTTGTCATACTTGAGTAGTAAACACGTAAACGAGGATTATCCAGCTCAAAATTTCCATAGCTATCAACCATATAAGTTGGATCATTAAAAACAATCACTTGTTCATTTTGGTTTCGTAAGTCACGAATAGTTAAACGGGTTTGCCCCATTTCACGTTCCTTGTATACCAAATGATTCTTAAATAACTCGATATCTTCAAGTTTAACGTTATCCCTACCCGCAATCACCGTTTGCCAATGGCCTTTATCATGCGCTTGTGATTGATGTACCTTCATTAATTGAAAATTAACGGCATGTAGATTGGTGACTATGTAGTACCAATCCCCGTGCTTTTTAATACTATATTCAAGTTCTGGTTCACGCTCAATGAACCGCTTCGGCAAAGTACCTGTGTCATTTGCATCAATAACAGAGACACCAGAAGCACTAGTACTTTCATGATAAATATAGATTTTTTGATGGTCTTTACTCTTACCTATGCTGGTGTAATAGCGAGTATCTTTTTCTTCATAAACCAGTTCATCATCAGCTTGTGGGGTGCCTAATGTATGGCGATAAACCTGATAACCTAATAACGTTTGTGGATCTTTTTTAATGTAGTAAAAAGTGCGGTTGTCATTTGCCCAAACAACATCTCCCTCACTCCCTTCTATCGTATCTGCCAGTCGCTCACCACTGACCAAGTCTTTCACTCTAATGGTATAAATACGCCGACTTAAAGTATCTTCACCGTATGCCAATAAATGCCCATTAGGGCTTACCTCTAAGCCTGTTACAGCAAAGTAGTCATGCTCTTTAGCAAGCTCATTAACATCCAATATGACTTGTTGGTTGTTACCATCACTGGATTTGCTTCGCACATAAATTGGATACTCATCATCACCTCGCGTCTGCGATGAGTAATAATAGTCTCCCTTTTTGGTAGCCACAGAGTTATCGTCTTTCTCTATACGACTTTTAAGCTCATTAAAAAGTGTATCTTGCAGCGCTTTTGTATGCGCCATCGTGCGATCTACGTAAGTATTTTCAGCAGTGAGGTGGGCAATTACCGCCTCATTTTTACGCGCATCATCACGCATCCAGTAATAGTTATCGACACGCGTATCACCATGAATACTCATTTCATGGCGAATTTTTTTTGCAATAGGTGCCGCTATAACTGCATTTTCTGTAATACGTGATTGCTCAATATTATGTGCGGTATCAGGGACTTTATTACACGCCGTTAAAACGGCAAATGAGAGTGCTGCAAAGCAGAGAGAGTAACCAACGTTCATGAGATTCCTGTTGTATTTTTTATTATTCATCCTCCAATATAAGTAAAAACAGAGCAAGATATAAGCATGCTTTGTGAAGCAATGTAAAAAGGGAGCCGAAGCTCCCTTTATTAATTACAAATCAAGTCATTACTTTTGCTTGCGACGGCGCATAAATGCAAACGGTGCAGCTAGTAAAGTTAACCATGCTAATGAACCTGAATCATCTTTATCATCATCGTCATTACTACGAATGTCATTCACTTCAACTTCAACGTTTACTGCGTCTGACATATTGCCGGCAGAATCAACAGCAATTACAGAGAATGTAAATTCACTTTGGAATTCATAATCAAGCTCGCTCGCAACACTAATAACACCATTAGTATTAACAGTAACTAAGTTGCTACCCGATACGATAAATTCAACAACTGGCGTTTCATCTGAATCAGGATCAGAGAACTCTAACGTGCCAATCACAGTACCTAAAGCAACATTCTCATCAACAGAGAAGCGTTGTCCTGAAGCTATAACAGGCTTAGATTCTGCTGGGTCTTCTGTAACTTCAATAGTAACTAGAACAGCCTCAGACATATTTTCAGCACTGTCTATCGCAGTAACCATTAATTCGATAACTGGTGTTGTATCAAAATCAATTTCACCTACAACAGTCAGGCTGCCCATTTCATCAATAGCAATACCATCATGACCTTCTACTGAGTAAGAAACAATTGGCGTAGTTTCAGCGTCTGGATCAGATGCCAAAACAGTACCAATCACTGTTCCTGACACTGCATTTTCTTGAACAGTAAACATTTGACCCGCTTCCACAACTGGCATCATTTCAGCGGCTTCATCTGCTAAGTTATTAACCATTACTGTAACCATAGCCGGTTCAGAAATATTGCCAGCAGAGTCAGTTACCACAACTTCTATCTCTATAGACACAAGTCCTGCGTCGAAATCAAGCATTGCTTCATCCATTACAACAACATCACCTTCAGAAGTTACTGAAACAGCTGTTGAATTGGAACTGAGTACAATAAACTCAGAGATAGGGTTTGCAAGATCTGCACTGTATGTTGCTTCAAGTGTGCCAATAACAGTACCTGTCGATGTATTTTCATCAACGCTAAACATTGCATCAGAAAGAACTGGGGCTGAATTTGCGTCATCACGAGGTGTTGCTACAAATGCTTTAGAACCTGAATCAGACAGGATCATGAAGTCTGCACCTGCGTTTAATAGCGTTGCTGATGCACCAGGCTCAACTGAGCTTACTGCTTCACCAGCTTCATTCACAAGTACAGCATATACATCATTAGAAGCATCAGTAAACGTATATGTTCCCATTGCAACATCGCCTGCACCTGTAGCGATTGGTGTCCATGTTTCTTCCTCTGTACGGAAGCGAACATTTGCTGAGACTTTACCAATATCTTCAGCAGTTAAACCAAAATCACCCAAGCAGCTTTGCATTGTTAAGTGATTATTACCAATGATTTGATAGATATTATTCAGCGCGCCAGAGCTGCTTCCATAACCATGTGTAAAGGTAATTGCAGTACCAGGCTCAACATCATAGAACCACTCAAGTTTACCATTTTGAACTGTTACATCGTATGTACCATCTTGGTCTATATCGAAGTCAGCCATAAAGCCACCCACATAAGAGTGAGTGATACCTTCATTCATCACTACCGTAGTTAAAGTAACAAAACCGCTTGCACAGACTTCTGTTGGCACAGCAAACGTCTCAATTGACGCGCCCACTAAATCAAAGCGTTGGTCTTCATCTATTTCATCAGTCATTACTGTTGGTGCAAATACTGGTTCAAGTGCCACTGCACCAGTATTAGTTAACGTATGAGCAAGGCCATCTTCTGTCATCACAGGAGTAAAGCTCATTGCAGCGTTTGCTTTTGGCAATACGTGATACACAAGGTGGAATGCTCTTTCACTACCATCAGAGAAGACTAACGCACCATCAAGCTCTAAGTTTGTTAAATCAGCAGTGACTGCTTGCGAGCCAATGTTATCATCCGTCAGTGTCCATTCTGGTAATGTAGTAGGGTCAATCGTTGCTGTCACATCAAATGATAGCGTTTGACCTGCAGGAACAGTGATTGTCTCTGGGTAATCTAATGAGAATGAACCACGGTCAATATCGTTTTGATAACGCTGTTCTAAAGAAAGCGAATACACTTTGACTTCATTCGAGAAGTTCTTAACTTGTACCGTTTTTGTTAATTTAACTGTTTCTGATGCATTCACTAAACCAAACGAAAGAGCCGCTTGTTTGGTATCTGCTGCCCAAGCAGCAACAGGTAAGTTTGCAGCTTTATTAACATCAACTAAACCCGCACCGATGTAACTAATTGGCGCAAGTTCAGCATCTGGGTTAAGTGCTAATGGCTCCATTGTTACGTTTAAGTTAGCGGTATTCATTAACGTTGCTTTAATTTCAAGTGCATTGCGCTCTGGTAATGCTTCTTTCAGTAAACTCACTGCACCAGCCGTGATAGGACCAGAGAACGAAGTACCTGTAGCGCCTGTTAAACCATCACCAAGACCTGGGTGAGCCGTCATAATGTTCACGCCCGGCGCGGTAATTTCTGGTTTTAATAAACCGCCCATTGATGGACCACGTGATGTAAAGTCTGCAATTGCACCAGACAATACTAAACGCTCAACAGTTAAGTTAAATGTTCCACCCGCTTTAAGCGCAGCACCTGCTGTAAATGTTACACCTACAGAAGGAATTGTGACTGCTGCATCGGCACCGCCCATAGGTGCTGGCGTGCCATCATCTGTATTATTTGCAATGACAACGAACTCTGCACCTTTTGCTTGAGCTGCTAATACTTTAACTGTGAATGCACACGCACCACGGTCAATAATCACACCTTTGCCAGTAAAATCAACGTCATCAGCAAATGCTTCACACGCTGTTTGATTTGCTTCTGGGTAAACTAATTCAATGTTGTCATTTGTGTAACTAAATGCAGTTTGTGGACCGAAGCTAGCTGGTTGAACAATAGTTTCTTCATCGTTAACTGTACCGCTAGCAACTGACTGCTCTTCTGTAGGGTGAGTCATTGCTCCAACAGACAACGCATTCTCTGTTGTACTCGGACCACCAACAATAAATGGGTATGCACCATCATTACCCGCTGAAATAACCACGTTAGTGCCTAGCTTTACAGCCTCATTAATGAAAAGTCCAACCGCGTCGTTAGCAATGTCACCATAGTCACCACCTAAAGACATATTAATGACATCTACACGATCAGAAATATCACCATCACCATCAGGGTCCATCGCATTCTCTAACGCAAGTAATTGCGCCAACCCTGGACAGTTAGCAGCACACACTGAATAAACAAATAAATCAACATTTGGTGCAATGCCATTCACAGAGTGAGATACGTGCGTACCATGGTTTGTCGTTACATCTATTGGATCCGCATCATTATTAATGTAATCGAAACCACCAAGCACTTTTCCTTGCGGCCAATCAACAGTTGTAGGGTCTGCAATGGCTGCTTCATAGGCAGCTTCAGTGCCTTCACCACCAAATGCAGTGTGCGTATAATCAATACCTGTATCTAGTACAGCAACACGTACACCTTGACCCGTCGCTAAGCCATTCGCTACAAGTGGAGTCGCTTCAATATAGTCAGCACTATCAGCTACATGTAATTTGTAATCATAGACGGGATAAATACCTTCAACTTGCGAGTTTGAAAGTAATTTTGCGATATCTTGTTTGTTACCATTCAGTACAACCGAGCTTACAAGTGTTGATGTCTTAGCTACAACTTGAACGGGTAAGTCCATACTCTGAATAGCTTGCTCTACACTGGCTTGTGCTAATTTGGCTTGTGCTTGAACTGAGGCAACATCTGCCCCTAAACTTTTTGCATTAATAGTTGCTGGCACATTTAATTTAACTAACCAACTAGTCACTTCACTGCGAGTATTTTGTTCTTTTTTACTTACCGCACTCGGTTTAATTAATTCTTTACCTGCTAGATTATATTTTGAAAAATCATTCGCTTGCGCGCTGGCACATAGTGCACTAGTCACAGCTAAAGCAACGGCTGTTCTTTTTATTAGATTATTAGACATGGGTTCCCCTGGGATATGTTATGTTATCGTCTAAATAGTGATTGAAACTACGTTTCAGTACCAATATAAAACGTAAACACAAACCAGAACAACATCTCGATTACATTATGGTTACATTACAACCTACAAAAGGTGCCAATGTTAATCTACCCCATTGTTTTAATTGAGCTTTGACATCATAAATTTGATGTAAACGTTTGTAAACGAAAGTAGTATTTTTAGAGTAGAGTAAGGCACAATGAACTCAGAAGTCATTAACATACTAACGATGGCAAAGGTTATACAAACCGCTGTCGCTCCAGTCTTTTTAATCACCGGTATTGCGGCAACCTTAGGTGTTTTATCAAATCGTTTAGCGCGTATTACAGACCGCGCTAGGCAGTTAGAGCGAAAGCTAAAAGTCAGTACCGACGAAGAGTTCAATAAGTCACTGACCACAGAATTAAGAGCCCTGCTAAAACGTTCTCGCTGTATTCATATTGCATTTAGTGCAAGTGTATTAAGTGCTTTGCTCGTGTGCGCCGTGGTTATGTGTTTATTTTTATCACACATTCACTCTATCAACTTAAGTGTGACCATTGCCAGTTGCTTTGTGGCTGCGATGGCACTGCTCATTTGTGGCTTTTTATCGTTACTTGGCGAAGTTTTCTTAGCAACACGTAGCATGCGACGCGGGATGATTTTCGCTGACATTGATATTAATGATTAAATTAAACTTAAGTTAAGATTAACCGCATTACACTTGAATAAAACACCTAGCTAAGATACAACTCAAACAGTTTATCTTTATGACATCTAAAGGGGCAAAAGGAATGAAATTAAAACACTTAGTATTAGGTACCATGTTATCGACACTGGCACTAGGCGCAACAGCAAGCACCGTATTCGAAGAACCTAGCGACGCGATTGAATACCGCCAAGCTGCGTTTTCTATGATCCGTGTACAAATTGGTGATATGGGCGACATGTTAAAAGGAAAAGTCCCTTTTGATGCTGAGCGCTTCCAAATGCGAGCAAATAATGCTGCCGCTTTATCAAAAATGCCATGGGAAGCATTTGTTGCAGGTTCAGACAAAGGCGAAACATCAGCGCTTCCCGCGGTGTGGAGCGATAACGACACTTTTATGAAAAAAGCAGTCGCTTTCCAGCAATATGCGGATGAACTTGCGGTTGCAGCAAAAAGTGGTGATCAGAAAGTAATTGGTAAAGCATTCGGTGCGTGGGCTAAAGGATGTAAAGACTGTCATAAGTCATTTAAAGACTAGTCAACGACATTAAAAAAGGCGCTGTCTGCGCCTTTTTTAACACTTAACTCACTCAACTCACTTAATTAAACAAATAACTTAATGGCTCAGCACCCCATGTGGTAAAAAGTACCACTAAACACAGCGCAAAAATAACGAATGCAAGCAAGGGTGATTTTGTCACAGGCTCAGTCACAGAAACTTGCTCACTACTGCCCGTCAGCATTGGTTTAACGAGGTTCTTGCCTTTAATGCGATATATCACAATCGCAATTACATGCAGCACAATAGCATACAGCAAAATATCAAAGTTCAGGTGATGTAACCAACCTGCAAACTCAACCGTGTCCGTAGATACATATTTAACAAGCGGTCCATCGGTAAGTATGTCATCGCTGGTCATCAATCCTGAGCCTAGTTGCGCCAAAATTAATATAAAAAACGCAATGACCATATAGCTGCCGGCAGCCCCGTGACCAGCTTTATGCTCATTATTTTTAAATGACTTAATTGCCGCAATCGGTGAATGTATCAATGAGGACAGCTTGGCCGTTTTACTGCCAATAACCCCCCATATAAGACGCGTGATTATGAGCGCTAGCGTGAAATACCCGGTTGCAAAATGTAGCTCCAGCATGCCTTCTTCAGCACTAAAATAAAGCGTTGCAATTGCAACAACTAATAACCAATGAAAGCTTCTTATAAAGCCATCCCATACTTTCACTTTAGACATGATAACGCTCCCTATGAAATATACTCAAAGCACTTAAAAAGACCAGAACCGGTAAGGCATTGGGGTATACATTATTGCAAACTTCGGTTATTTTGACACGCCTCTATTACAGGTGTTTTGATCTGAGCCATAACAACAAGTAAGAGCGATAAAATGCAAAAACCTATTCTCAAAGCGTTATTAAAAGGCTTTTTCGACATGCTCCCGCTATGTTTAGCCGTCATCCCATGGGGCATTCTGTGTGGCTCTTTAGCAATCCAAAATGGTTTTAGTGCGTTTGAAACACAAGCAATGTCACTACTCGTATTTGCCGGTTCTGCGCAGTTAGTCGCGATTGAATTAATGGCTGGCAATACACCCTTACTCACTATTTTATTTACCACGCTTATTATAAGTTCAAGACACTTTTTGTATGGCCTAGCCATCCGCCATAAAGTCATTGATCAACCATTTGGTTGGCGTTTACCTGTCAGCTTTGTTTTAACCGATGAGTTATTTGCTTTTTCGCATCACCCTAAAGCCTACCAAACAAAGCTGCGCCTTATTTATGCTTTAAGTGCTGGCTTTAGTTTTTATATCGCATGGAACATATGGACATTGCTTGGTATTGTTGCTGGCAGCTTATTGCCCGATTTAACAAACCTAGGCCTTGATTTTGCTATTGCCGCCACTTTTATTGCATTAGTGGTGCCAGGGGTGAAAAACCTCGCAACACTTGCCACCGTCGTCACCGCAGGAGTCGTTGCAACCCTCCTTAAAAGCCACGGTTTTCAGTTATGGTTAGTAACAGCAGCATTGATTGCTATGTCGGTTGGTTACGCAATTAGCCGCTGGCAAGCAAAAGAGGAGCATAGTGCATGATGACCACGATTGTATTAATGGCGTGTATTACTTTTTTTACGCGTTACTTGTTTCTACACCGCGCTTTGCCTTTTAAGGTAGGCCCTAAAATGCAGCAGTTTTTGAGTTTTAGTGCTCCTGCCGTGCTCACTGCTATTTGGGTGCCCATTGTATTTATTAATGATGAAGGGATTAATTTAGATTGGCAAAATCCCTACCTAAGTGCTGCGGTACTTGCCGTTATTGTGGCTTACAAAACACACAACATTTACTACACAACACTGGCAGGGATGGGATTATTTATAATCTTGAGCTAACGCAACTTATACGCTGGCGAGCAAAATAGCGCGGCTTTTCTCAAGTGTCACTTGCTCACGCTCACCCAGAGCAGTCATGCCATGGCGCTCTAACTGCGCAACAAGCTTATCTGCCACACTGTCGTCTAAGTTATAATCGCTCAAACGTGTTGGCATTTTAACACTGTGGAAGAAAGCTTCCGTTGCAGCTATCGCGTGTTCAATTGCCGCCTCTTCATTGGTAATATCCAGTCCCAGCACACGTTCTGCATATTGTAGTAACTTACCGCGCTTAGTGTCTTTTTGCTCAGCCATCATGCGTGGTAATACAATCGCTAGGGTTTGCGCATGATCAAGGCCGTACACTGCTGTCATTTCATGCCCTATCATATGTGTTGCCCAATCTTGAGGTACGCCCGCACCAATCAACCCATTTAATGCCATTGTTGCTGACCACATAATATTAGCGCGCACCTGATAATTTTCTGGCTCTGAGAATGCTTTAGGCCCTTCTTCAATGAGGGTCATTAAAATTCCTTCGGCAAAGCGGTCTTGCAACTTTGCACCTACATCATACGTAAGGTATTGCTCCATAGTATGTACAAATGCGTCAACAATCCCGTTAGTCACTTGGCGCTCTGGTAATGAAAACGTTACTGCGGGGTCAAGTACCGCAAAACGAGGGCGCACATACTCACTGGCAAATGGAAGTTTATCGTGAGTTTCAAGGTTTGAGACAACACTAAAGGTATTCGACTCAGACCCCGTTGCAGGCAAGGTCAGTACCACACCGAGTGCAACCGCCGATTTTACTTCTGCGCCGTTTGCTAAAATATCCCAAGGCTCACCCGTGAATTCAGCCGCAGCGGCAATAAACTTACTGCCATCAACCACAGAACCCCCACCTACAGCCAGAATGAAATCAATCTGCTTTTCTTTAACAAGCTCTACGGCTTTCATACAGGTTTGGTAACTTGGGTTTGGCTCAATACCTGCAAACTCAAACCACGTATGCTCACTTAATGCTGCTTTAACCTGATCATAAACGCCATTTTTCTTAATGCTGCCACCACCATAAGTGACGAGTACTTTGGCATTTTTAGGGATTTCTGACTGAATCTCTTTAATCTGTTGCTCACCAAAATGAATCTTGGTTGGGTTTTCAAAACTAAAATTTAACATGTGGCTTCCTCATCGTTGATGTGAGTTTTTATCAGTGAATAAACCATTTTAGTTATTTTTATATAGGGATAAAGCGGTAAAATAGATAATCACTTTTGCAGTAATGCAATAATAATTAACGTAAACTCACACTAGCTAGAAATCTTAGGATATGAATATGTGGCAAGGTTTAGACGAATTTTTATATGTTGTTGAGCAAGGGAGCTTTACCCATGCAGCCAAGGCGATGGAGGTCTCTACTTCACATATTAGTAGGCAAATTCAACAACTTGAAAACCGCTTAGGGTCAGTCCTTTTTCAGCGTACCACGCGAAAAATAAGCCTGACAGAGGCCGGAAAAGAATATGCGATCAAACTTAAAGCAATCCGGCAAGAGCTTATCGATGCGAATAACCAGTTACAGGGTGAGCAACGCCAACCTAAAGGGCTTATTCGTATTACAGGTGCCGGTGAATTTGTTGCCAATCAAGTTGCACCGAAAGTTGCCGAATTTGTCAAACGCTACCCAGAGGTCGAAGTCGAAATCGACTTCAATAGCCGTAATGTCAATTTAGTTGAAGAGGGCTTTGACTTAGCCGTTCGTTTTGGCCGCATGGAAGACTCCAATCTTATCGCCAGACCTCTTTGCAAGCGAATAATGACGCTTGTCGCAAGCCCTGAATACCTAGCCAACCATCCACGCTTAACGCACCCTTATGAGTTGACTGAACACAATTGCCTAATCGCGATGAGAAAACGTTGGCGTTTTAACATTGATGAACACATCAAAGAAGTCCGTATAAATGGCAATTGGCGCAGCAATCACCCTCAAGCCATTTTAAGTGCAGCTATTGCTGGCATCGGAATCGCACATTTGGCACACGACATTGTTGAGCCCTATATTGCAAAAGGGCAACTTGTAACAGTGCTGGATGACTTTCAAGTCAGCGACAACGCCTCTTGGTTGGTGTATCCGCGCAAAGATCTCTTGCCTTACCGCGTACGTTTACTAATTGAGCACCTTACCAATGAATTCGCTGAATAAAATTCACACTTTCAGAAATAAGGCAAGCGGGTTAGAATCAATCAAATAATAATAAAAAGTCACTATTATGAACGAATTTTATCAACTCTCAGCAACCAACTTACAAGGCCAAACGGTTCACTTTTCTGATTTCGAAAATAAAGTCGTTTTAGTCGTCAATACAGCGAGCAAGTGTGGTTTTACACCACAATACGAAGGCCTGCAAAAATTGCACGAAAAATACCATGATCAAGGCCTCATTATTATCGGCTTTCCGTGTAATCAGTTTGGTAAACAAGAGCCCGGTGACGCAAAAGAAATTAAGGAAGGCTGCCTCATCAACTATGGCGTGAGTTTCTTAATGATGAGTAAGGTGGATGTCAATGGTGAACATGCTCACCCTGTCTTTAGGCACCTAAAATCAGAACTACCGGGCTTTATCACCCGTAAAATAAAGTGGAACTTTACAAAGTTTCTGATTGGTAGGGATGGTAAAGCAATTAAACGATTCTCGCCCCTCACTAAACCAGAACACATCGAGTCTGCAATTATTACGGCACTGAGCAAATAAACCTCGAATCAAAAAGCAATAAAGAGGCAATAGCCTCTTTATCTAAATTTATGCTTAGTCGTTCATGTACTCATCAAAGTCGTCTTCGCCTAAGTTTCTGCGCAAGCGTTTTTGCTCAAGATAGTCTTCCAACTTCTTCTTAACGCGTTGCTTTTTCTTGTCGTGTTGATTACGCCCGACCATTTCGTACTCGTCTTCAACAAAATCGTCATCTAGCGCATCATAACTAAATGTCTTACCCACAACCCACTCCATAAAGTGTTTGAGACCAATTCAGGAGATTAAAATTTGCTCTGTGAATTGGCAAAGATTAAAAAGCTCAGTGGTTATTTAGTATGTAAAAAACCACCAAAATAAAGCCACACCGCCATGCTAAAGTGGCGATATGTCAATATTGTGAATAAATAGCGCTAAATTTGATTTCTGAAAAGTGAGAGTTTTTTATCGTTTCGATAAAACACATTTATCCACGTATGTTTTTTAGTTAATTTGACTAAAAAATGGTTAAAAAACCAAACAGATTTCATTTTAAAAAACCACAAAAACAACATAACTCAATGAAAATAAACACAATAAAAACCTTGGCATTAAGTTTGATTATTTATTTTCGTCATTTCAAACAGGAAAGAAAAAAAATGAAAAAGTTATTGTTAGTAAGTTCTTTATTTATCGCAACCAGCGCTATGGCTCATAACGATAATGATACGCATATTTCATTCAGTGGTGAGCAATGTGATGTTGAGTTCAAGAACGATGTTCGCATCACGCCAAACGAATTAGAAGTGTTCACTGCTGATAACCGCACAATGAAAATCATTGATCAAAATAACTTATACATTGAT
The DNA here is from genome assembly GCF_014117385.1 of Pseudoalteromonas sp. MT33b. Taxonomy (NCBI): domain Bacteria; kingdom Pseudomonadati; phylum Pseudomonadota; class Gammaproteobacteria; order Alteromonadales; family Pseudoalteromonadaceae; genus Pseudoalteromonas; species Pseudoalteromonas sp. MT33b. The sequence goes on along the minus strand of NZ_CP059831.1, from coordinate 63,556 downwards.
GGCGAAAACATCTCGCTGAATGCATCTCAACAACAAGCTATTGCAAATTACTCAGATAGCTTACGTAGCCAACTACCCGAAGTGGCAAACATTGCTCTAGAGGGTGTGAAAATTGCCGGTGTTGCAATTGAAGAAGTGGCAAACGCATTCAACATTAGTGGCTTTGATGACATCTCGGAATTAATGGATGAGATTAGTGTAGAAGTGCAAAATACCTTTTACCAACAAGGTGCATTCACCATGGGTCAGCAAAGTTTTGAAAAGTTTGGTCAAAATTTTGATGAACAATTCGACCAACAAATTGAGTCTGCAGTTGAATCGGCAATGATGCAATCAATGGGCAGTATTTTAGTTGCGCTAGGCTCTGAGCTTCTTGGCTCGGGTGGTGACATGGACACGTTTGAACAGCGCATGGAAAACATGGGTGAACAAATCGAAGCGCGTGTAGAAACACAAGCAGCGCAACTTGAAAAACGTGCCGACGCATTGTGTGGCAGCTTTGCCGATATTGCTCACAAAGAGCAACAGCTCGTTGCTTTAGTGCCACAACTCAAAGAATACCAACTGTTCACGTTCAAACAGAACACCCTGTAATGCATTAACATCCCTGAACCAATCTACTTGGTCTTATGGCGCAGAGCTTGCTCTGCGCTTTTTTTATTTTTTTGCAAGTACGGTTAGTTGTGACAACGTTTTGACTGCGTCTTCCAAACGCTCTGACCAAGGCAAACCATAGCTTAATCGAAAACAGCTGCGGTATTTTTTCCCCGCCGAAAAAATAAGCCCAGGAGTAATACTAATCCCCGCATCTAATGCTAAATGGAATAGTTTAACGGCATCATATTGACTCCCTAAGTCCACCCAAATAACACACCCTCCCTGCGGGTTACTAATACGTGCACAACTTGGCATATATTGCTGCAGGCACCAAATCATTCGCTCTTTGTTGGCACTTAGTCGCTGGCGTAATAAACGAATATTTCTGTCGTATTCACCACTGGCAATAAATTCATACAAGGTCCATTGATTGATCAATGGCGCTGAGCAGCTCAAGGCTCGTTTAAAACGTCTGGCTTGTTCAGCAAACTGGCCCGCAATAATCCAACCAATCCGATAACTCGGTGCAGCCGTTTTTGAAAATGAGGCGCAGGTGATCACCAATCCTTTTTTAGAGTAAGCCTGCGCTGGTGTAGCACGTTTTGCGGTGTAATGTAGGTCACCGTATACATCATCCTCTATCAGCACAACATCACGAGCCTCGAGTAAAGCGACCAGCTGTTCACGCTTACTATCAGGCATAAAACTCCCCACGGGGTTATTCAATGAGGTAGAGAACACGCATGCTCTTATATCATGCTCATCTAGCGCCTGCTGTAAGTCATCTAACCAAATGCCTTCATCTGGGCATAGTGGGATTTCCAGCGCTTTCAATCCTAAACTTTCAATTAACTCAATGATGCCAAAGTAACAAGGTGATTCAATCGCAATCACATCACCAGGTTTTGCCACGCATTTTAGTGCAATGGCAAGCGCTTCTTGTGCCCCATTGGTGATCACCAATTCATCGCTCGCCACACCAATTCCGAAATCTAAATAACGATGAATCAATTGCTTTTTTAACGGAGCAAAGCCATCCATCGGCCCATAATTAATTACCGTAGCTCCGGCCAATGTCATCACTCGGCGCATCGTTCGTGCTAATGCTTTATCGGTGGGTGCCGCAGCAATTGGATTAGCAATACCAAACGGGACAACATTGGCTTTGTGAATTGCGCTATAAACTTGCTCTATCAGCGCTTGCTTGTTGACAGTCATTGGCTCGCGGCTTAATTTCACGCGCTTGGGTCTTGATTGATTTAACTGCGATGATTTTAAAAAGTATCCCGACTTCTCTCTCGCTTCAATCAACCCTTGCCCCTCAAGAAGCTGATAGGCCTGCTTAACGGTAGGAATACTGACATTAAGCTTTTCAGCCATTTTTCGCAATGAAGGGAGTTTTTCACCGGGTAATAACGATCCCTGTGACGATAAATCTCTTACTAACTGAGTCACTTGCTGATACAAGAACTCACTGTTACTGCGACTGATCACTTGTGACATAGCTCACCAAACTGTATAGGTTGCATTTGTAGTTTTCTGTATATGTTAAGTATACAGAATCAACTTAAAATAAACACACTTACCCTATTTAGGCAATAAAGATGAAAAGCGCCGCTCTTTACCTTGCAACTGTATTGATCTGGGGATCAACGTGGCTGGCTATTGAGTTTCAACTAGGTGATGTCGCCGTTGAAATTTCTTTGTTCTATCGTTTTGCGATTGCCGCCATTTTAATGTGGGCATTTGTGTTATTTAAAAACCTGCCGATGCGTTATTCATGGCGTGATCATGGTTTTTTTACCCTACTGGCATTATTTAACTTTGGTTTGAACTACCTAACACTGTATTGGGCACAAAATTACCTTAGTTCTGCCATGGCCTCCATTGCATTCTCAATGCTATTAGTGATGAATATTATTAATACCCGACTGTTTTTTTCGAAACCAATCGCCAAGCGAATTTACGTTGGCGCATTGTTAGGCGTTTTGGGTATCGCCAGCTTGTTTTGGCCACAAATTCAGCAGTTCGACTTGAGTAATGGTACGTTGGTCGGGTTACTACTTGCGCTGTCAGGGACCTTTGTGGCTTCATTAGGTAATATGATCAGCGTCCGCAATTCTCAGCGTGATATTGGCGTTATGCAGGGGAATGCATGGGGCATGCTTTACAGTGCTATTGGCTTAGCCGTGTATGTATTAATAAGCGACGTGCAACTGACATTCACTGCACCTGCAAGTTACTGGGTATCGCTACTTTACTTAGCCATATTTGGCACTGTCATCGCATTTGCTTGTTATTTTGCGCTATTGAAAAATATTGGTCCCGAGCGCGCCAGTTACGTCATTGTATTATTTCCTCTGGTTGCAGTCGTACTGAGTACATTGTTTGAAGGGTTTGAGTGGCAAACCAACACATTTATAGGGTTTAGTTTAGTGCTATTTGGCAATGCCATTGTATTAACGCCCACACAACGAATTAAAGCGTTTTTTGCTACAAGAAATAGTCTGCAAAATCGCTCTGTCCCCAGTTAGAAGTGATTATGTCACCTCTAACACCAAGCGCCTGCTAAAAATAGCAGGCGCTTTTTTATGGTAAATGAAAACGTAATGCTTGGTGATACATGACAACTTTTGCAGGTGTCACACCGACCAACTCGCCATCAGCCTCTATTAGCAAACCGGCAGTGTGTATTTCGGCACGAGACAAACGGCAGTATTGAAGCTCCTTTAAATTATGATGTTTTACAAAAATGAGATGTAAAAAACTGCGTAAATTCTTCACTAAGTTACCTGCTGGCATGCGATAACACTCAAGCTCTCCATCATTCAATATGGCATGAGGCGCAATTTTTAAGCCTCCACCAAAATAATGATGGTTAGCAAATAAAGTCACTAAATTAGTGAACTCTTCATGCTTGTCGGCAAATACCCCAGATAAAGACTTTGCTTGAAAAGAAAATAACTGTTTAATGCCCTGCCATAGATAACCAAACGCAGTAAACCGCCCCACTTGATTTAATTGACTAACAACATCCGCATCAAAACCGACCCCAGCCACATTAATAAAATACCGCTGATTAATTTTCCCAACATCAATTAACTGAGTATGGCCTGAAAAGACAGCGTCTCGCCATTGTTGCGGCTTAAAAGCAAAGCCTCGCGCAAAGTCATTACCGGTCCCTGCTGGCAATAAGGCAATTGAACAATCACAACCAAACAGTGCATTAATGGCTAAATGCAGTGAACCATCGCCACCAATAACAACAGCCTGATTAACGTGCTTTGCAAGATTCGCAATTGCTTTATGGTCACTTTCAAAGTGTCCCGTGGTAAAGAAAAGTTGCGGCTCAATGTGCCGTAATGTGCATTCGTTTAATAACCATTCGACACTTTGCTTAGTATTTTTTTTGTCACTTGGCTTTATTATTATTAACATCAACTATCACTTCATCTTCTTAGCAAGAAACCTCTTTTTATTCAAATTAAATTAATCTGAATAAATACTCAATTTGAAACTTTAAAAACGCATAAAACAAAGTTTCAAAATCTAAAAACTCTTATAAACAAGGGTTTTAGAGCGAACCCCCTTAGCATAATTATTCAAAAAACAATGAGACACGTAACTTAACCCACCGTTAACAAGGCACATTCAGATGAGAAAAAGTTATCCGGTAGACTCAAATTTTATCGTTTTATTTTTGTTCACTTTGCCTGCAAAATACCCATGTTTTCAACCAAACAAAATCTGGAGCAAAGTAATGAACCCAATTAACACTTTAAATCAAAATGCTGCAACTCATGTTGCCGTAAAACCAACTAACCGCAAAGCAAAAATGTTGGCAAAACTTAATCGCTACGGCAAAAAGCTAGCGCTTGGCGGTGCAGTACAATATAAGTAATCCCCAACCATGGTTACTTTTTAGGTGCAGCAAACACCCAACCACTAACGAAGCATCTTCTTTAGCTCCTCGTTTGCTGCTCCCCTCTTTTTAAAAGCACTAAAACAGCAAAAATTTAAAGCTTTTTACAAAAAACACCGTCTTTACGCTCAAAAAACAAGCAAACGAACTTTTTCCTATTTACACAACCGATTCAGCTAAGTATTATTCTCTCAACACTTTGTGGAGAGATGGCAGAGTGGTCGAATGCACCGGTCTTGAAAACCGGCAGGGGTTTGTAGCCCCTCTAGGGTTCAAATCCCTATCTCTCCACCACTTATTTTTATTTGTTGATAATTATCAGCAAGTTACAATCTGAATTATGCGTTGGAGAGGTGGCCGAGTGGCCGAAGGCGCTCCCCTGCTAAGGGAGTATAGGGTTTGTAGCTCTATCGAGGGTTCGAATCCCTCCTTCTCCACCATTTTATTATTAAAAACCGCTTTTTAGCGGTTTTTTTATGCCCAAAAACTTGCACCTTTTATTGTTAATCATGCATGCTAAGTCTCAGTTAAATTATCGGTGAGACGCCATGATCAGTTCAGCTTTGTTAACTTTAACATTACTGTTAGGCGCGAATAGCAGCCAAGCAACTGTCTATAAATGCATGATAAAGGGTGTTGCCACTTTCTCAGAGCAACCCTGTGGAAAAGACGCCACTATCATAAAAATCAACCTTCCCCCTAAACAACTCACCGATAATACAAAAAAACAGCCTGAGCTAAGCGTTGATGACTACCTACAAGTCCAAGAAATCGATCGCAAAATTCAACAACTAGAATTAGAACGTAAAAACCTAAAGCAACAACAGCGCGAACGAATAGAAAAACTTAAGTTAATGACTCAAGATGCGGCGAACAGATTAGGTGCAGATTCGATTGACGATGCAATAAGTAAACAAAGTAAGCGCATAAATTCATACTATGAAAACCAACTTACGCAATTTGCACAACAGATAAAACAATTAGAAGAGCGTAAAAAGCAACTGAAAGGCACACAAACCCCCTAATTTTCCTAAACTGGTCAGGCATGATATAACAATTGAGACGGGTTAATTAAGGGAGCGAGGGTAATGCACATACACACAATCGAAGGCTATATTCAAAATATTTACTTAGTTGAATATCCCGACAAACTAATGCTACTCGATGGGTGTTGCCGCGCTGATGTCGACACCGTATTTAACTATATTACCGAACAACTCAACCGCCCTCTGACTGATTTAAAACTGATTGTTGTGACTCATATGCACCCCGATCATGCCGGTGGCGCCCATGCCCTAAGAAAACTAAGCGGTGCAAAAATTGCGACATCTAATGCACCGGGGCAATGGTATAAGGGCCTTGATGGTATTTTAATGCACTTGACCGATATCGCTCTTGCATGGTGGGTTGCAGGTCGGCTAAACAAAGAAAGACGCAATCTTTGGTATAGCCGATATCTAGATGCCGACTATTACTTAGCAACCGACTCTACCCTGCCGAATTTTGATGACTGGCAAGCACTGCATACGCCAGGTCATACCGACCGCGATATTAGCCTGTACCATATTCCCACAGAGCGAATTTACATTGCCGACTTACTCGTAAAAGTGAAAGGGCAGCTTATGCCACCCTTTCCTGTGTTTTATCCTAAACTGTATTTAAACTCTTTATTAATGCTAAAAGCCCTTAAACCTCAACGCATTATGTTTGCGCACAGTAATGAAATGCATATTGATGACATCGATTTCGAACACATTTTAGCGCTGGTACCTAAAAAGCCGATGACACACTGGCGTTCTGTAAAGGCAAAAGCGCGACAAGCACTTAATCTAAAACGCTTTTCACAGTCTTAATAAAGTCATTTATATCATTGCCGTCATTATAAACATGGGCTGAGACCCTTAGCCCTAAATGACGTTCATCAACAGCGATATTAGCCTCATGCAACGCCGCTTTAACCGTCTGTTGTTTACGACCAAAATGCATGATTGCCGTGCCGGAGCATTTATCTGCTGCACTTGGCGAACGCATATATTCACTCAGCTCAGCATGCAACGTAGCAAGCATTGCTAAGTTATGGGCGCGTACTTTATCAATGCCTAAATCGGCAAAGTAGCGAATACTATGCGCAGCTAAAATACACGGTGCGACTGATGGCGTTCCTCCCCAAAAACGCAGTGCCGTATGATGATAAGTAAAATGCTTGATATCAAACTCAAATGGATTTTGATGAGAGAACCAACCAACATCTTTTGGCTGACACAATGCAAGTTGATGACGATTGACCCACAAATAAGCAGCACCTGGGCCACCGCACAACCACTTAACACTCGAGCCAAGCATAAAATCGGGGTCAAGTGCTGTTAAATCCACCTCTAAAATACCTGCCGACTGAGCGATATCTATCAGGCTTAGCGTATTGGATTGCTTTGCAATTTGAATGATTTCAGCAATCGGAGCTTGCTGGCCAGTATTTGAATACACATGACTCACAAACACTAAATCGAACGCTTGCTTAGCCAAATATGATTGCCAAACCTGAGCATCGGTTAAATCCTCATCAGCGCCAATAAACACAATTTCAGCGCATTCAGGGAGCGCTTTTTGCATCGCAAATCCCATGCTAGGAAAATCACTTTCTGCCATTAATACTGTGCAGTTTGTCTGTTGCAAACGCGGATGCGACATCACTAACTTTGTTAAGCCACTCGATAAATTCACTTGTGGGCAAAATAGCTCTGCATCCGAATTAAACAGCCGCGCTAAGCTTGATGTAAATGCCTCAACGCCATGTAACCATTGCTGCCAAGGCTCTTTATTTTCATTTTGCCAAGCGGCAAAAAAATGCTCATGAAAATACGGCTCTGCCGATTTTAAAGCGCGGCCCACAGAATGATTTAATAAATAGCTTCCTGGGGCGAGTATAAAGTCATGTTTACGCATTACTTAATCCACTGTTTTAGCTTAGTTAAATCATCGTAGCGAGTGCGGATATCGTCGCGCTTTGCTGCGGCTCGGCGATCACGTAATTGCTCAAGAGAGTTAAGCAACACATGTAACGGTGGCCCACTCGCCGTGACTTTATCCATATGTTGTTGCTGCATTTTTTGTGATGGCTGTGCAATGTACTTACTCACGAGTTGATTATGATGACCGATTGCTGTGTCACCATGCAATTTACAAACTTGAATAAATAACTTTAAGTTTGTTTGCAGCCATTCACTATCTCGTTCAGTTTCTGCGGCTAAAAAGTCATCCATGATACTCGTCATCCGCATGCTTTCACGCAATATTTGCTGATCTTCTGGCATCATGTATAAAAATTTATCCACCAGCATTTGCGAATAGCTTGGCTCGTTAGCAAAACAAAGTCCAAGCAACATATCAATCACATTAATGCCTGCAAAATCACCGGCATTTGCACCACGATAAACCTCTTTCCCTACGCGATAGGGTTTGTAATAAGGGCGCACACAGTAAAAGAAACGATCAGTATCGAGTTTGTTATACAGCGCATTATTTGACTCGATGACATCCAGTAATGCATGTTTGGCTACCGCTAATAAATCGGCGGCAATTGGGTGCGAAATTCCTAATGGTTGAATTTTTAGTAACGCATCTGCCGCACGTTTGTAAGCCAAAATTCCTTTGGTGTTGTAATCAACAAAGACTTTTTCATCTTCAAGATTTGTAAAGCGCTTATAAAGACCATCAACCGCTTTATTGTGGGTGGTTAAATGAGCAGTCGCAAAGCGTGGTGTAACACCAATGGATGCGCCAATGTGCATAGCAAGTGCCGACGCATCAACCAAGGGAGAAGTGGTTTCGCGTGAGGGTTCAGTAATTTCATGGCGACGACATGCAGCCATAAATAAGCCAACATTGCCTAATAAATCAAAGGCATTATCAAAACCTTCGTCGGTATTGCCTTCTGCTAATAAGGCACGAATATGCTCATTCCCTTCCTGCTCTAACTGGTGCTTAAGGTGTTCGCCAACGCCTTCTACATTCGCTTTATCGTCTTGTTGCCAATATAGTTTTTCTAGTTCGCTATTGATCTCAACAAATCGGGTACGCAGCCAGCTATCAAATGCCTTGGTGTTCTCAGTCACAGGCTTACTCCAAAATAAATATATTGCGATAATGTTAACAGAGTTCACTGAGTGCTAATCGCTAAAATATAAGCTAGAATTTGTGATAATTAGTGAAAATCACTCAAATAGAAATGAAACTAGACAAAAAAGACCAACAATTGCTCAACGCACTACAAGATAATGCACGTACATCTGTGTCTGAGCTTGCTCAATCAGTCAGCCTTTCTGATACTCCTTGCCTGCGCCGAATTAAGAAGCTTGAATCAAGTAATGTGATTAGTGGTTATCATGCTGCAATTAACCCCAAAGCGGTTGACTTAAATGTCTCTGTTTATGCGTTTGTACGCTTAAATCAAAACTCAGTTGCTGCTGCAGAGCAGTTTGAACAGCAAGTGGAAAAGCTTGAACACGTACTGGAATGCTCGGTTATTTCAGGCAGCTATGATTATTTATTAAAAATAATTGCCGCTGATTTAGAAAGCTACGAAAGTTTTGTAAAACATAAATTAGGCAGTATCAATTGTATTGCCAATATCGAATCGACGGTGGTATTAAAGCAAGCATTCACTAAACGCCATTTACCTTTAGCGTGACGCTGCGTACTTGCAATACGACAATAACGCGATAAGCTGAATACTTAAAAGGACTCTTATACAATGAAATTCATCAACTTAGTTGCCTTTATTCTCATTCTTTTTGGACTCGGCAGCCCCCCATTACAGGCACAGCAAGAAACGTGTTTAACCCAACTGGAAGATGAAAATCTCATGATGAAAAGTAAGCGCGAAGGGCTTTTCAGAGAACCTCTTCCTCGCTCACACAGCACCTTTAGTTATAACACCGAGCAAGCGTATAGTGACTACCTTACAGCTGCTTACCTTGAAATTAGCAGCGAAAATCCCCGCGCAACGCTGCCTTGCCCAGTCTATACCGACATCTATAAGCTACTCGTTGCGCAAGGATCACGCCCTGCAAATGCAACAGTAGCAGATTTAATCAGCCCTTTTGAGTTAACACAAAAACAGAGCCGTAAGGCAGTGCTATTAATCCATGGCTTAACCGACTCACCTTTTACCTACCATGATTTAGCTCAAGTGTATTATCAACAAGGTTATACGGTACGTACCCTGTTATTACCAGGGCACGGTACAGCACCAGGAGCACTCAAAGAGATTAATGCCGACGACTGGTACAAGGCGAGCACTTACGCTATTGAACGCACGTTAAAAGATTTTGATCAGGTCATTTTAGGGGGGTATTCAACAGGTGCAGCAATGATCATTGATTATTTAACCCAAGGTCCCGTTGATAAACACATTATCGGCGCGATGCTGTTTTCACCCGCGACTGAGCCCCATAATAAAAATGGCTGGCTAGCCAAGTGGGTTAACGCGATACCCTTTATAAACTGGATAGATAAAGATGCCGATCTCGATTTTGCAAAATATGAGTCCTTTCCATTTAATGCCGCATCAGCCAGTTATGAAGCCATGAAGCGCATCAGCTTAGATAAACTAAAACACCGTTCACTACCTGATGTTGCTTTTTTTAGCACCTTTAGCGATGTTGATACCACGATTGATAATCAAGTAACGTTTAAATTATTAGCTAAGCTACACAATCCCAAAACTCATAAAAACAGCCAACTTAATCGCCTTGTTTATTACGGTGATGATAAAAATATACCCAATAGTTTTCCAGCCGATTACCTGATAATTAGCGATGACTGCGACACCGAAGACTGTAAAAATATTCAAGGCATGTCACATATTGGTATCGTTAATAAACCAAGCAATCCACACTATGGCCGCACTGCCCGCTATCGAAATTGTGGCAGTTATTTAGATGACGATACCCTATACAAAGCCTGTAAATATCAGCCTGAAATTGTTATTGGTGAGCGCACAGCAGAGAATTTAGCGAAGTATAAGCCATTTGCAAGACTCACCTTCAATCCATATTTCGATAAGCTCAGCTTACATATCACAGACTTTATTAAAGACGTTGAAAGGGCCTCTGAACAATGAGCCAATTTAGTCACCGTTGGTTTAATCAAATAACGGATATTGATACGACAATTTGGCAGCGTTTTTTTCATGATACCCCCTTTACCGATCATGCTTTTTTAGCTGCGCTTGAGCACACTGGCTGCGTGAGTAAAAACACAGGTTGGCAACCAATGCACCTGGCAATTTACCAGCAAAAACATATCGTTGCTCTACTACCCGGGTATATAAAGTATCACTCTTACGGTGAATATGTGTTTGACTGGGCATGGGCAGAGGCGTATCAACAACATGGTTTAGATTACTACCCCAAATGGTTATCTGCCGTGCCTTTTACACCCATTGAAGGTCAAAGACTGAGCATTAACCACCCCAATCCAGACAGTGTTTATAATTATTTAACGCAAGTATTAACAAATACTGCGCACGATAGGCAATGGTCGGGCTGGCATATCAACTTTTGCCACCAGCAACAGGCTGAATCACTAAAAAGCGATGCTGTTATGCTACGTCAAGGCGTCCAGTTTCAATGGTTTAATCAAGCATACTCTCACTTTGATGACTTTTTAGACTCACTGACAGCACGCAAGCGAAAGTCGATAAAAAAAGAGCGTGTCAAAATCACTCAACAACACATAACCATCGAGTGGCGAGAAGGTAACACTATAAGCGCTCAGGACATGCAGCTCTTTAGCCACTTTTATAGCCAAACTTATATTAAACGCTCAGGTCACACAGGTTATTTAAATAATGCGTTTTTTCAACGACTACGAGATACAATGCCCACACAGTTAGTATTGATGCTTGCTAAACAGGCTGATGAAGTTATCGCTGCGACTTTAAGCTTTAAAGATAAACAGTGTCTGTATGGTCGCTACTGGGGCGCCAATGATGAAATCGACAGCCTGCATTTTGAGCTGTGTTATTACCAAGGGATTGAATACTGCATTGCCAATAAGCTAAAACAGTTTCACTCTGGAGCACAAGGTGAGCATAAGATAAGCCGAGGGTTTCAGCCCGTTTACACTTACTCAGTACACCATATTCAACAGCCTGATTTTGCTGCGGCTATCAACGATTTTATCGCCAGAGAGCGCCAACACATGGCACTCTATAAAGCACAGTGCGATACCCTACTGCCGTTTAAACAGCAGTAATTGGTTGTTAGCTGGCATTTGTACATCTTCAACAAACGTTAAGCCTGCCTGCTCTGCAAGTTGGCAAATAGCTTCAAAATCACGTATTGCACTGTTTGCATCTTGTTGCTTTAAAAAGGTATCAAATTCAGCGTTACTGGCACTTGTATAATTGCCTTGGTATTTAAATGGCCCATAAATACATAACTTTCCTTGGTGGGCTAAATGCTTTTCAACCCCTTGAAAGAAACGCTCAACCAGCGGCCAGCTAATAATATGCAGTGTATTAGCGGTATAGATTGCGTTCACGCTATCAACAGGCCAAGCATGCTGTAAATCTAGTGACAAAGGGGCATGCAAGTTAGCTAACGATGCTTCCTGATGCCACTGTAAAATACCTAAGTGATTCACCTCACGATCGCTACACAGCCACTGCAAATGCGTTAAATGCTTGGCAAAGTGCACACTATGTTGTCCTGTACCTGAGCCAATTTCGAGTACATTTTCTACATCGGCAAAAAAGTCTTTTAATACGTGAAGAATGGGTGATTTGTTATTTTCACAGGCTTGAGAGAATGGTTTTTCCATACCAGTTTTTGCACCATGTTTGGTAATTAATGCACAACAGTAAAGCAAAAATCCACAATAATGTCGCGCTCTATTGCATTAAAAATAATTTAAATTCATTTAATTCAAAGGATTATATTTTATAAACATGATTGGTATAGCTTATGCAAATTCAGTAATGAGTAAACCAATAGGAGCAATATAATGTATATCTCACCTTACACTGCTGTCGATGCAGCCATTGCCGCGAGCGAGCGTGCAGAAAGCGAAAAAGCCGCCTTAACAAGTTGTGATGACAGAGCAACCGTGATTGACCTTCTTTCTCAATGCAATAAAGAAAATGTACAGGCGCCGAAAAAACATGAAACAGACCAGATTTTTATTCTTGGTTATAATTAAACCTCTGCAGTTAATCTATTCAGTCTTAACACCGTCATATAAGACTTGCACTAAAACCGATTAGCTGTAATGATAATAGTTATCATTACAGCTAATCGGTTTTCTTATGTACTCTCACAATGCTATGCTCAATTATCAGCGGCAAATGAAATGTGTTTGTCAAAGACCGGGGCTTCATGCTCCAGCGTTGGTTGCGGGCTATATTGAAGCGGGATTAAACATCGCACGCTATTACGAAAAACATCAAAGCTTTATTTTACAAGAATTGTATTTAAGGCGTACGTTTCATGAACTACTTGAGAAAATGTGCGATTCTCTAGTTCACAATGCTATTCGTAAGCAATGTTTAGCTCAACTCTACAAACCGCAGCTCGCGTTAAAGCGTTACTACAAAACTCATAACTGTATTGAAAAATATTTTTGCTTAGAGCGAGAAGCCTGCGTTCTAAGTCAAGAGTTTAACCCTATTTAGGAGTGTTTATGAGCAAATTTAGAACCGAATCAGATAGTATGGGTGAGCTACACGTTCCCGTAAATGCCTTGTATCAAGCTCAAACTCAACGTGCTATCAACAACTTTAAAATTAGCGGCTTGACCATGCCAAAGCAATTTATTACTGCCCTTGCCTACATTAAGCAAGCAGCGGCGCAGAGTAATGCAGCGCTAGGACATTTGAGCCAAGTAAAAGCGAATGCGATTGAACAAGCCTGCCAAGCCATCATTGATGGTAAGCACTTTTCGCAGTTTACTGTCGATGTATTCCAAACCGGCTCCGGCACCAGCTCGAACATGAATGCTAACGAGGTTATTGCCACACTGGCAACGACCCTTGCTAATGAGCCAGTACACCCGAATGATGACGTCAACATGGGGCAAAGTTCTAATGATGTGATCCCCACGGCAATTGCCGTCAGCAGCGCAATTAATATTATTTACGAGTTATTTCCTAAACTAGACAAGCTGAGCCAACGCTTACAGAGTAAACAAGCTGAAGTGGGTCATATTATTAAAACGGGGCGTACTCACCTAATGGATGCAATGCCCGTCAGTTTTGCGCAAACACTCTCAGCATGGCAATGCCAAATCGATAACGCAATGACAGGCATACGCCAATCACTTGAGCGTGTTTGCGAGCTGGCTCAAGGAGGCACCGCGGTTGGTACTGGTATCAATGCAGACCCTGCATTTTCTGCTACTTTTTGCCAACACCTAAGCGAAAACGTAGGTATCCGTTTCAGTCCAAGTAAAAACTTTTTTTACAACATTGGCTCACAAGATGCCATTGTTTCATTATCTGGACAGCTCAAAGTCTTAGCTGTGGCGCAAATGAAAATAGCCAATGACTTACGCTGGATGAACTCAGGTCCGCTTGCTGGTCTAGGTGAAATTGAATTAGAAGCTTTACAGCCCGGTTCATCGATCATGCCTGGTAAAGTGAATCCTGTGATCCCAGAAGCTGCCGCCATGGTCAGTGCGCAAGTCATTGGTAACGATGCCACCATTACAGTAGCAGGTCAGGCCGGTAATTTTGAGCTTAACGTGATGTTACCCGTGATTGCATTAAACATACTGCAAAGCATTGAGCTGTTGGCAAATAGTAGTGAGGCACTTGCCGATAAAGCCATTGCCAGTTTCAGTGTTAATCAAGACAATGTTGATAAAGCATTAGCTAAAAACCCTATTTTAGTCACCGCACTTAATCCGGTGATCGGCTATACGAAAGCCGCTAAAATTGCCAAACTGGCCTATCAAGAAGGTCGCCCTATTATTGATGTTGCCGCTGAGCATACTGACATTTCACGCGAAGAATTGAATACATTGCTCGACCCTGCAAAGCTTACAAAAGGTGGCTTATAGCAATTAAACCTGTACACAACGTAGCTCTGTAATGACAGAGCTACTTACTGAAAGACAACGTTTTTATTGCCCCTCTGAGTGCAAAGTGTATGATGGTGAGTACTTATTCAACGATTTATAGGTCCATTATGCGCTTTTCACTTTTAGCTGTATTATTTCCCGCGCTACTTACCGCGTGCTCTGATGCAGCAACAACCAAACAAACCGAATTACAAGCAACAACCAGTAAACTTGAAAATGCACCTCAAGCAGTTGAAATCAGCAAGTCGGCACCCGAAAAAACAACAATTACTGCTGCCCATCAACAGCTCAAACAACTCATTCAAGACCCAAGCTGCGATAACAGCAGCCAGTGTAAAGTACTTCCTGTTGGTAGCCGTGCATGCGGTGGCCCAAGCAGCTATGTTGTGTATTCAACTAAAACAGCCAATAGCAGTGAAGTTGAGAAAATAGCCCAAAAAATCACGAGCCTTGAAAGCCAATACAATGCAGCCAATGACGTTATGAGTATTTGTCAGCATCTAACGGCACCAGGCACACAGTGTTCTGCAAATACTTGTGTTAAAATCGATGGCTCAGCGGCAAGTGTATACTAAGGAATAAGCAATAATGGTTCGTTCATCGACTTTCAATAAACTTTTCATCACCACAACGATGTTGGCAGCGCTTGCATTAACAGGCTGTGAGAGCACCTCTGTTGGCGGCTCTACAGGTGTTGATTTAAGTGATTTAAATGAACAACTGGACGAGATCGTAAGTAACAATAGTTGCAGTGCAAGCTTCCAGTGTAAGGTGTTAGAAGTAGGTGAGCGCGCATGTGGTGGCCCAAGCCGCTATGTGGTTTATTCAACGCTAAACACCCCACAAGAGCAGGCCGAGCAGCTGGCTGAGCAGATCACTTCATTAGAAAAAGATTCAGAACAACCGTTAAGTGTTAACGACTGCTCGCCAGTTTTGCCTGTACAATCTTTGTGTATTTCAGAGCAATGCCAAGCAATCGAAATTAAGTAAATAATGTCATAAGGCCGGATACAATCACCACACTGATGATACACACTCCGGCCTTATAGATGTAGTGCACATGCATCGTGTTGTGCACCCAGTAAGCATAAATGTAACGCACAAAGTAACTTGCGGCGGTGCCAAATAATGCAAAAATAACTAAATACGCAATTAAAATAATATCCACAACACGCCACTTCTTTAAAACATCTCCCCCTCAGTGTAAGGGCTTAATGTCACAAAGGCAAAACTACACCCCTTATTTACGTTGGCTGTGGGCAATCAATAGCTCTGCAACTCGCTGCTTTACCGCACGTTTATCATCTGCATCAACACCAAAACGCGCAGCTAAAAGAGCAATTTCTTCGTCATTTAAATTAAACGATAAGCGTTGTCTGGTTTTTTTAGACTTAACGTCGAGCTCAAGAATTTTCCGAATCATATCTGATGGGGTCAGTTCTTGATCAATTGCTTGCTTTTTAATTGATTTTTGTACTTCACTGCTTAGATCAAACGCCATTTGCGTGGCACGAACCGCTTGCTCCTGACGCTGCCATTTTGCTTTTGCATCACTCACTTGGCATCCCCAGGAAATAAATCAACAATATCACTGATCGGGCGTGTTAACGTGAGTGATACCTCGGTTTCACCACCTTCCCAAATTTCTATGTTCAAGCCATAACTCTCGTCATCCGAGCTTAAACAAATCATTTCGCATGGTTCACCGCCTTCATCTTCGTAACGAGGTAATGGTTTATTGCGATAATCTTTATTATGGAAATAACATACATAAGGCGCTTCAGTTTGCTTGTAGCTCTTAGCTAAAAAGTGGCTAAAACGTTCAGGGGTGTTTTGCACGCTAATTGTGGTTAACTCATCTTCATCGAAGATACGTGCAAACTCATCAAGCGTAAATATTTCGTCTACATCATCGCGTTGAATTTTAATCGCGAAGTTTGCCCATTGCTCACCATCATCAGATTCAATTTGCAAGAACACCACTTGGCCCGATTCACTCTCAAGAACGAGCTCATACTCAGCACTGCGTTGGTACTGATACGTTTGTACATCAATAACACGTAATGTCTGCCCCTTTAACCAGTTTGGATAAGCAAACGAATCAATCACGCTCAGCATATCACCTACTTGTAATTGGCTAGGTTCAGTTAATTGGCGCTCTGGGGCTTTTTTAGATTTGAAAAAGTTAAACATTGGCTGACTCCTTGTTGAAGCAAAAAAGGTAACCCTGTGCATGGGTTACCTTTTGTCTTTCCGCTAATAAAATTAGCTGTTTTGCTTAGCTTTAATGCGCGCCAAAATGTCTGCACTTTTAGGGTTAGTATCACCAATACCCGCTTCAGCCATTTTCGCTTTTAAATCATCGCCATTCGTATCCGCTTCTAACTGCTTAGCTGCGCCAAGCTGATCTTGACGGTCTTGTTGGCGCTGTTTAATGCGCTCTAATGACTCACGCGCAGATGTCATTGATGAGCTGTTTGTATTCAGTGTGCTGTTTACTGCCATCGTTGCTTGTTGCACGCTTTCAGTTGTCTTAACCATCGTTAATTGACGTTGGTTCTCTTTAATCGACTTTTCAGCTTCTTTTACTTGCTGTTTTAGTGTCACAATATGATTACTAAAACCGGCTAACACGCCTTCATGCTCTGCTTTTTCTGTTTCAAAGTCACCGATTTTCTCAGCAATCTCAAGCGCTAATGCTTCATTGCCTTTTTCAAGCGCTTGGCCTGCGTAGGCTTCATGTTCAGCAATAGAGGCATCTAACGCACTAATTTTGCGCTTTGTTTGCATCTCTTTTGCCATCACTTCTGTTAGGCTTTTTTTAGCACGTTGTAACGCGTTTTGTGCATCAGCAATTTCTTGTTCGAAGATACGGATACCGTTTGCATCAACAATCGCTTGCCCTGCTTCACGAGCGCCACCACGTACAGCTGTAAATAGTTTCTTTAAAATACTCATAATCTTAACTCCAGAAATTGCTAATTAATCGTTTAAATAAATCGTCACGGCTTCAAGTGCATCAATCGCATTATCAGCGAGTGTTACCAGCTCATGGGTAATATCATCAAACGATGAATTAACCGACAGTGCACCAAAAATAGCGTACTTATCATCAATCTTTGCAAATGCGCTTAATGGAATAGGCACGTTCAAACGTAATAAGGTTTCGTTTAACTCATCACGCATATCTGCTTTTACTTCGTCCTCTGCAAACAAGTAGCTAATACACAGTAGCTGCTCCTCGGTTTGCGTAACAAAGATAGGTAACTCATCATTCCCATCGACGATAACTTGCAATACATCTTGTTCGCCTGGGTTGGCAATCAAGAAAGACTCAAAGCTCACACCTTCTGTTTCAAAAGAAGCCAGTTTGATTGATAGTTCATTTAATTCCATGTCTCACCTTTTTACGTTTTGACATATTATGTCTGAGTTAAGATTTGCATAGCCGACATATTATGTCAACTATAAAATATCAATTTTTGTACAATTCGGTTTCAACTTGCCACGCTTGACGATAATAATCATACAGAGTTCCAGAACCTAATCTATTGACTTCAATTGTATTTACTTGTTCAAAATAATGATTCGGAAAAACAAAAGATGCCAATAAATACTCTTTACTAACCCAGCGAGAAGGTACTGGTAATTTGTCTGTTTCGCGAATTCGGCTACTCGCAGGCTTGCCTGTGGTGGTAGCAATAGTCCATCCCCATTGGCCAAATGAAGGGATATTTTGCTGGTATTGCTCTACGTAATTAAAACCGGCAGCCCTGACTGTTTTGGCAATGCTTAAGAACGCCTTTTTGGCGTGATAAGGAGACGTTGACTGCACTGCCATTGCACCATCTGGGGCTAATAACTGACGAACATGATTATAGAAATAATCACTGTACAATTTGTTTAAGTCAGGATGATTGGGGTCTGGTAAGTCAATTAAAATGGTGTCGAAACGCTCTCCTTTCGCAAGCATAGCTTCAACTTCCAAAAAGGCATCTGCAATACGGATTTGTGCTCGAGGATCGCTCATCGAGTGATTATTCAGCTCAATTAAGCGTTTTCTGATAGTCTCTGGCGCATCATAGTCGCCCACATCATTACCAAATAAGTTTAACAGCTGACCATCTAAGTCAACCAAGGTGACATGCTTTACTGGCCACTTCAAAACATCGCGAAGCGCCAACCCATCACCGCCGCCTATAATTAACACACGGTCATGGCGATTTGAAGCTAGCATCGCAGGATACACCAGCATCGAATGATAAATTTGCTCATCAACGCTTGAAAATTGCAAACGACCATTGAGGTATAAATCTGTGATCGCAGTTGGCTGATTGCGACTCAAACGCTCGGTTAACACCAAGTGCTGATACTTAGTTGCTTGCGAGTAGATGACTTTATCTTTATATAAAACGTTACTAAGATTTTTCATCCAGCTCGTACCAAGCACTAACACAAAAGCGAAAAATACTAATAGCAACACGTGACACATTAATAACACCTTCGCAAAACGCACGTGTTGATGGTAACGCCATAAAAAGATCAGCCCGGCAATAATATTAAACAATGCCGTCCAAGCAGCAGCCTGCATGATTGGCATTGCCAGCATAATACTCACCCAAATTGCAGCACCGACCCCAGCGCCAATATAATCAGCACCGTAAATCGTACCCGCGTTGTTCTCTAAAAAACGGCCATAAACTTGCTGACGAATACGTGCTATTAACGGGATTTCCATACCGATTAAAAGCCCAAGCAACAGACCAAATACATAAGGTAAAAAACGCGACCACTCTTGTAGCTTTTCAAATACATAGCCATCCAGTACTGTATCTGCTGGTAAGTTAAAGATGCTAGAGAAGAGATGAGGCAATGAATAACTAACAGCTATCACACTGGCAATTGCTAAAATACACCCCATACCGACTAAGGCAATGATACTTTCAAGCCATGCAAATGCAGTAAATGCGTCTTTAAACCAACGCGCTAAAAATGCCCCGATCCCCATTGCCACGATCATTGTGCCTATCATGGCATAAATGGCGCTCTCAACAGAGCCAAGAACACGCCCTGCATAATGCGATAGTAGATATTCATAAATTAGGCCGCACCCAGCGAGTACGGCCATCACAGTAATTAATAAAAAATCATGCCCAAGTAGAGAGGCTCTACTTGGCGAAGCCGCTGTATGAGACACTTAATTAAGCACCTAACAACGTGGCCATGGTAGAGCCTATAGCAAATGATACCGCAGCAGAAATTGCCGCTACACCGACATTCTTCTGGCGATTAACTTCATCGGAAATATCACACCCTGCTAAAATGATTTTAATCGTTAGTAAGTGCAATAAAATAAAGGCTACGATACTTAGCGCGGCACTCAATGCCCAATATCCTAAGCTTGCTCCAATATTATCCGCAGCGTACGGGGCTATGCCTGATGCTGCAGTAAGTGCTAATGCACTGCCCACTAAGAAGCCTGCATAACGAATTCCCACTGCTAAATTACCGTCAATCACCGCTTGCTGTAAGCAATCACCACTGCGATTTGTACGTTTGAACAGCTGAACTCGGTATTGGCTCACCAACAACATGGCGATACTGCCAATCACAAATGCGGCTATTACTATCGGAAGACCATGCCACCCCTCAGTAGCAACCCAAAATAAAGCTGAACGAATAACAATGGCAACACTAACAACATGTCCAAAATCAATAAGTGCAGCTGTTGCATTACCTTTGACGATTTCGTCATGCAAACTCACTTTACGCAGCGCCACTTTATCTTGGAAGAAATGACCAAGCTTAATGAGCGCAATCGCCATTACACCATAGACCAGCATTTGTAGTGCTTCTTGTTGTAAACTGACTGCAAATGCACCACTGCTCACACCGCTAAGTACAATGGCTAACGCAACAAGCCCTGCTGCAAAACTAATACCAAACGCAAAGTTGTCACGTTCCGTAATCTCATCATTGGCATGTAGATTAGATACCCAGCCTTTAATAAACTTTAAGCTTACAAATAAGGCGATAATGATTGCAAAGTCGATTGCTAAAGCTTGCAATGACCACGTTGTTATTCCATTAAATTCATACATGTGTTGTAACTCCGATGGTTATTCTTTTCACTACTTACCGCGGCTAATGCCACGTGATGTTCTGCTCGAGCTGTTGCGTAATGACCCGGAGCTTTTACTGTAACTACTACTAGAAGCATAGCTACTACGTGTGCGTGGCGGCGTATAGCTGCTACGGCTTAACCCTGATGCACCGCTTCGCTTGGTTGCATACGGGCTAGTGAATTGTTTACCTTGACGTTGATAAGACTGGCGTGTTCGTGTCTCAACAGTTTGTTGTGCCTTAATTTGTTTAGGGCTCGAATAACGATAACGGCCATAGTCATTGTAATAGCTGTATTTTCTGTTGCGGCTCCAACGACCATATTCAACACGATCAAACACATCACCGAGCATGCGATACATACCATACCAAACCCAAAAGCTAGTGCCGCTACTATTGGTTTGCCATTGGCCGTAATTAGGGTTGCCAACAAGCTGATTTCCTACGCTTTCACCTTCTGCAGCCTCACTAATTGCCCCAACACGCGCAAGCGCACCGTTTGACATATCGGCGAGCATATTTATTGGGTCAGTTAAAGCGTCTTGGAATAAAGACGGTTTTGCGGCGTCTCGAATTAAATCAAGTTGATGAAGGGTGTCTTCATAAGGCGGAATTAAGCTCGTTGCTTTGACATCCGCTAAACGCTGTTTAAGCCCACTGTAAATAGCACCTTCTCGGGTTGCATCAAGGCTAATAACACGCGCAATTTCAGAAAGTTGTGGTTGCTGCTCCGTGAGGACCTTTGCATACTGTTTAAGTAAAGTCGCATTACGAAGAGAGCCATTATCAAGCGCAGTACCCAACTGATTTAACTCTACTTCAGCTTTTTCTATGGATTGTTGTATTGTTTGTTTCAGCTGCTCTTCCTTCGACTCACAGCCCATAAGCAAGCTTACCAAACAAAACAGGCTAATAAGTTTCCAAGCTTTTATTTGAGACATTCATGTCACCTGATTGTGGTTAAAAACCCGATTAGTTTTACATAGCTCAGGTACTAAACCAAGATGAAAATTGCAACAAAGGGTAAATAGGGTACTAATTCGTCAGGCAGCTTGCCAAGTGAAGACTCATTATTAATAGATGAGAATGAATGCTTGATAAAGTAGGCCTATTTTAAAGATTTGAGCCCACTACTCTATTCACTTTTGATTTGTACATCGTGATTAAACATCTGATTATAAAGCATGGAAACGGCTTTAGCAGTGAATATCAGTGATTAGGTGTGAAGGGCATATCAGACTCTTTCGGCACTCAAGTGCCACCTACGCGCTAATTTGGTTAGCGTAAAGTGAAGTAGCCAATTTTAGAGCCTTCAACCTTGTCATCATGATTAAACAACATGGAAAGCGTGATTGAACATCGTGATTACAAAGCGTAGGAACGGCTTTAGCCGTGAATGTCTCTGGTTATGTGTGAAGAGCATATCAGACACTTTCGGCACTCAAGTGCCTCCTACGTCCTAATTGTTTGAGCCAGAAGTGAAATGAGCGATTTAGAGCCCCTTGCACTTCTGTCATTGTGATTAAGAAGCGTGGGAACGGCTTTAGCCGTGAATGTCAGTGGTTATGTGTGAAGGGCATATCAGACACTTCGGCACTAAAGTGCCTCCTACGTCTCTTCATCTTGCGCTGATGCGTCTTTTATCTCTGTATGCAATCTCAGTATGATACTGGACGATTTAGCCCTGAACGCAAAAAACCCGCTGCATTGCTGCAACGGGTTTCTCTAATTAGGAGCCATGGTGCGCTACGCAGTAGGATGTCCTACTTTCACATGGTCAATGCAACACGATGCTTACAAAGATATAGGTCGTAGGGGTCTTGGTTGGGTATTTTATTTTTCTACAGGCAACAAAAAACCCGACTCTTTCGAATCGGGTTTCTCTAATTAGGAGCCTGGCGATGTCCTACTTTCACATGGCAAATGCCACACTATCATCGGCGCTGTTTCGTTTCACTACTGAGTTCGGCATGGAATCAGGTGGGTCCAAAACGCTATTGTCACCAAGCAAATTTGGTTGTTAATCGCACTCGCAATTAACTAAAATCTGGAAATCTGATAATCGTAAATCTACTTTAGTATACTAACTTCTGTCTGTTACGCTGTCATAAAACGCGTTTGGCGTTGTATGGTTAAGCCTCACGGGTAATTAGTACAGGTTAGCTTAATGGCTCACACCACTTCCACATCCTGCCTATCAACGTTGTAGTCTTCAACGGCCCTTCAGAGACTTTAAAAGTCTAGTGAGAACTCATCTCGAGGCCTGCTTCGCGCTTAGATGCTTTCAGCGCTTATCAGTTCCGAACGTAGCTACCGGGCAATGCCATTGGCATGACAACCCGAACACCAGCGGTTCGTTCACTCCGGTCCTCTCGTACTAGGAGCAACCCCTCTCAATTCTCAAACGCCCACGGCAGATAGGGACCGAACTGTCTCACGACGTTCTAAACCCAGCTCGCGTACCACTTTAAATGGCGAACAGCCATACCCTTGGGACCGACTTCAGCCCCAGGATGTGATGAGCCGACATCGAGGTGCCAAACACCGCCGTCGATATGAACTCTTGGGCGGTATCAGCCTGTTATCCCCGGAGTACCTTTTATCCGTTGAGCGATGGCCCTTCCATTCAGAACCACCGGATCACTATGACCTACTTTCGTACCTGCTCGACGTGTCTGTCTCGCAGTTAAGCTGGCTTCTACCATTACACTAACCGTACGATGTCCGACCGTACTTAGCCAACCTTCGTGCTCCTCCGTTACTCTTTGGGAGGAGACCGCCCCAGTCAAACTACCCACCAGGCACTGTCCGTAACCCCGATCAGGGGCCAACGTTAGAACATCAAAACTACAAGGGTGGTATTTCAAGGACGGCTCCACAAAGACTAGCGTCTCTGCTTCAAAGCCTCCCACCTATCCTACACATGTAGGTTCAATGTTCAGTGCCAAGCTGTAGTAAAGGTTCACGGGGTCTTTCCGTCTAGCCGCGGGTACACAGCATCTTCACTGCGATTTCAATTTCACTGAGTCTCGGGTGGAGACAGCGTGGCCATGGTTACACCATTCGTGCAGGTCGGAACTTACCCGACAAGGAATTTCGCTACCTTAGGACCGTTATAGTTACGGCCGCCGTTTACCGGGGCTTCGATCAAGAGCTTCGTCCGAAAACTAACCCCATCAATTAACCTTCCGGCACCGGGCAGGTGTCACACCGTATACGTCATCTTGCGATTTTGCACAGTGCTGTGTTTTTAATAAACAGTCCCAGCCACCTGGTCACTGCGGCTCCAATCAGCTTAAAGAGCAAGTCTCATCACCAATCGGAGCGTACCTTCTCCCGAAGTTACGGTACGATTTTGCCTAGTTCCTTCACCCGAGTTCTCTCAAGCGCCTTAGTATTTTCTACCTGACCACCTGTGTCGGTTTGGGGTACGATTCGGTATAATCTGAAGCTTAGAGGCTTTTCCTGGAAGTATGGCATCAACAACTTCACCACCTTAGTGGCTCGTCTCGTGTCTCAGTCTTAAGAGTCCGGATTTTCCTAAACTCTCAACCTACTCACTTTCACATGGACAACCAACGCCATGCTTGCTTAGCCTGCTCCGTCCCCCCATCGCAATTATACCAAGTACGGGAATATTAACCCGTTTCCCATCGACTACGCCTTTCGGCCTCGCCTTAGGGGTCGACTTACCCTACCCTGATTAACATGGGATAGGAACCCTTGGTCTTCCGGCGTGCGGGTTTTTCACCCGCATTATCGTTACTCATGTCAGCATTCGCACTTCTGATACCTCCAGCATACCTCCCGGTACACCTTCAACGGCTTACAGAACGCTCCCCTACCACTCAAAATAAATTTTGAATCCGCAGCTTCGGTGCATAGTTTAGCCCCGTTACATCTTCCGCGCAGACCGACTCGACCAGTGAGCTATTACGCTTTCTTTAAAGGGTGGCTGCTTCTAAGCCAACCTCCTGGCTGTCTGGGCCTTTCCACATCGTTTCCCACTTAACTATGACTTTGGGACCTTAGCTGGCGGTCTGGGTTGTTTCCCTCTTCACGACGGACGTTAGCACCCGCCGTGTGTCTCCCGGATAGTACTTTACGGTATTCGGAGTTTGCAAAGGGTTGGTAAGTCGGGATGACCCCCTAGCCTTAACAGTGCTCTACCCCCGTAAGTATTCGTCCGAGGCTCTACCTAAATAGATTTCGGGGAGAACCAGCTATCTCCCGGTTTGATTAGCCTTTCACTCCTAGCCACAGGTCATCCCCTAACTTTTCAACGTTAGTGGGTTCGGTCCTCCAGTTGATGTTACTCAACCTTCAACCTGCCCATGGCTAGATCACCGGGTTTCGGGTCTATACCTTGCAACTCAACGCCCAGTTAAGACTCGGTTTCCCTACGGCTACCCTAATCGGTTAACCTCGCTACAAAATATAAGTCGCTGACCCATTATACAAAAGGTACGCAGTCACCCAACAAGTGGGCTCCTACTGCTTGTACGTACACGGTTTCAGGTTCTATTTCACTCCCCTCACAGGGGTTCTTTTCGCCTTTCCCTCACGGTACTGGTTCACTATCGGTCAGTTGGGAGTATTTAGCCTTAGATGATGGTCCACCTATATTCAGTCAAAGTTTCACGTGCTCCGACCTACTCGATTTCACTTAAGATGCATTTTCGTGTACGGGACTATCACCCTGTATCGTCATACTTTCCAGAATGTTCCACTAACACATAATAAGCTTAAGGGCTGGTCCGGTTTCGCTCGCCGCTACTTCCGGAATCTCGGTTGATTTCTGTTCCTACGGGTACTTAGATGTTTCAGTTCTCCGCGTTCGCCTCTTACACCTATGTATTCAGTGCAAGATACCTGCAAGCAGGTGGGTTTCCCCATTCGGAAATCCTAGTCTCAAGTGCTTTTTACTAGCTTGACTAGGCTTATCGCAAGTTAATACGTCCTTCATCGCCTCCAACTGCCAAGGCATCCACCGTGTACGCTTAGTCACTTAACCATACAACCCAAACGGGTCTTTGTTAGTGACAGCTGTTAACTTCGCCAGAAGTTAATTCATCAAATAATGATGAGAATACTAAAGTAGATACCGATTAATCTGTCGATTAATTGGCATATTTTTACTTTTGAAAACTCTTGATAAATAACAATCGTTATTCATCAGAATTTTATTATCAGCTTTCCAAATTTTTAAAGAGCAAGAGAATTAACTTCTCAAAATTAAACACACTCTATTCTCAAGCAGTTTATTACCTGATAAGAATGTTTATTTTTAAGGAGTAAAAGTGGTGGAGCTAAGCAGGATCGAACTGCTGACCTCCTGCGTGCAAGGCAGGCGCTCTCCCAGCTGAGCTATAGCCCCACATATGCTGGTACTTACTGTTTCCACTTCATGGAAGTGGTGGGTCTGAGTAGATTTGAACTACCGACCTCACCCTTATCAGGGGTGCGCTCTAACCAACTGAGCTACAGACCCAAACAATAAGCATTGTTTCTCTAACTAACAATCATCTGTGTGGACACTACGAACAAATAAGTTCTAAATCGTATAAGGAGGTGATCCAGCCCCAGGTTCCCCTAGGGCTACCTTGTTACGACTTCACCCCAGTCATGAATCACTCCGTGGTGAACGTCCTCCCGAAGGTTAGACTATCCACTTCTGGAGCAACCCACTCCCATGGTGTGACGGGCGGTGTGTACAAGGCCCGGGAACGTATTCACCGCGTCATTCTGATACGCGATTACTAGCGATTCCGACTTCATGGAGTCGAGTTGCAGACTCCAATCCGGACTACGACGCACTTTAAGTGATTCGCTTACCCTCGCAGGTTCGCAGCACTCTGTATGCGCCATTGTAGCACGTGTGTAGCCCTACACGTAAGGGCCATGATGACTTGACGTCGTCCCCACCTTCCTCCGGTTTATCACCGGCAGTCTCCTTAGAGTTCCCGACCGAATCGCTGGCAACTAAGGATAGGGGTTGCGCTCGTTGCGGGACTTAACCCAACATCTCACAACACGAGCTGACGACAGCCATGCAGCACCTGTATCAGAGTTCCCGAAGGCACCAAACCATCTCTGGTAAGTTCTCTGTATGTCAAGTGTAGGTAAGGTTCTTCGCGTTGCATCGAATTAAACCACATGCTCCACCGCTTGTGCGGGCCCCCGTCAATTCATTTGAGTTTTAACCTTGCGGCCGTACTCCCCAGGCGGTCTACTTAATGCGTTAGCTTTGAAAAACAACTCCGAAGAGTCGAGCTTCTAGTAGACATCGTTTACGGCGTGGACTACCAGGGTATCTAATCCTGTTTGCTCCCCACGCTTTCGTACATGAGCGTCAGTGTTGACCCAGGTGGCTGCCTTCGCCATCGGTATTCCTTCAGATCTCTACGCATTTCACCGCTACACCTGAAATTCTACCACCCTCTATCACACTCTAGTTTGCCAGTTCGAAATGCAGTTCCCAGGTTGAGCCCGGGGCTTTCACATCTCGCTTAACAAACCGCCTGCGTACGCTTTACGCCCAGTAATTCCGATTAACGCTCGCACCCTCCGTATTACCGCGGCTGCTGGCACGGAGTTAGCCGGTGCTTCTTCTGTAAGTAACGTCACAGCTGAATGCTATTAACATCCAACCTTTCCTCCTTACTGAAAGTGCTTTACAACCCGAAGGCCTTCTTCACACACGCGGCATGGCTGCATCAGGCTTGCGCCCATTGTGCAATATTCCCCACTGCTGCCTCCCGTAGGAGTCTGGGCCGTGTCTCAGTCCCAGTGTGGCTGATCATCCTCTCAAACCAGCTAGGGATCGTCGCCTTGGTGAGCCATTACCTCACCAACTAGCTAATCCCACTTGGGCTGATCTTATGGCGCGAGGCCCGAAGGTCCCCCGCTTTGGTCCGAAGACATTATGCGGTATTAGCAGTCGTTTCCAACTGTTGTCCCCCACCATAAGGTACATTCCCAAGCATTACTCACCCGTCCGCCGCTCGTCAGCAGAGTAGCAAGCTACTCTCTGTTACCGCTCGACTTGCATGTGTTAGGCCTGCCGCCAGCGTTCAATCTGAGCCATGATCAAACTCTTCAATTAAAAGTTTTTTCTGTCCTTCCCATAAGGGAGCGGACATGCTCAATGAATTCTGAATTTATTTAACATCTTTCGATGTTGAATTGACTGTGCTGAAATAAGTAAACTTATTTCCGTTGGTCACTCAGTTTAAATTGAGACTCTAAATTTGTTTGCGTTACTACCTAAGTAGCTTCGCTGTTAGAACTCAATCTGTACGAGTGCCCACACAGATGATTGCTTTATATTGTTAAAGAACAGTGCGACTTCGTCGCTAGGGATGCGTATAATACATCCTTATTTTTTAGAGTCAACACTTAATTTTAAACTTCCTTTTGAAGATTTAAAACCGAAGTTTTACTTAACTCTTTGCTACGTTGCTCAGCGTCTTTCGTTGCTGTCTCCCGTCTCAGTGGGGTCGCATTATAGGGAGATGGATTTTTTACGCAAGCACTTTTTTCAATAAAATTTAAAAAAACGCACTGTTCGCTCAGCTTTTGAGCTAAACGCCCTAAAACTGAGTGTTTAACAATCAACTTTAGCGCCTTTTAGTGAATTTTCTTACTTCACTGTTACACTAGAGCTAGCGCATTTTGACGATTTAAGGTGAATTTATGACTATCCGTTCTTATAAAGGGATCACTCCTACATTTGATAACAGTGTTTATATTGATGAATCATCCGTTTTAGTCGGTGATATCAAGCTTGGCAAAGACAGCAGTGTGTGGCCTTTAGTTGCAGCACGTGGTGATGTTAATTATATACGCATCGGTGAGCGTACTAATATTCAAGATGGCAGTGTTCTTCATCTTACCCGAGCAAGTAAGTCAAACCCTGACGGTTATCCACTTATTATTGGTGATGATGTCACTGTTGGACATAAAGTGATGTTACATGGCTGCCAACTAGGCAACCGTATTCTTGTTGGCATGGGTGCCATTGTTATGGATAACGCTATCGTTGAAGACGATGTAATTATTGGTGGAGGCTCATTAGTCCCCCCGAATAAGCGGTTAGAGTCTGGTTACTTATATGTCGGAAGCCCTGTCAAACAGGCTCGCCCTCTCACTGAGCAAGAGCGTGCCTTTTTAACGTTATCTGCTGACAATTATGTGCAACTTAAAGATGAATATATTGCAGAGAAGTTAAAAGACCTCTGTTAATACTATTTGTCCTGCCGAGTTGTACTGCTCGTCTTCTATTAATTGCTCGGCTAGTTCTTCATAGTCAAAGCGGTGTGTTTCAAAGTAATTGATCGCGCCGCTTTGATCAGCAAAATCATATTTATCCGTGTCGATAACACACTCGACCATCATTCCACTGACTTGTGCATAAAACACAAGCAGTTTGTCTTGTGCCTTGTATTCAACTCTATCTATAAATTGAATCGCTTGGTTCATGCGAGTTCTCCACTTTTTAATGCAGCAACCACGGGCAGTATTTCTGGCATTTTATTACGCCATATATAATAAGCTTGTGCGGCTTGTCCAACCAACATGCCACTGCCATCCAGTGTAATACAGCTAGGATTAACGGCTTTAACCCAGCTTATAAATGCGGTGGCGTGATTGGCGTAAAACATATCGTAGGCACATGAGCAGTGAGCGACATGCTCTTGAGCAATACCGGGTAAGTCACCTGTAACACTGCTCGAAGTAGAATTAATCACGATATCATAGTGTTCATTCGGTATTTCATCTAAATCGCACCCTTTAACATCTCCTTGCTCTGCAAAAATAGAAGCTAACATATGTGCTTTTTCGGCAGTGCGATTCGCGATGATCAACGTCGCGATACGCTCATTTAAGAGAGGTTGAATTACGCCACGTGCTGCACCGCCGGCACCAATCAACAAAATCCGTTTTGCTTTTAACGTGACATTATTGGCCAGTAAGTCTTTCACTAAACCTATACCGTCAGTGTTGTCGCCAAATAAACGACCATCGTCAAGGCGTTTAATCGTATTTACCGCACCGGCGACTTTCGCTTGTTCACTTAGCTCATCAACCATTGCATACGCTTGCTCTTTAAAAGGCAAAGTAACATTAGCACCTTTGCCACCCGCAGCGAAAAAGCGTGATACGGTTTTTTCAAATGCATCGGTTGGTGCTAAAATGGCGCTGTAATCAATTTGCTCACCTAATGAGGTCGCAAACTGTTTATGTATTGCGGGTGATTTCGAGTGTTTTATTGGATTTCCAAAAACCGCGTATTTATCCATAGTGAAGCAACCTCTTTGCCTTGTAGAGCTTTATTAATATTATGATTAAACGACTTTTTTCTAAATCGAAAGCAGAGCCTGAAACACCCACGCCAGAAAAAACACCTTACGAAATTATTGGTGGTGAAGCCGGTGCTCGTGCCATTGCAAACCGATTCTACGACATAATGGCCTGTGATGAATACGCCAAACCATTATATGATATGCATCCACAACCACTTGATAGAATTCGCCAAGTGTTTTTTGAATTTCTTTCCGGTTGGTTAGGCGGCCCCGATCTCTTCGTAGAGAAATACGGTCATCCGATGCTCAGAAAGCGTCACATGCCATTCCCAATTGATCAAGACCTACGTGATCAATGGATGTATTGTATGAATAAAACGCTGGATATCGAAATCGATAATCCTTTATTGCGTGAAGGGTTAAGACAGTCTCTTTCACAACTTGCCAGCCACATGATCAATCAACATTAATTAGCTAAGCTTGAGCTATATCAATATACGCTTTTTCTAAATAAAGATAATACTCTTTCCTTAGTTTAGTGGAAGCGTCGTCAAGTGAAGTCTATCCAATTTAAAATTTATACATTGCTTGCAATTACTGGTGTGCTGGTCTTATTTGCCAGCATATTTAGCAGTGCTCAGCAGCAACAAGCCCTCGCGCAAGATACCGTTGAAAGTAATATTAAGTTACTAGCCGATAACTACTTTGACTCTATCAATACCATGATGTTAACAGGCACAATGGCAAACAGAGAAATTCTGAGTAATAAATTAAGAAGCCATGAAAACATTGAAGACGCGCACATTATCCGCAGCGCTATTGTTAATAAGCTCTACGGCCCCGGAAATGCGAACCAAGCAGCGAATACTGACGCTGAGCGCGATGCATTAAAAGGCACCGAAGCGCTGTATATCGATAAAAACAACAGCACCATGACCTACTTAAAACCCATGTTTGCAACACGTGATTATAAAGGCACGAACTGTCTAGGGTGCCATCAAGCACAGGAAGGTGATGTTCTTGGGGTGGTAAAAATCAGTTATTCACTGGCTGATATTGAGCATGAAGTGTCACAAAACACCTTGATGAATACTTTATTGTTATCAACCATTTTTATTGCTGCTTTTATGTTACTGGCCATGTTATTCAGAAAGATTTTTATAAAACGATTAAAAATCATCAGTCATACCATGCATTTAGCAACCACCAATAAAGATTTGAGCCTCAATATTAATGATGACCACAATGACGAGTTAAGTTCATTGGCCACCAGCTTTAACCACATGATTAGCGCCTTTAAAGACAACATTGCGCAAGTGTCGCATTCATCTAAAGTGCTGATCCACTCTGCCGAGAGCATCTATGCTTCGGCCGACGCCACAGAGCAAGCCATCTTGCAGCAAAAACAAGGCACAGACTCAGTGGCTGCTGCGATAAATGAACTTGAAAGCTCATCAAGTGAAGTGAAAAATACCACTCACTTTGCGTCTGAAAAATCAGAACACAGTAACCAACTTGCACAGCAAAGCTTAGAAGTAGCGGAACACACCGAGCTGAGTATTAATCAGCTTGCAGCAGATGTAAGAGCAGCCGCAGATCAAGTATCACAATTGCAAGCGCAAACCCTCGATGTTGGTAAAGTTCTTGAAGTGATCAGCAGCATTGCCGAGCAAACCAATTTACTGGCCTTGAATGCAGCCATTGAAGCGGCACGTGCAGGTGAAGCTGGACGAGGCTTTGCGGTTGTTGCTGATGAGGTAAGAACGTTGGCGAATAGAACACACGACTCAACAGACGAAATTCGCCGCACTATTGATAAGTTACAACACGAGGCGGCCCAAACGGTCAATACCATGAATAATTCGAGTGCAGAAGCCGATGAGCGGGCTGTGCAAGTAAAACAAGTGGCAAAAGCACTGCGTGATATCTCAGCACAGATGAGTGAAATAAACCAACTCAACGTGCAAATTGCCGATGCCACAGAGCAGCAAAATTTAGCCGCAGAAGAAATAAACCAAAGTGTTGTCGCGATTAGTGATAATGCCGAACATTCCTTGGTTGATGCCCATGAAAATCAAAAAGTCAGTGAAGAGTTAGTGTCGTTAGCACGCTCTTTAGATGAGCAAGTAAGGCGTTTTAAATTAAGCTAAATTGCGCATTTTATGCACAACTGATAGAGTAGAGAACACTATTTCGCGACAGATATGGACGTTTAAATGAAATATCCCCCTACTCTTTTAGTGTGTGCAGGTTTAGTGTGTGCTGGGCTTATTGCCGTTTTGTATGCTTCATTCTCTCGAGATTCACATCCCTTCACTGAAACGGCCTACTCAAACGACCTGCTTTACCACGATGATATTCAGTTTATTGCCAACTCACTGCTTACTTCAGATAAAACAACTAAAAGTGATGATTATGAACAGCTCATTATAAAAGGCTTTGACACATTGATTCAGCACCCTGAATTTTATGAAGTGAAGCTCGACTTTTATGCGTGTGATAACACAAAGTGTCTAACGCAAATCAGTGCTCCCATTAAGACTTCTGAGCATGAGCTGGCTATTTTGAAAAGCGAAATTTTATTTAGCATTTTGGCAGAGCTGCCAAGCAGAACAAACGTTGTCACCACCGTAGATAATGACAACGCAAAGTTGTTTAGAGTTATTTCAGCACTCGATTAAAGCTGCCACTGACGAGCAATAAGCGCTTCTTCTGTTGTGTTAAGCCATGCTTGTGGGCGTAAATAATATTGATATAGCTTCGCTTCAGGGCTATCCACCGCAGGTGCATAGTTATATTCCCAGCGTGCTAATGGTGGCATCGACATCAAAATAGACTCTGTACGCCCGCCGGTTTGTAAACCAAATAAGGTGCCTCGGTCCCACACTAAATTAAATTCGACATAACGGCCACGGCGATAAAGTTGAAAATCTCGCTGTTGCTCTGTTGTTGGTGTCTCTTTTCGACGCTCAATAATAGGTAAATAAGCGTCTAAGAACCCATTACCAACTGCTTGCATGAAAGCAAAGCTTTGCTCAAAGCCAAGCTCATTTAGGTCATCAAAAAATAAACCACCTACTCCGCGAGTTTCACTGCGGTGCTTTAAGTAAAAATAATCATCACACCAGGTTTTATATTTATCGTAAACACCGTCACCGAACGGCTGACATAAATCATGCGCAACTTGGTGCCAATGCTGTACATCTTCAAAAACAGGGTAATAAGGTGTTAAATCAAAACCACCTCCAAACCACCAGATAGGCGCTTCCCCGTCTTTTTCAGCAATAAAAAAGCGTACATTAGCGTGACTAGTTGGAATGTGTGGGTTTTTTGGGTGGATCACCAGCGATACACCACACGCATGGAAACTACGACCAGCAAGTTCTGGACGATGAGCCGTCGCTGATGCTGGCATTGAAGCACCAAATACATGCGAGTAGTTGACTCCTCCTTGCTCAATAACATCTCCCCCTTGAATCACCCGCGTACGACCACCGCCGCCTTCTTCGCGCTGCCAATTATCTTCAACAAATTTTGCTTTGCCATCGGCGTTTTCAAGGCCCTTACAAATGCTATCTTGTAGGGCCATTAGGTATGTTTTTACGTGTTGGAGTAGCTCGCTTTGCATGTTTATCCTCTGAATACTTTGCCGGTCATTGCATCTTTAATCACACTAGGTTGACTATTGCCACCGAGTGGCTCATCGACATAAAAATCAACACGATCAGCGAACTCACTTTTAGCGTGCGTAATACTCATCACTGTAGGCTGGCCGGTTAAGTTTGCGCTGGTTGAAACCATTGGTTTACCAAACTGCTGGCAAAGGGCTTTAACAGTTGGATGATTAGTGACACGTACAGCAATACTATCAAACTGGCCTGTTAACCACTTAGGTGTCTCTTTTGCCGCTGGCATTACCCATGTAATTGCACCCGGCCACTGCGAAAAAATATCAGCACGTTTATCCATCGGGATCTTAGCATCATCAACATACTTTAATAACTGACCATAATTATCAGCAATTAAAATTAAGCCTTTTTCAACGGGGCGTTGTTTGATTGCTAGTAGCTTTTCTACAGCAGCTTGATTATCAGGGTCACAGCCAAGACCGAATACTGCTTCGGTTGGGTAAACAATCACACCGCCTTGTTGTAATGCATCAATGGCATTGGCAGGTTGAGCAACAGGATCAGACAAAGAAACTCTCCTAATTTAAGCAAATAACGAGTGTATTAAGATTCTATAAGCTTGTGCATACACGACTTCTGAGGGCATTGTAGCACAACACCCGAGGCCATTTTCTTTTCAGTCATAACAGGCCACTGGCACGCTGGGCATACCTGAGCAACGGGTTTATGGTTCAGTGTGTATTTACATCGAGGGTAGCAGTCACAGGAATAAAAGGTCTTGCCAAATTTATTGCTACGCGCAACCAACTGCCCTTTTTTACACTTAGGGCACGCGGGCAAAGTGGGTGCATCGTCAGCATCTTCATCATGCGCTATGTAGTGACAGTCAGGGTAACCTGTACACCCTATAAACATACCGTAACGACCATTCTTGATCACAAGCGGTCTAGTACACTCGGGACATGCACTGTCTTCGAGTACTTTAATTTGCTGGCTGTCATGATGAGCAAGTGGGCGAATATAGTCGCATTTAGGGTAACTGGCGCACCCTAAAAATGGGCCTGATTTAGAGTGTCGCATAACCAATTCAGAACCACATTTAGGGCAAACCTCATACTCTTTTTCTAACGCATGTTTATCTGCAGAAAAAAGAGAATGGTCGATTTTACTCATAAGATTCCTGTGAGGCTGGCTAATTTTCGCTTAATATACCCAAACTCAGCAAAGATACAAGCAAAGTCGAAAGCGACGAGCCACCATGCTCCCAGCGGCAATGCATTAATGAAGCACGTCGGCTGGTTCGTCAAAGATCAGGTCTTCCATTTGCGCATATGCTTGCTCTGAGCCGGGCACATTAAATAGCACCATTAACACCACCCATTTTAAATCTTCTAAATGGATAAATGGTTTATCAAGGGCGCACAATCTATCAATAACCATTTCACGGGTTATTGTATTGATGACACCGATTTGCTCAATAAACATTAAGAAGCCTCGGCATTCTGTGCTCAACATTTGGCATTCGCTATCTGTGTAGATGCGCGTAGCATGTTGTGGCTGCGCATTTAAATAAGGGCACACATCACTTTGTTGCAGATCTGCGAGCTGCTCAAGCCAATCAAGTGCTTTGTAGATTTCAGGTTTGTTAAAACCAGCACGCACCAACTCATCGGTGAGCTCGTTTTCTTCCGTGAAGATTTCAGCTTCGCTATGGATATAGTTTTCAAAAAGATACATGAGGATGTCAAACATATTTATGTCCTCCAAGTCTTATATAACCATCTAGCACTCGTTCGACTTTATCGGCGAGCTCTAGGTCAAGTAACCGAGCTTGTACTTCATCGATTGGTAGTTGGCTGCGTTGAGTTATTACATCCACGCTGGTTACCTCAAACCCTATACTTTTGAACACTGGGCAGTCGAGTTCATCTGCAATAGGCTGTTCTATATTATATAGACTGTTTTCACAAAAAAAGCTCACTTCATCAAGAATGTCACTCACATTTTCAACTAATTTAGCACCTTGCTTAATTAAAAAGTGACTCGCCTCTGAGAGAGGATTCTTAATTGAACCCGGTACTGCAAACACTTCTTTATTTTGCTCCAAGGCATAACGCACAGTGACTAAAGAGCCGCTTTTTATTTGCGCTTCTACAATTAATACCCCTAATGACAAACCAGAGATAATGCGATTACGACGCGGAAATTTGTCGCATTGGCAGCGGTTCCTGGCAAAAACTCCGACACCAACAAGCCGCGTTCTGCCACGTGCTTAGTTAATAATTTATGACGTTTAGGGTAGGCAATATCAAGCCCCGTCCCAAGCACTGCAATTGTATTACCACTTCCCGCTAAAGCCCCTTTATGCGCTGCTCCATCAATCCCCAGCGCCATACCCGACGTTATCGTCATACCGAGTAATGACAACTGATGCGCAAACTCAGCGGCAATCTCTGACCCCGTAGGCGTTGCATTGCGACTGCCCACTATTGCTATTTGTGGCGACGATAATAATGCAACGTTACCCAAACAAAATAACAGTAAAGGCGCACTGGCAATGTGTTTCAATAAAGGCGGATAGCAATCATCAAAGTAACAAATTACAGTTAATTGCTGTTGCTTAATAAGGGTTTGGTAATGTTCAACCTGATGCCAATCGGTATTGGTGAGGTTATTAGCTTGGCTTTGTGTTAAGCCTAAACTCTGCAATTGTGCGTTAGTCAGAGCGAAGAGTTCACTCAGTTCGTGTTTTTGGCTTAGCGCTATAAGGGTTTTAACCCCTATCCCTTTACATAAATAAAAGGCAAGCCAGTGAGCTAGCTTGCCTGAATACTGTTCCATGCTCCCTCCTTAGAGCGTCCTCAGAGGAGTTAGTTTATGACTGCATAATCTCCAACTCTAATAGGATGCTGATTTTTTACAATCAGTGCATAACTGACGGTATCGTAAACCTTAAATACCATTAGCTCACCGACTTTCTCCTTTGGCATATGCCATACTTTACTGTCTTCGTCCGCCTCTACACCTAAAAAGTCATTCGTATCAGTGATTAACTTTTCAAGGCTGGTTGAATCTTCGCGATAGCGCGGACCATTTGCGCCATCAAACACTTCTGGAGACTGACGTTGAATATCAAGTACAAAACCAGGTTTAACTTGGTCTGACCCTAAATTTAGCACAACAATATCCATTGTACTAAATTCACGAAGTTCAGTGGCAGACGAAATAATTGTGCCATTCATTGTGGTATCAGGGCGTTTCATTGTGAAGTATGCCGGCAGCAATTGACCATCCATTGCTGGCATCAAAAAATCATTTGGTCTAATTTCTTGTTTAATCAACTCAATTTTCACTGAAGCCGGGATCCCATTAGCAACATCACCGCTTCTAAATGCACGCACAATGGCGACCAACTCTGCTTTATTAGCCAACACTTCTTGTGAAGTCGGGTCAATTAACTCAGAGCCTTTACGATATACTGCATACGCTTCATTTAGGTTTAAGTCCCCTTTTACGTACAGAATATGATCCATCGTGTTCATTTTAGTATTAACGCTGGCACCTAAGATATACGGTTTTTCAGCAATCACATCCGCGCTAATAGCCTGCTCATAACTTAAGTAAGGACGCAATAATTCCAGGGGTAAAGTCGGTACGGCTTGCTTACCTTTCGGAGTTATTCGCCCTTCAGGAGACAGCTTTTTATAGCGCGCATTCTTCACGAGACGCGGATTTCCATCTTTATCGTAGATTAAAGTGAGCGCATCACCGGGGTAGATTAAATGTGGATTAGCAATTTGCGGATTCATTTGCCATAAATCAGGCCATTGCCATGGTTCATTGAGATACACGCCAGAAATGTCCCAAAGCGTATCACCCTTTTTCACAACATATTGTTTTGGAGCATCTTTTTTTATTGTTAACACATCAGCAGATGCTGTAAAAGCGCAGCTAATGGCTAACATAGCCGCAACTAATGGATGTCTCATTTGGCTTCCTTGTGTTGTTTTTAGATTATTATCAACCAAAACCTGTTAAAGGTGAACACGAATGGCTAAAATAAGAGCATACAATACCCTAAATGAATCACAAGTGTAAAAGGTAACTATGGCTAGGTTAGAAGTTTTAAGATTTCCGGATGAGCGTTTACGTACAATCGCGAAAGAAGTACCAGAAGTAAACGACGAAGTTCGTCAAATCGTCAAAGATATGCTTGAAACGATGTATGACGAAAACGGTATCGGCTTAGCAGCTACGCAAGTAGATATCCACCAGCGAATCGTGGTCATCGATGTCTCTGAAGAACGTGACCAACCACTGGTATTAATTAATCCAGAAATAACTCAAAAAGATGGCTCAACAGTGAGCGAAGAAGGTTGTTTATCTGTTCCTTATTCATATGCGAAAGTTGACCGTGCAGAAACAGTCACTGTGAAAGCGCTTAACGAACATGGCGAAGCATTCAGTTTAGATGCTGATGAATTACTGGCTATTTGTATTCAGCATGAGCTTGATCATCTTAAAGGCACCCTGTTTATTGATTATTTATCGCCATTAAAGCGCCAACGTATCCGTAAAAAGCTTGAAAAAGAAGCAAAGCTCGCTGCTAAATAATAAGTTTATCGATAGGAATTTCTGTGACACAACCATTACGCATTATTTTTGCTGGTACGCCAGACTTTGCTGCGCGCCATTTACAAGCACTGATTGATTCAGAGCATGACATTGTTGGCGTGTACAGCCAACCAGACCGCCCTGCGGGTCGCGGTAAAAAACTAAAAGCAAGCGAAGTAAAAGAGCTGGCTGTTGCTCATAATTTACCCGTTTTTCAACCTGAGTCTCTTAAGTCAGATGAGGCGCTCGCTGAGCTACAAACCCTTAACGCCGACATCATGATTGTGGTCGCGTATGGCTTATTGCTACCTAAAGCAGTTTTAGAGACACCTCGCCTTGGTTGCTTAAATGTTCATGGTTCGATTTTACCGCGTTGGCGCGGTGCAGCACCGATTCAACGTGCAATTTGGGCTGGCGACAGTGAAACTGGCGTAACCATAATGCAGATGGATGAAGGCTTAGATACCGGCGATATGCTCCATATTAGTCGCTGTCCAATCGATAGCGCAGAAACCAGCAGTTCACTTTACGACAAGCTTGCGGCACTTGGACCTGATGCGCTCATTAGTACGATAAACCGCCTTGCTGCCGGTGAGATAGTACCTGAAAAACAAGATGACAATCTTGCCAATTATGCGAAAAAGCTCTCTAAAGACGAAGCAAACATTGATTGGACCCAGGACGCAGCACAAATTGAGCGTAATATTCGCGCCTTTAATCCATGGCCTGTTTGCTTTACCCAAATGGCAGGTCAAACGGTAAAGATTTGGCAGGCTGAAATCGTCTCTCACACCGCTGAAGCAGGTAAAATTATCGCCGCAGATAAGCAAGGTATTACCGTTGCCTGCGGTCAAGATGCACTTAAGATCACCCTACTTCAACCTCAAGGCAAAAAACCAATGGCAGTCAGCGATTTTTTAAATGGCCGCAGCGACTGGGTTGAACCTGGCTCAGTATTAGGGCAAAACAATGAGTAATGTTAGAGCACTTGCTGCTGAAACTCTGTATAACGTGGTTGATAAAGGTGCATCGTTAAACCAAGAATTGCCCTTTGCAAGCCAAGGTTTATCGCCAAAAGATAAAGCCTTACTACAACAAATTTGCTACGGTGTGCTGCGTTATTTACCTAGCCTCGAAAATTACTGTCAGCAACTTTTAGATCAACCGCTAAAAGGCAAGCGCCGTATTTTCCAGTTCTTGCTGTATGTGGGCATTTACCAACTTCAGCATATGCGTGTTCCACCGCATGCTGCTATTAGTGAAACCGTTAATGCATTACAACAAATGCGTGCGCTAGGTTTAAAAGGCTTAATTAACGCTATTTTACGAAGTTTCCAACGTGAACAAGCCGAGCTTGAAGAAAAAGCCAAGCAAATCCCTGTTTGCCAATACAACCACCCAGGGTGGTTTATTAAGCACGTTACAGCAGCCTACCCTGATAACTGGCAAGATATTCTTGAAGCAAACCAACAACAAGCTCCAATGTGGTTACGTGTAAATCAAGCACAATATAGCACGCAAGAATACAGCGACATGCTCAAAGCAAATGACATTGAACACAGCCTCAATGCTGATTTTCCAGATGGTATTAAACTTGCCAAGCCATGCGATGTATTTTCTTTACCTGAGTTTGAAACAGGTGCATGCTCTGTTCAAGATGCGGCGGCGCAGTTAGCAGCACGTTTTTTAGATCCACAAGATGATGAGCTGATTCTTGATGCCTGTGCAGCGCCAGGCGGTAAAACCTGCCATATTTTGGAGCTTGCTGATGCCGATGTATTAGCACTAGATAGCGACAGTGAACGCTTAGAGCGTGTAAAACAAAATTTAGTACGTATTGGCCTTGCCGCTGATTTGCAGTGTGCCGATGCATCACAGCCGCATATTTGGTGGGACGAAAAGCAGTTCGATCGAATTTTACTTGATGTGCCTTGTTCTGCCACCGGTGTTATTCGTCGCCACCCTGATATTAAATGGTTGCGTAGAGCGTCAGATATTGAAGACCTTGCACACTTACAAGGTGATATTCTCAACAGTATCTGGCCTCTGCTTAAACCGGGTGGTACGTTAGTGTATGCAACCTGCTCAGTGTTACCACAAGAAAATCAGCAACAAGTTGCCACGTTTCTTGCTAACAACAGCAATGCAGAGCATATACCACTGCATGAAAACGATACTCCAACGTTACCTGGCTTGCAATTGCTACCGGGTGAGAGCGATGGTTTCTACTATGCAAAGCTAGTTAAAAAACATTCATAAGAATACACCATGAAAATAATCATACTCGGTGCCGGACAAGTCGGCGGCACATTAGCAGAAAACCTCGTTGGTGAGCAAAACGAGATCACAGTGGTTGATATCGACGGTAACCGCTTACGCGAGCTGCAAGATAAGTACGATCTACAGGGGGTTACTGGTCACAGTGCTCACCCAGATGTACTGCGTCGCGCAGGCGCAGAAGACGCCGATATGATTATTGCGGTAACCAGTTCAGATGAAGTGAACATGGTTGCCTGCCAAGTCGCCTACAGTATTTTTAATACGCCCACCAAAATTGCGCGTATTCGCTCAGAGCAATACTTAAAGTACCGCGAAAAGCTGTTCCATAATGACGACTTACCGGTTGATCACTACATCGCTCCAGAAGCCTTAGTGACTAAGTATATTCGTCGATTAATAGACTATCCGGGTGCTTTACAAGTGCTGCAGTTCGCTGATGGTATGTTATCACTGGTTGCAGTAAAAGCTTACTATGGTGGCTTATTAGTTGGGTATGCGCTGTCGGCATTGAAAGAACATATTCCCAATGTAGAAACCCGTGTAGCAGCAATTTACCGACAAGGTAAAGCAATTAAACCACTCGGCACAACCGTGATTGAGGCTGACGATGAAGTGTTCTTTATCGCCGCAACAAAACACATTCGAGCGGTCATGAATGAGCTGCAAAAACTTGAACGCTCATACAAGAAAATCATGATTGCAGGTGGGGGTAATATTGGTGCAGGTTTGGCGCGCTCACTAGAAAAAAATCACAGTGTTAAACTTCTTGAGCGTAATAAAGAACGTGCGGCACAGCTCTCTGAGTTACTCGACAATACCGTTGTGTTCTGTGGTGATGCCTCTGATCAAGAACTGCTCTCAGAAGAGCACATTGAACAAGTTGATGTGTTCATTGCTGTTACAAACGACGACGAAGCAAACATTATGTCGGCCATGCTTGCTAAACGCATGGGCGCACAAAAAACCATGGTGCTGATCCAACGCGGCGCCTATGTTGACCTCGTTCAAGGCGGTGAAATAGATATTGCCATTTCACCACAACAAGCGACTATCTCAGCTCTGTTAACGCATGTTCGCCGCGGTGATATCGTTAACGTTTATTCATTACGTAAAGGCGCGGCTGAAGCAATTGAAGCCGTAGCCCATGGCGATGAACATACATCGAAAGTTGTTGGCCGCGCGATTGCCGATATCAAGCTACCCGCAGGCACCACTATTGGTGCAATTGTGCGTAATGACGATGTACTCATTGCTCATGATGATACGGTGATTCAGTCGGGTGACCATGTGATCATGTTCCTAATCGACAAGAAACACATCACGGTTGTTGAAAAGCTGTTCCAAGTTAGCGCTATTTTCTTATAGACCAAAAACATGAAAATAAAAAAGCAGCCATGACGGCTGCTTTACGACTCTTGAAGTGAAAGTAGTTAACCAGAGTCTCTGGTTACGAACCTATTGAATCTGTGCGAACTCTTCTTTTGAAAGCTCTCCGTTACCATCGCTATCAAGCTCAGGAAATAGTTTTTCAAGCTGCATATTTACAGATGCTTCTTCTTTGCTGATCACGCCATCGCCGTTGGTATCAAATGTAGAAAAACTGACGCCTTGAGCAAACGCTGCTGATGACGTTGCTAATGCTAAAATAGCCAATGTTGTGTTGATGTGTTTCATAATAACTGCCTCAAAATTTGAAAAGAGTGAAGTCCGTTTCTGAGATCCCTGTTTAGTGGAAATTGGCTTTGTTACTCGGCCGCTGAAAATTCTGTTTCAGTCAGTACGCCATCACCATCGACATCCAGTGTTTTAAATTGTGACATGATTTTTGCGTCGACTGATGCTTCACTTTTGCTTATCACACCATCGCCATCTACATCCAATGTATCAAAGTCAGTGGCAGCAAAAACAGCTGAAGAAGATGCAAGTGCAATTAGGGCTAGTGTTTTATTTACTGTCTTCATAATCATATTCCTTCAATATTTAACTAAAAAAGTGTTAGCTGATCACACGCTCCTAGTTGTTCTTTGTCATGGATTCCCTTATCCATTTAGGCTGTCTTTGGCAGCTCAGAACTAATCAGCTAGATAACTTGGCTTGCTTAATTTCATTAAGCTTTTGAAAATTCTTGTTTTGATAACTCACCGTTACCGTCAGTGTCTAATTCGCTAAACTTACTCATTAGCTCTGCATCGACGGATGCTTCGCTTTGGCTAATAACGCCATTGCCATCAACGTCTAGCGTTTCGAAATCGCTCATCGCAAATGCGGCTGATGAAGAGATAAGTGCCACAAGGGCTAATGTTTTATTTACTGTGTTCATAATGTAATCCTTCAAATAGTAGCTTTAAGTAAGAAGTCCTTTTCAATGTGTCCTTACACTGAAATTATGCTTTCGCGAACTCTTCTTTTGATAGTTCGCCATTACCGTCGGTATCAAGCTCTTTAAACTGGCTCATTAACGGTGAGCTTACAGATGCTTCGCTTTTACTGATTGCTCCATCGCCATCGACATCTAGCGTTTCAAAATCCACCGCTGCAAATGCAGTTGATGAAGCGACAAGGGCGATAAGTGCACATGTTTTGTGTAACGTTTTCATAATCACTATTCCTTCAATGTTGTCTAAACTGCGATAGAGGACTAATTCCTAAATCAACTTTCTCTGTGTTCGCTTTAACTATTTCAACTTCAATGCCAAAGTTTAAAAAACGCTATAAATC
Source organism: Pseudoalteromonas sp. MT33b (assembly GCF_014117385.1). NCBI lineage: Bacteria > Pseudomonadati > Pseudomonadota > Gammaproteobacteria > Alteromonadales > Pseudoalteromonadaceae > Pseudoalteromonas > Pseudoalteromonas sp. MT33b. The sequence goes on along the minus strand of NZ_CP059831.1, from coordinate 20,288 downwards.
ATGAGGTTAAATATATATTGTGGTAAATTAGGGGAAAACTGGCTGTTATTTTGTTGCTTTTTAGCAACAAGCAATGAGGTGAGAAAATTTTTTATCTATTAATCAATAAGTTAAAAAAGCAAAAACAGAGACATCCGCCGTTTCTTGTCACTAAAACAGAGAAAATATTGCGTATGGGGGCTAAACCGTAGATGAATGACAACACGCCTCAAAAAAAATAAAAATATTTTTAACGCTTAATCATCTGATTTAAATGGGTTTTATATATTTATATTGATTATTTTTGATTAATTTTTAGAGAAAAAGTGAAAAACAGTCATTTTGTTGCAAAATGGCGAATCAATGCTCGTTAACTCGTTATCTCTAATACCGAAAGGTCTATGAGGTGCTCTTTCATAAAGACGTTCATTTCATTTTCACTGGTATTGAGCTGCACACCGAACTGATAGCCCGACTCTCGTTTGCGGACTCTGCATACCTTGCCTGTAAATTCCCGTTTGCTGAGCACCACCTGACACGCTTGTGCTTTCAAATGACTAAGGTCGGCCTCGCTGTTAATCTCAAATTGCACACCGGCAAGTGAAATGTCTTTAATTACGCCTTCATATACCTGTTCATCTATAACAAGCTTGGCGGGAAACAAAGTGGGGATCCGCGCTTCGCTGCGTAAGCTAAAGAGTTGTACTTGTTGGGGAAAATGTAAAAATATCAATCGACAAGGGTGTGAAGCAACGGCTTTTATCTGCTGACGAAATGCAATAACCTGCCCACCCCCGCTTTCTAAAACAGCCCGAACAATCACCATAACCCCCTCTTTGATAAAGTCACCCGCATTCGGCAAACGTTTTACAGGGGGATAGTTAAGTATGATGTACTGCTCGTTGAGTAAGCCAATAAATTCAATTTTGACACGCTTACTTTCTGTCGCAGTTATTATTTCAACATCGACCACACTCCCTGCGGGTATATAGGTTAGTTTTTCTAAATTAAGTTGCTGCTGCGTTTTTGGCATTGTTTCTCTACTCCTTGAAAAATAACCAAATAAAACCTTAACCGCGCCAGAATGTTGGGGTGAATAAAACTAATAAAGTGAATATTTCAAGACGACCAAACACCATAGCGATTGTTAACAACCACTTTGCCGTATCAGATATTGCGCCATAATGCGCCGCGACTTCACCCAAACCTGGGCCTAAGTTGTTTAAACACGCCGCCGTCGCTGAAAAAGCACTTATATTGTCCATGCCTGTGCCCATTAAGGCCAGCATGATAATAACAAAAACCAGTGCATAAGCAGAAAAGAACCCCCAAACGGCTTCGACCACTTTATCGGGGAGCGCTTTACGACCGAGCTTTATAGAGTATATAGCCCGCGGGTGAACTAAGCGGTTTAATTCACGTATCCCTTGCAAGTACAGAAGGAAAACCCTTACAACTTTCATACCGCCGCCCGTCGAGCCCGCACAGCCGCCGATAAAGCTCGAAAAAATAAGTAAGATAGGTAAGAACAATGGCCAAGCAGAAAAATTATCTGTCGCAAAGCCCGCGGTAGTACTCATAGAGACAGCTTGAAACATTGCTTGATCGAGCGTTTCATCACCATCTGCATAAATATTATTAGAAGAGAGTACCGTAAAACAAATAATCACTAGCGCTAACTGAATAAGTAAAAACACTTTAAATTCAGGGTCGCGCAAGTAAACACGAATACTGCGCGAGGAGACCGCAGCGTAGTGCAACGAAAAGTTAATCGCCGCAATCAGCAAAAACACCACACAAATAAAGTTTATTAATGGGCTGTCAAATTGCCCCATAGACGCATCGTATGTAGAGAATCCCCCAATTGCGATGGTTGAGAAAGCATGACAAATCGCATCAAACCAATCCATACCCGCTCCCCAATAGGCAAGCGTACATGCGATGGTCAGCGACACATAAATGTACCAAAGGTGTTTGGCGGTATCGGCAATCCGCGGGGTCATTTTCGAGTCTTTAACAGGCCCTGGAGTTTCAGCACGGTATAACTGCATACCACCAACACCTAGCATCGGTAATACAGCGACGGCCAATACAATGATCCCCATACCACCTAGCCACTGCAGTTGCTGACGATAAAAAAGCACTGATTTGGGTAAGTATTCAATTCCCGTTAAAACGGTTGCTCCTGTGGTAGTCAGCCCCGAGAAGGCCTCAAATACCGAGTCAGCGAGAGATAGGTTTGGTTCCTGTAAGAACACTAAAGGCACAGCAGCAAAGCTGCCAAGTACCAGCCAGAACAACACCACAATTAAAAAGCCTTCGCGGGCTTTTAAATCACCATGCTCATGACGGTTTGGGTAATATGCAGCTAAACCAATAACAACGCTAAAAATAAACGCAAGAACGAACGGCACACCCCCACCGTCTTTATAAATTAAAGACACCAGTGCCGGTGGGACCATCGTGATACTAAATAACGCCACCAGCTGGCCGAGAATTTTTATTATGGTACGAAATTGCATCTAGGCGTATCGCTTTCTTATTAAATGATTTAGCTAATACAGTTTATTGTCTTACAGGCTTAATTGTAAGTAAACGCTATGTATTTATTTTCCTTACTCATCCTTTTCCCATTTTTAGCTCAACGGCGCCATGAGTAAGTTCGTGTACATCAGTGATTGCCTGCTCTGCTTGGCGGCTATCAATGGTAATGTGCCAAGTAATGTTCTCGGCAAATTGCTTGTCTATTTTTAACACCTGATATTGGCTTTTTAGTAACTGCTCAATTGCACCTTGTGCGCTATAGTCACTTTGCCCTATAAGTTCAACACTCGGTACTTTAGTCACAGTTTTTAGCTCGCGCATAGCGTTATTTAAACTGCCACCGTATGCGCGCACAAGTCCCCCCGTACCAAGCTTAATTCCTCCAAAGTAGCGTGTTACTACCGCAGTAATTTCACCGATACCTGAACCTGTCAGCACATTAAGCATGGGTTTACCCGCCGTACCATTGGGCTCACCATCATCCGAAAAGCCATAAACATGACTCCCGCCAGGGTTTCCTGCAACATGTGCCCAACAGTTATGACGCGCGTCACTGTATTTATCTTGTATTTCTTTAATAAACGCTTTTGCACACGCGAGGTCTGGAGTATGCGCAATGTGCACTATAAATGTACTTTTCTTTATTTCTTCTTGATAAAAAACCGGTTCGGCCGGGTATTGATATTCAGGCATATTGTTTTATCTAAAAAAATGGGGCCATGTGGCCCCTATACTCTATTTTGCTCGCCGTTAATCTAAGTGTAGATCACGGGTCATATTTTCGAGACTGTCTTCATGAACGATAATATTATCTTCAATTCGGATACCGCCAAATGGCTTAAATTCTTCAACTTTTTCCCAGTTAATAAACTGTTTATTATCGGTTTGAGCAAGGTCGCCCAATAATGAATCGATGAAGTATAAACCAGGCTCAATCGTAAATACTTGGTTCTTCTCAATTAAACGTGTGCAACGAAGGAATGGATGACCTTCAGGCGGAGCTTGGTGCGTCCCTGATTCGTCAGCCATAAAACCACCCATATCATGAACTTGTAAGCCAAGGTGATGACCCAATCCATGAGGGAAAAACGTTGAAGTAATACCGCGTTCAACAATGTCAGCAGCTGGTAATTTTACAATATTAAAATCACTCAGTACTTGTGCGACACGTTGGTGACACTCTAAATGTAACTCGCCGTATAAGAGACCGGGTTTCAATGCCTTACCTAAGGCAATTTGATGCTCAGTCATAACCTGAATGAGATCGCTAAACTCACCTGACTTTTTAAAATCATAGGTACGAGTAATATCCGCAGCATAGCCGTTAAAGTTTGCACCTGCATCAATTAAAAATGAGTGATGTGTATGAGGCGCAGTTGGCTCGAAATGCGTGTAATGTAAAATGGCGCAATTTTCATTCAGTGCAACGATATTTCCGTAAGGCATCTCGTTTTCACTTTGGCGTGTAGCCATTAGATAAGCGTGCTGAATATCAAACTCAGAACCACCATTAAAGAACGTATCACGCGCCGCTTTATGACCCTCTACGGCGATACGGTTCGCTTGGCGAAGACACTCAAGTTCGTACTGCGTTTTATAAGCTCGATGGAAATGTAAGTAGTTCATCACTGGCTCAGGATTCATAATGCTGAAACCCAGCGCTTGTGCGACCTCTAAGTACTCACCGATATATGCATAATTTGCTTTATCATAAGGGAGTAGTTTTTCAACCTGATCAGGTTGTACTAAAAGCTCAATATCAAAATACTCAGCCCAAAAATCACGCGGCTCATCAGGCACTTTATGCCAAAAATCCACTGGACGATAAAAAATTAGTTTCGGCTTAGATGCACCGTCGACGACAATCCAACAATGCGGATTATCAATAACAGGTAACCAAGCTTTAAATTGCGGATTCACTTTAAACGGATAATACATGTCATCTAAGAACTGACGCTTAGCTTGGCCTGAGTGAATTACGAGCCCTTCTAAACCCTCACGTTCAGTAATAGTACGAGTACGCTGTTGCAAGGTTGCAATATGTTCGGCATATAACACCGCTAATTTATCCATAGTAAACCCATCTCTAGTAAATTTAACTTACTTGCAGTCTATCATAGTCGGCCATAACCCCCAACTGAGGGGGGATGAGCCTCGTTTGTATTTTAATTTAGCCACCCATTTTCATATCGAGAATGGGCGCAAGTACATTACCATCTCGACCAAGGCGGGTGTGATATACCTGCCTGTAAGCGAACACATTTTTAACGTAGTTACGTGTTTCAGTGAAGGGGATCAATTCAATCCACAACTCAGCAGGCATTGCTTGCTCTGGTAGCCAGCGCTTAATGCGATGATAGCCAGCATTGTAAGAGGCCGTCGCTAAAATTTCATTACCATGATTTTTTTTCTTCAAATACTTCAGGTATTCACTACCAAGACGAATATTAGTACGAGGCTGATAAAGTACACTACGTGACACCGTGCTTTTATTCATATATTTGGCTGTGCTAGGTAATAACTGCATTAAGCCATGAGCATTCGCATGTGAACGAGCATCTGGCGCAAACGAGCTTTCACGGCGAGAAATGGCAATACTCCATGCAACATCGATATGGCTACGGTTACTGTAGTTTTCGAACAAGTTTCGAAACGCGAACGGAAAACGTAAATCAACGTAATCCCATTCTTTAATTTGTGCCAAGGTATAAATAGTGCTGTCGTACCAATCAAGATCTGCTGCTAGCATTGATGCTGCCAGTTTTTCTTCTTTGGTTGAGGTATCGGTTAAATAATTCCATTCGCGGCGAGCTGCTGTAAAACGATCTAATTCGTACAAAGCACGGGCACGCTTAAAGCCTGGCGCATTCGCAACCTCAAGCTTGAGTTTATCGCTAATATTCAGCTCTTTATTATTTAAACTAACAGGTATACCTAACCGCGCAGACGCAAGAAAACCATAGTAATCACGCTCTTTGGCCACCGTTTGCCAAATTTGTCGCGCGCGCTCTACTTCACCACGCTGATTCAAGCTATAAGCTAACCAGTATTGCTGCCCTAGCGTTAAATTTTCTTTGCCGGTAAAAAAAGCCACAATGCCAGACCAGTCTTGTAGCTCAAGCATGTTTGCTAATTGCCACTGCATAAGCTTGCTAGTTTGGCGGTCTTTCGGCACCTTATTTAGCCAAAAGCGAGCTTCTTTATGACCACTAGATGCTAAAGATAGTGCAAAATTGTAATACACATCAGCCTTTTGCTCGTCAGTGTAGGAGAACATTTTTTCAATCTTTTCCCACGCTCTAAGCGCGAGTTCTTTGTCGCGCCACACCAAACGTCTTACGCCATACAACGCAATTTGCCCTTCTTTGGCTGATTTTTTCTTATAGCGGTAAAGTCCAGCAGACGCGCTCGGGTCTTTGCGAACTTTTAAATATAAGTCAGCTAAATATTGCTCATGTTCGGGTAATAAGGTTTTTAAATAAGGCAATAAACTCGACGCACCGCCTTCTGCGGCCAGTGTGACTCGTTGCCATACGCGATCAGGAGTTTGGTACCCCTTTTTTTTCCACAGCGAAAATAAGCTATCGCACTCTTTAGGTTGCGATTTACCGACCACCCATAAGTCGCTTACTTGATTCATGATGGCATTTTCAGGTGCCCCTAAATCTAATTGAAAGCTTAAATAGGGACACGTCAGCTCATTATTGCTGGTTTCACGATAATTACGAATATACGCCGCTTTTTTATTCTGCTTCTTTAGGTATTCAAGCCACGCTTTTCGAACAGGCCATTCAAGTGGCGTATTTTGATAGACGTTTAAATAGTTTTCGATTTCAGTTTGGTGTTGCAGACTTGGGTTACGCTGCCAATAGGCTTTTTCGACATAAGGTTTTAAGGGATGATCAAGCTCCCCTGTCACCTTTTTCATGTCTTCATAGTCACCGTACCGCGCCTTTTTTTCAGCTTTTAAAAAAGCGTCATGTTTATCGTTGGCACCAGCTGCAAAAAAAGGAAAAAGTAATGCGGCAGCCGTCCAACCAAGAAATTGTTTTTTCATGATGGCCTTTAACAAAAATTAAAGAATTAATAATAAAAACTTCCCCTACACCTTAGCAGCAAACCAGCTATATTTTAACCAATCGCGATAAAGCGCAGTAAATTTTTCGTTGCATTTTTATTTTAAAGCAAGCACACTGATTGAAATGCAAACTCATCGTACCAGTCTTAGTTAATAAACTAGGGAGAATAATAATGTTATATAAAAGCGATTCATTTGAAGTTGCTTTCATCAAGGACAACATCGCCGAGTTTAAGTTCTGTGCTGATGGCTCAGTAAACAAACTTTCTCAGCAAACCTTGCAAGATTGCGCTTCGGCATTAAAAGAATTAGCAGCAAACTCAGATATCAAAGGCATGGTGTTCACCAGCGATAAAGATCACTTTATTATCGGCGCCGACATCTTCGAATTTTTACCGACTTTCACTAAACCTCAAGAAGAATTGGTTGCATGGATCAAAAATGCAACAGACGTTTTTGACGCAATTGAAGATTTACCTTTCCCAACGTTAAGTGCTGTAAACGGCATGGCGCTTGGCGGCGGGTGTGAGTGGGCACTTGCTACCGATTACCGCGTTGCTAGTACTGAGGCTAAAATTGGCCTTCCTGAAGTAAAATTAGGCATTATGCCTGGTTTTGGTGGCACTGTTCGTCTTCCACGCCTGATTGGCGCTGATAATGCGATGACATGGATCACGACAGGCAAAGAAAACCGCGCGAATGATGCACTCAAAGTAGGTGCATTTGATGCGGTAGTTAGTACTGACAAACTTTTAGAGTCAAGTATTGCAACACTTGAGCAAGCTATTTCTGGCAAGCTAGATTGGCAAGCAAAACGACAAGTAAAATTACAACCACTGAAAATGAACCGTGTTGAGCAAGGTATGAGCTTTGCAATGGCCGAAGGCATGGTAATGGGTCAGACTAAAGGTCACTATCCAGCACCTGTTATGGCTGTAAAAACCATTAAAGCAGCGGCAAACTGTGAACGTGCCGAAGCGATGGCAATTGAGAACACGAACTTTGCCAAACTTGCCGCAACGAGCGAAGCTGCTGCACAAACAGGTATTTTCTTAGCCGACCAATACATCAAAGGTAAAGCGAAGAAACAAGCCAAAAACAGCGAGCTTAAAATTAAACAAGCGGCTGTATTAGGCGCAGGTATTATGGGTGGCGGTATTGCATACCAGTCTGCTTATAAAGGCACGCCGATTGTCATGAAAGACATTAATCAAGATGCGCTTGATTTAGGTATGGGCGAAGCCTCTAAATTACTTGGCAAAAAAGTACAACGTGGCCACATGGCAATGGACAAGATGATTGCCACGTTAGGTAAAATCAAACCGACGCTAAACGATGCTGACCTTCAAGGTGTTGATATTGTAGTTGAAGCCGTTGTTGAAAACCCTAAGGTAAAACAAGCTGTTTTATCGGGCCTTGAAAAAGACCTACCAGAGGGCACTATTTTAACGTCAAACACATCAACTATTCGTATAGATGAGTTAGCCTCAGCGCTTGAAAAACCAGAAAACTTCTGTGGCATGCACTTCTTTAACCCAGTGCCAAAAATGCCACTTGTCGAAATCATCCGTGGTGAAAAGACATCAGAAGCAACAATCAATGCAGTGGTTGATTACGCCTTAAAACTAGGTAAATCACCTATTGTTGTAAACGACTGCCCAGGTTTCTTTGTTAACCGCGTATTGTTCCCTTACTTTGCAGGCTTCAGCAAACTTGTTGTTGAAGGCGCTGATTTCGCCAAAGTCGATAAAGTAATGGAAAACGTGTTTGGCTGGCCAATGGGTCCTGCATATCTGCTTGATGTTGTGGGTATTGATACGGCTTACCACTGTACTGGCGTTATGGCTGATGGTTTCCCTGAGCGAATGGCTCGCCAAGAGAAAGATCCCGTTTCTGTATTTGCTAATGAAAAACGTTTTGGTCAGAAAAATGGGGCTGGTTTTTACCAATATGCACCAGACCGCCGTGGTCGCTTGAAAAAGGCACACGATGCAAAAGCGGTTGAACTTTTAAGTGCTATTACCGATGCACCTAAAGACTTCGACAAGCAAGAAATCATTGACCGTTGTATGGTACCGATGATCAACGAAGTACTACTTTGTCTTCAAGAAGGTATTGTAGCGTCGCCGCAAGAAGCAGATATGGCGCTCATTTACGGTATTGGTTTCCCTCCATTTAGAGGCGGTGCATTCCGTTACTTAGATCAAACTGGTTTAGCAAACTTTGTTGCAACAGCAGACAAATATGCTCACCTAGGTGCGATTTACCAAGTATCAGATGAAACTCGCAAATGGGCCGAAGAAGGCCGTGTATTCTATAAGGTGGAAGGATAAGAACATGAATAATCCAGTAATCGTAGATTGTATCCGCACACCAATGGGCCGTTCAAAAAACGGCGTATTCAAACATAAACGTGCGGAAGATTTAAGTGCTCACTTAATGAAAGGTTTGTTAGAGCGTAACCCAGCCGTAGACCCAGCATCGATTGATGATATTTACTGGGGTTGTGTGCAGCAAACTCTCGAGCAAGGTTTTAACATTGCCCGTAACGCAGCATTATTAGCCGGTATCCCACACTCAGTACCTGCAGTAACGGTTAACCGTTTATGTGGCTCATCAATGCAAGCATTGCACGATGCGGCACGCGCTATTATGACGGGTGCGGGTGATACTTATATCATCGGGGGTGTTGAGCATATGGGTCATGTACCGATGACTCACGGTAATGATTTCCACCCTGGTTTATCAACGTCTGTTGCACAAGCTGCAGGTGTTATGGGCTTAACAGCTGAGTACCTTGCAACGCTTCACGGCATTAGCCGTCAGCAGCAAGATGAGTTTGCTTACCGCTCACACCAACGCGCACACGCTGCGACTGTTGAAGGTCGTTTCCGTCGCGAGATCCTACCGATGGAAGGTCACGACGCAGACGGTTCATTAATTCTTGTTGAAGACGATGAAGTAATTCGCCCAGAGACAACTGTTGAAGGTTTATCTCAGCTTCGTCCTGTGTTCAACCCTGCATCAGGTAGCGTAACAGCAGGTACTTCATCTGCACTGTCTGACGGTGCATCAGCCATGCTGGTAATGAGCGAAGAAAAAGCCAAAGAACTTGGTTTACCTATTCGTGCGCGCATTAAATCAATGGCGGTTGCAGGTTGCGATCCTTCTATTATGGGTTACGGCCCAGTTCCAGCATCACAAAAAGCGCTTAAACAAGCGGGTATCACAATTGATGATATCGATGTTGCTGAGCTTAACGAAGCGTTTGCAGCACAATCACTACCGGTATTAAAAGACCTCGGTCTGATGGATGTAGTAGATGAAAAAGTGAACCTTAATGGTGGTGCAATCGCGCTTGGTCACCCACTTGGTTGTTCAGGCTCTCGTATCAGCACAACGCTTGTTCACCTAATGGAAGACAAGAATGCAAAATACGGTTTAGCAACCATGTGTATTGGTCTAGGCCAAGGTATTGCAACTGTATTTGAGCGCGTTGAATAACACGCTCATTAGCCGAACATCTTGGTGATAAAAAGGTGTACTGACACGCGCAGTACACCTTTTTTATTTGCTTTGAATTCGGTTATTGAAACCAGTAGTGATTGAAAGCTAAAATAGCCCCTTACTATTCGTTACTTTCATTTTATAGGTCTGCCATGAGCTTTGATAATCCCGATCACCAATTAGATGCACTTGGCCTTCGTTGTCCAGAACCGGTGATGATGGTGCGTGGTGCTGTGCGCAAAATGAAAGATGGCGAGACTTTACTTATCATCGCTGATGACCCATCAACCACCCGCGACATTCCCAGTTTTTGTACCTTTATGGATCACACACTCGTTGCTAAAGAAGTAGAGCAAGCACCGTATCGATATTTAGTGAAGAAAGGATTGTAGGCTACGAGCTACGAGCTACGAGCTAAAAAATAAAATCAGAGTGGGCTTTGTCAACTTTGAAGTAAATAATCAATCACCCACTCAACACTTAGCGTCACTCAACTCTTAGCGTTATTTTTTCGTGACTGTTACTTTTGGTTGATTGCTATTGCGGTAATCAAAACTCACTACATAAACCCCTTTTGCCGCAGGTTTAAAGCTGAAGTAGTTATAGATTGTGTTGCAATCGGCGCTTGCAGCCTCACCTAAAATGAGTGCTTGACCTGCTGGGTCGGTATCACTGAAACCACAGTTATAGCCTTGGCTGAAATCAGCATCGGCGACTTTAAACTCATACACTTTGCCAGGTGTAGAAAACTTCACATCCGTTTGAAAAATCCCCGGAGCAACTTGGTAAAATTGGTACTGAGGTTCTGCATCCCACAAGGTAAAGTCACCCCGTAAATACATGGTACGGTCTAAGTCTTTACTGGGCAGAATATCATCGATATTCGGCATTTGAATTTGGCTAGAACATGCCGTTAATAAACCAGCCAAAGCTAAAGTTAGTATACGTTTCATAACTGTTCCTCTTTTACAAAAAAGCCAGCACTGAGCTGGCTTTTATTAACGTGTGTATTACTTACTTCTGCAACACAGAAATATCAGCAATATCTAAAAACAGGCGGCTTAACTGGCTTAATAATGCTAAACGGTTTTGCTTAACCGCGTCGTCATCGGCCATTACCATGACGTTATCAAAGAAGTTATCGACACTCTCACGGATACCCGCTAGTTGTGATAACGCTTCTTGATAATCGCCGTTAGCATAAAGTGGTGCAAGCTCCACAGAGAACTTAGCAACATGAGACGCGAGTACTTTTTCTGCGTCATCACTTAATAGGCTCTCATTTACATCACCTTGCGTTGTAATATCGTTTTTAGCCAAGATATTACTAACACGTTTATTTGCGGCTGCAAGCGCTTCTGCTGCGTCTAATGTACGGAAGTGACTTACCGCTTTAACACGGCGATCGAAGTCAACCGGTTTAGTTGGACGACGCGCGAGCACAGCTTGAATAACATCAACCTCAATCCCTTCATCTTGATACCATGCACGGAAGCGACCTAGCATAAACTCAAACACATCCGTTGAAACATTTAGGTTTGTTAGCTTTTCACCAAACAAGCTTTGTGATTTAGCAACAAGGTCTAGAATGTCCAGTGGTAGTGACTTTTCAACCATGATACGCAACGCACCAATGGCTGCACGGCGAAGTGCAAATGGGTCTTTGTCACCTTTCGGTGCTTGGCCAATGCCAAAAATACCCACTAGCGTGTCGAATTTATCAGCAATAGCAACAGCACAACTAATTACATTCGTTGGTAGGTTGTCGCCTGCAAAACGTGGCATATATTGCTCATTTTGCGCCAGTGCAACTTCTTCGGCCTCACCATCGTGACGTGCGTAATGCATACCCATTACACCTTGTACGTCAGTAAACTCCATGACCATTTCAGTCATTAAATCTGTTTTACTTAAAAGACCAGCACGTTTTGCAAGTTCTGCATCAGCACCTAACTGCTCAGCAATGTAACCAGCAAGTTCACTAATACGCTCTGACTTGTCTTTAAGTGTACCAAGTTGCTTTTGGAATAATACCGTGTCTAATGATTCTAAACGGCTCTCAAGTGTTTTCTTTTTATCGGTTTCAAAGAAGAACTGTGCATCGGCTAAACGTGGACGAACCACCTTTTCGTTACCGGCAATAACCACACTTGGATCTTTACTTTCAATATTAGAAACAAACAGGAACTTGTTAAGTAAGTTGCCTTCTTGATCTAGTAGTGGGAAGTATTTTTGATCATCCTTCATGGTGTAGATAAGCGCTTCAGCGGGTACATCTAAAAAGGCTTCTTCGAAGGTTGCTGTTAGCGTTACTGGCCATTCAACAAGTGACGTTACTTCTTCAAGCAAGTCTTCATCCATCGCAACTTTTGCGTTGACAGCAGCCGCTGCAGCTTCAATTTGTTCACGAATTTGTGCTTTACGCGCTTCGAAGTCAGCCACGACATACGCAGATTTTAGTACATCAAATACTTCGTCAGCGTGATTGATAGTGACCTTTTCTGGGTGGTGGAATCGGTGACCTTGTAGTTGGTTACCTACTTGCTTACCAAGGATTTCACCTTCGATTAGTGTATTACCAAATAAAATCGTTGCCGTATGTACAGGGCGAATAAATTGCGTTTTATTCGCGCCCCAACGCATTGGTTTCGGGATCGGTAATTTAGCAAGCGCTTTGTTTACCGCATCACTCATTAGCGCGGTGGTTGCTTGGCCTTCAACGTGTGCTTTATGAAGTAGCCATGCCCCTTTGTCTGTTTCAATGGTTTCGGCGTCGCTTACATCAATACCACAACCACGTGCCCAACCCATTGCTGCTTTGGTTGGGTTGCCATCGGCATCAAATGCTGCCGCAACAGCAGGACCACGTTTTTCTACAACCTTGTCACTTTGTTTTGCTTCAAGTGCTGTAACGCGTAAACCTAAACGGCGCGGTGAGGCATACCAATTTACGCCTTGATGGGCTAGCTCTAAACTTGCAAGCTCTGCTGTTAAGTTTTCAGCAAACGACTCAGCAAGTTTACGAAGTGCTTTTGGTGGCAATTCTTCAGTGCCAATTTCTACTAATAAATTTTCTGCTGACATGCTAATTCTTAATCCTTACAAAGCGGGAAACCAAGTGCTTCACGTGCATCATAGTAACTCTGTGCGCACGCTTTAGATAAAGCACGTACACGTAAGATATAACGTTGACGTTCGGTTACTGAGATAGCGTGGCGCGCATCTAATAAGTTAAACGCGTGTGACGCTTTCATTACTTGCTCGTAAGCAGGTAGCGGTAAGCCAGCTTCAATTAGCTTTTGACTTTCTTTTTCGCAGTGATCAAATTGAGAGAATAAGAATGCAACGTCAGCTTGTTCGAAGTTATACGCTGATTGCTCAACTTCATTTTGATGGAATACATCACCGTATGTAACACGGCCCATTGGACCATCTGCCCATACTAGGTCATAGATACTATCTACGCCCTGAATATACATCGCTAAACGCTCAAGACCATAAGTAATTTCACCTGTTACTGGAGAACACTCAAGGCCACCTACTTGTTGGAAATAAGTGAACTGAGTCACTTCCATGCCGTTTAACCAGATTTCCCAACCAAGACCCCATGCACCCAGTGTAGGTGATTCCCAGTTGTCTTCTACGAAGCGCACTTCATCAGTTAGCGTATCAATTCCCACAGCAGCTAACGAGCCTAAGTAGAGCTCTTGAATGTTTTCTGGTGATGGCTTTAATACCACTTGGAATTGGTAGTAATGTTGTAAGCGGTTTGGGTTCTCACCATAACGACCATCAGTTGGGCGACGGCATGGTTGAACATACGCGCTCGACATTGGCTCTGGGCCAATCGACTTTAAGAAAGTTAACGGATGAAATGTCCCTGCTCCCACTTCCATATCGAGTGGTTGAGCAATCACACAGCCTTGCTGTGCCCAATAGTCCTGTAAAGCCAGGATCAAACCTTGAAAGGTTTTAACGTCATATTTTTGCATATTTGGCTTATAGTATCTGGTGCGTTTAGTCTGAAAATTGCTCTCAGTATACCTTGTGTGCAGTAAGGTTTTAAGCAGTTTGTGCTTTTTCAGCAATAAAAAAAGGAGCCAATAGGCTCCTTTCTTCATCATGTGTTTTAGCTTATACGTCTAGGTTTACTACACGTAGCGCGTTCGTTTCAATAAACTCACGACGCGGCTCAACTTGGTCGCCCATTAATGTTGCGAATAATTGGTCAGCAGCAACGGCATCTTCAATTGTTACTTTCAACATACGACGAGCACTAGGATCCATGGTTGTTTCCCATAACTGATCTGGGTTCATCTCGCCCAGTCCTTTATAGCGCTGGATATACAAGCCACGTTTAGACTCACTGATTAACCACTCTAATGCATCGACAAAGTTATCAACTGGAATTGTTTTTTCTCCACGTTGAATATAGGCGCCTTCTTCAAGGATATTAGCAATGTTTACACCTGTTACAGCGATACGCTTATAATCACGTGAAGTAATGAAGTCGTAGTTTAATACGTGTGCTTTATCTACGCCGTGCTGACGAATATTCACTACAGGGTAATATAAATTACGCTCAGCATCATGTTCTGTTCCAGCATGGAAAATAGTCGCATCTTCATCGCGAGCAATTAAGTCGTCAACTAATACGTTAGTCCACTCTTTTACTTTCGCTTCATCTGCAAGGTCAGCTTCTTTTAACTCACTTTGATAGATTAAACGTTCCATAACCGTGTTCGGGTATTTACGTTTTAAGCGCTCAATCACTTTTACCGTGTTTTGATAATCGTGAACAATAGACTCTAATGCTTCACCTTCGAGTGCGGTTGCACCCTCACTTGTGTATAGCGCAGCGTTATTTAACGCCAATGATGTTAAGTAATCAACAAGTGCTGGATCGTCTTTTATATAACGCTCTTGCTTACCTTTTTTCACTTTATAAAGTGGTGGTTGTGCAATATAAATATAACCACGTTCTACAATCTCTGGCATTTGACGGTAGAAGAAAGTAAGTAATAGTGTACGAATGTGAGAACCATCCACGTCCGCATCGGTCATGATAATGATACGGTGGTAGCGCAGTTTTTCTGGATTGTATTCGTCACGGCCAATACCACATCCTAATGCGGTAATAAGAGTCGCAACTTCTTGCGAAGATAGCATTTTATCAAAACGTGCTTTTTCAACGTTTAATATTTTACCTTTCAATGGCAAGATTGCTTGGTTTTTACGATTACGACCCTGCTTAGCTGAACCACCCGCAGAGTCACCCTCCACTATGTATAATTCAGAAAGTGCAGGATCTTTTTCTTGGCAGTCTGCTAACTTACCCGGTAAACCAGCTAAATCCATAGCGCCTTTACGACGAGTCATTTCACGTGCTTTACGCGCGGCTTCACGCGCTCGTGCTGCATCAATAATTTTGCCAACAACAGTTTTAGCATCAACAGGGTTTTCTAATAAAAACTCTGTTAGTTTTTCTGCCATGGCTTGTTCTACAGCAGATTTAACTTCGCTTGATACTAATTTATCTTTCGTTTGTGATGAGAACTTAGGATCAGGAACTTTAACACTCACAACGGCTGTTAAACCTTCACGAGCATCATCACCCGTGGCGTTGCTTGTTGTTTTAGCTTTTTTATTAAAGCCTTCTTTTTCCATGTAATTGTTTAGTGTACGCGTAAGTGCAGCTCTAAAGCCAGCTAAGTGCGTACCACCATCACGTTGTGGAATGTTATTTGTGAAACAGTAGATGCTCTCTTGGAAACCATCGTTCCATTGCATAGACACTTCAACATTAATGCCGTCTTCTTCACGCTCATGCGTAAAGTGGAAAACACTTTTATGAACAGGTGTTTTGTTGCGATTTAAATACTCAACAAAGGCTTGAATACCCCCTTCGTATTTAAAATGGTCTTTTTTCGCTTCTTCACGCTCATCGGTAAGAATAATACTTACGCCCGAGTTCAAGAAAGACAGCTCACGTAAACGCTTCGCTAAAATATCGTAGTGGAAGTTTAGGTCAGTGAATGTTTCACCGCTTGGCCAGAAACGTAACTCAGTGCCTGTATCAGTCGCGTCACCAATAACAGCTAATGGTGCATCTGGCACACCCATTGTATACGTTTGTTGATGAAGTTTACCTTCGCGACGGATAGTTAACTTTAGTTTTTCCGATAAAGCATTTACAACAGAAACACCTACACCGTGTAAACCGCCCGATACTTTATAAGAGTTATCATCAAATTTACCACCAGCATGAAGTACCGTCATGATAACTTCAGCAGCTGATACACCTTCTTCTTCATGGATTGAAGTAGGAATACCACGACCGTTATCTCTTACAGAGACTGAACCGTCTAAGTGAATCGTTACATAAATATCATCACAATGACCAGCTAAGGCTTCATCGATAGAGTTATCAACAACCTCAAACACCATATGGTGTAAGCCTGTACCGTCATCGGTGTCCCCTATATACATTCCAGGACGCTTTCTTACTGCGTCTAATCCTTTAAGTACTTTAATACTCGACGAATCGTAATTCTCAGACATGGTTAATCCCACTTATCTTGTTATTAGGTTGCCATGTTTCACGTGGAACATTTTTAGTTCTCGTTGCATGGGTTCCACCACAGCAGAAATACTTTCAGATAAAATAGATGAGATAAAAAGTTGTGAATCGCAATGCGATAAAAGCTGACCCACTTTTTCCTTTGTATCTTCACCTAACTCCGAAGGTAAGTCATCTATTAGCAATATAGATTGCTTATCAGTTTCTGATTCAATTAAGCTATTTTGCGTTACTTTCAACGCATAAAGCAAGAGCTTCAATTGACCGCGTGAAAATGTATTTTCCACACTATTACCAGAAACGCTAAAACTAAAATCAGCTTTATGCGGGCCTTTGCTTGTGAAACCCTGTTTGGCATCACGTTCAAAGCTCTGTTTAAGAGCCTCTGAGAGCGATTCGCTCTCTTTCCAACCCGCGTTAAAGCTAATTTCTAAATCGCGTATAAGCGTTAATTCTGCACACATTTTATCAAAAAATTGCTGCTTAAACCTACTTATATACGCGATTCTTAAATTATTTATTTGTTCTGCTAGTCTAACAAATTCTTTGTCCCAAAACTTGATCTGCTCGAAATAATTCCTAGGTTTACTCTTCAGCAATGCATTACGTTGTTTTAATACTTTATTGAATGATTGCCATAAATAAAAAAAGTCATGTTCCACGTGGAACAATCCTAAATCTAAAAATTTTCTACGCTCTTTTGGTCCACCAAAAAATAAAGAATAGCTTTCAGGTGTAATCACTTGCACAGGAATTAGCTGCGCCAACTCTGAGATCTTTCGACTCGTTTTACCCTGAATCTTTAATGATGTTTCACCCGCTTGGTTTTTACTTATACCAACCGGAATCGACAAGTCATGTAATGCCTTACGACCATGAATAACAAACTTGTCTTGCTGATGTTGAATGATACTTTTATGCTTGGCGGTTCGAAATGATTTACCATGTGAAAGGAAATAAATAGCCTCTAAAAGGCTGGTTTTTCCGCTGCCATTTTCGCCATAAATAATATTAATTCCATTTATCGGCTCAAGTGTCAGCGCCTCAATATTACGAAAATTATTGAGGCTTAAATGACTTAAACTCATAAAAGGTTATAAGCGCATCGGCATAACAACATACATCGCTTCTTCGTCACCAGCACCTTCTATTAGCGCGCTACTGTTTGAATCTGCAAGGGTAAAAGTGACATCTTCTGTTTTTAATGTATTCAAAACATCGAGTACATACGAAACATTAAAACCAATTTCCAGCTCACCACCTTGATACATAACCTCAACCACTTCTTCTGCTTGCTCTTGCTCAGGGTTATTGGCAGTTATTTTCAACAAGCCTTCAGAAAGATTTAAACGCACACCACGAAATTTCTCATTCGATAAAATAGACACACGTTGAAATGCGCTGCGTAACCATTCTCTATTGGCAGTAATAACTTTATCGCCACCACGTGGTAATACTCGGCGGTAATCAGGAAAACGACCATCTACCAATTTACTTGTAAACGTAAACTCGGTATCAATAATACGAATATGATTAGCGCCAAATTGAATTGTTACTAACTCATCATCAGCCACCATTAAACGCATGATTTCTTGCACACCCTTGCGTGGAATAATAAGCTGACGCTGTGTATTAAGCGACTGAGCTAACTGCTTTTGTGCAATCGCTAAACGGTGACCGTCTGTTGCCACTGTTTTAATGTCGGCATTGTCGACTTCAAACGACATACCATTTAAATAATAGCGTACGTCTTGGTTCGCCATTGAAAAATGAGTACTTTCAAGTAGTTTACGTAACTCTACACGGGTTAACTGAAACTCAACTTCGCCATCCCATTGTTCAAGATTCGGAAAATCTTCTGCAGCTAATGTGGTCAATGAAAAGCGACTTTTACCACTGGTTAGTAATAACTGATGATCTTGGCTACTTAAAGTAAGTTCAGAGCCATCGGGTAAACTTTTACAAATATCGAGTAACTTTTTAGCTGGCAAGGTTAATTTTGTATCTGCGGTGTCTTCACCTACAAATACACTTGCTACTAACTCAATTTCAAGATCGGTACCCGTCATTGATAGTTGTCCATTTTCTACAACTAACAGTACGTTCGATAAAATCGGTAAGGTGTGCTTGCGTTCAATCGCACCCGACACTTGAACTAAAGGTTTTAAAAATTGCTCTCTTGATATTGTTATTTGCATAATAAAGTCAGCCTTAAGATGACAAGGTTCTTATTAAGTTTTGATAATCTTCTTTCACCTCGTGACTTTCATCACGCAGTGATTTAACTTTACGACAGGCATGCAGTACCGTTGTATGGTCACGCCCGCCAAACGCATCACCAATCTCAGGTAAACTGTGATTAGTGAGCTCTTTAGATAAAGCCATAGCAACCTGGCGTGGTCGTGCTACAGAACGACTGCGGCGCTTAGATAATAGGTCTGAAACACGAATACGGTAATACTCTGCGACTGTGCGCTGAATGTTATCGATGGTTACGAGCTTATCTTGCAATGCGAGTAAGTCGCGCAACGCTTCTTTTACAAAATCGATTGATATTGGACGACCGGTAAAATTCGCATTTGCAATCACACGGTTTAATGCCCCTTCTAACTCACGCACATTTGAACGTAGTTTCTTGGCAATAAAAAAGGCCACTTCATGCGGTAAATTAATTTTACTCTGCTGCGCTTTTTTCATCAAAATAGCAACGCGCGTCTCAAGCTCAGGAGGCTCAATGGCAATAGTTAACCCCCATCCAAAGCGAGACTTAAGGCGATCTTCAACCCCTTCTATCTCTTTTGGATAGCGGTCTGAAGTTAATATAATCTGTTGATTTCCTTCAAGTAATGCATTGAAGGTATGGAAAAATTCTTCTTGAGAACGTTCTTTATTAGCGAAAAATTGGATGTCATCAATCATCAATGCATCAACGCTTCGGTAATAACGTTTAAACTCTTCTATTGCGTTATTTTGAAGTGCTTTAACCATGTCTTGGACAAAACGCTCGGAATGCATATAAACAATTTTTGCATCCGGTTTATTCGCCATGATGCCATTACCTACAGCATGCAATAAATGCGTTTTACCTAAACCTGTACCGCCATAAATAAACACGGGATTAAAGGCAGACCCTGGGTTGTCTGCAACTTGAGTTGCGGCTGCTTTTGCTAGCTGGTTTGATTTACCTTCAACAAAACTATCAAACGTATAATTTTCTTTAATGTTTGATTTATAACCCGATTTTGGTGCAGGTTCTACATTCGCTTTTTCAGGTTTGGGCTGTTGTTTCTCAGATGTGTGTTGAGCACTAACAGGAGCACTCGCAGCTGGCACGGCGGCTTGCGCATTTAAAATAGGTTTACTGCCTACGTCAAAACGTAACTCGGGCGCTTCATCACCACAAATTTCAACGAGCAGTTCATTTATACGGTTTAAATACTTTTCTCTCACCCAATCAAGAACAAAACGATTCGGCGCATATATAGTTAACGTATCTTCGGTACTTTCTGCTTGTAGTGGTCTTACCCACATACTGAACTGCTGTGACGGCAGTTCATCTTGCAATACATATAAACAACTTTGCCAAACCGACAGATACAC